>CAVZHY010000001.1:0-198696 GCA_963775235.1 uncultured Alphaproteobacteria bacterium
GCCCACATCTTGAGGTCGCCGAGCTCGCGGCCCTGACGGAACAGGGTGATCGAGTCGGCGCTCGTTTCTGTTTCTCATCAGGTCGGAGTAGGTGCCGCCGCGGTAGCGGTCGTCGGCGGAGGCGTCCCTGGCGAAGGCCATGATGGCGTTCATGCTGACGAACACCTCGACCGCCCGCTCGGACACGGCACCGACCGAGGCCATCATCGCCGCCATGTGAACCTTCTCGTGCTCGCCCGAGCACAACAGGATGTAGAGAGGTCGTCGACATCGCCCCCCTGCCGTCCTCACGACATGCGTTTGATGACGAAGGAGAAGACCTTGCCCTCGGTCTTCGATTCGACGAGCTCATTGCCGGTGGTGCGGCAGAAGGCCTCGAAGTCCTTCACCGATCCGGGGTCGGTCGCCAGCACCTGGAGGGTGCCACCCATCGCCATGTCCTTGAGCGCCTTCTTGGCGCGCAGGATCGGCAGCGGACAATTCAGACCCTTCACGTCGAGCATCTGGTCGGCCATCGTATTTCCTCGCTCGGGATTTCCTGCATCCCTCAGATGAACAGATTGATGTCGCTCTTGGTCGCCGTCTCGATGAAGGTGGCGGCGCCGCCGAGCACCGGGCCCTCGATCATGTCGTCCATGGTGTATTCGAACATGTCCATGGTCATCTGGCAGGCGATCATCTCGACGTCGGCCTCGATCGCCATATCCCGCAGCTCCGGGATCGAGGCGATGCCCTTCTTCTTGATCAGGTTCTTCATCATCGCGCTCGCGGCGGCGTCGACGCCGGGGATGGCGGAGACGATGTTGGGCATGGCCATGTGCATGCCGAACATCGGCATGGCCATGGCCGGATTGCCGAGGTGGTGATGTTGAGATCGAGTTCCTTCTTCAGCAGCGTCAGGCCGTAGAAGGTGAAGAACATCGACACCTCAAGGCCCATCGCCGCGGCCGTCGTCGCCAGGATGAAGGGCGGATAGGCCCAGTCGAGCGAGCCCTTGGTGACGATCATCGACAGCTTCTTTGTATTGCTTGCAGCACCATCAGCCATTGGACTTTCCTCCATTCGGGCCGCGAGGCCCGGGCTTGATCCGCTAGGCGGCCGGCGCGCAGCCGGCGAATTGGTCGGCGGTCATCTTGGCCTCGTAGGGGCCGGCGACCTGACCCCGGGGGTGAGCTTCACTTTTGCCGACGCCCAGTCGGCGGGCTTGACCTTGACCATCCAGCCTTCGCCGTAGGGATCGGAATTGGCGAGCTTGGGGTTGTCCGTCAGAGCACCGCGTTGATCTCGATGACCTCGGCGGGAAAGGCGATCTTGGCGGGGCCGACCCACTTGCCGGATTCCACGGTGGCGCAGGACTTGCCGCCGTCGACCGAGCGGCCGACCTTCTTGGGCGTGAAGGCGACGAGCGGCCCGGCCATCGCCGCCGCGACCGTGGTCATGCCGAGGGTGACGGTGCCGTCAGCGTTCTCGCGGTACCAGATGTTGTTGTCGACGTCGTAGAGGAGATCGTCGGGGAGGCTGCAGCCGCGGACAAGAGGCATTGGTCGGGACTCCGTTGTTCAGTGGCCGCCGGCGACGGGCGCCGCATCATTGGCGCGCAGCGGACGCGACGAGCAGCAGAATTCGCCGAGGCCGGCGACTTCGAGCTTGCCGTCGATGAAGAGAGCCAGATGGCGTGCGACCATGGCGCCGAGGCGGACGCGGCGAGCGGCCTCGCCCGGGTCGGCCGCCTGACGCACGCAGTTGTAGTGATAGGCGAGCTCGCGGCACGTCTCGCGGCAGGCGTTGAAACTCGGGTCGCCGCGGGCGCCCTGGCGGTGGAGGGCGAGGAGGCGGAAGCCTTCCACCTGGGCATCGGTCGGCGTCTGCCCGCCGGCGGCGAGCCAGCCTTCCAGCGCCGTCTCGCCGATCGCAAGCAACTCCGCGGCGAGGGCCGGGCGGCGGCGGCGAGGGCAGCCTCGGGCATGGCGACGATGCGGTCGAGCCGGTCCATCGCGGTTTCCGCCGGGGTGGCGATCGCCGTCACAGGAGCCCCCGTTCGAGCAGCAGGTCGCGCGACTCCGACAGGTTCTCGTGGACGCCGACCTTGCGCGCCGACAGGCCGAGCGCCATGCCGAGGAGCTGGGTGAAGTAGAGGATCTTCACGCTGGTCTTTTTGCCGAGGACCTTCTCGGCGCGCATCTGGTGCATCTCGAGGCCGGTGTGGCAGGTCGGGCACTCGGTGGCGATGACGTCGGCGCCGCAGGCCTCGGCGGTGGTGAGGAGGTTGAGCACGAGCTTGGTCGAGGTATCGGAATCCGACAGGGTGTGGGCGCCGCCGCAGCAGGCGGTCTTCAGCGGGTACTCGACGATCTCGGCGCCGGCGGCGGCCAGAAGATCGTCCATGAAATGCGGCTTCGAGGTCGACTCCGAGCCGGGTCCCTGGTCCTTCTCGGGGAAGATGTGGCGGGGGCGGGTGTACATGCAGCCGTAGTAGTTGGCGACCTTGAGGCCGGCGAGCGAGTTCTTGACCCGCGCCTTCAGCCCATCCTCGCCGATGGCGTGCTTGATCCAGTCGAGCGCGTGGATGGTCTCGACCTTGCCCGCCTCGTAGGTCTTGTGGCCGGCCTTGGTGGACAGGCGCTCGTTGACCTCGCGGGAAGCCCCGTCGTTGGCGAGGTCGTACTCGGCCTTCTTGAGGTTGTGGTAGCAGCCGTTGCAGGGCGCCATCACGGTGTCGAAGCCCATGTCCTCGGCGATCGAGAGATTGCGCGCCGACAGATAGGTCTGCAGCTTCGGGTCGACGTTCTTGACCTCCATGGCGCCGCAGCAGTTCCAGTTCTTGAGCTCGACGATGTCGAGACCGAGCGCCTTGCCTACCGCCTTGGTGGAGCGGTTGTAGGCATGGCCGGTGCCTTCCAGGGCGCAGCCGGGGTAATAGGCGACGCGTTGATACTTGCCGCTCATCGCTCGGCTCCATGGGTTTCAAGGCCGAGGGCGGCGCGGTCGGCGGCCTCGCGCTCGGCGACGTATTCGTTGATGGCGGTGCGCGCCTTGCCCCAGCCGCGGGTGCGCGGGTGGAAGACGGTGGCAAGGCCCATCTTCATCAGCAGGCTGACCGGCAAGCGGCTGACAAGGCCGATGACCATGGCCACCAGCCAGTTCTGGAACAGCGACTGTTTCGTGCGCCGCAGAAAGTGCAAGACGACGCTGCCGTCCTCGATCTTGCCGGTGGCGAAGACCTGCTCGGAGAAGATCTCATCGAACACCGTCGACGGCTTCGGCTCGGTGTGGCCCTTGAGCTCGAGCCAGTGGGCGGTCGCCTTCATCACGCCTTCCGGATTGACGTCGCGCGGGCAGGCGTAAACGCATTTGAAGCAGGAGACGCACTGCCAGATGATGTCCTTGTCGCGCAGCAGCTCGTCTTCCATCCCCAGGCGGATCAGGTAGATCCAGTAGCGCGGGTTGAAGTCCGGGTTGATGGCGTTGACGGTGCAGGCGTTGGTGCAGGAGCCGCACTGCCAGCAGCGGTGGATGTATTCGCCGCCGGGCAGTGCCGCGATCTCCTCCTCCATCGCCTCGTTGTAGTCGGTGACCGCGCGGCTCTCGATGAAGGTCGACCAGTGGCCGGAAACGTCGACGCCCTCGAGCTCGAGGTGGTCGTGGGTGACCAGGTTCTGCGGCCGGATGAGCGATTTTTCGTGGATCGGCATCGGAGGCCTCAGCTCAACAGGCGGCGTTCGTCGCCGAGCACGTAGGCCTCGCCGTCGATCAGCTTCAGCCGGGTGCGGCCGGTTTCGCTGTCGACGGCGTCGAGGCCGAGAAGGCGACGGGTGTGGGCCATGGCGTCGGCGCCGTTGGCGCAGAAGTCGGCCTTGAGATAGTGGCCGCCACGGTCGTTGATGTAGCCGGAGTAGACGTGGGCGGCGAGAAGGTCGACGTAGAAGGCAAGATCGCGGAAGACGCAGTTCTCGGCGAGGAAGCCCTCCAGCTCCTGGCGCAGCATGCGGTGGGTGGCGAAGCCGTCGTCGGCAACAATGACGGCGGCGTCGATGTCGTCGGCGTGCCAGATCTCGCGGAGCACGCCGGTGCCGACGCGGGCGTCCCACATCCAGCGGGTCATCAGCGGGTAGCGCTCGGGTGCGGTGAAGTGCAGTGCCTCGGCGGCAAGGTCGCGGACCCAGCGGTGGGCGCGGTCGGTGGGGAAGGTGTCAACGAACGCGGCGACGCGCGCGTCGGCCGTGGTCACGTCCGACCAGCCGTCGAGCAACGCCACGAGGCGGCGGCGCATGATGGCGAAATCGTTGGCGGCGAGCCAGGCGCCGATGCGACGGCGAACCGGGGTGACGAAAGCGGCAAGGTCGCAGAATTCGGTCTCGCTCAGCTCGGCGACGCGACCCTTGCCGAGCACTTCGTCGAACAGGGACGCCTTCAGCGCCAGCGCGCCGACGTAGCGCTCGACGCCGCCGGATGCCTCGGCGGATTCGACAAGGTTCTCGAAGGCGCGGCGGAGACGTGGCCCCGACAGATCCAGGACGGGTCCAGCCGGTGCAGCAGCCGGGCGGCGGAGACCGAGCACGCCCATCATTCGGCCGCCTCAACGACGGCGCCCTCGGCTAGCGCCAACGCGGCCATCGCCGCCGACTGCCCCTGGGCGATCGAATCGTCGATGGTCTCAGGCCCGGTGGCGGAACCGGCGACGAAGATGCCCGGCCGCGACGTGGTTGACATGCCGGAATAGCTCGGGCCCTTCTCGATGTAGCCGTGACGCTCGAGCCTGACGTCGAACACCGCCGACAAGGTCATGTTGTCGACGTTGGGGTCCATGCCAATGGCGTGCACCACCATGTCGAAGGGGATGGTGATCGGGCGTTTGACCAGGGTGTCCTCGCCCTTGACGATCAGGCGCTTGCCATCGGAGGTCACCTCGGCGATGCGCGCCTTGATGTACTTGACCTTATGCTTCTCCTGGCTCTCCCAGTAGTACTTGTCCTCGTAGAGGCCGAAGGTGCGGATATCCATGTAGTAGATGTAGACGCTGCATTTGGGCAGTTCCTCGCGGATCTCCATGGCGAGATTGGAGGAGACGGTGCAGCAGATCTTGGAGCACCACTCGCGGCCGATCTGGCGGTCGCGGGAGCCGACGCAGAGGAGTATGGCGACGCGCTCGGGCTCGCGCCCGTCGGACGGGCAGCGCACGCCCTTGCCCGACGAGATCATCTGCTCGACCTGGGTGGTGGTGACCACGTCCGGGTAGGTGCCGAAGCCCCACTCGGGCTTGTTGACCGAATCGAAGTGGGTGAAGCCGGTAGCGAGAATGACGGCGCTCGCCTCGACGGATGTGCCGTCGGAAAGCGTGGCGTAGAACTCGCCGGGGCCGCCGGTGAACGTGCTGACCGTCTTGCCGAGGTGTATCGCGATGTTGTCGTCGGTCTCGACGCGCCTGACCATGCCGCCGATCGCGTCTCTCGCCCATTCGCCGGACGGCACCAGGCGGGCGTAGCCGGAAAGAATCGGCGCGCCGCCGAGGCGGTCGGCCTTGTCGACCAGCATCACCGGCCGCCCGACGGCGGCCAGCGCATGGGCGGCCGAGAGACCGGCCGGCCCGCCACCGACGATGAGGGTCGGCCGCATTATTCCGCGGCGGCTCCGGCCGGCGCGGCAAGGGCGGCGGCCGGCTTCACGTAGCCGGGGCCCGAGGTGATCTTGCGTTTGGGATCGTAGAGGGTCTCGATCCTGCCGGCCTTCACCTCCTCGAGATAGGCCTCGAACTCCGCCTTGGCCTTCTCCCAGTCGATGCCGAGCTTCTCCAGCAACTGCTCGAACGGCGAGGCGTGCCAGTGAAGCTGGGCGAGCTTGTAGGGGTGGGCGCCGAGGGCCAATGCGGCGAACTGGCAGTCGGCCATGATCGGCAGCGCATAGACCTTGTCGACCGCCTTGCCGATCCACTGGTTCTTGTCGAGGGTGGTGATGCAGCCGGTATCGTGGCCGATCATCACGTCGGCCTTCGCCTCCTCGACCGCGATCTTGATCTTGCGGTCGATGGCAAACGAGCGGGTGAACTCGCGCTCGCCGATGATGTGGCGGAAGCCGAAGCCGCAGCAGTCGTACCACGTGGAGTAGTCGACCACCTCGGCGCCGAGGGTCTGCAACAGGCCGGTGGAAACGGCGACGCGGTCGCCGTTCAACACGGTGTCGTCGTAGATCACGTCCTCCGGCACCATCTTGTAGACGTGGCAGGCGGGATGGACGGTGGCGCGGATGCCGCTGACGTCGATCACCTGACGTTCGCGGATCGGCTCGCGCATCACATGAAGCCACTCGGAGTAGTGGACGATCTCCTCGGGGATGAGCAGCTTGCCATCGACCAAGCGGCCGAGCTTGCCGAGGATCTTTTTAACTTCCTCACGCAACTCGGCGGAGTGCATCAGAAAGATGCGCATCTCCTTGTAGTTGCCGAAGGAGGTGCCGCAATGGACAAGCGGGTAATAGGTGCCGACGTCGAGCCCCTGCGACTTGGCGGAGACGTAGGCCTGGTGAAAGTTGCGCAGGAAGACGGCGGCGAGTGAGACAACGTTGCCGATGCCGGAGCCGTGGTAGTTCCACGCGGTGCACGAGGTCTGGTCGGTCTCGTCGAGGTAGGGGACGTCGAGCTTGTTCATCAGCCACATGACGCTCGACGGATAGCCGGGGATGTTGCCGCACTGGCCGCAGGACTTGTGGTGCCAGAGGTTGTTGGTCGGGATCTTCTTGTCCCAGCCGTAGAGGGTCTTGGCGACGACGGGCCGGTGGCGCTCGTCGACGCGGTGGACGACGATCTCGCCATCCTTCTCGAGCTGCCACATGGCGTCGCGGATGTCCTCGACGCGGTCCTTCCTGGTCAGCATCGAGCGCTTGTCGATCCTCGCCTCCACCCAGGAGGTGGCGGCGCGCGCCTCGGCGGGCGTCAGGTTCGACGGCTTCCACTCGTCGCCGAAGCCGCTGTAGGCCCCGTGGCCGGTGTCCGGCTTATCCATCACGTGTCCTCCGTTGACCATCGGCTCAGTCGCCATCGTCCGACTGCTCCTCAAGCCACTCCTCGTATTCTTCGCGCTTCTCGTCCATCACGTCGGTGACGAGGTCGAACAGGTTCTCGTCGACGGTCTCGAGTTGATCGAGCACGCCGGTCGCTTCCCAGATGGTGTAGAGCTCGACCGAGGTCTTGAGATTGACCTCCCAGGCGGTGTCCATGGTGTGCATGGTCGGCACCGGAATGGCCTTCCTCAAGATGTTGAGCGGCGCGTCGACCTTCGACACGTTCGGCCCCCAGTCGGGGAACGCCTCGCGGGTGATCATGTTGGGGGCGAGCTGGTTGCCGGTGGAGACAACCTTGAGCAGCACGCGCGAGAACGGCCGCAGCACGTCCTTGGCCGACTGCATGCCGTGCTTGATCGCCACCTCGCGCATGATCATGACGAGGCCGCCGGGGGAATTCTCGAACGGGCAGCGCGCGGCGCAGGTGTAGCACTGGGCGCAGGCCCAGATCTTTTCCTGCATGGCGTCGTAGATGCCCTCGAGGTTTTCGGTCCACAGGAGCTGGACGATCTCGCGCGGCGAATAGTCGTAGTAGTGGGCAGACGGGCAGGTGGCGGTGCAGATGCCGCAATTGAGGCAGCCGTGCAGTTCATGCTCGTAGAGCATGTGCGAACTGATGTCGTCGAAGATCTCTTCGAGCTTGTCGTAGGCAACCGGCGCCGTCTCAGAGACCGGATCGCCGATCACCGCACCTTGCTGCAGCATTCGTTCCTCCCAACGACGCCTAGTAGGTCAGCACGCGGGCGTCATCGTTCTCCATCACGTCCTCGATCACCTTGGCGCCGCCGACAATCCCCTCGCACTCGGGGATCAGGTCCTCCTCGGTCATGTCAAAGAGGTCGAGATTGGGCGAGCAGCAGTAGAACTTGACGCCCGCCTCGTGCGCATCCTTGATGAAATCGTAGACCGTCTTGGGCGAGCCTTCCTTGACCACCAGCTTTTCGGCGACGCCCTTCTTCATCAGCTGACCGGCGGTGGCGGTGCACACGACGTCCACGTCATAATCCATCGCGGCGGCGACGGTCGCCTGAAAGAACGGCGCACCCAACTCCTCACCGTTGCGCGGGTCGGTGTTGACCATGATGATGATGAGCTTCTGCGCCAACGGCGGCTCCGCATGCGTCACGCCCGACGACGACCAACCGGCCAGAGCCGGTGTCGGGGCGTTGGTTCCGAACACTTACACCAATCGTACGGTTTACATATTGCATTTTTTGAATAGTTTCCACCCCCGATCGGGGGCCGGCCTTAACGACTGTCGGCCTTCGAGTGCCGTCACGGCGTCTCGGGCATCCATTGCGCGATGCCAACCAGTCCCACCATGATACGTGTCAGGGCTTGCGCCACGTTCGCTTGGTTGGCCCGCAGTTCGGCGAGGGCCTCGGCGGTGCCGTCGGGCGCTTCGTCGGAGGCCATGATCAGGTCCTCGATCATTGCCGATTTGATGCCCGGGTGGCCGAGAAATCCGAGTGCCCGGTTGCCGACCTGGAAGACGACCGGCTCGCCTGATTGGCCGGTCGCAAAAACCTCGGCCGCGTCCGGAAGTACGGGCCGGTCACGCATGAAGATGGCAACCGGAAAGTGAGCGGGCAGGTGCCCGTCAAGGGCACCGGGCATGGCGCGCGCGGTCCCGACCGTGAAGCGCAGTGGCGCCTCCTCGGCCCCGCCGCCGGCGGCAATGGCAAGGATAACCGCGCCGACGCCGATGCCCACCACCGGCAGATCGCGCGCGAGGAAATCGGTGGTGAGGCGCAGCTCGGCCGCAAGGCTGGGGATCAGGGGACCGCTCACCACGCCGAGCGCGCCTGCACCAAGGATGATCAAACCGTCGTAGTCGTCCGCGCTCTCGGGTACGCGCCCGCCGGCGACAAACGGGCGGCAATAGCGAAAGCGGATCGAGCGCGCTTCGAGGTGATCCTCGATGAGGCCGAGATAATCCGCTTCTATATGCTGAAGGACGCAAACGGTTTTCAACGGGCGTGCTCCGCCGGTCGGTGGACAAGCGCACGCATGGACATATCACTTTTTTGCGATATGAAAGGCGCGAACGAAAGGTGAGGGGAGGGAGCCATGGGTATTGTCGACGTCGTCATTCACGTTGACGAAACGATCGATCACGATCGCCGCACCCGGATTGCCGGAACGGTCCGGGCGCACAATGGCGTCGCCGGCGTCGCCCACCACGACGAGAAGCCGCATCTGATGATCGTCGAGTACGATCCGGCAGCGGTTACCGCTCAGACGCTGCTGAAGGTCGTGCTCGACGAGGGTGTGCACGCCGAGCTTGTCGGCCTGTAAGCACGAGGCCGTCAGCCTGCGGGTTCGACCGCCGCCATAACGGCGGCGGCGATGTCGGCCGGCTCGACGCCGGGTATGTCGAGCTTCAGTTGTTTCTGTCCCGCGGTGGCTGCCGCGGCCAGGGCGTCCGGTTCGAGCTTCGTCCCCACCAGAGCCGCAGCGAGACGATCGACACCGTCCTCCGGCAGGCAGGTGAAGTCCCCCGACAGCATCAGATCGGCGACGGCGCCGTCGCGCGCGACGAGGTGGGCACGGATGAGGCCGCCCTTCGACTTGTAGGCGCTTTCGGTGAGGTGGGTGCCGGCGGCGATCTTGACGCCGAGCGCGGTGAACTTGCGGCCCTGGCGGTTTGTCCAGGCCGGATCGGACAGTGCGGCTTCCTGTTTCTCGATGGCGCGCCGCTCCTTGTCGGTCGGCTCGGCCGTCACCGCCGTCACCCCCAGCGCCCTCTCACAATGGCCGAGGAACAGCTCCTTGACGTGGTCCCGGCTCGGCACGGTGGCGAGCTCCTTCGTCATGGTCGTCATGTAGTCGTCGAGGGTGGTCTTCAGCTTGTCGCGGAATTTCTCCGACGGCACCTTGAGACAGCGGGCCATCGTCGCGGTATCGAAGTCGAACATGAACGAGCCGACCATGACAGTGGCCTCGCCGATCGAAGCGGCGCCGGTGCCGCCGATCTTGCGGCCGGCGACCTGGATGTCGTTGATCGGGCGGTATTCGGCGTTCACGCCAATCTGTCGATAGGTCCTGACCGCGGGCTCGATGAACATCGGATAGAGATTGACGGCGTACTCGGGCGCCTTGGCGCGCGGGTACATGAAATGGAAGAACATCTGGTTCTGGTCGAGATAGACGGCGCCGCCGCCGACGCGGCGGCGAATGATGGGCAGCTGCGCTTCGGCGCAGAACGCCTCATCGACTTCCTCGGCGATCTCCTGATGGATGCCGACGCAGACGTAGGGCTCGGTCGGATTGACCAGCGACAGGACCGGATCGTCCTCGGGGCCGAGGGCGGTCGCGAGGCCGTGGTAGACGGCCTGGCTGGTCAGCGCCGGCACGTAGCCGAAGTCGATGACCCTCAGGCGCATGGGCGGTCCCTCCTCCCTCGTGCGCCAAGGTTGCGCTTCAGCGCGCGCAGAAGGCCCGATAGAGCGAGTCGATGATCTCGATCACTTCCGGCCGGGCGATCGAATAATACACGTTCTTTCCCTCGCGCCGCGCCTCGACCAGGTCATCGGCGCGGAGCCGAGCCAACTGCTGGGAAATGAACGCCTGCCGCAGCTTCAGCCGCTGCTCGATCTCGCCGACGCTTTTTTCGCCGTCGACGAGGAGGCACAGGATCACGAGGCGGGTCTCGTGGGCGAGCGCCTTCAGAAACGCGCTGGCTTCGCGTGCATTGTCGAGCAGGTCATCGGCCGCAACTCGAGATTTCGGGCGACCGACGGTGCCTGCGGGAAGATCTACGCTTGTTGCCATCGTTCGCATCCGAAACCGTTCAGCCGACAGTAGATATTCGCGATCGGCGGGAAAGTCCAACCGCTGGAAGATTGGCGCCTCAATCGGGCCGGACATCAGGCGCCTTCCGTGGGAGTGCTCCCAAGGCATTCGCGCCGCACGCTGCGTTGAAGGTTTCGACATAGGCGGGCAAGAGGCATGCCGGTTAAAGCAGCGTGGACCGCAACTCGTTCACCTGGTCCTCTTTTTGTCATTTCGCGCGACCAAAGAGCGGTAGTGCGCCTGTCCAATCTCCTCTCCATCTATTCGCTGAAATCGACCTCAATCCACCTACCTTGCGCTGGAGCTGCGTAAGTTATCCATTGTTGCAGCCGGCCGTTCGGCCTACCATCGCGGGTGGGGGAGACACACCGAACGGTGCTGGGGGACACGACGTCTAAATGCAAGGGAGGAATTCAGCATGAAAGCGCAATCGTTCCTATGGGCCGGCGGCTTATCGGCGGCTCTTCTCGGCTCAACGGCGGCCGGAGCCTTGGCAGCCGAGGTGACATCGGACCAGCTGTTGAACGCCGCGAAGGACACTCAGAACTGGCTGATGAACCATCGGACCTACGACGGCCATCGCTATTCGCCGTTGGACGTGCTCACGAAAGACAACGTGAAGGACCTGAAGATGGCCTATGCCGTCGCCATCGGCGGGGCCCATGGCAACGAGTATCTTGAAGCTACGCCGCTCGCCGAGGACGGCAACCTCTACCTCACCGACTATTGGGGCGTGGTCTACAAGATCGATGGCTCGAACGGGAAGGTCGGGCGCATCGTGTGGACGGCCGACCCGGGTCAGGAGAAGGCCGCCACCAATCGCGGCGTTGCGCTGTGGGGCAACCTCGTGGTCTCGGCGGCAAATTCGCCGGCCCGTTTGGAGGGCATCAACAAGGACACCGGCGAGATTCTCTGGGAAACCAATGTTCAGGGCGATCAGCCGAATCTGCAGCTTACGGGTGCACCTCTCGCGATAAAGGATAAGATCATTCTCGGCGCGGCGGGTGGTGACTCGGGCTCGCGGGATTGGATCTCTGGGTTCGATGCCAAGACCGGGAAGATGCTGTGGCAGGACTATAACATCCCTGCTCCCGGCGAGCCGGGCAGCGAAACCTGGAAAGGCGACAACAATGCCTGGAAGACAGGCGGTGGCGCCATGTATGTCACCGGCACCTACGATCCCGACCTCAATCTGACCTACTGGGGGACGGGCAATCCTGTTCCGATGTTCGACAATGCCTACCGGCCCGGAGACAACCTCTACACCAATAGCGCCACCGCCCGGAATCCCGACACCGGCGAGATGAAGTGGTATTTTCAGTACACGCCGGGCGACATGTGGGACTATGACGAGGAGGGGGTACAACTCCTAGTAAACACCGCCATTAATGGCCAAAGCCAGCAGATATTGTTGCACGCGGGCCGTAACGGATTTCTCTACGCCCTCGATCCCACCAACGGCAACTTCATCGCCGGCAACGCCTATGTTGATGTGAACTGGACCGCGGGCCTTGACTCCAAGACTGGCAAGCCGGTCGATTACGATCCCAACAAGGATCTACAGACGTATGCCGGAGCCGCGACGGTCACCCGCGGCGGCGGCGCAAAGCCCGTATGCCCCACGATCGCTGGCGCCAACAACTTCTGGCCGCCGTCCTTCAGCGACAAGACGAACCTCTTATACATTCCGGCAATGACAGGCTGCGTCGACCTGCACGTCGACACCTCTAAGGAGACGCCCGACAAGCCTGGCCAGGGTGGCGCCTATGTGGTGTCGAGCCGATTGGAGAGCGATATGGCGGCCGCCGATCCCTCAACGCAAAAGGTGGTCAAACGCGAGCACCTCGCCTATCCCAACTATTCCGGTGCGGTAACAACCGGAGGTGGTTTGGTCTTCACCGGCCTTGCTGATGGTTCTCTGGTAGCGCTCGATGATACCAGCTTGCAACAGCTCTGGTCCGTGAACTTGGGCACCGGGATAACCGCTCCTCCGATTGTCTTTGGCGTCGGAGGGAAGGAGTATGTAGCAATCCTCACCGGGCCGAGCGGCGCCCTGAAGACAAAGCTGGCTGCGACGCCGGAACTCTCCGAGATGCGGAACGGGACCTTCCTGTTCGTCTTCGGACTGTAGCTAGAGCCGCGGCGCCTGGCAGGGCACCGCCATCGGGCGTTGCCCGCCCGGCGCCGCTCACCCTCGCTGGCGCATTTCGAAGCGCGTAATGCTCTCGAACTCTCCGACGGTCGGCTCTCCGTTGACTGGATCGTATTGACGTTGCCCTGGCTTACGCAGAAATCGATTTTCGAGCCGGTACGAGATACCGTCCGCGGTCTTTGTGCAGGATTCCTTGACGAAGGTGCCGTTCACCGCGCTTTCCCCGGGACCAGGGGGAAGTTCAGTACAGTCCCATCCGTTGGCATCGAAACGGTTCCGCAGGAACGTCCCCAAGAGGTAAGCATCGGCGCGATCGGTGGACTTGTCGCGAGCATCGCTCACTATTCTGAGCCCACGAATGATACCTTTCTCATCAACGAGAACGGAGAGGATCGCCGGGTATTCGTATACCTTTGTGCCAGCATTCTGCTCGACCATGAGATCGAGATTGTTGGCTCTGGCCCAATATTCCAGTTCATCGTCGTAGCGGAAATAGATTTCACGCAGTCCGTCCGGCTCCGGCTCGCACTGGCCAAAATCGGCAAGCTTGGCAAGGGGAAACGACGGAGGCCCGCCATTGGTGCCGCAGGCAAAGTCGGCAAACATGTTAAGCTGGCCGAGGGTCTGCAGCTCGGCGCCCAACTTGATCTTCCAAACGTCCGGGTGCACCGGCTGAGCGCTTGCGCCATTCGCAACCAGAAGCGGTACCAGCGACGTGGCGGCCAGCGCCATTTTCAGCTTCATGGCCATGGCATCCTCCAGTTGGGGTCCAACGCCAACCGACCGAGCGACCTCTCCCCCGCACTGCCGAATGTACCCCTTTCTTGCATGGATTTAGGCTCCCGGAACCGCCGCCCTTGAAAAGGAAGACAAGATGATCCGCCTCCCCCCGTTTGCTCTGATTTTCATGTTCGGCATCGCGTCGGTGAGCGCTCAGGCGCAGGACAGCAGTTATGGCGAGCAGGTCTTCTTCGATAAAGCCCAATGCAACCAGTGCCATGGCTGGTCAGGTAACGGTCAGGGCGACGACCCGCGTCAGTCGGGAGCGAACTTGCGAGATTCGAAGCTTAACCGCGACCAAATAGTAGAAACGGTGTCCTGCGGCCGACCGGGCACAGGAATGCCCCATTTCGACAAGTTTGCATACACCGACAAACGCTGCTACGGCGCCACAGCGGCAGATCTCGGTGACCAGGTCCCGCCGATCCCACCATCGAGTTACCTGGCCAAGCGTGACATTCAAGCGGTCGCCGACTACCTCCTCAACAATATCGTCGGCAAAGGGCAGGTCACCTACCAGGACTGCACCGCTCATTTCGGCGACGGGGCTAGTGACTGTGAGGCATATAAGCAGGCTCAGTAAGCGCGCCGCGCAAGGTCTGTCAGGATTGAGGCGTCCTCACTGCGGCCGGAATCCCCATCGCGTGGCCTTTTCCCGCGCGAGCATCGCGATGGCGGCCGTGACGACTGGGGTAGTCATGCTGACCACCGCGCCGTCGCCGGCCGGTCAGCCGGCCCAGACGGCGTCATTTCTCGCCGGGGAGACCAAGGATTGCGCGCGTTGCACTCTCGACGGCGCTAATCTGAAGCGATTCGACCTCGCCAGCGCCGATCTGGCCGGCGCCTCTCTTGTCGGGGCGGTGCTTCACCGCGCCAAGCTCGGCCATGCCAGCCTTGATGGGGCCGACCTTACCGATGCGAACCTCAACCTCACCGATCTAAAAGGCGCCTCGCTGGCCAATGCCACTTTGGTCCGGACACTTCTCTACGGTACCGATGCCAGCGGTGCTACCCTCGCCGGCGCTAATCTGGAAGATGGTAAGCTGCAACATGCACGACTCTGGAAGACGGAGCTACGAGGAGCGGATTTAGACCGTGCCTTCCTGAGCGCCGCCAGCCTCGACGACGCGAAGTCTTGGCAATGCCACTTTTGTGCAAGCCAATCTTGAGGACGCGCGCCTGCCTCGGGTCAAGGCGGAGGGCGTTAGTTTCCGCGGTGCGGGGCTCGTCCGCGCGATCCTTACTGATGCCGATCTCCGGGGGGCCGATTTCTCGGGGGCCGACCTTTACGCCGCCGATTTGTCCGGCGCTGATCTGACCGGCGCCGATTTTTCGGGCGCTCGTTTGACTCGGGCTAACCTTTCGGACGCCAAGCTTGCCGGAGTTCGATTCACGGAAGCCACCATGCCGGATGGCACCATCCATCCTTGAGGCTACTGCGACCGGCAACGATCGGCTGCGGCATCATCTATGGTCAGGCGATGGAGATGCGCCCCCCCCAGCATCTTCACTGAACGCAGATTCGAAGCGGGGTCCCGCCGAGTGACATCGTTTGATTCAATCCCCCCGTGGTGATTCAGCGGGGGTGTCCGTCGTCAGAACGAACGGGACGTTTGATCTTTCCTGTGATTGGAGGGTTGGGCTCATCGGGGGTTGGAGTTAAGCCGGTTGGTTTTGGTGGCGCAACGGCGGTTCCGGATGGTCATTTCCTTGATGCATTTTCTCCTTTCGATAATGGCCTAAGTAGATGTCGGCGGGCTCAGATTGGCGAGGCTCTCGTGGTAGCGGTGGTGGCTGTAATGGTCGACGAAGGCTTCGAGGTGTCGGATAACGTACAGAATCTTTCGCACTTTCAGGACTGGCGGCTCCTTCTAGAATGAAGGAGCGAGCGATGAACGACGAGGGTGTGAAGGCGATGGGCCAGGTGATCCATATCGACGAGGCCAAGATCCGGGATCATTTGGGGGGAGATGGTTCGTGGAACGGTCGAGGAGACGCTCAATGCCCTGCTGGATGCCGAGGCCGACCGACTGTGTGGTGCTGGGCGATACGAGCGCAGCGAGGCTCGCCAGGATACAGGGGGCGGGCAGCCATGAACGGACGCTGCAGACCACGGCCGGCGACGTCAATTTGAAGGTGCCGAAGCTACGGCGCCAGACGTTTTCGAGGTCGCCCGGCGGGAAGTAGTTCTCGAGCAGGACCCGGTTCTTAAGGGTCTGGTGCCAACGCTCGATCTTGCCGTGGGTCTGGGGATGAAGCAGTGCGCCAATCCGTTCGATTCGTGGCTTCCAACCGACGTATTCCGCGCACTCGGACTTGGCGCCGAGGTGGTGGTCGTCTCGCTCAACGATGCCGATACCCTCGATCGACTCATGGTGCCGCTCCGTGAAGACGATGCGAACGAGTGGGTGCATACTCGTCCCCACATCAACCGCCCGCTTTAGGGGGCGACCGAGGCGCTCCGCCGCGACGACGACAAGCGGACCCGGCGCATGGTTGTCCCGGACCTCGAGAGCCCGGCCGCCCTGGACAACCTCGATTCGATCCTCGCGGTCGACGGTCTGCAGGCGACCATGGTGTCGCTCGCCGACATCTCGCAGGCGATCGGCCATCCGTTCGACTACGACCATCGGGAAATGATCAAGATCGTGCGTGATACTTGCATCCGCGCCGCAGTCTTAGCGTTTCTTCAGAGTCGCGACAGTCCGGAGCCTTCGTAGGCAGCGTGCGCCTCGTGCGTGCGGAGAGCGCCGAGAACGGCGCGCGCACCTTCAGGATTGCGCGCCTCGACGAATACGGTGCCATGGCAATCGGTCACGTGGATGTCGTCCGTGAGGACCAGCATTCTGCATAGAGGAACGCCAGTTGGGACGTGGAGCGACGAAACCATATGATGCGGGCTCAGCGGGTCGACACCGGGTCCGGCGTCGCACTGCTCAACAATACAACAGACATCACAGGACGAAGGGAGGGACCATCGATGGGAATCAAGAGTATCGGAATTGCCTGGGCGATCGCCGCGGCGATGACGGCCTCGGCAGCTTCGGCGCAGAGCGTCGAAGATTTCTATAAGGGTAAGACCGTGGAGATGCGGATCGGTTACAGCCCGGGTGGCGGTTACGACACTTATGCGCGTCTGGTCGCGGCCCACATCGGCAAGCACATTCCTGGGAATCCGACGGTGGTGCCGATGAACGAACCCGGCGCAGGAAGCTTGAAGCTCGCCAATGAGCTTTTTCAGACCGTGCCGCAGGACGGTACCGTGATGGGGGTTATCGCGCGCGCAGCTCCGTTCGACCCGCTGTTCGGCAATGACGCAGCCAAGTTCGACGGCCGAAAATTCAACTACATCGGCTCGGCCAACAACGAGGTCAGCGTCTGCGTCGCATGGGCGGGTACCGGCATCAAGACGTTCGACGATCTCAAGACGAAGGAGTTGATAGTCGGCGGCACTGGCCCCACGGCCGACACTGAACAGTTTCCGACGGTGCTCAACGCCGTGTTCGGCACCAAGATCAAGATCATCGGCGGCTACCCGGGCGGCAATGACGTCAATCTGGCGATGGAGCGCGGCGAGGTGACTGGTCGCTGCGGGTGGTCGTGGTCGAGCGTGATCTCGACGCGCCCCGACTGGATCACGGACAAGACCATTAACATCCTAGTCCAGCTATCCACCGCCAAACACCCGGACCTGCCCGACGTGCCGCTGGTCATGGACCTCGCCAAGACCGACAAGGAAAAGGCTATGCTCCGACTTGTGTTCGCGCGCCAGGCTCTAGGCCGCCCATTCGTGGCCCCGCCTAACATTCCGGCGGAACGCGTGAAAGCCTTGCGGGACGCCTTCATGGAAACGATGTCGGACCCCGATTTCCTCGCCGACGCCAAGAAGGCTGACCTTGAAATCACGCCGGTTTCGGGTGAGGACGTCGCGCAGTTGGTGGCCGATGCGTATACGGCGCCGGCGGATGTCGTCGACCCCATCAAGAAGATTCTTTACCCCTAGGTGTGAGCTTTCATTAGGTTGTCCGTCCGGTCCTGGGCGAGGAAGGTGAGGTTACCTGACTTCAGTGATACCTCGGAGGACCGGATGAACATCCACAAGAAAACCGGATCGTTCGACAGATCAAGAGCGGGCAGGCGCCGGAGGCCGTCGCACCTGCTGCAGGCGTCTGCCCGCGCACGGCATGCAAGTAGCGCCGGCGCGCTTCCAGGCGGAAGGGAGCGCGTGCCTGCAGGATCGGTCGTCACGATCCCCATCGCCTCTATCGGCCGACACCGACCGCCATCATAGCGCGGGTCGAGGCGCTGCCCAGTTGAGATCGCCTTCTTTTTCGCGGGCGTGGGCCGCGCTGCCGGAGCCGTCAGCCGATTCGCAAAAAGAACGCAGTTCCTCCGGAGGGAATCCTCACGACCCCGCCTTCGGCGTCGGCAGGCCGCGCGCGGCCTTGAAAGCCGCGATCGCTTGCCTCACCGCCGCAGTCACCGGCATCGCAACGCCTGCCACGTCGGCCTCGTCCAGCACGATGGCGAGGTCCTTCTCGGCCCACAGTGCCGGGCGGTCATCGGCGCGCGTTTCTAACGCCCAATTCGCTCCGCTTCCGTATCCAAGCGCTGCGCGCAGCCCATCACGATCGAGGCCGAAGGCAGCCCCGAAGTCAAGCGCCTCAGCGCTGGCCGCAACGCATGTCCATAGGAGCTGGTTGTTGGCGGCCTTGGCAACCTGACCGGCACCCAATTCGCCCAGCCGGATCACCCGCTCGGCTAACACATCGAACACCGGGCGACAGAGCGCGATGTCAACTTCATCACCGCCGGCATAGATGACCAGACGACCACTCCTGGCCGCGGCCTCACCGCGCACGAGCGGCGTGTCGATCAGTCGCGCGCCGATTGCGCCGAGTTGTTCCGCCAACCCGACAACATAGCTCGGCGCCACTGTGGAGGCGATGGCAACGACCGTCCCCGGCCCCAGACCACCCGAAACCCCGTCGGGGCCGAACATCGCTTCGGTGACATCACTCTCGAAACCGACCACGACGATGACAATATCCGAGGTCATGGCAACGGCGCGAGGACTTCCGGCGACAGGGATGCCTACGGCAGACGCAGCCGCGGCCGCCCGCGTGTCGCGATCGTGGCCCGACACGATAAATCCGGCCTTCGCGAGGCGGTGGGCGATCGGGTGCCCCATCCGACCGAGGCCGATCACTCCGACAGAGCAGTGTTCCAGCCCAACCATGCCCTTTCCCCTTTCCCTGTGTTTCGCCTCGATGAGCGCCGGGTCGATGGCGCGCGATCGATCCTTGTGGGCGGAATACCGTTCCGCCACGGGAAAAACTTGCTCGCTTATCGCCTCGACATGCCGTCATACTAACGTCAATCGCCGGAAAGCGCCGGGCAGGGGGGAACAATGGATCACGGCATGCTCGACGCCGCCTTGCAGGCACTCGCGGGCATCGCTGAACCGGCACGGCTGGCTTACCTATCAGCCGGCGTAGTAATGGGCCTCGTCATCGGCATCGTGCCGGGCGTCGGGGGCGTCGCCGGTATGGCGCTCCTTCTGCCCTTCACTTACAGCATGGATGCCTACTCCGCCTTCGCGTTCTTGCTCGGGTTGGGGGCCGTCACAACGACGAGCGACACCATCCCGGCGATACTGTTTGGCGTTCCCGGGACCGCCGCCGCGCAGGCAACCGTCCTTGACGGCCACGCCATGGCCAAGAAGGGCGAGGCCGGGCGGGCACTGAGCGCAGCGTACGTCTCCTCCGTCATCGGCGGCGTCTTTGGCGCCTTGCTGCTCGCCATGCTGATCCCGGCTCTGCGGCCGATCTTGCTTTACCTTGGCTCACCGGAGCTGCTCGCCTGCTCCGTTCTTGGCATTTCCATGGTCGCCGCACTGTCGGGAAGTTCGCCGTTTCGCGGCGTTGCCATGGCCGGCTTGGGCGCGATGCTGTCGATGATCGGTGGCGACCCGCAGACCGGCACGCTTCGCTGGACCTTCGGCTCTCTGTACCTTTATGACGGTCTACCCCTTCTGCCGGTGGCCCTGGGCATCTTTGCCATGCCTGAACTCTGCGACCTGGCTATCCGGCGGACGGCCATCACAATCAACAGCAAGTACAACATCAGGGAGGGGATGCTGAAGGGCGCCGCTGACGCCCTGCGTAACTGGTGGCTGGTGCTTCGCTGCAGCCTCCTCGGCGCAGCAATCGGCGCCATTCCCGGGCTTGGCGGTGCGGTGATCGACTGGTTTGCCTACGGCCACGCCATCCGCACCGTCAAGGGCGCGGCGCAGACGTTCGGCACCGGCGACGTTCGCGGCGTGATCGCCCCCGAAAGCGCCAATAACGCCAAAGAGGGAGGCGCCCTGGTGCCGACCATCGCTTTCGGTGTTCCCGGCAGCTCATCGATGGCTATTTTGCTCGGTGCCTTTCTGATCCAGGGCCTGGTGCCGGGGCCGGCCATGCTGAAAGACCACCTGGACGTCACTTACGCCATGGTGTGGAGCATCGCCATCGCCAACATCCTCGGTGCCGGTCTGTGTTTTCTTTTCAGTGGCCAGTTCGCCAAGCTGGCAACCCTGCGCTACACCTTGACCCTGCCATTGATCTTGAGTGTCGTGTTCGTGGGAGCCTTTCAGGGCTCCCGGGACTGGGGCGATCTCTACGCCCTGTTCGCCTTCGGGGTTCTCGGCTGGACGATGAAGCGGCTGCGCTGGCCCCGCCCGCCGCTCATTCTCGGCTTCGTCCTTGGCGCCATCATCGAGCGTTACATGTACATTTCGACGGCACGCTACGGCTGGGAGTGGGTGCTTAGGCCAATTGTGGTCGTACTGCTGGCTCTTGCACTTCTGGGCCTGTTTCGGCCGCTCGTCTCGGAGTTCCTCGTGCAGCTCAGAGCGAACAGGCGCCAGCGTGTGTTCGGCGCGCCATCATTCGTCGCCACTGATCTTTTCTACCTCGGCCTCATTGCGAGCGTGGGCGTGATGATGATGGAGGCGTTGACCTGGAGACCGGAGGCTCGCGAGGCGCCGTTGATTGTCGGCGCGATCACCCTGATCACTGCGACCTTCAGTTTCGCCTACAACGTGTTTCACCGCCGCGCCGCAATGCTTGCCGGAACCGCTTCGGATATCGGAGAGCAGCGAATGATCCATATGGACGTGGTTGCCGAGGATGGCGGTCTGTCCAACGCAACGGTGGTCCGCCGCGCCGTCGCCTTCTTCGGATGGTTCGCCGGATTCATGCTGTCGATGGCCTCGATCGGATTGATCCCGACTGCCTTTGTCTTTGTCATTGCCTACATGCGGCTGGAAAACCGCGAACCGTGGCGGCTATCTCTCCCAATGGCGCTGGCGACAAGTATCTTCATCTATTTCGTTTTCGATCAGTTTCTGACTATCCCATGGCCGCCGACCTTGCTTGGCAAGCTGATACCGATGGCCCAGATCGTTCCTTCGGTTTAACTGACGCAACATTTCAACCGATACCCCAGCGCAAGGATCGCTTGACAAACGAACGCCAAAACGAGGCTGGGGCCGGCAACAGCTTGCCGGCAAGACCGACGTGGTATGGGAGGGCTCGAGCAAGAAGGCTGCCCGCAAGGCTTCGTTGACAGTTACCACCCGCGGCGCGATTGAAGCCCGCATCGACGTTTTCGCGCCCTGTAGGACTATTCCACCACAAGACGGCCGACGTCGTCCTACCTGTTCGCCCGGTCAGGCTCAGACGACCCGAGGCGGAGACCCTCTGTTGGCGGGACCCATGATCCTGCCTTTGGCCGCGAGAAGGCCGCAAAGCCGCACCATTTTCGTGAAAAATCGGGAGGCCATGCGATGAATGGAATAGCCGACGGCACCGTCCTGGGTGTGTCACGCGCGGCGCGCGTCATATCCGGTAGGAAGAATACTCAGCCACTGCCTGCGCGCCCGTCGACGTTACGGCAAAGGGGTGGCCTCGCTGCACTGCTGTCGCCGATCGGCTTGGCTTGTGGCATAGTCATCGTCGGAACTGCCGCCATCGGCGCTTGGAACGTCTACTCGGCGAGTGAGGCGCGGCGCCTGCTGCACGAGCAGGCCGTCAAGCCGAGCGGGACCCATCTCAAAACACCGATCCACCGCGAAATTGGCGACGACCGGACAGAATTCGTCCTGCGACTCGGCGACGGCAGGCTGGTTCGAGCCACCGCGGGCAAAGCGGAGACGGACGCATTCGTTGAAAGCATGGCCCGGTATATCCAGTTGGCGCGGGAACGAGCCGAGGTGCAGGCCAACGCCGATCTCGATCGGATTTTCGCGCAGGCTTTCACGAATCGGGACGCCGACCTCAATGCTTATGCGGACTGGTTCTTCGCCTGGGGTCGCTCGTGGCGCTTCCTCTACGAGGCGGGGACAGGGGCAATGCAGGAGATGACACGACTTTTCTTCAGCCGTACGCCGGTGACCGACGCTGCTCGCAATGCCGCCGAGGACTACCTCCTCCGGAACTACACCGAGCTCGTACTCAAGCCAGAGGAGCGGAACGACCTCATCGCAGGTGGGCTGCGTCGTGCGCTCACCGATGCCCATGAACAGTATCTGGTGATGGTGGCGGGTCTTGATGCGCGCGTCCAGCAGTTCCTTGCCGAGAAGACCGACCATTTGGAGGAGATCCCCGCGGGTTCGATCGATGTTGTGGTTGATTGGGACGCCGAGAAATGGAGGGTGCCGCTCTACCGTGCCGAGGACCGCTTCCTTGAGCCGGTACAGACCGTCGCGGCGATCGCTGGCAGCGCGGTGCTGGGCGGCGTCATCGAGCGCGCGGTCTTGCCCGTTCTTGCGCGGTCGGCAGGCCAACTCGCGACTGCCGCTGAGATGACCGCAGGAGGAGCGACGGCTGGTTCGATCGAGCCTGGCCTCGGCACCGCTATCGGAGCCCTCGCGGGGACCGGCCTCGACTGGGCGCTTTCCGCGTTCCGCGAGCACACGGACCGGGATGCATTCACCCAAGAGAACGCGGCGGCGCTCGACGCGACCATCACCGGCTGGAAGGCACGCCTGTTGCCAGACCTGCTGGCTCCTATCGACGCATGGTACGCTGACAGCGCCGCGGCATTGCACGCGGTATCTCCGCCCGCAGGGTGACGAGCGAAAGAATTGACGTCAAGGCCGGTCCTCGGCGGCAGTTAGAGTTTTCCGGCCTCATTCGACATCACCTCCTGAAAGCGGCTTGCCGACAGTGCCTGCTGCATGAGCGGCGCTGGACCCCCCGTCAGGGGAAGACATCGCGCGCTAGATTGTGTTGGTCACCGGCGGCGCGGCCCACGACACACGTCTTTGGCGCGGCTTGTGTGTCCTCCTTCGAGACCCATGAAATCGCGCTCCAGTCGTGATACAAGGATGCCGATGGAGGCAGGGATAGGGTGGTGTGGTGGCGGTCGGTCGTCGAGTGAATGCAGAAGGAGTCTGACGGGATTCTGGTTTGATGAATTCGCTGATATTTTCCCTGTTAGCAGGGAATTTTTGCATCGTTAGAGGCACCGAACTCCGAGCCATCGATAGCGGCCGCGATCCATCGCGTCTTTGCGAGGCGAGGGACGTTGTCCAGGGCGATTCCCTAAAAACAAAAGCTTGGAGGAACAAATAGGCGTGCGCTCCACGCTGAGAGCGATGGATATGCTTGATTCGATCGGATCTCGAAGCGGTGAGGCAATTGGACGCTGATGCCGGCGTTTGAGCACGCGCAAGGAGCGGGACAAAATTAGTCACGCTACATTTGATTTTGGCAGAACGAAGCTAAAGGTCCCATGGCCTTCTGAGCGCCAAATGATTTTGCGCTCGCATCGTGCGCCTCTGGGCGGCCGATCGCGATGCACTGGTGGCGTATGGCGTTCGGCAACGATCAGGTCTCCGCCAGTCTCGCTCGCGTTGTGGAAATGCCCGGCGTATTGCTGCTGGGTCTTGCTGCAGCGCGTGTGCTCCAACGCGGGCCTTACCGCTAGATCAAGTCGAGGTCCTAATCGCTATGCGGCCATGAACGCGAGAAGCAGGGGGCAGACCAACAATCGGGGCTACGTGCCGGGGTGATCTTCTTTGCGACCGTGATGGGGGTGTTGGCTATTGGTTTGGCCGCCGCGTCTGGTGGGCAGGTCGCGCTGGTAGCTGACGAACCGCCGGTCATCAACGTCTTCGATCTGCCGGCGATCAGCGATGGCGCCCGCGCCGTCCAGCAGTTTATCGCTTCAGGAAACGAAGTGGAGGCGCAAGCGCTGCTTACCCGGCTGACGCAGCGTTTTCCCGCCGTCGGAGCGTTTCACTATGACCTCGCCGTCCTGCTTGCGCGTGCAGGGAAGGTGGATGAGGCCCTGCAGAGCTTGACCCGGGCGGTTGATGACGGGTTGCCCGGCGGGGCGGCGATGCTTGAAAATAATCCGGCCTTCGATTCCTTGCGCCAGGATCCCCGGTTTCAGGCTCTGGTGACCTCTGCCGGACAGCAGGCACCACAATCCGTCACGCCGCCACCGACCGCTGCCGAAGTGACCGAGGGGATTGCCCCGATCAGTGCAGCAAACACCGGGTGGGACAGCCGTTTCGGCGTGTTGCGGACCCTGTTCCATTTCCCCCAAGCGGCCGAAGAACCGCAGGTCATGCACGGGAATCCCCTGGTCGCCGACCGTCTCAACGCCTGGTTCCAGAATGGCAGCGGCGCCGGCAACTACGGCGATCTCTATGACAACCGCGATCGCGGTCATTCCAAATTGCAGCCTGGCCTGTTTCCCCAGGTGGCTCGGGTCCAGTACGGCGACGAGGCGCGGGCGGCAGGGATCGACCGCGCCATGAACACGATGATGCTGTTCAACGCTCCGACAGTGGGCAATGCCTCGCTCGCCGACACTGCAGGGCCGCTATGGCGCAGCTTGCCACGCGACGCTCTGACCAGGGCGAACCAGGTTGCGGTGTTGGCCCTGCAGTACGCGGCCAATCAGATCTACGTCTATCCCGAGCATCACGACCACGATCCGGACTTACGGTGATGTCTATCCGGCCAACACGCCCTACTACCTGATCTCCCAGGGATCCTCCGGCTCGGATCAACCATTGGTCGATGCCGTCGTCGAAATTCTGGCGGCGTTTCACCCCGACGTGAAAGCGTTCCTCACCGAGAAGGGCCTGATCGCACCGACGGTGCAATGGATATTCCGGCGAGGCCAAAAGAGTATCACGACCGACGAAGATTATCTGAGCGGCAAGGCGCATCCGAGCGTCTTTGATCCGGCTTCGCTCGACACTTCGGCGATGATCGAGATCGCCCATGATCTCAAGGTCGAGGACGTGCCGCCGCTGGTGCGTTTGCGGGTGACGGATGAAAGCCTGGGACTGGTCGGCCGCGACGTATTCCTTCCGGTCGCCACGGAGACATTGTTCGACACGCCCTCCGCCATCGCCCGGGTCATCGACTCCACGGCCTACGACAAGCGTCTGGTCATCAATGCCGGCGCGACGGTCGATCCGAACGGGCGGCCGCTCACCTTTCGCTGGGTCGTGCTCTCCGGCGATGCCGACCGCATCGCCATTCATCCGCTTGACGCGAGCGGCAGCAGCGCCGAAATCGTCGTTCCCTGGCATGAGCGGCACACACTGCCCTGGCAGCCGTCGATCACCACCGACCGCGTCGACATCGGCGTGTTTGCCAGCAACGGCATCCATTGGTCGGCGCCGGCGTTCATCAGCCTCCTCTATCCGGGCAACGAGAAACGGACTTATCGGGCAGACGGCCAGATCGCCGAGGTCGACTACGACGATCCCGACTACCGGCAGCGTTACGTCGACCCGGTGCTGATTCCGGTCCGCAATTGGCGCGACGTCTATCGACTACGACGATGCCGGGCGGCTGCTCGGATGGGACCGCATTCGCCAAAACGGTACGACACGCTTCACCGCCGATGGCCGGCGGGTGACCGAAACCGATGCCCTCGGCCGCCCGGTCAAGGCGGAGGGTATCAGCTACCAGACACGGCCCGGAAGCGACGCCAGGACTGAAATCGTCGAAGTGCCGACAGGTGAGACCATCACCTACGTCTACTCCGGACCGGATGATCACGTCGGCAGAATGGTGCCTGCTCCAAAATCGGATTGACCTTCACGCCGAACAGCACCGGTCGTCCTGGCCAGTCTTCTTTTTTCAACGCCCACCTGCGACCGTCGAATCGCAAGTCCACCATGCTGAGGGGCTCGACGTCGATATGCCAAAGTGCAGTCAATGGACCATTCAGGACGTGCACTATCGCCATGCGGACCAAAGGTGGCGTCGCCAAAACCGGTATCATGCGTCCATCAATTGACATGGTGTCTTTCCACACATAGCCTCCCATCAGCTACGAGTCAGGAAGCCGGTGAAAATCCGGCGCGGTCGCGCCACTGTGACCGATCAGCGTGTTGATCGGAAGTCAGACCCTCTCCTGTAGCAACATTCGTCGGCGGGACGCGTAATCCCAGGAGACCAAGTCATGTCCAACATTGCTGTTTCACCCGAGGCCGGCCCGGCAGCTATCCCGGTAGGCGAGATGCTTCCATGGGCCGTGTTCGCCGGCCTGCTCTTGTTGCTGGCGATTTATTTCGTCGGCGTAGAGGAAGGCGCAACCTCACTCATACACGGCATGTACGTCCACGAGTTCGTGCACGATGGCCGTCACCTTCTTGGCTTCCCCTGCCACTGAGGGCAGCGGGGACCATGATCGGAAATCTTCTTCTTCGCGGCATGCTCATCGGACTTCTGGCGGGTCTGACTGCCTTCGCCTTTGCCCGGACATTCGGTGAACCGGAGGTCGATCGGGCCATCGCATTTGAGGAACAAAGGACGGCGGTTCAGGCCGAAGCGGCCGGCCGGGATTCCGCGCCCGAGCCCGAGATCATCAGCCGGGGCACACAGGCCAATCTTGGTCTCTTCACCGCGATTGTGGTCTATGGCTCGGCCATGGGCGGCCTGTTCGCCCTCGTCTTCGCCTTCGTACAGGATCGCTTCAGCCACTTGTCGCCACGAGCAACCGCCGCACTGCTGGCGATCGCCGCGTATGTGGCCCTGGTACTCGTGCCACAGCTCAAATATCCCGCAAATCCGCCCCCCGTCGGGAGCCCGGATACCATTGGTTTTCGGACGGGGGCTTACTTCCTCATGCTCGCCGTTTCGCTCGCCACCACGATCGGCGCGGTTGCCCTGGCCCGCCGCCTCCGGGATCGGTATGGCGCATGGAACGCTGGCCTGATGGCAGCGGGTGCGTTCGTCCTGGCGATCATCGTGGTCGACGTGTTGCTGCCCCCGGTCAACGAGGTGCCGGAGACGTTCTCCGCCGTGGTCCTTTGGAGGTTCCGCGTCGTCTCTCTCGGCATTCACCTGATTCTCTGGGCTGTGATCGGGCTCGTGTTCGGTTATCTGACCGAACGAAGCCTCGTGGACCGGCCCCGAGGACGCATCGCGGCAAGTCCAATGCCCTAGCAGGCTGAAGTCGTCCAAGGGCGGCGGTGAAGCGCTGGTAAAACGCGTCGTCTGCTGCTTGGCGGGCGGGTGATGATCCCCTAGGTTGGCGGAACCACCACTGTTCGTCGTCAGCGCCTATGACACCTTTGGCGGATTGAGCAAGGGAGGATTTCCGGCTCATCGTAGTCCCTGCAGGGAGCGAAGATGAGACAGAAGTCCAGGGCCGGCGAGGGAGTTGGCGGAGCAGGTCGTTAAGAACATTCGGCGCGGAACGCGGCAGCACTTCTCGGCTGAAGACAAGATCCGCATCGTGCTGGAGGGTCTGCGCGGGAAGACAGCATCGCCGAACTCTGTCGCCGGGAAGGGATCGTCCAGAACCTTTAATTACCGTTGGTCCAAGGAGTTCCTCGAAGCCGGCAAGAGGCGGCTGGCCGGTGACACAGCGTCATCTTCGAGGTGCCGGTCAGAACCGACTCCTTCGAGTGCCGTTGCGGTGATTGTTCCTGTTCTTGCCTTCAACCCATTGCCATCCAGGTGCGCGTCGATCTCGGCGTTCAGAATCCGTTCCGAAAGCGCCTTCTTCAACTCGTCAACCAGACCATCCTTGTTGAAGACTTCCTTTGGATCGCGCCCGGCCAGCAGTCGGTCAAGGACGCCCTTCTCGCGGCCAGACCGTTCTCATCGAACGGGAAAGGATCAAACGACAGACCATTGCAAACCGACGCTTGCTGCATCGGTGGCAGGCCGCATAGCATCGTCAACCAGATGACCCAGGGCCTCACTTAATGAAGCCGCTCGCTGTCCCAAAAACTCTGACGACGGACAGACCATGGAAGATACATTCGCCGTCGGGGCATCCGAGTCGACGTTGCTGACGACCGCCAGCAACACACGGGCCTTGACAGTAATTGGCTGAACCGGCCCGATGATCATATCGAAGTTCGCCGTCAGGCGGGGCAGGGAGCCAATTTTTTTGGTTTGGGGGAATTGCCGAAGGCCGGACGCAAGTGCAGTCTGATCCTCGAACATCTCCTGTGAGACGCGTCGCCAACAGAAGGGTGAGTAACAGTGCCGGTTAGAGTGTCAATTGTTGGAACGGGCTATGTTGGCCTCACCACCGCTGTCTGCCTTGCGGATCTCGGGCACGATGTCGTCGGCATCGATGTCGACCCTCAGAAAATCGCGCGGCTATCGGCCGGTGATCCGGTTATCTACGAGGCCGGTCTGGAGGCGCTGCTGGCAGGCAACCTTGCCTCCGGTCGGGTTCGCTTCACGACCGAGATAAGTGACGCCATCGCCCGGGCCGATCTGGTCATGATCGCGGTCGGCACGCCGCCGGGTCCTGACGGGCAGGTTGACCTGTCTTTTGTGGAGCGGGCGGCGAAGGACGTTGCGCCCCATCTCACCGGCTTCACGGTGGTCTGCGTCAAATCCACCGTTCCGGCCGGTACCAATCGACGCGTCGGTGACATTATCGCCCGCCTGAATCCGGGTGCTGATTTTGCTCTGCTGTCCAATCCCGAGTTTTTGCGCGAGGGCAGGGCGGTCGAGGAGTTCATGAATCCGGAGCGCATCGTATTGGGGGCTGAGGATCCGCGTGCGCTCGACATCGGGCGTGCGCTCTATCGCCCTCTGACCGACAGCGGTCGCCCGCTGGTTGCGACCTCGATCGAGTCCGCCGAGGTGGCAAAGTATGCCGCCAATACGTTCCTGGCGGCGCGCCTGGCGCTCCTGAATGAATTCGCGGACATCTGCGAACAGGTCGGTGGCGACATCGAAGAGGTGATCAGCGTGCTGGGCGTCGACAGCCGTATCGGCCCGCACTTTCTGCGGCCGGGGCCCGGCTTTGGCGGCTCGTGCTTCCCAAAGGACGTTGGCGCGGTGTCGCACCTTTGCGAAGGCCTCGGTGACGCAGGCGGCCTCATCCGGACTATTCTGCCTTCGAACGCGCGCCGTCAGGAACGTCTGGCGCGTCGCATCATGGAGACGTGTGCGATCGATCCGCGGCA
Source organism: uncultured Alphaproteobacteria bacterium (assembly GCA_963775235.1). Lineage (GTDB taxonomy): Bacteria > Pseudomonadota > Alphaproteobacteria > Rhizobiales > Kaistiaceae > JBBDMC01. The sequence goes on from CAVZHY010000001.1 coordinate 29,241, forward strand.
GCTCCGCATCGGCGTCCTCGGCCTGACCTTCAAGGCCGACACCGACGACGTTCGAGACTCGCCGGCGGTCGCCGTACTCGAGCATCTGAAGCGGGAGGGGGTCCGCATAACGGCATATGATCCCGCTGGACTGACGAACGCGCGCGGAATACTTGAGGGGGTCGGGTTTGCCGACGACCCATATGCGACAGGCAGGGATGCCGACGCGCTTGTGGTGCTGACCGAGTGGCGGGCGTTTTGCGACCTCGATCTGGCGAAGCTGCGCTCGGCGATGCGCGGTGCGCACCTGTTTGATTTTCGCAATATCCTGAACCGCGACGCGGTGATGGACGCCGGCTTTGTATTGCATCGCGCCGGTGCGGCGTGGGCCGCAAAGGCACCCACCGCTGCCCAAGCCGCTGCCGAGTAGGCCGGGCCCAAGCGGCCCCATCATGCGGCATCGCCGCCAGGCGTTCAGTCGGCTAGCTTCCGCCGCCGGCCGAGCCAGCCGATCAAACCCAGGCCGGACGCGAACAGGGGCAATGTGGTCGGAAGCGGCACGTCGGAAACCCTGGGGACGCCGAACGACGTCAGGTGACCGTCCAACTGGAAGTAGGACGTGTACTGAAAGAGATTGTCGGGATTGAGCAGATAGGCGACCAACTGGGATTGAGAGTTGGCGGCGATGCTCGCCGGAACAGGAATATTGATCGGGAGAACCCCTTCGTTCGCCTGATTGTTGTTCAGCTGGATGTAAAAGAACACCTGGTCGGGATCGAGGGCGTTGCCATCGAAGGTCCCCGCCGTATTGGGGAACGTTTCAGCAAACCAGTATGCGCCGATCCCGGTCCCCGTCCGGATTTGCGCGCTGCCGACGCCGGTTGCGCGCGTGTGGCCACCGGTGCTGACGTCGAGATTGGTCTGGCCGCCCTGATAGACCGCACCTACTCCGGGCAACAGGTCAGACAGAGTGTCGTCGACAACCACCGACCCAGAGAAGATTGTGCCTGCAGCCGGTGGGGTGATGGCGGACGTCGAGCCTACGCATCCGCCCGATGGCAAGGTAGGACAAAGGTCCTCGCTGGTGTCCCAAATCCCGGTAAAGTTGTACGTAAACAAGGTGGCGCTTGCGGGACGTCCTGTGAGCAAGGCAATCCCGCAGATGACTGCGATCATCAAGGCCGGCTTTCGTGGATAGGTGCGCATCAAGAACCCCCCTGTCGATCTGGCGTCGGCACCACGCGCGTTGCTGATGCCAACAACACCCGAACCGTACTCGTCGGAGCACCTACGTGATGTTAGGGAAGGCCGAAGGGGAGGGCGTCACCAACTCTGGTGAGACGGCGCGTTACTTTGCGGTGCGGCCAGAAGAGAGGGAGCGCAGCGGCCCCAATGCGTTGAGCCGATGGATCAGCTCGGATTGGCGCCGTGTATTTGTCTTTTCCCGTAGCCGGCGCAGATGAGTGTAGACCGTGTTGGCGCTGATCCCGTTGCGACGGGCATAGGCGATCGGAGATATCCCCCGCTGAAGTGCCGATGCAAGTCGGGCCTCGGCCGAAGTGAGACCGAATGCGTCGCGCAAGATAGTCACCGCTGCAGAACCGGCCGCCAGCGGGTCAGAAATGAACACGATTGCGAACGGCTCGTCGCCGACACCCGGGACCGCGTGGAACTCGACCAGCGGTCGCACCGACACGCGGTAGGGGAGCGTGCCCGACGCACGCTCCGCAAAAAAATCGCCCGCCGCTGTTTCTGCCACGTCGCGCTTGAGGTCCGCGGAGGCAAGGGCAAGCGTGAATCGATGCGAGGCTTGTGCGCTTGCAAACTCAAGCCCGCCTTTGGTCATTCGAATTCCATCGTCGCGACGAACAATGGCCTGCAGCGCATCGTTGGCGTGGCAGACAGTCCCACGAACATCGACGATGGCGACACCGTCATCCAGCCAATCGAACCCGCTCTCAAACGCCCGGCGCGCGCGACCCGCACTCTGCAGTCGGACCGTAATGTCGTACGCGCGCCGCAAATGCGGCAACAAACGCTTCATGATTGCGACGTCGCTGTCTTGCACGTGGCCCTGTCGTCGCGAGCGCTGAATGCTGACGACGCCGTGCAGCAGCGGCGTATCGATGATCTGTGCGGTAATGAAATAGCGAAGGTCGATCGACGTGAGATATTCGGCGTAATAGGGGTCGCGGTCCATGCCGTGCTCGTCGATGATGCGGTAGTCGAAGAGGACCTTCTGCGACAGGTGCTGCATGGCGTAGGCCGCGCGCGGGTTATGCCGCGCGAAATGTTCGACGTACGGGGTTTCGGCGCCGGCTGGCAAACCGGCGAGGTGGAAATCCACGAGGCTGACAGAGCGCTTATCGAAGATCTCGAGGGTGGCGCCCACAGCTCCGAAACTGCTGGCTAACAGACGCAGCGCATCCGGCCAGTCTTCCGGCTGCACACCAGCGCGGTAGACCCTCTCGACCGCATTGAGAAACTCGCCCGACTTCATCCGCCTTTGACCAGAGACCGCCAGCCATGGCTACCTCAGTGTAGCGCGATCGACCGGGGGCGGCTATTCATTCGTGAAAGGGGGCACCTCCTGTCTCTGTCCAGAACCCTGGACGTCCTATCACGTTGCGCCGGACGCACTGGTGGAGAAATTCGGATTGCGCAATCTATACAATACGTGCGGGCGAAGGCGGTGGCCCTCAGGAATTGAGGGGTGTTCAAAGTCATCGTGGTCGTCGCGGACCATTCCAATTTTTTGCATGACGCGCTGGCTTGGCCGATTCAGGCGGGCGGTGAAAGCAACAACCTCTGGCAGGCCAAGGAACCAAGCGCGGTCGAGCCAGGCACGTGCACCCTCTGGCGCAAGGCCCCGTCCCCAAAATTCCGGGGCGAGAACCCAGCCGATCTCGACCCGTGGATGGCTTGGGATGGCGGCCCGCGTTGCGTCAGGGATGACGCCCAGCCCGATCAAACCAACCAGCTGTCCGCCGTCTCTCAACTCTGCCGCCTGGAAGTGAAACCCATTCGTGCGCGCGCGGTCGACCGCGAGGTCGATGTCCGCGTTGACTTCGTCGGCGGTCAGGGCTTTGCGATAAAAGCGGCGGACCTGCGGATCGGCCTGGATGCGCGCCATCGCGGCACGATCGCGATCCTCCCAGGGGCGCAGTATCAGGCGCTCTGTCATCAAAGAGCACACGCCCTTCACGGGCCTCTCTGTGGAATCTGATAGCTCTGCGCGCCGGCAACGTAGTGCGAAGGCCAGCCGGACCGGTTGCTATAGTCCGTCATGCTCAGGCCAAACAGAAACAGCAGCCAAAAGAAGCCGCTGACGGCGAAGACCCATCTCAACGATGGCGGTCCCTTCAGTCGCATAAAGAAAATGAACAGCACCGAGGTCTGGATCGCGGCGACGGCGAACTCCATCGCTGGCGCCCATACGCCGCGGCCGAGGAATGCAACCCCCAAGCTTGCGCCAAAGAGAAGAAGCAGGAGCAGCCACAGCCATACGAAAGGCAGCGCCGTGGCCCGCCTTGGATTGGTTTCGGGGCCGAAGCTCATGAGCGCCCCACCAGATAAATGCAGGGGTAGAGAAACAGCCATACGGTGTCGACGAAACTCCAGTAGATGCCGACGACCTCGAGCGGGGCAAAGTAGGCCGGCGTGATCTCGCGTCGGCGGATTCTCCAAAGCAGCATGTAGAGAATGAGCCCAATTCCGACGGTGAGATGGATCGCGTGCAAGCCGGTCGCTAACCAATAGAAAACCCAGAAAAGCTCGCCTGCCCGACCTTCGCCGGGTTTCGCCTGGTAGTTAAGCACCGGAACGACCTTGTCCTGAAGTCGAGATAATATTCGAAGCCCTTGACGCCCAGAAACACGCAGCCCAGCGCCGCGGTAGCAACAAGCCACCAGATCATCGCGCCCCGTCCACCCTGCGCGGCCGCGTTGATGGCTAACACCATGGTCAGGCTGCTGGTCACCAGAAGCCCGAAATTGACGCTGCCGCACCACAGCACGGCGTCTTTGGCCGCCACCTCGAACTCCCGGGAATAAGAGGTTCGGTAAAGGAAATAGGTGAAAATCAGGGCGCCAAAAAAGATGGTTTCGTTGACCAGGAACACCCATATGCCCAGCTGGGCTGTGTCCCCCTGCTGGTCGAGGCTGGCATACTGCGCCTCGGGGCGGAGCACAGCGCTATCCGGCATGCGCGGTCCCTTCCTGGCTGACGAAGCTTCCGTCCTCGGGGTTGTAGGAATAGGGTCCGCGCGTCACGGTCGGCGTACGTTTGAAGTTATGTTGAGGTGGCGGGGACGCGGTGGTCCATTCGAGGCCCGTTGCGCCCCATGGATTGGCCCCGGCCCTTCGACCGCGGACGAGCGACCAGCCGAGATAGAGGAGCGGCAAGAGATAGGCTACGGCGAGGATTGAAGCGCCCGCCGACGACAACAGGTTCCAGGGCTGCCATTCGGCCGGATAGGTGTACGAACGACGCGGCATGCCGAGGTAGCCCAAGATGAATTGCGGGAAAAAAGTGAGGTTGAAGCCGATATAGGTGAGGATCGCCGCGAAACGCGCCACGCCTTCATGGAAAAGCCGACCAGTCATTTTCGGCCACCAATAATGCAGAGCGCCGAAGAACGCGCTGACCGTGGCGCCAACCATGATGTAGTGGAAATGGGCGACCACGAAATAGGTTCCGTGCACGTCGACATCGACTGCGAGAGTCGCGAGCATCAGCCCGCTGACGCCGCCGAGCGTGAATAACAAGACGAACCCCAGCGCGTAGAGCATCGCTGCGTCGAAAACGATGCTCCCCTTGTGCAGGGTGAGGGTCCAATTAAACACCTTGATCGCCGAGGGCACGGCAACGAAGAACGTCATCAATGAGAACACGACGGCCGAGCTAGATCGAGATTCCGGCCACGAACATGTGGTGGGCCCACACGAAGAAGCTGAGGATGGCAATCGACATCAACGCGATCGTCATTCCCGCGTAGCCAAAAACCGGCCGCCGCGAGAAACAAGGGATGATCTCGCTGACCACGCCCATGGCCGGCAAGATCATGATGTAGACGGCGGGGTGCGAGTAAAACCAAAACATATGCTGCCACAGCAGCGGATCACCGCCGTGACGTGGATCGAACAATCCGAGGCCCATGAGCCGCTCTGCACCGATCAGGAACGTATCCATCGCCAACACCGGAGTGGCCGTCAGCATCACCACCGAAACCGCGTAGATGCCCCAGACGAACAGCGGCAGACGCATCCAGGTCATGCCCGGCGCGCGCATACGGTGGATGGTGACTACGAAGTTGAGTGCCGTCATGATCGACGAGAAGCCGTTGATAAAAACGGCCAGCGCCGCGGCAAAAACATAACCGTTGGCATATTGCGTCGACAGCGGCGTGTAGAACGTCCAGCCGGTGTCGGCGCCACCCATGATGAGCGCGTACAGCACCACCAGACCCGACAGGTTGAAAACGTACCAGCTCCCAAGATTAATCCGCGGGAAAGCAAGATCGCGCGCGCCGATCATCATCGGGATGAAGAAGTTGCCAAACGTCGCGGGTATGGACGGGATCAGAAAAAACCAGACCATGATGATCCCGTGCATGGTGAACATGCGGTTGTAAACCGCCGGCTGCAGCAGACCCTCCGGAGACGCGAGGTTCAGACGCATCATCGTCGCTGCGAAACCGCCGACGAAAAAGAAGAATGTAATCGAAGCGAAGAAGAGCAGGGCGATGCGCTTGTGGTCTGTGGTCAGAAGCCACGAGGCGACGGTGTTGCCGGCGGTGAGATAGGAGGGTTCGATCGATACGGGCGCTCCGTTTTGCGGCACACGTCCGGCGGTCGTCACGCTCATCTGACGGTCTCCTCCGTATTGGCAAGGGACTTGATGTATGCGACGAGCTCCAAGACCTCGCCTTCATCAAGCTCCCCCGAGAAATCGGGCATGATTGGCGCAAAGCCGGCGACGGTGAAGCTGCGGGGATTAAGTATGCAGTCGTGGATGTAGGTCTCGTTGGCTACGCGGACGGAGCCGTCCTGCAGATGCACCATCGTTCCATAGAGCCCGGCGAGCGAGGGCGCGTGAACCGTACTGCCTTCGCTGTGGCAACCGCTGCAGCCGTGCGCGCGGAACAGGTCCTCGCCCTGGTGGGCCAGCGTTTGCTGCGGACCCTGATCGGTCAGCCAGCGCTCATAATCGGGATCGGACATGACAATGACCTTGCCCTGCATGGTCGCGTGCTGAAGCCCGCAAAATTGGGTACATGCGAGGAAATAGGTGCCGACCTTGTCGGCCTTGAACCACAGGGTTTCGAGCGTGCCGGGGACCACGTCGTGCTTGACGCGGAAGGCAGGCACGAAAAAACTATGGATGACATCTTCGGATGCCATCGCGAGCCGGATGGTTTTATTTACCGGCACATGAAGGGCGTTTATTTCGCGTTGGCCGCCGGGATGCTCGATCTTCCACATCCACCGCTGGCCGACGACATAGATCTCGATGTCACCGGGCGGCGCCTGGAACAACCAGATGTACATGGCGGCGCCCCAGACGAAGAGCACGAGGAACGCAAACATCGTCGCGGACGTCCAGCCGATCTCGAAGCGCCAGGTCTTTTCGGTGAGATTGGCGCGGGAAGCGCTGCTTGCCCTGCGGTAACGGATACAGAAGAGCAGGATCATGCCGACAACCGTCGCCATGATCAGGCTGCTGAGGCCAAGTTCGGCGATGAAGAGGTTGTTCACCGATGTCGCGCTGATCGCGGCGGTATCGGGCCAGAACGGGATCCATTTGCCCATGCTCTCAGCCCTGTCGGTGAAGCACGGCCGATAGCGCGGCCAGTGTCAAAGCGCGCGGGGCGTGGGCGCCGGAGAGCGATGCCTCTCTCATTGCTCGCCTTTTGGAAAGCCGGGGATTCCGGTTTTTGCAAGGTTCTGCATCGCTTGTTCGACCGGGACGTGGACCACTCCCTTCGACTTGTCGATCCAATAGTAGGTGTCGCGTCGCTTCTCCTCGTCGGCCCGTATGCGCTCGAACTCCCCTTGCGGGTCGGTTTGCAAAAACGGTCCGGGCGGGGTGATGCTCAGCGTGCGTGCGACATCCGGCAGCGCGCGGGGATAAGCGACCTTTAGCACGAGACATGACGCAACCAGGACGATCAACGTGCCAACGTAGGCCAGGGCTACCGGCGCCAGCCTCCAGTCAGAAGGCTCGAATGCGGTGTCCGGGTTGAAGCGTTGATAGCCGCCGTCGTCAGCTAGCACCGGGCGTCGCGCGTTTTCGGGAGCGGGAGTCATGACGAGCCTCCAAACCGCAAGAGTGACCCCAATGACCAGCGCGATCAGCCACCAACGCAGGCGCTTTCGCGAAGCGTCGTCGGATGACTTAGCCACTGTCTGCCGTCCTGACTCGAGTGCCGGCACGCACCGGCGCGGCTGCGTGCCGCCAGCCCCAGTCAAACAGCAGAGCGATGGCGCCTCCGAGCGCCAGTAAGGTCGCGACGTCCAGCCAGAACGGCGGTGGGGCGTCGAATTCCGGCAGCACAAGCAGCCACGTATTGACGACGCGGCTGATCATGATCAACACGCATATCGTTCCAACGACGGCGCGGTTCCGCTTCGGCGGCGCCCACAACAACACGAGGAAGGGCACGACAAATCCGAGGACGGCCGAGACATAGACCGCCGGTAGCCACGCCGAGTGGATGCGTTTCAGGTACCAGGGAATCTCGGTCTTGAGGTTCTCTTCCCAAATGATGAGGAATTGTATGAATTCGACATAGGCCCAGAATATCGTCGTCGCGAAAAGGATCTTCGCGAGATCGGTCATGCGCGCCCGGCCTTCGGGTGTCGGCCAGTCGACAATGACGACCAGCAGCACAACGAGTGCCATCCCCGTGTTGAACCAACTTGCTGCCTGTGTGTACGGGAAGATGGACGACCAGAACGTCGGCTCAAGCGAAAGGATCCAATCGATCGCGGCGAAGCTTGACGAAAAGGCGAGTGCGACCAAACCGATGCCGCTGATCCAGGACAGTGCGGGAGAAATTGGAACACGGCCCTGGCGCGGCCCGAACAGGGCATATGCCGCAAGTGAATTCCAAAGCACGACGTAGATGCCGTAACGGATGAAGAAGGCCGCGGGGTTGAGGTAAAACACGTTGGCGAGATCGGGAGGGGGCTGAGTCCACGAGTAGAGAGAATCGAGACCAATAAAAGCTGGAATGCCCGCCAGGCTCGCCAGCGGCATAGTTGCGATTGCCGCGTTGAGCGGCAGGCGCGCTGATGCCATCCAGTCGCCGCCGCTGAGATCGTGCACAAGAACGAGGGTCACGCCTGCAAGCGGCACGCCGAGCCAAAGCAGATAGGTGCACAGCCACGCGCGAAAGAATGCCCTCGGATCAAAGATCCCCGCGATCGCACAACCGAGGACTCCAACCGCCCAAAGGGCGCCGATAGCAATGGTGATCGACTTCCGATCCACTTTCACTTCAGCGCGTCCAGCTTGTCGGGCGGTACGTCAGAGGCCTGCGCAGCCGCGCTCGCCTGCAACGCGCGGACGTAGGCGGTAATTGCCCATCGGTCCGAAGGCTCGACCCGGTCAGCGTACGAATACATGGCACCGTAGCCTTCCGTGATCACGTCATAGAAGTGCTCGTTGGATGCGGCCTTCAGCCTGTCGCTGTAATAGGAAGGCGGATGCGGAAACCCGCGTTGGACGATAATGCCATTGCCGTCTCCGGCCAGGCCGTGACACGGCGAACAGTAGATGTCGAAGCGCTGCTGGCCGCGTTGAAGGAGCGCCATCGTGACTGGCGGGGCCGCCGGCGGCTTCAGTGGTTGGTCTCGCGCCACGGTGTGCTCGGGCGGCGTGATCGGCCATTGAATTTGCGAGCCGTAAGGAACTTCGTATGGCTTCATGCTCGCCTGGTTGGCCATGTTGTCACACGCTGCCAGCAAAGCCGTCAGGCTCACGATCACAACGCCCGTCCTCCAGTTCACGCGCGCACCTCCTCGATTCGTTCGGCGCCGAGCTGCTCAAGCAGTCGCCCAACGGAATCGAGATCGAAGATGCGGATCCCTCGCCTCGACGCAAATGAGGAAGCGATCGCGCGAGGCTCGCGCGAAACTGTTGGCCTCGAACAGCGGGTGGTAGAGCTTGGGCAGGCGGGAAGCCCAGAGGAGGCCTAAGAGACCGGCAGCTACCGCGCAGAGCACCAACAATTCGAAGGTCGAGACCGTAAAGGCCGGCCAACTGTTGTAGGGGCGGCCGCCGACATTGATCGGATAGCTCAGGGCCTCATCCCAGTACTGGATCCAATATCCCCAGGCAGCGCCAAGAACCGCACCGCCAAACATCAGAAGCGGCAAGAAGCGTCTGGGTCCTGGATGGATGATTTCTCCCAATCCTTCGACGCGATAGGGCGTATACGCTTCGAACGTTCGATAGCCGGACGTCCCGCAGATGTCGGGCCGCGTTCGTGATGGCGTCCGCTGTTTGGAACACGCCGACAACGCCGAAGAGATCGCTCATTCGGCGTGTTCTCCTCCACGACAATTTCACGCACCTCAGCCAACGAAACGATCGGTGCAAAACGCAAGAACAGGAAGAACAGCGTCAAGAACAGCCCGATCGTCCCCGCAAGCACCGCCCAGTCCCAGACCGTCGGGAAATACACGCCCCAATAGGACGGAATGTTGTTGTGCTCGAGACTGCAGATCGTGAAGACGAAGCGCTCCTGCCACATGCCCACGATGATCCCGGCCGAAATCACGAACAGCAGCAGAAGATTGCGGCGGACGGCGGGAAACCACAAGAAGCTGCGGGACGATGACGGTCAGCGCCTTCTCGGACCAGAACGGCATCGCGGTGAATCCGAAAATCCGCTGAAAGAACTCCGTCTTTTCTGCGGCGTCGCTCGATGTAGAGTGGGCCCGAAAGCTTCCCAGACGTAGGAGTAGGTGAGCAGCAGGCTGCCGACCAGCATCACCTTCGCCATGGCGTTCATGTGATATTCGGTGAGCACGTTCTGCAGTCCGTAACCCCACCGCACGAGGATCGTGAGCATGATGATCAGCGCGGTGCCCGAGATGACGGCGCCGAAAAAGAAATAGGGCGGGAACTGGGTGTCGTGCCAGCCGGGCGTCAGTCCGCCGGCGAAATCTAGTCCGACGACGCTGTGCACCGAGATGACCATCGGCGCCATGATCGCGGACATGATGGCGTAGACCACCCGTTGATTGCGCCCATTGGCGGGCCGAGCCGCGCCAGCCAAGCGGCGAGGACGCCGTAGAAGATCTGCTTGGTGCGGGTTTGCGCGAGGTCGCGAACGGTCGCCAGATCCGGCAGGATGCCGGCATAGTAGTACATCAGCGACATCAGGATGTAGCAGAGCAGGCAGATGAAATCCCACCACAGCGGGCTGCGCGCCTGCGGCCAGACGCCCATCACCGAGGGATAGGGAAACAGCCAGTAGAACAGGCCCGGCCGGCCGAGATGCATGATCGGCATCAGGCCGGCGCAAGGCGCTGCCGACAGCAGCATGCTTTCGGCGATGCGGTTGGTCGCCGAGCGCCAAGGCGACCGGGTCAGGAAAAACAGCGCTGAGACGATGGTGCCGCCGCTCGCCAAGCGCGATCCACCACACATATTCGGAGAGCGCCAGGCCCCAGGCGACCGGGATATTCACGCCCCAGACGCCGACGCCGACGATGAACAGCCACCCCATCTGGATGATCAGCACGAGGAAGCAGCAAGAGCGCGATCTAGAAGCCCACCCACCACCACAGCGGCGCGCGAGGCATCAGCACGCGGCTGCTCACCTCGTCGCTCAGCGAGGTCAAGGTGACATCCGGCCCACGACCGGCGCGTGGGAGGGCAGTTCGCCCGGGAACGTCGTCGTCATGGCGCAGCCCCTGAATGCCGGATGATCCGACTTCGAGCCTTGATCGCCGGGTTGGGATTGCGGATCAGCGCGCTGTAGCTGGTGCGCGGCCGGGTGTTCAGTTCTTCGAGCAGCACGTAGTCGATCGGCGTGCTCTTGCGCTTGACGACCTCGCTGTCGCGGTTGTTGCGGTCGCCGAAGATGATGGCCTGCGTCGGACAGCTCTGCTGGCAGGCGGTGACTACCTCTCCGTCGCGGATCTGCCGGTTTTCCCGTTCGGCATCGATCTCGTCGTGCGGATGCGCTGGATGCAGTAGGTGCATTTCTCCATCACGCCGCGGCCGCGGACGGTGACTTCGGGGTTCCACGATTCGGGAGGCGGTCGGTGGCGCTGGCATAATGCGAAGAAATTGAAGCGGCGCACCTTGTAGGGGCAGTTGTTGGAGCAGAACCGCGTGCCGACGCAGCGGTTGTAGACCATCAGGTTCAGGCCCTTCGTGGTCGTGCACCGTGGCGTGCACCGGACACACCACCTCGCAGGGCGCGTCCTCGCAATGCATGCAGGGCATCGGCTCGAAGGCGATGTCCGGATTGTCGGCCGGTCCCTGAGTAGTACCGATCGATCCTGAGCCAGTGCATGACGCGCTGGTCGAGCACCTGGTCCTTGCCGACGACGGGCACGTTGTTTTCCGCCTGGCAGGCGATGGTGCAGGCCTGGCAGCCGATGCAGGAGTTGAGATCGATCGGCCATCGCCCAGGCGCGGTCGGGATATGCGAACGGCGGGTAAAGCGACTCGTCCTTGGTCTTCTTGATGATCGAGTGGGGATCGCGTGTTGAATTGGTCGAGCGTCGCCTCCTGGATGAGATCGCGCGTCCTTCGATCCGGTCGTGGCCTTGCGTGGTCGCGAGCCGATATGCGTCTCGCCGGTCCTGGTGATCGACGCGATGTCGGCGGTCCACGGGTCGGATGCGGTGCGCAACTGGTAGGCGTCAAATCCAACACCAGCGCCGAGACCGCCGGCGGTGCGTCCCCAGCCGAGCGGCAAGGTGACGCAATTCTCTGCTTGGCCCGGCAGCACGAAGACCGGCGCCTTCAGTTTCGGTCGTTCGCGGCGATTTCGATCACGTCGTGGGTGGAGAGGCCAAGCCGCTTCGCCGTAGCTCGGCGCGACGAGCGCGGCGTTGTCCCAGGTCAGCCGGGTGAATGGGCGAGCCATTTCGAGAAGCCAGGCGTTGTCCGCATAGCGGCCGTCCCAGGTCCCTTCGTCGGGCCGGAACAGCGCCTGAAGGCGGCCCTGCGGAGTGGAGTGACGGGCCCGGTCCAGAGAGGCTGTCGGTGCGTGGCGTGATGTCCAGGAACGGGCTGCGGTGTTTGGGACGACTCCCTGGCGCAACGCTCTCGTGCCAGAAGGTTTCGAAATCGCCCCGGCTTTCCTGTTGCGGCGCGCTGCTTCCAGAAGTCGCGCACCAGCGTGTAATCGTCAGGCGTCAGATTGCCGAGCAGGACGGCCAGTACCTGTCGCGGCCGAGTGTCCGCCGTAGAGCGGGCGCACCTGCGGCTGCTGGATCGTCACGGTGCCGTCGAAAGCGCGTGCGTCGCCCCACAGTCTCATAATCGTGCAGCGCCGGCAGCCGCCACGTGCAGGCCGAGCGCCGTCTCGTCGTCGTACAGCGAGAGGCAGGCCGAGAACGGCACGCGCCGCAGTGCGCCGCAAAATCTAGGTCGGCCGGCGCGTCATAGACCGGGTTGGCGCCGAAGTATCAGCAGCGTGTCGACCTTGCCGGCCTGCATGTCCTCGCTCAGTTGCGGCGAGCGACTGCAGTTTCAGCGTCGGCATCGCCGTGCCAGCCGGCTCGATCAGCCGGACCGTGGCTCGCCGAAGGCGCCGAGCGCATTGTTGATGGCATCGGCAAGCAGATGAACCTCGACCGGCTGTTCGCGCCCTGCGTGGACGAGCGCGCGCGCCTTTGTGCTGCGCCAAATCATCGGCGGCCGCCTTCAGCCAGTCCGCGTGCGGAATGTCCTGCTGCGCCCAATCCTGCGGTCCTGCGCTCGAGCAACGCGGCGAGATAGCGCAGCGGAGGCGGCAATCTCGTCCGGCCGCATCGGCAGGCGATGGTCGGCCTTGGCGCCCAGCAAGGTCGGGGTGCTTTCGATGGCGTAGACGCGGCTCATTTTGCCGCCGGTCTCGGTCGGCCGCCGGTGCGGCCGCGAACGCGCGGGCGTAGGCGAGCCAGCCGGGCGCGCTCGGACACGAGATCGCTACCGACCCCGAAGATTCGGTCGGCGACGCCGAGGTCGAATATCCTGTCGGCCGGTCGGCCGAAGCTCTGCATCGCCGCAGCTCAATTCATTGTCGCGATGCAGCGGCTCCCATTGGTGCCAGCGCATGACCGGGAAACTGCTGCTGCAGGTTGGCCATCTGTGCCGCAAGCATCTGGCGACCCGGTCGCGCCGGTGAGAATGCGAAGACCCTGCGCCGTTGCGCGCGGTCAAGCGTCGCGGCGCCGTGCAGCACGGCCACGAAGTTTTCCCAAGTGGCGATCTCTCCCGCACCGACAATCGTCTGGGCGCGGCGCGGGTCATACATTTCCAGAATGCTCGCCTGCATGATCGCGCTGGCGGCGCCCAGGCTGGCGGGATGGTCCGGATTGCCTTCAACCTTGATCGGCCGTGCGCCATCTGGGCGATACGAGGACGCCGGTCGCATATCCGCTCTCGGTCGATCGCCGTCGCGTAGTAGCGATTTCGCCCCGGAACGACATTTTCCGGCTGCTTCGACATACGGAAGAAGCTGGCGCGGATTGGCCTCGTTGCCGCAGCCCGACAGGCCGCCAAGCGCCATCGATGCCGCCATCAGCTGCAGGAAGCGGCGCCGGTCGAATGAATTCACGATGTCGCGGAAGCGCGGCACCTCGCGCTCGACGACCTCGGCGAATTCGGCCGTCTCCGCCAGTTCTTCCAGGCTGTGCCAATATGTGCGGGGTGAGCTTCGTCATCGGTGACATATGCCGCAATCGGTGAGATTGTCCGGGTGAATGTGATATTCGGCCATCAGCGTCTTTCCCGGTGGCGTCGACGATGTTCGCTGCCAATGCGGATTGAAAACCTGGTCCTCGGGACGCAAGTGGGGCGCCGGATCGCGGTGACAGGAGAGGCACCAGCTCATGAAAAGCGTCGAAGCCTTCCAGGTGAGCTCCATGTCGCCGATCGGACCATGGCACTCGGTACAGCCGACACCTTTGGCGACGTGAATGCTGTGGTCGAAGAAGACGTAGTCCGGCAGCGTGTAGACGCGCGTCCAGCGTATTGGCGTGTTGTCGGCGAGGCTCTGGCGGTCGGGCGCCAGTATCGCGGCGTTCGTCCATATCTGCGAATGACACGTCATGCAGATTTTGGTCGACGGCATCCCCGCATTCGATGATATCTCGACGGTCGTGTGACAGTATCGGCAATCGAGTCCGAGACCGCTCACGTGGTGCTTGTGGCTGAACGGAACGGGCTGCTGGGGCGCCAATCCGACCTGTGTGTTGTAGCCCATGACCGGCACGACCCAGATCGCCAAGAGCAAGGCGACACCCAAAGTGCCTCCTGCAATGAGCGCCACGCTCATAAACAGGTTTGCTCTGGGGCTGAAAATCGCCACGCCTGACCCCCTGACCTATCGCGGTCCCCATGACTGGCCGCGATAAGCTGGCTCTTGACAGAACAAGAAACCGCGCCGGAGACAGCTCCCACGCTCGCCCTGAGGCAAACGCAGGACCGCGCGGAAGGTTCCGCATGGGCAGGCAAGGCCGGTTGGCTTCGACGCTCCGGCAGCAAGCGTGTTTGCTTTTGATGGCGCCGACGCCGACCTCGGCACGGCGGCTGTCCCCAGTGAAATGCCAACTTTCGCGGGGGTCGTTCCAAAGGAGCGAGTGAGCACTGCCCCTCGCGTCTCCTGCGACGAAATGCCAGTGTGGAAGCGGTCGGGAGCGTCCGGTCGCGAGGGACTCGACAGTGGTTTTGATTACGAGACCGGTTTTTCCGGCCGGCTCTCCGCCATTGCCGCTTTGCCCGCGTCGTGATGGACTACGTCGACCACGGAGTTTGTTCGAGGGGGATGATGGAGACCCAATCCCGATCA
The DNA here is from genome assembly GCA_963775235.1 of uncultured Alphaproteobacteria bacterium. GTDB lineage: Bacteria > Pseudomonadota > Alphaproteobacteria > Rhizobiales > Kaistiaceae > JBBDMC01. The sequence goes on from CAVZHY010000001.1 coordinate 44,242, forward strand.
GCGCCCGCAGCGCGTGACGCCATGGCCTATGTTCTGGCCGGTGGCAGGGGCAGCCGCCTGATGGAGCTCACCGACAAGCGGGCCAAGCCGGCGGTGTTTTTCGGCGGCAAGGCCCGGATCATCGATTTCGCTCTGTCGAACGCGCTCAATTCGGGCATTCGCCGTATCGCGGTCGCGACACAATACAAGGCGCACAGCCTCATCCGACATCTGCAGGGGGGCTGGACGTTTCTCAAGCCCGAACGCAACGAGAGTTTCGACATCCTGCCTGCGAGCCAGCGGGTGTCGGAGAGTCAGTGGTATGCGGGAACCGCTGACGCTGTCTTCCAGAACATCGACATCATCGAGAGCTACGGCCCGAGGTACATGATCGTCCTGGCCGGCGACCACATCTACAAGATGGACTACGACATTATGCTGCAGCAGCATGTCGATTCGGGCGCCGACGTGACTGTCGGCTGTCTGGAGGTGCTGCGCAGGCACGCGACCGCCTTCGGGGTGATGGGGGTGGGGGAGCGCGACCGCATTGTGTCATTTCTGGAGAAGCCGAAGGACCCGCCGGGAATGCCGGACAAGCCGTCGATGGCTCTCGCGTCGATGGGTATCTACGTTTTCGAAACCGAGTTCCTTTTCGACCAGTTGCGGCGTGATGCAGCCGATGCGAATTCCAGCCACGATTTCGGCAAGGACGTCATCCCGTATCTCGTCGAGCATGGCACTGCATTTGCCCACCGCTTCTCGCACTCCTGCGTGCGGACCAGCAGCGATGCCGAGGCCTACTGGCGCGATGTCGGCACGCTCGACGCGTACTTCGACGCCAACATCGATCTGACTGACGTGGTCCCAGCGCTAGACCTCTACGACACGAGCTGGCCGATCTGGACCAACGTTGAACTGACGGCGCCGGCAAAGTTCGTCCACGACACCGAGGGAAGGCGGGGCATGGCCGTGAACTCGCTGGTCTCCGGCGGCTGCATCATTTCCGGAGCGTCGCTCGTGCGCACGTTACTGTTTACGGGCGTGCGGGTTCACTCCTATTCGGCGGCGGAAGACGCGGTGATCCTCCCCCACGTCGACGTTGCCAGAAACGTCCGGCTGAAGAAGGTGATCATCGATCGAGGAGTGAAAATTCCAGAGGGACTTGTCGTTGGCGATGATCCTGAGCTCGACGCAAAGCGTTTCCGGCGGACCGATAACGGGGTGTGTCTGATCACCCAGGACATGATCGACAAGCTTACACAATGAAAGTGCTTGCCGCCGCCGCCGAGGTTTTTCCGCTGATCAAAACCGGGGGTTTGGCGGATGTCGTTGGTGCCCTCCCTCGCGCGCTCATGCCATACGGCATCGAGATGCGGGTCATGGTCCCTGGTTATCCGGCCGTCACCACGGCGATCAAGTCGGGCGAAGTGGTGCAGCGCTTCGCCAACCTCTTCGGCGGTCCGGCGACGCTGGTGGCCGGGCAGGTGGAGGGGCTCGATCTCATTGCCGTGGATGCGCCGCACCTGTTCGAGCGGCCAGGCAATCCATATGCCGGAGAGGATGGCAAGGATTGGCCCGATAATGCCCAGCGGTTCGCCGCCCTGAGCTTCGCCGCGGCAGAGGTAGGACTTGGTCAGGTGGCGGCCTTCAGGCCCGACATTGTCCATTGCCACGACTGGCACGCGGCGCTTGCGGCAGCGCACCTCCATTTCGCCGGCAGGCCACACGCGCGGACGATGCTCACCATCCACAACCTCGGCTTCCAAGGCGTGTTTCCGTCTGCGACGTTTGCCGATCTCGGGTTGCCCGAAGCGGCCCACTCGGTAGATGGTCTGGAGTACTATGGTCAAATCAGTTTCCTCAAAGGGGGCCTCCAGTACGCCGACGCAATCACCACCGTCAGTCCGACCTACGCCAGGGAAATTGCAACGCCGGCTGGAGGTATGGGACTGGATGGTGTGATCAATTCACGACGAGGCGTCTTTCACGGCATTCTAAACGGTATAGACACGGAGGTCTGGGACCCGAAGACCGATAGCAACCTTGCCGCGACGTACAATGCGTCGCACCTCAAACGGCGCCAAGCGAACAAGCGGGCGATCGAAGCCCGGCTCGGCCTTGCACACAAAGACGGCGTCCTTTTCTGCATCGTCAGCCGCCTCACTCGCCAGAAGGGGATCGATCTGGTCGCCGACTGCATCGACAAAGCTGTTGCTGCCGGTGCCCGGTTCGCCATCCTAGGCTCTGGCGAGCCAAATCTGGAAGATATGCTCGAAGCGGCACAGGCGCGCCACACGGGCAACGTTGGTGTTGCGCTTGGATTCGAAGAGGGATTTTCCCATCTTCTACAGGGCGGAGCCGACGCCGTTGTGGTTCCATCGCGCTTCGAGCCCTGCGGACTCACTCAGTTCTATGGCCTGCGCTACGGCTGCGTGCCGGTCGTAGCCCGCGTCGGGGGGCTCGCTGATTCTGTCATTGACGCGAACGACGCTGGGCTTGCCGCCAAGGTCGCCACGGGCATTCAGTTCCTCCCTGTCGACCGCGACGGCCTGATGGCTGCGTTGGAGAGGACGATAACGCTCTTCAGCGACCGGACCGCCTGGAACGGCCTGCAACGACGCGGCATGAAGACGGACGTGTCCTGGGGTAAAAGTGCCGCCGCTTACGCGAGCCTTTATCGGACCCTGGTGTGAGAGCGCGGTGATCAAGACACTTTCCACGACGCCCTACGACGGACAGAAGCCCGGGACTTCCGGCCTGCGGAAAAAAGTCACGGTGTTCGAGCAGCCGAACTACGTCGCCAACTTTGTCCAGTCGATCTTTGACGCGTTGGACGGATCCACCGGTGCCACGTTCGTCGTGGGCGGCGATGGACGCTTCTTCAACGCGGAAGCGATCCAGACGGTCATCAGGATAGCGGCGGGCAACGGGGTCGGCCGCCTCCTTGTCGGACGCGGCGGCCTGCTGTCGACGCCGGCCGCATCCAACCTCATTCGCCAGAACGGCGCTTTCGGCGGCATCATCCTCTCGGCTAGCCACAACCCGGGCGGCGCTGACGGGGATTTCGGGATCAAGTACAACATCGGCAACGGCGGACCTGCACCCGAGAAAGTGACCGATGCGATCTACCGGTGCACGGCCACAATAACGCGCCTTCGACGGTCCGATGCTCCGGACATCGACTTGCAAAACCTCGGCGACTTGATGGTCGATGGCATGCGGGTCACTGTAATCGATCCGGTGGCTGACTACCGGACGCTGATGGAGCGCCTTTTCGACTTCGACTCTATTCGCGGACTTTTCCGCTCCGGATTCCGCCTGCGCTTCGACGCGATGCACGCGGTGACCGGCCCATACGCCCGCGCGATCTTCGAGGAAGCGCTTGGCGCCACCGCCGGCTCGGTGGTCAACGGCGTGCCCAAACCCGATTTCGGCGGAGGGCATCCGGATCCAAACCTTGTGCACGCCAGGTCTCTATTGAACGCAATGATGGCTGCCGACGCCCCCGACCTCGGCGCCGCGTCGGATGGCGACGGCGATCGCAACCTCATCATCGGTCGCGGCATGTTTGTGTCGCCATCGGACTCGCTGGCCGTGCTCGCCGCCAACGCGCGCCTTGCGCCTGCATATGCTCACGGGCTTGCCGGTGTCGCTAGGTCGATGCCGACCAGCGCCGCGGTCGATCGCGTTGCGGCTGCGCTGGGACTCCGCTGTTACGAGACGCCCACCGGCTGGAAGTTCTTCGGCAACCTGATGGACGCGGGCATGGTGACGATCTGTGGGGAGGAAAGCGCCGGGACAGGGTCGAACCACATACGCGAGAAGGACGGAATATGGGCGGTGCTGCTCTGGCTCAACATCCTCGCGACGCGTCGCACGAGCGTTGCAGAGGTGATGCGCGACCATTGGCGCATATATGGCCGCCATTTCTACGCCCGTCACGACTACGAGGAAGTGGCGGCCGAGGACGCCGATCGACTGATGGCTCACCTGCGCGACCGGTTGCCCTCGCTGCCCGGAACGAACCTCGCCGGCTCAACCGTCGCGCTCGCTGATGACTTCGCCTATGACGACCCCGTCGACGGTTCGCGTGCCGAGCACCAGGGACTCCGGGTGCTCCTCTCAGATGGATCGCGAATCGTATTTCGCCTGTCAGGGACCGGCACCGAGGGCGCGACGTTGCGCATCTACCTCGAGCGTTTCGAGCCTGAGGCCGCCCGACAGGAAATGCCGGTCTCGCAGGTGTTGCGCCCCCTGGTCGCGGCGGCGCGCGGGCTTTCCGAACTCGAGAGCCGCCTTCACAGGTCCGAGCCCTCTGTAATCACCTGACGCTGTTACACTACGGACGCCGCAGGGAGTGAACTCGCGCTGCGTCCAAACCCGGCTAGTAACCCGATGCCGCGGGAGAGCTCAGCGGCGGCTGATTCCCGAACGCCGCGAGCTTCCGGAAGGCACCGGTCGCAGGCTCGCTGTAAGCCAACGGTCGAGCTGCTGCGTTTGCCTGCGCGGTGAGATCGTCGGCAAGCCTGGCGGCGACCTCCGTTTCAGGGTCGTCAAATCGTCCGGTGTCTTCAACGGCCATCGCTGTGTGATCGGAGAAAAGCGGATCGGGTGGCGGCGGCACTGCCGCCTGGAGCGATACACCCTCGAAGCGGGCAAGCCGGGTCATGTCGGACGTGCCCCGCGACAACTCCGCAAATAGCGCTTCGGACAGCTCGATCGGCGAAAAGTTATTGGGAAGTGGACTCTGGTTCGCGATGTTCGCGGCCGGAAAGTCTGGCGGCGGCACGAAATGGTGCGGCGCAGGTTGACCCAAGGCCGCATCGACCAGGTGGATGCCGGGCTTGGCGAGCGTCTGAGCCGCCGGCTCCTGCCCACGGTGCAGCACCGCCTGAACGCCCGCGGTGCCGATGCCAAAGACTGTAAGCAGTCGCAAAATCGGCGTGAATTCTGGGAGCCATTGTTTCATGTCGTGATCCGCACCAGTTCGACAAATGGCGCGGAAGTCGATTAAAAGTAAAGCGACAGAATAGGTTCACCTGCCTCTACAGAAGCACCCGAAAATTTGCCGCCGCCTCAATATCGCCAAGAAATTGGCGACTTCTCGACCCCGCGATCCGAGTAATTCTCCCTCGCCAATCGGGCGAAAATATGGAATTTGGACAGTAGGGTCTCAACGGGTGCGGGGATCAGTGGCGTGAAAATTGTGTTGGTGAATCAAGCCCATCCGCTGTTTGGCGGACCCGGGGGAGCAGAACGTTCAGTCAAAAATCTGGCAGAGGGGCTTGCCCGGCGGGGACACCAAGTCACCAGTCTGGCAATGGCTCAGAACAACGACACCAGTCATCTTACCGAGAACGGGATTCACAGCGAGCACCGCATTGCCGGCGTGCGCACCGTACTCTTCGGCAAAGTGAAACGATCACCTTCCGAGGTGGAGATGATGGTCGACGTCATTGAGCGCCAGCAGCCAGATGTGGTCCACACCAACACGTTTTGGCACAATGCCGATCTGTGGCACGCGCTGGCAGCTCGCAACGTACCGATCGTTCACACGCTGCGTGAGTATAAACTGGCGTGTCCCAACAACATGCATCTGGATAGCCGCAATTGCGCCAGCATCTGTGAATCGTGCGCGCTCGCCGCGCGGATCAATCGCGTCCGCAGCGACTTGGTGACGTCTGTGGTTGGCATCAGCAGGTTTGTCCTCGATCGCCACCTGCAACTGGGATTCTTTGCCGATGCGCCACATCGCGTCGTCATCCCGAATTCCGTGCACGTGAGCACGCCGGCCGAGCCCCCACCGCCGGGCGGCGCGTTGCGCCTCGGCTATCTCGGGCGCTTGCATCCCTCGAAGGGTGTTGACGCGCTGATCGACGCCGTCGCCGGCCGGCCGGATGGCGACGTGAGCCTCACCATCGCCGGCGCAATCCAGGATCAGGCGATTGACCGGAAGCTGACGGCGGTGGAGGGGGACCCAAGGATTGAGTACCTCGGTTTTGTCGAGCCTGTCTGCCTCTTCTCGACGATCGATGTGCTGGTGGTCCCGTCTTGCTGGTCGGAACCGTTTGGACGGGTCGTCGTGGAAGCCTTCGCCCACGGTATTCCCGTTCTGGCCGCCAACACCGGCGGATTGCCGGAATCGGTTACGGTCGGGAAAACCGGCTGGCTATTCGAGAACGAAGCGGGCGCATTGTCAGCCGCCATCGACCGGTTGGCCGCAGAGAAAACGCGGATCCTGGCCATGCGTCAGGCGTGTCTGGCAGCCACCTCGCGCTACAGCCCCGAGCGGATTTCGGAGGAATACGAGACCCTCTACGAGAAAACGGTACGCGCGCGGCGGGGCCGCAACGGTCACCGACCGGCTACGAATGGGCAGAAGTCGCGCACGGTTAACTTGAAATCATTCCGCTACCTGGTGCGGCCGCAACGTTCCAACGGCGCGATGCGGCCGCCCCGCGTTCTCGTGATCACCGGCGCGTTTCCGAAATTATCCGAGACTTTTGTCACCAATCATATCTGTGGATTGATCAAGGAGGGGGCGGATGTCACGGTTTTCGCGGAGCGACGCGGAGAGCCTGACCAATGGCACGCCGATGTGGATCGCTACCACCTTCTCGATCGCTGCCTTTGGTACGGGATGCCCGAAGGGCTTCGGTCCGCGCGGGACTACCTGTGTCAGAACGCCCGCAAGATCGAGAAAGAGTTGGCGAAGCTATTGGGGGCCTGTTCGATCATGGCCATGCCGCCGCCACTTGATGCGCTGGTGCGCGAAGTCATCGATGAGCAGGTGCGAACAGACTTGAAGATTCGCCTTTTCCACGCGGCCGAGGTTCTCGTGGCCTCCGGTCGCGAATTCGATGTCGTCCATTGTCACTTCGGTCATAGGGGTCTGCTGGCTGCCGAACTGCGCCGCATGAATGCGCTTACCGGGCAGATCGTCGTGAGCTTTCATGGAATCGATCTGACGGAGCACGTCAGCCGCAAGGGCACTCGCCTGTACGACGGCTTGAAGTCTGAATGCGGACTTTATCTGCCGATCAGCAATTTCTTTCGCGAGCGGCTCCTCCGGCTCGGCATCAGTCCACGTCAGACTGTGGTGCACCACGTTGGCGTGGATTGCGATCGGTTCCGTTTCAGGGCTCGCTCGCTTGCCCCCCGTGAGACGGTGCGGATTTTGACAGTCGGTCGCCTGGTCGCCAAGAAAGGGACCGAGTACGCTATTCGCGCCCTGGGCGTACTGGTCAAACGCGGCTTCGCAGACAGCCTCCACTGCGATGTGATCGGTGACGGCCCGGAACGCGGGGCATTGGAGAAGTTGGCTGCCGAGCTCCGCCTGGGCGATCACGTGACATTCCACGGCGACGCAGCTCATGACCAGGTGGCCGCAATGATGGAACGTAGCCACCTCTTCCTCGCCCCGAGCGTAACCGCGTCGGACGGAGACATGGAGGGAATCCCCACCGCGATCATGGAGGCCATGGCCTCGGGCATGCCGGTGATCTCGACCATGCACAGCGGGATTCCGGAGCTGGTCAAGGACAAGGAGACGGGCCTGCTCTGCAAGGAGCGCGATTTCGAGGCGCTGGCCTCGGCCATTCAATTCCTCGCCGCGAACCACGAACTATGGCCTGACTTCGGTCGTGCCGGTCGCCACCTGGTCGAGACCGAGTTCAACGTCAGTGTCCAGAACGCGCGCCTTATGGAAATGTACAAAGACCTGGTGGTCGCTGACGAGGGCGGGGCGGTGACGGCGGTTGCGCACGCCGAGCGGACAAACGTTGAGTCGGCCGCCGGTCGCGCGCCTGCCCGAAAAAGAGCGTCCGGCTTCTTTTCAATCTGACGCACCTAGCAGGGCAGGGCGGCCAGCGGACAGACTCCCGCCTGCGCCGGCATTTTTGCGGATATTCGAGGGAACACTCTCCCGGCCGGGACGTTTAGGTGTTGTGGGGTGGTTTCTATAAAAATCGGTCTGGGTGGGATCGCCGTGCGATGGGGTAAGATCAGGGCGGCGATGGATCAGGCAGCATGTAATGGGGTAAAATGGTAGCAAAAGCCCCGCCGGGGGAACAAGCGGGTCCAGTCTCCGCCGTGCGTCGGGCGGAGGGCGGACACCGCACAAACCGGCACAAGTTGAGCGCATTGGCGCGCTTGAACGTATTGAGTTCCGCTCTGTGGCGGGTCGGAAGTCTTCAGGAGGGCCTGCGCCAGGCCCTTTCCTCCGCAATCGGCCTGACGGGGGCCGACAAGGGTAATATCCAGCTGCTAGACGCCGAACGCGCGGTCCTCACGATCGCGGCGCAGCAAGGCTTCGATCAGGAGTTCCTTGAGGTCTTCCGGGAGGTTTCCGCCGCGGATGGATCGGCTTGCGGCAGGGCCTTCAACGACGCCGAACGGGTGGTCATCGAGGACGTCGAAATCGATCCGAGTTTTATCCCGTTCCGCGCGATCGCGCGTTCTTCCAATTTCCGGTCGGCGCAGTCGACACCCATCATAGGTCGCGACGGCAAGATCCTGGGGATGATCTCGACGCACTGGCGACGCGTGCACAGGCCGAGCGAAACCGAATTGATGACACTGGATCTCTGCGCGCGACAAGTCGCCGATTTCATCGAGCGGTTTCGAGCGGACGAATTGCTGCGCGAAAGCGAGCGGGCATCCCGACGTCTTGCGGCCATCGTAGAATCCTCAGACGACGCGATCATTAGTAAGGACCTTGATGGAACCATCGTCACCTGGAATGCCAGCGCTGAGCGACTGTTCGGGTATTCGGCGGAAGAAGCGACCGGAAAACCGATCACGATGATCATTCCATTGGAGCGGCACCATGAAGAACCCTACATTCTCGACCGCGTTCGACGCGGTGAGAAAATTGAACACTATGAAACCACTCGTCGCCGCAAAGACGGGACGTTCGTCGACGTTTCGCTCACCGTGTCTCCAGTGAAGGATCGTCAAGGCAGGGTCGTAGGTGCATCCAAGACCGCGCGGGACATCAGTGAGCGACGACGTGCCGAGAAACAGCGTGACTTCCTCATCGCTGAACTAAACCATCGCGTGAAGAACACGCTGGCGACGGTAGCGTCGATCGCACGCCACTCTTTCCGAGAGGGAACGAGCCTGGATGGAGCTCGCCGTTCGTTCGAGAAGCGTCTTCAGGCGCTGGCGCATACCCATGGCCGTCTGGCGGATACTCGTTGGTCCGGGGCAGCGCTCGACCGCATATTCGACGATGAGCTTTCTCCATACCGAAACAGCAGCGGCAGCAACCTGCTTGTGTCGGGGCCGCTGGTGCTGGTTAAACCGCGTCATGCATTGTCGCTGGGCATGGCGGTCCATGAGCTGGCAACCAACGCCGCGAAATATGGCGCGCTCTCCGACGAGGGCGGCTCTTTGACGGTCGAATGGAGTACCGCGGCTGAATGCGACGAGTTGTGCATTCGCTGGTGCGAGAGCGGCGGACCTCCAGTGAGGACGCCGGAAACCCGCGGATTTGGCCGCTTTCTTCTCGAACGCGCCCTGGCCGCCGATTTGGATGGTGACGTGCAAATGGATTTTGCCGACGCGGGCTTCAGATGCACCATCCGACTGCCGTTGTCCGAGTGCGTCGTGCATGCTGAGGGCGAAATCGCGCCGGCTAATGAAATTTCTGGTCCCGCCGTCCGAAGGACCGTGCAAAGGCCTTCGCCAGATCAAAATGGTTCGCCATTGCGGGCGCTGGTTGTCGAGGACGAATTCCTGTTGGCGAACCTGCTCGCAGACGACCTGACCTCTGCCGGATATGCAGTGGTTGGCCCGTTCGCGGCCCTGGGGGCCGCAATAGCGACTTTGCAAAATGAACAGATCGATCTCGCGATCCTCGACGTCAACTTGGGCGAGGAGAAGGTCTATCCCCTTGCGGACGCACTGGTTGAACGCAAGGTGGGGTTCATCCTGCTGACCGGCTACGGTCCGAACGATCTGCCCCAACGGTTCAGGCATTTCGCGCGTCTGGCGAAGCCATATGAACTCAATTGCCCTGCTGCGCACGATCGAACGATTGCTGCTTGCCGAATAGGGTGGTCCATGTGACCGGCGTGCGGTCTCGGTGAGCGCTCGAAACGCTAAGCCGCGAGGCCAAGTATCCGGTCGACAGCCTCGTCCACCGTGGCCATGTGCTTCATGCTCGCTGCGATCTGGCGGGCGCGCTCGCGGAACCGCGGCTCACGGAGCACCCGTTCGAGTGCGGCCCGGAGATTTTCGACGGTCAATTCGGGGACTGAAAGCCCGGCGCCCGCCTGCTCGATGCGCTCGGCGTTATCCGGCTGGTTGGCAAAGAAAGGAGCGACGATCATTGGCACCCCCGCCGCCAGACCGCCCAGCACCGTGCCCGTACCGCCATGGCAAACCATGGCAACGGCGTGGGGCAAGACCTCGTCTTGCGGCACCCAGCTTTCCACAGTGACGTTGTCGGGGACTACACTGACGAGGCGCCTGGCAGCGTCCGATCCCGTCGTCACCAGGACGTGAACCGGAAGCCCCCGCACCGCCCTGACCGCCGTGCGAAAAATGTACTTGGCCGCGCGCAGACCCGCCACCATGCTCCCGAATGTCATGTAGACCAGCGGTGCGCCGTCCGGCAGAGTCCATGGCGAACCCGCAGAAGACATCGATCGGTCTGGTTCGCTGGCGACGCGAATGAGCGGCAGTCCGCGGTCGGCCGCGTCGCCGTCGATGGCTTCGGGAAAGGCCGAGAACGCAGTTTCGGACCTCAGAACAGGCCCTATGTTGCAGGCGACGCCCGCGGTTTGGCAGAGGTGCTGAAGGGCCGGTATTGCCCATGGCAGCAAGAACGCCGACTCCCAATGGACGCTGTAGACGAGGACCTGCGCATGTGGAACATTCATCGACAGCGCCGCAATCAAGCCGGAGTATTCCAGCGATTCCCGCACCAGCACGTCGGGACGCCACGTGCGCAGGACCTCTTCCATGGCGGGAAGGGCAGTGCCGGCATATGCTCCGACGAATATCTCGGCGATGTTGAGGGCGCTGGCCTGGGTCGGCGACAGATGCTTGGCGCGCATCAGGATCGGCGCGATCTGCTCTCGGACCGGACCGTCCAAGGCGAAATGCCCGAACCCCTCTCTCTCGAGGCGGTCGCGCAGCTCAACAACAGAGGCAAAACGAACGTCATGACCGCGCGCCGACAACCGGCGTGCGTAGGGGAGCAGCGGCGTCAGGTGCCCCATGCCGCGTGTCGTTGTAAACAGAATGCGCAAGAAAGTGACGCGCCTTGTCATGATTTCAGCGGTCTTGCCGGACCAACATACGCCGCACCGCCGCCACGCCGACAACACTCTGAACGAGCTGAACCGTGCTTGCAATGATGCGGTTTTCCTCAGGTCGCGACCAGAGCCGGAGGTTCATGGTCGCCCTTTCGGCCTCGTCGCTCGCGCTGGCACTCGCGTCGGTCGTGGTGTCCACTCCTGGCCAGGCCGCGGACTACTACGTTGACCCCGCTGCCAGCTCGCAGGTGAACGACGGCAGCCGATCAGCACCGTGGCAGTCGATCGTAGCGGCAGTGGACAATGGGCCGCTGGCGCCGGGCGACACGATCTGGCTGAGATCGGGCGACTATGGTGCACTCATCCTCGACCGCCGGCGGAATGCCGGTACGATTACCATCGCGGCGGCCCCCGGACAGACGCCCCGGTTCAGCCGCGTGAAGGTCACCAACAGCAGTAACTGGAGCCTCAGAGGACTTCACGTCAGCCGCGCCGGCGATGAGAGCAACGACCACAGCGACCTGGTGGTCATCGGAGGAAGCGCGGAAGGCATAGTCATCACAGACAGTGCGATCAGTTCGAGTCCCGATACCTCAGGCTGGTCGGCAAGCGATTGGCGGGAACATGCGCTCAACGGGATCGTTGCGTCTGGCCACGCCATCACTCTGCGCAACAACACGATCGTGAATGTCAAACACGGCATCCAGATCAGCGCCGACGATTCGCTGGTCGAACACAATCTGATCGAGAATTTCTCGGGCGACGGGATGCGCGGGCTCGGGAACCGCACAGTCTATCAATTCAACACGATCAAGAATTGCTATCACGTCGACAAGAACCATGATGATGGGTTTCAGTCATGGGCCCGCGGACCGTTGGGCATTCCCGGCACCGGAGAAGTCGCTGGCGGGGTCCTACGCGGCAACATCATCATCAACTATACGGACCCCGATCAGCCGCTGCGCTGCGACCTGCAGGGTATCGGGATGTTCGACGGGATGTATGTCGACTGGGTGATCGAGAACAACGTCGTGATCGTAAATCATTGGCACGGCATTACGGTCATGGGGGCCCGCAATGTTCGCGTCATCAACAACACCGTGGTCGATCCCGATGCCAACTCGCCCGGACCGCCCTGGATCAGCATCACCTATCACAAGGACGGCCGGCCGCCGGTCGACAGCCTCATCGCCAACAACCTTGCGATGCCTCACGCCAAGTCCAAGGAGAATCTCTTTGGCCTGCCAAAGCCCGGCGTCCAGACCGCGGGCAACGTAACGATCGACAACCCCGAGCGGTTCTTCGTCAACGCCGCCGGCTACGACCTGCACCTGCGTCCTGGCAGTCCCGCAATCGATGCCGGGATCGGGGACCTGGCGCCGCCGACCGACATCGAAGGCACGCCGCGGCCGCAAGGTGCAACGGTGGACGCCGGGGCCTACGAAGCGAGATGACGCCGGTTTGCCGTGGTCCAGAGCCTACCAGGACAGCACGCCTCCGGCGCGACCACCCACCAGGCCGCTCTCGCTGACGGACAGGCCCCCGGTGACGTGCAGATGGTCGGACACCTTGCCGCCAATGTTGCCGGCCACGGCCCACGTGCCGTCCCAGGTGCCGACGTTCAGCCCGATGGCAATGTGCTTGTCCTCCGGCACCCAGAAGCCCGAGAGCGCCATGGCCATCGCCACACCCTCCCGATTCTGGCCGATCTGATTGTATAGGTCGGGATCGGAGGCGAGATTGCCGCCGGCGTCGGTTGTGACCAAGCCGAGCTGGCCCGACTGGGCAGCGGTGCTGGCAGCGGACGAGATGCCGGGCATGGTGTACGTATTACTTGCGGTGCCGAACACCTGCTGGTTGTCTCGGGTCGCCGTGGCGCCGACACCGAACGCCGCCGAGTTGTAGTAGCCGGCCGACGCCTCCGAACCGACGGCGGTGCTCTTATAGCCCGTGGCTTGAGAGTCCTGACCGACTGCCGTGGCATTGCCATTGCTGGCGAGCGCGCTCTGGCCGACGGCGGTTGCCTTGTCGTCGGTCGCCCGCGCGCTCTGACCAACCGCGGTGGTGAAATCATCGCTGGCGAGTGCGATCTGGCCGATGGCGGTGGCCTTGTAATCGGTTGCCCTGGCATCCTCACCGACGGCGGTCGTGTATGGGTCGATCGCGCGGGTGCCCTCGCCGAGCGCAGTCGAGTGCGCGCCGGAAGCGATCGCATCGAGGCCCAGCGCGTTGGAGGAGACGCCGGTCGCCGTCGCCCCGTCGCCGATGGCGACGTTGCCAAACTGGCTGGCATAGGACGCCTGGCCGATGGCGATGGTGTTATTGGCGACGGCACTAGCGCCGTCGCTGCCACCACCGCCGATGGCGATCGCGAACTCGCCGCTGGCATTTGCCGCGGCTGCGCTGCCGCCACCGCCGCCGATGGCGGTAGCGCCCTGGGCGGTCGCGCCGGCGTAGAAGCCGACGGCGGTTGAAATCGAGGCTATTGGCGGTGGTCTCGGCGCCGATTGCCGAAGCGTGGGGGCCTGTTGCCTGGCTGTTCTCGCCAAACGCCGCAGCGAGATTCTGGCTGGCATTGGCGTACGCGCCAACCGCGGCCGCCTCGTAGCCCGACGCGCTCGAATGGTTCCCAATCGAGACCGCACCGTCGGCCGATACGGTTGCCTGCGTCCCGAGCGCGATCGCGTCGTCGGTGCCCGCCGTGACCGTCCCGTTCTCGCCGATGACTACGTTGCGGTACGAGCCCGCGCCGCTGCTGCCGACGGTTGCCCCGTTGCCGCCGACGAAATTGCGGTCGCCGTAAACGGTGCTGAAGTTGCCGGTGACCTGATTGTAGCTGCCGGTGACGGTATTGCCATCGCCGGTGACCTGGTCGTACGAACCGACGACGACGTTCGGATCGCCGGCGACGAAATTGTTCGAGCCGGTCACCTGATGGCCGACGCCCAGGACGGTATTGTTCTCGCCACTGGTGATGGTGATTCCGTTGCCAAGGACGCTGTTATTGCCATCTGTGCCGGTGTTGTTGGTCGTGCCAACGGCGACATCGTTGCTGCCTCCGGCTGTCGTGTTGGAGCCGATCGCGGTCGAAGCGGGGCCCGTCGCCATGGCGTTGTTGCCGCAGGCGGTGCTGTTCGGATCGCCACCATCACTGGCGCCGGAGTCGTCGCTGGTGACGTTTGTGACCACGCCGCCGACCGTATGCGAATGGTCGCCGTCGGTGGACGTCAGCAAACTGCCGAGGTCGATGGGGATGTCGATGTTGACGATTGGGATGTGGATGTTGAACGAAAGCGGCACGTCATGATCGTGCGCACCGTCAACCGAGGTCTGCACATCGCCGATTGTCGGATTGACGCTCGTTACACAGGTGACGGCCCACGCCGGCGTCGTCAGAACTGACCCTGATACAACCAAAAGAGCCAAGCTGCCCGGCGTGCCGAGCACGCCAGCAAAACTCCTACGCATACGCCACCCGCGTCCGCAGACGCCGCACCCACGGAAAACATCCTCAAAAATGCCGCCGTCTTCAACGGCCGTTAAACCTTTATTCAATCATTCTTCGTTCGGTGTTGCGCTTCGGGCACACTCCAACGGCGTCGAAGCTCGGGCTGCGAGCCGCGCGAAGGGCGGAAATACCATCTTGCTGCCGTAGTTTGGTACACGCTGCATGAATCAAGTGCGCGACTGATTCGGCGGGCGGCCACCAGGCAAAGCAGGAGGGGCTCTACATGGGCAGGCTCGCCAAGGAAGAGCGACGTTCAACCGGACATGTCGCTACGTCTCTTGAAGACGCTGTCAATGAGATGGCAGCGGATCAGGCAGTGTTGCGCGTAACGCTGCAAAGCTTCTTACTTCGATTGTTCGCGAGCCGCCCGGACGCGGGGGCTTTGGGCTTGGCTCATCTCAAAGATCAGGTTTTGCGTTCGGTCACGCGGGTGCCACTCAACACGGCACTTGGGACGAACGATGAGCATTGGAAGCGCCAGATGACCGCCCGCGTGGAGCAGCTTTTCGACGAAATCGAAGTTGCTTTCGGCCCTGACGCTTCCGCTCCGCCGGACTCGCCGCATTAAGGCGGAGTCCGGCTATCGTTCGTCCGGAGAGAGGTCGTCATGCGAGGGGCTCGAGGGAGCTGCACCAACTCATCCCTCCGGCGCGGTGAATTAGGGCTGCGTTAAGCATCCTCACGGAATATCGGCGAGGTCACCGCTCGCGCCCCGGCACGTCGCGACCGGCGACGGGCCGGGGGTGCGCAACGTGTGTGGTCAGGAGCGATGACCGACTTGTCCCGATCCTTTTCTATGGAAGTTGTGCGTCGCAGTGACGATTTGCGGCGCTGCGCCGTCACGCCTCAACAATGGGCGGAAGTCCGGCGACTCGAAGATATCGCCATCAGGGCCTACGAGTTGGAGGCACTCGGCGCGCGCATATTGTCGACGATCATGCCCGGGGATTCGTCTCAATCGGCCTACTCGAAGCCGGCTCCTTGGCAAGGCCTGTCGATGCGGTTGTCAGTCATTCACCGAGCCTCACAACGCCGTGAGACGCAATCCGGGCAAGAGACGCGATAGTTGGCGTCGCGACGGGCGGGTGCCGGTCAGGCGGCGGTTTCCGCCGCGGGCCGGGGCGTCACCGCTGATGAGCGTTCGCTGGAACTCTCAGCGTACAATTCAATTGTCGCACGGCGCCGACGTGCCATGAGACGCAGGACCGCGAAAGCGAATTCCTCGTCATCGCGGAGTAGCGACGCAAACAACGAACGGTGGATCGGCACTAACTCAAGGTCGCCATCGGCAAGAGCGGTCGCTGCCCGCGGGCCGCCATCTATGAGGCTCACTTCGCCGAAAATCTCCCCCACGCACAGTGTTTCCACGGAGTGGCTGGCAAGCCGAATTTCGACACAACCGCTTTTGACGATGTAAGCGCAGTCGCCCGCGTCGCCGTGATTGTAAACGGTCGCCCCATCACCGAATGACAGCACGTCGCTCCCTGCGGCAATGATGGCGTCGACGTCGAACTTTGTCCCGGTCACCGCACGTCTCCATCGCTTGGGGCCCCCGCGCCGGCCGCACACTCGCCCGTGGCGCGTTACCACCAAACTACCCCCGATCGTCGAAACTGCCTCAAATGCGCCGCACGCGCCGCAACGCCTGTTTGGCGGGTCGATTCGTTCCATTTTTACGAAAAATTGCCGAGGCGCATTCACGGGGAATCAACGAGATGAGCGCATGCTGTCCGGATCAATCCAGGCACCATGAACTTGCGGCCATGGATACCGAAGACACTCACGGCGGGGGGCCAGGCAAGCGGCGCGAACGGCGAACTCGCGTCCTCAAATCCGCCCGCATTGTCTTCAACGGCGGTTATTCGGCGTACGATTGCCGGGTGAAGAACCTGTCGTCCGGCGGCGCGTTGTTGCAGATGCCGAGCCTCCTTGGTATCCCAACGCACTTCGAAATTGACATCGACAGGTCGAACAAACTGCGCCCGTGCACAGTGATGTGGCGGAGCGATACGATGATGGGCGTCTCTTTCGACGATACCCCGGCTGGCCAATCATCCGGCGGTAGCAGTCCTCCCCAGTTGCGTCTTGTGGAAACGACGGCACCAGCGACGGACGCGATGAGGCCCGCGCTGAGATCGGCCTAGCCCCCGGCGCTTCACTCCTCGCCGCGCACGCGCATGACCGTGCCGGTGGTGCTATAGCCTTCCAGCAGTGGCAGGAAGGCCACCGTTCCGCCGCTGGCGGTGACGAACGCTGCTCCCGGAACATCCTGTCCGACGTAGTCGGCGCCCTTGAACAAAAGGTCCGGCTTCACAGCCCGGATCAGCGCCTCCGGCGTGTCTTCGGTAAAGATGATAACGAGGTCAACGAAGCGGAGAGCCGCCAGCACGGCCGCGCGCGTCGCCTCGTCCTGAACCGGCCGGCCGGCTCCTTTGAGCATGCGCGCCGACGCATCACCATTGAGACCGACCACCAACCGGTCGCACCGGCGTGCCGCCTGCTCCAGCGAATGAAGGTGGCCGCGATGGAGGAGGTCGAAGACGCCGTTGGTGAAGCCGACCTTGAGGCCGAGGCGTTTCCACTCGGCGACCTGCGCGGCCGCGGCGGCCGTATCGACGACGCCGTCGCCCATGGCTGCGCCAAGGCCGTGACGCAGCTCCTGCGGCGTCACCGTGGCCGTCCCCGGCTTGGCTACCACGATGCCGGCGGCGACGTTGGCCAGGCGCACCGCGTCGGGCAGGGAAATGCCGACGGCCAGCGCCGCGGCAAGCGTCGCCACTACCGTGTCGCCGGCACCGGTTACGTCGAACACGCGGTGGGTTTCGGCATGAACATGGAGCGGTGCGTTGCCACCACGGGTCAGCAGGGTCATTCCGTCGGCGCCGCGAGTAAGAAGCACCGCATCGACGGCGACGTGGGCGAGCATCCGTTCGCACGCCGCCACCGCGGCGGCGTCGCTGTCCACGGAGATGCCGGAAAACAGCTGCATCTCCTCGCGGTTTGGGGTGATTACCGTTGCGCCGGCATACACTTCAGCGTCGGTGCGCCGCGGGTCAACGACAACGGGTATTTCCGCCGCGTGCGCCTTCTCGATCATGGCCGCGATGGCCACGGCATCAAGGGCACCACGCCCGTAGTCGGACAGAACCAACGCGTTTGCCGCCGGAATTGCCGCCTTTGCCGCCGCAATCAGCGCTTCACGGATCTCGGCTGCGGCCGGCGTGGTGACTTCCGCATCCACACAGAGAAGCTGCTGCCACCCGGCCAGATAGCGTGTCTTGACCGTTGTCGGGCGGCTGCTGTCGGTAATGAGGTGCGCAGCGAGACGAGGAAAGGCGGCGCACAACGCGGCCAGCTCACGCCCCGGTTCGTCTTCGCCGGTCAGCCCCACCAGCGTGACCGTGCCGCCGTAGGCCAGCAAATTGGCTGCGACGTTGGCGGCGCCGCCCGGGTGTGCCCTCGTGGCGCCATACTTGAGCACCGGCACGGGCGCCTCGCGCGACACGCGGGTGACCAGCCCTTCGACGAAACGGTCAAGCAGCACGTCCCCCGCGACCAGCACCGCCGCCTCGCCCAGCGCGTCGATGACATTGGCGTCCATGGATTTCGTGGTGTCCGTAGCGGGTCTTAAGGCCGCCGCTATATCGGCGGGCGGGGCACGGGGCAAGGCTGAGCGCGAAAGGTTCCCGTATTGCAACGATTTAACCCCCGGCCGTTGCGGAATATTGTAATGTCCGGCCGGCGCACGCGACGGAAAGGCGATCGCGCCCCGTTTATCATGTTGCGCCGTATTCGCGCCCCCACACGGATCCTGAATGTCAGCCATAAAGCAGATAGTCCTGTCGCTCGTCGTCATCGTCATCGCTGCCGGCGCCTGGTTTGCCTACGACCGCGGATATTTCTCCTCCGCCGGTGATCCGGTATCGGTCGCCTCGCGCCCGGCCGGCAGCGCTGCCAGCGGCGGTCCGCCCGGCGGGGGCGCCGGCCGTCCGGCGGGAGGTGAGGCACGCGGCGGCGTTCCCGGCGGGGGAGGCGGGTTCGGTCGTGCTGCGACGCCCGTGGTCGCCGCGAGCGTCGGTACCGACAACAACAGCCTCGACGTCCACGCCATCGGTACGGTTGCGGCGGCCCGCGCAGTAACCCTCTTCCCGCAGGTGACCGGCATCGTTACTGCGATCGATTTCACCCCGGGGACCAAAGTCGACGCCGATGCGGCGCTGGTTCACCTCGACAATGCCGATCAGCAGGTCGCGGTCGACAAAGCCAAGATCGCACTCGACAGCGCGCAGGCAGCCCTGACCCGTTCGGAGCAGCTCGCCAAGTCCAACAATATCTCCAGCGTCGCTCTCACCGACGCCCAGTCTGCCGTCCAGAAGGCCCAGATCGACCTGAAAAGCGCCCAGTTGGACCTCGCCAAGCGCACCGTGACCGCGCCGTTCGCGGGCACCATCGGCCTGACCGATATTACCGTCGGCGACCTCGTTAGTTCCTCCAAGGCGATCGCCACGCTCGACGACATGTCGACGGTTACCGTCGCCTTCGACGTGCCCGAGCGGGCCTCCGGGCGCGTCGCCGTAGGACAGGACGTGACCGCGACCACCGAGGCGCTGGCCGGCCAGCGCTTTCAGGGCTCGATCAGCGCCGTCGACAGCCGGGTCGACCCGGTCTCCCGCACGTTAAGGGTCGAGGCCACGCTGCCCAATAATGCCAACGTCTTGAAGCCTGGCATGGCATTGACAATCGATATGTCCTTCCCCGGCCAGGATCATCCGGCAGTGCCGTCGCTTGCCGTGCAATGGGACCGAGACGGCTCCTACGTGTGGAAGCTGGACGGAAGCACGGTGCACCGGATCAACATCGACATCGTCGACCGACGAAGCGGCACAGTCATTGTCGTCGGCGACCTGCAACCGGGCGATTCGGTCGTTTCGGAAGGTGGCCAGCGCCTGCGCGAAGGCGCCAAAGTGAATGTCGTTGACAGTGGCGAGAACGCCGGAGCTCCGGCGGCCACCGATGCGGAGAGCCCCCAGGCGGTCAACGGTACGCGTCCGCCGGGCGCAAACGGCGAAGGCGCGCCGAAGGCAGATGGTGCGCGGCGGCCGAACGGCGCCGATGCGCAGCCACCGGCCACGACCGACGGAGCCACCGGGGTCGATGCCGCGGCCGCACCGCGGCGTCCACGCAGCGGTTGAGGGGAGGGCGCTCGATGGCGTCGGAGACCACTGCCAACAATGGCAATAACATTAGTAACAATCCGATCACCAACCGCGACGGCGGCATTGCCTCGCTGTTCGTGCGCCGACCGGTTCTCGCTGTCGTCATCAGCCTGTTGATCGTCATCGGCGGTGTGGCTGCCCTCTTCGGCATCGAAGTCCGCGAGATGCCGAACATCGATCAGCCGGTAATCACCGTGCTCACCAACTACAGCGGCGCTACCCCGGATACGATCGACAAGGAGATCACTGCCGTTATCGAGGGTGCGGTGGCGCGCACGCCTGGAGTGGTGTCGATCACGTCGCAGTCGAATCCCGGCCAGAGCCGCGTCACTATCGAGTTCGGCGTCAACACCGATATCAACGTCGCCGCCAACGATCTGCGCGACGCGATCGGCCGGCTCCGCTCGCTGCCGGACGACGCGGACACCCCCGTGATCGTCAAGGCCGACGCCGATTCCAGCTCGATCATGCAACTCGCGGCGACGTCCACGACGATGTCGATCCAGGATCTGACGCAGCTCGTCGACGACCGCGTCGTGCCTCGCCTCGCCGCGGTCGACGGCGTCGCCGACGTGCAGGAGTTCGGCGACCGCAATCCGGTGGTGCAGATCATTCTTGACCCTGACGCCCTGGCCGCCCGCAAGCTGACCGTCACCGACCTTGCCAACGCACTTGGCAACGTCACCTTCGACGCCCCGGCCGGCAGCCTTTCGGACACCTTCCGTACGCTGCTGGTGCGCGCGGACGCCACTGCCAAGACGGCGCAGGAGATTGGCAGCATCCAGGTCAATCCGACCACCAAGGTCAGCGACGTCGCCGACGTGGTCTTCGGCCCCGCGGACCGCGTGACCTCGCTCAGGATCAACGGCAAGACCGGCATCGGCATGGGCATCGTCCGCCAGGCCGGCGCCAACACGCTCGATGTGTCGAGGGCGGTCAACGCTGCCATCGCCGAAATGAAACAGACACTGCCGCCGGACGTCGACATCCAGGTCACCACCGACGATGCCGACTACATCGGCGGAGCCATCAAGGAGGTGCTGCGCACGCTGTTGCTCGCCACCGCGATTGTGGTGGTGGTGATCTATGTGTTCCTGCGCTCGATCCGGGTGACTTTTATCCCCGCGGTAACCGTGCCTATCGCGCTCACCGGCACGCTGGCGGCGATGTGGGCGATGGGTTTCTCGATCAACATCCTGACCCTGCTTGCCCTGGTGTTGGCGACTGGTCTCGTCGTCGACGACGCCATCGTTGTGATCGAAAACATATCTCGGCAGCGAGGCCTCGGTCTTGGGCCGCGCGCCGCGGCCGTCATCGGTACCCGCCAGGTGTTCTTCGCAGTCATCGCCACGACCGCGACCCTGGTGGCAGTGTTCATCCCTATCTCGTTCCTGCCAGGCGTCGTCGGCTCGCTGTTCTCCGAATTCGGCTTCGTTCTCGCCTTCGCGGTAATCCTGTCGTCCGTGGTGGCGCTATCGCTGACGCCGATGCTGGCCTCGCGACTGATCAGCGATCGCGAAATTCACCACGGCCACAACGCCATCGGCCGAGCCGTGGTCGCTCTCGGCGAGGCGTCGATCAGGCTTTACTCGCACCTGCTCGAGGCGGCGCTGCGGGCGCCGCTGGTGGTTATCGTTGCAGCCGTGCTGTTCGCTGGGGCTGCATTCGCCGGCTTTCAACTACTGCCGTCCGAACTCGCTCCCAATGAGGATCGCGGCGTCGTTTCGGTGTCCGTCGACGCGCCGCAGGGCTCGACCGTCGACTATGCCGACAGCCAACTTCGCGAGATCGAGAACGCTGCCATGCCTTTCCTGAAGGACGGAGAGGCAACCAGCATGTTCTCGATGGCGCGCGGCAGCGGGTCGGGCTTTATGTTCCTGCGACTGGCACAGTGGGACCAGCGCACCCGCGATCAGGCCGCGATAAACGCCGATCTGGACCGCCGGCTGCAGGGTATTCCCGGCGTCCAGATCTTCGCACCTTCGAGTAACGGGCTGCAAATCCGTGGCAGCGGTCAAGGCCTGACCTTCGCGGTCGTCGGCAACGACTACGACACCCTGTCCACTGCAACCGACAAGCTGGTTACGGCCATGGGGGACAGCCCGGCGTTCGGTAATGTCCGCCAAAGCTACGACACCACCCAGGCGCAGATGTCGATCAAGATCGACCGCCAGCGGGCGACCGATGTCGGAATCCCGATCTCGACCATCTCGTCGGCGGTGCAGACACTGCTGGACGGCAAGAATCTCGGCAATTTCTACATTGGCGACAATCAAATCGAGATCGATCTGCGCGCGCCGACTGGCATGATCCAGGACACCGCCGCGCTCGACGGCATCCAGCTGCGTTCCGGCGACGGAAAGATGGTGCCGCTGTCGACGCTGGTGAGCTTCCAGGAAGGCGCTGTGGCGCCGAGCCTGCCGCGCCAGGACCAGCGCCGCGCGATTCCGGTCCGCGCCTCGCTCGGCGACGGTGTCGATCTCCGCACGGCGATGAACACCCTGGAAGGGTTGGTCGCCAAGACGCTGCCCCCCAACATGCAGATCGTCTACACCGGTGACGCCAAGGAGCTTAACAATACCTCGAGCGGCGTTACCCGCACCTTCATCTTCGCGCTGGTCATCGTGGTGCTGGTGCTTGCGGCCCAGTTCGAGAGCTTCATCAGCGCGATGATCCTGGTCGCCACGGTGCCCTTCGGGTTGGCCGCGGCGGTGTTCGCCATTTTGCTCACCGGCGGTTCCATCAACATCTACAGCGAGATCGGCCTCGTGATGCTGGTCGGCCTCATGTCCAAGAACGGCATCCTGATCGTCGAGTTTGCCAACCAGCTCCGCGATGCCGGGCAGTCTATCGGCGACGCCATCCGCAATGCTGCACTCATTCGTTTGCGGCCGGTGGTGATGACCATGATCTCGACGGTCGTCGGCGGCCTGCCGCTGGTTCTGCTGAGCGGTCCGGGATCGGCTGCCCGGCACGCGCTCGGCTGGGTGATCGTCGGCGGTCTCGGCTTCGCCACCATCTTCACTCTGTTCCTGACGCCGGTGGTGTTCAGCCTTCTTGCCCGCTTCTCCAGTCCCCGCATCACCGAGGAGCGGCGGCTGGCGCGCGAGCTCGAAGAGGCGGCGGCCGCCCCCGGCAGCCTTGTTCCGACCGCGGAGGAAGCCGGTGAAATGCCGGCGTACCCGGTCGCCGCCGAATAGCCTGGAGACGTTATGGGCGCCGTTGCTTCGCTGCCATTGTCGATCGGACCGGTCGCAGCCGGCCGCGGCAACGAGCACCGTGCGCGCGACCATAGGATCGGTTATTGTCGCGGCCGCGGTTGCTCGGGCGAAGCCGCATGGAGTCTGTCGTCGCACGACCGTCCGGGTTTCGGCTCATGGCTCAACCTGGTTGGTCCCCTTCGGGAGACGGGCCTTGGAGCAATCGCGCGACGCGCGAGATCGGTCACAAATCCACGCCGACCAGGCCATCATGGCGGCGATCGCGGCCGGCGACCCGCGAGTTTTTGCCCGGCTTGTCACCGAGATGACGCCCATTTTGCTGCGCTTCACCCAATCGATTCTGGTCGCCAGCCCGGGCGAGGCCGAGGAGGTCGTGCAGGAAGCATTGGTGCGGCTGTGGCAGCGGGCTAGTGCATGGCAGCCCAACGGCCGCATCTCTACCTGGCTCCACCGGGTCGCGTACCGCCTGTGCATCGATGCGCTGCGCGCCAGCCGACCATCCGTCGCCATCGACGACGTCGCCGAAACGATCGCGGACGACCAGCCATTGGCGAGTGCGCGGCTCGATCATCTTGACGAGGTCCGCGCGATCCGCGCCGCCATCGCCGCTTTGCCTGAGCGCCAACGGGCTGCCATCGTCCTTTGTCACTTCCAGGGTCTTGGTCAGGCGGAAGCCTCGGCTGTCATGGGTATCGGCGAGCACGCGTACGAATCGCTGCTTTCTCGCGCGCGCCGCGGTCTGAGGGCAACGGTGGCGGGCAGGGGGGGACGGCGATGACCGTGCCCGTAACCGTCATCGTCGCTGCGATCGACCGCTACGGCGCCGACCTCGCCACATGGCCGGAACGGGACCTGGCGAAGGCCGCCCGCCTCGCCGCGCTCGCCGACCCAGACGTTCGCGCCTGGCTCGATGAGGCGCGCTGCCTCGAGGCTGACCTCGATCGCGCCCGCGCCAGCGTGGACGAAGAGATCGCCCGCTCGGGCGCACCCGAGCGCATTGGCGCGGCGGTGCGCGCTGCGGCGGCTCAGTCTACGGCGCTGCGCCCGCGCTGGGCCGCAATCGCGGCGACGTTGATGATCGCCGCAGGCCTCGGCGCTGCGTTTGAGTTGACCACGGGCGCGGCCGCCGGCAACCAGAGCTTGGACGTCGTGGTGCTCGACCCGCTTGTCTTCGGGCCGACCGGGTTCGACCAGCAATGAACGCGACCATTCCCGAACGCCGGCGCTGGCTGGGCGTCGCCCTGATCGTGTCCCTTGCCGTCAATGCCTTCTTTGTCGGCGCGGCGGCCACGAATGTCTTGAACACCCGGCAGCACCGGGATCACGATAAGATGTTTCGTTTCGAGTTGCACTGGCTTGCAGGACGCGTTCCGGACGCGGAGCTGGAGAAGGTGAAGGCAGCGGTCACCGGTGACCTGCCGGGCGCCGAGCGCCACCTGCAGCGGTTGAGCGAATTGCGCAACGGTCTCGGTAAGCTGCTCGCCGCGCCCGAGCCCGACCGCAGTGCGATCGACGCTCAACTCGCAGACATCCGCGCGGAGCTCGACAACATGGTCGCCGAGACGCAGGCCACGACCGTAGACTCGCTCCTGAAGCTTCCACCAGATACCCGCGCCAACCTTGGTAACCCCTCCAATCAGACGGACTGAGGAGCGGCGGGTTCCAGGACGAAGACGGCCCCCGGTTTGCGCGCCGCGCCCTCTACGTCGCCCACATCCGGAACCCGGTATTCCGCGACAAGACGCAGCCCAGAGCGGGGCAGGTAAGCCCGGCCCGGATCGCCGATCAAGATCTGGAGACCTGCAGCGAGACAGCGGTCGAGGAAGCCGATCATCCGCTCCGCCAGCGCGCGTTCGTAGAAGACGTCGCCTGCCAGGACGATGTCGGTGTCCGGCGGCGGACCGGAGGTGATGTCCTTTCCGATCGCCGTAACGGCGACACCGTTGGCCGCCGCGTTGAGGGCGATGGCGGCGATTGCGTAAGGATCGATGTCCGCTGCGCTGACCGCACCCGCACCGGCCATGGCCGCCGCGATGGCAACGAGGCCGGACCCAGCGCCGAGGTCGAGCACGCGGCGCGCGGCGACAGTCTGCGGCCAGTCGAGGACATGGCGGGCAAGGGCGAGGCCGCCGGCCCACGGGAAGGCCCAATACGGCGGCGGAGGGTCGACGCCGCTCTCGTCCCGTGTACCGAGCCGCCACAGCCCGGTCGCCTCGTGCGCCGTATGCAGCCGGATCGCGGGGATCGACGGCACCGGCTCGATGCGGGTGTTGGTCTGAACGAACCTAAGCGGGTCCGGACGACGCCGAGACCTTGTCACGGCGGCCACGGCCTCAGGCGTGCGACTGGCCGTCGTCGGGGCCCCGCGCATGGGCCGGCGCACCGACGGCGCCGCCGCCGGCCGTACGGCGCCGCCGGCGCCACAGCCAATCCCAACCCGAGCGCACTTTGGCGAGGCCAGCGAGCGAGGCCGGCGTCACCACCAGTGTCAAAACGGTGGAGAAAGACAGGCCGAACACGATGGCCGTCGACAGCTGGATCCACCACTGCGTGGAAGGAGCGCCGTAGGTGACCTCGCGGGCGAGAAAGTCAATGTTGAAACCGAAAGCGATCGGGAGGACGCCAAGGACGGCGGTGACGGCGGTCAGCATCACCGGTCGCGCCCGCTCGCGGCACGTCCTCAGGATTGCCTCCTCAACCGGGACGCCCTCGCGGCGCAGGCGGTCGTAGGTGTCAATGAGGACGATGTTGTTGTTGGTGACGATGCCGGCGAGGGCGATGATGCCGACCCCGGTCATTACGACGCCAAACGCCTGGCCGGTGACAATGAGTCCGATGAACACGCCGATCGTCGATAACACTATTGCAGAGAGCACCAGCGCAACGCTCGACAGCTTGTTGAACTGGGCAAGCAGCACCGCGAAGATCAGGAAGATCGCCGCGCCGAACGCCTTCATCAGGAAATCCTGCGCGGAGTTGCGCTCTTCGTCCTCTCCGGTGAGCTTCCAGCTCACCAGCCCCTTGAAGTCGGTGTTCTGGAGCTGCTTGGTGATTTCCTGCTGTACGACCGCGGTTTGAACGCCCTCCGCGACGTTTGCGGTGACGGTGTCGACCCGCTGTGCATCAACGCGGTGGATGAGTCCGACGCTACGGGCAGGCACCCGCTTGACGAAATTACCGATAGGCACAGCACCCGCCTGCGTCTGGATCTCGAGGTTATCGATCTGGTCAAGGGTGCGGCGGTCCGGAGGCACGCGCAGGATAATGTCGACCGGCTTGTCGGTATTGGAGGGCCGATAGTCGGTGATCTTCATGCCGTTGGTGACGAGTTGCACCACCGAGCCGACCGAACCCACGCTGATGCCGTACTTGGCGGCTTCCGCCTTGTCGATCTCCAGCCGCCAGTCGATGCCGGGCATCGGCAGGCCGCTGTCGAGGTCGCGAATCTCCGGATATTTGGCGAGTTGGGCGGTGACCTGGCTTGCCGCCGCACTGAGCGCGTCCGGATAATCGCTGGACAGTTGGATCTGGATCGGCTTGCCCGTCGGCGGACCCGCGTCAGGCGCCGTCACCTCGACCTTGATACCGGGAATGTCCGCGGTGTCGTCGCGGATCTGGTTCATGATGACGCTTGCCGGTCGCCGCTTCTGCCAGTCGACGAACTCGAACTGGATCTGGCCGATGACGTCCTCGGTGACGTTGCCCCCAAAGCTGCTGGCGCCGCCGCCGATATCGCCGGAGCGGGCGTAAACGGTCGACAGTTCCTTCATACCCAGCAGGTGACTTTCCACCGAGCGCACCAAGCGATCTTTCTCGGCGAGCGACAGGTTGCCACGAGCGTGAACGAGCACGATCCCGGTGTCCGGCTCGACGTTGGGAAAGAACTCAACGCCTTTGCCAAGCTGGCCGTATAGCATCGGAACGCCGATGAGCATGGCGAGCGCGATCGCCAGGGTGATACCCGGGTGGTGAATGGCGAGCCGCACGGTCTTCATGTACGGACCCTCGCGCGGCACGGCGTCGTGCTTGACCTCATGCGGCTTGCCGATCAAAGCGCCCAACGTTGGTGTGAACACCAGCGCCGCCAACAGCGAGGCGGACAGCGTCGCGATCAGCGTGATCGGCAGATACTTCATGAACTGGCCAACTATGCCGGGCCACAAGAGCAGCGGGAAGAAGGCCGCGATGCGGGTCAGGGTGGCCGCGATCACCGGCCCTGACATACGGCTCGCAGCGAACGAATACGCCTCACGCGGCTTCATGCCCTCGCTCATCCGCCTCTCGGCGAATTCCGAGACGATGATGGCGTCGTCGACCAGCATGCCGACGGCCAGGATCAGGCTGAACAGCACGACGATGTTCATTGTCGCGCCGAACATGTCGAGGCCGAGAATGCCGCTCAGGAATGCGAACGGAATGGCGATGCCGATGAAAATCGAGGCTCTGCCGCCGAGAATGAACAGGATGACCACGGCGACCAGCAGAACGGCGGTCGCCACGCTGTTCTGCAGATCGTTCAGCATCTGCTTGATGAACTTCGACTGATCGCCGATATAGCGCACCGACACCTTGTCGCCCCAGCCGGCCTGCAGCTTGTCGACTGTCGCCTTCACCGCGTCGACGGTGTTGATCAGGTTGGCGCCTGTCCGCTTTGAAACTTCGATCACCACGGCCGGGCGACCGTCCACCCGGGTGACCGAGGTCGCGTCCTTGAAAGTGGGCAGGATCGAGGCGACGTCGCCGAGGGTCACGGTCGCCGCCTTCGATACTGCCACCGGGATGTTGAGCACGTCCTCCGGCGTCTCGATCAGCGCCGGCACCTTGACGGCGAAGCTCCCCTGCGCGCCCTCCAGCGACCCGGCGGCGACGAGACTATTGCCCCGGGCGGCGGCGGCGGCGAACTGGTCGAGCGAGACCCCGTAACTGTTGAGCAGCATCGGTTCGGCTATGATCTCGACCACTTGGTCGCGGGTGCCCTGCAGGTCGGCGGCCAGGACGCCCGGCACCTGCTCGATGGCATCCTGGGCGTCGTGGGCGATCTGACCCAATGCACGCTCCGACAGGTTTCCGGTCAGCGCCACCGAGATGACGGGGAAGAGGCTGAGGTTGACCTCGTGAACGCTGGGCTCGTCGGCGTCGGCCGGAAGTTGCGCCTTGGCCCCATCGACCTTGGCGCGCACGTCCGCGAGCGCGGTGTCGGAATTGAATCCGGCTTCGAACTCCAACAGGACGTTGCCGCCGCCCTCGAACGCAGTCGACGTCATTGTCTTGACGTTGGCGACCTGCTTGAGGGCGGTCTCCATCGGCCTCAGGAGCAGCCGTTCGGAATCCTCGGGAGAAATACCGCGCTCCGTCAGAAGCACGTAGATGTATGGGACGTTGACGTCCGGGGAGGATTCCTTCGGAATCGTCGTGTAGGCGATGGCGCCCGCCACGAGCAGAAACATCAGCACCGCCAACGTCAGTCGCGCGTGGCTGACGGCTACGTCTACGATCCGTCTCATGCCGGCGGTACCGTTCTGGCGTTGACGGCCGCGGCCGAAACCGCTTCGACCGGATCGCCCTCCTTGACGAAATCCTGGCCGACGACGATCACCCGTGTCGACCCGCCGAGCCCCGTGACCCAGACCGATTCGAGGCCGTCCTCGACGATCTCCACGGGCTTGAACTCCACCTTGTTGTCGGCGTTGGCGATCCGCACCCCAAGATGGCCTTCGTCGGAGAAGACCAGCGCGGAGCGTGGCACTGCCGTCGCCTCGATGGGTGCCAGTGTGACCGACATCTCACAGGTAAGGCCGTCGGCGATCGTCGCGTCGGGATTGCGCATGGTCGCTTCGACCGGATAGGTGCGCGTGGCCGTGTCGGCGCTGACGCCAACGAAATCGACGATGGCATCGACGGTGCTGCCGTCGATGAAGCGGACGCTCGCCTTCTGGCCGACGGCGAGGGTATTGCGCCGGCTCTCGGACACGGCTCCGACGGCCAGCATCGGGTCAGGGTCAACGATCGCGGCCAGTTCGGTTCCGATCTGTACCGCCTGACCGACCTGCACCGGCACGGTGTCGACGACACCGCCGATCGGCGACTTGATCGTGCCTTTCTCGGCTTCCGCCTGGGCGGAGGCGAGCGCCGCCTTGGCCGCCGCTACGCCGGCTTCGAGCGCGGGAAGCTGGTTCTTGGGTGCGTTGCCCTGCTCGATCAGCTGCTTGTTGGCGTCGTATTCGGCCCGGCGCTGGTCGAGTAGCGCCTGCGCCTGCAGCACGGCCGCCTGGCGGCCCTCGTCTGACAGGTAGGCAATAGGGTCCCCGGAATGGACCGTATCGCCGCGGGCGACCAGCAGTTGTACGATCACGCCGGCGGCACGTGCCACCGCCTGGGCGCGATGATCGGCCCTGGTGACGCACGACAGGACCACCTTGCGCTGGTGTGACTCGGCCGTTGCGGCCTGGACGGCCACGCGTTGGACCGGCACCTGGACCGGAGCGACCCCGGGCGCAGCCTCGCTGCCACCTTCCTTGGCCTGTTGGCCCAAGGATCCCGATGCGATCCAAACGACCGCGGCGAAAACCAGCACGACCGCAATAAGCCGGCTCGGCCTGAAAAACCTCGAAGCCATCAGCGATTCACCTGCGATCCGTGAAAAGTAACCGGCCGGTCCCCCGCGGCACGATGCGCTGATATAGGGGGTCGGCCCGACCTTTTGAACCGACCTTGCAACTTTTCGAGTGCTGTCAATCGTCGCCGGCAGTCGGGGCCAATTGTGGCGCGATCACCATCGGCCCGTGGGCCAATGGCGGGGCGGGAATATCCCCTCAACCGCGGCCGAATGCAATCCCGTCATGGAAATGTCACATGGTATTGATGGCGGTGTTCTTGGGTGTGTTCGCCTTGTCACTCCCACCCCGGCCGCCTACCCTCGCAGGTGCCGCGGTCGGAGGGGCCCCGCGCGTCCAATATCCATCGCCCCGGCATTGCTCGCGTTTTGGACCAGCCAAGAAACTTTGGATCCTACGAAGCCGGGAACCCGGACCTGAACGATCTGCTCCAGAAGGTCGCGGCCGGCGACCGCCGGGCATTCAGGCTGCTCTATGACCGCACGTCGGCGAAACTCCTGGCCTCGGCCGCGCGTATCCTGGGTACGCAGAGCAGGGCGGAGGATGCCGTGCAGGAGGCGTATGTACGGATTTGGCACAAGGCCGACGACTTCGATCCGGCGATCGCATCGGCAATCGCATGGATGACCACGATCGCACGCCATGCGGCCATCGATGTCTCGCGCCGCAGTGCGGAACGGGTTTCGGCAGCGTCAGTGGCCGCGGACGACGACTTTGTCCTGCGACTGGCATCGCCGGCAGATCGCAGCGATGCGCTGGCGCGTGACCAACTGATGGGCTGTCTCAAGAACTCTCGCCGCGGATTCGCGCGGGATGGTTGTCCTCGCCTACTGCTGCGGCTGGAGCCGGGAAGAACTCGCAGTCCGATTCGACCGTCCGGCTGCGACTGTCAAAACCATGTTGAGACGGAGCCTCATGGCATTGAGGGAGTGCCTCGGTGGCAGCGACCAACTCTGAAGATATCCACGGATTGGCCGGCGAGTTCGTACTGGGCACACTAAACCCAGACGAACGGCACGCGGCTGAAGAGCGCCTGCGCACCGACCCGTCCTTCAGGGCGGCGGTCGCGGCGTTGGAAAGCCGGCTACAGCCGATCGCGGACGCTGAGGTCCCGCTGTCTCCGGTGCCCGATCTGTTCGACCGTATCGAAGCAAGGCTGTCTGCACTGCCGCCGGCGACGCGATCGAGTGCCATTGAGGTTACGACGCTGAAACGATCGCTTTTCCGGTGGCGGATAGGCACAGGATTGATGACGGCCGTGGCCGCCATGCTGGTTGTGGCGGTCGCCGCCGACCATCTGTCAAACCGTCACAACGGTGAATACGTCGCGGTGCTGACATCCGCCGGAGAAGCGCCCGCGTTCGTCGCCACCGTCGATCTGGGAGCGGGCACTCTGGTCCTGCGACGCGTGGGCAGCGCTGCGGCCCCGCCGGACCACACGTACCAGTTGTGGGCCATCGCGCCGAATGCCACACCACGCTCCCTGGGCACGGTGCAGCAGGCCCGCCTCGTCAGGAAACTCCCGGCGGGCAGCGCGGGTGACCTCACCGTTGCCATCAGTGTCGAGCCACCGGGCGGCTCGCCGACAGGCCTGCCAACCGGCCCGGTCGTCTTCTCGGGAAAACTGGTCTCGCCCGACAACTAGGTTCTGGCGACGTGGGAAAACGGCCCCGCTGGTTGGCGAGGCCGCAAAATGCGTCGTCTCCCGACTACGGTTCAGCCTTTGGGAAGAAGCACCGTATCAACTACGTGGATCACGCCATTCGACTGAACGACGTCGGGGATGGTGACGTGGGCAACATCGCCCTTCTCGTCCTCAACCGTGATCTTGCCGCCGGACGCGCGCAACGTCAGTTCGCAACCGCCGACCGTCGTGACTTTGTGCGCACCCCCATCGTCCATGGCCATCTTCATGATCGCATCCGACATCACGTCGCCGGCGACCACGTGACACGTGAGAATCTTGGTGAGCTGCGCCTTGTTCTCGGGCTTCAGCAGAGTATCAACCGTGCCTTTCGGGAGCTTGGCGAACGCTTCATTGGTTGGCGCAAACACGGTGAACGGGCCTGGTCCGGAGAGCGTGTCGACGAGACCGGCCG
The DNA here is from genome assembly GCA_963775235.1 of uncultured Alphaproteobacteria bacterium. GTDB lineage: Bacteria > Pseudomonadota > Alphaproteobacteria > Rhizobiales > Kaistiaceae > JBBDMC01. Next base: position 76,143 of record CAVZHY010000001.1, read on the forward strand.
CCTTCACGGCGGCGACCAGGGTTGTGTGATCCTTTGAATTGACGGCGTTCTCGATGATGTTCTTCGAGGGATACATGGGGGCGCCGCCAACCTCGATCGTCTTCTCGGCTGCGATTGCCGGGGCCATGACGACGGGTGAACTGAGCAGCACGGTGACAGCGGTCGCGCGGGCAATTGCGCGAACAGTTGGCTTCATTACTTAACCTCCGGGTTGATCGTTATTCCCAACAGCGGGAACGCGACCAGCTACGGGGGCTTCCGGCGGACGGTTTCAGAGGGTGTCTTCACAGCTTCGTGATCCGACGGCCATTCTTGCCACGTAGGCACCGCCCGCCTAACCTTGCCGGCTGCGGGAAGGGGCCGCGCTTGGCATGAAGAACACCAATCCCGTGTATACCGGCCTGCCGACCAGCGTTTTTGAGGTGATGTCGCGGCTGGCGATCGAGCAGAACGCCATCAACCTTGGCCAGGGATTTCCGGATGCCGATGGCCCTGACGACGTAAAGCGTGTCGCTGCCGAGGAACTGACGTCGGGCCTCAACCAATATCCGCCAATGATGGGCATTGCCCCGCTGCGGCAGGCAGTGGCCACGGCCAACCACCGTTTCTACGGCCTTGACGTGGACTGGCAGGGCGAGGTGCTTGTCACCTCCGGCGCAACGGAGGCGCTGTCGGATTGCATGGCGGCGCTGATCGAGCCGGGCGATGAAGTCGTGCTGTTCGAGCCGCTTTATGATTGCTACCTCCCCCTGGTGCGTCGCGCTGGCGCGACCCCGCGTCTGGTTCGCCTGACGCCACCGGATTGGCGCCTCGACCCCGACGGGCTCGCCGCTGCTTTCACCAGGCGTACCAAAGCGATTCTGATCAATGATCCGATGAACCCGGCGGCTAAGGTCTTTACCGACGATGAGCGAGCGCTGATCGCCGAACTGGTCGTGAGCTACGACGCCTACGCAATTTGCGACGAGGTGTATGAGCACATCATCTTCGACGGCAGCCGGCACCGTCCGCTGATGACGTTTCCGGGAATGCGCGAGCGTGCCATCCGCATCGGCTCTGCCGGCAAGACCTTCTCCCTGACCGGCTGGAAGGTGGGCTACGTGACTGCGGCACCGCGGTTGCTCGACCCGATCACCAAGGCGCACCAGTTCACCACCTTCACCACGCCACCGAACCTCCAGAAGGCGGTCGCCTACGGTCTTGGCAAGGACGACTACTATTACAAACGTCTTGCCGGCGATCTTGCAGAGAAGCGCGACCGCTTCGCCGCTGGGCTCAGCAAACTCGGCTTCGGTGTCGCGCCGTGCGCGGGAAGCTATTTCATCGGCGCGGATGTGTCGCCGCTCAGTTTCACGGACGACGTTGCGCTCTGCAGGACGATGACGGTCGAAGCCGGTGTGACCGCCGTGCCAATGTCTGCCTTCTACGATAGGAACGGACCGCAGAATTTCGTCCGCTTCTGCTTCTCCAAGCGCGACGATGTGCTTGACGCGGCGTTGGAGCGCATGGGCGCCTGGCTAGCGCGCCGCGCCCGCGCCAGCGCATGACAAATCCGGTCGTCGTCGAGGTCACCCGCGGCGCTATTGTGGAAAGCCGCCATCGCGGTGCCATCGCCGTAGTCGACGCGCGTGGCCGGTTGCATGCCGGGGTCGGGGATGTCCACCAGGCGGTGTTCCCGCGGTCGGCGGTGAAGGCGCTGCAGGCGCTGCCGCTTGTCGAGAGCGGTGCCGCCGATCACTACGGTTTTGGCGATGCCGAACTCGCACTGGCCTGCGCCTCCCATAGCGGCGAGGAGCGCCACGTCGCCACCGCCAGGCGCATGCTGGCGGCGGCGGAGCGAAGTGAGGCGGACCTCGAATGCGGCGTCTCATGGCCGGCGAACCGGGAGGCTGCGAATGCGCTGGTGCGGGCCGGCGAGCAGCCGAACGCGCTCCACGACAACTGTTCGGGGAAGCATTCGGGATTCATCTGCCTCGCCTGCCACATGGGCGTCGAACCGAAGGGCTATGTTCGGCCAGAGCATCCCGTCCAACGCGAGGTGACTGCGGCGCTGGCGGCACTGACGGATACGGAACTGGACGATGCCGTGCGCGCCACTGACGGTTGCTCAATTCCGACCTACGCAATTCCCCTCGACAGACTGGCTCTGGCTTTCGCCCGCTTCGTGACCGGGGAGGGGATGTCGCCGGCTCGCGCCAGGGCGGCGGCGAGGCTGAGGGCGGCCTGCACGGCCGAGCCCGCAATGGTCGCCGGCACCGGCCGCTTCTGCACACGGGTTCTGTCGCTGTTCGGCTCCCGCCCTTTCATCAAGGGCGGAGCCGAGGGCGTCTATTGCGGCGGCTTCCCCGACCTTGGCCTCGGCGTCGCCATCAAGTGCGATGACGGCGCCTCCCGCGCGGCCGAAACGTTGATGGCGACCGTGATCTCCGCATACGTCCCGCTGAGCGCAGAGGAGCGCGTTCAATTCGCCGACCTTGCCGCGCCAGCAGTCGTCAGCCGGGCCGGCGTGCGAATCGGGGAGGTGAGGCCGGTTACTGACCTGATTGAATCGCTACGTTGAGCTCAGCTTACCCGGTTGCGCTCGACCAGGAGGCGCGGGAACTTTGCCGCGCCGGTTTCGGCGAGGTCGCCGGAGGCCGGGCTCTGCCAGCGCATGCCGAGAATCGCCCCTTTGGCGGCGCCGGAGATGAGGTTGTCGCTGATGACGGCCGAGCCAGCGCCATCGACAACGCTCACCCCGATGCCGACCGGCGCCTGGCGGATGACATTGCCGGTCGCGGTGACGTCGCGGAGGTAGGGGCCCCAGCCGATCAGCATGCCGATGTTGGGGGCGCCGTCGATGACGTTGCCATTGGCCGCGGTGTCGGCCTCTACTGCGATGCCGACGCCGAACCCGAGCGGGCCGGGCGGGTAGGGGCCGACGCCGGTCAGGTTGCGCACGATGTTGTTAGACACGACAGCCATCCGTCCGCCTTGATCGAAATTGGTGACCGAGATGCCCGTCGCGGCCGTGTCGACGATGTTGTTGGCGATCATGGCGCCTTCAAAACTGAACTCCGAGAAGATGCCCACCTCGCCGCAGCCCTGGCAGTTGTTGCCGGTGATCTGGACGTTGTTTGACGAGTTGGCGCGAACGGCGGTGAAGGCACAATCGGTAATGCGGTTGTTGGTGACGATGACACCATGGGCACGGAAGACGTTGATGCCGTTGCCATTCTGACCGGTGCCGCCGTCCTTTGCCGCGATGCGCTGAACCCGGTTGCCGCTGACGATGGTGCCGTCGTCGCCGGCGGCGAACCGCCAGACCTGGATGCCGGCATTGCCGCAATCCTGAACCGTGTTGTCAGCTATGGTGAGTCCGTCAGACTCGATCGCTCGAATGCCGACACTTTGCGCGGTGCCGACGATGTTACCGCTGAGGCGCCCGCCGGAACGGTCAAGCGCGATTCCCGAACGGCTGCTGCCGATCACAGTGCAGCCCTCAATCGCGATGCCGCGCGAATCGGCGACGTGGATGATACCCGGCACGTAGTCGGCGAGTGGTTGATTGGCGCCGTCTATCGTCAGGTCCTTCATTGCGACGAGTTCGGCGTGATCGCCGGAGAGCATGGATTGCCCTCCGGCGAACACCAGCCGCGTCGCCCCCGCGACCCCGGAGAGACGTGTGCGTGCTGGCAGCTTCAACTCGGAGACGACGTAGGTCCCTTCCGGCAGGAACACCTGGCGATCGTCCTCAGAGGCAAGATCCAGAAGCCGCTGCAACACAGCGCTTTGATTGTCGCTTTGCCCGGGCTTCAGCCCCAGTTCAGCGGCGTTGAGCGTCTCGCGCAGAACCGGTGCGTCGGCGTCTACCGCTGCACGCGCGGGGATGACGCCCGCCCCGGCCGCCGCGACACTACCGAGAACCCTGGTGAGGAACGTGCGTCGATCCACAGGCGGTACTCCAACTTCGAATCCGCCATCAGCGAGTCAATATCCGTGCCGCCAAATTGTGCCGGAATGGGACAGATCGGCGCTAGCTCACAGGTTCGCTCGGGCTGGTTCCTCATAGCCGAGACGGCGGTTGAGATCGTGGATGAGCTTTTCCGCCGCTGCCGTGATGACAGTGCCCGGGGTAAAGATGGCTGCCACTCCTGCTTCGTGCAGCGCCTCGTGGTCCCCTTCGGGAATGATGCCGCCCGCCACTACCATGATGTCGGGGCGGCCGGCCCCCTCTAGAGCGTGTTTCAGCGCCGGCACCAATGTCAGGTGTCCTGCGGCCAGCGTCGAGATGCCGACGATGTGGACGTCCCTGGCGATGGCGAGCGCGGCGGCCTCCTCAGGGGTCTGGAACAGGGGGCCGAGATCGACGTCGAAGCCGAGGTCGGCGAGGGCGGAGGCGATGACCTTCTGGCCGCGGTCGTGGCCGTCCTGGCCAATTTTCGCGACGAGGATGCGGGGCGCCCGGCCGTCGTTTCGCGTGAAACGCTCCACCAGCTGGGTCACCCGCTCTACGGCGCCGCCGGCCGCGCCCACCTGGCGGCGATAGGCGCCGGCGACCCCCTTCGGCTTTGCCTCGTAGCGGCCGAAGGCCGCCTCCAGCGCATCGCTCATCTCGCCGACCGTCGCCTTGGCCCGCGTCGCGTCGATAGTTGTTGCAAGCAGGTTGCCGCTGCCGGTGCGGGCGACGTCGGTGAGGGCGGCAAGCGCGGTGCGGGTGACGGCCCCGTCGCGCTCGGCTCGCAGGCGCTTGAGCTTGGCGATCTGGGCGGCGCGCACGGCCGAGTTGTCAACTTTGAGCACCTCGATCGGCGTCTCGTCGCGGGAGCGGTAGCGGTTGACGCCGACCACCACCTGCTTGCCGGAATCGATGTCGGCCTGGGTGAGCGTCGCCGCCGCCTCGATCCGCGATTGCGGCAGGCCGGCCGCGATCGCTTTCGCCATGCCGCCGAGCCTGTCGACCTCCTCGATGTAACCGAGAGCGCGGGCCGCGAGCTCATAGGTCAGCCGCTCGACATAGAAGGATCCGCCCCAGGGATCGATGATGCGGGGGATACCGGATTCCACCTGGAGGAACAGCTGGGTGTTGCGCGCGATGCGCGCCGAGAAGTCGGTCGGCAGCGCCAGCGCCTCGTCGAGGGCGTTGGTGTGGAGCGACTGGGTGTGGCCCTGGGTCGCCGCCATTGCCTCGATGGTGGTCCGCACGACATTGTTGAACGGGTCGTCGGCGGCCAGCGACCAGCCCGACGTCTGGCAGTGGGCGCGGAGCACCAGTGAGCGGTCGCTCCGCGGGGCAAAACGCTCCTTCATCAGCTTCGCCCAGAGCAGCCGCGCCGCCCTCAGCTTGGCGACCTCCATGAAGAAGTTCATGCCAATGTCGAAAAAGAAGGACACGCGCGGCGCGAAGGCATCTACCTCGAGGCCGGCGGCTGTGGCTGCGCGCACGTATTCGAGGCCGTCGGCCAGCGTATACGCAAGCTCGAGGTCGGCCGTCGCGCCCGCTTCCTGCATATGATAGCCGCTGACCGAAATAGGGTTGAACTTCGGCATGTTGGCAGCGGTGTAGGCGACGATGTCGGCCACGATCCGAAGCGAGGCTTCCGGCGGATAGATGTACGTATTGCGGACCATGAATTCCTTGAGGATGTCGTTCTGGATGGTCCCCGACAGTGCCACCTGCGGCACCCCCTGCTCTTCCGCCGCGACGATGTAGAGCGCCATGACGGGCAGCACCGCACCGTTCATCGTCATCGACACGCTGATCTCGCCGAGCGGGATTCCGTCGAAGAGCGTGAGCATGTCGTAGATCGAGTCGATCGCGACACCCGCCATGCCGACGTCGCCGGCAATCCGCGGGTTGTCCGAATCGTAGCCCCGGTGGGTGGGCAGGTCGAAGGCGACCGACAGGCCCTTCTGTCCGCCGGCGAGGTTGCGCCTGTAGAAGGCGTTGGAATCCTCCGCGGTGGAGAAGCCGGCATACTGGCGGATCGTCCACGGCTTCTCGACGTACATTGTCGGATAGGGGCCACGGAGGTAAGGCGGCAGCCCCGGCCACGTGTCGAGGAAATCAAGTCCGACCAAGTCAGTGGCCCCGTACAACTCCTTGACCGGGATGCCAGCTGGCGTCTTCCACGCCGACGATGACTGCAGCAGGCGCGGTTCGGGCGGTCGCCACGCGACCGTGCTGAAGTCGGGCAGCGAGGACGAGCGCGGGCTCATGCCGGTCCCGGTGCGACTTCGAACGCTTCAGACAGGCGCGTGAAAACCAGCGGTTCGACTTCCTCGACGGCTTCGCCACCAGGTGGCATGGGGCGGCGGGCGAACCCTGCCTCACCCGCGCTTTTCCGTTCATCAACGTAGGCGTTGACGCCAACCATCAGCGTGGCGCGGTCGCGCACGCGCTTCAGACGGGCATCGCGTACGGCGGCAATCTTCTTCTGGAGCGTTCCAGCGACCAGCGCGGCGTGAATGCCGCCTGCCGCTTCGATCGCCTGGAATTTCCCCCAGGCGACGGCAGCCAGGTCGGCGGTCAGGGCTTCAATGGCGCCTGATCCCGCGCCGGGGTCCGCGACCCGGAACACGTGGGCCTCGTCGGCGAGAATCGATTGGGCGTGGCGGGCGAGCCGGTCCGCAAGCGGATCGAGGCCAGCGGACACCGCGTCGAATGGCAGCACGGTAATCGAGTCAGCGCCGCCGACGGCGGCTGCGAAGGCGGCCGTAGCTGTCCGCAAGATGTTGGTATGGGGATCGCGTGCGCTCATTATCCGCCAAGCGGTTTCGGCATGGATCGGCAACGGCCGCGCCGTGACGCCAGCGGCCTCGAACACGCGAGCGGTGAGAAGCCGGGCAGCACGTAACTTTGCAATGGTCAGGAACTGGTCGGCGCCGGCGGCGAGCGCGACGGCGATCCTGTTCGCGGCCGCCTCGTGGGCATACCCGCCCGCCTCGAACCGGCGGAGCAGCCAGACGACCGTCGCCAGAACCGCCGCCAGCTCCTGCGCCTCCGAGGCGCCGCCAGCGTGCCACAACCGCCCGTCGGCGATGGCGACCGTGCCATGAAGAACGCGTGCATCCAACGAGCCCGCCAGCGCGGTAATTTCTGCCGCACTTTCGTCGACGCCCCGCTCGCAGCCTCCGACGGCAGCGAGGGTGGCGATCGGGTCGAAAGCCAGGGTCAAACGCCACTGTTGGCGGACTGCCGCGTCCACGAACTCTTGTGCCAGCGGTGGTGTCGCTTCTCCGGCATCGAGTGCGAGGAAGGCCGCTTCGGGCAGGGCGCCGAACAAGGCGCGAACGAGGGTGGAAACGGTGGTGGGCCGCAGCTCGCCAGGGAGAGGATGGGCACTTGTGGCAAACACCGCAGCGATGCCATCGGCGCCGCCAGCGATAGCGTCCGCGCACTGCTGCATCGCGGGCACCACGCGGGGCGCCCTCAGGCGCTGAACGATCCGCCAGCGCTCGCCGGGTGGCCGGCCAGGGATGACCTGTCCGTCAGCAGGCCGGCCATAGATCGGGCCCACAGTGATGCCATCGTCGCTGAGGCTTGCAAGGTCTTGGAGGCGCTGTCCGCCCGAACGGGCGAGAAGCGCGCGCCAGTCGGCCGCGGTGTATGGAGCAAAGCCAGCCGCAAGCGGCAATGAAGAAGTCATCGTTCAGAATACGCCGGCGATCGCTCAAAATCGCTGGGTTATAACAGGGGCGGCGCCTTAAACGAACTGGTTGAGGCCGGGAATGGCGTTGATCACCGCATCGACCGTAGCGTCGCCAGCCCGTTGGCGCGCATATACCACGAAGTCGCTTGTCACCTGCTGAACGGCAGTGAGGCTGAGGCCGGCGCTCGAAAGGTCGTTGAATACGCCCATGACTCCGCCACCGCCGCCCGAGGCCTCCGCAGCGAGCTCCCGGGCGCCCGGGAGCTTGTTCAGCAGCGCCTGCGCAGTCTCGGCCGGCGCCTCCCGCGACAGGAAATTCACGATGATCGCGAGCGCCTTGCGGGCGCGCGCCTCGTCAATGCCGGCGTCTATGCCGATCTTTGCAATCAACTCGTCCATGGGTCACATCCTTGGCTCGGAGGCGCATGTCACCCGACATGGCCGCGATTTGCAAGCTTGCGCCAGCTTTCCCGACCGCCCTTCGCGTTCTAACGTGTCGTGAGCAACCCCCTACGAGGACGCCATGCTCGATTCCGTGCTCGCTTATGTCGATGACCATCTCTCGTCGAGCCTTGAACGTCTGTTCGCGCTGCTGCGCATCGAGAGCATCTCGACCGACCCCGCCTATGCCGGATCGTGTCGCGCAGCAGCCGAATGGCTCACCACCGAATTGTCGGCCATGGGCTTTGCGGCGGAACCGCGCCCAACGCCCGGCCATCCAATCGTCGTCGCCCATCGCGACGGACCCGGTTCGCACGTCATGTTTTACGGGCACTACGACGTTCAGCCGGTGGATCCGATCGACCTGTGGGAGACGCCACCCTTCGAGCCCCGTCTGGTGACGGTCGCCGGTGACCGCAAGGTGATCGCGGCGCGCGGCGCCTGCGACGACAAGGGCCAGCTGATGACCTTCGTCGAGGCGGTGCGGGCGTGGACAGAGGTCACCGGCAGCCTGCCGCTGAAGCTCACCATGCTGCTCGAAGGCGAGGAGGAATTGGGCAGCACCAACTTAAAGCCTTTCCTCAAGGCCAACGCCGAGGAGTTGAAGGCCGATCTGGCGCTCGTCTGCGACACCGAAATGTGGAGCCGGGACCATCCGGCGATCACGACGTCCCTCCGCGGCCTCGTCGCCGAAGAGGTGACTGTCACGGCAGCCAATCGCGACCTTCACTCCGGTCTCTTTGGCGGCCCCGCCCGCAACCCGATCCACGTGCTCGCAGGCGTCCTCGCTACGCTTCACGACGACGACGGAAGAGTGACGCTGCCGGGTTTCTATGACGGGGTGGGCGAGGTGCCCGAGGAGATCAGGCGCCAATGGGCGGCGCTTGGCTTCGACCCGGCCCGGTTCCTGGGCGATGTCGGCCTGTCGGAGCCCGCCGGCGAGCGCGGCCGCTCGGTGCTGGAGATGCTGTGGGCGCGGCCGACGTGCGAGGTGAACGGCGTGGTCGGCGGCTACATCGACCGCGGCTTCAAGACGGTGATTCCGGCGAAGGCGAGCGCCAAGGTGTCCTTCCGGCTGGTTGGCGATCAGGATCCGGAGCGTATCCGGACGAGCTTCCGCGACTTCGTCCGGGCGAGGATGCCGGCCGACTGCTCCGCCGCGTTCGCCGCGTTCGGCGGCGGCGGCGGGCTAAGCCTGCCGCTGGACGGAGCTGGCTCGGAACGCGCCCGGGCGCTCGCAGACGAATGGGGGGTGGAGACGGCGCTGATCGGCGGCGGCGGCTCGATTCCCGTGGTCGCCGACGTTAAGGAGGTCCTCGGCATGGACTCCCTGATGGTCGGCTTTGGCCTCGACGACGACCGCATCCATTCGCCGAATGAGAAGTATGATCTTTCGAGTTTCCACGGCGGCATCCGCTCGTGGGCGCGCATTCTGGCGGCGTTGCCGGGATAGTGAACGCAGCCATTGCGGCCATCGGTGGCCAAACCTATAAGCCGCCGACCATTGAAGGAGACAGCGGGGCAATGACCGTTCTGCAACCCGGCAAGGTCTATCTCGGCACCAGCACGCGGCCGGAATATGTCAACCTGCCCTACGCCAACCGCCACGGCCTCGTCACCGGCGCCACCGGCACCGGCAAGACCGTGTCGCTGCAGATCATGGCGGAAGGGTTCTCCAAGGCCGGAGTGCCGGTGTTCTGCGCCGACATCAAGGGCGACGTCTCCGGCCTGGCGATGGCCGGCGAGCCCAAGGACTTCCTGACCAAGCGCGCCGAGACCATCGGCTTTGCCGACGAATACAAGTTCGAGGCATTTCCGGTCGTCTTCTGGGACCTGTTCGGCAAGGACGGCCACCCGATCCGCACCACGGTTTCGGAGATGGGGCCGCTGTTGCTCTCGCGCCTTCTCAACCTCAACGACACCCAGGAGGGCGTGCTCAACATCGCCTTCCGCCTGGCCGACGACGAGGGGCTGCTGCTCCTCGACCTCAAGGATTTGCAGGCGCTGCTGCCCTACGTCGCCGAGAAGGCGGACGAACTGAAGGTGCGCTACGGCAACGTCTCCAAGGCGTCGGTCGGCGCCGTGCAGCGCGCGCTGCTGGTGCTCGACGAGCAGGGCGGCGAGCAGTTCTTCGGCGAGCCGGCGCTGCCGATCGGCGAACTGATGCGCACCACCACCGACGGGCGCGGCATGATCAACGTGCTCGCCGCGACCACGCTGATGCAATCGCCGCGGCTCTACGCGACGTTTCTGCTGTGGCTGATGTCGGAGCTGTTCGAGGAGCTGCCCGAGATCGGCGACCCGGAAAAGCCGCGACTGGTATTCTTCTTCGACGAGGCGCACCTCCTGTTCGACGACGCACCGAAAGCGCTGCTCGACAAGATCGAGCAGGTGGTGCGGCTCATCCGCTCCAAGGGTGTGGGCGTCTATTTCGTGACGCAGAACCCGCTGGACGTGCCCGACGACGTGCTCGCTCAGCTCGGCAACCGGGTCCAGCATGCGCTGCGCGCCTACTCGCCGCGCGAGCAGAAGGCGGTGAAGGCCGCCGCCGACACCTTCCGGCCCAACCCGGCGTTCTCCGCCTACGAGGCGATCACCCAGCTCGGCGTCGGCGAGGCGCTGGTCTCGACGCTGGAAGACAAGGGCATCCCGTCGATGGTCGAACGCACGCTGATCCGGCCGCCGTCGTCGCGGATCGGCGCCATCACCGATGAAGAGCGCCGCAAGGTCATCGCCATGAGCCCGATCGGCACCATCTACGACAAGCCGGTCGACCGGGAGTCGGCGTTCGAGGTGCTGTCGACGCGCGTCGAGACCAAGGTGACGACCGAGGTCGTGGAGCCGGCGCCGGAGGAGAAGGACACCGGCGGGGGCGGCATCGGCGGGGCGCTCGGTGGTATCTTCGGGACCAATCGGGCTCGCGGCAAACGGTTGACGACGACCCAGCGCGTCGCCCGCTCTGTCACACGAACCGTTACGACGCGGGTCGCTGGTGGTCTCGCCGCCGAGATCGGCAAGGAGGTCGGCGGCACGCTCGGCGGCTCGATCGGTCGCGCCATCGTCCGGGGGGTGCTCGGCGGCATCCTCAGGAGCTGAGCCTCGCCTGTTGTCGGACGCCGGGCCGGGGCCTATGTTCCCGCTCGAGCCATCCTTTTCCCCGCGGTGATCCGCCGAACGATCACAGCGGCCGCCCTGCCATCCAATTCAGAGGAGAACGCCATGGCATTCGAACTTCCCGCGCTGCCGTACGATTACGAGGCGTTGCAACCGTACATGTCGAAGGAGACTCTCGAGTATCACCACGACAAGCATCACCAGGCCTACGTCACCAACGGCAATAACCTGCTGAAGGGATCGGGACTGGAAGACAAGAGCCTCGAGGATATCGTCAAGCAGAGCTATTCGAAAAACGCCGGTCTCTTCAACAATGCGGGCCAGCACTACAACCACATCCACTTCTGGAAGTGGATGAAAAAGGGCGGGGGCGGCAATAAGCTACCTGGCGCACTGGCGAAAGCGATCGATTCCGATCTCGGCGGCTACGACAAATTCCGCGCCGACTTCATTCAGGCCGGCGTCAGCCAGTTCGGGTCGGGCTGGTGCTGGATTTCCGCGCGTGACGGCAAGCTCTCGATCACCAAGACGCCGAACGGCGAGAATCCGTTGGTCCACGGCGGCACACCGATCCTCGGCTGCGACGTGTGGGAGCATTCCTACTACATCGATTACCGCAACGCGCGGCCGAAGTACCTCGAAGCGTTTGTCGACAACCTCATCAACTGGGACCACGTGCTCGAGATGTTCGAGAAGGCTGCCGCGCACGCCTGACGCGCCGGAGCCGGCAACTCTACGGCTCTTCTCTCATGGCGTGATTTTCCTCGTCGCCGGCGGCCGGGTCTGGAATGGCGTCCGCCGGCCCCGGTAGGGGCTTTCGAGCGCGGTCGCGCCGGCGCTGCAGGACGATCCACAGGGCTGCGCCCTGGCGGCGATAAGGGCCACCAGGCGACCGAGCGCGGCACGTCCGCGCTCGAATTCCTCAATCTCGCCGGCATACACCTCCGCGAGCGCGCTGCGGAAGTCGGAGATTCCGTCTTCGGCAACGCGGTGGAATCGCCTGACCGAGATCATCCAGACCGGGCTGACCAGGAGCGAGATGGCGATCACGGCGATGGCCAGTCGATAAGCGTCGGCGTTGATGGCGCCGTTGTCGAAGCCCGTGGCAGCCAGCACGAACGAGAACTCTCCGATCTGTGCCATCATCAAGCCGGCTGGGAAGGCGAGTTCCCACGTCTGGCCGCCGATCCTGAGCAGCGCCACGTTGACGATCGATTTGATCACCAGCACTGCCAATACGAAAAGAACGACCGTCCCCAGGTTGGCGACGATGAAGTCGAGATCGATCAGCAGGCCAATCGACAGGAAGAAGATGACGAGCAGGACACTCTGAATGGGGCGCGTGGCGGCGATCGCCTCGGATCTCAGCATCGATCCGGCGATCACAAGACCGGCAAGGAAGGCTCCGAACGCCGCCGACAGGCCAACGAAGCTGGTGACAGTGGCCGCGGCAAAGCAGAAGGCGAGGCTCGCGAGGGCCACCAGGTCAACACGACCTGCGATTGCTTCGCTGAAGGGGAGGCGCAGCTTTCCCGGTCGCGTGCCGAGATAGCGCAAGATGGCGAAGATCAGCAACGCGGCAACCACGACCTTGATGGCTACCCATTGAACGCTGGCCTGACCGCTGAACAAGTCGACCATGATCAGCATCGGAACCACGGCGATGTCCTGGGCGATCAAAACTCCAATGGCGATGCGGCCCATCGACGTTCGGAGTTCGCCGACCTCCTCCAGCATCTGGATGGCAACGGCGGTCGAAGAGACCGCGACAATGAAGCCGAGCGCGACGATTTGCTGGACGGGCCAATGGAGAAGGGAGCCGAACGCGGCGCTGACGACCAGCGCGACCAAGATCTGGCCGGCCGCCACAGCGCCCGAAACAGCGGCGACACTGGCGAACGCGCGGATCGACAACTCCATGCCGATCAGGAACAGCAGCATGATGACGCCGAGCTCGGCGAGCAAAGTGATCGCGTTGCTGCTCGACACCAGTCCGATACCCGTCGGGCCCAACACCACGCCGGTCAGGATGTAGCCCACGATCGGCGGTTGCTTCAGCCGCATGAGCACAAAGCCAAGTGTGACCGCGACGGTGGCGATCACCGCGATGCCGGTCAGGTCGGCGATGTGGTCTTCCAACGGGCGCTCCGAGATGTCTTGGCCATGGTCGCAGGCCCGACGAGTCGTTGCGAGCCCCTTTTTTCGCCCTTGCTGCCTAAGCCTTGCCCGTGACTTTTAGCGCGAAGGCGGTGGCAAAGGCCGTCTCGTTGAGCCGGTCGAACCGGCCGGAGGCGCCGCCATGACCGGCCTCCATGTTGGTCCTGAGGATCAACAGGTTGTGATCCGTTTTGGTGGCGCGCAATTTCGCGACCCACTTCGCCGGTTCCCAATAGGTGACCCGCGGATCGGTGAGGCCGCCGAGCGCCAGAATCGCGGGGTAGGCCTGCCGCCGGACGTTGTCTATCGGGGAGTACGAGGCGATGAGCTTGTAGTCGGTCTTGCTGGTGATCGGATTGCCCCACTCCGGCCATTCCGGCGGCGTCAGCGGAAGCGACTTGTCGAGCATGGTGGCCAGCGTGTCGACAAACGGCACTTCGGCGATCAGCCCGGCGAAAAGGCCGCCGGCCATGTTGGCCGCGGCACCCATCAAGAGTCCGCCCGCGGACCCACCCCAGCCCACGACACGGCCGCGGGCGGTGAAACGTTCCTTGACCAGGAACTCCGCCGCCGCGATGAAGTCGGTGAAGGTATTGACCTTTTTCCGCCGGCGTCCCTCGGCGTACCAGCGGTAGCCTTTCTCCTTGCCGCCGCGCACATGGGCGATGGCGTATACGAAACCGCGGTCGACCAGCGACAGGCGCGAGGTACTGAAGGACGCCGGCATCGCTATGCCATAGGCGCCGTAGCCATAGAGGAGACACGGCGCGGTGCCATCAAGCGGCGTGTCCTTTCGGTAAAGGAGCGACACCGGTACCGTCTCGCCATCCGCGGCCGGGGCGAAAATCCGACGAGTGACGTACTCGTCGGGATCGTGGCCCGAGGGAATCTCGTCTTCCTTGCGCAGCACCCGCGTGCGCGCCGCCATGTTGTAGTCGTAGATCTGGTTGGGCGTCGTCATCGAGGAGTAGCTGAAGCGCAGCGTCGTGGTGTCGAACTCGAAGCCTCCCACCATGCCCAGCGCGTAGGCCTCCTCGCCGAAAGCGATGGCGTGCTCTTCGCCGGTGGCGAGGTGGCGAATAACGATGCGCGGCAGGCTCGACTCCCGTTCGAGCCGGACCAGGAAGTCCTTGTAGACTGTGAAATCGAGGATAAGCCGCCGGGGCCGGTGGGGCACGAGATCGCGCCAGTGGCGCCGGTCGGGATGGGTGAGGGGGGCGGTGACGATCTTGAAATCCTCGGCGCCGCGCGTGTTTGTCATGATAAACAAGCGGTTGCCGTTGTGGTCGACGTGGTACTCCTCCCCGTTGCGACGCCGTGCGATGAGCTGCGGCTCGCTCTGCGGGCGGTCTGCAGGAACGAACCGCACCTCGGACGTCTCGTGGTCGTGGGTCTCGATGGTGATGTACTGGTGCGACTGGGTCTTTCTGACCCCGATGAAGAAGCCGGGGTCACGGTCCTCGTAGACGATCACGTCGCTGGCCGGATCGGTGCCGACCACGTGGCGCAAGACCTTGGCCGGCCGATGATTGGCGTCGACCCACACGTAGAAGAGCGTCTTGCCGTCGTTCGCCCACACCGCGTGGCCGGTGGTGGCGGGGATGACGTCGGCGAGGTCGGTGCGGGTTTCAGCCTCGCGCAGGTGGAGGGTGAAGTACTCCGATCCCTTGTCGTCATACGAGTAGGCGATGTAGCGGTGGTCGGGGCTGTGGGCGACGCCGCCGATGCGGAAATAGGCCTTGCCCTCCGACATGGCCTGCCCATCGATCAGGACCTTCTCGTCGCTGCCGTCGCGCCGGGTCCGCACGATCAGCGGATGCTCGGCGCCGTGCTCATAGCGCGACGCATAGGCGTAGTCGCCGTCCGGGGCCGGGACGGTGAAGTCGTCCTCCTTGATCCGGCCCCGCATTTCCTTGAACAGCGCCTGACGGAGCGGCTCGACATCTGCCATCGCCGCCTCGGCGTACGCGTTCTCGGCCTCGAGATAGGCGCGAATGTCCGGGGCAAGCAGAGAGGGATCGTGCATGACCTGCTGCCAGTTGACGGCCCTGAGCCATGCGTAGTCGTCGCTGCGACTGATCCCGTGGTGCGTCGTTGTCACCGTCCGACGCTCCGCGACCGGCGGCTTCAGCGCGCCGATTCGGCCGGCCCCTGCGCCATGGGCGCTCGCTTCACGCTCCCGGCTTGTCATCCGGATCCAACCTCAGGGCGGTCCCGTTCATGCAGTAGCGCAACCCCGTCGGCTGCGGGCCATCGGGAAAGAGATGGCCGAGATGCGCGCCGCAGCTCGCGCAACGCACCTCCGTGCGGACCATGCCGTGCGACTGGTCAGTGCGTTTCTCAACCGCATCGTCCGAAACCGGCTGAAAGAAACTCGGCCATCCGGTACCGGAATCGAACTTGGTGTCGGAGCGAAACAGAGGCGCATCACAGGCGACGCACGTATAAAGCCCCGACCGGTGCTCGTCCCAATAGGGCCCGGTGAAAGCCCGCTCAGTTCCCTGCATGCGGGTGACGTAGAATTGCTCAGGAGTGAGGATTTTCCGCCACTCCTCGTCTGACTTGACGACCTTGCTACGGTGCGACGTTGTGGTCATGGCACACCCATTTGATTGTGGCTGCTTGCTGGAAATCCAACCCTATATTGGTTTTTCCACGCCCATCCTCAACGACAAATGGCCGTGAAAGCAAGTTGGGCGGTTGAACGCGGGCTCGCGATGGGGTCAATAATGGCGCCCGATTCGCCGGCGTCCCATGCGAGTGCCTCGATGCGCGCCCTCAGCCTTGCCGCCACGCTGTTCATTTTCTGGCTGCTGCTGTCCGGGCACTACACTCCTTTTCTGATGACCGCTGGCGCAGTCTCGGCCGTCCTCGTTGCCTGGCTCGGGCTAAGGCTCGACTACGCCGACGAGGAAGGACATCCGGTCGATTTGATCGGCCGCGCCCTCGTCTACTGGCCCTGGCTGATCAAGGAGATCATCAAGGCGGCCTGGGGCGTGGCACTGATCATTGTCAATCCGTCCCTGCCGATCTCGCCAAGGATCATCCGCGTCACCAACACGCAGAAAAAGCCGGTCGGCACCGTCGCGTATGCAAATTCGATCACTCTGACGCCCGGCACTATCACCGTCGAGGTAAGGCGTCCCGAGCACGCGCTTCTGGTTCACGCCCTGACGGAGGCGGCCGCTGCGGACCTTGCGACCGGGGAGATGGATCGTCGGGTCACCGTCGTGGAAGGCGGCGGCTGATGCTGATCGCCGCCATGCTGGCCGTGCTCACGGCGGCAACGCTGATGGTCATGCGCGCGCTCCGCGGCCCGACGGTATTCGACCGGCTGGTCGCGGCGAACGCCGTCGGCAACGCGGCGATCCTCATCCTGGCGCTCTATGGCTTCCTCAGCGGCCGCCCCGAGTTCCTCGACATCGGCCTCACCTACGCCATGCTCAACATCATCGGCACATTCGCGGTGCTGAAGTTCCTTCGTTTCGGTGCGCTCGGGGGCGCCGGCGAGGAGGAGCCCTGATGGCCATGGTCGCGCAGTGGCTGGGTGGTGCGCTGGTGCTCGCCGGCAGCGTTTTCATGATCATCGGCGCAGTCGGCCTGTTGCGCATGCCCGATGTCTTCACCCGCATGCACGCCACTGCCGTGTCCGATACGCTCGGCGCCGGGCTGATTCTGGTCGGCCTGATGCTCATCTCCGGCCTGACGCTGGAGACCGTCAAACTATTCTTCCTGATCCTTTTCTTCGGACTCACCAGCCCGGTCGCGACCCATGCCGTGGCCCGCGCGGCCCTCCATGCCGGTGTCAAGCCGCTGCTCGGCGAGGGGGTCGAGGCCGAGTCGATCGCCGGGGGGGCGTCGCAATCGAAACCCTGATCACCTTCGTGCTGCTGGCGCTGCTTGCCGCCACCACGATCAGCGTGGTGCGGGTGCGCAATCTGTTTGCGGTGGCGGTGCTGACCGGCGTCTACAGCTTCTTGATGGCGAGCGTCCTGATCGTGCTCGACGCGGTCGACGTCGCCATGACCGAGGCCTCGGTAGGCGCCGGCATCGGCATGGTGCTGATGCTGGGGACGCTTTACCTGACCAAGACCGAGGAATCGCGGCCGTCGCATACACCGGTCCTGCCGCTGTTCGTGGCCGGCGTCACCGGGGCAGTTCTGGTCTGGGCGATGTCGGCGCTGCCGCCGTTCGGGGTGGCCGATACGCCTCTGCAGCTTGCCGGGCCCGACTACCTGGCGCGGTCGCTGGCGGAGACCGGCATCCCCAACGTCGTCACCTCGGTGCTGGCGAGCTACCGCGGGTTCGACACGCTGGGCGAGACAACGGTGATCTTCACCGCCGGCATCGCGGTGCTCCTGCTGCTCAAGCGCGGCCCGGCGCGTGACAGCGACGGCGGCGAATAGAGCTAACGAATGCGCCTCGACGTCATTCTCCGCGTCACCACCAAGCTGATCCTGCCGCTGATGCTGCTGTTCGCAATCTACGTGCAGTTTCACGGCGACTACGGTCCCGGCGGCGGCTTCCAGGCGGGTGTCATCGCGGCGGCGACGTTCATCCTCTATTCGCTGATCTACGGCCTCGGCGCGGCCCAGCGCGTCATTCCGATGGTTGTCGTCGAGACGATGATCCCGCTTGGCGTCCTCATCTACGCAAGCGTCGGCGTCTATGCGGTGCTCAGCGGCGGCAACTTCCTCGACTATTCGAAGCTGAGCCACGAGCCGGCACACGGCCAGGAGATCGGCGTGTTCCTGGTCGAGGTCGGCGTGTTCGTCACCGTTTCGGCGACGATGCTCGCCATCTTCTACGCATTCGCGGGCAGGGGACGGCGATGAGCGGGGTAGTCGGCGGCGTCATCGCCCATTTCAACCTGTGGATCACGGTGTTCCTGATGGTGTCGGGGCTCTACATCGTTATCGCCCGCGGCAACATGATCAAGAAGCTGATCGGACTGTCGCTGTTCCAGACGTCGGTCTACCTGCTTTATATCACGCCGGGAAAAATCCTCGGCGGCACGGCGCCGATCATTGAGGAAGGGCGCACGGTCTATTCCAACCCGCTGCCGCATGTGCTGATCCTGACCGCGATCGTCGTCGGCATCGCCACGCTCGCTCTTGGCCTGGCACTGGTCATCCGCATCAACGAAGCATACGGCACGATCGAGGAAGACGAGATCTTCGAGCGGATTCCGGAAACTGATGCAGCAACTGCCCGCCCTGCAGGTGGTGGTGCCGCTGCTTGGGGCGCTTCTGTGCGCGCTCGTGAGGCGGCCGGGGCCGGCGTGGACCATCGCCACGATCGTATCGTGGACGGTGCCGGCAATCGCAGTTCTGCTGCTCGCACAGGTGCTGACGAACGGCCCGATCTCCTATCACATCGGCGACTGGGATCCCTCGCTCGGCATCGAATACCGCATCGACACGGTCAACGGCCTGATCCTGGTACTGGTCGCGAGTATCGCGGCGGTGCTCGCCCCGTTTGCGCGCAAGAGCGTGGCGGCGGAGATTCCGAAGGATCGCGTCGCTTGGTTCTACGCTTTGTATCTCCTGTCGCTGACCGGCCTGCTCGGGATCACCATCACCGGCGACGCCTTCAACGCCTTCGTGTTTCTCGAAATTTCGTCGCTATCGAGCTACGCTCTGATCGGTCTCGGCCGCGACCGCCGTGCGCTGGTCGCGGCCTACCAGTACCTGATCCTCGGCACCATCGGCGCCTCGTTCTACGTCATCGGCGTCGGCCTTCTCTACGTGTCGACCGGTACGCTCAACCTCGGCCTGATGGCCGAGCGCATTGCCGCGGTGGAATTCGACGCGACCCGTGCTGGCGGCGATGGCGTTCATCACGGTCGGCATCAGCCTCAAACTGGCTCTGTTCCCGCTCCACGTATGGCTTCCCAACGCCTATGCCTACGCACCGTCGAGCGCGACGGTATTTCTGTCGGCGACGTCGACGAAGGTCGCCATCTACCTCCTGATCCGTTACCTGTTTTCCGTCTTCGGTGCGGCATTCGTGTTCACCGATCTGCCGGTCACGCTGCTCTTCACGGTTTTTTCGATCGCTGCGATCTTCGCAGCCGCGTCCGTCGCCGTCTTCCAGTCCGACGCCAAGCGAATGTTCGCCTATTCCTCGGTCGCCCAGATCGGCTACATCACGCTCGGCATTGCGCTGGCGACGACGACAAGCCTCACCGGCAGCTTCATCCACATCATCAGCCATGCCCTTACCAAGGCCGCCCTGTTCATGTCGCTTGGAGCGGTGATGTTCCGCGCCGGCACCGTCAGGATCGACGATCTTGCCGGCATCGGCCGCACGATGCCGCTGACGATGGCGGCGCTGGTTGTCGCGGGGCTGAGCCTGATCGGCATTCCGGGAACTGTCGGCTTCGTGTCCAAGTGGTACCTGGTGGTGGCGGCGTTCCAGATCGGCTGGTGGTGGCTCGGCTTCCTGATCGTCGCAAGCTCGCTGATCACGGTGGTGTACGTCGGGCGGGTGATCGAGGCCGCATGGTTCCGGGAGCCCTCCGCAGTGGCGCTGAAGGCGAAGGAGGCGCCAGCCGGCATGCTGATCCCGATCTGGGTGCTCACTGCCGCCACCGTCTTCTTCGGGCTCGACGCGGGCGCCGTGTCCGACGTCGCCGGTCAGGCGGCCGCCACGCTTCTCGGTGGCCTGAAATGAACACGCAGACGCTGATCATCGTGGCGCTGGTGGCGCCGCTCGCGACCGCGGTGCTGATCCCCTGGTTCGCCAGGCGGCCGAACGCGCGTGAAGCGGTGACGCTCATCGGGGCCGCCGTGATGTTCGCGGCGGTGCTGGCGCTGTTGCGGCCGGTACTGGGCGGTGCCCGGCCGGCGCTCCATGTTCTCGATGTCCTGCCGGGGCTGACGATTGCGTTTGCGGTCGAGCCGCTTGGCATGCTGTTCGCGATCGTTGCATCCGGCCTCTGGATCGTGAATTCGCTCTATTCGATCGGCTACATGCGCGCTAACCAGGAGCCACACCAGACGACTTTCTACGTCTGCTTTGCCGGCGCGCTTGCTGCGACCATTGCCATGGCCCTGGCGGCGAACCTGTTCACGATGTTCCTGTTCTACGAAGCGTTGACGCTGGTGACCTATCCGCTGGTGACCCACCACCGGGATGCCGAGGCCAGGCGCGCCGGCCGGCTCTATCTGCTGATGCTCCTCGGCGGCTCGACCCTGCTGCTCCTGCCGGCGATCGCGTGGACGGGGGTCGCTGCCGGCACTCTCGACTTCCAGCCGGCCGGCACGCTTGGCGGCAAGCTCGGCCCCGTGGCGATGGGACTGCTGCTCGCACTGTTCGTCTTCGGCATCGCCAAGGCGGCGGTCATGCCGATGCACTTCTGGTTGCCGGCGGCAATGGTGGCGCCGACGCCGGTGTCGGCGCTGCTGCACGCGGTGGCCGTGGTGAAGGCCGGCGTGTTCTTCATCACCAAGGTGGTGGTCTACGTCTTCGGCGATCGATACGCTGGCCGGGCTCGGCGCCGGCAACTGGCTGGTCTATGTCGCCGGTTTCACCATCGTCGCCGCCTCGCTGATCGCACTTCGGCAGGACCACCTCAAGCGGCGGCTCGCCTATTCGACGATCAGCCAGCTCTCCTACATCGTCCTCGGCGTGTCCCTGTTCAATCCGCTCGGCGTCATGGGCGCCGCGATCCACATCGCCGCCCACGCGGTTTCCAAGATCACGCTGTTCTTCGCCGCCGGCTCGCTGCACACCGCCGCCCACATCGACCACGTCAGCGAGATGGACGGCATCGGCCGGCGCATGCCGTGGACGATGGGCTCATTCGCCATCGGCGCCCTGTCGATGATCGGCGTGCCGCCGACCGCCGGCTTCCTCGGCAAATGGTTCATTCTGCTCGGCGCAGCCGGCGGCGGGGCAGTGGTTCGCCGTCGGCGGTCATCGTGCTGTCGACGGTGCTCAATGCGGGCTATTTCCTGCCGCCGGTCTACCGGGCGTTCGCGCGTGCGCCGGCGGAAGGCGAGGTCGCGCCATGTCGGCGAATCGCCGTGGCCGATGGTGGTGGCGCTGGTGACGACGGCGATCGCAACCCTTGCCCTGTTCTTCTTCCCCGGCGTGCCGCAGCAAGCTCGCCGAGATGATGGCATTCGGATGAGGGAGCCCATGGCGAGTTCCCGGAAGAACGACAGGCCCACCGCGTCGCTGCGGCCGTTCGTGATCGGCGGTGCGCTGCTGCTGGTGGCGAGCCTTGTCGCTGACTTGGCCGTCCGCCACCACGGCGCTTTCGGTTTCGACGGATATGTCGGCTTCCACGCCGTATTCGGCTTCGTCGCCGGACTGGTGATCATCGGGGTGGCGAAGGGGATCGGGGCTGTGTTGCATCGGCCGGATACTTACTACGAGGACGGTGAAGGGAAGGGCGGATGACCGGCCTGCCGCTGTCGCCCGGATTCGTGCTGATTGCCGCCGGACTGATCCTGCCGGCCCTGCCGGTGCGTGCCCGCCAGGCGGTTCTGCTGATCGCCCCGGTGGTGGCGCTGGCGCTGGTGTGGCTGGTGCCGGACGGGCCGTCGCTGTCCGTGCCCTTCCTCGGCTTCGATCTGGTGCTGTGCAACGGCGCCCCCGCGGGCCGCCTGTTCGGCACGGTCTTCTCGATCATGGCGTTCGGCGGGGCGCTCTATGCGCTCAACCAGAGGAACGTTGTCGAGCTGGTGGCCGCCTTCTGTTATGCGGGCGCAGCGCTCGGCGTCGCCTTCGCCGGCGACCTGATCACCGTCTTCGTCTTCTGGGAAGTGATGGCGGTCGCCTCGACGCTGGTGGTGTGGTCGGCGGGCAAGCAGGCCGCCGGCGCCGGCATGCGCTACGCATCGATCCACCTGCTCGGCGGCGTCCTGCTGATGGCCGGGATTGCCGGCCACATCGTCTCGACCGGGTCGACCGCGTTCACGGTGATGCAGGCCGACAGCGTCGCCCACTGGCTGATGATCGCCGGCTTTCTGGTGAACACGGGCGCGCCGCCGGTCTCGGCCTGGCTGCCCGACGCCTACCCGCGCGCGTCCTACTCCGGCACGGTGTTCCTTTCCGCCTTCACCACGAAGACGGCGGTGTACGTGCTGCTGGTCGGCTTTCCCGGCGTCCGAGATACTGATCTTCGTCGGCCTCTACATGGTCTTCTACGGCATCATCTACGGCATCCTGGAGAACGACATCCGGCGCATCCTGTCGTACTCGCTGGTCAACCAGGTCGGTTTCATGGTGACCGCCATCGGCATTGGCACGCCGATGGCGCTGAACGGTGCGGCGGCCCACGCCTTCACCCACATCATCTACAAGGCGCTGCTCATGATGTCGGCGGGATCGGTCATGACCATGACCGGCCGCAGCAAATGCACCGAACTCGGCGGTCTTTTCCGCGCCATGCCGGTGACCGCCATCACTGGCATCGTCGGCGGCCTGTCGATCTCCGCGGTGCCGCTGACGTCGGGGTTTGTGTCGAAGTCGATGATCGCGGAAGGCGCGGCCGAGGCGCACATGCCCATCGTCTGGCTGCTGGTGACCGCGGCGGCCGTCGGGGTGTTCATCGACATCGGGCTCAAGTGGCCGTGGTACATCTTCTTTGCCAAGGACTCCGGTCTGAAGCCGCACGACCCGCCCCTGCCGATGCGGGCCGGCATGGTTCTCTTCGCCTTCCTGTGCATCGGCATAGGCATCTTTCCGGGCGTGCTGTACCGGATGTTGCCGTTTCCGATCGAATACGTCCCCTATACGGTGCCCCACGTCGCCACCATGCTCCAGCTTCTCCTGGCCGGCGGCTTCGCGTTTGTGCTTGTGCTGCCGCTGCTCAAGCGGACCGCCACGATCACGCTTGATACCGACTGGTTTTGGCGAAGTGCGGGGCGGACACTGGCGGTCAGGCTGACGGACCGATGGTCGCGGGCGCGGGAGGCGGTGGCGCTCACGGTTCAGCGCGGGGCGATCCGGGTCTTCCGGACCGTCTATCGCTACTCCGGACCCGCCGGCGCCCTCGCAAAGACTTGGCCGACAGGCAGCATGGCATTCTGGGCCACGCTTTTGCTTGCCGCCTATCTTGTTATGTACTACTTTGGATAACTTCGCCTAACCCGGTCAATCAAAGAGCCAAGCATATTGAAATCATTGGCTGTGCAATAAACGATTGCAGCTTCCATTCCTTCTTAAAGAGCTTTACGCTTGTAAGTGTGCCGCGCAGCGGCTATGAAGTTTCAAGTAACGGTTTCGATTCCGCTGGTCCAGCACGGTGTGGCTGATCGAACACTGGTGTCAGGTCACAGAAAAGTGCGGCTGTCTGTTGTTGACCGTTACGAAATGGCGAAAATACAAACACACCAGGATGAACCATGATTGACCAAGCTTCCGACGGCGACCTGATCGACTTGGCGGCCGACATTGTTTCCGCTTATGTCAGCAACAACACCGTTCCGGTGTCCGATCTCCCCAGGCTGATCGCCGACGTCCACAACGCCCTGAGCGCGACCCAGATGGGCGTGCGCGAGCCGGAACCGGAGCCGCTGAAGCCGGCAGTCAATCCAAAGCGGTCGGTCTTTCCCGACTACATCATCTGCCTAGAAGACGGAAAGAAATTCAAATCGCTGAAGCGTCACCTCAGGACGCATTACGATCTTTCGCCGGAGGAATATCGGGACAAGTGGGGCCTGCCCGCCGACTATCCGATGGTGGCGCCGAATTACGCCGCCGCTCGCTCAGCTCTGGCGAAGAAGATGGGCCTTGGCCAGCAACGCCGCCGCCGCTGAACAACGCCTGCCATAGGGCTTCCGACCGCCGCCGCTTTGCCGGCGGCGGTTTTCGTTTGGTTAACCGGGTTACAGAACCGGCGTTCCGGAGCGTCGGATTCCTGCGCTCGAGCGCCTGTCGCTCGGCCGCGTATGCCTGAGTGAGAGCGATGTGCCGGTTGAGGTCGTAGGTCCAGTGGCCGGCGCGGCCGCGGTTGCGCTCGGCCCTCAGGGCGCGGGCCAGGCGGGCGACTATCCGCCGCTGCCCGGCGACACTGTTATCGGCCAGGTCCTTCGGCATTAGCGGCAGCAGCCGCGCCAAATGCAGGTTGCGGTCGTATTTTTGCACGCCCGCTGCGACCACGGCCGCGAGTGAATTGGCAGCTGCCAGGCGGAGCGGTGAGCGCGCCGGGGTTTTGTGCTTGTTTGAAGATAATTGCACGAGGGTCTCCTTTTGGAGACGCCAGTGTCGCTCCGCTGGAACCCGCGGGGATAAGTCGGCGGTCGTGGCGGCCGACGGAGGATACCGTTTGAAAAGTTATCCCCGCGCGCTGGAATACGGGTAAGGTGGTATAGGATTAAAATCCCAATTATCTGGTTGACACCACAAGCCGCAATCCCTGAGATTAGGTACAAAGGAGAACGGCAATGGCTACGCAATGTCACGCTTTTCCAAAGATCGCTTCCACGACGAGGACGCGGCGCGCGCCTATCTGGAAAGCGTCCTGTGGCCCGATGGCCGGATTTGCCCGCATTGCGGCACCGTCAATCACGCCTACGCGACCAAGCGCGCTGGCGTGTACCGCTGCGCCGAGAAGGGTTGCCGCAAGGATTTCACCGTCACCATGAAAACGGTCATGGAGCGGTCGCACATTGCCCTGCACAAATGGATGCAAGCCTTCCATCTGATGACCGCTAGCAAGAAGGGCATTAGCGCCCACCAGTTGCACCGCACCCTGAACATCACTTATGAGGCCGCTTGGTTCATGGCCCACCGCATCCGTGAGGCCATGCGCGCAGGGGGCCTTGAGCCCTTGGGTGGCGAAGGCAAGATCGTTGAAGCCGACGAGACCTATTATGGCCGCGTCGAGAAGCCTCGCACGCACACCACAACAGCGCCGCCCTTCACCAAGTCCGGTAAGACCGCAAACAAGCGTCCTATCGTGGCGCTGGTCGAGCGCGGCGGCAGGTCCGCACATTCCATGTCGCGGTCGCCGACAAGCACACCATCACAAGATCGTTGGCGAAAACATCGCCCGCGAGAGCCGCCTGCACACGGACGAAAGCCGCCTCTATCGGTGACACCGCTGGCATTTCGCCACCCACGAGCGGTCAAGCATTCAGCCGGCGAGTACGTCCGCGGCGACGTCCACACCAATACGGCCGAGGGCTACTTTTCGATTTTCAAGCGCGGCATGCGCGGCGTCTACCAGCATTGCGACGAAAAGCATCTCCATCGCTATTTGGCGGAATTTGATTTCCGCTACAACAACCTCATTGCCCTCGGCGTGAACGATGGGAACGTGCGGCGCTAGCAGTCAAGGGTGCGGCTGGCAAGCGTCTCACGTACCGGGGGCCTCACTAAGCCCGACTAGTAGCCACGCCGCTAAACGTTTCATGCGTTGGCGATGGAAATGCTACGGCTTGCCGAAACCAAAGAAAGCGTAAAGGTCAAGCGGATTTGGGTTCGTTGATGGAGGTAGAAATGTCGTTCGCCACAGCACTGAAGCAATCCGCGCTTTCTCCGGATGGGCGCCTTATCGAACTGACATTCGCGACTGATGACGGCGATGTCGTTATCGACATTCGTCCAGAAATTCTTTCGACCGCGATTTAAGATATGGCTGGCGTCTTAGCACGTAGCGACAATCTTTCCATGAAAGGAATCGTCTCAGCGCCGAATCCAGCACAATTTCGGGCGACTTCAGTTGAAAACGGGCGCGGCGTAGCCGTTTCGTTTGCGATGCCGAATGGCCTACAGCATCATTTTGGGTTCGATACCAGGGATGCGGAACGCCTTGGAAGGCAAGTTCTTGATGCAGCGTCGGCTGCCAAACTAATGAACCCTCCGACGAAACAATAATCGTCATCGCGTTTTTGGTTTTTTATTTCTCGATTTTGGTTGCGGCTTGTCCCGCTTCGGAGTGATGCCGTCTTTGGGCTTGTGGCCGACAATGCGAACACCGGCGCAAAGCGGCTTCCATACGTCGTCGCGCTTCGTCTTTAGCATGTTTGTCGTCGGCACACATGAGGAGTGACTTCTCAAATCATCACCAATTGGAGGACGAGCACGAAGCCACGTTTGACCGATTGCTGGCCGAGCGGAACGGGTTCTATTTGTCCGTGGGACAAGGAATTTCCCTTTGGTCATCCATGGAAAATGAAATTGTCATGATTGCAGCGAGCCTACTTGGAACCAGTGACGAAAAAGCCGGACTGGTCCTCTAATCCGTCGCTAATTTTCACACGTGGCTCAACATTATCGACGATTTGTTCTCCGTTGAGAGCGATGCCGCCGACTACAAAAGTAGGTGGACTGTGCTCTCCGCACATTCTCTGCGGGGACTGAATGATACCCGCACCTCGATTGGCCCATCATAGCATCTGGAGTGCGCCGTTGACTTCCCCGCTCGCGCTTCGTCCAAGCAAGAATGCGATATTCGCTCAAAATCCAAAAAACACTTGCCGGAGCCGATGAAGAAATCATCGAATTTAGCCGTGACGTGTTTTGAATGGAGCAGAAGTTGACAACTTTACGCCACGCGATGCGCGGGCTTCCTCCTCCCGAATTTCCCACATTGCCCGAAAAATCTGGCGGATAACTTCTCGATCCGCCTCCAACGGATGTTCTACAGCGCAACTCTCCCACAGGACCCCGACGCCTATATCCTCCATCCTCTGGCTAATTTTGATCTCATCGGGCGCGCCAGCTTCGTCGATCTCCGTCGCATCTGACGGTACCGGCGAAGCAGCGTCCATACTAGGTTTCGGGTGTGTGGTGTCAACCATATAATTAGGATTAAAATCCTAATTATGCACTTGACAAAAGAGAGCTGATTTGCTAGGTGTGACGACTGCCAATCCTGCTCAGGCAGGAGAGGCTGGCGCGCCCGGTGAAGTCATTCCGATGGATAGTCGGCTTCAGATGATTGAGCGGATTTTGCTGGAGGAGATTGATCTCGCGAAGCCTGACGACTTAGCCTTTCTTGAATCTCAGGTGCCTCGTATAGCATTGAGATTGTGTGATTGTCGGCTTGTCCCAGATAAATCGAAGGAAGAATGTTCCGTGCCCGCAAACACGGTCGTGTGCCTCAATCATCGCGACAAAGTCGTTCTTTTTGTAGACCAAGATTTTGCTGCGGTCGTCGCCAATGAGTTGATCTCGCGGATCAACAAGGAGAAAACCATCTTTGATCTGAGGAGAAAATCCCCATGCCCAGTGTGCAAGACGGTCGCGATTTTTCTGATGCGATCTGGCGATGGCTAATATGGCGTTGAGTAGCCTCAGTTGTTTTTCATCTAGCTTTTCACGCGCGACGGCTTGGATTACGGCGGTCTTCGCTGATTGAAATTCAAGGGCGAGATAGGCTGTTGCCGCCGTGTCCTTAGGGCCACCTAAAGAGGTGACATAGAGGCTCAGAAGGAAGGCTTCGACTGTTGACCAAGTAGAAATCGCCTCCAGCGCCAGCGCCGCCAAAGGAGGATTATGACTGGAAGATGCGCAGGCCAGCGTTAGCGATGAACACGTTTGCGCCTTTTGCTACTTTTGATAGCGGTTGAGGCATGACAAGGAACTCCAAAGAGGAATTTACCGAAGCCAAGCGCATCGCTGCCCGCATGCTGGCGATGCCGCCTAAGCCGCATACTGACTCCAAGACGGGAAAGGAAAAAGAGAAAGGCGCCGACAAAGCGAAGCCTAGCCGACGCCTCCCTGCGTCACCGAAGAGCAGAGATGATCGCCGCGATTCCAATGAGGATTAGGGCGACGTTCACTCGGATGGTGACGGTGACCTGAATGGTCGATCCATGCTTGCGCATGAAAGGGCCCTCAGGTCGCGACCGGCCGCGACCCTTTCGGGTTACGGTCTAGCGCCCGGAAGAACGGATACGTCACCGCCGTTCACCGGATAATCGGCCCACCATCGGCTTTCTAGAATCGCTTCCGGTGGTCCCGCGTGGCGTCCCTTTTGTCGGCCCGTTTGTCTGGGAGGACAACTGGCGGCCGGAAGGGGCGGGGGGCGAGGCTTTATTCAGGGTGACCGACGGAGCCACCGTCGGCGCTGGTTTGTGCCTCGGCGAATCTGAATGGTGGGCCGATTGCTACTTTGAGTTGAGTCTCTTTGGCGACGCCAACGCATGAAATGCCTAGCCTTCTGGCGTAGCGTTTTGGGCTTCACCAATCCGCCGATAGGTAAGGCGCTTGCCTTCGATGCCCCGGGCAATGTCGGTAACGCGCTCAGCATCGGTCCAGCCAAGGGCGGTGCGGCGGTTGTAGCGGAAATCAAATCCGCGAGGTAGCGGTGCAAATGGGCTTCGCCGCAATGCTGATAGACGCCTGCATGCCGCGCTTGAACACGGAAAACACGTTCTCGACCGTGTTGGAGTGAACGATGGCGTCGCCTCATACGGACGTATTCGCCGGCCGAGTGCTTCACGGTGCGGTGGTCGGCAAACTCGTTGCCAGTCTCGGTGTAGAGGCGGCTTTCGTCGGTGTGGAGCGCGACTTTCGCGGCGCACGTTGCGGACCAGAACGTCGCGGACGCTCGGCCTTGGTGGCGTTCTCGACATGGAACATGCGGACCTCGCCGCCGCGCTCGACAAGGGCGACGATGGCGCGCTTGTCCCAAGGCGCTTGCGCTTGAGTGTGGGGACGGCCCTTGCGCGGCTGGTGACGGCTTGCGGGTTCTCGCGGCGCCGAAATAGGTTTCGTCGGCTTCGACGGTCTTGCCTTCGCCGCCAATCGGGACCAGGCGTCAGGTCCTTCATGGCCTCGCGGATGCGGTGCGCCATGAACCACGCGGTGCGGTAGGAGCCGAAGCCGAGCATGCGGTAAAGCTGGTGGGCGCTAATGCCCTTCTTGGATGCGCCCATGAGGTGCATCGCCAGCCACCACTTGGTCAGCGGGATTTTGGAGCGCTCGAACACGGTGCCGACCGTGACGGTGAACGTGCTCTTGCAGGCGTTGCAGTAGCGCAGGCCGGGACGGTGCGAGCGCTTCTTGCCCTCGACCAGCGGCATGGTGCTCGGCTCGACATTGCCGCAATGGGGGCAAACGGGACCATCCGGCCAGCGGACGGCCTCAAGGGCTTCGCGGGCTGCGGTTTCGTCGTTGAAAATCGGGTTTTGGAGATTGGCTGACATGATCAGTTGGCTTTCGGATTATGAGGCGGCTGCGGGTCATATGGCGTGTCTAGCAGCCGAACAATGTTTTGAAGCTGCTCAAGCAGTTCTGGTGCGGAAGATCGCCGGAAGAGAATTTCAACTGGCGGGCGTTCTTGAATTCCATCGTCAGGAGAAATCCGCTCCTATCTTTGGTCACCCGGTATCCGATCCGGGTGGCGGTTATCCACAAAGCGTTTTGATGATCTGACATGACATCCGCTCCCTTCGCCGTATATCTAGGCGAATCACACACTTTCGTCAAGTGCATAATTAGGATTAAAATCCTAATTATATACTTGACAAAGCGGAGTGAGTTGCTACGTTGTCAATAGGTTGAGGAAACTGGTCATGCGCGCTCCTGAGGTTCGATTCGTCAGCGAATTGGCTTGGGTCATTGCCGTCCCGGTCCCTTGCGGAAACTGCCGCAAGGAATTTCGCGAGATTGCGGCTCGGCTTGTAAAAATGACGGACGCCGTTTGTCCCCATTGTGGCACAAGCCTCGATCTCGATACGCCCCAGTGGGCCGCTTTCCGCGACCGCGTGAAAAAATTCAGCGTCGGTGAATACGCCCCCGTCGCGCAGCCTAAGCAGACACCTTAGAGCGTCCATCGCTTCATCAATCTGGACCGTCATCATGGCCGCCAACCTTCCTTCGATCTTTACCAACGCCGACGACGCCCGCGCCTACCTGGAAAGCCAGCGCTGGCCCGATGGTCCGGTTTGTCCACATTGCGGCACGGTCAACGAAGCGACCGCCCTCAACGGCAAGGCGCATCGTGCCGGCGTCTATCAGTGCAACGCCTGTCGCGAGCAGTTCACAGTCACGGTCGGCACCGTGTTCGAGCGCTCCAAAATCCGCTCAAAGGTGGCTCTATGCCACGCACCTGCTCTGCTCGTCCAAGAAGGGCATGAGCAGCCACCAGCTTCACCGCATGTTGGGCGTCACCTACAAGACCGCTTGGTTCATGACGCACCGCATCCGTGAGGCAATGCGGGACGTGAACGCCGGCCCCATCGGCGGCGAAGGCAAGTCTGTTGAGGCCGACGAAACCTATTTCGGCCGTCGCGAGAACCCGAAACCATCCAAGCAGCGAGCGGCCGTCCCGACCTCAAAGCGAAGAGGCCTTGGGACAAGCGCGCGGTCGTGGCGCTGGTCGAGCGCGGCGGCGAAGTCCGCATGTTCCATGTCGAAAACGCCACCGCGGCCAACGTCCGCGAAATCTGGTCCGCAACGTCCGACCGTAAGAGCGACCTCCACACCGACGAAAGCAGGCTCTACACCGAAACCGGCAAGGAATTTGCCGAGCATCGCACCGTCAAGCACTCAGCCGGCGAGTACGTCCGCTATGAGGACGGCTAGCAATCCACTCCAACACGGTCGAGAACGTTTTCAGCGTGTTCAAGCGCGGCATGAAGGGCATCTACCAGCATTGCGGCGAAGCCCACTTGCACCGCTACATTGCGGAATTTGATTTCCGCTACAATCGCCGCACAGCACTTGGCTACACCGACGAGAGCGCACCGACGACGCGCTCAAGGGCATCGAAGGCAAGCGCCTTACCTATCGGCGGATTGGTGAAGCCAAAGACGCTGCGTCAGAAGGCTAGGCATTTCCAGCGCTGGCGCAGAGGGCAAATCTTAACAAAGGGTTAGCCTTCCACACATCTGTTGACTTCCACAGTTGTGTGATATGCTCTAAATTTATGAACGCTAACCAACTACGCCGCTTCCTAGCGCGGCACAGCTGCAAGTTTGAAAATCACCGTGGCGGCAGCGGCCATATTTCGGTGACACGCGGGAACCGAAAAAGCCAGATACCGATGCACGGAGGCAGCAAGCAGCTTGGAACCAAGCTGGTCGCAAAGATTTTGAAAGACCTAGGAATAAAACGTTAGGAGTGAGTCACTGGCCGTTGGTATGAACTGCATTTGGAAATGGATTCCAACGACACGTTCTTCGTAACCTCAGAAGACTTCCCAGAAGTTGCCACCTTCGGAAATACGCAAGAGGACGCGGTTGTGGCGGGTCGCCGTGCGATTGAGGAGGCGATTGCCGCCAGAATTGCTGACGCTCAGCCGATTCCGGCTCCAAATTCAGAACCAAACTTCAAAAAGATGGGCTGGTGGACAGAAATTCCTCTGCTTACTTACCTAAAAGCAGCGCTCTACATGATTGCCGCCGCAAAGGGCATATCTCGCGCCGAATTGGCGAGGCGGATGAATGTGCATCGGGAGCAAGTCGACCGCCTGTTCCGGATCGATCATCAGTCGCGACTAGACCAGATCGAATCTGCCTTCAAAGCGATTGATGTGCCCCTATTGGTCGATGTTCCTATGCCTAGCGCTGAGGCAGCTTAAGCACCTAAATTGGCGACCGGGAGATACATGGCGGCCCTAGCCCCTTTCCTGCCAAATGCCGCTTTCCAAATGTTCTAGCTGCCCCTGCGCTTCGTCCTGAGCCTGTGCGAGCAGGAAGGCGAGGAACTCACAGTCAACGCTTGCCGCGTCGGCTCCGAGCCTTTCCAGATCCACTATCAGCTTTGCCAGAACGGTTCGCTTTTCGTCCTGAGTCGCCGGTCTCATCACTGTCCCCAGGTTTGCGTTTGCCAGCCTTGAGTTAGTATGGGGCTTGGGAGGCGTCCGGAGAAGGCGGTTCACGACCTTCTCAAATTCAAAGCCGGGGAACTTTGCCAATCCAATGCCTGTTGATCGTTCTGACATGCCAGATGCTATCACCGCGCAACTTGGCGAAACACTAGTCGCGTGGCAGGCGGTCGAGAGCGCGCTTTTCCAACTCTACATGGGACTTTTCGACAATCGCAATCGCACCAATCCAGCGGCATCAACCGTATATCATTCAATCATACATATTGACGCCAAACTCAGAGCCATTGATGCCCTCGCTCAATTTCGGCTGACTGATGAACCCGCACAAAAGGCGTGGACGCATCTACTCAACCGGATCAATCGTCGTCGCAAAATCCGAGACCGCGTGGCCCATTGGGCCATCGGTGTCGGAATTCATTGATGACCGCCACGTATTTTATTTTGGCCCATCGTTGGACAAACGTCTCTATCGGGACCTAACGGTGTTGGAAGAAACCCCGCCAGCCGAAGCTATGTCGGCAGCCGATCTCGCTGCACACGGCAAACATTCGTCGCCTTAGCCCACGAAATCTATCGGTTTATGTTGGCCTACGTGCTGCTAGCGCCATCGCCGCGTAAACGTCAGCCAAAACCGCCACCTCATTAGAGGCACCCTCTATCCGGTTGGAAGCAGGCCGCTTTCCCATAACTCCCTGCGCCCCGCCTCCACCATCGCGTCGGTGACCAAAATTTCCCCTGAATGACGCTCGCCTGCTTGGGGTTGTGTAGGCAAATCAGCTTGCTTTGTCATCTATATAATTAGGTTAAAATCCTACATAAAAAAACGTCGGGGTGCGACGCATGACTCTGATTGAAAGACCGGCCTGGGCGGCCAATGAGGAAGTGGCGGCGCGGTTCGTGGGCGCCGTGGTGGCCTCTGCATTCAAAATCCTGCCGGGCGCCATAGGGGCGGCCCGCCGCGGGCCGGCATCCGTCGCGTTTGCCCGCCAGGTCGCAATCTACCTCTCCCACACCCGATTCGGGCTGGATTACGCAACAGTCGGATCGCTGTTCGGCCGTGACCGCACCACCGCCGCTTATGCATGCCGCAAGGTTGAAGACCGGCGGGAGGACCCCGCCGTCGACACCATTCTCGACTACCTCGAGCGTGCGCTCGACGCGTGGTCATTCGGCGGCGGCGAATCGCGAGGCGGGGCGTGAAGGAGGGCGGTTCCGAAACGGAGGCGGTCCGGCTGCTGCGCCGCCTGTCGGTCCGTGGGGTCCGGCTGACCACGGGTGCTGACGGCCGGTACCAATTCGCAGGCCAAAAGCGCAGCCACCGGCAGGCTCGTGCCGAGCCGGATCCGTGCATGGTGAAG
This sequence comes from uncultured Alphaproteobacteria bacterium, assembly GCA_963775235.1. Lineage (GTDB taxonomy): Bacteria > Pseudomonadota > Alphaproteobacteria > Rhizobiales > Kaistiaceae > JBBDMC01. The sequence continues at coordinate 109,583 of CAVZHY010000001.1, forward strand.
GCAGCGTTGGCGGGCGGTCTGATAGCGCCGATGCCGACGGCGGTCTTGTGCCGACGGAAACCGGGCGCGCGCTCGTCCGCCGCAGCCTTGCCGGTGCCGACGGGTATGCGGCGCAGCACCAGGAGCGCGGCAAGGTCGTCGTCGACGATCCGGGCATCGGCTCCATTATGGTCACGGTCAACCACGACGAGAGCCCGCTGTCGTGGCTCCGGCGACGAAAGGGCGCGGATGGCCGGCCACTGATTGATGCGGCAGAATTCGCGGCCGGCGAGCGACTGCGATCCGACTACACGAGAGGCTGCATCCTGCCTCGGGTCACCGCCAACTGGACGTCGACCGTTGCGGACGGTCACCGGGGCGCCGGCGGCATGGCTGAGCTCACCGAAGCGGCCATTGGCGCCAGACGCCGGGTCGAAAAGGCACTGGATTCGGTCGGCCCGGAATTCTCCGGCCCCCTCATCGACTTCTGCTGTTTCCTGAAGGGGCTGGAAGAGATCGAGCACGAGCGGCGTTGGCCGGCCCGTTCCGCCAAAGTCGTCCTGCGTCTCGGCTTGGGCAGCCTGGCTCGCCACTACGGGCTGGCGGCCACGGCGTCCGGCCGAAAGCGATCCGGCCCGATCCTGCACTGGGGGGCTGAGGACTACCGGCCCACGATCGAGTGAGCGATTGTCAGACGGTTGCGCTCACCGACTCGGCGTCGGCCCGGATACGATCGACAAGCGCGCGTAGTCCATTGGAACGCTGCGCTGTCAGGTGAGCGCGGAGATCGAGCCTGGAAAAGATGTTCTCCGCATCGATCGCCACAATCTCGGACGCGGGCTTGCGGTCGAACAGAGCAATCACGATTGCGACAAGGCCCCTTACGATCAGTGCGTCGCTGTCACCAACAAAGTGCAACACGGTTCTGCCATCCTGGGCCTGGCGATGAGTCGACACCCAGACCTGGCTGGCGCAACCGCGTACTTTGTTGGCTTCCGTGCGCTCCGCTTCCGGCAGCGGCTCCAGGCCTTTTCCAGCTCGATGACGTAGCGGTAGCGGTCTTCCCAATCGTCGAGAAGCTCGAAGTCGGCAAGGATCTGATCAATGCTCGTCAAGCCGAAAGACCGGTTTGAAGTCCCTCTTGTCGATATAGGACCGGCCGGGCCCATGCGCAAACCGCGGGCCGGCCGACGTGAAGGACAAAAAAGGGCTGCGAGCGGAAAAAGGGCAGTCGAACCGCTCGCAGCACGCGGCATCTTTCAGCCGCGAAGTCCTGGTGGCGGCCAGCATGGAGCCGCCGGATGGGTGATCAGGCCGGTCTGTCGTTCTTGGCGACGGCGTGCCAGGGCAGCTGCCGGTCCTCGCGTTTCAGCGTATCGGAACTCGCGGCCGTCGGCGCCGGATCGAGATAGTCCTTGAGGAGGTGAACGCCGTAGCGAACCTTGTCGGTGAAAACCTGGAAGACGTCGCCGCCGGTGGTGCACACGTCGGCATTGCGATCACAGAAGCCCGACAGGTCCGCGACAGTGGACTGCGCCGCGACCAGCGCCTGCATGGCCGTCACACGCGGCGCCTGCTCGCCCGTCTGTGGATCCGCGGGAAGCAGAAACACCACGAGCGACAGCCAGAATGCTGCCCGTATAAGAAACATCAGCCTGCCCTTTCAGTCCCTTCGTCGTCGCGGTTGACCGCGATCTTGTCCGACACTCTAACGCGCCTGGTTGAAAAACGGGTTCAGATGTCGGCCCGAAAAAACATCAAAATTTAGCGATTGTTTCGAGCGGAAACATGGCGCGACCGGCCGCAGATGGTTTAACCTTCATTAAGGCCACGCTGCCACAGTCGCCGGCGGTCGCGCCGCGGCCTTCGCGCAGCGCCCCACGAGGAATTGGTTCAGTGCCACAAAAGTCCGCCGGCCGGGGCCGGCGCGCGCGCACCAGCCAAAAAGCCGTTGCCGCCGGCGACGGCATCTTCGCGCGCGTCCTCGACCGTGCATTCGAGAATCCGGGAATGTCGGGCGGACTGCTGGTCATGGCGCTGACCGCGACAGCGATTGTCTCGAACGCCATGTTCCTCCAGGCAGCCCATCACGTGCAGCCGTTGTTCGCCTCGCGGTCCTCAACTCCGCTGCCGACGCTTGCACCCGGTGCGCCGCGCGCGGCGAGGCAAGAAGCCGTGCCTGCGACCATGCCACCCCGGCCCACGCTCGCGCCAACCGATGCCTCTATCGCCGATACCGGTGTTGGGCTCGTCACGGGCATACAGCGTGAGCTCGCGCGACTGGGCCTTTACGTCGGCCCGATCGACGGCATCGCGGGCGAGCGTACCAAGGCCGCGATCGCCACCTACCAGGCCGCGGCAGGGCGCACCGCAACCGGAGAGCCGAGCGCTGAGCTACTGGATTTCATCAAGAATGCGCCCGCGCCGCCGCCGGCTGGCGTGTCGGAAACGCCGTCGATCACAACTTTGACGGAACAGGATGTCGCCGCGGGACCGTCTCCCGACACCTACCGCAACGTTCAGACCGCCCTCAATCGGGCCGGATACGGGCCAATCACGGTCGATGGCCATGCCGGGAACGAGACCGCCGACGCCATCCGGCGTTTCGAGCTCGACAACGGGCTGCCGGTCACCGGCGAGGCAGGCGAACGGCTGCTGGCCCGGCTTGCTGCCGTCGGTGCCTTGAATCCGCAGTGATTGCCCATGCGCGTTACCTCGTCGCTGTGGGTTGCGGCCTATGTTCGCCGCTGCCATAGCGAAGGCGCATTCGCTGCCGTTGCGCGCCATGGCGCCGACGAGGCCGGCGCGATCTTCATTGTCGTCGATCGATTGACTGGAACCGCCGACCTCTACGGGCCGGCGCCGCAGACATCCTTCGACCAATCAAGGCCGAGTGACCGGCTGTTTCAGCGGCTGGTCGAGAATGAGGCGATGGATGCCGTGAACGCGCGGCTGGAGCGGGAGACGAAGTTCGATCCCGACTTGTGGGTCGTTGCCGTCGAAGATCGCAAAGCCCGAGTCCTCTTTGAGACCGTATGAGGTCGCCCGGCCGGCCGTCGGACCCGTCAGGCGCGCTTGGACTGCTCGCGTGTCGACGCTGATTTTTGCGCCTGTGTTTCGCTCGCCGCCGACCGGCGTCGCTCGTCGTCTGCGGCAACATATGGCTGATGGCCGGCCGGCCGCGCCGAGCCGTACGCGCGCCACAAGTCGCAGATCGTCTCGGCAACGCCGACTTCCATGCCGGCATAAACATCGGCGAGCGGGAAGAAAGTGGCGGTGTCGCGACCTGCAGGCGTCGTCAGCAGGAAGACCTGCTGGGCCTGGGTGTCGTCGAGATGCAACGCCTTGAGCAAAATCGCCAGTGGCTCGCCCGTGCCGTCGCGCAGGCTGGCAGCGACGAAGCCGGCATCGATGTCCAGCCCCTCGGCGATGGCGGCGATCAGGGCGTCGGTCTGTCCGCCCCTGGCGTACCCAACGATCTTCGCCGCGCCGAGGATCGAGCGAAACGCACGGTCGAGCCGGTCGGCTGAGCCAGTGCGTCGGCGGGCCGGCGGTCGTGTCGCGAAGTCGGCCAGCATACGTAGCCGCTGGGGACGGTCGAGGCCGAGGAAATAGGCGGGGTCGTGCTCACGGCCGGAAGGCGCTGTCGGCCGGAGCGGCATGACGGAAGCCACCGGGAGAACGCTCTTGGGCCCCGTCTCGACTTCGCCGGAATTGGGCGCTGGAACACGGCCATCAAGTTGTGTCAGCACATCCGCGTCGCCCGTCAGTCTCAGGGCACGCTTGACACGGTCGGCAAGGGCCGGCCGGCACGCGATCAGGCGATGATGTTCAACCCCGGTCGAAGCGATCACCGCCAGCAGATCAAACGGCTCCAGCACCGACGAGCGGCGAATGACCGGCGCCGCGACGTCGATCACGTCGCGGGCGAGCATTCGGACGACCGCCTGTGGCGCGTCGGAACAAACCGCCAGCCGGTCGGCGACGTAGACGCGATCGGCTACAGCCACCTTGGGTAGAAAATGCGTCGCCAATTCCTCGAAGCGACGGATTTGATCGCGATCGTGCCTCAGGTCGCGTACGAAAAGGTCTGTTGTGGCACGCAACAATGCCGCGTCGCGCGTCTGTTGGTTCGATCTGGCGAGATCGGCCAGACTGTCTGTGGTGTGCTTCGCATGCATGTGGTGCGTTCCGCGGTGGAATAGCTCCCGGCGCGGAGATTGTGGTTAGAACTCGTTAGCGGACTGTTAACCTTGCCGTCCGCTTAATTGCGTGGGGCGCGCGCGTGTGCATTGAAGTCAGCCAACGCTCCAAGGGTGGCCGAGTTGTTCCAACCGATCGATCCGAGGGACGTCGCATGGGCACGGTTCTTACCTTCAAGTCATCGACCAGGACGGGCCTTGCCGTTGTTGCGAACCGCGATCGCGAGCGATGCGAGATCGTGATCTTCCCCGGAGTGCGCATCGAGCGGCACGACCTCGATCTTAGCCACCGGCTGCGCAACTCCGCCGGTCGCGACAACTTCGACGGAATCGGCGACGGCGACCGCAAGACGTTGTAGTTCTAAAGCGACGCCGAGCAATCCGCGCCGGTTAGCGCCTGGGTGGCCGCCGGCATCAGGGAACTGTCCGGCACGAACACGCGCAGAAGGCCGAAGCCGTCGTCGATCGGCAATTCGACAACAACGGCCGTGTCGAACGAGGCGGGTGGGTCCTGGCGGAGCTGCGCCATCTGCACGGGCGTCAGAATCGCCAGGTCAAGCCGCGGTCCATCGCTCGAGCGATCGTTGAGGCTGTAAACATTTCGGCCGCGCCGATCGAAGATCGCCACTGACCAGAACTCGTTCGGCAAGGTCGCGAGCACTCTCACCGGGCCGTCCGCAAGGCTGAAGCGGCACACGGCCTGAAGCATGTGGGGGTCGAGCGAGGCCAGCGGCTCGGCGCCGGGTTCGGGTAACGGCAGGACGTGGAACTGACCGTCGGGACCAAACTGCTTCATCTGCGCCCACGCATCCCTGGTTGCGTAATAGGGCACCATGAACACGACGGCGATGTGGATGATGCCGCCAAGGAGGAGCCCGGCGACGGCAAAGAGCAGCGTACGTCTCATGAGCACGACACCTTGCGGATATGCGGCATGGTGAGGTCGGCGAAGTGACCCCCACTCGTCACCGGCGTGTCGTAGAGGCGCAAGACGAGCTTAAGGCGGTCCACCGGCGCCACCGGCAGCCAGTTTCCGGGCGCCACTTTCGGCGAGACTGTGATGAGGAAGCTCCCGTCCTCGCGGCGGACGATCTCGCGCGAATGGAATCCCGTGCGATACGCGGCGTTGACCATCAGCCGCCCGCTCGAATCGTACGCGGTCAGTGTCCACAGTCGAGCCGACGGTGTCTGGCCGACAACCTCGTAAGTGCAGCGCCCGTCGAGCGCTTCGCCGTCCGAAGTCATGCTCGGCCGTGAACGACAGGCCCTCTCCGGCGCCAAGAGGAACCTCGCCGGTTCTGGCCAGCACGGCGAGCGAATACGGATCGGCGTCGACGCTGCCGGCGTGCGGCCAAGCAGTCCATTCCCCAACCGTCACTGCGCCGAATAGCGGTCCGTGCTCCACCGCCAGCCACGCGGTGGACACTCCCACCACCGCGGCGACGACGATGGCGACCATGACGTCGATTAACAATCGCAAGCGAATGATCCAGGCTGAATGTGCCGCGCAAGATACAGGCCCCAGCGCGGTGCGGCCACCGCCGCTGCACTTTGCCTCAGTTGGCCGGTCCGGCGGCTTTCGCCGCCGTCTTGTCGCCGGCGACTTCGCTCTGGGGCGCCGCACTCTCGATGGCGATGGTGCTGTCCGATCGGGTCAAGCAGCATCGCGCCACCGCCCGGTGCGGACGGGGTTTCCGCCCGCATCATGCCGGCAATGGTGGCCAGCCGCTGAGTAGTGGCGACCGACAGGCTCGCCGGCCTCCCGCCTTGATCGCCGCCCCCGCCGCCGGCGTCGCCAGCCGTGGCAACCGCCTGGCCCTTCGGTGGCTTCTCGAACGGGTCATCGATGAATGGAATCGGCTTGAGCTGTACGCCGCGGTGGGCGTAGGTCATGAAGTCGTGCCACGTCTGCGCCGGCAAGATGCCACCGGTGAGCCGCCGTGTCGGCTGATAGTCGTCGTTGCCGAACCATACGGCCGCGACCATGTTGCCCGTGAAGCCGACGAACCACGCGTCGCGATAGTCCGACGTGGTTCCCGTCTTGCCAGCCGTGCGAATGCCGTCGAGTTTGGCGCGCTGGCCGGTGCCCCACTCGGGAACCTGGACGAGCATGCTGTTCATATCGGCGACCGTCGCCTCTTCGAGCACGCGCTCCGGCGGCTTCACGTCGCGTGCGCGATCGAACACGACCTGTCCCTGGCTGTTGACGATTTTGGTGAAGGCGTAGGGCGTCGCCTTGTAGCCACCGTTGGCAAACACCGCGTAGGCGCCAGCCATATCCAGAACCTTGACCTCCGATGCGCCCAGCGGCAGCGAACGGGTGATCCTGAGCTCTGAGGTGATCCCCATGCGATGCGCCGTATCGGCGATCTTGTCGCGGCCGATCGCTTGGGCCAGACGCACAGGAATGACGTTGATCGATTTGACCAGACCCGTGGTCAACGTCACCGGGCCGGAGTAACCGCCGCCGTAGTTGTGCGGGCACCAGTTACCGATGCAAATCGGCGCGTCCTGAACGATGCTCTTCGGCGTGAAGCCGTTCATCATCGCGGTGGCGTAGACGAAGGGCTTGAAAGAGGAGCCCGGCTGACGCAACGCATCGGTCGCCCGGTTGAACTGGCTTTCGCCGTAGTCGCGTCCGCCGACCATCGCGCGCACCGCTCCGTCCGGGTCGGCTGCCACCAGCGCCGCCTGTTTGACGCGATAGGCGGCGCCCGACTGACGCAGTGTCGCTTCGACGGCGTCGTGAGCTGCGGTCTGCATGCCCATGTCGACTGTGGTGTAAACGGTCAGGACGCGGTCCCCGCCAGGATCGAGTTCCTTCACCTGATCAAAGGCCCAGTCGAGGAAATAGTCCGGCGAGCCTGCGTTCTCCGGATGCTCGATGACGTCGGCCGGGTGGCGACGGGCGCCGATGACCTGGCCCTCGGTCATGAAGCCGGCCTGGACCATGTTGGTCAGCACCTCGTTGGCGCGGGCGCGGGCCGCTGGCAGGTTGACGTGCGGGGCGAAACGTGTCGGAGCCTTGAACAATCCGGCAAGCAATGCCAACTCGGCCAGATTGAGATCCCTGACCGATTTGCCGAAATAGAACTTGGAGGCAGCCTCTACGCCGAAAGTGCCACCGCCCATGTAGGCGCGGTCGAGGTAGAGCTTGAGGATCTCATCCTTGCTGAGGTGCGCCTCCAGCCACACCGCGAGGAACGCTTCCTTGATCTTGCGGTCGATGGTGCGCTCGTTGGAGAGAAACAGGTTCTTGGCAAGCTGCTGGCTGATCGACGATCCGCCCTCGACCACGGCATTGGCACGCAAATCCTCGACCAGGGCGCGCGAGGTGCCCAGACAGGTCAATGCCATGGTGCTCGTAGAAGCGACGATCTTCGGTGGCGAGCGCTGCCTTGATCAACGTATCCGGCATTTGGTCGAGCGGCACCGAATCGGACTGGTTGATGCCGCGCTTGCCGATCTCGTTGCCGTAGCGATCGAGGAAGGTGACGGCGAGGTCGCCTCTGGCGCGCCAGTCGCCGCGCGTATCGTCGAACGCCGGCAGCGCCAGCGTCAGAGCCAGCACGGCACCGGCGACACCGAGCGTCAGCGCCTCTCCGGCGACCTCGACGATGACACGGCTGAACCCGGTCACCCGGAAGCGGCGCATGAACAGCGTCACCGCTTCCAGGCCGGCACCGATCGCGCGGCCGACCTGGAACAGTGTCGAAATCGACCCACGCGTCGACCTCGATGAAGCGAATGCCGCGACGGCGCTTGCGGTTGCTCTGGAAGGGATCGCGCAACGATCGGCTCGCTGGATTTCGACCGCGCCGATCTTGTCCGTCAGCGCGGCGATAAGCAAGCGCTACCGCTGCGGCAAACGCCCGCCGGCCGGCTGGGCATACCAGCGGAGCGAGAACGCTTGTTGAATCGCGGGGTTAGGCTAGGAGCGGGCGGGGCGGCGCCGGGCGCGGGCGCGGCGGTGGCGCTCCTCATTGACGGTCGCGACGATGGCGGCCGACAGATCGCCGTTGAAGAGAAAACGGTCGGCGGCCCAGGCGGCCAGCGGCGTTGCGATGATTACAAGAAGGATTTGCATGACCGGTTCGGGAAGTGCTTCTAAGAAGCGACAATATCGGAGGTTTCCGTTCAGCGGCGATCAACCTGAACGTAACCTTAACCGCGGCCGCTGAAGGCCCGGCCAGCCAAGGAAACGTGAGGCAAATCATGGTCGTAAGGCGAACACTGCCGCCGGGCGGCGGCGCGGCCGACGAGGTTCCGTTCTGGCGCCGGCTGACGCTTGAGGAGATGTCCGACGCCCAGTGGGAATCGCTTTGCGATGGCTGCGCGCGCTGTTGCCTCAACAAACTGGAGTATGAGGACACCGGCGAGATCGTCTGGACCGAGGTCGCCTGCCGTCTGCTCGATTCCGACACCTGCCGGTGCGGCGATTATGCCCACCGGCAGAAGCGCGTCTCCGACTGCCTGAGGCTGACGCCCGAGAACGTGCCGAAGCTCACGTGGCTGCCGCCGACGTGTGCCTACCGGCTGGTGGACGAGGGGCGCGACCTCTACTGGTGGCACCCGCTGGTCTCCGGCGACGCCGAGACGGTCCACACCGCCGGCGTCTCGGTGAGGGGCCGCACGATCAGCGAAGCCGACATTCCGGCCGACGAACTGGAGCACTATCTGGTGGCGTGGCCGGGCGAGGTGCCGCGGACGCGGCGGCGAGGGAAGGGGAGTGCGCGATGACGACAGACAGCACGACCATGACACGGCCAGACCCGGTTTGGCTCGACCCGAAGGATTGCGACATCAACGCATTCGCCGCGCTGGTCGGGCGCACGACGGAACGAGCCGACTATCCGCTGGCGGCCGCCATCATCCAGAACGTTCCCGTCTACGACGGGGACACCGTGCGCGCCGCGGCCGGCAAGGCCGATAGCGGCAGGGCGCTCGCCGCCGAATGGGTGCGCGCGATGAGCGACGGCCCCGGCGTGATCGCCATCCGCGCCGCTGTCGAAGACTCGGCCGTGATCGACGCGGCGGGCGCGCACTTCACCGCCATCATCGCCGAGGAGAAGGCGGCCGGTGCCGGCGGCGGCGACCACTTCGCCAAGCCCGGCGCCAACGACCGGGTGTGGAACGCGCTGCAGAAGCTCTGCGTCCGCGACCCGGAGGTCTTCGCCGCCTACTACGGCAACGCCGCGATCGCGCTGGCGAGCCGGGCGTGGCTCGGCCCCGGCTATCAGGTGACCTCGCAGGTGAACGTTGTGAACCCAGGCGGGGCGGCGCAATCCGCCCATCGCGACTATCATCTCGGCTTCCAGGCGGGCGAGGCGATCCTGGCCTATCCCGCCCACGTCCACCGCCTGTCGCCGGCGCTGACGCTGCAGGGCGCGGTCGCGCACTGCGACATGCCGCTGGAAACCGGTCCGACGCTCTATCTGCCCTACAGCCAGCTCTACCTCGCCGGCTACATCGCGACCGCGCTGCCGGAGTTCAAACGGTACTTCGCCGAGCATCGCGTGCAGCTGCCGCTCGAGAAAGGCGACGCGGTGTTCTTCAACCCGGCGCTTTTTCACGGCGCCGGCGACAACCGCTCGCGCGACGTCCGCCGCATGGCGAACCTGCTGCAGGTGTCCTCGCCGTTCGGCCGCGCCATGGAGAGCGTCGACCGCGTGCTGATGAGCCGCACGCTCTATCCGGCGGTGCGGCGGATGCTGAACGACGGCGCCTCGGCCGGGCGGCGGCCGCCAACGCCATCGCCGCCGCGGCGGAGGGCTATTCGTTTCCGACCAACCTCGACCTCGATCCGCCGCTCCATGGACTGGCGCCGCAGACGCAGGCCGCGCTCTTCCACCACGCGCTGGACGAGGACTGGGAGCCCTCAGCCTTCAACGCCGCGCTTGAGGCGCAGGCGGAGAGACGCGGGGCTTAGGGGCTCAACGCATGAAAGCGATATTCACGACAAAATCCGAATCTGAATATGACGATGTTGTCGAGGAGCGTTACCACTTTCCGGTCACCTACCTGAATCAGGTTCGGAATTCCGTTGGTGACTCGATCATCTACTACGAGCCAAGAAGAAAAATTGGTGACACGTCGGGCGGACGTCAGGCGTATTTTGCCGTCGCTCGCGTATCGGAAATCGTGCCTAACTCACGGAGAACCGATCACTACTACGCAAGGATAAGCGATTACCTGGACTTCGACGACGCGGTGCCTTTCAGGAGCGGCGAAGGGACCTATTTCGAGTCTCGGTTGCAGCGAGCCGACGGAGAGACCAACAAGGGGGCGTTCGGCCGAGCTGTGAGAAACCTTCCAGACCAAGAGTTCGATGTCATTCTCGCGGCCGGTTTCTCACGCGCCGTCACGGAACCACCCCCGGAAAGGGACCGGGCAAGCGCCTACGGCGGATTCGAAGAGACAGGCTCGGAGTTCATTCGGCCTCTTCTTGAGATCGCTGGGACGCGAAAATTTAGGGACCGAGCCTTTGTTCAGCATATCCGAAACGCGTACGACGGAACCTGCGCGATGACAGGATTGCGAATTTTGAATGGAGGCGGCAGGCCGGAAGTGCAAGCCGCACATATCCGGCCTGTGGAGTCGAACGGCCCCGATTCGGTGAGAAACGGCCTTGCACTGTCGGGTACGTTCCACTGGATGTTCGATCGGGGTTTGATCTCGGTCGGTGACGACTACCAACTCCTTGCGACTTCAACGGGCATACCTGAGCAGATCCGCCAATTGATGAATTTGAGCGGCCGTCTTCGGCTTCCTGCCGACAGGTCCGCGTGGCCACATCCCCATTATCTGCGCTATCATCGCGAGAACGTCTTCAAAGGGTAGGCGCAGATGAATTTCGGCCAATGGATTCGGCGCGTCGACGCGCTGATGTTGCGACGGTACCTGATCACAATGGCGGACGCCGGTTGGTCTGCACCGGATTTACGCAGACATTTTGACGACGGTGTCGATCCAGTAACGTTCGTGAATTGGGTCGGAATGAAATATGCGCTCACGGACGCCTTGGAAGTCGGACTCCGCTACGGCTCGATCCGAGAGTTGACGACATAGCCCGAGGGCGCCGCCCCCTCACCCTTCGCGCCTAACCTCGCTGCGCTCGGGTAAGGCGCGAAGCCCTCTCCCACGAGGGGAGAGGGTGTGCCACTTTGGCGTGATCGCGGCTTCGCCGGCGCGAGCACGTGCGCTACGAGGATCGAATTCGCCATCCACAGCACACCGTGGAAAATGTGTCTCGGTTCTCGATCGCGGCATGACCGGCGTCCATCAGCACTGCGCCGAGAAGCACCTGCATCGCTACCTTGCCGAACTCGATTTCCCCACAATTTCCGTGCAGCGCTTGGCGTGTTCCACCTTTAGCGGACGGCCGCTGATATCAAGGCCGCAGAAGGCAAGCGCCTCAGGGCGCTTACCCGTTGCGACCACTTTCGGTTCGTTCCCGCGAAAGCCGGAATCGAGGAATGCTCCCGGATCAAAAGCGTGGGAGAACTGGGTCCCCGCTTTCGCGGGGATCAGCGGTGGTGGATGGGCATATGCCTCCAAGGGCGGAGGGCTTGTGCGTTTTCGCGTCCGTGCAAAAAAGGAAAGGCGTCGGCTGGCTTAGCCTCGCCGACGCCTCCCTTGTCCGCCGGCCGCCGCCCCGCCAAAGAGGCGGGCGGACGGGCCGGGGGCATCGCCGGGTGGGGCGGGCTTCTGGACGTTGACGCCTTCGGCCCCCCGACCCCGCACGGACAGGCGCGAGCCTGCCGCCCCGTCGAACGGTAAATTGCCGCCGTTCACGGGTACCATCGGCCGCCGGTTCACGCGCTCCGGATCGCGCCCGGCGCGACCTTCGACCCCGCACCGCCAGGCCGCATCGCGACTGCAGCCGGCGGGCAAACGCCAAAGGTGCGACCACCTGCTGCGGGTTCACCCGAGGTGCCGTTTCGGACCCCCACGCCCTCCGAGGTCACGGGCTGAACGTTTCTGATTCGACAGCGGGTGTCGAGCGGGGCCGCGTGAGAGGTGCAAGGCGATGCAAAAAGGTCGCAAGAAAAATCGAAGGAATAAATTCCTAATTATGCACTTGACGAAAGTGTATGATTCGCCCATATTGCAAGGACGAAAGGGACGTAGCCATGACCGCCAATCTCCAAAGCCCGATCTTCAATGACGAAACCGCAGCCCGCGAAGCCCTTGAGGCCGTGCGCTGGCCGCATGGTCCCGTTTGTCCCCATTGCGGCAATGTCGAACCCGACACCATGCCGCTGGTCGAGGGCAAGAAGCGCTCCCACCGTCCGGGCCTGCGCTATTGCAACGCGTGCAAGAGCACGTTCACCGTTACAGTCGGGACCGTGTTCGAGCGCTCCAAAATCCCGCTCAGCAAATGGTGGCTGGCGATGCACCTCATGGGCGCGTCGAAGAAGGGCATTAGCGCCCACCAGCTTTACCGCATGCTTGGCTTCGGTTCCTACCGCACCGCTTGGTTCATGGCCCATCGCATCCGCGAAGCCATGAAGGATTTGACGCCAAGCCCGATTGGCGGCTCTGGTAAAATCGTGGAAGCCGATGAGACGTACCACGGTCGCCGCGAGAACCCGAAGCCCTCCAAGTCGCGCAAAGGCCAGCCGCCGTTGAAGCGTAAACGCGATTGGGACAAGCGCGCCATCGTTGCCCTTGTCGAGCGCGGCGGCGAATTCCGCATGTTCCATGTTCAAGAGGCCACGAAGGCCGAGGTCCGCGAGGTTCTGGTTCGCAACGTCAGCCGCGAAAGCGCCCTACACACTGACGAAAGCCGCCTCTACACCGAGACTGGCGAGGAATTTGCCGACCATCGCACCGTCAAGCACTCAGCCGGCGAATATGTCCGCTACGAGGATGACGCTATCGTTCACAGCAACACGGTCGAGAATGTCTTTTCCGTGTTCAAGCGCGGCATGCATGGCGTTTATCAGCACTGTGGCGAGGCACACTTGCACCGCTACCTCGCCGAATTTGACTTCCGCTACAACCGCCGCACAGCCCTTGGGTGGACCGATGCTGAGCGCGTTACCGACCTCGCACGCGGCATCGAAGGCAAGCGCCTCACCTATCGGCGGATTGGTGAAACCCAAGACGCTACGCCAGAAGGCTAGGCATTTCATGCGTTGGCGCCGTCTTCATTTGCCAAAATAGGATGTCACTCGATATAAGTTGTTGCGATGGCGCGCTATCCTGCGGCTCCGCGAACGCCGTGGAAAGACAATTTCCCATACGTCGTTGGGCACGCGGAATACCGCGTGATGCGCGAGCATCCCGCCTATCGCCCTGCAAAAGACGGAGATAGCAGCGAAGCGGCCATGACACTCGTGTACGATCTTCTGAACGATGAAGCAGTCGCCGCGATCACGGCGCAGATTGCCGCGCAACCGGTGCGAATCGTTGCGGTCCACGCAGAAGAGTCCGTCGGCAGAAATCGCATACCGATGGCCTATGCCGAGGTTTTAGCATATGTGCTTGACGCATCCAGCGATCCGGGCATAGTGCAATCCTCGGTGGCAAACCACGGCGGGGCACCTTCCATTTACCATAGGATGGTCAGCCAGCCGACTTTCGACGGCTATGTCGAAAGTGAAGCGACTTACGTGATTGTCGACGATACCTGCACAGCTGGCGGAACATTAGCAAATCTTAAGGGTTACATTGAGACAAATGGGGGAATTGTCGCATGTGCAACCGTGCTCGCGCGACCTCGTGTCACGGCGGCGTATTACATTTCACTTGATCCCACCACCCTTCGTCGCCTTAGATACAAGCACGGAAGGCTAGATGCGTTCTGGATCGAGGAATTTGGAAATGGACTCGACACGCTCACAGAGGGCGAAGCAGGACATCTACTCGCGGCCCCGACCGTTGAAACAATCAGAAATCGCCTCGCTGAGGCAAGACGCGATCTCGGTCTCGACGGAGATGAAGACCCTGATAGTGGCCCGACGCCGTCGTCAGACGAAGACGATAACTAAGCTGATGACTGATGCCATTCCAGAAGCCGCGGAATAGCGTCTCAGGCCCCCAATAGGGAACTGAAAATTCCTGACTGCTGCTGCGCGTCGTCCTGAACCAATCAGGAAGGCCAAGGCAATTTTAGTCAATTCTTGCCGCGTCGGTCCTGGGCCTTCTCGGAACCGTGATCAGCCTTGCCAGAACGTCGTATTTTTCGTCCCGAGTTACCGGCCTCATCATTGTCCCTAGGTTTGCGTTTGCCAACCTTGGAGTCAGTATGGGGATGCGGCTGCATCGCCAGCATCCGAGCTGCAATCCGTTTGGCTTGAGTCAAATCCACTTTTTTTGCCATGGGCCCTGATCGTTTCTCGCGAGACGAACTGAACTTTTTCGCAGCCATTGGCTATGCGACCGTCGCATGGGCTTTCTTGGAGGATATGATCGACATGATCGTTGATGCGACCTTGGAGCGCAATGGCGGATCAACACTGGTGTCCGAGCCGCCGCGTGCGTTGAAGCGCAAGCTGAACTATCTTCATCGGGCCTTCTCCACGCTCCCGACCCTTGTCCCGCTCGCGACGATGGTTCTCCCGTTGCTCGATGAAATTCACAAGGAAAGCGATAAACGCCATGACATTGTGCACGGCACTAGTGGATGGAATCTAACACTTGGTGCCCTCGTCTGACGGCGGCGATGATGCGGTCGGGGTCTGCGGTCCAAGTGAACGGCTTGGGGTCATTGTTGGTTTCTTCGACGAAGCAGTTGATGGCGGCCTGGAGATCGACGACCGATCGGAAGACGCCGCGCTTCAGTCGGCGCCGGGAGAGCTTGGCGAAGAAGCCCTCGACGGCGTTGAGCCAGGAGCACGAGGTTGGCGTGAAGTGGAAAACGAAGCGCTCGTGCCGGGCAAGCCAGGCGCGAACCTTTGGATGCTTGTGGACGGCATAATTGTCGAGGATGACGTGGACGACCTTGCCGACCGGTACCTCAGCCTCGACCGCGTTCAGAAAGCGGATGAACTCCTGATGGCGATGGCGCTGCATGTTGCGGCCGATCACGGTGCCGTCGAGGACGTTCAGGGCAGCGAACAAGGTCGTGGTGCCATGACGTTTGTAGTCATGCGTCATGGTGCCGAGGCGCCCCTTCTTCAGCGGCAGCCCCGGCTGAGTGCGGTCGAGAGCCTGGATTTGGCTTTTTTCGTCGACGGACAGCACGATGGCATGCGCCGGCGGGTCGACATAGAGCCCGACCACGTCGCGCAATTTGGTGACGAACTTGGGGTCGGTAGAGAGTTTGAACTGACGGTAGCGGTGCGGTTGCAGCCCGTGCTCCTTCCAGATGCGCCGCACGGCACTGGCGCTGATGCCACTCGCTCGCGCCATCATGTCGGCGGTCCAGTGGGTGGCCTCGGCCGGCGGCTCGGTCTGCGTCAGCGCGACCACGCGTTCGATCACCTCCTGGCTCAGCGGCGGAATGCGCGAGGGGCGCGTCTTGTCGCGCAGAAGGCCGTCGACGCCCTCCCGCATAAAGCGCTCCTGCCAGCGCCAGACACAGGTCTTGGATGTTCCGGTCTGCCGCATGATCGTGGTGGTGCCGACGCCATCGGCGCTCAGCAGGACGATCGCCGCGCGCCAGACATGCTTTTGCGGCGCATTGCGATCCCTGGTGATGGCCTCAAGTCGACTGCGGTTGGAGCGGCTCAGCGAAATGAAAATTCCGGTGCGCATGCACCAGATTCGCATGCCAGCCCGCCCAACGGAATCCCAACGGGGATTCTTTTGTCAGGCGGAAACCACTAGGGACTTTATGGAGTTTGGAGAGTCCATCCTGATGTCCCGTCGATTTTGGGACGGCCTGCGCAGTTACGAACGCCCGTTCAGGACCGACCTCAATCAGATTATGGACACTGGCGATGTCGCGTTTAGGCTATGCGAACAACTACTCAAAATCGACTTACCCGGTCGACCCCGTATCTTTTACGGCCAGCCTGACCCGACTGAGTAAACGGCGCGCGAAATCCTCGGCCAACTCGCCGCTATCCTCCCACTGCGAAACCATTCGTGCGATCTCTCGCACCAAATCACCATCGCCGGGCGCGCCAGCCTCTCCCGCCTGAGCAGGATCGGCAGTCGTCACACGTAGCGTATTAGCCTCTTTTGTCAAGTGCATAATTAGGAATAAATTCCTTGACACCGTGACGGTGCTTCGGTATGTTCCAGCTAACGTCGCAGAGGTGGGCGACGGGCAAACCTCCCTCCCTTCGCCCGGTCTTACCGTTGACGCGGCGTTACCTCGAAAGCCTCCGGCGCAGCCCTGCGACGGAGGCTTTCTTTTCGCCCCCACGAATTCGCCCCACCAGCAGAGGGCTTCGCCATGACCGATCTCGCATTCGGCGAGGGACAGGCGCCCCGGCGCGTGCCGAACGGCGCCGACCCGGCACCAATGGCGTCACTTCCGGCATCCTCAATTCCGGCATCGTCGCCGACCCCATTTCGACCGACGTCATCGGCGGTGGGGACGCCGGCCGCAGCCCTCCCCTTGCTTGCGGGAGGGCCTGACCTCGCGAAGCGAGGGCGGTTTTGGGTAGGGGCGCGCTCGACGGATGGTAGTCATACCCCTCCCCGAAACTGCTCACGCAGTTTCGACCCTCCCGCGGGGGGGGGGTTGGGCGTCCTTTGTTTCGCGGAGGAATCCGCAAGGGGAGGGTTTGGCGTCGCTTCGGCTTCGCTCGATGCTTACCGCCGTGATGGATTCCGGTTACGCCGGAATGACGGGAAGGTGCGGCGGAATGACGAAAAGGACTGAGGTCATGCGCACGATGCTGAACCTGTTCGCTGAGGCGCGCGGGCGCGCCCATGTTGCCGTGTTCCACGAATTCGCCGCGGGCCTGGCGCGGATGATGCGCCAGCGCAAACCGACCGCGCGGGTGAGGGCGGTGGGGCAGTAGCTCCTCCGGCTTCGCGCCGCTCCGCGTCGCTTCGCCGAAGGATGACATTTGAATGCCTCGGGCTTGGGCACGGAGCGCAGGTGATCGATTTGGTCCAGTCGTTGCGCACCCGGATCGACCCTCACTGCGTCTCGGCTCGATCCGACCTCTCTCTATGGGAGAGATGTTGCGCGTAGCGCATCGTCTCATCGGCGAAGCGCTGCGAACCTTTGGAAAACACATGACACCAACCGAAGTGAAATTCGCCCGCGCGCGGCTGGCGGCGGTCGAGGCCGACGGCACGTTTGCCGGTTACGCCAGCATGTTCGGCAAGCCGGACCTCGGCCGCGACGTGGTGATGCCGGGTGCGTTCAGCGCCTCGCTGAAAAAACGCGGACCGGCGGGCGTCAAGATGCTGTTCCAGCACGACCCCAACCAGCCGATCGGCGTGTGGCTCGCCATCCGCGAGGACGCCGACGGGCTGTTCGTGAAAGGTCGGCTGACGACCGACGTGGAGAGGGCGCGCGAGGTGCTGTCGCTGATGCGCGCCGGCGCGCTCGACGGGCTGTCGATCGGCTACCGGACGGTGAGGGGACGCACCGACACCAAGACGGGCGTGCGCCAGCTGTTCGAGGTCGACCTCTGGGAGATATCGGTCGTGACGTTCCCGATGCTGCCGGAGGCGCGCGTCTCCGCCGTCAAGGCGGCGCGCGCGGAAGGGCGGCTGCCGACCACCCGCGAATTCGAGCGCTTCCTCGTGCAGGACGCCGGGCTGACGCGCTCCGAGGCCAGGACCGTGATCGGTTCGGGCTTCAAATCCCTCGCCGGCAAGCGGGATGCCGCCGGCGGGTCATGCGCCGGCTTCGCCCTGAAGCTCAGGGCGGCGGCAAGACTGATGCGAAACGAAAGGTGAGAAGAATGACCCCTGACACTATCCCGCAACCGCTGGAGACGAAGTCGGCCGACACCATCGACGACGCCTTCGACGACTTCATGCGCGGCTTCGAGGAATTCAAGGCGACCAACGACGACCGAGTGGCGCAACTGGAGCGCAAGCTCTCCGCCGACGTCGTCACCAGCGACAAGGTGGAGCGCATCAACCGCGCGCTCGACGAGCAGAAGCGGCTGGTCGACGGACTGGTGATGCGGACGCGGAGGCCGCCGCTCGGCACGCGACGGGCGCGTGACCTCGCTCGCCTCGCTGGAGCACAAGGCGGCGTTCGAGGCCTACGTCCGCGCCGGCAACGAGGACGGGCTGCGTTCGCCCGAAGTGAAGGACCTCGCCGTCGGCTCCGACGGCGGCTACCTGGTGCCCGACGAGACCGAGCGCGAGATCGGCCGCCGCCTGACCGCCGCCTCGCCGATCCGCGCCATCGCCGGCGTGCGCCAGATGTCCGGCAACCTTTACAAGA
Source organism: uncultured Alphaproteobacteria bacterium (assembly GCA_963775235.1). Lineage (GTDB taxonomy): Bacteria > Pseudomonadota > Alphaproteobacteria > Rhizobiales > Kaistiaceae > JBBDMC01. The sequence continues at coordinate 128,078 of CAVZHY010000001.1, forward strand.
AGCCGTTCGTCACCACCGGCGCCGTCACCGGCTGGGCGGCGGAAACCGGCGCCCGCGCCAGACCACGGCGCCGGTGCTGGCCGAGCTGCAGTTCCCGGCGATGGAGCTCTACGCCATGCCGGCGGCGACGGCGACGCTGCTCGACGATTCCGCCGTCAACATCGACGAGTGGATCGCGGGCGAGGTCGAGACGGCCTTCGCCGAGCAGGAAGGCACCGCCTTCGTCACCGGCGACGGCACCAACAAGCCGACCGGATTCCTCTCCTACACCACCGTGGCGGAAGCCTCGTGGGCGTGGGACAAGATCGGCTACATCGTCACCGGCGTCGACGGCGCATTCCCGGCGAGCGACGAGTCCGACATCCTCATCGACCTGGTCTACGCGTTGAAGGCCGGCTACCGGCAGAACGCCCACTGGGTCATGAACCGCTCGAGCCAGGCGGCGGTCAGGAAGCTCAAGGACGACGCTGGCAACTACATCTGGCAGCCCTCGGCGATGGCCGGCCAGCCGGCGACGCTGATGAACTTCCCGATCGCGGAGTCGGAGGACATGCCCGACATCGGCTCCGACGAATTCGCCATCGCCTTCGGCGACTTCCGCCGCGGCTACCTGATCGTCGACCGGCGCGGGGTAAACGTGCTCCGCGATCCCTACACGTCGAAGCCGTACGTGCTGTTCTACACAACCAAGCGCGTCGGCGGCGGCGTTCAGGACTTCGACGCGATCAAGCTCCTGAAGTTTGGCACGGCCTGAGGCCCTCGTCCCTTCCTCCCAGGACGTGTCGAAAGGGCGGCCCGTCTCTCCTCCCGGCGGGGCCGCCTGCTTTCGCGGTCGCAAAAACCGCGAACAATCGATTTCGAATGGACCGGAAAAAGTCAGCGACCCGTTAGCGACGCTCAGCTTTTTCGCTCCACAGCGCTTCACTTTCCAGTCTCAATAGAATCCGGGACCAACAGATGACCGCAGCGCTCATGACGCCACCGGCACTCGAGCCGGTGTCCCTGACCGACGCCAAGGCGCACATGCGCCTCGACGGCGACGAGGACGATGCCCTGATCACCGCCGCGCTGACGGCGGCGCGGGTCCACGTGGAGGCCAAGACCCGCCGCGTGCTGATCGAGCAGGGCTGGCGCGTGTACCTCGACATGTGGCCGAAGAAGCGCATCGTCACCATTCCGGTGGCACCGGTCATCGCCGTCACCGGCCTCAGCGTCTTCGATCCGGGCGGCGACGAAATCACTGTCGATGCCGGCGACTACGAGGTCGACACGGTGTCGGTGCCGGGCCGCCTGTTCCTGTCCTCGCCGGTGCCGGTGCTGGTCGGCCGCGCCGTCAACGGCATCGAGATCGACGTGACGGCTGGCTACGGCCCCTCCAGCATCGACGTGCCGGCGCCGCTGCGCCAGGCGATCATGATGCTGGTGGCCCATTGGTACGGGCACCGGGGCGCGGTCGGCCATGACATGTCGCTCGACGTGACTCCCCTCGGCTTCGAGGCGCTGGTCGCCCCCTATCGGATCCTGTCGCTATGACCGTGCTCGCCTTCGATCCCGGCTGGCTCGCGCACCGGGTCGCCGTCGAAATCCGCCGCGGGCACGCCCGACGGCGCCGGTGGCGAGACGCTCGCGTGGGACACGCTGGCGACGCTGTGGGCGCGCATCGAGCCGATCGGCGCCGGCGAGAAGATCATCGCCGGGCATCTCTCCGGCGTCGTCACCCACCTGGTGACGCTGCGCTGGCGCGACGACATTGCCGGGGGCATGCGCATCACCTATCGCGGCCGCACGCTGCGCATCCTCGCGGTCGAGGACCCTGACGAGAGCCGGCGCTACATCGTCGCCAAGGCGACGGAGGAAAGGCATGAACCCGACGTTGTCGCTGACCATGGACGGCCTAGTGCGGGCGCTGGCGCGCCTCGCCGAGCGGCCTGCGGTTGACCGCGCAGTGGCCGACAAGGCGGCTGCGATCGCGGGCGCCGCCGACGCCGCCGGCCTCGCCGGCGTGACGACACGGGTCGAGCGGCTGGGGCCCGGTGACTATGCGGTGACGGTTTCCGGACCGGACGGCCCTGGGCGAAGCGACATCATCGCGCGGGCGACGGGGAGCTTGCCATGACCGATCCGACGCTTGCCCTGCAGACGGCGGCGGTGACGGCGTTGCTCGCCGACGGCGGTGTCACTGCGCTGATCGGCGACCGCGTCTACGATGCGCCGCCGCGCAACGCGACGTTTCCGTACCTGACGTTCGGGGACATGCGGGTCAACGACTGGAGCACGTCGACGGAGAGCGGTGCCGAGCACCGGCTGACGCTCGACGTGTGGTCGCGGGAGCGCGGCCGGCGCCAGTGCTACGACATCGTGCAGGCGGTGAACGCGGTGCTCGACGATGCCGCGCTGGCCCTCGACGACCACGTGCTGGTCAACCTGCGCTTCGAGGCCGCCGACCTCCGCCGCGAGGCGGACGGCATCACCTACCACGCGCTGATGCGCTTCCGCGCCGTGACCGAGCCGGGATGATTGCGACGCGTTTCGTCACGTCGGCGCAAGCCCGGGTCCATCACGACCGACGCCGCTTCACGCCGACGCCGGCGATGGATTCCGGCTTTCGCCGGAATGCGGGAAGCGGATCGCGGTTACCCAGCATTTGGAGAATCCACTCATGACCGCCCAGAAAGGGAAGGACCTCCTTCTCAAGATCGACTCCGACGGCCTCGGCAGCTTCGCGACCGTCGCCGGCTTGCGCTCGCGCCGCATCGCGCTGAACGCCGAGAGCGTCGACGTGACCGATGCCGATTCCGCCGGCCGCTGGCGCGAGCTGCTGGAAGGGGCGGGCGTCAAGCGCGCCAGCGTCGCCGGCTCCGGCATCTTCAAGGACGCCAGCGCCGACGAAACCGTGCGCCAGGTGTTCTTCGACGGCCTGATCCGCGACTGGCAGGTGATCGTCCCCGACTTCGGTACGCTCGCAGGGCCCTTCCAGGTGACGGCGCTGGAATACTCCGGCGAGCACGACGGCGAGGTCGCGTACGAGCTCAGCCTGGAGTCCGCCGGCGCGGTCGGGTTTACGGCGGCCTAGCGGGCGATCTCGCGCGGCGCGTTTCGCCACAGGACGAAGCCGGCGGCGAGCGCGGCGGCGATCAGCGGCACGACCAGCGGGAGCCAGGAGACGATAAGGGCCGCCGCGTAGGTCTCGAAGCTCATCGGTGAACGGAGCCAGTAGATCGCCCGGATCACCAGCCACGCACCGACGCCCCAGACGACAACGGCGACGACGACGCGCGTGCGAAGCGGCCAGCGCTGTGGCGGCGGCCGCGCGCCCGCCGCGACCAGCCGTTCGCGCCGGCGGATGCGGAGGAAGGTCAAGGCGGCGGCGATGACGCCGGCGACGATGGCGCCGATCGGCCCGAGGCCGAAGAAGACGGACATGGAGATGCCGCCGTCGCGATCGAACACGCCGGCGTAGTGCATCCAGGCGAAGCCTGCAGTGACGGTTGCCGCGAAGCCCGCGACGAGCCCGGCGACCAGCGCCAGAACGACGAAACGGAATGTTCGCATGGGACGCCCCTCCGGCCGCCCGGCCGGCCGGTGTCTTGTGCCACCAAACCGCGAAACGCGCCATCGGGAGAAATCGCCATCATGGTCAATCGGCAGCGGGGGGAAGTTGAGGCGGTGCTGGACGGGCGGCACGTGGACGCTCTGCCTGACGCTCGGCGCGCTCGCCGAACTGGAGGCGGCGCTGGCGACCGGCGACCTGATGGGACTGGCACGGCGCTTCGAGGAGGGCACGCTCGCTGCCGGCGATGCCATCCGCATCATCGGCGCGGGGCTCCGCGGTGCCGGCAACGACATCGACGACGCCACGGTGGCGCGCATGCAGGCGGACGGCGGCGCGGCCGGCTACGTGGCGATCGTGGCGGAGCTGCTGTCGGCGACGTTTGGGGGCGGGGAACCAACTCACCTCTCGCCGTCGAAGTCGGATTTATCCGACTTCGACAGCGCTTGATGCGAACTCGGGTACACCCGAGTTCAGTGGGAGAGGTCGGATCGAGCCGAACATCGTGAGGGTCGATCCGGGTGAGGGGATATAGCCCTCTCCGGAAACGCTCTAACCCCTCACCCTTCGCGCGTAACTCGCTTGCGCTCCTAACGCGCGAAGCCCTCTCCCTATGGAGAGGTGGGCCCGATAGTTCGAAGGCGAGATGCCATGCAGGAACTTCGAGCGCCTGCGCCTCTGGCGATCGTCGCGTCGCGCGACGGCGCGACCTGAAGGGAAATCAAGACAAGAGTGCTGCGGGAGGCATGATGGCAAGGCGGACCGCAAAGACGACGTAGGACGCGTCGAAGAGACCGATGAGCACCCACGGCAGCCGCGGAGGCTTTGACCTGAAGACGAGGTATCCGATCAGCAGGAGCGCACCGACGCCGCACACCCACGCGAGAAGATTTGACCACGGACCAGTGGCCGCCGCGCCGGGTCCGAGGTCATGACTGCCGGCGAAGAAACCGCCGATCGCGGCGATCAGGTGGGCGAGACTTGCGGGAAGCAGGAGGATCAGGACGCGGCCTGGCGCCTGGCGCAGCCCAAGCACCACCCCGACCAACAGGCAAACAAGCCCAACGGTCGGAGGCCACACTAACGGACTGTCGCCCCCGACAAAGAACAGGCCCGAGACAAAAGGAAAGAACACGGCGCCCCAGCCGACAAAATACAAGGGAAGTATCGCGGCGAAGCGAAGGGCATGTTCGATGCTTCCGCCGACGTCCATCCCCTCCACGGCCCGATCTCCACGAGGTGGCGGGCGCGGCAAGACCGAACCCAGGACAGAATAGCCGCACCGGAGCGCAAAGTGACAGAACCTTTCCCCTGGCGGCAGGCGATGGCGTTCGGGTTCGGGCGGCTCCGCCTGTCGAGCGCCGCGCGGCCACGGCAAACACGCCGAAGGGCCGACATGCTAGAAGACAGCATGCCGGATTTCACCGAACTGGAATTGGCTGCACTCCGCGCGATCTTTGCGGAGACACCCGAGGTTGCTCCCGGTCTCGAACGACAGCTTGAAAGCGCGACGGTGACGAAGCGGGAGAATACAGGAGCCGGCTTCTTCACCACGATCACCGTTGCCGACGATGCGCCGCCGGTGAACTGCCCAAACGTGCTCGGTCACGAGACGCACGCCACCGTCGATGGGCTCGACCACGGACTGGGCTTCGTGCTGTTCGTGAAGAACGGTCGAATGCACCTTCTCGAAGGCTATTCTGTCGGGCCTGACGATACGGACGATCTCGATCTCGAAACGGTTGGTTTCACGATCACCAAGACGCCGATTGTCAGGCACTGACCTCATTCCTACGCAGGACCGGAACTCGGATCGAGAAATATCCCGGTCCCCTCCTTCGAAGGGATGAGCGAGAGGGAAGAGGCGTGCAGAGGGATGAACCCTTCCCCTGGCGGCAGGCGATGGCGCTCGGGTTCGGGCGGCTGCGTCTCTCGAGCGCGGCGTTCTGGGCCATGACGCCGCGGGAGCTCGCGGCGGCGGCTGAAGGCGCGGCGGGCCGGTTCGCGGCGCCACTCGACCGGGCCACGCTCGACCAGCTGATCGCGCGCTACCCGGACAACTGACAGGACACCCATGGCCGACACCACCGACCAACTGACCATCGGCGTCTCGCTCGACACCAGCGGCGCGGAGAAGGCGCTGCGCAACCTCTCAAGCGACGCTTCGAGCTTTTCTAGCGCTATCAGCCGCGCCTTCAAAGACGCGGTCGTCGGCGGCAAGAGCTTCGAGAGCGTGCTGAAGAGCCTGGCACTCAGGATCGCGGGCCTCGCGCTCGACAAGGCGCTGGCGCCGCTATCGAACGCGCTCGGCGGGGCCGTCGCCTCGCTCTTCCACGCCTTCGGACTGGCCGAGGGTGGCGTGGTGAACGGCAAGCGGATCGTGCCATTCGCCGGCGGCGGCGTGGTGGGCTCTCCGACGCTGTTCCCACTGGCGCGTGGCCTCGGGCTGATGGGCGAGGCGGGACCGGAGGCGGTACTGCCGCTCGCCCGCGGCAGCGACGGCAAGCTCGGCGTGCGGAGCGGGGCGGGCGCGCCGATCGTCGTCAACTTCAACGTCACCGCCACCGATGCGGCAAGCTTCGCCAAGTCGGAGGCGCAGGTGACGGCCATGCTGACCCGCGCGGTCGCGCGCGGGCGGAGGGGGATATAGGGATGCCGGCGCTTATCCCGTTCCACGAGGTGCGATTTCCAACCGCCATCGCCTTTGGCGCCAGCGGCGGCCCGGAGCGGCGCACCGATATCGTCAGCCTCGGTTCGGGCTTCGAGGAGCGCAACAGCCGCTGGGCCGATTCGCGCCGGCGCTACAACGCCGGCTACGGCGTGCGCTCGCTTGACGATCTGCACGCAGTCGTCGCGTTCTTTGAAGAACGTCGCGGGCGGCTCTACGGCTTCCGCTGGCTCGACCGCATCGATTGCAAATCGTGCGCGCCGGAAGCGACTCCAGTGGCGACCGACCAGGCGATCGGCACCGGCGACGGGGTGACCGCGACGTTCCAACTCGTGAAGACTTACGGCAGCGCGTTCGCGCCGTACGCGCGCGCGGTGAAGAAGCCGGTGGCGGGAAGTGTGCTGGTGGCGGTCGATGGTACGCCGGCTAACGAAGGCTGCGGACTGGACCTGCGATACGACGACCGGCGTGGTCACGTTCGAGGCGGGCTCTATTCCGGCAAGCGGCGCGGCGGTGACCGCCGGATTCCAGTTCGACGTGCCGGTGCGCTTCGACAGCGAGACGCTCGACATCAACCTCACCAGCTTCGCCGCCGGGGCGATCCCCGCGATCCCGCTGGTAGAGATCAGGCTGTGATGCCGCTACTTCACCTCTCCCCTTGTGGGAGAGGTCGGACAAGAGCCGCGTCAGCGGGTCTCGTCCGGGTGAGGGGGAGCAACGGCTGCAACGGGGTCCGCCCCCTCACCCTTCGCGCCTAGTTCGCTCCGCTCATAAGGCGCGAAGCCCTCTCCCACGAGGGGAGAGGAGGCGTCTGATCCTGAGAGCAATATTGCATGCGCACCATCGACCCGAACTTCGCCGCCCATCTGGCGACCGGGGTGACGACGCTCTGCCGTTGCTGGCGGCTGGAACGGAGCGACGGCGTCGTGCTCGGCTTCACCGACCACGACCGCGACGTTTCGTTCGACGGCGTGACGTACGAGCCGGAGTCCGGCTTCGACGCCAGCGAGGATACGTCGGCGACCGGCTTCGGCGTCGGCGGGCTGGAAGCGCTGGGCGCGCTCTCGTCCGACCGGCTCGACGGCGACGACCTGGCCGCCGGCCTCTACGACAACGCCGAGGTGCGCGTGTTCATGGTCAACTGGACGACGCCTGACGAACGGCACCTGCTGCGGCTCGGCCACCTCGGCGAAATGACGCGCGCCGACGGCGCCTTCCGCGCCGAAGTCCGCGGGCTCGCGGCCGCGCTGGACGAGCCGAACGGGCGCGCTTTCCGCCACGCCTGCGACGCGGACCTCGGAGACGAGCGGTGCGGCGTCGATCTGGACGACCCGGCCCACCGCGGCGAAGGCACGGTGACGGTCGCGACCGACCGGCGACGGTTCACCGTCGACGGGCTCGGCGCGTTCGCCGCCGGGCTGGTTCGAGCGGGGCAGCCTCACATGGACGAGCGGCGACAACGCGGGCCGTGCGATGGAAGTGCGGGCGCACCGCGTGGTAGGCGGCGCGGTGACGATCGAGCTGTGGCAGGCGATGCACTTCGACGTTGCGGCGGGCGATGCGTTCACCGTCACCGCCGGCTGCGACAAGCTCTTCTCGACCTGCGCGGCGAAGTTCGCCAACACGGTCAACTTCCGCGGCTTCCCGCATATCCCCGGCAATGACTTTGCGTTGTCGTACGTCTCCCCCGGCGACGTTAACGACGGCGGCCCGGTGGTGGAATGAACGGCAGTGGAACGTACGCATAGCCTTCTCCGGACACGCTGCTAACCCCTCACCCTTCGCGCGTAACTCGCTCCGCTCCTGAACGCGCAAAGCCCTCTCCCTATGGGAGAGGCGAGTGCCTCATCGAGAGACGTTCGATGGTCGACAATCGGGCGATCACGCGCGCGGCGATCGTCGCCGAGGCGCTGTCGTGGATCGGCACGCCATACCGGCACCAGGCGTCGCTGAAGGGTCGGCTGCGACTGTCTCGGATTGATCCGCGGTGTCTGGCGCGCCTTCTACGGCGCCGAGCCGGAGGCGATTGCCGGCCTACACGCCCGACTGGGCCGAGGCACGCGGGGCGGAGACGCTTGGCGAAGCGGCGCGGCGGCACCTCGTTGAAATCGGGCCGGCGCAGGCCGGAGCAGGGGACGTGTTGCTCTTCCGCTGGCGCAATCATTTGCCGGCTAAACATGCGGCGATCTTGGTGGACGACGACAAGCTTCGTGCACGCCCAGCAGGGGGCCGCGGTCGCGTGCGCCGCGCTGACGCCGTGGTGGCGGCGGCGGATCGCCTGCGCGTTCCGGTTTCCGGGGGTTCGAACGGATGGACCTTCACAAACGCGGCTACCCGCTTGGCGGTCGACGGTCGAAGTCCGAACCATCCGACTCGATGGGAGAGTCGGCGAGCGAGCGAGTGAGGGCGATCCGGTGTAGCGGACACTAACCCCCTCACCCTGCGCCTACTCGCTTCGCTCCTAAGGCGAAGCCCTCTCCCACAAGGGGAGAGGAGGCGTCCTGTCGGAGCACGCAGACAGTCAAAGCAGATTTAATGGCCACACTCGTTCTTCAGGCGGCCGGGGCCGCCATCGGCTCGCTGTTCGGGCCGATCGGCACCCTCGTCGGGCGCGCGGTCGGCGGGCTTGCCGGCTACGCGGTCGACCAGGCCGTGTTCGGCACCACGCGCACGGTCGAAGGCGCGCGGCTCGCCGACCTCAACGTGCAGGCCTCGCGCGAGGGGGCGGCGATCCCGCGGGTCTACGGCCGCGTACGCATCTCCGGTCAGATCATCTGGGCGACGCGCTTCGAGGAGGAGGCGTCGGAGAGCCGCGAGGGCGGCAAGGGCGGCGGCGGCGGCACCACCGTCACGCACCTATTCGTACTACGCCAATTTCGCCATCGGGCTCTGCGAAGGGCCGATCGCGCGCATCGGCCGCGTGTGGGCCGACGGCAAGCTGTTCGATCTAATGCGGCCACCCATCGCCTCTACGTCGGCGACGGCGAGCCAGATGCCGGACAGCCTGATCGAGGCGAAGCAGGGCGGCGACGCGCCTGCCTATCGCGATACGGCGGTCATCGTCTTCGAGCACCTGGCGCTGGAGGACTTCGGCAACCGCATCCCGCAGTTCTCGTTCGAGGTGATCCGCCCGGTCGCCGGCATCGAGCAAGCGATCCGCGCCGTCACCATCATCCCCGGCGCCACCGAGTTCGGTTACGACCCCGAACCGGTGATGCAGGTGGTCGGTCCCGGCAACCAGGCGGCGCTCAACCGCCACGTCGATGGCGCCGACAGCGACTGGCAGGCGGCGCTCGACGAGCTGCAGGCGATCGCGCCGCAGGTCGAGCGCGGCGGGACTGGTGGTCGCGTGGTTCGGCGACGACCTCCGCGCCAACGCCTGCACGCTGAAGCCGGGCGTGGTCGACCGCACCACGGCGACGACGCCCGAGACCTGGCAGGCCGCAGGGCTGACGCGCGCGACGGCGCGGCTCGTCTCCACCTACGACGGCAAGCCCGCTTTCGGCGGCACGCCGTCGGACGCATCGGTGGTCGCCGCGATCCGCGACCTGAAGACGCGCGGGCTTGGCGTGACGCTCTACCCGTTCGTGATGATGGACATACCGGCCGGGAACGGCCTCGCCGATCCCTACGGCGGGGCGGAGCAGGACGCCTATCCGTGGCGCGGGTCGATCACACTGTCGGTGGCGCCGGGCGAGCCCGGCTCGCCCGACAAGACTGCGGCGGCCGCCACCGAAATTGCGGCGTTCGTCGGCACGGCGGCAGCAGGCGACTTTTCGCTCTCCGGCGACACGGTGGTCTATTCGGGGCCGGACGAATGGACGCTGCGCCGGCAGGTGCTGCACTACGCCTGGCTCTGCAAGGCGGCGGGCGGCGTCGACGCGTTTCTCATCGGTTCGGAGTTGCGCGGCCTGACGACGGTGCGGTCGGCGGCGGCCACATATCCGTTTGTCGACGCGCTGGTGGCGCTTGCCGCCGACGTGCGCGCGGTGCTCGGCGCCGGCACCGAAATCTCCTACGCCGCCGACTGGAGCGAGTATTTCGGCCACCATCCCGACGACGGTTCCGGCGATGTCACCTTCCATCTCGACCCGCTGTGGGCGGACGGCAACGTCGACTTCGTCGCCATCGACAATTACATGCCGCTGTCGGACTGGCGCGACGGCAACGACCACCTCGACGCGGCGACGTGGGACTCCGGCCGCGACGTGGCGTACCTCCGCGCCAACATCGCCGGCGGCGAATACTACGACTGGTACTACGCGAGCGCCGCCGACCGCGACGCGCAGACGCGCACGCCGATCACCGACGGCGCCTACGGCAAGCCGTGGGTGTTCCGGCCGAAGGACCTGGTGAGCTGGTGGACGAACGAGCACTTCGACCGGCCGGCCGGCGTCGAGGCGGCGAGCCCGACCGCCTGGGTGCCGCAGTCGAAGCCGATCCGCTTCACCGAGTGCGGGTGCCCGGCGGTCGACAAGGGGCCGAACCAGCCGAACGTCTTCCCCGACCCGAAGTCGGCGGCGGGCGGGCTGCCGTACTATTCGACCGGACTGCGCGACGACCTCATCCAGCGCCGCTTCATCGCGGCGACACTTGCGTACTGGGACCCCGACGATGCCGATTTCGACGAGGCCGCCAATCCGGTCTCGTCGGTCTACGGCGGCCGCATGGTCGATCACACCGCGATCCACCTGTGGACGTGGGACGCGCGGCCGTTCCCGGCGTTTCCGCTGCTCACCGACGTGTGGGCGGACAGCGCCAACTGGGAGACCGGCCACTGGCTGAACGGGCGCCTCGGGGCGCTGACGGCGGAGGCGCTGGTCGCCCAGATCCTCGCCGACTACGGCGCCGACGACAGCGCGGTCGATGACCTCGACGGCACCGTCGACGGCTACCTCATCGGCGACATCGCCTCGGCGCGCGAGGCGCTGACGCCGCTGTCGCAACTGCTGATGTTCGAGGGCTTCGAGTCCGGCGACGTCGTTCCGCGTCGTGCGGCGCGGCCGGCGCGTGTCGCAGGCCTTCACCGCCGACGATCTGGTCGAGGAAGGCGAGGGGCCGCTGCTCACCATCCGCCGCGGCGCAGGAGACCGAGCTGCCGGCGGAGATCGCCATCGGCTTCTCCGACGCGCTCGCCGACTATCGCGTCGTCGTCGGTGTCGTCGCGGCGCCTCGTCGGCGGCAGCCGGCGGCTCGAAACCACCGACACCGGCGCCGTCATCAGCTACGCGGTGGCGAGCGGCATCGCCGACACGATCCTTCAGGACATCTGGGCCGGCCGCGAGACCGTGTCGCTGGCGCTGCCGCAGCGGGCGCTGGCGCTGGAGCCGGCGGACGTCTGCACGATCGCGGTCGACGACGGGCGCGCGCACGGTGCTCGTCACCCGGGTCGAGGATGCGGGGCTGCGGCGGATCGAGGCGCGGACCATCGAGCCCGACATCCTGGCGCCGGTGCCGGCGGCGGCGCGGGCGCTGCCGCCGCGCGCGGTGGCGCTCGATTCGCCGCCGGAGGTGGTGCTGCTCGACCTGCCGCTGATCACCGGCAGCGAGGCCGGCTACGCGCCGCACATCGCCGTCTTCGCCGAGCCGTGGCCGGGGGCGATCGCGCTGTCGCTCGGCGACTCCGGACTCCGGCTTCGTCGCCGCGCCAGACGATCGCTGCGACGCGCGGTGATGGGGGAGCTCACGGCGCCGCTGGCGGCGGGGCCGGTCGCGCGCTGGGACCGCGCCAACACTATCGAGGTCGAGCTCTATGGCGGCGCGCTGGCCAGCGAACCGCGCCTGGCGGTGCTGAACGGCGCCAACCTCGCCGCCATCGGCTCAGAGGCGACCGGCTTCGAGGTGATCCAGTTCGAGAACGCCACGCTGATCGGCGCCAATACGTGGCGGCTCGACGGGCTGTTGCGCGGTCAGGGCGGCACGGCCGACATCATGGCGGCGGGGCATGCGACCGGCGCCCGCTTCGTCCTTCTCGACGGCGCGGTGCCGTCGCTGGCGCTGAGCGAGGCCGAATCCGGCCTCGGCCTCACGCGTACGCTGCGGGCCGGCGGGCGCGATCTACGACCCGGCCGTCTTCACCGACGTGGTGCTCGGCGCGTCGCGCCGTGGCCTCAAGTGCCTGGCGCCGGTCCATATCAGCGGCGTCTCGCGACACCGGCAGCGGCGACGTGACGTTCACGTGGATCCGCCAGACGCGGATCGGCGGCGACCAGTGGGACCAGGTCGAGGTGCCGCTCGGCGAGGCGAGCGAAGCCTATCAGGTCGCCATCCTCGACGGCGGCGACACCGTGAGGACGCTCACCGCCGCCACGCCGTCAGTCGTCTATACCGCCGCCGACCAGACCGCCGACTTCGGCGGGCTGCCCTCCGACATCGCCGTCGCCATCAGCCAGGTGAGCCCGACCGAAGGGGCGGGCGTCGCCGCAACGGACCTCCTCCATGTCTGATCACTCGAATCCGTCCATCTCAAGATCCCCTATCTCGCCGCCGCGCAGGCGCAGAAGCACGTCACCCACAACGAGGCGCTGCGCCTGCTCGATACGGTGGTGCAGCTCGCCGTGATCGACTCGAGCCTCGACCGACCCGCCGGCGAGCCCGGCCGAAGGCGACCGCTACATCGTCGCGGCGTCCGCCACCGGCGACTGGTCGGGCGAGGACGGCAACGTTGCCGCCTTCATCGACGGAAGCTGGCAGTTCCTGACGCCGGACGTGGGCTGGCTCGCCTACGACGCGGCGGCGCGACGCTTCTGGTCTACGAGGCAAGCGGCTGGGAGGCGGCCTCCGGGCACGTCGACTCGGTCACCGAGCTCGGCATCAACGCGACGGCCGACGCCACCAACCGGCTGTCGGTCCGCTCCGACGCGGTGCTCTTCTCCAACATCGATGCGGGCAGCGGCGGCACCGGCGACGTGCGCTTCGTCGTCAACAAGGAGACGGCGGCCGACACCGCCTCGCTGCTCTTCCAGACCGGCTTCTCCGGCCGCGCCGAGGTCGGCCTCGCCGGCGACGACGACTTCGTCTTCAAGGTCTCGCCCGACGGCAGCGCCTGGGCCGAGGCGATCCGCATCGACAAGGACACCGGGCTCGCGACGATCCTCTACGACAACGCCACGTCGGGTCTGGCGGCGACCAATGTGCAGGACGCCATCGACGAGGTGGCCGCCTCTGGTGGCGGCGGTGGTGGAGGTGCCGTCTCCAGCGTCTTCGGACGCACCGGTGCGGTGGCCGCCGCCGCCAGCGACTACGACGCGAGCGAGGTCGGCAACAACTCCGGCGTATCCGGCGCGACCGTTGCGGCGGCCCTCGATACTCTCGACGGCGGCAAGCAGGACGCCGACGCCGATCTCACCGCCATCGCGGCGCTGGCGCCGTCGAACGACGATGTGATCCAGCGGAAGGCGGGCGCCTGGACCAACCGCACGCCTGCGCAGCTCAAGACCGATCTGTCGCTCGCCAAGGGCGACGTCGGCCTCGGCAACGTCGACAATACCGCCGACGCCGACAAGCCGATCTCCGATGCCACCCAATCCGCGCTCGACGCCAAGCAGGACCTTGACGCCACGCTGACGTCGCTCGCCGCGCTCGGCACTGCCGCAGACAAGGTCGCCTACACCACGGGCGTTGACACCTGGGCGGAGGCGGCGGTCACGGCCGCCGGCCGCGCCATCCTCGACGATGCCGATGCGGCCGCCCAGCGCGCGACCCTCGGTGTCGCGATCGGCTCCGACGTGCAGGCCTATTCCGCCAATCTGGACGACTGGTCGGGCGAGGCGGTTGCCGACTACGCAAACCTCGTCGAGAGCGACGCGGCGTCCTCGGGCGTCACCGGGGCGGACGCGATCACCAACATCGTCTCGTGCACGCAGGCCGAATATGACGCCGGCACGCCGGACTCCGCCACCATTTATATCATCACGGACGCCTGACCGATGGCGATGAACCTTGGCTCCGCCGTCGATCAACGCGCTCTACCTGGGCGCGACCGTGATCAACAAGGCCTATCTCGGCTCCACGGTCGTCTTTTCGGCCGGCGGCAGTGAGGTGACGCCGCCGACCGTGTACGCCGCCACCGCCTACGTCTTCAACGCCGACACGGATGCGACCTACTACAGCAAGACGGGCGCCGCGGAGGACATGGCGAGCACGTCCAAGGTTGCCACCGTCTCGATCATCGCGCGCGACTACGCCGACCTGTCGGTAACCACGACGGTCGTCTCCGGCGATCTCGTCGGCGGCAGCACGATGAACCTGCATGCCGACGACGTCGTCAGCCTCCACGACCTGCTCAAGGGCGCCCTGCTGCCATCGGGGTGCGACGCAGTCATGGCACTGGCGCGGAAGTGGCGGAACGACTTCGGCGCCAGCGGCGGCAGCGACCCGGTGGGCGACTTCGTCGACGAGATGAACGCGCTTGCGGCCACGCTCGGCCTCGACGACACGATCTTCGGCAACCCGCACGGGCTGAGTGGCGCCAACACGTCGACAGCGCAGGATTTGGGCATCCTGTTCAAGTCGGTGCTGGATAATTATCCGGTGCTGATCTCGATCATGAAGTTCTACCGGATGAGCGCCTCGATCACCGGGGGACGCACCACGACGCTCACTTTCACCAACACCAACAACTACATCGAGAATGGCGGGATCGGGCACTACGCCGGCAAGACCGGCAGCGGTGGCGGAGGGACCAAGGAATCGCTGGTGGTGGGCTGGATCGCTCCGAATGGCGACCGGATCGTCGCTGCGATTGTCGCGTCGAACAGCGACGCTCATCGCTATGCCGATATGGACGCCCTGCTCGGTCAGCTGGTGATCGATTTCCCCGCGCTGACCACGTTCACGTGGACGCCGGCGAGCCTCAGCCACCTGGTCAACTGGCTCGACCCCAGCGACATGTCCACGATGTACCAGACGACCGATACCTCGACGCCGGTCACGGCCGCGGGTCAAAGCGTCGGCCGCATCGAGGACAAGAGTGGCAACAGCACGCACGCGACGCAATCCACATCGGGCAGCCGACCGACGCTGCGCAACCCGTCCGGCGACCTGTGGTACCTCGACTTCGATGGCGGCGACTGGCTGACCTATGGCGCCCAGGTGCTTGGGGGCACGCACCTGTTCGCCGAGTCCTCCGATACTTTCGTCGTGCTGGTTGCCGGCCAGTACGACGGCGACGCCGGCACGATGATCGCCAAGGCAAGCGCGACCGCCGGCAACCGCACTTTCCAGATGTTCGCCCAGATCAGCACCAGTGCCGAACCGGGCTGCCATTTGCGCGGCACCGGCATCAAGGTTGACCAGAATGTCGTCACCAACGAGACCTTATGCGTCATGGGCGCCATGTGGGACGGGGTGGACGCAGCCCTCAACGTCGGCAGCCTGATCGGTTGGCGGGCGGGGGACAGTGTCGGCACCCACGCCGAGGAATCCCAGGACATCATCATCGGCGCGCGCACCGGTGGCTCCGGCGCGCGGCTGACCGGCAAGATTTACGGCATCATCGTCTGTGACGCCTTCGACGAGGTCGAATGGGTGCAGGCGATGCGCTATCTGAATCTGCGGCTGTCGTAAGCGTTCGCTGGAAACATCGGGCGGACCTTCCGGGCCGCTTCGTCCCATGCGCACCTCACCAAAAGGCACCGCGTTCATCGCGGCCCACGAAGGCGTCGTCACCCGAGCGTACCGCGACCCGACCGGCACCTGGACGATCGGTGTCGGGCATACCGCGGCGGCGGGCGAACCGACGCCGGCGCCCGGCATGACGATCAGTCGCGAGCGCGCGCTCGCGATTCTCGCCAGCGACCTCGCCCGGTTCGAGGGGCGCGTGAACGCTGCGCTGTCCGGCGGGGGAAACCTGGCACAGCAGGCGTTTGATGGCGCCGTGTCGTTTGACTTCAACACCGGTGCGATCGACCGCGCGAACTGGGTCGGACGGTTCCGCGCCGGCGACATGACGGCTGCGCGTGCCGGCCTGATGGAATGGGCCAAGGCAGGCGGGCGCACGCTCCCCGGCCTCGTGCGGCGCCGCGAGGACGAGGCGCGGCTGATCTTCGACGGCGACTACGGGTCGGAAGGGGCGCAAGCCGGCGGCAATGCCGGCGAGGATACCGCCGGGGTTCAACGGCAGCTCGCGCGGTTCGGGTACTATACCGGCGCCATCGACGGCATCGACGGTCCGGCAACCGAGGCGGCGATCCGCGCCTATCAATCGGCGCACCCGGACCTTGTCGTCGACGGCATCGCCGGCACGGCGACGCGGGCGGCGCTCACGCGCGATGTGGCAGCCCGCGATCGACAAATGCAGACCGGTCTCGGCGGCACCATCGGGTTCATCGCCGCGTGCGTGGCGTGGATCACGTCCGGTGCGCGCCCCGGCCTCGCGATCGCCGGGGCGACGGCCGCCATCGCAATAACCGTCGCGGCGGCTTTCGCCTGGCGTTACCGGGGCGAGATCGCGCGCGCGCTCGCCGCGAAGTTCCGCATATCCGACAACCAGAAACGAAAGGATTGAATCATGCCCGGATGGCTGATCGTCGCTCTCATCCTCGCAGCCGGAGCCCTGATCCTGTGGTTCGGCCCGAAAGGATGGCGCACCTACATCACTGGCGTACTGGCGACACTGGTGCCGCTGCTCGGACAGATACTCGATTACCTAAACGGCTTCGGCTGGAACCAGGTGATCGACGCCAGGACCGCCATGTGGACCGTCGGCGCCATCGGCGTGCTCATGATCATCTTCAATTGGGTGAACAAACGGCTCTACGGCAGCACGCCGAAGGCGACAGCCGCCTCCGCTCCCGAACCCACCGCTTCGAAGGCCGGAGGATAGGCCCTTGGCCGTCCTGCCGACTTCATCCTGCGGTTCGCCGCCAGCAGCGTACTCGAGAAGGTGCTGGCCAATCTCAAGGCCCGCGCCGACAGCGAGACCGAGCGCGAACAGATCGACGCCTCGGTGGCGATCGAGCACGTCAAGGCCGAGCTTGCCCGCCGGCAGGCTCAGCGCGACGTGCTCATCGCCGAGCAGGGACGGCTGATCACCTCGCTGATGCGACCCGCGTTCGCCTATCCGCTGGCGGTCTACTACGCGGCGGTGATTGCCGACTCGCTGGTCCACTTCACCTGGAACGTGGCGGCACTGCCGGCCCCGATCGGCGACTGGTCGGGGTGGATCATTTCCGCGATCTTCCTGTCGGAATCGGGCGAGCGCATCGCCCGCACGATCATCGCCCGAAAAGGGTGAAGGCGGCTATATTCAGGGCCTATTCATGTTAAGGCAGATATGTGGCCAGGATGAAAAGGCGGCTGACAGCGCTCTCGGTCGGGTTCGGGCTGCTGGCGGCGGTGGCCGCGGGCCCGTCGCCGGCCTCGGCGCAGACCTGCTATTCCGCCGCCCAGACCCGCGCCGCGGTGCAGAGCGGGCAAGCGCAGCCGTTGTCTGCTTTCCTCGGTGAGATCAGAAGCCGGGTCGACCAGGTGCTGGGAGGCGGCACCCAGTTGTGCATGGTCAACGGGCGCCTCAAATACGGGGTGCAGGTCCTTGTGCAGGGCCGGGCCACGACCTTGTGGGTCGACGCCCAGACCGGCGCCATTGGCAACTGACGGGACCGCCGGAGGAAGGAATGCGGGTGCTGGTTGTCGAGGACGACGTGGATCTCAACCGACAGCTCGTCGAAGCGCTGAAGGAGGCCGGCTATGCGGTCGATTCGGCCCGCGACGGCGAGGAGGGACATTTCCTCGGCGACACCGAGCCCTACGACGCGGTTGTCCTCGACATCGGCCTGCCGGTCCTCGACGGCATCTCGGTGCTGGAGAAGTGGCGCCGCGCCGGGCGCACCATGCCGGTGCTGATCCTCACCGCCCGCGACCGCTGGTCCGACAAGGTGCAGGGCATCGACGCCGGCGCCGACGACTACGTCGCCAAGCCGTTTCACATTGAGGAGGTGCTGGCGCGGGTGAGGGCGCTGGTAAGGCGCGCCGCCGGTCACGCCACCAACGAGATCGAGATCGGGCCGGTGCGCCTCGACAGCCGCGCCGGGCGCGTCACTCTCGATGGCAATCCGGTCAAGCTTACCTCCCACGAGTATCGCGTGCTCGAGTACCTGATGCACCATCGCGATCGGGTGGTCTCGCGCACCGAGCTCATCGAGCACCTCTACGACCAGGACTTCGATCGCGACTCCAACACCATCGAGGTGTTCATCGGGCGGCTGCGCAAGAAGGTGCCGCCCGACCTGATCGAAACCGTGCGCGGCCTCGGCTACCGCGTCGTCGAACCAGGCGATGCGGCCTAATTCACTCGCCGTCCGCCTGATCGTCGCCGCCACGCTGTGGAGCGCTGCGGCGCTGGTGGTTGCCGCCCTCATCCTCACCTCCCTCTATCGCCAGACCGTGGTCAGCGGGTTCGACGAACGGCTCAACGTCTACATGCGCACTCTGGTCGGTTCGCTCGCCGCGCAGGACGCCTCAAGCCCCCTCGGCGATCCCGGCAACCTCGGCGAACAGCGCTTCGAGCTGCTCTACTCCGGCTGGTACTGGCAGGTCCGCGAACTCGATCACGGGGCGGTAGTGCTGGCGTCGCGCTCACTATTCTCCGACAGTCTCGACATCGGCGGGCTGACCGACCGCAGCGAAAGCGGCGGCCTCCTCTCCGGCGCACTCACGGGGCCCGACGGGCAGGCGCTGCGCGTGCTTTCGCGCACCGTCATTTTTCCCGGCAACCGCACCTATGAGGTCCTGGTCGCCGGCGACGCCGGCGTCATCCAGGACCAGGTCGCCGCGTTCCGGCGGCGGGTTTTCCTGACCCTGGCGGTGTTCGGCGCCGGGCTCATCATCGCCATCTTCATCCAGATCCGCTGGGGGCTTAGACCGCTTGACCGCGTGCGGCGCGGCCTTGCGGAAATCCGCAGCGGCCGCCAGACACGGTTCGAGGGTGCGCTGCCCTCGGAAATCGAGCCGCTGGTCAAGGAGCTGAACGCGCTGCTCGCATCAAACCAGGAGATCGTGGACCGCGCTCGCACGCAGGTCGGCAATCTCGCCCATGCCCTGAAGACGCCGCTCTCCGTCGTCATCAACGAAGCCCGCGCCGGCCGAGGTCCACTGGCCACCAAGGTCGCGGAGCAGGCGAGCCTCATGCACCGGCAGATCAGCCATCACCTCGACCGGGCCCGCATCGCCGCGCGCGTCAACGTCATTGGTGCCGTCACCGACGTCGAACCGGTCGTGACGCGGCTGATCCGCGCCATGCAGCGCATCCACGGCGACCGCGGGCTCGCCATCCGTTGCGACATCCCCGACGCCGCGCGCTTCAAGGGCGAACAGCAGGACTTCGAGGAGATCGTGGGGAACCTGGTCGACAACGCCTGCAAATGGGCGAGGACGTCGGTCTCGGTGACGGCCGACTACCTGCGACCCGACGGGGAAGCCGACGCCGGTCGCCTCGTGCTCCTGATCGACGATGACGGCCCGGGTCTCAGCGCCGAGGAGATCGCCGCCGCGACCAGGCGCGGGGGCCGCCTCGACGAGACCAAGCCCGGCTCGGGTCTCGGCCTGTCGATCGTTAGCGACCTGGTTTCGATGTATCGTGGCAAACTGGATTTCTCGCGCTCGCCGGCGAGCGGGCTTAGGGTGGAGGTGGCGCTGCCGGCGGTATGAGGGGGTATATTCTCACTTCCGCCATGCTGATCTGGCAAAAGAGGGCGCGGTTCTTCAAGCAGTCGGGCTTGCGGCGGAGTTTTGGAGGCGTTCGGATGCATCGTTTTGGGCGGGTCGCATTGGCGGTTGTCGCCGGTCTTGCGCTCGCCGCCTGCCGGTCGGCCGATACGGGTACGACCGGATCACTGACCGCCTACGCCGCGGCGCCTGACCCTCAGGCGGCGACCGATGGGCTGGCCGGAACGGTGATCGACCTCGGTCTCAGCGCCAAGGACCAGCGGATGGCCCTGGCTGCGGAGCAGAAAGCCCTCGACTATGGCGCCATCGGCGCCCCGGTGGCCTGGCGGGGCCACTCAAGCAGCGGCCAGGTGGTCGCGGGACCGCTGTACAAGGTCAACGACTACGAGTGCCGCGAATTCACCCATACGATCACCATCAAGGGCCAATCAGAGACGGCAACCGGCACCGCCTGCCGGGGAGCCGATGGTACGTGGCAACCGGTCGCATGAACGGCGGCGACCGCGCCGCAGCATTGCCTTTCGCGAACGGCACGACTATTTCCGGCACAAATCGACGGCCGACGGCCTGAAAAGAGGTTCCCGGGCAGCGTAGATGGTTATCTGGATCGCCATGGCCGTGCTGGCGACGGCTGCGTTCGTGCCGGTCCTGATGGCTCTTTCGCAACCGCGGGGGCAGCGCGTCGACGCACGGCGACAGACACTCGCAATCTATCGGGACCAGTTGAGCGAGGTGGACCGCGACGTCGGCCGCGGCCTGATCGGTGAGAGCGAGGCCGCCGCGGCGCGCACCGAGATCGCCCGCCGTCTCATCCACGCCGGCGAGGCGGAGACCGGCGCCCCGGTACCGCCGCCGGCGAACAGCCGGGCCCGACGCTTGGCAACCGCCGCTGCGATCGTCATGCCGATCGCGGCGCTCGGGCTCTACGTGGTGGTGGGCTCACCGCAGTTGCCGGACGAACCGCTTGCCGCCCGCCTTTCGGCTCCCCCCCAAGGGCAGGACATCGCGACGCTGGTCACACGGGTCGAACAGCACCTCGCGGCCAACCCCGACGATGGCGCCGGCTGGCAGGTCGTGGCACCGGTCTACCTGCGTCTCGGGCGCTTCAATGACGCCGTGCGCGCGTATCAGAATGCGCTCAGGATTCTCGGGTCGACCGCCGACACCGAAGCCGGCCTCGGACAGGCGCTGGTTGCGGTCAGCGACGGCACGGTTACCGCCGACGCGCGCGATGCCTTCGAACGCGCCGAGAAGCTGGCGCCGGATGATCCGCTTCCCAGGTTCTTCCTTGCCCTCGCGCTTGGACAGGAAGGCCGGCACGACGACGCCGTCGCCGCCTGGCACGCCCTCCTCGCGGATGCGCCGGCGGACGCCCCGTGGGTGCCGGCCGCCCGCCAGCAACTGGCGGAACTCGAGGGTACGGCGCCACCGGTCGCACCTGCTCCCGGTCCGAACGCGGCTGACGTTCAGGCGGCCAGCCAGCTCGACCCGTCGCAGCAGCACGCCATGATTGAAGGCATGGTCGCCAAGCTTGCCGCGCAGTTGGAGACGGACACCGGCGACGCCGACGGGTGGGCGAGGCTCATCCGTTCGTATATGGTACTCGACCGGCCGACGGATGCGCGCGCGGCGCTGGACAAGGCACACGCGGCGCTGGCCAGCGATGCCGACAAGACGGCGATTGTCGACGCCACGGCCCGCGACGTGGGTCTGACGCCATGACCCGATGGTGCCGGGAAGGACAGTAGGAAATGACGCGCAAGCAGCGCAGGTTGACATTGATCGGAGTCGCCGGCGCGGTTCTCGTCGTTGCTACCGGCCTGATCCTCTACGCGCTGTCGGACGACATCGTCTTCTTCAATTCGCCCAGCGACGTGGTCGCCAAGGGACTGCAGCCGGGAAGCCGCATTCGCCTCGGTGGGCTGGTCGAGAACGGCAGCCTGGTCAAAAAGGCCGACGGCATGGTCGACTTTGCCGTCACCGACGGCAAGACGACGATACCGGTTACGTATCAGGGCATCCTGCCCGATCTCTTTCGCGAGGGGCAGGGAGTGGTGACGGAAGGGGTGCTTGCCGCCAACGGGGCACTGAACGCCGACACGGTGCTTGCCAAACACGATGAGCGGTACATGCCGAAGGAGGTCGTGGACGCACTGAAGGCGCAGGGCGTGTGGCAGGAGACGGGCCCGAGTGCCGCCGGCACCGCGGCGACGGCGACGCAATGATCATCGAACTCGGCCATTTCGCCCTGGTGCTCGCGTTCGGGCTGGCGCTCATCCAGTCGTCCGTTCCCTTCTATGGCGCTCTTCGCGACGAACCGCGACTGACGGCCGTCGCCGCGCCGGCGGCGATCACCCAGTTCCTTCTGGTCGGGCTGGCGTTCGCCGTGCTCGTGCACGCTTACATCGTGTCCGATTTCTCGCTGGTGACCGTGGTCGAGAATTCCAATTCGACCCAGCCGCTTCTCTACAAGATCACCGGCGTGTGGGGGAACCACGAGGGCTCGATGCTCTTGTGGGTGCTGATCCTGGCGCTGTTCGGCGCCCTTGTCGCCGCCTTCGGCAACAACCTCCCCGACAAACTGAAGGCGCTGGCACTGTCGGTTCAGGCCTGGATCGCTTCGGCATTCCTTCTCTTCATACTGACGACATCGAACCCGTTCCTGCGCCTCATCCAGCCGCCGCTGGAAGGCAATGACCTCAACCCGGTGCTGCAGGACATCGGCCTCGCCATCCACCCGCCGCTTCTCTATCTCGGCTACGTCGGCTGCTCGATCTCATTCGCATTTGCCATCGCCGCGCTGATCGAGGGCAAGATCGACGCAGCGTGGGCGCGCTGGGTAAGGCCGTGGACGCTGATGGCGTGGATGTTCCTCACTGTCGGCATCGCCATGGGCTCGTACTGGGCCTATTACGAGCTCGGCTGGGGCGGCTACTGGTTCTGGGACCCGGTCGAGAATGCTTCGCTGATGCCGTGGCTGGCGGCAACGGCGCTCCTCCATTCCGCCGTGGTGATGGAAAAGCGCGACGCGCTCAAGATCTGGACGATCCTGCTCGCGATCCTCGCTTTCTCGCTCAGCCTGATCGGTACTTTCCTCGTCCGCTCCGGCGTGCTGACCTCGGTGCACTCATTCGCCTCCGATCCGCGACGGGGCGTTTTCATCCTCGCCATTCTGATCGTGTTCATCGGCGGCGCGCTGTCGCTGTTCGCGTTTCGCGCCGGTGCCCTCAAGCCCGGCGGGGTGTTCGCGCCGATCAGCCGCGAGGGGGCGCTCGTCGTCAACAACATATTCCTGACCGCGATGGCCGCGACCGTCGTCGTCGGCACGCTCTATCCGCTGGCGCTGGAAGCCGTGAACGGCCCGAAAATCTCGGTCGGCGCGCCGTTCTTCAACCTGACTTTCGTGCCGTTGGCGGCAACGCTGCTTCTCATGGTGCCGTTCGGGCCGCTGCTGGCGTGGAAGCGCGGCGACCTGATGGCGGCGGCGCAGCGGTTGCTGTTCGCGTTAGGGATCGCGCTGGTGGCGGCGATCGTTGCCGCAGCCCTCGCGGGGACCAAGTCGGCACTGGCACTATTGGGCGTGTGGCTGGGCGCCTGGCTGATCGCGGGCGCGCTGTCGGAACTTGCGTTCCGCGTCGGCCTCGGGTCGATCCCGCTGGCCAACAGCTTCAGGCGGCTCGTCGGCCTGCCGCGGTCCGCGCTGGGCACGACCATCGCCCACGCGGGCGTCGGCGTCACGGTGCTCGGCCTCGTCGTCGCGACCACGTGGGGGTCGGAGCTCATCCGCTCCATGAAGCCGGGCGATACCGCCGAGATCGGCGGCTACGCCATCACGCTCCAGAGTTTCCAGGCGAGCAGCGCCGGCGACTACGACCAGACCGCCGTGATATTCTCCATCGCCCGCGGCGGCCACCAGGTTGCCACCCTGGCGCCGGCAAAACGTACCTACGCCGACCGCCAGACCACAACCACCGAGGCCGCCATTCGCACCGTCGGCTTCTCCCAGCTCTACCTCTCCCTTGGCGACATCGCGGCAGACGGGACCACTACCGTCAGGGCGTACTGGAAGCCGCTGGTGACGATGATCTGGCTGGGCGCGGTCGTCATGGCGTTCGGCGGGTTGATGTCGCTCAGCGACCGCCGGCTCAGGGTCGGTGCGCCCAAGCCGGCGCGGCGGATCCAGCCCCAGCCGGCGGAATGAGAGGCGTGGCCCGCCTGCTGGCGACACTGGCGCTCGTCGCATTCGCGCTTGCGGCCCATCCGGTCCTCGCCGTGCAACCCGACGAGATGCTCAAGGACCCGGCACTGGAAGCGCGGGCCCGCGTGCTGTCGTCGGAGCTGCGCTGCCTGGTCTGCCAGAACGAATCGATCGACGATTCCAACGCCGACCTCGCGCACGACCTCCGCGTCCTCATTCGCCAGCGCATCACCGCCGGCGATAGCGACGAGCAGGTGATCGACTACATGGTCGCCCGCTACGGGGAGTTCATCCTGCTCAAGCCGCGCTTCAACTGGCACACCGTGCTGTTGTGGGCGGCGCCTCCCGGCGCGCTGGCGTTCGGCGCGATCCTGGCGCTGGTCGCCTACCGCCGGCGGCGGGAGGACGGGCCTCCGCAACCGCTCGACGCGGGCGAGGAGGCGGCACTGCAGCGGCTCCTCTCGGACGAGAGCTGACGCCCGGCCGGCCGGCTCCGGAATCCCAACATTACCGAAGTTTAATGCGCGCGACAGTAGGCCGTAAGGTCGCCGTTGCCATAGTATCGGGCAACAAACGGGCGCCGCTTCCTCCCGAGCCGCCGCCACCGATCGATGGAGCCAAACTGAATATGCATAATAAGAATTCCGCGCCGATACTACGGCGCGTGACGCGCCCGACGCTGCTTGCCGGCACAGCCCTTGCCCTCGTTCTGGGCGGCGCGGTGATCGGTGGTTCGCTTGAACTGACGAAATCCACGCCGGCCTTTGCCGATCCGGTCCAGGTCCAGGGTGTGCAGCCGCTGAGCTTTGCCGATGTAGTGGACAAGGTCCGCCCGGCGGTCGTCAGCGTCCGCGTCAAGTCGGTCGCCCAGGCATCCGACAGCCAGGACACGCCTTTCTTCGACCTGCCGCCCGGTTCGCCGATGGATCGTTTCTTCCGGCAGTTCCGTCAGCAGAACCCGCAACCGCAGCGGCAGCAGCCGTCGATGAGCCTCGGCTCGGGGTTCTTCATTTCCGATGACGGCTACGTGGTCACGAACAACCACGTGATCGACGGCGAGGAGTCGGTGACCGTGATCACCGACGACGGAACCGAATACAACGCCAAAGTCATCGGGTCCGACGACCGGACCGACCTGGCCCTGCTCAAGGTCGATGCCAAGACCACGTTCACCTACGTCAAGTTTGCGGCGGACGAGCCGCGCGTCGGCGACTGGGTCGTGGCGGTCGGCAATCCGTTCGGCCTCGGCGGCACCGTGACCGCCGGCATCATTTCGGCCCATGGGCGCAACATCGGTGCCGGGCCTTACGACGACTTCCTGCAGATCGACGCCGCGGTGAACCGGGGCAACTCCGGCGGTCCGGCGTTCGACTTGAAGGGTGAAGTGGTCGGCATCAACACCGCGATCTTCTCGCCATCTGGCGGCAACGTCGGCATCGCCTTCGCCATTCCCGCCTCGACTGCGCAGCGCGTGATCGGCGACCTGATGAAGAATGGCTCCGTCGTGCGCGGCTGGCTCGGCGTTCAGATCCAGTCGATCACGAAGGATATCGCCGACAGCCTTCAGATGCCGGACACGCAGGGCGCCCTGGTGGCCGAAATCCAGTCGGACAGCCCGGCCGCCGGCACCGACCTCAAGGTCGGTGATGCAATCACGGCTGTGGACGGCCAACCGGTAAAGGATTCGCGTGACCTTGCGGTTCGCATCTCCGACCTGGCCCCCGGCGCCACGGCGAAGATCACCTACTGGCGGGACGGCGCCCAGCACGACGTCGACATCAAGCTCGGCACCTTGCCGCCTCAGGACCAACTGGCGGCGCTGGACAATTCGGCGCCGCAGTCGAGCGCCGCGCCGGGATCCTCGCTCAATGATTTCGGGCTGGCGGTGGGACCGTCGGACGACAACTCGAGCGTCGTGGTCACGGACGTTGACCCCAACGGCCAGGCGGCGGAACGCGGCCTGCAACCGGGCGACACGATCCTGTCGGTCGGCGACAGCGAGGTGAGCGCCCCGAACGACGTGGAAAAGCTCGTTTCAAAGGCAAAATCCGACGGGCTCAAGGCCGTCCTGCTCAGAGTCAAATCGGGAGACCGGACCCAATTCGTGGCGTTGAGTTTCGCCAGTAACTGACCCCCCGCGAGCGGCGGAAGCACTCCATCGTCGCCCAGAGGCTTCCGCCCCGCTGACGGCAGGCCGGTTCTCCGGCCTGCCGTTTTCTTTTCGGAGCTATTCGCAAGATGAAGCTCCGCTATATATGGTCGCGTCATGCGGATCCTGCTGATCGAGGACGACAAGGAAGCCGCCGCCTATCTTGCCAAGGCGTTGCGCGAGGCGGGCCATGTGCCCGATCTCGCCAGCGACGGCGACACCGGCGCGACCATGGCGGCCGACGGAGGCTACGATGTCCTGGTGGTCGATCGCATGCTTCCCAAGCGCGACGGCCTGGCGATCATCGAGGAACTGCGCGGCCGCGGCGACCACACGCCGGCGCTGATCCTTTCTGCGCTCGGCCAGGTCGACGACCGGGTCGTGGGGCTGCGCGCGGGGGGCGACGACTATCTGCCGAAGCCATACGCATTTGCCGAGTTGCTTGCCCGCGTCGAGGCACTCGCCCGCCGCCACCGGCCGGGCGCCGCCGACACGGTGCTCAAAGTCGGGGATCTCGAACTCGACCGGCTCGGTCACACCGTGTCGCGTGAAGGCAAGGCGATCCCCCTCCAGCCGCGCGAATTCCGCCTGCTGGAGTACCTGATGCAGCACGCGGGCCAAGTGGTCACGCGCACGATGCTCCTGGAGAACGTCTGGGACTATCACTTCGATCCCCAGACCAACGTCATCGACGTGCACATCTCCCGGCTGCGCGCCAAGATCGACAAGGGCTTCGGCGAGCCGCTGCTGCACACGATCCGCGGCGCCGGGTACATGATCCGTGACGCCACTCGGTAAGGTCATCCGCACCACAGCCTTCAAGCTCTCGGCGATCTACATCGCGGTGTTCTCTGCGTTTTCGGTCTTTTTCGTCCTCTACATCGCGTATTCGACCAACGTCCTGCTCAACAATCAGGTACGCGACAACATCGTCACCGAGCTCCTGGGCCTCAACGACCAGTATCGCATCGGTGGCCTGCCGGCCGTCGTCAACGCCATCGACCAGCGTGCCCACCAGCCCGGCGCAAGCCTCTATCTCCTCACCGACGTCTCGGGCCGCATCCTCGCGGGCAACGTCACCGAGGTCTCTGACGACCTTATCAATCGCGCCGGCATCAATCCGATCATCGTCACCTACCGCCGCTTTTCGGGCGATCAGGCCGACCGAACCGCCATGGTGCAGGTCGTGCGGCTGCCGAGCGGTTTTCGCCTGCTGGTCGGCCGCGATATTGGCGAGCGCGAGGAGTTTCGTGACATCATCGGCGGGGCGCTTGCGTGGGCGCTGGTGCTGATGATCGGCCTGGCCACCCTTTCCTGGGTGTTCGTGAGCCGGCGCGTGCTCAAGCGCATCGACTCGGTCTCGGCAACCAGCCGCCAGATCATGGCCGGCGACCTCACCGGGCGCCTCGAGGTCGCCGGGACCGGCGATGAGTTCGATCGTCTCGCCGACAGCCTCAACGGCATGCTCGATCGCATCGAGCACCTGCTCTACGGGCTGAAGGATGTTTCCGACAACATCGCCCACGACCTCAAGACGCCGCTGTCGCGCCTGCGCAACCGGGTGGAGACGGCGCTCGGCGGCCCGGCCGACGCCGCCAAGTACCGTGTGGCGCTGGAGGCGACGATCGACGAATCCGACGCTCTCATCAAGACGTTCAACGCGCTCTTGATGATCGCCCGGATCGAGGCCGGCGCGCCAGACGGCGCAATACAGGAGATCGATGTCAGCGCCGTCGTCCACGACGTGGCCGAGCTGTACGAACCGGCGGCCGAGGAGAAGGGCGTGGAGCTGACGGTGGACGCGCCCGAGGCGCTGCCTTTCAGGGCGAGCCGCGAACTGCTCGGGCAGGCACTAGCCAACTTGATCGACAACGCCATCAAGTACGGTGGTTGCGGGGAGGGCGGCAAGCCTTTGAAGATAAGCGTCGCCGCGACGCGCAAGGGCAACAATCTTGTCCTCACCGTCGCAGACACCGGCCCGGGTGTGCCGGCGGCCGACCGCGAGCGGGTGCTGCAACGGTTTGTCCGGCTGGAAAAAAGTCGTCACGAACCAGGCAGTGGTCTGGGATTAAGCCTTGTCGCCGCCGTCGTGCGCCTGCACCATGGGACGCTCGAACTCGGCGACGGCAACCCGGGTCTTGTCGTCACCATGCGCTTGCCGATCAAATGACGGGACATGGCTCCAGGCCGCGCGAAGCGAACTTTATCCGGAATAATTCTGGCTGACGCGCTGAAGCCGCGGTTGCGTCCCGCCAATGCCGCGCGCGACCAAAGCGCGCATCGCGGAGCTGACGGAAGCCGCCGGCGAAACAGGTGCCGCCAAGGACCTCGCAGCGGTGGTGACGCGTGGGGGCATGGCGCCGTTTTTGGCCGCGGTGATGGACTGCTCGCCGTTCCTGCGGGCGCTCATGCTGCAGGACCTCGCCGACCTCGCCGCCGTCATCGCCGACGATCCCGCCCAACGCCTGAAGCGGCTGACGGAGCGGGTCGCCGGGTCATGGCAGGAGGCTTCCGAAGCCGAGCTGATGGCGATGCTCCGCCGAGCGCGCCAGGAGGTGGCCCTGACAACCGCTCTCGCCGACCTCGGTGGTGTCATGGACGTGGTGAAGGTGACGAACGCGCTTACCGCGTTCGCCGATGCCGCGGTCGGCGCAGCGGTCGATTTGCTGCTCCGGGATGCCGCCGCGGCCGGCAAAATCGTGCTTGCCGACCCGTCGCGGCCGGGGAAAGGCTCGGGGTGGATCGTGCTCGGCATGGGGAAGTACGGTGCCGGCGAACTCAACTATTCCAGTGATATCGACCTGATCGTCCTTTTCGACGAAGCCGTCGCGCCGATACCCGCCGGCGAGGAGGCGCAGGCGCTGTTCGTGCGGCTGACCAAGCGGCTGGTGGCGATCCTGCAAGAGCGCACCGCCGACGGTTACGTTTTCCGCACCGACCTGCGTCTGAGGCCGGACCCCGGTGCTACCAACATCGCCATGTCGAGCGAGGCGGCGCTTCAGTACTACGAGAGTCTCGGGCAGAACTGGGAGCGCGCGGCCCTCATCAAGGCGCGGGCGGTCGCCGGCGACAAGGCGGCAGGCGATGCCTTCCTTGCCGAACTCGTCCCATACATCTGGCGCAAGTACCTGGACTACGCCGCGATTGCCGACATCCATTCGATCAAGCGCCAGATCCACGATCACCGCGGCCATGCTGAGGTCGCCGTCGCCGGCCACAACATCAAGCTCGGCCGCGGCGGCATTCGCGAGATCGAGTTTTTCGTCCAGACCCAGCAGCTGATCGCCGGCGGCCGCCATCCGGCGCTCCGCGGTCGCCGTACCCTCGACATGCTCTCCGCGCTTGCCGAGGGCGGCTGGATCGACGCCCGGACCCGCGACGACATGGCTGCGGCGTACCTTAGTCTGCGCGAGATCGAACACTGCCTGCAGATGGTCGCCGACGAGCAAACCCACACCCTGCCTTCCGACGAGGAGGGGCTGGCGACGATCGCCCACATGGCCGGCTATCGCGACGCGCCGGTCTTCGCAAAAGCGCTCACGACGACCCTCGACAAGGTTCGCGACCACTACATCGACCTGTTTGAAAAGGCGCCGGCACTCACCTCCGCCGTCGGCAGTCTGGTGTTCACCGGCGACGCCGACGACCCCGACACTCTGGCGACCCTGACCGGCCTCGGCTACCGCCGGCCAGCCGACGTGGCCCGTGCCGTCCGCGACTGGCATCACGGCCGCTATCCTTCCACCCGCTCGGCGAGTGCACGCGAACGGCTGACGGAATTCGTGCCCGTGCTGATCGAGGCGCTGGCGAAGACGGAGAACGCCGACGCCGCTTTCATCACCTTCGACCGGTTCCTCGCACGCATGCCGGCCGGTGTTCAGCTCTTTTCCCTCCTGCAGTCCAATCCCCAACTGCTTGACCTCCTGGCGACGATCCTTGCAGCCGCGCCGCGCCTTGCCGAGACGATCATTGCACGCGCCCACGTGCTCGACGCGGTGATCGAGCCGGCCTTCTTCGACCGGCTTCCGGACAAGGCGATGCTGACGGAACTGCTCGCGGCGAGTCTTGCCGAGGCGGCGACTTTCGAGGACGTACTCAACCGTGCCCGCATCTTCGGCCAGGAGCAGGCATTTCTGATTGGCGTGCGCGTGCTCGCCGGCACCGTCAGCGTACGACAGGCCGGTCACGCCTACTCCGACCTCGCCGACGCGATTGTCGCCCGGCTTTTTGAGGCGGTGCGGGACGAATTCGCTGCCGCACATGGCACGCTGGCAGGCGGCGAGGCGGTGGTGCTGGCGCTCGGGCGCCTTGGCGGCCGCGAGATGACCGCCGCCTCCGACCTCGATCTCATCCTCCTGTACAATTGCGACGAGGGGGCCAGTGCCTCCGACGGCGAGCGTCCGCTGGCGCCAACCCAATACTTCACTCGGCTGACCCAGCGACTGGTGGCGGCGCTTTCAGCGCCGACCGCCGAGGGGACCCTCTACGCCGTCGACTTCCGCCTGCGGCCGTCGGGCAAGTCCGGACCGCTCGCGACACACATCGACTCTTTCGCCGCATACCAGAAGTCGTCGGCATGGACGTGGGAGCACATGGCGCTCACCCGCGCCCGCGCGGTTGCCGGCGATGGGCGGCTGATTGCCCGCTCTTCGCGCGAGATCGCAGCCATTATCCGGCGGCAACATGAAAGGAAGCGCGTCGTCGCCGATGTATTGGAGATGCGCGCGATGGTGGAGGACGCGAAAGGCGGGGAGGGCGCCTGGGACCTGAAGCAGGCGCCAGGCGGCGTCGTCGACGTCGAGTTCGTCGCCCAGGCGCTGCAACTGATCCACGCCGCCGACCATCCGGCCATCGTCTCGACCGAGACCGACGCGGTGCTGACAGCGCTGGCCGAAGCCAGCCTGCTGCCGGCGACAGAGGCCGACCTTCTGCTGCCGGCCTGGCGGCTCTACCAGGCACTGATCCAGATTCTCAGGCTCTGCGTTGCGGGGGTCTTCAAGCCGGAGGAGGCGCCGCGCGGCCTTCTCGACCGCCTGGCGCGGGCGGGCGAGCTGCCCGATTTCGCCACCCTCGACGCCTACGTTCGCGATACCGAGAAAGCAGTGCGCGCGAGCTTCGAGCGCTTGATCGGGAAGGTGACCACCAAAGGATAGGCGTTCTCTACGCCGCCGAGCGGTCGGCCTGAGGCCGCACGACCGGCAAGCGCACCGACACCACGGTCCCCTGGCCCTCGCGCGAGCGGATGCGCATGGCGCCGTCGTGGAGGCGGACCAGCGATCGCGTGATGGCAAGGCCGAGGCCGGAGCCACGGTGGTTCTTGGTGAACTGGTTGGAGACCTGCTCGAAGGGCCGTCCAAGGCGCTTGATCGCGTCACCGGGGATGCCGATGCCGGAGTCGGCGACCGTGAACCAAATGGCGGCGTCGGTGGCGCGGGCGCGCACCCGGATGCGCCCGCCGGCCGGAGTGAATTTCACCGCGTTCGACAACAGGTTGAGCATGATCTGTTTCAGCGCCCGCCGGTCGCCGGTGATCCGGAGGCCGCGTCCTGCCTCAGCGATCACCTGGATATCGTGGCTGGCGGCCTGGGCGCCGATGACCCGGATCGATTCCTCGACGAGATCGTCGACGACAGTCTCCTCCGCGTTCAGCACCATGCGTCCCGCTTCCATCCGGCTCATGTCGAGCACGTCGTTGATGACGCCCAGCAGGTATGTGCCGCTCTGGTGGATGTCCCGGCAATACTCGACGTACTTGGGCGAGCCGAGCGCACCGAACATGCCCGACTGCATGATCTCGGAGAAGCCGATGATGGCGTTCAGCGGCGTTCTGAGTTCGTGGCTGATATTGGCGAGGAACTGCGACTTGATGCGGCTCGCTTCCTCGGCGCGGTCCTTTTCCTCCGCGTACTTCTCGGCAAGCTCCACCATCTGTTGCGCCTGTTGCTCGAGCTTCTGGCGCGAGGTCCTGAGGTCGGCGATGGTCGCCATCAACCGCCGCTCGCCCTCGATCAGCTTGCCCTCGTGACGCTTGAGCTGCGTGATGTCGGTGCCGACCGAGACGAAGCCACCGTCCTTGGTGCGCCGCTCGTTGATCTGCAGCCAGCGTCCGTCCTCGAGTTGCAACTCGAAACTGCGCGCGCCGGCCTCGGGCGTGCCGTCGGTGATCACCTGCGAGCGCACGAGAGGCTTGCGGCCGGCGGCGATCACCTCGGCGTACGGCGTGCCGGCGGAAAGGACGGAGTTGGGGATGCCGTGCAGCTGCTGGTATTTGGAGTTGCACATCACCAGCCGGTTGTCCGCGTCCCACAGCACGAACGCCTCCGAGATCGTCTCGATCGCGTCGCGCAGGCGGATGTCGGCGGTCTTCGAGCGCTCCACCAGCCGCATCTGCTCGGTGACGTCGACGCCGATGCCGATAAGGTGGGGATTGGGCGTGTCGCAGTCGATGAGGTCGGCGCGAGCCCTCAGCCAAATCCAGCGGCCGTCGGCGTGCTGCATGCGGAATATGCGGTCGACGGTGGTCTCGCCGGCGTTGTAGAGCGTCTCGACCAGCGCCATCAGGTCGCCGTCGTCGGGATGGATGAGGCGGCTCACCTCGCCGAAGCCGAGCAATGCGTCGCGCGGTGGCAGGCCGACGATATCGAACATGGATCGCGACCAGAAGATCCGGCCGCGCGCGAGATCCCAGTCCCAAAGCCCGCTGCGGCCCCTCGTCAGCGCCGTCTCGAAACGCGTCTGGGTTTCCGAATAGATACGGTCCGCCTCGTTCGCCCGTGATGATTGCGAGAAATAGCCGTAGAGGATGACGAGGAGGACGGCGCTGGTGCCGACGAAAATGGCGACGTTGACCGAGACATCGGACCGCCAGTCGCGGAGCACCGATGCGATCGGCTCGACCACGGCTACCGCACCCAGCGGCGGATCGAGGAAATGCACCGTGGCGAATGCGTGCTCGTCATCGGCGAGGGCAATCTCCAGGACGCCGGCGCGCGCACCGAACGTTGTCAGCGGCTGGGCTTCGCCGATAATGTCGGTGAGCGCCTGTCGCGGCTCTCCCGGTGGGCCGGGCTCGGCGGCGATGACGTTCCCCTCGACATCGGTAATATAGATGCTCCGCCCGCCAGCGGTGGCGCCTGCCGGCAGCGCGTTGGCGAGCGTGTTGAGGACATCGGTGCGCGACAGTTCGGCGCCATGGCTGACATTGGCGAATGCGGTGGCGGTCAGCGACGCAATCATGTCGATTGTCTGCCGAGCCTCCAACTCGCGCTCGGCCTTCAACTGGTAGAGCTCGACGAAGCGGGAGAGCCCAACAATCAACAGGAAGATGATGACGAGGATGGGGATCAGGCGGCGGAGCAGCGGTTCGGCGGCGATCAGTTTCTGGTAAGCCGGACCGGCGAGAAGCCGGGCGTGCCCGGAGATGCGCGCAGGACGTGGTCTCCGGACCCGGGGAAACCGCAATAGTCTAGCGTCAGACGGGCTGGCCGCCTCTGCCCGCGCCATGCGAGGCTCCCTCGTTTTCTCCGCATCACTGTGGGAAACGCCACGCCCCGAATCAGTTTCATTTGAATCGACGCGATTCGGGTTGTCCAGCCGAGGAAGGAAATATTTCGGAAGTGTGTTCAGGCCAGCGTGCGAGTCACAATGTCGCGGGTGTCGGGCGACAATGAATCGACCGCGGCGACCCGTTGCAGCGCCTTTTCCGCCAGTGCCCGCCGGTGCGGTTCCAGTGCCCGCCACGACCGGAAACTGACCAGCAGACGCGCCGCCGTCTGTGGATTGCGGTGGTCAAGCTCGATGACGAAATCGGCAACGAACTCGTAGCCCGCCCCGTCGGCACGGTTGAACTGGGTCTGGTTGCCGCCGGCAAACGCGCCGACGAGCGAACGGACGCGGTTGGGGTTCGAAATCGAGAACGCGGGGTGGCGAAGAAGCTCGCGCACGCGATCGAGCGTCCCCTGCGCCGGCACGGTCGCCTCCAGCGTCAGCCACTTGTCGAGCACCAGCGGGTCGTGGCGGTAGCGGTGGTAGAAGTCGGCGAGCGCATCGTGGCGTTCCTCCAACGCCGAGCCGGCAAGGATGGAGAGGGCCGCCAGGCGGTCGGTCATGTTATCGGCGTCGCGATAGCGCCCGACGACCCATTCGATCGCTGCCTGGCTGCCATTGGCGACCATCAGGTCGAGGCTGGCGTTGGCGAGGGCCCGGCGCCCTGCCGACGCGGCGTCGGGGGTATAGGGGCGCTCATCGTGCAACTGCCCGAACAGCGACGCCAGCCGATCACCGACCCGGTCGGCGAAGCGGGCACGCACCTGGTTGCGGGCCGCGGCTATGGCGTCGGGGTCGACATCCCGTCCGATTTCGCGGGCGATGTCGGACTCGCCCGGCAGTTGAAGGACCTGGGCGCGGAACGCTGCCTCGAGACGCTCGTCCTCGGCCACGTCGGCAACCGCATCGATCAGCTTCTGGTCGAAGTCGACGCGTTCGCGGCGCGCGACGTCAGCGGAGCCGGCGATGAGCGTACGCATGGCAAGGGTCTGCGCCGCCTGCCAGCGGTTGAACGGATCGGCGTCGGTCCTCAGCAGGAACAACAGGTCGGCCTCGGAGAGGTCGATGGACAGGCGCACCGGGGCGGAGAAGCCGCGCAGCAGCGAAGGCACCGGCCGCGTCGAGACGCCGTGGAAGACGACCGACTGGCTCCTGTCCGTGAATTGGATGACGTCGCCGTCGATGCGAGCGCCCTCCGCCCGTTCGAAGGCCAGGTCATCGCCGTTCTGTCCTACAAGGCCGAAACGGACGGGAATGTGCATCAGCTTCTTGACCGGTTGGCCGGGGGTCGGCGAACCGTTTTGCGCGAGCGCCAGCGTGTAGGTCCGCGCCCGCCGATCATACGTGCCCCGGGCGGTGACTTCCGGCGTACCGGCCTGTTGGTACCACAGCTTGAACTGGCCGAGGTCCGTCCCGGTGGCGTCGACGAACGCGGCCAGGAAATCCTCGATCGTCACTGCTTCGCCGTCGTGCCGCTCGAAATAAAGATCCATGCCGGCGCGGAAACCGTTCTCGCCCAGCACGGTCTTCAGCATCCGCACCACCTCGGCGCCCTTCTCGTAGACGGTCGGCGTGTAGAAGTTGTTGATCTCGTGATAGATCTCCGGCCGCACCGGGTGCGCCAGCGGGCCGGCGTCCTCCGGAAACTGGCGTGCCTTCAGCGTGCGTACGTCGGCGATGCGCTTCACCGGCCGGGACCGCATGTCGGCCGAGAATTCCTGGTCGCGGAAGACCGTCAGGCCCTCCTTGAGGCAGAGCTGGAACCAGTCGCGGCAGGTGATGCGATCCCCGGTCCAGTTGTGGAAGTACTCATGCGCGATCACGCCCTCGACGTGGGCGTAGTCGACATCGGTGGCGGTGTCGGGATCGGCCAGCACGTATTTGTCGTTGAAGACGTTGAGGCCCTTGTTCTCCATCGCTCCCATGTTGAAGTCGGACACGGCAACGATGTTGAACACGTCGAGGTCGTACTCGCGGCCGTAAGCAGTCTCGTCCCACGCCATCGATCGCTTGAGCGCATCCATCGCATAGGCGCAGCGCTCCTCCTTGCCGTGCTCGCAGTAGATGTTGAGAGCGACCGCACGGCCGGACATCGTGGTGAACGTGTCGGAGAGCACGCCGAGATCGCCCGCGACCATGGCGAACAGATACGACGGCTTCGGGAAGGGGTCGTGCCAGATGGCGTAGTGGCGGCTGCTGTCCGCCGCATCGCCGGTTTCGACCAGATTGCCGTTGGCGAGGAGGACCGGCGCGACGGTCTTCGCCGCCTCGACCCGCGTCGTATAGACCGCCAGCACGTCCGGCCGATCGAGGAAGTAGGTGATGCGGCGGAACCCCTCCGCCTCGCATTGGGTGCAATACGTGCCGCTGGACCGATAGAGGCCCATGAGCTTGGTGTTGGCCGTCGGATCGATTTCAGTGACGATCTCAAGGGAGACAGGATCCTCGCCGATGCCACGGATCGTGAGTTCGTCGGCGGTGGCGTGATAGCGGTCGGCAGCGAGCGCTTCACCGTCGAGCGCCACCGACACGAGCCGCAACTCGTCGCCGACGAGAACCAGGTCACCCGTTTCTGATCGCCGCCGCAGGTCCAGCCTCGCCGTTACGCGGGTCTTCGTCGGCTCAAGATTGAAGTCGAGATTGACCGTTTCGATGGCGAAGTCGGGGGGGCGGTAGTCCTGGAGGCGAACGGCGGTCGTCTCGCTCTTCATGGGGGTACTTCCATCAGGCTGGTGAATGCGTGGGCAGCGCC
The DNA here is from genome assembly GCA_963775235.1 of uncultured Alphaproteobacteria bacterium. GTDB lineage: Bacteria > Pseudomonadota > Alphaproteobacteria > Rhizobiales > Kaistiaceae > JBBDMC01. Next base: position 164,605 of record CAVZHY010000001.1, read on the forward strand.
ACGGTCGCCCATGTTCTAGTCGTTTTCCGGGCGAACCGGCAACGACGACGACCATCGAATTGCGTCAGGCGCGGGAGCGCGACAATAAGACCGGATGCGGGGTGGCGCCGCCCGCTACGACAGGACCGCGCGGCGGCGCGCCAGGCTGGCAGGCGGCCAGAGCTCCTTCGAACTGTAGTACCCCTCGAAGGCCGGCACATTCACTGGCAGGGCCACCCACGGCAACTTCGAGCGCGTGTAGATGTGAACGTCCGGCGGCAAAGCGCCGGGATCGTCGAGGGTGCCGACCCGGACGAAGCGGATCGTCTCAACACCCCCGTAGTTGCTCCAGATAGCCGTCTGACAGGCGCTGCAGCGGTGGATGTCGTGCGGTCGGCCGCTGTCAGTCGGCATGCGAACCGGGTTGGTTGTGCCCGACGCCAATTCCACATGATCGGCCTCGATCAGCGCGTTGAGCACGAACGCCGATCCGGTCTGCCGCTGGCAATCGCGGCAGTGACAGCAGTGGACGAACATCGGGGTTGAGGTCAGGCGATAGCGCACGGCACCGCATGCGCATCCGCCCTCAAAGGTCTCAGCCATCCAGGTCTCCCGGTCGACGCAGCCGGCCTCCGGCGCTTGCCCGGTGGCGGCGGCGTCTGCCATGGTGGTTCCATGCCACACAGCATTACCGACGCGCAATCGCTCGCCCGCGCGATCCGCCAGGGCAGGGGAGCCGAGCCTGCCGACCTCGTGGTCAAGCACGTCGGGCTGTTGGACATCGTCTCCGGGGGCGTCACCATCACCGATATCGCCATTTGCGGCGACCGCATCGTCGGCACCTATGAGGCGTATGCCGGCGCACGCGAGATCGACGGCAGCGGGCTCTTCGCCGTTCCCGGCTTCATCGACACGCACCTCCATGTCGAATCCTCGCTGGTGACACCGCAGGAGTTCGACCGCTGCGTCCTGCCCCACGGCGTCACCACCGCCATCTGCGATCCGCACGAGATCGCCAATGTGCTCGGCGCCGAGGGCATTCGCTATTTCCTCGACTCGGCCGAGACGACGATCATGGACCTCCGCGTCCAGCTATCGTCGTGCGTGCCGGCGACGGCGTTCGAGACCTCAGGCGCGACGCTGCTGGCCGCCGACCTCCTGCCGTTCCGCGATCATCCCAAGGTCATCGGGCTTGCCGAATTCATGAACTTCCCTGGCGTGCTCAACGCCGACCCGGACGTGCTCGACAAGCTCGTCGCCTTCCAGGACGGCCATATCGACGGCCACGCGCCGCTGGTGCGCGGCTACGACCTCAACGGCTATCTCGCCGCCCGCATCCTCACCGACCACGAGACCACCATCGCCGAGGACGCCCGCGAGAAGCTGAAGAAGGGCATGCAGGTGCTGATCCGCGAGGGCTCGGTCGCCAAGGACCTGCACGCGCTCGCCGAGGTGCTCGACGAGAACACGTCGAGCTTCTGCTGCCTGTGCACCGACGACCGCAATCCGCTCGACATTGCCGAGGAAGGCCACCTCGACTTCATGATCCGCACGCTGATCGCGCTCGGCCGGCCGCTGCACCACGTCTATCGCGCGGCAAGCTGGTCGGCGGCGCGCGCCTTCGGCCTCCGCGACCGCGGCTTCATCGCCCCCGGCCGCCGCGCCGACATCGTCCTGGTCGGGGACCTCGCAGCCTGCTCGGTCGCGACCGTCATCTCCGCCGGCCGCGTGGTGGACGACGGAGCTGTTCGCGGCGCGCAAACCGGTCGCCCCGGTCGGCCTCGACAGCGTCAAGACGCGGCGACGTCACGCGCGGACGATTTCCGCATCGCCGGCGGACCGGCCGAGGTGGCGATGATCGGCATCGTCCCCGGCAAGATCGTCACCGAGCGTATCGTCAAGCCGGTGCCGGCCACCAACGGCGAGCGCCGCGCCGACCCCGCCAACGATATCGCCAAGGTCGCGGTGGTCGAGCGCCACGGCAAGAACGGCAATATCGGCCTCGGCTTCGTCACCGGGTTCGGGCTAAAACGCGGGGCGATCGCCTCCTCAGTCGGACACGACAGTCACAACATCTGCGTCGTCGGCGTCAGCGACGCCGACATGGCGGCTGCGGTCAAACGACTCCGGCAGATGCAGGGCGGCTTCGTCGCGGTCGCGGACGGTACGGTGCGGGCGGAGGTACCGCTGCGGCTCGCCGGGCTTATCAGCCTTGAGCCATTCGAGACCGTGCGCGCGCAACTTCTGGCGCTGCGCGGAGCGGCGCGCGAGCTCGGCTGCACGCTCCTGGAACCATTCCTCCAGATGGCGTTCCTGCCACTGCCGGTCATTCCTCACCTCAAGATCACCGACTTCGGCATGTTCGACGTCGACCGTTTTGTGCTGGCCGAAGAATGACAGGTCAAAGGTGATCTCGGGCAGGTCTTCGAATATCGGCACCCGCGCGTTGTCGGCAGTGACGTCGCCGCGCCGACCAAGGAATGACAGGTCGAAAGTGATGTCGGGCAGGTCGTCGAGCGCCGGGCGGCGTTCGAACTCACTGTCCGCTGGTTGTGGCTTGTTGTAACGGCCAACGGACGCTGCCAGCGTCCGGCCGAGATCCGTCAGACTCTATGAGTGCCTCCTCGCACGCATACGCTACATTGCATTCCGCCGCAGAACCGATTCTAGCGGCACGCGTTAACCCTTTGTCAACCATCCCGACTGGCCGAGCCGGTTATCGTGTCCGCCTCCGGTCGAATCCGGCGAACGAAATCAACTCGTTAACCATGATGACGGATTGGCTCGTCCCGACCGCGCCCCGCCGCGCGCCTTGCCCCCTCGTCCGTCCAGTCTAGTGCGATCGTGTAAACAGAATCACTCAAGTCGGCGTTCGCCGCTGTCAGCCAATGCCTCGCGAGCCCGCGGGCGGGGCTGGACTTTGCCGGGGCGGCGGTCCATCTGACCGCCATGCCGAGCCCGCACCACGCGATCGCCATCGCCCCGATGATGGAGTGGACCGACCGTCACTGCCGGGTCTTCCACCGCAAGCTGACGCGCCGGGCGCTGCTTCACACCGAAATGATCGTCGCCGACGCCATTCTCCGCGGCGACCGCGAGCGGCTGCTCGCCTTCTCGCCCGAGGAGCACCCGGTCGCCATCCAGCTCGGCGGGGCGGATCCGGCGAAGCTGGCCGCAGCGGCCGCCATCGCCGCCGACTACGGCTACGACGAAATCAACCTCAACGTCGGGTGCCCTTCCGACCGTGTGCGTTCGGGCACGTTCGGTGCCTGCCTGATGCGCGAGCCGGCGCTCGTCGGCGACATCGTCGCCGCATTGAAGGGGGCGGTCGGCGTGCCCGTCACGGTCAAGTGCAGGCTGGGCGTCGACGAGCAGGATCCGGAAGCGGCGCTCTTCGCCCTCGCCGAGGCAGTTTTCGCCGCCGGCCTCGACGCGCTGTGGGTGCACGCCCGCAAGGCGTGGCTCGCCGGCCTGAGCCCGAAGGAGAACCGCGAGGTGCCGCCGTTGGACTACGCTCTTGTCGGCGCCTTGAAGAGGCACTGGCCGGAGCGGTTTGTCGGCATAAACGGCGGCATCGTCAGCCTCCATGATGCGGCCGCCCACCTGTTGGCGGTCGACGGGGCCATGCTCGGCCGCGCTGCCTATCACACGCCGGCGGTTCTGACCGACGTCGACCGGCGCTTCTTCGGCGAAGCCGTATCAGCTGAGCCGGAGGAGGTTGTAGCGGCGATGCTGCCGTACATCGCCGCAGAGACCGGCGCAGGCACACCACTCGGCAGCATTACCCGCCATATGATCGGCCTCTTCCACGGCCGGCCGGGCGCCCGCCGCTGGCGGCAGATCCTCACAGTCGGTGCCCCCAGGCCCGGCGCCGGCGTCGCACTCGTCCGAGAAGCGCTGGCGGCGGTCGCCTCCCGCCCGAACCAGATCCTCTCCGAACATTCCCGGCCGCTGGTCACCGGCGACGCGCTCGCTTGATCCGCCCCGTGCCTGCCCAACCCTGAGGTATCGATGGTCATATCGGCCTCGCCCGCCGAACTCGTCGGTCTCGTTGTAGCGCTGATCGTCTGCGGCGCGATATCGGGTCTGCTTGCCGGCATTTTCGGCATCGGCGGCGGCGCTATCATCGTCCCGGTGCTCTATCAGGCCCTGGCCGCGCTGGGCGTCGACGACGCTGTGCGCATGCACGTGTCGATCGGATCCTCGCTTGCCATCATCGCGCCGACCTCGATCCGCTCGTTCATGGAGCACCGGCGCCGGGGCGCGGTGGACATGCAACTGATGGCAAGCTGGCTCGTTCCCGTGCCGCTGGGCGTCGCTGCCGCCTCATACGTTGCCTCGATGCTCTCGGGGACGACGTTGCGCGCCATCTTCGCCGCATTCGCGGCCCTGGTGTCGATTCGCCTGCTGTTCGGCCGGGAGTCCTGGCGGATCGCCGACGATTTGCCCGGCAATCCCCTGCGCACTCTCGTCGGCGCCTTCACCGGGTTCATCTCGGGTCTGTTGGGGATTGGCGGGGGCGTCGTCACCAACACTTTCATGACGCTGTACGGCCGACCCATCCACCAGGCGGTGGCCACGTCGGCGGGGATCGGGGCGCTGATTTCGTTGCCCGGGATCGTCGGCTACGTCTGGGCGGGTTGGGGCGACATCGCGCTGCCGCCGTTTTCCGCGGGGTTCGTCAATCTCGTGGCCGTGTTGCTGGTGATCCCGGTCAGTGTGCTGGTGGCGCCTGTCGGCGTTCGCATCGCCCACGCCCTGTCGAAACGACAGCTCGAAGTCGGCTTCGGCCTGTTTCTGCTGGCCGTGTCGGTACGCTTCGCCATCAGCCTGACCTAGAGCAATTCCAGGAAAAGTGGGAACCGGTTTTCCGTCCGGAATTGCGGAGAAACAAGGATTTAGGGCGATTTCGCGACTTAGAGAAAAGCGAAATCGCTCTACGGCGTCAGCACAAGCCGGTCGCCTGCGATCCCGTATCCGTTGAGCGTGTCGAGGAAGCTCATGCCGAGCAGGCTTTGGTCGAGCGAGTTTGACTGCGCCACCAGTGCCTTGAGGCCATGCCGCTCGATGGTGCCGATCGCCAGCCGCTCGATGGTGATCGGTGCTGCCTGGATGACGCCGTTGGCGGTACGGATGGGCAGGGCGAAGTCGAGAGCGTCGATGTTAACGCCCACGGCAGCCGCATCACTGAGTGTCAGCGTCACATAACTCGCGCCGGTGTCGAACAAGAACGTCAACGGTACGTCGTCGACGTTGGCACGCACGGCGAAATGCCCGTCCATGGCGCGGGTGATGACGACACTGTCGGCGTCGGGCTCGCCGGCGAGCCGGCCCGCGACGGGCAGGCCGGGGGCGAGGACGCCGAGGAAACGTCCGCCGACGGCCGTCAGCTCGGTCCGGTAGCCGTACGCCGTGACCAGCGCCACCAGAATGATGAACCAGCCGACGATCGAGCGGACCACCTCGTGCGCGCGCAGGCCGCGGCCAAGCAGCGCCGAGCCGACAAAGATCAGAAGGACGACGAGGTAGCCGACCTGCGCGAAGTCGCCGTTGGCCATACCGAAGATCGTGCCGGCGTCGTTGTTGACGAAAAGCGCCAGCACGATCAGAGCAAGCAGCGCCATCAACACCCAGAAGAGGAAGGGCAGGCGGCCACGCGGCCTGGGCGTCGTCATCGGGCAATCCGGAATTGCACGCTGAACCGCGCCGCCGGTCGGGAATCGGGGATTGCAATGCGGACGCGGGACAGAGCCATGGTCGGAGCGTAACGCCGGTGGGTCAGGTGGCCGCGGCCCCGACAAGAAACGCGATCAGGGCGATCTGCTGGCACGCACCGAGCGAATCGCCTGTGCGCCCTCCGATCGCCTGGGCCGTCAGCCTGGCGAAGGCATATGCGGCGATTGCGGCGAGAAGACAGCCGAGCAGCGTCGCCCTGAGTCCGATTGTTGGCAGCTCAGTGACGAAGACGATGATGCCCGAGGCAATCAACGCAATCAGCATCGCGTTCTGGTCGGGCGGTCCCGTCTCATGCGCAAGGCCGCTCATCCGCGCCGCCGGCAGATCGTGCCACAACCAAACCAGCGCCCCCCGCGACACGGCCTCGGCGGCAATCAGGGCGAGCGCCGCGGCAACCGGTCCCCTTGCCGCGATGGCCGCGACCGCGGCGACGCGCAACAAGATGGAAACGATCAGCGCGGCGGCTCCGTATGTGCCGACGCGACTGTCGTCCATGATCTCAAGCCGCCGCTCGGTCGTCGCGCCACCAAAACTGTCCGCGGTGTCGGCCAGCCCGTCTTCATGCAGGCCGCCGGTGAGGATCATGGTTGCGGTCACCGCCAGGCCCGCCGACACCAGCGGCGGCATCCCGAGGATCGCCGCGACCAGGAGGACAACGCCACCCGCGACCCCGATCAGGGCCCCGGCGAGCGGGAAGACGCGGGCGCCACGCCTGAAATCGGGGCGATTGTATTCATCGACTCCGACCGAGCGTGGTGGCAGACGCGTCAAAAAAACGATCGCCGCCTTCAGATCGTCGACGACGGCTTCGAATCCGCCAAGGAAAGTCTCGTCGCGCTTCATGCGCGGCCCTTGTGTAGGAGCCGCTTGCGCGGCGTCGGAATACGGTTATAGAACCGCGCGGCGGCCGGGCCAAGGATCGCCGCTTTCCACCTGGACTTTCCGGAGCCGGCCATGTTTCCCTCGACTTCCGGGCTCCCCTTCGACGATATCCGCGATCTGATCGCCCGCATGCCGGACGCAGATGTCGATGCTGTGGAGAAGGTGCGCTCCCGCGACCTGACCCTGACCAAGCCCCCCGGGTCTCTCGGTCGCCTGGAAACGATCGTCGAGTGGCTCGCGTCCTGGCAGCGCAGGGCGCCGCCGGCAGTCAATCGTCCGCAAGTTGCGATCTTCGCCGGCAATCACGGCGTCGCCGCCCACGGCGTTTCGGCGTATCCGGCGGCGGTCACGCGCCAGATGGTCGACAATTTCGCCGCCGGCGGGGCCGCCATCAACCAGATCTGCCTCGCGTACGATCTTGGCCTCAAGGTCTACGACCTCGCCCTCGGCATTCCCACCGGCGACATCACGCGCGAGGCGGCGCTCGAAGAAGCCGCGTGCGCGGCCACCATGGCTTTCGGCATGGAGGCAATTGCGGGAGGGGTCGATCTCTTGTGTATCGGCGAGATGGGGATCGCAAACACCACGGTCGCCGCCGCCATTTTTCTTGCTCTTTTCGGCGGCGAGCCAGCCGACTGGGTCGGTCTCGGCACCGGCGTCGATGCGGTGGGTCTCGAGCGCAAACGCGAGACGATCGCCGCCGCCGTCGCGTATCACGCCGGGCATCTTGGCGATCCGCTGGAAGTGCTGCGCCGCTTAGGTGGTCGCGAGATCGCGGCGATGGCGGGCGCCATCCTTGCCGGTCGCCTCAATCGCGTGCCGGTCATCGTCGACGGGTTTGTCGCGACTGCCGCTGCGGCGGTGCTGTTCGCCGCCGACCCTCGGGCACTCGATCACTGCCTGTTCGGGCATGTCTCCGCGGAGGCCGCCCACCGGCGCGCGCTGGACCGCATGGGCAAGGTCCCGGTCCTCGATCTCGGCATGCGTCTCGGCGAGGGCACGGGCGCGGCCCTGGCCGCCGGGATCGTCAAGGCGGCGGCGCGCCTTCACGCCGGCATGGCGACTTTTGGTGAAGCAGGCGTGTCGGAGCGGGAGGACTAGCCGGCCCGGAGCCAGCGTCGGCGCGCGTCCGTATCATCGATCGGCGCCAGCGCCTCCATCACCCGCGATTGCGGGAAGATGGCGATGGCATCGGTCCCCTCGCGCAGCTTCGATTTCAGTTCGAACCAGCCGTCATGGGTGCGCATCAGCGCCTGCACGATCGGCAGGCCTAAGCCGGCGCCGCGCTCCGCGCTCTTGATAGCGATCGAGCCCTGTCCGAACGACGACATCACGATCGGGATTTCTTCCTGCGGAATGCCCGGTCCGTTGTCGCGGATCGACAGGAACTGCCCCCGGCCGGCAATGGCGCCGACCGTGATGGTGATTTCGCCACTGAGCGGCGCGAACTTGATGGCATTGGACAACAGGTTGAGGGTGATCTGGCGCACCGCCTTGTCGTCGGCCCACAGGCGCGGCAATCCACGCTGGTAGTGCTCGGTGATGATGATGCCCTTGGCCTTCGCCTTGAGCTGCATCAGATGCTGGCATTCCTCCACCAGGTCGACCAGGTTAATCGCTTCCTCGTTGAGCTCGTAGCGGCCGGCCTCGATGCGCGACAGGTCGAGGATTTCGTTGATCAGGTTCAGCAAGTGCTGTCCGCTGGCGTGGATGTCGTTGAGGTAGTCCTTGTAGGACGCATTACCGACGGGCCCGAGCACCTCGTTCTTGACGATCTCCGAGAAGCCGAGGATGGCGTTGAGGGGCGTGCGCAGCTCATGGCTCATGGTCGCCAGGAACCGCGATTTGGCGAGATTGGCCTCCTCGGCGCGCCGACGCGATTCATCGGAAATCGAGTTGGCGGTCTCGAGCTCGGCGATGAGCAGGTCCTTCTCCGCCCGGAAGCCCAGCATCGCAAGCGTTGCCGAATAGAGCCGGGAGGCGAGAACCAGGAAGAAGAACTGGGCGCCAAGCGCCATGATCGACAGCACGACGTAGAGGAAATCACCGCGACTGACGTAAAGCGCGGATAGCGTCAGCGTGATCGGAACCGTGCCGGCGACCGCGGCGGAAGGAACAGTCGAGGCGAGCGAAGTGATCACAGAGACCACGATCAGCATGGTCGTGAACTGGAAGACCTCGAGGCCGGCGACGTCCGTAAACGACGCCGGCACCAGGAGCAGCACCGACGCCCAGGCGAGACTGCCGATGAACTCGGCGATGACAAAGCGCCGCGTCCATGCACGGCTCGACACCTGCGCCGCCGGCCGCATCATGTACTTGCGGCAAAGCGCGATCATGCCGACGTGCGTGGCGAGCACGGCGGCCGTCCACGCGACGATCACGACGGGATTGATCCACAACAGGCCGGCTGCGGCGACGATCGCGATCAGGAGCGGGATGGCATAGATCGCGCTGATGCGGTTGCGTGCGTACGTCAGTCCCAGTTCGTAGTCGAAGGCCGGTCGAGTTCCCGAAGTCGACACCAGCCGCTCGCGCTGTTCGCGGACTGCGCGCAAGACCGAACGGCGACGGTCGGCGCGTTCGCGGCTGGCCGTTGTCTTCTCGCTTTCGGAAGCGATTGGAACGGCACTCATTCCTCTCGCCTCCCGTTCGGTCTTCATGTGTGGAAATCGCCTTCAGCCCCAAGATATACGTTGGCGGGAAATGCTTAATCTCCCACTCAGAAACATGGTTAACGAGGCCACCCGTGCCGACAAGGGCACAGCGCCGGCCGCTGCCCGGTAGCGCCATCGAGCGGCGCGGGGATCGACGACGGCTCCGCGCTGCGTGCGGATCGTGCGCCGCATCGGTGCCTGCAGATTGCCGCGACGCACCACAAGGGCGACCGTTTTTGCCGCACGAGCCCCGGCCGGTCCTCCAGGGTATCCTCGACGGCGGCCGTTTGCGTCGTCGGACAGGCACCAGGCGTGCGCGTCCACGCCTCCGGCGTTCCCTTCAGCGATCCCTCTGGCGAGCGGCTTCGCGCGTGGATGGGCGTCGATGCCGGCACCTTTTACGACACCGCACGGATCGCGATCGTCCCCATGGGATTCTGTTTTCCGGGGCAGGATGACCGGGGTGCCGATCTGCCTCCGCGTCGCGAGTGCGCGCCGTGCTGGCGCCCGCAACTGTTCGCCGCGCTGCCGCGCATTGAGTTGCTGCTGGCGGTGGGTTCGTACGCCCACGCCTGGCACCTGGGACGGCTCAAAAGGCCGACGCTGACCGAAACCGTTGCCGCCTGGCGGGAAATTTTTGCCTCCACGTCCACCCCAACAGTCCTGCCGCTGCCGCATCCGTCGTGGCGCAACAATGGGTGGCTGAAGAAGAACCCGTGGTTTGAGGCCGAATTCCTGCCGGTCTTGCGCGCCGAAATTGCCCGCCGCCTCGCTCGATGGAATTGACAGATGAGAAAATCGTTTCCATAAAGAGGGCGAAAGTCCGGTCCACTAGGGAAATCGTCCCATCATGGGTGGATATATGGAATCAATTGTCAGGAAAGCTCGCCGTCATGATTGACCGCCTCGACCGCAAGATTCTCCAGATCCTGCAGGAGGACGCCACCGTCCCGGTTGCCGAGATCGGCCGGCGTATCGGGTTGTCGACGACGCCGTGCTGGCGCCGTATCCAGCGGCTGGAGGAGGAGGGCGTGATCATCGGCCGTGTCGCCCTGCTCGACCCGAGGAAGGTCAACACGAAGGTCACTGCCTTTGTCGCCATCACCACCGACCAGCACAACGACGAGTGGCGCCGCCGGTTCTCGGAATTGATTAAAGATTTCCCGGAAGTGGTTGAGTTCTATCGCATGGCCGGCAAGGTCGACTACCTGCTCAAGGTGGTCGTGCCGGACATCGAAGCCTACGACGCCCTTTACAAGCGGCTGATCGCGAGGATCGACATCGCGGACGTCTCCACCACGTTCGCAATGGAACAGATCAAATACACCACCCAGATGCCGCTCACCTACATCCCGATCGAGAAAGACAAGGACAAGGAGAAGTCCCGCGCCGCCTGACTGCACTGGTGCGGGGGCTGCCTCGATCAGTCCCGCTCCAGCCGCGCGATCAGGCTGGAGGTGTCCCAGCGGCGGCCGCCCATGGCCTGCACCTCGGCATAGAACTGGTCGACCAGCGCCGCCACGGGCAGGCGGGCGCCGTTCTGGCGCGCCTCGGCGAGGCTGATCGCCAGATCCTTGCGCATCCAGTCGACCGCAAAGCCGTGGTCGAATTCGCCCGCGTCCATCGTCTTCCAGCGGTTTTCCATCTGCCACGATTGCGCTGCGCCCTTGGAGATGACGCCGATGACCTGCTCGACGTCGAGCCCGGCCTTCTTGGCAAAGTGGATGCCTTCCGACAGGCCCTGCACGAGGCCGGCGATGCAGATCTGGTTCACCATCTTGGTGAGCTGGCCGGCGCCCGCCGGTCCCATCAGCCCCACCATCTTGGCGTAGCAAGCGATCGCCGGCTTCGCTGCGTCGAATACGCCCTGCTCGCCGCCGACCATGACCGTGAGCTGCCCGTTTTCCGCGCCCGACTGGCCGCCGGAAACCGGCGCGTCAAGGAAGCCGACCGTCTTGTCTTTGGCGGCCGCGTATAGTTCGCGGGCGACGATCGCCGAGGCCGTAGTGTTGTCGATGAGCGTCGCGCCCGAGGTCATCCCGGCGAGCGCCCCATCGGGACCGAGGATGACGGAACGCAAGTCGTCGTCGTTGCCGACGCAGGAGAAGACGAGAGCCGCGCCGGCAACCGCCTCGCGTGGTGTCGGCGCCGATTTGCCGCCGTACTCGCCGACCCATTTCTTGGCCTTGGCGGTGGTGCGGTTGTAGACGGTCACGTCGTGACCGCCACGTTTGGCGAGGTGCCCCGCCATCGGATATCCCATGACCCCAAGACCGATGAAGGCGACTTTTGCCATTTTGCAGACTTCTCGTTGCTGTGGGACGGATGCCGCGCGATTCCGCGGCGTTGGACGGCCTCCACTTTACGACACCCGCCCGAAAAGATGCGAATCCCCGCGTGGCCGTTGACCGGCGACCCCCAAAGATTACATTCCGCCGGCGACAGAAACCGGGACCGCGAGAACATTGGCCGACGTCGACAAACAGATCGTGCTGGAACGGCTCGGCACCATCCGTGGCCCCGACGACGACCGCGACATCGTGCGCCGCGGCATGGTGTCCGACATTGTCATCTCCAACGGCAAGGTGATGTTCTCGATCACAGTGCCGGCCGAGCGCGCGCAGGCGTTTGAGCCCATGCGTGCAGCCGCCGAGACCGCCATACGCGCCATCCCCGGCGTCACCGGCGCCATGGTGGCGCTGACCGCGGAGAAGAAGGCAGCCAGCGGCGCTCCGGGCGGGGCCCGAAGGCCCCCGCCGCAGCCCGGTCCCCGCCCGGGCCACGCCGCGCCACAGGCGATCGGCGTTCCCGGCGTCGATGCCATCATCGCGGTGGCCAGCGGCAAGGGCGGCGTCGGCAAGTCAACCACCGCGGTCAACCTTGCCCTTGCGCTGAAGGCCAACGGATTGCGCGTCGGCATTCTCGACGCCGACATCTATGGCCCGTCGCTGCCGCGGTTGCTCCATCTGTCAGAGCGGCCGGAAATCGTCAATGATCGCACGCTGCGCCCGCTCGAGGCTTACGGCGTCAAGGTCATGTCCATGGGTTTTCTCGTCGAAGAGGACACGCCCATGATCTGGCGCGGTCCGATGGTGGTCTCGGCGCTGCAGCAGATGCTGCGGGAAGTGGCCTGGGAGCCGCTCGACGTGCTGGTCGTCGATATGCCACCCGGCACCGGCGACGTGCAACTGACCATGGCCCAGCAAGTGCCGCTCGCCGGAGTCATCATCGTCTCCACCCCACAGGACCTCGCCCTCATCGACGCGCGCAAAGGCCTCAACATGTTCCGCCGGGTGAACGTGCCTGTGCTCGGCATCGTCGAGAACATGAGCTACTTCGTCTGCCCCCATTGCGGCGGGCGGACCGACGTCTTCTCGCATGGCGGCGCCCGCCACGAAGCGGAGCGCATGGGGGTGCCGTTCCTCGGCGAGATACCGCTCGACCTGCAGATCCGTCTGACCTCCGATTCCGGCAAGCCGATTGTCGTCTCCGAACCGGATGGGCCTCACGCGCGCGCCTATCGCGAAATCGCTGCCGCCACATGGTTGGGCGTGAAGCACGACCGGGCGGAGGGCGGCCGTGCGCCGCCGAGGATCGTGATGGAGTAGGACGCGATGATTTGCAGCTTCGCCGTGGACGAAGGTCCCCTTGGCTGCCCAATTGCTCCATCTGGTTGAATAGGACCTCAGTCCTCCACCCACATTCTCAGCAGATTGGCGGAGGTCTTTGACAGAAGGTCGAACTCCGCCGTCTTGCCCTCGCGGACGAAGAGGCCCTGGCGGGCAGTGTCGAGGTCGAACAGGAGCTCGCGCCGCGTCGGATCGCGAACATAGCTCCGTGCCCACCCGACCGCCGCGAGGCGTGCGCCGCGCGTGACAGGCTGCACACGGTGCAGCGTCGTCGACGGGTAGGCGATCAGCGATCCGGCCGGCAGCTTCACGTCCTCCTCGCCCCCCGCGTTTTCAATCACCAGAGCACCCCCATCGCAATCGTCAGGCTCGCTGAGGAAGAGTGTGAACGAGACGTCGGTCCTCATGCCCTGCATGAGCGCGTCGTCGACGTGGCTGCCGTATTCCATACCCGGCTCGCACCGCGACAGGATGAGCGGCGTCAGCGCCTTCGGCCGCACGATGAGCTGGAAGAGCGCGTTCTTGCCAAGCGTGTCGGCGATCGTTTGCCGAAGCCTCACCACTGCCTGATCCGCGGACGACGCCTGCAGGTTTTTCTTCACCAGCTTGGCGTGCCAGCCTGCCGTGGCGCGCCCGTCGAGGAAAGTCGCCTGGGCCAGCGTCTCTCGCGCCGCGGCGACGGCGGGCGCATCAAGCACATCCGAGATCACATAGTACATCTGGCGTTGCCTTCACTTTATAATTTTTCCAATTCGAGAATATGACTTGGCATTTTTCCAAATTACACGAGAAAATCAAGTGTATCGTCGTCTAACCATAGACAATCGCCGTGCGATCTGCCATCTCACGCCATCCACGGCAAAAAGCCACGTCGCGGCCTTGAACCGCGACAGAGGGGATCCGAATGACGACGAGACGCAAGACCTGGGTTGGCGTCGGTCTGGTTGCCATGGCCGGCACGGCCACGCGAGTGCTCGCGGCCACCCACGCCATCCATTCACCACAGCCGCCTGCGATGGCTCACACAGCGGCGGAACGGCTCCTGCTGCTTGCCCAAGCAGCCGGCGGGGAGGCCGCAACCGTCCAGGGCGGGGAGGGCGGCGATGTCGCGGTGCCCCAGAGCTACGCGTTGCCCGGCGCCAACGCAGCCGACTTCACGTATGACGCCTCCGCCGAGATCGCCAACTACGCTGCGGGCGTCGAGGCCACTTACGTCGCCTCGCTGGCTGACGCAAAAACGATGGCCGCTGCCATCGATGCCTTTCTTGCCAATCCCTCCGACGAAACCCTAGCGGCCGCCCGCAAGGCGTGGACGGCGGCGCGCCCTTCGTACCTGCAGAGCGAGGCGTTTCGGTTCTACGACGGGCCGATCGAGGCGGTGGAAGGCGAGATAAACTCGTGGCCGATGAATGAGGCGTTCATCGACTATGTCGTTGGCAACGCGAATGCAGGTATAATCAACGACCCCGCGAGCTCGCTCACCGTCGCCTCGCTGATCGTGAGCAACATGGTGAGCGACGAATCGGATGTGACGCTCGGCTGGCATGCGATCGAGTTCCTGCTGTGGGGGCAGGATTTGGACCCGGACGGACCGGGCGCGCGGCCGGCGAGCGACTACAAGCCGGGGGTTGGCAACAACGACCGGCGTCGTGAATATCTGAAGCTGGTGACGGAGCGGCTTGTCGCCGACATAGGCCGTCTGGTGCCCGCCTGGGCGCCCGGGCAGCCGGACAACTACGCCGCCACGCTCCGGGCCCAGCCGACCCGCGAGGCGATCGGGCGCATCATCAACGGCATGGCCGTGCTCGCCGGGTCCGAGCTGATGTCGGAGCGCATGGCCGTGGGACTCGACTCGCACGACCAGGAGGACGAGGACTTCCTGCTTTTCCGACACCACCCATCAGGACTTCGTTTACGACGTGCAGGGGATCGTCAACGTGTGGAGGGGCCAGTATCCGGGCGGTGTGTCCGGGCCCGGCATCAGGGAGCTTGTCTCGAAGGTCGATCCCGACCTGGGGAAGACCATCGACGCGCAGCTTCAGGACGTGGTGACCAGGGTCGGCAAGCTCCACAACCCCTGGGATCAGGTGCTGGCCTCGGAGGACGGCAGCCCCTGGCGGCAGGACGCAGAGGCGGCGGTGACCGCGCTCGGCGTGCTGGCGGAGGGCCTGAAGCAGGCGGGCGAGAAGCTCGGCGTGCTCGTGCAAATCCCGTCCGGTTAGGGGATGAGGGCCACGATGAAACGGGCCCGTGATCTTCCGATGGCGGCCGCAATGGCGGGTGCGTTCGCCATGGCGCTTTCCGGCGGCGGTGCGCGACCGGAAGGCGCAGGCGTGCGTGATCAGCTCATGGCGATGCCGGTGACGTCCGACCTCGGCGGCGATACCACGCGGGTGATCGATAACGACGAGGCCTACACCTTCATGGCCAGCAACGCGCCGCTGTCGCGACAGCGGGACTTCTTTTTCGGCAATCGCATCTTCAACACCAAGTGGGCCGAGTATCCGGCTTCGGTGAAGTCATTCGACGGCCTTGGGCCGACTTTCAACCGCAACTCGTGCTCCGGTTGCCACGTCCGTGACGGCCGCGGGCAACCCCCCGCCCAACCGGGCGATCCGATGGAATCGATGCTGGTGCGGCTTTCAGGACCCGACGGCAAGCCCGATCCGCGTTACGGCGACCAGCTGGAGGATCACGCCAACCTTCACGTCAAGCCGGAGGGGAGGGCGATCATCACGTACGACGAGGTGCCGGGCACCTACGGCGACGGCACCGCTTATACGCTCCTGAAGCCGTACGTTTCGTTTGCTGATCTCGCCTACGGTTCGCTCGACGACGATCTGGTGAGCCCGCGCGTGGCGCCGTTCATGATCGGTCTGGGCCTTCTGGAGGCAGTCCCGGAATCCACGATCAGGGCGCTCGCCGACCCGGACGACGCCGACGGAGATGGCATCTCGGGTCGCCCCAACATGCTGACCGCGCCCAACGGCGACCCGGTTATCGGCCGGCTGGGCTGGAAGGCCAACGTGGCGACGATCGCCGAACAGTCGGCGGGTGCCGCGCTCGGCGACATCGGGCTCACGACCACCCGCAATCCGGACCAGAACTGCCCGGCTGTGCAGGCAAGCTGCCGCGCGGCGATGGCGCAAAGCGACCCGGAACTTTCCAACTCGTTCTTCGATCGGCTGGTGACGTACGCACGTCTGCTTGCCGTACCGCAGGCGCGGCCGGTGGACGAGGCGACGTTCCAGTCCGGACTGGCGCTGTTCAAGTCGATGGGGTGCGCCTCCTGCCACATCCCGACTCTCAAAACCGGTCCCGAGGCAGCCCTTCCGGAACTCGAAAATCAGGCCATCCATCCCTTCACCGATCTTCTGATCCACGACATGGGCGAGGGCCTGGCCGATCACCGCCCCGACGGGTCGGCCAGCGGCAGGGAATGGCGCACCGCGCCGTTGTGGGGGATTGGCCTCATACCCCGGGTGAACGGCCATGATCGGCTGCTCCACGACGGCCGCGCCCGCGGTCCGGCCGAGGCGATCCTGTGGCACGGCGGCGAGGCGGAGAAGGCCAGGGAGGCGTTCCGGACCGCCCCCAAGGACGAACGCGACGCGCTCGTCGCCTTCCTCAACGCGCTCTGACGGGTGCGGCCATTTGCGTCAACTGACGCGACCCGACACCGTATTGCCGTCGGTGCCGGGTTCCGCGCAGAATCGAGCCGCAGAGGGCGATCATGCGGCGTATTCTTCTTCTCGTTGTTGCGGCGGTTGTCGTTGCCGCCGGCGGCATCGTCTACGCACGCTTTGCCGCCGACATAGCCAGCGCGCGAGCCCGCGTTGCTACCGGCAGCAGGACGGTCAAGACGCGCTTCGGCACCGTGCAGTATGCGGTTGCCGGTCAAGGCGCCCCTATCCTGATCATTCATGGCACAGGCGGCGGCTTCGATCAGGGGCTCGACATGACCGCTCCCCTGGCCGAGGCGGGATACCGTCTGATCGTGCCGTCGCGCTTCGGCTACCTCGGCTCATCGTTCCCGGCCGATGCCAGTGTTGCCATGCAGGCCGACGCCTTCGCCGATTTGCTCGACGCCGTCGGTGTCGATCGGGCCTTCGTCTTCGGCGGTTCAGCCGGAGCGCTTTCGGCGATGCAATTCGCCATCCGCCATCCCCGCCGTTGCCGGGCGCTGGTCCTGCTGGTGCCGGTCGCCTACGCGCCCGCCCGGGTTCCCAACGCCAGCGGCGCCGATGACCCGATCCTCGAACTCGCGGTCAAGGCGATGCTCAATTCCAACTTCGTCTTCTGGGGCATGCTCAGGCTGATGCCCGACGGCATGACGAGGATGCTGCTCGCCACCGACCCGGCAGTGGTGCACGCCGCCGATGCCGGCGAGCAGGCGCGCGTGCGCCGGATCCTGTGGCACATCCTGCCGGTCAGCGCGCGCACGCAGGGTCTCACGTTCGACATGCAGACCGCCGGTGCCCCACCACCGTATCCCCTGGAGCAGATCGCCTGTCCCGTCCTCACGCTCAGCGTCGAGGACGATTTGTTTCAGACGTCGGCATCGGCGAAGTACATTGCCGCCGGGGTCCCCGACGGCAGGGCGGTGCTCTACCCCACCGGCGGTCATGTCTGGGCCGGCCACGATAACGATGTCTGGCGGGAAATCGTCGCCTTCCTGAGCTCGGTGGCCGACGGCGGGACCGACAGGCGGGCCGCGCCCGCCACGCTCGGGTCCGTTCCGAACTAGCTAGATCGCGACCAGGCGAGCGATCGGGTCGGGTATAGGCTCCGCTGCCGGTCGGGCGAAATAGAATCCTGCATGGTACCAGCCCTCGCTCTCATGGCCGGCGGGATCGATCCCGAGCTCGGCAAGATTGGTCAGGACCTCGGCCGCCTCCTCGCGACTGGCGAACCGGCGCTGGCGGAAGGTTTGGCCGACGAGACGGAAGACCTCGTAGCCGGCGCACTTGAGGACTTCGGCGATCGCATCGACCGGAAACATGCGAAGCGCGAACAAGGCAAACCAGGGCCTCGAGGCAGCCTGGTCGAAAATGTGGGCGAACGTCCGGGCGCCGACGTATCCGATGGCGCCGGTGGAAATCACCAGATCGACATCGCTGATCAACCCGGCTTCCGGCTCGGACGGGGCCTGCGCCTCGAGGTCGGCGACGATGGCGGCGTCCATGACCCCAGCGGCGCATGCATAGGCGACGGCGTTCTCGGCCGCGTCGAGGCCGACGACCCTGAGATCGGCGTCGCCGACCCGCGTCGTGAAGAATGTCCGATCGCGCGCCAGAAGCTCCCGCCGCGAGAGCGCCGCGGTCGACCGTGTGCCGTAGTAATTGAAAAGGTCCGACAGGTCGCAGCCGTGCTTCAGAATTGCGGCGTTGACCCCGTAGGAGCAGCCGACGTCGAGGGCGGTCAGTTGCCGGCGAGCGCGGGCGGCCCGCTGGGCGGCGATGACAGCGCGGAAAATCGGTTCGGCGGCCGCCGGAATGCGATAATCGAGATTGGCGAGGGTTTGGTAGTAGCCGCGCGGATCGGGCCGATCATAGATACCGCTGAGGTCGATCTTGCCGGTGTTGTCGAGGTCGAAATCGGTCTGCGCTGACATTCCATACTCCCCAATGTGAATGAATTTTGCGCGGCCGGAGAACCGCGCGCGAGCCTCCCGAAGGTGGGTGATGGCCCCAGTCTAGACCGGGCCACGCCGAGCGCCAAATCCGGTTGCGATCGGCCGCGGTTTCGGCAGAAGTGCGGGCAACGTCGATGCTGGACGATGCCCGGCAAAATGGGCGCGCAGCACCAGGAGAACGAAGAGTGGCCGAATCAACCGTCCCGTGGCCGATCGAGATCAGGCTCAACAAGGCCCGCAGTACCTTGTCCGTCAGCTTCGACGACGGGGCGATTTACGACCTGCCGGCAGAGCTGTTGCGGGTCTTGAGCCCGTCGGCCGAGGTTCAGGGCCACAGCCCCGAGCAGCGCAAGACCGTTCCCGGCAAGAAGGACGTGACCATCACCGCCGTTGCTCCGGTCGGTAACTACGCCGTCCGCCTGACCTTCGACGACGGTCACGACACCGGCCTTTTCACCTGGGTCTATCTGCACAAGCTCGGTGAGGAACGCGAACGTCTGTGGCTGGCGTACCTGGACGAATTGAAGGCAAAAGGACTTACCCGCGAAGCCTGAAGTGACGCCTTAGCCTTTGCGCGGTATTGCCGGCGGTCGCGTGACAGCCGCGTCAGTCGATGCGGACACCGCCGGACCCGCGATCGCCGGAGGCCAGGCAGAGGTCGAGGACCCGCTGGATTTTCGTCGCGCGCCGGAAATCAGGTTCGCTGTTGCGGCCGGTGCGCAGAGCTTCGGCGAACCGGTGGTACATTGACGGGGTCGGCGGCAAGGCGACCTCCCGCCATACAAGGGTGTCGATGTCGGGCCCGACGCAGCGACCGAGCCACGATTTCTTGCCATCGGTGACCATTTGCAGTCCGCCGCGGCTGCCGAAGATGTCGAGGCGCAGCGTGTTGGCGTAGCCGGTCCCCCAGCGGGTGGCGTGGATGACGCCGAGAGCCCCGTTGGCGAGTTCCACCGACATGGCGAAGGAATCGTTGGCGTCGAGCACGTAGTCGCCGATGCGGCCGCCGTCTGCCTTGTGGAAGGTCTTGGCGCGACTCTCCATCCAAACGATGTCGTTGGCTGCCGCATAGGTGGCGAAGTCGACGATATGAATGCCGATGTCGCCGATCACCCCATGGCTGCCGTGGCCGGATGAAAGCCGCCACAACCATCGATCTTCGGTCTGCCAGTCGCCCCAGTGTCGTCCGACCAGCCAGCTTTGCAGGTAAGAGGCCTCGAAGTGCCTGATTTCGCCGATCTCGCCGGAAAGCACGATGTCGCGCGCCCGGTCGAGCGCCGGCGAAGCGCGGTACGAGAGATTGACCATGTTGATGACGCCGCGACGCTCGGCCGCCTCGGTCATCTCGAGCGCCAGCGGGTAGGTCGTCGCCAGCGGCTTTTCGCAGAACACGTGTTTGCCGGCGGCGATCAGCCGCATAGTGGTCGGGTGATGCACCACGTCCGGCGTGACGTTGGTCGCCGCATCGAAACCGTTCCAGGCGAGCGCGTCGTCAAGACTGAGGAACTGGCGGGGGATGGCGTGTTCGCGGGCGAACTCCGTCAGCCGGTCCTCCATGGGATCGACCGCCGCCACCACCTCGATGTCCTCGATGCTCCGGAACGCGCGGGCGTGTGCGCGCGCCATATGCCCGGTTCCGAGAATGAGAAGCCCCATCATGGCGGGCTACCGGTACCCGGCCTCGCCAGGCTGATGGAGGTGCGGGCCCTTCTGCTCGATCGGCTCGGGGGCCTTGTCGACGGGAACGTTGGGAGCATTGCTGATGTCCGTCCAGGCCGGTGCCGGGTTGGCCGCCCATTTGACGGCATTGCGCAGCACCCGCTGGACATTGGCGTTGTGGTAGATCGGGTAGACCTCGTGCCCGGGCGAAAAGTAGAAGATGCGTCCGCCGCCGCGCTGGTAGGTGACGCCAGAGCGGAATACCTCGCCGCCGTCGTACCAGCTGATGAACACCGTCTCCATGGGCTCCGGTATGGCGAACGGCTCGCCGTACATCTCCGTCTGGTCGACCACGAACGACGTTCCGAGCCCTTGGGCGATCGGGTGGCTGCGGTTGATGACCCACACCCGCTCCTTCTCGCCGGCCTCGCGCCAGGTGAGCGAGCAGGGCGTGCCCATGAGCCGCCTGAATACCTTCGAGAAGTGTCCCGAATGGAGAACGATCAGCCCCATCCCCTGCCAGACGCGCTCGACGACCCGCTCGACAACCGCGTCGGAGACGGCGCGGTGGGCCTTGTGTCCCCACCAGGTGAGAACGTCCGTCTCGGCAAGCCGCGCCGCGTCGAGCCCGTGTTCGGGCTGGTCGAGGGTGGCCGTGGTGGCGGTGATTTCAGCGTCGGCGTTGAGAGCCTCGGCAATGCAGCCGTGCATGCCTTCAGGGTAGATGGACTGCACGACCCTGTTCTCGCGGTCGTGCACGTTCTCGCCCCAGACGACGGTGCGAATGGCCATATGGAACCCCAGCCGACCGATCTTGCACACGAGCCGGACGTGCAAGGTTTGGACCGCGCCCGGCAAGCCAATGCCGGCCCGGGACAATTCGGCGCGGACCTATACAAAAGTCGCGCGCCACATGCACGGATTTTGTCGCGCTCGCCGAATCATAAAAAACGTGGCAAACGGCCGCGCTCAGTGCGTTCTGGCGGGAGTGACCGCGGTCACTGCAACCACTCGTTAATCGATTAAGTCTATTTCGACGCGCGTCACGGGGAACGGGATCATGCTGAGTTTGTCGCTTCGCGTACTCGTATTTTTTGCTTTATGCGCCGCGTCCACCGTCATCATGGCGCTGCCCTACCTGACCATCCAGCAATAAGCGACCGGTTCGCGGTCAACACCGACGCCAGCCACAGCGCGGACCGGTTTCATCGGGCCGTAGTCCGAGCGCTCTTCACGTTGCATGTGAGTATGGAGCTGGGCTGGAAGACGAAGGCTGGCTTCGTCAGGCCGCCGCCGGCGAAAAAAATCAGGCCCGCGTTGTTTCTTCGCCCTGGCTGTTCCGCAGCACGCCAAATTCGTTTGATTTGGAAGCGTCTTCTGCGAGCGTGAAGCCTTCCGCCAGGAGCCCGCGCCGCAGCAGTTCCCGAACGGCCGCCGCCCGGCTGGGCATGCGACGCTGAAACCGCCAATCGTCGATTGCACGGCGTTCCGTGGGGCTCAACATGATTTGAAGCCGCTGGTCGCGTGACCTGTTCACCATCGTGCCTCCATTGTCACAAGAATCACACGTTGCCCTGCTGCCGCTACTTACTAACAAACGGGCTCATTAGCAAGATGGGATATTGACGCCGGCTCGGCAAGAGGTCGCTACGGGGTCATTGCCCCCGTGTACCTGTCCTGAGTTGGCGGGGCTCTACGTGGTGCTCAAGCGGTCGTACAATATGACGAGGGACGACGACTCGGGGTTCGACGGTCCACCGGACAACGCGTGAGTGGTTGCCTAGACAGATGGCCGTGTCGCGAGAAAGCAATTACCGGCGCCTGCAGCGGTCGATCTACTTGAGGACCGCGAGGGCTTTGAAACAGGACCAGGTCGTCGATGTAAACGACCTCGCTATCCGCCTTTCCTCGGCGCACCCACAAAGTGGGATGACGATCGAGGAAATTTGCGCGGAGATACAGGCGCAGATCGACGGCATCGCGCGCGGCGCTAACGGAAGCCGGTGACGCGATAAGGAAGCCGGGAGCGCGCGAATGGCGCGGCTGGTGGCAAACGCTCGTCCGGAGTGACCTGATCGCCCCTGCTACGACGCCAGCCTCGTGGACTTCAGCGTGCCGATCCGCTCAAGCAGCGGATGCGCCGTTGCGGCGAGGTGCGCATCAATACGTTTCAGATCCCGTACGACATCCAGATGCAGGCCGCCGGTTTCAATCGCGGCGGTCTGTCCGTCGCGAATCCGCGCAAAGTGGTTTTCCGTCAACTCGCGCTCGAGGTCGCGGAACTGCTCCTTTTCAGCGACCAGCTTTCGGGCCGCCGCCACATCGCCGGACATGAACACGGCCACCGACAGCCTCAAGTGATCAAGCAGGCGAGCAAACATCACGTCGATCTCGCGAAGGCCTTCCGGAGAAAGGCTGAGCTTCAGCCGGATGCATTTCGCGATCAGCTCGGTCAGGTTACGGTCGATGATGTCGCCAATGTGCTCAACGTTTATGGCGAATGCCTGGATTTCAGAAAGCCGCAAGGATTCCTCGTGACTGAGACCGTCCATGGGGATTGACGCGAGGTAGTCCTGGAGGGCCTTGTGAAGGCTGTCGACCAGATCGTCCTTTCGACTGGTAACGGCGATGCGTTTGCGATCGTCGTTGTGCAGCGCGGTTTGGGCGCCGCTCAGCATCTCCTCAATGATGTCCGCCATGCGCAGGGCCTCGCGGGCCGAATTGGCCAACGCCACCGCCGGGATAGCAAGCGCAGCCCGGTCAAGGTACCGCGGCGTGCCGAGGTCGGCCGGCTGCTCGCTCTCGGGGAGGGCACGCTGAAGCAGACGCGCCAATTGCGGCAGGAGGCCGATGAAAAGGAGGGCGACCAACACGTTGAAGGCGGTGTGAAAGTCAGCCGCAACGCGGCCAGGATTGGGTTCAAGGCGCGCCACCACCCCCGCGATCGGCCCGAGAAACGGGAACACCACCGCGGCCGTCGCCCCTCGCATGAACAGATTGCCGACTGGAGCACGAAGCTTCACGGGATCGCCGTCAGTGCCCTCGAATATGGGGTTGAGGGATGTGCCGATATTGGCGCCGAGCACCATTGCCAGGCTTGCCTCCGGACCCGTGATGCCGGTGGTCGCCAGGGTGACGATCGTGAGCATGACTGCCACGCTCGAGTGGGCAGCCCAGGCCAGGAGCGCGGCGAAGGCGAAATTGAGTAGAGGATCGGCAGTGATCGCCGTCAGAAATTCGCGCGCCGCCGCCGATTGCTCCGCGGGATGGATCACGTCCGTGATCAGGTGGAGCGACAGCAGCATCAGCCCGAGCCCGATCGAGACGCGACCGAGATCGTGAATGCGCGTTGTCCCGTGACGGAAAGCCACCAGTCCTGCGACAATCAAGACGGGGGACACCAGCGTGATGTCGAACGACAGCACCTGCACGATCAGCGTGCTGCCAACGTTGGCGCCGAGCATCACCGATAGCGCGACTACTAGATCGATGATTCCGACCGCGGCCAGCGACGACGTCATCAGAGCCGTAGCGGTGCTTGATTGGAGGGCCGCCGTGACGCCGAGCCCTGCCAGGAAGGCTTGTGGCCGACCCGACAGGCCCTGCGAAAGGACGCGTCGCAAGTCGGCGCCAAATGCGCGCATGATACCCGTCTGGACCATGTGGATGCCCCACAGGAGCAGCGCGATCTGGCCGACGAGATTGATGATCACGGCGGTGGGCGACATGACACTCCTCTACGGCATGGCCGAAGCGCGGTGTCGCCGGGCAGGCTCAGCGCACATCGGCCAGCCGTCATCAGGTCATCACAAAATAGTGCAACGACCGGAAAATCATAGATACTTAGCCGGTTCATGATTTATGCGGCCAATCTCCGGTTGCTTGGAGTCGCGGCGAGACGGTTAGCAGACCTCAGCGAGACCGGTCGGATCGTTGGTGGTGATCTGATCGACCCCGGCCGTCACGATTTTCGCGAGAACTTCGCGGATGCCGGGCGTCGTCGGGTCGAGCGTCCAGGCGTCGACCGTTGCCCCGTTAGATTTGAGCAGGGGGATGGGGTTCAGCCCCGCGGCAAGCGCGCCGAGGATAAGCCGATAGTGGATGTAGAAAGCCGCCGCATGGGGCGCTGCGGCAAGAACCTCCCGGAAAAAGTCGGCAAAACTGAGCTTGTCTTCGAAGCTGCGCCTTTCGGCGAGGTCGAGCGGATCGAAACCAAGGCGCAGTGAGGGCACCGCCCTGCCGAGAATTCGTACCGCTTCCCAATCGGTTCCACTGAGCAGGCAGTGCGGCGCGACGGGCGCGATGTCGGATACGAAGGATTCGACGACTTCGCGCGAAAGTCGCTCGCGTTGTTCCTTCAGGTCCAGCTGCACGCAGCCTTCCTTGACATTCGTCACCGAGATTTCGCGTGCGACCGCCGTCAGCAGCAGCGGCGCCTGACTGCTTCCCCTGACCTTGAGTTTCGCGAGCGCTGCTGCGTCGAGGGCGCTGACCGGTCCCCGGCCATCGGTTTCCTCATCCAGCTTATCGTCGTGCAGGCAAACCCACGCGCCGTCACCCAGGGCTCGCACGTCGACTTCGAGGCTCGCGCCGGCAGCAAGTCCCGCACGGAGGTTTGCCACGCTCCACGGCGGATCGCCCGCCACGCGGCGCAGTTTGTGCCACTTCAAGGCGACCCGATGCCCGTCGCCGGGGATCGAGATCGCGACGGGCCCTCGGCTCGCAGATCCGCTTCTACGCGGCGGTGCGGCGCTGTCTTGCGTTCGATTGTTCGATGGGATTGTCATCGACCAGTTTGCGTAAAAAACCGACGTCGTCTCCGGACAGCGAATCGATCAGCCCCGCCGACAGCCATCCACCGATGCGCTTTCTGGGGTCGCGGCCGCCGGCCCAGTAGGGGGCGAGGTGTTCGGGCCGGGGTGTGTGGACGCGATTGGAGAGCCCTGCCTCGTGCAACGCCTTGGCGTCCTCGGCGGCAAACATTTCGAGCTCGATGGATACGGAGTCGGCTCCGCAGGCGCGAAGGACGCCGAGAAGGTCGGCGTGACGGGCGTGAACGATCGCCTCGGTTCGCACGCCTGGCTCTTTCTCCTTTATCTGCTTGAGGTCGACGTGGTTGAACGACAGAACGATCACGTTGCCAAATCCGTTGGTGTCCCCCAGAACTTTCAGCACCCGGTCGGACAGGACCTCGGGCCTTTCCCGTTCCTTCATTTCCACGACAAGGCCCATTCGGGCATCGATGGCCCAGCGCACGACTTCGGCGAAAGTCGGCATCGTCACCCGCTCAAACTGACCACGATGGCGCGCGGCGGCATCGAGAGCGCGTAAGTCGACGAGGTCATGGTCGGCGACGAACCCGTGACCGTTGGTTGTTCGCTCAAGCAGGTCATCGTGGATCACCACCGCCTCGCCGTCCTTCGACAAAACAAGGTCAATCTCGCATGTCGTTGCGCCGGCTGCCTTGGCCTGCTCAAACGCAAGCATCGTATTCTCCGGATAGTGCGCGCTGTAACCGCGATGTGCGCACACGTGTGCGAAGCCGTTGTCGGCGGCGAGGAAGGAAATCTGCATTTCTATGCCTTTCGTCATGGCCGGCTCGCGAACCCGGCGCTTTCGCGCCGGCTGCGCAGACGGCCGGTCTTGTTGAAACCCGGTTCTAGGATGGACGCACCTCGGCGCCTTCGATGCGCTGGCCAGTAGAGGCATCGAAAACGAGCGAGTCGGAAGGTTCGAATGCAATATTGACGCGCTCTCCGATCGTGCGGCCGATTGTCGAGCCCTGTTCGAGCAGGCGAACGTATCCGATGTCCGTCTCCACGACGTAGAGGACCTCGCGGCCCATCGGCTCGATTTGGCCGATGCGACCACCAAGACCCGCGTTGCCGAAAGAAAGATGTTCGGGCCGCAGCCCGAGGGTCACGTCGCCCGATGCTCGCTGGATGGGCAGGCGGACGCCGTCGACCAGGAAAGCCCCATCGGCAGCGCGCCCCGATATCAGGTTGATGGGGGGCGACCCGATAAAGCCGGCGATGAACAGGCTGGACGGGCGGTGATAGAGGCTGTCGGGCGTGCCCTCCTGCTCGATCCGTCCGGCGCGCATGCAGATGATGCGGTCGGCCATGGTCGTCGCCTCGATCTGGTCGTGGGTGACGAGAACGGTGGTGACGCCGAGTTTCTCCTGCAGCGCCTTTATTTCAGTTCGCATCGAAAGCCTCAGCGTCGCGTCGAGGTTCGACAGTGGTTCGTCGAGCAGCAGCAGTTGTGGCTCCTTGACCAGAGCGCGCGCCAGGGCGACCCGTTGTTGTTGCCCCCCCGACAGTTCGCCGGGCTTGCGGTCGAGCAACTCGCCGACGCGGACGAGGTCTGCGGCGGACGCGACCCGGCCCAGCGCTTCCCCGCGCGGCATTTTCTTGAAGCGCAACGGAAACATGATGTTCTCGCGCACGGTCATGTGCGGGTAAAGCGCGTACGATTGGAACACGATGCCGACGTTGCGGTCGCGCGCCTCAACGTCGTTGACGACCTGGCCATCGAACAGAAGCTCGCCTTCGGTCGGCAAATAGATCCCGGCCAGCAGCAGCAAGCTGGTTGTCTTGCCGCACCCGGACGGACCGAGCAGGGCGACGAACTCGCCGTCGGCGATCGTCAGGTCCATTCCGGGGATGACGCCCACGCTCTTGAACCGTTTGACTATATTGCGGAATTCGATGCTGGCCATGGCGGATCAGCCTTTGACGCCGCCGATCGACACCTGCATGAGAAAGCGCTGCGCCGCGAGGTACAGCAGCAGGCTCGGCACCAGATAGAAGACGCCGACCGCCGATACCACCCCGTAGTCCACGCCCATGATGTCGTCGCGCACGTAGAACATGTAGAGGCTCATGGTCCAGTTGGTGTTCGTGATCAGGAAGGTGAGGACGAAAATGTATTCCTCCCAACCGCGGATGAAGCTGAAGACCGATACCGCGAGCATGCCGTTTGTCACCTGCGGCAGCACGACGTAGAGGAAGGCTTGGCGGCGAGAGGCGCCGTCGGCCAGCGCGCTCATTTCAATGTCCCACGGCACGGAGTCGAAAAACCCCTTCATGATGAAGATCGCGAAGGGCAACTCGAAGGCCACGAGAACCAGAACCACGCCGAGAAGATTGTCGAGCAGCCCGATATAGTACAGCAGCAGGAACAGCGGCACGATCAGCGTCATGACCGGGAAGGCCTGCAGGACGAGCAGGGCGCGCAACATCGCCGCTCGGCCGGGAAACTGGAAGCGCGAGAGGTAGTAGCCGGCGAGCGAGGCGACGACCACGACGACGACCGTCTGGGTGCCGGCGAGGAAGACCGAGTTTCCGAATGCATGCCAGATGTTCGGGAATTCGACCGCGCCTTTGACCATCCCGACCCGCGACCGGACGACCGAACTGAAGTCAGGCGTCCACAGAAACATGAAGTTGCCGAGGTAGAGGTCGGGGCCAACCAGCCAGGCGAAAGCCACGATCGTCGCGACCGCGACGACGCCGATTGCTGTCCACATCTGACGTGGGCTGCGCGCCAGTGCCACCGACAGCCAGAATGCGATCACCGACGGTACCAGCACAAAGAGCGCCCGCCACAGGACCGCGCTTTCGACGACGCCGAGCTTGGCGGAAAAGGCGATCGTGACCAGCCAGAAGTAGGGAAGCAGGATTGGCAGTGAAACGATGATCAGAAAGGCATAGACGGCGACGGCGCGGATCACCCGGGCCGTCCGCGCCCGCTCCGCCAGGCGCGACCAGTCGATCGTCCGGGCGGGTGCCGGCGTCAGGACGTCCGCTGTCGCTTCGACGGCCACCTCACTGCACCTCGATGCGGGGATGCTGGAGCAGGCGCTGCAAATCGAAGAAGCGCCAGCCGATGAAGGCGAGAACGATGCCGATGACGATCAGGAACAGCGACAGCGCGGCGCCATAGGCGTAAAGGCCACTTTCGAAGGCGCGGCGATAGACGTAAAGCGCGTAGACCGTTGTGTCGAAGAACGGCCCGCCCTTGGTCAGCAGGAGGATGTACTCAAAGCTGACCAGCAGGGCGAGGGCCTGAAAGATCGTCACGAAGCTGATCGGCCAGCGCAGGGCCGGCAGCGTAATGAACCAGGTCTGGGCAAACACGCCCGCGCCGTCGACACGCGCCGCGTGGAACAAATGCTCGGGTATCCCCCTGATGGCGGACGTGAAGATGATCATTCCAAGTGATGCGCCGATGAATCCGTTGGCGACGATGATCAGCGGGACCGCCGCCTGTGTCTTGAGGTCGACCGGCCCGACGCCGAAGACATGCAAGAGGATCTGATTCAGCAGGCCCCGCGTCGAAGGATCGACGGTCCACAGCCATATGAGAATGTAGAGTACCGACGGGCTCATCCTGGGCAGCAGCCAGATGCCGCGGAAGAAATTGCCGGAGGCGCGACTGATGGCGCTCGTGGTCAGTGCCAGAATCAGCGCGAAAGTCACGTTGAAGATTGAAAGCGTCCCGACGACGTAGATGAAGGTCATGCCGATCACCTGAATGAGTCGGCGGTCGCCGGCGAAGGCCTTGTGATATTGCTCCAACGTGAATCCGGTGACCTTCAGCGCCCGGTTGAGGTCCGTGAATGATACCGTGACGTCGATGATCACCGGAATGACGAAAAAGAGGACCGTGAGGACGATTGCGGGGCCGAGAAAGATCAGAAAGTTCGTTCGCCGCCGCGCAGCAGACCTGGCCGCGCCCCGCCGCTCCACCAATGCTTCCGCTGCAATCGTGGTCGTCATCGCCGCCGGCCCCCGACCTGCCCGCCGGCGCACCAACCGGGGCCGGCACAAGGGCAGAGGGCAAGGGCCGGGCACGTTGCCCGGCCCCCGCTCACGGGGTTCTATTTTACAATAACATTGTCGAGCGTGGACTGCGCCTCGTCGATGACGAAGTCGGCCGCGTCGGCTCCGCTCAGGCGGCCGGTTTCGACCCCCTGCATCGCCTTGTAGATGATGCCGTTGAGCTGGCCGAACTGCGGGTTATTGGGCAGGAACTGCGTGATCTTTAGCATGTCCGTTGCCCGGGCCAGCGTCCAGTTGTCCCTGTAGCGCGGATCGTCCAACTGCTCTGGCTTGATTCCCAGGTGGGTGGTGCTCACGGCGTGGTCGGTGTTCAGGTCGGCGTCCGAGGCGAAGCCCAGAAGGCGCACGGCCAGGTCGGGGTGCTGCGTCTTGGATGACACGACGTACACGACCGGATGGGTCAAGCTGCTCGCGCTGCCGCCCTTCGCGGCGGGCGGACAGGCAACCCAGCCCCAATGCTGGTCGAATGTCGCTGCGTCCTGCGGGAGACCGTAGGTGGGGAAGGCGACGCTGCCGAGGTCCCAGATGCCGTACAGCCAGAAGACGGCATTGTTGTCCTTGTAGAACTGGGCCCGGATATCGTCGAACTCCATCGACGTGTTGTTCGCCGCGATGACGCCTTCCTTGGCCCCCTTCTCGAACCAGCTATAGGCAGCCGTCAGCTTGTCACGGTCGAGCAGGAGATTGCCTGTCGCCGGATCGTTGAAGGTGTTGCCGAAGGCCTGAAAGATCATGATGTAGTCAGGCCCGGTGTTCGGCCGGTGCAGGATGCCGTATTTGACCCCGGTCTTGTCTTGGACCTTCTTGGCGATGTCGATCAGGTCGTCCATCGTGACCTGGCCCTTGAGCACCTGGTCCGGCAGACCGTTGATGAAGGCATCGTCATAGCCGGCCTTGCGCATCAGGTCCTTGTTGTAAAAGAACATCCGCGCTTCGGCGTCTTGCGGGATGGAGTAGTGCCCACCGTCGGCGCATTGGGTGGCGTTCCACAGGGACGGGAAGATCGTGCCGAACTTGTCCGGGTACTTGGCCGTATAGTCGTCGAGCTTGAGCGCGAAGCCGTCCTGCTGGAAGGCGCACGTCCATTCATGCGCGGCGATGAATATGTCCGGGCCCTGGCCGATGCCGAAGACCTTGAGAAGCTGTACGGCGTCGTCGTCAAACCTGGGGCAGGGCTTTCGTGCACCGAAACCTCCACCTGGTCGGCAGAGCCTTCCTTCTTGAGCGCTGCGTTCAGGCGGTCGGCGGCCTTGATGACGTTTCCCGGACGCAGCGGGCCGGACGGATCGGCCCGGGACCAAAGCTGAAGTTTGATGGTGTCAGCAAATGTCGGCGTCGACGACATAAGCGCCAGCGCGCCGAGCACCCCAACGATGAGACTTTTCATGCCTTTAACCTCCCCAGTTTCGCTTCCGCGTCTGCGGCCGTCCACAGGGCGACCGGTCGAAAGCTTTTGTTGCCGAACCATGTAACAGCGCGATGACGCAACTGCTTGTTTCCGGGCTGTTCGCCATGTCGGCGCGGGCGAACAGCAAGCCGGCTAAGATCGCGGCCAGGCTGTAAAATGCAACACCGGTTCCGCCGGATGTCAAGATGAACTATTTATTCCACGGGCCAAAAGTGGAAGAAAAGCGGTGCCGGAGTGGGCCGACGGCAGAAATCGGGGGCGCGAAAGTGGCGTCGAAGGAATTGGCAAGGCGGGCCGAGCTCGCGACCGTGGTCATCCGCGAAGCCGCAACAATCGCGACCTCATACTACCGGCGGCGATCCGGCATGTTGGTCAAGAACAAGGGAATCCAGGACGTTGTCAGTGAAGCAGATCGCGCCTGCGAGGACTTGATCGTGGAACGCCTGTCGTCCGCGTTCCCGGAAGATTCCTTCCTGTGCGAGGAAAGCGGGTTCCGGCAAAAAGGTCCGCTGACGTGGGTGATTGATCCGATCGATGGAACCGCAAACTTCGTTCGCGGGATCAACCATTGGTGCATCTCGATCGGGCTGCTCGAGGGCGAGAGTCCGTTGCTGGGCCTTCTGCTGGACCCGATCGCCAACGAGCTCTTTTCCGCCGAGATCGGTCGCGGAGCGTTCATGAACGGAAGCCCCATCCGGGTAAGCGGAGAGACTGATCTGACGAGGGCCCGGATCGGGATCGGATTTCAGCTACCGGCGACCGGTGGCTCCCCATGCTCGCGACATCCGTGCGCTGCTCGATGCGCGATGTGAGTACAGCCGCCTCGGTTCCGGGGCGCTCGGCATGGCCTACACCGCAAACGGGCGCTTTGACGGCTACTGGGAGCGTCACATCAATGCCTGGGACGTGGTGGCAGGCCTGGCCATCGTGCGCGAAGCTGGCGGCCGGACAAATGACTTCATGGCGGGTGGGGCGTTACTGAATGGCAACGAAATTTTGGCGGCGACACCCGCGTTATTTGAACAACTCGAGAGACTTGTTCACGCCGATTAGCGTGTTCCTTCAATGAGACTCCGGTCCTTCGGCGCGTTCGTTTCGGGCGTGATCAGATATGACCTTGATCTTCGCGGCTTCGCTACCGATTGGTCGCCGGGGGCAAGCCAGGAATTGGCAAAGCCGCGGGACGGGTCTATTGTCAAATATTGATCGCTCGGGCTGAAGGGGGAGGATCATGAAGGCTATTCAATCAACGTCGCTGTTTCTTGTAATATTGGGCGGACTGATGTTCGCTTCGCCGGCCGCTTTTTCGGAAACAGGGTGGGCCTGCAAAGCCCAAAGCAAAGGCAGCGCCCAGCTGTACGGCGGTGAGGGCTTGTACAAGAACGCGGCTTCCGCCAAAGCCTTGACCCTCTGCCGGCAGCACAGCGGCGATGCGGCCGGCTGCGTCATCGTGAACTGCACGATTATTCAGCGCTGAAGACCTTCCCGGGCTTCGTCGGCGGTAGCATGGGCGACGACGCGCCCGTTGCGCGTGCCGCAGGCAGGAACCTTTCTGGTGACTGGACGATTATTGCTGCGGGAGCATCAATCTGCATCAGTCAGACGTCGGCGAGGCAAGATGGAGGTAGCCATGCAGCGGTGTGTCGTTTCGTCCGCGATCATCGGACTGGCAATGGCTGGTCTGGCGGGTTTCGCCAGCGCCCAGGACAATTCCGTTCCCAAGACGGTGTACGACAACGTCGCGACCAGCGACATGCTCCAAATCACGCTGACGTCGGCGGGCATCACGGCCGGGCAGCCGATCTCCGATGACTACACTCAGAACGGCGCCAACAAGTCGCCGCAACTCAGCTGGACGGCGGGTCCCGCCTCCACCAAGGCATACGTCGTTGTACTCCAGGACCCGATCGCCGGGCGCCCGATGCCGCGCAGCATTGGATCATCTTCAATATTCCCGCGGACGTCACGAGCCTTCCGGAGGACGTCGCCAAGACCGCGAACCCCGACACGCCGAAGGGCGCGGTGCAGGCAACCGCCGGCAAGGTCGCCGGATATCGCGGTCCAAAACCGCCGGCGGGACAAACCCACACCTACGTGTTCCAGGTGTTTGCGGTCGACCAGCCACTTTCAATCGACGCTGCGACCGTCGATGCAGCTGCGCTGACGGACGCCCTGAAGGGACACGTCGTGGCGGCTGGTGAGATGAAGGCCCCATACGTCGGCAAGTAGCTCGGTGCCGCGGTCGCGACGGGCGGAGTGGCCGCCGTTGCGTGGATCGACGGACGGCCACCGCCTGCGACGGTTTAGCTATGGGAAGAAGTTGGGCTGGAACCGTCGAATAGTACGGTCCCATCTTCTCGCCAATCATGCAGTCAACCGCAGGAGCCTGCACCCGGACGAACATCGACAGCGGAGTGGGTTGGCTTGCAGCCATCTCCTGCACGAGCTTCCGCCGGATCGCGGCAGGCAGGTCCTCAATCGTGTTGACGGAATACAGGAAGGCCTCGGGGCCACCGATGACGCACTCCTTGTAGTAGTCGGCGAGATCCGCAATCACCGCCTCACGCGGTCCAAGGTCGATGGGCAGCCCGTTGATCGTGATCCCCTTGGCCACGACGGCATCGCGGGCCG
This sequence comes from uncultured Alphaproteobacteria bacterium, assembly GCA_963775235.1. Lineage (GTDB taxonomy): Bacteria > Pseudomonadota > Alphaproteobacteria > Rhizobiales > Kaistiaceae > JBBDMC01. Next base: position 197,667 of record CAVZHY010000001.1, read on the forward strand.
TGACGACCGGAATGCCGTCGTTGTTAGGACCGTTGCCGGACACATCGATTGTACGCCGTGGCGAAATCACGCCACTGCTATCGAAGAGATTGGCGGAGAACATCAGGTCTCCGGAAATCGAGGTCGTTCGCAGGAACTGCGGAGGCGCTGCGCTTAGCCGATCTGCAAAGGCATTTGCACTCGCGGCGCTGTCGATGACGGTCCACGGAACCACGACCGTCTGGGTGTCGGAGAACTCGACATAGGTGACGGCAATCCGGCCCGTCGCCCCTTGCAGGATTGCATTGATGAAGTCCGGGCTTCGAAAAGCATCGACGTAGCCGTTGCGGGCAACCACCTGCTCGTCGCGGTCCATCGGCGAGGAGACGTCGACGGTCACCACGAGCTCAAGGTCGACTTGAGTGCTGGGTTGGGCCTGGGCGGCCGCCACTGAGCCGAGGACTGTGGTCAAGAGACCGGCGATGACGCACCTTGAGGCATTCACAAGACGAGGCTGCATGGTCGAGCTTCCTTTTCGCGCCCGCCCCACATTTCTACCCCCGAATTCTACCCCCGAACTGATCCTTGACTTAAAGCCAACAGAACGTCACGCGATCAACTTTGAAATGGGGTGGAGGAGACAGCCACCATCGTGCCAAAGCCTTGAGACAACCTGATGTCACCAGGCATCGCCTATGGCTCTTTCACTGTCTCACCGACGCGCAAGGAGCGCCAGGTCTCGAGGCAGATCGCGTTGGCGTTATGAATGTTGGTGAGGCTGCTTAACTCGGGGACGACAACTCCAAGGCCGTGGCCTCCATCCACGATCCGATCGACGCACCTTTCAACCCAGGGCACACTATGCTTGTGGGCCTCGCCCCATCTCTGGACCTTTGACTTATCCCGATTTCGAGACCAACATTCCGCCGGCTGGTGGGGCGCATGGAGGGCGCCATGACCAACCTGCTGCGAATGCTCGCTTGGGCGGGAGCACTGACGGCGGTGCAAACCCTCGCGCACGCCAACGTGGTGACGTTCGACGGCCTTGCCC
>CAVZHY010000002.1:0-1098189 GCA_963775235.1 uncultured Alphaproteobacteria bacterium
CCGCGCTTCGCGGGGGAGGGATGGCGTCTTATTCTGCGGCGTCGGGAGCAGCGTCGGCCGAGCGGTGCCCCCACCTTCTCTCCACATACGCCCCCACCATGGCGCGGAAGTCGTCGGCGAGGTGGGGGCCGCGGAGCGTCGCGGCCTTCCTGCCGTCGATGAAGACGGGGGCGGCGGGCTCCTCGCCGGTGCCGGGAAGCGAGATGCCGATGTCGGCGTGCTTCGATTCGCCGGGGCCGTTGACGATGCAGCCCATGACCGCGACGCGGAGGCGCTCCGCCCCCGGATAGCGCTCGCGCCAGACGGGCATCGCCTCGTTGAGGTCCTGCTCGATGCGTTTGGCGAGCTCGAGGAAGACTGTGGAGGTGGTGCGCCCGCAGCCGGGGCAGGCGGAGACCACCGGCACGAAATCGCGGAGGCCCATCGTCTGCAACAGCTCCTGCGCGACCTTCACCTCGCGGGTGCGGTCGCCGCCGGGCTCCGGCGTCAGCGACACGCGGATGGTGTCGCCGATCCCCTGTTGCAAGAGCAGCGCCATCGCCGCCGACGAAGCGACGATGCCCTTGGAGCCCATGCCCGCCTCGGTGAGGCCAAGGTGGAGGGCGTGGGAGGTGGCGTTCGCCAGCGCGGTGTAGACCGCGACCAGGTCCTGCACCTGGCTGACCTTGGCGGAGAGGATGATCTTCGACGCCGGCAGGCCGATCTTCTCCGCGGCTGAAGCCGACAGCACCGCCGAGGCGACGATGGCGCGGCGGGTGACCTCCGCCGCCGACACCGGCGCCGCCTGCTTGTGGTTCTCGTCCATCATGGCGGTCAGGAGCCGCTGGTCGAGCGAACCCCAGTTGACGCCTATACGCACCGGCTTGTCGTAGCGGAGCGCGAGCTCGATGAGGGTCGCGAACTGGCGGTCGCGCTTGTCGCCGAAGCCGACGTTGCCGGGGTTGATGCGGTACTTCGCCAGCGCCTCCGCGCACGCCGGATGGTCGGTCAGCAGCTTGTGGCCGATGTAGTGGAAGTCGCCGATGATCGGCACATGGATGCCGCGGGCGGCAAGCCTGTCGCGGATGTGGGGCACGGCGGCCGCCGCCTCGTCGCGGTCGACGGTAACGCGCACCAGTTCCGAGCCGGCGCGCACCAGCGCCGCCACCTGCTCCACGGTCGCGGCAACATCGGCGGTGTCGGTGTTGGTCATCGACTGGACGACCACCGGCGCGCCGCCGCCGACCTGCACGTCGCCGACCATAACGGGGACGGTCTGGCGGCGGGGCTGGGGGGAAGCGAGCGTCGTCATGCGTTGAACTCGACGGCCAACCTCCCCCTTGCGGGGAGGTCGAAATTCGCGACAGCGAATTTCGGGAGGGGGTGGGGTAGGCCACCCCTCCCCAAAACGGCTTCGCCGTTTTGACCCTCCCTCAAGGGGAGGGTTCGGCGTTGCGGTCTGCATCAGCGGTCGCACCATCATCACGCCTTCCGGCAGCGGGCGCAGAGGCCGCGCACTTCCAGCACGTTGAGGCGCGGCAGGAAATCGCGCGCCCGGGTCTCGGCGCTGACCAGGCGGCCGAGCGCCTCGGAGGTGGCTTCGCCGGCTGCCCCGCAGTTGTCGCAGATGAGGAAGAGCGTGGCGCCCGGCTCGCAGTCGTCGCCGCGGTCGCAGGCGACATAGGCGTTCTTCGAATTCGATGCGGTGGGCGAGGTTGTGCTCCACCAGAAAATCGAGGGCGCGGTAGACCGAGATCGGCGCCGGCCGGTGACCCTCGCCCTCCGCCAGCCGGTCGATGACGTCGTAGGCGGAGGCCGGCACGTGGGAGAGCAGCAGCGCCTCCAGCACCTGCCGGCGCTGCGGCGTGAAGCGCAGCCCCTCGCGGGCGCAAATCTCCTCCGCGTGGCCGAGCGCCAGCGCGGCGCAGCGCCCATGGTCGTGCTCGCGATGCTCCAGGACGGGGCTGATGCTTGCCATCGGGCGCTCTTCTATCACCGGGTCGGGCGGTACGAAATGCCACAACCTCGTGGAAACCTTGTTGCAGTGCAGTATATAGGCACCCGGCTGGTAAATATGAGGTCATCATCATGCTCAAAGGGAAAACCGCTCTCGTTACCGGATCGACCTCCGGCATCGGTCTCGGGCTCGCCACGGCCATGGCCAGGGAAGGTGCCAACGTCGTCCTCAACGGCTTCGGCGACGCCGGGGAGATCGAGACAATCCGTGCCGGGCTGGCCAAAGACCACGGCGTCACCGTCACCTATTCGCCGGCCGACATGACCAGACCGGACGAGATCGCCCAGATGGTCGCCGACGCCGAGAAGGAATTCGGCGCCATCGACGTGCTCTGCAACAACGCCGGCATCCAGTACGTGGCGCCGATCGAGGAGTTTCCGATCGAGAAGTGGAACGCCATCCTCGCCATCGTTCTGTCGTCGGCTTTCCACACCATCCGCGCCGCGCTGCCAAAGATGAAGGCGAAGGGCTGGGGCCGCATCGTCAACACCGCCAGCGCCCACGCACTGGTCGCCTCGCCCTACAAGGTCGCCTATGTCGCCGCCAAGCATGGGCTCGCCGGCCTCACCAAGGTGGTGGCGCTGGAAACGGCGGAGGCCGGCATCACCATCAACTCGATCTGCCCCGGCTACGTATGGACGCCGCTGGTGGAGAAGCAGATCCCCGACACCATGAAGGCGCGCCACATGACCGAGGATCAGGTGAAGCGCGACGTCATCCTCTACGCCCAGCCGACCAAGCAGTTCATCACCATCGAGCAGGTGGCCGCGCTCGCCGTGTTCCTGTGCTCCGACGCGGCGAGCCAGATCACCGGCGCCATGCTGCCTATGGACGGCGGCTGGACGGCGGCGTGAGCGTCACCCGCGGCGACGTCGACCGGATCGCGATGTCGTTTCCCGGTGCGGCGCGCACCACGCACCACGGCCGCCGGTCGTACCACGTCGGCAAGAAGTTCTTCACCTGGGTGCGCGAGGAGGAGAATGCGCTCGTGGTCCGCCTCGACTCGATCGACGAACGCGACTCGCTGATCGAAAGCGACCCGGACCTGTTCAAGATCACCGAACACTATCGCGACTATCCGACCGTGCTGATCAGCCTCGACAACGCCACCCCGGACCTTGTTCACGCGATGCTGGAGCGCCGGTTCCGCACCATCGCGACGAGGAAGCTGATCGCCGCATGGGACGCGCGATGACGACGCTCGGCCCCACGTAACCTGACTCCGGACGGCCACCGGATGTGCCTGCTCACCACCGGGTTTCCGTCTGCGCGGCAACATTATTTTTTGTTAAGTGGCAGCCGCAGAGCCGGGTCCCTAGGTACTCACGTGGAGTGAGCGTGGCCTCGCCGGCGGCTGACGGATGTCACCGCGACGCGACGAGCCAGACCTGCCCACCCAAATCAGCGTCGGCCCGAGACCCTCCCCTCGGACAACGCACCTCAAAGGTCAACGACCATGCGTCGCATCTTTGCCCCGGCCGCAGCTGCGGCCGTCGCGTTCTCGCTCGCCCTGCCGGCGGTGTCGCTCGCCGACACCTTCAGCAACCCCAATTTCGATCTTGGGGTCAACGTCACCGGCATAGACACGCCAGCCGCTGCGCAAACCCTCCTGGCGTCGCTATCTCCGACGGCCCGTCAAGCGGTCGTTGGTGGCTGCCGGAACTACGTCGCCAATCCGGCAGACGTGACGGACCCGAGCACGCTGCCGTTCTGCCGGGTGGCCCTGAATGCACCGGCGGGCGTGAACACGCGGACGTCACCAGAGCCGATCGGCACCGCGGCCACGCCGGCTCCAGCCACGAACGGCTCGGCCATCGACTGGAACGCCTACTACGGTAGCTAGCTTCCGATGACGCGCGCGCCGGAGGGGCACCGCCCCTCCGACGGCGCTCATCTCATCCTGGAAGCCGGCACGAAACCGGGGCCTCTCTTTCTCACCGGCCTGCCAGGGTGAACAAGATTTAACGTCCCGGCCAGCTCGGCGACACGCTCTGCGGTCATACATATCGTGTCCGGTATCGGAGGGCGCGTCGATGCGCGGTCTCGCGTGGATTGCACTGAGTATCGTTGTGGCCGGCATCGCCGGCTACGAAGTGCGGGCTGAAACTGCCCATCCTCAGACTGCCGCCGTCGGCGCCGCCTCGAGGAGCGCGCCGCAGCAGGCAGCCCAGTCCCGTCCGGCACCCCGCCAATCGACAGGCAGCGGGCCTGCGGCCCGAGGCAATGGCCCCCCGGTTGAAGTCACAACGGCAACCGCCCTCGCCGGCGCTCTTCCCGATCGTCGGCAAACCGTCGGCTGGGTCATTGCGCCGCAATCCGTCAACCTGACCAGCCAGAGCTCGGGCACCGTCGTCGCAATCCCCGCGAAGGCTGGAAGCAACGTCAAGGCGGGCGATCTGATTGCCAAGCTGGATCCACAACTCGCGCAGGCAGCCGTTGCCAAGGACCAGGCCGCGCTGCAACGCGATCAGGCAACCCTCCAGGAAGCGCAAACCACTCTTTCGAACGAACAGGCGCTCATCCAGAAGGGCGCCGATACCACGTACGCGGAAAGCCAGGCCGAAGCGGCCGCAAAAGTTGCCGCGGCGAATGTCGCCCTCGATCAGGCGGTCCTGGGCGGCGATCAAACGGCCCTCGCCAACACCGAGATCCGAGCCCCGTTCGATGGCCGCCTCGGCGCCTTCCAGATTTCTGTCGGCAGTCTGGTTCAGCCCGGAAGCTCCGCGGTTACCCTGACCCAGATGGCACCGGTCGACGTTCAGTTTTCTGTATCGGAAAACGACCTCTCTCAATTGCGGTCGGCCATGACGAACGGGTCGGCGACCGTGGAGGTCACAGCGCCCGGCGCCAGCGGCGACGCAAGCGGCCCGGTTACGTTCCTGGACAATGCCGTCGATCGTGGCTCCGGCACCGTTCCCGTCCGGGGCACATTGCCAAACGATGATCTCGCACTTTGGCCGGGCGAGCTTGTCTCGGTGACGCTCGATCTGGGATCGCGATCGGGACTGGTGTTGGTTCCCGATGTCGCGGTGAGCCCATCGGGCGACGGCGGATCGATCGTCTATGTGGTCAAGCCCGATCAGTCGATCGACGTTCGGCCGGTCGAGGTCGCCGGGTCGAACGGCGGCATGACGGCGATCTCTGCCGGTTTGGCGGCGAACGACCGGGTGGTCGTGGAGGGCCAGTCGGGCCTGACCACTGGGCAGCGCGTTCGCGTCGCCGCCGGTGCGGCGACGCCGCCGGCCCCGAAGGCAGGTTAGCGCCCGTGTCACAACTCTTCATCCGTCGACCGGTAACGACGATCCTCCTCGCAATCGGCCTGGCATTGGCCGGCCTGTTCGCGGTGGGCCTGTTACCGGTCGCGTCGCTGCCACAGGTGGATTATCCGACCATAAGCGTTTCTGCCCAGCTTCCCGGCGCATCGCCGCAAACCATGGCGGACACCGTCGCGACACCGCTGATCAAGCAGTTCCAGACTATCCCGGCCGTGGATGCGATCACCGCCAGCAGCTCGACCGGGCGCACCCAGATCGTGCTGCAGTTCAATCTCGATCGGAACATCGACGCAGCCGCGGCCGACGTGCAATCGGCGATCGCCGGAGTGGCCCGTCGGCTTCCGGACAACGTGACCCCGCCGACCTACCGCAAGGTCAACCCGGCCGATGCGCCCATTCTGCTGATCGCGGTCCACAGCCCAACGATGTCGACGACCGACGTCGACGCCCTGGCCGAGAACGTCGTGGCGCCGAGCTTGTCGACGATTGACGGCGTTGCCGAAGCACAGGTGTTCGGTAGCCAGACCTATGCCGTGCGTGTCGACGTCGACCCGCAGAAGCTCGCCGCCCGTGGTCTCAGCCTCGATCAGGTGGCCAATGCGATCGCCGCGGCGAACAGCCAGAGCCCCCTTGGCACCTTCCAGACCGCCGACCAGTCGTTCATCATCAATGCTCCGACCCAGGTCACAAATGCCGCCGGTTTCGCATCCCTGATCATTGCCACCTCCAACGGCAACCCGGTTCGACTTGGGCAGGTCGCGACCGTCTACGACAGCGTTGAAAACCTGCAAACCGGGAGCTGGTTCGACGGGAAGCAGGCGATCGCCATCGCGGTCATGCGTCAGCCGGGCGCCAATACCGTCGGTGTCATCGACGCGATCAAGGCCAAGCTTCCCGGCCTGCGGGCAGCGATGCCCGCCTCGGTGTCGCTGGACGTCACCAACGACGCATCGACCACCATCCTGGCTGCGGTCCACGACGTGGAGGGAACGCTGGCTGTGGTGGTCGGGCTGGTGCTGCTGGTCATCTATCTGTTCCTGAACCGACCGCTGGCGACGGCCATCCCCGGCCTGGCGGTGCCGCTGTCACTGCTGGCGGCGTTCGCCGGCATGTACGTGTTCGGCTTCAGCATCGACAACATGTCGCTTCTCGCCTTGACGCTGGCAGTGGGGCTGGTCGTCGACGATGCGATCGTCGTGTTCGAAAACATCATTCGCCACGTGGAGGCCGGAGAGAAGCCGTTCGAAGCCGCGATCGTCGGCAGCCGCGAGGTTGCCTGGACCGTCGTCTCGATGTCGCTTTCGCTGATCGCGATCTTCATCCCGATCCTGTTGATGGGAGGCGTCATCGGCCGCCTGTTCAACGAATTTGGTGTCGTCGTCGTCATGGCCATCGCCGCGTCGGCCTTCGTGTCGCTGACAATCACGCCGATGCTGGCGGCACGCCTGCCGCAGTCGAGAACCGGGGGCGGCCGCATGGGACGGTGGTTTTCCGGCGGGTTTGCCCGGCTGACCGCCGCGTATGGACGCAGCGTCGGCTGGTGCCTCAATCACCAGGCGCTGATCATGCTCGTTTTCGTCGGCTCACTCGTCGGCTCCTACGCGCTGTTCCAAATCTCCGCCACCACGTTCTTCCCGCCCGAGGACATCGGGCAACTTTCCATCTCCACCCAGGCGCGCCAGGACATCTCCTACGCCGACATGGTCAAGCTTCAGCAGGAGGCTGCGGACAAGGTCCAGGCCTCGCCGGCGGTGGCCCGCGTCACGTCGAGCGTCGGCGGCTTCGGCGGTGGCACGCTGAGCAGCGGCCAGATGTTCGTTCAGCTCAAACCGAAGGATCAGCGCGCCGCCCTTGATCAAGTCCTGGCCCAGCTGCGCCAATCGCTCGCCGGCATACCCGGACTGCGAAGCTTCATCGTCCCAGCCCAGAGTCTGCGGTTCGGCGGCCGCAGCGCCCGGGCGCAATACCAGCTCTCCGTCCAGTCTCTCGACCCCGCCAAGGTGGGAGAGTGGTCCGACAAGCTGGTGGCCGCCATGCAGGCCAGGCCGGATGTCTTCACCGACGTCAACACCGACGTGGAAAACCAGGCGTTGCAGGCCCAACTCACGATCGACCGCGACCGCGCCAACGCACTCGGCGTCACCGCCAGCGCGATACGCTCGACCCTCAATGCCGGCTTCGGGCAGAACAGCGTTGCCAGCATCCAGGTCGGCAGTGGCGTCTACGACGTCATACTCGAATACAGCCCCTCGATCGTCTGGTCGGATGCGCTGCTGGCGACGATCGAAGTGCCCGCCGGCAACGGTGCCATGGTCCCGCTATCGAGCTTCGCCAAAGTGACGCATACGCTGGGGCCCGTGACGGTCAATCAGACCGGAATCCTCGATTCCACGACGATCTCCTTCAACCTGCCGAGCGGTGTCGCACTTGGAACCGCCACCGCGGCGATCGCGACGCTGGTGCGACAGCTCGGCTTTCCTGCCGACGTCTTCACCTCGTACGGCGGCACCGCGCAGGTTTTCGCGCAATCGATCGGCGACGAGGGCCTCCTCATCGTCGCCGCGATCGCGACAATCTACGTTGTCCTCGGCTCTCTCTACGAGAGCTTCCTGCATCCACTGACGATCCTGTCGGGCCTGCCCTCGGCAACACTGGGCGCGTTGCTCGCCCTCAAGCTGTTCGGCTTCGACCTGTCGGTCATCGCCATGATCGGCATCCTCATGCTGATCGGCATCGTGAAGAAAAACGCGATCATGATGATCGACGTCGCGTTGGCCATTCAAAGGGAGGACCGCCTGCCAGCGTTGCAGGCAATTGCCGAGGCCGCGACGCGGAGGTTCCGGCCGATCCTGATGACGACGATGTGCGCGTTGCTAGGAACGCTGCCGATCGCGCTGGGCACGGGGGCGAGTTCCGAGCTTCGCCAACCGCTCGGCGTGGCAGTCGTCGGCGGTCTCATTTCGTCTCAGCTGCTTACCCTATTCATCACGCCGGTGATATTCGTGCAGATCGACAGGCTGAGAAACTGGGGCTGGTCACTGGCGTTCGCGCGACGGCCGCGCAAGGCGGCGCCTTCGCAGGGTCCGATACAGATGCCGGCCGAATAGCGTTCAATGCCCGATCAGCTGCCAGTCGTTCTGATTGGCAGCCGACTGCCGCTTGACGTAGATGTATTGCGTCTGCGACCACGGGAGCACGCTCGGCGTCAATTCATCGAGGATGTAATCGCCCTGGTCTGTGACCGCGGTCAGCACCGCGTGAACTTCCCCATCATGGAGATGAACGACGGTCATCAGCAGGGAACTCTGCGGCCACCCGGCCTGCATGAGCTCGCGGCGCTTTTCCAGGGCAAAGTCCTCGCAGTCCCCCTTGCCGTCAGCCGGATAGGCCCAAACATCGGACCCGCCGTAGTGCGAGATGTCCGACTGGACCTTGACCGTGTCATTGACGTGCGCATTGACCTGCTTGAGCTGCTGGAACAAGGCAGGCGTCAATCTGACCACCTTCGACCGAGACGGTCGGGCACATTCGCTCCGGTGGCTTGTGGCGTGGCAAAACGCAGCCCACCCGAAGGGAGCGGTCGTCTTTCCGGAAACAGGCATCGCCGACATTCTGGCTTCGGCGGTCGTGCAAAGAAAAGTCAATAGAATAGCGGCGACAGCGCCGGCACGAACGAGCATGCGCGAATTTTCCTCCCCATCGCCCCTTGCGGAGCGATGGAGAAATCTATGCATAAAACGCTGCGGAAACGAAAGTTAAAAAAGATCGGTGGAAGTCCTCACACCGACGGGCGGGAACCGCGCTTGCGCCGCGAGGCCCAGCCGAGCCCGGCGAGCGCCGTGCCGAATAGCGGCAGAGCCGCCGGAATCGGCACCTCCGAATAGACGTGGCCGATGCCCATCCAGTCGTCGTGGTTATCGTCGACACCACCGTCATCGAGGCCGAACGCGAACCACGAAGTCGGTGTGTTGACTACAGTCCAGCCGGTGAGCACGCCGCTGCTGTATTGCGGCTGGACGTACCCGAACATGATCGTCGCCAACGCCTGCCCCAGTGTGGCCGGGTCGTTGGTGCCGTTCGACACCGCGGGAGTCAAAGCACCGTTGATGAAGAAGTCGATGGGAATGATCGACGAGGTGAGACCGGAGGACGTGCCGATGGGGTTCAGGGGGTTGATGGTCGGCGAACTGTAGCAGCAGTTGTTGTTTTCGTTCGCCTCGGTGTGCGTGACAGGGTCGACCGGGGCGCCACCGACGAAGGTGATCGTGTAACCGGATTCTGCACCGATGAAGTACCAGTTGACGCCATAGGCCGACAGGTCGGTGGTCACCTCGCTGGTGGTGGTGCTGCCCTCGACATACCAGTAGGCGCCGCCCGACGGATCGCTGGTGTGCGACGGGGCATAGGTCACCACGTTGTTGTTGCTCTGGGCCGTGCCGTAGCCGGCGAAGGCCACGGTACCGTCGGTGCCGAATGGCACGCCCGAGATATTGACGATCGACGCCTGTGCGCCCGTCGCCAGCATCAAAGCCGCGAAGAGCACACCCAAAGATGCAGCGGTCTTCACAGTACAACCCCCAGAAACCAGCGCCGCATCTAAATATTATCCGGAGAAGTCAAAGCTCGCAATTGCCATCAGAAGTGCAGAACCGCTTATTTCTTCAACAGCGACGTAAACGGCACACAACTTAAGCCAGGAAACGGTCGAATTGTTCGCAATATACTGCAAAGCACTGTCACTACTAACGGTTGCAAGCCATGGAGTATTTTGGCTAGCAGGAATACAACTTCCGGTGGCGGGCGGGGACCATGTCGGCTAGGCTCAGGTGATGACGAAGCCCGCGCTCGAAGCGATCGTCGCCGACATAACCACGCTCGACGTCGATGCGATCGTCAACGCCGCCAACCGTTCACTCCTCGGCGGCGGCGGCGTGGACGGCGCCATCCACCGGGCGGCGGGACCCGAGTTGCTGCAGGCGTGCCGCCGGCTCGGCGGCTGCGATACCGGCGACGCCAAGATCACCGGCGGCTACCGGCTCAAGGCGCGGTACGTGATCCACGCGGTTGGGCCGGTCTGGCACGGCGGCGACGATGGCGAAGACGCCGCGCTCGCCTCCTGTTATCGCCGCTCGTTGTCGCTCGCGCGGGAATATGGGCTGAAGACGATCGCCTTTCCGTCGATCTCGACCGGCGTTTACGGCTTCCCCGCCGACCGCGCCGCGCGGATTGCGGTGAACACCGTCGCGCGGGAGACCCGCGCCGACCCCGGTGTACTTGAGAAGGTCATCTTCTGCTGTTTCCACGAGCCGGCGCTGGCGCTTCACCAGGCGGCAATCGCGGACATCAGGTCCGGGTAGCGACGAGGCGCGTATTTCAGATCGCCGAACCGTCGAGTTCGCCGGCGTAGTCCTCCGGACGCGGCACGATCCGGGTAGAACGCAACGGCGGCATTTGCGTCGGCAACGGCAACCATCCGGACAGTTCCGTCTCGGCATAGACGACGCGGGCGAACGGGTCGGAGTCGTTGGCGACCCAGCTCTCCTCGCCGGACCGGACCGAACGGGCCCAGCGCACCGCGTCCACCTCCGCGGGACCCTGTTCGCTGGCTCGCACCTTCACCAGCACCAGCGACCCGTCGCGCGGTGCCGACGCCATCGGTGCCCAATCGGACAAATCGGCTGCATCCACGCCGGGAGGATGGACCTTGCTACCGCGCCCGGCAAGCGCCATCGCAACGGTTGAACGCGCACCATGCGCTTGAAAAGGTCACATTCTACTGCTTCGAGGAGACGTGGGATCGCCGCGCCGGCGATCGTGAGCCGAACGGGCGACGCGGATGCGGCGGATTGGGATAGCAGCGACGGTCCTGGCCGTCGCTGCGGGCAGCGCGGCGGCGCAGGAATCGCCGGCCGATTTCCTCAAGCGGCTTTTTCAACCGCCGGCCGACGCCGTCACCGAGGCGTTCCGCCCGCGAGGGAAGCCGACGATCAAGCGGCCACCAGCAGCGCCCGCCAACACCCAGCTCCTCGACGTACCAATGCCGCACCTGCGACCCGGCGACAATCAGACCGCCGCGGTCCTCGGCTATGCGCCACTGACGGAGCCGCCGTCCGTCACTGAGCCACCACCCGCGGCGAAGCCGCCGGTGACGGAGCCACAGCCGGCACCCGAGGTTGCCGCGCTTCCGGCCGATGCGCCGCCTCCGCCGCCGGTGAAGCCACCCGCGTTGACACCGCCCATACCCCATCCGGCGCCAAAACTGGCCGCTTTGCCGACAAATCCGCTCGCGCCGCCGCCGCCAGCCGCGCAGAACGCCTGCAGGATAACCCTTGACCACCTGCGCGTTGACGCGACCATGCTGGCCCCGATCTCCGAGGATGAGTGCGGGATCGCGACACCGGTCGCGGTCGCCTCGCTTGACAACGGCGCCATCGATTTCTCGACCAAAGCGATCATCGGCTGCGATCTCGCCGAGGCCCTGGCAACCTGGATCGAGGGAACCGTTCAGGCGAAGGCACAGGCAATTCTGGGCGCCGGGGTGGACGGCATCCGCGTTGTCGAACTCGTACACCTGCCGCACCCGCGACAACCTGGCGGGTGAAAAGCTGAGCGAGCACGCCTTCGGCCGGGCTATCGACATTTCCGCTTTCCGCGTCGACGGGCGATGGATCGACGTCAAATCCGCATGGGGCGGCGACGGGGCCGACGCCCAATTCCTGGCGGCGGTGAGAACCTCAGCGTGCGGACCCTTCAAGACGGTGCTCGGGCCAGGCGCCGACGAGTTCCACACCGACCATTTCCACCTCGACCTTGAACCGCGGCGAAACGGCAGCACTTATTGCCAATAGCCTCGCAAGGAGCCGTTGCCTTGACCCTCACCGAAGCCGCCCCCGCACCCGCCACCGTTGCCGCCGGCACCCGCCTCGGGCCGGTGCACATCGCCGTCACCGACGCCGAACGGGCGCTCACCGTCTGGCGCGATCTCGTCGGCTTGAGCGAGATCCGCCGCGACGAGAGGACGATCGAACTTGGCGCCGGCGGCAGAACGCTGGTCGTGCTCCACGCCAACGCCGAACGGCCGGTGGTCAAGAACACCAGTGGCCTCTACCACGTCGCCATCCACGTGCCGACGCGCAAGGACCTCGCCCGCGTTACCGCCCGGCTGATCGCCGCCCGCTACTACAACTCGCCGACCGACCACCTGGTGTCGGAGGCGGTCTACCTCTGGGACCTCGACGGCAACGGCATCGAGATGACCTTCGAGACGCCGTCGCGCGGCAAGCTCACCAGCGACGGCAACGACTACTTCGGCATCACCACTGACGGGCGCCGCACCTCCGGCCGCGACCCGATCGACGTGCGCGGGCTGCTCGGGGAACTTGCCCCCGGCGACGATCTCGCCGCACCGCTGCCGGCGGCCACGCGCATCGGACACGTCCACGTGCACGTCTCCGCTCTCGACGCGGCGATGGACTTTTATTCGCGCGTGATCGGCTTCCGCCGGCTGATGCTCGCCGGACGCATCGGCATGGGCGACGTGACCATGGACTACCCGCCGCACATCATCGCGTTCAACACCTGGGCCGGGGTCGGCGCGCCGCAGGCGCCGGCGGGATCGGCGGGGCTGAGGTGGTTCACTATCGTGGTGCCGTCGGGGCAGACCTCGCCGCGACGCGCAAGCGACTGGAAGCGGCCGGTGCGCCGGTCAGCGAGGCCGACGGCGGCATCGAGACGGTCGACCCGGCGGGGAACCGCGTGCGAGTTGGTGGCTGACTGAAGCTTACGCCACGGCGGCCCCGCGTCCGCGCAGCAGCCACGCCAACGCGGCGGCGAGCACCGCAAGGCCAGCGATCTCGATGACGCCGCTCTCTCCACCGAGGTACTCGATGGTCTCTGCCGACGACCCGGTGGTGCGCCGCGCCAATGACTCCCAGACGTCGTTGTGGACCGCGTGGGCGATGGCGACCGGCCACACGCTCCCCGTGAGCGCGATAGCCGAAGAACACACCGCCAAGGCTGAGCGTGACGAGGAACAGCGGCACGACGATCATTAGATTGCCATCAGCGTGGTAGTAGGGCGTCAGGAAGATGAGCGGCAGGTGCCACACGCCATGCAGCAGGCCGACGACGAGCATCGCAGGGACCGCGCCGAGCCACATCAGGCGGGGCAGCATGAAACCGCGCCAGCCGACCTCTTCGCCGAAAGCCATCACGATGTCGATCAGCAGGCCGATGGCGGTGAAAATGACGATGGCCACAACTGGCCGAGCGTCACCGAGCGGCTGATACTCGGCGTAAGGCGTCGCCCACAGGATCGCATAGGACACGCCGAGCACAACAATCGGCGCGAGAACGGCGAGCGGCCAGCCGCGCCAGCCGGGTTTGGTCAACCCGAGCGCCGCCCAGCCTGCGCTCGAGCGCCCTTCGTGCGTGAAGACGAGCATCATCAGCAGCACCGCTGCCAACGGCGTGAACATGGTGAGGATCAGGGCGCCTTCGTGAAGAACGGGGGCGGCGAGACTGGCGAGGATCGCGAGACCAAGTGCTATCGCGTAGAATACGGCTGCCCGGCGGGCATCCGAGACTCTGTCGAGCATGGCGGGGCCCCCGTCCTTGCACTGTCAAGTCAAGAGTCTGCTTGAACGGGAGTGGAAAAGGAACCCCCATGAACAAAGCCGCCAAGACCGAGCGGCCTCAGCGGACCGGCACGCATGCGCGCGACAACCTCGCGGCAGCCCGCCATGCGTACGCGGCGCATGCATGGGCCGACGCGTACAGCCTATTCACCAAGGCTGATGCCGCGGCGCCGCTCGAAGCCGACGACCTCGAAATGCTGGCGTGGTCGGCGACGCTGAGCGCCAACGACCAGGATTTTCTGAAGGCCGGCGAGCGGCTCTATCAGCTCCTGGTCGACGGCAGCCGCGACCTCGCGGCGGCGCGCACGGCCTTCTGGTTGGGGATGCGGCTGCTCTTTCTCGGAGAGATCGGCCAGGGCGGCGCCTGGATTGCCCGCGCCGACCGGCTGATCGGCGACCGCGACTGCGCCGAGCGGGGCTTTCTGATTCTGTCTGCGGTCCGCCGGCACACCGTCGCCGGCGACGGCGATGCCGCGCTTGCGGCGGCACGCGAGGCGCTCGCCATCGGTGAGCGGTTCGGTGATGCCGACCTTTCGGCATTGGCCCGGAATTTTCTGGGACGCACGCTCCTCCGCAAAGGAGAGACGGCGGAAGGGCTGAGGGCCCTCGACGACGCGATGCTGTCGGCGGCGCCGGGCAGCGTCCTGCCCGTGGTAACGGGTCTCGTCTATTGCAGCGTTATCGACGGGTGTCGGCAGGTCTACGCCCTCGACCGCTCACGCGAGTGGACGGAAGCGCTCGCCCGCTGGTGTGCGCACGAGCCGCAACTGGTTCCCTTTGCCGGCTCCTGTCTGGTCCATCGGGCCGAGATCATGGAACTCAGCGGCAACTGGGAGGAGGCCATCGCCGAGGCCCATCGCGCCAGCGAACTCCCGACGAACGCTCTGGAGCCCGGAGCGTTGGCACCGGCGTTCTATCAGGAGGCAGAGGTTCGCCGGCTGCGCGGCGAATTCGATGCCGCCGAGGCCGCGTACCAGACCGCGGGCCGTCTCGGCCGCGACCCGCAGCCCGGGCTGGCCCTTCTGCGGCTGGCGCAGGGCCGCACAGAGGCTGCTTCGGCCGCGATCCACCGGGCGGTTGCCAGTGCCCGCGGCCGCCTTGAGCGCGCCAAGCTGCTGCCGGCCTACGTCGAAATCACGATCGCCGCCGGTGACGTCGAGGAAGCTGCCGCTGGCTGCGCCGAGCTGGAAGCGCTGGCCGAGGGGATGGAGAGCGAAGCGCTGGACGCGATCGTCGCTCACGCCCGCGGCGCGATTTACCTCGCCCGCGGCGACCACGAAGCGGCGCTCGGGCCGCTGCGCGCGGCGTTCGACGTGTGGAACCGGTTCGGCGCGCCCTACCTCGCCGCCCGCCTGCGGGTGCTGATCGGCCTCGCCTGCCGCGCCGCCGGGGACACCGACGGCTGCGCGCTCGAATTCGACGGCGCGCGGGCGATCTTCACCACACTGGGGGCCAGACCCGATCTCGACCGCCTCGACCGGCTGAGCCGCGGCGAGCGTCCGGCCAGCCCGCACGGCCTCACGCGCCGCGAACTGGAAGTGCTGCGGCTGGTCGCGGCGGGCAAGACCAACAAGGCGATCGCCGCGGACCTGACCCTCAGCGAGAAGACCGTCGACCGCCACGTCAGCAATATTTTCGTCAAGCTGGACGTGCCGTCGCGGGCCGCCGCGACCGCCTTCGCCTACAAGCACGATCTCGTCTGACATCCTGGTGTGGGTGGAATCACCCACGCTTCCCCGTGAAGCCCGATGGGTGGTTCGCCCGAAGCGGCGCCTCCCGTGGCTGCCTAGTCTCGTCCGCGACAACCCGAGACCCGGCATCCAACGTGGAGGACATGGCCATGACCACCCAGACGATCACCGCACACCGCGAAGCCGCCAAGGGACATCTCGAGGAGGGCACCGCGCTTGCGGCCATCGCCGGACGCAAGCCCGCCGCGACGAAGCCACGCGGGCCGCAGCCGGTCGCCCGGCAACCGGAAGCCGTTCCCGTCGTGGTGATCGGCGCCGGACAGGCCGGGCCTCTCGGTCGGCTACCACCTCAAGCGTCGCAACGTGCCGTTTGTGATCCTCGATGCGAACGAGCGGATCGGCGACCAGTGGCGCCGGCGCTGGGACTCGCTGAAGCTGTTCACGCCGCGCCCCTTCGACGGTCTCGACGGAATGCGCATGCCGCGCTCCGCCGGCGACTTCCCGACCAAGGACGCCATGGCCGATTTCCTCGAATCCTACGCTGCGCACTTCGACCTGCCGGTGAGGAGCGGTGTCCGGGTCGACGGCCTCAGCCGCGACGGCGCCGGCTACCGCGTGACCGCCGGAGGCGAGGTCTTCGAGGCGCGCCAGGTGGTGGTCGCCATGTCGAGCTATCAGCGACCGCACGTCGCCGGCATTTGCTTCCGAACTCGATCCGGACATCGTCCAGCTCCACTCCTTCGACTATCGCGGTCCGCGCCAGATGAAGAGTGGCGGTGTTCTCATCGTGGGCGCCGGTAACTCCGGCGCCGAGATCGCCCGCGAACTGGCCGGGGCCGGGCATCACGTCTGGGTGTCGGGGCGCGACCCCGGGCAGATTCCTTTCCGCGTCAACGACGGTTTCATCGGCCAGCATGTCCTTTGCAGGATCGCGTTGCGTGGCCTCTTCCACCGCGTGCTGACCACCAGCACGCCGATCGGCCGGGCGGCGCGGCCGAAAATGACGGCCATGGGCGGCCCGCTGATCCGCGTCAAGCGGAAGGAGTTGGCCGACCTTGGGGTCGAATTCGTCGGGCGCACCACCGGGGTCACTGATGGGCGGCCGATGCTGGCCGACGGCCGCGTGCTCGACGTCAACAACGTCGTGTGGTGCACCGGGTTCGATGCCGGGTTCGACTGGATCGATATCCCGGTGTTCGACGATCACGGAGCGCCGTTGCAGAACCGCGGCGTGGTGGCGAGCGAGCCCGGCCTTTACTTCACCGGTCTGCACTTCCTCTACGCGATGTCATCGGCGATGATCCACGGCGCCGGACGGGACGCGCGCTACGTCGCCGACCGCATCGCCGCGAACGTGGAGGTGGTGCGAGCGTAACGCTGCGGCCCAAGAACGCCGTGTGGTAAGATGGCCAACGGGAGCGACGATGAAACAGGCGACCAAAGCCGAGCCGGAGCTGGTTTCGCGCATTCGCGCGATGCTCGCCGGCCCCGAACGTCACCGAGCAGAAGATGTTCGGCGGCATCTGCTTCATGCTGAACGGCAACATGGTCGCCGGCACGCTGCGCGGCGAGCTTCTGGTGCGGGTGGGCAAGGACGGCAACGACGCCGCCCTCGCCCGACCGCACACCCACATGATGGAGATGAGCCGGCCGGCGCCGCGGCTACATCATGGTCAGGGACGAGGGAACCAGACGCGACCGCGATCTCCGGGCATGGCTGGACATTGCGGTGGCGCACGTCGCGACGATGCCGCCGAAGAAAAAGAAGGCGGCGAAGAAAAAGGCCGAGAACACCGCGGCGCGTTGAGGCGGAGATCGACCTTCCGGTCAATCCGTATGGAAACCATTGCTGTCATCCTCTGCGAAAGCAGAGGATCGATCGCCGCTGCCATTCCGAAGGCGTTGAGACAATTGATAACGATCCTCCGGTCAAGCCGGAGGATGACAAGGTTGTATTCATCGGCCTTCGAACGCCGAGTTCGCCTACCCCCCGAACACCACCAGCAGGTCCTTGGCGTCGATCTGCTCGCCGGCGTGGACAAGGACTTCGGCGACCGTGCCGTCGCGCTCGGCGTGGAGGGCCGTCTCCATCTTCATCGCCTCGATGGAGAGGATGACGTCGCCGGCCTTGACCGCCTGGCCGGGCGCGACGGCGAGCGTGGCGACGACGCCGGGCATCGGCGCGGCAACATGGAGGGGGTTGCCCTCCTCCGCCTTGCGACGCGCCGCCTTGCCCGCCGCACCATGGCGGCGGTCGGGCACCTTGGCCATGCGCGGCTGGCCGTTGAGTTCGAAGAAGACGCGGGCGAAGCCCTGCTCGTCGGTCTCGCCGATGGCCTGGTTGCGCACGACCAGCGTCTTGCCCTGTTCGAGCTCGACCAGAATCTCCTGCGCCGACCGGCAGTCCGTAGAAGAACACCGGCGTCGGCAGCACCTCGACCGGGCCGTAGGCTTCCGAGGCCTTGGCGAAATCGACGTAGACCTTGGGATACATGAGGTACGAGGCGAGCGCACGGTCGTCCACGGCAGATCCGGATTTCGCCGCCGCCTCTGCGCGCGTCTGCCTCAAGGTCCGCGGGCGGGATGAGCGAGCCGGGCCGGACCGCCACCGGCGCGGCGCCCTTCAGCACCTTTTTCTGCAGAGTCTCGGGCCAGCCGCCGGGCGGTTGACCGAGATCGCCGTGCATCATCTGCACGACGGATTCGGGAAACGCGATGTCCTTGGCGGGGTCAAGGATGTCGGCCGGCGTGAGGTCGGAAGCGACCATCATCAGCGCCAGGTCGCCCACGACCTTCGACGACGGCGTCACCTTGACGATATCGCCGAACAGCATGTTGACGTCGGCATAGGCGCGGGCGACCTCATGCCAGCGCGCCTCGAGGCCGAGCGAGCGCGCCTGCTCCTTGAGGTTGGTAAACTGCCCGCCCGGCATCTCGTGCAGATAGACCTCGGAGGCGCCGAAGCGCAGGTCCGACTCGAAGGCGCGGTACTGCGCCCGCACTGCCTCGAAGTAGAAAGAGATCTGACGGATGGCGACAGGATCGAGCCCGGTACCGCGGTCGGTGTCGGCGAGCGCCTCGACCAGCGAGCCGAGGCACGGTTGCGAGGTGAGCCCCGACATGGAGTCGATCGCCGCATCGAAGGCATCGGCGCCGGCCGCGACCGCCGCCAGCACCGAGGCCGACGAAATCCCCGATGTATCGTGCGTGTGATAGTGGATCGGGAGGTCGGTCTCCGCACGGAGCGTGGCGATCAGCTTGGTCGCCGCCGCCGGCTTGAGGACACCCGCCATGTCCTTGATGCCGATGATGTGCGCGCCCGCCGTCTCCAGTTCGCGGACAAGGCCGACGTAATACTTGAGGTCGTATTTGGCGCGGTCGGGATCGAGGATGTCGCCGGTGTAGCAGATCGCCCCCTCGCAGAGTTTGTCCGCCTCGCGCACGGCGTCCATCGAGACGCGCATGTTCTCCACCCAGTTGAGGCAATCGAACACGCGGAAGAGATCGATGCCGGCGTCGGCCGCCTGCTTGACGAAGAAGCGGACCACATTGTCCGGGATAGTTGGTGTATCCAACGGCGTTGGAGCCGCGGAGCAGCATCTGCAGCAGGATGTTGGGCGCCGTCGCTCGCGAATCTCGGCGAGCCGCGCCCACGGGTCTTCGGCGAGAAACCGCATGGCGACGTCGAACGTCGCGCCGCCCCAGCATTCGAGCGACAGGAGCTGCGGCAGCGCCGAGGCGTAGGCGCCGGCGACCGCCACCAGGTCGTGGGTGCGCATCCGCGTCGCCAGCAGCGACTGGTGGGCGTCGCGCATGGTGGTGTCGGTGACGAGGGCACGTTTTTCGGCGCGCATCCAGCGGGCGAAGGCTTCGGGCCCGTCCGCGTCGAGCCGCTGTTTGGCACCGGGCGGCGGCCATCGATTGTTCTCCTTCAGGAGGAGGCGAAACAGGAAGACGCGGCGGCCGGTCGCGGGGCGGCACTACCTCCGGCGGGCTCGGGCGGACGTGCGCGGTCGCGCGTGTCGGGATGGCCGTTGACCGTGACGTCGGCGATGTAGGTGAGGAGCTTGGTGGCGCGGTCGCGGCGGCTGATCGCCTCGAACAAGCTCGGCGTCTCGTCGATGAAGCGGGTGGTGTAGCTCGCATCACTGAAGCGCGGATGGCCGATGACGTTTTCCAGGAACGCCAGGTTGGTCGCCACGCCGCGAATGCGGAATTCGCGCAGCGCCCGGTTCATGCGCGCGATCGCTTCTTCGGCGCTCGGCGCCCACGCGGTGACCTTCTCCAGCAGCGGATCGTAGAAGCGCGTGATCACCGCGCCGGAGTAGGCCGTGCCGCCATCGAGGCGGATGCCGAAGCCGGTGGCGCCGCGATAGGCGGTGATGCGGCCATAGTCAGGGATGAAATTCTGCTCGGGGTCTTCCGTGGTGATGCGGCACTGAAGCGCGTTGCCGTTGAGGAAGATCGCATCCTGCGCCGGCACGCCCGATTCCGGCGTGCCGATAACGGCGCCCTCGGCGATGCGGATCTGCGCCTTGACGATGTCGACGCCGGTCACCTCCTCGGTGACGGTATGCTCGACCTGGATGCGCGGATTGACCTCGATGAAGTAGAAGGCCTCCGTGTCGGCATCCTGGAGGAATTCGACCGTGCCGGCGCCGGCGTAATCGGCCGCGCCAGCGATGGCAACGGCATAGCCGGTGAGCTCGGCGCGCTGGGCCTCGTCGAGGTAAGGCGCCGGCGCCCGCTCCACGACCTTCTGGTGGCGGCGCTGGACCGTGCAGTCGCGCTCGAACAGGTGGACAACGTTGCCGGCGCTGTCGGCCAGCACCTGCACCTCGACGTGCCGGGCGCGCTCGACCAGTTTTTCAAGATACACTTCATCGCGGCCAAAGGCGGCCTTGGCCTCGCGCCGCGCCGGCGTGAGATCGCGGCGGAGGTCGGCCTCGCGCGCGAGCACCCGCATGCCGCGCCCGCCGCCGCCCCACGACGCCTTCAGCATCAGCGGATAGCCGATGCGCGCGGCGAGCCTGCCGCCGCCTCGACGTCATCGGGCAGCGGTTCGCTCGCCGGCATCACCGGCACGCCGACCGACTGGGCAAGCTCGCGCGCCGCCACCTTGTTGCCAAGCTTGCGCATGGTGTCCGGCGACGGCCCGATGAAGACGATGCCGGCCTCGGCGCAGGCCGCGGCGAAATCGGGGTTTTCCGACAGGAGCCCGTAGCCCGGGTGGATGGCGTCCGCACCCGCCTCGCGGGCGACGCGGATCACCTCGCCGATGTCGAGATAGGCGGCGATGGGCCCCATCGTCGAGCCATCGGCGCCCTTGCCGATCTGGTAGGCCTCATCCGCCTTGAAGCGGTGGAGTGCGAGCTTGTCCTCCTCGGCGAACACCGCCACGGTGGCGATGCCGAGCTCGTTGGCCGCGCGGAAGACGCGGATGGCGATCTCCGACCGGTTGGCGACAAGGATCTTGCGGATCGGCACGGGCTTGCACCCGGGAAGGGCGACGGGTCGCCTTTCCTTAGCCGGATTGTGCGGTTGCGAGAAGACCTTGTGCGGGTGCGAACGGGATGAGATGAGGGAACGCCGCCACGGACAGGCGCGACCACGGAGGGAAAACAATGCCGGAAGTTGTCGTCTACTGCGCCGAGGGGCGCACCGCCGAGCAGAAGAAGGGGCTCATGAAGGGGCTGACCGATGCGGTGGTCCAGCACTTCGGGGTCGACATCAACGCGGTGACCGTGCAGATCGTCGAGGCGCCGAAGACCAACAAGGCCAAGGGCGGCGTGCCGTTCTCGGAACGGTAGCGGGCTGCTAGGCGGCGTCGACGCGGCGGAAGCCGTTCCACAGCGCCGTCGCGGCGCCGGACAGAAGCACGTCGAGGTAGCGCAGGCGCTGGAACTCGCCGTTAATGGAGATGCGCGGCAGCGCCGTCAGGTGCCGCGCGTGGTCGGCGAAGAGTACGCCCGGCCGCGTGGTGACCGCGGTCTTGAAGCCGACCTCGGCGGCGAGCGCGAACTCGCGCGGACCGGCCTCGGCGTGACCGCCGACCGGATAGGCGAAATGCTCGGGCCTGCACGCCGAGCTTCTCTTCGATGGCGCCGACGCTGTCGATCATCTGGGCGCGGGCATCGGCCGCCGACACCTTGGCCAGCATCACGTGGTCGACGGTGTGGGCGCCGATGGTGACGAGCGGGTGACCGGCGAGCGTGCGAAGCTCGTCCCAACCCATGCACTCGCGCGGCACTCGGCCGCCATATCGATGCCGCAGTCGGCGGCGAGCGCGCGCACCACCGCGCGAATCTCCGCCTCGTCGGGCACGCGCCCTCAGCCACCAGTAGATCGTCGTTGAACGTCTCGGTCTTGGCTTCCGGCGTCGGCGCAATCGAACATGCGCTCGACGCCGTCGAGTCGACGGCGATGCGGTCGTTGTCGGCGATCGCCTCCTCCAGCGTCAGCCACCACAACTCGCCGCGCGCCATCGGCGAACGCCGAGGCGACGTACATGACGAACGGCACGCTGGTGGCGCTCCAGCACCGGCCAGGCGAAGTGTGAGATTGTCGCGGTAGCCGTCGTCGAAGGTACAGGACGACGAAGCGGCGCGCACCGATCGCCGCTCGCAGGCGCCGACAGCGCCTCGTCCATCGACACGATGTCGACATCGGCCGCGGCCAGCGCCCCCACGACTTCGTCGAGGAAGGCCGGCGAGATCTCGAGGTTGCGGTTTGGCTGGAAGGGCCCGTCGCGCGGCGGCCGCACGTGATGGAACATGAGGATCGCGCCGACGCCGCCGAGGAACGGCCGCGGCGAGGCGGTGCGTGCCGCTGAAATAGAGCGTTTCGAGGCCGGCCGCGATCGCCGCCTTCTTCAAACCCGCCACGGCTGCTTCCCTTCGCGAGTATCGCGGGCCTGTGGCCTTGCCTCCCGGCGACGCGATGTTGCCGGTGTTGCCAGGACACCACGCAGCGACCGGCCCATCGTCGCGATCGCGCGCCACCCGGCGCTCCAGCACCAGAGCGACGCCAGCCTTGATGGCAGCCGACAGACCGGCGGAGGTTGTGTACTGTGACGATCGCCGTGGTCACTCAACACCAGCGTATCGTCGCCGCCCTCGCGCGGCGGCAGCGCGTCGTCCGTGGCTTCGCCGATCTGCCGGTGGCTGGCGGACGCCGGCTGGCGACCAAGCCAGGCGGGGCCGATGCATAGGCAAGCAGCGCCGGCGCATCTTCGCCGCCGCGGTCGACGGGGAACGTGGGCACCGGCCCGGCACGGTTCACCACCTCCTCGAAGGTGAGACAGCTTTCGCTCCCGGCAGCGCCGTCGCCACCGGCCAGCACCACCAGCCGCACCGTCGCGACGCCGCGCATGGCAGCAGCAGTTGCCGACGCCAGCCGTGCCTGCGTAACGACGGCGGACGCGCGGCTGTCGTCGAAAATAAAAGCGAGGGTGTCGGCGTCGCTGGTCGGATCGACAGGCACCACCACGCCGCCGGCTTTGAACACGGCGAAGATCGTGACAACAGCCTCGAAACTGTTGTCCATGAACACCAGGACGCGATCGCCCGGCCTGATGCCATGACTGATCAGAGCCGCGGCCAGCCGGCCGGATTTGCCATCGAGCTCGGCATAGGAATGGCGGACATCGCCGACGACGATGGCATCCCTTTGTCCGAACCGATCAGCGCTTTCGCGCAGGAGTGAATCCAGCCGCATTCCACTTGGCCCATCGCGACCCGATGGGCCTCTCCAGGTGCGCCGGATCGCCGACCCCGCGGATCGTCGCTCGACGCGCGGCCGGACCCTACTAAGCCATGGAGATCATTACAAAGCTAAGTAAATCGTATTGTAAATATTCACCGACCTGGGGCAAATATTAACCTTAAGTCCCGAGATATATCGCGGGCTTGTGGGATGACGGAACCTGGCAGGCGCCACTGGTAGCAGGCAACCATTGCCGGGCAGGCAAGAGCACCGGTCCCTCGAACCCGGGCGTTTGAAATTCGCGCCCTCGCCGATCCACCGACCCATCATTTTCACCCGTCGCCCAATGCATGGCGAGCCGCTATAAGGGGCCCATGATCATTTCCTGCGGCGAAGCCCTGATCGATTTCCTGCCGCGCCGTGGAAGCGACGGCGCCGTCGTCTATCAACCCTTCCCTGGCGGGTCGCCCTTCAACGTCGCCATTGCGCTCGGCCGCTTGTCGGCGAATGCGGGGTTTTTCGGAGGCCTCTCCACCGATTCTTCGGCACGGTACTGCGCGAAGCGCTCGCCAAAAGCGGCGTGGACGCCGAATTTGCGGAAGGCCGGGAACGACCGTCAACGCTCGCCTTCGCCGACCTCACCGGCGGCGACGCCCGATATGCCTTCTTCGATGAAGGCTCGGCCGGAAGGATGCTGACCGAGGACGACCTGCCGGCGTTTCCCAAAACCGTCACCGCCCTCCATTTCGGCTCGCTCAGCCTTGCCGAAGAGCCCTGCGGCTCGGCGCTGGAATCGCTGATGCAGCGGGACCATCAGGACTGCGTCATCTCGCTCGACCCGAACATCCGCCCGAGCCTGATCAAGAACCGCGACGGCTACGTAGCGCGCCTGAACCGGATGGCGGTTATGAGCGACATCATCAGGTTGAGCGAGGACGACCTCGCATGGCTGGCGCCGGACGTCCCCATCGCCGATATTGCCAAGGGCTGGTTCGATCATGGCACCAAGGTGGTGATCCTCACCAAGGGCGCGGGCGGCGCGGAAGCACTGACCAGGAGCCGGCTGTCGGTGACGACCGCCGCCGTCGCTGCCGAGGTGGTCGACACCATCGGTGCCGGAGATGCCTTCACGGCCGCCGTCCTCGCCCGCCTCGACCAGAAGCGGCTGCTCACCAAGCCAGGTATCGCCGGCCTCGACAAAGCCACCCTGGCGGACGTCCTCGCCTTCGCCGCCAAGGCCGCGGCGATTACCGTTTCACGTGCCGGGGCTGATCCACCGTGGCTGAACGAGATGTCCTCGTCGCCTTGAGCGAGCGGTAGAGGACGCGGAAGCGATCAAGCCGCGCCTCGTAGCGGTCAACCACCGACGGGTCGGGATCGACGATCTCGACGATCGCCGGTTGGCTGCACACGGCGGCCACCGTCTCTCCTGTGGCGGCGATGCGGCCGAGCCGCGCGGCGCCGAACGCCGGTCCGCGGTCGCCGCCGGCAAGTCGGAGAAGCGGACGGCCGAGCGCGTTCGCCACCACGCGCATCCAGAGGTCGCCGCGCGCGCCGCCGCCGATCATCGCGATCGGACCACCGTCGAAGTCGGCGCCGAATTCGGAGGCAGCATCGCGGAGCGCCAGCGCCACCCCGTCCACCACTGCCAGCACGAGATCGTCGGTGTCACTTGCCTGATCAAGCCCTGCGAATACGCCGCGGGCCTCCGGATCGTTGAGTGGCGAACGCTCCCCGGCGAGGTAGGGCAGGAAGATCACCGGCGACGGACCGTTGAACCTGGGCGCGACCCGGTCAAGCAGCGCCGCCACGTCGTTCTCGCCAAGAATGCGCGCCAGCCAGTCCAGGCACGACGCACCGTTGAGCAGCGCCGCCATCTCGAACCAGCGCTTCGGGATACCGTGGGCGAAGGCGTGGATCAGCGTTCCCGGCTTCGGGTGATAGCGGTCGCGGGCGATGAAAACCTGTGCCGAGGTGCCGAGCGACACGAACTGGTCGCCGTCGTTGATGGCGCCGATGCCAATAGCGCCGGCGGCAACGTCGCCGGCACCGGCAGCGACCACCACCTGATGGCCGATCCCCCAGTCTGCCAGGACCTCCGGCCGCATCATGCCGGACCAGCTCGGTCCCTCCAGCAGCTTCGGCAGCGCGTCTTCGTCGATCCCGCTCGCGGCAACGACCTCAGGTGCCCATGTGCGCGCGGCCTCGTCCAGCATCAGCGTCCCGGCGGCATCGGCCATGTCGGTCGCGAACTCGCCTGTGAGTCGCAGCCGTATGTAGTCCTTGGCCGACAGGACTGTACGCAGTCGCCTGAAGTTCTCCGGTTCGTGGCGCTTCAGCCACAGGAGCTTGGGCGCCGTGAACCCCGGCATGGGCACGATGCCGGCGATGGTCTGTAGATCTGGCACCGCGCGGTCAAGCTCGGCGCACTCGGCGACAGCGCGTCCGTCGTTCCACAGCATTGCCGGGCGGATCGGCTTGTCATCCGCGTCGAGCACGACGGCCGCGTGCATCTGACCTGAAAGTCCAACGCCGCGTACCTGGGCGAAGGCGTCCTTGGCAAGGGCGCGCACAAGACCCACGGCACGCTCGCTCGCCCGCCACCAGTCTTCCGGATTCTGCTCGGACCAGCCCGGTTGCGGGCGGCTGGTCGCAAGCGGCGTCGCCGCTTCGGCAAGGGCGGATTCGCGCTCGTCGACGAGCACGGCTTTCACCGCCGAAGTGCCGATATCAATGCCGAGGAAATTCATACGGAATTCATCAATATCGGCCCCGGGCTTGAACCTAACATCGCTTTGTCGGATGGGGGTAGTCATGGCAACCATCGACCCTTCCGTCCCCGCGAGGCTCGTTGCGGGCGGCGAGCGGCCATTCCTGCGCGCACTCTTCGACACGGCGGTCGCCGCGGCGCTGCCGGCACGGGTCGTTCCGCCCCACCTGCCGCCGCCGCCCAGGGGCCGCACCATCGTCATCGGTGCCGGCAAGGCCTCGGCCGCGATGGCGAAGGCGGTCGAGGACCATTGGGACGGCGAACTCAGTGGGCTCGTCGTCACCCGATACGGTCACGCCGTACCGTGCCGGCGAATCGCGGTGACCGAAGCTGGCCACCCGGTGCCAGATCAGAACGGGATCGACGCCGCCCGCCGGATCATGGCGCTTGTCGACGAGGCCGGCCCCGGCGACCTGATCCTCGTCCTCATCTCCGGTGGCGGCTCGGCACTGCTGACGCTGCCACCGGACGGCGTTTCGCTAGCCGACCAGCAGTCGGTGAACCGCGCGCTGCTGGCTTCGGGCGCCGACATTGCCGCCATGAACACGGTGCGCAAGCAAGTCTCGCTGATAAAGGGCGGACGCCTCGCCGCCGCTGCGCACCCGCCAGGATAGTAAGCCTGATCATCTCCGACGTGCCCGGCGACGACCCGGCGACCATCGCCTCCGGGCCGACGGTCGCCGACCCGACCATACGGCGAGGCGCGGGCATCCTGGCGCGCTATGGCATCACGCCGCCGCCCGCCGTCGCGGCGCATCTCGCCGCCGCGCCGGACGAGACACCGAAGCCCGGCGATCCCGGCTCGCCGGTGCCCAGACCGTCGTGATCGCCTCGGCGATGGCGAGCCTGAGGCCGCTGCCGAACAGGCGCGCAGGCGGGCGTCGAGCCGACGATCCTCGGCGACGCGATCGAGGGGGAGGCGCGCGACGTGGCGCCGCCATGGCCGAGCAGGCATTGGCGATAAAGGCAAGGCGAGCAGGGAGGCGAACGGCCGCGTGTGCTTCTCTCCGGTGGCGAGACGACGGTGACGGTCGTCGGCAATGGCAAGGGTGGCCGCAACCTCGAATTCCTCGCCGGACTGGCCCTGCGTCTCAACGGCGCCGAAGGCATCTTCGCGCTCGCCGCCGACACCGACGGGATTGACGGCACCGAGGACAACGCCGGCGCGGTGATTGCCGCGGACACGCTGGCACGGGCACGCGCACTTGGCCTCGATCTGGCGAGGAGCCTCGCAAGGAACGACGTCTATCCCGTTTTTGCCGCGCTTGGCGACCTTGTCGTCACCGGCCCGACCCTCACCAACGTCAACGACTTCCGCGCCGTCCTGATCACTTAAAGCGGCACGCGGCCGACCACCACGAACTGGACGAAGCCGAACAGGAAAGTCTTCGCGGCGACCGCGGCCTCAAGGGCTCCGGTCCATGCGGACGATTCAGAAGCGTCGATGACCCCCGCCTGCTCGGCAATCTCGGCGCGCTCGCGCAGGAACCCGCGCCAGGCGCCGTCGCCGCCGCGGTCGATCGCAACCAGGGGCTCGACGGTGAGGTCGCTGAGACCAGCTGCTTCCATCATGATCGGCAATCGGCGGCCGACCGAGCCATCGACGTAGCGGCCGGCGTTGTACTGAAAAATGCGACGGCTGAGAGCGGCGTCACCCGGATGCACCATGAGGGTGTCCCAGTCGATCTCGACGCACATGACGCGACCACCACGGCGGGTCACCCGCACCATCTCCCTGATGACCGCCTCGGCCGGATCGACGTGGGCAAGCACCCAATGACAGGAGGCAGCATCGAAGGCGGCCGGGCCGAACGGCAACTGGCGGCCATCGCCCACCCGGCAATCGACGATCGATCCGAGGCCGGCGGCACGCGCCAGCGACCGCGCGTGGCCGAGCATCAGGGCGGACGGGTCGACAGCGAACACGCGCCCCCCCGGTGCAACACGCCGCGCCATTTCGACCGTCATCAGGCCAGAGCCGGCGCCGACATCGACAACGATTTCACCCGACCTGAGAGAGACAAGTTCGAAGGCGCGGCGCCGGGCGTCGACTTCCGACGGCGAGCGCGCCAGCCGCTCGAGCTTGGCCGCGGCGGCGACCGCGCGCGACTCCTCTTCGATCAAGGACCAGCCGTCGGTGCGCGTCGTGTCATCCCCCGCCATGACGACGCTTGCCCCCCGTTCGGCCGACTACTCCTCCGGCAACGCCGTCCCGACGCTGATACCCGCCGGCTCGCCGCCGTAACGCTCCGTCCGGATCGTCTCGAACGGCACGCCCATGTCAAGCAGGAGCCGGGTCGACGCATCGACGAAGGCGTTGCTGCCGCAGGCGTACGTGCGGCGTGGTGCGCCGCCGAGGCGGGCCAGGACCTCGCCGACAAGGGCGCCGTCGATGCGCCCGGAACGGATGATCGCGTCCGCCGGCCTCTCGCGCGTTACCGTCGGGTAGAGCGCGAGGTCGGGGCCGTCCCCGGCGTGGGCGATCAATTCGTCGCGGAAGATGATGTCAGCCACCGTCCGCGCTGAATAGACCAGCGCCATCGGCACATCCGGCGCGGCCATGGCGCCGAGCCCTCACCATGGAGACAAGCGGAACCACCCCCGAGCCCCCGCCGATCAGGAGCACCGGACTCGGGTCGTCTTTTCGCCAGATGAAATGACCGCCAATCGGCCCGCGCATTTCGATGGCGTCGCCGGGCATGACCACTTCGTGGAAGAATGGCGACACCTCGCCATCGTCGAGGCGTTCGATGACCAGTTCCACCTCGGATGCACCGGGAGCGGACGCGACTCGAATAGCTGCGCTCGGCCTGGTATCCGTCCGGCGCGGTCAATCGCACATCGACGTGCTGGCCCGCGACGAACGATCGCCAGTGTTCCGGCATCAGGAAGAAGCTCTTCACCGTCGGGGTCTGATCGACGATGCGGGTGATGGCCGCTTGCTGCCACGCGATGCGGCCGCCCGACACGGATTGCTCCACGATCAGTCTCCGGTGAAGCGCTGCTCGCGCCACGGATCGCCATATATGTGGTAGCCGCGCAATTCCCAGAAGCCCGGCTCGTCGCGTTCGGTGAACTGCAGCCCGTTCAGCCACTTGGCCGACTTCCAAAAATAGAGGTGAGGCACCAGCAGCCGGGCCGGGCCGCCGTGGTCGGGCGCGATCGGTGCCCCCTCGTAGCGGATAGCGACCATCGCCTGGTCGCCCGTCAGGTCCCTGAACGGCACATTGGTCGAGTAGCCGTCATAGGAATGGGCGAGGACGTAGTCGGTCGGCGGGGTGAGGTCGGCATCAGCGAGCAAGTCGTCGATGGTCACCCCGTCCCAGTTCGTGTCGAACTTGCTCCACTTTGTGACGCAATGGATGTCGCGCTTGCAACGTTGTACGTGGCAGGGCGTTGAACGCCTCCCATGTCCACGACTTGACCGGCTTCGGACCGACCTTGAGCGTGAAGCGCCAGTTCTCGGTGAGGACGCGCGGCGTCGCACCGGCCGACAGGACCGGGAAGCCGTGCTCGAGATATTGGCCCGGCGGCAGCCGCTTGGCCTCTTGCTCGCTCGGCCGCCGGCCGACGAAACCGCGTGTGATCGCCATGATGGTCTTTCCTGAGGTCCCGACGCGACTGGAGTGACGTGAGCCCGCTTCACCGTCAAGACACGACGTGGCGAGGGCGGCCTTTTTCGCATCACGGCAGGCGCGCCAGCCGCTCGGTCAACAGCGCAAAAAAGCCATCTGCGTCGGCATCGCGCAGGAAATGGACATTGCGCGGCCGGTCCGTGATCCGCCACCAGTCGGCGACCGTCATGCCGAGGGTGAGCGGGCTCGCCGTCTCGACGGTGACATTGACCGTTCGCCCGGAGAAGAGGTCCGGCTGGAGGAGCCAGGCGATGACGCACGGGTCGTGCAGCGGCGCGCCAAGCGAGCCGTACTTCTCCAGGTCGAAGCGCTCCGAGAACGACAGCAGGCCGGCGACGACCTTTCCGACCTTGTTACCGATCGCAGCTATGGCGTCGCGGCGGGCGGCGGTCGTGAGGACACGATGGGTGACATCGAGCGGTGCCATGGTGATGGGGATGCCGCTGCGCATGACGACATCGGCCGCGTGCGGGTCGACGTAGATATTGAACTCCGCCGTCGGGGTAATGTTACCGACCTCGAAGTAGGCGCCACCCATCATCACGATCTCACGGATGCGGGGGGCGATTTCCGGCGCCTTGATCAACGCCAGCGCGACGTTGGTGAGCGGTCCCAGTGTGCAGAGCGTTATCGTCCCCGACGGCTCGGCGAGAAGCGTATCGACCAGAAAATCGACACCATGCCCCTCGGCGAGCGGCAGCGTCGGCGCCGGCAGTGCGTAGCCATCGAGGCCGGTTTTGCCGTGGACGTGTTCCGCCGTGATGAGCTGACGCATGATCGGTCGCGCCGAGCCGGCGTAGACCGGTATGTCGCGACGACCGGCAAGCTCGACAACGCGGCGGGCGTTGGCGGCAGTCTTGTCGAGCGGCACGTTGCCGGCGACGGCGACGATGGCCATCACCTCGATCTCGTCCGGTGAGGCGAGTGCCAGGAGGACTGCGACGGCATCGTCCTGGCCGGGATCGGTATCGATGATGATCCGGTGCTTTGCCACGCCAACCGTCAGGAAGCGACTACCTCGTTCCTCGCCGGGAACGAACCCTCAACGCGACAAACGCTACTGGTGACCGGCGATCGCCCGCGGCAGGTACGGTTCCGTCAGCGCCTTGATCTCCTCCTCGTCGAAGGTGATCTCCAGCGCCTTGGCGGCGTCCTCGAGGTGACTCATTTTGGTCGCGCCGACGATCGGTGCGGTCACCCCGGGCTGCGCCATCACCCAGGCAAGCGCCACCTGGGCGTTGGTGACGCCGCGTTTGGTGGCGATGGCGCTCACCGCGTCGACGATGGCGCCATTGCTCGTCGTGCTCGTAGCGACGCGGGCCAAAGATGTCCGTCCGTGCGCGCTCCGTCGCCTCCGCATCGGCCCGGAGCCGGGCCAGCACCCCGCGCGCCAGCGGGCTCCACGGAATAACGCCGATCCCCTCCTTCCGGCAAAGCGGCAGCATTTCCCGCTCCTCCTCCCGGTAGATGAGGTTGTAGTGATCCTGCATGGTGACGAACCGCGACCAGCCCCTGGCATCGGAGGTGGCAAGCATCTGCGCAAACTGCCACGCCCACATCGATGAGGCCCCGATGTAAAGCGCCTTGCCGGCGCGCACGACATCGTTAAGTGCCTCCAGCGTTTCCTCGATTGGCGTCGCCGGGTCGAAGCGGTGGATCTGGTAGAGGTCGACGTAGTCGGTGCCGAGCCGACGGAGAGAATTGTCGATTGCCCGCATGATGTGCTTGCGCGACAGACCGCGCTGATTGGGGTCTTCGCCCATGGCGCCGTTGACCTTGGTGGCGAGGACGATCTGGTCTCGCGGCGGACCGAAGTCCTTCAGCGCGCGGCCGGTGATCTCCTCGCTCACCCCGCGCGAGTAGACGTCGGCGGTATCAAAGAAAGTGAAGCCGAGCTCGATCGCGCGTTTTATCAGCGGCCGGGCGTCCTCCTCTTCGAGCACCCACGGCTGCCATTGCTTCGCGCCGAAGCTCATCATCCCGAGGCAAACGCGTGAGACGGTCGCGCCGGTCGAACCCAATCGGGTGTACTGCATGCTTGTCAGCCCGCTTCTGGTGGTGGTCGCTGCCGCTGATACGCGATCACGCCGCCGCCCGCAAATATGGCAGGCTCAACGATGCTGCCGTGGACCGCTGTGCGTTACGGGATCAGCCAACCAGAGCAGGAATTTCGGCACGCCGCACCACGCTACGTTCACCCTCGCGAACGTCCCATGCCTGATGAACGGCCGGATAACCGAACAGCATGCGCCGCTCGAAATACGTCGAACGGAAAAACGGATAGCGCTGCGTGACGGCGTGCTTCTGCTGCGCGTAGTCGCATACCATCAGGCTCAGGGGCTTGATCAGCGTGTGATACTGGCGCGGATCGCACACCACCTCGTGGCCGAAGACCCGCCGGTAGAAGGCCTGATGTTCGGTCCTTACCGAGGCGAGCAGAAGATCTCCGCCGAAGAATTCCATGGCCATCCAGGCGATCCTGGTGGTCGCGTACCGCAAATCCGGATAGAGCCGGGAGAACCGGTGGTCGACCACGAACCGGGTGGGATCGACAATGATCTTGCCGGCCGCCAGCTCCGGCTCAAGAACGTCGTCAAAAGTGGCCAAAGCAGGCGAGCGCGGGAAGGCGGCCGACGAAACGTTCAACCGGAGCGAACTGGCCAACTGGTCGTCGACGAAAATGCCGAAAACCCACGAATTATCCAGGTCGTCATATTCGTCACTCAACCGGTGGGCGAAATTGGGCGTGATCGCCCCCTCCCGCAGGTAGGCGTTGTAGCGAAGCTGGTAAATCTGCTCTTTTTCGTCGTCAGTGAGGGCAAGCCGATAGTCAACTCGCTCCATAAGGTTAAGCACGCGTTCGGAGAAGGTGGACTCCTCACGCACCAACGCGATCGTACTCATCACTCGCAGCCTCCTCGCACTCGCCCAGATCGCAGGCAGCGACGAAGCTTTACCCTAACAGGTTGTTTACCATTTTTGAAGACGCATCTTTAACCACGCTGTGAAGGCGGTCACATAACCGCCCGATCAAAACGCCGGAATTCTGCGGGTTTCAGCGCGTGAGGGAACAGACGGCATCACGCCGCAAGCCAGCGCCAGGGTGGCCTGCCGCGGGCGAAAAATCTCTTGTTTATAAATGGTTAACCACGCGCACCGGCCCGTGACCAAGTGCGACTGGACGCAATGACAACTTATGGTTAACAGCAACAGTGCGCCGTGCAACTCTTGAGCGCAGTCTTGCAAGCGCTGGTTGATCGGGGCCGCGGGCCCGAAAGGCCCTCAGGCGACCATTTCCATCCGCGACGGTGTATCGTTGAGCAGGACGGCGATCTGACGCGCGGGAATGGCGGGGCTGAACAGGAAACCCTGCGCCTCGGTTACATTGCCTTCGGCGGCGACGAGCGCCAACTGCTCAACCGTCTCGATGCCCTCCACGGCCACTGACAACCCCAGGTCTGCGCTGAGCTTGGCGATGCCGCGTAGCAACACGAGCGACCGGTCGCCAAGCTCGAGGCCTTCGAGGAAGGAGCGGTCGATCTTGACCTTGTTGAGCGGCAGGCTGTGGAGATAGCTGAGGCTCGAATAGCCCGTGCCGAAGTCGTCCAGCGAAATCCTGACGCCGAAGTCTCTTATCTGCCGCAGGGTCTGCCGCGTGGCCCGGGTATCCTGGAACAGGATCGTTTCGGTGATTTCGATCTCCAGCCGGCCGGGGTCGAGACCGGCGTCCTCGACGGCCTCCTTGATCGTGTTGGCGACCTCGCCGCGGCGGAACTGGTTGGCAGACAAGTTGACCGCGACGCGCACGTCGTTGGGCCAGCTTGCACACACCCGGCACGCCTCCCGCAGCACCCAATTTCCCAGTTCGACAATCAGGCCCATTTCCTCCGCCACCGGGATGAACTCGGCCGGCGAGATCATGCCTCGCGAGGGGTGCGGCCAGCGGAGCAGCGCCTCGCACGTCGAGATCTTCTTGGTCGCGAGATCGAACAGCGGCTGGTAATAGACCTGGAAGGCGTTGTTGCTGAGCGCGTGGCGCAGGTCGAGTTCGAGGCTGCGCCGCGCGTGGGCACGCACGTCCATCTCCGGCTCGAAGAAGCGCCAGGTGCCACGCTGGTCGGCCTTCGCCCAGTACAGGGCCATGTCGGCAATCTTCAGAAGATGGTCGACACCGGCAGCGTCACGCGGCGACATGGCGATGCCGATGCTGGCGCCGATGACGACCTGATGGCCGTCGACCTCATAGGTCTGGCTGAGCGAGCCGATGACACGCTGCGCGAGCCTGGCCGCATCATCGTCGTTGCCGATCGGTGTCTGCAGAATGACGAACTCGTCGCCGCCGAAACGGGCAACGATGTCGGTGTTTCTGATCAGTCGCCTCAGCCGGTCGGCGACGGCGCGCAAGAGAATGTCGCCGCGCGGATGGCCGAGGGTGTCATTGACCTGTTTGAATTGGTCGAGATCGACGAAAAGGATCGCGCAGGAGCGCTTGCCAGCCGCGATCAGCGCCCTCTCCATCTGCTCGCGCATGAACATGCGGTTGGGCAGACCGGTCAACGAATCATACCGCGCCAGATGATTGATGCGCGCCTCCGCGGCCCGTCGCTCGGTGACGTCTTCGATCAGCACGACCGATCCGCCGTTCGCCATCGGCTGGAAGGTCAGGTTGAGCGTCCGCCCGTCCTGCTTCTGGATGGTGAAGCTGTCGCTGCGGCCCGCCGCGAGCCGGTTCTCGAAGTCCTCGATCAACTGATCGCCGGCCGACCGCAATACGGTGCCCACTGCAACGCACTCGCGCACGAGTTCGCGTGACGACAGCCCCTTTCGCACCTGCTGGTTCAGCCCGAGCAACTCGATCAGACGCCGGTTGGTCACCACCAGGCGGCGCCCTGAATCGAACATCGCCAGGCCGTGCGGCATGTTGTTGAGGGCGGTGTCGAAGAGCTGGTTGAGGTGGCTGATTTCGCGATTGGCCAGGACCGCGTCGAGCAGGACCTTGCGCAGCCGATCCGAAATGAACTTCAGGGCGACGAAAAACGGGATCAGGATCAGGCCGAAGATCGCGTAGTAATAGCCACCGGCCACGAACATCGCGGCGCTGAGCGGCACGCCGGCGCCGACGATTTGTGCGTAGACCAGAAGGTCGCTGGCAAAGTTGCGGCCCGAAGTGCCGATCAGATAGGCCAGCGTGATGCCGAAACTGAGCAGCCGGACGAACGGATCGTCCGTAGCGGCGAAGGTGACGAAGCACCACACGCCGAGCAGCCCGTCAGAAATCGTCGCGCCGATGACGTAACGCACTTCCCAGCGGCGCAAATCGCCGACCGTCTTGAGCCCTGCCCGGGCGCGACCGTAGGCGCCGATTTCAATGACCCGCACCACTGCAACCAAGGCAATGGCGACGGCGAAGCCAAGGAGCACCGCGCTGCCGGTTTTCCACGCCGACAGAAGCGTGCAGCAAGCTGCAGCCATCGATCCGATGAAAAGCGAACGGCGATCGTCGAACAGCGCGTCGACCAACGACGCCCGGATGTCGAACGGAACCTGCTTTGGGGCGCGGGGCTGCGACGTCGTATTCAAAACGTTCATGCTACGCGGACGCACCGTTGGTACCCGAACGCCACAAGTATCGCGTCATTCGATGAACAGAACGTTCAATTTTAAGAGCAGCGTCAGGATTACGGGTACCAACTGCCCCTGCTCGGAGCGTTGCCCGAGGATCGCGCCGGTGGGAAAGCCACCAGGCACCAACGTCCGGCGTCAGTGGTCGAACGCGCGTTGTACCTTCACGCGGCAGCGCCCGCATGCCGATGGCCCCCGCGCGCCTTGCCGGTCCTCGCCCGCGCCGCCATCTCGTCGACGAATCGCACCAGAATCCCGTCGAACGTGTCTGCGGCGGCCAGAAACGGCGTGTGACCCGCGCCACGGAGGATGAAGCAGTGCCGATCCCACAGGTTCGCGTAGGACAGCGAGGAGACATAGTCCACGTTGACGAACGGATCTTCGGCGCCGTTGACCATGGCCACAGGGACATCGGATTTCTCCGCCAGTTCCCGCTGGTCGGACACATTGCCGGCAAACAGACCCTGGAACATCAGCGTCCGCGCACGCCCATCCGTGCGGCGCATGGCATCCATGAGCCCGGCGTTGACGGCCTTGCCGTAGCAGGCATCGGCAAGCGCCGAGACCTCGTCTTCGGTAAGGACTTCTTTACCCAGTAGACCGGTCAGAGGGTTGGGAAGAAAGCCGCTCTGAAGGGATTCGATCGTCGGGCTGACCGGGGGCGCGCCGCACAGCATCAAGCCGACAACGCCGGAGCAGCGTGGGAGCATCTCGAGCGCCACGTGGCCTCCGAGCGACCAACCGACGATGGCGAATTGATCGATGCCCAGCGTGGCGAGAACCTCGACAACAGCGTCGGCATAACCGGGCATCGTGTAGCTGCGTTCTGGTTCAAAGGCGTTACTGGAGGCGCCATGGCCAGGCAAATCAACTGCGATCAGCCGGTAGCGATCACCCAGGACACTGTTCAGCTGGCCGCCGAAGACTTCTTTGCAGGCCGAGTTGCCGTGAATGAAAACAACGGGTAACCCTTTGCCCGAGGTTTCCGCAATTGCGATGTCGGCGTGACTGGTCTTGACGGTGGTGTTGGTCACGGACATTTGTTGCACTCCTGTGTCCCGTCCCAGAGCGCGAAGTCCGCGCGATCCAACACAGGAAGCGCCCCTTCAGAACGATGTTTGCAAGGATCTGCCACGCGAAACACGCCCCGCTCTACAAGCCTGCCAAGCGACAGTACGAATGAGTCCCTTACCAATCTTTAAGATCGGCGCTGAATTTGATCAAAATACCGTGTGACAACCTTCTGTTTACCATCGACGTGAATCGTTAGCGGGCAGCCCTCTGGCCGACGCACGATTCTGACAACAACGCGAGCTCGTGTACGAACGAATGCCACGACGGATGAAGTTCGACCCGATAAACGTTGGGACCAATAGATGCGCGGCGGTTTGAATCCACAGCCTTACGTCCTTGGCCACTCCGCGCAGGAACTGGCCCGGCTGGAGCGCCAGGGCGAAATCTTCAGCGTCGAGACCCGCGACGTGTTGCGGCGCGCAGGTCTCAAGACCGGCATGCGCGTTCTCGACGTTGGCTGCGGCGCCGGCGACGTATCGATGATCGCCGCGGAGAAGGTCGGGCCGACGGGTTCGGTGCTCGGTATCGACAACGCCGCCACCGCCCTTGGCGCCGCCACGGCCCGCGCCAAGCGTGCGGGGTACGACTGGCTCCACTTCGACGAAGCCGACCTCTATTCGTTCAACGGCAGCGAGCGCTTCGACGCCGTCGTCGGCCGCTTTGTGCTCATGCATATTCCCGATCCGGTGAAGGCGTTGAAGCACCTAGGACGCCTGCTCAACGAAAACGGCATCATCGCGTTCATCGAGATGGACATCAGTCAGGCGGTTGCCGTGCCGGAGATGCCGTTGTTCACCCGGTGCATCGACTGGATCGTCGACACCTATGGTCACGTCGGCGTGGAGCCGAATATGGGCTCGAAGCAATATGCGACGTTCCGCGCCGCCGGATTCCAGCCGCGCCTGATCGGCACCACGCGGATAGAGAGCGGCCCCGATTCCATCGTCTACCAGTTCGCCGCCCAGACCCTTCTCAGCCTGCTGCCGGCGATCGAGAAGCACGGCGTTGCGACCGCCGACGAAATCGGCATCGACACGCTCGCAGAGCGCGTACGCGCCGCGGCAATCGCTGGCGATCATTGCATCATGCTGCCCCGCCTGATCGCCGCATGGGCTTCCAAACCGCCCGCCCGCTGATCGTTCCGGCGTTCGCACACTCTGTTCACATTGCTGCGAGAAGCGATCCAACCCACCAGTTGAGGTGTTCTTGCCACGGTGTCCGGTTCCAGACCGAGCCGGAACCGAACCGGAGTATGCCATGCTCGAAAGAGTTGCAGCCGTTGACCCGGCACCCACGATCCAGTTCGACGTCGAAGTTGCCTCCGTCGCGACGGCCGTGCCGGGGAACGTTATTTCCCAAACGGAGATGGAAGAAAGGGCGCGCGTGGCGTTTCCGCAGTTCGCGCGCATTGATGGCATGTATGCACACGCGGGCGTCGAAACCCGCTATTTCTGTCAGCCGAAGGAATGGTACCTCGTCCCGCGCACGTGGGAGGAGCGCACGGCGGCATTCAAACGCCACGCTCTCGACTTGCTCGAGCAAGCCGCAAATAACGCGGTTCAGCAAGCCGGCCTTGAACTCACCGACATCGATGCGGTGGTCACGAACACCATCACCGGCCTAGCGGTTCCAAGCCTTGACGCGCTGTTGATGAACCGGATGCAGTTCTCCCCGCACGCCGAACGGCTGCCGATCTTCGGGCTTGGTTGCGGTGGCGGCGTCGGCGGCCTGGCGCGCGCGACACGCATGGCGCAGACAATGCCGGGCAGCAACGTCCTCTTCCTCACCATCGATCTCTGCTCGCTGTGCGCCTGAGAGTCAACGACCCGGCCATCGCGATGTACGTTTCCACCGCGCTGTTTGGGGACGGCGCCGCTGCGGTCGTCTTGAGGAACACGGCAGACGACGATCACCCATCCGAGCCTGGCGGCAGGATCGTCGCGGTCGGGGAGCACTTCTGGCGCGACACCGAATACATCATGGGCTGGGACATCAGGAACGATGGCTTCGGCATCGTGCTCAGCCCGCAACTCCCCGCGCTGATGGAGAAGAGCCTCGACGTGGCCGTTGACGGCTTTCTGGCCAGGAACCGCCTTGCCCGCGATGATCTCGACGGCTTTCTGCTCCATCCCGGCGGTGCCAAGGTCATGGACGTTGCGCAACGCCTGTTCGGACTCGAACCTGAGGCTCTCGAGCCGTCGCGAACGGTCCTGCGGAACTACGGCAACATGTCGTCGGCGACCGCCCTGTTCGTCCTCAACCACGCGCGGGCCACCGGACGAAAGGGCCGCCACCTTCTCGCAGCGTTCGGGCCCGGCTTCTCGGCGTACTTCATCGTCATCGACCTATGAGGAATGGCTCATTTGCCGTCGACGGCGAGCATCCAATTCAGGACAAGCCGCCAGTCGGTCATGCGGATCGGCGTACCGTGCGAGCCGGTTTCGAACAAAGCGAATTTTGCCGGGTAGTCCGGCACCGCCGCCTTGATCTTGCGGAAGAAGGCGTCCTCGGCGTGCCAGTCCATGACCGTGTCGTGGCTGCCCTTGCCGATGAACAGCGGAATACGGCGCGAGGGATCGGTCATTGCGGCCGTCTTGAAGAACCCATCGTCGTGGGTGGAACCAAGCAGCAGCAAACCGCCAAGAAGCTTAGCCGCCGCGGGATCGGCCGCCAGCCGCCAGCACAGATAACCGCCCATCGAACCGCAGGCGACGAAGATTGGAGCGCCGGGAGACCGGCGCGCATAGTCCGTCATCAAGGCCTTCACCTCGGCCTCGCCCCGGTCGCCGAAATCGGAGAAGTCCGGCGACAGGTAGGCGCCACCGTTCGATGCCATCAGGTTCTTGATGCGGTTGAAGTTGCCGCCAAACATCCAGTCATTGTCGCCCTGGAAGCGGCTGCCGCCCATGCCGTGAAGATAGATGACCACGGCATGCGCGCCGTCTGTCTTGCCGACAGCGATGTACCGGACCGTCAGTCCCCCCGAGCGAAGCGTGCTGTCCTTTTCAAGCGCACGCACGTTGAGTGAAACGTATTCGGGCTTGACTCGCTTCTCCGGGATCGCGTCGCGCTGGTCGAGATCGCGCGCCTCAACGTAGTCGATGGTGAGATAGTCGCCGCCGAACGCGCTTGAGACGATCGCGGGGTACTTGAAGAGATCGTCCTTGTACGGCCCCAGCCGATAGCCGTCGGCGGCCGCTTGACCACAAGCGGCCCACGCTGTCAGCAGCGCCAGAAGCGCATGCCGTGCCGTGACCACCATCGCACGTTCCTCAATCGCATCGGGTCATGAAGCCATCGAAGAATGCGGCAAGACCCGCAAAGGCATCAAGCGGCAGGACGTGGGCGACATACTGGTCGGGGCGAACGACAACCATGCAGCCCTCGCCTCGATCAATGCCGCGCAGGTCGAATATGTCACTGCCGCTTTTCAGGTCAGGGCAGAAAACTTTCTCGTAGTCGCGCAGTCCAAAGCGGCCTTTACGAGGCATCAGGAAAGGAGGCATCGCCTCGACGGCCAGATCGCGATGGCTGTGCTGAAAGATCGCCCGGACGTCGATCACCGAGTCAATGTCCGCGCCCTTCGGCGTGTATTTCCGGACCGGAGAGGCGCGCAACTCGGCAAGAAATGCGCAGAGGGCTCTCGTGCAGGACGAAGCCGCAGCGGGATCTTCGGTCCTGGAGAATGCGAAGATACGCCAGCGGCCGTCGGCCTTTATCGTGTGCCCCAGGTGAACCGGCCTGGCATCCGCAAGGCGAATGACCGGCGCCGAGTGAAAGCGCATGCCAATCACCAGGCCCTTCGCGAGGTGCTGATAGGCCGGTTCGGCACTGATGATCGACGGAGCGTACGTGGTCGCCGTTCCCGCGGTGAAGCGCCCCTGCTTTATGAAATATTTCTGGAACTCCGCCGGATCGACCCCCTGGCTATCCTCTTCCGCCGCGTCCTTCGGCCGAGCGCTGAACATGCGGGCCAACTCGCGGTCGAAGTCGATCAGTTCCTTCGCAATTGCGCGGCGCTCGGCAGAGTAGGTGTGCAGGAGATGCGGCGCCGACTGCTCACGCAGGACAGCCGCAAGTTTCCAACCGAGATTGAACGCATCCTGCATGGAAACGTTCATGCCCTGTCCCGCCTTTGGGCTGTGCGTGTGGCAGGCGTCGCCGGCTATGAACACGCGCGGGGAGCGCGTATCCGCTTCCCCCTGCGGCACGTCGTCGAATGCGTCGCAAAGCCGCTGGCCGATCTCATAGACCGACCACCACGCAACCTCCTTTATCCCGATCGTGTAGGGGCGAAGAACGCGCTGCGTCGCCGCGATCAGGTGGTCAACCGTAAGGCGACGGCTGGAGACTCTTTCGTTCTCAGCAAGCTTGTCGAGCTCGACGTATATGCGGACGAGGTAGCCGCCTTCCCGAGGGATGATCAGGAGATTTCCATCGTTGGCGGAATAGACCGTGGTCTTCAGGCGTATATCGGGGAAGTCGGTGACTGCGAGAACATCCATGACACCCCAGGCCTGGTTGCCCGAATCCCCGCGGCGCGCGACCCCCAGGGACTCGCGCACGGCGCTCCGCGCGCCGTCGCAGCCAACGACATAACGGGCCCTGACCGTTTCAACCTTGCCTTCGTGCACATTGCCGATCCGCTCGAGCCTGACTGTCACCGGATGAGTAGCAGCAATATCGGCCGGCGATGCCGCGCGGCTGATCTCAAGACCGAGCAGGCGCCACCCATAGTCGGGCTCCAGCCGGTTCGGCGAATTGCGCATGACATCGAGGTAAAAGTCGTGCACGCGTGCCTGGTTCAGTGTCACATGGGGGAATTCGGAAAGACCGTCTTCCACGTCCTGCACCCTGCCGCGGCGCACGATGTTGTTCCTGTTAAGGTCATCCGGCCGCCAGAACGTCGTCTCGTTGACCCAGTAGGCTTCCTTCTGCACGCGCTCGGCGAATCCGAAGGCCTCGAACATCTCCATCGTTCGGCAGGCAATGCCGTCAGCCTGTCCGTGGAGCAGTGGTCCGGATTTCTGTTCGATAATCCGGGTGTCGATTTCGGGGAAGGCGGCAAGCTGTGCCGCCAGGGTCAGACCGGTTGGACCGGACCCAACGATCAGGACATCAACTTCCTCCGGAAAAGAGTTGGCGCCGCGTGATGACCCATGGCGCTCGGAGGGGTCGCAGATTTCGGGATCGCCCGGTCTGAAGCCGTTGAGATGGAATTGCATGGCGCCCAACCTTCTTCAAACGCATTGCATCGGCAAATTTTGATCTCACAGGGGAACAGCCGGGACCTGCTGCAGCCGCTCTCGGGGCGGCCTTGTCAAAACCCGACCTGGTCGGCGCCTTTCAACTTCAGCATGTCCCGCGCAACGGCCGGGGTCGCGACCGTGTAGCCCAGTTCCTCCACGATGCGGCGAATCTTGCCGACCTGCTCGGCATTGGCCTCCGCCTTGCGCCCGGGCCCCAGGTAAAGGCTGTCCTCCAGGCCGACACGGACGTTGCCGCCCATGACCGCCGCCTGGGTGGAGAACGGCATCTGAAAACGACCAGCCGCCAGGACCGACCAAAGGTAGTCGTCGCCGAACAATCGATCGGCGGTTCGCTTCATGAAAAGGAGGTTGTCCATCTCGGCCCCGATGCCGCCGAGGATTCCGAAGATCAGTTGGACGAAGAACGGTGGCTCCACCATTCCCCGGTCGACGAAATGGGCGAGGTTGTAAAGGTGTCCGACATCGTAGCACTCGTGCTCGAAACGGGTCCCGTGTTCCTTGCCCAACAGTTCGATGATGCGCGCGATGTCGCGAAACGTGTTTCGAAAAATAAAGTCGTCGGTGTTGCGGAGGTACGGCTCCTCCCACGGGAATTTCCATTCCTTGTAGCGATCGACCAGCGGGAACAGGCCGAAATTCATCGAACCCATGTTCAGCGAACACATTTCCGGCTTGGCGGCCAGTGGCGCCTGTAGCCTGTCCTCGACCGTCATGTTGAGCCCGCCGCCCGTCGTGATGTTGAGGATGGCGTCGGCCGACTGCTTGATCACCGGCAGGAACTGCATGAACACTGTCGGATCGGGAGTCGGACGTCCGTCCCGCGGATCGCGCGCGTGCAG
Source organism: uncultured Alphaproteobacteria bacterium (assembly GCA_963775235.1). Taxonomy (GTDB): domain Bacteria; phylum Pseudomonadota; class Alphaproteobacteria; order Rhizobiales; family Kaistiaceae; genus JBBDMC01. The sequence goes on from CAVZHY010000002.1 coordinate 42,513, forward strand.
ATGCAGGATAGCGGCGCCGGCCGCGGCGGCATCGATCGCCTGGCGGGCGATATCCGCCGGCCGCCACGGCAAAGCGTCCGACATGGTTGGCGTGTGAATCGAACCGGTTACAGCGCAACTGATGATCACAGGTCTTTGCGCGGCCATTGCCTCCGTCCCTTCTGTAAGTGATGCGAACGCCGTTCCGACAGGGGGAAGCAGCGATTACCGGTGTTGTCAAACAATAATACCAAACTATGCGATTGACGGCCGTCCGGATGGCTGATACCGCAAATTTCGCGATTTAGGCGGCCGCGCATCTGCTGAAGCCGGCACGGCCGCCTGCTTAATCCGCATGTTGACGAACAATGGCGGGCAGAGGCTCCATCCACCACGTCTCTCAAATCCTCGACCTTTTCACCGACGGACGCTCGTCGTTGAAGATCGAGGACATTGAGTCGGCGGTCGGTCTCACCCGAAGCACAGCCTATCGCACCATCAAGGCGCTGACCGAGACCGGCTTCCTCGACCGGGTCTCGGAGAATGGCTATGCGCTGGGTCCACGTATTTTCGAACTGTACCGTCAGCTCGAACTCAGCAGTCCGCTTCTGGCGGCAGCGCGTCCGGCAATGGTCGCCCTCGCCTCGACGGCGGCCAAAGGCAGTGCCGTGCTGTTGTGCCGCGCCTACCGCGATCAGGTGATGTGTATCCATCAGGAAATTACCTACGGTCCCCAGGACCCGGTGAGTTTCCAGGTCGGCCGACCGATGCCCCTCTACCGCGGATCGTCTTCGGTGGTCGTGCTGGCACACCTCGAGCGGCCCCGGCTCTTGCGGCTCTACGAGCGCGATCACGATACGATCGGCGAAGCCGGGCTAGGAACCACGAGGGAGCAGTACCTCGCTACGCTGAAGGCGGTGCGCCGCACCGGCCACCTGGTCACCCACGGAGAGGTGGACCGGGGACGCATCGGCGTTGCGGCAGGCTTCGTGCAGAAATCGCTCGGCATAACAGGCAGCATCAGCCTGGTCCTCTCCGGGGCCACGTCCACCGAGGTCGATGTCAGCCGGGCCATTGTGCAGGTTGTGGCGGCGGCCCACGAAATCTCCGCCAAGCTTCGCGATTTCGAGGCTGCCACCAAGCCCGCGGCCCATGATATCGGAACGCCAGCCGCGATCGCTTGAGGCGTTCCGGCCACGGCGCCCGCTTCTGGGGCGTGAACCGACAGACGGAGGGAACGCAAGATGGTGGGGTCCACCGATTTGCTGGATGAGTTGGTTGCGGCGAACCGGATCCTGGCGGCCGAGGGTGTGGTCGATGCATTCGGGCACGTGAGCGTGCGCCATCCCGACCGGCCGGACCGATTTCTGATGTCGCGGGCGCGGCCGCCAAGGCTGTGCGAAGCCGCCGACATCGCGGAATTCGATCTGGCCGGCGAGCCAGTCGCGACGGGCGGGAGAAAGCCCTTCCTGGAGCGCTTCATACATGCCGCGCTCTACGAAGCGCGGCCCGACGTCATCAGCGTGGTGCACAGCCACAGCCGCAGCGTCATCCCCTTCGGGGTCACGACCGATCGGCTGCGTCCGATCATGCACAGCTGCGCCTGCATCGGCCACACCGTGCCTGTTTGGGACGCGCGTGACGCTTTCGGCGACACCGATCTTCTGATCTCCAGCATGGCGATGGGTCGCGATCTCGCCAAGCGCCTCGGGAGCGGCACGGCGGCACTCATGCGCGGTCACGGTTCGACCGTTGTCGGCCGATCCATCCGCGGGGCCGTTTACACCGCCGTCTATCTCGAGGTGAACGCTCAACTGCAGGCGGAAGCAAGTCGGTCGCCTCCCATCACCTTCCTCTCCGACGGCGAGATCGACAAGGTTACCGCGCGCCTTGCTCGCGGCAAGCCGGGCGAGGGATATGATCGTGCCTGGGAGGCCTGGTGCGACCGGGCCAACGTCCCTTTCGTCCCGGCCGGCGGATAGACGCGGGCGCGTTTCAGCAACGAGCGATCTGGATCCTGATCGATGACCATTCCCCTCACCATCGCCGTCGGCGACTACGACCACACGCGCGATCTCGCGGCCGGCAAAGTCGGCGTCCAGGGCGTCGACCTGACGATGCTGGCTTTTCCGGTGGAGGAGATTTTCCACCGCTTCATCCATTTCCGGGAATGGGACGTTTCGGAGATGTCGTTCGCCAAGTACGTGTCGTTCATTTCCCAAGGCGACGACAGCATGGTCGGCCTGCCGATCTTCCCGTCCAGGGTGTTCAGACATTCCTCGATTTTCGTACGAGCTGACAGCGATTTGGCCCAGCCGCAGCATCTTGCGGGCAAGCGCGTGGGGGTCCCCGAATGGGCCCAGACCGCGGCAGTGTATTCACGCGGCCTGCTGGCTCACGAATACGGCGTCGACCTCGCGTCCATTCGTTGGTTCCAGGGGGGCGTCAATGACGCGGGTCGTAAGGAGAAAACGACAGTCAACCTTCCGGCCGGCGTGAACTGCACGTCGGCGAGCGACCGCTCCCTATCGGAGATGCTGCTGGCGGGGGACCTCGACGCCGTGCTGTCGGCGCGTCCCCCGGCACCGTTCCTTGCCGGCGATCCGAGCATTCGCCTGCTGTTCTCCAATTCCCAGCAGGCTGAATTGGCCTATTGGCGCAAGACCGGCATCTTCCCGATCATGCATCTTCTGGTGATGCGTCGAGATGTCTTCGATCGCAATCGATGGGTAGCGATGAATCTCCTTGAGGCATTTGAGGAAGCCAAGAACCGGAGCCTCGCGCGGGCGGCGGACCGGGCGATCTCGCACTATCCGATCCCCTGGACCTCCAGCTACGCCATCCTCTCCAAGGAGATCATGGGCCCGGATTTCTGGCCGTACGGCATCGAAGCGAACCGGCCCACTCTCGAGGCCTTCACCGCCTACGCGTTCGAACAAGGCGTGTGCGCGTGCAAGCTCGCACCTGAGGCATTGTTCCCGAAAGAGGTACAGACCCGGGTCAGGGTTTGACTGAACCGGAGCGCAGCAGAGACCGAGAAATTTCCCATTGACATGGGTTGTCTGATGCCCAGAATGATCGATACGCGCATTCTGCCGTCGCCTCCAATATCAAAATATGGGATTTTGGTTGAGACCAGAAAAAGAATGCGAGGGGAAACGCAGCAGGGTCGCGCGCTCGCGGGATTCAGCTTCACAACGACGTTCGGGTCGCCGCGCTTCCGTTTGTGGACGTGTGCGGCGTGTAGGTTGGTTCCGGCACGGCTCATCGCCACGATGCTCTCGACAAACGATCCCATGATGGCAACCGGAGCCGCGACAACACACGGTTTTCGCCCACGGCTTGCAAGAGACGCCACAACGACAATCGAGTTTCATCATGAAGCCGCTTGCTGCTGAAGTGTCCGAGCTCCCCGGCAAACGCGCTCCCGTCACCGCGCAACCGAAGATCAAAATCAAGGTCGAGGGGCTTTCCAAGCAATTCGTTCAAACAACACCGCGCCTTTTCACGCGCGTGTGGAAGCCCGGCGTCGAGGCACTGAAGGACATCAGCGTCGATTTCCCCGAACTGAGCTTTGTATCGGTTCTGGGGCCGAGCGGATGCGGCAAGACAACCCTGCTCCGGATCATGGCGGGCCTGATCCATCCGACGACGGGCGGGGTCTCGGTCGACGGCAAGCCGGTCGATGGCCCACGAGCCGGGAGCGGCATGGTTTTCCAGTACATTGGCTTGTTTCCCTGGCGCACGATCGAGGACAACGTTTTCTTCTCCCGCGAAGTGCACAAGCACGGGAAGCTCACCGCCGAGGAAACGGAAAAAGCTCGCTCCTTCCTCAAGCTTGTCGGTCTGGACGGGTTCGAAAAGTCGTATCCGCATCAGCTGTCGGGCGGGATGCAGCAGCGCGTGGGCATCGCCCGTGCGCTGGCGATCGAGCCCGACATTTTGCTGATGGATGAGCCGTTCGGGGCCCTTGACGCCCAGACCCGCCTTGTCCTGCAGGATGAACTTCTGCGGATCTGTCAGTCGTACAAGGCGACGGTGGTATTCATAACCCACGACATCGAAGAGGCGATCTACCTCTCGGACCAGATCATCGTAATGTCACGGCGGCCAGGCGTCGTGAAGTCCCTGATCGATGTTCACTTGCCCAAGCCCAGGTTCGAATACGACATCCACAGCATGCCGGAATTCATCGAGCTCAGGTCTTCGATCTGGCATGCACTGCGCCACGAGATCGAAGAGGAATCGCACAGGCGATGAGCCAGGTCACCGCAGCACGGCCCCTCAGTGGCGAGATTGCCTACCAGGATCGCGCGCGCGTCACGTTCGCGGGCGAACGCAACACCCTTCGCCTCCTTTCCGTTGTCGTTCTTCTCGTCGTTTGGCAGATCGTCGGGATGCAGACCGCGACTTTCGTGCTGCCGACCCCGATCGACGTCGCTGTTTCGTGGTGGCACCTGATGCTGACCGGTGAACTGATCACCGCGGCCGGCGCCAGCATCGTCGTATTCATCCTTGGCTTTGGGACCGCGCTGCTGCTCGGACTGCCCATTGGTATCGCCACCGGGGTTTCGCGGCCGCTGGGCTATTTCTTCGACACCTACATCACGATCTTCTGGTCAACGCCTTCGATCGCGCTTCTGCCGCTGCTGGTGGTGTGGTTCGGCCTCACCATGGAAACCAAGATCGTCCTGGTCTTCCTGTCCGCGTTCTGGCCGCTGGTGATCAATACGCAAGCCGGCATTCAACACGTGGAGAAGTCGTACGTCGAAGTCGCCGCCGCCTTCGGGGCAACAAAGCGGGAACTGCTCACGAAGGTGATGATACCGGCCGCAGTGCCGTTTCTCGTTGCCGGCACCAGGATAGCGGTCGGCCGCGCCATCATCGGCGTCATCGTGGCCGAGCTTTTCACCTCCGTCACCGGGCTTGGCGCGCGCATGACCTACTACAGCAACTTCTTCCAGACCGCGAACTATTTCGCCGCGTTGTTGATGTTCATCGCCTTCAGCGTCGTTGCAACCGAGGGCGTCCGCCTTTTCGAGAAGAAGTATACCCGTTGGCGCGCGGACTAGGGCTGTGAGATTCGTCCGGAGACAGAGGTCGTGACCGATCCCGGCCCCGAACACGTCGCGTGTGACGTGCTCGTGATCGGTGGCGGCCTCGCCGGCTGCTGGGCGGCGATGCACGCGTGCGAAGGCGGCGCACGCGTTGTCCTCGTCGACAAAGGCTATATCAGCCGTGCTGGCTGCTCTCCGGTGTGCGGCGGCGTGTCCACCGCGCCGCAGTCCTCCGACGACCTCACGGTGTGGGCGGATGAGTTCATCGAGCGCGGCGGGTTCATGAACAACCAGGACTGGCTGGAGGTGTTTCTCGCCGAGCAGGTCGACCGCATATCCGACCTCGACAAATGGGGCGCCCCCCTGATCAAGGATGAGAGCGGCCGGCTGAGGCGAATCCGCAGTCGCGGGATGACCGACGTGCGCTGTTTCCAGTTCGGCACCAAGGGCACGATGGATGTGCTTCGCGCCCGGCTGGAATCGCTTGGTTGTATCATCCGCGACCGCATTCACATCGCCGAACTTCTGATCGACGACGGCCGCGTCACGGGCGCGGTCGGGCTGCACACGCGAAGCGGCGAGCCGATCGTCTTCGAGGCGGGGGCAACGGTGATCACCGCCGGCCCGCTCAACATTAAGGGCCGCAACGTCGTCGATAACGTCGGCGCTGACGGCCACGCCCTCGCCTATCGCGCCGGCGCAGAACTGGTCGACATGGAATTCGCCTTCGGCGGCACTTTCAGCATTATGCTGAAGAAGTACAAGTTTCCGGCCTTCAACATCGCGCTCGGCCACGGTGGCAAGCTCATCAATGCCCGCGGCGAGCGCTTCATGGAGCGCTATGACCCGGACCGGCTGGAGCGGACGGAACTGCCGCAGGTCATCGCGGCCTATCTGAACGAGAACCTGAGTGGCCGCGGGCCTTGCTACCTCGATCTACGGGCGTGCGACAACTCGCTGGTTCACGATCTGGCGTTGGTCAAGGGACGGCGCTGGGCGGATGAACTCGTCACGGGACGGATCAAGGATTACCGCAGTCGACCGGTCCTCATTGAGCCGCAGTGGACAATCTGGTCGCACCGCTGCGGAATCCGGATCGATCTTGATGGTGCAACCACAGTTGCCGGCCTGTTCGCCGCGGGATCGGTCACCAAGATCGAGGCACTCGGGACACATGCCAGTGCCGGCGCTCCCACTGCCTTCTGTGGTGTCGCGGGAGCTAGGGCCGGCGCCGCAGCCGCACGTTTCGTGCGCGGATCGGATCGACCGACGGCTGAGCGAGCACAGGTCGCCGCGGTACTCGACCGGTTTTCGCGGACAAGGGCACGTACCGGCGGCGCCTTGCCAAACGACGTCTACCGAACGATCCGCAACGTCCTGGGCTCGCCGCTTGATTGCATGATCCTGTCGGCCTCGCGGATCGCCGAGATAAGGGCCAGGGCCGCGGAGCTGGTCGAAGCCAGCGCCGACCTCGCCGCAGCCGACCCGCACGAGCTAGTGAAGTGCGAGGAGACGCGGAACTTCCTCGAGATCTTCCAGGTCTGCATGGCGGCCGCGCAGGAGCGGACCGAGAGCCGCGAATCGTTCTATCGCAGCGACTTCCCCTACGCGAACAACGCGGAATGGTTTTGTTGGCACAGAGCCTACCGCACCGCCGAAGGCCCGGCCTTTCGCCGCGACCGTATCCCCACTGACCGCTACCGGCGTCAACCACCGGCCCTGCCGGACACCGTGCTCAGCCCGATCGCCAGGAATCTCGAGGAGGCCGGATTTGGCGCGCGTGCTGCTTGACGATGCCGCCTGTACGGGATGCGGCCGGTGCGTGACCATTTGCCCGGTTGATGTGCTGCGCATGCACGGCCAGCCGGCGCGCGCCTGGGTCGCCTATGCCGATGACTGCAGCGGATGCAGGCTTTGCGAGGAAGAATGCCCGGCCGATTGCATCATCATCGACGACGCCAGAAACGCTGACGGGACGAGCAGCATCTACGACTTGTTGGGAATAGAGGATGTCGGCCCCCCGCCGACATGAGTTCCTGGTGTCCGTTGTGCCGGCGCCGTCATCGCTCCGGCAGTTCGGCCCCAACCATGGCCCCAGAAAATTCAAACGGGCCGCTTTTGGAGGAGATCATGACATGGCCAAATCACTGAGACGTGCCTGGCTGCTCGCCGCGGCTGTGGCTGGGCTGGCCATCGGCCCGGCGTATGCCCAGGACCAGAAGCTGACAACGGTTCATCTCGTCAGCAGCACGGTTAACCCGCCCAGCGTTTCCAACATGTACTACCTCGCCGCGATCACCGGCGGGTTTTTTGCCAACCACGGCCTCGACGTCCAGCTTCAGCAGTCAGCGGGAAGTCCAAGTTCCGTGGCGGCGATCGTCTCAGGGAAAGCCGAGTTTGCCAGCATCAATCTCAACACGCTGTCAAACGCCATCACCGAAGGCGTGAAGGCCAGGATCGTTGTTACGGGCAACTTTGATTCGCCGAAGCTGCTGTTGTCCCAAAAGGAAATCGGCTCGCTCAAGGACCTTGAAGGCAAGACCATGGGCACCTCGGCGATCGGTTCGACCGAGTACACGGTTGCAGTCTCGTATCTCACGCAAAAAGGCGTCGATGTTAGCAAGATCACGTGGGTCGCTACCCGCCAAACCTCGAACACGATCCAGAGCATGATCGCCAATCGTGTCGATGCAGCGGTTCTGGTGCTTTCGTCCGGCCTTGATGCCCTGGCCCGCGATCCCTCGCTTAAGGTCCTGGGCGACGCTGAGGACATCGCGGCAATCGCCCCCAACACCGGCGGTATCGTCGTGGTGACCGATCAGTTCGCCCAGGATCATCCCGACGTCGTCCAGAACTTTGTCGCCGCCATCGTGGAATCGAACCGGAAGCTGTTCACGGATCACGATTTCTACGAGCAGATCATCACCAAGTGGTTCCCCGACATCTACACGCAGGACCAGCGTGACCTGATGTACAAATCCTACCGTCCGTCGTGGGGCGTCAACGGTGGGCTCAACATGCCCGTGATGGACGAGATGGTCGACAACTGGAAGACGACCGTTAATCCAGACGGGGCCAAAAAGGGGCTGGTGAAGAGCGCCGACGATCTCGTGAACAACTCGTTCGCAAAGGTTGAACTCGACAAAATCGGGGTCATGCCGGACGTGCTGGACAAGGCCACCTGGTACAAAAAGTAGCAGTCACCTCCGACGTCGGTGTCTCCAGCTGGAGACGCCGACGTCAACGCATCAAGGGACATGGAAATGCACTACGACACGGACGTGATCACCGCCGACGTGCTCATTATCGGCGGCGGCTTTGCCGGAACCTGGGCAGCCTACCGGGCGGCAGAGTTTACCGACCGCGTGGTGCTGGTCGACAAGGCATACGTCAGTCGCAGCGGCGCCTCGACCGTGTCGGGCGGCATCACAACCTGCCCGCTGGACGAAGATGACCTCGATGAATGGGCCGAAGAGTTCATTACCCGCGGTCATTTCATGTGCAATCCAGATTGGACCATGCAGGTTCTGCAGGGGCAAGTCGAACGGGTAAAGGCGTTCGAGCGATGGGGTGTGCCGATCGTCCACGACCGCGACGGCAAGATCGCCCGTTTCTCGAGCCGCGGCATGATCAAGGTCCGCGGCATGCAGTACAACCCCAAGAAGGCGATGGAGCAGCTGCGTCAGCGCATCGTCGCCCGCGGCGTCCATATCGTCGACCGCGTCAGCATCACCGACCTGATCACGTCCGACGGAGAATATCCGACCAAGGGAGCCGTGGTCGGCGCGTTCGGTTTCGATGTCAGGACCGGGCGCTGCGTCGCCTTCAGCGCCAAGAGGACGATCGTTTGCACCGGCATCATGGCCATGAAGGGCAACCACCGCGTCGACAACGATACCGGTGACGGACCCGCCATGGGCTACCGCGCCGGCGCGCGCGTGGTCGACCTCGAATTCAGCCACGGCGGAACTTTTTCCGTGCTGATGAAAAAGTACGCCTTCAACAATTACAACGTCTCGGTCGCCCATGGCGCCCGCCTCATCAATGCAAAGGGCGAGCGGTTCATGGAGAAGTACGACCCGGTGCGGTTCGAGCGAAGCGAACTCGCGCGGGTGGTGGCGGCGTTCACAAAGGAGATCGCCGACGGGCACGGGCCCGTCTATATCGACCTGCGTCAGGCCGACAATTCGTACTGGAGCGCGCTCGAAGCGGTGCAAACGAGCCGGGGAGCCGCGATCCTTCTTTCCAACCACCTGCCCAACGCCAAGTTCACGCCGCTCCCGATCGAGCCGACCTGGGGCATTTGGAACGGCTCGCGCAGCGGACTGCGTATCGACAGCCTCGGGCGCACCCATTTGCCCGGTCTGCTGGCGGCCGGCGCCTCCTCCAAGAACGAGGCCACCGGCACCCATGCCAGCGCCGGCGTACCGACCGCCTACGCCATGAACACGGGATACAAAGCCGGAGAGACCGCGGGCCGCGAAGCCGTCGGTTCGGACGAACCGGAGATTCCCGTCGACGTCTTGCACATGCTGCACGAACGAGTCACCGCGCCCCTGGGCCGGCCCGCATCGTGCCATGCCGACGATCTGCACAACGATCTTTGCGAAATCCAGGCGTCTATCGTGAACCTGTTCAGTCTCAACGAGACCAAGCTCACTGCGATGATCTCACGCACCGACGAGATCTACGATATGGCGCAGAACGGTGGCGCCGCCAACGTGCATGACCTCGTCAAACTGCACGAGGCTGTGAACGTCGCGGAGTGTGCGCGGCTGGTCTACGCGGCGGCGCGCGACCGCACCGAAAGCCGCGAACAGTTCTACCGCGAAGACTATCCCGACACCGATGACGAGAACTGGTTCTGCTGGCACGGCATCACCCGCAGCGAGAACGGCCCGCAATTCGATCGCGATCCGATCCCGCTGGAGCGTTTTTCCGAGCGCATCCGGTCCAAGTACCATCCCCTGCCGAAGCGGCCGAGCAGTATCGCGGCAATCATGCAGGGCAACTACGATCCGGCCGTCTACGGCTGAGGCAAGACAGGCAAACGACGACCAATGGCAAAAATGCATGACTCACTGACTTTGACAGCGCAGCTTTGCAATGGCTGCGGAGCCTGTCTGAAAGCCTGTCCCACCGACGTGTTCGCGTTCGACATGGCAACCGAAAAGGCATACGTCGCGTTCCCTTTCGATTGCCACGTGTGCTTCCTTTGTCAGGACGACTGCCCGACGGGCGCAATCACGGTCGGTTATGACCGGTCGAGCCCAAGGCGCTACAGCATCTATGACGCGATGCAGATCGACATCTCCGCCGGATACCCTGGCGACGCCCACCTGAAATAAGGCGCTTGTCCCCGTCCTGGTGCCGGGCTGCCGCCCAGCCGCGCCCTATGTTGAAAGAGGAGTTCAGCGATGTCGATGGCATTATCCGTACCCGCCGGCGATATGATGGAGCCGGACGAGGAACTGCAGTTCGAAACGATCACGCCACCGACGTTCAGGGATGTCCTGGCGGGCACGAAAGGCCCGACCGAGACGATGCGCGGGCTGCTCTATTTCCCGCAGGGCCCGCGCGAGAAGCTGCCGCTGATGATCATCAGCATCGGCTCGCGCGGCTTTGAATCCGGTCGAGAGGCCCTCTACAAGAACGCGCTGATTGACAAGGGCATCGCGGTTCTGATCGCCGACAGCTTCGGCTCGCGCGGCTTCGCCGAGACCGTTTCGGACCAGTCGCGGATTTCAGCTGCGGCTACCACGTCAGACATCCTGCGGGCCTTCGTCGCCATCGCCGACGATCCCCGCATCGACACGTCTCGCGTGGCCCTCATGGGCTACTCGCGGGGCGGCACGGTGACCATGCTTGCCAACGATGAGCGGCTGCAAAACGCCGTCATGGGTCCGAACCTCCGCTTTGCCGCCCACGTCGCCCTCTATGCGTCTTGCACGCCCCAGTGGGCCAATCCCCATCCGACCAAGGCGCCGATACTCATGATTTTCGGCGGACAGGATGTGTTGGCACCTCCCGCTAAGGGCACCGCCTATGGCGAGAAGGTGCGTGCGGCGGGCGGCCGTGTGGAAATGATCACTTTTCCCGAGGCGCACCACAGTTTTGACGCCAACCGTCCGGCGACGCCGTCGCCGAACGGCACCAACCTCGCCGGCGTCCTGATCAAGATCGCCGACGATGGTGAAATTTACGAGGAAACCACCGGCCTTCGCGCCGGTGACGATTACGGCAGTTTCTATAAGGAGATCGCTCGGCGTATCGGCGGCAAGGGAAGCATCACCGGCAACGGTCCACTGCCCCGCGACGTCGCCGTCGCCCCCATACTGAAATTCGTCAGTGCGGCGCTGAACGTCTCCTGACGCCACGACGTTTCGCCCAATAACCGCACAATGGCTGGACACCGCCCACTACCGCTTCGCCAACGCGGCGATCGCATCGGCGACGTCGGCGGGCGCGTCGTGCGGGATGTTATGTCCGGCCCCCGCGAAGACGCGGTAGCGGGTCTGCGGCGGCATTGCCGCGGCGATTTGCGGGCCAAGTTCGACCGGATTGTATCGTTCCTGTTCGCCCCACCCGAGCAGTATGGGAAGCGTCAGCGAACTCAGCCCGTCGAACTCGCCGGGAGGCACTGCGGTCGCGCCGCTTGGAAACGAGAGTGCGCTGCGCGGCGAGATGAGCTTCGTTGCGGCTCCACGCGAGACGCACGTTGACCTCCTCCTCGAAATCGTCGCGCCGGGCATTCAGCACATTCACCATCGTGCGCACCGTCTCCGGAGAAGGGGCATGGACGGCCGCTTCGACGATGTGGTGTCCCAGGCTTTCGTGACGAATACCGACGATTCCGCCGCCGGGCGCAAGCAAGCCAAGGCCGACGATCCGGCCCGGGTCACGCAGCGTGAGACGGAGCGCGACGCGTGCACCCATCGAATGGCCGACGACCGTCAGCCGGTCCAGACACAAAAGGTCGATCACCTGAGCGACCTGCTCAAGGAAAAGACTTTGCCCGCCCTCGACGTCCGGGTCGGAGCTTTCGGCAAAGCCGATAAGATCGGGGACGTAGACGCTGTGGGCCTTCGCCAGATGCGGAACGACCGAGCGCCAAAGGCGGCCGCCGCCGCCCAGGGCTCCCCCGTGAATGAGAAGGATTGCCGGACCTTCGCCGGCTATCTGCAGGTGCGTCTTGCGCCCGAGGACGCGAAGGGAAACGTGAACCGACACGAAATGCCCTCGGCAGCGGGAAGCCGACGGCGGGCCGGCACGTCCGCGCGAATCATGAACCGGACGGTTCTGCCGTGTCAACAACGCCAGCGTGGGCTCGCCGGCCGGATCAACCCGTCTGCCAAACGCGCGGCACGCTCGCGGTCGTCCATGGGCGTGCATGTTATTGGAGCCGGGAATGAGTGAGGCTCCGTCCACCGATATGGTTATCGCAGACCTCGTCCTTGCGAACCGGATCCTCGACCGCGAGGGAGTGCTGGACGCGTTCGGGCACGTCAGTACCCGCCATCCGGTGGATCCCCAGCGATATCTACTGTCGCGCGCGCGGAGCCCCGCAATGGTGACGGCCGAGGACATCTTCGAATTCACGCTGGAGAGCCAGCCTGTCCGAGAGGCTTCCGTTCGTCACTACTCCGAGAGAGTCATCCATGGAGAGATACTGCGCGTGCGCCCGGACGTGCAGGCCGTCTGCCACCTACATTCCGAACCGGTGCTCCCGTTCGCGGTCTCCGGCACCCCGCTGGTGCCGGTATTTCACCTCGGCGCAGTGATCGGTCGGCGCGTAGGCTTCTGGGACAGTCGAGACGAATTCGGCGACACCAACATGCTCGTCTCCACGGCGGAACAGGCCCAATCGCTGGCCCGCGCGCTGGGCCGGGACTGGACTGTCTTGTTGCGCCGCCACGGTGCGGTGATCGTCGGCCGCTCAATCCGCGAGGTCGTCTTCCGGTCGGTACAACTCAAGGTCAACGCCGGACTTCAGCTCAGGGCAGCCGCTCTCGGCAACGTCAGCCCGCTGACCGACCGCGAGATCGAACTCGCAAGCGAGATCAACCTCAGCGGCGTCGGCCTCGAGCGAAGCTGGGAATACTGGTGCGCACGCGCCGCCGGCGATCACGAGAGGCGCTCATGATCGTCGACTTTCAGCACCACTATACGCCACGCGAATTGATGTCCGGCGCGCCGGGCGACGGGCGCATTGTCCATTTTGACGCAAGCGGCGCTCCGGCCCACACCCAGCACGCCCTGCTTTGGGATCTCGACGAACACATCGCGATGATGGATGAGGCGGGGATCGACCTTGCCGTCCTTACAAGCTCGGCGGGCATGGGTGCAGTCGAGGCGGACAAGGCTCGATTTATCAACGATAGGATAAGGCAGGCTGAACTGGACTATCCCGGCCGTTTCAAAGGCGCGGCCCACGTCAACCCGTTCGCCGGCAGCCAAGCATTTCGCGAGCTTGCGCGGGCGCGCCACGAACTCGGTTTTGCCGGCGTCGTGATCACGTCCGAGATGGCCGGCCACACGATCGACGCGGAGGAACTGGAGCCTTTCTGGCGCGAGGCAGCGGCGCTCGGCATGTACGTGTTCGTGCACCCCGCACTCAAGCTCAACCACCCCGCTCCCTTCGACAGCGACGACCTCGCCCGCTCGGTGGGGCGGGAGTTCTCACTGGTCGAAGCCGTCATCCGCCTGATCAACTCCGGTGTATTTGACCGCCACCCAGCCTTGACGGTGCACATGGCACACCTCGGGGGCGGGATTGCCTCGCTGATGGGACGCGTGCGCAGCTATCAGGACAAGGTCTTTTGGGGTACCGACGCCAGTCCGCGCCACGGCCGGCTGCCGCAAAAGGACTTCGACCACTATCTGCGCCAGAACATGGTGTTCGACACCGCCGGATTCTGTGGTGAGGTGAACGCCGTGAAGATGGCGGCGCTGGAAATTCCGATAGACCGGATCGTGTTTGCGACCGACTATCCGCAAGAGATCCGGACCCGCACCGCCGTAGCCGATTTCGTCATTGACATTGGCGGCCTCGGCACGGACGGGGACCGCATCCTGTCCGGCAACGTCTCGCTCCTCATTCCGCAGGAGGTCGGGCTGGCCGGGGACGCCCGATGATGGCGCGTCCGTCCAAAGCCCGTACGTGCCCGAAGCCCCAGCCTGCCTGAAACACCGTTTTGTTCCCGACGCGTTGGTGTAGACTGACGGCCATCGTCCAAGTGACGGTAGGGGTGGGGTTGCTGCGATGCGTTCAGCAATCAGTATTCGAGGATTGAAGGTAGTTTTGGCGGTCGCCGAGTGTGGTAGCATGACGGCTGCTGCCAAGCTTATCGGCGTCACGCAGCCTGCCGTTTCACAGTTAATCTACAACATCGAAAAGGAATTGGGATCGACGTTGTTCGATCGCTCTCGCCGGCCCCTTCGTCTGACGGCAAGCGGTGCGGCATTGGTCAAGCGGGCACAGACGGTCGTCGTTGAAGCAGAGCAGATTGTCGCCGCTACCGGCATAACCACCACCGTTCCCCAACTGCGGGTCGGCGTGATCGATTCATTCGCCGGCGCGGTCGGTCCGCAGATCGTGAAAGTCTGCATGGAGCGGGTCGACAATCTCACGCTCTGGTCCGGCCTGACGGTGCGGCTGCGGGAGGATTTCCGGAATCGACGCGTCGACCTCATCATATGCGCGGAGGAGGGCAGCGGCGACAGCGATCTCCGTCAGATATTTCTGCTCAGAGAGCCATTTATCCTGGCCATGCCGAAAGGGCTCTGGGAGCCGGGCGAGGTGCCGGACCTCCAGCGGCTGTCCCGAGACGTACCCATGATCCGGTACTCGGCGCGCTCTCACACCGGAATGCAGATCGAACTCAGCCTTGGCAGGCTTGGCTTGAGACCCACGCGACGCCTGGAAATGGATACCTCCGAATCCGTCTTCCCGATGGTGGCGGCGGGCGTCGGCTGGGCAATTACCACGCCACTTTGCGTTTTCCAGAGCAAGCCCGATCTCGACCTCGTCCAATTGCTGCGTTTGCCCGGTCCCGCCATTTCGCGCCAGATCGTCCTCGTCCACAGGCGTGGCGAATACGACGAACTTGCAGATCAGATCGCCGAGCTTACGTGGACCGTCATGGAACGACAAATCCTGCCCGCCCTTCAGAAATCCATACCGCACACCCTGGATGGCATTGTCCTGCACCGGCGCGAAAGCCGGATCACCGAGTCGGCGATTTTGCCGGCTGGCAATCTCGCCATTTGATCAACCCGCCTCCCGGACGCCGACGTCGGCGTCAGCGGGCCAACAGCGACCATTGCCTGATCGGAGACCGCGGGCGGGTTGACGTCATTTGGCGTCATTCGAACGTTGGCGGAGCGCCAGCTCCATCGCGCGGTCACCCAGACGATATGCCCGGGACGCCCTGTCCTGCCTGACATATCCCAGCACCGCCAGCGACCGAACGAGGTTGAACACCGTCGTCTTGTTAAGATTGAGCGTCATTGCAAGCTCGTTCAACCTTATGCCTTCACTCCCCGCGTTCGATACCGCGCTGAGGATATCGTCTGCCCGCTTTAGTGATTGAATGCGCGGCTCGGCGGCAGGCCGGCTGTTGTCGCCGTTCTTGTTCATGATCGGAAAGGTCACGCCCGCGACTCCGACGGACGCAGCCCTTCTTCGGAAAGCCATTTTCTTCCGGGGATCGCCGCGAGCAAGGTTCGCGTGTAGCTGTGTTGCGGACGCGCGAACACTTCCTGTGTCTCACCCTCCTCGACGATCCGGCCGCTCTGCATGACCACGACGCGGTCGCAAACCTGCGTCGCGACGCGTAGATCATGCGTGATGAAGATCATCGCGACCTTCAGGCGCTCCTTAATATCCGCAAGCAATCGCAGCACCTGCGCCTGCACCGACACATCCAGTGAAGACACCGCTTCGTCGGCGACGATCACGTCGGGCTCGACGACCAGCGCACGGGCAATCCCAATTCTCTGCCGCTGACCACCAGAGAACTCGTGCGGGTACCGATCCATAGCAGCCTCGTCCAGGCCCACCAGCATCAACATCTTGCGACTGCGCTCCCGCGCTTCCGCGACACTCACTCCCTGCACGCGCAGCGGGGTGCCCACGATCGTTTCTATCCGCTGACGCGGATTTAACGAGGCAAACGGATCCTGGAATATCATTTGAATGCGGCGACGCTCCTTCAGCAGCGACCTGCCGCGAAGCCGAGAGAACGTCACGTCGCCGATCTGGACGACACCGTCATCGAGGGTCGTCAATCGCATGAGGCAGCGAGCGACTGTCGACTTGCCCGATCCGGATTCGCCAATGATTCCGAGCGTCTCCCCCCCACAGAGCGTAAAACTGACGTCGTCGACTGCCTTAATGTTGGTGACGCGGCGAAAGGGTCCGCGGCCGTGGGCGCGATATGTCTTGCTCAGATGACTGGCGTTCAAGGCGATCTGCTTACCGACCGGCTTTTTATGCCGATAGCCGAGGCGGGGGACGGCAGCGATGAGATCCCTTGTGTAGCCCTCCTGCGGATCATGCAGCACCTGGTCTGCTTCGCCACTTTCGATCAGCCTGCCTCGACGCATGACAACGATCCGGTTCGCGAGTTCGGCGACGACCCCCATGTCATGCGTGACGAAAAGCACCGACATCTCAAGCTCGGTCTGCAGGTCCTTGATGAGTTCAAGAATTTGCGACTGGGTGGTCACATCAAGGGCGGTCGTAGGCTCATCGGCAATCAGGATCGACGGTTTCAACGCAAGCGCGATAGCGATCATGACCCGCTGCTGCTGGCCGCCGGAAAGGCGGAACGGATAGGCATGTTGCAGCCCATCCGGATCGGGGAGATTCATCGTTCGAAGAAGTCCGACCGTGCGGCGACTGACCTCGGCGGAAGGCAACTTCTCGTGTGCCCTGATCATCTCGGCCACTTGATCTCCAACGGTCCGCACCGGATCGAGGGCCGTCGCGGGTTCCTGGAAGATCATTGAAATGTGCCGGCCGCGAATCGGCCTCAACTCGGCCTGCGACAGGCTCAGAAGATCGCGGCCCTCATAGCGGATGCGGCCGCCGCCAATCGCAAGGCTCGGAGGCAGAAGGCCCATAACGGCCTGTGCCATGACTGATTTTCCGGATCCGCTTTCACCGACGACACAAAGTATCTCGCGCCGGCGAAGGTCGAAGCTGACATCTTCGACCGCGCAACGCCGCTCACCCCCGTCCGGCAACATCACCGTGAGGTTCTGGATGCTCAGGATCGTGTCGCCCGTTGCCGACGACTGCGGTCGCGGCTCGGTCACAGCGCCCCCCGCTCCGCCCGCCGTCTCGGATCGAGCGCCGTGGTCAGCGCGTCGCCGATCAGGTTCAGCGACAGCACCGTCAGCATAATTGCGGCACCCGGAAAGACGCTCAATTCCCAGGCGTCCCGAAGATACGGACGGGCCGCGCCGATCATGTAGCCCCAGGTTATGATGTTCGGGTCGCCGAGCCCGAGAAAACTCAGCCCCGACTCCGACAGAATGGCCGAGGCCACCATCACCGACGCGATCACGATCACGGAGGACATCGCGTTCGGCAGCACCTGAACGAAGAGAATGGTCAGCGGTCGCTGGCCCGCGGCCCTGGCCGCGTCGACGAATTGCCGGGTTCGCAGCGACATGACTTCGGCCCGGACGATACGGGCCACGTTTGGCCAGCTCACCAGTCCAATGCCGACGATGACCGAAGAGAAACTCGGCCCTATCACCGCCACAAGCACGATCACCAGAACCAGGCCTGGAATGACCTGGAAGAATTCGGTGAAACCCATCAGGACATTGTCGACCCATCCGCGGAAGAACCCGGCCGCGGCGCCGATCGAGAGGCCGATGACAATACCGGTCACTGTCGACAAAAACCCGATCAACAACGAGAACCGGGCCCCATAGACCATCTGCAGCGCCACATCGCGGCCGAGCATGTCCGTTCCAAGGGGAAAGCCGCTGGAAAGCGGCGGCAGAAACGGCGCGGCCTGAATCTTCCAAGGCGAATTTGCGAAGATCACGGGGTAAGAAACGGCGAGCAGCACGATTGCCGACAAGAAGCTCAAACCGCATGCCGCGCCGAGGTTCCCGAGGAATCTGCGCAGAATGCCCCCTCGCATCACGCGACCTCTATCCGGGGGTCAACGTAGGTGTACACCAGATCGACAACCAGATTGATGAGGACGACCAACAGGGACAGAACAAAGAACGCGCCAAGCAACAGCGTATAGTCCCGGCCCAGAACCGACTCGTAGATCAACCGACCCAAACCGGGCCAGGCGAACACCGTTTCCACCAACACCGTGCCGGCGACCAGATTGCCCGCCTGCACTCCCGTGTAGGTGACGACCGAAAGCAGGGCATTACGCACGACGTGCCGCCACATGACCTGACGCTCGCTGATGCCCTTGGCCCGGGCGGCCTTGACGAAGTCCATCTGGACGACCTCGACGATCGATGCGCGCGTGATCCTTGCGAAGACACCCATGTAGTGGGTGCCGAGCGCGATCGTCGGCAACACCAGGTGCAATGCGAGATCGCCGATGTGCGCCAGCCCCTTATAATGAGCGCCGATTTCCGTCATCCCGTAAGGCGGCAAAAGGGGAAGCCACACCGCAAACACCAGGACCAGCATCAGGCCGAGCCAGAAACTGGGTGAGGCATACCCTAGCAAGGCGAAGCCGGTCACCAACACATCCTGCCATTTGTCCGCCCGTCGTGCCGCGGCGATGCCCAAGCCAACACCGGCGACGATCGCGAACGTCAGCACGGACGCCCCGAGAAGGAGCGTGGCGGGCATGCGCTGAAGGACAAGGTTTAGGACTGGCTGTTGCTGCCTGTAGGAGTAGCCAAGATCGAGCACGGCAAGCCGGCGAGCATAGATCAGGAATTGCTCGTAGAGTGGTCGGTCGAGCCCCAGATCGTGCCGCAACTGGGTCACGTACTGCGGGTCCACCGGCTGGTCGCCGGTCAGAAAATCCACAACGTCCCCACCGGGCAGGCGAACCAGGAAGAAGCTAATGCCCATGATGAAGGCGACGACAAAAATCGCCCGAAGACAGCGCCTGAAAAAATATTTGATGCGGTTGCTCACGTCGCGCGACTTTCCCGTCGCCGTTGGATGACCCGCTCTCGATCAACCGATTCCGCCACCGAATGGGGCACAACCGCGGCGGCCCTTTCCGCGTGGCTCACGCGTTCAGGCTTGGATGACGTCGGCTCCCCACCACCAACGCCACCTTCGGTCAAACCCGCAGTCCGTTCGAACCACCCGGCGAAGCTCGCGGAAAAACTACGGTCTACGTATATATCGTAAGTCTCCTCCCATCTGCGGACGTGAATCATCACGTTGAACTTCGCCAGCGCCGTAAGCGCACAATCGTCCTGTTTGAACCGCGACGGCCGGACGTCCATCGTGGTGCCTGCGGCCAGGATTTCCCGAGCGCCAGGCCCGGTCAGCCGAAACCTCTTTCGCGCGGCCGACAAATCGACCATCGCCCCCCGTGCTCCGAGCGACGCACGTAACGTGTCGATCGCAATGCGCGATGATTTCTCCTCGCCGACGAGGTGGAAGCGGCCTGCTCCCGCCCAAAGCAGCACCAGACCATCGCCCTCTGTCGCCTTCGATGGCGGCGGCGGACTGAGACCCGTGGCACGACAGAATGCGTCCGCCAGGCCGCTGTCCCCGACGGGGACCGCTATCTCGAAGACCGCGAACGCGTTACAGAGCTTCAGGGTAGTTGCGAGGTCAGCCATGAAGACGCCGATTATCAGGGTCATAGAATCTCGGCGACACGACACGAACCTCGACTTTTTCACCGAACAACGGTGACGCAGCGACGAGCGTCGTGTCACGCCGTTGATCGCCCCCCTCCACGAGGGCAAGGGCGATCGGTCGATTGAGCGTCGGGCTGAAGGTTGTCGAGGTCACGTGACCGATGGCAACCGGCGCCTGTTCGTCTTTTTCGACAAGCTGGGCGCCGCCCCTGACGGAAGATTTCCCATCCGACGGCTCGATGCCCACCAGAGTGCGGCGCGTCGAAGCCGTCAGACCCGGGCGAGTACCCAGCGCCTGCCCGATAAAGTCCTTCTTCTTGGCGACGAATTGCGTAAGGCCGAGGTCGGCTGGTGTCGTCCGGCCGTCGATCTCAGGCCCCGCCACATGGCCTTTCTCAATCCGCAATGCGCCCAAGGCCTCGGTACCGCACGGCGCAATGCCATCCACGGCACCCAAATCAAGCAAGCGCTGCCCGACGGCTTGCCCATGATCGGCGGGAACCGCGATCTCGCAAGACCACTCGCCTGAGTAACTGACGCGAAACAGACGCACCGGCACGCCATCCACCTCGGCCTCGACGTGCGCGAGGTGGATGGCTGCACCACCGGGCATGCTCCCGCCAAGCGCCTTACGAAGAACCCCCTCCGCCAGGGGACCCGCAAGGGCGATCTGGGCATATTGCTCGGTTATGTTGAACAGCTGGACGTCCAGCTCCGGCCACACGCTCTCTGCCAGGAATTCCAGGTGAGTCAAAACCCGGTCGGTCCGACCGGTCGAAATGGTAATGCAGTATCGATCGTGGCCGAGACGGGTAATGGTGCCATCGTCGAGTATGATGCCGTCTTCACGCAGCATGAGGCCGTAACGACACCGTCCGACCGCCAAGGAGGCGACCGGCGTACAGTAGACCCGGTCAAGAAACGTCATGGCATCCGGCCCCCGGATGTCCACCTTCCCAAGGGTGGAGACATCGAATAGGCCGGCCTTGTGTCGCACCGTCAGGGCCTCGCGCTTCCATGCGTCTTCAAAGGTCTCGCCGGCAACCGGAAACGCGCGTGCCCGCAGCCACAACCCGGATTGGATCCAAACGGCTTCGTGCGCCTGATGCCACTGGTGAAGCGGTGAACGGCGAACAGGATCAAAATCCGCGCCGTGCTCGGTGCCAGACAGTGCCCCCAGCGTCACCGGCGTGTAGGGAGGCCGGTAGGTTGTCGTGCCAACCGTCGAAATCGGTTCCCCCTGCAACTGGGCCACGATCGCAAGTCCGTTCATCCCGCTGGTCTTGCCCTGATCGGTACCCATACCGAGCGTCGTGTACCGTTTGACATGCTCGATGGAGCGGTATCCCTCCCGGGTGGCCAATGCGAGATCCGCCACGGTGACATCGTTCTGGAAATCGACGAACCGCTTGCCGCGACCTCCCGGCACCTGCCATAGGGGCCGTATGGACCATGGCGGCTCCGGGTCGGCAGAGATCGGCGCCGCCAACAAGCCGGCCTGGCCGTAGATGCCGCGTCCATCGACAATGCTGTCGCTCAAGCCAAACCTGCCCCTGGCACCGCCAATAGACAGACACTCGGCCGACACGGGCACGAAGGCCCCGATCGATTCGCGATATTCGAGCCCTGCCCCGAGATGACTGTGCAGGTGCACGCCGGGGGAAAGCCCGCCAGATACGCACAACAGGTCGCATGTGAGCCGCTCGACAAAACCTCCCGGGATCGCCTGTGCGGTCCAGATCATGCACGTCCACGCTGACGATCGAGCCTGAACCGTTGGCCTTTGTGACCCCGCATCCCGACAGCACCCGAATGCCTAGCCGGGTCAATTCGTCCGATCTCCATGCCGGGCGTCGCTCTCGCGTCCACCACGGCAACGACCTCGATTCCGGCTTCGCTCAGATCGACAGCGGTGCGGTACGCGTCCGGGTTATTGGTGGCAACCACAGCCTTGCGACCCGGCGCCACCGCATAGTGATTTACGTAGCGCCGCGCGGCACGCGCCAGCATCACTCCGGGCAGGTCGTTGCCGGCGAAGACGAGCGGACGCTCGATGGCTCCCGTGGCAAACACGATATGTCCGGCGCTTACCAACCAGCGTCGTTGGCGCGGCGCGGCGCCCGTTCCTCCGCCGCCGTGCGCCTCACCTGGCCGCTCGACCAATGCGACCGCTCCGCTATCGTAGCAGCCGAACGCGGTCGTGTTCGAAAGCAGGCGACAGTTGGAGGCCTGCGCAAGCATGGCCACTTCCGCCTGGAGCCACACAGTGACCGGCTTACCGTCCAGCGTTCGACGCTCACCGGCCTGACTGCCTCCCCAAAAGGGATTTTCGTCGACCAGGATGACGTCGGCTCCTTTCTCCGTCGCCGCACGCGCGGCCGCGATACCCGCTGGCCCTCCCCCGACAACAAGAACGTCGCAATAGACCGACTTGCGCGCGTATACATCGCGATCGTCTTCACTGCCCGCCCTGCCGAGGCCGGCAGCGCGTCTGATCAGGTGCTCGTACAAACGCCACGCACGCCGCGGGCGCATGAACGTCTTGTAGTAAAAGCCGGCGGGCAAAAGAGGCGACGCCAGATCGTTGATCCGCCCCACGTCGAAGGATAGCGACGGCCACCTGTTTTGACTTGTCGCCACGAGCCCCTCGTACAACGGCTGCGTGGTCACGCGGGTATTCGGCTCGCCGCTGGCTCCCTGACCAATATTGACCAGCGCGTTGGGTTCTTCTGCCCCAGCCGTCATGATTCCGCGCCGACGGTGATACTTGAAACTGCGTCCGACAACGCGAACGCCATTGGCGATCAGCGCCGACGCCAGCGTGTCGCCGACGTAACCGGAGAGATGGCGATCATCGAAGATGAAACCCAAGGGCCGCGAACGATCGATCGCGCCACCGGACGGCAGTCGAAACGGCTGACTCATGACTTTTGCTCGCGCGCCAAAGCGACCTTGGCGACCGTCTGCGTGGCACTATCACGGCTGACCAGCAGCCACGCTCGGCAGCCGCGGGTGTGCTGCCAATATTCGACGTGTGACCCTTCTTTGTTGTCCCGGTAATACACGTAGTAGAACCAGTCGTCCGGCGAGCTCGTGCCACCAACTGCCGGCCGCTGGCGCTCGGCGTCACCCCAAAACATGAATTCCCCATGTCCACGCGGACCGCAGTACGGGCAGTCGATCAGGAACACCTGTTCACCTTATTGTGGACACTCGAGGGTTCATTGCAGTTGAGGGGTCGGGACCGGCACCCTTTTCGTCGACGAGCGCCCCGCTACGAAAACGCTCGATCGAGAACGGCTCCGCGAGCGGGTGCGGACTGCCCGTCGCCAGCGTGTGGGCGAATACCCAGCCGGAACCCGGCGTTGCTTTGAACCCGCCATAGCACCAACCGGCATTGATGAAGAAGCCGTCGACGGGACTGGCACCGAGTATCGGGCTGCCATCCATCGTCATGTCGACTATCCCCGCCCAGCTCCGCTGCATTCGCAGACGGCCAAAGCTCGGGAACAACGTCAGACACGCATCCACGGTGTCCTCGAGCGTCGCGAGGTTCCCCCGCTGGACGTAACTCGGATAGAAATCGAGGTCCCCGCCCACCACCAATTCACCCTTATCGGACTGGCTGATGTAGAAATGACCTGATCCTGACGTGATGACAGTATTGAGCACCGGCTTCAGCGGCTCCGTCACAAAGGCCTGGAGCACGTGCGTCTCGATCGGCAAGCGAAAGCCGGCCATCGCCGCCACTTTTCCGGAATAGCCCGAGACCGCCATTCCGATGGCACCGGCAGCGATGGTGCCGCGATTCGTTTCGACCGCTTTGGCGCCGCCGCGCTCGACGCGAATTCCAGTCACCTCGCAGTTCTCGATGATGTCGACGCCGAGACTGTCGGCGGCTCGTGCATAGCCCCACGCGACCGCATCATGTCGGGCCGTTCCGGCCCGACGTTGTAAAAGACCGCCAATAATCGGATATCGACTCCGCGACGAACAATCGAGATTTGGCACCATCGCGGCCACGGCGTCGCGGTCCAGCCATTCGCAATCAATGCCGTGCAGTCGCATCGCGTTTCCGCGACGGGCGTAGGCATCGGCCTGTTCGTCGGAATGGCACAGGTTGAGAACGCCACGTTGACTGAACATCACGTTGAAGTTGAGTTCCTGGCTCAGCCGCTCCCAAAGTTTCAGCGAGAACTCGTAGAGGTGAGCATTGGCGGGCAGGAGATAGTTCGACCGGATGACTGCCGTGTTGCGGCCCGTATTGCCGCCGCCGACGTAGCCCTTTTCGAGAACTGCAACGCTCCTCGCGCCGTGCTGCCGGGCGAGATAGTAGGCGGTCGCAAGACCATGTCCGCCACCGCCTATGATGACGAAGTCGTACGCAGTTTTTGGAGCCGCCTTTCGCCATGCCGGCTGCCAGCCGGCATGCTTCACGAAGGACTGAGCCAGCAGTCGGCCGAACGAGTAGCGCATGGCGAGGCAAATCAGGCCCCGATCGATACTTCGTCCCACGACGTGTAGGCGGTGAGCGGCCCCTGGTTGTCCAGCCCCTGCACGTTCACGCCGATGATCAGTTCGTCTTTCTGCTCCATCAGGGGAAGAAGCGGCAGGTCCTCCGAAAGGATCGTCTGCAGCCGCGAGTAGTATTTCTGCGCCTCGTCGTCCGACAGGGCTGAAGCCGCCTTGGCAAACAGATCGTCCACCTCAGGATTGCTGTACCCGCGCGTATTGGTGCCCGCCTGATGGTGAATGTTGCTCGTGACGTAGTCCTTGGCGGCACCGATTGCCGGGTCCCCGTACTGTGCCCTGCTGCCGAAATAGGTATCAAAGTTCCAGTCGGCCTCCTGCTTGAACAGGGAGGCAAGGTCAGTCGTCGCTTGCACGTCCACCTTCAGTCCGATCTCCGACAACTGTTGACGAACGACCTCGAACATCCGTTGGCGGTCCTCGCCCACTGCCGCCGCAATCATGTTGAAGCTGGCGCGCACCCCGTCGGCCCCCGGCTTCAGTCCGGCCTCGTCGAGCAACGCTTTGGCCCGCTCCGGATCGTGCTTGTACTGCATGGCGGCGCTGGGGTCGTAGTACGCTGTGCCGGACATGAAGACGCTGTCCGGCACGAGACCCTGCCCCTGGTAGATGACGTCGACAAAGACGGACCTGTCGAGCCCGAAGAGGATGGCCTGCCGCACCCGCCGATCGTGCAGGACCCGTTCGTCGCGCACGTTGATCATGAGGACGAAGAACGATCCGAGGCCCCGGTATGACCCTGCAACCGGTCGGAATTTTCCGCTGCCGACGAGGCGGTTGATGTCATTCGGCCCAAGCGCCACGCGCACGGCCACGTTCATGCGGCCCGTTTCCATGGCGATCGCGCGCTGCGCACCGTCGGGTATGATGTTGAAATAGATCTCGTCGACTTTCGGTCGGTCGGGAATGTAGTAGTCCGGATTGCGGACCAGGTGGATGTATTGGCCTTTTTGCCATTCCGCAAACTTGAACGGACCTGTCCCGATCGGTTTTGAATTGGCCGGATTGCTCCGGAATTCAGTATTCTCGTAGATGTGGCGTGGCGCGATCGGACAACCCGTTCCGGTGATGGCATTCATGAATGGAAGGAAGGGCGCGCCAAGCCGTAATATCGCCGTGTTGGCGTCCGGCGTTTCGATCTTTTCGATGCGCTTCAGGACGTCCGCGGTGCGCGGCTGGACCTGCGGCATCATCGTGCCGGCTGAGAATGCCACGTCATCGGAAGTGAACGGTTTGCCATCGTGCCAGGTCACCCCCTTCCGCAGGTGAAAGGTGTAGGTCAGGCCGTCCGGTGAAACATCCCAGCTCTCCGCCAACTCGGGCCGGGGCTTCTGATCGCCGCCGAAGTCGATCAGTCCCTGAAATATCTTGCCGCCGGCCACGGTCTGCGTGACGTCGGCGTGGTCAATCGCCGGCTGCAGCATCGACGGCTCCAAGGGCAGCACAACGTTGAGTGTCTTTGAATCCGCCGCGAGGCCGAAGCGCGTCGTCGCCAGGCTCGCCGCGGCGACCCCGGTCGTCGTCAGGAATGTGCGACGTGTAAAGCGATGATGCATTTCACGATCTCCCTTGTCGCGGGTTGCCGAAGAGTGGATGGCTTGATGAACAGGGGCGATCGCATGCCACGATCGCGCTCCGTGAGATATCTTGCGCGGGGCCGGATGCCGGCCGCTGAGGTTCGTTGGGTCGCGCTCGGCGCATCGGTTCCCCGCCTACAGCATGTTCGGACAGAGGGCGCGGAAGTCATGTTGTCCGCGCAGATCGAGACGGCGCGTGACCGGCGGCATCGGCGATTTCAGACCGCTGCCGCAGTTAAACAGTACCGCGCGCTCATCAGGCCGGATCAATCCCTTGGCTAAGGCCTTGCGGCAAGCAACGAGTGTTGCAGCGCCTTCCGGGGACAAATGGATACCGTCTTTTGCGGCCATAGCCGCGCGCGCCGGCTCAACCTCGTCGTCGTCAACCGCTATCGCGAAGCCTCTGCTTTCGGTTAGCGCCCTGAGGATCAGCGCATCGCCGATGGTGTAGGGCACGCGGAGCCCGTGGACGCGGGTATGGCCACCGTCCCATTTTGGCGCCTTATCGTTACCACCTTCAAAGGCGCGAACGATCGGAGCGCATGTCGAGGATTGAACGGCGACCATGCGCGGCCTTGCCCGCCCGATCCACCCGATTGCCTCCAGTTCATCGAACGCCTTCCACATCCCCACCAGCCCCGTGCCGCCACCGGTCGGGTAGAAGATAACGTCAGGCAGGGTCCAATCGCATTGCTCGGCAAGCTCGAACCCCATCGTCTTCTTGCCTTCGACGCGATACGGCTCCTTGAAGGTCGAGATGTTGAAAAGTCCGAGCTGTCGCGCGCTCTCCGCCACCATCGGCGCGAGATCCGTGATGGTCGCGTCGGCCACACGAAAGACTTCGGCCCCGTAGAGGGCCATTTCCGACAAGGTGATCTCCGAACTGTCTTCCGGGCAGAAGACGAGCGCCTTCATACCGGCGCGCGCCGAATAGGCGGCGAGTGCAGCCCCGGCATTGGCAGCGCTTGCCATCACAAACCGCCGCAAGCCGAGCTCCTTGGCCATCGACACGGCGACGCTCATTCCGCGAGCCTTGAATGAGCCCGTCGGCATGCGCCCTTCGTCCTTGACTAGGAGATCGGACATGCCAAGTTCGGCCGCGGTGGATGGCGCGCCGAGGATCGGTGTTATCGTCTCTCCCAGAGAGACGATGTTCGCGGCATCACGAATTGGCAGAAGTTCCCGATAGCGCCATAGCGTCGGCGCACGATTCAGGAGGTCAGAACGGCTGACCGCCCGCGCAACAGCCTTCAGGTCATAGCGAACCAGGAGCGGTCTGCCCGTCCTGGACAAACCAGCGATTTTGCCGGGCGGGTACGATTTCCCTGTCTCCGAACACTCGAGCCCGCTGACGAAGTATTGGCGCTGGCTGTCGCCAACGCGCCGGGGATCGACGTCCTGCTGAACCTTCGTCGGCAACTCCGCCACCGCCCCGTCGACATCAACTGTCGCCACTTCCATGGGTCAGCTTAATGCGAAGGCGGCAGGCAAATGCTAGGGGATTCGGCATTCATAAGCTCTTATGTTTGCCGTCATGACCCGACCTTATGCTCGCCCGGCAGTTGCACATGCTGCGCAGCACCCGCCGGCTCCCGCAGGCGCGACCGTGGCAGCGAAATCGGTGCCGGCACAGCGAAACTCAGCCCTCCTCCATAATCGGCAATAGAACGTGAGTGGGATGCTTATCATCATGGAAAACTGTCTGATTGGCCACGCGGAGTTCGGCGGATGCCCAGTCGTCGCCGCCGGTATTGTGATTGCGATCGAACGCAGGGAAATCGGAACTCGCGATATCGAGCCGAATTCTCGATCCGGGCCTCATACGGATGCAGATCGGCAGCATGTGGATTTCGAAAAGCGTCGGTTTCCCCGGCTCCAGCATCACCTGCCTGTCATAGCCTTCGCGAAAACGGGCGCGCAAAATACCCTCCGATATCGCGAACGACGTGCCATCTGGCGCAACCTCGATCAGCTTCACCGCAAAATCGGTGTCCAGCGCGTCCGACGCCGCCCATAAGAAGCATCTCACGTCGCCGATGAGAAGGGTCGGCTTCTCAAACGGCGGCGTCTGGAACACGAGGTTGTCTACCCGGTAGTCGAAAACCCGATGGTCGCAGGGATAGTACTGCGACTCGGGCCCCATCACGCTCATGTAAGGGTCGCTCGGATCGTAGACGTAATGGTCCGGCGTCTCATCGCGCGGTGCGTCCGGCGAAAGGACACCGTCGCCGCGGGCAGAGTTCGCAGATCCCTCGCTGTGGAGGTAGTAGGGAACCTGCCGTGAACCCTTCGGGGGCCACGTATCAAACTGTTTCCACGTGTTGTCGTTGACGAGAAAAAGATGCACAGGCGGTCCCGAACCGATGCGGCCCGGAACGTTCTTGAACTGGAAATCAAACCAATCCGCGATCTGCGCCGAGTAGGGGTAGTCGGCTTCGGGACCGTAGTCGCTCTCGCCGATTCCCCGCCGATACTCAAATGGATGGTGCGACCACGGCCCGGAGATCAGCCGGTGCTGATCGCGCACCTCGGGATCGCCGAGCTCGCGCAGACGTCGGAACGTTTCGCAGCAGCTGCTGTTGCGGTCCCACCAACCCGTGACAATGCAGACCGGAATGTCGAATCCGACGTGCAGCGGTTCGAAGTCGTAGAATTGATGCGCCTGTTCCCGCAGGAGCGTTTTAAGTTGCGGTGTCAACGGCCCGAAGACGTAGTCGGGGATCGTGTCGAGCGGCAGATGCCACATCCATTTGTATCGCTGATGTTGAAGCCACTCCTTGTTCGCCGCGGCCACGGTCATGGCTCCGTCGGTGCGGCCCGCACGCCGACGTTGATCGGCCGCCATCATGTACGTCCATTGCAGCCGTCGCCCGGTCTCCAGGATGCCGTAGTGGCGGTGGCTCTGCGAAATCGCACCCGCGACGTGCATTGCTTTCAGCGACGGCGGCTTTTCCCCGGCAGCACGCCAACTGGTGTAGCCGTTGTACGACACACCATAGATCCCGACGCGTCCATCCGACTTCGCCAGCCTGGCGGCCCACTCGACGGTCTCGTACCCGTCGGGCCCCTCGGTTTCCTGCGCAGGATGACCGAAGATCCAGTTGAATTCGCCCTCCGACCGACAGGTACCGCGAATGTCCTGGATAACGGTGACGAATCCGCGCTCGGCGACTTCGCGCCCCACCTTGCCATTGAGCGGCAGGCTCTTGTCGTAAGGCGTACGACACACCAGGACGGGAAAATCTCCTTGCGCGACCGGTCGGTACACGTCGGCCCTCAAGATCACGCCATCCCGAAGGCGCAGCTCGGCGTCCGTCTCGCAGATAACATCATAGTGCCTCGATTCACCCGGCATGACGGCCTTCCCCTGTTTTCGCTCCAGCCGAATCGCCGAAACGGCCCTGGTAGAGATAGCCGCCGGTACCGGTCGGCTCCCGAACAAGCTTATAATTGAACTTGCGAAGCCATTTCAACCGATTGACCTGTTAAGTTCTGTGGCATAGACAGTGTTTCTGTGGAGAATACCGGTTGTACATTGTATAATTCTGCACAAAATTTGGACGGCCGGCATTTAAAGTCGGTTTGTGGCAGCAACCGCTGAAACATAGAGGAAATCGTGAGGATTCAGCTCTTGGGCACCGGCGTGCCAAACCCGTCGACGAAGCGCAAGGGGTCCAGCCACATGGTCGAGATCGGCGAGGACGTCATCCTCTTTGACCACGGGCTGGGCAGCTTCGGCCGGCTGCTGGAAGCTGGCAAGCAGCCCACCGACGTCACGCATCTTATCTTCACCCACTTGCATTTCGATCATTGCGCCGACTATGGCGCACTGGTGCTGACCCGCTGGGATCAGGGCGCCGGCACAATCCCCGAGCTCAAGGTGTACGGCCCGGCACCGGTGGCGCGAATGACGGATCTATTGTTCGCCGAGGACGGCTATTACGGTCCTGATCTGATGGCTCGTACCCACATGCCGGGAAGCCTCGCCTTCTACCAGGTGCGCGGCGGCGCCCTGCCGCGGCGGCGGCCTGCCCCGCAGGTGCGCGAAATTATTGCGGGCGACGTCATCGAAGGCAGCGATTGGCGGGTCAGCTCGATCACCGTTCAGCACGCCCAACCGTATTTGACCTGTTACGCTTATCGCCTCGAGTGCGAGGACGGCATTTTTGTCTATTCCGGCGACACCGGACCCATCCCGGCGATGGTCGAGTTCGCCCGCGGTTGCGACGTGCTGCTCCACATGTGCCACTACATTTCCGGAACGCTGAAGCCGCCCATGGACGTCGAGACCCTGAAATCCACGACCGGTCATTTGGAGCTCGCCCGCATCGCGCAGGATGCGGGCGCAAAGACACTGGTCACGACCCACATCACCGGTTCAATGGACGCCCCGGGCATTCGCGAGCGCATCGTCGCCGAGATGTCGGAGGTCTACAAGGGCAACCTGTTTTTTGGAGAAGACCTGCTCGATGTGCCCGTGCACGGCCCCGAGGCACGACGCCTTGACTGATTGATTTCTTGACCCGATCGCCGCGCCAAAGGTCACCGCGGCTGGATGCAGATGCTAGGCAGGGGCAGGGTCGGTTCCCATCATATACCCAACGCCGCGAACGGTCTGGATGCAGGATGCACTGCCGTTGCCGTCCAACTTGAGGCGGAGATACCGCACGTAGACGTCGACAATCTTCGTTCCCGGATCGTAGCCGTAGTTCCAAACGCTGCTCAGCAACCGCTCTCGGCTGACCACCTTGCCGGCGTTCCTCATGAGATAGCGTAGAAGATCGAATTCGCGGACCGTCAGGTTAACCGGCCTGCCGTCTTTCGTGACCCGGCGGGACTGCGGGTCGAGCACCAGGTCGCCGATCCTGAGTTCGGCACTATGGTCGACGGATATGTGGCGGCGCTGAACTGCAACGATGCGCGCCAGCAACTCGTCGAAAGCAAACGGTTTGGTGATGTAGTCATCGGCCCCACCGCTCAACCCGTCGATCTTGTCCTGGAGCGTATCTTTGGCAGTCAGCATGAGTACTGACACCGGACGGCGCTCCTTGCGTATGATCCTGCAGACCTCCAGCCCGTCGATATAGGGGAGCATTCGGTCGAGTATGACGAGGTCGACGGGTTCGCCGCGGAGGCGCTCGAGACCGTCTCTTCCGTCATGCTCCACGCGGACCTGATAGCCTTCCGCCGTCAGGCCGCGCTCCAGAAACGATGCGATGCGGCGGTCGTCTTCGATGACCAGAATCTTCATTGGTCCTGTCCGCCGAATGCCGGAAGGACGATCAGAAACCGGGCGCCGCCCTCGACCCGGTTTTCGAGCACTATGCTGCCGCAGTGCTGCTCCACAATGTCCTTGGCGATGGAAAGCCCGATCCCGAGGCCGGTGTTGAGAAGATCGTCTTCGGTACGCGATCGAAAGAAACGCTCGAAAACATGAGGCAAATCCTCGGCGGCGACGCCGGGCCCTTCGTCGGTAATCGAGACGCTCACCTGTCCCCCCTCTTGCGCGGTCTCGACGCGGATACTCGCGCCAGGCGGGGAGTGTTTTATCGCATTGTCCAAACCTATCACCAGCGCCTGCTTGAGCCGACCGAAGTCCCCATTGATCCAGCATGCCTGACTGCCGAAGGTCGAATCGATATTGACCTCGCGGACGTCGGCGAAGACCTTGCAGTCCTGCACCGCGGCAGCGGCAACCTCCTTGAGGGATATCCTTTCGGTCGCATGCTGTTGTCCCTGCGCATCGGATCGGGCAAAGGTGATCAGATCCTCCAGCAATTGGCCGAGGGCTTTCGCCTGGCCCTGGATGCGCAAGAGCGTCTCATGTTGGTCTTCGGTACTGTGCTTTCCACGCAGTGCGACATCCGCTTCCCCTCTGATAATGGTCAGCGGTGTGCGCAGTTGGTGGCTGACCTCCGCAAGTGTTTCCACTTGCCGACTGTCGACGGAGCGAAGCCGCGCAAGTGCGCCCGCGAGTTCGCGCGTACGGACCTCTGCTTCGTCGACGAGCCGCTCGCGGTCCGCGGCCATTCTCCTGCCTTGCTCGGCAAGGGTGTCCGCCATGTCGTTGAAAGCGGCGGCAAGCTCGGAAAACTCGTCGCCGTCCGCCGCTTCGACCCGGTAGTCGAATTTGCCTCCGGCAATGGCGCGGATCCCGTGGCGGAAGTTGTTGAGCGGACTTATGACCGACCGATAGAGATAGCCGCCGAGCAAGACCAGGCAACAGACGGCGAGCACGGCGAGCACGGCAGAAGCCACGCGGGCTTCAAACCGCACTTGCGCCAGACTTGCCGATTCATCCGTCATCTCCCCCCGCTCGTCCTCCAGTTCATGTTCGATCCGCGGCTGCAATTCGTTTGCGAGGCGAAACGCCACCTGGCGCGTGTAGACATCGATGGCCTCGTCCGTGCGGCCTTGCCCCCGCAGGACAATTGCCTGCCTCGCCGCCGCATCAATCGCGTTGAAAACGTCGCTGAGCCGTTCCGAATTCGCCAATTCCGGCAGTTCGCTCTGGATTTCTGTCGGGCCGCTGACGGTACTGACTTCCGCCCTCGTCACCCGCATCAGCTCTGCCAACGCGCGATACATGTTCACCCGCGTCGCCTCCAGGGCGTCCGCTTGTTTGCCACCGACCAGCAAAGCGTCGGCGATCTGCGCTGTGTAGCGATTGGCGACCGTATCGAGTGCCGCCACCGCTGCCAGACGCGCCTGGAGGCCCTCGACGCGTACCGCGAAATGATCGGCGTTGCTCAGCACCAACGTCATGGCAACAATGATGAGCGCTACGAACCCGAGGCCTGTAGTGACCAGAATGAGGATTCGCCACCTGACCGTCATCGCAACTCGACCTCGCTGGTGACCAGAGCCGCTGAGACCGTCGCGATTGCTCGCCGGGTATCACCTTTCCGCCACCCCGTTGATTTTAGGCTGCGGGCGTGGCGGGCATAAAGCCCCATCCAAATGGCGGGTCAACGGCGTCTCGAATCATCCGCAAGATGATCAACAAACCGGACTAGGAATAGATTCACAGGCTCGAACCATGCCGGGGGACCAAGTAACGCGAGCGTGCGCTCCCCGGCTGGCCGGAAGGCCAATTCTCATCAGGCGATTCCCGGCGTTGGGCAATCGAAAATTAGGCTAACCGCGCCCCTCTCCGAATTCTAATCATCGCCTCAACGGCGTCCAACGTCTTGAACTCTAGAATGTTCTCCATGGCCAGTGGCTAAGACGCTGGAGAGCAAAATGACATCGCTCGCTCGTTGTGGCGGAACGTCGGGTGGCAACCCGGACGCAGTCTGCACAGGCAAGCGGAGCGACATCGGTCAGTGATCGAAGATTCTTAGACTGACCAATCCTATGGAGCTGCAGAAAATGATGGCCCGATTTGTGATGCCCTGCGTTGGCGGGTTGGTTTGGATGGGCCTGTTGTTCGGGATCGGCTTGTCCGTCTACACCGCCTCCGAGGCACTGAAATCCCTCGCCCAGAGCGGCGAATCCACACTTGTCAGCAATAGCGGTGCCACGTCCAGTCAAGGTAGCCGCACGGGTGTCGCTTCGACCCTTTGAACGCGCTGCGGAACCACCGCGAATGCACCGGCAATCAGCGCAGATGGCAAGCCACGAAATGCCCGGGCTGGACCTCTTCCAACTTCGGAGCCTCCGCGCTGCATCGCGCAACCGCGTAGGGACAACGGGGATGGAAGTGACATCCCTGCGGCGGATTGATCGGGCTCGGCACTTCCCCACCGATTGACTTCACGGAGCCGGCGGCATCGGGATCGGGTATCGGCACCGACTTGAGCAGCGCTTCGGTGTACGGATGCAGGGGCCGCGCGAAAATGCGATTTTTGTCAGCCATCTCGACCAGACGCCCGAGGTACATCACCGCAACCCGATGGCTGACGTGCTCCACAACGGCCATGTCGTGTGAAATGAAGAAGAAGGCGAGGCCCCTCTCCTGCTGGATGTCACGCATCAGGTTCAACACCTGAGCCTGGATGGAGACATCGAGGGCCGAGACAGGTTCATCGGCGATAATGAGGTCCGGATCGAGGGCCAGCGCCCTTGCGATTCCCAGTCTTTGGCGTTGCCCCCCGGAGAACTCGTGCGGATATTTGTCCCTCGCCTCGAGCGGAAGACCGACGCGTCCAAGCAGCTCGCCCACCGCCTCCTTCGTCGCCGATCGTGAGGTCATCCCGTAATTACGGAGCGGCTCGCCAACGATGGCTCCGGCTTTCATCCGTGGATTCAACGAGGCGTACGGGTCCTGAAAGACCATTTGCATGCGGCGGCGATATGGTTTGAGCCGACGACGGGAAAGGCGTGCGATTTCCACCCCGCCGAGTTGAATGCTCCCGCCATCGTTGTCGGACAGGCGCATTGCGGCTCGACCGACAGTTGACTTGCCGCAACCCGACTCGCCGACCAAAGCCAGCGTCTCACCTGGCATGATCTTGAAGGAAACGCCGTCGACTGCCTTCACCACGCCGTCGTGCAGCCGGAAATATACCTTCAGGTCCTCCACCTTGAGGACGGGCATGGACCCGTTGCGCCGCTCTCCGCGCAGGTACGGGCGCACATCGGTCATTGCGGATTCCAGCAGGCCACAGAATGCCCGGCCGTTCCGGGTTCGAGCCGAGGCATCTCACCGCACCGCTCGACCGCGAAATCACAACGCGGCGCGAAGGGACAACCCGCCGGTCGTTCTCGCAGCGACGGAACGACCCCTCTTATCTCGCGGAGGCGTTCGACAGAGGAACCCGACCGCGAACTGCCCACCCGCGGCATCGAGGCGAGGAGTCCACGCGTGTAAGGGTGGCGCGGCGCGTGGAACAGGTCGCGGACGCTTGCCTCCTCCACCTTCCGGCCAGCATACATTACGATCGCACGTTGAGCAGTCTCCGCGATCACGCCAAGGTTATGGCTGATCATCATGACGGCTGTTCCCAGACGCTCCTTGAGCTCGACAATCAGCTCAAGGATCTGCGCCTGTATTGTCACATCGAGCGCCGTCGTTGGTTCATCGGCGATCAGGATCTTGGGCTCGCACGCCAACGCCATCGCAATCATGACACGTTGGCGCATGCCGCCCGACATCCGGTGGGGATATTCGTGGGCGCGACGACGTGCGTCCGGGATACGCACAACGGCCAGCATCTCGATGGCACGGTCGAATGCCTCACGGCGACCAAGGTGCTGGTGAACACGCAGCGTTTCCGCGATCTGGTCGCCAACCGTCATGACCGGGTTGAGCGAGCTCATCGGCTCCTGAAAAATCATCGAGATTTCGTTCCCGCGCACGGAGCGCATCTTCGGTTCGGACAGGGCCATCAGGTCACGTCCCTCGAAGACGACCGAGCCGCGGGCAATGCCTATGTTTGGCGGTATCAGCTGCAGAATGGACAGCGCCGAGACGCTCTTGCCACAGCCGGATTCACCGACGATTCCCAGAGTCTCTCCTGCGGCGAGATCAAAACTCAAACCGTCAACCGCATTCAACGTGACGTCGCTTGCGAAGAACTCCACGTGAAGGTCGCGAACCTGCAGCACCGGCGTCGAAGGCGCCGGCAGCATGTCGGCTTTCGGCTTCCCCGTCCAGGTCGTCTCGAGCACCGGGCCGCGCGGTTCGGTCACCATCAGATCCGCCTCGCGATGCGCGGATCGAGCATGTCACGAAGGCCGTCGCCGAGAAGATTGATCGCGAGCACTGTGCACGACAGCGCAATGCCGGGGAAAAGGATGATCCACGGAGCGATCAAAAAGAAAAGTCGACCCTCTGCGATCATATTGCCCCAACTGGGAATTTCAGATGGCGTGCCGGCGCCCAGGAAGGTCAGCGCCGCTTCGGCCAAAATAGCCGAAGCGCAAATGAACGTTGCCTGGACAATCAGCGGCGCCATCGTGTTCGGCAGAATGTGGCGGACAATCAGCATGAATTCGTTGGTCCCGACTGAAACGGCGGCGTCGACGAACGGCTGTTCGCGGATCGACAGCACCAGGCTGCGCACCAGTCGAACGACTCTCGGCACCTCGACGATCGTCAGTGCGATAATGACGTCGAGGACGCTGGGCCTGGCCGCAGCCACGAGCGCAACCGCCAGCAGGATGGCCGGGATCGACATCAGGCCGTCCATAATGCGCATGATGATCGGGTCCAGGACACGATAGATGCTGGGAAGAAGGCCAATTGCCAGCCCGAACAGCGTCGCCAAGCGCTGCAACCGAAAAGCCAATCAGAAGGGACGCTCGACCGCCGTACACGGCCCGGCTGAGCACGTCCCGCCCCACTTGGTCGGTGCCGAATGGATGCGCAGCGCCCGGTGGCTTCAGCCGCGACAGCGGTTCAAGGACGATCGGATCGCCAACCAACAAAGGCGCCGCAATCGCGGCCAGCACGAGAGCGATCAGGATGGCCGCTCCAGCGACGACAAAACTGTTCCTGCGTGCAAACTGGACCAAAAGGTGCGGAGCCGACCTTCTGGGGCGCACAAGCGGCTGCACTACGGCCCTGGCGTCGGCGGCCATGACGGCTAATACCTGATGCGCGGATCGAGAAGTCCGTAGATGATGTCGATGGTCACGTTGACGACCACGTAGACACCCGAAAAGACGATCAGCATGGCCTGGATGACGACGTAGTCGCGGGAAACGATCCCGTCGACCAGCAGCCTGCCCAGGCCCGGAAGATTGAATACCGTTTCCGTTATGACCACGCCGCTTATCAGCGCGGCGACGGCAATGCCGACGACGGTGACGATGGGCACCGATGCGTTGCGTAAGGCGTGCACGAGCAGAACGCGAAGTCGCGAAACGCCCTTTGCGCGGGCGGTGCGGATGTAGTCTTCGCCCAGCACATCGAACATCGTCGCGCGCGTGATTCGGGCGATCAGCGCGATGAACGTCGTCGAGAGTGCCAAGGTCGGCAGGATCAGGCTGCGGACAGCGGGCCAGATGCCGTGGCTGAGGCTGGTGTAGCCCTGCACCGGAAACCAGCCGAACTTCAGCGCAAATACGTAAATGAGGATGTAGGCCAAAATGAAAGTTGGAACCGAAAAGCCCAGCACCGACATGCGCCATGACGCCACGGTCGACGGCGGTGCGGGCGCGAGCAGCGGCGATGACCCCGAGTGGGACACCGACGGCGATCGAAAAGAGGATGGTCAGCAATGCCAGCAGCAGCGTCGGCTCGAGCCTCTGCCCCATCAATTCGGTCACCGGCCGACGGGAGTAGATCGATACCCCGAGGTTGCCGTGAAGAACGTTCACCGCCCAGATCCAGAATTGAACATATAGCGGCTGGTCGAAGCCTTGCGCCTCGCGAATCTTCTGGATCGTGTCGTCTGTGGCGTTGTCACCCGCCAGCAGGATCGCCGGGTCGCCGGGAGCTATGTGGATCAGAAGGAACGAAACCACGCCGACCACGGCCATGACCGGAACGGCGTGGACTATTTTCGAGATCGCGTACCGCAGCGGCAATTCAGGCAATCCTGCGTGGCTCGGCAGGCGACGCCCGGAACTCGGTGCCGCCGGCCGCCGTGCAGCAACAATCACTCACTTGCGTCTGACGTTCCAGAACACTTCCGTGGCCGGACCGCCAAGCATACCTTCCAGATCGGAGCGGAAAGCGATCGGCGGCCGGATAACGCCGTAAGGCACCTCAAGCACGATATCGCTCCCACGCGCCTGCATCTGGCGGGCATATTTCTTCGCCTCATCGATCGAACCGGCGTTGTCGAAGGAGGCTCGCAACTTCTGGTATTCCTCGTCGCACGGCCATCCGTTGACGGCCTGTTCGCAGCCGGCGCTGTTTTGCGAAAGCATCGGATCGCTCATGATCATGCCCGCGCCGTAGGACGTGTAGATGTTCCAGCCGCCTTCTGACGGCGGAGCCTTGCTTTGCTCGCGCTGACTCATCGTGGCGAGATCCATTTCCTGGACCTGGACGTTCATTCCGGCCGCGCGCAGGGCCTGGGCCATCACAAGGCCGGACGCCTTGATGAATGGCAGATCGGTTGCCGTCAAAAGCACGATCGGCTCGCCGTTGTAGCCCGCTTCCTTAAGCAGCGCCTTGGCCTTGTCGACGTCATAGCCAAGCGCTGCGTCGGCGCCGTCCTCCGATCCCCAGATCGAGCCGCACACAAAGAGCGCACCGCACTTTGCGTAATAATCGGGATTTCCCGCTACGGCCGCCAGGAAGTCCTGCTGGTTCACCAGCCATTGGACCGCCTGACGCGCGCGCACGTCATTGAAGGGTGGGTAGAGCCAATTCATGCGCACGAAGCCGAGCGTGCCGAGCGGATCGGTCACCTTGACGGTGATATTGGGATCGGCACTCATCAGGGACAGGAAATCGAATGACGGATTGATTAGGACGTCGGTTTCGCCAGCGCTCAACGCCGCGAACGCAGTCTGGGGATCGCTGATGTTCTGGATTTCGATCCGGTCGAAGTTTGCGATCTTGGCCCCGGCGAGCCCGCTGGGCGGCTCCGAGCGAGGCACATAGTCGGCGAAGCGTTTGTAGACCACCTTCGATCCTGGCACGAATTCCTCCGGCACGAACTGATAAGGACCAGCACCAATGACCTCCGGCATCTGCTGATTTGCCGGCGTCTCGGCCAATCGCTTGGGAACGATGATGGGAAGATTTGGATTGAGCTTGCTCAGAACCAGCGGGAACTTCACGTACTTCTCGGATGTGGTGATGACGAACGTCAGATTGTCCACCGCGGTCATATCGGTGACGATCTTCATCATAGCCTTGCCGGTGCCGTCCGCAGAGGCCCATCGCTTGATCGAAGCGATGGCGTCCTCCGCGGTGACCGGTGAGCCATCGTGAAATTTGAGGCCCGCCCTGAGCTTGAAGGTGTGGGTCTTGCCGTCGTCGCTCATGTTGTAGCTCTCGAGCATCTGTGGTTGCGGAACATTGTCGGCATCGAGAGCAAACAGGAAATCGTGGACGAGCCAGGCAGCGCGGCGGGTGATGCCGTTGGCGGTGAAAATCGGGTCGAACACCCTCAGATCTGACCCGAGATTGATGCGGAGCGTGGAGGCCCGGTCCTGCGCGGCCGCCCCCACCGTCAACATCAATAGGGTGACGGTCACGTAGTAGGTGAGGTTCCGTAAGGTTCGCAGTAGTCCGGCGGCCATTAGGTCCTCCATCTCGGTTGAACGGACGTCGCGCTTTGACAGCGGGTTAATCAGCGTCGCGCCGAAACACCGTTGAGTGATGCAGATTCTGGTGTTTCCCGCGCGCGATGCGCGCGTTCTCGCACGCGCGCAAAGCCCAATCAGCCTAAGTGTTCGCCGCGCATGCTGGCAAATGATAATAGGACTTGATCATATACCCCGGCGTAATGACTTGGACGCGGCGGACTGCTACCGCACCCATGTCGCCGGCACCAGATTGGTCTCCGAAACGACCGGCAGTACGATGCTGGACGCGCGCTCCGGGTCGTGGAAGACGGTCTGCCGGGCGACGCGGAGTTCGCTTTCCGACCAGTCCTGACCGCCGGTGTTGTGGTTCCGATCAAAGTTCGGAAAATCGGAGCTGGAAATATCGATGCGGATGCGCGATCCCTTTCTGAAGCGAATACCAACGGGCATCAGTTCGATCGAAAGAGCGCACGGGTCATCCGGAACCATGGGCGCATCCGTCCCCGGGCCGCCGCGGTAGCGGGCGCGCACGATGCCGAACGACAGGTTGATCGCCAAACCATCGGCGCCGACCTCGATCAGCTTTACGGCGAAGTCGGTATCGGGTGCGTCGGTCGCAGCGTACAGCGTCATCGATACCGGACCGGCTAGCAGCATGTCCTCACCCAGCGGCGCGGTCTGGTAGACCAGCACGTCACGCCGCCCATCCAGGGGCGATTGATCGCAGGGCGCATGCTGCGTATCGGCGCCCAT
Organism: uncultured Alphaproteobacteria bacterium; assembly: GCA_963775235.1. Lineage (GTDB taxonomy): Bacteria > Pseudomonadota > Alphaproteobacteria > Rhizobiales > Kaistiaceae > JBBDMC01. The sequence continues at coordinate 82,381 of CAVZHY010000002.1, forward strand.
CAGGCTCATGACCGGATCGGCGGGGTCGTAGGCGAAGCGATCCGGCGCCTCGCCTGGGGCGGGCGCCTCCAGCGACAGAGCGCCGTCCCCGCGCACGGTATTGGCGCTGCCGCGGCTGCGTAGGTACATGGTTCGGTATTCCGTTCCCGGCACTGGCCAGTCCTCTGCGTGAAACCACGCATTGTCGTTGAGGATGAACAGGCGCACCGGCGGCTCGGAATCGAGGCCATTGTCGATTCCCTTGAGGCGGGCGTCGAACCAATGCGCCAGCAAATCGGCAAAATCTCCTTCGGCCTGGGGGCCGTAGTCTCGCGCCCCGAGCTTTCGATGCATGAAGTAACGTATTATGTGACCATGGGCCGATCACCATCCGATGCCGGTTGCGCATCGCGGAGGGACCGAACCGTCGCATCCCCACGAAATGATCAACCGTCGGCGCCTGTCTGTCCCACCAGCTCGTCATGCAGCAGACGGCGGCATCGACGTCGCCCCATATCTGGTCGAATGCCCAGTAGTCCTTCGTCATGTCGCGGAAGTGCTGCTTGAGGGCCGGCCACATGTCGCCGAACACCTCCTCAGGGAATCGAGTCGAGCGGCAAGCGCCATATCCATTTGTCGCGCAGCACGTGACGCCAGATCTCGTCCGCAATCCCGCGGTCATACGGTCCGAAAGGTGCGCCGCTGCGCATTTCGCAGATCGGCCGCAACCTGATGTACCCACTGCATACGTCGACCCATGTCGAATATGCCGTAGTTCTTCACCGTCATGTTCGGCGCGATGCCGCTGGCATAGATCGCCTTGAGCGATGGAGGCTTTGCACCCGCCAAGCGCCAGCTGCACCAGGTCGGATAGGACGTGCCGAACGTTCCGACCTGTCCGTCGGCGCCCTTCAGGTTTGCCGCCCATTCGATGGCAGTCGTAGCCATCGTTGGCCTCGGTCGTCTGTCCGCTCTTCCCGTAGATCCAGTCGAATGTCGCCATCCGACCGATAGCGGCCGCGCACGTCCTGGATGACGACGATATATCCCTGGGCCGCCAGCGCCGTGGCATCCTTCGTGTACATCGGATGCTTCTTGTCGTAGGGCGTCCGTGACATGAGGACCGGAAAGCGCCCAGCCGCTGTCGGTCGGTAGACGTCAGAACGCAGGACAATGCCGTCCCGCGTTTCGCACGGCACATTTTCATCGACGGCAAAGGCAAGGGGCGGGCGGCGCGGACTAAACATCGGTCTGCCTCGGAAGCACGAACGGATCAGGCGACGTGGCCGCGGTAACCTAGGCAACGTCTTATCGGAGCTCAATCGCGCTCCGCCCGCAAATGACCATTTGGTCTTCGACTATGAGCGCGCGGCATAGAGCACTGGCGTTTCGCTTACCGGGTGCGGCACGGTCCGCTGCAATGATCGGCAGATACCATTCCCCCAGGTTCGAGGGCGCCAGGACGTCTTCAGCGGCCGACCGGACCAGATCGATGAAGCGAAGCACCAACGGAGACGGCTGCCGTCCCGCTGGCAGAATGTAGCCAAACGTCGCGTTCAGCGGCGGATCAAGCGGGCGAGCGGCGAGACCATCGCGGTCGAGGGAGTTTACGGTGAACAGATCGGCGATCGTTACGCCAAGCCCCTTCGAGACCAGAACGCAGCTCGAGGCCATGGTCGACGATTCGATCCCGACCAGCGGTGCACGCCCGATCTCCGCGAACTTGCCGTCTATCCATCGCCTCAGCAGCGCCGCTGGTGGCAACATGATAAGGCGTTCCTGGGCCAGCGCCGTCAACGGGATGCTCTTCCCGTTCCGCCAGCGGGTGGGCCTCCGGCATCACGACCATGACAGGAGCCCGCACCAACGGTTCGGCATTTCCGTGATCGACTGGGCAGGATGCACGAAGCCGACTTCAAACTGGCTGCCGGGTGCCCACTGGTCGATGTCGCGCCGGCCGCGGATATCGAGCGACACACTGATGGTCGGGTACTCGGCCATGAAACGCGCCAACGCGGCAGGGATCACAGCACCCACGAGCGGCGACATGGCGAAAACGCGCAGGTGATTTCCGCCGCCTTGCCGGATGTTCCGCCCGATCTGAGCGAGCTCGTCCAAGCCCGCGAGCAGCGCGTTCGGCCTCGAGATAGAACGACTCTCCCTGCGGGGTTATCGTAAGACGCCCGCCGCGACGGCTGAACAGGGGAAAGCCGAGTTCCGTCTCCAGGTGACCTGATCATACGGCTCACGGCCGGCTGCGTGACGCAGAGCAGGTCCGCTGCCTCGGTCACTGTGCGCGCGCGGATCACCGCCCTCAGGGCCTGCAGCCACTTCACGTTGATCATTGGAATGTCATGTCTTCACGTAATGGGGATACATCTATTGGTAATTTGAGGGAATACCCGAAAAAAAGCTACTGTCGTTTGCTGCAGCATTCGTTCGCCCGGAAGCGCAAAACCCGATGAGACCTCCCGCTGAACCCGGAGACGCGGTGTCGGTGATCGACACGCCTGCGCTCGTCCTCGACCTCGACGCTTTCGAGGACAATCTCGAGACGATGGCGGCTCTCATCAGAATGCACCCTGAAGTGGCCTTGCGGCCCCACGCCAAGACGCACAAGTGTGCCGTCATCGTTTCCTTGCAAACCGCCCGCGGAGCCATCGGTATCTGCTGTCAGAAGGTGTCGGAAGCCGAGGCTCTCGTCCATGCCGGCGCGCGCGACGTCCTGGTGACAAACCAGATTGCATCCGCCGAGAAGCTCGATCGCCTGATGGCGTTGGTTCCGCTCGCGCGCATCGGTCTTTGCTGTGACGCACTGATACATGTCGACATGGCCGAATCCGCGGCCCAAAAAGCAGGCGTGCATCTCGACATCGTCATCGAGGTAAACGTCGGCGGCAACCGCGCCGGCGTTGAGGATAGCAATGCGCTGTTGGCGATCGCCAAGCGCATTGATGAGGCGCCACACCTCACTTTGCGCGGGCTGCAGGCTTACGATGGCCCGTCCCAACACATACGCGACTACGCGCAGAGGCGGGCGGCGGCGAAAGCGAGCGTCGATCGCGCCCGGCACTTCCGCGATGTGCTGAGACAGCACGGCCTGGAATGTCCCGTGGTCACTGGCGGTGGGACCGGAACGGTGAAGGATATAGCCGAGGGCGGGGTCCATACTGAAATCCAGCCGGGTTCGTACATTTTCATGGACACTTCTTACGGGGCGCTCCTCGACGCGGACGGAACACCCGATCACACTTTCCGCCAAAGCCTTTTCGTTCTGACCACCGTCACCAGCGCGCCTGCCCCGGGGCGCGCCCTCGTTGACGCGGGCCACAAGACCGTCGCCGTGGACTCCGGCATGCCCGGCATTCGTGGCCGAAGCGATATTTCCTATGCCCGCGCGGCTGACGAAGCGGGCCTGGTCGTCTGGGAAGTCGCGACTCCCGCCGCCGCACATCGGCGAACGCCTGTACCTTGTACCCTCCCATTGCGATCCGACCGTCAATCTCCACGATTATTTCGTTTGCATTCGTGGTGAACGGGTTGAGGCGGTGTGGCCGATCACGGCACGCGGCATGTCAAGCTAGCCGACGCCGCCCCTGCCTCCGGGCGCAGTCTCCGACCATGATCGACGGACATGCACGTAGAAATAATGCTGATTGGGAATCGCCTGCCGAAGGCCCTAGCGTCCTCTTTGATCACCGAACCTGGACCGCGCCCGCGGCCGATTCCTGTTGAGCCAGCGACACCGACGAGTCAGCCATGAAGAAGAAACTTTACGTCGTGGTGACGATGGACTGCGAGCGACCCAATACCCAGACCCATGCGGATGCATCCGGTCCTCCCGACTACGCGACGAGCGAGATCTGGACACGTGCCTACGCCGACATGGCCGGGGAATACGGGTGGCCGGTCACGTTCTTCATTCATCCCGAGGCCGCGCTCAATCAAACGGATTTCTTCCTGGCTCTTGAAGGACAAGGGCATTGCCTTGGACTGCACCTGCATCCCTGGCGTTTCGGCGATGGCCGCTATTCAGCGGAGTGCGGCGGGCTTGAACTCGCTCGCCTGCGGGAAGTCCTGACCGCGGCGACCGATCAGTGGGAGAGCGCGTTCGGCCGACGCCCCGTCTATTTTCGCCCGGGGGCCATGTCGGCAAACGACTTTCTCTTTCCCGTGCTCGGAGAGCTTGGCTTCCGCGGCACCGGTGCATCGATGCCGGGCCGCGTCTACCCGCAAACGCACTCCAACTGGTGGGGCGCCGAGCTTGATCCGCATCGTACGAACAGGGCGTTTCGTCATCTCAGCGGCGACATGGATCATTGCGGAGATGCCGAGTTCCGTCGATATCTCGTCGAGCGTGATCAAAAGCGGCTGCTGGTATCACTGGGACCTGAGGCCGGACTTCCCCGAGGCCGACTACGGCAGGATCACGCGAAACATTGTCCGCCAGATCGCGGAACGCGATCCGGCCATCCCGTGCATCAATCAAGTCACCCACAACGATCATGACTACACCGACCCGGCGGATCGGAACTGCCAGCACTACCGCGCCACTCTGGACGCCATCGTGGCAGCCTGCGCCGAACAGGACTTCGAGCCGGTGGGAGCGACGTTGGCCGACATCGCCGACATGGTGCTTGCAGCCCCCCCGGTCGGCGCAAAACTCGAGCATGCGAGCGGCAAGCTGATCTATCGAGCCGGTACTTCACGCGAAATCACGTATTGACAGGGTGGGTGCTTCGACCATGACCGAGCCCACCAATCTGATCATCTTTCAATCGGACAATCACAGCCGACGATTCCTTGGTTGCTACGGACATCCTCAGGTCCGAACACCGACAATCGACCGGCTGGCGGCGCAAGGGACTCTTTTCACAAACGCCTATTGCGCCAGTCCGCTGTGCTGCCCCGCTCGCGCCAGCCTTGCGACAGGGCGGTTTCCGCACCAGACAGGCTACTGGGACAATATTCACGCGTTTGACGGCAAGCGCGCGAGCTGGATGCTGCGGCTGCGTGATTCTGGCGTTCAGACAACGGCCGTCGGCAAGCTTCATTACCGAAGCGCGGAGGACGATAACGGCTTTTCCGAAGAGATCGTTCCGATGCACATCGTGGACGGACGGGGGCAGCTCTCCGCCCTTCTGCGCTGGTCCGGTCAAGAACCACCGATGCTGGCCCAGCGCGACGTGTATCTCAATGAGCTCGGTGCGGGTACTTCCGATTACCAGCAATACGACGAAACGGTGACTGCGGAGGCGAGCAAATGGCTGCGAACCAACAGCACCCGGCATACTCGATGGGTCTTGCTGGTTTCATATACCTCGCCTCATCCGCCGTTTCGGGTGCCCCAGCGTCTGCTTGACCTCTATCCGCCTGGCGAAATGGCGTTGCCGGTGCAATACGAGCCCGCAGAGCACCCGATGCACCCTGCCCTGGAGGCACTCCGCCAATCGAAAAACTATTTCGACATGTGGCGGGAGGAGGATCTTCGGCGCATCGCCGCCGGCTATGCCGCGCTCGTCACGTTTTTGGATGAGCAAATCGCGTCCGTCATGGGCACGGTCGAAGAGCTTGGCTTGCTTGCAACGACGCGCGTTGTCTACACTGCCGACCACGGCGAAATGCTCGGGGCACACGGCCTGTTTGGCAAGAGTTGCCTCTACGAGGATGCAGTCGGCGTACCCCTGATCTTTGCCGGCCCCGGCATACCGCGGGGCAAAGTCGTCAACGAGATCGCCTCTCACGTTGACCTGTTTCCGACCATCCTCGCTGCGACCGGCGTTCCGCTCTCACACGAGGACGCCGACCTGCCCGGCCTATCGCTTTGGCCGGCGATCGAAGGTTCTGACCGACGACGCACCGGGTTCGCCGAGTATCATGGCACGGGTTCCCTCGCCGGCAGCTTCATGATCCGGGACACAAACCAGAAACTTGTTCATCACGTCGGCGCGCCACCGCAATTGTTCGATCTTGCAGCTGATCCCGATGAGCTGACCGATCTGGCGTTCGCCAGGCCGCAAACCCGCGAGCGTCTTGAATCGGAGCTGCACGCGATCTGCGACCCCGAAGAGGTCGACCGTCGCGCCAAGGAAGACCAACGGCGTAAGGCCGAATCTTTCGGTGGAAATGAAGCGATCACGTCGACCAGGATTTTTCGTCGCTCTCCGCCACCCGGCGTAGCTCCCGACTACCGGATCAGCTCCGAGAAGTGAGCGTTACAATCACGACTTGCGCGAGAACCCGCGACTGCGGTCGCGGATTGCTTCCGCCACATCAAGATGCAACGATCTGCACCGATGAGTTGCCTCCTGACTTTTTGTCGAGGGAAGCGACGAGGTGCTCGTCCAGTGCTACCTGCACACCTCCGACTACGCCCCGCAAGGTTGGTTTCAGCCGGTTGAGCGCCGTCTCAAGCTTCGTCACGCGTTCCGGCGCGTCGACTAGAAAGTAACGCGGAGACTTGAGGACGGCCCTGTGGTTGCGGGCGCCGGCCGGGCGGGAGCGGGCTCACACCAATGCTCGCGCGAGACCGGCATGATTCAAGTCGGAAAGATCACTTTGTCCGGGACGGCAATCCTCCTCCGGCCACGGGTGAAGCAAATGATCAGGAGCCCTCATCGGATGCGACCACCCATTGCAAGATGGCGCCAATAGCCCGCAGGCTCGGATCCTCTGCCTGACGCATTACCGTCAGAAGTTGAAACCAGAGCTCATCATCGCCGCGATCGACAAACTCACGGACGGCGCCCACAACAAAGTCCGCGGGGGTCATCGTTGCCGCCGCAGCACGTCGTTCAATCTCCTCGACGAGATTTTGATCAAGCGATGCGAGCACGGCCACAGCTACGTCGGGCCGATGCAGATTCACGATAAGCTCGCCGAGTACCAAGGCAGAGGGCCTTTCGGTGTCGTTATCGACATGTCCAGAAGCCTGATGATAGCAGCCCGCAATTGACGCAGGCTACCAATTTGACCTTCGACAAATGATGCGCGGAATTGTCCGGTGAGCCAGCGCGCACCTTCCATGCCCACTGCCGCGGCCAATTGCAGCAGTGGCCCTGATTCATGGTGCTCCGCGGCATCGTTGCCGGGTGTCTGATCCCTGAACAAAAAATGACGGAGTGCACACACACTTCCGATCATGGGAGCGATGACTTAAAGTGACCCTTCGCAGGAGCCGATACCGCCGCCCAAGGGTCGGCACGCACGTCCGAGGAGACGACATGAGCCACTTTCTCGAGCGGCTGACCTACCTCTCTCGTAAGCGTGAGTCCTTCGCCGACAATCATGGTGAACTCCGCGATGAAGATCGCATGTGGGAGGAAGGCTATCGGCAGCGTTGGCAGCACGACAAGATCGTGCGCTCGACCCACGGCGTGAATTGCACGGGCTCATGTTCGTGGAAGATTTACGTCAAGAGCGGCGTCGTTACGTGGGAGACGCAGCAGACAGACTATCCGCGTACGCGCCCTGGGATGCCCAACCACGAGCCGCGTGGGTGCTCGCGTGGCGCGTCATATAGCTGGTACCTCTACAGCGCCAGCCGCATCAAGTACCCGATGGTGCGCGGCAGGCTCATCAAGGCCTGGCGCGAGGCGCGCAAGACGCTCGCGCCGGTCGCAGCATGGGCGGCGATCGTCGGCGATGCGAAGACGACGACGGCCTACAAGTCCATGCGCGGCCGCGGCGGCTTCGTGCGCTCGACCTGGGATGAAGTGAGCGAGATCATCGCCGCCGCAAACGTCCACACCATCAAGACCTGGGGCCCGGATCGCGTCGTCGGCTTCTCGCCGATCCCTGCGATGTCCATGGTCTCCTATGCCTCTGGCGCGCGTTATCTCAGCCTGATCGGCGGCACGCTGCTGTCGTTCTACGACTGGTACTGCGACCTGCCGCCATCAAGCCCCCAGACCTGGGGCGAGCAAACCGACGTGCCGGAATCGGCCGACTGGTACAATTCCGGTTATATTATCGCCTGGGGTTCGAACGTACCGCAAACACGCACGCCGGACGCCCACTTCTTCGTCGAGTCCCGCTACAACGGCACCAAGGTCGTGGCGATCACGCCCGACTATTCGGAGGTAGCCAAACTTTCCGACCTTTGGCTTCACCCCAAACAGGGTACCGATGCGGCCCTCGCGATGTCCATGGGTCATGTCATTCTTCGCGAGTTCTTCGTCGATCGGCAGGTGCCTTATTTTCAGGACTATACGCGTCGTTACACCGATTTGCCGATGTTGGTGCGACTGCGAAAGGACGGCGGAGCGCTGGGTGCCGGATCGCTATGTGCGCCAGAGCGACCTCGTTGACGCTCCAAAATCAAGTAGCGCCGCTTGGAAGACCGTCGCCACTGCCGAGGATGGCGGCAAGCTGGTCGTGCCACAGGGATCGATCGGTTACCGCTGGCCGGCCGAGGGCGAAGCGAAGGGGCGCTGGAATCTTGAGCCAAAGGACGGTGAGAGCGGCGAGGACGTACGGCTCGCACTTAGCCTGATCGAGCGTCGCGACGACGTGGTGTCCGTTGCATTTCCGTATTTTGGCGGCAAACCGCACGAACATTTCGTGGAGAACGACCAGGGCGTCGACGTGCTGTTGCGCAACGTTCCGGTACGTCGGGTAACCCTCTCCGATGGCGAGGCCCACGTCACAACTGTATTCGATCTCCTATGCGCAAATTACGGGATTGACCGGGGTCTGGGGGGAAGCTGCGCGGCATCTTTTGCGGACGACGTTCCCTATACGCCGGCTTGGCAGGAGCCGATCACTGGCGTGACGGCCGATAAGGCGATCGCGGTGGCGCGCGGCTTCGCCGAGAACGCGGAGAAGACCAAGGGGCGCTCGATGGTGATCATCGGCGCCGGTATGAACCACTGGTACCACCAGGATATGGGTTACCGCAGCATCATCAACTTCCTGATGATGTGCGGCACGGTGGGTGTGTCGGGTGGCGGGTGGGCCCACTACGTAGGGCAGGAAAAACTGCGCCCGCAGACCGGCTGGACAATGCTGGCGTTCGCGCTCGACTGGGTGCGGCCGCCGCGCCAGATGAACGGCACGTCGTTCTTCTATGCGCATAGCGACCAGTGGCGTTACGAGAAGCTCGAAGTGTCCGAACTGCTTTCGCCGTTGGCTGATCCGGCGCCGTATCGCGCCAGCATGATAGACCTCAACGCGCGCGCGGAGAGAATGGGCTGGCTGCCGTCGGCACCGCAGTTGGCAACCAATCCGCTGCGGCTGGCGGCCGAAGCCGACAAGGCTGGCGTTGCGATCAAGGATCACGTCGTCGCCGGCCTCAAGGCTGGCCGGATCGACATGTCCTGCGAGGATCCGGACAATCCGGTGAATTTTCCACGCAACCTTTTCATCTGGCGCTCAAACCTGTTCGGCTCGTCGGGTAAAGGACACGAATATTTCCTGCGCCATTTCCTCGGCACCCGCCATGGTCTGCAGGGCAAGGACCTCGGCGAGATGGGCGGTGTGAAGCCCCAGGAGGTCGCTTGGCGTGACCCGGCGCCGGAAGGCAAGCTCGATCTCGTCGTCACGCTCGACTTCCGCATGTCGACGAGTTGCCTTTATTCCGACATCGTGCTGCCGACCGCGACCTGGTACGAGAAGAACGACCTCAATACCTCCGACATGCATCCGTTCATCCATCCGCTGTCGACGGCGGTGGATCCCGTCTGGGAATCGCGCAGCGACTGGGAGACCTACAAGACCATCGCGCGAAAGTTCTCGGAGCTGGCGGTCGGTCATCTCGGCGTCGAACGGGACATAGTGCTCACGCCGATCCAGCACGACACCGCGGCCGAGCTTGCACAACCCTTCGATGTCAAGGACTGGAAGAAGGGCGAATGCGAGCTCATGCCCTGGCGTCACTGCGCCGCAGATCGCGATCGTCGAGCGGGACTATCCCAATACCTACCGCCGATTCACGGCGCTCGGCCCCCTTGCGGACAAACTCGGCAATGGCGGCAAGGGAATTGGCTGGAATACCGGAGACGAGGTGAAGGGTCTGGGCGACATCAACTATCGCGTGAACGACGGGGGACCCACTGACGGGCGCCCCCGTATCGAGAGCGACATCGATGCCGCGGAAGTGATTCTTTACCTGGCGCCGGAAACCAACGGCCAGGTCGCGGTGAAGGCCTGGGAGGCGCTGGGCGCGATCACCGGGCGGGATCACACGCACCTTGCCGCTGCGCGCCAGGATGAGAAGATCCGCTTTCGCGACATCCAGGCGCAACCGCGCAAGATCATCTCGTCGCCGACCTGGTCCGGCATTGAGAGCGAGCATGTCAGCTATTCGGCCGGCTACACCAACGTGAACGAATTGATCCCGTGGCGAACGCTCACGGGCCGCCAGCAGTTCTATCAGGATCATCGCTGGTTCCGTGATTTCGGTGAAAGTTTCGCCGTCTACAGACCGCCGGTCGACACGCGTACTGTCGGCGAGATGCTCGGCAAGAAGAGCAATGGCGAGACCGAAATCGTTCTCAATTTCATCACCCCGCACCAGAAATGGGGCATCCACTCCACCTACACGGATAATCTGCTGATGCTGACTTTGTCGCGCGGCGGTCCAATCGTGTGGGTGTCGGAGGCTGATGCCAGGAAGGCCGGTATCGTCGACAACGACTGGATCGAGCTCTTCAACCTCAATGGCGCGATTGCCGCACGCGCCGTCGTCAGCCAACGCGTCCATGAGGGCATGTGCCTGATGTATCATGCGCAGGAGAAGATCGTGAACGTGCCGGGCTCGCAGATCACCGGGCAGCGCGGCGGCATCCACAATTCCGTCACGCGCACCGTCCTGAAGCCCACTCACATGGTCGGCGGCTACGCCCAGCTCTCCTATGGTTTCAACTACTACGGAACGGTGGGGTCCAACCGTGACGAGTTCGTTATCGTGCGCAAGTTCAACAAGATCGACTGGCTTGATCACTCCAATCCTGTCGACCGAGCGGTCGAGGAGACAGCATCATGAAAATCCGCGCCCAGATCGCGATGGTGATGAACCTCGACAAGTGCATCGGTTGTCACACCTGCTCGGTCACCTGCAAGAACGTTTGGACGTCGCGCCAGGGCATGGAATACGCTTGGTTCAACAATGTCGAGACCAAGCCGGGCATTGGCTACCCGAAGGACTGGGAAAACCAGGAGCGCTGGCGCGGCGGGTGGGAGCGCAAGAAGAGCGGCAAGATCGTTCCCAAGCAGGGCGGCCGTCTCGCGATCCTCGCCAAGATTTTCGCAAACCCAAACCTGCCCGAGATCGACGACTACTACGAGCCGTTCACCTTCGACTACGAGCATCTGCACAACGCGCCGGAACTGCCGACCTCGCCTGTGGCGCGGCCGCTGTCGCTCGTCACCGGCCGACCGATGGAGAAGATCGAATGGGGGCCGAACTGGGAAGAGATTCTCGGCGGCGAGTTCGACAAGCGTTCGAAGGACTATAATTTCGAGGCGGTTCAGAAGGACATCTACGGTCAGTTCGAAAATACCTTCATGATGTACTTGCCGCGGCTTTGCGAGCATTGCCTCAATCCAAGCTGCGTCGCGTCGTGCCCGTCCGGCTCTATCTACAAGCGCGAAGAGGACGGCATCGTCCTGATCGACCAGGACAAGTGCCGCGGCTGGCGCATGTGCGTCTCGGGCTGCCCCTACAAGAAGATCTACTACAACTGGACCTCCGGCAAGGCCGAGAAATGCATATTCTGCTACCCGCGCATCGAGGCCGGGCAGCCGACAGTCTGCTCGGAGACCTGTGTCGGCCGCATCCGTTATCTTGGCGTTCTGCTTTATGACGCGGACGGCATCCAGAGCGCGGCCTCAGTGGAGGATGAGCAGGACCTCTACGAAGCGCAGTTGAAACTGTTCCTCGACCCCAACGATCCGGCAGTCGAAGCGCAGGCGCGTGCGGACGGCATCGCCGACAACTGGATCGCGGCGGCCAAACGCTCGCCCGCCTACAAGATGGCGGTGGACTGGAAGATCGCATTCCCGCTCCATCCCGAATATCGCACCCTGCCGATGGTCTGGTACGTGCCGCCGCTGTCGCCCATTCAGTCGCATGCCAATGCCGGTGCGATCGAGAGTGTCGGCGAAATCCCGGACGTGCACTCGTTGCGCATCCCCGTCCGGTATCTGGCCAACCTGCTGACGGCGGGCGCCGAGGCACCGATTGTCACGGCGCTCGAGCGCATGCTGGCGATGCGCATCTACTTCCGCCAGCGTCAACTCGGCGAAGGCGACGGCGAGACGCGTGCTGGAACAGGCCGGTCTCACTGTCGCGCAGGTCGAGGAGATGCACCGTTACCTGGCTATCGCCAACTATGAGGACCGCTTCGTCATCCCGACCAGCCACCGCGAGGAGGCGGAGGACGCCTACGGACTAAAGGGGTCCTGCGGCTTCACGTTCGGCAACGGCTGCGACTTCGGACCACCCCATTCCACCCTGTTTGGCGGCAAGATGGGGCGGCGCAAACTGAGCCCCGTGCGGCCGCTCGATACTTGAGAGGGACAGTCATGCTGCTGTTTAGGGCTTTCAGCGCGCTGCTCTCCTATCCTTCGGACGAGATGCGGCAGGCGTTGCCGGAGATCGCCGCAGTCGTCAAGGCCGCTCCACTGGTGCAGCCGCGTGAACATCGCGATGTTCTCGGCCTGATCGACGAACTCGGCCAAGGCGATCTGCTGACCGCTGAGGAACGCTACGTCGATCTGTTCGACCGGGGGCGAGGTCTGTCGTTGCATCTGTTCGAGCATCTGCACGGCGAGAGCCGTGACCGCGGCGAGGCAATGGTGGAGCTCAAGCAGCTGTATGAAAGCGCCGGTTTTGAACTGTCGGCGCGCGAGCTGCCGGACTACCTTCCCGTGGTGCTCGAATATCTGAGCTGCCGCGACCTCGCCGAGGCGCGCGAGATGCTGGCGGACTGTGCTCATATCCTCACCACGATCGGCCGTTCCCTGCTGGCGCGTCGAAGCCGCTACGCTGCCGTCCTGCAGGCCCTGATCGTCATCGCCGGCGAAAGCCCGATCGATGTCGCCAAGGTGCCGCCGGTCAGGGAACGGACCGATGGACTCGACCGCGATTGGGCAGAACAGCCTGCTTTTTCTGGCAACCCCGGCACGGCCGGCCAGGGTGGCGGTCCAGCGGCGTAGACTGGAGGAATGGACGATGTTGTCCAATATCTACGTGAATACATTTCTCTTCGGCATCTATCCGTATCTGTGCCTCTCCATCCTCCTGATCGGCAGCCTGATCCGGTTCGACCGGGAACCTTACACATGGAAGAGCGACTCCTCGCAGATGCTGCGCAAGCGGCAGTTGCGGCTCGGATCGAACCTGTTTCATTACGGCGTCATCATCGTCATCCTCGGTCATTTCGTCGGCTTTCTGGCGCCGCACTGGGCGGTCGACTGGGCGCTGTCGCCGGTGGCCCATCAGCTTCTTGCGATGGTGGTCGGTGGCATCGCCGGCCTTGTTGCGATCGTGGGCCTCACTATTCTGCTCGTCCGGCGCCTGGGCGATCCGCGCGTCAGGCTCAATAGCCGTAAATGGGATATTGCGGTCGTCGCTGATGCTGTGGCTGCAGCTCGCCCTCGGCCTGCTCACGGTTCCGCTCTCGGCGTTTCACATGGACGGGGCCCTGTTCGAGACGCTTACCAGCTACGTCAAAGGTGTCGTGACTCTCGACGGCGGTGCGGCTGCCCTGATGATCGGCGTGCCGCTGACCTACAAACTGCACATCCTGCTCGGCTTCACGCTATTCCTGGTGTCGCCGTTCACGCGCATGATCCACATCTGGAGCGGGGTCGGATCGCTTGCCTACCTGTTCCGGCCTTACCAGATCGTGCGCACGCCGCGGACGCGGGCGAAGGAGCCCGTGCGCTCGTGAGCGTTTCGGTGAACAGCGTCGTCGTTGCCGTAGAGCCCGACGGCTCGAGGGAATTGGCTGCCGCACGAGAACTCCTCCGCCAGCGTGCGATTGCGGTCGGCTTGCTGGCCGCAGGAGCGTGCGACGAAGCGGCTGTCGAGGGGGCGATCGAGGCTCTGCTGGCGCGGGAGATCGTCATTCCCTCGCCAACCGAGGAAGAGTGTCGCCGCTATTACGAGGGTCATCGATCTGAATTCCAGGGTGGCGACCTGGTGCATGCCCGGCACATCCTCTTCCAGGTGACGCCGTCGGTACCCGTGCCGGAGCTGCGCGCCCGCGCCGAGCAGACCTTGAATGATTTGTTGCGCGAGCCCGACAGGTTTGACGCGGTCGCGCGCGAGCTCTCGAACTGTCCATCGGGCCAGCACGGCGGCAACCTTGGCCAGATCGGCCGCGGCGAGACTGTGCCGGAATTCGAAAAGGCGCTCTTCCGGTTTGGCGCTTCAGGGATCCTTCAGGATCTCGTCAAGACCCGATACGGATTTCACATCGTTGCCGTCGATCGAAGCATTCCGGGCAAGACAGTTCCGTTTGAGGCCGTCCAACACCAGATCGCCGAGCGGCTGAAGGTCACCGTCGAAGACACGCGCGATGCGCCAATACATTTCGATCCTCGCGGGCCAGGCGGAGATCGTCGGGGCTGATCTGCATGGCGCGCAAACGCCGCTCGTCCAATGAGCCGCCAATCTGACACAGGTCCACGGTCATGAGACGACGCGTCAACACTTCGTGAGGGCGCGAAACCTCTTTTGAAGGCCCACCAGGGCGACGTTGTCCGTCAAGGAGCCTGCTGTCTGCGAAATCCTGAACGGAAGCTCGAATGCTGCCGCCATCTTCCTCGCTGTGCCGCCAGTAGTATTGGCGGGGCACTGCTGCCTGGACGTTCGCCCGCATCGGTCTTCCACGGGGATACTGCACGGACTTCTGCGCACAGGCCCGTAGTTTCACGCAGCCAAATGTCTCCACCGCAGCGTGACCGTCCTGGGTCGCAGCCGTCCTTCTACCGCGAGGCCGCCATCGCCTGTCCCGCTGCGGTCGGCGTGGTCAGGCCGCGCCGGTCGAGCAGCCAGAAATACACAGAGACGCCGATCGCCATCACCGCCAGGATCACGTAAGAAAAAAAGCCGCCTGCGTATCCGCCGACACCAAGTGCATCGACCGTCGCGCCGAGGAACGGCGGTATGATGAAGCCGCCTAACGCGCCAAGTCCTCCAACCAGACCGGCGGCCCCGCCAACCGCTTCAGGAACGTACTTCGGCACCATCTTGAATACCGCCGCGTTGCCTACGCCCATGCCGAGCGCGATCAGCAGTTCGCCGGCCAGGTCAATCGAGAAGTCCGTAATGAAGCTGAGGATGGCGGCGCCGGCAAGGACGAAGCAGAAGGCAAAGACCGCCGTTCGTTCGCCGCCCAGCCGCTCGGATATAACGCCGCCGACGACCCGGATGATGGCTGCCAGCAGCGAGAAGCCGAGCCCCCCGAGCAGCGCCGCTTGTTTGACGTCCACGGCGTGAAGGTTGATCCAGTAGGTCGGGAACCAGGCAGTCAATGCCAGGAAGCCGCCGAAGGAGACAAAGTACAGGGCAACCAGCCCCCAGGTGCGTGGGTCCTCGGCAGCGGTGATGATGGCCTGCCAGACCGCATTTGAGGGGAACAGTTCCTGTCCCCTGGCACGCGCAATTCGGCGGCAGGTCTCCTCGTCGACGCCTTGGGCACGCAGTTGGAAGCTGTACGCATCGCGCGCCAGCCAGGCGTAGATGGCTGTGCCAACGAGCAGAAAAGTGAACCAGGCGAAATAGGAGCCGGTCAGGCCCCACGCGGCTATCGCATAGGTCAGAAGCAGCGTGAACAGACCAGGCGCCAGATTGCCGATGCCGCCATAGGCGCCAAGCACCGTGCCCTGACGCGACTGCGGGTACCAATAGGAGACCTGGGGGATGCCGACCGAGAACGAGGCGACCCCGCAACCGCTCAGGAAGCCGAACATGACGACAATGGGATAAGCGCTGGCGGTCAGCGACTTTGCGGTCAGCAGAATGAATACCAGCCCCCACATGCCTACAAGCGACATGGCGAACAGCGTCAGCATTGGTAAGCGGCCGCCGACCCGGTCCACCCAGGCACCAAAAGGAATGCGAAGCAATGATCCGGTCAACTGCGGGGCCCCCACCAGGAGACCGAGCGCGAGCCCGCTCAGTTGCATCTGCTCCTGGAAATACTTGGCCGCCGGGCCGTAGAGCGCCACCGCGGCGAAGCCGACGAAAAAGCCCCACGTGCCCATAACGAGGCCGGTGGTGGGCGAGCCGACCAGCCGGTAGGGTTGCTCCTGCCGGATTGTTTCGCCTGTCCCCTCGACCATATCCTCCACGCCTCGCTGGTTTGACGATTTCGTCTCCAGGCAAAAGGATTCCACATTTCCAACCGTGGTCGCTTGACGTGGATCAAGCAATCGCGCCGGTTCGAACTCCTCAACGCGATGACTTGTTGCGCCGCAGCGGCAATGGATCGCGAAGGCGCGCGCCGGCTAGTGACGTAATTCAACGCAGCGTCGCTGCAGAATGCTGATCAGTGCTTGCGCAGCGGGGCTGAACTCGATCCCTCGTCGGTTGAGCAGGCCCGCCTGACGAACTGCCTTGATGTGGGGGACCTCGAGGGGCCTGACAAAGCTCGGGTCGAATGCCGCCAAGTGCGCAGCCGCGTGATAGCTGAGATAGTCACTGTCGCGCATGAGAGCGAACTTCAGTGCCATCACGTCGGTCTCGATGGCGGGCACCGGCGGCGGCAGACCGGCGGCGCGCAGCAGGTGCTGCAGGCGTCCCACCATGTAAGTTGTCGGCGGCGGAAGGATCCACGGATAACCAAGTAGATCCTCAGGTCCTATCTCGTCGCGGTCGCGCAAGGGATGGCCGACATCGGCGATGACGCAATATTCGTCGGCGAGCATGGGCTGCCATGCCAGTTCGGGCTCCAGACGTGGCGTCTCCGGCACCGCAGCCAGCACGAAGTCGAGGGCACCACTCTTGAGCTGGTCCTTCAGTTGGTCGTCGCCGCCACCGGTCACGTGCACGCGCACGCCCGGGCGGGTGGTGCGAAGCTCGGCGATGGCTTCCGGGAGCACCGCGTCCTGCCAGGACGGTCCGGCGCCGATCTTGACAAGGCCGGCCCTACCCATCCGCAGCGCCTCGACTTCATCCCGGGCGGCCCCCATGGCCGCCTTCACGTCCCGGGCGTGGCGCATCAGCGCCGAGCCATAGACCGTCGGCGTTACGCCCCGCGCCTTGCGATCGAAGAGCGGCGCGCCGAACGAATCCTCCAGTCTGCGGATTGCTTTGGTCAGAGCCGGCTGGGTGACACCGAGGTCTTGCGCGGCGGCCCGCAACGATCCGCGGGCAACCACAGTCAGAAAGTAATCAACCGTGCGCAGATCGAACATGCGATTACCATGCGTTATCGCTCATCTTCCCGTTAGTGCTTGCCACTCGCGCGCGCGGCCGTCAATATTTTGGGAGAAGCAGAACGAAAACCGCCTTTTTCAACGGGAGCATCAAGGGAGGGATGTCCATGAAGAAACTGCCACGTCGTTCCGTTCTCAAAGGTATCGCGACGGCCTCGATCCTGCTTGCCGGACGCCGGAGCTGGGCGGCCGGCGGCCCGACAAGCGCGTCCGAGGTCGATATCGCCAAGGCCAAGACGGAGGGCAAAGTGACCCTCTACACCAGCCTCGACACCAAGATCGTCGACGCGATCATCGGGCCGTTCAAGGACAAGTACGGCATCGCCGTCGAATATTTCCGCGCCGGCTCAACTGACGTAACCTCCAAAGTGCTGGCCGAGGCCGATGCCGGCCACGTTCAGGCCGACATGGTCGACGCGTCCGATGTCGCCGCTCTGTTGTTAATGAAGGAGCGCGGACTGCTGTTAGAGAAGAAGTCCGAGGCATCCTCCGTAATCTCTCCCGATCTGCAGGACCCAGACGGGACCTGGATGGCTGACCGGCTGACTCAGGGCGTGATCCAGTACAACGTGAACGAGTTCGGCGGCGACAAAGCGCCGAAGACCTGGGAAGACCTCACCAAGCCGGCGTTCAAGGGACGCCTGACATTCTTCAGCGCCGCCAGCGGAGACGGTGCACCCCGCCTTTACACCATGGCCAAGCATCTCGGTTGGGAACTGCTCGAGGCCCTTGCGGCAAACCAGCCCATTCGTGTCGCTTCGCCCCAGCTCGTCACGCAGGTACTGGAAAGTGGTGAGCGCGGTGCGGCCTTCGCCACCAACGACAATATCGCGTGGCGATCCAAGCAGGACCACAAGCCCACGGACTACCTCTATCCGCCAGAGGGTGTGCCAACCGAGCCGGGGGCCGTCGGCCTGGTTAAAGGATCGGCAAGCCCGAATGCCGCCTTCCTCTTTCACGAGTACTGGATGGGGAAGGAGGCGCAGGAACTGCTCGTCCAGGGCGGCAAATATTCGAGCCGCACCGACCTCGCACCGCCGACCGGCAGCGTGCCGCTGGATAAGATCAAGTTGCTCACGCTCGACTATGCCGAGTACAAGGCCAAGCGCGAAGATATCCTTCAGCACATGACCGACGTCTTCGGCGGCGAATGGGGCATCTAGACTGCGGCCGCGTCGCCGACCATTCGAGGCGGCCCGCCTGAGATGGAGCAGTAGTCGTGGCGACGCCGGTGGAAGGACCGCTGCGCCATCGTCGTAGAATTGACGGGAGCACGCTCGTATTCGCGGTCGCGATCGGGCTGCTCCTTGTATTCGTCGGATACCCGCTTTTGTGGCTCGTGATGACTGCCTTCGGAATTCCGGGCAGCGTTCAGCTTGGCTATCTGGCGGGGGTCTATACGCGAGCACAGAATTTCCTTCCGCTGGTCAACACCCTGATCCTCGCCGTTGGCGCGGGCGTAATCAGCGTGGTGCTCGGCGCTCCGCTTGCCTGGGCGACGGCGCGGAGTGACATGCCCTTGCGGCGGACCGTGCAGGCGCTGGTTGCTCTCGCCTACATCACCCCACCCTACCTCACGGCCATCGCCTATATCATCCTGCTGGGACCGGACGCGGGTTACTTCAACCGCGCCCTGCAATTGGTCACCGGCGGTACGCGCGGTCCCGTCGACATCTTCAGCATGGGCGGCGTCATCTTCGTCATCGGAATGCACGTTTTCCCGTTCACCTATTTCATGGCCCACAACGCACTGAACTCGGTCGATGCGTCATACGAAGAAGCCGCGCGGCTGCTCGGCGCCCGCCGGTGGGGAGTGCTTCTGCGAGTGAACCTGCCTCTGATCGCTCCGGCGATCACCGCCGGCGCGCTACTCGCGGCGATCGATTCGATGGCGCTGTTCGGCCCCCAGGCATTCCTTGGCCTGCCGGCTCAGATCACGTTCCTGCCGACGCGCATCTATGGCGTCATAGGCAGTTATCCCCCGCGCTGGGCCGAGGCATCGGCGCTGTCGCTCGTGCTTGTGCTGCTCACCGCCTTCGGCCTGATTCTTCAGCGGTCCTACCTCGACCGTCGCTCCCACACGACGGTTGGTGGTCGCGGACTGAGGCTCGAGACAATTCGGCTCGGGCGCTGGAAGTGGGCCATGCT
Source organism: uncultured Alphaproteobacteria bacterium (assembly GCA_963775235.1). Lineage (GTDB taxonomy): Bacteria > Pseudomonadota > Alphaproteobacteria > Rhizobiales > Kaistiaceae > JBBDMC01. The sequence goes on from CAVZHY010000002.1 coordinate 101,896, forward strand.
GGCTTTCTGTTTGGCGGTCGTGTTCCTTGCAGCGCTTGCGCCGGTCGGTGTGCTGGCGATCGCCTCTTTCAGCCGTAGCTGGGTCGACGGCATTTGCCTCGGCAATTTCACGCTGGCAAATTTCGGCGAGGCGCTGTTCAACAATCAGATCGCCGTGCGCGGCATTGTCAACAGCTTCCGCCTCGCGGCCGCCGCTGGCGTCTGCGCGATGATCGTCGGCGGTGCAGTCGCTTATGTTGATCTTCGCACGCAGGCACGGGGCCGCCGCCTGCTCGACTATCTCGCGATCCTGCCGCTCGGGCTTCCGGGAACGGTGATGGCGGTCGGCGTCCTGTTGGCCTTCATTCGCCCGCCCTTCGCCATCTACGGCACCATCTGGATCCTGCTGGTCGCCTACTTCGCACGGTTCGTCCCGTTGGCAGCACGCAGCGCAAACTCGACGCTTCGCCAGATTGAACCGTCGCTGGAGGAGGCGGCACGCATCTCCGGCGCCTCGCGTCTGGCAAGCCTGTGGCACATCCTGCTGCCGCTGGCACGGCCTGGCCTGGCCGTCGCATTTCTGCTCGTCTTCATCCCCGCGCTCAGCGAGTTGAGCGCCACCATCCTGCTTTACTCCGGCGGCACCGAGACGATCGCAGTTGCCATCTTCCGCCTGAACGATCTTGGTCAGCTTGAGGTGGTCGCGGCGCTGGCCGTGTTCACGATTGTGGTGACGCTGCTGGTGAGCCTGCCGCTCAATCGGCTGTCGGGGCGCGGTCGGATCGTTCCGGTCGGCGACGGACCGGCCGCGTAGAGGCACGGCATGTCCCATATTGAGATCCAGGGCATGAGCAAGAACTTCGGTGCCTTCCAGGCGCTGAAGGGCATCGACATGGCCATCGAGGAGAAGGAATTCGTCACGCTTCTCGGGCCCTCCGGTTGCGGCAAGACGACGACCCTGCGGTTGATCGCCGGCTTTCTGACGCCCGACTCCGGCTCGATCACCGTCGGGGGCGAGGTGCTGTCGACGCCGGCCGGCAGCGTGCCGCCGGAACGGCGCCACATGGGCATGGTGTTCCAGAACTACGCCGTTTGGCCGCACATGTCGGTGTTGCAGAACGTGGCCTTCGGGCTCCGCTATACCGGCTTCGACGGCCCCGGCAGGAAGGCGCGACTCGATCAGGTGCTTGCAGCCGTCGGTTTGGAAGGTCTGGAGGACCGCCATCCGGGGCAGCTGAGCGGTGGACAGCAGCAACGCGTCGCGCTCGCCCGCTCGCTGGTGGTCGAGCCGTCGATCCTTCTTCTTGACGAGCCGCTCTCCAATCTCGATGCCAAGCTGCGCGAACGCATGCGCTCGGAACTGAAGGATCTCCAGCGCCGTACCGGCATCACATTCATCTACGTCACACACGATCAGGCTGAGGCGATGGCGCTCTCCGACCGCATAGCCGTCTTCAACCGCGGCACCGTGCAGCAGGTGGGCTCTCCGCGCGACGTCTACGAGCGGCCCGCCAACCTGTTCGTCGCGGACTTCATGGGACTGGTGAACCGGGTTCCGGGAATCGTCGCGGGGCGAGAAGGGGAAAGGGCGATCGTTTCTGTCGGCGAGCATCGCCTGACCGTGATGGCGCAGCCAGACGGCGCGCCAAGGCAAGGGATAGTCGCGATCCGGCCTGAGGCCTTCGCTTTCGCAGGCGAAGCCGCGACCGGCGACAACCGACTCAGCGGCACCGTCGTCGAGGCAACCTTCCTCGGCAATATCATCGATTATCAGGTGGATATCGGCGCCGCCGTCGTCAGGGTCCAGGGTGATCGCCGCGGATTGCGTGAGGTCGGCAGCAAGGTCCTTCTCACCGTGCCGGTCGCCGAATGTGTGCTGATGCAGGACGCGGCCGACGCCAGCCTCCCTGGCGAACCCGATTCGCAACCCCATTGAACCACGGGAACGGAGGCATGCCAGGACACAACGTACTATTCATCATGTCCGACGAGCACAGCCGTCGGGTCCTCGGGGCCTACGGTAACGACGTGGTTCGCTCACCGGTCCTCGACGGACTGGCAGCCGGTGGAGTGCTGTTCGAGAACGCCTATTGCAATTGCCCGATCTGCGTACCGAGCCGCGCCAGCTTCGCCACCGGCCGCTACGTCCACACCATCGGCTGCTGGGACAATGCCTTCCCTTATCACGGAACGCCGCCGTCCTGGGGGCATAAACTCCACGACACGGGACATCGCTGCGATTCGATCGGCAAGCTGCATTATCGCGGCAGCGATGACCCGAATGGCTTCGACAACGAGATCATCCCGCTCCACGTACTGAAGGGCGAGGGCGACGTGCAGGGCATGTTGCGCCGGCCGCCGCCGCTGCGCGAAAGTACAAATCAGCTTGCCGGTGACGCTGGCGCGGGCAACTCGACATATCTGCAATACGACCGCCAGATCCGCGACGAGACGATCGCGTGGATAGGATCCGCTGCCGCCCGGCCCGCCGGCAAGCCGTGGTGCCTGTTTGTATCTTTCGTCTGTCCGCACTTTCCGTTGGTGGCGCCGCCAGAGTTCTTCAATCTCTACGACCTCGAGAAGCTACCCTTGCCACCTCTGCGCGATCCGGCGGATTTTCCCGATCATCCGGTGCTGAAGAGGCTTCGCGAGGTCCAGAACTACGAAGACCACTTCCGCGACGAGGATCATGTTCGCGTTGCCATCGCCGCCTACTACGGCATGGTTTCGTTCCTCGACGACAACATCGGCCGCGTGCTCAGGGCGCTTGCCGGGGCCGGTCTTGAGGACGACACGCTCGTCATCTATGCCAGCGACCACGGTGATAACCTCGGCACGCGCACCTTCTGGGGCAAATCAAACATGTACGAGGAGGCGGTCGGCGTACCGCTCATCATCAAAGGGCCTGGAATACCCGCCGGCAAGCATGTGTCGACGCCGGTATCGCTGGTTGATGCTTACCCGACGATCGTCGAAGCGGTGGGCGAGAACACTACGGCGGAGGAGCGGAAACTGCCCGGCACCTCCCTCCTGCACCTGCTCAACGGCGAAGAAGCCGACCGGACGGTCTTCAGCGAGTATCACGCCGTTGGCTCTACAACCGGCATCTTCATGGTCCGCTTCGGCCGCTACAAGTATGTACACTACGAGGGTCACCGGCCGCAGCTTTTCGATCTGGAGGCCGATCCATTTGAGACACGAGATCTCGCTGTTGCTCGCGGCAACGAGGCGGTGATCGCCGAAGGGGAGAGGAGGCTCCGCGCGATCTGCGATCCGGCGAAGGTCTCCGAGCAGGCTTTCAACGATCAGGAGCGGCGCGTTCTGGAGCTCGGCGGCGTCGAAGCTGTCCTCAATCGCGGCAGCTATCCCTATACCCCGGCGCCGGGCGAGACACCGCGCTTCTCGTGAGTCCCGCCCACCGCGTTGTGCCGCAGCGAAGATATGCACAACGTCCCCATGCGCTTCCCCCGTATCGCGCGGCTGCGCCGGGACAAGCCGCCCTCCGAGGCCGACCGGCTGGAGACGCTGGAGGTTCGTAGCCTGGATGGAGCGGAGCGAAATCCGGGTGTCCCCCACCCAGCATTCCGCTGCGCTGCATGCAGGCTAGTTGCTGTCGGCCCTACCCCGCCTTGAAATGCTTGCTCAGCTTCAGGCCCTGGGCCTGGTAGTTCGAGCCGAGGTCCTGGCCGTAGAGCTTCGCCGGGCGCTCGGTCATCTTCTCGTAGATCAGGCGGCCGACGATCTGTCCGTGCTCGAGGATGAAGGGCACCTCGTGGCTCCTGACCTCCAGCACGGCGCGGCTGCCCTGCCCGCCCGCGTTGGCGTGGCCGAATCCCGGATCGAAGAAGCCGGCGTAGTGGACGCGGAATTCGCCGACCAACGGGTCGAACGGCACCATCTCGGCGGCGTAGTCGGGCGGCACGTGCACCGCCTCGCGCGAGACGAGGATGTAAAATTGGTCGGGGTCGAGCACCAGCTCGGGCGCGCCGTGGCGGCGGATCGGCTCCCAGAACTCCAGCGGCTCGTACGCGCCGCGTTTGTCGACGTCGATGACCGCCGTGTAGCGCTTGGCGCGGTAGCCGACGATGCCGTCGGTGCCGGTCAGGTCGATCGACACGGTGAGGCCGTTGTCGATGCGGGCTTCGTCGTCGACCAGCCGTTCGCGCGCGTGGAGGGTCTTCAGCGCGTCGTCGGCCAGTTTCGCCTCACCGCGGCGGAAGCGCATCTGCGTCAGGCGCGAACCGGCGCGCACCAGGATCGGGAAGGTGCGCGGGCTCACCTCGATGTAGAGCGGCCCGCGGTAACCGGCCGGGATGACATCGAATTCCTGCGCGCGGTCGGTGATGACGCGGGTGAAGACGTCGAGGCGGCCAGTCGATGACTTGGGGTTGGCGGCGGCGGCCAGTTCCGCCGGCAGCTTCAGGCTCTCCATCAGCGGAACGATGTAGACGCAGCCGGTCTCCAGCACGGCGCCGTCGGCGAGACTGAATTCGTGCAGCGTCACGGCGTTGAGCCGATCGGCCACGATCGTTTCCGGGCCCGGCAGAAAGCTCGCGCGGACACGGTACGCGGTTTCGCCGAGGCGGAGGTCAAGGCTCGCCGGCTGGACCTGGTCGGGATCGAGCGGACGTGCGATGGCGATCTCGCCGCGGTCAACCATGCCGAGGATGCGGCGGGCGGGAAGGATGCCGTTGGGTTCTTCAGCCATTCGATTGGTTCCAGTCAGAAAGGCTCACATTCGTCACCCCGGCGCAAGCCGGGGTCCATCGCAGACGCCGGCGACAAGCGGATGGATTTGTGATGGATTCCGGCTTTCGCCGGAATCGACGAACAATGGCAAACGCAGTGCGTCCGATCTCTGTCCTCGTGCCGCCGACTCCTCGGGGCAACCGTCCGCTTAACCCATGCGGCGATTGACGCCAAGTGCACGGGGCACTAAGAAGAACCCGTTCGTGGTCATTTGAGCCGGCCGGCTTGCAGCCACGTAAAACAAGTCGCTAAAAGGCCGGAGGGCATGTTCCCCGCCGGCCGCCTGGCCGGCTTTTTGTTGGGGAGTTGAGAGATGGGAAAAATCAAAAAAACCAAAAAGGTCCGCCGCTTGCGGCCGGCTACCGAGCTTGTCCACGGGGGCATCCTGAGGTCGCAATTCGGCGAGAACGCCGAAGCGATCTTCATGACGCAAAGCTACGTCTACGACAGCGCCGAGCAGGCCGAACGCCGCTTCAAGGGCGACGAGCCGGGCTTCATTTATTCGCGCTACGCCAATCCGACGGTTGCCATGTTCGAGGAGCGCATGCGGCTCCTGGAAGGTGCGGAGATGGCGCGGGCGACGGCCAGCGGCATGGCCGCGGTGACATCGGCCTTCCTTTGTCACTTGAAGGCGGGCGACCACGTTGTTGCCGCCAAGGCGCTGTTCGGGTCCTGCCGCTACGTGGTCGAGGACCTGTTGCCGCGCTACGGCATGACATCGACGCTGGTGGACGGCACCGATCTTTCGCAATGGCGGCGGGCCGTGAAGAAGGGCAGGACCAGGGCGCTGTTCCTGGAAAGCCCGACCAACCCGACGCTGGAAATCATCGACATCGCCGCGGTGGCCGAGATCGCGCATGCCGCCGGCGCCCGTCTTATCGTCGACAACGTATTCGCGACGCCGCTGCTGCAGCGGCCCCTGGCGCTCGGCGCCGACGTTGTCGTCTACTCGGCCACCAAGCACGTGGACGGTCAGGGACGCTCGCTCGGAGGCATCATTCTCGCCGACAAGACCTTCGTCATGGACCACCTGCACACGTTCCTGCGTCAGACGGGCCCCTCGCTCAGCCCATTCAACGCCTGGCTCCTGCTCAAGGGGCTGGAGACGCTGCCGGTCCGGGTCGAGCGGCAGAGCGCGACGGCCGCGGCGCTGGCGGACCGCCTTGCCGCGCACCCGCAGGTCAGCCGTGTCCTCTACCCCGGCCGCGCCGACCACCCGCAGCACGACCTCGCCAGGCGCCAGATGAGCAGCGGCTCGACCATGATTGCCTTCGAGGTCAGGGCGGACGCAAGGGCGCCTTCAAGGTGGCGAATGCGCTCCAGATCATCGGCATTTCCAACAACCTCGGCGACGCCAAGAGCCTGGTCACCCACCCCTCGACCACCACCCACCAGCGGCTCAGCGAAGAGACGCGCCAGGAGCTCGGCATCACGCAGGGAATGCTGCGATTTTCCGTCGGGCTGGAAGACGTGGACGACCTTGGCGAGGATCTGGACCGGGCGCTCGATACGCTGGGCTGAGGCCATATATCCCGCGGGTCGGGCGGATTGACGGTTTTCGCCGGTCCGCCTACTACCTTGGAGACACCGTGGGAATTTCAGGCATGTATCGGGCGACCACGCGCGACATTCAGGTTACGGTCGAGCCCACCTTCGTCGACGACGAGTCATCGCCGGAGATCAGCCGCTATTTCTGGGCCTACACAATCGAGATTTCGAACCTCGGCGGGGAGATCGTGCACCTGAGATCGCGCCACTGGCACATCACGGACGGCAACGGCCGCACCGAAGAAGTGGAGGGAACCGGCGTCGTCGGCAAGCAGCCGGTGCTGAAGCCGGGCGAAACCTTCGCATATACCAGCGGTTGCCCCTTATCGACGCCATCCGGGATCATGGTCGGCAGCTACGAGATGCAGAATGAGAATGGCGAGATGTTCTCGATCGACATCCCCGCCTTCTCGCTCGACCTGCCCGACGCCCAACGCATCGTGAACTGACCGGCAACGGTTCGGTTCACGCATGACCGCCGGATACGTCGACAGCATCCTTGCCGAGCTGCAGGTCGGCCCCTCGGACCTGATCGGATCGGGCCGTCGTTCGCTCGTCTACGCGCGCGATGCCAGCAGTATCGTGCGCATTCTCAAGGTGGTCGGCAACGTGCAGGACCTCACCCGGCTGAAGGACTTCCTCGCCGGGATCGACGGGCGGGTTCCGATCGCCACGCCGCGGATCGAGACGATCGACGCCACCGGTCGCTACACCATCGAGCGGCGCCTGCCGGGCACGGCCATGTCGGCGCTCCTGCCCAAACTCAAGGGGGTGCAACGGGAAGACGCGTTCGCGAGCTTCCTCGGCGGCACGAGCGTGCTGGACGGCATCGAATTTCCCGAACGTCCGTACGGGCAGATCCTGGGGCCGGCCCCGATCCATACCGACACCTGGACGGAATATTTCCGCCGCAGCCTTAACCGCACGCTTTTGCGAAACGGTGCGGTCATCGACGCCGAGGTGGGCCCCGTCGAGGATTTGCGGGCAAAAGCGATGGCGCTTCTCGACCGGCTCGATCCTCGGCCGCGCAAGGCCCTGGTGCACGGCGACTATTTCCCGGGCAATGTGCTCCTCGACGGTCTGCTGGCGGTGTGCGCGCTGGTCGATTTCAGCGGCTACACGCTGGTCGGAGACCCGCTCTACGACACCATCACCGCGCCGATCTTCCTCGAGATGTCGCCACAGGCAACGCCGGCAGACGTCGAGCTTGCGCGCGCCTTTGTCGCCAAGCGGCTTGGCGAAGCGGTGCGGCCGGCGGCGCGGTTCTATCGCGTCCACGCCGCCTTCGTAATGGCCGATCCCGGTTACGCCACGGAACCTTATCCCGGACTGTTTGCGTGGAGCCTGACGACGCTTCGCCAGCTCAGGGACGAAACGCTGCCGGACTGAGAATAGCTAACCGGCGAAATCGCCCGGATCGAAGCGGTAGTGCGTGCCGCAGAACTCGCACGTCACCGAAATCTCGTCGTTCTCGGTGCTTTCGGCGATTTCTTCAGCCGTAAAGGTGGCGAGCACGTTGCTCACCTTCTCGCGTGAGCACGAGCACTGGTCGCGTACCGGCGCCGCGCGGAAGACCCGGACTCCGCGCTGGTTGAACAGCCTGAAGAGCAGCCGTTCGACGGGAACCGCCGGGTCGGTCAGTTCGTCGTCCTGGACGGTGCCGACCAGCGCGTGCGCTTCAACCCAGGCGTCGTCCTCGTCGCCGGCGGTGCCGACGTCGATGCCTTCCGGAGCGTCACCGCCCGGCAGATCGCGACGCACCAGGCGCTCCGGGGCGGCCGGCAGGAACTGGACGAGCACGCCGCCGGCCCGCCAGCTGTGGCGGATGACGCCGTCCTCGCGGGTCTGCATCTCGGCAACGGCCAGGCGCACGCGGGTCGGAATCTGCTCTGACTGGCGGAAATAGGCGTGGGCGACCTCCTCAAGGCTCCTGCCTTCGAGCGGGACCACTCCCTGATAGCGGTTCATGTCGGCGCCCTGATCGATGGTCATGGCGAGCGTGCCGGTGCCAAGGAGTGCGCCGGGGTGGGCTTCGCCGGCGGCAGCGGCAGCGGCGACACCCTCACGATCGAACCGGGCGTACGCGCGCACGCCGCCGGTCGTGCTGTAGTCGACGACCAGCATGTCGACCAGTCCGTCGGTGTTGGTCTGGAGGATGAATTTGCCGTCGAATTTCAGCGACGAGCCGAGCAGCACTGCCAGCACGATCGCCTCGGCGAGAAGGCGCGCCACCGCGGGCGGGTAGTCGTGCCGGGTGAGCATGGCATCGAGCGCCGGGCCCATCTGGATGGCGCGGCCGCGCACGTCCAGCGCCTCGACCGCGAACGGTCGCACGGCGTCGTCGCCGGCGGGGCCGAGCGGTTCGGTCGCTGCTTCGAAACTCAGGGTCATGTCAGATCTTGCCAAAGCACCACATAAGAATGCCCTTCTGGGCATGCAAGCGGTTCTCGGCCTCGTCGAACACGACCGACCGCGGTCCGTCGATCACCGCGTCGGTCACTTCCTCGCCGCGGTGCGCTGGCAGGCAGTGCATGAACACGGCGTCAGGACTGGCCATCGCCATCAGTTGTTCGTTGACCTGGTATGGCATCAGCAGCTTGTGGCGGCGGTCGCGTTCCCTGTCGCCCATCGACACCCACGTATCGGTTACGATGCAGTCCGCGCCGGTCGCCGCCTCGCCGGCGTTGCTGGTGACGCGGATGTCGGCATGGTTGTCGGCCGCCCATTTCATCAGGTCGGGCTTTGGCGCAAGCTCCGGCGGGCCGGCAACATTGAGGCGGAATCCCCAGCGCCCGGCGGCATGCAGCCAGGAGGTCAGAACGTTATTGGCGTCCCCCATCCACGCCACGGTTGCGCCCGCAATCGGTCCCTTGTGTTCCTCGTAGGTCATCACGTCGGCGACGACCTGGCAGGGATGGGAATAACGGGTGAGCCCATTGATCACCGGCACGGAGGCGTTGGCGGCAAGGTCGACAATGAGGGCGTGGTCGAGGGCGCGGATCATGATGCCATCGACGTAGCGCGATAGCACGCGAGCGGTGTCGGCCACGGTCTCGTCGCGGCTGAGTTGCATCTCGTTGCCGGTGAGAACGATCGTCTCGCCGCCGAGCTGGCGCATCGCGACGTCGAAGGAGACGCGGGTACGGGTCGAGTGCGCCTCGAAAATCATGGCCAGGATCTTGCCGGCCAGCGGACCCGGCCGATCGCGATCGGCACGTGTTGCCTTCATCACGCGGCTCTTCTCGACAATGCCCGTGAGCGTACCGGCGTCGAGATCGGCGAGGTCGAGAAAATGACGGACCATCGGCCCCGCCCTACCCGGCCGCCGTCGCCGCCGGTTCGAGGGAGCTGAGTGCCCCGTCGAGGCGATCGATCGCTGCCTCGATTTCCGCCTCGCCGACGTTGAGCGGCGGCAGCAGCCGCACAACGTTGTCGCCGGCGGCCGCGGCAAGCAGACCGTGCTCACGCATCGCCGCGATGACGTCGGCGGCGGGCCTGATGCAGCGGATGCCGACGAGCAGCCCCTCGCCGCGCACTTCGGCAAGGACTCCCGGATGGCTGTCGGCGACCGACGCCAGCCGCTGCTTGAAATAGAGGCCCATGGCCCGGACGTGGTCGAGGAACTCCGGCTTGCCGACGATATCGATGACCGCGTTGCCGACCGCCATCGCCAGCGGATTGCCGCCGAAGGTCGAGCCGTGGGTGCCGACGGTCATGCCCTTGGCCGCCTCGGCGGTCGCCAGGCACGCCCCGAGTGGAAAGCCGCCGCCGATGCCCTTGGCCGTTGCCATGATATCGGGCGTTACCCCTGACCACTCATAGGCGAAAAGCCTGCCGGTGCGGCCGACGCCGGTCTGCACCTCGTCGAAAATGAGAAGCAGGCCGTGCTTGTCGCACAGTGCCCGCAATTCGCGCAGGAACTGGCCGTCCACCCGGCGCACCCCGCCCTCGCCCTGGATCGGCTCGATCATGATGGCGGCGGTTTCGCGACCGACCGCAGCGGCGACGGCCTTGAGGTCTCCGAGGGGCACCTGGTCGAACCCGGCAACCGGCGCGCCGAGCCCCTCCAGGTATTTGGCGTTTCCGGTGGCGGCGAGGGTCGCCAACGTCCGCCCGTGGAAGGCGCCGGCGAAGGTAACGATGCGGATGCGCTCCGGGTGACCCTCCACGAAGTGATAACGGCGCGCGGTCTTGATCGCGCACTCGACCGCCTCGGCGCCGGAATTGCCGAAGAACACCTTGTCGGCGAACGTCAGCGCGCACAGCCTGGCCGCCAGCGCCTCCTGCTCGGGAATGCGATAGAGATTGGAGACATGCCAGAGCTTGCCCGCCTGTTCGGTCAGCGCGGCTATCAGAGCCGGATGGGCGTGGCCGAGCGAATTGACAGCAACGCCGCCGGAAAAATCGAGCACCCGGCGACCGTCGGTCGTCTCAAGCCAGGCGCCCTCCCCGCGCACAAAGGCAATCGGTGCGCGCGCGAAGGTGTCGTAAAGCGGCGAGCGATCCATCTTTCGTTCCAGCCGACGGCTGGCCCATAAAACCAAAAAGCGCCGCCGGAGGCAGCACCTTTTCACTGCTGTCGTTATACCACCGGCGCCGCGACCCCTGTCAAACCCAAGGGTTCTGCCGATTTGGGCACGACTTGGGGAAAAGCTTGCATTTTATCGGGGTGTGTCTTTGCGACTCTTGTCAGCGAGTCAAACGCTGTTGTAGCCTCCCCGCCATTGGTTGGGTGCGGCGGATCTCCGGGTCCATTGTTAGGAGTTTGGCACCGTCCTGCGCAGCGGGCGCGGTGCATGGAGGAGGATTCCGAGTCCAACGCACGACGCAACAGGATGATGCGGCATGTCATGGACGGAAGAGCGCGTCGAGTTGCTTAAGAGGTTGTGGTCGGATGGGCTGAGCGCCAGTCAGATTGCGGCACAGTTGGGCGGCATTACTCGTAACGCCGTCATCGGCAAGGTGCATCGCCTGAGCCTTTCGGGCCGCGCCAAGCCTGCTTCCAGCGGTCCAAGACCGCGCAAGGCGAGAACGTCGTCGCCACATCGGCTGGCGACCGGCCATTTCATCGCGGGCAATACCGCGCTAAAGACGCATGCGCATCCGGCGCCGAGGCGGCTTCCCTCGCCGGTGCCGATGGAGAACGTGGTGGTGCCGATCAGTCTGAATATTTCTTTGATGGCGCTGACCGACCAGATGTGCAAATGGCCGATCGGGGACCCTGGTGCCGAGGGGTTCCACTTCTGCGGTCACAAGCATTGGAACGACCTGCCCTACTGCGAGTATCACAGTCGCCTTGCCTACCAGCCGGCGGACCGCCGGCGGGATCGACGCGCGGTGTACTAATTTAGGCCGACGAAGCTCTCGTCGAAGGCGTAGCCGGAGCCGCGCACCGTGCGGATCGGATCGCGACCGCGGCCGAGGGCCCGGCGTAAACGGCCGACGTGTACGTCGACCGTGCGTTCATCGACGAAGACGTCTCGCCCCCATACGGCGTCGAGAAGTTGCGCCCGCGAAAAAACGCGGCCGGGCCTCTGCATGAGGAACTCGAGCAGACGGAACTCGGTCGGCCCGAGGTGGAGTTCGCGGCTGCTGCGACGGACGCGATGGGTCTCGCGATCGAGCTCTATGTCACCGCCCTTGAGCAGGGTGGCGATCAGTTCCGGCTTTGAGCGTCGCAAAATCGCACGTATGCGCGCCATCAGCTCCGCCACCGAGAACGGCTTGACGACATAGTCGTCGGCGCCGGTCGCAAGACCGCGGATGCGCTCCGATTCCTCGCCGCGGGCGGTCAGCATGATGATCGGCAGCGTCTGTGTCGCCTCGCGGGTGCGCAGGCGGCGGCAAAGCTCGATGCCCGAGATCCCCGGCAGCATCCAGTCCAGCAGCAGCAAGTCAGGAACGCTCTCGCGCAGACGCACCTCTGCCTCGTCCCCGCGCTCGACGGTGTCGACGGCGTAGCCTTCCGCCTCGAGGTTGTAGCGCAGCATCAGCGCCAGCGGCTTCTCGTCCTCGACGATCATCACCTTCGGCGTCATGGCGGGCGGTCCGTCAGTCATCCGACTCGGTGAAGGCGGTCGGCATCAGGCTGGAGCTATCCTTCTTGGGCCGCTCGTCGGTGAGCGGCTGGCCGGTGATCACATAGGCGACCGTCTCGGCAATGTTGGTGGCGTGGTCGCCGATGCGCTCGATGTTCTTGGCGCAGAACAACAGGTGCGTGCAGAAGGTGATGTTGCGCGGGTCTTCCATCATGTAGGTCAACAGCTCGCGGAACAGCGAGGTGTACATGGCGTCGATCTCGTCGTCGCGCTCCCACACTGAAAGGGCGGCGGCGAGGTCGCGGCTGGCGAAAGCGTCGAGCACGTTCTTGAGCTGGTTGAGGCTCAGTTCGGCGATGTGCTCAACGCCGGCGACCAGGCGCTGGGCGCCGAAATTGCCCTCGATCGCAATCACCCGCTTGGCCGTGTTCTTGGCGAGGTCGCCGACGCGTTCGAGGTCGTTGGCGATGCGGATCGCCGCCATGATCTCGCGCAGATCCTGGGCCATCGGCTGGCGACGCGCGATCATCTGGATCGCGGCTTCCTCAACCTGCTGCTGCAGCTTGTCGATGCGCTCGTCGGCGGCGATGGTCCGGTGCGCGGTCTCAGTGTCCCGCCCGACCAGCGCGCGCACGGAATCGGCAACGTTCTGCTCGGCCAGACCTCCCATTTCGGCGATCTTCTGAGAGAGATCGTTGAGCTCGTCGTCGTAGGAGCGGACGGTGTGTTCGGTCATCGGGCTCATGGCATTGGCTCGTCAGTGGCGAGAGAGACGCTCAGCCGAAGCGGCCGGTGATGTAGTCCTGGGTGCGCCGGTCGCCTGGCGCGGTGAATATCTTGTTGGTCTCGTCAAACTCGATCAGCTCGCCGAGGTACATGAACGCAGTGTAGTCCGACACGCGCGCCGCCTGCTGCATGTTGTGGGTGACGATGACGATCGTGTACTCGTTCTTCAACTCGTCGATCAGCTCCTCGATCTTGGAAGTCGAGATCGGATCGAGCGCCGAGCAGGGCTCGTCGAGCAGAACGACCTCGGGCTCGACGGCCACGGTGCGGGCGATGCAAAGGCGCTGCTGCTGACCGCCGGAGAGGCTGAGACCGCTCGCCTTCAGCTTGTCCTTGACTTCGTTCCACAACGCCGCGCGGGTGAGCGCCGCCTCGACCCGGTCGGCCAGCTCGGCGCGCGAGACGCGCTGATAAAGCTGGATACCGAATGCGATGTTGTCGAAGATGGTCATCGGAAAGGGCGTGGGCTTCTGGAAGACCATGCCGATGCGGGCGCGCAGCAGGTTAAGGTCCTGCCTGGGCGACAGGATGTTTTCGTCGTCGAAGATCACCTCGCCCTCCGCCCGCTGGTTCGGATAGAGGTCGTACATGCGATTGAGTACCCGCAACAACGTCGACTTGCCGCAGCCGGAGGGGCCGATGAAGGCCGTCACCTTGCGCTCGTAGAGCGGCAGGTTGATCGACTTCAGCGCCTGGGCATCGCCGTAATAGAAGCGCAGATCGCGGATCGAGACCTTCTCGACCTCCTGGGCGCGATAGGTCCTCGGGGCGACGGCGGTGGTGATTGCTGCCTCGGTCATTTCGACTGTCCCAGACTTGAGAGATAACGCGCCACGATGTTGAGTGCGAGGACGGCCAGGGTGACGATCAGCGCCCCGGCCCAGGCCAGGCGTTGCCAATCGTCATAGGGGCTCATCGCGAACTGGAAGATGACCACGGGCAGGTTGGCGAGCGGCCCGTTGAGGTTGGTAGACCAGAACTGGTTGTTGAGCGCCGTGAACAACAGGGGCGCCGTTTCGCCGGTGATGCGCGCGACGGCGAGCAGCACGCCTGTGAGGATGCCGCTGCGCGCGGCCCGGTAGATGACGTGCGTCATCGTCTTCCAGCGCGGCGTGCCAAGTGCGGCGGCAGCTTCGCGTAACGCGTTCGGAACAAGACCGAGCATGTCCTGGGTTGTGCGGTTGATGACCGGCAGCGCGATCAGCCCTAGCGCGGCGACGCCGGCCCAGGCGGAGAAGTGACCGAAGGGCACAACCAGGAGCGTGTAAATGAACAGGCCGATGATGATCGAGGGCGCCGACAGCAGGATATCGTTGATGAATTTCGCGACCTCGCCGATGCGGCTGCCCCGGGAATACTCCGCCAGATAGGTGCCGGCGAGGATGCCGATCGGCGTCGCCGCGACGATGGCGATGACCGTCATTGCCAGCGAGCCGAAGATCGCGTTGGCAAGGCCCCCGTCCGAACCCGGCGGTGGCGTGTTCTGAACGAAGATCTGTGGCGTTACCCCCGAAGCGCCTCTGACGATCAGCGTCACCAGGATCGCGGCGAGAAAGAACAGGCCGACGAACGTCGCGGCCAGCGCAAGGCCAAGGGTGATGCGGTTGGTGGCGCGGCGGCGGACATAAGAGGGCATGAGCGCGCGCCTCCTATCTGATGTTGGTGCGGGCCAGCAGCCACTTGGCCAGTGCCAGCACCGCGAACGTGATGACGAAGAGGATGAGGCCGAGGGCGATCAAACTCGATGTGTACAGGTCGCCGGTCGCTTCGGTGAACTCGTTGGCGATTGAAGCGGAGATCGTCGTCGCCGGCGAGAGCAGCGATGCGGAGATGTTGTGCGAGTTGCCGATGACAAAGGTGACCGCCATGGTCTCGCCGAGCGCCCGGCCAAGCCCGAGCATGATGCCCCCGACCAGGCCGACACGGGAATAGGGAATGACGATGTGGCGCACCACTTCCCAGGTGGTCATGCCGATCCCGTAGGCGCTTTCGCGTAGCAATACCGGCACTGTCAGGAACACATCGCGCGTGATCGAGGTGATGAACGGCAGCACCATGATGGCGAGAACGATCCCGGCGGTCAGCAGCCCGATGCCGTATGGCGCTCCGCCAAAGAGGACTCCGATCACCGGCACATGGCCGAGCGTGCTGATGAGAAAGGGCTGCACGGTCGTCTGCAGAAACGGCGCCAGGACGAAAAAGCCCCACAGCCCATAGATGATCGAAGGGATGCCGGCGAGCAGTTCGACCGCGATGCCGATTGGCCGACGCAATGTCTGCGGACAGATCTCGGTGAGGAATATGGCAATGCCGAAGCTGACCGGAATGCCGATGATCATCGCGACGGCGGACGTAACAACGGTGCCGTAGATCGGCGCGAGCGCGCCGAATATCTCCTTGACCGGGCTCCAGCGCTGCGTCCACACGAAGGCCGGTCCGAACGTGGCCAGGGCCGGCCAGGCGCCGACGATCAGCGAGACCATCACGCCAAGCAGGATGACGACGACCATGACGGCCGAGCCGAGGGTGAGGAAGAAGAAGATTCGATCCTCGACGACCGACCGGCGCGCTTTCCGTTCGGCTATCAGATCAGCGGACGCGGGCATGTCGAGCGAGATGGCCATGACTACCGGACTTCGATCTATAACATGAAGCGGGCGGCGGTCCGCCCGCTTCCAGGTGCGTTGGGGTGAAGCCCCGTTGCCGGGGCCCCCGCGGCTAGTCGGTGGCGAAAACCGGCTTGCCGTCGGCGACGATGTCGTCCCAGCTCTTCTCGATCAGCGTGACCACCTTGTCGGGGATGGCGACGTAGTCGAGCCCCTTGGCGGCGTCCTTTCCGTTCCTGTAGGCCCAGTCGAAGAACTTCAGCGCCGTGCCGGCCGCGGCGGGATCGTCGGGCTGCTTGTGGATAAGCACCCAGGTCGAGGCGGCGATCGGCCAGCTGTCGTCGCCGGGCTGGTTGGTGATGACGACGTGGAAGTTCTTCGTGCCCGCCCAGTCGGCGTTGGCTGCCGCGGCGGCGAAAGTGTCGAGCGACGGCTCGACCACCTTGCCGGCGCTGTTCATCATCTTGGCGTAGGAAAGGCTGTTCTGGGCGGCGTAGGCATATTCGTCATAGCCGATGCTGCCGGCGGTCTGCTTGACCGTGTTGGCAACGCCTTCGCTACCCTTGGCGCCGACGCCGATCGGCCACTCGACCGCCGTGTCCGAACCGATCTGGTCCTTCCATTCCGGCGACTCCTTGCTGAGATAGTCGGTGAAGTTGAAGGTGGTGCCCGACCCGTCGGAGCGGTGCACGACGACGATTGCCGTCGATGGCAGCTTGAGATCGGGATTGAGCTTCGTGATCGCCGGATCATTCCACTGGGTGATCTTGCCCATGTAGATGCCCGCCAGAGCCGGGCCGTCCAGGACCAGCTCGCCCGGCTTGATCCCCTGAATGTTGAAGATCGGAACGATCCCGCCCATGATCATCGGAAACTGGACGAGACCGTTCTTGTCGAGCTCGTCGTCAGACAAGGGCTTGTCGGTGGCACCGAAGGTGACCGTCTTGGCCTCGATCTGCTTGATGCCTCCGCCGGATCCGATCGACTGGTAATTCAGGCCGATACCCGTATCGGTCTTGTAGGCGTCCGCCCATTTGGCAAAGACGGGATAGATGAAGGTGGAACCGGCGCCGGAAATATCGGCGGCGCTGGCTGCGGAAACTGACAATGTCGCGGCGGCAAGGCCTGCCGCGATGGCAAGGTTGATGTGCTTCACCTGGCCTCTCCTGTTTTTGGCTGCTGCGGGAACTGAAAAACGCGCGGATCACCTGATCCGTGCGGGCGGCAACCTAACCAGACCCGACGAATGTCCTATGACAACGAGTTGACAGTTTTACGACGGTCTAACGCGTTGTTCTGATTGGGTTTCTGTATCGCCATCGGAATTCGCTTCGGTCCCTGCCGGTGGCAGCACAACGGTGAAGACCGCCCCCTCGCCGAGCGTGCTTTCGACCGTCATGCGGGCGTGGTGGCGCGCCAGGATGTGCTTGACGATGGCGAGCCCGAGGCCGGTGCCGCGATGCTGGCGGCTGGCTTCGACGTCGATCCGGTAGAACCGCTCGGTCAGACGGGGAAGGTGTTCGGCGGCGATGCCTGGACCGAAATCGCGCACTTCCACGGTGGGACCGCTGTTGTCGGCTGCCGGCGTAACGGAAATTAGGACCCGCTTCCCCGACTGGCCGTACTTGCAGGCATTCTCGATCAGATTCTCGAAGACCTGGATCAGTTCATCGCGATCACCGACGACGGTCACGGGCTGCGACGGCAGTTTGACTTCCAGGGAAACGCCGAGGTCACGCGCAAGCGGTTCCAGCGAGTCGACGACGTGGCGGACGGCGGAGGCAAGATCGATCCGGTCTGTGGGGCGCAGATGCTCTTTCATCTCGATGCGCGACAGGGACAACAGGTCGTCGACGAGACGCGCCATGCGGTCGGCCTGTTCGTGCATGATGGCGAGGAAACGGTTGCGGGCCTCGGTGTCCTCGCGCGCCGGCCCCCGCAGCGTTTCGATGAAACCGGTGAGGGACGCCAGTGGCGTCCTCAGTTCGTGACTGGCGTTGGCGACGAAGTCGACACGGACCCGTTCGCTGCGTTTTCGCTCCGTCATATCGTCGAGGACGAGGAGGACGAACTCGCCCGGCTCTTCGCCGTTCGGGTCGAGGCGGGCGAACCAGGCGTCAAACCAGCGCTCGGTCGGTACGCGTTCGACGAACGCGACATGGCGCGGTGGCCCGCCCTTGGCGACCGCATCGAAGGCCGCCAGCAAGTCCGGCACCCGCAGTCGAAAGGTCAGCGCTTCCCCGGTTCTGATCGGAAAATACGCGGTCGCACGTCGGTTGACGTAGCGGACGACGCCGCGGCGGTCGAGGATGAAACAAGGATCGGGAAGGGCCTCGGCTATGAGCCCGAGGCCCGGCCCCAGGGCGCTGGCCGACGCCGGCGTGCTCCGCGCGGCCTCTCGCTCGCGGACACGCGTCAAGGGTTGCAGGCCAAGCGCCGCGACGAACAGCACGAAGAGGGCCAGGGCGGCGCCGGCACCAACGCTGCCGAACGCGTATAGCAACCCCAGGACCACCCCCGCCGCAACAATCATCCAGCGGTTGTTAACCAACGCCGCAGTGAAACGGTCCGCAGAAACGCGACCGGTATCGTCGCCAGTCCTGGTTGCCATGACCCCTCGGTACCAGACCAGGGCGCCGCCACGCCGCATTGTCGCCCCGATATCGGCATGGTGTCAGAAATCGCGGTTCAACGGTATAAGGTGTCGGCGGCACAGGCGGCAAGCCGGCAGTTCGGGCGGTCGAGGAGAGACGGAAGCGAGTTCTTGGCCAAACACGGCAAGAAGCGACGCAAGGGCAAGGCCGGCGGT
Organism: uncultured Alphaproteobacteria bacterium; assembly: GCA_963775235.1. Lineage (GTDB taxonomy): Bacteria > Pseudomonadota > Alphaproteobacteria > Rhizobiales > Kaistiaceae > JBBDMC01. Next base: position 120,411 of record CAVZHY010000002.1, read on the forward strand.
AAATCGAAGGCTGCTGACGCGGTCCCGGCCGTAATTGTCCCCGACGAGGCAGCCCCCGTGGTGGTCACCGCCCACGGCACCTTCAACCTCGAAGACCCGGTTCTTCCCGAGTGGGTTCACGAGCGGGCCCTCGGGTCGGACCACTATCCCTATGATCACGAGCTCAAGGACAACGACTACGAGACGCAACTGACCTCCCTGCAGATCGAACTCGTCAAGCTGCAGCGTCACGTCAACGATTCGGGCGCGCGCGTGGTCGCGTTGTTCGAGGGCCGCGACGCTGCCGGCAAGGGCGGTTCCATCTTCGCCATGCGCCAGTACATGAACCCGCGAACCGCCAGGACGGTGGCGCTGCCGAAACCCACCGAGCGCCAGCGCGGCGAATGGTACTTCCAGCGCTACGTCGACCATCTGCCGACCGCCGGCGAATTGGTCCTGTTCGACCGGTCCTGGTACAACCGCGGCGGCGTCGAGCCGGTCATGGGCTTCTGCACGGCCGCCGAATGCCGCGTCTTTCTGAAGCAGGCGCCCGGCCTTGAGCAGATGCTGGTTGACGAAGGCATCCTGTTATTCAAGTTCTGGCTCGATATCGGGCGGGAAATGCAGCTCAAGCGTTTTCACGACCGCCGGCACGACCCGCTGAAGATATGGAAATTGTCACCGATCGACCTGGCCGCGATGACCAAGTGGGACGCCTACACGCGAGCGCGCGACATCATGCTCAAGGCAACCCATCGACGGGCGACGCCGTGGACGGTCGTCCGTTCCAACGATAAGCACCGGGCGCGCCTTGACATCATCCGCCACGTGCTTGCCGCGGTCGACTATCCCGGCAAGGACGACGGTGCCGTCGGGCGTACCGACCCGCTGATCCTCGGCGGGCCGGATCTCCTGCGTGGTTAGGGAGACCATGTCCCAAGTGAGCGATTTCTATTCGCTTCTCAAACAGTCGATCATCGATCGCGGCATCAGCGATGCCAGCAAGCGCGACGACGTCTATGCGCAGGCCCGGCGCGCCGTCATCCGGCAGTTGTGGGCCTATCAGCCGGCGCTTGCGCGGGACGACATCGACCGGCGCATTGAGGATTTCGACGCGACGGTCCAGCGTATCGAGACGGAAGTGGCGGCGGTCTTCGCGGAGGAAGAGGAGGCGCTGCCGGAGGACCAGCTAGGCCTGCCGGAAGACGACGCCGGCGCGGCGCTCGCCGCCTGGGACGAGGTGCTGACCGCCGACGCGTCGGACGGCGAAGATGGCGAAGAGGTGCTGGACGAGGCGGAACAATACGGCAAACGGCCGTACCATCCGATGCCGCCGCGACTGGGTGGCGACGAGACCGACGAACCGGCACCGCCAGTGTCGGATGACGGCACCGACGTCGATGTCGGGCGGAGGACACGTCGGCGCTTCGGCGACCGGTGGTCGCCCGATCCCGGCTTGCCGGGCCACGAGCGGGGGCAGCCGGCGGCGCGCCTGCTCCGGCGATGGCCGGCCCTCAGCGAACAGGACAAGGTGCGCTTCCTCATCGGCGCGATCGGCGGACTCACGCTCGTCCTCCTCGGCTTCATCGTCTACGCGCTGATGCCGGGCCGCGAGATTGGCGTGACACTGCCGCTCGACCAGACCCTCCACGTCAGCGATGCGGCCACGGCGGCGCGCAACGCGACTGCGGCGCTCGACGTTCAACGGTCTTTCGTCGTCTTCGACGGGCAGGACCCGACGATTTTCGAATCCTCGCCCGACAACCCGGTTCGCCTCGACAGCGACGACCAGGGCGCCTTCACGCGCGTCTCGTCGTCGACCAACTCGGCGGGGACCAAAGTGACGATCGGGCCGGGGCTCGCTTCGCAGTTCGCCGGGCGCAACATCCGGGTGATCATTTCGGCCCGCGCGTCGAAGGACCGCGGCGCCGCCAACATGCGCTTCGCTTATCAGAGCGGGCTTGCCATCAGCCACTGGCAGACGGCGAACCTCGCCGCCGACTATGGTGATGTGGCGCTGCTGTGGCGGGTACCGACCCAGCGCACCAGCAGCAACGGCAGCGATTACATCATCGTCGAGCCCGGCATTCCCGGCGACGCCAGTGGCGCCGATATCCGCTCGATCCGGATCGACGTGCTGACGGATTCCCAGCAACCGGCCGGCTAGAGCAATTCCAGGAAAAGTGGGAACCGGTTTTCCGTCCGGAATTGCGGAGAAACGAAGAGCGAGGGCGACTTCGCGACTCAGAGAAAAGCGAAATCGCTCTAACTGGAACCGAGGTAGCCGCCGCCTTTCAGCCGGGCGATCACGATCTCCGCCAGTTCTTCGGCACTCGCCGTGGTGGTGTCGAGATGGATATCGGCCGAGACGGGCGCCTCGTACGGTGAATCTATGCCGGTGAAATGCTGGATCTTGCCGGCGCGCGCCTTCTTGTAGAGACCTTTCGGATCGCGCGCTTCGGCCACCGCCAGCGGCGCATCGACGTAAACCTCGAAGAATTCGTCGGCACCGACGAGATCGCGGGCCATGTCGCGCTCGGAGCGGAACGGCGAAATGAACGAGGCGAGCACGATCAGGCCGGCGTCGACGAACAGCTTGGCGGCCTCGGCGACGCGGCGGACGTTCTCGACGCGGTCGGCATCGGTGAAGCCGAGGTCGCGGTTCAGCCCGTGGCGGACGTTGTCGCCGTCGAGCAGGTAGGTGTGCCGGCCGAGCCGATGGAGCTTCTGTTCGACCAGGTTGGCGATCGTCGATTTGCCGGCGCCGGAGAGGCCCGTGAACCACAGGATGCAGGGTCGCTGTCCCTTGGCTTCGGCGCGCACCTGCTTGTTGAGGTTAAGGGCCTGCCAGTGGATGTTGGTGGCGCGGCGCAGGCCGAAGCGGATCATGCCGGCGGCAACGGCGGCGCCGGAGGAGCGGTCGAGCAGGACGAACGACCCGGTGACCGGGTTCTCGTCGAAGGGATCGAAGGCGATCGGCTCGGACAGCGACAGGTTGCCGAACCCGACCTCGTTGATGGCGAGCGTCTTGGCGGCCAGCGTCTTGGAGGTATCCGCCTCGACCCGGTGCTTCAGCTCCGAAACCGCCGCACCGACGGAACGCGTGCCGACCCTCAGGAGATACGATCGTCCGGGGAGCAGCGGCTCCTCGCTGAGCCACGACAGGTGAGCGGCAATCTGGTCGGATTGTTCCGGCCGGTGATGGGGCGGCGCCAGAAGATCGCCGGGACCGGCGTCGATGCCGGCACCGAGGGTGAGCCTGACGACGTCGCCGGCCGTGGCGCGCTCGCGCTCCTCCCCGTCGACGACAATACCGTCGACGGTTGTCGCATCACCACTGCGGGCAATGACGACCCGGTCCCCTCGCCGGACGCTGCCCGACGCGACAGTGCCGGTGATGGTAGCGCCATCCGTCCGTTCGACGGGCAGGCGGAAGGGTCTCCTCGCCGCTTCCTCCGGCGTCTGTGCGAAGCGGCCGGTCATAGCGACCGTGTCGTCGACGCGGTGGGCCATCAGGCGTCTCCCCCACGGGTGACGACAAGCGCCGTGTAAATCGTCTTACGGGACATCGGCCAGCAACTCTTGACGCTGGAGGGTGGCGGTTTGGCGGCGGACCCTAGCCGTTCGGCATCGCCTCGCTCAAGAACCAAACGGACGATTTCGGCCGTTTGCGTGAATGCAGTTTGCGCCGGCCGCGGGTTTCGCGGACACCGTTTGCCCGTCAGGGGCGAACCGGCTCCAGCCCGCCGGTGGCGACGAACCAAGGGTTCCTGAAGGCCTCGCCGCCGGGGGCCGCCGTCGGCCCATAGGGAAGCGGGGTCCCTTCCAGCGTGACGACCCTGCCTCCGGCGGCCCTCAGGATCGCGTCCCCCGCGGCCGTGTCCCACTGCATGGTGGTGCCCATGCGCGGATAAAGGTCGGCCTTGCCCTCGGCGACGGCGCAGAACTTGACCGACGAGCCACGGTTTACGAGCTGGCCCAACTCAAAGCGGGCGATGAAGGCATCGGTCTCCGGCGTGCGATGGGAGCGGCTGGCGACGATGTCGATGGGACCCTCCGGCGGTTGGCGGACCTGCATAGGCTGTCGCGCGCCGACGCTCCCGTTCTTCACCGTCGCCCGCCACGCGCCTTTTCCGACCAGGCCGACGAACAGCTTGCCGGGGGCCGGCAGGTAGATAACGCCAACCACAGGAACGCCATCGCGCACCAGACCGACGTTGACGGTGAAGTCGTTGCCGCCTTTGATGAACTCGCGCGTGCCGTCGAGCGGGTCGACCAGGAAGAACGCTTCGCCCACGGCCGGAATGCGGCCGGCGGCCACGGATTCCTCGGCGATCACCGGCACGCCCGGCGCGATTTCCGCAAGGCGCTCCACGATCAGCGCCTCGGCCGCGCGGTCGGCCTCGGTGACCGGCGACCGGTCCTCCTTCTGTTCGACGGCGAGACCACGCGCGCGCACGGCGAGGATGATTTCGCCGGCGGCGATCGCGGCGGCGGCGATCGGTTCCACCAGTTCGGCGTCGGCGGTTGTTGGGTTCATCAGCCCTGTCTACAGAATCCGACGGCGACGGCAAGCCGCAGATACAAGAAGGCCCGCCGAAGCAGGCCTTAGGTCGGGCGCGCGTGGCCTGGCGGCCTTACGCGGCCATCAGTTGGTCCGGATCGGCGTAGTCGAGGTTGAGACTCTCGGCCACGGCACGATGGGTAATGCGGCCATTGTGGACATTGAGTCCGTCGCGGAGGTGCGGGTCGTGGGCGAGTGCTGCCAGACCATGATCCGCGAGCGCCAGCCCGAAGGGCAGCGTCGCGTGGGTCAGTGCATGGCTCGAGGTGAGCGGCACCGCTCCCGGCATGTTGGCGACGCAATAGTGGACGATGCCGTCGACCACGAAGGTCGGCGCGTGATGGGTGGTCGGATGGGAGGTCTCGAAGCAGCCGCCCTGATCGATCGCGACGTCGACGAGAACGGCGCCGGGCTTCATCGTGCCGAGCTGCGCGCGCGTCACCAACTTCGGTGCCGCCGCACCCGGCACCAGGACGGCCCCGATCACGGCGTCGGCCGAGGCGATTTCCTCGGCAACCGCACCGCGGGTCGAATAGCGGGTGACCACGCGTCCGGCGAAGAAGTCGTCCAGTTCGGCAAGCCGCGGCAGCGAACGGTCGAGTATTGTCACCTGCGCGCCGAGGCCGACGGCCATGCGCGCCGCCTGTGTGCCGACGACGCCGCCGCCGATGACGACGACCTTGCCGGGAGGAACGCCCGCAACGCCGCCGAGCAGGACGCCGCGGCCGCCATGGGGCTTCTCCAGCGCCGTCGCTGCCGCCTGGATAGACAGGCGTCCCGCCACTTCGCTCATCGGCGCCAGAAGCGGCAGGTGGCCCTTGGCGTCAGTCACCGTCTCATAGGCGATGGCGGTGACGCCCGAGGCCATCAGGCCGCGCGCCTGCGGCGCGTCGGCGGCGAGGTGCAGGTAGGTGAAGAGGATCTGGCCGGGGCTCAATTGCGTCCACTCGGACGGCTGCGGCTCCTTGACCTTGATGACCATGTCGGCGGCGAACACCTCGCGGGGCGTCGCCGCGATTGCGGCTCCGGCCGCGCGGTAGACCTCGTCGCCTGCGTCGATGCCGGCGCCGGCACCAGCCTCCACAACGACCTTGTGGCCCCGGGCGACGAATTCGCCGACCGCCGCCGGCGTCAGGCCGACACGGAATTCGTCCGGTTTGATTTCCTTGGGAACACCGACCAGCATGACGCACCTCCAGGTCCTGTATATGGTGCATGATAACGTCGACTTCACGCGATTTGCGTGCATTCTCATCTGTGATTTAGCGTATGCTTGATGATTAATGCGATATATGGCTCGCTCACGCTTGCTTCGTGCAGATGGATCAGTTTGACCGCAAGATCGTGGCCGCGCTTGCCGAGAACGGCCGGCTGAGCGCGGTCGAACTGGCCGGCCGGGCTGGTCTGTCGGCGTCGGCGTGCTCGCGCCGGCTGCAGCGCGCTGGAATCGAGCGGCGCCATTCGCGGCTATCGTGCTTTGGTCGACCCGGCCGCGGCCGGGCTTGGCATCACCGCTTTCGTGGAGATCACGCTGGAGCGCCAGAACGACGATGCACTGCGCGCATTCGAGGCGGCACTCGCCAGGTGCCCGAACGTCCTGTCGTGCCACTTGATGTCGGGATCAAGCGACTATCTGGTCGAGATGGCCGCGCGCGACCTCACCGACTTCGAGCACCTGCACGCGACCGTGCTCGGCCATCTGCCCGGCGTCGCCCGCATCGAATCGAAGTTCGCGCTTCGCGAAGTCATCGACCGCCCGCTGATGCCGATCGGGTGAAGCGTCACCCCTGATCGACCCCCTCAGCCCGGGAGTTCTCAGCGGAGATTAGTGCGTACTGGGGAAGTGGTAGACGGCGCCGGCCTTGATCCCTTCCGGCCAGCGCGAGGTCATCGTCTTCAGCCGCGTGTAGAAGCGGATGCCCTCCGGCCCGTAGATGGCGTGGTCGCCGAACAGCGAGCGCTTCCAGCCGCCGAAGCGAGTGATAGGCGACCGGCACCGGGATCGGCACGTTGATGCCGACCATGCCGACCTCGATCCTGTCGGCGAAGTAGCGCGCGGCGTCGCCGTCGCGGGTGAAGATGGCGGTGCCGTTGCCGAACTCGTGGTCGTTGATCAGCTTGAGGGCGTGGTCGTAGTTCTTCGCGCGCACCACCGACAGCACCGGGCCGAAAATCTCTTCCTTGTAGATGCGCATGTCGGGGGGTGACGTTGTCGAACAGCGAGCCGCCGACGAAGAAGCCGTTCTCGTAGCCCTGGCAGCTTGAAGCCGCGGCCGTCGACCACAAGGTCGGCGCCTTCCTTGACGCCGAGGTCGATGTAGCCGGTGACCTTGTCCATGTGCTCCCTGGTGACCAGCGGCCCCATCTCGGCCTCGCGGTCGGTGCGGGCCCGATCTTCAGCGCCGCGCACGCTGCGGCGCCAGCGTCTCGACCAGCCGTCGGCCGTCTCCTCGCCGACCGGAACCGCCACCGAGATCGCCATGCAGCGCTCGCCGGCGGAGCCGTAGCCGGCGCCCATCAGCGCGTCGGCTGCCTTGTCCATGTCGGCGTCGGGCATCACCACCATGTGGTTCTTGGCGCCGCCCAGCGCCTGCACGCGTTTGCCGTTCTGGCCGTGCCGGTGCGGTAGACGTATTCGGCGATCGGGGTGGAGCCGACGAAGCTCACCGCCTTGACGTCGCGGGTGGGTCAGGATGGCGTCGACCACTTCCTTGTCGCCGTGGACGATGTTGAGGACGCCGTCGGGGAAGCCTGCCTCGCGGAAGCAGTTCGTAGATGACGGCGGGCGCCGGGGTCCTTCTCCGACGGCTTCAGGATGAAGGTGTTGCCGCAGGCGATCGCCACCGGATACATCCACATCGGCACCATGGCCGGGAAGTTGAACGGGGTGATGCCGGCGCACGACGCCGAGCGGCTGGCGGTCGGTGTGGGTGTCGATCGCCGGGCCGACGTGGCGCGAGAACTCGCCCTTCAAGCAGGTGCGGGATGCCGCAGCCGAAATCGACCACCTCGATGCCGCGCTGGACCTCGCCGACGGCGTCGCCGTGCACCTTGCCGTGCTCGGCGGAGATCGCCTCGGCCAGCCGGTCGACGTTCTCGTCGAGCAGCCGCTTGAAGTTGAACATGAAGCGGGCGCGCTTCAGCGGCGGCATGTCCGCCCAGGCGGGCAGCGCCAGCTTGGCGGCGGCGACGGCCGCGTCGAGCTCGGCGGCGGTCGACAAGGGCAGGATCGGCCGTCTGCTCGCCGGTGGCCGGGATTGAACACCGCCGCGGTGCGCGGGCTCGCCGAGCGCGCCACCTCGCCGCCGATGATGTTGGCGATGGTCTGCATTGGCCATGGCTTCTCCGGCTTCGTTGCGTTCGCTGAAATGCATATTCCACACTTTTGCGTTGAACGAACGTTCTAGTCGGCAGCGTCTTCAGGATGCCGGCGAGCGTGTCGAACAGCTGGTCGATCTCCGCCTTCTGGATGATCAGCGGCGGCGACAGGGCGATGATGTCGCCGGTGGTGCGGATGAGCATGCCCTTCTCGAACGCGTCGAGGAAGGCGGCGAAGGCGCGCTTGGTCGGCTCGCCGGCGATCGGCTCCAGCTCGACCGCGCCGACCAGGCCGGAGTTGCGGACGTCGATGACGTGCGGCAGGCCCTTGAGCGCGTGGAGGCCATCCTCCCAATAGTCGGCGAGTTCCGCGCCGCGGGTCGAGCAGCCCTTCCTCGTCGTAGATGTCGAGCGTGGCGATGCCGGCGGCGCAGGCGACCGGATTGCCCGAGTAGGTGTAGCCGTGGAAGAACTCGATCAGTGTTCGGGGCCGTGCATGAAGGCGTCGTAGATCTCCTTCTTCACGAACACCGCGCCCATCGGGACGGCGCCGTTGGTGACGCCCTTGGCGGTCAGGACGATGTCGGGGGTGACGCCGAAATAGTCGACGGCGAACGGCGCGCCGAGGCGGCCGAAGCCGGTGATCACCTCGTCGAAGATCAGCAGGATGCCGTGCTTGTCGCAGATCGCGCGCAGGCGCTTCGAGATAGCCCTTGGGCGGAACGAGCACGCCGGTGGAACCGGCGACCGGCTCGACGATCACCGCGGCGATGGTGGAGGCATCGTGCAGCGCGATCAGCCGCTCGAGATCGTCGGCCAGTTCGGCGCCGTGCTCGGGCTGGCCGCGCGTGAAGGCGTTGCCGCGCGAGGTCGTGGGTGTGGCGCAGGTGGTCGACGCCGGCCAGCAGCGTGCCGAACAACTTGCGGTTGGCGCGCGATGCCGCCGACCGAGATGCCGCCGAAGTTGACGCCGTGGTAGCCGCGCTCGCGGCCGATCAGGCGGTCGCGGCTGCCCTGGCCGATGGCGCGCTGGTAGGCGAGCGCGATCTTGAGCGCGGTCTCGACCGACTCCGAGCCGGAGTTGGTGAAGAAGACGTGGTCGAGGCCCGGCGGCATGTAGGTGACCAGCCGCGCGGCGAGCTCGAAGGCCTTCGGGTGGCCCATCTGGAAGGCTGGCGCGTAGTCGAGCTCGTTTGGCCTGACTGGCGACCGCCTCGGCGATCCTGCGGGCGCCCGTGGCCGGCGTTGACGCACCACAGGCCGGCGGTGCCGTCGAGCACCTGGCGCCCGTCGGCGGTGCGGTAGTACATGCCCTCGGCGCCGACGAACAGGCGCGGCGCCTTCTTGAACTGCCGGTTCGCGGTGAACGGCATCCAGAAGGCGTCAAGATAGTTGGTAGCCAGCGCCCCGGCGGTCAGATTCACTCCGCGCCATTATTGTCCTCCCCGTTGCCGCTTCCATTGTGCGACCGGTCCGGGCCGGTCGTTGCGCCGGACCAAGTTGACCAGGGGAGGGAAGCGGCGTGATTTTCCTGACCGTTCGGTCGATGGACCCTAGACAGTTTGCCAACCCTGCTCAAGAGGTCTCAAGCGCGCAGGAACCGGCGTCCCGTCTCACCCCTCCGCCCACCCGCGGATCAGGTGGTTGGCGATCGCCATAACCGGCGGCGCCGTGACCCCGTCGCGATGGGTGCCGGCAAGGATCGCCAGCGTCTCGGCGCGGCCGAACCAGCGGCAATCCTCGATCTCCACCGGGTCGCGACGGATGTCGGTGGTGAGCGCTTCACCGTAGCAACCGATCATCAGTGACGCCGGGAACGGCCAGGGCTGGCTGGCGAAATAGCGCACGCGGCCGAGACGAATGCCGGATTCCTCCAGCGTCTCGCGACGCACCGCGTCCTCGATCGTTTCCCCCGGCTCAACGAAGCCGGCGAGGCACGAGTACATGCCGGCGCGGAAGCGCGGCTGGCGGCCGAGCAGGCAGTGGTCGTCGCGGATCGCGAGCATGATCACCACCGGGTCGGTACGGGGAAAGTGCTGCGCCGCGCAGTGCGGACAGTCGCGCCGGTAACCGCCGTTCGCGATCACGGTTGCCGCCCCGCAGTTGGCGCAGAAATGATGGCGCTGGTGCCAGTAGGTCAGGCTTCGCGCCTGCGCCAGCGCGCCGAGGTGGTCGCGGCCGACCGCGCCGCCGGCCGCCAGTTCCCGAAGGTCCGCCGCAATGACGGCTTCGCCGAACGGCGCATCCTTGCCGACGATGGCGGCAAGCCGAGGTCCCTCCGGTGCCCAACCGAGCAGCACCGTCTCGTCCCGCCTGACGCCAAGCGCGTCCGCCTCGCCGGCCGCGAACAGTGGATCGCCGTCCCGTATCAACGGCCGGTCGCCGTGGAAGAGGTAAAGCCGCGCTGCCGGGTGGCCGAGCGCTTGCGCCACCGCGTCGGCGGCGCGCGACTCGCTCCGCCGGTCGATGCGGTTGCCGGCGAAGCCGGTCAGCGCGCTCGCGTCCGTCTCGGGCAGGCCCTCGAACCAGTGTGTCATTGTTTTCGTCGGGATCGGCGAAGCAACGGGTCGGCTTGCGAGTGTAGCGGCATTGGCCGCCCAAATCCCGGCGTCGGACGATGTTATGCTGAAAAAGAATCAGGACCGTGAGCAGGAACCCTCCGGACGTGCGACCCAACCTCGTGGCCTTCGCCGGTGTTTTTGCGCCTCTCCTCTACGCGGGCGCGGTGATCCTCGGTGGTTGGCTCACGCCCGGTTACAGCCACACCGCCCAGCCGGTCAGTGCCCTTATCGCGGCGAACGCGCCGGCGGCCAGTGTCTCGACCCGATCCTCACCGTCTACAATGCCCTCATCGTCATTTTCGCCTTCGCCGTCGGGCGCGCGTTCCGCGGCTTTGCCTTCACCATGGTTGTCCTGGTGCCGGCGCTGCTGGTCCTCGTCGGGATTGCGGGCATCCTCCTCGACTTCTACCCGATGGACCCGATCGGCGCCGTCATCAGCTACGGTGGCCGGGTCCATCTCTGGCTCGCCGGGATCGCCTCGCTGGGGACCATCCTTGCGGTCCTCCTGACCGCACTGGCGCTCCGCGGCGATGCGGCCTGGGGCCGCTTCGCCGGCTATTCCGTGATCTCGGTGATCGTGATCGCCTTCTCCGGAGGCTTCGCCGCGCTAGCCGCCGGCCGCCGCTCGCCGGTGACGGGCCTGTGGGAGCGCATCACGATCGGCGCGTTTCTGCTGTGGATCTTCGTGCTCGGCTTGCGGCTTGTCCGCTCCGGCCGGGTGGCGGCCCACCGCTAGGCGGTGACTGGTGTAGTAGTCGACCCACGCGACGGTGAAGACGAAGGCTGCAAACACGATCAGCACGGCGATGATGACGACAGGCGTGGTGAACATGGCGATTTTCCCGATAGTTCTAGGGCGCCATCGCAGCATGTTCGTCGGTCCGGCGAATTGATCCAGGACAAATCCGCCGGACAGGTCCACCGCCCTTGCCGCGGCGGCCGGTCGGTATGATATGGTGGCTCGGGAAGCTGGCGGCGGACGTGTCGCTCGCCAACTGGGTCAGGTCCGGAAGGAAGCAGCCCTAACGAGTTTCGGCACGGGTCGTGTGCCAGTTTCCCACTTCCGCCGATATCAGGGACTTGGAAGGGCCTCGGGCAAGCTGTTGACCATGGATGGCACCGATCAGGACCACGCCGCCGGCGCGCCCTACCGCGTGCTCGCCCGCAAGTATCGGCCGCAGACGCTTCGCCGATCTGATCGGCCAGGAGCCGATGGTGAGGACGCTCACCAACGCCTTCCGGCTCGGCCGCATCGCCCATGCTTTCATGCTCACCGGCGTGCGCGGCGTCGGCAAGACCACCACCGCCCGCATTCTCGCGCGCGCCCTCAACTATTCGATCCCCGGCAAGGTCGATCAGCCCACGATCGACATGGACGCGCTGGGGGAGCATTGCGCCGCCATCATGGAAGGACGGCACGTCGACGTGATCGAGATGGACGCCGCCTCCCACACCGGCATCGACGACATCCGCGAGATCATCGAGGCGGTGCGCTACAAGCCGGCGATCGCGCCGCTACAAGGTCTACATCATCGACGAGGTGCACATGCTCTCCAAGCAGGCCTTCAACGGCCTGTTGAAGACGCTGGAAGAGCCGCCCGAGCACGTGAAGTTCATCTTCGCGACCACCGAGGTGCGCAAGGTCCCGGTCACCATCCTTTCGCGCTGCCAGCGTTTCGACCTCCGGCGGATCGAGGCCGACCGCCTGGTGGCCCTCATGCGCGACATCACGGCGAAAGAGAACGTCGCCATCGACGAGGCGGCGCTCGCCATGCTGGCGCGGGCGGCGGAGGGTTCTGCCCGCGACGCCCTGTCCCTCCTCGACCAGGCAATCGCCCATACCGACGGCAGCGTCGCCGCCGCCGAAGTGCGCGGGATACTCGGCCTTGCCGACCGCGGGCTGGTGATCGACCTGTTCGAGGCGGTCATGTCCGGCGACACCGCCGCCGCTCTGAAGCTGCTCAAGGACCTTCATGACGTCGGCGCCGACCCGGCGGTGGTGTTGGAGGACCTTGCCGCCTTCACTCACGTTGTCACGCGGCTGAAGCTCGCCGCCTCCGCCGCCGAGGACCAGGTGCTGACCGAGGAGGAGCGCAGCCGGGGTCGCGACCTCGCCGAAAAGCTGTCGCTGAGGACGTTGGCCCGCGCCTGGCAGATGCTCCTCAAAGGCATCGACGAAGCCCGTGCAGCGTCGCGTCCGTTCGCCGCCGCCGACATGGTGGTCGTCCGTCTCGCCCATCGTCGCCGACCTGCCCACGCCCGACGAGGCCGTGCGCGCGTTGAACGGAAGCGGCGCCAACGCGCAGCCGCAGCCCCTGCCGACGGCTTCCCCGCCTTCCGGCGACAGCCGCCCCCGGATGAGCGCCGCCGGCGGCGAGGTCCGCGCGCCGCGGCCGCAACCGTCCGCCGAGGCAAACCCTTCAGCCGTTGCCCGGCTGGCGACGTTCGCCGATATCATCGCGCGGGCCGGCGCCGAACGCGACCTCAAGCTCAAACACGCGCTGGAGACGGGCGTTCGCCTCATCCGGTTCGAGCCTGGCCGCATCGAAATGGAGTTGACCGACGATGCCCCCGCCGGATTTGCCGGCGACCTGTCGAAGCGGCTCGAGGAATGGACCGGTGAGCGCTGGATGATCGCCGTCGCCCGCGACGGCGGTGAGCCGACCGTGGCCGAGGCACGGCGGTCCGCGCGGGCCCGGCTGGTCAGCGATGCGCGTGCGGACCCGGTGGTCGCCGCTGTGATGGAGCGCTTCCCCGGTGCCGAGATCGTCAACGTGCGGGTACGGGCTGATGGCCCCGCGACCACCGCCGATGACGCCGCGCCGCCGCCTGCCGACGAAACGGCCGAAGAGGAGAACTGAGCAATGGCGATGGGTGATCTCATGGGTATGATGAGGCAGGCGAAGGAGTTGCAGGCCAAAATGGAGGCGATGCAGGAGCAGGTCGCCGCCATGGAGATCACCGGTACCGCCGGGGGCGGCCTAGTCACCGTCGCCATGAGCGGCAAGAGCGAGATGAAGACGATCAGGATCGACCCGTCCCTGCTCAAGCCTGAGGAAGGCGAGATCCTTGAAGACCTGATCGTTGCGGCAGCAAATGACGCGCGCGGCAAGGCGGAGGCCGCGCTCGCCGAAAAGATGCGCGAGATGACCGGCGGTCTCCAGTTGCCGCCGGGCATGAAGCTGCCGTTCTGAATGGTTCGGAGCGGTGAGGAGGGCGCGCTTCCCGAAGCCCTGCAATCCCGTTGCGACCGCTTCTTTGAGCGCGCACGCCACCAGCACCGCGCGGTCGTCCTCATCGTCGATTGCCATCTCCCCCAGTACGATCGCCACGCCGGCGGGCTGGGGATGTTCCAATATGCCAGGCTGTTTTGTGATCTCGGCTATGCGGTCGTGTTCATTCCGCACGACAGGCGGCCGGAGGAACCCTACGGCGCGGCGCTGAGGCAGCTCGGCGTCGAGGTCTGCGACGGCCCGTTCGAATTTCGGCCGTGGATCGCCCGGTACGGTCCCATGGTCGATGTGGTCTGGCTGTCCCGCCCGTGGGTGGCGGTGACATACGTCGATCCCATCCGGGCTTCGAGCTCCGCCCCCATCATCTACTGCGGTCGCGACCTGCATTTTCTCCGGCTGCAACGCCAGGCCGCGATCGAGAACTGGCCGGCGTTGAACGCCGAGTCCGCCCGCTTCCGGAAGATGGAGCGCTGGCTCGTGCGGCGGGCAGACGCGGTCGTGACTTTCAACACGACGGAGCGCGATCTGATCCGGGAGAACTTCGGGTCCGCCGAAAACGTCCACATGTTGCCGGCGTACGTCCATGCGACCGACTCCCCGCCCCCCGATGTTCCCTTGACAGAACGGCAGCGCATCGTGTTCGTCGGCAACTTCCGCCATCGTCCCAATTATGACGGTCTCGTGTGGTTCCTGGAGGAGATCTGGCCGCGGGTCGCCTCCGCGCTGCCGGGGGCCCGATTCATGGCGATCGGCCCCAATCCCGGCGGCCAGCCGCTGCCGGCGCGGGAGCGGGTCGATGTGCTTGGCCATGTTGCCGACCTCGATCCGTATTTCGCCGCGGCACGATTGTCGGTGGCGCCGCTTCGCTATGGCGCCGGCGTCAAGGGCAAGGTTGTGGACAGCCTCGCCCGTGCCGTACCGGTGGTTGCGACCGGCATCGCCGCCGAGGGGATGGGCTTGACGGACGGCCTCGATGTCCTTTTGGCTGACTCGCCGGCGGACTTCGCTGAACGGATCGGAGAGCTGTGGCGTGATGACGGATTGTGGGCCGGCCTGTCGTCGGCCGGGCGGGCATACGCTATGAGCAACTATGGCGATGAGCGGGCCCGCACCCTCTTGACGGGGCTGCTGACGAAGCTCGGCGTGACTCCCGCTCTGGCGCAATGATGGCAACCGTCGCTCTGTTCGGACTGGGCCACGTCGGGACCGTTGCAGCGGCGTGCCTCGCCCGCGACGGCCACCGGGTGACGGCGGTCGACGTCGATCGCGGGCAAGACCGATGCAATAAACCGCGGCGTCTCCCCCGTCCTTGAGAAAGGGCTGGCGGAAATGGTCGCCAAAGCGGTGGCCTCCGGCATGCTGGCGGCGACAACCGACGCGGCGGCCGCGGTCGGTGCCAGCGACATCTCGCTGGTCTGCGTCGGCACTCCCTCCCTCGCCGACGGTGGCATCGACCTGTCGTCGGTGCGCCGCGTGTGCGATCAGATCGGCAGGGCCATCTCGTCGAGGCCCGGCTACCACGTGGTCGCCATCCGATCGACGATGCTGCCGGGGTCGCTCGTCTCCGTCGTCATCCCTGCCATCGAAGCGGCTTCCCGCAAGCGTGCCGGCGCGGACTTCGGCGCGTGCGTCAACCCCGAATTCCAGCGCGAAGGGAGCGCGATCGAGGATTACTACGCTCCGGCCAGGATCGTCATCGGCGATCGCGACTCACCGGCGGGCGACCGGGTCGCCGAACTCTATCGTGGCATCGATGCTCCGGTTGTGCGGGTATCGCCCGAGATGGCCGAGCTGACAAAGTACATCGACAACAGCTGGCACGCGTTGAAGGTGAGCTTCGCCAACGAAATCGCCCGCGTTTGCGCGGCCATGGACATCGATGCGAACGAGGCGATGAACCTCTTCGTTCGCGATTCCAAGCTGAATATTTCTGCATCCTACCTGAAGCCGGCATTTGCGTTCGGCGGTTCGTGCCTGCCCAAGGACCTGCGGGCCCTGACACACGCGGCGAGGAAGCGCGGGATCGCCGTACCGCTTCTGGAGGCAGTCGCAACCAGCAACGCCCGTCACATCGAGCGCAGCGTCGCGCGGGTCCTGGCAACCGGCAAGCGCCACGTCGGGGTGCTCGGATTTGCGTACAAAGCCGGCACGGACGACATTCGCGAGTCGCCGTTTCTCATTCTCGCCGCGGCGCTTGCGGATGCCGGCTGCGCGATTCGACTTTACGATCGCAACATCGGCCGAAACACGATCGTCGGACAGAACCGCGAATTTGCCCTGGGCCTGCTTCCGGGCTTTGACGACATGCTGGCAGCCGACGCCTCTGAACTGATGGACTCTTCAGAGGTCATCGTGGTCGGGAGCCACACCGGGAGCGTAACGCCACGGGCCGGCCAGACCGTCGTCCATCTCGGTCATCCCGAGCATCATCCTGCCCGTGACGCCTCTGTCGGCGAGGCGGCGCTGGGTCGTGCCCTGTAGGACGTCATGCCCCGCTCCGTCACCGGCCCCGAGATCGAACGCCTGATCCAGCTTCTCGCCAAGCTGCCGGGGCTCGGGCCGCGTTCGGCACGCCGCGCCGCGCTTCATCTGGTCAAGAAAAAGGATGATCTGCTCGCACCGCTCGCGAGTGCCATGCAGGTCGCTGTCGAGAGCGTCGTCGTCTGCTCCACCTGCGGCAACATCGACACCAGCGATCCCTGCACCATCTGCGCCGACCCGCGCCGGGACACATCCACCATCATCGTGGTCGAGGACGTGTCGGACCTGTGGGCGCTGGAACGCGCCGGTGCCATCAGCGCCCGCTACCACGTCCTCGGTGGAGCGCTGTCGCCGCTCGACGGCGTCGGCCCGGATGACCTCGCCATCGAGAAGCTCGCCAGGCGCGTGGCCGCCGGCGGTGTCGCCGAAGTTATCCTTGCCGTCAACGCCACCGTCGAGGGCCAGACGACCGCCCACTACATCATGGACCGGCTCGCCGGCTCCGGGGTCAAGGTTTCGCGGCTGGCGCACGGCGTGCCGGTCGGCGGCGAGCTCGATTATCTCGACGAAGGCACGCTCGCCGCGGCGCTGCGAAGCCGCACACCGTTCTAGTAAGCAATTGCAGGAAAAGTGGATTCCGCTTTTTCGTCCGCAATTGCGTAAAAGCAAAGAGAATCATCCACGGAGGCGACGATGGACCTGAAGGTGCTGGACGACATCCATGGATACTGGTTCGGCGATCCGCCGGAAGAACCGCCGGGCCAGGAGCGGACGAAACGCTGGTTCCAGCCGGGCGAGGAGATCGACGCCCACATTCGCGACACCTGGGGCAGGTATCTCGACGAGGCACGGGCACGGGACTGGGACGTGCAGGCGCTGACGCGCCAGCAGCAGGTCGGGCTCGTCATCCTGTTGGATCAGTTTCCGAGGCAGATCTTCCGCCAGAGCGGCCAGGCCTTCGCCTACGATGAGAAGGCGCGGTCGATCGCGCGCCCGCTGGTCGCCGACGGCGGGTGGCGGCGCTTCCGCGTCTGCGAGCAGACGTTCGTCCTGCTGCCCTTCGAGCACAGCGAAGATGTCGCCGACCAGGACCTGTCAGTCCTGTATTACGCCGAGTGCGCGGTTGCAGCGCCCGAGGCGGAGAAGGAGCGCACCCGCGGCACCCTCGACTACGCCACCAGGCACCGCGACATCATCCGCAAGTTCGGCCGCTTCCCCCATCGCAATTCAGTGCTCGGCCGCGAGTCCACCGAGGCGGAAGCGAAGTTCCTCGCCGAGCATGGCCGCGGCTTCTGATCGGAGTCCACCTGCCCGAACTTGGACCCCCTCTCCCTGGTGGGAGAGGGCTTCGCGCCTTGGCGCCCCCGGACTTGATCCGGGGGAGCTTAGGCGCGAAGGGTGAGGGGGCGAATGGTCCGCACCGGATTCGCGGAACGTGTTATGCCGTCGCCTCGATCAGGTGGACGATCCCCGCCGGGCGTACCGAAATCTTCTTGAACCCGCTTTCCCGGATCAGCCGGCGATACTGGCGCTCGGTGCGCTCGGTGCCGCCGGTGCCGCGCAGCATCTGCAGGTCAACGAAGGCAACGGTGCGGTCCGGCTCGGCCGCCTTCACCGTCTCCGGCATCAGCCGCTCGATCACGATCAGCTTGCCGCCGGGCGCGAGCGCCTTGTGGCAGTTCTTCAGGATGCGCAGGTTCTGCCGGTCGTCCCAGTCGTGAACGATGTTCTTCAGCACCAGCGCGTCGGCGCCCTTCGGCACGGCCTTGAAAAAATCGCCGGCGATGAATTCCGCCCGGTCGGCGAGGCCGGCGGCGGCGAGCGCCCGGTTCACCCCCTCGGCGCATCGCGGCAGTTCGAACACCGCACCCCGCATGGCCGGGTGGGCGGTCGAGGATCGCGATGAGCAGGGCACCGAAGCCGCCGCCGACGTCGATCAGCCGGCCGATCGAGGAGAAGTCGCAGGCGGCGAGAATGCCCGGGATGGCAAGCCGGGTCAGGCTTGCCATCGCCTGATTGAACACGGCGAGCTGTTCCGTGCTGCGGCCCAGTTCCTCGAACCGGTTGCCGGCGCCGGCGATGTTTGCCTGCGTCTTGCCGGTGCGGATCGAATCGAGTAGCCCGCCCCACGACTTCGTCACCATCTCGCTCTCGAACAGGGCGTAGGCTTTCAGCGAAGGCTCGGCGTCGCTCGCGAGCCCCTGCCCGACGTCGGTGAGGCCGAAGCGGTCGCGCCCCGTCTGCCGGCAGATCCCGATCGTCGTCAGGGCGCGCAAGAGCCGCGCAAGCGCGGTCCGGTCCGTGCCGATGCGACGCGCCAGCGCCGCCGTGGTTCCGGTACCCTCGGCGAGAAGGTCTGGGATGCCGAGGCGCACCGCCACCGCGATGACCGTCGTGATCCGCTGCCCCATGATGAGCGCGAGCAGGGCCTCCGCCGACTGTTCCCGCTTCCGTCTGGCGGCCTCAGCCCCCCGCTTTGACGCCACACTTCACTCCGCCAAAGCAATTCCAGGAAAAGTGTGAAGCACTGTTCCGTCCGGAATTGCGTCCGGTTCTATGCCCGGCCAAACGGCAACTCCGCCGACCCGCCGGCGCGGGTCTTATCCTGTTCGGGACGCCTTTGCACGGCCGCATCGCCGTTGTCGTCGAACTCGACCGCCTCGATCTTCGCCCCGCGGCCGGTGACCTTCTTCGTCGAGACAAGTATCTCTTCGATGTCCTTGTTGGCCTGGCTGAAATGGGTCTGCAGCCGGCGCACGCGATCGTCCAGCCGTCCGACGTCTTCCATCAGCCGGATCACCTCCTCCTGGATGACGTGCGCCTGCTCGCGCATGCGCTGGTCGCGGAGCAGCGACAGCACCACCTGGACCGACAGCATCAGCAGCGACGGCGACACCACCACGACGCGGGCCCGATGGGCGCGCTGGACGATGTCCTCGAAGCGCTCGTGGATATCGGCGAAGATAGATTCCGACGGCACGAACATGAACGCGGTGTCCTGGGTCTCGCCGGGCACGAAGTAACGGTCGGCGATGTCCTGCACGTGCTTCAGCGTATCGCGGCGGAACTGGGTCTCCGCCGCCTTGGCCGCCTCTGGGCTCGCCGCGGCGCGGATGGCGTTCCAGGCCTCGAGCGGGAACTTGGCGTCGATGACCAGGCTCGGTCCGTCGTTGGGGAAGAGGATCAGGCAGTCCGGTCGCGTGCCGTTGCGGAGCGTCGCCTGGAAGCGGTAGGCGTTCGTCGGCAGCGCGTCGCGGATGATCGCCTCCATCCGCGCCTGGCCGAAAGCGCCGCGGGTCTGCTTGTTGGCGAGGATGTTCTGCAGCTCGACCACCTGGGTCGAGAGCGCCGTGATCGTCTGCTGGGCCTTGTCGATCACCGCCAGCCGCTCGCCGAGCTTGGCGAGGCTTGCCTGGGTGTTGCGCGTCGTGTCGGTCATCGACTGACCCAGCCGGTGGCCGAAGCCGTCGAGCCGCTCGGAGAGCCCGCGCACGTGCCCGGTGACCTCGCCCTGTGCCCGCATCAGGTCGGCCATGCGCGCCTCGATCTCGCCGCGACCGGATGCTTCGGCCTCCTCCGCCCGCCGCGCCGCGCGCCGCCACGCCGCCAGTGCGATGACCAGCAGAAGCAGGAGCGCGGCCGCCGCAGCCGCCAGCAGCAGTTCCGGCCCGCTGAGGGCGTAATTCCCGAATCGGTAGGTCTGGTCGAGCATCGGCCGACATTAGCCCGATTCGCCGCTCAGAACGAAACAGGAACCCCAACCCGGCGGTCCTTCCCGGCGAAAGCGGGACCCGAGGGACACGGTCGGAATCCGAGAGGCGCGCAAAGGCCCCGCATCGGAGAAGGTAGGCCTACCGCCCCTCCCCCTCGGCGTCGGGCGGCTTCTGATGCCTGGGCCGGCGCCTGTAGCGGTCCTTGCGGGGAACGACCTTGCCGCCGTACTTGCCCCCCGCCAGCGCCCGGGCGACGGGATTGCGTCTCAGCCTCCGGCCGAGGGGACGCTTCGCTTTCCTGGCCATCGCCGTTGCCCGCTGCCGTTGACCCGGCCCGCCTTGTTCCATATCTGAGGCCCGTGGCAAAACTCGATATCATCACCCTTCCCGACCGCAAGCTCCGTCTGAAGAGCAAGCCGGTCGAGCGCATCGACGATGACGTGCGCCGGTTCATGGACGCCATGCTGGAGACCATGTACGAGGCGCCCGGCATCGGCCTTGCCGGCATCCAGGTCGGCACCCCGCGGCGCGTCATCACCATCGACGTCGCCCAGCGCGAGGACGAGGCCGCCGAGCCGAGCCCGATGTTCCTGATCAACCCGGAGATCCTGTGGACCTCCGACGAGCGCTTTGCCGCCGAGGAAGGGTGCCTGTCGATTCCCGAGTACTTCGCCGAGGTCGAGCGGCCGGCGCAGGTTCGCGTCGCCTACCTCGACCGCGAGGGCAAGCCCCAGGAGATCGACGCGAACGGCATCATGGCGGTGGTCCTCCAGCACGAGATCGACCACCTCGAGGGCAAACTGTTCATCGACCATTTGTCGAAGCTCAAGCGCGACATGGTGATCAAGAAGTTCACCAAGCAGCAGCGGCTGGGACCGAAGCCGCCGGTGCTGTAGAAGCACCATGCCGCTCCGGGTCGCTTTCTTCGGCACGCCCGAATTCGCCGTCCCTACCCTCACCGAGATCATCGCCCAGGGCCACGATGTGGCGGCGGTTTACACCCGGCCGCCGCGCGCCGCCGGGCGGGGTCTGGCGGAGCGCCTGTCGCCGGTGCACCAGGTGGCGACCCATTTCGATCTCCACGTCAGGACGCCGGCGACGCTGCGCGACGCCGACGAGGCGGCTGCCTTCGCCGACCTCGCCGTCGATATCGGCGTCATCGTCGCCTATGGGCAAATCCTGCCGAAGGCGTTTCTCGAGGCCGCCCGCGACGGCTGCCTCAACCTCCACGCCTCGCTGCTGCCCCGCTGGCGCGGTGCCGCCCCGATCGCCCGCGCCATCATGGCCGGCGATGGCGAGACCGGCGTCATGGTGATGCGCATGGAGGAAGGCCTCGACACCGGCCCGGTCGCTATGGCCGAACGCGTCTCAATCGGCGCCGACGCGACCGCCGGCGAGCTGTCCGAGACGCTCGCCCGGCTCGGCGCCGACCTCATGGCGCGCGCCCTCGGCGCACTGGAGCGCGGCGCCTTGTCCTTCACGCCCCAGGCGACGGAAGGCGTCACCTACGCCAAAAAGATCGACAAGAACGAGACCCGCATCGACTGGTCGCGCCCGGCGCACGACGTCCACAACCACATCCGTGGCCTTTCACCCGATCCGGGCGCCTGGTTCGAGGCCGATCTCGGCAAGGGCCCGGAGCGCATCCGCGCGCTTCGCTCGCAGCTCGTGACGTCATCGGCGCAAAACACACACCCTCTCCCCGGCGTCGCGCCGCAACTAGCCCCGCCACACTCCCGAGCATCGCCGAAAAAGACTCCTCCTCTCCCCACCGAACACGGGTTTACCGGTGTTCGGCAGTCAATATCGCCGAAGTCGGAAAAATCCGACTTCGGTGGGGAGAGGGCTTTGAGCCTTGGCGAACCGAAGGTGAGCTTAGGCGAAAAGGGTGAGGGGGCTGGTACCTCTCCCGGCACCGTTCTCGCCGACCTCACCATCGCCTGCGGCTCTGGCGCGGTGCGCCTCACCGAAGTGCAGCGGGGCGGCAAGGCGCCGGTGAAGGCGGCGGAGTTCCTGCGCGGCCTGCACGCGCTCCGCTGTCCGAAGTCGGCTGATGCCCCGCTTCAAGCTCGTGATCGAGTACGACGGCGGTCCGTTCGTCGGCTGGCAGCGTCAGGAGAACGGCCGCTCCGTTCAGCAGGCCATCGAGGAGGCGGTCGCAGCCTTCTCGAGCGAAACCGTTGTGGTCAAGGGCGCCGGGCGCACGGATTCCGGCGTCCATGCGCTCGGCCAGGTCGCCCACATCGACCTCGCCCGCGACTGGCCGGCCGATACCGTCCGCGATGCGCTCAACGCCCACCTGAGGCCGGAGCCGGTCGCCATTCTGTGCGCCGAGGCTGTCGGCGACGACTTCGACGCCCGCTTCTCGGCGGTCAAGCGCCACTACCTCTACCGCATCAGCGAACGCCGCGCCCCCCCGGTCCTCGACCGCGGCCGCGTCTGGTGGGTGGCCGCACCGCTCGATGCCGAGGCCATGCACGCCGCCGCGCAGTCGCTCGTCGGCAAACACGATTTCACCACCTTCCGCTCGTCCGAGTGCCAGGCGAAGTCGCCGGTGAAGACCCTCGACCGCCTCGATGTCTCGCGCGAGGGGACCGAGGTCATGGTCAGGGCGAGCGCCCGCTCGTTCCTCCACAACCAGGTCCGCTCGATGGTCGGCACGCTGAAGAAAGTCGGTGACGGCTCGTGGCCAATCGGCACCGTCGGCGACGCCCTCGCCGCCCGCAGTCGCGCCCGCTCCGGCCCAGTCGCGCCCGCCGAGGGCCTCTACCTCGTCGCCGTCGATTATTGACTGACGTGAAGCAAGTCGAAGACGAACTCCGTTCGCCGTCATCCTCCGGCTTGAAAGTGGCCGTTCCCCGGGCGCGGTGCAGCACGGGAGAGATGCACCGCAGAACCCGGGGCCCAATCGGCCGGTCAAGATCGGTCCCGGTTCAGCAGCGCACCACGTCGTATTGCGCTGCGCCCGGGACACGCTGTCGCGATGCCCTCGGCTCAGCCGATAGACAGGTTCGCATTTTTCCCTAGAAAGCGATGTTCACCCGGAGCACGCGGCCGATCACCATGGTCAGCGCAAGGCTCACAAGGAAGTCGAGCACGACAAATCCGATCGCCACATCGACACCGACGTCAAGCGCGCGCCGGGCGATCAGGTAGCTGAACCTCAGCGCGATCGCCAGCGCCAGCAGCGATGGGAAGAACAGGACCTGCGGGCTGATCAGGCCGGCGAGGTCGGCAAGAGCGATCACGGCGAAAGGCAGGACCGTCAGCACCGACGACCAGTTTCGCGCCACCACGTATGCCGGATAGCCCTTTTGAATATTCAGGAATCTTGCCAGCGCCGCCAGCAGTAACGGCAGCGTCACCCAGTCGAAGGCGAACGCCAGCCATTTGGCGGCGAAATAGGCTGCCTCGTTGAACGTGCCGGCCTCTGCCGCGGCAAGGTAGGCGCGGTGGTCGGCGAGGACCGTCAGCTCGTAGGCCGGCACCACCAGGATCACCGCCTGGAACGAGCGCCAGAAGCCGCCATAGCTCGCGTCGAACAGGCGCATCGCATTCGGCCGGTCGAAGAACAGGAGCCAGGCGCCGTTGAGCGAGCGCGCAACTTCGTCGAGGGAGATCACGCGCACTCCGTGCCGAAATAACGTTCGAGGAAGCGGCGATAGATCGCAGTCAACGCGTTGAGGTCGTCGACCGGTATCCGTTCGTCCACCTGGTGCATCGTGTCGCCGACAGGCCCGAACTCGACCACCGGGCATATGTCCTTGAAAAAGCGAGCGTCAGACGTTCCACCGCCGGTTGTTTGTTCAGGCTTCAGCCCCGTGGCTTCGGTGATCGCCGCCGAGAGAAGATCGACCAGGGCGCCCGGACGGGTCAAAAACCACGCGCTGGCGCCCGGCGCGATCGTCAGGTCGCAGGACGCATCTCCCGCGCCCGCGGCGATCTCGCTCCGTAGCCGTTCTTCGAGCGTAGCCGGCGACCAGTGGTCGTTGAAGCGGATGTTGAATTGCGCCGTCGCCGCGGCAGGGATGACGTTGAACGCAGGGTTGCCGACGTCGACACTGGTGATTTCGAGCCCGGAAGGCGCGAAGTCGGCGCTGCCGTCGTCCAGGCGGAGGCGGGTCAGCCGGTCGAGGATGCGCACGAGGCGCGGGATCGGATTGTCCGCCAGTTCGGCGTAGGCGACGTGCCCCTGCCGGCCGTTGACGCGGATGGTGGCCGACAGGCTGCCCCGCCGGCCGATCTTGATGGTATCGCCGAGGCGCGCGCGGGAGGTCGGCTCGCCGACGATCGCCGCGTCAAAGCGGTGGCCGGCAGCGAGTGCCCAGTCCACCAGCTTCTTTGTGCCGTTGATCGACGGGCCTTCCTCGTCGCCGGTGATGGCGAACGACAGGGTGCCGGCCGCAAGCGGTCGCTGGCGGAGGTAGCCGAGAGCCGCGGCGAGAAAGCAGGCGATGCCGCCTTTCATGTCCTGCGCGCCACGACCGTAGAGCGCGCCGTCCGCGACGTCGCCGGCGAACGGCGGATGACTCCACCGCGTCTCGTCGCCGGGTGGCACCACGTCGGTATGCCCGGCGAAGACGAGGTGAGGCGGTCCGCTGCCGATCGAGGCAAAGAGGTTCGTCGACGTCGGGCGTGCCCGGCGCCGAAAACCTCATCCGTTCCACCCTGAATCCGGCGGACGCCAGCACGTCGGCCAGATACGCCTGCGCGCCCGCGTCCGCCGGCGTCACCGACGGGCAGGCGATCAGCGTCTTGGCGAAGGCGACAGGATCGGGCGATTGCGACATCTGACGGCGACCGGGCAGGAGGAAAGGCGCCGGCCGGGTTTAGCGATCCCGGTCCGCGCGCGTCAATCCGGCCAGGCGGCAATCACCCGATCGGGCTAGGAACGGGCCGTGTTCTCGGCGATCTCCTGAAGCAGGAAGAACGTCGCCGCCAGTACGGCGGAAAGGACGAAACCGAACACACCGCCAAGAATGAACCCAAGGACGCCGCTCCAGGCCAAGCCCGAGATGGCGGACGAAAGCGTCAGCAGCACAACGACGACGACCACGAAAATTTCCGCGGTCTTGATGACGAATTGCCGAAATTGATCCATTGCGGTGATCCCCGTTCGAGCCAGGCGCGACTCGGCCGGCAACCTACCCGGATCGCGGTCCGTTGGGAACGGCCGCCTCAATCGCGCAAGAGTTCGTTGATCGAAGTCTTGGCGCGCGTCTTCTCGTCGACCTTCTTGACGATGACGGCGCAGTAGAGCGACGGACCCCAGTCCTTGCCCGGCAGCGGCTTGCCCGGCAGGCTCCCCGAAACCACGACCGAATAGGGCGGCACCTTGCCGATGTGGATCTCGCCGGTCTCGCGGTCGACCACCTTGGTCGAGGCGCCGATGAAGACGCCCATGGAGATGACCGAGCCCTCGCCCACCACCACGCCCTCGACCACCTCCGAGCGCGCGCCGATGAAGCAGTTGTCCTCGATGATGGTCGGCCCGGCCTGCAGCGGCTCCAGCACGCCGCCGATGCCGACGCCGCCGGAGAGGTGGCAATTCTTGCCGATCTGCGCGCAACTGCCGACGGTCACCCAGGTATCGACCATGGTGCCGGTGTCGACGTGGGCGCCGAGGTTGACGAACGACGGCATCAGCACCACGCCCGGTGCGATGTAGGCCGACTTGCGCACGATACAGTTGGGCACGGCGCGGAAGCCGGCGCGGGCGAAATCGACGTCGCTCCAGCCGTCGAACTTGGACGGCACCTTGTCCCACCAGCCGCTGCCGCCGGGGCCGCCGGGGATCATGGCCATCGGGTTCAGCCGGAAGGACAGCAGCACCGCCTTCTTCAGCCACTGGTTGACGGCCCAGCCGTCGTCCTTCTTCTCGGCGACGCGCACCTCGCCGCGGTCGAGCAGCGCCAGGGCTTCGTCCACCGCCTCGCGTACGGCGCCGGCGGTCGTCACCTCGATCGCCTCGCGCTTGTCCCACGCCGCCTCGATGGTCGTGGCGAGCCCGGCAACGTTGGCGGTCATGGGTGTGATCCTTTCGTGTGGGGGAGCACCTTTTCCAGGAAGGCGGTCAGATCGTCGGTGAGGAAGTCGATGTGCCGGGCGTCGTGACCCTGCATCTCCCAGTCCTCGCTGAACACCTCCCGCGTGCCCGAGGGGACCACCAGCACCGTGGTCATGCCGAGCGCCTGCGGCTCGACGAGGTTGCGCGCGAGGTCCTCGAACATCGCCGCCCGTTTCGCTTCCACCCCGGTCGTGGCGAGGAACCGGTCGTAGGTCTCCCGGTTCGGCTTCGGCAGGAGCTGCGACCGCACGATGTCGAAGATGTCCTCGAAGTGCGCGGTAACGCCGAGCCGCCCCGCGACCTTTTCGGCGTGCGCCCGCGATCCGTTGGTGAGGATGAACTTGCGTCCCGGCAGCGCGCCGATCGCCGCCGCCAGCCGCGGATCGGGCTCTACCGGGGAATGGTCGATGTCGTGGACGTATTCGAGGAAATCGTCGGGCTGGATGCCGTGCTCCTCCATCAGGCCGCGCAGCGTCGTGCCGTAACGCCGGTAGTAGTCCTTCTGAACCCGCTGCGCCTCCTCCGGCGGCAGGCTGAGGACGCGGCCGACGTATGTCCGGATGCGCGCGTCGACCTGCTGGAACAGGTTGATGTGGCGCGGATAGAGCGTGTTGTCGAGATCGAACACCCAGGCGTTGATCCGGGCGAAGTGGGACAGGTCGCGCGACCCAGCCGAAGACGACGGCGACGGGGCATTCATGGCTTGATCAGCGTTCCGGCGCCGTGGTCGGTGAAGAGTTCCAGGAGCACGGCGTGCGGCGTCTTGCCGTCCAGAATGACCACCCCCTCGACGCCCCCCGCGATCGCGTCGATGCAGGTCTCCACCTTGGGTATCATGCCGCCCGAGATGGTGCCGTCGGCGATGAGGTCGCGCGCCTGGCGGATGGTCATCTCGCGGATGAGCTGCCCGCCCGCGTCAAGCACGCCGGGAACGTCGGTGAGGAACAACAGGCGCGATGCGTCGAGCGCACCGGCGACCGCACCGGCGAAGGTATCGGCGTTGACGTTGTAGGTCTGGCCGTCGCTGCCTGGCGCCACCGGCGCGATCACCGGGATCAGGCCGGCGCCAAGCACCATGTCGATGACGGCGCGGTTAATCCGCTTCGGCTCGCCGACGAAGCCGAGGTCCACCACCTTCTCGATGTTGGAATTGGGGTCTTTCACCGCCCGCGTCACCTTCTCGGCGAACACCATGTTGCCGTCCTTGCCGGAAAGGCCGACCGCCTTGCCACCTTCGGCGTTGATCGCCATGACGATCTCTTTGTTGATCGATCCGGCGAGCACCATCTCGACCACCTCGACGGTGCGCTTGTCCGTCACCCTGAGGCCGGCGCGAAACTCCGACTTGATGCCGAGCCGCTCCAGCATCTCGCCGATCTGCGGTCCGCCGCCGTGGACGACCACCGGCTTCACCCCCGACGTCTCGAGCAGCGTGATGTCGCGGGCGAACGCCTGGGCGAGGTCGGCATCGCCCATGGCGTGGCCGCCGTACTTCACCACCACCACCTTGCCGTCGTAGGCCAGCATATAGGGCAGCGCCGCCGAGATCAGGCGCGCCCGCTGGATCGCGTCGGTGGTGCCTTGATCGTGTGCTGCGTCCATCTGGAATTTTTCCCGCGGAATCGGACCGGTTCTATAGCGGCTCGTCCGGCTTGCCACAAATAGACCGCTATTCGGCCGCCGGGAGTTGCCGGCACAATATCGATTGATATGATCTGATCTGGCCGTCCGTGGACTGTCAGGACGTCGATTGAGGGAAATCGCATATCATATCAAAGGGTTCACGAACGGGAAGACGCTGCTGAACGCAACCTCACTGCCACACGACGGGGGGAACAATGCAGATGTCGCGCGTCAATATCCTTGGATGGGTGCTCATGCTGGCCGGCTGTGCTCTTTGGGGCTACGGCTATTTCGTCACCGGACACCCGAGCCTGGTGAATTGGGGTGAAGTGCTGCCAGGCTGGCTGGCGGTTTACGTGCCGAACCTGGAGGCCGAAGCCGGGATCGCGGTGATGATCGTCGCCATGGTCCCGATGTATTGGCCGAACCGTCGTTCCGCCGAGCCGTCAGGTCGCGAGCAGCCCCGCGATCTCAGCCCGTAGTCGATCTATCCCGGCGCCGGTCTCGGCCGAGGTTGCGATGATGTTCGGATGCGCGGCGGGCCTCCGTCCGATCGCGTCCGTCGTGGCGGCCACCATTGCCAGCAGCGCGTCCGGTTTCAGCTTGTCGCACTTGGTCAGCAGGAGCTGATAGGAGACGGCGGCACCGTCGAGGAGACGGAGCATGTCGGCATCGTTCTGCTTCAGCCCGTGGCGGGCGTCGACCAGCAGGTAAACCCGGCGCAGGTTGGGTCGCCCCGCCAGATAGGCGCGCGCCATGCGCTGCCACCATGCCGCTTCCTTCTTCGGTGCGCGTGCATAGCCATAACCCGGCATGTCAACGACCGTCAGGCCGGGGTCGGCCCCGAACAGGTTGAGCTGGCGTGTACGGCCCGGCGTGTTGGATGTGCGGGCGAGCGCCTTCTGCCCGGTGAGGGCGTTGATCAGCGACGACTTGCCGACGTTCGATCGCCCCGCGAACGCGACCTCGATGCCGGAGGGGGGCGGCAGGTCGGAGGGCGCCGCGGCACCGGCGATGAAACGCCACGGCCTCGCGAACAGGAGGCGGCCGGCTTCGACGGCGGCAGCGCAGGCGTCATCCTCCTCGATCGTCATGATGGCAGGTATTCGCGATGTTCGCTTCCCCCGCAAGGGATCGTCTCCGGTACGAGCACATTCATTCGTCACCCCGACGAAAGTCGGGTTCCATCACGTACGCTGTCGATGGATTCCGACTTCCGTCGGAATGACGCGGTACGCGGGCGGGAAACCTTCCATCTCGTGTCATCTTCCCCCCCCCCGACTTGATCGAGGGATTGACCCGAGGATAAAAGGCACAAGTCAGCCGGATGGCTGCCGCAACGAACGCTCAGCTTCTCGCCTTGGCGCCGGCCCCGCGCGGCTTTGGTTTGCCGCCTTGCTTCTTCGGCTTGGGCGCGGGACGCGGCGGCGGTTCGGCTTCAGCCTCGATCGTCTTGTCCTCGACGGCGCGTTGCGGCGCGCGCGCCGGCGCCGGCACGGCCGGTTTCGCCGGCGTTCGTCGGAATGTGCCCAGGATGTTGCCGAGGAGATCGACCTCTGCGCCCTGCCGACGCATGATGATGTACTGCTGAG
Organism: uncultured Alphaproteobacteria bacterium; assembly: GCA_963775235.1. Classification (GTDB taxonomy): domain Bacteria; phylum Pseudomonadota; class Alphaproteobacteria; order Rhizobiales; family Kaistiaceae; genus JBBDMC01. Next base: position 149,542 of record CAVZHY010000002.1, read on the forward strand.
TCACCGAAAGCGTGTTGTTCCACGCCCAGTAGATGACGAGGCCGGCCGGGAACGACGACAACATGAAGGTGAAGATCACCGGCATCCAGGTAAAGATCATCGCCTGGGTCGGATCGGGCGGCGTCGGATTAAGCTTCATCTGGACGAACATCGTCACGCCCATGATCAGCGGCCAGGCGCCGAGGACGAGAATTCCGCCGATCAGTGGCAACGCGCTCGGGTCCCAGGGGATCAGGCCGAACAGCGTGAACACGTTGGTCGGATCAGGCGCCGAAAGATCGTGGATCCAGCCGAAGAACGGCGCGTGACGCATCTCGATCGTCACGTACAGACATTTGTACAATGAGAAGAACACCGGTATCTGGATCGCGGTCGGCCAGCATCCCGCAAGGGGATTGACCTTCTCCTTCTTGAACAGCTCCATCTGCGCCTGTTGCTGCTTGACCTTGTCGTCCTTGTAGATCTCGCGCAGCTCGGCGATCTTCGGCTGCAGCTTCTTCATCGCGCTCATCGACTTGTACGACTTGTTGGCGAGCGGGAAGAAGGCGGCCTTGATCAGCACGGTCACGGCAAGGATGGCGAGGCCGAAATTGCCGAAGAGGCCATAGAAAAAGTCGATCACGTGGAACATCGGCTTGGTGATGATCCACAGCCACTCGCCCCAGTCGATGATCAGGTCGAAGCGATCGATGTTGCTGTAGGCGTCGACGACCGCCACCTGTTTGGCCCCGGCGAAGAGGCGGTTGGCCACCTGCGCGCTGCCGCCGGCGGCAACGGTCAGCGGCTCGCCACTGAAGTCCGCCTGGTAGCCCGGAGCCGCTCCGCCAATGTGCTCGAACTGTCCCTTGAAGGTCTTGCCCTGTTCGGGGACGAGGATCGCTGCCCAGTATTTGTCGTTGATGCCCAGCCACCCGGCCGTTGCCGGATTGAATGGGACCTGTTGGGCCTTATCGAGGGATTTGTAGCTTTCCTGGACCACGTGCTGGCCGGTGACGGCGCCGATCAATCCAATGTGCAGGATGTAGTTGCCGCCGGCCGGGACCGTTCCATAGCGACTGACACGGCCATAGGGCGTGAGCGACACCGACTGACCGCTGTTGTTGGCGACAGCGTCGGTGATGGTGAACATGTATTTGTCGTCGACCGAGATCGTGCGGGTGAAGGTGAGACCTGCCCCGTTGTCGTAAGTCAGCGTCACCGGTGCGGTTGTGGTGAGCTTGGCGCCGGCAGGGGCGGACCAGACGGTGTCGGGCCCCGGCGTCGCACCGGCACCGGCGGGCGCGATCCAGCCGAATTCGGCGAAATACGCGTCGGGGGCTCCGCTCGGCGACAGGAGCACGATGGTCGGGCTCTTGGGATCGACCGTCTCGTGATAATCGTTGAGCCTGAGGTCGTCGATCCGCCCGCCGGTGAGGTTGATCGATCCCGACAAGGTACCTGTGGCGATCGCAACACGCTGGGATTTCGCCAGCGCCTCGTCGCGGGTGAGGCTGGGCGCCGTCTCCGCCGCGCTCGGCGGGGGTGCCGAAGCCCCCGGCGAGGTCGCTGCAGGCGTGCCACCGGCGGAGGCGCCCGCCCCGGCCGCGGGCGCGCTCGCCTGCTGGTCCTGCTGTTGGGCGATCTCCTGTTGCTTCTGGGCGCGGTTCATTTCCGGCCCTGCGAACAGCACGTACCACCCGACCATCACGGCAAGTGAAAGTGCCAGAGCGAGGAGCAGGTTGCGATTTTCCGGCGTCAACGCGACTTCTTCTCCGTATTGCCGCGCGCCAGCGCGGCGAACCCGCTGATTAGATCGTTAACTAGTCGGTCGAATTGAAGGGTCAAAGCGGCGCTGCGTGCAACAACTACATAATCCGTGCCGGTTTGCGCATGGTCCACCGCTGCAGCGCGGAGCGCTTCCCGAAGGCGCCGGCGGATGCGATTGCGCACGACCGCGTTTCCGATCTTCTTGGTCACCGTGATGCCGAAGCGCGGCGGCCGATCACCTGATTCACCACCAACGGCAAGCGCCTGCAGGACGAAGCCTGGCCGTGTGACGCGCCGTCCGCCTGCGACGGCCTTGAAGGCGGCGCGGCGTTTCAGGCGCTCCATCGGTTGGAGAGCCGGAGTTGCCGGCGGCGAAAGCTCAGGCAGATAGCCGCTTGCGTCCGCGTTGGCGGCGGGCGGCGAGAACCTTGCGGCCGCCGGTAGTCGCCATCCGGGCACGGAAACCATGGCGACGCTTGCGCACGAGCTTGCTCGGTTGGTACGTCCGTTTCATCTCGCCTTCTCCGCGCGACCTGATCGCGTCGGGCTTATAAGGAGTGGGCCGAATCGAGTCAAACGCGGCGTGGACCCGCGGGACTCCGGGAAAAGGCGCGGCATGGCCGAGGAACTGACCACAGACATATGCGTCATCGGCGCGGGCCCCGGCGGCGTCGCCGTCGCCGTCGCTGCCGCCACCGAGGGTGTGCCTGTGGTCCTGATCGAGCGGTCGAAGATGGGAGGCGCCAATCTGGCATGGGGCGGGGTGCCGGCGCAGGCGCTCATCGCCGCCGCCGAGGCCCATGAATTCCTGCGCCGCGGTCCGGCGCTTGGCGTCACCGGTGCGCCGCTCCAGGTCAATCTGGCCAGGGTCCGCGATCATATCGCAACCGTCATGGCGGCCGTCGGAGCCAACGTCTCGGCCGAGCGGCTGACGGCGCTGGGCGTCAAGGTCATCAATGGGTCGGCCCGGTTTGCCGACCCCAACACGGTCAGCGCCGGCGATTTCACGGTGCGCGCCCGCCGCATCGTGCTGGCCGTCGGATCGGTTCCGGCTCCCCCAGATCTCCCCGGTCTCGATACGGTCGAAACCGTCAGCGCCGAGGGCCTCTTCGATCTCGGCCGCAAGATCGGCCACCTGATCGTGCTCGGCGCCACCCGTGTCGGATTCGAGGTGGCGCAGGCGTACGCGCGGCTCGGCATCGATGCGACCATCATCGACCAGCAGGCGCCCCTGGCCGGCGACGATCCGGAACTCGCCGAGATCGTCGTCGGCCGCCTTCGCGCCGAGGGCGTGCGCATGCGCGCGCCGGTCCCGATCCGGTCGCTGGCCCGGCGGCGGGGCGGCATTCGCATCATGATCGGCGGCGCGGACGAGGAAGAGACCGCCATCGACAGCTCCCACCTCTTCGTCGCCGCCGGCCGCGCTCCTGCCGTCGACGGCCTGGAACTCGCCACCGCGGGCATCGCTCACGACAAGGACGGCATCACCGTCGATCGGCGCCTCAGGACGACCAACCGCCGCGTCTACGCCATCGGCGATGCGATCGCCGGGCCTGCCCGCGTCGCCCGCGCCGAGCACGAGGCGGCTTACGTGCTGCAGTCGATCCTCTTCCGCAGTCCGGCCTCCTGCGATCGTTCCGCCGTGCCGATGGTTACCAACACCGATCCGGCGATGGCGACCGTCGGTCTCGGCGAGGCCGAGGCGCGGGTGCGGCATCGTGACATCAGGGTCCTTCGGTATCCCTTCGCCGAAAATGATCGGGCCCAGGCCGAGCGCCTACCGCAGGGCGTGATCAAGGTAATTACTACCAGACGTGGCAAGATCCTCGGTGCGGGCATCGTCGGACACGCTGCCGCAGACCTGATAACACCGTGGTCGCAGGCCATGGCAGCAGGGCTCGCAATCGCCACACTACAGGCCCTGCCGACGCCTTACCCCGCCCGGTCCGAAGTCACCCGACGCGTCGCGGCGAGCTTCCGCGGGTCCGGTTTGACCTCGCCGTGGCGCGGACGCATCATTGATTTACTTAGGAAATTCGGCTGAGAGCGATGTCCGACCGACCCGACAGCAGCGCCCGCCGGCTCCGCCCGGCGACCCGGCGCGGGCCCGGTCTGTCGTGGAAGCTTTTGGCGCTGACCGTCCTGTTCGTAATGGTCAGCGAAATCCTCATTTACGTGCCGTCCATCGCCAATTTTCGCGTTGCCTGGCTTGATGATCGGCTGACGCTTGCGGACGCTGCGAGTACCGTGCCGGCCGAGGCCGTTCCCAATGAGATCCCGCGCGGGACCCAGGACGATCTCCTGAAAGCCGTGGGCGCTATCGCCATCGTCATCCGTACCGGCACCGTCAGCCGATTATTGGCTACGGTCGACATGCCGCCCAAGGTCGACGACACGGTCGATCTGCGCGTCATGGACCCGACAGGCGAGATAGGAGACGCGTTCCGCACGCTTCTTTCGCCCCAGCCGCGGGTGTTGCGAGTAGTTGGCCAGTCGCGATCAGGCGCGGTGATCGAGCTGTTGATGAGTGATCGGGCGCTGAGAACAGCCATGCTCAGTTACTCGTTCAACATCATCTGGCTGGCCGCGATCGTTTCGATCATTACTGCGGGACTTCTCTATTTCTCGATCAACCGCCTGCTTGTGCGGCCGATGCGACACCTGACCACCAACATGGTCGCGTTCTCGGAACGTCCGGAAGACGTGGGCCGGGTGATTGCCCCAAGCGGGCGTCGCGATGAGATTGGCGTCGCCGAAGAACACCTGGCGACCATGCAGCGGGACCTGCAGACGACGCTGCGCGAGCAGCGGCATCTGGCCGATCTTGGCCTGGCCGTCTCGAAGATCAATCATGACCTCCGCAACATGCTGGCCGCGGCCCAGCTCCTGTCCGATCGCCTCGGCAGCATTCCGGATCCGAAGGTCCAACAGTTTGCTCCCAAACTGATCGGGGCACTCGACCGGGCGATTTCCTATTGCCAGACGACGCTCGCCTACGGCCGTGCGCGGGAGGCCGCGCCCGATCGCCGGCTGGTCGCGCTGCGTCGCCTGGTGGACGACGTCGCCGACGTCCTCGGTCTGGTCGACCACGCCACGATCGCGTTCGATAACCAGGTGTCGGCCGGCCTCGAAATAGATGCCGATCCCGAGCAGCTTTTTCGCGTGCTCGTCAATCTTTGCCGCAATGCCATGCAGGCGCTCGACAGCGACCTTGGTCCGGCGGTCGTCCGGCGCCTGACCATCTCGGCCGAGCGCCAGGGGGCATCGGTTTCGATCAAGGTTCAGGACACCGGGCCGGGCGTTCCCGAGAAAGCGCGGGCATCCCTCTTTCGCGCCTTCACCGGCAGCGCCCGCCCCGGCGGCACGGGGCTCGGTCTGGCGATCGCGACGGAGCTGGTGCGGGCGCACGGCGGCTCAATCACCCTCGTCGATCACCCGGGCCCCGGCGCGGTCTTCATGATCGTCATCCCCGATCGCCCCGGTGGCGGTCGCCACAACGGCTCCTAGCCTTGCAAAGGCCGGGACCATTCAGTAGCTATGCTGCGCTGCTCAAGCGGCCACGCGGCGCCCGTAGCTCAGCTGGATAGAGCACCAGACTACGAATCTGGGGGTCGGGAGTTCGAATCTCTCCGGGCGCGCCATCGCCGCGATTTCCGAGGCCGGTGATCAATTGCGGCCTTGCGACAAGCCTTGGAGACTGATTATTCATTTGCTTGACACACAGCGAGAGATCACATGCAGGCGCAGCTTTCAGGCCTCTGGCCACCGGTAGTCACCCCATTCGATTCAGCCGGAGCTGTTGATCACCGGCGGCTTGTCCGCCAATGCCGGGCCCTGTTGGACGAGGGCGCCACGGGCCTCGCTATCCTCGGCACGACCAGCGAGGCCAATTCGCTGGCGCTCGACGAGCGGCGGAACGTGATCGATGCCCTGGTCGCGGCAGGCATCCCGGGCGACAAGCTGCTTCCCGGAACCGGCGCCTGCGCCATCAAGGACGCGGCAACCCTGACGCGCCACGCCGGCGAGATCGGCGCTGCCGGGGTGCTGCTGCTGCCGCCCTTCTACTACAAGGGCGTGTCGGACGACGGCCTGTTCGCATTCGTGTCCGAGGTGATCGAACGGGCGGGACCGAAGGTGCCGCGGATCATGCTGTATCACATACCGCCGATGGCGGGCGTCGGCTGGCCGCTGGCCCTGATGGCACGGCTGCGCAATGCCTTTCCCGATCTCATCGCGGGCATGAAAGACTCCTCCGGCAACTACGAACACACGCGGAGCGTGATCGAGGCGTTTCCGGATCTCGCGATCTTCCCCGGCGCCGAGGTGTACTTGCTGCAGGCGCTGGCCGATGGCGCCGCCGGGTGCATTTCGGCGACCGCCAACATCAACGCGCGTGCGATCGTCGGGCTGATCAACCACTGGCGGGAGCCGGACGCCGAGCGCCGGCAGGAAGCGCTCAACGCGGTGAGAAAGGCGGTTGACACGTACGACCGCATCCCGGCGATCAAGGCGGTGATCGCGGCGCGCTATCGCGACGACTCGTGGCTGCGCGTGAGGCCGCCGCTGATGCCGCTCAGCAGATCCGCCCACGATGCGCTGCTCGCCGAACCGGCGCTCGCGGCGCTTCCGAAGGCCGAGGAGGTCGTCTAGCCACGCGCGCACGTGCCCATCGGCCGGAAGCTAGCCGAATCCATAAAGCCGGGACGGATTGTCCACCAGGATCATGCGCCTTGTCCTTGCGTCGGAGACCCACGTGGCGAACAGGTCGCAGAGATCGGCATCGTTCGGCATCGTCCTGGTGACCATGACATGGGGCCAATCGGTGCCCCACAACAGCCGTTCGGGCGCGCGGGCAACGAGCGTCTCGGCAAACGCGCGTGCATCCTCATAGGGCCAATCAGCCGACGAGATGCGATAGGGCGCTGTCATTTTAATCCAGCACCGGCCGGCGTCCACGAGTTGTAGCAGCGCGTTGAATCCGTTGTCTCCGACGTTGTGACCGACGCGGCAATAACCCATGTGGCCGAGAACGATGTCGGCGGGCCAGTCGGCGAAAAGCGCATCAAACGTCGGATAATCATCGATGTGAACCAGCAGCTCGACGTGCCAGCCGCGTTCCGCAACGCGCATTGACAGGCGCCGCATCGGCTCCAACGGCAACTCCGCTCCCGGCTTGATGACGTCCACGAGATTGAAGCGAATGCCCCGAACGCCCGCGCTGTCGAGCCGCTCTAACTCTTCGTTGGCAACGTCGTAATCCACGACGGCGACCCCGCGCCCCGCGACGCTGTGCTGCCGGCAAGACTGAAGGGCCGCGATCAGCACGGTATTGTCGGTTCCGTAGACGCTCGGCTGGACGAGAACGGCGCGGCTGCAGCCGAGCTTCGCCAACAGCGCCGCGTAGTCCGGCAGCAGCGCGTCCGGCGGCGTGTAGATGCGCCCGGCAGCGTACGCGAATTGCGATTCCGGACCGCAAATATGGGCATGGCAGTCGCACGACATCGCCGGCAGCGGCACGGCCGGCGCCCGCAGGTCGCGATCCGGGGGCGCGCAATGCGGTGCATCCGGTCCGAAGTCCACGCGTTGATCCTCCGTCGCTTGCTGAGTTGCGCTCGCCGTTGTCAAAGGACGCCGACCGCTTCGAACGCGCGCTTGCCGGCCGGCGATGTCATCGTGGCTAGCAGATCGGGTGCGGCCACGTGTGTTCCAGCTCGGCTACTGAGGGCGCAGGCGTAGACAGTGTTTCTGCCGATCGCCGCCGGCAAGACGCCGACGAGATGGGTGCCGTGGTCATCGTGGAGGCGAATCTCCGTCACGTGACCAAAGCCTATGGCATTCAGGGGCGCATGCGCGAGAAGATGCTCCATGACCGCGGCGCCCGTCGGAACGATGATGGTTTTCCCCGCGATCCGCTCGCTCAAGCCGAGCTTCGCCATCATTTCCGCCACGTATATGCCGCTCGAGGCGCGATTGTAGACGACCTGCCCGGCCGCAAGGACCGCGTCGGTGAATGTCTCAACCGACGACAGGTCCGGCTCCGGAGCGCCGTCGCGGACGACCACGCCGACCGAGACGGCGCCGATCGGCGCCACCGTTTGCGCATCGACGCGGCCGAGCGCCGCCAGCTCTTCCAGCGTCGTCAGCGGCGCGATGACGATGTCGGCCCATGCATCGCCGGCGATAACGCGCTTCCTGACCTCGGGCGCCGTGGCGAGATCGATGTCAAATCCGGTGCCGGTCTTCGCAAGGAACATTTCGGCACATGCGCGCACGCCGAGCTTGGGGGCATCGGTGCTGAGGATATGGATGGTATCGGGGTCGGCGGTGGCGTTGAGCATCGGAATTTATCGCTGGAAGTGGGCAGCCACGCACAATAACAAGTATCGCTGCCGGGGCGACAACCCATCGTGGCTGATGTCGCGAATTGTGAGACCAGTTCATGAATGACCAACCCAGCCCGCCGAGCGGCGCCATCGCCGACAGAGTCCGGCGTATTGCTCACCTGGACCTGCCGGGAGCTGGTCAGGTCTACGTCTCCGGAGGCCATACATACATCGGGCATATCCCCCGCAAGGACGGGCTGGGTACCACGATTGTCGATGTGAAGGACCCGTCTGACCCGCGGGTTGTATCCACCATCACGCTCGATGACCGGGAGTTGCACAGCCACAAGGTGCGGGTGGTCGGCGATGTGATGATCGTCAACCACGAACAGAACAACACCGGTATCGGCCGCAAGGCGGACGACATGCACACGGTGGCCGCGCAACTGCGGGATGTCCTCGGGCGCGAGCCGACGGATGCCGAGGTAGCCGAGAAGCTGGCATTGACCGAGGCCGATCTCGACTTGCTGAAACGATCGGAAGCGAAACCGTACGCCAACGGCGGATTCAAAGTCTACGACGTCTCCCAACCCGCGAAGCCGCGCCTCCTCCACTACGAGAAGACCGGCGGCAAGGGTGTCCATCGCTTCGACATGGACGCTCGCTTCGCCTACATCTCAACCGAGATGGATGGCTATCACGGCAACATCCTGGTCACTTACGATATCGCCAACCCGGGCTGGATCGATGAGGTCTCGCGCTGGTGGATGCCGGGGCAGCACGTCGCCGGCGGCGAACGCCCAGACTGGCAGGGCAAACAGCACCGGCTGCATCACGCGCTGCGTTTCGGCGATCGCATGTGGGCAAGCGTCTGGCACGCGGGCTTGCGCGTGATCGACGTCTCGGACATTTCAGCCCCGCGCACGATCGGCTCCTACAACTACCATCCGCCTTTTCCGGCGCCGACCCATACAGTCATGCCGGTGCCGACCATGATCAACAACCGACAGATCATGCTCGCCATCGACGAGGAGGACGACTACTACAATCCGACGGAGGCGGCCCAGCGGAAGGGCCAACCGCACGCCAACCTCTGGGTGTTCGACGCGACCGACCTATCCGCGATCGCCCCCTTGGCTATCTTTCAGGTTGGCGAACTCGATTCACCGTACAGCCGCACGCCGCACGCGCGCTTCGGGGCGCATCAATTTAACGAACGCATGAACGGCGGGACGCTGGTGTATTGCGCGTGGTTTGGTGGCGGCCTCCGCATCGTGGATGTCGCCGATCCCCTTCACCCGCAAGAAGTCGGCTCCTTCATTCCGGAGGCGCGGGGCGGCAAGCCGGCGCCACAAAGCAACGACGTCTTTGTCGACGACCGGGGACTGATCCACCTCGTCGACCGGAACGTCGGGTACGACATCCTCGAATACCTCGGCTGAGGTTCCAGATCGGGCCGGCGATTAGGGGGCGTCAGCGAGATTTTCGCACATTCCGGCGGGCCAACACCCCTTCGTTGAGAACGCGTTTCGGTTCGCCTTTCATCCACGCAGCAATGTCGTCGACAACCTGGCCGTAGTCGGTCCGGTACCGCTCCAGGGTCACGCCGCCGAGGTGGGGCGTGATCACCGCGTTATCCAGAGCAAGCAGCGGATGATCCCGCGGCAGCGGCTCCACATCGAAAACGTCAAGCCCGGCTCCTGCGATCGTCCGCGATTGCAGCGCATCGATCAAAGCGGCTTCGTCAACAAGGCCGCTTCGCGCGGTATTGACCAGGAAGGCCGTCGGCTTCATCAGGCCAAGCTGGTGGCGACCGATGATGCCGCGCGTCCGATCACCAAGCCTCAGGTGCAGGGTGACGAAATCGGACTCGGCGAGGAGCTGGTCGAGCGGTAGGAGGACCGCGCCGTGTGCGCGGGCGCGCTCCTCCGTCAGGTTCTGGCTCCACGCGACCACCCGCATCCCAAAGGCAGCGCCGATGCGGGCAACCGTTGCCCCGATCTTGCCGAGGCCCAGAATGCCCAATGTGTTACCCGTAAGGCGCCTGCCGAGGGCCGTCTGCCACCGGCCTGCCCGGGCCGCGGCGTCCTCGCGCGGAATGTTGCGGGCAAGGGCCAGGATCAGCCCCCAGGTGAGCTCGTCCGGATCCGGCCCCTGCCCGCTCGTACCACAAACAACGATCCCGGCTTCCGTGGCGCGGCCCAAATCGAACGACGGGTTGGCCATACCGAGCGTCACGAGCAGCTTCAGGTTGGGAAGCCTGTCGATCAACGAGGCCGGAAACGGCGTCCGCTCGCGCATGCCGACCGCGACGTCGAACGCCTGCAGTCGCTCGGCAACCGCGTCTTCCTCGGAGAGGTGATCGCGAAAGAATTCAACTTCGGCACCTGTCAGACTGGCCCAATCAGCCAACGGCGGCAGGACGTCGAGATAGTCATCGAGGATGGCAACCTTCGCGATCCGGTTCATTTTCAGGCCATGTCCGTTTTGACAATGGGCGTCGTGTACGCCGCCTCGAGTCTCGCCACACTCTCACGGGACAGCCGCCATCCCGAGGCCGCGCATACATCCTCAACGTGCGCGATCGTGCTTGCCCGCGGTATCGCCACCACGTTCGCCTTGGAAATACACCAGTTGATGGCGACCTGCGCCGGCGTCCTCCCCTCGGCTTTCGCGACTGCCTGAAGCGTCTCGCTGCCCAATCCTTCATTCAGGTTCGCCATGCCACGCGACAGCGGACTGTACGCGATTACCGTGACGCCATGCTGCTGGCAAAACGGCAGCAGATCGTCCTCGATCATCCGATAGACAAGGCTGTAGCGCACCTGGTTCGAGACAATCGGATGCCGGCTCACTGCCTGCGCCGCGCAAAATTCGGCGACCGAGAAGTTGCTGACGCCGAGAAACCGAACCTTGCCGGCGTCGACCAGTGCGTCCAGCGCACCCATGGTCTCCGCGATCGGTACGCTCGGATTGGGGCGATGGATCTGATAAAGATCGATGCAATCCAGGCCAAGCTTCGACAGGCTACCCTCAGCAGCGCGCAAGACATCCTCGTAACCGAGGCTCTCATGGCGGACCTTGGTGGCGACGAAGACACGGCTGCGGATACCCTTGATGGCCCGGCCGACAGCTTCTTCCGTTTCGTAGCGCTCAGCCGTGTCGATGAGAACGGCGCCGAGTTCGATGCCACGACGCAGCGGTTCGGGCCCGGCCTCATAGCGCCAGGTGCCGAGGCCGATCACCGGGACCTCGACGCCGGTGCGGGCCAACGCTTTCTGCTCCATGGTTGTGCCCGTTCCCCGGCCTGAATGCTGTTGCGCAGCTGGGCGGGCAAAGACTGGCGCCGACCGTCGCGCACCGCCCCGCTCAAGTGGCAAAGCATCGCCACAGTTTTCACCGCGAGGCGTAACTGTCAACAGCCGCAGTACTGTTGACAGGTAACAGTTTTCGCCTGTAAGACCTTGGACGAAGGGGCGATCCACGCCGTTTTCATCGGGTGGCGCGAAGTGTGATTCTTCGCGCGTTGTGGCATGGGTAAGGGTCCTTGCGCCGCTGCGCAGACCGAAGGAGGGGGCATGCGCTGGTGTCGGTTCGAGGGGAAGAAGGGACCCAGTTTCGGGATCATCGAAGGCGACATCATCGTCCCGGTCACCGGCAGTCCATTCAAGGAATACGAGCGGACCAGAACAAAGGTGGCACTCGCGGATGCAAAGCTGCTGGCCCCGGTTGAGCGACCCATTTTTTACGCCACCAGCCGCAACTATCGAACGAACCTGCAGGACAACATCGGCCGTTCGAAGCGCATATTCGCGGCTGCGGAGGCGTGGACCGGCTATCGTGCGGCGACGGCCATTACCGGCCCGGATGCCGACATCGTCATTCCCGCCGACTGCCCCGACGACGTGTATTTTCAAGGCGAACTCGTCGTCGTCATCGGAAAGAGGGCCAAGCATCTGACCCCCGAGACGGCGTGGGATGCGATCTTCGGGTACACGATCGGCAACGACGTTACCTGCGACACGTGGGCCACGACGGACACCCGCGCGTGGCGCGGCAAGAACATCGACACGTGGAAGCCGTTGGGGCCCTGGATCGAAACCGAGTTCAACCCCGACAAGGCCGTGTGCCAGGTCCGCCTCAACGGAATGAACACGGCCAAGTGGAAATTAAACGAGTGGTATTTCAGTCCCGCTGACGTATTGGCGTCGATAACCCGCTACATAACGATCAATCCCGGCGACATCCTGATGATGGGAACCGAGGGCGTCCGTCCGCCTTACGTCAAACATGGAGACGCCGTCGAGATCGACGTGCAGGGCTTGGGAACGCTTCGCAATCGCTTCGTCAAATCGGTTGACTGGTACTGACGATATCAGAACACAAAGCAGGGGAAGTGAGCATGCGTTGGTGCCGGTTCGAAGGCAAGGATGGGCCGTCATTCGGAATTGTGGAGGATGACACGATTGCCGAGGTCGAGGGCAGTCCCTTCACGACGTTCAAGCGCACCAGACGGAAGCGACCGCTCAAGGGCGTCAAGTTCCTCGCCCCGGTTGAAGATCCGACCTACTACGCTATTGGCCGGAACTACCAGGGGCACGTGGAAGGACGTGCACGCGCCGGTGCGCCGATGCCACCGGCGCCGTGGGCATGGTGGAGGTCGGCGAGCGCGCTGACCGGAACGGATTCCGACGTGATCATTCCCTGCCGACTGTCCCGACGACGTTGAGTACGAGTGCGAGCCGGTGGTCGTTATCGGCAAGGGCGGCAGAAACTTTTCGCGTCAGGAGGCGGAGGCAGCCATATTCGGCGTTCACCATCGGAAACGACGTCACCGGCATGAGCTGGGAGCGACGAGACCCGAGTTCATGGCGAAGCAAGAACTGCGACACGTGGAAGCCGCTCGGCCCGTGGATCGAAACGGATCTCGACGTCGAGGAAGCGGTATGTTCCGTCCGCTACAACGGCGTCGAACAGGTGAGATGGCACATCAAGAACTGGATCTACACGCCGGTGGACGTGCTGATGACCATATCGAGGTACATGACGCTTTCGCCGGGCGATATTCTGACACTCGGCGCGGAAGGAATGTCACCGTACCTGCAGCATGGGGATATGGTCGAGGCGGAGATCACCGGCCTCGGAACGTTGCGCAACCGTTTCGTGCGTGAGGCCGCTCGCCCCGAGCATGCATGATCGGGCACTATCGCAATGGCCGGGCGAGACCGGACGATGACTTGTCCGCGGTCGCGAAGCCGCGCCGAGACCTGAGCCAGGGAGGGATGCAATGACGTCTGCAAAAGGCGTGATGGAAACGCTTGCAGCGCACATGGCCGGGGCACGCGACCGAGAACTCCCCGCCGAGGTGGTTCAGGAGGCGGAACATCGCATCCTGGATTCGATCGCGGCAGTCGTCTCAGGAACCGGACTGAAGCCCGGCCGCATGGCCATCGACTACGTTCGCGGGCTGGGTGGCGTGGCCGAAGCTCAGGTCGTCGGCAGCGACATCATAACGTCTGCTGGCAACGCCGCGCTCGCCAATGGAATGTCCGGCCACGCCGACGAGAGTGACGACACCCATATGCCAACCAAGTGCCATCCGGGCTGCAGCGTCGTGCCGGCGGCTCTGGCTATGGGTGAACGCGAAGGTGCCAGCGGTACCCACTTCTTGCGGGCCGTAACGCTTGGCTACGACCTTTGTTGCCGCATGGTGCTGGCGATGGATGCCAAGCTCCTGCAGGAGTCACACCGCAGCACGCAGGGCATTGGTCCGACGTTCGGCGGGGCAGCCGCGGCGGGGTCGCTGGCCAGGCTCGACTCCACTCAGATGCGGCATGTGCTCTCGTTTGCCGCGCAACAGGCGTCCGGAATCGGCAGCTGGGCGCGCGACGTGGATCATGTCGAAAAGGCTTTTGACTTCGGAGGCATGGGCGCCCGCAACGGCATCATGGCGGCGACCATGGTACAGGCAGGCTTCACCGGCGTGTGGGACGTGCTTGACGGAGAGCACAACGTGCTTGAGGCCTTCTCGTCGAGCCCGCGGCCGAACGAACTGACCGACCGCCTTGGCACATTCTTCGAGATCACCAACACCGCCATCAAGGCCTTTCCCGTCGGCTATCCGATCCAGTCGGCCCTCGACGCCCTGTTCGCGATCATGACGCGGGAAAACGTCGGCGGCGCCGACGTTGAGCAGGTCGTGGCGATCCTTCCCGAAGACGGCGCGCGCATCGTCAATGACCGGGAAATGCCGGATATCAGCCTTCAGCACGTGCTCGCACTCGCATTGGCAGATGGCGAAATTACTTTCGCATCGACGCACGACTACGACCGGATGAAGGACTCCGCCATTGTTGAAATGCGGCGCCGCGTCCACCTGCAGCCGGACAAGACGCTGGTCAACCGTGAGCTCCCGCGGCAAGCCATCGTTCGCTTCACCACGAAGGACGGCCGCGAGTTCTCTCATCACACGAAAGCGGCACCCGGAACGGTCCAGAATCCTTTGAGCCGCGAAGGCGTGGCCGCCAAGGCGCGGGACTTGATGACTCCTGTCCTTGGACAGCGGCGGACCAATGAATTGATCGAACGGCTTCTCAACCTCGCCGCCCTCGACGACGTCAGAAGTCTGCGGGCACTGCTGACCGCGTAAGCGGTTACAGCGGGTCCTTGCTTGCCTCTCGGTAAACGGAAGAGCGGATGAAGATTTCGCGCGTCGAAGCGACGACTCATAACATACCGATCGACGTTCCCTTGCTGCCGGATAAGATGTGGCGTCCGATTGTGGTCGCGTCGGTGGAGACCGACGAGGGGATCACCGGCTTCGGGCTGACCGGGCATCTCCAGCGCTTTGGCGTTCGCGATTTCATCAACAAGGAGCTCGCGCCCTTTCTCGTCGGGCGGAATCCGTTGGAGACGGAGCGCATCGGTCACCAGCTCGCCCGAACCTTCAATCCGCGCGCCCAAACTGGCGTCTTCAGCTCCGCGCTCAGCGCAGTTGACATTGCGCTCTGGGATATCAAAGGCAAGCGGCACAACGAACCCGTGTGGCGCCTGCTCGGCGGAGCGCGCAATCCGGCGCGCGCATACGTGACTTTCGGGCTGCTCGACTATGACCGCGATCAGCTTGTTCAGATGGCAACGCGCCTCGCCGGCGAGGGGCAGCCGCGACTGAAGCTCGTTGTTGGCATCGATGGCGGCGAAAACCCGCTCGAGGATGCAGCGCGGGTGCGCGCGGTGCGCGAGGCTGTCGGCGATGACGTCGACTTGATGGTCGACGCCAACTACACGTTCTCGCTCGCACGCGCCAAAGAGCTTTGCCGGTTGATCGAACGCCTATCGCATCACGTGGTTCGAGGAGCCACTCTACCAAAACGACGCGCTGTTGCTGGCGCAGTTGCGGCGTTCAACCGGCATCCCCATCTCGGCCGGGCAGAATGAAGGAAGTCGGGTCAGGCACCGCGAATTGCTTATCAGCAAGTCCGTCGACATCTTGCAACCGAACGTGTGTTACGTCGGCGGCTACACAGAGGGCGCGAAGGTCGCTGCGCTCGCGCAGGCCTTCAACGTCCCGGTCGCTAACGGTGGCGGCTGGCCTCATCACAACGCTCATCTGATCGCCGCCGTGTCAAACGGGTTGTCGGTCGAATTCCACTACCTGATGTGGATGGTTGGAAACGTCGTCTACAGGCAGCCTCCTCAACCGGAAAAGGGATGGGTGAAACTCGGCGATCAGCCCGGTTTGGGCCTGGAGCCCAATTGGGACGCTCTCCGGCAATACCAGGAACATCCCGATGCCGGTGTCGCATCCGGCCAGGAATGGGACTTCATCCGTGCAGGGCATGGGTGTCCTTGCCGGCTGCGTGTGAGGCCCGCAGACAATGCCCCGGCGGCTTGCAACTGAGGAATGGAGCGGCGGACGCTCGGGTTGGCTGAGAGCGTCCGGCCGCCGCTGTTCAACCAGCGCGCGCCATGGCCTTGCCGGCGACGGCGGCTGCAATACGCGCGGCATTGCGATCGATCTTGGCGGCGTATTTTTCGATGCCTGCCTCGGTCGGCTGCACCAGGCGAAGCCTTTCAGTGATGATGGCGAGCAAGGTCTCCACCGATGCGGCGACGGAATCCTGCTCTTCAACCTTCGCAACGAGATTATCGAAATTGGACATCGGTCGTTCCTTTCGTTTTCCTCAGTGGATCAATAGCTTCCTGCTGCTTGATGACCAGACGTGGCCGCAACGGCCGCCCTCGCCGCCGTTTGTCCGCTCACCCCGACCTCGTCCACTTTGTGACAGGCGACCCAGTGATTGAATCGGACCTCTCTCCACGCCGGGTCCTCGTTTCGACATTCCGGCGACCCGAGGTAGAGAGGGCAACGGGGATGAAAGCGACAACCGCTCGGTGGCCGGATAGGGCTCGCCGGCTCGCCTTCCAAACGAGCGGTCATCGGCACGTCGGGATCGGGCTGCGGCACCGCCGCCAGCAGGGCCCTGCTGTAAGGGTGCAGCGGCTCGCGGTAGAAGTCGTCCTTCTGCGCCAGTTCGACAAACTTGCCGGCGTACATGACACCAACCTTGTGGCTCATGTGCTTGACGATCGCCAGGTCGTGGGACACGAGCAGGTAGCTCAAGCCCTCGCTACGTTGCAGATCGATGAGCAGGTTCAGAATCTGCGCCCGTATCGACACGTCCAGGCCTGACACCGGCTCGTCGAGGACGATGAGCTGCGGCCTCAGGGCCAGGGCGCGCGCAATGGCGATGCGTTGGCGCTGGCCGCCGCTAAACTGGTGGGGATAGAGCGTCGCCGCCGATGGGCTCAGCCCAACCTGCGTGAGGAGCTCGCCGACTTTGGCCCGAAGTTTTCGGCCGCGCATGCGCTCGTGGATGCGCAAAGGCTCGGCGATGACATCAAGCACCCGCATCTTGGGATTCATCGATCCGTACGGGTCCTGAAACACGGCCTGGACCGAGCGTCGGTATTCCGTGAGCGGCGAGCCGGTCAGACCGTGGACGACCTTACCGCGAAATCGAATGAGGCCGGCGGTCGGCTGTTCGAGTCGCAGGACGACGCGCGTCACCGTCGTCTTGCCGCTGCCGGATTCGCCAACCATGGCGAACGTCGTTCCTTGATCGACGGTGAAGCTGACGCCGTTGACCGCCTGCACAAGGTGGCTTTCAGACGAAAAAAACGCGCCCGTGGCGGCGTAGTGTTTGATCAGCCCTTCGACTTCCAACAGCGCCTGGGGCATCTTATTGCTCCGCCAGCCAGCAGTGGACGAACTCATCGGGACCGGTCGAAGTCCGTGGCGGGTAGGCCTCGCGGCACACTTTCATCGCCGACGGGCAACGGGGCCAGAACGGGCATCCTTGTGGCCGATCGTTGACGGCAGGTGGCTGTCCGTCGATCTGATAGAGCCGCTCCCGTTTGGCCGCCATGGTTGGCACCGAGGCGATCAGCGCCTTGGTGTACGGATGGCGCGGCGTTTTGAAGATCGAGCGCACGCTTGCGCTCTCAACGATTCGGCCGGCGTACATCACGTTCACCCGGTCGCAGGTCTGGGCCACGATTCCGAGGTCATGTGTCACCCAGATCACGCTAGTGCCGCTCTCTTCCTGCAGCTGCTTGATCAGTGCAGTGAACTGTGCCTGGATCGTCACGTCCAGCGACGTCGTCGGCTCGTCGGCAATAAGCAGTCGCGGATGCGTCGTGAGCCCCATGGCTGCCACGACCCGCTGCTGCATTCCGCCGCTGAATTGGTGGGGATACTGGTTGAGGCGTTGCTCGGCGTGCGGAATTCGCACCGCTGCGAGCGCCTCCAGTACCCTTTGCCTGGCGCGCTCGCCCCGCTCCTTGAGATGGACGCGAACAGGCTCCTCAACCTGCGCGCCAATGGTCAGCACCGGGTTCAGCGAGCTCTGTGGATCCTGCATGATCATCGCGATTTGACCGCCGCGATAGGCGCTCATTTCGCGTTCGCTGAGCGTGAGCAGGTCCTCGCCGCCAAACCATACCTGGCCCTCGACGATGCGCGCTCCCGAGCTGGGAACGAGGCGAACAATCGACAGGCACGTCAGGCTTTTCCCGGAGCCCGAACTCGCCGACGATGCCCACGGCCTCGCCTTTGCGGACGGTAAAACTCACCCCGTCGACGGCCTTCAGGACCGTCTGCCTCCAGAAGAAGTAGGTCTTGAGCCCCTCGACCCGCAGCAGGATGTCGTCATCGGTCCCGTCCAGCATCAGCCGCGGCTCTACAAGTGCTTGCGGTGCGGATCGAGCATGTCCCGCAGCCAATCGCCGAAGAGATTGAGCGAGAGCACGGTCGTCAGGATCGCCAGGCCGGGGAACAGGGAAATCCAATACGCGGTCGCGATGTATGCTTGGCCCTCCGCCACCATCAGGCCCCAGGCCGGATTGGGTGGGGGGATGCCGGCGCCGAGAAAGCTGAGCGACGACTCGATCAGGATGAGGTGCCCCACTTCCAGCGTTGCCAGAACCGTGACGGTATTGATGACGTTTGGCAGGATGTGCGTCGCCAATATGCGCAGGCCCGATGCACCCATCACCTTCGCGATGGCGACGTGTTCGCGCTCCTTGATGCTCAAGGTTTCCCCACGAACCATCCGGGCAAACCGCGCCGCCAGGAACGGGGAAAGGATGAAGATAACGTTCCAGAACCCGAAGCCGAAGGCGAAGATGAAGACCAGCGCAACCAGGATCGTGGGGAGTGAAAGCATCGCCTCCACCGCCCGCTGGATGATCGCGTCGACCATCCCCCCGACATAGCCGGACACCATTCCCAGAACGACGCCGACGCTGCCCCCGATGATGATCACAATCATCGACAGCGACAGCGACAGCCGGCTTCCGTAGATCAGCCGGCTCAGGATGTCGCGCCCGATTTTGTCGGTACCGAGGATGTGATCCATAGTGCCGCCGGCGCTCCACACCGGCGGTGTGAAGTTCGCCATCACATCGACCTGCGTCGGGTTGTGCGGAGCTATCAGCGGCGCCGCGATCGCGGCCCCGATGAATACGACCAGGATGAGAAGCGGGACTTTTGGAATCGTGGCGAGCGCAACCGCCCACGTCTGGCGCCGCGACGCGGCGGCGGGATCGGCCGGCTCGGCTCCCAGATCCGTTGTATCGCCCAGCGACGTCACATCGGCCATTTGACGGCGCTCATGATCTGGCGAACCTGATGCGCGGGTCGATGAACGCGTAAAGAATGTCCACCGCGATGTTTATCAGGATCAGGATGACGCCCAGTATGATAACGACGCCTTGAACGACCGGAAAATCGCGCTGCGAAATGGAAATAATAAGAAGGCGACCAAGGCCCGGCCAGGCAAATATCTGCTCGACCACGATGGAGCCGCTGAGGAACGCCGCGAAAATCAGCCCGGCATAGGTCACCAGCGGTATCAGCGCATTGCGCAAGGCGTGCCGCCAGGTAACGGCGCGCGGCGACAGCCCCTTTGCGCGGGCCATCGTGATGTAGTCCTTGTTGAGAACATCCAGCATGCTCGAGCGGGTCAGGCGGACAACGCCCGCCACGACGGCGAATCCCATGGCAAACGCCGGCAAGACGTAGGTACTGGGCCCGCCACGGCCGGAAACCGGCAGCGCTGGCAAGCCCTTCTCGAACAGGAACACGCCAAAAAAGAGAATCAGCATGACTGCCAGCCAGAAAGGCGGCGTCGATTGCCCGAGAAAGGCGACGACTTTTGCCGCGCGGTCGACCATCGTTCCTCGCTTGACGGCGCTCAGCACACCAAGGGGAACGCCGATACCGAGTGCGATCACCATAGCCACGACTGCCAGACTGAACGTCGCGGGGACGCGTTCGAGGATGACACCCAGCACGGGCCGATGCCCGATAACGGACATCCCGAGATCGCCGCGCGCGGCGGAGCTCAGGAACCGGAAGTATTGCTCGTAGAGGGGCAGATCCAATCCCAGCCGCGCGCGCAAATCCGCCGCCGCCTGCGGTGGCAATCCATCGGGTATCAGGTAGTCGGCGGGGTCACCGGTAGCGCGCGCAAGGAGAAACACCAGAAGTGAAATGAACAGGACGTTGATCGCGGCCTGC
Source organism: uncultured Alphaproteobacteria bacterium (assembly GCA_963775235.1). GTDB lineage: Bacteria > Pseudomonadota > Alphaproteobacteria > Rhizobiales > Kaistiaceae > JBBDMC01. The sequence continues at coordinate 169,693 of CAVZHY010000002.1, forward strand.
ATCAGCCGATTGAAGAGGAACCCTGCCATCAACTGCTCTCTGGACCCCAGGCGGGCGGCATGGCCCTTCACGCGCGCACCCGGCGCGACACAGCATAGTGTCGCGCCGGGCCTAGCGGCCTACTTCAACTGGAGTGTCCACTCATTGTTCGGATACGAACGGCCAGCGATCGGCTGCCAGTCGGCCACTCTCTTCGACAAGCCGAACACGGTGTCAACGTAAGCCAGCGGCACATTGTAGACGTTGTCCCGCAGGATCTTGTTGTACTTCTGGTACAGTTCATTCCGCTTCGCCGTGTCATAGGTCAATTCCACGGCGTGAAGCGCTGCGTCGACCTCGGGGAACTGCACCATCGGCAGATTGTTGCCGAGCGTCGATTCATACGTGCGAGACTGCCGCACCGAGTTGTAGCGCGAGCGATCACCGCGCAGGAATATGGTGTATGGAGTCTCGGCCGCCGCTTCCGGATGGACGGCGTTGTCCGGACCGCACACCACCTTGTCGGGCCCGCAAACCGCGTTCAGCATCTTCTTCATCTCTGCCTTCATCGCACCGAAATCCATCAACTGGATTTCGCCGGTGACGTTGATCTTCTGAAGATACCCAAGCACCGCCTGTGCCAGCGTCGGCGTATCGGGAAAGTCCTCCGCCTCGGTCGAAACCAGCAGCCGGACTTTGAATCCGTTGGGATAGCCGGCGTCCTTCATCAACTGCTGCGCCTTCGCCGGATCGTACGGATCTGCCGGCATCTTGTCATCGTAGCCCGATGTTCCCGGCCCGGAATGGAAGGCGCTCAGCGGTCCACCCGCGCCGGCGTAGAGACGGTCCACGATGGCCTGCCGATCGATGGAGGTCGACAGCGCTTCACGCACCTTCTTGTCGCCGAACGGGTTGTTGTTGAAGTTTTCGTACATGTAGAACATGACGGACAGGTTTCCTGCCGACCCTGTCTTGGTCGGGAACCCGGCCGCCTCGATCTCCGCCTTCACGCCGGGCGAGGCCTCGATGATGTCTGCCTTGCCGGTCTTCAGCAAAGCGATGCGTGTTGATGCTTCCGGGACCTCCATGATGCGGAGGTTCTTGACGTGAGGCACGCAGCAATAGTGATCCTCGAACGCCTCAAGATCGACGTAGCGGTCGCTGGTCGAACGTGTAACGAGCTTGAAACTGCCCGCGCCAATCGGATGGTTGCGAATGCCGTCGACGCCTTCCTTATCGAACTGTGCCTTCGACAGAACGTATCCAACCTGATTGTCGTATTGCGGCCACCACAGAGGCATCGATGGCTGTGGCGTTTTTGTCTTTACGACGACCGTGTCGCCGTCCGCGTAGATGTCTTCGATCAGGGGAGCGTAGGTGCTGTGATACGGGTTCTCAGAATCCGGCGACATGACCGCGCGTTTCCAGCTCCACGCGACGTCCTCGGCCGTCATCGGCGAACCGTCGTGGAACTTGACGCCTTTGCGGATCGTCCAGATCCAGCTGAGCATGTCGGGCGAGATTTCCCACTTCGTCGCCGCTCCGGGAATCAGGGAGCCGTCGGGCGCCTGCATGATTCCTGAGAGGTTGATTTCGTCGGTGAACACCTTCGGCGCGCCGGTGTTGTCCAACAGCGGGTCCATTCCCATCCCACCCATCGACCCGGTGACACTGACCGCGCTGCCGGTTGGTGCCGCCGACGCTGCGGAGATGCCAACGGTTGACAGGAACACGGCCGCAATCACCGGGGCGAAACGCGGCCGTCCCATGTGCGTCGGTGCACGCACTGCACTATTCATGATCTTCCTCCCTAGCCGACAACAAACCCCGGGACCTTAGCGTTCATGGCGAAGGTCATCACAGTCTTTTGCCGTTCGCTGCGCAACCACGGCTTTTTCTTTGGTTTTTTCCAGCGTGACGTCGCGATAGAAGCAACGACCGCTGGCCGCCAGGTGCGCAACTTGTGACCCTCATCCTCACGCGACCAACGGTCTTTGTCAACAAAGGTCTTACTGCTGACAGTTGTCAGTCGCTTTGCCGCACCCCGACTCTCGTCGAGCTCGCAGCATCGGGACCGCGAATTTCGTGGGGCGGTACAACCCGGCGAAAGCTGATCAGCAACAGGATATCGTAGGCTGCTTTCAACGCCCCCCCGATGATCAGCGGCCAGCCAAACGACGTCAGCGCGAGCAGATATCCGGCCAGCAAAGGGCTCAACGAACCGACCAGGGTCCGCGGGGCCGCAGTGACGCTGGCGGCAGCCGGCCGTTCCTCCGGCGCGACGACCGCCATGAGGTACGAATTGCGCATCGGCCCATCCATCTGTGAAAGCGCACTGCGGGCGAGCAACAAGGCTACCGCGATCGGCACGTTCGGAGCGAATGCGACCATGATCGTCAGGATATTCGACGGAAGGTGGGTAAACACCATTGTGTTGATGAGGCCAAACCGCTCGGCAAGCGGCGCCGCAACCAGGAACGACATGGCCGACAAAATCCCACTCCAGAAAAGGATCGCTGCCACCTCCGGCACCGGCATGTGGAACCGCTGATAGAGCCACAACGTCAGCAACGACTGGACGACGAAGCCGTTTCCGAACGCATCGAGGCTGAAAAGCGCCGCCAGCCGGTAGACGATTGCTTTGGATTTTCCCAGCGGCGATGTCGTTTTGTCGGGCTGCTTCACCCGCTCGACTGCGGGTGAAAGGCCGCGATAGACGGCAAGCGCCAACATTCCAAACAGCGCGTACAGGGCGAAGACCGAGCGCGTGATCATCAGTTCGGCGATTCTGAGATAAGTCGCAATCGCCGCAGGCAGCGCCGCCACAAGACTTCCCAGCGCAACAAAGAGCTTGCCGGCAAGGCTGTACCACGCGAAGAGCCACGTCACTTGTCGGGCCTCGACGGTGTCGACGAGCATCGCCTGCTCGATTGGCAGGAAAACGCTGATTTCCCCAGCCGACGCATTCAGCGTCCCCACGAATGCAATAGCAAGGATAACCCAGTAATCGCCGGCGAGCGCGAACGCGACCCCCGTGGCGCTCATCAACAGACAAGCGCCGCCAAGGAGTTTCCGTAGAGACACACGGTGGGCGACCAATCCAACCACGAGAGTCAGGATCGCAGACCCAACCTGAGTGCTGGTGATGACGGCGCCAATGGCAAAGGCGCCGTATCCGAGCTGCAAGAGGTAGATCGGAAGCAGGATGGCAACGGCCCCGTCGACGAACGCTCGTAGACAGCGGCCGGTCAGCAGGCGAACAGCGTCAGCAGTGAGCAACGACAGTCGCGACCGCCACTGCTGTGCGTTCATGGCCGCCCCGCGTGTCACCGCCCGCGCGGGCCTAGCGTCGCTCAATGCGACACGGGCTTGCCGGACACTTCAGGTCTTCAGTATGCCCCGCAGTGCACTCAGCGCCAAGACGGCAACGCAGCCGAACAGCAGAATTCCGCCGACGACCGCGGAGGTAGCGTGGAGCGCGAACGAGCAGAGCGCCGCGGCGGCGACGATCACCAGTATGGCGATAGCCAGGAACTCGTCGTCAATGAACATGCCTACAAGCTCGGCAAATATCAGTCTCAACGTATTCATCGCGCCACCTCCAAAGCACGTCGGCCGATGGCTCGACGGCCAAACGTCGACAACGTGATACCCACGGCCAGGAAAATGACCACAAATCCGAGAATGGCGAGGTCGGCGCCCGGCCAGTCGACTCCGAGCCCCTCGCCCGTCCAGAACACGCCGAACGCTGAGAGCATGATGCCGACCCCATATTTGAGCGCATTTTCGGGGACCCGCGTCAGGGGGCGATGAACCGCGACGCCGGCGACGACGACGAGAAGGCCGGCCGCGGCTGCGCCGAGACTGGCGGCAGGCAGAAGCCCGCGACCTGCGCCAACCGCAATCACGATGAACACAACCTCAAGCCCCTCCAGGACGACCGCCTTGAACGCCGCGATACCGGCGATCCAGTCGAGGTGAGGCTGATGCTGCTGCTCAGCCTCCTCTAGCAGCCTGGTCTCCTTGGCATATGCATTGCTTTCGTCGTGAAGCGCTATTGAACCGGCCGCGCGCAGAATGGCCTTGCGCAGCCAGCGCATGCCAAACAGCAGCAACAGCACGCCGACGGCGAGTTGCAGCACGGACAGCGGAACCCGGTTCAGCAGGGGGCCAAACGCCAGCACCAGTGCCGCGAGCAAGACCACCCCGGCCCCGGTCCCCAGCAACGCCGGACGCAATCCGCGAACTGTCGAAACCGCGAGGACGATTGTGAACGCTTCGACAAACTCAACCGTCGACGCAAGAAAGGAGGACAGGATCGCCGGTCCAACCGTCGTCCAGGTGCCTGAGAGCATCAGTCTTCTCCTTGTTTACGAGTGGCGTGCGTATTCCCGATTCACCTTGCATCGCCCCTGCGAAGAAGCCCCGGCAATCGGTGTCTCAGGTTTCTTGATTTTCGTCATGGGTGTTGAACACGCGCTGAGCGTAGTCATCGAGCACGGCCTCACACGCTTCGAGGCGACGGTCGGCCTGGTCACGCAGACTCGCCTTGCAGAAATCGAGCTTGTGTATCCTGTCGAGCCAGCCCTGAAGCTTCTTGTAGTCAACGTCATTTTCTTCCAGTTCGGCGTAGGTGAAGTGATTTGCGAGAATTTCCTTGGCAATCTCACGTTCGAAGTCGCCACACTTGTCGATGAATTCCTCGTATTGGTCGTTTCGGTCGGCGGTAAACCTGGCGAGGACCTTCTCCTCCTGGCCCGGGTCAAGCCCGGAGGTCTCAAGAATGACCGCCTCGCCACCCATTTCCGAGATTTCGTTCTCGAGCATCTTCAGGCCGCGGACGTGTTCGTCGGTTTTGGGCAGGAGGCAAACGCCCCCCTGGAGATAGACCGCTCCGTAGCCCTTTATCCGGCGCCACAATGCCATGCGCTTCTTGGCCGGCTCGACCGGGACTTTGTATACCAGGAGGAGCCAGGCGGACGACGATTGATTAGCCACGGTTTCATCCATAATGTAACGGTGGTTTCCGGGTCAAGACCAATGGAAAAGCCCGGGCGCCGTTCCGAAACGCTGGCGCGCCCATCACGTCCTCTCTAGAATGCGCATCCAACTGCATAGTGTCGACAGCGTGAAGACTGTTGACGCCCTGCGAGGCGTAATAGAGGACACACCCTCCATGAAGGTTGCATCGGAAGCCATCGGTGCCGTCGCGAGCCGACGATCAAGCTCTCTTGCCGCAATCGTCCAGGGAGAGATCGAGCGAATGATCGTCGCCGGCGAACTCAAGTTCGGGCCAAAGGCTGAACGAACAGCATTTGGCGACCCAGCTTGGCGTCAGTCGGGGGCCGGTCCGCGAGGCGCTACGCAGTCTGGAGCGCGCCGGCCTGGTCAACGGCATCGCCAACCTCGGCATGTTCGTCCGACAGGTCGGCATAGAGGAAGCGATCGAGATGTACGAGATGCGCGCCCTCCTGTTCGGTTTCGCCTGTTCGCGCGTCGCGGACCGGGCAAACGATGAACAGAAGGCGACGCTACGCGCCGTGGTGGCCAAGATGCAGGAGGCCATCGACGGCAAGGACGGCAGCGAGTATTACCGCCTCAACCTCGCGTTCCACGATCTGATCATGGAGTACGCTGACCACGAACGTGCAAACCAGATGTATCAGTCCCTGGTCAAGGAGGGCCACCTCCTGCGGCAGCGCTCGCTGCGTCCGGATTCGTCGATGCGCGAGTTGAACGCCGAGCATGCCCAGATACTGGATGCGATCGTCTCCGGCGACAGTGCGGCAGCCCGCAAGGCGGCCGAAGAACACCACCTGCTCGGCAGAACGCGCTGGCTGGACACGCTGACGCGGTAGCCCTCAATGATCGGACACGCTCTTGCCGGCGGCCGGGTCTGCCAGCGGCGGCTTCAGCACGAGATTTTCCACGATCGCCTTCCAGCTCTCGTCGAGCGAATACACGTCGGGTGAATCCGCGAGCTTCACATAATAGGCGCCGCTGTCGGGGGTGCTGTCGCCGACATCGATCTCGATCGAGCGCGCGTCCGCCAAGGTCAGTTCGACCTGCATGGCCGGACTGGCGAGACCGTAGTCCGCGAGTTGTTTCGGTGTCGCGTCGGCTGCGATCAGGCGGTCGGCGCGGCCGGCGCTGAGGAGTAGCGGAATCCCTCCGCCCCAGCGATCCTCGTCGACGGCCGGTCCATCGACCCGGTCGAAGTGCCACGCGCCATCCTCGCCTTTGACCCACAGTTGCTGCTGGTGCTCCGCAGCAAGACTGATCGCAACGGTTCTGAGGTCATCCATGTTGACCGACCATACGAAGGGACGTGGCGGCGCCGAGGGCTCCGTCGATGGCCGGCGGGTTACGAGGAAGACGCCTCCCATGAGTACCACGCAGGCGAACAGGATCAGGATACCGCGAAGCCGCACGTTGGGTCCTCTATCGCCGCCGCCACCAGGCCAGGCCGCCGCCGACAACCAACAGCAGGGGCAGCAGGGCGATGCTGGAGAGCTGAACGAAACGCGCTTGTTCAGGCCCCAGCAAGAGCCGGCGACTGGCAATCACCTTGCGATCGATTGACACGATCTTCGCATCGCTCGTCAGCCATCCGACCGCGTCCAGGAACAGGCTTCCGTTCTGGCCGTTGTTGAAGTGGGCGTTGGCGGCAAAGTCGGAGTCGCCGATGACGATGAGCCGGCTCTGCGGACCGCTGGCCTCCGCGCCGGGGCGGACCGACAGGAACGCGCCGATCGCCAGGGGGCCTTTACGTTCGCTGCCAGCGTCCAGGACCGGTGGCTTTCCCGGAGCGAAATCACGATCGAGCCACGCCTGCGGCGTCGTCCATACCAGGGCACCGGTATCGACGTTGGCCGGGACGTCCTCTTGGGGAATGACCGCGGTCGCCCCCGGAAAGTAGGTCTCGTCGAGACCGAAATTATCGCGGTCCTTCGTTACCAGGGCAACGTCCTCGTTGGGATAGACGTGTTTGTCCGGCTCCACGATCGTTCCGTCCTCGACATCGATCCACCACGTCTTCAGGAACTGCCTGAGCCCCGGCGGTGGATTCGGATCGAGAAGGACGAGCAGCCGGCCGCCATTCTTCAGATAGGTCTGGAGTTTTTCGAGTTCGGCCGCAGACGGGTCTCGCCTCGGCCCGGCGATGACCACCAGAGCGGCATCGCCCGGAACGCTCGAGGCGTCGGCGAGGTCCAGCGTCGCGACATCGAAGAGATCGTCCCGCAGTGCTTGTCGCACGCTGTCATAGTCGGCGTTGAGATCCGGCTCGCCGTGGCCGGTGACAAAATAGATCCTGGGTTGCCTGGCGCCGGTCACCTCCATGATGGCGCTGGTGAAGGCGTATTCGGCGCCGCCGATGATCTGCGGACCGATGACTCGCCGCTGCCCGTCCTTGCCTGAGAATACGACGGCGCCGAGCAACGCGGCGGTGCTGTCGATCCCATATTGTCGCGCCTGATCGGGACTGATTTGGGGGTCTACCGAACGCAAGACCAGATCGCTGGTGTAGTTGTGGTACTCGGCGAGCAGGCTCGCGGCAAAATTCGCGACCGGAGTGGCCGGCCCCGGACTGAAGAAGCTCACCACCTCAACCGGCTGATCGAGTTTTCCGAGGAAATCCTTGGTCTGGGCCGAAAGGGTGAAGTTGGCCAAGCCTGTGAAGTCAAAGCGATGGTACGTGCTGACACTGATTGCATTGGCGAGCAGCACGATTCCAAGGAACAGCGACACCCGCAGTGTCGCTCCAATGCCGAACAGTCCCCGTCCGCTGACGATCGAACGGTCGCGACGCAGATCCAGCACCAACGCAGCAGCAAGGAGGCCAGTGCCGCACGCCAATATGGTCCATGTCACGGCTCGCGCTTCGGGAAGAACAAAGCCAAGCGCCGTCGCGACGACGAGGCTGGTGACGCCAAGGACAGCGAGCAGTGCGGCGGACATCAACGCCACCGCCCGGCTTCGGTCGCCCTGATCGCAAAATAGACGAACAGCCCGGCCACGCTGAGGTAGTAGACCACGGCCCGTGTATCGACGATGCCGGTGCCGAAATCGGGAAAATGAGTGGACAGGGAAACATACGACAGCATCTGTCCAATCGGACCCGGCACGAACCCCGCTGCCTCACCTGTGAACCACAGGACGAAAAGGATGGCACAGGAGATTGCCGCCGCGATGATCTGGTTGGCGCTGAGCGAGGATGCAAACACACCGATCGCCAACGTCGCGGCACCGAGGAGGAGCAGGCCCAGATACCCGGTGACGATCGGCCCTGGATCAGGATCGCCGAACATGAAAAGCAGAAGCGGGTAGTAGAACGTGAGCGCCAGCATCATGGCGAGAACCGCGAGGCTGCCGGCGTATTTGCCCAAAACTATCTCGCTGTCCCGAACCGGTGCGGTTGCCAGGAACTCCCAGGTGCCGAGCTTCTTCTCCTCCGAAATCAGGCGCATCGTCAGCACGACCGCGAAGAGCGGGATCAGCAGCTGACCGGCATCCAGGAAGCCCTTCAGGCTCGTGTCCGAGTAGCCGGTCGAGGCGAGATAGCCGGTGAAGAACGTGCCGGAAAGGAGGAGGAAGACAGCGGTCACCACGTACGCGACTGGCGAGGCCAGATAGGACCTGAGCTCCTTGGAGAAGATGGCCGTCGCGTTCTTCATGTGGGCGGCGCTGTCCCGGACGTCAGTTCCAGAAAGATATCCTCAAGGTCCATCCGCACGCTTTCCATCTCCAGCAGCGTCCACCCGCTGGTGAAAATTACCTCGGTGATGCGGGCATGCGGTTGCCCATCGGCGGCGAACTCGACGATGTGATCGGGCTCGGCGAAGCGCACGGCGCGGACGGATTCGATTGCTCCGAGGGCCGCTGTGACGGCCTCCGGCGGCCCTTCCACCTTGAGGCGCAAACGTGCTGCCCGCTTCATCGTTGCCGACAAGCCCTCGATGCGATCTTCAGCGATGATCCTGCCGCGGTGGATAATGATCACGCGCTGGCAAATGGCGCTGACCTCTGGAAGGATGTGGCTCGACAGGAGGATCGTGCGGTTTTCGCCAAGTGCCGTGATGAGTTTGCGGGTCTCGGCGACCTGGATGGGGTCGATGCCGGCGGTCGGCTCGTCGAGAATCAGGACGGCCGGATCGTGGATGATCGCCTGGGCGAGGCCGACGCGCTGGCGGTATCCTTTCGACAACTTCGCTACCAGAACGTTGCGGTATTCGGATATGCGACAGACGTCGACGACTTCGTCGATGCGCGCCCGCGTGCGTTTGCGATCCAGACCGTGCAGCCTGGCTGCGAACGCGAGGAATTGCTGCGTCGTCATGTCGCCATAGAGCGGCACGATCTCCGGCAGATAGCCGATGTGCCGGCGCCCCTCCAGCGAGTGCTCCGTCATGTCGTGACCCGCCACCCAGGCCTTGCCGCGGGTCGGCATGAGGTAGCCGGTCAGCACGCGCATCGTTGTCGTCTTGCCGGCACCGTTGGCGCCGAGGAAGCCTACGATCTCGCCCGCATTGACCTCGAAGCTGGCGTCGTCAACTGCGGTCCGCTCTCCGTACCGTTTGCTCAGGTTTTCGACCCTGATCATCGGATGGCGCTTTTGATCTTGGCTACTTCAGCGCGCACCCATGCGTCCGTGTCCGAATCGTAACCCGCGGTAAAGCCGAGGTACTCGACGTGATGGTGGCTGACTTCAGCGGCGGCCCAATCGCCGAGCGCCTTGGACCTGGCGATCTCCAGTGCGTCGGCGTCGATCGGCCGCGCGCCTGCACGCTCGGCAACAAGCAGCACTGCCAGGCGATTGTTGGACAGGAGCACCGGGTCGCTGATGCCGCCAACCGGCAACTCGTCGAAGGCGATGTGGCCGACGTTCTCTGGCAGTCCGCTGCGCGCGAACCAGCCAAGGTCGCCCCCGTTGGCCTGGAGGGCTGCGTCGGCGTTGTCCTGCTGCGCCAGGCGGCGGAAATCCTGCCCGCCATCGAGGTCTGCCTTGACCTTCTTGGCCTCCTCCATCGAGGTTGCGGTTATCGCGTAGAGATGTACCTGCGCAGCCACCGTCGGCAGATGGGCTGAAAGATAGGCGGCCATGCGCGCGCTCAACATCCGCGTGCGTGCTACGTCTTTGAATTCAGCATCCGTAAGGCGGGTGTCGTTCAGCTGCTGGCGGTACCATTCCTCGAACTCCGCTGGTGACAGATCAGGGCCGCTGCCGCGCGCGGTCTGATGCAAAAAGTCGTCGACCTCGGCATCGGTCACGTCGAGCCTGTAAGGCGGGTTCGGCGCTTCGCGTTTGATGATCTGTTCGTAGGTGAGCGCCTGCAGCACCGCCAGCGGGTCGGCATTATCGGTCATCGCGACGCGCTTGAGGAAATAATCCATCCGCACGGCGGTGTCGTCGACGACGAGCACAGTCACGCGAAACGGATGGATGCGTTCGAAATAGACCGCCGCGACAACCGCCGTGGCAAGAACCAGAAGCACACCAGCCGCGACAAAAACGCCAAAGCGCCAGCGAACGATCGCCCTTTCGACGGTGGCTTCCACGGTAACACTCGTTCTCACGCAGGCGCTCGGTGGCGTAACTCCCCTGGCCGAAGCGTCGGTCTGATATTCCGATTTCCGTCGCCCATCAAGTTCAGCCGCGGCCGCCCACCGCTACAATTTGCCTCTCGGCGCACAAGACCGCCGACATCCAGGCGCCTTTGAAGGACGACCAACGAAGCGAGCCGTCAGGGTCGGGACCTGAGATCTTTCCCGGCCGTTCACATTCGTGCTCAACAGAGACGTTTCGACAAGGCTAATATGTGACCCGGTATGAACCGCGCGGGTATCCTTTTCGCACTGGGGTCTGCCTTTCTTTTCGGGGCCAGCACTCCAATTTCCAAGCTCTTGCTGGGCTCCGTCGATCCGCGCGTGATGGCGGGGCTGCTCTATGCCGGGGCCGGCCTTGGCCTGACTGCCATCCAGTCGTCGCGCACGGTGCTGCACATCCCGGTCGCCGATGCACCGCTTCGCGGTGCCGACTGGTTCTGGCTCGGGGCCGTCATCCTGGCGGGAGGCGTCGCCGGGCCGCTTCTCCTGATGTTCGGGCTGGCTCAGACCGCGGCTTCATCGGCCTCTCTGCTGTTGAATCTGGAGGGGCTGGCAACGATGGGCATCGCCTGGATCGCCTTTCGCGAGAACATTGACCGACGCCTGTTGCTCGGAGCCTTCGCCATCCTTGCAGGTGCGGTCCTCCTGTCGTGGCAGGGCCGCGCTGCCATCGACTGGGGCGGTTTACTGATCGCCGCGGCGTGCTTCTGCTGGGGCATCGATAACAATCTCACCCGAAAGCTGTCGTCAGCCGATCCCATTCAGATCGCAATGCTGAAGGGGCTGGTTGCCGGCACCGTGAACCTGACGCTGGCGCTCACGACGGGGGCGGTGCTGCCGCCCTGGACGATCATCTTTGCGGCGGGGATCGTCGGCTTCGCAGGCTACGGCGTTAGCCTGGTGCTCTATGTCAACGGGCTCCGGCACCTGGGTGCTGCCCGGACAAGCGCCTATTTCTCGCTGGCACCGTTCGTCGGAGCGCTCCTCGCTGTAATGATCCTCGGCGAGCCCTTCACGTCGACACTGGCATTCGCGGGCGCGCTCATGGCAATCGGCCTTTGGTTGCACGTCGCCGAATTGCACGATCACGATCACGTGCACGAGGCGGCAGAGCATGAACACCGGCACGTCCATGACGCGCACCATCGGCATTCGCACGGGACCGATCAGGCGGTTGGCGAGCCACACACGCACTGGCACCTGCATCCGCCGATCGTGCATCGGCACCCGCACTATCCGGATTTGCATCACCGGCACGGTCACTAAGGCGCGTCATCCAGCGTTTCACTCGCTGCCAACGCGTGGGCGAATGTCGCTCCGCGTTGCTCAGATTTGCCCGCCCCGCCGGGCATCTGTCCGAATTGGGCAAAACGCGCCCGGTCACCAGCGCGTTCGCCCGCGCCATCCCGCCGGCGATCGAGAACAGCCTTGAGCGGGTTTGCGAAACTGTCTAACGTTTGGTGACTGATTGGTCACCAACTCTCGCCCCTGCCCTCCGCCGCAGCGGGCGGGGTCGGAGTTTGCTCCCGGCTCACCCATAGCGCTGAAGCGTCATGACCAAACCCTCCGACAATCTCAGGATCGACGCCACCCGCTTGTGGGACTCGATCCACGAGATGGCCGAGATCGGCCCCGGCGTTCGCGGCGGCAATAACCGCCAGACGCTCACCGACGCCGACCGCGAGGGCCGGCTCCTTTTCCAAAGATGGTGCGAGGATGCCGGGCTTGCGGTGCATGTCGACCAGATGGGCACCATGTTCTGCCGCCGGCCCGGGCTCGACGACAGCCTGCCGCCGGTACTGGTCGGCAGCCACCTCGATACGCAGCCGACCGGTGGACGCTACGACGGCGTGCTCGGGGTCCTTGGCGGACTGGAGATTGTTCGCACCCTCAACGACCTTGGTATCAAGACGAAACATCCGATCGAGGTCGTCAACTGGACCAACGAAGAGGGTACCCGGTTCGCTCCGGCGATGCTTGCCTCGGGCGTGTTCGCCGGGGTCCATGATCGTGACTGGGCCTACGCCCGGGAGGACGCCAGGGGGCTCAAATTCGGCGACGAACTGGAGCGCATCGGTTTCAAGGGCCGCGAGACGATTGGCGGACGGAAACTCCACGCCTTCTTCGAGTTGCACATCGAGCAGGGACCGATCCTCGAAGCCGAAGGCAAGGACATCGGCGTCGTCACGCACGGTCAGGGGCTTTGGTGGCTTCAGGTGACGCTGACCGGGAAGGAGGCCCACACCGGGTCCACGCCGATGCCGATGCGCAAGAACGCCGGTCTCGGCATGGCGCGTATCATCGACCTTGTGCACCGCGTCGCCATGGAACACCAGCCGGCCGCGGTCGGCGCCGTCGGCCACATCGACATCCATCCGAACTCGCGCAACGTGATTCCCGGCAAGGCAGTCTTCACCATCGATTTCCGTTCGCCGGATCGACAGACCCTCAATCGGATGAAGGCGAAGCTGGAGGCCGACGCCCCCAAGATCGCGGACGAGCTCGGCCTCGGTATCGACATTGAGCCTGTCGGACATTTCGATCCGGTGACCTTCGACCCGGGCTGCGTCAAGGCCGTCCGCGACGCCGCCGAACGCCTCGGCTATTCCCACCGCGACATCGTTTCCGGTGCCGGCCACGATGCCTGCTGGATCAACCGCGTTGCGCCGACGGCCATGGTCATGTGCCCCTGCGTTGACGGCCTGTCGCACAATGAGGACGAGAAGATCACGCAGGAGTGGGCGGCCGCCGGCGCTAACGTCCTCTTCCACGCCGTGGTCGATACCGCCGGGGTTATATCGTAATGGCGACCGTTCCGTCTCCGGACAGTCATCTGGCCGGCGAGCGCCGCGCGATGCTGGAGCGCCTCTACCGGGCATTCAACCAGCACAACATCGATGTCGCGCTTGAGCACCTCGCACCCGGAGTTGACTGGCCGAACGGCATGACTGGCGGCCGTATGCAGGGCCGTGACGCCGTCCGCCAATACTGGCAGAATCAATGGAAGGAATTCGACCCGCGGGTCGAACCCATGCGGATCGAAACCGACCCTTCCGGGAAGACGCGCGTCCTCGTCGATCAGTTCGTTCGTTCGCTTGACGGCAAGATCCTCTCCCACAAACATCTCGAGCATGTGTTCGAATTCGACGGCTCGTTCATCCGGCGCATGACCATCGTGGAAAGCGCAGGCGACGATGACGACGACGACGGGGAATGACTGGCGGCCTGCGTCAATCATGGGGAGCAGCCAATGACGACGGTGATCAAAGGCGGCACGATCGTAACCGCCGACCTGACCTACGCGAGTGACGTCCTCATCGACGGCGGCGTCATCACCGCGATCGGCGGGAACCTTACGGGCGACAGGGTCCTCGACGCCGGCGGCTGCTACGTCATGCCCGGCGGAATAGACCCGCACACCCACCTCGAAATGCCGTTCATGGGCACTGTCGCCTACGAGGACTTCTCCTCCGGCACCAAGGCGGCGCTCACCGGTGGCACCACGATGGTGGTCGATTTCGTGCTGCCCAATCCCGACGAATCGCTGCTCGATGCCCTGGCTACCTGGAACCAGAAGGCCGGCAAGGCCGCCAGCGACTACTCATTCCACCTGGCCGTCACCTGGTGGGGCGAGCAGGTGTGGAAAGAAATGGAGGAGGTGGTCAAACGCGGCGTTAACACCTTCAAGCATTTCATGGCCTACAAGGGCTCGCTGATGGTCAACGACGACGAAATGTACCAGTCGTTCCTGCGCTGCGCCGAGCTTGGCGCGCTGCCGCTGGTTCACGCTGAGAACGGCGACGTTGTTGCCCGGCTGCAGCAGAAATACATCGCAGCCGGCACCACGGGCCCCGAGGGCCACGCCTATTCGCGGCCACCCGAGGTCGAGGGCGAGGCGACCAACCGCGCCATCATGATCGCCGACGCCGCCGGCGTGCCGCTGTATGTGGTGCACGTATCGAGCGAGGACGCCCACGAAGCGATCCGCCGGGCCCGCATGCTTGGCCGCCGCGTTTACGGCGAACCGCTGATCCAGCATCTCACGCTCGACGAAAGCGAATATTTCAATCAGGACTGGGACTACGCCGCCCGCCGGGTGATGTCGCCGCCGTTCCGGAACAAAAAGAACCAGGATTCGCTGTGGGCCGGGCTGTCATCCGGCTCGCTGCAGGTGGTCGCAACCGACCATTGCGCCTTCACGACCGAGCAGAAGCGCGTGGGTGTCGGTGATTTCACCCGGATCCCCAATGGCACCGGTGGTCTGGAAGACCGCATGCCGATCCTGTGGACCCGCGGCGTGAAAACCGGCCGGCTGACGATGAACGAATTCGTAGCTGTGACTTCGTCCAACATCGCCAAGATCCTCAATATCTATCCGAGAAAGGGCGCCATCATGGTCGGCTCCGACGCCGACGTGGTCGTCTGGGACCCAAAGAAGGCGAAGACGATCAGCGCCAGGACGCAAGCCTCCGCGATCGATTACAACGTGTTCGAAGGCTTTCAGGTGACCGGCTTGCCGCGCTTCACCCTGTCGCGTGGCGAGGTCGTGTTCGCCGACGGCAAGCTCGATGCCGAGGATGGCCGCGGCCGGTTCATCGAGCGCCCGCCGAACGCCCCCGTTAGTCAGGCGCTGTCGTCATGGAAGGCGATGACGACCCCGCAGCCGGTGAAACGGACCGGAATTCCGGCGGGGGTGTGATGTAGAGCATGGCCGACGAGATTTCGAAGACGGCCGAAACCCCCGCCGAACATCCTCGTCCCGGTCATCCGCGCTTCCCTGAGGCTGCCGGCGATGGGGAGACGGGTCGCAGAGGCCCCGCAGTTGCCGCGGTCGCGGAGGCGGACCCGGCTCCCGCCGCCTCAACCTCGCCGAGCGAGTCGTTCACCCGGCGCGGCCCGGCCGTCCCACCGGCGGCACCGATCACGGCGGCGCCTGCGCCGGCGCTCCAATCCGGCGAGGCGGTCATCGATATCCAGCGGGCGGGCCTGACGTTCGCAACCGCCGACGGTCCCCTCGAAGCGCTGAGCGCCATAGACCTGAAGGTCCGCCGCGGCGAATTCGTCTCGCTGATCGGCCCTTCCGGCTGCGGCAAGACGACGTTGCTGCGACTTATCGCCGACCTTGAACAGCCTACGGCGGGCACGATCGCGATCAACGGGGTCAGTCCCCATCAGGCGCGGGTCGACCGCGCCTACGGGTACGTCTTCCAGGCACCCGCACTCTACCCGTGGCGCACAATCGCCAGGAACGTCGCGCTGCCCCTGGAAATCATGGGGCTTGACCGTCGCGAACGCGACCGGCGGGTTGCCGACAATCTCGCCCTCGTCAATCTCACCGGCTTTGAACGCAAGTATCCCTGGCAGCTTTCCGGCGGCATGCAGCAGCGCGTCTCGATTGCACGCGCGCTTGCGGTCGAACCCGACCTGCTGCTGATGGACGAGCCTTTCGGCGCCCTCGACGAGATCACCCGCGATCACCTCAACGAGCAGCTTCTGGCGCTCTGGGCCAAGACCAACAAGACGGTGGTCTTCGTCACCCATTCGATTCCGGAGGCGGTGTTCCTGTCGACGCGCATTGTCGTGATGACCCCAAGGCCGGGCAGGATGTACGACATTATCGAATCGGACCTGCCGCGCGAGCGCAACCTCGACATCCGCGAGACACCGGGATTCCTGAGGATTGCCCATCGCGTTCGTCAGGGCCTGCGCGCC
The DNA here is from genome assembly GCA_963775235.1 of uncultured Alphaproteobacteria bacterium. Classification (GTDB taxonomy): domain Bacteria; phylum Pseudomonadota; class Alphaproteobacteria; order Rhizobiales; family Kaistiaceae; genus JBBDMC01. The sequence continues at coordinate 185,989 of CAVZHY010000002.1, forward strand.
GGGCACAGTTATGAAGACTGATTCCGTTGTGGTGCAGTTCGGTCGGCCCGACCCCGCCCGTCATCCCGGCGAAAGCCGGAATCCATCGCGAACGGCCGTGTTTCTCGCAGGCGTCAGTGATGGGCCCCGGCTTTCGCCGGGGTGACGAGAAGGAGCGGGAGGCATCATGAGCGCAGTCACGGCCATCGACGCGCGTGCGTTGCCACGGCGGGGCGTGACCGCGCGCTTCCTCGGCAGTCGCTTCGTCGCCGTCTCGGCCGTCGTCGTCGCGATCGCTCTGATCTGGTACGTCGGCGCATTCCTGCTCGACGCACCGTTTCAGCGCGACCTCGATGCCCGCGCCGGCGTAACGCGCACGCTGCCGGATTTCATCCGCGCCACCTACAGCCAGCCGAAACCAACCCTGCCGGCGCCCCACCAGGTCGCCATCGACACGTACCGGTCGGTCGTGCTTGCCAACCCAACCAGGCCGTCCAGCCTTCTGTTCCACGCCTGGGTGACGCTGTCCTCGACGCTGGCCGGCTTCGCGTTCGGAACGCTGTTCGGTATCCTGCTTGCCGCAGGCATCGTTCACGTGAAGAGCCTGCAGAAGAGCCTGATGCCGTGGATCATCTCATCGCAGACGATCCCGATCCTGGCGCTGGCGCCGATCCTCGTGGTTGTCGCCTTCAATCTCCTCAGCGGCCAACTGAAACTACCGACCGATTTCAGCCGGTTCGTCGCAAAGGCGTTGATCTCGACCTATTTGTCGTTCTTCCCGGTCACGGTCGGGATGGTGAAGGGGCTGCGCTCGCCCGACCCGTTTCACCTCGACCTGATGCGCACCTATAGCGCCACGCGCGCCCAGACCTTCTGGAAGTTGCGCCTGCCGGCGTCCCTGCCCTTCCTGTTCACATCGATGAAAGTCGGCATCGCCGCAAGCCTGGTCGGCGCCATCGTCGCCGAGTTGCCGACCGGCGCCGTCGCCGGCATCGGCGCCAGGCTGCTGGTCGGCTCATATTACAGCCAATCCATCCAGATGTGGTCGGCGCTCGTCGTCGGGTCGGTCCTCGCCGCCCTGCTCGTCACCGCGGTCGGCATCGCTGAACGCATCACCAACCGCCTGTCGCGAGGGCGCGCTCGATGAACGCGCGGGCTTCCCACGTCGGTGATTGGCAGGGATGGGTCGGCGTCGTCGCTCTCGTTGCGTCACTGGCTTTCCCGATCGTCGTTGTCGGCGGCGCGCAGACCTACCTCGGCGGACTCGGCAGCCAGGCATTGCTTGCAAGCGTCCTCATGGCAGGGGCGGTGCTTGCGAGCCTCACCGCAACCTCCTCGGCCGTGGGCAACATGATCATCTTCGCCGGCACGGCGATCGCGGCGGGCTACGTCCTCCTCTATTTGCCGGTCGTCGCAGGGCTCGCCGCAGACAAGCGGCTTGCACGAAGCGCGCTCTTCACGGCGACGCCGGGGTTCTGGTCGCTCGCCATCACCGCTTGGCTGCTCGCCTCGCTGCTGGTCAGCCGGCTCTCCGAGGCTCGCGCACGCGAGCGCGGCGGCGCGCTGCTGTTGCGCGTCATCATTCCGCTTCTGTTTGGTGCCGGCGTGGTGTTCCTCTGGGAGGTCATCGTTCGCGGGCTCGCAGTGCCGTTCATCATCCTGCCGCCGCCGAGCGCGATCTGGGCTCGCCTGACCGCCTCCGTCCACACGCTGTGGGTGGACTTCCAGCAGACGTTCCTGCACGCGGTCCTTGCCGGGTATGCGATCGGTTGCCTTTCCGGCTTCATCGCCGCCATTGCCGTCGATCGCGTGCCTTTCCTGAAAAGGGGGCTGCTCCCTGTCGGCAATCTCGTCTCGGCCCTGCCGATCGTTGCCATCGCCCCGATCATGGTCATGTGGTTCGGCTTCGACTGGCCGTCCAAAGCGGCAGTGGTGGTTGCGATGACCTTCTTCCCGATGCTGGTGAACACCGTCGCCGGGCTGGCGGCGTCGGAAGACATGGAACGGGACCTGATGCATACCTACGCTGCGGGTTATTGGCAGTCGTTGTTCAAGCTCAGGTTGCCGGCCGCCCTCCCTTTCATCTTCAATGCCCTAAAGATAAACTCGACTCTTGCCATGATTGGCGCCATCGTGGCCGAGTTCTTCGGGACGCCCATCAGGGGGATGGGGTTCAGGATTTCCACCGAGGTCGGGCGCATGAACACCGACATGGTGTGGGCGGAAATCGTGGTGGCAGCGGTGGCTGGCTCCGCGTTCTACGGCATCGTCTCGCTCATCGAGCGGGGCGTGACGTTCTGGCATCCATCGTTTCGGCAACCCTTAACGGAGGGGTAAATGAGAAAGCTGGTATTGGGGGTTTTTGCGGCTGCGTTCGCCATGGCGACCGGACCGGCGCTTGCCGCCGATGCGGTCACGCTGCAACTGAAGTGGGTGGCGCAGGCCCAGTTCGGCGGTTACTACGTCGCCAAGGACAAGGGCTTCTACAAGGACGAGAACCTCGACGTCACCATCAAGCCCGGCGGGCCCGACATCGCACCGGAAACGGTGATCGCTGCCGGCGGAGCCGACGTCATCGTCGACTGGATGGGCGCCGCGCTCGCCGCGCGCGAGAAAGGCACTATGCTGGTCAACATCGCGCAGCCGTACACCAAGGCCGGCATGGAACTCGTGTGCCCGACCTATACGGGCATCAAGACGCCGGCGGATTTCAAGGGCAAGACTCTCGGCGTCTGGTTCTTCGGTAACGAGTATCCCTTCTACGCCTGGATGAACAAACTCGGCATGCCGACCGACGGCGGGCCTGACGGCGTCACTGTCCTGAAGCAAAGCTTCGACGTCCAGCCGCTTATCCAGAAGCAGGCCGATTGCATCTCGGTCATGACCTACAACGAGTACGGTCAGGTCCTCGACGCCGGCTTCAAGCCGGAAGACCTCACGGTCTTCAACTACTCGGCCATGGGGAACGACCTGCTCGAGGACGGTCTCTACGTGCTGGAGGATCAACTCAAGGACAAGGCGTTCTTCGACAAGATGGTCCGCTTCGTGCGCGCCTCGATGAAGGGCTGGGACTATGCGCTCGCCCATCCTGAGGAGTTGGCCCAGATCGTGATCGACAACGGCGGCGAGGACCTCAACCACCAGATTTACATGATGGGCGAGGTCGCCAAGCTGACCGCCGGCGGCAACGGCGTGCTCAACGAGGCCGCCTACAACCGCACTGAGCAAGCCCTGCTCGACCAAAAGATTATCGCAAAGAAGCCGTCGGGCGCGTGGACCCACGCCGTCACCGACGCGGCCGGCCTCGGCAAGATGTGAAATTCGGGCATATGAAAATGACCGGCGGGCGCCTTCGGGCGCCCGTTCGTTTTGTGCTCCGACTACGGCAAGGGCAAGACGTTGGTGTATTTCACCTGGGACAAGGCGAAGCTTGACTCGATCGAGCCTACCCCATCCAGCCGCGTCAGCTTTGCCTTGAGGAACCTCTCGTACGCATCGAGGTCAGGGACGACGATCCGCAACAGGTAGTCGCGCGGCCCGGTCATCAGATAGCACTCCACCACCTCGGGCCATTCGGCCACGGCGGCGGCGAAACGGTCAAGCTCCTCCTCGCGCTGTCGCTCCAGCTTCACCGAGGCAAACACGCTGATCGGCACGCCGACCGCCCGTTGGTCTACCAGCGCGACGTATCGTTTGATGATGCCTGCGTCCTCGAGCAGCCGGACGCGCCTGAGGCAGGGCGATGGCGACAGTCCGACGACTTCGGAAAGCGCCTGAATCGTCATCCGCCCGTCGGCCTGCAGGGCGGCAAGTATTTTGCGGTCGGCGGCATCGAGACGCATGGCTGCTCCCGCGGACGGCTACTTGTGGCATTTTCCACCAAAATCGATTTCCGAAACAACAACAAAAGCCGGAAAGAGCCAAACATATCTGTTGAATCAGCCAAGAAGGCGGCCCATCAATGAGCGAGGCGGGATAACCCACCGAGGCGGAATTGATGACCGATCCGCGCCTGCGACATCTGATTGCGTTGGAGAAAAGAGCGCTGTGGCTGGCCACGTGGGCGATCCACAACGCCAATCACGTGCGTCCCAACGAAGACGGCCTCAAGGTCGGCGGCCATCAGGCCTCATCGGCCTCGCTGGCGACTATCATGGCCGTGCTCTACGGCGCCGTGCTGAAGCCGGAGGATCGCGTCGCGGTCAAACCGCACGCCTCGCCGATCTTCCACGCCCTCCAGTATCTCTTCGGCCTGCAGACCCGCGAAAAGCTGGAACGCTTCCGTGCCTACAAGGGGGCCCAATCCTATCCGTCGCGGACGAAGGACGCTGACGACGTCGATTTCTCCACCGGTTCGGTCGGCCTCGGTGTGGCCCAGACTTTGTTCTCCTCGCTGGTACAGGACTACGTCCACGCCAAAGGCTGGTCGAAGCGTCCGCTCGGCCGCATGGTGGGGCTCGTCGGCGATGCCGAGATGGACGAGGGCAACATCTTCGAGGCCTTGCTGGAGGGCTGGAAGCACGGCCTCCGGAACTGCTGGTGGATCATCGACTACAACCGCCAGAGCCTCGACGCGGTGATTCGGGAGGGCCTCTGGGAGCGGTTCGAGTCGCTCTTCGCGGGGTTCGGATGGGACGTGGTCGTCCTGAAATATGGTTCGCTGCTGACTGCCGCGTTCAATGAAGAGGGCGGTGAGGCCCTCAAGGAATGGATCGATTCCTGCCCGAACCAGGTGTACGCGCTGCTTTGCTTCCAGGGCGGCGCGGCGTGGCGAAAACGCCTGCTGGACGAGATCGGCGACCAGGGACCGGTGACGCGACTGATCGAGCGCCGCTCCGACGATCAGCTCGCCGCGCTCATGACCAATCTCGCCGGCCACGACGTCCCGACCCTCCTCGAGGCCTTCGAAAGCGTCGCCGACGACCGCCCCAGGTGTTTCATCGCGTACACCATCAAGGGCTTCGGCCTGCCGCTGCAGGGCCACAAGGACAACCACTCCGGGCTGATGACCGTCTCCCAGATGGAGGCTTGGCGGAACTCGGTCGGGATCGCCCCCGGCGACGAATGGGAGCCGTTCGCGGCGCTGGACGACGACGCGGGCGAATTCCGCGCGTTCCTCGACTCGGTCCCGTTCCTGCGGCAGGGGCCGCGACGGCTGAAGGCGGCGAGAATTCCGGTCCCGGATTCTCTGCCGCTGTCCTCAGCCCCGGTTATGTCAACGCAACAGGGATTCGGACTCATCCTTTCAGACTTCGCAAAAGGCACGCATCCCCTCGCAGAGCGGCTTGTGACGGCCTCGCCCGACGTCACCGTCTCGACCAACCTCGGCGGATTCGTCAACCGGCGCGGGCTTTTCGCCAAGAGCGCGGTCGCCGACCAGTTCCGCAAGGAGCACATTCCCTCGACGTTCACCTGGGAATATTCGCCGAAGGGCCAGCATTTCGAACTCGGCATCGCGGAGAACAACCTGTTCATCCTTCTGTCCGCCCTCGGCCTTGCCCATTCGATCGAAGGCGAGCGGCTGATCCCGATCGGCACGCTCTATGACCCGTTCATCTATCGCGGTGCCGACGCGCTGAACTATGCCTGCTACCAGGACGCCCGATTCATTCTGGTGGCCACACCGTCGGGCATCTCGTTGGCGCCGGAAGGCGGCGCTCATCAATCGATCGGAACGCCGTTGGTGGGCCTCGCCCAGGATGGGTTGTCGGCGTTCGAACCCGCCTACGTCGACGAGGTGGCTGTCATCCTGCGTTGGGCGTTCGACTATCTGCAGCGCGAAGGAGATGGCGATCGCGACGAGCAGACGTGGCTACGCGACGAGACCGGCGGGTCGGTTTACCTCCGCTTGTCGACCCGGCCGCTCGAGCAGATCAAACGCGAGGTATCGGAGACACTCGCCACGGACATCGTCAACGGTGCCTACTGGCTCAGGCGTCCCGGACCCAATGCGGAGGTCGTGGTGGTCTACCAGGGCGTCGTGGCGCCGGAAGCGACCGCGGCCGCCGGCCTGCTTGGCGAGGACCGCCGTGACATCGGCGTGCTGGCGGTGACCTCGGCCGACCGCCTCAACGCTGGTTGGCAGGCCGCGGAGCGAGCGCGCCAACGCGGGGCCATCGGTGCCATGAGCCACATCGAACGACTGCTGGCGCCACTGTCACGCGACTGCGGCCTCGTCACGGTGCTCGACGGTCACCCGGCGACGCTGAGCTGGCTCGGCGGCGTTTACGGCCACCGGGTGAAGTCGCTGGGCGTGGAGCACTTCGGCCAGACTGGATCGATTGCCGACCTTTACCGGCACTACGGCATCGACACCAACGCGATTGCCCACGCCGCCCAGGCCGTCAGTGCCGGCCGGCCGGTCCGGCATCTCAGGGCGCTCCCCTAAGCCCGCGACCAGTAAAGCCGCATGGGGTTGTCGACGAGCAGCGCCCGTTGCGCCGCGGCGTCGACCGCAATTCGGGGAATGAAGTCGACCAGGGCGCCATCATCCGGCATATGCGATTTCAGGTTGGGATGGGGCCAGTCGGTACCCCACAGAACACGGTCAGGGAAATTTTCGACAAGAGTGCGCGCAAACGGCACGACATCGGCATAGTCGGGTCCGGTAACGGTCAAGCGCTCGGCGCCGCTCACTTTGACCCAGATGGCGGCGTTGTCGCGAAGCAGCGAGACGAACCGGCAAAATTCCGCGCCGCTCACCCCCTTGGCCACGTCCGGCCTTCCCATGTGGTCGATGACGATGGGCGTGGGCAGGCGTTCAAGAAATGGGATCAGCTCTTCCAGATCGGCGGCCTCGAAATAGACCACCGCGTGCCATCCGAGCGGCGCGATCCTTCGCGCGATGTCGAGGAACACCTCCTTCGGTGTGGCGTCGACCAGCCGTTTCAGAAAATTGAAGCGGATGCCGCGGACGCCGGCGCGGTCCATGGCGGCAAGACCGTCGTCACCAACATCGGGGCCGATTGCGGCGACACCGCGCGCTTTTTCACCGGCCTCGGCAAGCGCATCGATGAGCGCCGAATTGTCGTGACCGTGGCATGTTGCCTGAACGATGACGTTGCGGTCGAAGCCGAGAAGGTCACGGAGCGCGAACAATTTTTCCTTGGGCGCATCCACGGGCGTGTACTTGCGCTCCGGCGCATAAGGGAAGCGGTCCGCCGGACCGAAGACATGGCAGTGGGCATCGACCGCGCCTGCCGGAGGCACGAACCGCGGCTTCGTCGGGTTGGGGTTGAAGGGGAGATACTCGGGATCCATCGCAGCGTTGTTGCGGAAGCGGACGCCTCGGGCAAGAGGGCTCTCGCCGGGGAGAGCCGTTTGGCGCATAATCCGGCCATGGACGACACAGAGTCACTGTTCTCGGTTCTGCGCCGGGCGGCCGAACCGGACATCGTCGCGGCGATCGAACAACTGGTGGCCAGCGGTTCCGACCGTGATCTCAATCGGATCAATGCGCTCGCCTTCGCGGCCGCGCACGGCTTCGACGAAGATGAGACCATCGCCGCGTACCTGCACGCTTCGCGGCTCGGCCTGTTCGAGATGGCCTGGAACGTACTGTGTCCGGGCTGCGGCGGCGTCCTCGGAGCCAACGCCAGCCTGAAGGGCGTCCATGAGGACGTGTACACGTGTCGTTTGTGCGCCGCCGGCTACGAGCCGACCCTCGACGAGATGGTCGAGGTCGTCTTCACGGTAAGCGCGCGCATACGTCATATTGCCGGCCACGATCCCGGCACCTTGCCGCCGTTCGAGTACTTCCGGCAGATATTCTGGAGCTCGGGTGTCGACCTGCCGGAGGAAGGCCTGGAGGAGGAGATAGCAGATGCAACGCTGGATGTACTCGAACTGCCGCCCGGTCAAAAGGCCTATTTGACCGTGCTGCTGCCCGAAGGCGATATTGCGTGCTTCGAGCCCGTCACCCATGCCGCACACTTCCTTCGCGTTTCCGGTGAGCCGACGCGAGAGCGCCAGAATCTTTCGATCACTTACAACGAGATCAGCCCGCCCAGCGGCGAGCACGAAATGCGTCCGGGCCCTTTACGCGTCGCGCTCGAGAACCAAGCCGCTGTCCGCACAATTCCTTCGATCTGGGTGCGCAATGACAAGATGTACGCGATACTCAGCCGCAGGCGGCCGTTTCTTACCGCCAAGCGGCTACTGTCGAACCAGACGTTTCGCGACCTCTATCGAACCGAAATCCTCGACATCGATCAGCGCCTCAAGATCCTGAGCCTGACGTTCCTGTTTACCGACCTCAAAGGGTCGACCGAGTTCTACGAGCGCGTCGGCGACCTTGCCGCCTACGATCTCGTGCGATCACACTTCCATGTGCTGCATGAGATCGTTGCGGCGGAATCGGGTGCGGTGGTCAAAACCATCGGTGACGCGGTGATGGCCACGTTCGCCACCCCCGAACACGCGGTGGCGGCGGCGCTGAGGATGCGCGACGGCATGATGGACCTCAACGAACAACGCGGTCACGAGGACCTGCTGCTCAAGATCGGCATCCACGAGGGGCCGTGCCTTGCGGTCAGCCTCAACGACCGCCAGGATTACTTCGGCCAGACAGTCAACATCGCTTCGCGCGTCCAAAATCTTGCCCAGTCGCGGGCGATCTTCGCCACCGAGCTAGTGGTTGAAACGCGATCTTCAGCATTGTTGAAGAAGCACGGCCTGATGCCGCTGCCGCAGGAAATCCAGCTCCGTGGGGTGAGCGAAAAGGTGAAGATCTACGAAATTCCGTAGAGAAACGGTCGCTTTCCGGGTGCAGCCCATGATTGTCAGGTGCTCGCCGGCACCGTCCGCCGGTCGACCTTTCCCCTCGTTGGGCCTTTTGCTACGGTTTATGAAGTGATGCGGCGGCTTTACGTGGGAAAATTGACATCGATTGGGAGCCAAACAATGAGCCGCGCCATTTCGGTCGTTGGTGCTCTTGTGCTGCTCGCGCTCACGGCGCCTCAGGCAGCGCAGGCTATTACCTTCACGCAAGGGACCTATATCGACGGTCTCCTCAACGACAGCACGACCGCTCCTCCAGGGACGGCGTACAATTTTACTGACTTGGCGAAGTTGTTCACGACCAACTTTCTGGCCTATCAGTGGGGCTACGTCGACGATGGCAATCCGACGCCGCAGGATGCTGCGTCCGTAAAAGGTTTCGTCGAGAGTTGGACCGGGCTCGCTCTCAGTGACGTGGTCAACCAGTGGGACGAACTCTCCAGTGGCACTGATTTTTCGAGCAGCGACTCGAATGCTACTCATCCATCAGTGTCGGCGAACGTGTATGCGGTGCACTTCGGTCAGGGTGAACTCGTTTTCATCTTCAAAAACCCGGTCGTGCTGGCTCTAAGTGACTGGACCGGCAAGGGGCTCAGCGATTTCCGCGCTTACGACGCGACCATAGCCAGTGAAGTACCGCTCCCGGCTGCTCTGCCCCTGTTCGCCTCAGGCGTAGCGGGGATCGGCGCCCTCGGCTGGCGCAAGCGGCGTCGCAAGGCAGCTTGAGGGAAATCCAGTCCTTTGCGATCAAAGGGCAGGCCGGGCCTGCCCTTTTTCGTTTGGCATGCCCACCACAATTCCGCCTACCGTTCCCAATCGTGCCGCCATCGGTTAGGTAACTGAGGTCTTTGACCGCTGGCGACCGGGCTGAACTTGATCGTTCCCGTCATCCTGTGCGGCGGCGCCGGCACCCGCCTGTGGCCGACTTCCCGCGCCGACCTGCCCAAACCCCTTCTGCCGCTGCTGGGTGGTCAATCGACTTTCGCTTTGACCGTCACCCGAGTTGCCGACCGGGCCGCGTTTACCGATCCGGTGATCGTCGCGGGAGCGAGCCATCGTCATCTGATCGAGGCGGCGCTTGCGCATGCTAAGGCACCGGCAAGGCTCCTGCTGGAACCGACCCCGCGCGACACCGCCATGGCGATCGCGGTAGCGGCGGTTGTCGTCGCCGACCAAGATCCGGACGCCGTCCTTCTGGCGCTGCCGGCTGACCATGTTATCCGGGATGTTACGGCGTTTGTGGCGGCCATTGGATCGGCGCGGGCGGCAGCCGACGATGATCGCATCGTAACCTTCGGCGTCAGGCCCGACCGGCCGGCAGGCGAATTCGGCTACATCAGACCCGGCGCTTCCATGGCCAACGGCATCTCGTCCGTCGACCAATTCGTCGAAAAGCCGGACGCGGTCACGGCGGCGGCGCTGATTGCGGACGGTTGCTTGTGGAACGCCGGTATCTTCCTGATGCGCGCAACAACCGCGATCGACCTGATCGAGCGTTACGCCCCGGCCGTTGCTCGCGCCGCGCGCGATGCCGTCGCCGGAGCCGTCGACGATGGGGCCCTGGTGCTCGCCGCGCGACCCTTTCCGCGCAGCCCCGGCGACGTCGTTCGACCGCGCCGTCATGGAGAAGACCGATCGCGCCGTCGTCGCAGAGGCGCGCTTCGACTGGTACGACCTCGGCACCTGGGCGGCGGTCTGGGCAGCTTCAACAAGGATGCCGCCGGCAACTCCGTCGACGGCGACGTGGTCCTCGTCGATACCCGCGGCTCCTATGTCACCACTGCGCGCCCAACGGTTGGCGTGGTCGGTCTCGACGATGCAATCGTCGTTGTCAGCGACGATGCGGTTCTGGTGGCGAGCCGCGCTCACGCCGACGCCGTCAAGACCCTGGTCGCGGCAATCGATGCGCGCCCCGAGGCCGTCGTCGGCGACTTCGCCCGTCACTACCGGCCGTGGGGTCACTATCAGTCGCTCGAGCTTGGCTCCGACTATCAGGTCAAGCGCATCGTCATCGATCCGCGTCAACGTCTGTCGTTGCAGCACCACGCGCATCGGTCCGAGCACTGGACGGTCGTCGCCGGCGCCGCCGAGGCGACGATCGGTGCGAAGGTCGTCGCCATGCAGGCCGGCGATTCGGTCGACGTTCCCAGGGGGGCCGTTCACCGCCTCGCCAATCACGGAGCCGTACCGCTGGTCGTTATCGAGCTCCAGTTCGGCGCCTACCTTGGCGAGGATGACATCGTCCGTATCGAAGACGACTACGGCCGCAGCGGCTGACCGGCAAAGCCCCAAGGCGATCCCTTGACGCCTTTTCGGGAATTTGTCCAAATGACCGCTGACCACGGGCCTGCGAAGGGGACCCAATGCCGGTCGAACGGGTGCCTGACATCGCCTCGGGGCGTCTGTCACCGCAAGAGTATCTGACCAACTTCAGCGACCTCCATCCGCCGCTCGATCACCATCAGGCGCTGGTCGAGGCGGACCGGTGCTACTTCTGTTTCGACGCACCATGCACGACCGCGTGCCCGACCGGGATCGACATCCCGATGTTCATCCGCGAGATCCTCACCGACAATCCCAGGGGCGCGGCGGAGACCATCCTGTCGGCCAATATCCTCGGCGGCATGTGTGCGCGGGTGTGCCCGACCGAGACGCTGTGCGAAGAAGCCTGCGTGCGCGAAGCGGCCGAGGGCAAGCCCGTGCGCATCGGCGAATTGCAGCGCTACGCCACGGATGTGCTGATGGGGGACGGCCAACAGCCGTTCCAGCGCGCCAAACCGACGGGACGCCGGATCGCCGTCGTCGGCGGCGGCCCCGCCGGCCTGTCGTGCGCCCATCGCCTCGCCATGCACGGCCATGACGTCGTCATCTTCGATGCGCGGCCCGAAGATCGGCGGTCTCAACGAATACGGCATCGCCGCCTACAAGACCGTCAATGATTTCGCGCAGGCGGAGGTCGACTTCATCCTGTCGATCGGCGGCATCAATGTCGAGACCGGCAAGCAGCTCGGCCGCGATTTCACCATCGCCGAGCTGCGTCAGGACTTTGACGCCGTATTCCTCGGATTGGGTCTTGCAGGCGTCAACGCCCTCGGACTGCCTGACGAGGACGCAGCCGGCGTCGCCGACGCGGTCGCTTACATCGCCGATCTCCGTCAGGCGAAGGATCTGTCGGCCCTGCCGGTCGGCCGCCGGGTAGTGGTAGTCGGCGGCGGCATGACCGCCATCGACATCGCCACCCAATCGAGACGGTTGGGAGCCGAGGACGTGACCATCGTATATCGCCGCGGTGCCGATCGCATGGGGCAAGCCAATTCGAGCGCGAGCTTGCCCAGACGGATGGCGTCAGGATCAAACTGTCGGCCATCCCGCGACGGCTCGTTTCTTCTGGCGGCAAGGTGATGTCGGTCGAGTTCGAATACACGTCCGAGAACGACGGCAGGATTGTCGGTACCGGCGAGACGTTCGCGCTTGAAGCCGACATGGTGTTCAAGGCAATCGGCCAGACCTTTGTTGCCGACGCCATCGACGGCGCGGTTGCAACATCGGCGGGACCGGGCATCGCGCTCGAGGGCGGTCGCATCAAGGCGGACGGAGAGCGGCGCACGACGATGGAAGGGGTCTGGGCCGGTGGGGACTGCATTGCCGGTGGTTCCGACCTCACTGTGGTTGCGGTCGAGGACGGCAAGATCGCCGCTGAGTCCATTCACCGCGCGCTGATGGGCTAGACCAGGGCAGGGAGTCTCCGCATGGCCGATCTCCGCAGCGAATTCATCGGCATCAAGTCGCCCAACCCGTTCTGGCTCGCCTCGGCGCCGCCGACCGACAAGGAATACAACGTCGTACGCGCCTTCAGGCAAGGGTGGGGCGGCGTGGTGTGGAAGACGCTCGGCGAGGACCCGCCGATCGTCAATGTTGCCGGCCCGCGCTACGGCGCTATCCATGCCGGCGACCGCCGGCTGATCGGGCTCAACAACATCGAGCTGATCACCGACCGGCCGCTCGACGTGAACCTCCGCGAGATCAAGCAGGTCAAGCGGGACTGGCCAGACCGCGCGCTGGTGGTCTCGCTGATGGTGCCGTGCGAAGAGGCGAACTGGAAAGCGATCCTGACGGCCGTCGAGGATACCGGTTGCGACGGTGTCGAGCTCAACTTCGGCTGTCCGCACGGCATGAGCGAGCGGGGCATGGGCTCCGCGGTCGGCCAGGTGCCGGAATACATCGAGATGGTGGTGCGCTGGTGCAAGGCGGCGACGCGCATGCCCGTCATCGTCAAGCTCACGCCAAACATTACCGATATCCGCTATCCGGCGCGTGCCGCAAAGAAAGGCGGCGCCGACGCCGTGTCGCTGATCAACACGATCAATTCGATCACCAACGTCGATCTCGACAGCTTCGCGCCGATGCCCACGATCGACGGCAAGGGCTCGCACGGCGGTTATTGCGGTCCGGCGGTAAAGCCGATCGCGCTCTCGATGGTGTCCGAGATCGCCCGCGATGGGGAGAGCGCGGGCCTGCCGATCTCCGGCATCGGCGGCATCACCACCTGGCGGGACGCGGCGGAGTTTCTGTCGCTCGGCGCGGCGAACGTGCAAGTGTGCACGGCCGCGATGACCTATGGCTTCAAGATCGTCGGCGAGATGATCTCCGGCCTTTCCCGATATCTGGACGAGCGCCAGATGAAGGTCGCCGATCTCGTCGGGCGCGCGGTGCCCAACCTCAGCGACTGGAAGTACCTCAACCTCAACTACGTGACCAAGGCGCGCATCGACCAGGGCCTCTGCATCCAGTGCGGCCGCTGCCACATCGTGTGCGAGGACGCCTCGCACCAGGCGATCACCGCCACCAAGAATGGCCGCCGCCACTTCGAGGTCATCGACGCCGAGTGCGTCGGATGCAACCTCTGCGTCAACGTCTGTCCGGTGGAGAACTGCATCACCATGGAACGGCTGACCAGCGGCGTCGACCCACACACCGGTGCGCCGGCGACCGGGTACCGCAACTGGACGCAGCACCCCAACAATCCGATGCGGGCGCCCGAACCGGCCGAATAGGCGGAGTCAGGCGGGCTCTTCAACCGCATTCGAACTTCACTTCCGCTGGTGTACAGTGGGAAAACGGTGGCGCAGCCCGCGCCGGGGCCTGGAGGGAGGCAGACATGAAGGCATACAACGTCGTCCGGTTCCGGGTGAAGCCTGGCCGCGAGCAGGATTTCATCGAGAAGAACCGGAAGATGACCCAGCAGCGGATGAAGGGCTTCCTCGGCGGGGCGCTGGTGAAGACCGGCGAGCGGACATTTTGCTTCATGGGCGAATGGGAAAGTTTCGACGCGATCGTCGCGGCGCGGCCGGACATGATCAGCATGCTCGACACCTTCCGCGACGCGCTGGAGGACCTCGGTGGCGGCCTTGGCATGACCGATCCGGTTTCCGGCGAGGCGGTTCTGGAATTTCCTGCCACCGCCATGTGAGCCGGCATCAGTCCGCAACCTCGTTCAAGTGCCGGATGAGGAGGATGGTCTTGGCGTCCACGATCTCCCCGTGTGCGACACCGGCGACGGCGTCATCGATAGTCATCTCGATGACCTCGATGTCCTCCCCCTCGTGCGCGGCACCGCCGCCTGGCGAAACGCGGTCGGCGGGCGTGTACCGCGCCATGCAATAGACCATCCGCTCGGTGACGGCGCCCGGACTGACAAAAGCATCAAAGACAGGCTCGACGTCGTGCAGGCGGTAGCCGAGCTCTTCCTCGGCCTCGCGCAGCGCCGCGGCATGGGCGCTCTCGCCTGAATCGATGATGCCGGCGCACGCTTCGATCAGGAAGCCGTCGTGGCCGTTGAGGTGGGCTGCAAGGCGAAACTGACGCACGAGGAGAACGGTGCGGCGCTCGCGGTCGACTGGCAGAACCACGACCGCGTTGCCGTGATCCTGGATTTCGCGGGTCAGCGTCTGCCAGGTACCGTCACGGCGACGCAGGTCGAAGACATAGCGCTTGAACGTCGCCCAGCCCTTCGACAGCACCTCCTCGGAGCGGATGCGAACGCGATCGCCATCGGGCACATCAGGCATCAGGGCCGTCCGGCCATTTCCCCGGCCGGGCGGCCCGATGCCGGAGCGCGGCCGGTCATCGCGGCGGGGCCCTCGCAGGCGATAAGCGTTTCCTCGATGAGGTGATCGACCACGTCCTTCAACGCCGTTTCGGCCGAGGCGCCGCCCTCGATCGCGGTTTCGTAGACCGCAAGCTGACGGTCGGCCGAAGTGCCGTTGGCGACGATGTGGCGGGCGTGGGCGACTTCCTTTTCGCAGCCGAAGAACCGCGCGTCCTCGGCAGTCATCTCGATCAACTCCTCCATGAGATCGGCAAAGGGAACCGGCTCGCCCCTGCCGAAGTCGATGAGGGCGCGGGAAGGCCCGAAGCGCTGGGCGAGCCAGCGGTTCTCGTTGACGAGGAAGGTTGAGTAGTGGCGCCAGCGCTGGTTGCTCCGCCGCAGGCGGTAGAGCGTGCGCAGCACGCAGCGGTACAAGGCGGCGATGGCGATGGCATCGTCGAGGCGGGTGCAAACGTCGGTGATGCGCATCTCCAGCGTCGGGAAACGCGCCGACGGCCGCAGGTCCCACCAGATCTTGGTGCCGTCTTCCAACTCGCCGGCGCGCACCAGCGTGTCGACGGTGCGATGGAACTCGCTTGGTCCGGCGAAGCTCGGCGGCAGGCCTGTGCGCGGCAATTCGTTGAAGACCGCCAGCCGGTACGAATGCAACCCGGTCGGCTCGCCGCGCCAGAACGGCGATGACGTCGACAGCGCCAGCAGGTGCGGGAGAAAATACGGGACCTGCTCGAAGAGGTCGAACCGCAACGCCTCGTCCTCGATGCCGACGTGGACGTGCATGCCGCAGATCAGAAGCCGCCGCGCCAGCAGCTGCATGTCGCGGGCGAGTTTGTTGTAACGCTCCTTGTCGGTGTTGCGCTGCTGCTCCCACTCGGCGAAAGGATGGGTGGAGGCGGCGATCGGGGCGAGGCCGTACTCGGCGGCCGCTTCGGCGATGGTGCGCCTCAGCCGCGCGATCTCGGCACGGGCGCTGGCGAGGCTGCCGCAGATCGAGGTGCCGATCTCGATCTGGCAGCGCAGGAATTCCGGCTTGACGTGCTCACCCAGCGCCTTCTCGCAATCCTTCATCAGCCCGGCCGGCGGGTCGACGACGAGGTCGCGGGTCTCCTTGTCGACAAGGAGATACTCCTCCTCGACGCCGATGGTGAACGACGGTTCTTTCGTGAGGGGCGTGGTCATGCGCGGAGCGTGTCAGAAAACCGCGCGAGGCGCGAGGGGGAGAAACACAGGGGTCGGGGATGATCGGGCTGGGGTTCCATGGGCACATGCCTTCCCGTTCCCGCGAGCGAACCCGCTCCGGGTGATGCCGTCCCTGTGTGCCCCTCGCGAGATTCTTTGCGATCCCGGTCGGGCTTCGCCCTCCTCGCCTCTTGAGAAGGGGGTGGCGGGCGCTCATGGAACGCCAGTCGGGTAGTCCGAGTGTGGGCGCTCAACGAGCGCCCGCCGCAGCGATTTGACGACCCGCGTTATCGCGCTCCGGAACGGGGAGCCTCGGCCATTTGCGGCTCCGGCTTGTTCCCCGCCCTTAAGGCCAGCTCCTGGCAGCCGGTCGTAGTGCCGGCGGGCGATCTCACGCGGGCCTCCCGAGACGTAGGGGACCGTCGTCCCCCTGCCGGCCGCGAGGTTTGCCCAAAGGGTTTTGTCCTCGCTGCCGGTCGCTCCCTGACGGAAGCGCGCCGCAGGCGCCGCACCCCGCCCCACGCTGACGACGCCTCATGAGCGCGCCCCTTTGCGGGCGGGGATCGGACGATTATCGGTGCGGCTGCCGGCGCGGGGATAACTTATTTTCGGAGGTGTTTTGGCGGGGGCGGATCGGCCCGCCTATCCCTCCCCGGCACGGGGAGGGGGGACCATGCGCAGCATGGTGGGTGGGGTGGGTGCGTCGAAGGCCCCCACCCGTCTCCTCGCTGCCGCGAGGAGCCACCCTCCCCGCTTCGGGGGAGGGATGGTTCCCTGCACTTTGCCTCAGGCTCCTGCTGAGCGGTCAGCTTCTTGCCCCACTGGGGGGAAACCATGATCGCGGTCAGCGTGCTTGCACGTGGCTCAAACCGCTGATCGAGAAGGCCATCCCTCCCCACCGAAGTCGGATATATCCGACTTCGGCACGTCTTCCGCCAAACACGGGTAAACCCGTGTTTGGTGCGGGGAGGGTGGCGAGCGATCGGCACGATCGCGAGACGGGTGGGGGGGCGGCAGACGACGCGGCTGCGCGCGAGCCAGAGACTGCGGTGATCAGCGCGGGCGCGCCCTCAAGGGGGGAGGTTAAACGCAGGCGAATAATGCCCGGCGCGCCAAGCCCTCAACCGGACAAGTCCTGCTCGTTCCCTACCCCATCCCCTCCCTGAAGGGGCTCGCGGGGTAGGTGCCGAGGATGCGGACTTCGGTGGAGAAGAAGGCGAGTTCCTCCAGAGCCAGCTTCAGCGGGCGGTCGGACGGGTGGCCATCGACATCGGCGTAGAACTGGGTGGCGAAGAACTTGCCGTCCAGCTGGTAGCTCTCGAGCTTCGTCATGTTGACGCCGTTGGTGGCGAAGCCGCCCATTGCCTTGTAGAGGGCGGCCGGCACGTTTCTGACGCGGAAGACGAAGGTGGTGATGACCGGGCCGGAGCCGCGGCGCGGGACGTGCGGCTTCTTCGACAGGATGATGAAGCGGGTGGTGTTGTGCGCCTCGTCCTCGACGTTCTCGGCGAGGATGACGAGGCCATAGGTCGCCGCGGCGATGCGCGGGGCGAGCGCGGCCTGGGTGATGTCGCCGGTATCGGCGATCTCGCGCGCGGCACCGGCGGTATCGCCGGCGATCACGGTCTTCCAGCGATGGCGGCGGATGATGTTGCGGCACTGACCGAGGGCGTGGATGTGGCTCGCGACGGTTTGGATCGACTTCAACGTGGCACCGGGCGGCGCCATCAGGTTGAAATGGATCGGCATGAAGTACTCGGCGATGATGTGGAGGCCCGAGGTCGGCAGCAGGTGGTGGATGTCGGCAACGCGGCCGGCGAGCGAATTCTCGATCGGGATCATCGCGAGGTCGGCGGCGCCGCTCTCGACGGCGGCAAAGCAATCCTCGAACGTCGGGCACGGCACCGCCTCGGCCCGCGGATAGACCTCGCGGCAGGCAAGATCGGAGTTCGCCCCCGGCTCGCCCTGGTAGACCACCTTTTTACGCGTCGGCATGATCGCCCCCCGTCGTCCATGGGCCGGCGCCTGCCGGCGCGGCAGGCTTTAGCAGCAATCGCCCCGGCGCAGAAGCAACGCGCATGAGGGTGCGCCGGTGGAGACGCGGATCGGGACAAATCGTCACGACCGGGACGGAACCGGCCATGTTGCTATTGTCCGCGCAAAACCTGTAATTTGCGCCCGGGCCGGCGGTGGGGACCAATTCCGGCACATCCTGTTTGTCGTTCGCCGGAGCCTCGTCGACCATGGACTCGTTCGAATTCAACAAGATTGCCGGAGCGGTCCTGGGCACCGCTCTCGCCGTGATGGCCGTCAAGATCATCGCCGACGCCATCTATACGCCGGGCGAGCCGACCAAACCCGGCTACGAAGTGGCCGTGGCGCCGAGCGCCGAAGGCGGTGCGGCCGGCGGAGAGGCCGCGCAGGCGGGCGGCGGCGGGGTTCCGCAGGCAGGCGGCGGCGCGCCGGCGGTGACGCCGATCGCGGTCAGGCTGCAGACGGCGGACCCGAAGGTCGGCGAGACCAAGGCCAGGATCTGCATGGCCTGCCACAACTTTAACCAGGGCGGCGGAACCAAGGTCGGACCCGATCTCTACGGCGTCGTCGGCTCACCGGTGCTCTACCACGCCGACTTCGGGTATTCCCAGGCCATGCAGGAGAAGGGCAAGCAGGGGATGACCTGGACCTTCGACAACCTGGACAAGTTCCTCACCGATCCGCAGGGCTTCATCCCCGGCACGGCCATGACCTATGCCGGCATGAAAGATGCCACGGACCGGGCGAACGTGATCGACTTCCTGAGGACCAACGCCGACAGCCCGGTGCCGCTGCCGGCAGCAACGGCGGGAGGCGCGCCAGCACAGGCACCCGCCGCAGCCGCGCCCTCAGCGCCGGCCGAGCAACAGGCGCAGGCTCCGGCGGCGCCTGCCCCTCGGCGCCGGCCGCACCGGCTCCGTCAGCGCCGGCGCAGACGGCCCAGGCGCCGGCGGCACCGGCCGCGCCGGCTCCAGCTGCACCCGCTCCGGCTGCCGCGGCCGCGGGCGGGACACCCGATGACTTCGAGGCTGCACTGGCGGCCGCGGACGTCGGCGCTGGCAAGACCAAGGCGGCGATATGCCTGGCGTGTCACAACCTGAACAAGGGCGCCGGAAACAAGGTCGGGCCTGATCTTTACGGGGTCGTCGGCGCGCAGGTGATTGAGGACAACGGCTACAGCTATTCGCAGGCGATGCAGGACTGGGGCCAGGGCAAGACCTGGACCTTCGACGAACTCAACCAGTTCCTGGCGGGGCCGCAGGCCTTCATCCCGGGGACCAAGATGTCATTCGCCGGATTCAAGAACGTGCAGGACCGGGCGAACGTGATCGCCTTCCTCAACTCCAACTCGGACAATCCGTTGCCCTTGCCGGCCGGAGGCGGAGCGGCCCCGCAGCACTCGACCGAGCTGCCGGCGCCGGCGGCGCAATAGGGGCGGTCGGCGGCGTTGATCCGCCGGCCCTATGTGTGGGGTCGCGGCCTGGGGTCGCGGCGATTTTTGCCGGCAATTTCCCGCAAGCGGTGTCGCTTTCCGCCGTCCGCCCTTAATATGTCCTGAAAGGGACGTGAAGGGCGGGCCGGCGAAACGATTGCGCGCAGTCAACGGGAGAGGCCGATGAAGACGTTGCTGACGACAGCCCTTGCCCTCGTGGCGCTTGCCGCCGGCGGCCTCGCCACGGCCGATGTTGCCAGCGCGCAGGACGACGGCGAATGGGTCACGGGCGTCAGCCTCGTCGACCAGCCCGGATACAAGCCGGGCTTTCCGCACTTCAACTATGTCAACCCGGACGCGCCGAAGGGCGGCGTGGCGCGGCTTTCGGGTTCCGGCCCGACGTTCGACACGCTCAATCCCATCCTGCCCAAGGGTGTGGCGGCGGACGGCCTCGGCCTCATCTATGAGACGCTGATGACGCCGGCGATCGACGAGGAAAACATCTCGGCCGAATATCCGCAAATCGCCGACGCGCTGAAATTCCCGGCTGACTATTCATCGGTCACCTACCGCATCAATCCGAAGGCCAAGTGGCACGACGGCACGCCGATCACGGCAGAGGACGTCAAGTGGTCGTTCGACAAGCTGGTGGAACTCAATCCCAGCCAGCGGTTCTATTACCAGCACGTGAAGAGCGCAGACGTCACCGCGCCCGACCAGGTGACCTTCACGTTCGACGAGAAGGGTAACCGCGAGCTGCCGCAGATCGTGGGGCAGTTGCTGATCCTGCCGCAGCACTGGTGGGAGGGCAAGGACGCCAACGGCAAGCAGAGGGACATCAGCCAGGGAACGCTCGAGCCGCCGCTCGGCTCCGGTCCCTACAAGGTCGCCTCGGTCGACCCCGGCCGCTCGATCACCTACCAGCGGGTGCCGGATTTCTGGGGCAAGGACCTCAACACGTATATCGGCACCAACAACTTCGACCAGGTGAAATACGAGTACTACCGCGATCTCGATGTCGAGTTTCAGGCGTTCAAGGCGGACCAGTTCGACTTCTGGGCAGAGAACGAGGCCAAACGCTGGGCGACCGCGTACGACTTCCCGGCGATGAAGAGCGGGAAAGTCAACAAGCAGGCGGTCGACCTGGAGCAGACATCGGGCATCATGGTCGGGTTCATCCCCAACCTGCGCCGCCCGCTGTTCCAGGACGTGCGTGTCAGGCGTGCGCTCAACTACGCCTTCGACTTCGAGCAACTGAACAAGGACATTTTCTTCGGGCAATACACGCGCATCAACTCGTTCTTCTTCGGCATCCCGATCGGCTGGCACGGGCTGCCGCAAGGCCGGGAGCTGGAGATACTCGACAGCGTACGCGACAAGGTTCCGCCGGAGGTCTTCACCGAGGAATACACGAACCCGGTCGGCGGCGACCCGCAGAAGGTGCGCGACAACCTGAGGAAGGCGGTCGAGCTGTTCCAGGCGGCGGGCTACCACCTCGACGGCAACAACATGGTCGGTCCCGACGGGAAGCCTGTGCACTTCGAGATCCTGCTCAACGGCCCGACGATCGAGCGGGTGGCCCTGCCCTACCAGCAGTCGCTGAAGCGCATCGGCATCGACGTCAGCGTGCGCACGGTCGATTCCAGCCAGTTCGTCACGCGCGTGCGCTCGCGCGACTTCGACATGATCTACACCGGCTGGGCGGAATCGAACTCGCCGGGCAACGAGCAACTGGACTTCTGGGGGTCACAGTCGGCGGACCGCAACTCGTCGCGCAACTACGCGGGGATCAAGGACCCGGCAGTCGACACCATCATCAACGACCTGATCCTTTCCAAGGACCGCGCCGATCAACTGGCTGCGGTCGCGGCGCTCGACCGGGTGCTGATGTGGGAGCAGTACGTCATCCCGAGCTACACGATCCTGACCGACCGGATCGCCTACTGGGACCGCTTCGGACATTCTGACTACAAGAAGCTGAGGTTCGACATAGGCTTCCCGACGACGTGGTGGTGGGACGCCGACAAGGCGGCCAAGATCGGAAGCGCGCAATGAGCGGCAGGATGCGCGGGCTCACCCGTCGTGCGGCGCTGGTCGCCGGGGGGGCCGCGCTCGCCACGCCGCTGATGAGGCCCTTCGCGTGGGCGGCCGGCCGCAGCGGCCTGCACGGCCTGTCGGTGTTCGGCGAACTGAAATACCCGGCCGATTTCCCGCATTTCGACTACGTCAACGCAGATGCGCCCAAGGGCGGGCGGATGAACTTCCAGCCGCCCAACTGGGCGTATAACCAGTCGCCGCAGACGTTCAACACGCTCAATTCGTTCGTGCTGCGGGGCGACGCGCCGCCACGCATGGAGATGACCTTCGACACATTGATGTCGGCCGCCGAGGACGAGCCCAGTTCCTACTACGGGCTGGTTGCCGAATCGGTCGATGTCTCCGACGACAGCAACGCGTTCACGTTTCATCTGCGGTCCGGGCCCACTTTCCATGACGGCTCGCAGCTCGGCGCCGAGGACGTCGCCTTCTCGCTGATGCTGCTGAGGGAGAAAGGCCACCCGGAAATTTCGCAGGTGATCGCTTCGATGGTGAAAGCCGAGGCCACCGGCGTTGGCACCGTCGTCGTCACGCTCAACGGCCAACAGACCCGCGAGACGATTTTTACCATCGCAACTCTGCCCATCTTCTCGAAGGCCTACTACACGGACCACCCGTTCGATTCGTCCACGCTCGATCCGCCGCTCGGCTCGGGGGGTTACAAGGTCGGGAACGTTTCGGCCGGGCGCTTCATCGAGTACCAGCGGGTGAGCGACTATTGGGGCAAGGACCTGCCGGTCAATGTTGGGCAGGGAAATTTCGACGTCATCCGCATCGACTTTTTCCAGGAGCGCGAGACCGCGTTCGAGGCCTTCAAGAAGGGCGCGATCACCTTTCGCGAGGAGTTCACCTCGATAACCTGGGCGACCGGCTACGACTTTCCCGCCCTCACCCAGGGCAAGGTCAAGAAGACGCTGTTTCCGGCCGAGGCGATACCGGCGCTGCAGGGTTCCTTCTTCAACACCAGACGAGACAAGTTCGCCGACCCCAGGACGCCGCTCGCCATCGGGCTCGCATTCGATTTCGAATGGACGAACAAGAACCTGTTCTTCGATTCCTATTCACGCGAGTTCTCGTACTTCCAGAATTCGGACTTCATGGCGGACGGCAAGCCCGGGCCCGACGAGTTGAAACTGCTGGAGCCGTATCGCGGCGATCTGCCTGAGGAGGTCTTCGGGGACGCCTGGGTGCCACCGAAAAGCGACGGTTCGGGTGCCGACCGCGAGATGCTGAAACAGGCCTTCGACCTGCTGACGGCCGCCGGCTGGCAGCAGAAAGGCGGCAAGCTCGTCAACAGCGCGGGCGATCCGCTGGATGTCGAGTTCCTGATCGATTCCTCCGTATTCGAGCGCGTGCTGACGCCGTGGGTGGCGAACCTCAAGCGCGTCGGCGTCACCGGGACGATTCGCCAGGTGGACCCGGCGCAATATCAGGCGCGCCTCAACGATTTCGATTTCGATGTCGTCATGGCGGCGTTCCGCTTCTCGGCTACGCCGCTCGACGGCCTCGCGCAGTTTTTTGGCTCCAGGGCGGCCGACACGCGGGGAACCCGCAACTATTCCGGCATCAAGAACAAGGCCGTCGACGGCTTGCTGGATCAGCTCCCGGCGGTCGCCAGCCGCGAACAACTGGTGACGCTGCTCAAGACGCTCGACCGCGTATTGCGCGCCGGACAATACTGGGTGCCCAGCTGGTATCTCGCCAATCACCGCGTCGCCCACTGGGACCTGTTTGGCTGGCCGGCGACGAAGCCGGACTACGCCTTTGCGCCGGAATCGACCTGGTGGTTCGACACCGGCAAGGCACGGGCGATCGGTTACACAGGATAACGTTGCTCCGAATGATATTGGGCCGCCGCATATCCTTGCTTCGCCGTTCCCCCGGCGCGATGCAGCGCGCCGGCGGTGCATCGCAGACCCGGGGTCCGGCGCGTCGCGACAGGTCCCGGTTCGGCAACCCACCACTTCGTGCTGCGCTGCGCCCGCGACACGCCGCCTGCGCAAGCCTGCATGTCCGCCGGACCTGGACCAGCTAGGACAAGATGGGCGCTTACGTCCTTCGCCGCGTGCTGCTGATGATCCCGACGATCATCGGGATCATGGCGATCAGCTTCCTCGTGGTGCAATTCGCGCCGGGCGGGCCGATCGAACGGGTGATCGCCCAGTTGCAGGGCACCGACGTATCGGCGACGGCGCGGATCAGCGGCGGCGGCGATTTTGCCGGACGGGCGCCGGCCAGAACCCCGGCGGCGAAAGCAGCGTCACCTCGAAGTACCGCGGCGCGCAGGGGCTGGACCCGGAGTTCATCAAGTCACTGGAGAAGCAGTTCGGCTTCGACAAGCCGCCGCTCGAGCGTTTCGGCCTGATGTTGTGGAATTATTCGCGCTTCGATTTCGGGCAGAGTTACTTCCGCGACATCGGCGTGCTGCAACTGATCGCGGAAAAGCTGCCGGTGTCGATCTCGCTCGGCCTGTGGATGACGCTTCTCTCCTACGCGATCTCCATACCGCTCGGCATTCGCAAGGCGGTCAAGGACGGCACGCGCTTCGACATGTGGACGAGCGGCGTGATCATCATCGGCTACGCCATCCCCGGCTTCCTGTTCGCAATCCTGCTGATCGTGCTGTTCGCCGGCGGCTCCTTCTTCAACTGGTTCCCGCTGCGCGGGCTGTGGTCGGACCAATATGCGCACATGCCGTGGTACAAGTGGATCCTCGATCCGCAGGCGATGCTTGACTACTTCTGGCATCTGGTGCTGCCCCTGACGGCGATGGCCCTTTCTGCCTTCGCGACGACGACGCTGCTCACCAAGAACTCGTTCCTCGACGAAATCCGCAAGCAGTACGTGATGACGGCGCGCGCGAAGGGCCTGACCGAGCGGCAGGTGCTCTACGGCCACGTCTTCCGCAACGCCATGCTGATCGTCATTGCCGGCTTTCCGGGCGCTTTCATCAGCGCCTTCTTCGCCGGCTCTTTGCTGATCGAAACGATCTTTTCGCTCGACGGGCTGGGGTTGCTCGGGTTCGAATCCGTGCTCAACCGCGACTATCCGGTAGTTTTCGCGACCCTCTACATCTTCTCCCTGATGGGGCTGGTGGTGAACCTCGTCTCCGACCTCACCTATACGTGGATCGATCCCCGGATCGATTTCGAGACGCGCGAGGTGTGAATTTGGACGTCAAGCTCGAGGAAAAGCTCGAGAGAAGCGGCTACGAGACGGTCGAGCCGCAACCGGGGCAGGAGGAGCCGCCGCCCAAGCGGCTGCTTACCCTGTCCCCGATCAACCGGCGCCGGCTCGACAATTTCAAGCGCAACAAACGCGGGCTATGGGCCTTCTGGATCTTCATGGTCCTTTTCGTCCTGTCGCTGTTCGCCGAGTTCATTTCCAACGACCGGCCGATCGTGGTCTCGTACCACGGCGAGATCCTGTTCCCGGTGTTCGTCAACTATCCGGAATCGAAATTCGGCGGCTTCCTGGCGACCACCGACTACCGCGACCCGTTCGTGCAGGACGAGATCCTGAAATCCGGCGGGTGGATGGTGTGGCCGCCGATCCGCTACTCCTACCGCACGGTCAACAACGAGATCTCCCGTTCCGGTGCCGGCGCCGCCGTGGTGGCTGATGAGCAAGCAGGTGCGCTGCCAGGGCTACCCCGGCGGCGTCAACGACCCCAACTGCACGCTCGGCAACATGAACTGGCTTGGTACCGACGACCAGGCGCGCGACGTGGTGGCGCGGCTGATCTACGGCTTTCGCATCTCGGTGGAGTTCGGGCTGACGCTGGCGATCATCTCGTCGGTCATCGGCGTGCTGGCCGGCGCGGTGCAGGGCTTCTTCGGCGGCTGGATCGACCTCGGCTTCCAGCGGTTCATCGAGATATGGACCTCGATACCGTCGCTCTACATCCTGCTGATCATCTCCTCGGTAATCGCGCCGAGCTTCTTCGTGCTGCTCGGCATTCTGCTGCTGTTCTCGTGGACGGCGCTGGTGGGGGTGGTGCGGGCGGAGTTCCTGCGCGGCCGCAACTTCGAGTACATCAACGCGGCGCGGGCGCTGGGCGTCGGCAACCTGACGATCATGTTCCGCCACCTGTTGCCCAACGCGATGGTGGCGACGCTGACCTTCCTGCCGTTCATCCTCAACGGGTCGATCACGACGCTGACGGCACTCGACTTCCTCGGCTTCGGACTGCCGCCCGGCTCGCCGTCGCTCGGCGAGCTGCTGGCGCAGGGCAAGGACAACATCCACGCGCCGTGGCTGGGGCTGACGGGCTTCTTCGTCATCTCGATCATGCTGTCGCTGCTGATCTTCGTCGGCGAGGCAGTGCGCGACGCTTTTGACCCCAGGAAGACGTTCACATGAGCGACGGGCACGACCACCCGCACGGGCACGACCATGGCCACCCGCATGATCATGCAGTCCGCAACGAGGGCCGTATGGCCGCCGCCGCAGCGCTGATCGGCGCGTTCATGGTGGTCGAGGTGGTCGGCGAACTCGTTGCCGGCTCGCTGACGCTGCTGGCGGACGCGGGACACATGCTCACCGACTTTGGCGCGCTGGCGCTGGCATGGTTTGCGTTCCGGGTCGTGCGCTGGCCGGCCGACCGCAAACGCACCTACGGGTTCGACCGGTTCCAGGTCCTGGTCGCATTCGGCAACGGGCTGGCACTGTTCGCCATCGCGGCATGGATCGCCTTCGAGGCGGCGGGGCGGCTCGCCCAGCCGCAGCCGGTGCATGGGGGGCTGATGTTGGCCGTCGCCGGCACCGGCCTCGTCGTCAACATCGTCACGTTCCTCATCCTGCACGGAGCCGACCAGACGAACCTCAACGTGCGCAGCGCAGCGCTGCACGTGATCGGGGACACGCTGGGCTCGGTCGCCGCACTGGTTGCTGCCGCGGTGATCATGACGACGGGATGGACGCCGATCGACCCGATCCTGTCGGTGCTGGTGGCGGTCATCATCCTCAGGGCAGCCTGGCGCATCGTGAGGGAGTCCGGACACATTCTCCTGGAAGGGACGCCGCCCGATCTCGATCCACGCGCGATCGCGCGAACGCTGGTCGCGGAGATCGAAGGACTGCGCGAGGTGCACCACGTGCACCTGTGGTCGATCACGCAGGAGCGGACGATGACGACCCTGCACGCGGTGATCGAGCCGGGGACCGACCCGGAGCAGGTGATCGAGACGGTCAAACGGCGGCTCGACGAGAAATTCGGGCTCGATCACGTGACGGTCGAGATCGAGACCGAGCGGTGCAAGGACAAGTTGGCGTGAGGCGACCCGGGCTGGCGCTGGCGTGTTGGCTGCGACCGATCGGGACGGGACGCGATGGGACTATAAACGGCAACAATGTTGTCCTAGAAAGCCAGCCCCTCTCAAAAGGAACTGGGCAATGAACAAGATCGTGCACGAGCATCTCAAGGCCTCGGAACTGCCTGAGAGATTGCGAGAGGGTATCGACGCTTCGGCCACCGTGACGGTGATCATTGAGGAGGAGGCCGAAACCAAGCGGCCGAGCCGCGACCATCTGCGCGAATTGCTCGATGGAGCCCGGAAAAGTGCATCGGGGGTAACGACGGAAGAAGCCGTGGCCCGGATTCGCGCGTTGCGCGACGAATGGGATGATTGATGGCAACGCCCAATCGCCTTTACGTCGATGCGAACATCTTTATCCGGCTGTTCGAAGGTGACGATGAACTTTCGGCGGCGTTGGGCGCGTTGTTCCTATTCGAGCCTAAAAGCGCAAAGCCCTTCCTGGCCACGAGCGAGTTGACGCTGGCAGAACTGCTGGTTGTCCCTTGCAGGGAGGGCAACGATCAACTCATCGGCAGCTACGACAACTGGACCAGAACAAACGACTATCTCGAAGTCGGTCCTGTCGATCGGAGCGTTCTGTGGGCGGCGGCCTTGCTGAGGGCACGTTACTCCGGTCTCAGGCTTCCCGACGCCATTCATGTCGCAACGGCACTCCGATTCCCCTGCAGTCATTTTTTGACTGCCGATCTTCGCCTTAACGGAACTTACGAACTTTATCACAATCACGGGGGACTGGTTTTCGGTCCGGCCGCCACGGAGATCGTGCGCCCGGAAGTTGCGTTCATCCAGGGCATTGTCGAGTCGGCATGATGACCACCGCCCCCCTCCTCTCCGTGCGCGACCTTGGCGTTGCATTCCGCCAGGCCGGGACGACGACCATGGCGGTGGAGGGTGCGAGCTTCGACATCGCCAAGGGCGAGACGGTCGCGCTGGTCGGCGAATCGGGGTCGGGCAAGTCGGTGACGGCGCTTTCGGTGATGCGGCTCTTGCCGCCGTCAGCGGTCCACCCGGCGGGTCAAATCCTGTTCAAGGGCAACGACCTGCTGAAGGCACCGGAGAAAGAACTGCGCGCCGTGCGCGGCGGCGATATCGGCATCGTCTTCCAGGAGCCGATGACCTCGCTCAATCCGCTCCATACCATCGAGCGGCAGGTTGGGGAGATCCTGAAGGTTCATCGCGGCATGGGCGAGAAGGCGTCGCGTGCGCGAACGCTGCAACTGCTCGAGCAGGTCGGCATCCAGGATGCCGCCTCACGCCTGACGGCCTATCCGCACCAGCTCTCCGGCGGCCAGCGCCAACGGGTGATGATCGCCATGGCGCTTGCCAACGAGCCGGACCTCTTCATCGCCGACGAGCCGACGACGGCGCTCGACGTGACCGTGCAGGCGCAAATCCTGAAGCTCCTTGCCGATCTGCAAAAGCAAACCGGCATGGCGGTGCTGTTCATCACCCACGACCTCGGGATCGTGCGGCGGATGGCACAGAAGGTGTGCGTGATGACCGGCGGCCACATTGTCGAACAGGGACCGACGGAAGCGATCTTCGAGCGGCCGCGGCATGCCTACACCAAACACCTGCTCGCCGCCGAGCCGAAGGGCGAGCCGCCGAAGTCCGGTTCCTCCGCGCCGGTGGTGATGAAGACCGACGACCTTAAGGTCTGGTTCCCGATCCGCCGTGGACTGCTGCGGCGTACCGTCGGTTACATCAAGGCGGTCGACGGGGTCGACATCACCGTGCGCGAAGGACAGACGCTCGGCGTCGTCGGCGAATCGGGGTCGGGCAAGACCAGCCTTGGCCTCGCCATCATGCGGCTTATCTCGTCCGACGGGACCATCCTGTTTCTCGGCCAGCCGATCCAGGGCAACACCTTCAAGCAGATGCTGCCGCTCAGAAACCGCATGCAGATCGTCTTCCAGGACCCCTATGGATCGCTCAGTCCGCGCATGTCGGTGGGCGACATCGTCGGCGAGGGGCTGCGGGTCCATGCGCGTTCGCTGAGCGCCGCCGAACGCGACCGCAGGGTGGCGCAGGCGCTGGACGAGGTCGGCCTCGACCCTGCCACGCGGGGACGCTATCCGCACGAGTTCTCCGGCGGGCAGCGCCAGCGCATCGCCGTCGCCCGCGCGATGGTGCTGGAACCGAAGTTCGTGATGCTCGACGAGCCGACCTCGGCGCTGGACATGAGCGTGCAGGCGCAGGTGGTCGATCTCTTGCGCGACCTGCAGCGCCGGCACGACCTCGCTTACCTTTTTATCAGCCACGACCTGAAGGTCGTGCGGGCGCTCGCCAACGACATTCTCGTGATGCGCAACGGCAAGGTGGTCGAGCACGGACCGGCGGCGGACATCTTCGATCACCCACGGACCGACTACACGCGCGCGCTGATGGCGGCCGCCTTCGACATCGTTGCCGCACCGGAAGGCGTGGTGTCGCAGTAGGGCGGATGACGACGAAGGGGGCAATACTGATCGCGTCGGGGCCGTGGGACCCGGAGCCGTGGGCGGCGGCGGTGAGGGCGGCCGAGCCCGGACGGCCCCTTTTCGTGTGGCCCGACCTGCCGGACCCGGCGGCGATCCGCTACGCGATGGTGTGGAAACCGCAAGACGGGCTGCTGGCGACGTTGCCGAAGCTCGCGGCGATCTTCTCGCTCGGCGCCGGCGTCGATCACCTGATCTTCCAGAAGGGGCTGCCGGATGTGCCCATTGTCCGCGTGGTGAGCACCGATCTGACGGAGCGGATGACCGAATGGGTGACGCTCCAGGTTCTGACCCACCACCGGCGGGCGCCTGCCTACGCCCGTCAGCAGGCGGGCCGAACGTGGAAGGAGTTGCCGCAGCCCCGCGCGGCGCAGGTGCGGGTCGGCATGATGGGGATGGGCGTGCTCGGGAGCGACGCCGCCCAGGTGCTGGTCCGCCTCGGCTTCCGCGTCGCCGGCTGGAGCCGGCGGCCGACGATATCGGCTGGGGTCGAGCCGTTCAGCGGCACCGACGGGCTCGACCCGTTCCTGCGGCGCACGGACATTCTCGTCTGTCTGCTGCCGTTGACCGCCGATACACGCGGCATTCTGGCGATGCCGCTTTTCCGCAAGCTCGCCCGCGACGGTGCGCTCGGCGGCCCGGTCATCATCAACGCGGGACGCGGCGGGCTTCAGGTCGAGGCGGACATCGTCCAGGCGCTGGCCGACGGCTTGCTTGCCGGCGCCAGCCTCGACGTGTTCGAGACCGAGCCGTTGCCGGCGTCGAGCCCGCTGTGGACGATGCCGAACGTGGTGATCACGCCGCACGCGTCGGCAACCAGCGCCCCGGCGGAACTGGTACCGCCGATGCTCGCGCAGATGGCGGCGCATGAGGCCGGCAAGCCGTTCAGCGGCGTGGTCGATCGGGCCGCCATGTACTGACCGCGCGCGGATTTTAGTGAGCGGATCGGCGTTTCAGGGTAGAAGGACCGTCTGGCCGCAAGCGGTTCGTCAGCGGCTTCAACGTTCGTCCAACATTCAGTGCAAGAGGGAATCCATGGCAGTTTCGATGTTTCAGGTCGCCGTCCCAACCTTCGAGCGGCGGCTGAAGGCCCTGTCGGCAGTGATCGACAAGGCGGCGGCTCACGCAGAGGCGAAGAAAATCGAACCGTCGACACTGATCCACGACCGGCTCTATGCCGACATGTTTCCCTTCTGGCGCCAGGTGCAGGCAGCCTGCAACCATGCCGCCAACGCCACGGCGCGGCTGGCCGGCGCCGACCTGCCGACCTTCGGCGACATCGAAAAGACGTTCGACGGACTGAAGGCCCGGATTGCCGAGACGCTGAAGATCGTGAACGGCTTCGACGCGTCGCGTCTCGACGGCGGCGACGACCGGACCGTGACGCTCGTCATGGGCGGCCACGAGCGCAAGATGACCGGCCTCGACTATTTCCTCCACTCGGCGCTCCCCAACTTCTACTTCCACGCCACAACCGCTTACGACATCCTGCGCCACAACGGCGTGGAGGTTGGCAAACGCGACTTCATCGGCTGAGGCGCGGGGAAATCGCCGGCGACTCCGTCCAGTATGCGTTTGCGTAGGTGATCCCGGGGTGGCCGCGCCGACGGACTTGATGCCACCGCCGATGCCATAGCAGGTGGCCACCTTCAGAGGCCTGCACGGTGCGCAGGTGCTCGTCGCCGGCGATTTCGCTTTTCTCCGAGTGCCGATATCGCCCCGGCTCTTTGTTCCTCCGCAATTCCCGACGGAAAACCGGTTCCCACTTTTCCTGGAATTGCTTTTGCGCCAGGAACCGCCGCGGCGCAGCCGGAGTTATCTCCTGGAACGCAACATCAGGGAGCTCCGGTCGTCATGCGCGCCATCCTGCTCTGGGTCCTCGGTATCCCGATCCCGATCATCATCCTGCTGTACCTGTTTGGCGTCTTCCATTGACAGGCGGCTTCTACATTCGCCTGACGCTGGCGGGTGACGCCTCGGCGCGCGCGATGCGGGCGACGGCCTCGGCCAACGGCTCGATAACCACCGTCATGTGGTGACCGGAGGCGTGCACCATGTATTCGCCGTCGATCATGATGCCGACGTGACCGGGCCAGAAGACAAGATCGCCGCGGTGCAACTGCCCTGCGGTCCCTCCCTCGACCAACACCCCCAGCATTGCCTGTTGCAGATCGGTGTCCCGCGGGCACGGCTTGCCCGCGGTCATGAGGCAGAGTTGCACGAGTCCCGAACAGTCCAGGCCAAGGCTGGTGCGGCCGCCCCAGAGGTACGGCGTATTTACCAGCCGCTCGGCGACGGCGACAAAATCGGCGGCGGGCGGAGCGTCCACCGGCTCCACGTGCATGGCGACAACGGCGCCCTCACCGCCCGCGAGCAGGCGATATAGCGTACCGCGTGTCTCGGTCTCGCCGTCTAGGGCAAGCGAAGCACCGAGCGACAGGAATCCCCGGGCCGGCAGCTTCAGGTCGGCGGCAGGGTAGACAAAGGTGCGCAGCGCTGCCACCCGGTGGGTCGGCTCCGGCGCCTCGGCGGCGAGCGCCTCGCTCGGCACGTAGCCGACGTAGGAGTCGGTCTTGAGCTGGCCCCATGACCAGCCCTCGGCGGCCTCCTCGAAAACCATGAAGGTCTCACCGCGCAGGACCTCGCTTTCCAGCCCCGCGTCGGCCCGCGGAAGGCGCTTCAGCGGCGCGGCACCGGCAACCACACGGCGCCGGGCCCCCTCGACGAAACGGGCGGCGGCGACCTTGCCCCTCAGGCGGGCGTCGGCGAGGTCGTTGCGGAAGGCGTGGAGCCGCGGATCAAGGTCGGTCATGGCGGGGAGAGTAGCACCAGTCGGTGCAAGCGCCCCACGGGGCACGACGACCTATTTCGCCAGCTGGTCGCGAAGGCGGCCTGCCTTCAGCTCTGCGACCGCGTGTTCGGCGAGCCCGTCGAGCCCGCCCGCCCCACCCACCGCACTATGCGCCGTCCCCCCTCCCCGCGCTCCGCGGGGGGGGGAGGGATGACGTCACGGCGGGAGGGACTTGTGCCGCGCGACGATCATGTCGCCGAGGCGCTCGACGGCGAGGGCACCCTGGAGCGTGCGGTGGACCAGGACGTTGCGCCGGTCGGTCTCGTCGCGATGGCGGCTGACAAGGCCGAGACGGCCCATGGTATCGAGGGCGCGGGTGATGACGGGCTTGGTGACGCCGAGCCTCGCGGCGAGGCCTCGCACCGTGTGGGGCGGTGGCGCCAGATAGACGGTCAACAGCACCGCCATCTGACGGGCGGTCAGATCCTGCTCGCCGTCCTGAACAATATCGAAGACGACGTCGTGCCAGAGCTGGAGCGCCTGGCTCGGCCGTAACGGGGCGGGCATTCGGTTCCTCGCAGGAGGCCACTGCGATCGTTTCGGACCCGAACTATTTAAGCCGGTACCGGCCGTTCCATCAAGACGGTTGGCGAACGGGCCGTCAGCGCGCTCCGTAAACCGGCGATCTCCTGCAGGCTTAGTGGCTGGCGAGCGCACCCCCGCTCTTGGCCTGGAGGCGCGCGATGACGTCCGCACCGGCGCCGCACTGTCGGGCGGCCTCCAGCGCATGGGCGTAGTGCCCGGTGCTCTCGGCGGTGGCGTGCAGCCCTTCGGCCGCCTCGCCGGCCATGGCATAGTATTTCATGGCGCTCTCGTGGTCGCCGGCGAGCTCGAAGTGCTGGGCGAGCCTATGGGCGTGCTCTTCCAGGCGCTCGGGGAACAATTTCTCGATGGCCTCGGCGACCCGCCGGTGAAACTCGCGACGCTTGCGGTTGAGGATCGTATTGTAGGCGGCGTCTCGGGCGAGGTCGTGCCGGAACATATACTCGAGCTCAGGGTTGCGGGCGGCCTCGCGCAAGAGCTCGGCGCGCTCCAGTGTGTTGATCTGCTTGTCGAGAGCGATCGCCAACTCCGAGATCGTTTCCAATATACGGAAATAGAACGCCCGGCCGATCACCGACGCGGCCTGCAACGTCGACTTGGTCTGCTCGTCCAACCGGTCGATGCGGGCCATCAATAGGGCCTGAATGCTGTCGGGAATGGCGATATCGCTGACTAACGCTCCCGCCTTCCACTTCAGGCCGGTCGCATCGCGCTCGACGACACCCTGGTCTATCAGCGAGCGCACAACCTCCTCGACGAAGTAGGGATTGCCGTCGGTCTTGCCGAGGATCAGCTTGTGGAGATCGGCCGGCAGGTCGGCAATTTTGAGCAGTGCCGAGATCAGCGCGTCGGTGTCCTCCGCGCCCAGCGGCTCAAGGCGAATTTCCTGGTAGCGGTGAGGATAGTCGGTGTCGGCCCTGATCTTCACCTGCCACGCGGGCGACTGCCGCTCTGGCCGGAAAACGCAAACGAACAGGAGAGGCTGATCCTCGGCCAGCTTGAACAGATGGATCAGCAGGTCGATCGAGGCAGAGTCAACCCACTGCAAATCGTCCACAACCATGATCCGCGGCCCGGCGCGTGTTGCCTCGACCCACGCCGGCAATACGGTGTCGTAGATGTCCCTGCGCACCACTTCAGCCGGAAAGTCCTTGGCCTCGTGGAGCACTTTGGCCGCGATAACCCGCTCCAGCGCGACGCTGCACAGCGAAATCACTTCGTCGCTGGCGCCCGTGGCGCGCAGCCCGCCATCGACCTTGCTATGGATCAGGTCCGGCGGATCGTCGAGTTCGATGCCGAACATGTTGCGGGCGAAGTTCTGGAACAGACCGAATGGGCGCGAAGCGTCGTAGGGAACGCCATGGGCGGTGTCCCAACCGTCGTCGCCGCGACCGCTGCTGACCCACTCCTTGTACAGTTCGGCCACGAGCCGGCTCTTGCCAAGGCCCGCCTCGCCGATAATGCTGACGATGCCACCGCGCCCGTTCAGGACATTGGCCAGCGCCGCCTTGAGTTTGGCGAGCTCACGATCGCGGCCAATCAGCGGCGCCCCGACGCGCTCCGCACGACGGGAGGGATCAGAATCATCCGCGCGGCCCAGCACACGATAGGCGGGCACCGGCTGGGTCTTGCCCTTGGCCTCGATCCCGCCGAGGGGCTCCATGTCGAAGTATGCCGCCACAAGGCGATGGGTATCGCCGGAGATCTGGATGGTGCCGGGGGCGGCGGTCTGCTCCATGCGGGCAGCCACGTTCACCGCGTCGCCCATGGCGGTGTATTCCATCGCCTGGCTCGAACCGACGTCGCCAACGACCACCGGGCCGGTGTTGATGCCGATGCGGACGTCGAAATCGATTCCGTACTCCTTGCGAACGTCGTCCCGGTAGGTTTGATTCGCTGCGATCATATCGAGCGCCGCCAGCACCGCACGCTGCGGGTCGTCCTCGTGGGCGACCGGCGCACCGAAGAAGGCGAGCACGGCGTCGCCCGCGAGCTTTGCCACCGTGCCGTCGTAGCGGCGGATCGGCTCCAGCAGCCGCTCGAATGCGCCATTCATGATCTCGGTCCAATCTTCAGGATCGAGGTTCTCGGCAAGGCCGGTGGAGTTCACGACGTCACAAAACAGCGCGGTGATCACGCGCCGTTCACCGCGCATCGTGCGGCGGCCGGACGTTGCATTGCCGCTGGCTTCAGTCGAATCCGACGTCATTTCGACCTCCTGTCCCCCTCCTACTATATAGCCTTGGCGGCCCCGGTTCACGGGGCGCCCGCTTCGGCTCAATTGGCCCGGGCGTAACGCTCCTTCAGCAGGGCGTAGAGAGCGCGGATGGTCTGCGCATCCCCGCCCTCGGGCTTGCCGGGTGCGGTCGAGGGGTTCCAGGCAAAGATGTCGGCGTGGAGCCACGAGACGTCGTCGGGCACGAAGCGGGCGAGGAACAGCGCGGCGGTGATCGAGCCGGCGTGCGGGCTCGACCCGGCATTGTTGATGTCGGCGACCGGCGAATCGATCATCCGAGCGTAGGGACGCCACAACGGCATCCGCCAGACCGGATCGGCGACGGCCGCCGACAGGCGGGCGACGTCGGCGGCGAGGCGTTCGTCGTTGGTGTAGACCGGCACTACCTCGGGGCCGAGGGCGACCCGGGCTGCGCCGGTGAGGGTGGCGAAATCAACAAGAAGGTCGGGCGTTTCCTCGGCGGCAAGGGTCAACGCATCGGCGAGGATGAGGCGGCCTTCGGCGTCGGTGTTGCCGATCTCGACCGTCAAACCCTTGCGGCTCCTGAGCACGTCACCCGGGCGGAAGGCCGCCGCGGCGACGGCGTTCTCAACGGCGGGGACGAGGAGGCGCAGCCGCACAGGCAGGCGCGCGTCCATGATCATACGGGCGAGGCCGATGGCATTGGCGGCGCCGCCCATGTCCTTCTTCATCAGCCGCATCCCGCTCGCGGGCTTGAGGTCGAGCCCGCCGGTATCGAAGCACACCCCTTTGCCGACGAGCGTGACCCTTGGCGCGTCGGGATCGCCCCAGGAAAGCTCGACCAGGCGCGGGGCACGGGCCTCGGTGGCAGCGGCACCGACGGCGTGGATCAGCGGCAGGTTGTCGGCGAGGAGACCCTCACCCACGGTCTCCGAGAATACCGCGCCGTAGCGACCGGCGAGCTCGTGGACGGCGTTGCCGAGTTCCGCCGGGCCAAGGTCGTTGGCGGCGGTATTGATAAGGTCGCGGACGAGATAAACGGCGTCGGCGATCCGGGCGACCTCGGCAGCATCGACGTCGGCGGAAACGACGAGGCGGCGGGGCCTCGCGCCATCGCTACGGTAGCGGGTGAAGCGATACGCACCCAGAGCCCAGGCTAGGGTCGCCAGAGCCGGATCATCAAAACCGCCGGCCAGCGTGTAGGTGCCGGGTGGCAGCGTGACCGGCAACTTGCCGGCGAGCAGGCGGTCGGCGTCAGGCGATTCGCCCGCACCCAACCCGAACAGCACGCGGTCGATGCTGCCGGCATCCCGCGGAATCAGTGCGACCTCGCCCGCCGAGGCGGCGAAGCCGGTCGCCTCAACCCATTGTTTCGATTCGCCTTCCAGGGCGGCCAGGGCCTCCGGCGTCAATGCTTCGATCGGCACGGCGTTGCCGTCGGCGGTGGCCACGAGACTGTCGGGCAAGGTCAAATCCTCCGTCTTTCCAGTGCGTTATGGGATGGGGGCTGCGGGCGTTAACCATCCATTAGGGTTAACAGAATACTGCAGGAACGGGCGCTTACAGGGGGCTCGTTTATCAAAATGACGGTTATCCGCCATCTCAAGCTGAGCGCGGCGCTGAAACGCGGCGCGATCCTGGTTCCCGTCTCTGTCGCCATTGCGCTTGCCGGCTGCGCCAACGCCAAGAAGGTGGAGGTCGACACGTCGGCCACGGGTTCGCTGCCCCCTCCCCCGGGTCAGCCGATGACGGCACAGGACTTCAGCGACGCGGTCAAGTACTGGGGTGCGCGCTACCAGAAGAACCCCAAGGACAAGGATACCGCGCTCAACTATGCGGCGGCGCTCCGCCGCACCGGCAGTGGCGACCAGGCGGCGACGGTGCTGCAGGCAGCCGCGACGCAATTCCCGAACGATCGCGATGTGCTGGCCGCCTACGGCAAGGCGCTCGCGGATGCCGGCAATCTGCCGGAGGCACTGGGTGCGATACGGCAGGCCGAAACGCCCGACCAACCCGACTGGAAGCTGATTTCAGCCGAGGCAGCGATCCTCGACCAGATGGGCCAGCACGGGGACGCGCGCAAGCTCTACGACCAGGCGCTGAAGCTGGCGCCGAACGATCCGACGGTACTGTCCAATTACGGCATGTCGTTTGTGCTGACGGGCGAACTGAAGCGCGCCGAGGAACTGCTGCGCAAGGCGATCGCGGCGCCCGACGCCGACAGTCGCGTCCGCCAGAACCTGGCGCTGGTAGTCGGCCTCCAGGGCCGCTTCGAGGAGGCGCAGAAGATCGCCAGCGAAGACCTGTCACCGGAGCAGGCGGCGGCCAATATCGCCTACCTCAAGCAGATGCTCGCCCAGCAGAACAACTGGGAGCAACTGAAAGCCGGCAGCGCACCGCCCGGCTGAAGACCCGTCCCGAATTGAAGATCGTCGGCCGCGGTCAGTGCGACCGCGCGGCGATGATCTGGATCGCCGCCGGGCCCATGATCACGCCGAACAGCACCGGCAGGAAGAACAGGATCATCGGCACGGTCAGCTTCGGCGGCAGAGCGGCGGCCTTCTTCTCGGCCATGGTCATGCGCTGATCGCGGTTCTCCTGGGCCAGGACGCGCAGCGAGTGACCGAGGGGCGTGCCGTAGCGCTCCGCCTGGATCAGGCTCGTCATCACCGCCTTCACCGGCTCAAGGCCGGTGCGGGTGCCGAGATTCTCGTACGCCTGGCGACGGTCCGGCAGATACGAGAGTTCGGCCGTAGTGAGGGTGAGTTCCTCGGCGAGTTCGACGGACTGGACGCCGATCTCTTCCGAGACCTTGCGGAAGGCCGCTTCGGCGGTCATGCCCGCCTCGACGCAGATCAGCAGGAGATCGAGCGCGTCGGGCCAGGCGCGACGGATGGAGGTCTGGCGCTTGGACAGGACATTGGAGATGTAGAGGTTCGGTGCGTAGAAGCCGACGTAGGCGACGCCAAAAGCGATCAGGACCTTGATGATGGTCGGCTGCTTCAGGTCAGACATCCAGAGCAGATAGGAAAGAGCCAGGGCGAAGAAGAGAAGCGGCAGCGTCACGCGGGCGAAGAGGAACGCGACCAGCGGCGCCTGGCCGCGGTAGCCCGCCATGCGCAGCCGATTGATCGTCTTCTGGTCCGCCAGTGCATTGCGCAGATTGAACTGGTCGACGATCTTGCGCATGTACGCCTTGGGTTCCTTGCGCAGGCTCGCCCGCTTCGCCTCGACGGCAAGGCGCGCGCGTTCACGGGCACGGATCTCCTCGCGCTCCAGCGCGACCGACTTGATGCGGGCCGCCAGCTTGTCGCGCTCGAACAGCGGCTGCGTGACGGTGTACACGGTCGCAAAAACGGCAAGCGCGGCGAACACCGCAATCAGGAAGCTCGGGGTGGTGACGCTGTCGTAGATCAGACCAAGCATGGCTTTGCCGTCAAAAGTCGAAGTTGATCATGCGGCGCATCACGAGGATGCCCATGGTCATCCAGATCGCCGAGGCGCCGAGGATGACGTTGCCGAGCTGCTCGGTGAAGAGCAGCGTGATGTAGGCCGGGCTGGTGATGTAGACGAGGATCATGACCACCGGCGGCAACGAGCCGATGATGGCGGCGGACGCCTTGGCCTCCATGCTCATCGCGTTGATCTTGCCCTTCATCTTGCGGCGTTCGCGCAGAACGCGGGAGAGGTTGCCCAGAGCCTCGGAGAGGTTGCCACCGGCGCGCTGCTGAATAGCGACGACGATGGCGAAGAAATTCGCTTCGGGAACCGGGACCCGTTCGGGCAATCTGGCGACCGCCTCGGCCATTGAAACGCCCATGGCCTGGGTCTCCGTAATGTGGCGAAACTCGCTGCGCACCGGCTCGGCCGCCTCGTTGGCGATGATCTTGATGCAATCGTTGAGCGGCAGCCCCGCCTTGACGCCGCGGACGATGACGTCGGAAGCGTTGGCGAACTCCTCGAGGAATGCGTTCATGCGGCGCTTGCGGAGGAAATTCACGATCCAGCGCGGCAGACCAAGCAGACCGGCGACGCCGAAAGCTGCGGCGGCGTAGACGGGTGCGCCCGCGACCCAGACGCCGAGGAAGATGACCAGGCCGCAGCCAAGGCTGATGAACAGGAACGTGCGTCGGGACCAATGCAGCCCCGCCTGCTCAATGCGCAGCAGCAGGGGCGGCGACTTGGTCCGCTTGGATCGCGCCTTTTGCTTCTCTTCGAGTTCGCGCAGGGTGTCCTGCACCGATTTGCGTCGGCGGGCTGCGTCGCCGGCCGTGTTGTTGCGCCCGCGCAGCGCCTCGACCGGGGTGTTGCCCTGGACGAAGTCGAGCCGCCGTTCTGCGGTATTCTCGCTCTGGATACGGCCATAGAGCAGCGCGTATGCCAAGCTGCCGGCGCTGAGGGTCGCCAGCCCGACAACGGCGATCAGCAGTGTGACGGAACTGAACATCAGCGCACCTGTTCGCTCCGCTCGAGTTCGCCGGCGTTGGCGGCATCGAGCGCATTGGCCAACCGCACTTCCTCATTGAAGTAGCGGGCGCGTTCCCAGAACTTCGGCCGTCCGATGCCGGTCGAACGATGGCGACCGATGATGCGGCCGCTGGAGTCCTCGCCGGTGATTTCGTAGACGAAAATGTCCTGGGTAGTGACGACGTCACCTTCGGTGCCGACCACCTCGGTGACGTGGGTAACGCGGCGCGTGCCGTCGCGCAGACGCTCGGTCTGGACGATCACGTCGATCGAATTCGAGATCATCTCGCGGATGGTCTTCACCGGCAGTTGAAAACCGCCCATGGTGATCATCAATTCCAGCCGGGAGATCGCCTCGCGCGGGCTGTTGGCGTGCAGCGTGCCCATCGAGCCGTCATGGCCCGTGTTCATCGCCTGCAAGAGGTCGAAGGCCTCCGGTCCGCGCACCTCGCCGACGATGATCCGTTCGGGCCGCATGCGCAGGCAGTTCTTGACCAGGTCGCGCATGGTGATCTCGCCTTCGCCTTCGATGTTGGGCGGGCGGGTCTCCAGACGAACCACGTGCGGCTGCTGAAGCTGCAGTTCGGCCGCGTCCTCGGCGGTAATGATGCGCTCGTCGTGATCGATGTAGCGGGTCAGGCAATTGAGGAGCGTTGTCTTGCCGGAACCGGTGCCGCCGGACACCAGGATGTTGCAGCGCGAGCGCGAGACGATCTGCAGGATCGTCGAGCCCTCCGGCGTGATCGTTCCGAACTTGACCAACTGATCGAGCGTGAGCTTGTCGCGCTTGAATTTGCGGATGGTGAGAGCGGGGCCGTCGATCGACAGCGGCGGCGCGATGACGTTGACGCGGCTGCCGTCGGGCAGGCGGGCGTCGCAGATGGGACTGGATTCGTCGACGCGGCGGCCGACCTGGCTGACGATGCGCTGACACACATTCATCAACTGGCTGTTGTCGCGAAAACGCACGTTGGTTTCGCGCACCTTGCCGCCGACTTCGATGTAGGTCTTGAAGGCGCCGTTGACCATGATGTCCGAGATATCGTCGCGGGCCAGCAACGGCTCCAGCGGCCCGAGGCCAAGAACGTCATTGCAGATGTCCTCGAGCAGGTCCTCCTGCTCCGCGATGGACATGACGATGTTCTTGAGGGCGACGATGTCATTGACAATGTCGCGGATTTCCTCGCGCGCCGACTCCTGGTCGAGGCGGGCGAGTTGCGACAGGTCGATGGTATCGATCAGCGCCGAGAAGACGGTCGACTTGATGTCGTAGAAATTTTCGGAACGGCGAACGCCCGAGCTTTCGCTCGTCACCGGCCGGGGCCTGGCGGGCTCGGGTGTTTCAACCACCTTGGGCTCGGGGACGGGCGCCGGGGGCGCCACGTCGACCTCCACCGGCGGCTCGCCCGCCGGGCCGGGCGGTGATGTGCCGGTTCCGCCTGTCCCACGCTTGCCGAACATTGGGCTCCCCGTCAGGCGCTCTTCTTGCCGCGCATCCCGCCGAACAGCATGTCGAAGGCGCCGCGCTTGTAGCGCTTCGGCTCGGTGCGGCCGGTGGTGACCCTGGCGACCTGGACAAACATGTCGGCGATCGGGCTCTTGGGATCGGTTTCGGCGATCATCTGGCCGTTGTTCGCGGCCGTCCCAAAGAGCTGAGGATCAAAGGGGATGATGGCGGTGGGCTTGAGGTCGAGGGCGGCAGCGAAATCATCGATCTTGATCTCGGGGCGCTTGGCAAGACCACTCTTGTTGATGACCAGCCGGACGGGCGCGTCGTTGGTGCGCGCCTGGCGAAGCAGGTCGACCATGTTCTTGGCGTTGCGGAGGTTGGCGAGATCCGGCTCGGCCGTAAGGACGATCTCGTCCGCCGACAGCAGGGTCTTGCGTAACCAGCCGGTCCAGACATGGGGCAGATCCATCACCACGGCGGGGACGCCGGTCTGGGCAAGGTCGACCACCTGCTCAAAGGCAGCTTCCTGGAAATCGTATGTGCGATCGAGCGTCGCCGGGGCGGCAAGCAGGCTGAGGTGATCGGAACAGCGGGCGAGCAGGCGGTCGAGGAACGTGTCGTCAAGGCGATCGGGCGCATTGACCGCCTCGTTCATGCCCTGGGTTGGGTCCTGGTTGAAGTCGAGCGCGGCGGTGCCGAAGGCGAGGTCGAAATCGGCCACGACCACATCGTTCTCGAAGTTGCGGGCGATCGCCCAGGCGACGTTGTGAGCGACCATCGAGGAGCCGACCCCGCCCTTGCCGCCGACGAATGCAATGGTGCGGCCGAGGGGTTGCGTGCTGCGGTCGACGTAAAGGTCGGCGACGGCCTTGATGATCCCCATCAGGTTGACGGGCGCCACCAGGTATTCACTGACCCCGCGATGGGTCAGGCCGCGATAGAGATCGACGTCGTTGACGTGACCGATGACGATGACCTTGGTGCCGGCGTCGCAGACATTGGCGAGCCGGTCGAGCTCGACGTCGAGGCGGTCGCGCGGCAACTTGGACTCGACAATGATGAGGTTCGGCGTGGCTGCCGCTTGGTAGAACTCGGCAGCCGCGGCGATCCCGCCGGTGTGGACCTTGATGTGGGTCCGCGCCATGCGCCGATCGCTGGCGGCCGCCTCGACGACGGCGACGAGATCAGGCGAATCGCAGAATGCCTGGATCGAGATCCGCGGCACCGGCCGGACGTCGGCCGGCGACCTGGCACCGGCGGCCGATTCCGGCTCGGGGGGAAGATCGTTGTAAGCAAGATCGGTCATTGGCCGACTCCTGTAGCGACGGCACCACCCTGTTCCCTGGACAGGTCGGCCGAGAAAGCCTGACCCTTGCGGTACTTGGAGAGAACGTCGGCGCGACGCGCCGCGTCGGCCGGCGTCATGCCGCGTGGGTAAAGAAGGTCGAGCGGGTTTTCGACGGCGGCGGCCAGGTTCTGCTGGGAGGCGCAACCGAAGTTGAAGTAATTGCGATTGTCGCTGGTGACGGTGGC
The DNA here is from genome assembly GCA_963775235.1 of uncultured Alphaproteobacteria bacterium. Classification (GTDB taxonomy): domain Bacteria; phylum Pseudomonadota; class Alphaproteobacteria; order Rhizobiales; family Kaistiaceae; genus JBBDMC01. Next base: position 228,430 of record CAVZHY010000002.1, read on the forward strand.
CTGATCCGGCCACGGGCCACACGGTGCGGTATCGGCCCCGACACGGCTGAAGGCGACGCGAACCGGCGCATTCCGCTCATCGGAGGCGGCATGGTAGACGCGGTAGTCGACCGCATTGGCCGGGACACCGGACTGGCGCAGCGTGTTCTCGATCTCGACCGCGGCGGCGGCGGCAACCTGCTGATCCGGCGATCCGGACGGCGCCACCACGGCGATGACTGAGGAGCCGCTGGACAGGAACCTCTGGGCAAAGCCGTTGATATTGGCCCTCATGCCGTCGCTGAGGTGGCCTGTGTAGAGACCGACGGGAATATCCATGGTCTCCACCTTTTCCTCGACCGCGATCGGATGGTTGACCCGGTAGTCATCGGGTATCGAGCCGGTGGTCTCCAGCGGGTTGACGTCGCTGGCGGCGCATCCGCCGAGGGCAGCGGCGAGGCCGCCCGCAACGATGGCGGCCAGCAGCGGCTGACGCATGCGGGCAGATGGTTGGGATGAGGCGGTGGTCATGACACGAGGCTCCGATTGCTGCTGGCCAACGCTCACTCGAAGATGAACCCGAAGCGGCCCGAGTACTGATAGGAGGCGCCAGGCGCACTGCTGCCCTTGACGCCATAGACGCGGTTGAGGTTGCCGAGGAAGATGCTCTGTGCGTCGCTGGCCGGGGCGAAGCCCTGGTCCGGCGTGGCGAGAGCAGAGCGCGGCACAGGCTTCACCAGATACGGCGTGGCGATGATCACGAGCTCGGTCTCGCCGCGCTGGAAATCGCGACTGCGGAAGAGCGGACCGAGGAAAGGCAGCTTGCCGAGGCCGGGAAGCGCGGCGATCGACTGCCGGTCGCTGTCCTGAAGAAGGCCGCCTATCACCATGGACCCGCCGGACGGCAGCTCAAGTGTGGTTTCGGCGCGGCGCACCTTGAGCGAGGGAATCGAGATGTCGTTCAGCTGGACGGCGCCCTCCTGCGACAGCTCGGACACCTCGGTCTTGACGCGCAGGCTGATGCGGCCCTCGGAAAGGACCACCGGCGTGAAGGCGAGCGCTACGCCGTAGGGCTTGAACTGGATGGTGACGTTGCCGTTCTGGTCGCGACCGGTGGGCACCGGAAATTCGCCGCCGGCCAGGAAGGAGGCGTTCTCGCCGGAGATGGCGGTGAGCGTCGGCTCGGCCAAGGTGTGGAAGAGGCCGGTCTGCTCCAGGGCCTTAATCGTGGCACCGAGGCTGCGCTGCGCCCACACGGAGTTACCGGTCGTCGACCCGCCGATCGAGTCGGTCGGATAGTCCTGCACCCAGTTGGCGCCCAGCGAGTTGCCGGGCGGGGCACCGGTGACGGCATACGGCAGCTTGGTCGCGGCGCTCAGCAGAATGCCCGCCACGCTGATGTTCTGGGCGTTCCAGTCGACGCCGAGCTGCTTGACCAGGTTGCGCTGGACCTCGGCAACCTCGACCTTGATCTGGACCTGCTCTTCACCCTCGATGGTCAGCATATTGACCACGGTGGACGTCGGAGCCTGCTGGGACGTGCTGAGAGAAATGCTGACGTTGCCGGCGGTGGAGGCGGAGCTGGCGCCCGATGAGCCGCTGGTCGAGCCAGGCTGGGCGTTGGCGCCGCCGTTGGCGAAGATATTGGCGATATCCTGCGCCTTCTGCGAATCGGCGGCGTTCTTGACGGTGCCGGTCAGGACGACGTTATCGCTGACCACCTCAACCTGGATGTCCGAATCGGGGATGAGGCGGCTGAGCATCTGCGACAGGTTGGAGGTGTCGCGTTCGACCGAGAGGTCCAGCGTCACGATCTGCTGGCCGGCCTGATCGAAGATGATGACGTTCGACTGCCCGACCGCGACGCCGGTCACGTAGATGCGCCGCGGCGTGCGAATGACGGCATCGGCGATGACCGGGTTGGACACCAGAATGTCGCGCGCGTCGCGCGGCAGGTCGATCACCAGCGACTTGTTCAGCCCGACCTTGACGGACCGGCTGGGTTGTTGCGCATCGACCGGCACGGTCGACTGCGCGCGCGCTGGCGACAGCTCGGCTCCGAGTGCGACCAGCGCGGAAAGCGCCACTGTCGCGATCAAGGCCTTGCGCAGGAACGGCTGCAACATCATGGCAATCCCCTGTTTGTCCGGCAGCCGCTCCATGAGCCTTTACCGGAGCCCGCTGACTTCGTGCGCGACGCCGCTTTTCACCAAGGTGACGGCGCCATTGCGCTTGGTGCCGCCGATCAGATGAACAGCGTCACCCCCCACGTCGCTCGGGCCAGCCTTGGCGTCCTCGATGCTGCGCAGGGCGAGGGTCAGCTTGTCGCTCATCTGTTCGGCGACGGTCAGAATCTCGGCTTGCTGCGGGCTCAGTTCGAGGGTCGCGGTCTGGCCGACAACGACCTTTTCGCCGTTCTGGTCCTCGATCGTTTGATCGATGGCGAGGACACGAACGTTATGAAGGACAGTCTCAGTAATGAACTTGTTGGTGGTAATGTCGGAATCTTCCGCGTGGCGGGTCATGATGACGTCGACACGGTCGTTCGGCAGGATGAAGCCGCCGGCGCTGGTTGCCGCCGAGATCTTGGTTGCGACGGCCCGCATGCCTTCCGGCAGGATCGCCGACATGAATCCCTGGTCTGAACGCACGAGCTTGGCGTCGACGATCGGCTCGCCCTGATAGAAGGACGCGCGGGCGATGGCGCCCGTGATCTGGTCGGCACCCTCGGTCGAAGACGAGCGGACGATGAACTTGTCCGAAACGCCCGTGTTCGGCCAATCCTGCCAGGTAACGAGGCCGGCATTGAGCGTTGTGCCCATCGCGATGTCTTTGCTGGCCACGAGCACCTGCTTGTTGACCGGCGGCTCATTCTGAGCGACCGGCTGATGTTGTTGCGACTGGGACGAGGTGAGATTAAGCGCCAGTACAGCAGCGATGCCGCCGGCGCCCAACGCGACACCGAAAACAATTACGCGAGAGAGTTTCATGACACGCAACCTCTACAAACAATCCATCGTCCACCTCAGGCTACTTTCACTCCGCAATCGTGTACTTATGGTTAATCAGCCATAAGTATTCGTGCTTAACGCGAAGTTAGGTTGCCAAACCGGCCGGATTTCCGGCGGTTGAGGTAAACCAAGCGGCCACTTCATTCCTGCCCAGCCGGTGGCCACGTTAGCCGGCTAGCCAACGGTCATTTTGATCCAGACGGTGTGGGGGTACGTAGCCAGAGCGGCGGCCGCCAAGGCGATGCCGTACGGTACGCCCCGCCGCGAATCATGCAGGCGCTGGACCCAGGGCTGACGAATGATGAAGACGGGCACGACACTGCGGCGGAACGCCATCAGCAGTACGGTCAGCGCACCGCCAAACAGCGAGGCCATCAGGGCGAACTCGACGGTGCTGGACAGTCCCACCCACAGGGCGATGACAGACGCGAGCTTGGCGTCGCCGCCGCCGACCCAGCCCATGGAGAAACAGAAGAACATCACCGCCAGCACGGCCGCCCCGGCGACCCAATGCGAGGCGAAGCCAAGCAAGCCCATGTCCGTGAACGGCGCCAGCGCCACGAAGCAGGCGACCAGGGCCAGGGTCAGCCTATTGGAGATCGTCATGGTCAGAAGGTCGGAGGCCGCAGCATAGGCCATCGCGAAGGGAAACACCGCGAATACGGCATACCGAACGACGTCCATCGCCATGATCCGGCTCCTTTCTGATCCTCGCCCTTTTCCTAACAATCGAGGATTAAGTTCCGCTGAACGCGATCGCTAAACGTGATTCGCGTTGCGATTCGACCGTGCGGCGACGGCCGCGGGCGGCAGTCGCAGGAAAATGGCCAGGCGTTGCAGTTAAGAGCCGGCGAGTCCGCTCAGATGGTCGGTATCTTGGTCGCGATCGACTGATACGCCGTGTTCAGCTGGGTGCCGAGCGTTGTCGCGCCGATGATGATGGCGGTGCTGATGAGAATCGCGATCAGGGCATACTCGATGGCGGTGGCACCGGATTCGTCTCGACAGAAACGGGCAAGTGCGCTCATGGTGTCATCCCTCGCCGCCAATGGATGGACCGATCAGGGTACCCGGGGTCAGGCACCACGCCGCGCGGCACCCGTGCCGCGCGGCGCAGGTTGGATTTGGCGTCGACTAGCCGCCCATATCGGTGGCGATGGTCGAGAAGGTCTTGTTCAGCGCGGTGCCGACGGCGGTGGCACCAACGATAATCGCGACCGCGATGAGCGTGGCGATCAGGCCGTACTCAATGGCCGTCGCGCCGGACTCGTCCTTGGCAAAACGTGCAAACAGGTGCTTCATGGATAGACTCCTCACTTAAGTGTTGAACCTTGCTGGCTCGGATACGCGCAGCTCATGTCTCGCAGCCGTAACCAGCCGCGAAGCTAGCGCCAAAGTCCTGAAGGTTAGTTAATGCCTGAGGCGGTTATACTGCCCTAAAAATACAATTCATTAAGAATAGATCGGACCTCGTCTTTACTCTTTTGGCCAAAAATAGCCTTGCGGTTCCTGACGCACCCGTAAATTTTCCTTTTGTTTACCTCAGGTGAGAACGTTCTATTTACCACCTTTGCAGAGCCCCTGTTCGACGCCCCGAATCGGAGACCGCCCGAACCGCCCGCCGCAGCTTAAGCTTTCGTTCACCATATGAGCGCTAGGTTCGATCGAACGCAGCTCCCGAGCTGGAGGCTCCTAAATGTTGCCCGTGTCTAATCCCAAACCAATTGTATGGCTGTGCGCCGCGACCCTGACGGTCGCGGTCCTGTCTGGAGCCGCCAGCGCGAAGGCAGACCCGATCTCTGTGATGGTCGACCGCGCCAAGGTGATGCGCATCTCGCGCCCGGCTGACGTGGTTATCGTCGGCAACCCGGCAATCGCCGACGCGACGATCCAGGACAGCAAGACGCTCATCATCACCGGGCGCAGCTACGGATCGACCAACCTCATCGTCCTCGACTCGGACGGCCAGGCGATCGCAGACGAAGTCATCACGGTGGGCGCCGCCGACGACCAGGTGGTGACGATTTATCGACGGGATTCGCGGCAGACGTACAGTTGCACCCCGAACTGCTCGCCGACGTTGGCGATCGGTGACACCTCGGGCGCCTTCGATACGGTCAACTCGCAAATCCAGGCGCACGGCTCGCTGTCGGACAACGCGGCCAACAAGTAAAGCCCGCCATCGGGCCGGCCGGGATTATCGACAGGTTACCAGAACCGGTCGCTTTTTCGCGACCGGTTGCAACCGTTCATCAATTGTTGGCTGCTACCAAGAGAATCCGGTCAGAAAAGGTTTCGACCGCGAGTGCGGGTTCTCACCGCGATGGCACAGGCGAGTATACGCGTCAAAGGACTGACGGGCCGCATCGCCAAACGCTTCGGTCTTGCGCGGTTCAGGCGCGATGTAAACGGCGCGACCATGGTCGAGTTCGGACTGGTCGCTTTGCCGTTCATCGCGCTGATGCTGGCGATCCTGGAAACGGCGTTGCTGTTTTTTGCATCGCAGACGCTGGAGACGGCGGTATCCAACACCGCGCGTCTGATCCGGACCGGGCAGGCCCAGCAGCAGGGCTTTAACGCCGACCAGTTCAAGCAAGACGTCTGCGCGCAGATCCTGTCGCTGTTCAGGTGCGACACCGGACTGTTCCTCGACGTGCGGACCTACCTGACGTTCGATACGATCAACCTTGCCAAGCCCATCGACGATGACGGCAAGCTGAAGAAAGACTTCACCTACCAGCCGGGCCACGGCGGCGACATTGTGGTCGTGCGCGCCTTCTACGAATGGCCAACGTTCTCGAAGCTGCTCGGCCTCAATTTCTCAAACCTTGCCGACGGCAACCATCTGATCGCGGCGACGGCCGCATTTCGCAACGAGCCCTTCCCATGGTGAGCCCGGTGAAGCAGATCCGGTTCAGTTTCCGCAGGCTTGCCCGGCGTCTGCGCGCCGACAGTGCCGGCGTGGCGGCGGTCGAGTTCGCGCTGCTGCTTCCGCTGATGCTGACGCTTTATTTCGGCTCGGTCGAGTTCGGCGATGCCCTCACGATCGACCGCAAGGTGACCCATGTGACGAGTTCACTGGCGGACCTGGTCACCCAGGCGAAGACAATCAGCAACACCGACATGCAGAACATTCTGGACGCAACGGCGTCCATCATCACGCCGTACGATGATGACCTGCTGCGCATCGTGGTGAGCGGCGTGTCGATCGATCAGAATGGCACGGCGAAGGTGGCGTGGAGCGACGCCCGCAACGACACAGCGCTGGCGGTAAACTCGGTGATCACGCTGCCGGCGGCGCTCAACGATCCCAATACGTTCATCGTCACCGCCCAGGTGCACTATGCCTATACGCCGACGATCGGCTACCTGATCACCGGCACCTTCGACCTGCACGACCAGTTCTACCTGCGGCCGCGCCTGACCAACGACGTGAAGCGCGTCTCCGGTTGAGGTCACGGATTGGCGGCAGGCGGAGCGGCAGCGGATGTCGAGGGCCCTGGCCCGGCGGCGGCCGACCCGGAAATCAGGTCATTGATGACGGTGTAGTCGCTGGCCGCGGCGGCGACGAAGCCCCCTCCCCCGATGCTTGAGCGATCGACCGCATCCAGCGCCTGCGGTGCGGCCGTCGCCATGTTGGTCAGTGCGTCCAGAAGCTCGCTCTTCAGGTCATCGGGGAGATCGTTGCGGACGGCATGCGGGCCAAAGGGGATCAGCGGCGACGCCCAGATGAGCCGAATCTGATCCATCGACAAAGTACCGGCCGTCACCATTCGCGACAAAACGCCGAAATCAAAGCCGTCAGCCGCGTCGCCCGTGAGGCTGGACCAGGCAGCGGCAACGTCGGCATTGCCGGTGAGGAGGGCGTTGACGGCGGCCTCGGGGCTTTCCGTTTCGATGACGGAGGAGAAATAGCTGGCGGGATCGATCCCCTGATGGGGCAGGAAAGTCATGGGCGCCAGGCGGCCGGCGATCGAATCGGGTCCCGCCAGCGCCAGCCGGGTGCCACGGGCGTCGGCCATGGCGCTGATCGGCCCGTCGGCGCGCGCGATCAGAACCGCGTAGAACCCGCGAGCGCCATCGAAGGCGGAGGGCATGGCCAGCGGCTCCACGCAATGGCAGACCGCGGCAGCGGTAGCGTAGCTGGTGGCGCTGTGGATGGCGTACTGAACGCGATCGGTCGCCTGGGCATCGATCAGTACGGCGTAGCTGGTGGCGGGGACCAACTCCACCGGCAGCGACAGCGACGATTGCAGGTAGGCGCGGAACGGCTCCAATCGTGCCATGTCATAGCTGGCGCCGTCGCTGGCGAGAAAGCCTATGCGCAGCGCCTTGTGGTCATCGCGCCATTCGGCGTGGAGGGGGCGGACGGCGCCGGCAACCACCATCAGGGCGATGCCAACCAGGAGGGCCAAGCGCGGCGCGCGCGATATCGAATTGCTTCGGTTCGCTCGACCGCCTGCCATTATTCTCAGTCCTGTCCAGATGAAGCGTCAGCTGCGGGAAAAGGAAAGCCGCGTAACCTGGTGGTATGTCTCGCCGGGGCGCAGAAGCGGGTCGGGAAACGCCGGATGGTTGACCGCGTCCGGGAAGGCCTGCGGCTCCAAACAGAAGCCGCTGCTCGGCCCATAGTGCCGGCCGCCGAGGCCGGGCACGGGGACCCCCGCCAAGTTTCCGGCGTCGTACACCTGAACGCATCGCTCGGTGGACGAAACCGACAGCGTCACACCGCTGCGCGGCGACATCAGGCGGGCAACCAGCCGTGGCTCGGCCGACCCCGCCCGGTCGACGACGTAGTTCTTGTCATAGACGACGCGCTTGCCGTCGCGGAAGAAACGGATCGGCCGCATGGCGCGAAAATCGTAATCGGAGGCGGCAACGCCAACGATTTCACCGGTGGGAATGTTTTCGGCGGTCGACGGCGTGTAGGTCTCGGCCAGTATCTGGAGACGGTGGTCGAGAACGTCCGACGAATCGTCGAGATTGAAATACGAGTGCTGGGCGAGGTTGACGAGCGTCGGCGCGTCGGTGGTTGCCTCCGCCTCGATGCACAGGGTGCCCGGGGCCTCCACGCGGTAGCGCAGCACGACATCCACTTTTCCCGGGTAGCCCTCCTCGCCGGCCGCGCTGGTGAGCGCCAGCGTCAGGCCGGTCGCGTCATGATCGATGAGGCGCCACGCCCGCTTGGAAAAGTTCCTGAAGCCACCATGCAGGTGGTGCTTGTCCTTCTCGTTCAGGCTGAGCTGGTACGTGTGGCCGTCGATGGACAGGTGACCACGGGCGATGCGGTTGGCGCAGCGGCCGCAGATGGCGCCGAAATACGGCCCATAACGAAGGTAGGGCTCAACCTCGTCAAAGCCGAGGACCAAAGGATGGTCGACGCCGGCGAGACGCAAATCGCGGACGCGCGCACCCAGGGTAATGATGCTTACACTGAGGTCGCCGTCGGCGATTGTCACTTCGTGGACTTCATCGCCGTCCGGCAACCTGCCGAATGATTTGACTGCCGTCATCCCACCCCTCCCCAAGGGCAAGGCGATCATACATCAAGACGGGCGTCAGCGGTGCGAGAAACCGTCACAGAGGACGGGCCTCGAAAAAAGCGTCAGATCGTCTGATCGTAAGGGCCGACGGAGGGCTCCTGCCGCAGCATCGCATCCACGGCGGCAAACATCGCGCGCATGCGCACTTCCGACACGGGCTCTCCACCACCACCACCACTTCGGGCTTGTTGGACGAGGGGCGGACCAGGCCCCAGGTGCCATCGTCGGTGACGACGCGCACGCCATTGACTGTCACGAGGTCGGCGATCCTGTGGCCGGCCACCGTTTCGCCGGTGGCCAGCATGGCGCCGAAACGGCGGCGGACCCGATCGACCACAGCGTATTTTTCTTCATCGGAGCAGCCGGCGGCCATGGTGGGGGACTGCCAGGTCGCGGGCAATGCGTCCCTCAATTCGGCCGCCGTGCAGCGGGGATTGCGATCGAGCATGTCGAGGATCGTGATCGCCGAAACGAGGGCGTCGTCGTAGCCGCGACCGATGGGGGCGTTGAAGAAGTAGTGGCCGGACTTCTCGAAGCCGGCGACCGCGCCAAGCGCCTGCATGCGACGCTTGATGTGCGAGTGGCCGGTTTTCCAGTAGTCGGTGACGGCGCGATTCTGCCTGAGGACCGGATCGGTCGCGAACAGGCCGGTGGACTTGATATCAACCACAAACGCGCTGCCCGGAGTGCGGGCGGACAGATCGCGGGCAAGCATTACGCCGACGGTGTCGGCGAATATCTCCCGGCCGCGGTTGTCGATGACACCGCAGCGGTCGCCGTCGCCGTCGAACCCGAGGCCGATGTCGGCGCCGTTCGCGATGACGGCGGTCCCAATCGCGCGCAGCATCACCATGTCCTCGGGGTTGGGATTGTAGCGCGGGAAGCTGTGGTCGAGTTCGGCGTCAAGCGGCACAACGTCGGCGCCGAGCGCGGCCAGCACCCGCGGGGCAAAGGCGCCGGCAGTGCCGTTGCCGCAGGCAACCACCACTTTCATCGGGCGCGTCCACTTCGGCCGGCCGGTGAGATCAGCCACGTAGCGGTCCGCCATGTCGGCGACGTAGTGATAGCGGCCGCCGCCGGGAAGGTCGAAGGCGCCTGCGAGCACGATTTCCTTTAGCCGCCCGATCTCGTCGGGGCCGAAGGTGAGCGGGCGGCCGGCACCCATCTTGAGACCGGTCCAGCCGTTCTCGTTGTGGGAGGCGGTGACCATGGCAACGGCGGGAAGATCGAGCGCAAACTGGGCGAAATATGCCATCGGCGTGACCGCGAGGCCTATGTCGTGAACGCTGCAGCCCGCCGCCAGCAGACCGGTGACAAGGGCCATTTTGACGGCCCCGAAAGAGGCGCGATAATCGTGACCGGTGACAAGGTCGCGCGAGATGCCGAGCTCGCCGAGAAGCGTGCCGAGGCCCATGCCCAGCGCGGTAGCGCCCATGAGATTGAGCTCCGGCGGCCGGTCGGAGCCGGCGACGCCGAACCACCAACGCGCGTCGTATTCGCGAAAGCCGGTCGGCCGGACAAGCGGCGTTGTCTCGAAATCGAGGGTGTTGGACTTCAGCGAAGCGACAGGCGCGGGAAACATGGCTGCTCCTCGGGTCAGTCGCCTCTTAACAGAGGCGCGAGCCGCGGGAAACGCGCCGCGTTACTGCACAAGCACGAGCTGGCCGCCCGCCATCTGGAACTTCGACAAGCGCGACAGGAAGGTCATGCCGAGCAAATTGACCGGCAGCACCTCACCGGGCAGGACAACCGCCTGAACATTCCGGACCGAAATGCCGCGGATGCGCACTTCGCGCAAGGTGACCGGCGCGGCCGAGATCACGCCGTTCGCCGTCGATATGGGCACCTTGTAGTCGCTGCCGCTGACATAGATGCCGAGGCGACGGGCAGCCTCGGCGTTGAGGGCGACCGCGGTGGCGCCGGTGTCGACCATGACAGGGATGGTGTTGCCGTTGACGACGGCGTCGGTCAGGTAGTGGCCGCGGGAATCGGCCCGGAGAGCCACGGACGGACCCGACGCCTCCTCGATCATCACAGGGCCTGGAGGCTCCTGCGCGGCGGGCTCAGCGTCCGGTGGCGGGGCCTGCGGGACGGGATGCGCGGCCGCCGCCTCGGGGCTGCTCCGCTGCTCCATGACGAGGCCCAGCAGGGCCGGCGCAAAGCGCGGAGCGGCAACGGCGAGAATGGCGCAGCCAATGGCGAGCGCAATCAGGCGGTTCATCAGCACGGCGACTCACGCGGTCCTTGGCCGGTTCGGGTTTCACCGGGAACCATCCGGCAAAGAGCCTAAAAAGCGAGCCGATATCGCCCCGCGCCGCCTGCCGGAGAGGAGATTTTGCGTCCGGTCGTTAACAAGAAGTTGCCGCCAGCAGCCGAACCCGGCTTCTCACAGCCAGCCGGCGTCGAAAACGAAGCTGCGCGCGGTGGCCGCCGAGGCCTCATCGGAGGCGAAGAACAGGACGGCGCGGGCGACATCGTCCGGGTAGAGCTTGCGCGGCAGGCACTGGTCCTGCACGAGCTTGGCGAGCCCTTCCGGCGTTGCCCACAGGTCAAGCTGGCGCCTGGTCATGATCCAGCCGGGCACGACGTGATTGATGCGGATGTTGTGCTGGCCGAGGTCGCGGGCGAGACCACGAACGAGACCGAGGACGCCGGCTTTGGCGGCCTCGTAGACCGGCAGGCCGCGGGCGCCGATCAGCCAGGAGCTTGAACCGACGTTGACGATCGAGCCGTTCCCGGCCCGCTTCATGTCCGGGACGACCGCCTGGATGGCAAAGAACTGGTGCTTCAGGTTTACCGCGATGCGATCGTCAAAGTATTCGGGCGTCACCTCCTCAAGCGCGTGGCGGGCGTCGTTGGCAGCGTTGTTGACCAGGATGGTGATCGGGCCGAGCGCCTTGCGGATCGATTTGACGGCCTGACGAAGCGCGGCGACGTCGGTCAGATCGCAATGCTCGAAGTGGACGGTCCGGCGCTTGCGGCGGAGCCGGGCGACGAGCGCCTTGGAGTCCTTCTCCACAATATCGATGAAGGCGGTCCGGGCGCCCTGGTCGGCGAAGTGCTCCACGATCGATTCGCCGATGCCGGAGCCGCCGCCGGTAACGAGCACGGTGCGCCCTTTCAGGCTCGGGTAGATGGCGCCGTACTTCATCGACTGTCCTCGAATGCCTCTACTTGGTGCCATACAGGCGGTCGCCGGCGTCGCCGAGACCGGGAACGATGTAGCCGTGGTCGTTGAGGCGCTCGTCGATGGCGGCGGTGTAGACGGGCACGTCGGGGTGGAGCTCCTGCAGGCGCCTGATGCCTTCCGGCGCGGCGAGCAGGCAGACGAAGCGGACGTCCCTGGCGCCGCGCTGCTTGAGTTTCTGCATGGCGGCGCCGGCGGAATTGGCGGTGGCGAGCATCGGATCGACAACGATCACCAGACGATCGGCGAGATCCTCGGGGGCCTTGAAGTAGTACTCGATCGCTTCCAGCGTCTTTGGATCGCGGTAGATGCCGATGTGGGCGACACGGGCCGACGGCACGAGGTCCAGCATTCCCTCGAGCAGACCGTTGCCGGCGCGCAGGATGGAGGCGAACACCGGCTTCTTGCCGGCAAGAATCGGGGCATCCATCTCCGCGAGCGGCGTCTCGATGCGCCGGGTGGTGAGCGCAAGGTCGCGCGTGACCTCGTACGTCAGCAAAAGCGCAATCTCGCGAAGGAGTTGGCGGAAGCTTGCGGTCGGCGTCGTCCGGTCGCGCATGAGGGTGAGCTTGTGCTGGACAAGCGGGTGATCGACGACGGTAACGCCCTGCATATTCTGGGATTCCGAGCCTCGGACGGGGTCGCGGCAACTTAGCGCGCGCCGGCGGCGACGCCAACCGAGCGCGAAAAAATGTCTTCGCCGAAGGTCCGGTCGGCGGCAACCGCTTTGCCCCTCGTTGTTCAGGGGTGCACTATGGTCGCCGCCGACGGTGAGAGCCAAGGTGCCAGATGAAGCGCGCAATCCTCCTCGTCATGGACTCGGTCGGAATTGGCGGGGCGGAGGATGCCGCCCGCTTCGGCGACGAGGGCGCCGATACGCTCGGCCACATCGCCTGGGCGTGCGCGGGCGGCCGCGGTGACCGCGAGGGGCTGCGCTCAGGACCGCTGACGCTGCCAAACCTCGACCGGCTCGGTCTCGGCCGTGCCGCCGCCGCCTCCACCGGCACCGCGCTGCCGCCGCTCGGCTACGACGGGGAGCCGCAGGCGCGCTGGGGCTACGCCGTCGAGGTCTCCCGCGGCAAGGACACGCCCTCCGGTCACTGGGGGATCGCCGGCGCGCCGGTGATGTTCGACTGGGGATATTTTCCGCGGACCGTGCCGTGCTTCCCGAAGGCGCTGACCGATGCCCTGATCGCGCAAGCGCACCTGCCCGGCATCCTCGGCAACAGGCACGCGTCGGGCACGGTGATCCTGACCGAACTCGGCGAGGAGAGTATCCGCACGGGCAAGCCGATCTGCTACACCTCGGGCAACTCCGTCTTTCAGATCGCCGCCCACGAGGGACACTTCGGGCTGGAAAGGCTGTACGAGGTCTGCGGGATCGCGCGGAAGCTCGTGGACCCGCTCAACATCGGTCGCGTCATCGCCCGGCCGTTTGTCGGCGAAACGTCGTCAACGTTCACGCGGACTGCCAATCGCCGCGACTGGGCAGTGGAGCCGCCCGAGCCAACGCTGCTCGACCGGGTGGTGGCGTCGGGCCATCGCGTCATTGCGATCGGCAAGATCGGTGACATCTTCGCCCATCGCGGCGTCAGCGAGGTGGTCAAGGGGCCGAACGACGATGCGCTGTTCGACGCCACCCTTGCCGCTCTTGACCGGCTGGGCGGCGGCGACCTGCTGGTCGCCAATTACGTCGACTTCGATACGCTGTGCGGTCATCGCCGCGACGTGCCGCGCTACGCAGCGATGCTTGAAGCATTCGACCAGCGGGTGCCGGAGCTGGAAGCGAAGCTGCAGTCGGGGGATCTCGCCATCCTCACGGCCGACCACGGCAACGACCCGACCTGGACCGGCACCGACCATACGCGCGAGCACACGCCTATCCTGGCCTTCGGTCCGGACATCGGGGCCGGCCCGGTCGGGCGGCGCTTCTTCGCCGACATGGGCGAGACGCTCGCCGCCCACCTCGGGCTTGCGCCGGGCAAGCACGGGTACGGTTTCCTGTAGGACACGGCGACTTTCCTGCCTGAAACCGACAGACCGGCTGCCGGTTCAGGTGGCGCTGTCAGCCGGTGGAGCGGGGCCGCGGTTCGACCCAGTACGCGAACTCTGCGTCCACCGGGCCCGGCGCACGGCGCGCTTCGATCAGGCCATCGCGTTCGGCGTTGCGACGTTCGACCACCGGCGCTGAGGCCAGGCGCTCGTCAAAGATTCGCAGGAACGCCGCCAGGGCCTGTTCGTGTTCCTCGGTCATGTCAGCTCCGCAGGCCCACCCGACTGCGAACGTAACCGCACGCGGGCGAGCGGGAAAGTACGACCAACCGCAACTTTGGAATCAGAATTAAATTAACCAATGCCGGGAGATTAACGCGGCACGACGGGGTCTACACGATGACCGTGCCAAAGGCCGAACTTCACTGCCACATCGAGGGGGCGGCGTCGCCGAAGCTGGTGCGGCGGCTGGCCGCCCGCGACGGCGTCGACCTTGGCGATCTCTTCGACAACGGCGGCTACCGCTGGCACGACTTCGCGAGCTTCCTCGACGCTTACGGACGCGCGTCGTCGGTGTTTCGCAGCCGCGAGGACTATCGCGCGCTGGCTCTCGACTACTTCACGTCGATCGCCGCCGAAGGAGCGATCTACGGCGAGGTGTTCGTGGCGCCGGATATCGCCGCCGACGGGGGTCTTTCCTACGACGACTATGTCGGTGGGCTTGGCGACGGGATCGCCGCGGCGGAGGCAGCGACCGGCATCGTGGGCCGCATGATCGTCATCGGCGTGCGGCACCTTGGACCGGAGCGGGTCATGGCAATGGCGGAAAAGGTAGCCGCCAACCCCCGCCCGCTGGTGACCGGCTTCGGTCTCGCCGGCGACGAGACGGTGTTCCACCCGCGCGATTTCGCGCCGGCGTTTCGCATCGCCGCGGCGGCCGGGCTGGGGCTCACCGCGCACGCCGGCGAGCTCGCCGGACCGCAGAGCGTCAAGGCAGCGCTCGACGACCTCGGCGTGAAACGGATCGGCCACGGCGTGCGCGCCATCGAGGCGCCGGCGCTGGTGGAGCGGATCGCCGCGGAAGGGATCGTGCTCGAACTCTGCCCGAGCTCAAACGTGGCGCTGAAGCTCTATCCGGACATCGCCCATCATCCCTTCCGCCGCCTCATGGAAGCGGGCGTCCGGGTGACGATCAATTCGGACGACCCGCCCTACTTCCACACCTCTCTCGGCGGCGAATACGAGGCGCTCGCCCGCGACCAGGGGCTCGGCGAGGCGGCGCTGACGGCGGCGACCCGGACCGCGATCGAGGCGGCCTTCGTGGATGAAGCGACACGGACGAGGCTGCTGGCGCGCATAGGGTAAAGGCGATGATAATCTGCCCGCGGCAGGGTTTACCACGACCGGCGCCGACCACCGACCCGATCGAATTCGACCGATAGACGCAACCCGGCGTTAAAGGCGTCCCCGGCATCGTGTTGCTCGCAGACGGACGAGCGTCCGCCACGGGCGGCGGGAGAAACGAGATGCTGCTTTTGAAACGACCGAAAGACCGGCGCGAACATCCCCGAATCAAGCTCCAGGTGGCAGGGAGCTACGTGCTGGAGGACGGGCGCGAATATCAGTGCACGATTGTCGACGTTTCCGTCGGCGGGCTTGCGTTGACCGGCCCGAAGGTCGGCAGGCATGGCGAAAGAGTCCTCATTCACGCCGATAGACTGGGGCGGGTGATGGGCAACGTCGTCCGGCACTACCGCGGCGGATTCGCGGTCGCGCTCGACATGAGCGGCATCGCCGGGCAGCGGTTTGTGGCGCGGCTGAATGAGATCGAAGTCCCGCGGGGCTTCAATCAGCGCCTGCGCGCAGGGTAGCGACAAGTCTTCTTACAATCCGCTTGAGCCACCTCGAAAGCGACTGAAGCTGGGGCGAAAAGACGAAGCGTTGCGACCGTTTGGCAGCCTTGGTTAGCGGCCGCCCGAGCCCCTCGCGCGCGGCTCGAAATCGCCGCCGGCCTCAGGCTGCAATTCAGGTGAAGCGTCGCCTCGAAAGCGATTGAGCCGGAACCGAAAAGCCGAGTCTTCGCGTCCGGTTGACGGATCGTCGAAACCCCGTTTCCACCCGCGGTTACGGTCCGATGCGCTCGCAGACGACGGCGCCTCCGGCTGGAGCCTTGTCGCCGATCGAATAAGCGGTGTTGAGAGCAGCCCCGGCGCGTGCGGCGGTGGTTTCGTCGCGGGCGTGAACGATGGCCAACGGCGCGTCCGGTCCGACATGGCTGCCGAGCCCCGCCAGACGCGTGAAGCCGACGGAATGGTCGATGGCGTCCTCGGCGCGCGTGCGCCCGCCGCCGAGTTCGACCACCGCGATGCCGATGGCGCGGGTGTCGATCGCGGTGATTGTCCCCGCCCGCTCCGGCAGCAGCGGGCGGATCAGCGGCGCGACCGGCAGGTGCCTCTCCGGCCGATCAACGAAATCGGCTGGGCCGCCGAGAGCGGCGACCATCCGGGCAAAGACCTCCGCGGCGGCACCGGAGGCAAAGGCGGCTTCGATCCTTTGGCGCCCGGCCGCCGCATCGACGGCGAGGTCTCCAAGCGCCAGAAGCTCGCCGCCGAGGGCGACCGTGACCTCGTAAAGACGGGGATCGCGGCGGCCGCCGGTGAGGAATTCGACCGCGTTCATCACCTCCACCGCGTTGCCAGCGGCAGAGGCGAGCGGCTGATGCATGTCGGTGATGAGCGCGCTGGTCCTCATGCCGGCGCCGTTGGCAACGCCGACGAGGCTCTCGGCCAGGGCGCGCAAATCCGCCAGCTTCGGCATGAAAGCACCGGTGCCGGTCTTCACGTCGAGGACGAGGGCGGCGAGGCCGGCGGCAAGCTTCTTCGACAGGATGGAGGCTGTGATCAGGGGGACCGATTCCACCGTCGCGGTCACGTCGCGGATGGCGTACAGCCGCCTGTCGGCGGGAGCGAGATCGGCGGTCTGGCCGATGATGGCGCAACCGACGTCGGCGACGACTTTCCGGAGCAGGTCGAGGTCTGGCCGCGTCAGGTAGCCGGGGATCGAATCCAGCTTGTCGAGGGTGCCGCCGGTGTGGCCGAGGCCGCGACCGGAAATCATCGGCACGTGAGCCTCGCAGGCGGCCAGTGCGGGCGCAAGCATCAAGGATACGTTGTCGCCGACGCCGCCGGTGGAGTGCTTGTCGAGGACGGGGCCGGGAAGCGCTGACCAGTCGAGTACCGTACCGGAATCGCGCATGGCGACGGTGAGCGCCACCGCCTCGTCGCGGGTCATGCCGCGGAAGAACACAGCCATGGCGAACGCGGCGATCTGGCCATCACCGACCGTGCCGGCGGTCAGGCCCTCGACCATGAAGGCGATTTCATCGGCGGTGAGGACCGCGCCGTCGCGCTTCCGGCGGATAATCTCCTGGGGGAGCATATTCTAGCGGCGGCGCCGGGGCTGTGTGGCGCGGTCGTGCAGATAACGGCGGATGATGCGAACGAGCTTGGCGGTCCCGACGGGAGCGAGCGTCTTGGTCTCTTCGTGGGTGATCTCGGCTCCGGTCATGCCGGCGGCGAAATTGACGATGGTGGAAACCGCTGAGCACCGCAAACCGAAGAAGCGGCCGAGGATCACCTCCGGCACGGTCGACATGCCGACGGCGTGGGCGCCGGCATGACGGGCCATGCGGATCTCCGCCGGCGTCTCGAAAGACGGACCGGAGAACCACATGTACACGCCGGTGTGGAGGACGACCCCCTCGCGCTCGGCGGCGCCAAGCAGGGCCGCCCGGAGTTCCGGGTCGTAGGCGGCGGTCATGCCGACGAAGCGATCGTCGGTCGGAACCCCGATCAGCGGGTTGGGGCCGGAGAACGCGATGTGGTCGGTGATCAGCATTACCTCGCCCGGACCGACCTCGGTGCGAAGCGACCCGGCGGCGTTGGTGAGGATGAGCGTGTCGCAGCCGAGCGCCCGCAACGTCGCGATCGGCTCGCGCATGGCTGCCGCATTGCCCTTTTCGTAATAATGCTCGCGGCCGGAAAGCACGACGACGGCGAGCCCCTCCAGCCAGCCGGCGACCAGCTCGTTGCGGTGTGAGGAGACGCTGGAGGCGGGAAAGCCCGGCAGCCGGGCGTAGGGAATGCGGACGGCTTCGGTGATTTGATCAGCCAGGCCGCCAAGACCCGAGCCCAGCACGATACCGATCTCGAACGGCAGATCGGCCTCCGCGCGAATGGTATCGGCGGCCTCTTTGCCGGCGGTCATGCCGGCTTCTCCATCGCAAAGACGGCGGGCAACAGGTCCTTCATCAGAAACGTTTCGCCGTGACCGGCAGGATCCATGACGTGAACCGGCGTGTCGGGCCCGGCGAATTCGGCGAGGCGCTGGCGGCAGCCGCCGCACGGCGTGGTCAGCCGGCCGCCGATGCGGTCGGCGACGACGCAGACGGAGGCGATGTGGCGGCCCTGGCCCGGCAGGCTCCCGGCGACCATGGCAGCGATCGCCGAAGTCTCAGCGCACCAGCCTTCGGGATACGAGGCATTCTCGACGTTGGCGCCGACGTGGACGGCGCCGGCCTCGGTGCGCAGCGCGGCGCCGACGGGAAAGTTCGAATAAGGAGCGTGGGCGTGCTGGCGCGCTGCCTTGGCCGCCGCGTACAGCTCCTGGTCCATCGCCGGCTTCCCCCATGGCTGCCGAACACCGGTTTCGTCCGGTGTTGTACCGGCTTTGGCGCTTTGCGTCACGCACATGGGGGCCGAACCGGCTTGGCGGCGGCGAACGAAAATGCGACAGTCGCGTGCGGGTAAATGTGGGGAAGGCCTCCGGCCTGGGCGCCGGCGCGGCCCAAAGGGAAGCGGCCGATTGGCCGTCGTCAAACTGAAGGAGGGTCAGTTGTATCGCAGGATGGTAAGCACCTCGCTCGCCGGGCTCGCGACCGCGGCATGGCTGGGCGTTTTGAGCGCGCCTGCATGGGCATTTCTGGCGTGCGCGGTCACCGACACGGGCGGGGTCGATGACAAGGGATTCAATCAGTATACCTGGCAGGGCGTGCAGGATGCCGCCAAGGCAGGCGGAATTCGACGCCAAGGTACTGGAGTCAAAGGCCGAGACCGACTACGTGCCCAACCTGCAATCGTTCGTGCAGGCCAAGTGCGACATCATCGTCACCGTCGGCTTTCTGCTCGGCGATGCGACCAAGGATTCGGCAGTCGCCAATCCGCGTATCGACTATACGATCGTCGACTACGCTTACGACCCCACAATCCCGAACGTGCTGGGTCAGGTGTACGCCACCAACCAGGCGGCGTTCCTGGCCGGCTATCTCGCTGCCGGCATGAGCAAGACGGGGGTCATCGGCACCTTCGGCGGCATCAACATCGGCGGTCCGGTCACCGACTTCATGGACGGATTCGTGTGGGGCGCCGACTATTACAACAAGCAGAAAGGAAAGTCGGTGAAGGTGCTCGGCTGGGACCCGGTCAAGAAGGACGGTGTGTTCGTCGGCGACTTCAATTCGATCGACAAGGGCAAGGACATCGCCAAGAGCATGAACGATGAAGGCGCCGACATCATCCTGCCCGTCGCCGGCAAGGTCGGGCAGGGCCCGGCAGCGCTCGCCATGGAACTGGGACCCGACAAGCTCAAGGTGATCGGCGTCGACACCGATCAGTACCAGACTGATCCCGACCACAAGAGCGTGTTCCTCTCGTCGGTGCTGAAAAAGGTGGACGTGACAACCAAGGAAGCGGTGACCGAAGCTTTCAAGGGCACGTTCAAGGGCGGCGTCATCGTCGGCGACCTGAAGAGCGGCGGCGTCGACCTCGCGCCCTTCCATGACTTCGATTCGGCGGTTCCGGCCGACCTCAAGGCCGACCTCGTCAAGATCAAGGCCGGCATCATCGACGGCTCTATCAAGGTCGGCATGTAAGTCTAGGCAACCGCAACCACCGTTGCCCGCCGCATTGGGTTGAGAACGATGCGGCGGGCTGCGTCCGGCGAGTGGCGGCCATGGGGCAGGCGCGAAGCCGCAGGGATGCAGGGGCGCTGACTCTTGGACATCGAGTTACGCGGCATCACCAAACGGTTCGGCGATCTCGTCGCCAACGACGCCATCGACCTGCAAATCCGGACCGGTGAGGTGCTCGGGCTCCTCGGCGAGAACGGTGCCGGCAAGACAACGCTGATGAACATCCTGTCGGGCCTCTACCGGCCCGACGCCGGCGAAATCATCATCGACGGAAAGCCCACGCGGTTCGCCGGCGCCGGTGACGCCATCCGCGCCGGCATCGGCATGGTGCATCAGCACTTCATGCTGGTGCCGGTGTTTACGGTGGCGGAAAATGTCGTCCTCGGCGTCGAGCCGACCGGCCGGTTCGATCACCTCGACCTCAGGACCGCCCGGCAGCAGGTGCGCGCCATCAGCGCCGAGCACGGCCTCGACGTCGATCCCGATGCGGTGATCGAGGAGGTGCCGGTCGGTACCCAGCAGCGGGTCGAGATCATCAAGGTGCTGTTCCGAGCGGCGGAGGTGCTGATCTTCGACGAGCCGACGGCGGTGCTGACGCCGCAGGAGGTGACGGAGTTCTTCGGCATTGTGCGGTCGCTGCGCGAGGCGGGCAAGGCGCTGGTGTTCATCACCCACAAGCTGCATGAAGTGCTTGAGGTTGCCGACCGGATCAACGTATTGCGCGGCGGCAAAGTGGTTGGCGAGCGTGACCCGAAGACGGCGACCGAGGCCGAACTCGCAGAAATGATGGTCGGCAGGTCGGTCCACTTCCAGGTCGAGAAGGAGCCGGCCAAACCGGGACGCGCGCTGCTGGAGGCCCGCGATCTTTCCGCCCTCGACGAGCGCGACGAAGTCGCCGTGGACGGCGTCAGCCTGACGGTTCGGGAAGGCGAAGTCGTCGGTATTGCCGGTGTCCAGGGCAACGGCCAGACCGAGTTGGTGGAGGCGTTGACGGGCCTCCGGCCGCTCGCGGGCGGCACGGTCTCGTTTCTCGGGCAGGACATAACCAGGGCGTTGGCACGGGAGCGCCATCGCCTCGGCATTGCCCACATCCCCGAGGACCGATGGCGCTCCGGCATGGTCGGTGAGTTCGACATCGCCGAGAACATGGTCCTCGACAGCTATTACGACGAGCCGTACTCGTCAGGCATCACGATGCATTGGGCCACCGTGCACAGGGTGTGCGTGCGCAACGTCGTCGATTTCGACGTCCGCACCCCGTCCATCTACGCGCTGGCGGACCACCTGTCCGGCGGCAACCAGCAGAAGCTGATCGTCGCCCGCGAACTCAGCCGCGACGTCA
Source organism: uncultured Alphaproteobacteria bacterium (assembly GCA_963775235.1). Taxonomy (GTDB): domain Bacteria; phylum Pseudomonadota; class Alphaproteobacteria; order Rhizobiales; family Kaistiaceae; genus JBBDMC01. The sequence goes on from CAVZHY010000002.1 coordinate 249,452, forward strand.
AGCTGGTCATCGCTTCGCAACCGACGCGCGGCATTGACGTTGGCTCCATCGAGTACATCCACAAGAGGATCATCGAGGCCCGCGACAAGGGCGTCGGCGTACTGATCGTTTCGACCGAACTCGACGAGGTCCTTGCCCTGTCGGACCGCATTCTGGTGATGTTTCGCGGCCGCATCGCCGGCGAATTCGAGGCGGGCAAGGTCAGCATGAGCGAGATCGGCCTGGCGATGGCAGGAGCGGCCGCGTGAGCGACTATATGAAGCAGGAAACGGCGGCGGAGGAGGCACTCACCCGCGCGTCCGCTATCCGTTTCGACGTCGAGCAGCTCGCGATCGTGCCGCTGCTGGCGGTGGTGCTTGCCATGGTCGTCGGCGGTCTGACGATGCTCCTGACCGGCGTCAGCGTGCCGAGGATCGGTGAGGCTTACCTGGCGCTCTTCAACGGGGCGTTCGGATCGCTGTCGGCGATCTCGGAGACGCTCACGGCCGCGGCGCCGGTGACGCTGGCGGCTCTCGGCGTCGCGCTCGGCTTCCGCGCCGGCCTGTTCAACATTGGTGCCGAAGGACAAATCATTGCGGGCGGCATGGCGGCTGTGGTTGCCGGATTCTCGTTCCCGGCGCTGCCGCTTGCCATCCATCTGCCACTGGCCCTCGTTGCCGGCATGGTCGCCGGCGCCATCTGGGGGGCCATCCCCGGCTGGCTCAAGGCGGCAACCGGCGCGCATGAGGTCATCACCACGATCATGCTGAACCTGATCGCGGTGCAGCTCACGAACTTCCTGCTGCGCAACCCACCGATCCAGAAGACGGGACGCCACGACCCGGTGTCGCAGTCGGTGGTGGCGAATGCGCAACTGCCGAAGCTGCTCACCTGGATCGACCCGAGCCTCAGGCTGAATGCCGGCATCATCATCACGATTCTCATGGTGATCCTGGTGTACTGGCTCCTCTTCCGCACCACGCTTGGCTTCGAGTTCCGGGCGAGCGGCCTCAACCCCTCCGCGGCGCGCTACGCCGGCATGCGCTCCGGTCTGATCATCGTCGTCGTCATGGCGATCGCCGGCGCGTTGGCGGGGCTCGCCGGCGCCAACCAGGTACTGGGGGTGCTCGGCCGGGCGACGCCGGGCTTTTCCGGCGGCGCCGGCTTCAACGCGATCGCCGTGGCGCTGCTCGGCCGATCGCACCCGGTCGGCGTGCTCCTGGCCGGCATTCTGTTCGGGGCGCTCGACGCCGGCGGACGCCAGATGCAGGTGATGGCGGGCGTGCGGATCGACCTGATCTCGATCATCCAGTCGCTGATCATCGTCTTCGTCGCCGCGCCGCTTCTGATGCAGGCGGCGTTCCCTTGGGCGTTCCGCAAGCGCAGGCCGGCGAAGGCATGACACCATGGCGATGAGCGAAGCGACGAGGCGGGCCGATCTCGACCACACCAAACGGCGTCAGACGCTGACGATCGGCTGGCTACTGATCGCGCTTGCCGTTTTCGTGGCGGCGGCGTTCGGGATGGAATCCTCCGGCAATGCGACGTTCCGGCTGGCGCTGCCCGGCGACCTGGTGGCGCTGCCGAACCTGGTGGTGCCGGCCGCACCCTACAACTACGCCGTAGCGGCGCTGCTGGCGTTTCTTCGGCGCGCGGCAATTCATGCGCGGCGCCGCCCGCCGCTCTAGCCTGTTCCTCGGGATAGGGTTCTTCCTGGCGGTGACGACGTTCCTGGTGTGGGCGACGGCGGGAAAGGAATTCTCGCTGACCGGGATGCTGGAGGCGACGGTCGTGCGGGCGGTTCCGATTGCGCTCGGCGGTTTGGTCGGCACGCTTTCGGAGCGCGTCGCGGTGGTCAACATCGGCATCGAGGGCATGCTTCTGTCCGGCGCTTTCACCGGCGCCATCGTCGGCTCGATCTTGGGCGGCTGGACCGGCCTGATCGCGGCGATCGCCGTTGGCGGACTGATGGGCCTGGCGCTCGGCGCCCTGGTGATCACCTATCGGGTCGACCAGATCATCGCGGGGGTGGCGATCAATCTGTTTGCCCTCGGGCTCACCTCTTACGTCACCAGCCAGGTGCTCACGGTCCACCGCGAGCTCAACAACGCACCGATTTTCCCGGGCGTGGATATTCCCTTCCTCAGCAGCCTGCCGATCGTCGGGCGCGTCCTCTTCCAGCAGAACATCTTCGTCTATGGCGCCGCGATCCTTATCGCCGGTGCCACCTACTACCTGTTCCACACCCGCACCGGGCTGCGGGCGCGCGCGGTCGGGGAGCATCCGGAGGCGGCCGACACGCTCGGCATCAACGTCTACCGGATGCGCTACATCAACGTGACCATCGGCGGCATGGTCGCCGGATTCGCGGGTGCATGGTTCACGCTCGGATCGGTCGGGCGCTTCGACATCAACATGACCAACGGGCGCGGATTCATCGGCCTTGCGGCGATGATCTTCGGGCGGTGGCATCCGGTCGGGGCGCTGATGGCGGCGCTGGTGTTCGGCTTTGCCGACTCGCTTCAGCAGAAGCTGGCGATCCTGCAGACGCCGATCCCGTCGGAGTTTCTGGCGATGGCGCCATACATCGCCACCATCGTTCTGGTCGCGGGGCTGATCGGACGGGCGCGGCCGCCGGCCGCCGACGGCAAGCCCTACATCAAGGAATAGCGGAGCAGGAGCAGCGCCGTGGGCGACGAACAGCGTCGTGTCGATCGCCTGCCGGCGCCGCTGCTGATCGGCGACGTCGGGGGCACGTTCGCACGCTTCGCGGTGGTCGCCGAAGGCGCGGCGGCGATGACGAGACTGCCGGACGCCCGGACGGCCAATTTTGCGACCATCGACGCTGCGATCGACGCGGTCGTGGAGCAGCACGGACTGCGCCCGCGGTCCGCCGTGCTGGCGCTCGCCGGACCGATTGCCGACGACCAGGTACAGCTCACCAACTGCGACTGGGCGGTGGTGCCGAGGCGGCTGATCGACCGCTTCGGCCTCTCCGACGTGGTGCTCATCAACGATTTCGAAGCGCAGGCGCTGTCGCTGCCGGGTCTCGGCCCCGGCGACATCGATCCGATCGGCACCGGTACGGCCGAGCCGGACGGAACCCGCGTGGTCGTGGGACCGGGTACGGGGCTCGGTGCCGGCGCCCTCATCCGTGCTGGCGGCCTGTGGATTCCGCTTCCCGGCGAAGGCGGCCATGTCGATTTCGGTCCGAAAACCGAACGCGACATGGCGATCTGGCCCCACCTCGAGCGGCCCTGGGGACGGGTGGAGGCAGAGACGGTGATTTCCGGGGGAGGGCTGGTCCGCCTCTACCGGGCGATCTGCGCGTCCGGGAGGGTAGCGCCGCGGTTCGCCACGCCCGAGGCCGTCACGAAGGCGGGACTTGCCGGGGCCGACGACGAGGCAACCGAAGCGCTGGACCTGCTGGCGACGTACCTCGGCCGGCTGGCGGGTGACCTTGCGCTGATCTTCATGGCGACCGGCGGCGTCTATCTCGGCGGTGGCATCAGCGCCAAAATTGCGCCGGTTCTGAAATCGGGCGGCTTCCGCCAGGCATTCGTCGGCAAGCCGCCCCACGATGGCCTGCTCGCCGGCATCCAGACCGCGATCATCCTCAAGGAGGATGCAGCACTTGCCGGCGTGGCGGCGTTCGCAGGCGCGCCCGAGCGCTTCGGCGTGGAACTCGAGGGGCGGCACTGGCGGAGATAGAGCAATTCCAGGAAAAGTGGGAACCGGTTTTCCGTCCGGAATTGCGGAGGAACGAAAGTTAGGGCGATTTCGCGACTGAGAGAAAAGCGAAATCGCTCCAGATGCAGGCGGTGCTATCCGGCCGCAGCGACCGCGCGCTTGGCCATGACCTTGACGAGGTGGGCCCGGTAGTCGGCGGACCCGTGGATGTCGGACAGCATTCCCTCCGGCGCGATGGTGACGGTATCGACCACTGCCGGGTCCCAGGACCTGGTCAATGCCTGCTCGATCGCTTCGGCACGGAAAACGCCTCCGGACCCGGCCCCGGTGACGGCAACGCGGATCGAGCCATCCGCCAGCACCGCGACAAAGGCGCCGGCCATTGCGTAGCGTGACGCGGGGTTGCGGAACTTCTGGTAGCCCGCTTTGAGAGGCACCGGAAAATCGACGCGCGTGACAATCTCGCCATCCTCCAGGGCGGTCGAGAACAGTCCGGTGAAATAGTCCTCCGCCGCGAATTGCCGCTTCGTGGTGTGGATGGTGGCGCCAAGCGCGAGCGCCGGGGCCGGATAATCGGCGGCGGGATCGTTGTTGGCGAGCGAGCCGCCGATGGTGCCGCGTTCGCGCACGGCCGCATCGCCAATCGAGCCCGCAAGCGCCGCGAGCGCCGGAATCGCCTTCTTCACGCCGTCGTCGCCGGCGACCGTGACGTGGGTGGTGGCAGCGCCGATCACGACCCGGTTGCCGGACACTTCGATGCCCTTGAGCGCGTCGATATGGGTGATGTCGATCACGTCGGACGGCGCCGCCAGACGCTGCTTCATCGTCGGGATCAGGGTCTGGCCGCCCGCCAGATAGCGGGGGTCGTCGGCGCCGGCGAACAGCGCCGCCGCTTCCTCGATGCTGGCTGGCCGGTGGTAGCGGGTCTGGTACATGGGCCGCTCGCCTAGCCGGCCATCGCGGCGGCGCCGGCGGCGATCGCCCTGACGATGTTCTGGTAGCCGGTGCAGCGGCAGATATTGCCTTCCAGCTCGTGCCGGATGGTCGCCTCATCAAGCTGGTGGCCGAGGCGGCGGACCATGTCGACGGCGCTGATGATCATGCCCGGTGTGCAGAAGCCGCATTGAAGGCCATGGTGTTCGTGGAACGCCTGCTGCATCGGGTGGAGCTTTTCGCCGATGGCGAGCCCCTCGATGGTGGTGACGCGCGTGCCGGCCGCCTGGACGGCGAGCGTCGTGCAGGACTTGATCGCAGCGCCGTCGACAAGCACCAGGCAGGCACCGCACTGGGAGGTGTCACAGCCGACGTGCGTGCCGGTCAGGCGGAGATTTTCCCGCAGGAACTCGACAAGAAGCGTGCGGTCCTCAACCTCGGCCGAGGCGCTCTTGCCGTTGACGGTCATTTCGACGAGGGACACGGGGGCGAACTCCTTCCGCTGTTCAACCGATCCAGCGCAGGATGAGCAGGGCGGCAACAACCACCACGATGACCAGCAGCGCCCACATCTGCGGGCCGCCAAAGAAGTTGCGCGCGGCGGCCTCTTCGGCGCGTTCTTCAGCCTCGCGCGCCACCTCGGCGACTTCGTGGGCGACCTCCTCGGCAGCGTGCTCGACGCGGGCAAGGGCGCCCTCGCCCGAGACCTTCTCGGCAAAGGTCGAGAAGAACTGGTCGGCCATCTGCTTGGCGGTGGCGTCGATCAGGCGGGCGCCGACCTGGGCGAGCTTGCCACCGACCTGGGCCTTGACGGTGTAGGTAAGAAGCGTCCCCTCCCCGTCGTCCGCCAGCGCTACATCGGCACCGCCCTTGGCGAAGCCTGCCGGGCCGCCCTTGCCCTCCCCGGAAATCGTGTAGCCGTTGGGCGGATTGACGTTCGACAGGATGACGTTGCCATTGAAGGTGGCGCTGACCGGGCCGACCTTGGCCTTCACCGTGGCATTCATTTCGGTGTCGGAAGTCCGTTCCAGCGACTGGCAACCGGGGATGCACTGCTTCAGCACCTCGGGGTCGTTGAGGGCCTGCCACACCTCCTGACGCGGCGCGGGAATCCGGTACTGGCCAGACATTTCCATGGTTGGGCTATCCCAAGGACGTTGCTGCCGTGATACGGCCGGTTGTGATGGCCGATTGAGCCGCCTGTGGCAAGGGGGCAGTTTGCGAAGTGCTACCGTGTGCGTTGGCTTTGGTCGAGCGCGCCGTTAGAACCTCACGCCGTGGCAACGCAACAAACCCTTCGCGACGATCAGCGGCGCCCGCGTCCGCTCGTGCGGCAGCGCCCGGTGATGCTCGAAACCGAGGGGTGGAGCGAATATGCGCTCATCGATTCGGGTGACGGCGAGAAACTGGAGCGTTACGGCCAATACCGCATCGTGCGGCCGGAAGCCCAGGCGCTGTGGTCGCGCCGGCGGCCGGCGGCCGAGTGGGAGGCGGCGGATGCGCACTTCGTCGGCATTGGCGACGAGGAGACGGACGGTCGCTGGCGTTACCGGCGGCCGCTCGGCGAGACCTGGCCGATCGCATACGAGGGGATTACCTTCCTCGGCCGCTTCACCAGTTTCCGCCACGTCGGGGTGTTCCCCGAACAGGTGACCCACTGGCAGTGGATGAAGGGACAAATCGACACGGCGGGCCGTCGCCTGGGGCGACCGCTCAAGATCCTCAACCTCTTCGCCTATACCGGCATCGCCTCGCTCATCGCGGCGCGCGCCGGGGCAGAGGTCGGCCACATCGACGCTTCGAAGAAGGCGATCGGATGGGCGCGGGAAAACCAGGCGCTCTCCCACCTGGGCGATGCCAAGGTGCGCTGGATCTGCGATGACGCGGTGAAATTCGTCGAACGGGAGGGGCGGCGCGGCAATCGCTACGACGGCGTCATCCTCGATCCACCCAAGTTCGGGCGCGGGCCGAAGGGTGAAGTCTGGGACATCTTCACCGATCTGAAGCCGCTGATGGAGGGATGCAGGCGCCTCCTTTCGCCGGAACCGGCGTTCGTGATCCTCACCGCCTATTCGATCCGCGCCTCGTTCTATTCGATCGACGAATTGACGGCCGAGTGCCTGTCAGGGCTCGGTGGCCTGCTGGAATCGGGTGAACTGGTGCTGCGCGAGGAAGGTGGCGGGCGGGCACTGTCAACGTCGCTCTTCAGCCGGTGGTCACCGGGATGACGACACGGCATTCCGAACGGGTGGCACCGGGGCCGGTCAAGCGGATCACCAGCCTCGCCAATCCGATCGTCAAGGACATCCGCGGGCTGGCGCTTGCCAAGAACCGCAAGGCGAGCGGCCGCTTCGTCGCGGAGGGATTGAAACTGGTCGCCGACGCGGTGGACGCGGGCTGGGAGATCGACACGCTTGTCCACGCGGACGCGGTTGCGGCGCAGCCGCTGGTGGAACGGCTGGCGGCGCGCTGCCACGCGCGCGGCGGCACGGTGATCGCGGTCAGCGAGGCGGTGCTCGCCAAGATCAGCCGCCGCGACAACCCGCAGACCGTGCTCGGCGTGTTTCCTCAGCGGCTGACACGGCCCGACGCGATCGCGCCCGGTGCCGACGGTCTTTGGATCGCGCTGGAACGGGTGCGCGACCCCGGCAACCTCGGCACCATCATCCGCACCGCCGACGCGGTGGGTGCGGCCGGCGTGATCCTTGTCGGCGACACGGTGGACCCATTTTCGCCGGACGCGGTGCGGGCGACGATGGGCTCAATCTTCAATGTCCCCCTCACCAGGGCCGGCGCCGCCGAATTCCAGGCGATCGTCCGGACGTGGCCGGGAACGATCGTCGGTACCCACCTCGAGGGCAGGATCGACTACCGCGCGGCGAAGTACACGCCACCGGTGCTCCTCGTCATGGGCGGTGAGCAGGCGGGGCTCTCGCCAGAGGTCGCCTCGCTCTGCCGGACGCTGGTCAAGATTCCGATGGCGGGCAAGGCCAATTCGCTCAACCTTGCGGTGGCGACGGGGATCATGGCGTTCGAAATCATGCGGGCGAGGTTGGTCCTGGATGGCTAGCTGGCGCACGGGAGTTCCCGACGGCCCTTCCTCGCTGCTGGGCATCGGCGTCATCCTGATCGTTGTGTTGATCGATCAGGCGGCGAAGACGCTCGCTGAAGCCATGCTGCCGTTCGCGCAGGCAATCGACGTGCTGCCGTTTCTGGCGCTCTATCGGGTGCACAACACCGGGATCGCCTTTTCCATGTTTGCCGGATCGGGTGTGGTGGTGATGACGGCGCTGGTCCTCTTCGTGTTGGTGGTCGTCGTCGTCTACTGGGCAAGGTCACACGACGGCGGCCGCGTCGCGGCCCTCGGGTTTGCGTTCATCGTCGGCGGCGCTTTGGGCAATCTCGCCGACCGTTTGCGGTTCGGTCACGTAGTTGACTTCCTGCTCCTGCACCTCGGCGAGCGCACACTGTTCGTCTTCAACCTCGCCGACGCGGCGCTGACGCTCGGACCGGCACTCCTGCTGGTGGTGTACCTGTGGCCGGCGCCGGCGGAGACTTGATCCCGATCAGGCGCACGGCGGTCATTCCGTGCTCTTGGGAAGGGCAATGACAGAACGGATCCGCACTCTGGTGGAATGGGTTCGGCACCTCCTGGTCGGCGTGCCGGCCGTCGGATTGGCGCTCGGCTTCGCTGCGGAGGCAGCCGGCGCCAGCAAAGTTGCGCCCTGGATATGGGCGGCGGCTACGGTGCCCGTCGTCGCAGCGCTCGCCATCGAGATCCTGGTGAGCCTGAGGCGGCGCGAGGTCGGGCTCGACATCGTCGCGTTCCTGTCGATGAGCGGCGCTTTGATCCTCGGCCAGATGCTGGCCGGCGCCGTTATAGCGCTGATGTACGCCGGCGGCACTTTTCTGGAGAGCTATGCGGCGCGGCGGGCGCGGCGCGAAATGACGGCGCTGCTGGAGCGGGCGCCGAAGTTCGCCATGCGTTACGAGGATGGCACCCTGGCGCAAGTGCCGATCGATGCGCTCAAAGCCGGGGATCGGGTGCTGGTGCGGCGCGGCGAGGTCGTGCCGGTCGACGGCAGGGTCGTCGGGGACGACGTTGTGCTCGACCAGTCGGCGCTGACCGGGGAGGCGATGCCGGCGAGGTTCAGCCAGGGCGCCGCAGTGATGAGCGGCGCCACCAACGCCGGCATGGCCTTCGACCTCGTCGCAGCGCGGCCGGCGGCAGAGAGCACGTACGCGGGCATCATCCGGCTGGTCGAGGCGGCGGCTCAGGCAAGGGCGCCGATGGTGAGGCTGGCCGACCGCTTCGCCATTGTCTTCCTGGTGGCGACACTGGTGATCGCGGGCGCGGCATGGCTGGCGACCGGCGATCCCGTGCGATGGCTGGCGGTTATGGTGGTGGCGACCCCCTGCCCCCTGATTCTGGCCGTTCCGGTCGCTATCATCGCCGGCGTGTCGCGGGCGGCGCGCATCGGCGTCCTGATCAAGGGCGGCGGGGCGCTGGAGGTGCTCGCCAACGTCGGCACGGTCGTCATCGACAAGACCGGGACGCTGACCCACGGCCGTGCGACGCTGAGCGCTATCCACGCCCGCGCGGGCTACGCGGAGGATGATCTCCTTCGCCTCGCCGCCTCGCTCGACCAGGCTTCCAGCCACATCATTGCGGAGGCGTTGGTGACGGCAGCGAGGCAACGCGGTCTCAGCCTGACACCGCCCGAACAGGTCCGCGAGGCACCCGGGAGCGGGCTCACCGGCATGGTCGGCGGACACGAAGTTGCCGTCGGCGGCCTCGGATATGTGCGTGACCGCTCGCGCGACGGGATAGAGCTTGCGGCGATCAGACCCGAGCGGGAGGGGCAAGTCGTCGTGGCGGTGGCAGTTGACGGGGTGCTCGCCGGTATTCTCGTGCTGGCGGACGAGATTCGCGCCGACGTGCCGCGGGCCCTTGCCGGATTCCGGGCAAACGGGGTGCGTCGGATCGTGCTTGCCTCAGGCGACGCGCGCAACGTCACCGAGGCCGTCGCGGCGCGGCTCGACATCGATGCCGTGGAAAGCGAGATGACGCCCGAGCGCAAGGTGCTGGCCGTCGGCCGCGAGCGCGATGGGCCGGCCGTCATGATGATCGGCGACGGGGTCAACGACGCGCCGGCCCTCGCCGCTGCCGACATCGGCGTCGCCATGGGCGCCAGAGGGGCGGCTGCCTCGGCGGAAGCAGCCGACGTTGTGCTGCTGGTGGACCGCATCGACGGCGTCGCCGAGGCGATAGCGATTGCGCGGCGATCGCTGCGCATAGCCCGACAGAGCGTATTTGTTGGTATCGGATTGTCGTTCGCCGGGATGATCATCGCCGCGTTCGGCTACCTGCCCCCGGTTGAGGGCGCGTTGGTGCAGGAAGTGATCGACGTGGCGGTTATACTGAACGCGCTGAGAGCGCTTGGCGGAGGTTCGCTGCCGCCGCCCGCGACGGCTGCCGTGTCCGCTCGCGACATACAAAGGGGGAACCGTCATGAGGCCGCTTAGTGGTGCCGTCGTTCTGGTTCTGGCTCTCATGCCGTGGAGTGCACTGGCGGCGGGCACCATGTCGGATGCCGCGACCCAGGGACAGGCGATCGTGCGCAACAACTGCGGAATCTGCCATGCGACCGAAGTCGACGACGTCAGCCCTGATCGGGACGCGCCGCCGTTTCGCGACGTCGCCAGGCGCTACCCGCCGGAGGACCTGGGCGAATCATTGGCCGAGGGCATTGACATCGGCCACCCGGAGATGCCGGAATTCGTCTTCGAACCCGACGCCATCGGGGCCATTATCGCTTACCTCGACTGGCTGGGCGCGCAGTAATTTACTGGAAACGCTCAATCCCGAACGGCGCCAGATTGCGGTCGGGGCGGCCGGCGAGAATTTCCCCGACGTGCCGCGCGGTGGCCGCCGAAAAAGTCAGGCCAAGATGGCCGTGGCCGAAGGCGAATACGATTCGCGGCTCGCCCGGGTGGGCGCCGATCACCGGCAGCGAGTCCGGCGTCCCCGGACGACAGCCCATCCATTGGGCTCCCGCCGTTTCGGGAATCGCTGGCAGATAGCGACGCGCCATCTTCACCATGGCCGCAGAGCGAGCGAAGTTCGGCGGCGCATCGATGGCGGCAAGCTCAACCCCGCCGCCGATCCGGAGGCCGTCGGCGAGCGGCGTCACGCAGAATCCGTGATCGCCGAAAAAGACCGGCGCCGGCAGGTCGAGAGAGAGGCCTGGAAAGGTCGTGTTGTAGCCGCGCTCGGCCTCAAGCGTGACGGCAAGGCCGAGCCCGCGGACAAGGTCGCGCGACCACACGCCGCTGGCTATGACGACGCGGTCGAAAGTCGTGTCGCCGTCTGCGGTCACGACTGCAACGCCGCCGGAGCCGGGCCGCACGGCATCGACCTTGGCGGCAAGGACGCGGGCGCCGAGCATGCGTCGCAGGCCCGCCAGGATGCCGAGCGGGCTGTCCACCGTCCAGTCCTCAGGTGCGAATACGGCGCGAGCGAAAGCCCCGGTCAGCGCCGGGACCATGCGGCGCGCTTCCTCGACGCCGACCACGCGGTAGTCGACGCCGTGGCGGGCGCGCTCCTTCCACTCGGACTCGCCCGCGCGGAAGCCGGCGTCGCTGTCGTAGACATGGAGCGATCCGGTGCGACGCATCCGACCGTCGAGGCGCCCGCGTCGGGCAAGCTCCTGATGATCGGCGAGCGCCGTCTTCATCAGGAAACTGAGGGCTGAGGTCGCATGCTGCACCTGGCTCGGCCGCGCAGCGACGACGAAGCGGCCAAGCCACGGGGCAAGCGCCGGCACGTCGGTGAGCCCGACCGCCAGAGGGCCAAGCGGGTCGAGCAGCCATCCCGGCGCGGAAGCAAGGGTTGCAGGGCGCGCCAGCGGGGAGATGTGGCTGAGCGAGATGACGCCGGCGTTGCCGGTCGAGGCCGGCCGGCCCTCGGGATCGCGCTCGAACACGGTGACGGCGAAGCCATCGGCGGCGAGCCAGACCGCGATCGCCGAGCCGACGATACCGCCGCCGACTACGGCGACCGACGTGCGGCCGCCGCGGTCGTTGTCACGCGGCAATTCGGTTTCCATGCCCGCGGATTACACCATTTGGCGTCCGGCAGACATAGGTGTGCTGCGGCGTGGCTGGCTCACCCGTGCTTGCGCAGCGGCGAACTGCCGAAGTCGTCATCGAAATCAGCCATGCCCGAGTCCATATCGAGGCCCATGACGCTGGTCCGCGGCCGGCTGGTGGTGGTGGTCGCCTCGCGCCAGCGATCGACAACCGAGCTGATGTAGTCGGCATCCATCGGGCGCGAGGTGTCGAGGCGCGCCTGCTGACCGGAGGTGCTCCGCGGCAGGCGGTCGGCCGGCAGATCCTTGAAGCGGAAGCGGGTCGGCAACGGGACGCCTTCGCCGAAGGCGATCGCTTCACGCGTGCCCAGCGAGGCCAGGAAGGCAATCAGGCTCGAACCCGCCTCCGGCACGGCCGAGCGGACGATCGCCTGGTCGTTGTCGTTGGCCATGCGCATGGCGAAGACCGTCGAGCATTGCGACAGAATGGTCGGGTCGAGTTCCGCCGGGCGTTGCGTGATGGCGCCGAGAAAGACGCCGTACTTGCGGCCTTCCTTGGCGATGCGCGACAAGGCTTTGCGTGTCGGACCGAAGCCGAGGGTGCGGTCGGCCGGCGCGTAGCGGTGGGCCTCCTCGCAGCACACGAGGATCGGTGCGGCGCCGTCGCTCCACTGGCCGAACTCGAACGCCATGCGGCACATGACGGAAACGACCGAATCGACGACTTCGGACGGAAAGCCGGCGAGCTGCATGACCGTGATCGGCTTGCCGTCAACCGGCAGGCGAAAGAGGTCGCCGAGAACCTTGACCATCATGTCCTCGATGAAGACGTTGTTGAACATGAAGGTGTAACGGGAATCGTGGCCTAGCGTGTCGATGCGGGTCAACAGGCGGTGATATTTGGTCCACACCGACCGGTTCTCGAGCTTGCCCATGCGTTCGTCGATCAGGTGAAGCAGGTCGGAGATGCGGTAGGGCACGGGCGTGTCGGCGGTATAGCCGCCGCCTGCGGACTTGCGCAGCGTAACGCGTTCGCCGCGCGAATTGGAGGCGTACTGCGCCTTGGCAATGGGGATCGCCTCGGACAGGATCTCCGTCTCCTCCTCGATGCCCGGACGACCGCGGAAGAAGACATCGACGATCTCCTCGAAGTTGAACAGCCAGAACGGCAGCTCGAGGTTGCGCGGGTTGACGACATGGGCAAGTTCGCCGAAGCAGCTGCCGTATTCGTTGTGGGGGTCGATCAGGAAGATCCTCAGGTTGGCTTTCTTGGCGAGGATCTCGTGGAGGATGAGCGACACGGACGACGACTTGCCGACGCCGGTGGTGCCAAGCACGGCAAAGTGCTTGCGCAGCAGTTCCTCGAAATTGATGTATGCGGGAACGGAGGCGTCGAGCCGCAGGTGGCCGACTGCGATCGTATCGCCGGCGTCGATGCGATGGATGAGGCTGATGTCGTCGCTGTGCAGGCGCGAAATCCGGTCGCCGATCATCGGATAGTTCGACACGCCGCGTTGAAAGAAGGCGTGCTCGGTGCGATAGCGCCTGATCTCGCCCATGAAATCGATTTCGGCAATCAGGTCTCCGGCATCCTCCTCGTCGGCCTCCGGGCGCTCCACGTGCACCCTGACAACCACGCCGACGATAAGAGAATCGTCCGACCGGATGCCGACAAGCTTGCCAATGGTGAGCGCGGCGTCTTCCGATTCCTCGATCGGCCTGTCCTTGAACAGGCGCGCGGAAGCTCCCGACCCGGTGACATTTACAATTCGACCGAGCTCGACGTGTGACGCATCCATAGGCAGCCGCTCCCTGGCTTTGACGCCGGTTTGTCCTGCCCGTCCCGGAGGGGAATATGCGCGCCGAAAGGTAAATTTGGGGTCACAAACAACGGCACATCTCGAAACATCCGGTTCGACGGTGTAGCCATGGCGGACCGCAGGGGCCCGAAGCGGGGAAAGTGCCCATGACGATCGTTACGCTTTCGCTCAATCCAACCATCGATGTCGCCAGCGAGACGGACCTCGTCCGGCCGACACACAAGATCAGAACGACCGGCGAAACCTACGATCCTGGCGGCGGCGGCGTGAACGTTGCACGGGTGATCAACGAGCTCGGCGGCAACGCCGCCGTTATCTGCCCGGCCGGTGGTTTCACCGGAGCGATGCTCGACAGCATGCTCGGTGCGGTGCCAATCCCGCGCCGGATCGTGCCGATCGCCGGGACGACGCGCATCAGTCTGACCGTGTACGAGCGCAGCAGCGGCCATGAGTTCCGCTTCACGCCGCGCGGGCCGGAGCTGTCGCCGGCGGAGCTGGAAGCATGTCTCGCCGCCGTGCGCGAATCGACCTTCGACTATTTCGTCGCCAGCGGCAGCGAAACGCGCGGCGCGCCGCCGGACATCCTGGCGCAGGTCGCGCAAATCGTCGCCGACAAAGGCGCGAGGTTCATTCTCGACAGTTCCGGCCCCGGCCTCAGCGTCACGCTGGAACGGGGGCCGGTATACCTGGTGAAGCCAAGCTTCGGCGAACTGGAGTCGCTGGTCGGCCGCAGCCTGAACGACAATTCGGCCCGGGACGCGGCCATCGACCTGGTACAGCGCGGTCGTGCTGAAATCGTGACGGTGACCATGGGCGCCGCCGGCGCCCTGCTCGTCACCAAGGACACGGTCCTGCGCATGTGGTCTCCCAAGATTCAGTCACACTCGGCCGTGGGTGCCGGCGACAGCTTCCTTGCCGCCATGACGCTGGCGCTCTCCGAGGGGCGCGAGATCGAGGATGCGCTGATCTTCGCCATTGCGGCGGGAGCGGCAACGGCCATGACCTCGGGGACGACACTCTGCCGAAAGGCGGATGTCCTGCGTATCTACGGCGAGGTGTCGAAGGCGCGCGAAAGCGAGAGGGCCGCGGGTTGACTTTCGATGCCCCTCACAGGTGCTGCAGCCAGACGTCGAGGACGGCGGCGCGATTCTCGTCGTGGATGACACGCAGCGCCTCGGCGATGGCGTCTTCGACCTCATCAGGACGGTGAACCTTGCGCGACCAGGCGCCACCGGCTGCCGCGGCGATGGCGCCGTAGTCCGGCGGCGGATCGAAGGCGAGACCCAGATCGTCGGCACGGGCGGCATAGCCGCGAGGGTGAACCTGCAGGGTCGAGAACTTGGGTGCCGCCCAGCCGCGGTTATTGTAAATCACCTGGAGAAACGGCGTGCCGTGCCGGCGCGCCATCCAGTGCACCGCCGAGGGAACCGAGAACAGATAGGTGCCGTCGCCGGTGAGCGCGACCACGGTGCGCTGGGGCGCGGCGAGTTTAGCACCGATGGCGGCGCCGCCGTGCCAGCCCAGCGAACTCGCGCCGCTGGTGAACAGGGTGCCGGAACCGCGCTCGCCGATGTGGTCGGCGATGACCCCGTAGTTGGTGATGCCCTCGTTGAGAACGATCGCGTCACGCGGAATCCGGCGGCGCACGCAGGCGGTGAGAAACTCCGGCGTGATGACATCGCCGTCGGGTTGCTCGCGTTGGGCAAGGGCTGCGGCCCGGCGTCGGTGACGGGCGGCGTAGTGCGCAATGCGCTCCGTCACCGCGTCGGCATCAATCGTCAACCGGTCGAGGTGTGCGTCGATCTGGCGGATGGCAGTCAGGGCGTCGGCCTGGAAGGCGCGCCGCGATGGAAAGGCCCACAGCGCCGCCCACGGCTTCAGCGGGTCGACGTCGACGTGGTAGATCGCGGCGTCGGCGCTCGGCCGGCTCACCGAGGGAATCCAGGGCACATCGCTGTCGATGACGAGGACAACGTCGGCTTCCGCAAGCGCCTCGTTCTGGACGGGCTGACTCCACTGGTTGCCCTGATAAAGGTCATCGTCGTGCGGATAGTTGACGTGGCTCGGCGCCGACTCAAGAACGCCGATGCCGAGACGCCGGCACAGGCGTGCCAAGGCCCCGACCGTTGCCGGCTCGCGGCCCGCGTATGAGGTGACGATCAACGGGCGCCTGGCACCCGCGAGGGCCGCCGCGAGATCGCTTGCAGCGGCTTCATCAAGGGCCTGCGGCGCCACCGGCTGCCATGCCGCCGGATCGAGCGGCGCCCGCGGCGCCTCCGATTCCATCACCTCGCGGGCGGCGACCAAGTAGACCGGGCCCTTGGGATCGCTCTCGGCGAACTGCAGTGCCCGGGCGACCACCTGAGGCAGGTTTGCGGCGGTGCGCAGCTCGTTGTCGTATTTCATGTACTGGCGGACGATGCCGCGCTGGTCATGGGTGTCCTGCAGCCAGTGAATGAATTCGTTGCGGCTGCCGGGCAGTTCGCCGTCGTGGGTGAAGGGGGAAAGCCCGGCAAAGATGAGAACCGGAGCCCGGTTGCGGGCGGCGTTGTGGACCGCTCCGGCGAGCGCCTGGGTGCCGCAGTCGACGTGGACCAACACGGCCTGGGCGCGGCCGGTGACCTGCGCGTAGCCGTGCGCACAGCTCAGCGCCACCATCTCGTTCGGGCAGGTCAGGATTGTGGGAATTGAGCGCCCGGTGGCACGGGCCTCTGCGATCGCCTCGACGATCGCCGGGTGGTCGCTGCCGAAATTGGCGAAGACGTACGAAACGCCGCGTTCGTGGAGGGTCTCCAGCAACGCCATACTCGCGGTGTACACCCGCCACGCCTCCCCTGCCTGCGGTTCGCGGGTGACATCCCCGCGGACGCGAGCCTATAGCGCGAACGCAGAAGGGCTGGCAATTCGTTTGCCTTCAAACTTTTCCCCTCGGCGACAATTGATTTCCGGAAATCGCCGGGAATTGACGTCAGAGGAGGCGCGTTGAAATGACCGGCGGAGGCGGAAGCAGACCGCGAAAGTAAGCCAGACCCGAAGCGGTGACCTGGCTGGCCGCGGGGTCGAAATAGTCGGCCGGCATCAGCCGCGTCTTGCCGGCGACAGCGGTGAGGTCGATCCGCGCCAGGCGGGTGTGCCCGTCGGCCGACTGAAGAGCCACCGACCCGCTGCCTTTCTCGCTGGCTTCAACGGCGAAAACGCCGACGTCGAAGGCTTCCTGCCGGTCGCGCTCGCTAATGGCACCGATGAAACCACGTGGCAGATAGCCGAAGGTATCGATGCGGGCGCGCACCTTCGGGAATTCCTGTTTCAGCCGCTCCTGCAAGGCGAGGCCGAGATCCCCGCCGGAGAGCTGCACGTTGCCATGAGCGTCACGCTCCAGGCGGCTCGGCGGGATGAGGCTCGCCGCGAGCGGCGCACCGCCCTCGGCGGTGACCCCTTCCGACATGGCAACGACGCAGCGGCCGAAGCGCTGGAACGTCGTGCGGATGTCGGCGACCAGCTTGTCGACCGAGAAGGGAACCTCGGGCACGTAAACGAGATGGGGCCCGTCGGTCTCGTTGCGGCGCCAGGACGCGGCGGAAGCGGTAAGGAAGCCGGCGTGGCGGCCCATGACAATGCCGACGTAGATGCCGGGCATCGCGCGAAAGTCGAGGTCGATGCTGACGAATGCCTGGGCAACGAACAGGGCGGCCGAGATGAAGCCCGGCGTGTGGTCGTTCTCGACGAGATCGTTGTCGATGGTCTTCGGCGCGTGGATGAGGGCGATCTCGCCGCCGGCCTCTGCCTCGAGCACCTGAAGCGTGCCGGCGGTATCATTGCCGCCAATGTAGATGAACGCGTCGGCGCCAGCGGCGCGCAAGCCGGTGAGGATGCGTCCGCAATAGGCGGCGTCGGGCTTGTCCCGGGTGGAGCCGAGGGCCGAGCCGGGGGTGGCGGCAATGGCGCGCAGATCGTCCTCGGTGAGAGCGCTCAAATTTGCGAAATCTCCGGCGGCGACGCCTCGCACTCCAAAGCGGGCGCCGAGCACATGCGCGTCCTTGTGCAGGCGGCGCGCCTCGAGCGCCGCTCCGACCATGGTCTGGTTTATTACGGCGGTGGGACCGCCGCCCTGCGCGATGACGAAGACCTTTGGCATGATGCTCCTCTCGTCGGTGCAGCCGAGGAATGGCCTCCCTCGGGCTTGCCCTAACCCGGCGCGGCTACTATTGCACCGGCGCGTGCGGGTTAAAACGGATCAATAGCCAGTGACCATGATCGAAACCATCGCGGGCGGCGCCGACCAGGCACCGGCAATTCTGGCGCCCGGCCGCCCTCCCCTGACCCGCGGCGGTCTCCGCCGCCTGATGGAGCGGACCGCGGTCGAACTCAATCGCCTCGGGATCGGCCGCGGCGACCGCGTGGCGATCGTGCTCGCCAACGGGCCGGAGATGGCGACGGCATTCCTGTCGGTCGCAGCCGCCGCGACGACGGCGCCGCTCAACCCCGCCTACCGGGAGGATGAATTCGATTTCTACCTGGGGGACATCGGCGCCAGGGCAATCGTGGTGGGGAAGGGGGAAGCCGGCCCGGCGGTCACCGTCGCCGAGCGGCGCGGCATTGCGGTGCTGAGGCTGATTGCCGACGACGACGGGCCGGCGGGAACCTTCACGATCGCCGGCGATGCAACCGGTGCGGCGGCCCCACCCGGCCCGTCGCAATCCGGCGACACGGCGCTTCTCCTCCACACCTCAGGGACGACATCGCGACCGAAGCTGGTGCCGCTGACCCATGCCAACCTGGCGGCGTCGGCCAGGCATATCGGCGCAACGCTCAACCTGACCCCGGACGACCGATGTCTCAACATCATGCCGCTGTTCCACATCCATGGTCTGGTGGCGGCGGTCCTGTCATCGCTCACCGCCGGGGGCAGCGTCTTCTGCACGCCTGGCTTCAACGCGCTGCGGTATTTCCAGTGGCTTCTCGAGGCGGCACCGACATGGACGACGGCGGTACCGACCATGCATCAGGCGATCCTCGCGCGGGCCGGCCGCAACCAGGATGCACTCGCCGCCAACCGGCTGCGTTTCATCCGCTCGTCATCGTCGTCACTGCCGCCGCAGGTGATGAGCGAACTGGAGGCGACGTTCGGTTGCCCGGTCATCGAGTCTTACGGGATGACGGAGGCAAGCCACCAGATGGCGTCGAACCCGCTGCCGCCAGGTGTCCGCAAGCCCGGCAGTGTCGGCATCGCCGCCGGACCGGAAGTGGCGATCATGGCGGAGGACGGCAGTTTCGTCGGCACAGGTGAGACCGGCGAAATCGTCATCCGCGGTCCGAACGTCACTGCCGGCTACGAGCACAACCCGGCCGCCAACGCGGAGGCCTTCGCCCACGGCTGGTTCCACACCGGCGACCAGGGCACGATGGACAACGAGGGCTATGTGCGGGTGACGGGAAGGCTGAAGGAGATCATCAACCGGGGCGGCGAGAAGATCTCGCCGCGCGAGGTCGACGAAGTGATCATGGACCATCCGGCGGTTGCCCAGGTGGTCACCTTCGCCATGCCGCACGACAAGCTCGGCGAGGAGGTGGCTGCGGCGGTGGTGCTGCGCGAGGGCATGCAGGCGAACGAGCGCGACATCCGCGATTTCGTCGCCACGCGGCTTGCCGATTTCAAGGTGCCGCGGCGGGTGGTGATGCTCGACGAGATTCCCAAGGGAGCGACCGGCAAGCTGCAGCGGATCGGCCTCGCCGCCAAGCTTGGTCTCGGCTGATGCGGGTCTGCATCTTCGGGGCGGGCGCCATCGGCGGCTACCTCGCGGCGAAGCTCGCCGCTGCAGGTCGGGTTGATTTGTCGCTGGTCGCCCGGGGTGCCCATCTCGATGCGGTCCGCAGCCACGGGCTTCGGCTGATCGAAGGCGAGACCGAAACCACACACAAGGTTGCGGCCAGCGCCGATGCAGCCGATCTCGGTCCGCAGGACTGCGTGCTCCTGACGCTCAAGGCACATTCGCTGCCCGGAGCGCTCGACGCGATGACACCGCTGTTCGGCGCCGAAACGGCGGTCGTGACGATGCAGAACGGCGTTCCGTGGTGGTACTTCTACCGCTACGGCGGGGCGCTGGAAGGGACACGCATCGAGGCGGTCGATCCCGGCGGCCGCATATGGGAAACCATCGGGCCTCAGCGCGCGATCGGTGCTGCGGTCTATCCGGCCGCCGAGGTGGAGGCACCGGGAGTGATCCGCCATCTCGATGGCCGGAGATTCTCGCTGGGTGAGCCATCCGGTGAAAAGAGCGAGCGCGCCGCGGCGATCGCCCGCGAACTGGTGGCGGCGGGCCTGCAGGCGCCGGTGCGCACCGATATCCGCGCCGAAATCTGGGTGAAGCTGTGGGGCAACCTCTCGTTCAACCCGATTTCCGCGCTGACCCGTTCGACGCTGGCGGCGATCGTTGCCGATCCGGGGACGCGAACCGCGGCGCGCGCCATGATGCTGGAGGCGCAGGCGATCGCCGAGGCGCTCGGCACTACCTTCCCGCTCGACGTCGACCGGCGCATCGAAGGCGCCGGCGCCGTCGGCGAACATAAGACCTCGATGTTGCAGGACCTGGAACGCGGGCGGCCGATGGAGATCGACGCGCTGGTGGGTGCCGTGCAGGAACTCGGCCGGCTCACCGGCGTCCCCACGCCTGCGATCGACATTGTCCTGGCGCTGGTGCGGCGGCTGGCGGCGGCGTCGGCCGCGGCGTAACCGCCTCAGGCGGCGATCGTAAGCGCCGCCCGGCGGATGTTGGCGATGTTGGCGCGGTAAGCGTTGGCGCCGCCCTTGAACACGGCGGAGCCGGCTACCAGGACATTGGCGCCAGCGGCGACGACGGCGTGGGCGGTGTCGGGGGTGATGCCGCCATCAACCTCGATGTCGATGGGTCGCCCGCCAACCATCGCCTTGATCCGCCTGATCTTTTCGGCCATCGCCGGAATGAAGGCCTGGCCGCCAAAGCCGGGATTGACGGTCATCACCAGAATCAGGTCGACCCGGTCGAGCACGTACTCGATGGCGCTTTCCGGGGTGGAGGGGTTGATCGACACGCCGGCCTTCTTGCCAAGGCCGCGTATCTGCTGAAGCGAGCGGTCGAGGTGGACGTCGGCCTCAGGGTGGACGGTGATGATATCCACGCCGGCTTCGGCGAACGCCTCGATGAAGGGGCCCGCGGGGTCGATCATCAAATGGCAGTCCATCACCTTCTTCGTATGCGGTCTCAGCGCCTTGATCACCGGCGGACCGAAGGTGATGTTGGGCACGAAGTGGCCATCCATGACGTCGAGGTGAATCCAGTCGGCGCCGGCCGCATCCACCGCCGCCACCTCCTCGCCGAGCCGAGCAAAGTCGGACGCAAGGATGGAGGGCGCGATGATGACTCCACTCATGTCGTCGCTCCGAAGTCGCTGCCGGGCGGCGTATTGAAAACACGGCTCGCCAGGATGTCTTCGGGCCCGATGGTCGACAGCTCTTCGGCGCTGAGCGGTCCCTTGGCGGTCTCGAATATCCGGTTGGCGTGGCGCAGGCGCGCCCGATCAAGTGCGTTGCGGATAGAGCGCGCGTTGGCGAAATGCGGCTGCGTGCGGCGGCGGGCGATGTAGCGCGCGAACGCCTCCCGCGCGTCGGGTGAGAGGTGATAGTTCTGGTGGTCCAGCATCATCTTCGCGATCGCCAGCAGTTCGGCGTCGTTATAATCGGGGAAGTCGATGTGATGGGCAACACGTGAACGAAAGCCAGGATTGGCGGAAAAGAACCGCTCCATGCGATCGGCGTAGCCGGCGAGAACGACGACAAGGTCGTCGCGCTGGTTCTCCATGATCTGGAGCAGGATCTCGATCGCCTCCTGGCCGTAGTCGCGCTCATTCTCGGGCCGATAGAGATAGTAGGCCTCGTCGATAAACAGCACACCGCCCATCGCCTTCTTCAGGATTTCCTTGGTCTTGGGGGCGGTGTGCCCGATGTATTGGCCGACGAGGTCGTCGCGCGTCACGGTGACCAGATGGCCCTTGCGGATGTAACCGAGCCGATGAAGGAGGTTGGCCATCCTGAGGGCGACGGTGGTCTTGCCGGTGCCGGGGTTGCCGGTGAAGCTCATGTGCAGGGTCGGCGCCTCGTGGACGAGGCCGAGGCGTTTGCGCGCCCGCTCCACCAGCAGCAGCGCCGCGATCTCGCGGATGCGCCGCTTGACCGGCGCCAGCCCGACCAGTTCACGATCGAGCTCCGCCAGAACCTCCTGGACTTCGGATTCGACGAACTCGCGTTTGAGATCGACGGCGGTGTCGTCAGGCGCCGGGGCGCCCGGCTGAGCCTCGGCCATGTCCACTGTATCGTCCTTTCGCATGAGCCTTTCGGATGTCCCTCACCGGCTTATGAAGAGTAACGCTCGCCCTCCGGCTTCTCGGTCGCATAGGACTGGATGCTGTAGCGCTGCATCCGCCCGCCGGCCTCGGTGCGCCGGAGCACGAAGCCCGGCTCGTCGCTGGGACGGTTGACGATGAACGACATGCGCGGCGTCTCCCATCCGCGGGTACTGTCGAACGCCATGATCCGGATATAGTAATTCGGATAGCTTTTCCGGCAGTTGCGTATCTCCATCATGATCCCGGCGGGATCCTTGAGGTCGAACATCGGGTTGCCGAACATCTCCCAATAGGTGCTGCGCGGGTGTGGGTCGTCGGTGTACTCGACGCTCACCGCCCACTGGTTGTCCAGCGCGTAGTTCAACTGGGCGGTGATCTGCGCGTCGGTAAGGTCCGGCAGGAACGAAAATTGTCCCTGGGTGATCCGGTTTCCGGGATTGGTCATCATGGCACGTGTCTCCGAAGTTGGGGCGGACGTCAGGCGGTCTCTGTGGCCGTGGGAACGAAGTCGGCGGTGTCGGTGGAGTCGTAGTTGAAGGTGATGTCCTTCCACACCTCGAGCGCCTGGGCGAGCGGACGGCACCATTTGGCGGCGTCGTTGAGGATCTGCGGGCCTTCGCGCAGGTAGTCGCGACCCTCGTTGCGCGCCATGATCATCGTCTCCAGCGCAACCCGGTTGGCGGTGGCGCCGGCCTGGATGCTGTCGGGATGGCCGATGGTGCCGCCGCCGAACTGCAGCACGACGTCTTCGCCGAGATAGTGGATGAGCTGATGCATCTGGCCGGCATGGATGCCGCCTGAGGCCACCGGCATCACCTTGTTGAGCGATGCCCAATCCTGCTCGAAGAACAGACCGTTCTCCAGGCTCGGCGACAGCTTCACTTCGCGGAGCGTGTCGTAGAAGCCCTTGATCATGAGCGGGTCGCCTTCCAGTTTGCCGACGACGGTTCCGGCATGGATGTGGTCGACGCCCGCCATGCGCATCCACTTGCAGATGACGCGGAAGTTCATGCCGTGGTTCTTCTGCCGCGAGTAGGTGGAGTTGCCCGCCCGGTGCAGGTGCAGGATCATGTCGTTCTTGCGCGCCCACTTGGCCATCGACTGGATCGCCGTGTAGCCGATGACGAGATCGACCATGACGATCACCGAGCCAAGCTCCTTGGCGAACTCGGCGCGCTCGTACATGTCCTCCATGGTGCCCGCCGTGACGTTGAGGTAGTGGCCCTTGACCTCGCCGGTGGCGGCCGAGGCGCGATTGACCGCCTCCATGCAATAGAGGAAGCGGTCGCGCCAGTGCATGAACGGCTGCGAGTTGATGTTCTCGTCGTCCTTGACGAAGTCGAGACCGCCTTTCAGCGCCTCATAAACCACGCGGCCGTAGTTGCGGCCGGAAAGGCCGAGCTTCGGCTTGGTGGTGGCGCCGAGCAGCGGCCGGCCAAACTTGTCGAGCCGCTCGCGCTCCACGACGATGCCGGTGGCAGGACCCTGGAAGGTCTTGGCATAGGCGACCGGGATGCGCATGTCCTCCAGGCGCAGCGCCTTCACGGCCTTGAAGCCGAAGACGTTGCCGATGATCGACGCCGTCAGGTTGGCGATCGAGCCCGGTTCGAACAGGTCCATGTCGTAGGCGATGTAGGCAAAATACTGCTGCTCGGTCTTGGTGCCGGGCCCGGTATTGGGCACCGGGTCGACCCGATAAGCCTTGGCCCGGTACATGTCCGCGGCGGTCAGACGGTCGGTCCACACCACGGTCCAGGTTGCCGTCGACGATTTTCCAGCGACGGCCGCGGCGGCCTCGATCGCATCCACGCCGGGCTGCGGCGTGATGCGGAACAGGGCCAGGACATCGGTGTCCTTGATCTCGTAGTCGGGCTCCCAGTAGCCCATTTTGGCGTAGGGAATGACACCGGATTTGTACCGTTCCTTGCCACTCATCGTCTTGGGTGCGGTGTCCATTTCGTCCTCTTCATCGTTCGCAGTTGGCGGGAAACTGGTTCGGGTCAGGCGGCGTCGCGCGCCGATACGATCGACGGGTCGAGAGCGCCGCTGGCGTAACGCTTCGCCATCTCGGCCATCGGGACGACCTTGATGCGCGAAGCATTGCCGGCCGTGCCGAAGCGCTCGAAGCGATCGCGGCAAAGTACGCGCATGGCGTCCATCGCCGGCTTCAGGAACTTGCGCGGATCGAACTCGGCGGGTTTCTCCATGGCGACCTTGCGGAACTGGCCGGTCATGGCCATCCGGCAGTCGGTGTCGATGTTGACCTTGCGGACGCCGTGGCGGATGCCGCGCTCGATCTCCTCCACCGGAACGCCGAAGGTCTGGGGCATCTCGCCGCCGAAGGCATTGATGATGTCCTGCAGTTCCTGTGGAACCGACGACGACCCGTGCATGACAAGGTGGGTGTCGGGCAGCTTGGCGTGGATCGTCTCGATCACGTGCATGGCCAGGATGTCCTTGTCGGGCTTGCGCGAGAACTTGTAGGCCCCGTGCGAGGTGCCCATGGCAATCGCCAGCGCATCGACCCTGGTCTCGCTGACGAAGGCGACCGCCTGGTCGGGATCGGTGAGGAGTTGGTCGTGACTGAGCTTGCCTTCGGCACCGTGACCGTCTTCGGCCTCGCCGGCCCCGGTCTCGAGAGAACCGAGCACGCCCAACTCGCCCTCGACCGAAGCGCCGACCCAATGGGCCATTTCGGCGACCCGCCGGGTGATGGCAACGTTGTAGTCGTAGGAGGCCGGCGTCTTCGCATCGGCCTCGAGCGAGCCGTCCATCATGACCGAGGTGAAGCCGTGCTGGATGGCAGTGATGCAGGTGGCCTCGTCGTTGCCGTGGTCCTGATGGATGCAGAGCGGGATGCCGGGGTACATCTCGATCAGGGCGTCCATCATTCTGGCCAGCATGATGTCATTGGCATAGGCACGGGCGCCGCGGCTCACCTGCATGATCACCGGCGCGTCGCAGGCCGCCGCCGCTTCCATGATGGCGAGGCCCTGCTCCATGTTGTTGATGTTGAACGCCGGCACTCCGTAGCCACGCTCGGCGGCGTGGTCGAGAAGCTGGCGAAGCGTGATGCGGGCCATTTCGGAACTCTCCCTGTAATTCGCGTGATCAGATCGTGGTCAGCTCGCCCGCCGCTTCTGCTCGATGAGGCGGTGGATCAAGGGTGTCAGGATCAGCTGCATCGCCAGATCGAGCTTGCTGCCCGGAATGACGATCGAGTTGGCCCGCGACATGAACGAGCTGTGGATCATCGACACCAGGTACGGGAAGTCGATGCCACGGGGATTGGCGAAGCGGATGACCACCATCGACTCGTCGGCGGTCGGAATCCAGCGGGCGATGAACGGATTTGACGTGTCGACGACCGGGACGCGCTGGAAATTGATGTTGGTGTTGGTGAACTGCGGGCAGATGCAATGGACGTAGGAATGCATGCGACGCAGGATCACGTCGGTGACGGCCTCGGTGGAGTAGCCGCGCGTCGCCTTGTCGCGGTGGATTTTCTGGATCCACTCGAGGTTGATAACCGGCACGACGCCGATCTTGAGGTCCGCGTGCTTTGCAACGTTGATCGTGTCGGTGGCAACGGCGCCGTGCAAACCCTCATAAAAGAGAAGATCCGTTTCGGCGGGAAACTCTTCCCATGTCGCTGAACGTCCCGGCGGGCGTGCAGTATCGCGCCGCCTCCTCCTCGTCGTGCACGTAGTGACGGGTGCGGCCCGTTCCTTTTTCGCCGTATTGGCGAAACACTGCCTCGAGTTCCTCCAGGATGTTGGCCTCGAGGCTGAAATGACTGAACGTGTGGTCGCCTTCGGCGTTGCGCCGGTCGTTCTCTTCCTTCATCGCCTGGCGGTCGAACCGATGGAAGGCATCGCCCTCGATCGACACCGACTTGATGCCCTCGCGCCGGAAAATCTGGTCGAACGTGTGCTTGATGGTGGTCGTGCCTGCGCCGGATGAACCGGTCACGGATATGATCGGGTGCTTGTTGGACATCGAGGGACCTCAGACCCGAAACAGGCCGCGCTTGGCGAACAGCGGTGACTTGCCGATCGAGCGACGGCGGCGCTTCGTGATAGCGGACGCCACGCGCGCGACCTTGTCGGCTGACCCGAATATCAGCGGCGTGCGGCGGTGAAGGCTGTCCGGCACCAGGTCGAGGATGCGGCGTTCGCCGTCAGTCGCCGCGCCGCCGGCCTGCTCCACGAGGAACGCGATCGGAAAGGCCTCGTAGACGAGCCGCAAACGGCCTTCGCGGTAGTCAGGGCGTGAATCGCGCCGGATACAGGAAGATGCCGCCGCGTACCAGCACCCGGTAGGCTTCGGCCACCAGCGAGGCGATCCAGCGCATGTTGAAGTTGCACCCGCGCGGCCCCGTTTCGCCGGCAACCAGGTCATCGACATAGTCACGAATGGCAGCGTTCCAGTGCCGGTAGTTGGACGCGTTGATGGCGTATTCGCGCTGCCCTTCAGGAATGTGAACCGCCGCACGCGTGAGCACGAACCGCCGGCTCTTGCGGTCGAGCGTGAAGACCTGGGTGCCCTCCCCGACGGTCAGCGCCAACGCCGTCTGCGGTCCGTAGATGACAAAACCGGCAGCACGTTGCGCGGTTCCGGGCTGAGCGAAGGTTGCTTCAGGCGTTTCCCGGGCGGGCAGGATTAGAAGATCGTGCCGATGGTGACATTGGTCTCGATGTTGGATGAGCCGTCGAGCGGATCAATGGCGACGGCGAGTGGCGCTGCGTCTTTCAAAGACGATCGCCTCTGCCGCTTCTTCGGATCCGACAAAGGCGACGGGCGCCTCCTTCAGGGCCGAAACGAACAGGTCGTGGGCGCGCAGGTCCAGCGCCTTCTGCTTGTCGCCACCGCCGCCATCCCCGACGACGGTCGCCATCCCACCGTCAATTTCTCCGTCGGCAATGCTGTCGGCGACCTCGATGCCCACTTTCGCAATCGCCGTGAGCGTGGCGACGACCGTCAGGCGATCGCCCACACTGCCGGCCCATTCAGCGAGAAAATCCTCCAGTGCCGCGTGGCCTGTCATCGTTCGCCCCTGTGGGAATTGCGAGGGCCTTTTGCCGCTCTCTTTTTTCACTCCCCACGCGGACAATATAATCGCTTGGCACCGTAAGTGAATTTGCATTATCTTTCTCGCCATGAAAGATTCTCTTAAACCGGTGCTCCCGCACGTGACCCGTCGGCAGTTGCGTGCGTTCGTGGCGGTGGCCGAAAGCGGGTCGATTTCGCAAGCGGCTCAAATACTTGGCGTCACACCCCCGGCGGTTTCGCTGCAGATGCGCCAACTCGAGGCGGCTGCCGGGCTGCCGCTGCTGGACCGCGGCAAGGGTGGGATGCGGCCGACCGACGCAGGCCTCATTATTCTCCGCGCGGCCGGGGCGGTCGAAGGATCGATGGCGGCATGCGCGGAAGAACTGGCGGCGGTGGCGGGCGTCGAGCGGGGGCGCGTCGCCGTCGGCGTCATCAGTACCGCCAAGTATTTCGCACCGCGCGCCCTCGCCATGTTTTCGCGGGAGCATCCGGGCGTCGACATCAGGCTTGTTGTCGGCAATCGCGACGTGGTGGTGACCGCGCTCCGCGAGTTCACCATCGACTTCGCCGTCGCCGGGCAGCCTCCGGAGGACATGGCGATGGACCGGGTTGCCATCGGCAACAACCCCCACATCATCATCGGGCCGCCCGATCATCCGCTTGCCGAAAAGCACAGGATTCCACTGGCGCGGTTCGCCGGCGAGACCTTTCTGCTGCGCGAGGAGGGGTCCGGTACACGGGCGGTGATGGAGCGCCTTTTCTCCGAATCCGGCCTCAGCCCGCATATCGGAATGGAAATCGGCAGCGACGAGACGATCAAGCAGGCGGTGATGGCCGGCCTCGGCGTTGCCCTGATTTCGGCGCACACCGTGGCGGCGGAGTTGGAAGACGGTCGACTGATCGCGTTCGACGTACCGGGGCTGCCGATCGTCCGGCAGTGGTTCGTGACGCGGCGGACGGAGCGGCAACTGCTGCCTGCGGCGCAGGCGCTGTGGGAGTTTTTCGAAAGACGCAGTGCCGACTACCTGCCGGCGGCTCCCGGCCCCTCGCGGGGTCGCCGACGGGCTGCGGCTGTAAAGAGGGCGGGCTAAGGTGTGAACGGCCGCTCGAAGACGCCATGGGGCAACTTCCCGGGGCGGACACGGCCATGAGCGGACACGGCTCGCGCCGTGCTGCGGGTTCACTGCTTGCGTTCGCCGCTGCCAGCCAATTGACAGCTTCCCCGTGCGACACATTTTGGCCATGAAAATGAATCTCAGACGCTTGGCCATTGCCGGCATCGCCGGTGCCTCGCTACTGTCGTTCGGTCCATTGGCGGCCCGCGCGGAAAACGACGGTGACCTCGACCATGACCGTGCGCGAGACCTTTACGAGCACGGCGAAATCAGGGCGTTGGCCGACATCCTGCACGTCGTCGGCCGAGAGATGCCGGGGCAGGTCGTGGCGGTCGACCTCGTCAATCAGAACGATAGATGGATCTACCGGTTCCAGATCGTCACCGCCGACGGCCGCCGCCGGTTCGTCGACGTTGACGCCGGGGCGGCGACGTTGATCGAAAGCGGGGACAACAATCCGTGAAGGTCCTTGTCGTTGAAGACGAGCCGCGGATCGCGACGGATGTCGCCACGGCCCTCAAGGCGGCAGGCATGGCCGTGGACGTGGTGACGGACGGGGAAGAGGCGTGGTTCCGCGGCGATACCGAGAGCTACGACGCGGCAATCCTGGACCTCGGACTGCCGAAGCTTGACGGGCTCACCGTGCTGAAGCGGTGGCGGGCGAACGGCGACCGGTTTCCCGTTCTGATCCTGACCGCGCGGGGCGTCTGGACCGAACGGGTCGAGGGCATCAACGCCGGCGCCGATGACTACCTCCCGAAGCCGTTCGAGATGGAGGAATTGGTCGCCCGGCTGCGCGCGCTACTGCGCCGCTCGGCCGGCCAGGCGGCCCCGGTGCTGAACGTCGGGCCGTTGTCGCTCGACACACGCCAGATGCGCATCTCGCTTCGCGGCAAGCCGGTGGCGCTGTCGCCGCTCGAATACCGGCTGCTGGCGTTCCTCATGCACCATGCAGGCCGCGTCGTGGCGCCGACCGAACTCGCCGAACACCTCTACGATTTCGGGCAACGATCGCGACCCCAACGTGATCGAGGTGATCGTGGCGCGTCTGCGCCGCAAGCTCGGCAGCGACGTAATCGAAACGCGGCGCGGCTTCGGCTATCTCGTCCCGGGCAACGAGGCATGAAGGGCGGTTCGATCCGCCTTCGCCTGTGGTCGGCCGCCGCCCTCTCGATCCTGATTGCCCTGACGGTTGCCGGTGTCGGGCTGCGCTACCTCTTCGAACGTCACGTCGAGCGCCGCGTCGAAAGCGATTTGAGCGCCGATCTCATCCAGCTGATCGGCGCGACAAGCTACACCAACGGGACCATGCAGGTCGCGCCGATATTCCCCGACCCGCGCATGGAAACGCCCCTTTCCGGCTACTACTGGCAGGTCGAGGACCTGGCGACCGGGACGCTTGTCCGGTCGCGCTCCCTGTGGGATTCCGCCCTCACCGTGCCGCAGCAACCGGATGGCGCCCTGCATCACTACGAGATCAGCGGGCCGCGCGGCACGCTCCTGGTGACGGTGGCGCGCACGATCGCGGATCCCGGCGGACGCTCTTTCCGCGTAACGGTGGCCGAGGACCACCAGACCGTTGAGGAATCCGTCACCCAATACATGCGGGAACTGTGGCCGTCCCTTGCGTTGCTTGGCGCCGTGCTGCTCGCGGCGATCTTCGTGCAGATCACGGTCGGCCTTGCTCCGCTGGAACACCTGCGCGCCGCCGTGCGCGAAGTGATCGCGCGGCGCTCGACCCGCCTGGAGGTGGCCGCCCCACGCGAGGTGCAGCCGCTGGCCGACGAGATCAACCGGCTGCTGGAGGCGCAGGAGAAGGCCCTGGCGCGGGCGCGCTCAAGCGCCACGGACCTTGCCCACGGCCTCAAGACGCCGCTGCAGGTGCTCTCGGCCGACATCCGGGCCTTGCGCAACAAGGGCGAGGCACAGCTGGCCGATGATATCGAGCGCAGCGCCGGCGCCATACGACGGCACGTCGAGCGAGAGCTGGCGCGTGCCCGCCTGGCACCGGGGGTGTCGGGCGCAGTGGAATGCCGGGTCGCGGAAACCGCCGCGCGCGTCATCTCGGTTGTCAAGCGCACGCCCGGCGGCGAACGGCTGGCGTTCTCGGTGGACGTCCCGGAAGACCTGACCGCCCCGATCGACGAGGGTGATCTCTCCGAGGTGCTCGGCAACGTGATCGAGAACGCGGC
Organism: uncultured Alphaproteobacteria bacterium; assembly: GCA_963775235.1. Taxonomy (GTDB): domain Bacteria; phylum Pseudomonadota; class Alphaproteobacteria; order Rhizobiales; family Kaistiaceae; genus JBBDMC01. The sequence continues at coordinate 279,703 of CAVZHY010000002.1, forward strand.
ACGGTTCGCCCGGTCGTCGATCCGCGTCCGCGCCTGGGTCAACGGCAATGGCGCGACCATAACCGTCAGCGACGACGGGCCCGGCATTGCCGACAGCGACAAGGTGGCCGCCTTGTCGCGCGGCGTTCGCCTCGACAGCAACGGCGGCGGCACCGGTCTCGGTCTTGCGATCGTTTCCGACATTGTGGCTGCCTACGGGGGCGAGCTGACGATGGCGGACGCCGGCCCGGGCCTGCAGGTCACGATCTCGTTGCCGCGGCAGGCGTAGCGCCGGGCGGCTCAGGCAAATCCTGGAAAGAAATCGACCTTGATGCGCGACCGGCGCACCCCCATCGTGCGCAGCGTGTGGCGGAGTGCTTTCACCATTGCCTGGGGACCGGAGATGTAGAAGGTCCGCTGACGAAAGTCGGGGATCGTTTCTCGCACCAGCCGTGCGTCGATGTAGCCGCTGTACTGGCCCGGTTCGGCACCGTGCGCGACGGCGTAGAAGGTGGGGATGCCGAGCTTGCGCCTGGCAGCATCGAGCACGTCGCGATAGGCGATGTCCTGTTGGCGCTCATTGCCATAGAGCACCACGATCGGGCGCGTTTCGCCGCTGTCGATGAGATACTGCAGCATGCTGCGGAACGGGGTCATGCCGATGCCGCCGGCAAGGAAGGCAAGCTTGGCGTGGGGATCGGCCGGCAGGGTGAAGCTGCCGGCGAGCTGGGAGGCGTAAATGGTGTCGCCCGGCGCCATGGCGCCGAGAGCGCGCTTGAAGGCGCTCGCGGTCGGGTAGAACTTGACGCCGAGGCGAACGGAATCCTCCGTCGGCGCCGAGGCAAGCGTGAAGTACCGCCGGTTGCCGCGGTTGTCGGGATGATCGAAGCCCAGCGTCCATTCCAGATATTGTCCCGCTTCGAACGCAAGCTTGCGATGCGGTTTGAAGATGAAGTCATAGGTGTCGGAGGCGGCCCGCTCGATATGCTCGAGGGTGAGCAAGAAGCGGCCCTTCGGGCTCACCGCGTAGGCGAAGAGATTGCCGATGACGAGCGCGAGTTCCGGCGTGAAGTAGAACGAGCCAATGTGGACGCTCGGCGAAAACAGGAACCCGACCAGGGCCCCGAAGGCCAGACGCGGCCAGCGCATCGTCGGCGCCGTCAGCGGCTCGGTGAGCATGACGAACGCAAAGAAGAAGAGCGGTGAGTAGAGCAGTGTCTGGTTGAGCGCGGCGCCGTATTGCGACGGTGCGGTGGTGACGAGCGTGGTCGCCAGATCGACGAGCACGAAAGTCGCCACGAGGTCGTAGCGCTGCAGCTTGCGAACGAGCAGCAGACCGCCGAGCAGCACGAAGGGCAGGAGTGGCACGTTGCCGCCGACCCACCAGCTGGCCGGCTGGCCGAGCAACAATCCCGGCAGCAGGACGCCGAAGGCGGCGGGGTTGAACACGTGCTTTCTGCCGACGGCGAAGATGAATTTCGACGCCATGGCCCAGACCGAGGCGAAGACGAGTACGCCAACGCCTTTCAGGTCGGAGGCCGTAACCGGGTCGAGAATGAGGACGAGAATCAGGGCGGTGATGTACACCGACTCCTGGTTGGCCGGCACCTCGAATACGTAAGTGAAGGCCTTGTTGGTGAGCCAGCAGGAGGCGAGGATCACGACGCCGGAGAACGCAAGCGCGGTCGGCTCTTGCGGCATCACGTGGACGAAGCCGAGGAGGAACGCGACCGCGACCAGCGCTCCGAGGTAGTAGAGCACCAGTCGGTACATGGTGATGTGATCAAGGATTTGGTCGATCTTTTTCATCATGGCTCACAAAAGGCCGCAAAACCGCTGGTCAGCGTGGCGCGGCCGTTGGCGTGGACGACATAACCCTCCAGGTCAGGCATTTCCTCGATGTAGTAGATGCCGTCCTCGCCCATGGCGAAGGCGGCGGTTGCGAAGCGATCCGCTTCGAGAACGTCGGGTCCGATCACCGTGAGGCTGACGATGTCGACGATGGGTTGTCCGGGCGCATGCGGATTGTAGATGTGCTGCCCGCGGGCGTAGGTGCCGGACGTCGCCACGCCGCGCCCGCGCGGATAGACGACCTTGATGATCTCGGCGTCGTTGAAGGGGCTGCGGATACCGACGCTCCACTCCTGCCCGGCTGCGTTCTTGCCCGCGGAGTGAACGTCCCCGCCTGCCTCGATGAAGAAGTCGCGGGCCCCGGCCCGCGCGGCAACCGCGCCGGCCTTGCCGATCGCCCAACCCTTGACAATGCCTGAAGGATCGAGCGAGCCGTCGGGTTTGCGAATATCGAAGTACCCGGACGTCTGCCGTTTGGTCTTTTCTGCAAGCAACAATACTTCACGCATCTCGGTGCTGTACCCGGGTGGGGCAAGACATCCTCGATTGATCGCCGAAATCTCGCTGTCGGACCGGTAGGTACTGAAGCGACGATCGACGTCGGCAAGATATGCGAACACGTCTTCGAGGACCGCATCACCGGAGGCGTCGACGACTTCGACGGTGACCGGCATCCCCATCAAGAGACGCGTCTCGCGCACTACGCTTTGGCCTGCCGCAACGCCTCGTCGAGTGACCGGATGAAGCCCTCACTGGTCAGCGTGGCGCCAGAGATGATGTTCACGTTGGCGCTCTGAGCCGTGACCACCTCATTGCGCAGCATCGGCAGCGCAGCGCTGTTGATGCGAACCGATGTGCGACGGTCATTCGGATAGCGAAGAACGTTGATCGACGCGAGCCTGCCGTCCTGAACGACCGCCTGGATCTGCATGAGTCCGTAGAAGACGTTGACGACCGGACCGGTGTAGGTGCCGTCGGTGAAGGCTCCGCGCCTTACGGGGGCGGGGTCGGCCTGCGCCAGGAGGGCGGACGTGGTCTGGTTGTCGAAGGTCGGACGCGGGTGCGGCAACGGGGTGTCGACCGGTGGCGAAGCGCTGGTCTGGTCCTGCTGCGCGGGCGGAGCGTTGTCGCTGCTGGTGGCGGCAGGCGGCGCGGACGCCTGCGGCTCCGCCGGCCGGGGGGCCGGGGCGAGCGCAGCCATCTGCGTCGGGGCGGCGGGCTTCGGCAGCGGCGGCGGCTCGGTCGGGGTGTCCGCGGTCGGCGACGGGCTCGGTTCGGGCTGGTTCGCCGGCGGCGTCACTGCGTCACCGGTGACGAAGGGCACCGGCCTGGCCGGAGGCGCTGGCTCCGTGGACGACGCCGGGGCGGCGAACTGGCCCGTCTGGTCGTTGGCGGTTGCAGGCAGGGCGGCCAGCGGAGCCTGCCCACTCCATTGGCCCCACACGTAGCCGGCCGAGGCGGCGATAACGACGAGAGAAAGAGCGACCTTTTTCATGTTCGGATATTCCAGGACGACAGGGGTTGTCACCACCTCGCGACTACGGCTGCAGTGTGCGAGGTTTTAGCTGACAACGGCCTGTCAGGCCTGAGACGCTTCGGCGCGCGAACCGGCCCACCGATTCCGGGCCCGGAACCGGCCTATTCCAGCGTTTTCAGCGTCTCGAGCAGGAGCACCGAGCGTGGGCCGACGGAGAGGGTCCGGCCGGAGGGAACGGGTTTCCAGCCAGGCTCCGTGGCGCCTGCGCCGCTGTCGACAAGGATGACCCACTCCACGGGCCCGGCAACCGGCGGCAAGACGAAAAGCTGGGGCTCTGCCCGCGGATTGAGAGCGATCAGCAACGAGCGCTGCCCGCGCCGGCTCAGCATCAATTGCACCCGCGGATCGCCATTGTGCCAGTCATCCGGTGACATGCCGGCCGCGTCCGGACGAAACCACTGGACGTCATTGACGCCGTTTCGGCCGATGGGCGAGCCGTGGCGGAACTTGCCCGCATGCAGCAGCGGACGGTCCTCCCGTATGGAGATCACGTCGCGGACGAACTTGGCGAACGCCGCGTCGCCCTGCCCCGACCAGTCGATCCACGTCGTCTCGTTGTCCTGGCAGTAGGCGTTGTTGTTGCCCTGTTGCGTACGCCCGAACTCGTCACCGGCGAGCCACATGGGCGTGCCGTGGCTGATGAGCAGGGTTGTGGCGCAGGCGCGCCGCAGGCGGCCACGGATGTCAAGGATGCGGGCATCCTGGGTGGGGCCTTCGACGCCGCAGTTCCAGCTGCGGTTGTCGTCGTGGCCGTCGCGATTGTCCTCGCCGTTGGCTTCATTGTGCTTGCCGTCATAGGACCACAGGTCGCTGAGGGTAAAGCCGTCATGGGCGGTGATGAAATTCACGCTTGCCCATGTGCGCCGGCCGCGATGATCGAACCGGTCGGCCGAGCCGAGCAGACCCGACGCCAGACCAGCGAGGGTGTCCGGATCGCCGCGCCAGTAGCCGCGCACGTTGTCCCGGTAGGCACCGTTCCACTCCGCCCAGCCGGGTGGAAAGTTGCCGAGCTGGTAGCCGTTGGGACCGACATCCCAGGGTTCGGAGATGAGTTTCACCCGCTGCAGCACGGGGTCCTGCGCCAGCGTGTCAAAGAAGATCGCGTTCGGGTCGAACGTCTGATATTCGCGGCCGAGCGCCGTGGCGAGATCGAAGCGGAAGCCGTCGACGTGACACTCCTCCACCCAGTAGCGTAGCGAGTTCGGTGACGAGCTGGATAACGCGCGGATGGCGGAGGTTCATGGTGTTGCCGCATCCGGTGGTGTCGAAATAGAATTGCCGGTCCTCCGCCAGCAGATAGTAGTTAGCGTTGTCGATGCCGCGAAACGACATCGTCGGACCCATCTGGTCGCCTTCCGCGGTGTGGTTGTAGACGACGTCGAGGATGACCTCGATGCCCGCATCGTGCAGCCGCTTCACCATGAACTTGAACTCATCCACGCCGCGGTCGGGCGAGATATAGCGGGTGGCCGGCGCGTGGAAACAAAGCGTGTTGTAGCCCCAGTAGTTGGTCAGCGACCTTTCGACCAGCGTACGATCGTCAACGAAGGCGTGGATCGGCAGCAGTTCGATCGCGGTCACGCCCAGCTTTTCAAGGTGATCGACGACGCGCGGATCGGCGAGACCGGCGAAGGTGCCGCGGAAGGCCGGTGGCATGTCCGGGTATCGCGCGGTCATGCCTTTGACGTGGGCCTCGTAGATGATGGTCTCGCTCCAGGCCCGGCGCGGGCGGAGGTCCTCGCCCCATGAATAGGCCGGGTCTATCACCACGCACTTCGGCATGACGAAGGCGCTGTCGCGCCGATCAAAACTGAGGTCGTCGCGCGGCGAGCCGATGTGATAGCCGAAACAGGCGTCGTGCCAGCGCAACTCGCCGTGGAGCGCCTTGGCGTAGGGATCGATCAGCAGCTTGTTGGGATTGAAGCGGTGGCCGGCCTCGGGCCGATAGGGTCCATGGACGCGGTAGCCGTAGAGCTGGCCGGGCCGGACGTCGGGCAAGTAGCCGTGCCAGACCTCATGGGTCTGCTCGGGCAGGTCGGCGCGCGCCACCTCGCGGCGGCCGGCACGGTCAAAAAGGCAGAGTTCGACCCTGGTGGCATTGGCCGAAAACAGGGCGAAGTTCACGCCCGAACCGTCCCAGGTCGCACCGAGAGGGTGCGGCGAGCCGGAGAACACGCGCTCTGTCATCCTTGTTCCGTGGTCACGCTTCGACGGGCTGCAGCACCAGCGTCGCCAGCGGAGGCAAAGTCAAGCGCACCGAATGCTGACGTCCGTGCATGGGCAAGGCCTGGGTTTCGACGCGGCCGCTGTTGCCGATATTGGAGCCGCCATAGGCGGCCGAATCGGTGTTGAGCCGCTCGCGCCAGGCGCCGGCCAGCGGCACGCCTATGACGTAGTCGTGGCGCACAACCGGCGTGAAGTTGGCGACCACAACCGCCGTGCCGCCGTCGGCCGATCTGCGCTCGAACGAATAGACGCTCTGCTCAACGTCGCCACCTTCGATCCAGGCGAACCCGGCGGGATCGCAGTCGAGGGCGTGAAGGGCCGGCGTGCCGCGGTAAAGGCGGTTGAGATCGCTCACCAACCGCTGGAGGCCCTTGTGCGCGGGGTCCGACAGCAGGTGCCAGTCGAGCGAACGATCGTGGCTCCACTCCCGGTCCTGACCGAACTCGCCGCCCATGAACAGCAGCTTCTTGCCGGGGTGGGTCCACATGAAGCCGAAGTAGGCGCGCAGGTTGGCAAACTTCTGCCAGCGATCGCCCGGCATCTTTTCGTAGAGCGAGCCCTTGCCGTGGACGACCTCATCGTGGCTCAGCGGCAGCACGAAGTTCTCCGACCAGGCATAGTGGATGCCGAAGGTCATCAGGTGGTGGTCCCATTTGCGGTAGATGGGTTCCTTCGACATGTAGGCGAGCGTGTCGTGCATCCACCCCATGTTCCACTTGTAGTTAAAGCCGAGGCCGCCGTCGGCGGCCGGGCGGGAGACGCCAGGCCACGCGGTGGATTCTTCGGCGATCGTGATCCGGCCGGGGAGGCGTTCGGCGATCTCGCGGTTCACCTCGCGCAGGAACGCGATCGCCTCCAGGTTCTCGCGCCCGCCGTGGATGTTGGGCACCCATTCGCCGGCGGCGCGCGAATAATCGCGATAGAGCATGGAGGCAACGGCGTCGACACGCAGCGCGTCCACCCCCATGCGCTCCAGCCAGAACAGCCCGTTGGAGGCGAGGTAGTTCGCCACCTCGCGGCGACCGAAATTGTAGATCAGCGTGTTCCAGTCCCGGTGGACTCCGAGGCGGGGGTCCTCGTGCTCGTAGAGGTAGGTTCCATCGAAGCGGGCAAGACCGTAGGCATCGGACGGGAAGTGGGCCGCCACCCAATCGACGATGACGCCCAGTCCTGCGTCATGGCAGGCGTCCACCAGCCGAAGAAACGCTTCCGGGTCGCCGAAGCGGGCGGTCGGCGCGAACAGTCCGATCGGCTGGTACCCCCATGAACCGGCAAACGGGTGCTCCGCGACCGGCAGGAATTCCAGGTGCGTGAAGCCCATCTCGACCGCGTACGGCACCAGCGTCTCGGCGAGTTCGTCGTAGGTGAGGAAACGATCGCCGACGCCGCGCCGCCACGAGCCGAGGTGCACCTCGTAGATGGAAATCGGCGCCGTCGGGGCATGCCGCGCGGCGAGCCCGGCGCTCCACCCGCCGTCGTCGTCGGCGCGGGGCGCAGAACCGTGGACGATCGACGCAGTCGCGGGCGCAAGTTCCTGCCGGAAGGCGATCGGGTCGGCCTTGAGCGGCTGCGGGTCGCCGTGCGGCCCGATGATCTCGAACTTGTAGCGGGTGCCCTGCCCGACGTCGGGCAGGAAAATTTCCCAGACGCCGGCACCGTGGCGCAGGCGCATGGGATGGCGGCGGCCATCCCAGAAATTGAAATCGCCGACGACGCTGACGCGGCGGGCGTTGGGCGCCCATACGGCGAACGCGGTGCCGTCGACACCCTCGTGGCGCATGGGATGGGCACCCAGCCGCCGGTAGAGCTCGTGGTGGGTGCCCTCGCCGAGGAGGTGCAGGTCGAGATCGCCGAGCACGGGACCGAACGCATAAGGATCGCGGACGATCCAGTCTCGGCCGTCGCCGTGGAACGCGAGGCGATAGTCGGGGGGTTTCTTGTGACGGTGCAGGCGGGCGGCGAAGACGCCAGCGGCATGAACGCGGTCCAGCGCGGCGATCCGCTCGCCGTTTGCGTCGGTGATCCAGGCTTCGGTCGCCCCCGGGTCGAATGCCGCGATCCGCGTACCCTCCTCCGTCTCGCGCAGACCGAGCCAGGCAAACGGGTCAGCGAGGCGGCCGTCGACGATCGCCTGTGTCACCGCGGCCGGCAGGACAGGCTCAGGCACACGGCCGGCAGTGGACCGCGCCGCCATCAGAGGAGGCCCCGGTCGAGCAGCCCCAGGACGCCCCTGACCGGCAGCGACACCCAGGTCGGCCGGTTCGCTGCCTCGTAGCCGATCTCGTACAACGCCTTCTGCAGGATGAAGAGGCGCAGAAGATCACCGTCGATCGCCTCGGTGCCGCCCGCGATCGCGTCGGCGTAGGCGGCAAGGAAACGAGCGACGCTGAGGTCGCGCCACTTGCGCGCGATCGCCTCGCCGCCTTCAGGGCCGGCACCCATGGTCTGGATACGATCGAGGGCAGCGAAAGCGGCATAGTCGAAGCTGCGGATCATGCCGGCAATGTCGCGCAGTGGCGAAGACCTGGCGCGACGCTCCTGGAGATCGCGACGGGGCTCGCCCTCGAAGTCGATGATGAACACGTCGCCGCGCGCGACCAGGACCTGGCCAAGGTGATAGTCGCCATGGACGCGGGACTTGAACCCGTGGGGCTCGATCGCACCGAAGCTGCTGATGAGGCGCTCGACCTGCTTGCGGCGGGCAAGCAGGTCTTCGATCTCGGGCGTGCGCGGTGCGGCGGCAAGACGATGGAAGGCGTCCTTCGCCTGCACACGGGCATCGCTCGTCCACGCGGTGATATCGCGCCGCCGCATCGGCTCGGTGCCGAAGGCGCGGTCGCCCGTCGGGCTGGCCAGTGCGTTGTGGAGCTCGGCCGTGCGACGGCCGAGCATTTCGGCAAGGTCGAGCGGGTACGGAAACGCCGGCTCACCCGCTCCCTCTCGCCCTTCCCCGGCCTGATCGCCCGGGTGTCGGATGGCGCGATCCTGGATCTCGCGCGTCAGCGCGTCCACCGTCACGCGCCAGCCGTCGCCCTGGTTGGACACGAACGCGAAGCAGGCGGCAACCGTCGCCGGCTCGCCCTCACCGATCGTCAGGGTCGCCTCGCCGAAAAAGGCCGGCGTGTTGGCAAAGCTCGTTTGCTCGGTCAGAAAGCGGGCAATTTCGATCTCGGGCTGGCGACCGGGACGCAACCGGCGATAAATCTTCAGGAGCCCTTTGTCGCTGAACGCCAGGGAAACGTTCGACTGCTCGGCCCCGAGTGGACGCGTCTCGTCCACTCCCTCAAGCTCCGCGAGTGCCGGAGTGCCCTCGACGTGGAGGCGAAGATCGCCATCACTCACGTCGCTCCCGGCGCGCATCAGGGCGACCATTGCTTCGGCGAAGCGGGGGTCGGCGGCCGCATCGAGCAGGGCACCCAGCCGGTTGACGCGACGCAGTTTGGCCAACGTCGCCGAGAGCGTCGGTGCGCCAAACTGCAGATGCTCGTCGCCCCAGAGCGCCGTCAGCGGCAGGAAGTAGGTCTGCGCTCCGGTCTCGGCGGTTTCGATTTCGGCCACGGCGAGACCGTAGTCCTTGCCGATCACGGGGCCGCGGCGCACCTTTGCCGACTTCATCTTCTCGCCCTTGGCGCCATACCAGCGCTGCAACGGCAGGAAGTCCGGCAAGACCTCGCGGCCGAGCCGGCTCACCGACTCGGCGGAAAGGACATCGGTGATCGCCGGTCCGCGGCAGGCGAGCGTGGCGAAGTCGGGCAGGATCTCGGCAACCGTCTGGTGCCACTCGGGAAGTGCGGCTTCGCTGGCGAGCTGGAACCAGAAGAAGCCATACGGCGGCAGCGACAACAGATACGGGAGATCGCCGATCGGCGGAAAGGCGCCACCGCCCTCCAGCTCGACCGGCACGCGGCCGCGGAACTGTGACAGGTCGAACTCGACGGCCTGGGCACTGCGGCTGACGTTGAAGACGCAAAGCAGCACCTCGTCCTCGTAGGTGCGCGTGTAGGCAAGGATTTTGCGATTGCGCGGATAGACGAGATCGAGCCGGCCGCGGCCGAACGCCTTTTGGCGATTGCGGATGCGGACAAACCGCTTCATCCAGTTGAGCAGCGAACCGGCATTCTTGCTCGCCGCCTCGACATTGACGGCCTCATAGCCGTAGACGGGGTCTTGGATCGCCGGAAGGAAGAGCTGTTGCGGGTTGGCACGCGAGAAGCCGCCGTTGCGGTCCTCCGTCCATTGCATCGAGGTGCGCACACCGTCGCGGTCGCCGAGGAAGATGTTGTCGCCCATGCCGATCTCGTCGCCGTAGTAGATGACCGGCGTTCCGGGCATGGAGAACAGCATGCCGTTGAGCAGCTCGATCTTGCGGCGGTCATTTTCGAGCAGTGGTGCGAGGCGGCGGCGGATGCCGAGGTTGATGCGGGCGCGGCGGTCGGAGGCGTAGATCGACCACATGTAGTCGCGCTCGCGGTCGGTCACCATCTCCAGGGTCAGTTCGTCGTGGTTGCGAAGGAAAATCGCCCACTGGCAGCTGTCGGGGATGTCCGGCGTCTGGCGCAGGATATCCGTGACCGGGTGGCGATCCTCCTGAGCGAGCGCCATGTACATGCGCGGCATCAGCGGAAAGTGGAAGCCCAGGTGGCACTCGTCGCCGTCCCCGAAGTAGGGGCGGGTATCCTCAGGCCACTGGTTCGCCTCGGCGAGAAGCATGCGGTCCGGGTAATGGGCGTCGAGTTCGGCGCGGATCCTCTTCAGGACCGCGTGGGTCTCGGGCAGGTTCTCGTTGTTGGTTCCTTCCCGCTCGACGAGGTAAGGGATCGCATCGAGGCGCAGCCCGTCGACGCCCATGTCCAGCCAGTAGTGCATGATCCTGATGACCTCTTCGAACACCTGCGGGTTGTCGAAGTTGAGGTCGGGCTGGTGTGAATAGAAACGGTGCCAGAAAAAGGCGCCGGCTTCCGGGTCCCAGGTCCAGTTGGAGGTCTCGGTGTCGACGAAGATGATGCGGGTGCCGAGGAACTTCTGGTCGGTATCGGACCAGACGTAGAAATCACGCTCGGGACTTCCGGGAGGTGCGGCGCGGGCGCGCTGGAACCAGGGGTGCTGGTCGGACGTGTGGTTGATGACCAGCTCGGTGATGACCCGCAGACCGCGACGGTGGGCCTCGTCGACAAAGCGGCGGAAGTCGTCCATCGTCCCGTAGCTGGGGTTGATGGCGGAATAGTCCGAGATGTCGTAGCCGTCGTCGCGCAGCGGCGAGGGATAGAAGGGCAATAGCCACACGGCGTTGGCGCCGAGCTCGGCGATATAGTCGAGGCGGTCGATGAGGCCGGTAAAATCACCCATTCCGTCGTTGTTGGCGTCCATGAACGCCTTGACGTGCAGCTGATAGATGATGGCGTCCTTGTACCAATCGCTCTTTGAGCGATCGACGGTGGCAACCGTCTCAGCCGCGATCGCTGCCTGCTCGTTCATGATTGTGCCGTCGCCGGATTGCGCAGGGCCCAGACGGCGTAGGGACGATCGTCCGGCGTCAGCCACACGTGCTGCATCTTGCCCTGCCAGTGGAGATCGGCACCGGTGACCAGGTCCTGACCGTCGATGGCGGCGTTATCCGGCAAACCAAACTCCCATAGCGGCACCTCAAACGACGCACCCTGGGGATGGTGCGGGTCGAGGTTGACTGCGAAGAGGACAAAATCCGCGAAATCCGGAGTGAACCTGCCGTAGTAGAGGATTTGGTCGTTCCAGGCGTTGTAGAAGCGCAGCCCTTCGAGCCGCTGCAATGCCGGGTGCTCACGGCGGATGCGGTTGATGAATCGAATGTCGTCCTTAACGTTGCCGGGGCGGTCGAAGTTCCAGACACGGATCTGGTACTTCTCGCTGTCGAGATACTCTTCGCGGCCCGGAACTGGCGTGCCCTCGCAGATTTCGAAGCCGTTATACATGCCCCACGAAGGGGACAGCGAGGCCGCGAGGATAGCGCGGATGCGGTAGCCGGCGCGACCGCTGGATTGGAGGAAATAAGGGTTGATGTCCGGCGTGTTGACGAAGAAATTCGGCCGCATCACGTAAGGCATGTCCCCGCTGACGAGCTCGGTCAGGTAGTCGGTCAGCTCCTGCTTGGTGCTGCGCCAAGTGAAGTATGTGTACGACTGGGAGAAGCCCACCTTGGCGAGACGCTTCATCATCTTCGGACGGGTAAACGCTTCCGAGAGGAAAATGACGTCCGGCTGGCGTGCTTGCACCTCCTCGATCAGCCACTGCCAGAACGGCAACGGTTTTGTGTGCGGATTGTCGACGCGGAAGATGGTCACGCCGCGATCGATCCAGAACAACACAACGTCGCGCAGCTCCAGCCACAGCGACGGCAGCGAAGCACCGTAGAAGTGGACGTTGACGATATCCTCGTATTTCTTTGGCGGGTTCTCGGCATACTTGATGGTGCCATCGGCCCGCCAATTGAACCACTCGGGATGCTCCTTGATCCACGGATGGTCGGGCGCGCACTGGATGGCGAAATCGAGGGCGATCTCAAGGCCGTGGGCGCGGGCGGCAGCGACCAGGCGCACGAAGGAATCGAAGTCGCCGAGCTCGGGGTGAATGGAATCGTGGCCGCCTTCGGCCGAGCCGATCGCATAGGGCGAACCGGGATCATCGGCCGCGGCGACCAGCGAATTATTGCGACCCTTGCGATTGGCGAGGCCGATCGGATGGACTGGCGGCAGGTAGAGGACGTCGAATCCGAGGTCGCGGACGTAGGCAAGCCGCCCGACAACGTCGTCGAAGGTGCCGTGGCGATCGGCCGAGAAGGACATGGAGCGCGGCATCAGCTCGTACCAAGCTGAGAACAGCGCCTTCTCGCGGTCGATCCAGACGGGAAGCGGCGCACCGAGTTCCGACAGGCTGTCGCGCTGGGCGACGCGACGCAGGAGATTTGTGGTCTCACCGGTCATCAACAACGTGAAGGCATCGCCGTCGGCGGTGGCCTTTGCAAGCCCCGTGACGACTGCCTTCAACGCCGCCTTGTCGGCCCGCGACAGATCCTCCCGGGCGGTCAGCGTCTTCTCGACCAACGCCTTGCCTTCGGCAAGCTCGAGGCGGATCGGCAGGCCGGCGGCGTGCTTCTTGGCGACCTCGGTCTGCCAGGAGGCGAACAGGTCGCGCCAGGCGATCAGGGAGAATTCATGGGCGCCGACGGTCTCGAACACGACGACGGCGCGCCAGCGGTCGTTCCCCACCGGCCGCATCGGCGACTCACGCCAGCCGGGTTCGCCGGCTTGGCGGGTGAGGAGGGCGGCGTCGACGATGTCGTGACCATCGCAAAAAATATCCGCCTCGACGACGAAGCGATGACCGACGACGCCCTTCGCCCGGAAACGACCCCCGTCGATACACGGGCTCACCGCCTCGATGGCGATGCGGTTCCGCGCCAGCTCTTCCAGCCGGCCGATCGAGGTCTGCGGCGAAAGGACGGCGAGGGCGTCGCGCCGCGATTTGGCTTTCTTGCTCACTTCGCCAGCATAGACTGGGTCCAGTGATCATTGCCACCCGCGCCCGGAGAGGCGACGTTTCAGGTGCCCCGACGTTCTGCAGCCGCCCGGCTATTGGATGCCGGCGCGCAGTTCAGCCACGGTCGCGCGGGTCGAGAGCTGATCCCGATCGCAGACCAGCTCGATCACCGCCGGTTTTCCGGACCGCCCGGCGCGCTCGAAGGCCGGAATGAAATCGGCCGTGCGTTCAACCCGTTCGGCATGGGCCCCCATCGCCCGCGCCATCGTAACGAAGTCAGGGTTGACGAGCTCCGTGCCGACGACCCGGCCGGGATACGTACGCTCCTGATGCATGCGGATCGTGCCGTAGATGCCGTTGTTGAAGAGAAGGATGATCGGATGGCCACCATGCTGGACGGCGGTCGCGATCTCGACGCCGCTCATCATGAAGCCCCCGTCGCCGACGCAGCCGACGACCGTGCGGTCCGGATAGGCAAGGGAGGCGGCGACCGCGGCGGGCACCGAATAGCCCATGGCGCCGCTGGTCGGGGCGATCTGGCGCCCGGGGCGATGGTAGAGAAGGTAGCGCTGGGGCCAGCCGGTGTGGTTTCCGGCGTCGAGGGTGATGATGGCGTCGTCCGGCAGGTGCTGGCGAAGGTCGACCATTGCACGCGCAGCATCGAACAGGCCATCGCACGGCGGCGGCGTTGTTGCCGATTCGTAGTCGCAACGGGCCGCGCAACACCACGCAGCAAAGCGGTCAGGCTCGGTCCAACGGCAACCGACGACGGCCGCCGCGAAGGCGTCGGAGGCGGAAACGATAGCGATATCAGGCTGAAAGACACGACCCAGCTCATCGGCGCTGGCGTGGATATGGACGAGCTTCTGGCGTGGCCGGGGCGCGTCGAGAACCGTGTAACCCTGCGTCGTCATCTCGCCGAGCCGCGCGCCGACAATGATGAGGAGATCGGCCATTTTCATGCGTTCGATGAGGGCTGGTGGCCCCGAAGTGCCGATGTCACCGACAAAATTCGGAGAGCGGTTGTCGACAATGTCCTGGCGGCGAAACGAGCATGCGATGGGAACGCCGTTGGTCTCGGCGAAGGCCGCGATGTTCGCGCCGGCGTCGTCGCTCCATCCCGGACCGCCTACCAGGATCATCGGCGCACGGGCGGCGGCGAGCAGTTCACGCACCGGTTCAAGCGCGCCGGCCGCCACGGCGGGTCGGGCGACGCCGTAGCGCGCTGCGTCTTGGACACCGGTTCGCGCCGCCAGAACATCCTCGGGAACGGCGAGTACGACCGGACCGGGGCGGCCGGAGGTCGCGACGTGGAAGGCGCGGGCAATGTATTCCGGGATGCGGGCCGGATCGTCGATCTCCGCCGCCCATTTCGCAATCCCGCCAAATACTTGACGGTAATCCAGTTCCTGGAAGGCTTCGCGGTCACGCGTGCCGCAGGCGACCTGGCCGACGAGCAGTATCATGGGCGTGGAGTCCTGAAACGCCGTGTGGACGCCGACGGCGGCGTGGCAGGCGCCGGGACCGCGTGTGACGATGGCTATTCCGGGTTCGTTTGTAAGCTTGCCGTAGGCCTCGGCCATGTTTGCGGCGCCCGCTTCGTGACGGGCGTTGACGAGGCGGATGTCGGGGCGGTCGTAGACGGCGTCGAGGACCGCGAGAAAACTCTCGCCGGGCACCACATATAGCGTTCGGGCGCCATGGAGCCGCAACTGGTCGACCAGAACCTCGCCGCCGGTCCGATCAGACATCCGGCTCGCCCCCGTCCTTCACGCGAATGCCGGAACGTGTAGCCGGCGCTTCTGTGGCCGACAAGGCGTGCTGCGGCACCTCGCGACGCCTGGTGCGTATGCCAGTGCGGGGGCTGCGAGCGTGGCTGCGCGGCACTGCCTCAGTATGAGGGCAACGCGGCGAGCCGATCGGCGATCGCCGAGACGGAGTCGCTCCCGACTCTCAGCCCGAGCTTCGAACGGCGCCACAAGACATCCTCGGCGGTCTCCGCCCACTCCTGAGCAGCGAGGTACTCGAGCTCGCGCATGGTGAGGCCGGCGCCGAGATCGGGACCAAGGTCGGAGGCGGCGCGGACGTTGGCGAGCAGCACGTCGATCCGGGTGCCGTATGCATGGCAGAGCCGGGTGACGAGCGCGGCGTCGAGGAACACGTAACGGCGCACGGTCTCGGTCAGCCATCCATCGAACCCGGCGACCGGAATGTCGCCGCCGGGGAGCGGCGCGCCGCGGGTCCACGGCCGCCCCATCGCGGGAAAGAAAGGGGCGATCTTCTCCAGCGCCTTTTCCGCCAGACGGCGGTAAGTGGTGATCTTGCCGCCGAAGACCGACAGCATCGGCGCGACGCCCGCCGGTACATCGAGATGCAGGACGTACTCGCGGGTCGCCTCCTGCGCCTTGGAGGCGCCGTCGTCGTAGAGCGCGCGCACGCCGGTATAGCGCCACCGGATCGTGGCGGGCGTCACCGGCTGGACGAGATAATTGCTGACGGCGGCGATCAGATACCCGACGTCGGCGTCGGTAACTGTCGCGGTCGCGGGGTCGCCGTGGAAATCGTCGTCGGTGGTGCCGATGAGGGTGAAGTCGCGCTCGTAGGGAATGGCGAAACAGATACGGCCGTCGGCGTTCTGGAAGATGCAGCCGCGGTCGTGATCAAAGATGCGATCGACGACAATGTGGCTGCCCTTGACCAGACGGATGCGGGATGTGGAGTCGAGGCCGGCGACATCCGAGATCACTTCGCACACCCACGGGCCCGCGGCGTTGACGAGGCACCGCGCGGTCACGTCGGTGGTCGCGCCATCGCGCTGGTCGACCATGGTCAGGCGCCAGAGGTCGCCCTCGCGGCGGGCGTGGCTGCATTTCGTGCGCGTGCGCACGCTGGCGCCGAGATCGACCGCCTCACGCGCGTTGAGGACCACCAGCCGGGAATCGTCGACTCGGCAATCGGAATACTCAAAGGCCCGGCGGTAGTCCGCCTTCAGCCCCTCGCCCGCCGCATCGCTGGAGAGGTCGATGTCTCGGGTCGGCGGCAAAACGCGGCGACCGCCGAGATGATCGTAAAGGAAGAGGCCGAGGCGGATGACCGGCCATGGTCGCAGCCCTTTGTGATGCGGCAGGACAAAGCGCAGCGGCCGCACGATGTGGGGCGCAGCGGCGAGCAGCACCTCACGCTCCGCCAATGCTTCGCGAACGAGGCCGAAGCGATAGTACTCGAGGTAGCGGAGCCCGCCGTGGATGAGCTTGGTCGAGGCCGACGAGGTGGCGCCGGCGAGGTCGCCCTGCTCGCAGAGATACACCGACAGGCCGCGGCCGGCGGCATCGCGGGCGATGCCGCAACCATTGATGCCGCCGCCGATGACGGCAAGATCGAAGGTCGGCGGGCTCACCCGCGTCGACCCACAAACATCGTCATGGCCGACGTTCTATTCCTGACGCCGGGGATTGTCGCCATGGGCCTTGAAGGACAGCGCGGCGACAATTGCCGGCGGCGGGGGTGAAGTGAACCGCCATCCGGGCTAACGTTTCTGCAGGACCCCGGATTACGCTGCGCTCCATCCGGGCCAGTTGCCACGCATTGCATGATCGACAGGCAGGAGCAGGATTATGGATTATCCGAAGTTCATCATGGGCTTCCCCGGTCTCCGAACGCCTTTTCCCGAGGATGCCGTCAGCCTCCACGCAATTCGATCCGATGCAGGACTTCGTGGTTTTCTTCACTGTCCACAAGGACCTGGAAGTGCCCGAGCACAGCCATGGGCCACAGTGGGGAGCATTGTTCTCGGGACGCATCCAGCTGACCATCAACGGCGTCGCGCGCGATTACAAACCCGGCGATACCTGGGACGTTCGCCGAACCCGACCGCGACCCGCTTCGTTGAGGATGGCCACCCGAACGCCGCCGTCCCTCTCCGCCCCTCGCGTCGCACTCTCCGTCGCCCGTCAGTAGGCGAGGAAGCCGCCATCGACGCGAACGATCTCGCCGGTCACGAAACTGGCGGCGGGAGAGGCCAGGAACAGGATCACCTCGGCGATTTCCTCCGGCTTGCCGTGCCGCCCCCATGGCGTGCGCCGCACGTATTGCATGGAGGCACCCGAGGCGCGGCGCGCGGCGCCGGCATCATGGCGGCCAACATCGATCGCGCCCGGGGCGACCGCATTGACGCGAATGTTGAACGGCGCCCATTCGAGGGCAAGGCTCCGCGTCATCTGGTCGATGCCGCCTTTCGATATGCAATAGGCGGCAGCGTTCTCCTGGGCCGCGCGGGCCCCGACCGACGAGACGCTGACGATGGCGCCGCCGCCCTGCTCGCGCATCATCCGGGCAGCGCGCTGGGCGCAGACAAAACCGGCGGTGAGGTTGACGGCAAGGATGCGCTCGAAATGCGCCTTGGCCTGATCGATCGCGGGAGCGAATACCGGCGCCGCGACCATGGCGGCGGAATTGACCAGCACGTCGAGACGGCCGTGGCGCCCGGCGATGTCGCCGAAAAGCCCGTCCAGCCCGGCATCGTCGGTAACGTCCACCAGCCGCCACCAGCTCTTGCCGCCGGCCTGCCGGATAGTCTCGTCGGTTTCGGCGAGGCCGGATTCACCCAGCCCGCAGAGGACCACTTCATAGCCGGCCGCGGCGAAGCGGCGGGCGGTTGCCGCGCCGATGCCCGAGCCGGCCCCGGTCACCAGCGCGACCGGCGTTTCTTCCGAATTAGCTGCCATTGGATTTCCCAAGACTGTGTTTCAATGCGCCGCCGATGACGGCGAGATCGAGTTGGGGCTCAAGTCCGCTCCTCCGCAAAACGCGATCGTGTCCGGCGTTCTATTCCTGCGGCCGGCCCTTGTCGCTGCCTGTGTGATAGTGGGATCGGCGGAATGGTACCTGCCGGGACGTCGGAGCTAAACAGCGTCTTGCGTTCGTGCACGCGAACGGAGGGCTTCAGTGACACCGAACAAATTGCACCGGGTGTGAACCGTTGGTTCGTCGGGATTTGAAACGTCGGTTGTTGCGCAACAACCGGACCTGCGGTGCCACGTACGCGACTTCCGCCTTGACCCAAGGGCGACGCCAATCAGCGCCCGGAGCTGGAGGTTCATGGCGCATTGGGCACGCCTATTTCGACCCTCTTTGGTTTGCCGCAAGTTCAATGAAGCCCGCCGCCAACGCGGCTGCCTCCCCGTCGCCGAGCGATGCCAGCGCGCCCCACGTGTGGAAGTCGAGCACCGCGCGCACGGCAGCGTCGACGCGCTTCCTTGCCGCGCCCCGCACGCCGGTCGTCTCGACCAGGAACCGGCGGACAACAGCGAGGTAGCGAGCAAGCCCTCCCTCTATGATCGGGCGCAGCGCCGGCTTGAGGTCCATGTCGCGCAACACCTTTGCGGTCATCGGCTCGGTCTCGCGGAACCACGCATAGATCGCCGCGAGCGCTATGCGTCGCCGCTCGGCCGGATCCTTGATCGTGCCCCATGCGGCCGGGTCGGGCGCGGGATGGAGCGAGCGCCATTGGGCCGAGCATGCGGCGAACAGCGCGGCTTCGTCAGGAAAGTGGCTGTAAACGGTTACCCGCCGAACGCCGGCACGGTTGGCGATCTCATTGATCTGGGTTGCCGCCGGGCCGACGGTGCGGTGCAGGTCGACGGTCGCCTCGACGATGCGTCGCCGGGTCTCGGCCATCTGCTCGCCACGCTTCCTCAGCCGGTATTTGCGTTTGGTTGCCACGTATTCAGCATACACCATGTCCTTTGAAAGTTGACAGTCGTAACTTGCCGCTTCATTATGGCCTTACGTCATGTAAGGCGAAATGGAGAATGATCATGGATATGGCAGGAGAGATGGTTCGGCACGTGCTCGGACCGGATGAGGGCGAACGGGTTCACCTCTTGGCACTGGGCGTGCGTTTCATGATCGACGGCACGCAAACCGGTGGCGCCTTCAGCCTCGTCGAACATCCCTTGCCGCCGCGTGCGCTCGGCTCGCCGATCCACACCCACGCCAACGAGGATGAGTACTCCTACATTCTCGAGGGCCGGGTCGGCCTCCAACTCGGCGAAGAGTTGATCGACGCGGGGCCGGGCGATCTTGTTTTCAAGCCGCGTGGTGTTCCCCACGCTTTCTGGAACGCCGGAGACGAGCCGGCGCGGCTTCTCGAAATCATCTCGCCCGCAGGATTTGAGAACTACTTCCGCGAGCTCGCGCCTTTGCTCGCCGCCGAGCCGCACGACACGGCCGCCATCGGCGCAGTCGTCGCCCGCTACAAGCTCGACATTGACTTCGGCACTATCCCCGTCCTGGCGGAGCGCCACGGCCTGCGATCGGGATAGGCGAACCGCGCCGCCGCGAGACGTCAAAGCCATTAGCGGCGCTTATCGCATCCATTGAGTTACGTCGGCGCGCTGCCGGGCCATCTTCGCGCCGTCGAAACTAACCAAGCCTCTCGGGAGGGCATTGTGTTCATGAACAAGATGGCAGGCATTGTGGCGGGCGCGCTGTTGTCGCTCGCGGTTTCAGGCGCGGCGTCGGCGCAACAGACGTCGGGGCAGGTGGGCACGGGCGCGCCGGAGGACATCTTCCTGACGCTGACAATGGACGCCGCCAAAAACCTGACCCTGTCGGCGAACGAGTTCCATCTCGCCTGGGGCGGCTACTACCGCCTGAACCTGGAATGCCCCGACTCGGGACCGGTGAACGAAGCATCGATCGAGTTTGAGGCGCCGGACCTTTGGGAGAACTCGCACCTGCGCATCGCCAGCGTCAGCGAACGGGCAAGCGGCTTCAAAGTGGTCGGGGAAATCAACTTCCACATCCAGGGCGAACAGCTGAGAATGATGGAGTGCGAGGGGTTGCCGCTGGATGTGCGGTTCAGCTTCTACCCGATGAAGAAGGGCACCTATCCGTTCACCATCACGAATTCAACGATCAAACCCGCCGTCGAAATGAAGGGTCAGTTCATCGTCGAGTAAGGATCGCCGGTTCGATGTCGCCTCCGGTCCGCGCGCGTCACATCGTGCGGGCCGGACCCCTTGTGCGGTGTTCGCCGTGGGTTGCGCAAACGCCGCCATCCCGCCGGGGCGGAGGTTCGCGATCATCGCGAGGCTGACCTCGAACTGATCGATGCGACGTATTCAGTCGGCCGGACTCACATCCATCCCTTTTCCTTGTAGTACTTGAGCGCACCGGGATGGATCGGGGCAGACAAGCCGTCCTTGATCATATGGGCCGGGTCAAGGTTGGCGAAGGCCGGGTGCAGTTTGCGGAACGCATCGAGGTTCTCGAACACGGCCTTGGTCACCTCATAGACGACGTCGTCCGGCACATCGGCGCTGGTTACGAACGTCGCCTTGACGCCGAAGGTGGTCACATCCTTGTTGGTCGTCGCATAGGTTCCCTTGGGAATGGTGACGAACGAATAGTAGTCGTGCTCGGCAACCAGCTCCTTGGCACCTGGGTCGTCGGACAGGTCCACGATGTAGGCGCCGCAGCCGTCGGTGGCCACCGACACGCCGGCGTCCGGGAACCCGACCGAATATCCGAAGGCGTCGATGTTGCCGTCGCATAGGGCCGTCTCCTGCTCGGTCGAAGTCAGTTCGGTTGCGACGGCAAAGTCCGCTCTGGTCCAGCCGTGGACGGCCATCAGTTCCTCGGTGGTGCCGCGCTGACCGGACCCGGGATTGCCGATGTTGAACCGCTTGCCCTTGAGGTCGTTCCAGGAATGGACGCCGGAGGTCTTCCCGGCGATGATCTGATACGGTTCGCTGTGAACGGAAAAGACAGCGCGCAGCTTCGGGCAGGAAGCGATTTTGTCGGACGCATCGCCCTTGAACGCGTGATACTGCCAATCCGACTGGGCAATGCCGAAATCGAACTCGCCGGTGCAAACCTGCCCGATGTTGTAGGTGGAGCCGGCGGTCGATGGTGCCGAGCACCGCAGATGGTTCTGCGACTCGTCACGCCCCTCGGCCGCCGCCGCGTTCACCATCCGGCAAACTGAATTGCCCACCACGAAATAGATGCCGGTCGGACCACCCGTCCCTATCGTGACGTATGTGATCCCCTGTGCTGCGGCCGTTCCGGCCGACGCCAGCGCCAACGCGGCCGACCCCACGAGCGCTGCGATGGTCCCCTTCCTCATGCTTCATTCCTTTCTTCCCAGCCGACTGACCGAAAAGGAGCACGGGCGCCGACGCATTGCCTGGCACGCCGGCGCCGATCGCCCTCACGCGCACCGGCTGCAGCCCAGGCAGGGCCCGCTGAGCGTAGCGGTCATTCAACACTCCGGGTGAACATTTTGCCAGCCCGCCCGCGGCCATCAGCGCCAGGCCGCAGCGGACTCCCCTCAGCGAGTTCGGCGGTGGCAAGCGATCTGCCCAGCAGCCGGGCCGCGTCGGCGGCGACCGCAACCAGTGCAGCGTTGTTCTCCGCGATCGTCCCGTCGGGCAGCCGCAGGTTGTTCTCGAAGCCCACGCGCACGTGGCCGCCCAGTCCCGCCGCAACCGCCACGCACGCCCCCTCCTTCGGTCCGAACGCGCAGACCGCCCACGGGTCCTCGGCATTCTCTTCGCGCCCGATGAACGCGAGCATGTCTGCCGGCTCTCCCGCGATCGGGGGATCGTAACGCCCGAGCACGCACAGCCTGAGAGGGTGGCGCTCGGGCACGATGCCGCGTGCGGCAAGCGCGTTGAAGCGATCGAGGTCGCCGACGTCGTAGAGGATGTATTGGATCGCGACCGACTCGCGCCGGCACCATTCGAGGAACGCTGCGCCGACCGCTTCATCCTGCGGGCCGGCGATCAGCTCACGCACCGCCAGGCTGACGGCCTCCGGTTTCAGCGCCCTGACCGCCGCCATCTGTTGCTCGGGCGTGAAACGCCCCACCGCTTCCGTCGTTACCTGAATCACCATGCGCTCACCGACTTCGGCACGGACGGCGGCGATCGCCGAGCGATAGGCGTCGGCGTCGAGCGTGTGCCGTCCGTGATCATCGCGCACGTGGAGGTGCAGCATCGCCGCGCCTGCCTCCAAGGCCGCGCCCGCCTCCCGCGCGATTTCGGCCGGCGTGATCGGCAGTCGCGGGTGATCGCTCTTGGTCCTGCGCGCTCCGGTTGGGGCCACCGCCACGATCAGCGGCGACGACCCGGTGTGATCGGCCGGGTCCTTCACAAGCCGATCACCGCCGACCGACCGGCGTCGCCGCCGCCGAGGATGCGTGGGATGGTGGTTGCTGCCTTCGGGCGCGTTCGATCCTGCGCGCGCGCCGCGCGGGCGGCCGTTGCTCCCCGGCCGTGTCATCGTTGGTCAGAAGCCTGACCAGCGCCTGCTGGGCCGCGCTGGCGTGACGCTGACGGTGCGTTACCAGCGCGAATTCGCGCTCCGGAAGCGCGATCGGCACAACCTTGAGAACGCCCGCGGCAATGTCTCGGGCGACCACATGCTCGGAGATGATTGTGGCGCCGGCGCCCGCCTCGACCGCCTGGCGCACCGCTTCGTTGCTCGGCAGCACGAGGAAGATCGGCAGGTCGGCGAGCGTCAGCCCCTCGCGCCCGGCGACGTCAGCGAGCACCTCGCGGGTTCCGGAGCCCTCTTCCCGGATCACCCACGGAACTGCGGTGAGATCGGGCCTGCCCGGCGCGACATCGCGGGGCGGCGGCGCGGCTCGCGCTGACCACGAGCACGAGGCGGTCGCGGTCGACCTGCTGGCGGACCAGGCTCGCATTGTCGGTTGCGCCTTCCACCAGACCGAGGTCCGCCGCCCCGTCAACCACCGCGCGCTCCACCTGGCGCGTGTTGCCGATGGTTACGTCGAGCTGAATTCCCGGATGGGCAGCGTGGAACGCCGCCAGCCGGCGCGGCAGCCAGTACGTGGCGATCGTCTGGCTCGCGGCCACCGACAAGGTGCCCGTGACCAGTCCGGCAAGATCGTCGAGGACCGACCGCGCCGCCGCGGCACGATCGAGCACCGCCCGCGCCTCCGGCAGGAAGCGTCTCCCGGTATCGGTCAATTCGATGCCCCGGCCGACGCGATCGAACAACATGGCGCCCGTCCGCGCCTCGAGCGCCGCGATCGCGGCCGAGGCGGCCGATTGGGTCATGCCGAGATCGGCCGCAGCGCGTGTCACGTGGGCGCGGTCGGCAATGGCCACGAAGATGCGGAGCTGGTCCAGCGTCATTGCATTCAACATACAACGATTATCGAAATGACAAAAACAATTTGTTGGATTGATTGATCGGCGTGACCCATGGTCACGCAGAAAGTCATTCTAAAACGGGGCGCTTCATGGATGCTCCGTGCGCTCGACGCCGCTCGAATGAAATGCGGAGGGGGGAAGTCCCATCGTGATCACAAGCAATCCTTTCGCCGCGCTCTCGGCCTCCATACCGCCGGCCGTCATTCAGATTTATGTCGCCGTGATGATCCTCCTGGTCATCGGCGGCACGCTGCTGGACATCGCCCGCAAGAAGAGCGCCCGCTACTTCTTCGACAACTGGCAGGGCGTGAAGGCCAGGGGCCGGCCGATCGGCGGCGGCGAGATGGTATCGCTCGCCATCCAGACTGCGGCCGTGGACGTCCTCACCTCCGGCGAATTTTGCAACACCCGGCGCAGGATCGCCCATCTTCTCGGCGATGTATGGCTTCGTGATCTACGTCGTCACGACGGTGATCATGGTTTTCGCCTACCCGACGCCCGCCACCCCGGCGCCGGCCATCATCCCCGTGCTGTGGTATCTCGCCGCATTGATGATTTGCGTCGGCGGCTATTGGTTCTGGTTCGTCATGCGCGTCGACGTCGCCTCGGAAGGCAACCCGCCGTTCCGTTTCGTGTCAGGCCGACCTCTTCGTCGTCTCGCTCGTCGTCAGCGCAACCTTCGCCCTCCTGTGGGCCCTCACCCAGTGGACGCGTGCTGCTGGCCCTTTACCTCATCGCAACCACGGTGCTGTTCGGAGGGATTCCGTGGTCGAAGTTCGCCCATATGTTCTTCAAGCCGGCGGCCGCCTTCCAGAAGCGTGTTGAGACGGCGAACGGCACCCGCCGTGGCCTGCCCGCTCCGGCCGACAAGCCGGCGAGCTTCGGCAGCGGCCGCCGTCCGCCCCAAAATTACTGAGCCGATCGGCCAACGAAGCAGGAGCGAAGGAATCGCATGCCCACGTTTGTCTACATGACGAGTTGCGACGGCTGCGGGTACTGCGTGGACATCTGCCCGTCCGACATCATGCACATCGATAAGACCTACCGGCGCGCCTACAACATCGAGCCCAACATGTGCTGGGAGTGCTACTCGTGCGTGAAGGCGTGCCCGCAGAACGCGATCGACTGCCGCGGCTATGCCGACTTCGCCCCGTTGGGTCACAGCGTGCGCGTGCTCCGGGAAGACGAGAAGGGGACCATTTCGTGGAAGATCAAGATTCCGCGACGGCCGCGAAAAGAACTTCGTCTCCCCGATCAGGACGACGCCATGGGGATCGATCAGGTCGCCGGCTGATTACGACGCGCCGGCGGCCGCCGCGATGAATTCGCAGGAACTCGCCCACGAGCCCGATGCGCTGCACATCGACGCGCTGCCGGCCCTGACGCCGGACAAACTGAAGCAGGGAGTCGGTGTGATGGCGCTGCGCGGCGGAAGACCGTCTTCGTCGATTCCGACATTCTCGTCGTCGGCGGCGGCATGGCCGGGTGCGGCGCCACGTACGAATCCCGCTACTGGGGTCGCGATCTCAAGATCGTCTGCGTCGAGAAGGCCAACATCGAGCGCAGCGGCGCCGTCGCGCAGGGGCTCTACGCCATCAACTGCTACATGGGCATGCAGTGGGACGAGAACCAGCCCGAGGACCACGTCCGCTATGCCCGCAACGACCTCATGGGTCTGGTGCGCGAGGACCTCGGCTACGACATCGCCCGCCACGTCGACTCCACCGTGCACAAGTTCGAGGAGTGGGGCCTTCCCATCATGAAGGACCCGGAGACCGGGAGGTACCAGCGCGAAGGCAAGTGGCAGATCATGATCCACGGCGAGAGCTACAAGCCGATCGTCGCGGAGGCCGCGCGCAAGGCCGCCACCGAGGTCTACAACCGGATCATGGTGACCCATCTGCTGATGGACAAGACGCAAGTCCAACCGGGTCGCCGGGGCCGTCGGCTTCAACGTGCGCACCGGAGATTTCTACGTGTTCCGCGCCAAGGCGGTCATCGTCGCCGCCGGCGGCGCCTCGCACATCTTCAAGCCGCGCTCCGTCGGCGAGGGCATGGGCCGCACCTGGTACGCGCCGTGGAGCAGCGCTTCGGCCTACGCGCTGCCGATCCTCGTCGGCGCCAAGATGACCCAGATGGAAAACCGCATCGTCCTCACCCGTTTCAAGGACGGCTACGGTCCGGTCGGCGCCTACTTCCTGCACCTGAAGACCTACACGCAGAACGCCTACGGACAGGACTACGAGGCCTACTGGCGCGATTCGATCGAAGCAGATGGTCGGCGACTACGTCAATCACCACCCGGTGCCGACGTGCCTCCGGAACCACGCCTTCCTCGAGGAGGTGAAGGCCGGCCGGGGGCCGATCCGCATGGTGACCAAGGAGGCCTTCCAGGACCCGCACAAGGAGACCGTCGGCTGGGAGAACTTCCTCGGCATGACCATCGGGCAGGCCGTCGTCTGGGCGTCGCAGAACATCGATCCGAAGCACATCAACCCGGAGCTCACCACGTCCGAGCCCTACGTCATGGGCTCGCACGCCACCTGTTCGGGCGCCTGGGCGAGCGGGCCGGAGGACTACGCACCCTCCGAGTACCAGTGGGGCTACAACCGGATGATGACGGTCGAGGGGCTGTTCGGCGCCGGCGACACCATCGGCGGCACCGCCCACAAGTTCTCGTCCGGCTCCTTCACGGAGGGCCGCATCGCCGCGCAAGGCCGCGGTCAAGTACGTCAAGGACATGGGCAACAGCCAGCCGCAAGTCAGCGAGGCGCGAGTACGAAGACCTAGGAAAGATCGTCTACAAGCCGCTGGAGAACTACGAAGTCGGCCGCAACGAGATCGTCGCCGGGACCGTTTCACCGAGCTATCTGCTGCCGATCCACGGGCTGCAGCGTCTCGAGAAGATGATGGACGAATACGTCGGCGGCATCAGCGCCCACTACACCACCAACGAGCCGCTGCTGACGCGTGCGCTCGAGCTGCTGGCCATGCTGAAGGAGGACCTCGACCACCTCGGGGCCGAAGACCTGCACCAGCTCCAGCGCGCGTGGGAGCTGCAGCACCGGGTCCTGGCGTCCGAAGCCGTGACGCAGCACACGATGTTCCGCCAGGAAACGCGCTGGCCCGGCTACTACTACCGCGCCGACCACCCCAAGCTGGACGACAACGACTGGCACTGCTTCACCCTCTCCCGCTATGACAAGGAGTTCCGGCAAGTGGGCGATGGAGAAGGCGCCGGTCTACCACATCGTCGACTGAGCCGGCGCAGCCCTGGCGGGGCGTTCTCCCGAGACCGGCATTGCGCAGGACATGAATGCGCGGTGGTCGCTGGTGCCGGAATGGTTTTGCTGGCGACGGCGCGCATTCCTGCGTAATCGGGGCGCCGTACCCGTTGCGACCGTCCATTACTGAGAGAATACGCCAACATGTCCAGGCTGGTCCCGCCACACGGCAGCGACGCGGTGATGCCGCTGCTGTTGCCCGTCATCGAGCGCCCCGAGGCGCTGAAGCGCGCCGAAACGCTGAAGAAAGTCCCGATGACGAGCCGGGAGACCTCGGACTTCCTGATGCTGGCGATGGGCGCCTACACGCCGCTCGCCGGCTTCATGGGCCGTGACGACTGGCGCGGCGCCTGCGCCGACATGAAGATCGCCGGCGGCCTGTTCTGGCCGATACCGATCACGCTCTCATGCAGCGACGACGTCGCCAGCGCGATCGCCGTCGAGGACACCGTCGCCCTTGTCGATCAGGATTCCGGCGCCATCATGGGCCTCCTCAAAGTCGAGGAGAAATACCAGATCGACAAGGAATTCGAGTGCCACCACGTGTTTGGCACCGCGGACCCGAAGCATCCGGGCGTCGCCAAGGTGCTCGCCCAGGGCGCAGTCAACCTTGCCGGGCGCGTGACCGCGTTGAGCGAAGGTATCTATCCCGAGCAGTACGAGGGTCTCTACTTTCGGCCGGAAGACACCCGCGCCCTCTTCACCAATAAGGGCTGGAGCCGCGTCGCCGCGTTTCAGACGCGCAACCCCATGCACCGCAGCCACGAGCATCTCGCCAAGATCGCGATCGAAATCTGCGACGGCATCCTCATCCATCAGGTGCTCGGCGCCTTGAAGCAGGGTGACATCCCGGCCGAAGTCAGGGTCAAGGCGATCGACCGCCTGACCGAACACTATTTCGTGCCGGGCACATACATCCAGGCCGGCTATCCGATCGAGATGCGCTACGCCGGTCCGCGCGAAGCGCTCCTGCACGCGCTGTTCCGGCAGAATTTCGGTTGCTCTCATCTGGTCGTCGGCCGCGACCACGCCGGCGTCGGCAGCTATTACGGACCGTTCGACGCCCAGCACATCTTCGAGACGCTGGATCCGGGCAGTCTCGTCATCCAGCCGCTCAAGATCGACGTCACCTTCTACTGCTACCGGTGCGGCGGCATGGCGACCGCCCGGACGTGCCCGCATGGCGACGGCGACCGCCTCCAGATCTCCGGCACGCGGCTGCGCGAGATGTTTGCCAACGGCGAAGAGATCCCCGCCGAGTTCAGTCGCCCGGAGGTGGTCGAAGTGCTCAAGGAGTATTACGCGAGCCTGTAGCTGGCGGGCGTGCGCTCCCCCATGATCATCGCGCAAATCTCCGATACGCACATCGCGCTCGACACGCCCGACGCCGATCGGGGACTGCGCGATTTCGAGGTTACGATCGCGGATATCAACGCGCTCGATCCCGCCCCCGATGTGATCGTCCACACCGGTGACATCGTACACAACGGACGCGAGGACGAGTACGCCGCCGCGATTGCCGCCCTCGCCGCGGCGCGGGCGCCCGTCTACGTCATTGCCGGCAACAAGGACGACCGGGCGAACCTGCACGCGGCGTTCGCGAGGGGCGGATATCTCGCACCGGATTCCGGCTTTATCGACTACGCGATCGAGGATTACCCGGTCAGGCTGATCGCCATCGACACCTCAGCACAAGAAGCAACAAGGGCGACTTTGACGCCGTGCGCCTTGCACGCCTCGACCGACATGATCGACGCGGAGAGCCACGAAGCCGATCGCGGTTTTCGCGCACCACCCGCCGTTCGAGGTAACGGTCGGACCGGAGCGGATCAATTTCGAAACCGTCGAAGCGATGGAGAGGCTCCGCCAGGCGCTGCAGCGCTCCGGACCGCGTCGTCGGCTGTCTTCAGCGGCCACGTTCATCGCGGCACTTCGGGCCATGTCGGGAACATACCGGCGACCGTGATGCCGAGCATCGCGACGACCATGCGCTACGGCACGTATCCAGCCGAAATGAAAACCCGCCCCGTCTACCACATCCACCGGTTCGATCCGGCTTGGGCTTTCACGACCGAAACCCGGATCGTCGAGGCGAACCGTCCGCCTGATTCGCCGGTTGACAGGAGGGACCGCGGGTCACACCCGCGATCCCCTTCGGAATTGCGTGTTAGGTAACCACCGAACTCGCCCGTGAGTCGGTTGACCTCAGTACGCGTACGGCGACACGCAGCGGTGGTAGTTGCCGTCGTAACCGAAGAACTGATCGGTGTTGACGTTGTAGCTGCGGTAGTGCGCCTCGCACCACTGGATATGCGCGTTCGGCGACGCGTAGGCGTAGGTCCTGGGCGCCAGGGCACCGCCGAGAAGGCCGCCGACGATCGCACCTGCAACGAATGCACCGGGCGGGAACCAGAAGCCATTGTAATAGCGGTAGCCCGGGCGCTGATCGTGATAACCGCGGTAGTTGTTGTAGGTCGCGTAATTGCCGTGGTTCTGGAATCGCGGCGGCGCCGCGAAGGCTGAGCTGGCCGGCACGAGGGTGGCCGCGGCCATCGCCGCCACACCGATCGCCGCCAAGGCCTTTGAAGCGCGTTTCATGATTCTTCTCCTCAAAAATCGAAGGGTCGCCCCTCTGAGGTGGAAACGCCTCACCCTGTTCCCGGTTCCTGTCGAATTATGAAGCATTTGTAATGATGGAACCGGGAACCTTATGGCGGTCCACTGGAGCCGGCCCGGCGAACTTTCTGGCGAACAAAAGCCACCAAAAACAGGGACGGCGGCGGGTCATCGGCGCAGGTCCAGACCGGAGCGATCAGCGGCGGATCCGTCCGGTCCGCACCAGCCATTTCTCCAGTCTCCACCGCGACGAAGACGATCAGCGAGATGCCGACGCGAAGGCCAGTTCACCCACCGTCAGCGGCGCCGTGTTGAGGATCGGGTTCAGCATCGGCACGTAGATGATCGCAAGTTGCAGCCCGAACACTACCGCGACCGCGCCCAGCAGCGGCATGTTGGTGAACAGGCCTTGCCGAAACAGCGACATCCGGTCCGAGCGGATGGCCAGCACATGCACCGCCTGCGCGAACGTCAGCACGGTGAAAGCATCGTCTGCCAGTGCTGCGAGCCGGCGCCGATCGCGTAGGCCTGCGCGAAAAGCGATCAGTCCGCCGATCAGCAGACCAACCCAGACCATGTGCTGCCACATGCCGCCGGCGAAGACGCTCTCCTGCGGCGGTCGCGGCGGACGCTGCATGACGTCGCGCTCCTCCGGCTCCGCCGCCATCGCCAGCGCCGGCAGACCGTCGGTGACGAGATTGATCCACAGGATCTGGATCGGTAGCAGCGGGATCGGCAGACCAAGGAACGGCGCCAGGAAGATCGTCCAGATCTCCCCCGCGTTGCCGGTCATGATGAATTTGATGACCTTGCGCAGGTTGTCGTAGATGCGCCGGCCTTCGCGCACCGCCGCCACGATGGTCGCGAAGTTGTCGTCGAGCAGCACCAGGCCGGACGCCTCGCGCGCGACGTCCGTGCCGATCTTGCCCATCGCCACGCCGATATCGGCGCGGTTGAGCGCCGGCGCGTCGTTGACGCCATCGCCGGTCATGGCGACGAATTCGCCGCGTGCGTTGCAGTGCCTCGACCACCCGGATCTTCTGGGCAGGATCGACCCGGGCAAAGACGCGAGCATCGGCCAGGCGGTCGGTCGAGATCGTCGTCGGACATCGCGCGCAAGCTCGGCACCGGCCACGACCGCGCCGCCATCGTTCGATGATGCCGAGGCGAATGGCAATGGCGCGTGCCGTCGCCGGGTGATCGCCGGTGATCATCACCGGCGTGATCCCGGCCGATCTGGCACGAGCCGCACCGCGTCCGCCGCCTCGGCGCGCGGCGGGTCGATGATGCCGACGAGCCCGAGCAGCACGAGGTCGCTCTCCACCGCATCGACCGCGTTCGGTCTCCGGCATTGCCGACCAGTGCCGTTCGGCGACCGCCAGAACGCGCAGCCCGTGCTCCGCCATCCGCTCCGCTTCGGCCAGCCACTGCGGCACCGTCGATCGCGTCCCGGCCCTCGCGCCGTCAACACCGCGACGCAGCGCCCGATGACCGCCTCCGGCGCGCCCTTCGTGTAGGCGACATAGCCTGCCGTCCGCCGGATGGATCGTCGTCATGCGCTTGCGGTCCGAATCGAAGACGAGTTCGCCGATGCGGGGAAACGCGGTCCGTCAGCTTTGCTATGTCGATTCCCTGGCCGACCGCCGCCTCGCTCAGCGCGACTTCCGTCGGGTCGCCGAAATAAGCGCCATCCTCGCCGGCATGGGCGTCGTTGTTGAGCGCGGCGGCGGCGAACAGACTCGACCACGGCTCACCCGACGCCTCGAAGTTCGGCTGCCGATGGGTGCCCTCGGCCGTCACGATCTCGTCGACCTGCATCTCATTGCGGGTAAGCGTGCCGGTCTTGTCGGAGCATATGAACGTGACCGACCCCAATGTCTCGACGGCCGCAAGACGCCGCACCAGCGCATTCCGCTCGGCCATCTTGCGTGCACCGAAGGCGAGCGAGATCGTCACCGTCGCCGGCAGCGCCTCGGGGATCGCCGCAACCGCGAGACTGACGGCGGTCAGGAACATCAGCACCGCCGGCTCGCCGCGCAACAGCCCGGCCGCAAAGATGACCGCGCAGATTGCGATAATCACCAGCGCCAGCCAGCTTGCCGAACTGGGCCAGCCGTTGCTGCAGCGGCGTCTGGGTGTCGACGGCCCGTGTCGAGCAGACTCGGCGAGCTTGCCGAGCTCGGTCGCCATGCCGGTCGCCACCGCGATGCCACGCCCGCGCCCGTAGGTGACCGTCGTGCCCTTGAAGGCCATGTTTCGGCGATCGCCGAGCGGCAGATGCGGATCGGCCAGTGCCTCGACGTTCTTCTCGACCGGCACCGACTCACCGGTGAGCGCCGCCTCGCCGACGCGCATCTGGCTTGCGTCGGTCAGCCGGATGTCGGCGGGGACCTGATTGCCGGCCTCCAGCACCACCACGTCGCCCGGCACGATTTCCGCCGCGCGCACCTCGACGTGTCGCCCGTCGCGCACCACCACAGCCCGCGCAGGCACGAGTTGTTTGAGACGCCGACAGCGCCCTCTCGGCGCGAAACTCCTGGGTGAAGCCGATGATGGCGTTGACCACCACGATCGCCACGATGACGATCGTGTCCTTGACGTCGCCGACCACGCCGGAAATGACCGCCGCTGCGATCAGCACGAGGATCATGAAGTCGGTGAACTGAGCGGCGAGCATGGCGAGGCGGCGCTTCGCCGCGGCTTCTCCTCGATCAGCGTTCGGGCCGTAACGGGAAAGCCGCGCTGCCGCCGCCGCGGCGGAGAGCCCCCGCGCCGGATCGACGTCAAGCCGCGCGCCGGTCGCCGCCACGCCGAGGGTCGCTGGAATGCCGCATGTCAACTGGCTTCAGCCGCCATGCAGGAACACAACGTAGCTGTTGAAAAGATAGATCACGAACAGTCCGAGGCTGGTCCAACCGACCGTCCGAAACAACCGCCGCGATCGGCCGATAGAGCAGGCTGACGACCACCAGCCCGGTCATTACCACCGCAGACGTCGCAGAAAAGGCGTGCGCAGACGGACACGTGCGAGAACAATCGGTCCCTTGCGGTAGAAGATGTCATCGACCGCAAGTATCAGAATGTCGAACAGGTTGCTGCCGAGGAGGTTGGCGATCGCCATGTTGACCGCGCCGAAACGCAGCGCCGCGATCGTCACCACCAGCTCCGGCACAGAGGTGGCGCAGGCGACGAACAGCGAGCCGACGAACGAGCGCTGCCATCCCATGGCATCGGCAAGATCGGCGCCGACGAAGGGCAGCCACACGCCGGCGCCGACCACTGACGACGCTGGCGACGACGAAACGCAGCGCCGCACCGCCCAGCGTGATTTCGGGGTAGCGTTCCTCGGCTTCCCCGACAAACGCCTCCTGCTGTTCGCGCTCGTAGCGAAACACAGTGCGCATTGCCAACGCGTAGAGCCCG
This sequence comes from uncultured Alphaproteobacteria bacterium, assembly GCA_963775235.1. GTDB lineage: Bacteria > Pseudomonadota > Alphaproteobacteria > Rhizobiales > Kaistiaceae > JBBDMC01. Next base: position 312,315 of record CAVZHY010000002.1, read on the forward strand.
ATGATGATCGGCGTGTACAGGCCAACGTGGCCAATCGCGTATTCGGTAGCCTCGACCCGCAACAAGGAGGTTCAACCCGGCGAAGCCGATCAGGATGATGCCGAAGCCCGCCGAAAGGATATGGCCCTGGTGGGCGCGGCGATAGACCGGTGCCTCGCGATAGAGGAAATCGACCACGACCAGGATCAGGAGATTGAACACGCAGCTGCCGAGCACATCGCCGACGGCGATATTGGGCACGTCGGCGGCGGTGACCGAGCTGATGCCGGTCACCAGTTCCGGCAGCGACGTGACCGTCCCCAGCAGAATGAGGCCGATCCAGTTGCCGGAGAGGCCGGTCTTGTCGGCGATGATGTCGCCGCTGCGCGACAGCTCCGGCCCGGCCAGACCGATCAGCAGCACGCAAACGGCAAACGCGAGCCATATGGCAACCAGCGTCATGCCCTGTCCGTCAAAACGAACGGCCTCCTGGCGAATCAGGCCCTGCAATCTACGGGATATCGATCTCCGGTCTCCGGGCTTCTGATTGTAGCGGGCCGGTGGCCGCCGCCGACACGCTACTGCCGACAATCGGCGGCAGCACCGGAACGACCGCTTGCGCGCGCACCCTCCGGCCGGCGGCGAGACCGATCGCGGCTCCCGCCCGGTCTATTCCTGGCTGGCGAAAGTGAGGTACATGAGCACGAGGTAGATCACGGGGATGGCGACCAGAACGATGAGTTCGACAATCGTGGGCGCGGGGCAGGCGGCTCCGAGCATTTGATATCCGACGTAGATGACACCCAAAAGCACGATGACGATGCCGATGTACCATGGAAGCAGTCTCTGTCTGCGGGCCTGGGCCATGAGCGGATCTCCCTTGTGATCGGTCCGTGGGGAAGCGGAGCGAGACTAAATTGCTGGTCACTTGCCACCTTGACCCAGGTCAAGCGCCGACATGGGGCCCGCGCAGCTTGAACGGAGCGCGTGATGGACATTGGCACGAGCCCGCTGCTGGTCGACCTCTATCAACTCAACATGATGGAGTCGTATCTGGAGACCGGCGAGACCGGGTCGGCGGTGTTCGAGTTCTTCGTTCGCCGACTGCCCGGGCGACGCGGCTTTCTGCTGGCAGCCGGCCTGGAGCAGGCGCTCGACTACCTGGAGGCGCTTTCGTTCTCCGCCGAGGATCTCGACTGGCTGAAATCGACGGGGCATTACACCGCGCGTTTCCTCGACTATCTGAGGGGCTTTCGCTTCACCGGCGACGTTGATGCCATGCCGGAGGGAACCGCATTTTTCGCCGACGAACCGATCCTGCGCGTGACCGCCCCGCTGCCCGAGGCGCAGTTCGTCGAAACCCGCCTCATCAATCTGCTTCACTTCCAGTCGCTGATCGCCTCGAAGGCTGCCCGTGTGGTGCTCGCGACGCAAGGCAGGCTCGTGGTCGACTTCGGGCTGCGCCGCGCCCACGGCGGCGAGGCGGGGCTGCTGGCGGCACGCGCCAGCTACATCGCCGGCTTTGCCGGTACGGCCACCGTTCTTGCCGAACGTCTCTTCGGAATTCCAACCTACGGCACCATGGCCCATTCATTCGTCGAAGCGCATGACGACGAGGTCGCCGCCTTCGCCGATTTCGCCCGCGCCCGCCCGGACCGCCTCACCCTCCTGATCGACACCTACGACACCGAGGCGGCCGCGCGAAAGGTGGTGACACTGGCACCGAGGCTCGCTGCCGAAGGCGTCGCCATCCGTGCCGTCCGCCTCGACAGCGGCGATCTCGCGCACCTGTCGCGCAGCGTGCGGGTCATCCTCGACCAGGGCGGTCTCGCCGACGTCACCATCTTCGTCAGCGGCGGCCTCGATGAGGACGCGATCGCAGGACTGATCGCCGGTGGCGCGCCCATAGATGGATATGGTGTCGGCACCAGCCTCACTACGTCGTCCGACGTGCCTGCCCTCGACTGCGCCTACAAGCTGCAGGAGTACCGCGGCACGCCGCGTCGCAAGCAGTCGGAGGGCAAGCAGACCTGGCCCGGGCGCAAACAGGTGTGGCGGAGCTACGCCGCCGACGGCACCATGACCGGCGACGTGTTGTCGACCGAGGATGACGACCAGTCCGGCGCGCCGCTGCTTCAACCGGTGATGCGGTCGGGCCGCCGGCTGGGGGGCACGCCGACGCTGACGGCGGTACGCGAACACGCCGCACGCGAGCTGCAACGGCTGCCGGCGCCGCTCCGCCGCCTCGCACCGACAGCGTATCCGGTCACCGTCGCCGACCGGCTGCGCCACCTCGCCGGAGAAACCGACCGCCGCCTGGCGCAGCACGCGAAGCGATCGGAGCAACCCTCATGAACGAGACCGATGTTCTCATCGTCGTCGATGTTCAGAACGATTTCTGCTCGGACGGCGCCCTGGCTGTGCCAGGGGGCGAGGAGGTGGTGCCGGTGGTCAACGCCCTCGCCCGCCGTTTCCGCCATATCGTTCTCACCCAGGACTGGCACCCGCCCGGCCACCGGTCCTTTGCCTCGAGCTGGCCCGGCCACAAGCCGATGGAAACCGTCACCGCCTCGTACGGAGCGCAGATCCTGTGGCCGGACCATTGCGTGCAGGCGACATCGGGCGCTGCTTTCCACCCGCGCCTGGCGATCCCGACGGCCGAGCTGATCCTGCGCAAGGGCTACCACCGCGACATCGATTCCTATTCGGCCTTCTTCGAAAACGACCACACCACCGCGACCGGTCTCACCGGCTACCTGCGCGAGCGCGGCTTCTCGCGCGTCGTTCTCGCCGGTCTCGCCTTCGATTTCTGCGTGCGTTACTCGGCCGAGGACGCCCATCGCCAGGGCTTCGCCGTCACCGTCGTCGAGGACGCCTGTCGCGGCATCGACGTGGATGGTTCCGTCGCCGCCACCCGCCGGCGCTTTGCCGAGCTTGGCGTCGCCACCGTCAACGCCGCCGACCTCGACTAGGTGCAGCGCGGACCGTCATGCGGCCGCAGGGTACTTTTGACGCACGTCAATGAGCGGCAATCGATCCACATATACGGATTCAGCGGGCGTCAAATCATGGAGGACACGAAGATGGCCCAACCCGTCACCAAGTTGCCGGTGAAGACCGCGGCGCAAGGCTCGCGGCCCGCCGGTTGGCGTCCCCTGGAATCCCTCCAGAGGGAAATTGATCGTCTCTTCGAAGACTTCGGTCAGGGTGCGTGGCGCTACCCCTTCAGCCGTGCCATGGCTGGCTTTGAGCCGATGTGGCAAGCCGGCATGAGCTGGGGTGCCGCCCCCGCGGTCGACGTCGCGGAGAACGACAAGGCCTATGAGATCACCGCCGAACTTCCCGGCCTCGACGACAAGCACGTCGAGCTGACCCTGTCCGACGGCATGCTCTCGATCAAGGGCGAGAAGACCGAAGAGAAGGAGGAGAAGCAGAAAGGCTACTACCTCTCCGAGCGCCAGTACGGATCGTTCCAGCGCTCCTTCGCTCTGCCCGACAACGTGGAGGCCGACAAGATCGATGCGACCTTCAAGAACGGCGTTCTGACGATCACCCTTCCGAAGAAGGCCGAGGCTGTGAAGCCGGAAAAGAAGATCGCCGTCAAAGCGGCTTGACGGAGACCTTCGTCCGATCAAGGACGCGATCGATCGCCGGGCCGCACGCAGAATAGCGTGCGACCCGGCACTTGTTTGGGGGAAACGTCGCCCAACCCGACGGTTCGGCGTCGCACACCGCTTGGGCCCACTTTGACCCGCGACGCTGACATCGAGCTGAGCGGGCGGGGCAAGACCGTGGACGAAGCCTTCGAGAACGCCGCCCTGGCTCTTACCGCTATCGTCACCGACGCCGAGGTCCGACCGACGGTCCATCTGCACGGTACGTGGCGCCCGGCTGAGGCGTCCTGACGCGCCCGGTTGACATGGATCATGGCCCGGCCTTGGAGCCGCCCCTAGCTTCGTGGCCTGGATGCACGGCAACCGGCGGCGGTAGCCGCCACGTATGGCGGATTCGTTTGCGATGTCCGACAAGCTTGTCCCGACAACCGGTTCGCTCCCGGCAACCATCGGCGCCGCAACCACGGAACTCACGCAGGACATTGACCGCTGGCTTCACGCACAGGCGGCCCGCTTCACCAACGGCCTCTCGCCGACCGCCCTGGTCGGTGCCTACCTCGACTGGTCGACGCACCTTGCCTTTTCGCCGGGCAAGCGCCTGGAGCTTGCGACGCAAGCCTCGCGCGATCTGGCGCGCTTCGCCATGTTTGCCTGGCGCGCCGCTTTGTTCGCCGGTGACGACAAAGTCGCCGAGCCGCTGCCCCAGGACCGCCGGTTCGCCGCCGAAGACTGGGGCAAATGGCCCTTCAAGGTGATCTACCAGGCGTTCCTGTTGCAAGAGGCGTGGTGGCACGCCGCCACCACCGGCGTCGGCGGTGTCACCGGCCAGCACGAAGCGGTCACCGAGTTCATGGCGCGCCAGGCACTCGATACGGTCGCACCGTCGAATTTCCTGTTGACCAACCCGGAGGTGCTTGAGCGCACCATCAAGACCGGCGGCGCCAATCTGGTTGCCGGCTGGGCTAATCTCGTTGAGGACTGGCAGCGCACAGTGAGCGGTGCCCCGCCGGCGGGAGCCGAACGCTTCGTCGTCGGCAGGGACGTTGCGGTCACCCCCGGCAAAGTCGTCTACCGCAATCGCCTGATCGAGCTGATCCAGTACGAGCCCGCCACCGCCAAGGTCAGGCCGGAGCCAATCCTGATCGTGCCGGCCTGGATCATGAAGTATTACATCCTCGACCTGTCGCCGGAGGATTCCCTCGTCCGCTACCTCGTCGCGGCCGGCTTCACCGTCTTCATGGTCTCATGGAAGAACCCAGACCGCGGCGACCGCGACCGCGGCCTCGACGACTATCGTACCCTCGGAATCGAGGCGGCGCTCGATGCGGTCGCCACCATCGTACCGGACCACAAGGTTCACGCCGTCGGCTATTGCCTCGGCGGCACGCTCGTCGCCATCGATGCCGCGACCACGGCCCGCGACGGTGACGACCGTCTGGCCTCGCTGACCATGTTCGCGGCGGAGACCGATTTTACCGACGCCGGCGAGATCCGCCTGTTCATCAACGAGAGCCAGATCAGCTTCCTCGAAGACCTCATGTGGGAGGCCGGCTTCCTCGAGGCCCACCAGATGGCCGGCGCTTTCGAGATGCTGCGCTCCAACGACCTCATCTGGTCGCGCCTGGTCCGCGACTATCTGATGGGCGAGCGCCGCCCGCTCAATGATCTGATGGCATGGAACGCCGACGCCACCCGCATGCCATACCGGATGCATTCGCAGTACCTGCGCTCGCTGTTCCTCGACAACGACCTCGCCGAGGGTCGCTACAAGGTGGACGGCCGGCCAATTGCTCTTTCCGATATTCGCGTTCCGATCTTCTCGGTCGGCGCCGTGCGCGACCACGTCGCGCCGTGGCGCTCGGTGTTCAAGATCCATCTGCTCACCGATACCGAGGTGACGTTCCTGCTCACCTCCGGCGGTCATAACGCAGGCATCGTCTCAGAGCCCGGCCATCCCCGTCGCAGCTATCAGGTGCTGACGCGCGCAGCCGACGCCCCGTATCTCGATCCTGACCGGTGGCTCGCCACAGCACCGACCACCGAGGGTTCGTGGTGGCCGCAGTGGGTCAAATGGCTGGACGCACGTTCGGGGGCGAAGACAGCGCCGCCGGCCATGGGTGACGGCGGCGAGTATCGTCCGATCGTGAACGCCCCCGGCACCTATGTTCACATGAGGTAAGCTCATGCCCTACGCGGTCAACGACGATCTGCCGGCGAGCGTCCGCCGGCACCTGCCCGCCCATGCCCAGGATATCTTCCGCGCCGCCTTCAACCACGCTTTCGCCGACCACGCTGGTGATCCGCGCCAGGAGGAGGCAGCCCGACGCATTGCCTGGGCGGCGGTCAAGCGGTCCTACGTCAAGGTCGGCGACCAATGGGTCGCCCGGCAATAGGGTTTCGGCAGAAAGCGCAATGACCGAAGTCACCCAGACGCCCCTGCCCGCTGGTCAGGACGAGGTCTTCGCCTTTCTCGGTGACCCGGCGACCCATGGCCTGTCGGAACCGGTCAAGCGCATCGATACCCACGCCGCCGCCGTCTTCCTGGCCGGTCGGGACGTCTACAAGGTGAAGCGCGCGGTCCTTTTCCCGTTCATGGACCAGTCAACGCTGGCCCGCCGCCACGCTGCCTGTGAGGCGGAAGTCCGCGTGAACCGCGACTTCACGCCTGAAATCTACCTTGGCGTCGTTCCCATCACGCGCACGAACGGCAAGCTTCGCTTCGGTGGTGACGGGGCCATCGTCGAGTGGGCGGTTCATATGAAACGTTTCGACGAGAGCCGCACCCTCGACCTCGTCGCCGACCGCGGCGAGATATCACCCGAACTGATTGCCGACATCGCCGATCTGATTCTGGCCTCGCATCGCGCTGCCCGGATCGGCGACGGCGAGACTGCGACTACGGCGCTCGCTGGTGTGGTCAATGAAACGCTGACCGAGCTCGTGGAGGCGCCCGACATCTTTCCGGCCGCGCCCGCCAGGGCCCTTGCCGCGTCCATGCGCGCGACCTTCCGCGACGTCCGTCCGCTTCTCCTCGCGCGTGGCCGTGCCGCCCGTGTGCGTCGCTGTCATGGCGATCTCCACCTGCGCAACATTGCTCTGCTTGGCGAGCGGCCGATCTTGTTCGACGCCCTCGAGTTCGATGAGTCGATCGCAACGACCGATGTCCTCTACGACCTGTCGTTCACGCTCATGGACCTGTGGCAGCGGCGCCTCGTCGGCGAAGCCAACCTGCTGCTCAACCGGTATCTGTGGGGCTCGGAGGACATCGGCGGCGAGCTTGCCGGCCTGGCGGCACTCCCGTTGTTCCTCAGTCTTCGCGCCGCCGTGCTTGCCAAGATCGACGCCATCCGCTTCCGCGATGTCGCTCGCGCGACCACAGTCAAAGGCGAGGCGCTGCGCTATTTCGAGATCGCCGGCGAGTTCCTTGCCCCGTCGCCGCCCATTCTCGTCGCCATCGGCGGTTTGTCGGGAACCGGCAAGACGACCCTCGCCGGCCGTATTGCTCCCGCGATCGGGCGCGCCCCGGGCGCCGTTCACCTGCGCAGCGACATCGAGCGCAAGCGTCGGTTCGGCGTGCCGGAACTCCAGCCTTTGCCCGAGATCGCCTACCGCCGGGACGTCACAAGCGAGGTCTTCGCGTCGCTCCGCACCGAAGCGGAAGCAGCACTCGGCGCCGGTCACTGCGTCATCGTCGATGCCGTCCACCGTACGCCCGACGAGCGCGAGCTGATCGCCGGTGTTGCCGCGCGCTGTGGTGCCCGCTTCGTCGGCCTGTGGCTCGATGCTCCTCTCGCCACGCTCATCGCGAGGGTCGAGGCCCGCCGCCGCGACGCCTCCGACGCCTCCACCCGCGTGGTGCTCGACCAGGCGGCGGGGGCGCCAACCGGAACCATCGCCTGGACGCGTCTCGACGCCTCCGTTCCCCCCGACGCCCTCGCCCGCACAGCCCTCGCCGTCTGCACGCCTTGAGCCGGCCCCGATTGCCGACGGCACCCGGCGCACCTATGGTTTGACCGCGCGACGATCGGCCGGCGAAGGACGCGCACGAGGCAACAGCGGCCGCCAGCAGCGGCGTGTGCGCAGACGGAGACCCCGCAGTGTCGGCATATGAAGAAAAGAAAGCGGCGCTGACCGAACGCCTTCGCAAGAGCAAGGGCGCGGTGCGTCTCGACAAGAGCCTCAGCCACCTTTTCCGTGGCCGCTCCGCCCCACCAGCGACCAGGCTCGATGCCCGCACCCTCAACCAGGTGGTCGCGGTCGACACCGGGAACGGGACCGTCGACGTCGAGGGCATGACTTCCTACGAAAGCCTGACCGAGGCGACCCTCCGACACGGCGTTCTGCCCGCCGTTGTGCCGCAGCTCAAGGGTATCACCATCGGCGGCGCCTGCGCCGGACTCGGGATTGAATCATCGTCGTTCCGCTATGGCCTCGCCCACGAGACGGTGGTCGAGATGGAGGTTCTCCTCGCCAGCGGCGAGACCGTCGTGTGCACGCCGACCAACGAGCATCGCGATCTCTTCTTCGGCTTCCCCAACTCCTTCGGCACACTTGGCTATGCCTTGCGGATCAAGGCGAGGACGGTGCCGGCGAAACCTTTCGTCGCCCTCCAGCACATCCGCCACGGCGATCCCGCCACTTTCTTCGATGAAGTCGAAGCCTGGAGCGCGCGCGCCGAAGTTGACTTCGTCGATGGCGTCGTCTTCGGCCCGGGCGAGCATTATCTCACCATCGGCCGCTTCGTCGACGAGACCCCTTACCTCAGCGACTACACCTACCTCAACATCTACTACCGCTCGATAACCGAGCGGCAGGAGGACTTCCTGACGACGCTCGATTACATCTGGCGTTGGGACACCGACTGGTTCTGGTGCTCAAGGATGCTGTACGCGCAGAACCCGGTCGTCCGCCGCCTGCTCGGCCGCCGCCGGCTCAATTCGATCTTCTACAAGAAAGTCGTCGACTGGCAGCCCGGTTATCGGCTGCGCGCGCTGTCGCGGCTGGTGTCGCGCCGCCACTATGAGTCCGTCATCCAGGACGTTGACGTCACCGTCGACAAGGCGCCGGCGTTTCTCGATTTCTTCCAGCGCGAGATCGGCCTGACACCGGTATGGATTTGCCCCTTTCGGGCCTACGACCCCGACGTGACCTATCCGCTCTTTCCCACCGATCGCCGCGCCCTCTACGTCAATTTCGGGTTCTGGGACCAGAAGGTCGCCGACACCCGGTATCCCGAAGGTCACTTCAACCGTCTGGTCGAGCACAAGCTCCGTGAGCTGGGTGGCATCAAGTCGCTCTACTCGGACTCGTATTACACGCCGGAGGAGTTCTGGGCGCTCTACAACCGGGACAGCTACGAGGCCCTGAAATCGAAGTATGATCCCGGCCGCCGGTTGGCCGACCTCTACGACAAGTGCGTGCTCAGGCGCTGAACGAACCTGCTCAGCGATAGCACTCCGGCTCCCTGTCGCCACCCATGAAATCGGCCGCCGGCCGCTCGCCCGGGGTCCACGGGAAGTGGTCGGCGCTGCGTCCCTTGGCGAAGACGATGTGCGACAGGTCGAGGGAGTCGCCGAACACCTCGTCGGTCCCTTCCAGGTACATCGTCCAGATGCGCCGGAATCGCTCGGTGAAGACCGCCGGGTCGGCCGCCTGAATTTCCGGCCAATGCGCCTCGATGTTGTCCCGCCATCGGCGCGCCGTCTGGCGGTAATGCGGCCACAGGTTCTCGACCTCGACCATCATCAGCCCCGCGGCGTCGAACGCGGTCAGCGTGTCGGGCAGGCTTGGCAGGTGGCCACCGGGAAAAATGTATTTCAGCGTCAGCATGTTGGTCATCTGCCGCGACATCAGGCTGGTCGTCGACACCACGCCTAGTCCGCCGGTCTTGAGCGCCGCGGCGATCGAGCGTGCCCATAATCGGTATTGCCGGCGCGAATAGCCGGCGTGCTCGTGGACGCCGATCGAGACGAATCGGTCGAAGCGGCCGGCTTCCCGGACGATGTCACGATGGTCGCCGTCGACCACCCGGATCGCATCGCCGAGGTCGTGTCGCCTGAAGCGTTCGCGCATGTACGCGTTCTGGCGGTCGACCGGGTTGTAGACGGTGACATCGACCCCGTACCGGGTGGCCATGTAGATCGGCATGTAGCCCCAGCCCGACCCGACCTCGAGTACCTTCAGGCCCGGCGCCAGACGGAGCTTTCGGCAGACGTACTCGTAAGTATTGTACTTGGCCTGGTTGAGCGTGCGCGTCTGCGGCGTCCACAAACCCTCCGAGTAGCCCACGGTCTCCCCCAGCATGTGCTCGAACAGGACCGGATCGACCGCATAGTGGAAATCCGCATTGCGGATCGAACGCTGTCGGTTGGTATTGCTCTGCGCCAGTTCCTGGGCCCACTGACGCAATCCGTTGATCGGATTGCGCAAGAAGCGGCTCCAGTACGACACGGGCACCATGCCTTGCGCGTAACCGATCCTGGCAAGCGCCGCGATCGGTCGGTCGCCGTCAAGGTCGATTTCTCCCTCCACGTAGCCTTCGAAAATCCCCTCGTAAAAGAAGATCAGCGCCCGCCGCTCCGCCCGGGGCTTCTTGAACCAGATGGCGATGTCGGGCTTGGTCTGATCGGGACCGCTGCTGACGACCGACCCGTCGGCGAACTCGACACGGAGGGAGACATCCGGCGCCGTCCGACCGATCTTCTTGAAGATCTCGCGTAGCGCATATCGCGCGATCATCAGTCACTCCGCCGCCGGTCGCTGTTGCCCTAATGACTCGCGGCCGATGCAGGAAATCCCGCAACCAAAGCTGCCGACGAGTTGCGCGATGAGATGCCCGGCGCATCGGGCTTGTCAATCGCTCATCGGGCCTCAAAATCGCCGGCCGCACGGCTGGCGCAGAGACCACAGGCCGCGCGCAAAAGGAACTCCATGTAGAAACCAGGAGGACACGTTGAGCATCGCGAGGATGCTTATTGCAATCGCGTATTAAAGGAAGTGTCTCGAAATACAATACACGCAACGACACGCGCAGGGCCAATCCGGCCTTTGCCGGATTCCTGAACGACCAGGGCATGATCTGGCGTGAACGGCCCTCCCGCGCCCGGCGACCGGGCGCGGGAATTGCCGCTTAAGCGGCAGTGTCAGCGGCGGACCGCCGTCACCACCACAGAGTAGCGCACGTTCGCCTTGGCCCGCGTGTCGGCCGCACGTTCGCGCCATGAGCGGTATGCGTCGTCGTAGGAGGCGAAGGGCCCGTATGCCTCGCCGCTGTCGTCATTGAGCGCGGCGAAGTTTGCGTCGCGATAGCTGCCGCCGACGACCCAGAATTCTTCAACCGTTGGCATCTCGCTTCCTTTCCGGATTGACGCGCCGGGTTACGCCGCCGCGACCGTCTCCCGCTCCCCTTGCATTCCGTTGCCCTGGAATTGTTCTTCTTCGGTCGATCCCGCCATTGCCACCGTCGATGACTGGCCGCCCGAGACCGCCATGGCAACCGCGTCGAAGTAGCCGGTGCCGACTTCGTGCTGGTGGCGGACGGCCGTGAAGCCCTTCGCCTGCGCGGCGAACTCCCGCTCCTGAAAGTCCGAGTAGGCCGCCATGCCGCGCCGGGCGTAGTCCTGCGCCAGCTCGAACATACCGAGGTTGAGCGCGTGGAACCCGGCAAGCGTGACGAACTGGAAGCGATAACCCATGGCCGCCAACTCTTCGCGGAATCCGGCGATCATCTTTCCGTCGAGTTTCGCCCGCCAGTTGAATGACGGCGAGCAGTTGTAGGCGAGGAACTTGCCGGGGAAGTGCCGATGGATTTCGTCGGCGAACTCGCGCGCCTCACCGAGGTCGGGCGTCGAGGTCTCCCACCACAACAGATCGGCATACGGCGCGTAGCTCAGCGAGCGTGCAATGGCGTGCGGAACCGAATGAGTATTTCCCTGCTTCAGCCGGTAGAAACCTTCGCTCGTCCGCTCGCCGGAAATCCATTGATGGTCACGCTCGTCGACATCGCTGGTGATCAGCGTCGCCGAATGCGCATCCGTGCGCGCCATGACCAGCGTCTCCACCCCGCTGACGTCGGCGGCCAGCCGCGCCGCATTGAGCGTACGGATGAACGTCTGTGTCGGCACCAGCACCTTGCCGCCGAGGTGGCCGCACTTCTTCTCCGACGCGAGCTGGTCCTCGAAGTGGACGGCCGCTGCGCCCGCCTCGATCATCGCTTTCATCAGCTCGAAGGCGTTGAGCGGCCCGCCGAATCCGGCTTCCGCGTCGGCCACAATCGGGGCGAACCAGTATGTCGAGGTATCGCCCTCGAGGTTCGCGATCTGATCGGCGCGCTGCAATGTCTTGTTGATGCGCCGCACGACCTCCGGCACCGAAGAGGCCGGATAGAGCGACTGGTCCGGATACATCTCTCCGGCGTTGTTGGCGTCGGCGGCCACCTGCCAGCCGGACAGGTAGATCGCGTCCAGGCCGGCCTTCACCTGCTGCAGGGCCTGGTTCCCGGTGACTGCCCCCAGCGAGGCTACCACCGGCCGCTCATGGAGCAATTGCCACAGGCGCCGCGCCCCGAGCCTGGCAAGCGTGTGCTGGACGGGAATGGTGCCCCTCAGCCGTTCGACGGCCTCCGGCGAATAATCGCGGCGGATGCCCGCGAACCGGTTTGTAGTGTTTGTCATCATTTCGCTCCGTTGCGGATTGTGGCAACATGGCGTGACAACGTCGTTGTTTCAATAACTAGCTGAAATCACGATGAAATCATGAGCATTGTCAACATCTACACAATTCGAGTATGTAATAGTGTAAACGCTGTAAGGGAAATGTCATGAAAGCGATGCGGGTTGGCGGCCGGTTGCGCCGTCTCAGACAGGAGCGCCGGCTCACCCAGGCACAGATGGCGCGTGAGCTTGCCATCAGCGCCAGTTACCTCACGCTGTTGGAGAGCAATCAGCGGCCGGTGACGGTCCGCGTTCTGCTGAAGCTGGTCGAGAAGTTCCACGTCGACCTGAAGGAGTTCGCGGCCGACACCGACCAGCGCTTGTCGCTGGAGCTGATGGAGGCGTTCTCCGACCCGATCTTCGAGAACGCCGAAGTCAAGGCGACTGACGTCCAGGAGTTGGTCGCGACGCTGCCCGCGGTCGGCCGCGCCGTCCTTGATCTTTACGGCGGCTACCGTCGCCACCTGCCCGCTGGTGCGAGCGACAGCGCCGGTGACGACGCCACCGAGGCGCCGCCGGTGACGATCCCCTCAGAGGAAGTGACCGGGCACATCCAGTCGCGGCTCAACTATTTTCCCGAGATCGAAGAGGTCGCCGAGCAGTTGTGGGCCGATCAGGGCCTCGCCATTCACGCCCTGCACCAGGGCCTGACGGCGATCCTGCGTGAACGTTATTCGGTCGAGGTCGAGATCCGCACCGCCGACCAGATGAAGGGCCGTTCGCGGCGTTACGACCGCCTGTCGCGCAGGCTCGAGATTTCCGAGATGCTGCTGGCGCCGAGCCGGCTTTTCCAGATCGCGCACCAGATCGCCTATCTCGGGCACCACGACCTTCTCGACCGTCTCGTGGAACAGGCCGCCCTTTCCAGTGAAGAGGCCAAAGCGCTGATGCGCACCGCGCTCGCCAATTATTTCGCCGCCGCCGTGCTTATGCCCTACCAGCTGTTCCGCGATGCTGCCAGGAACGTTCGCTACGACGTCGACATCCTGAAGAACCGTTTCGGCGTCTCGTTCGAGCAGGTCTGTCATCGTCTGACGACGCTCCGGCGTCCCGGTGCGGAGGGCGTGCCGCTTCATTTCATCCGCGTCGATATCGCCGGCAACATCTCCAAGCGCTTCTCCGCATCGGGCATTCACATCGCCCGCTTCGGCGCCGCCTGCCCGCGCTGGAACGTCTACGATGCCTTCGGCACGCCGGGCATGATCCGCACGCAGCTTTCGCGCATGCCGGACGGCTCCACCTACTTCTGCATCGCCCGCACCACCGGTCGCGCCACCGCCTTTACCGGCGGCGGACTCCCCCACCGCGTCGGTCAGCGGGCTCTGGGCCTCGGTTGCGATGTCCGCCACGCATCGGAGATCGTCTATGCTGACGGGCTCAACCTCGCCGACCCGCAGATCGTCACGCCGATCGGTGTGTCGTGCCGCACCTGCCCGCGCACGGATTGCGCCGAACGCGCCATGCCCTCGCTTCACCAGAAGCTTCACATCGACGAGAACGTCCGCGGCCCGTCGACCTACGTGCAGACCTGAGCAATTCCAGGCGGGTCGTCGACGACCAACGGATCGGCCGCTGCCCCCGCTCAGCCGACGCGCGTCGCCAGCGCTGATGCCAGCGCCTCCAGCGTCTCGCGCGGTGCCTTGCCAATCAGCAGATAGCCGCGACCGCCGGTCGTCCAGAACACGATGTTGAGGCCGTGGCGTTGCTCGAATTGCGGCGCCTGGTCCGGCCGTCCGCTGGCAATGATGCAGAACGATATCGGACCGTCCTGGGGCGACAGGTAGGCCAGCTGCACCAGCGGCCGCTGCCAATAGTCGAAGAGCTGGACGCGCTTCAGGTAGGCGTCTGGCAGCGCCAGTTTCTCCGCCGACAGATCGAGCGAGAGTTTGTCGCCGACCGCTGCGAGTTCCTGGTCGACGGATGCCGGGTCCTCCGCGATTACCGACATCGATTCGGCGGTGAGGAATCCCTGGTAGTCGGCGACCGCCTCGCGCCAGTTCGGCTGCTCGGAGGCTTCCTGGCGCTGTGGTGCCAGCAACTGCGGCGTCACATAGCCGGCGATCCCGCCGACCGCGAAGATCACCACCGCCGCCGCAACCATTCCCGGCCACCGCCGGCCTCGGCGACCCTCGCCACGCCGTTCGCGCGCCGCATCCACGAGCATGGCCCCAAGCCGGTCGCCCGGTGCCGCCGCCAGCAGGGTGTCGAATGCTTCGGCGAACCGCCGCCCCCCGGAGCGGAGCGTTTCCAGCCGCGCCTTCAGGGCCGTATCGCCGGCCAGTCTCAATTCCAGCGCGGCCCGACCTTCGGCGGCGAGCTCGCCGTCAAGGTAGGCCACCAGGACCTCGTCGTCGGGTTGGCCGTTATCGACCGGATCTGCCATGGTTTCCAATGCCCTGCGCCGCGACGGCGACCGTCTCGGCGTTCAACCCCGCAAGTCTTGCCCGCGCCGCTGCCAGCCGCGACATCACGGTCCCGACCGGAACATCCAGCAGGCTCGCGGCTTCGCGGTAGGTCATGCCCTCGACATAAACCAGAAATACTGTTTCGCGCTGCGCTTCCGGCAAGGCCTGCACCTCACGTAACACCTGGCCCGCCCAGATATTCGTTTCCGAGTGGTGGAGCCCGTCGAACACCAGCACGGCGTCGGCGTCCACGAGCCCTTGACCGAGCCGCACTTTGCGCGCCCTCACCTCGTTCAGCCAGATCGAGTGGAGGATCGTGAGCAACCACCGGTCGAGACGCGTCCCGGCCTCGAACTGATGCGAGCGCTCCAGCGCCCTGACGCATGTCGCCTGCACCAGGTCCTCGGCGGTATCCCGGTTGCCGGAAAGCACCAGGCCGTACCGCCACAGCCGCGGCAGCAGCTGCGGCAGCCCTTGCGTCACGACGTCGCGACCGTCTCCTGGCATGGCGGTAGGTTGTAGGGCTTGTCCCAATGGCCGTCGAGGGCGCGCCACAGCGGATCGTCGCAAGGCACGCAGTATCGGCCGGAACATGGCTGTGGAGGAAGGAAGCGACCGGACGGGGAAGGACGACGCCGGGGGTCGACGGCGAACGTCCTGCCCCGCCCAGTTCTCGCTGACTACGCAGAACCGAAAGGTCAGCGTACCAAAACATTGGCAAGGACCTTGCCACCTTCGCCGGCACCATAAGTTGGGCCAGCGCTAACGACCCGTCCCAATGGGTTGATCGCCTTAGGGGCTCGTTAACCGAAGACGCCTCGCCGTTTGCAACGATCCGTTGCAGAATGCGAGGACGCGGCTCATTCGGCGGCGGACGGCCGGACCCGGCGTCCATCCCGCGACAGCCACATATCCATGAAAGCGTCGAGAAAGGCCGCAGTTTTCCAGTCGTGGAGCGCCCTGCCCTCGAAGTGAAGCGGCGCCGCCTGGCCGCCGGGCAGCTTGGCGCGGTCGCCGATCCGCCGGGTCCAGCGATTGACCATGGCGGTGGTCAGTTCGATGTGAAACTGGATGGCGAATGCGGCCGGCCCGTATGAGAAAGCCTGATTGGGGAATGTCTCCTGCGCGCCTGTCGCCAGCAGCGTCGCCCCGTGCGGCAGGTCGAACCCCTCGCGGTGGAACTGGTGCACCCGGTCGGGCCACTGCACCAGGCGCTGGCCTGCCTCCGTCGCCCGCACGTCGAACCAGCCGACCTCTATGTGACCGTCGGCGTGCGGTTTGACCGCCGCGCCGAGATGCCGGGCGAACAGTTGCGCACCGAGACAGAGGCCAAGGAAAGGGACCTCCTCCCTCAGCGCCACCGCAATCCAGTCGGTCTCCTGTTTCAGGAACGCGTCTTCGTCATTGGCGCTCATCGGACCGCCGAAGATGATGGCGCCGGCATGCGCCGCGAGCGTATCGGGAAGCGGGTCGCCAAAGCGCGGTCGCCGAACGTCGAGGTCGTACCCGCGTGCCCTCAGGCGCAGTCCGACCCGCCCGGGCGTCGAGTGCTCCTGGTGAAGAACGACGAGGACAGGCCGTTCAGTGCTGCCCGGCACGGTCGCGCACCGTCTGTTTGAGGCGGATGCGGGTCTGCGTCGAAATGCCCAGGAGCTCCGCCACCCGCCAGACCACGTTATTCTCGAACTCGTCGACCTTGCCGTCGGCGTAGACCAGTTGCCACATCATCTCGATGATCCGTTCCCGATCGGCCGCGTCGAGGCGGGACTTGAGGATGCTGGTGAACCCGTAGAGGTCGACCGCCTCCGCCTCGGCGTCCTCGGCTGCCTCGACCAGGGACATCGTGGTTTGCGGATCGAGGTCGAAGTGGCGCCTGAGGACATCCGACAGCGTTTCCCGCTCTTCCTCGGAAACCACACCGTCGATCGCGATCACGCGAAACAGCAGGGCCGCCACGGCAAGGCGGACCTGTTCCTCGCCCATCGTGACCTTGTCGCCGCCGTCGGTGGTGAGTTCGGCGAAGAAACGCCGGATTGCGTCGATCATGTTCGTCCTCGACCGCCGCTCAGGGCAATTCCAGGAAAAGCGGGAACCGGTTTTCCCTCCGGAATTGCGGAGAAACACAGAGCTACGGCGATTCCGCGACTCGGAGAAAAGCGAAATCGATCGAGTGTAGTCGCATACGTCGTGGGGCGAAAGCTGGACCCGGTCGGCATGAAGAAAGCCGCCGGCATGGACCGGCGGCTTCCCGATCAACGGGCAAACATTTCAGTGTTTGCTGCAACCTCTCGCTGCCCGGAGCGAAAAAGCCGGGCCAAGAAAATGAATGAAAAACGCGCCTGAGAAATATCTACGTAATCACTAAACGGACAATGGCGATACTATCGATTGAACCCGTAGGCACCGTAAGCTCGTTTCAGCGGCGATCCCGGTCCGTCAAATCCGACGCGCGCCAGCGAATCACTGCCCAACAAGTGTTAATGAGTTGACTCCGCATTGCAAGCGCCGTCCGATCTGTGCACAGCCAGTGCATAAATATCGCACGGACCTGCCGGACCGATCGCTCATGCGGCGGTGGCGACGAGGATCGCCGTGATGGCGATGTAGGTAAGGTGGTGGAGCAACTGATCGGTCCCCAGCGTCCACCAGAACATGGGGTCTTTGGAGGTCAAACCGCTGTGGCGCATGACCTGATCCTTCGCCCAGTCGATGTGGTAGTGCACCAAGAACTCGCCGATCAGGATCGCCGCCCCGACCGGCAGCGTCGGTGTGATCACGAGGAATGCGATACTGGTGCCGATGATATGAAGGCCTGCGTGAACAACGCCGCCGGGGTGCCCGTAGGTGCCCTTGTTATGGACCTGGTAGCCCGTCTGTAGTGGATAGTCACAGAGGAAATGCTTGACCTCGAGGATGATGAGGACGGCGAAGATCGCCGCGATCGGTTCGGTCACTACTACCCCCAGTTCGCCCGTTCCCCCCCGGTGAGACTGGTGTACACCCCCGCGGGCCGTGCCCATGTGACATGGATCACAGCACCTTACCAATTGGTTTCTATTTGGAAGTAGCCGTGTAGGTGCCGTCCCAGTCGGCGGGCGGCGGATTCTCACGCCATTCTGCGATTTGCTCGCGATAGACGGCGTAAAAGCCGCCAAGCCCCACGACGCCGGCGGCCTCGCATTGGTCGATCGCCGCCTCGGCGCCGTCCCAGTCCTGGCCGCGATAGGCCTTCAGCATGGCGTCATGGTATATCATCAGTTGCTTGCCGGCGGCCCCGTTGATGCCGAACACCTCCAGCGGCGAGAATATCCGTGTGGGCCGCGCCCGCCCCTTGACCCGCATCAGGTCGAGTTCGATCGCCACCACGTCGGGAATGCGCTCCAGCGTCTGCTCGCCGATCACGATCGGCACGCCGTAGGCCTTCGACAGCCCCTCGAAGCGCGACGCCACGTTCACGTTGTCGCCGATCGCCGAATAGTCGAAACGTTGCGACGAGCCAAGGTTGCCGACGCACACCTCACCTGAGTTGATGCCGATACCGATGCGGACCTGTTCGTAGGGTCGCTTGTCCGCCTCGGCCTGTTTGCGCCAGGTCTTGTTGAGGTCCTCCACCCTGGCGATCATCGCCAGCGCCGAACGACAGGCGTTGGCGGCATGATCGGGATCGTCGAGCGGCGCGTTCCAGAACGCCATGATCGCGTCGCCGATGTATTTGTCGATCGTGCCGCGGTTGGAAAGGATGACGTCGGACAGTGGCGTCAGCAGGCTGTTGATGAAACTGGTGAGCTCGTGGGCATTCAGCTTCTCCGAAATGGTGGTGAAATTGCGCACGTCGCAGAAGAGGAGGGTCACCTCGCGCACCACCCCGCCGAGTTCCAGCTTGTCCGGGTGGGCGATGATCTCATCGACCACCGTCGGCGACACGTAGTAGCTGAAGGCCCGGCGCACTTCGCCGCGTTGCTGCTCTACTCGCCGGTACACGTCGGTGGTTCCGGCCGCCACCAGGATGAACAGCGTCAGCGCGGGATAGGAAGGGTCGAGCAGCAGGCCCGCCTCGCTGTAGGCGCCCCAGCCGCCGATCAGCAGCACCGCCATCACCGATAGGCCGAGCAGCGCCGCGTGGACCGCGCTGATCGTCGGCAGGATGATGGCCAGCACGATGCCGGCGGCGATCGTGATCACCAACTCCAGCGCCAGCGCGTAGTCCGGGCGGGTCAGCGACGCCCCGCCCTGTTGCTCGGACATGATCTGCTCGATCGCCTGCGCGTGCACCTCGACCCCCGGAATTGCCGCGTCGAGCGGGGTCGCCCTCAGGTCGATGAGGCCGGGCGCGCTGGTGCCGACCAGGATGATCCGCCCCGACACCTCGTCGGGATCGTCCTCGCCGGCGAGCACCTTCCACGCCGGGATGTAGCTCGCCCGGTTCGACGGCCGGAAGCGCAGCCAGATTCCGCCGTCGGCGTCGGTCGGGATCTCCATGGCGCCGACCTTGATGTGGTTGAGCCCGGTCGTCTGGCCATAGGCGGTCTCGCCACTGGCGTTTGACGACTTGAGCACATAGGTGCCGGCCCCTTGCGCCACCCGCAGGGCCTCGGTGGTGAGCGTCGGAACGTACTGGTCGCCGATGCGGTAGATCAGCGGTATGCGGCGGATGACCTGGTCGCGGTCGGGAACCCAGTTGATCGAGCCGATGCCGGCGGCAGCAGCGTCGAGTTCGTCAAGGTTGCGGGTGGCGCCGGGAAAGGCGGGAATGAACCGCTTCGGATCGTCCCCGGCGACCGCGAACCCGGCCTTTGCCGGCGGTGGCGGCGACGCTCTCTGCGACAGCGCCGTCGCCAGCACCGTTGGTGCCCCGGCGATCGTCTTGGCCAGGATCTCATCGTGGCTTGGCTGGCCCGCGATCAGCGGGGCGATCGCCTCGCGTTCCTGCGGCGTCATCACCTTCAGCACCTCCTCCGGCGACGTCCTGTCGGGTTCGGCGAACAGGATGTCGAACGCGACCACGGCCGCCCCCTGGCCGGTGAGCTTGGTCAGAAGGTCGGCGATTGTCGTGCGCGGCCACGGCCATTGACCGATGCGTGACAGGGACTCCTCGTCGATGTCGACGATTTGCACCGGCAGGTCGGGGTTGTATTTCTCCGGGTCGAGCTTCTGGTAGGAATTGAAGGCTATGAGCCGCAGCGCCTGGACGAAGAACGGATCGACGATCCTGAGCGCCGTCGCGCCAACGAGAATGATGGCGACCAGAAACACGTAAAAGCGGTTGGCGCGGAGCATCGGGGTCCTGCGGCGCGAGCGGCGCGCCAGTATCGCGGTGTCCCCGGCCGTCTTCAACACCGGAAATCGCACCTCTTCGCAGGGTCGCGACAACTCCCCCGGCCGGCACGGCCTCCACTTTTCCGGCTGCCGGGTTGCTATGATGGCGGCGAACGAACATCCGACGGCGGGGATCGCCCGCCGGCGGGCGAAGGCGGAGACACACATGGCGCGGCAGGCCCTGACCGGGGCACGAATCTTCGACGGTGCCCGGCTTGTCGACGGCAGCGCCGTCCTCATCGACGGCGAGCGCATCGCCGCCGTCGTGCCGGGCGCCGAAATCCCCGCCGGATGGACGCGCCGTGAATGTGCCGGCCTGCTGGCCCCCGGCTTCGTCGATTGCCAGGTGAACGGCGGCGGCGGCGTTCTCTTCAATGACGAGAGATCGGTGGAGGGGATCGCCGCCATCGGCGCCGCTCATCGCCGTTTCGGCACCACCGGGTTCCTGCCGACGTTCATCACCGACGACCGTGCCCGCATGGGCGAGGCGATTGCCGCGGCTGCCGCCGCGATGGCGGCGGGCGTGCCGGGCGTCCTCGGCATCCACCTCGAGGGCCCCTTCATCAATCCCGATCGCCGTGGCGTCCACGACCGCCGCTTCGTGCGCCCGATGGACGAGAAGGACGTTAGCCTCGTCACCGGCTTCGGCGTCGGCCGCATGCTGGTGACCCTCGCCCCGGAGGTGGTCCCGACGCCCACGATCGCGCGCCTGACCCAAGCCGGCGTCATCGTTTCGGCCGGCCACACGACCGCCGGTCCGGACATCCTCGCCACCGCCCGCGCGGCCGGGCTCACCGGCTTCACCCACCTCTTCAATGCCATGCCGCCGCTTGCCGGCCGCACACCTGGGCCTGTCGGCGCCGCCCTTGACGACCCCGGCTGCTGGATCAGCCTGATCGTCGATCTGCACCACGTTGCGGCCACCAGTTTGCGCGTTGCGATCGCCGCCAGGGGCTGGCAGCGGACGATGCTGGTCACGGACGCGATGGCGCCCATGGGCACCGACGCCGATCAGTTCGTCCTGCTCGGCCGCCGCATCGTCCGCAGCGGCGGTCGCCTGACCACCGAAGACGGCACCCTCGCCGGCTCTGACCTCGACATGGCGACTGCGGTCAGAAACGCCGTCGTTCATCTCGGCATGCCGGTCGAGGCCGCGCTCCATATGGCTGCCGGCGCCCCAGCCGCCTTTCTCGGCCTCGATGGCGAGTTAGGGCGCATCGCGCCCGGATACCGGGCGAACCTCGTCCTCCTCGACGACCAACTTGCCGTCAGCGAGACCTGGATCGACGGCGTCGCCAGCGATCGCAGGTGACCCGGACAATCCTGCGAGCCCGGACAATCTTATGAGATTGCCACGTTCTTGATTCACTCCCGCCTAAGCCAACGTGAACAAGCTCACACCTCTCGTAGCGATGGAATCGCAAGTCGCTATATTGCACGCCGATTCGCTCAATTTGCTGACGGAGGTGCATTCGTGGGTATTCGAACCGTTGTCGCGGCTGCGGTCGTTCTGACTGCGGCTGGTTTCGCTCCGGCGCTGGCCGCCGACCCGGCCGGAACAGCAGTTGCAGTTACCCCGGCTGCCGCGGCGAACGGTGCGACGGGGGCGCGCACGCTTGCCGTCAACGGGCCGGTCTTCATGGGCGACGTCGTCAAGACCGACACCGGTAGCCTGGCGCAACTCAGGTTTCGCGACGACACCCGCATGGTGGTCGGGCCGGATTCCGAGCTCACCATCGACAGCTTCGTCCTTGCCGATCAGACCACCGCCAGGAAGGTGACGCTGAATGCCACGCGAGGCGTCTTCCGCTTCATCACCGGCAACAGCCCGAAGCCTGCCTACGTCATCGACACCCCGATCGCCACCATCGGCGTACGCGGTTCTCACACGGACTTCGTCCTGCCCGGCGACGGCACGCTCAGCGTCGTCTTCTATACGGACAGCGGCGTCGCCCCCGAGTTCAACGGCGGCATCTACGTTTGTGACAAACCCGGCCCCGGCGAGCGCCGCCGGTGCGTCAATTTCACCAAGGAATGCACGTTCGTTACCTTCGCCAGTGGCAAGGACCCGGTTTTCGAGCAGAACGCCTACGACCGGGCCAAGAAAATGGACGCCATCGGATTCGCCTTCAATCGCGGTATCGTCGGCGACGATTTTCGCGTCAACTCCGGCCCCTGCGACAGCCGCGCGGAGCTGCTGCCACGGTACAACCCGACCGACGACTCGCAGCCGATCGAGCATGCGCAAACGCCCCCCAGCGAAGGCGGCGGTGACGAAGGCGGCAACGGGGGCGACGGGGGCGACGGGGGCGACAGTGGCGGCTGCGACGGGGAGTGCCGCTGATCGCCGCACGCGGTCACGCGGCGACCGCGAGATCGGCACCCGGTTCGGCCCTAGGGGCCTCGCCTGCGCGTCGCGCGGATGCCCCAGCCCGCAAGAAGCACCAGCACGCACCCGGCGGCCGCCAGCACCGGCGGCTCCATCAGCGGTTCCACCCACGGGCGGATGGTGCGGTCGATGGCAACGGTCTCCCCGGCGAGCCAGCCGAGAAATCCCGACCCGGCCCAAATGATAACCGGGAAGCGCCGGATCGCCTCCACGATCAGCGCGCTGCCGGCGACAATGATCGGCACCGACAGCGCCAGGCCGAGCACGATCAGCAGCATCGCACCGTTCGCCGCCGCCGCGATCGCGATGACGTTGTCGAGGCTCATGATGACGTCGGCCACCATGATCGTGCCGATCGCCCTCAACAGCGACTCATGACCGCCAACCGAATCTTCGCTGGGGTCCTCGCCGACGAGAAGCTTCACCGCGATAAAGAACAGCAGGAGCCCGCCGACCAGCCGGGCATATGGCAGGAACAGGACTTCCGACAGCCCGAGCGTGAAGGCGATGCGGAGGAGCACCGCCGCACCGGCGCCGAGCACGATCCCGGCGCGACGTTCCCTGCCCCTCAGCGATCGGCAGGCAAGCGCGATGACCATCGCGTTATCGCCCGACAGCACGATGTTGATCCAGATGATCTGGAGCAGCGATGTGCCGGCGGCGAAATCCATTGACTCATCGGCCCGAGGTTGAAGCCGTCATCCAGAGCAATTCCAGGAAAAGTGGGGACCGGTTTTCCGTCCGGAATTGCGGAGAAGCAAGGAGCTGGAGCGATTTCGCGACTCAGAGAAAAGCGAAGTCGTTCCAGACGCGTATCGGGTAAAGAACCCTGCCAACGCGCGCGCCCAATAGCAACGGCCTGGCTGAACCAACAGGACCGGCAGCACTGCACGCGTCAGCCAACCATGGCATAGCGAGTTGGCGCGGTGGCGTCACCGGCTTCGTCGGGAATTACGGATTCAGGTACCTGCGTGAAAAGTTCGTCGGCACGTCCCGGGGCTTTGTCCTGAGGAAGCCGAGCGCAGGGTCAAAATCATCGACCGCAACCACTGCCTGAACGGCGGCGGCCGGTGGGGGTCTATTTCGTCTGAATTTCGAAAGGCAGGTAGCCACTTCTCATCAAAGCCCAGACCCCGACGATGGCCAGTATGATCACAACGGCCACGACGATGTTGATGCGAGGACCGCCGGCGCTAGGCATCAAATCTGGTTCCCGCGCGACTGGCCATACATCGGCGGCTGCGTCTGGGGCGAGATCGGGGCTGGGACCCCGCGCCTTTTTGCGCAGGGGCCGTTATTTTTGTCCGGACATCGCGTTCTTGATCACGCCAACGATAGCGGTGAGGATGGCACCGCTGACACCACCGCCGACGATCTGACCGACAATCGAAGTAATGTCGGTTCCACCGCCGGCCGCTCCGGCCAATACTGGCAGCAGAGCCGTCAGGATTTGACCACCGCCAAGACCACCAATGGCTCCGGCTATGGTGTTACCGGTCGCGCCCAAGCTGACGTTCTTCATCCCTGAACCGACCGCATTTCCCCCGACGGCACCAGCGATGATCTGAATGATGAGATTGATGATCGTGGCAGACATGAAGAGCTCCCCCTTGTCTTTGTGCCGAACGCGGCCGACTATGCCACTGGCGAGGATGAAGACCTAGCAAATTTGAATGCCGCAGGACCTAGAACAAAGCTCGGTCGCGGCAGGTAGCGCGCCGCTTTCTGATCATCTCGACGGATCGCGCTCACCCAACTTCAACGCCTTCTGACGAAGCACACTCCGACCACGTGGCCGGGCCACAATCGCTGTCAAATACGCAGAGCAAGCGACGGACAAGATGCTCGCGCGAGGGATCACCTTCAACGGCCGGCAGGATGGCCTGGGAAATCAATGGTCGTCAGTGGACAACTGACCGGCCGATAAATCCCCAGTTAACAAGGACTTTATCAACGGTCACGTAGTTCATGGGAAGTGGCGGAAAGTGCTGTTGGTGCCGGGAGGATGAACTGGCCTCCAACCTTCTCCACATTGGCCTGCCCCAGCTGTATCGCGTGTTTTTCCATATCGCAGACGTTCCTCGCCTCGTGCAAGGTGGGGCCACAAGCGGATGGCATTTGGTACGCTCGGTTCATAAAATTCCGGCGGCGTGATTCGAGTATCCTACGAGCATAAGCGCAAGGGTGCTCACCCATGCTGGCCGGCAGCCGAAGACAGGACGTTGACCCCGAATGGCGGCCAGAGGAACCCCTGTTCGGAGCAGTCTCACGGCTGGCCCTCCAAGCGCCGCCGACACTGGCTCAGCGAATAAACACCTATCTGAGGAATTCTCCGCGGACCGACCATCGCCCCGCGATGATGGTCGTCACTGAGCGCGCCCAATTCGTCTCTCCCGACCATCAACCCGAACTACCGTTTTTGCCGGCGGGAAAGCGGACCATCGTTCGCTTCGTAGCGCGCGATCGCCAGGCTCTTGTGAGTGGGGAGGTTGTCCATGATGACGACGTCGCCGGGGGCGAGTTCTGGCGCGAGAACCTGCTCGGCATAGGCAAGGAAGGCCGGCCCGTTCATGGCGCCGTCGAGCAACATCGGCGCCGCCAGTCCGTCGAGCCGGAGCCCGGCGGTGAAGGTGGTGGTCTTCCAATGGCCATGTGGGATGGAAGCGCGACAGCGCTCGCCCTTCTTGGCCCGCCCGCACAACCGCGCCATCTTGGTCGAGGCAGAAGTCTCGTCGACGAAGATCAGTCGCGCCGGGTCGAGATCGAGTTGGCCGTCGAACCAGGCCCGCCGGCGAGCCTTTACATCCGGCCGTTGCTGCTCGCTGGCGTGCGCCGTCTTTTTTTGTACGTGATGCCGTGCCTGGCGAGGAACATCCACACCGTCGACGGCACCACGCGCACACCGCGCTCCTCCGCCAGACGTTCGGCGATCTCGGCCAGCGTGATGTCGGGCGCCGCCTCGATCAGGCCAAGGATGAACGCCTCATGCCGGTCGAGCTTCGAACGCGACGGCTGGCCCTGCTTGCGGGCAACCATTTCGCCGGTTGCCCGGTAACGCCGGTACCAGGCTCCCGCGGTTGAGGTCCCGACCCTGAACCGCCGTGCCGCCGCCCGTGTCGACAGTCCTTCCGCAATCGCTCCGATAACCCGGCCACGCAGGTCCCCGCTCAAGCTTCGCGTCATCGTCATCTCCCCCGCCAAATCACCCGGCGGGATTGAATGAGACAACGTCACTCAGCGGAATCCCGCTTTGACTCTGCGTTCAGTGAAAATGCTCTAGCTTCGGTTGTCCGCAAGTTCGACATCGTCGCAGTCCAAGAGGTCAAGGACTCGTCCGGCCAAGTGCCGAATATCTTCCTCGCAGAGATCAACAAGACTGGGCGACAATACGACAAGCGCGTAAGTTCGCGCACCGGTCGACAGCCGGACGACCGCAACTCGCAGGAGCAGTATGCGTTCTTTTTCGATACCGACCGCATCAGCGTCGTCCAGGAGGGCGGGCTGTTCGATGACCGTCGCCATGATCTGTTTCAGAGAGAACCCTTCACCGTTCGATTCGGTGTCAAAGGCACCCCCTTCACGCTGACTTTCACGACCATTCACACCCGCCCCGAGAGCGCGGTGGCCGAAATCGACGCGCTATATACGGTCTACGGCGACCTCAAAAAGCGGTTCCCGGCTGAGGACCGTCACCTGATTTTGGGCAACTTCAATGCCGGTTGCAGCTACGCCAAACCCGTTGAGCTTGCGGGTCTGAAGATACACTCAGCTGAGTTCCACTGGATCGTCCCCGACAACGCCGACACCAACGTCGATCCGCGCAAACGATGTGCCTACGACCGGGTGGTCGCCGATAGGCGGTTGTTCGGTAGCTTCACCCGGTGGGGCGTCGCCGACTGGTTCACCGACAAAAGGATTTCCAACCGTTGGCCAGTCTGGGCCGCCTTCGATACAGCTAGAACCGCAGCGCAGGCGCACGTGCGCCATCCTCTCCCCCTCGCCTTTTCCCTCAATCATCAACGCAGCATCGCCGTCCGGACCCCTCTATGAGGCGTCGAATTCGACCATTCGCACGCATCGGTCGAAGTCCGCAATTCATTCAGGGGCGGACGCGTCGGACTGTCTTGCCGAGTGCCGCTTTGCGCCGAAAGCCGAATCACGACGGCAAGCTGATCCGCGGCTCAACCGCGCTCTCGAAGATTGTCGATCTGATGCGGCACGGCGCCACAGCCGTTTGATCCGTTTGCATCGGTAAAGGAGAGGGAATAATCATCACATCTTGCCATTGGAATCTCATTTCTGATAGCTGAGACATGATAACGGCAGCGCAACTTCGCGCGGCGCGGGCGCTACTAGGGATCGACCAGAGGCGGCTCGCCGAGATGGCTGGACTATCCGTGCCGACTATTCAACGCATGGAGACCAGCGATGGCGTCATCCGCGGAAACGTCGACTCGCTCACCAAGCTCGTGACCGCGCTCGATGTCGCTGGAATCGAGCTGATCAGCGAGGACAGTGCCAGCCTGAACGGCGGCCGGGGCGTGCGTTTGAGGGCCTCGTCGTGAGGACGGCGAACATCGCCGAACAAGCCCAGCTATGCTGATCGCCGCGTTCCTGCTCTCGGTCGCCTTCATGCTCGCAACCGCCGTCGCCGCGGTTGCGATGACCAAAAACGCCCGTGCATCCGCCGTCATCTACGGCGCCACCTCCGTGCTTTCGGCCATCCTGCTCGCCGTCGCGTTCATCGCTCTGATCGGGTTAGCCGACGCCGGCACGGCGGTCGTGCTGCCTCTCGGGCTACCCTGGCTTGGCGCCCACTTCGTGCTCGATCGTCTTTCCGCGTTCTTCCTCGTCGTCGTCAATCTCGGCGGCCTGACGGCGAGCATATACGCCATCGGCCACGGCCGGCGCGAAGAGGCGCCCCACCGAGTGCTTCCGTTCTACCCCTGCTTCCTTGCCGGCATGAACCTCGTCGTAATCGCCGCCGACGCGTTCAGTTTCCTTCTATCGTGGGAGTTCATGTCGCTGTCGTCGTGGGCGCTGGTGATGGCGCACCACCGGGAACGCGGTAACGCGGAGGCGGGATACGTCTACATCGTCATGGCGGGCGCTGGCACGCTGTCGCTGCTGCTCGCCTTCGGGATGCTCGCCGGCCCCAACGGCGGCTACGATTTCGCCACCATTCGTGAGACCCACCTGTCGCCAGCGTTTGCGGCCCTGGTCCTGCTCCTCGCCATTCTCGGCGCCGGCTCCAAGGCGGGCGTCGTGCCGCTCCACGTCTGGCTGCCCCTCGCCCACCCGGCCGCGCCCAGCCACGTCTCCGCCCTGATGAGCGGGGTGATGACAAAGGTCGCCATCTACGCGTTCATCCGCATCACCTTCGACCTGCTTGGCACCCCCGACTGGTGGTGGGGCGTACCGGTCCTCGCCCTCGGGGGCATTACAGCCGTCTTGGGCCTGCTCTATGCGATGATGCAGGACGATCTGAAGCGGCTGCTCGCTTATTCGACGGTCGAGAACGTCGGCATCGTGTTCATCGGTTTAGGCCTGGCGCTCGGCTTCAAGGTGAACGGCATGATGACCGCCGCGGCCCTGGCGCTGACCGCGGCGCTGCTCCATGCGTTCAACCATTCGCTGTTCAAGAGTCTTCTGTTCCTGGGGGCGGGAAGCGTTCTCAACGCCACGGGGACAGGCAACATCGAGAAACTGGGTGGTCTCATCCACAAGATGCCGGCGACCGCCTTCCTGTTTCTCGTCGGCTGCGCTGCAATCTCGGCGCTGCCGCCTCTCAACGGCTTCGTTTCCGAGTGGCTGACGTTCCAGGCGATCTTGCTCAGCCCCGATCTGCCGCACTGGGATGCGCGCATTGTGGTGCCCGCTGTCGGCGCGCTGCTCGCGCTGTCCGCCGCGTTGGCCGCGGCCTGTTTCGTGAGAGCCTACGGCATCACGTTTCTCGGTCGGCCGCGCACGCCGGCTGCCACCGCTGCCCTTGAAACCGACCGTTTCTCGCTCAGCGCCATGGGCTTGTTGGCCGCGCTATGCCTGCTCGCGGGCATCTTCCCCGGCGTGGTCATGGATGCGCTGGCGCCGCTTGCCGGCGATCTCGTCGGCGGCAGCCTGCCGCCGCAGGCCGGCATCGCCTGGCTGTCGGTCGTGCCGATCGCCGCAAGCCGTAGCTCCTACAACGGACTGCTGGTGTTCGTTTTCATCGCCATGTCGGCGGGGGTTGCCGCAGGCTCCATCCATCGGTTTGCGTCCCGTGTCGTGCGGCGTGCCCCGCCATGGGACTGCGGCTTCCCCGACCCGAGCCCGGCAACCCAATACAGCGCGGCAAGCTTCGCCCAACCGATCCGCCGAATATACGGCAGCATCGTTTTCCAGGCGCGCGAGGCGGTCGTTATGCCGCCGCCGGGAGATCTCGCCGCAGCCCGGTTCACGGTTGCCTTGCGCGATCTCGCCTGGGACGGGATCTACAACCCGGTGGTTGCTGCCGTTACCTTGACGGCCGGTCGTCTAAACTGCTTCCAGTTCATGACCGTCCGCCGTTACCTCGTCCTTGTCTTCGTGGCATTGCTGGTACTCCTGTCGCTGGTGGCGCTATGGGCGTGACCCTCGACCTCGCCGTCCAGGCGCTGCAGATGCTTGTGGTGCTGGCAGCCGCGCCCCTGCTCATCGGTTTCCTGCGCAAGGTCAAAGCCCGTCTGTTGCGCCGGCGTGGGCCGTCACTGATCCAGCCCTATCGCGATCTCATCAAGCTGACCCGCAAGGAAGTGGTCCTGGCCGAGAACGCGTCGTGGCTGTTTCGCGCGGTGCCATATCTCGTCTTTGCGGCCACCTGGGTTGCGGCCGCTTTGGTGCCGACGTTCGCTACCGGGCTTCTGTTCTCGTGGTCGGCCGACCTTATCGCCATCATCGCGCTCCTCGGCAGCGCGCGTTTCTTCCTGGCGCTGGCCGGCATGGACGTCGGCACGTCGTTCGGCGGTATCGGTTCGAGCCGCGAGGTCATGATCGCGTCACTCGCCGAGCCCGCCATGATCATGATCGTGTTCACGCTGGCGCTGGTAGCTGGCTCGACCCAATTGTCGACCATCGTGGCGGTGTTCGCCGCCTCCGGCCTCGGGCCCCGCGTGTCGCTGGCGATGGCGATGGTCGCCCTTGTCCTCGTCGCGATCGCGGAGAACGGTCGCATCCCGGTCGACAACCCCGCCACCCACCTCGAGCTCACGATGGTGCACGAGGCGATGATCCTCGAATATTCCGGCCGCCATCTCGCGGTCCTTGAACTCGCGGCTTCGCTGAAGCTGCTGCTCTATGTTTCGCTGGTTGCCTGCATCTTTGTTCCGTGGACGCTGGCGCCCGCGGGCGGCGGTATTGTCGCCCTGGCGGTCGGTCTCGCGGCCTGGCTCGTCAAGCTCACCATCGGTGCCGGCCTGCTTGCCCTGTTCGAGACAACGATCGCCAAGATGCGCGTCTTTCGCGTTCCCAACTTCATGGGCGCCGGGCTGATGCTGGGACTATTGGCCACGCTGCTCCTCTTCGTCACCCGGAGCCTGTGAATGCCCACCACCAACCGTCAGGCCGCCGGCGCATGAGCACCCTTGGTTTCGACGTCGCTCACCTGCTGGCGGGCAGCCTGGTGCTGGTGAGCTTCCTGCTGCTTTACCAGGACCGAATGTACGCGCTCCTTAACGTCTATGCGCTGCACGCGGTGGTGCTGGCGCTCTGCGTCGCCTGGCAAGCGCTGATCCAGAACGCGCCGCACCTTTTCATCACCGCCGCCATCGCCCTCGTCTTCAAGGCGATCGTCATTCCGACCGCCCTTCACCGCATCGTCGCGCGACTGGGCATCCACCGCCAGATCGAGGCCGTGGGCGGTGTCGGCCTGACCATGCTCGCCGGTATGGCGCTCGTGGCGCTGTCGATGGTGGTGATGCTGAAAGTCACCGGCGAGGCGGATCCGCTCGCCCGCGAGGACCTCGCTTTCGCCCTGGCGGTGGTCCTGCTTGGCCTGCTGATGATGGTGACGCGCCGCAACGCCGTCGGTCAGGTCGTCGGCTTCATGTCACTGGAGAACGGACTGGTGCTCGCGGCGACCGGCGCCCGCGGCATGCCCCTTGTGGTCGAGATCAGCGTCGCCTTCTCGATCCTGATCGCCTTCATCGTTATCGGCATCTTCCTGTTCCGCATCCGCGAGCGCTTCGACACGGTCGATGTGGGCGCGCTCGAGCGCTTCCGTGGAGAACGGTCTTGACCGCCTTCGCCGCCGAACTCCTCGTCCTCATAATCCCGCTTGTCGCAGGGGCGGTGCTCGCGGCGCTTCCCGGCTATCAGGTGACAGCACGACTGAACGCGCTGGCGTGCCTGGCGACACTGCTGGCGGCGGGCTCGCTGCTGGTGCTGCCGCGCCCGGCGTCCGGCTCTTACCTGCTGGTCGATGATCTCAACATCGTTTTCATTGTGCTGACGGCGTTCGTCGCTTTCACCACCAGCCTGTTCAGCGCCAGCTACATCGCGCACGAGGTCGAGACCGGGCGGCTGACCCCGGCATATCTGCGTTCCTATCACGCCATGTACCAGGTGCTGATGTTCGGCATGAACCTGGCGCTGATCGCCAACAACATCGGGCTGATGTGGGTGGCGATCGAGCTGTCGACGCTGACGACGGTGATGATGGTCGGCATCTACCGCACTCATGAGGCGCTGGAAGCAGCGTGGAAGTACTTCATCCTCGGCAGCGTCGGCATCGCGCTGGCCCTGTTTGGTACCATCCTTGTCTACATGGCGGCCGTGCCGGTGATCGGCGAGGGTCTCGACGCCATGGCCTGGACGAACCTCACCGCCAGGGCGGCGGACTTCGACCCGGCGCTGCTGGCGGTCGCCTTCGTCTTCCTTCTGCTCGGCTACGGCACCAAGGTCGGCCTCGCGCCGCTCCATGCCTGGCTGCCGGACGCCCACGCCGAGGGACCGACACCGATCTCGGCGGTCCTGTCCGGCCTGTTGCTCAACGTCGCGCTTTATGCGGTGCTGCGCTTCAAGCTTGTACTCGCGGCAAGCACGGCCTTCGCGCCCGGCCCGCTGATGGTGACGCTCGGCCTCGGCTCGCTCGTCTTCGCCGGCTTCATGCTCTACCGCCGTCGCGACATCAAGCGCATGTTCGCCTACTCGTCGATCGAGCACATGGGCATCATCACCTTCGCCTTCGGCATGGGCGGACCGCTCGCCAACTTCGCCGGGTTGCTTCACATGGTGATGCACTCGCTCACCAAGTCCGGCATCTTCTTCGCCGTCGGCCACATCGCACAGGCCAAGGGCACCCAGAAGATCGCCGACATCCGCGGGTTGACCGAAAGCCATCCCCTGCTTGGCTGGGGCCTGGTGCTCGGCGTCGTCGCCATCGCCGGCCTGCCGCCGCTCGGCATCTTCATGAGCGAGTTTCTGGTCGTCTCGTCGACGTTCGCGCGCCAGCCGCTGCTTGCGATCCCGCTGGCAGCCGGCATTCTCATCGCCTTCGGCGCCCTGTTCATGCGCCTGCAGGGGATGGCGTTTGGACCGCCGAGCGGCAGCGTTGCACCGGTCAAGGCGTCATACGTGCCGATGTTCGCGCACTTCGCCCTGGTGTTCATCGCCGGCGTCTACCTGCCGCCTACACTGGTGACCTGGTTCCAGCACATCGCCGCGTTGCTGGGCTGAACCACGATGGGCGCGCTCACCGAAATCATCGACAGCGGCAACCCATCGGCCACTTTCCGGCCGTGGCCGTGCGTTGGCGTCGATGCCGATACGTGGCGCCTTGCCGCCGATGGTCTGGCCCTCGGCGAGCTTTCGCTTGTCAGCCTGTGGGGCGATGCCGGCATGGTCCACATGGCGCTGCTCGATGGCGCCGACAACCGTATCGCCATGGTCGGTCTCGCCTGCCATGATGGCAAATATCCTTCCGTTGGCGCCCGCCACGCACCGGCGATCCGCCTTGAACGAGCGGCTGCTGATCTGTTCGGCCTCGTCGCCGATGGTGCGGACGACACGCGGCCGTGGCTTGATCATGGCCGGTGGAGCTTGCATTACCCGTTGGCTGACAAGCCGCCGGAACAGAAGAGACCGGTCGGCGCGTACGAATTCCTCGCGGCCGAGGGTGAGGGCCTCCACCGGATACCGGTGGGACCGGTGCATGCCGGTATTATCGAGCCGGGCCATTTTCGTTTTACCGCCGCAGGCGAAACCATCGTCCGTCTGGAAGAGCGGCTCGGCTACGTCCACAAGGGGGTCGACCGCCTCATGGCGGGCGCCGATCTCGATCGGGCGGTGCGCCTTGCCGGACGGATTTCAGGCGACGCCACGGTTGCTTATTCGCTTGCCTTTTCCCGCGCCGTCGAAGCGGCGCTTTCCGTCGAGGTGCCGCGTCGCGCTGTCTTTCTGCGCGCGCTAATGGCCGAACTCGAACGGCTGGCCAACCATTTCGGCGACATCGGTGCCATTTGCAACGACGCCGCGTTCGCGCTCATGCAGGCGCATGCGGCGATGCTGCGCGAACGCGTGCTGCGTTTTAGCGCACTTGCTTTCCGCCATCGGCTGATGATGGATTGCATCGTGCCCGGCGGCGTCAGGGTTGACCTTGACGCTAGTGGTATCGGCGCGCTGGGCGAGCTCACAACCACTATCCGCGGCACTTTCCCCCGGCTCGTCAGCCTCTACGACAACACCGCTTCGCTGCAGGACCGCACGGTCGCCACTGGCACGCTCGCGCCCGAGCTTGCCCGCCGCTTCGCCGCAGGCGGTTACGTCGGCCGCGCGTCCGCGCGCGCTTTCGACACCCGTCGCGCCCTCGCCTACCCGCCATACGACGCTCTCGACTTCGAGGTCCCGGTCCGAGCCGACGGCGACGTCAACGCTCGCGTCTGGATCAGAATTGCGGAGGTCGACGAGAGCCTGCGCCTGATCGATCAGATACTCGCCAAGCTGCCCGAAGGTCAGATCAGCGTTCCGCTGGCTGTCGCTGGCGGTGAAGGCGCGGCGATGGTGGAGAGCTTTCGTGGCGACGTCTTCGCCTCGGTCCGCATCAGTGCCGATGGAAAGCTCGCCCGCTGCCACCTGCGGGACCCGTCCTGGTTCCAGTGGCCTCTGCTGGAGGCGGCCATCGAAGGCAACATCGTCGCCGATTTCCCCCTCTGCAACAAATCGTTTAACTGCTCTTATTCAGGACACGATCTCTAGGGCGTCCACCCATGCGCAGGCTTCTGTTCAACGGCGTCGTTCAGCCGCCAATCACCGAGCCATTCCCGGCGGCCGGTGATGAGGAAATCGCTGCACTGGCCGCCAGCCTTGACGCCACCGCGCGGCGCAGGCTGGGGCGCAGCCTGTCGATCCGCCAGGTTGACGCAGGCTCGTGCAACGGATGCGAGCTCGAAATCCATGCCATGAACAACGTCTTCTACGATCTGGAGCGCTTCGGCCTGAATTCGTGGCCTCGCCCCGCCACGCCGACGTGCTAATGGTGACCGGACCGGTGACCAAGAACATGCGCGAGGCGCTGGAGCGCACCTACATCGCGACGCCGGCGCCGAAGTGGGTGCTGGCGATTGGTGACTGCGCCGACAATTGCGGCGTCTTCGCCGGCTCTTACGCCGTCACCGGCGGCGTGTCGGCAGTTATTCCTGTCGACCTTCACATCCCTGGATGTCCGCCGACTCCGCTGGCGCTCCTTAAGGGTCTGCTGGCCCTGGTCGAAGCCTAAGGCGTCGCTGGAGATCGTTCGCCACAAGGAGGATCGATCGTGATGTTTCGCTTTTTTCGGGCGGGAGCCTTTGCCGCTTGGTGGCAGTTCGTTGCCGTCATTTCGATCACCCTGGCTTTCGTCGTGGCGTCGTTGTGTCACGTCATTGAGGGCGACCTTGGAAGCCGCTGGCTCCCGTTGCTTGCAGCAACATACGTGATCTTTGCAGGAGGCTTTGCCACCTCCACGGACAGGTCTCTTGTTCTCACAGCAAGGCGCATTTACCTCGCGAGTCAATCGAACGACGCGAACGAAACCAATAAGCTGTCCGAGCGTCTCGCGACCCTGTTGGTCCTCGCGTCAATCCTGGTGGCGCTCATCGCACTGCGTACCCCGCCTACGCGACTTATTGAGACACGCCAGCGTCTCGGTTGGGGAGGGCTCGCTTGGGTGGTTTGGTCCGGCTCTCTGAGCGTTGCCGTTGCGTGGTTCGGCGCTAACGCTCATGCGGCCGTGCGGGCTCTAACAGTCCGTCGAAGGGACTTTTCGCGCTAGGCAACGCTGTCCAGAGCATTGGAGTTCGTCGACCAGGGTATGTTGTATTCGCATGGATCACGGCACTCTCGGGCATCGATGTCGGCCGATATGTCTGCAGCCCGATGGTATCTTGAAGGCCAGCCCTCACTGGTCCATCGTTTCGTTGCTGGCGCCCTTTTTCCGAGGCACAGACGCTTAAGATGGCCGAACAATCGACAGGGAGGAGCATTATGAGACGGCAACACCACACTCGATCGGCGAACCGCGCTGCGCTTGTCAGCTTGGCTGCTTCTGGCAGGGCAGATTCTCTATGTCCTGATCACCCTGCTCCACACCGGCGGCGAGGCGAACAACCACCCGGCGATCTTTGCCGCCTACGCCGCCAGCAGCACCTGGACGGCGGTGCACGTGGCCCAGTTCGCATGCACGGCGATCATGCTGGCGGGCCTGCTTGCCCTCTTCCTCGCCCTCGATCCCCAGACGGAGTTGGCGCGATGGACTGCTCGTTTTGCTGCCGCTTGCACGATAACGGCGTTCGCGCTCTACGGCGCTGTCCTGGCGGTGGACGGCGTTGCGCTCAAGCAGGCGGTGCAGGCTTGGGTGAATGCGCCGGAGGCTGAAAAGGCGGCGCGCTTCGCGACTGCCGAGTTGGCCCGGTGGCTCGAGTGGGGAACGCGGAGCTACGAGAACTTCGCCCTCGGTCTCGCGGTGCTTCTGTTCGCCGCCACCGCGGTGCGCACCAAGTGGCTGCCGCGCCCCATCCCCTACCTGATGGGTCTCTCTGCGTTGGCCTATTGGGCGCAAGGCTGGACGGCGGGCAGCGAAGGCTTCTCCTCGGGCCACGTGATCGGAATTGAGGCGGCCGAGGTCGTCAACGTCATCTGGGCTATCTGGCTGCTCGTAGCAGCCGGACGGATGAAAGATGCGATCGCCGTGAGGCCCAACGCGGTTCGCGCCGGGTAGTGCCGTCTTCGATCCCTGACGTCAGGCCGGAACAGTTCGGGCGTGCCGCCCGTTATTGATTACTCGCGGTGCTCGGCGCCCCCGTCACGAGCCGCGAGACAAGCTGCTATCCGGTTGGTTATCGCAAGCATGGCCGTCGTCGCCCGTTTTCCTGGCAGCCCTTGATTAGCTCCCGGCGGGAGCCCGCCTTCGGTCAAACGCGCGTTCGTCTTTCCGACCCGCGCTAGACAGAGCCTACATCCCTACGACCTTTCGGCCCAAGCCCGCGGCTCATGCGTACAGAAAAATCATCCGATCTGCGGTTCTTCTGCTCACCGGTCCGGCTGGTTCGTGAAGCGTCAAAAGATTGGCTGTGTCCGCCTACAATCAAAATTGTAGACAATGGGCGTGCACTTGTCGGTGTCGCGGATAGCGTTGAGCGTCGGGTTACTCTTATCCACGCCGCCGACCCACACGCCGGTCTTCGCTCCGCCTTCGATGAAATCCGCGCGAAAGACAATTCGGTCATCGGTGACCATAACGATCACAAAGTCTCCAAGCGATCCGCTGACCGTTCCAGCCGCCAAGTCCACGACAAAAGATGCCACAACAGGCTGTGCGAAGACCCTAATTTCGGGTGCCCGAAAGGTCGCCAGAGCAGCTGAGAGTGATCGGCTCCGCACCCTGGGAGTTTCGCGGCCTGTGCCGTGGACGTGCCTTCAACAAGCGCAGCCAAACCACAGATTATGAGATGCTGGTCCTGATCGCGCCAGAAAACTGGTTCTCTCAGCGTCGGATAATCCTCTCGTCCGCTCATTCAAAAAGCGCATGCCCCACCGGGGGGTCGTTCGGCCATCGTCTCCGAGTGCGTGTGGCCCATGTACCCGTTCCCTTACGGGCCTCGCACCATCCCTTCAAATAAAAGAGCCAATCGAAGAGGCCGCCAGACCTGTGTCGTCAGGCAGCAAAACGACTTTTGATCCGTCTCGCGCGCGCCTCCCGTCCGCGCCCGTGATACCCAGGCTTCAAGCGTTGTCCACGTAGACGCCAAAAATCGCAATCTGCCCGAAATCGCTGTTGCGTGATGACCGGGTGATGACCGGAACAGCAACCTCACGCCTCGCGGTTGGATTCGATTCTATCCAATGAAAACAGATTGTTAATTGGTGCCGCAAGAGGGATTCGAACCCCCGACCCCCGCATTACGAATGCGATGCTCTACCAGCTGAGCTATTGCGGCGTTCTTGGAGACGCATTGATAGCTGCGCCCGCCCGGCCGTTCAAGCTTCCGGCCGAAGGACGCTTGCGGGCCGCTGTTCGTCGCTCTCCGCCAGCGGGCCAGGATCGTCCGGCAATGGCTGCACCACCGGCGCCGCCTTTACCGCGGCCGCGCCGTCAGGTCGCCCTTCGCCGAGCGGCGCCGGCGTCACCTTCGTCTCGCCGGCGGGTTCTGGCATGGTCGCCTCCGCCCTCGCTGCGACCGGGGCAAGCGCGGCCGGTTTGTCCTTGGGCTCGACGTCGACCGCGCGCGGGAGCCGCGCATGGTCGGCGACTACCCGCCATTCGAAGGCGTCCACCCGCCCGGAAATCGGCGACACCGGCGCCCAGTGATCGAAGATTTGACCGTCGGCGGTCCACACCGGGTCCGGCCGCGCGTCGAGCGCCCGCCGCAGCCACGAGCGCACCCGGCCCTGGTCGCCGTGCTCGCCCTCCTCGATTTCCGCCATCAGCAGACAGGCCCGTTCGGACGGGTCGGCCCGCGTGAGGCCGCCCAGCGCGTTGCGCGCTGTTTGCCACTCGCGGGCGTCGATCGCGGCCCGCGCGATGGCCAGCGAGGAGTTCGGATGGTTGGGCCGCAGGTCATGGAGCCGCCGCACCCGCTTCAGCCGGTCGCGCACCGAATCGCCCGGCCTCACCACGGCGTACGCCTCCGCGATCTCCGGGTGCGGGGGGCTTTCCACGCCGCCTCCAGCACGCGGGTCGCGCGCCCGATCTCGCCGGCGCGGGTCAATAGGCGCGCCGCCGTGGTTGCCGCCGGCGCGAGGTCCGGCGCCAGCCGGTGCGCTTCCACCGCCAGCGTGCGCGCTTCGTCCGGCTGCCCCGCTTCCAGCTCCATCGCGCGCGCCGTCAGCAGTACCGCCCTCAGGCGTTTTGCCTTGTCTGCGTCGACGATCCTGGCGTCGGCATTTTGCGCCAGTGTCTTGAGGGCGCCCTGCCAGTCGGCGGCCTGGCACTGATAGTCGAACAGCGCCGTCCCCGCCCACGACGTGTGCGGCGCGATGCGCGTTGCCTCCTCGGCGAAATGGCGGGCGGCGGTGTGTTCGCCCTGACGACGTGCCTCGACGAACAGGCCGTGCAGGCCGAGCACCTTGGTCTCGGCCGATTCCGACAATGCCTCGAAGGCAGTCCGCGCCGCCTTGCGGTCGCCGCCGATCTGCGCCGCCTGCGCCGCCAGCAGAAGCACCAGCGGCTCCTTGCCGAGAAGCGATTGCGATTCCTGCGCTGCGCGCCGCGCCGTACGCGCGTCGCCTGCGCCGACCGCGATCATCCCGCGCGACAGCGCCCGGTATCCACGATCGCGGCGCCGCGCACCGAGCATGTGCCCGACCGTGCGCGGTGTCCGCACGATGGTGCGCAGGATCACCCAGACGATGGTGAACGCGACGAAGAGGAGCGCCACGCCCGCCACCGCGATCATCAGCGAGGTGTGCGCCTCGTAGCCCTCCCAGGTGACGGTCAGGTCGCCCGGGTGCTCCGCCAGCCACGCGAAGCCCACCGCGAGCAGGAACACCAGGATGACGTAGATGAGGACGCGGATCATGAAGGCCCCGTCATTGCGCCGGGGGGCTGGTCGGTCCGGAGATTTCGGCAAGCAGACGGTCGACCGTCACCCGGTCGCTCGCCTCCGCCGCCCAGGCGGCGGAGGCGTCCTTGCCCGCCGCGGGCAGCGCTTCGCGTTCGGCAAGCGCCCGGGCGAGGTCGCCGCCGTCCACGGCCGCCACCATGCGCGACAGAACCGCCGGCGGGTCGTTGCCGGGTTGGGGCGTCGTCGGGCGGATGGTCACCAGCCCGCGAGCGGTCCCGACCATGCGCTCGAAGAAACCGGCGTTCGGATTGTCTGCGGTCGTCGCCGAGACAATCGCGTCGGCGACCGGCGGAAATTCAGCCTCGATCTCGGCAACCGTCGGCACCCCGCGCACCGCCAGCGGCCGCAGCGCGTTGACCGCGTCGCCGCTGAGGCCAAGCGCCATCGCCAGGTCGACATCGGCGGCAAACGGCTGGTCGCCGTCCGCCGCGCGCCGGAGCGACACCACTGCCATCGCCCGCGCCGCCGCATCGCTCTCGGCCGCCGCGCTGGACGTGTTGGCGAGCGCGGCGATCTTCGCCTCGACCGCGTCGACCCGCTGCCCGAGCGCAGCGAGCCGGCTACCCACGTCGTCGATGCGACCGCCGAGGGCTATCGCGGCCGCCTGGCCGGTGTCCGCGCCGGCGCCGCCCGTCGGCAGCGCTTCGAGCCCCTGGACCCGATTGGTGAGGGCCGCGAGGTCCTGCGGGCTCGCCGCCGGAGGAATCGAATCGACCCGCTTGCCGAGATCGGCAATTTGCGTCTTCAGCCCGTCGACGTCGGCCCTGGATGCCGCCTGCTGCGCACCCGAAGCCAGCGCCGACGCCTTGTCGGTGAGGTCCTTGATGTCGGAACGAATCGCCGGCAGGTCGGCCGTCATTGCTTCCACGGCGGTCATTCGCCGATCGAGGGCGGCTGCCGAATCGACGGCCGATTGCGCCTGCGAGCGCGCCTCGGTGGCGGCGGTGCGTCCCGGCACCGGCAGAAAGCCCGACGCCTGGAGCACGATCACCAGCAGCAGCGCCACGACACCGCCGACCACGGCCGCCACGACCGTCCGGCCCCAACCCTCGTTGCGCAGCGGCGGCGGCGTGCGCACGCGTGGCGCCTCGGCTTGCGGCGGCGGTGGTGGTGGAGGTGGAGGTGGACGGCGGTGGCGGAGGCACCGCCGGGCCCGCGGATTCGGCGGCGGTTTCGGAGGCATCCTGGCGTGCGCCGCCTGCCGCGGGAATCCCCGCGGCGTTGGGCTTGTCGGCGGCCTTCTCGGCCTTGAGGTCGATCGTCACCGGTGGCCGCTGCCGTCGCTCCTGTCCGCTCCTGCGCTCGTCGTCAGGCTTGGTGGCCTTGGGTTTGTCCTCGTCCGCCGCCATGGTCTCCTCGAAATCGTCGACGCGCTTCCACCCTTACCATAAAGCCGGTTCACGACCACGTCGCGGGGGCAATCACCATGCCGGTGGAATGAGCGCCACCAGCCCGTCTTCGTCAGAGCGCGCCGCGATCCTTACCGCGGCCGCACCCAAACCCGCGAGCGGCTCGGCCACCGCCCCCGAGAGCGCGAACAGCACCGTCGCCCGCAGACCGTCGCGGAGGCCCGCGCGTTCGATCAGCCCGACGAAGACCGCCGCCGTCCGCCGCGAGAAAAAAAGCGCCCCCTCGACCGCACCGGAGCGAATCAGGTCGGCCGTGCCGTTCTCGA
Source organism: uncultured Alphaproteobacteria bacterium (assembly GCA_963775235.1). Classification (GTDB taxonomy): domain Bacteria; phylum Pseudomonadota; class Alphaproteobacteria; order Rhizobiales; family Kaistiaceae; genus JBBDMC01. Next base: position 352,456 of record CAVZHY010000002.1, read on the forward strand.
TCCGGGTGGCGGCGACAGCACTGTACGCTTCGACCGTCTCGAGACTGAATCCGGCGAGCATCGCACCGAGGTCGGCCGCGCGATCGTGCGCCGCCGGATAGAGGATCGTGCCGGCGCCCGGGTCGAGGTCGGCCCGCATCAACTCGGCGAGCGCCGCCGCGTCGCCGGCGCCAACCCGCACGTCGGCAAAGCCGGCGCCGCGCGCCAGCGCGGCCGTCGCTTGTCCGACCGCGTAGACGGGCAGTTGCCGCCACGCCTTTGCGGCCGGCCACCGCTCGAGCGCCCTCACCGCGTTGCCGCTGGTCAACAGGAGTGCAGCCGGCGCCGCAAGCCGACCCGGCTGCGGCGCGAAGACGGTCGTCATCATCGGCGCCACATCGACCACATGGCCGAGTGCTTTCAGCCGCCGCGCGGTCTCGCTCGCGTCCGGTTCCGGTCGCGTCACCAGGAGGTGCATCGGCTCAATCGACGGTGAAGAAATCCGGGCCGCCGCGCCGGGCGAGTTCGGCGCCGGCCTCGCCGCCGATCCGTGCCGCCTCCGGCAACGCGCCTTCGCGGGCGACCTCGTGCGCGGCAGTCCCGTCGGGTTTGATGATGATGCCGCGGAACCGGACGCGGCTGCCCTCGACCTGCGCCAGCCCGCCGATCGGCGTGCGGCACGATCCGTCGAGCGTGGCAAGGAACGCCCGCTCGGCGGCGAGCGCGACAGAGGTGTCGCGATCGTCGATCCCCGACAGAAGATCGAGCGTGCGCCGGTCGTCGGCCCGCGCTGCGATCGCGATCGTCCCCTGGCCGACCGCCGGCAACCAGCCCTCGGGATCGATCACGCTGCCGGCGCGATCGGAAAGCCCGAGGCGCATGAGGCCGGCGGCGGCGAGGATCGCGGCATCGGCCACGCCGTCGCTCAGCTTGCGAAGTCGCGTTTCCACGTTGCCGCGGAGGTCGACGACCATCAAATCCGGACGCGCCCTCAGTACCAGCGCCTTGCGCCTGAGCGACGACGTGCCGACCTTCGTCCCCGCCGGCAGGTCGGCGAGCCGCGTCGCGCGCGGCGAGATGAACGCGTCGCGCACGTCCGCCCGCTTCAGGCATGCCGCGATGACGACACCGTCCGGCATTTGCGTCGGCATGTCCTTCGCCGAATGCACCGCCGCGTCGATGCGCCCGTTGAGCAGCGCCTCGTCGATCTCCTTGGTGAACAGCCCCTTGCCGCCGACGTCGATCAGCGGCCGGTCTGTGATGCGGTCGCCACTGGTGGTGATCGCCTCGACCGCGATCGCGCTGGCGCCGTACGCGGCGGCGAGCGCCCGGCGCACCTCCTCCGCCTGGGCGAGCGCGAGGCGGCTGCCTCTGGCGCCGATTGTGAGCATTCCGATACTGATCTCGGCTGATTGCACCGCGTTTGTCCGGGTGTTAGGGCGTCATGTGCGTGGGACCGGGCGATCCCTTATCACGTTATTTTCCTCTCGCCGACTGGCCAGGTAGCCGCCCTTTTCCACCCGACGGTTAAAGATATGGTCGTCCTCGGCATCGAGACCAGTTGCGACGAGACCGCCGCCGCCGTGGTCGAGCGCCATCCCGGCGGTTCCGGCCGCATCGTCTCCGATATCGTCCTGTCACAGGTCGCGGACCACAGCGCCTTCGGCGGCGTTGTTCCCGAAATCGCCGCCCGCGCCCATGTCGAGGCCCTGGACGGGGTCATCGCGGCCGCGATGTCGGAGGCCGGCGTCTCGTTCAGCGACCTTGCCGGCGTCGCCGCCACCGCCGGTCCCGGCCTGATCGGCGGCCTGCTCGTCGGTCTCACCACCGCCAAGGCGATCGCGCTCGCCGCCGACAAGCCGCTGCTCGCCGTCAATCACCTCGAAGGCCACGCCCTTACCGCACGGCTGACCGACAGTCTTGCCTTTCCTTACCTGCTGCTCCTCGTTTCCGGCGGCCACAGCCAGTTTCTCATGGTGGAGGGCGTCGGCAGCTATCGCCGCGTCGGCACCACTATCGACGATGCCCTCGGTGAGGCCTTCGACAAGGCGGCGAAACTGCTCGGCCTTCCTTACCCCGGCGGCCCGGCAGTGGAGGAGGCCGCCCGCGCCGGTGATCCCGAGCGCGTCGCTCTTCCCCGCCCATTGATCGACCGCCCCGGCGCCGACTTTTCCTTCTCCGGCCTCAAGACCGCACTCCGCCTTGCCGCCGAGGCGGCGGCACCGTTGTCCGACCGGGACGTCGCCGACTTCTGCGCCTCCTTCCAGGCGGCGGTGACCGACATCCTCGCCGACCGCGCCACCCACGCCATGGCGGCGTTTGCGGCCGAGCATGATGAGCCCCCGGTCCTGGTGGTCGCCGGTGGTGTCGCCGCCAATGAGGCGATCCGGGCCGCCCTCCGCGAGGCCGCCAATGCGCGAGGGTTCCGCCTCGTGGCACCGCCCGCCCGCCTCTGTTCCGACAACGGTGTCATGATCGCCTGGGCGGGCGCCGAGCGTCTCGCCCTCGGCCTCACCGATCCCTTGACCGTACCGGCCCGACCGCGCTGGCCGCTGGACGGCACCGCCCGCGCGCTGCTCGGGTCCGGTGCCAAAGGCGCACGCGCGTGACCGGCTCGGTCGGCATCGTCGGCGGCGGCGCCTGGGGCACGGCGCTGGCGCTGGTTGCCGCCCGTGCCGGGCGGAGCGCGACCATTGCCGCGCGCGATCCGATGATCGTCGCCGCCATCAACGGGCGCCGGAACAACCCGGCCTACCTTCCGGGGGTCGCCATCGATGGCGCCATCACCGCCACGATCGAGGTGGCCGAGGCCGCGGCCGCCGATGTCGTCGTCCTTGCCGTTCCCGCCCAGGCCGTCCGCGCCGTCGCCCTCACGCTGACACCGCATCTTGCGCCGGGGACGCCGGTGGTGATCGCCGCCAAGGGACTGGAGCGGGGCACCGACAAGCGCTTGTCCGAGGTGATCGCCGAAGCCGTGCCGCAAGCGATGCCGGCGGTGTTGTCCGGACCGAGCTTTGCCGCCGACGTCGCCCGTGGCCTGCCGACCGCGGTCACCATCGCCACCGTCGACGAGCGGCTGGCGCTCGATCTCTGCCGGGTGTTCGGCGGCCCGACATTCCGGCCCTACGCCGAGACCGACATGATCGGTGTCGAGATCGGCGGCGCCGTCAAGAACGTGTTGGCCATCGCCGCCGGCATCGTCTCGGGCAGGCATCTGGGTGCGAGCGCGCTCGCCGCGCTGATCGCGCGCGCGTTCGCCGAACTGAGGCGCCTCGGCCAGGCGCTGGGCGCCCGCCCCGATACGTTGATGGGCCTTTCCGGCCTTGGCGACCTGGTACTCACCTGCTCCGGTCCGCAGTCGCGCAACTTCTCTTACGGCGCCCTCATCGGCACCGGCGGCGATCGCATGGCGCCGCATCCGCTGGTCGAAGGCATCGCCACAGCCGCCGTTGCCCGCGATCTCGCCCGCCACCACGCCATCCTCATGCCGATCGTCGAGGCCGTCGCCGCCATCATCGAAGACACCCTGACCGTCGAGGCGGCGATCGAGAGCCTGATGACGCGTCCCTTCCGCCGCGAGGCCGACTGAGACTGGACGGGCGGCAGGCGCCCGACTACGGTTCCGTTCGCCGTCGCCCCGCCCGTTGAATGCGAGCGCTTCAACCATGGCTTACTGGTTGTTCAAATCCGAGCCCGACGCCTGGTCGTGGGGAGAGACCGTCAAGGATGGCCGCAAGGGCACCGAGTGGACCGGCGTCCGCAACTTCACCGCCCGCAACAACATGCGCGCCATGAAGAAGGGCGACCAGGGCTTCTTTTATCATTCCGGGTCCGGCAAGCAGATCGTCGGCATCGTCGAGGTGGTCAGGGAAGCCCACCCCAATTCGACCGACGACGCCTGGGAGTGCGTCGACATCGCCGCGGTCAGGCCGGTGCCCGAGCCGGTGACGCTGGCGGCGATCAAGGCCGACAAGACGCTCTCCGACATGGCTCTGGTCCGCCTGTCCCGGCTTTCCGTGCAGCCCGTCACCGACGCCGAATGGAAGCGCGTCTGCAAGATGGCGGGCCTTTGAGAGCGACCTGCGGGGGTTGCATCACATACCTGACCGGCGCTTAAACAGGGTCGGGGAAAAAGACCTGAAAGGTCGGTCCTGCCGGCCGACAACGGGAGGAACGAGATGAAAGAGGTGAAGGTCTATCCGGTCCCGGCCGAATGGAAGAAGCGCGCCTACGTCGACGACGCCGGATACCTTGCCATGTACAAGCGTTCGGTCGAGGACCCGGCCGCCTTCTGGGCCGGCGAGGCCAGGCGCGTCGACTGGATCAGGCCGTTCACGAAGGTCAAGAACACCTCGTTCAAGGCGCCCGACGTCTCCATCAAGTGGTTCGAGGACGGCAGCCTCAACATCTCCGCCAACTGCCTCGATCGCCACCTCGCCACCCGCGGTGATCAGACCGCCATCCTGTGGGAGCCGGACGCGCCCGACGGCGTGGTGCGCAACATCACCTATCGCCAGCTCCACCACGACGTCTGCACCTTCGCCAACGTGCTGAAGAAGCTCGGCGTCAGCAAGGGCGACCGCGTCACCATTTACCTGCCGATGATTCCGGAAACCGCGGTCGCGATGCTCGCCTGCGCCCGCATCGGTGCCGTCCATTCGGTCGTCTTCGGCGGCTTCTCGCCCGACAGCCTCGCCGGCCGCATCGACGACTGCCGCTCGAAAATCGTCATCACCGCCGACGAGGGCCTGCGCGGCGGCAGGAAGGTGCCGCTGAAGCACAACACCGACGAGGCGCTCACCAAGTCGCTTGGCGACGAGCAGGTCATCGTCATCCGCCACACCGGCGGCGAGGTCGCCATGCACGCCGGCCGCGACTTCTGGTACCACGAGCTCGCCGCCGGTGTCTCCGCCGATTGTCCGCCGGAGGAGATGAGCGCCGAGGATCCGCTGTTCATCCTCTACACCTCCGGCTCGACCGGCAAGCCGAAGGGCGTGCTCCACACCACCGGCGGCTATCTCGTCTGGGTTTCGATGACCCACCAGTATGTCTTCGATTACCACGACGGCGACATCTACTGGTGTGCCGCCGATGTCGGCTGGGTCACGGGACACTCCTACATCGTGTACGGCCCGCTCGCGAACGGCGCCGTCTCGGTCATGTACGAGGGCGTGCCCAACTATCCCACGCCCTCGCGCATCTGGGAAATCGTCGACAAGCACAGGATCAACATCGTCTACACCGCGCCGACGGCGCTGCGCGCGCTGATGGGCGCCGGCGACGACTTCGTGAAGAAGACGTCGCGCGCCACCATCCGCCTTTTGGGCACGGTTGGCGAGCCGATCAATCCGGAGGCGTGGGAGTGGTACCACCGCGTCGTCGGCGAGGGCCGCTGCCCGATCGTCGATACCTGGTGGCAGACCGAGACCGGCGGCATCCTGATCACGCCGCTGCCCGGCGCCACTGCATTGAAGCCGGGCTCCGCCACCCGACCCTTCTTCGGAGTCAGGCCGGCGATGGTCGACGGCGAGGGGAAACTCATCGAGGGCCCCGGCACCGGCAACCTTGTGATCACCGATTCATGGCCGGGCCAGATGCGCACCGTCTATGGCGATCACAAGCGCTTCGTCGACACCTACTTCGCCACCTATCCCGGCTGCTACTTCACCGGCGACGGCTGCCGCCGCGATGAGGACGGGTACTGGTGGATCACCGGCCGCGTCGATGACGTGCTCAACGTCTCCGGTCACCGCATGGGCACCGCCGAGATCGAGTCGGCCTTGGTCGCCCACCCCAAGGTCTCCGAAGCCGCGGTCGTCGGCTATCCTCACGACATCAAGGGCCAGGGCATCTATGCCTATGTGACGCTGATGACGGGGGTGAACCCGTCGGAGGAGTTGCGCAAGGAGCTGGATGCCTGGGTGCGCCACGAGATCGGCGCCTTCGCCCATCCCGACTTCGTCCAGTTCGCGCCGGGTCTGCCCAAGACCCGCTCCGGCAAGATCATGCGCCGCATCCTGCGCAAGATCGCCGAGGACGATTTCTCCAACCTCGGCGATACCTCGACCCTTGCCGACCCCGCCGTGGTCAGCGACCTCGTCGACAACCGGCGGAACAAGCGGACGCAAGCCTGAGCGAAATGAGAAAGGCCCGGCGTTGGCCGGGCCTTTCCTTTCGGTTTCAGATACTGGCCGACAGCGTCAGGCCATTTGTTCCTGCATCGACTTCGACAGCGGCATGATCTGGTACAGACCGGACAGGCCGACGATGATGTAGATCAGCTTGATCAGGATCGGCGAGAAACTGAAGATCATCGCCACCAGATTGAATTCGAACAGACCGACCAAACCCCAGTTGATTGCGCCGATGATGATGAGGATCATCGTAATGACGTTAAGCCATTTCATTTCGGGTCCTCCGATGGTTTCCCATCCTCCCCGTAGGCGCGCCCTTGGGCCTTGCGTGGCCGCTCTCGGCGAACTCGGAACGAATCACACCCGCGGGTATGGTGATCCCGTCCGGCCCCCGCTTCAATATGGTTTGAACAAATAGTGGGCAGCCCCTCACCCGCTGAGGCCCGCCACCGCGCACCAGCCGCCCCGCGCCCTCCCGTCGTAGTACCGCACCAGACCGCTCGCGAGCATGGCCGTTTTCAGGTCGACCCCCTCGCCGTTGGTGACGTCGGCGTCGACGCGGCCGCCATATTTGTCCGCCGTGACGTTGGCAAGGGATACCGCGCCGGTCGCGAACCCGGTCAGGCGGGCCTTGGCCGCCACCCCCATCTCCTGCTCGCTCGGGCATTTCGCCCGCCCGCCGGTTTCCGGCGCGTCGATGCCGCGAATCCGCACCTGGACCGTCAGTTCAAGGCCGAGCCACAGGCTGGCGCGGACCTCGATGCTGTCCCCGTCGAGCACCCTCAGCGTTTCCGCCGTTACCGGCCCGACGAACCGTTGGCCGGCGGCCGCCGTGCCGGCCGCAGCCAGCATTGCGCCACTGACGCCAATCGCAAGTATCGCCCCGTTCCAGCGCATGGGCAGCCACCCTGAGGGAATCGCGGAAAGGAATATATTCACAATCCGTATCGGCCACAAAGCATAAACACCACAACCACAAGACGTGAACATATCACGAATATGCACGCGATGCGAGCAGGCAATGCTTACCGCGATTTCACCGCACGGGCGGCGTCGGCGCCTTGCGGGCGCTCCACCGCCATCCCATCATTAGACGAACGTCGTCGGTGTGGCCGCCATGCGCGGACCATCGGCCGGCATGAAAAAGCGAAGACAATGAACACCCTGCGGACTGGAATGCTGCTGGCGGCACTAACCGCCATCTTCGTCGGCGTCGGCTTCCTGATCGGCGGTTCCGGCGGCGCCGTGATCGCCTTCCTCCTCGCCGCCGGCATGAACCTCTTTAGCTACTGGAACGCCGACAAGTTGGTCCTGTCGATGGCCCGCGCCCGCGAGGTCGACGAAAGGACCGCGCCGGAGTTCTACGGCCTCGTGCGTGAGCTTGCCGCCCGCGCCGGCCTGCCGATGCCGCGGGTGTTCATCGCCGACAACCCGCAGCCGAATGCCTTCGCCACCGGCCGCAACCCCGAGCACGCCGCCGTCTGCGCCACCTCCGGCCTCCTCTCCATGCTGTCGCGCGACGAAATCGCCGGCGTCATGGCCCACGAGCTTGGCCACGTTCGCAATCGCGACACGCTAACGATGACGATCACCGCCACCATCGCCGGCGCCGTGTCGATGCTGGCCAATTTCGGTCTGTTCTTCGGCGGCTTCGGCAACAACCGCAACAATCCCTTCGGCATCGTCGGCGTCCTGATCGCCGCCATCGTCGCACCCATCGCAGCGCTTCTCGTCCAGATGGCGATCAGCCGCACGCGCGAATATTCCGCCGACCGCGCCGGCGCGGAGATCAGCGGCAACCCGGCCGCGCTCGCCTCGGCACTCGCCAGGATTTCCAACGCCGCCAGGCGCATCCCCAACGTTGCCGCCGAGCGCAACCCGGCGACCGCGCATCTCTTCATCGTCAATCCGCTGTCCGGCGCCCGCATGGACAACCTCTTCGCCACCCATCCGTCGACGCAGAACCGCATCGCCGCACTGATGGCGATGGCTGGCAATTCCACCCGCTCCACAACGCCGGTGGCCGTACCGCGCGTCGGTCGGACCGGCCGCACCAGCGCCTCCCACGGTCCATGGGGCTGAGCCAGCGAGACAGGTCCAGGCCGGCCACCGCCCGCCCCGGCTTCGCCGCCCGCGCCGCCGCCACCGGCCTGTTGGCGGATGTCCTCGACCGCCACCGCTCGCTGGATGCCCTGCTCGAACCGGGCGGCGATTCCGCCGGCGCCGCCTTGCCGCCGCGCGACCGCGCCCTTGCCCGCGCCATCGTCGGCACGGCGCTCCGCCACCACGGCGAGATCACGACCCTTCTCGGCCGCCTGATCGAAAAACATCCGCCGCGCGCCGGCGCCTTCACCCGTATCGTCGAGACCGCCGCCGCCCAGATCCTGTTCATGAACGTCGCCGACCACGCCGCCGTCTCGATCGCCATCGACCAGATCGACGCCGACCCGGCCGCGCGCCGCTACAAGGCGCTCGCCAACGCCGTGCTCCGCCGTATCGGCCGCGAGCGCGAGGACCTCCTCGCCGAAGTCGATGCGACTGACGATGTGCCCGCCTGGCTGTGGCAACGTTGGGTGAAGACTTACGGCGAGGCCGATGCCCGCCGCATCGCCGGGATGCACCGGCTCGAGCCATACCTCGACCTCACCGTGAAATCCGACCCCGACGGATGGGCGAAGCGCCTCGACGGCATCGTGCTGCCCACCGGCTCGGTCAGGACCGTCGCGTCCGGCGCCATCGAAGCGCTCCCCGGCTACGCCGACGGGGCGTGGTGGGTACAGGACGCCGCCGCCGCACTTCCTGCCCGCCTGCTTGGCGATGTCGCCGGCAAGCGCGTTGCCGACCTCTGCGCCGCACCGGGCGGCAAGACCGCATCGCTTTGCCACGCCGGTGCGCAAGTCACCGCGGTCGATATCTCCGCCCCCCGGCTTCGGCGCCTCGGCGCCAACCTGTCCCGCCTCGGCTTCACCGCCGAGACCATCGCCGCCGACGTCTTTACCTGGACCCCGCCGCAACCGTTCGACGCCGTTCTCCTCGACGCGCCCTGCACCTCGACCGGTACCATCCGCCGCCATCCCGATATCGCGTGGCTGAAACGGCCGACCGACATCGCGCCCCTCGCCCGCCAGCAGGCGCGCATGATCGAGCGCGCCGTCGGCTTCCTGAGGCCCGGCGGCACCCTCGTCTACTGCACCTGTTCGCTCGAGCCGGAGGAAGGCGAGGACCAGGCGGCCGCTGCCCTTGCGCGCCTGCCGCTCCGCCCCGCCCCCATCGCCGCCGGCGAGGTCGGCGGTCTCGCCGGCATCGTCACGACCTCGGGCGCTCTCCGCACACTTCCGTTCCACCTCGCATCGTCGATGGAACGTTTGTGCGGTCTCGATGGTTTTTTTGTCGCGCGGTTTCAGAAAGGCTGATTTGTTGCCCGGACTGGATGATGGGGCGATAGTCCGCCGGCGTCGATTCGAACCGGATCAGGCGCGCGGGAAAGGGGCTTGATGGCGATGGCGATCGGATCGGCAGCCGGTCGAGGTCGGCAGATGCGCTTCGCCATGGGTGCCGTCCGCCGCACCGCCGCACGCCGTCTGCACGCGAGCGTCCTTTATCGCTGGCGCTATGCCGGCGCGGTTCCCGAGCGTCTTCTGATTGCGCCGATCGATCTGAGGACCGCCGACCCCACCATCGCGCTGGACATCTACGCCGGCCGCTGGGTGTTCAACCCCGATGGCCTCGACATCGACGGCTTCTCCGTCTTCGACGCCGAGCCGCCGAGCCACGAGTGGTCGCGTCAACTCCATTCCTTCGGCTGGCTGCGCCATCTGCGCGCCTCGGACATGACGCTGTCGCGGTCCAACGCCCGCAGCCTCATAGAGGAATGGATTCGCTACAGCCGCAAGCACGAGGCCATCGCCTGGGAGCCGGAGGTGGTGGCGCGCCGCATCATCGCCTGGCTGTCGCAGACGCCGCTGTTCCTGGAGGGCTGCGACTTCGCCTTCTATCGCCGCTTCATGCGCTCGCTCACCCGCCAGGTGCGCTACCTGCGCCGCGTCGCCTACGATGGCGCTCCCGGCCTGCCCCGCCTGCGGGTGATGATCGCGCTCGCCTCCGCCGCCCTGTCGATGGCCAACCAGCCGCGCTTCCTCAAGCAGGCGACGCGCCGCCTCGATCTTGAGCTCGTCGCCCAGGTTCTCCCCGACGGCGGGCACATCAGCCGCAACCCCGGCGCGATCCTCGAGGCGCTGATCGACCTGCTTCCGCTTCGCCAGGCCTTCACCGCGCGCGGCAAGCAACCCTCGCGCATTCTTGTCTCGGCGATCGACCGCATGATGCCGATGCTGCGTTTCTTCCGCCAGGGCGATGGCAGCTTCGCCCACTTCAACGGCATCGGCGACACCGCCACCGACCAGCTCGCCACCGTGCTTGCGTACGACGACGTACGCGGCGCCCTGCCCACCAACGCCCCGCACAGCGGCTATCAACGCATGGAAGCCGGCGGCACGGTTGTCGTCGTCGATACCGGCCGCCCGCCGCCGATCGACTTCAGCCTCGGCGCCCATGCCGGCTGCCTGTCCTTCGAGATGAGCGTCGGCCACCAGCGGCTCATCATCAATTGCGGCGTGCCCTCACCCAGCAACATCCCGCTGCGCCGCCTGTCGCGCACCACCGCCGCCCATTCCACCGCCACCCTCAACGACACCTCGTCGTGCCGCTTCCTGACGCGCGGCCTGATCAGCGAGTGGCTGGGCGAGGCGATCGTCACCGGCCCCACCCGCATCGATATCGACCGCCGGGCGGAAGGTGACGCGACCGCGCTGACCGTGCGCCACAATGGCTACGTCGACCGATACCATATCGTCCACCAGCGCCGGCTCGCCCTTTCCGACGCCGGCGATCACCTCGAGGGCGTCGACACCTTCCTGTCGCCGACCGGCCGCCCCGTCGTCCCGGCGGGAAGGATGCCTATGCCATCCGCTTCCATCTTCACCCGACCGTCCGCGCCACCTTGAGCGAGGACGGCTACGCCGTCCGTTTCGCGTTTCCCGACGGCGAGACCTGGGAGTTCGAGACCGATGCCGCCGACCTCGCCATCGAGGAAAGCATCCTGATGTCGGATACCCGCGGCAATCGCCGCGCCGATCAGGTTGTGATCTACGGTCGCGTGCAGCAGAACCCCACGGTCGCCTGGCGCCTTCATCGCACGGCGATCGGCGCCCGCCGCGGTCGCGCCACGCCCGCCGCCGACGAGACCGCCGTCGAGGGGTGACATGAAGCGCCGGCCGCCGTCCGCGGCCGCCGGTTCAACGCATCGGCAAACCGTGCTAAGCGCATCGCGCCTGCCGAACCCCAGCACCCTGTGATCCGATGGCCATCAAACCGGGTACATCGCCCCTCCCCGATCTCGTCCCCCTCCGCCGCGCGCTCCTTTCCGTCTACGACAAGACCGGCCTCGTCGATTTCGCCCATGCGCTGGCGCGCCACGGCGTCGAGCTGGTTTCCACCGGCGGCACCCGCGCCGCCCTCACCGCCGCCGGCATCGCCTCACGCGACGTGTCGGACGTCACCGGCTTCCCGGAAATCATGGGCGGCCGGGTGAAGACCCTGCATCCGGCGATCCACGGCGGCCTGCTTGCCGTGCGCGATGAGCCCGCCCACGCCGAGGCCATGGACACCCACGGCATCGGCGCCATCGACCTTCTCGTCGTCAATCTCTATCCGTTCGAGGAGACCGCCGCCTCCGGCGCCGAAGAGCGCACCATCGTCGAGAACATCGACATCGGCGGCCCGGCGATGATTCGCGCCGCCGCAAAGAACCATGGCTACGCCGCCGTCGTCGTCGATCCGGCCGATTACGATGAACTGACCGCCGCCCTCGCCGCGAACGGTGGCGCCACGCCGTTCGCGCTCCGCCGACGCCTCGCCGCCAAGGCCTTTGCCCGCACCGCCGCCTATGACGCGGCGATCGGCGGCTGGTTCGCGGGCCGCGCGAGTGAACATCTGCCGCCGTGGATCAGCTTCGCCGGACGGCTGGCCGAACAGTTGCGCTACGGCGAGAACCCGCATCAGACCGCCGGGCTTTATCTCACCGGCGACAAGCGTCCGGGCGTCGCCACCGCCCGCCAGGTCCAGGGCAAGCAGTTGTCCTACAACAACATCAACGACACCGACGCGGCCTATGAGCTGGTCGCGGAGTTCGATCCCGCCGTCGCCCCCGCCGTTGCCATCATCAAGCACGCCAATCCCTGCGGCGTCGCCGTTGGTGCGAGCCTCGCCGATGCCTACCGGAAGGCGCTCCGCACCGATCCGGTCTCGGCCTTTGGCGGCATCGTCGCGCTTAACCGCCCGCTCGACGCCGAGGCGGCAACCGAAATCGTCAAGGTCTTCGCCGAGGTCGTCATTGCGCCGGGCATTTCCGACGAAGCGGCCGACATCGTCGCGACAAAGAAAAATCTTCGCCTGCTGATCGCCGATGGCCTGCCCGATCCCCGCAGCCGTGACCTCACGGCGCGGACCGTAGCCGGAGGCCTGCTGGTGCAGGATCGTGACTGGGGCATGGTCGAGGAGGACGCCCTCAAGGTCGTGACCAAGCGCACGCCGACGCCCGCCGAGATCGCCGACATGCTTTTCGCCTGGCGCGTCGCCAAGTACGTCAAGTCGAACGCCATCGTCTATGCAAAGGACGGCGCCACCGCCGGTGTCGGCGCCGGCCAGATGAGCCGGGTCGATTCAGCCCTGATCGCGGCCCGCAAGGCGGAGGAGGCGGGCAAGGCAGCGGGCCTCGATCGTTCGCTGGCCAGGGACGCCGTCTGCGCCTCCGACGCCTTCTTCCCCTTCGCCGATGGTCTCATCGCCGCGGCGGATGCCGGCTGCACCGCCGTCATTCAGCCCGGCGGTTCCATGCGCGACAGCGAAGTCGTCGCCGCCGCCGACGAACGCGGCATGGCGATGGTCATCACCGGCATGCGCCACTTCCGCCACTGATTGCCAACCCCCGCACCCTTGCGCTCGCAGGATCAAAGTCAATAACGTCGGGTGCTGCAAGGGAGGACCACGATGGCTACAGTCCAGGTCCGTTACATCGTCCATGACGTTGGTGCCGCGATTGCGTTTTACACGACGCACCTCGGCTTCACGCTGGTCATGCACCCGGCCCCGCCCTTCGCCATGCTCTCGCGCGGCGATCTGCGTCTGGTGCTGAGCGCGCCCAATCCTTCCGGCGGCGGCGGTCAATCGATGCCGGACGGGACCATGCCGCAACCAGGCGGCTGGAACCGCTTCACCATCGAAGTGACCGACATCGACGCGACAGTCCAAAAGTTACGCACCGCCGGCGCGCGTTTCCGCAACGAGGTCGTGACCGGCGTCGGCGGCAAGCAGATCATCCTCGAAGACCCCTCCGGCAACCCGATCGAGCTGTTCCAGCCGCTGGTCCGCGAGGCCCGTCTCGATCCGGCGACGTGATCGGCGCCCCTTGTCGCACCTCAAGCCGTTTTCCGGCCGACCTTGGAGGCCGGTTCATCCTGCCGGGCGGCGTCTCCAGATGCGTCGCGCGCCATGCCGTAGTCCGGCAGGTCGAAGTCGTCGGCCACGTTGATGCTCTTGCCGATCACGAAGTCGGCGATTTTCGGCGCCCGCATCACCTTGGTTGCCTGGTTGCGCAGCCAGATGCCGGCGGCGGTCTTCGGCAGGAACGACGAGGCAAATTTGACCGCCGACTTCTGCTTGCCTTCCACAAACGGCCGCAGCCGCCGTTCATGATTGGCAAATGCGGCGCGATAGTCGCCCTTTGCCCGGTCGAGCTCGCCGGCGAGAACGTAGCCCTCCGTCATCGCCAGGCCCGTGCCTTCCCCCGCCAGCAGTGAAACCGCCGCGGCGGCGTCGCCGATCAGGATAACGCGCCCCCTGGACCACGCCGGCATGATGATCTGGCTGACCCGGTCGAAATAGAGGTCATCGACACCATCCATCGCGGCGAGCATTTGCCGGCTCTCCCAGCCCGCGTCTCCAAACACCTCGCGGAGCAGCGCGCGGCGCTCCCCGGCGTCGCCGGGGTCCGGCGTTGGCGTCACGTCGGCACGGAAAAGAAACAGAAAGAGCGTGCGGTCGTCCCGCAAGGCGATCCGCGCCAACTGTCGTCCGGGCGAGGCGTGGGCGACATAGGCGAGCTCGTCGCGCGGCCGGTATCCTTCGACCTCGAAGCTCGCCACGCGGTAGCCGAGTTGCTTCTCGTACGCGGTCTCCGGACCGAACGTGAGTTGACGCACCCGCGAATGCAGTCCGTCGGCACCGACCACGATGTCGAAATCCCGGGCCGGGCCGTGCTCGAATGCCACGTGGAGCCCGCCCTCGGTCTCCTCGATGCCGGAAATGCTGTTGTCGAAAACGACCTCGATGCGGTTCTCGATCGTCCGATAGATCGTCGCCGACAGGTCGCCGCGTGGCACCGTCGTGAATTCTTCCTTGCGTCAGTCGGTGGAACACGTCCGTCGAAAATCCGGCGATGCGGCGGCCGTTTCCGTCGACGAGGCGAAGCTCCCTGAAGGCATAGCCCGCCTTCAGGACGTCGGGCAGAATCCCCATCCGTTCGGCGATCGTGTAGCCGACGCCCCAGAAGTCGATTGCGTAGCCACCGGTGCGAAATCGCGGGGCCCTCTCGATCAGGGTCGGCTCATGGCCAATGCGATGAAGCCAGTAGGCAACGACCGGCCCGGCGATCCCGGCCCCGTTGATGGCGATTTTCATGGGCAGCGCTTTCTCTGTTCGATTTGCGTCCCGGCCGGTCGTGCCGCCCTGGTTGGCTCCCGGGCTCCGGCGCCGGCCTTGGCGGAAACGGCTCATTTACGCCATTCGACTATATTTCCCCGGTTGGGTCCCCGCACGAGGGCGCTCGGGACTTATACCCCGGTTCCCCTCCAACTCCCATGATTGACCAACCCAGAGAGCGTCGCATGAGGGTTCTTTCGCGTCAGTTTGAGACCGTCGCGGGCGCCCCATTGGCAGCTTTGGCGGAAGCGCCGCCGGATTCCCCGCGCGATGGACCCCGTGCACCGGTCGTCGGGATAGACCGGCTCCTGGCGGAGGTCGATCACCTGGCGATGATCGCCGAGGTCTTCCCGGGCGGCATCGCGATGTTCGACGCGGACCTGAACATGGTCGTCTGCAACGACCGCCTCAAGCAGATGCTGGACTACCCCGAGTCGCTCTTCGCCGGCGGCAACCCGAAAATCGGCGACCTCTTCCGCTTCAATGCCGAGCGCGGCGAGTACGGTCCCGGCGACGTGGATGAGCACGTCCGCCACCGCATCGATCTCGTCCGCCACCGCGTCCCCCACGCCTACGAGCGCACGCGCCCCAACGGCCGGACCCTGGAGGTGCGC
Source organism: uncultured Alphaproteobacteria bacterium (assembly GCA_963775235.1). GTDB lineage: Bacteria > Pseudomonadota > Alphaproteobacteria > Rhizobiales > Kaistiaceae > JBBDMC01. The sequence goes on from CAVZHY010000002.1 coordinate 367,940, forward strand.
GGTACTCCGCTCGCCGGCGGCGGATTTCTGACGCTCTATTTCGACGTGACCGACGAACGGCGGCGCGCCCGCGAGATGGCGGTGCTGATCGACAATTTCCCCGGCGGCATCGCCATGTTCGACAAGGACCTGAACATGGTCGTCTGCAATGACCGCCTCAGGCAGATGCTCGACTACCCCGATTCGCTGTTCGCCGCCGGCAACCCCAACATCGAGACCATCTTCCGTTTCAACGCAACGCGGGGCGAGTACGGGCCGGGCGACATTGATGCGCTGGTGAAGCAGCGCATGGCGCTGGTGAACCGGCACACCGCCCACGATTTCGAGCGCAAGCGCCCCGATGGCACCATCCTCGAGGTGCGCGGCATTCCGCTCGCCGATGGCGGCTTCGTCACCACCTACCAGGACGTCACCGCGAAACGACTGGCAGAGGCCCGCATTGCCTATCTTGCCCACCACGATGCCCTGACCGGATTGCCCAACCGCATCCTGCTGCACGAGCGGCTCCAGCACGCATTGGCGACGGTGCGCCGGTACGGCGGCCGGCTCGCCGTGCACTACCTCGACCTCGACGGCTTCAAGCCGGTCAACGACACCTTTGGGCACGCCGTCGGCGACAGCCTGTTGAAATCCGTCGGCGACCAGATCCGCCGGATGCTTCGCGAAAGCGACACCGCCGCCAGGATCGGCGGAGACGAGTTCGTGATCCTTCAGAACCAGGTGACTGGCCGGCAGGATGCCGAAACCCTCGCCGGCCGGCTTATCGACGCTTTCCAGCAGGCCTTCGCCGTTGCCGGCCGGCGCATTCGCATCGGAGCGAGCGTCGGCATCTGCCTCGCGCCGGACCACGGCCTCGATTCGGTCGAGCTGATCAAGCAAGCCGACGCCGCCCTCTATTGCGCCAAGGAGGCGGGCCGCGGACGCTTCGCCGTCGCGCCTTACAGATGAAATCGGCCGGGTCGCACGCGCCGCGTTCCTGGGAATTCACCGCACACGGACAGCGCGATCCCTCCCCGGCACGGGGAGGGGGGACCGCGCCGAAGCGAAGCTGAGGCGTGGTGGGCGGGGCCGGCCACGCGGTCGGTCGTTTCGGATCCGAGGTTAGGGCAATTCCAGGAAAAGCAGGAACCGGTTTTCCGTCCGGAATTGCGGAGAAACTAAAGAGTTAGCGCGACAGCACCGCGCCGATCGCTGCAACGATTCCGGTCAGGATCACGACGAACACGGTAACCGATGGCGCGAGGCCAATGTAGCCCGGCACTGCTTCGAATCCGGCCATGGGAACGATCCCCTGTCGATGACGAATCGCCGGTTGCGTCGCGATTCGCTGATAGGCGAGAGCGTGCCGGCCGATGGTTACCGAAATCTTAAAATCGGGGCGCGCTCAGGTCTCCCCGCCTAACCCGTCGCGCGCGCCCGGCGTTCCAGGTGGACCGCCCGGGGAACCAACGGGCGTTCGCGTGTGTTCAGGTGCGGGAAGGGCACCGCGGGCACGTCCCGCCGGCCAAGAAACGAGCAGAGCGGCGCCCATCCGTCTTGTTGCTCGAAGCGCATTTCCAGGAGCTTTCCCGGACGACCGGAAAAATGCCGGCGAACGTCCTCGTTGTGCTGCCGGTAGATCGAAACATGCCGCTCGGCGTCGGCAACCGGATCGTATGAGCCGTAGATCAGGTAGTGCCCCACCCATCGCGGGATACGCTCGACGTGTCTTTGATAACTGTCGAGCCAGACGGCGTCCGTCCGCCGGGTCGTCAGGATGAATTTCGCATCGGGGAAAGCGCGATCGAGTTCGCGGAAGGCCAGCGCCCAGGGAAAATCCTCGAAGGCGTTGTCGCGAGAGGCGGCGCCAACGAGCTTCTCGTACCTGCCTTCGTGCCACCTGTAGGTCAGTTCGGCACGGAAGCTGGCAACGCTGAATCCCAGCCACTGCAGGGCGCGGCCGAGACTTTTGGTCCCGGTCTTCTGCCAGCCGACGCAAAACACCTTGGGGCCAGCCCTCGTCAGGCTCTGGTTGGTCAATTCGGAAATCGCCCGCCTCCCGACGACCTTGGCTCACGGCCGAAAACCCCCGCCGCAGGTCCATGCGCCCGGTCCATCGCCCCAATTGATAACTGAGTCGCGCCTCGCGACGAAACAGGTAGCCGGCCGCGGCTGCGCTGACCGGGAGTCACCTCTCCATGGCAGACGTTTGCACCGCGCGTTCCCCGGATGCTCTGCAGCGCGACAGCGGTGCAGTGCTGATCCGGGGCCCATCGCGTCGATCGGTAGGTCCCGGTTCTGCGGTGCATCACTTCGTGATGCGCCGCGCCCGGGACAAGTTGGCCTGACACGCGCTGCTCGGCAGCACCGCCGACCGCGTCGGCCAACGCCACCGCCGAGGGGGAGTCACCTCTCCCATGGGGAGAGAGCCTGCCCCCGGCTTGAACGGGGGTCGGAAGTCCGATTGATGATCAATCGGACTTCCGGGTGAGGGGATATAGCCCTCTCCGGCAATACGCTGACCCCATGTCATGTTGGTCGAGGTCGAGCGCCCCGATCGGTCAAGAAAGCGTAGCCCGGATGGAGCGCAGCGCAATCCGGGTCGTGGATGCGGCCCCGGATTTCGTTTCACTTCATCCGGCCCGTCTCGGGCTGGTTCCGCAGGTAGTCTGCAAATCGCTCTCGATCAGTCTCAGCATGGTGACACTTATCAAGCGTAGCGCGGATGGACGCACCCGGATTTCGTTTTCACTTCGGCTACGGCCGCCTCACCCCACCCGCTCCCCCAACGCCGCCGCGATCGCCTCGAACACCGCGTCCCAGTCGTCGCGGCGCGACTGACGGAAAAGCCGCATCGTCGGATACCACGGCGAGGAGATGCCCCGGTCCTGCCAGCGCCAGTCGGGCCGCTGCCAGAGCGCCACCCAGACCGGCAGGCCGAGCGCGCCGGCGAGATGGGCGGGGCTGGAGTCGGAGGTGACGATCAGGTCGAGGTTCGCCATCAGCCCCGCCACCTCGTCGACACCATCGGGGTTGTTGGCGATCTCGGCGCCGAAGCGCTCCACCGTCATCCCCGCCGGCAGGTCGTCGAGTTGGTCGAGGCCGTTGATCGCCTGCACGCTGATCAGCCGCACGCCCGGCACCGCCGCCAGCGGCTGGAATCGCCTGAGCGGCACGGAGCGGTAGCGGTCGCGGTAGTAGCCGGGGTTGCCCTGCCAGGCGATGCCGACCTTGAAGCCATCGGACCCGAGCCGCGCGCGCCACTTGTCGACCCGCGCCTGGTCGGCAGCGAGATACGGCACCCGCCCCGCCCGCGTCTCCGCGCCCGTCCGCAACACGTGCGGCAGGCTCATCGCCGAGACCTGGTAGTCGAAGCCGCTCTTGCGGGCATTGCGGTTGTCGACCACTTCGACGCCCGGCAGCGAGCGCCGCATCATGTTGGCAAGCACCGGCGGCACCTGGAAGGCGACGCGCCCGCCGCGCGCCGCCACGTCCGGCAGGAAGCGGGCGAACTGGATGGTGTCGCCGAGCCCCTGCTCGCCGTAGACGAGGATCGCCTTGCCGTCGAGGTCATTGCCCTCCCAGGCCGGCGCGATGCGGGCGAGGTGCGCCTGTTTGAAATCCGGGTCGCGAAGGCGCCACTCGTGCTCGGCCCAGCCGCGCTCGGTATCGCCGAGGTAGAGGAGCAGCATGCCGTAGTGGTAGCGGAGCGCCGCGTCGTCTGGGTCGAGCGCCACGGCGCGCTCGAACGCGGCCCGCGCCTCTGTGAGGTCCCCGAACTCGGCGAGCGCGTTCGCCTGAGCGTGATAGAAATCCGCGCTGGCGGCGCCGAGCCGTCGCGCCGTCTCCAGCATGTCGAGCTGCTCTTCCGCCCGCCCGACTTCACTCAGCGCCATGGCGCGCGCGGCGTATCCCTCCGGATCGTTCGGCGCCACGCGGATCGCCGCGTCCGCCACCGCCAACGCCTCGTCGAATCGTTTGAGCTTGCGCAACGCGCTCGCACGGGCCGAAAGCGCCGCGACATTTTCCGGCTCGCTCTCCAGCAGCCGGTCGGCGGCGGCGAGCGCGGCGGGATATCGCTCCAGTGCGATCAGGTAGCGCGCCTTGAACACCAGCGCCTCGGCGTTCGCCGGCTCGATCGCGAGCGCCGCGTCGACCGCGGCCAGCGCCTCGCGTTTGTGTCCGAGCGCGCGGTGGGCGCCCGCCTCGCCGAGGTGTGCGGCGACCATCGCGGGGGTCACACCCTGCGCGCGGCGGAAGTCGGCAAGTGCCTCGTCGAGCCGGCCCTTGTCGCTGAGCAGCGTGCCGCGGTTGAGGTGCGCCTCGGCGAGATCCGGGTTCGCCTGCAGCGCCCGGTCGTAGGCGGCGAGCGCTTCGTCCGGCCTGCCGAGGTCCTTCAGGATGTTGCCGCGGTTGAAGTGGGCGGTCGCATGGTCCGGCCGGTAGTGGAGCGCCCGGTCCGCCGCGGCGAGCGCCTCGGTGAGTCGCCCCGTCTCCTGGAGCGCCACGCTGCGGTTTGAGTGCGCCTCGGGCTGGGACGGCGCGAGCTTAACCGCGGCGTCGAACGCCTTCAGCGCGTCGCGTGGATTGCCCTGCCTGAGGCGGATGTCGCCGAGGATATTGAGCCCGACGGGGGTCTTCAGCGCCTGCCGATTCGCCTGCAGCGTCTTCGCCGCCTCGTCGAGTCGCCCGGCCTCGATGGCGGCGACCGCCGCGGCCAGCGCGCGGGCGAGCGCCTGCTGGCCGGTCGCGCTTTTCGGCAGGCTCCGATTCTGGCTCATGCGGCCGGCAACCTAGCCGAGGCCGGCTGAAACATCGATATGACTGTCCTCCCCTTGAACTCTCCGCCCATTATTCGGAATCTATAAGAACAAATAGAGAACAACAAGAACCCGCGGATTCAGGCTAATTCAGGCAGAAGCATCATGGATTCCAATGCCTTGGCAAGCCTGCGCCAGCGTATCGCCGAGATCGAGGAACGACCCTTCGCCCGGGAAGATTCCCCGCTCCTCCTGCCCTTCGCGATTGCGCATCTCGACCGCATGCTCGCTGGCGGCCTGCGCCGCAATGCCCTCCATGAAATATGCGGGTGCGCTCACAACGCCACCGCTGCGACCGGCTTTGCCGCCGCCATCCTCGCCCGGCTCGCCCGGCGGGACAACCGGCCGTTCCTGTGGGTTGCCGAAGCCGCCGCGGCCCGCGAGGCCGGCCTTCCCTATGGCGCCGGGCTCGATCGCTTCGGCCTCGATTCCCGGCGTCTGATCATCGTTCAGGTGAGACGGCCTGAAGAGGCCTTGTGGGTGTTCGAGGAAGGGCTCGCCTGCCGTGGCCTTGCCGCGGTGCTGACGGAGGTGCGTGGCAAGCCGCGTCTGCTCGACCTTACCGCTTCGCGCCGCCTGGCGCTGCGTGCCCGTGACGGCGGCGTCATGGGCCTGATGTTACGCCAGAGCAATCAATCGCAACCGAGCGCAGCCATCACCCGCTGGCTGGTCGCTCCGCGTCCGGCAATGACCCTCGATGATTATCCGGCCGGCATCGGCAAACCAGCCTGGCACCTGACGCTCGAACGCAACCGCCTGGGCACCACCGGCGTCCTCGATGTGGAGTGGGATCATGGCAGATGTCGTTTCATCCCCGTCACCGGCCCGTCGCATTCTCTGCCTGTCGCTGCCATACCTGCCAACCGATCGCATCTGGCGCGAGAGCCGGGGACGCGCATGGCGTTCGCGCAGGCATCGTGAAGATCCCCTTGCCATCGTCGCGAAGATAAGGGGTGCGGTCCGCCTCGTCGCCCTTGACGAAACCGCCCGACAACTTGGCCTGCGCCCGGGACAGTCGCTTGCCGACGCGCGCGCCATGATTCCGGCGCTCGTCGTCGCCGATGACGACCCCCCCGCCGACCACACCCTGCTGGAAGCAATCGCCGAATGGACCGAGCGTTACACGCCCCTCGTCGCAATTGGGAAACAACAAGAGGCGTGGAGCGCCGCAGGCGCGACAAGGAAACAAAAACAAGAGACGCGGAGCGGCGAAGCCGCGACAGGGAAACAATATGCCCTGATGCTCGATATTACCGGATCGTCCCATCTCTTCGGCGGCGAGGCGGCCCTCCTCACCGACCTCACCATGCGGCTCGGTGCTCAGGGTTTCCTTGCCGCAGCGGCGGTCGCCGACACGCCGGGCGCCGCCGCCGCCGTTGCCCGTTTCGGCGGACCGCCGGTCGTTCCGGCAGGCGGGGCAGCGGATGTCCTGCGGCCCTTGCCGCTCGCCGCCCTGCGCCTCGACCACGAGACCCTATCGGCGCTCGACCGCACGGGCCTCAAACGGATCGGCCAGATCATCGACACTCCGCGCGCGCCTCTGGCTGCCCGTTTCGGTTCGGCTCTCATCCGCCGTCTCGATCAGGCGCTTGGCTGGGAAGAGGAGGCGATCAACCCGCGCCGTCCGGTGCCGGCGATGATCGCCGAGCGGCGCTTCGCCGAGCCGATAACCCGCGAGGAGGATATCGCCGCCACCCTTGCCTCCCTTGCGGCAACTCTTGCCAGGTGCCTGGAGACACACGGGTTCGGCGCCCGCCATCTCGAGCTCGCCTTCTTCCGTGTGGATGGTGCAGTCAAACGCATCGCCGTCGGCGCCGGCCGGCCATTACGCGACTCCCGCCTCATCCTTGATCTCTTCCGGGAAAAATTCGCCGGTCTCGGCGAAGCGATTGACATGGGCTTCGGGTTCGACATGGCCCGCCTTTCGGTGCTCGCCGCCGCGCCCGCCGATCCCGCCCAGATCGACCTTGCCGGCAACATCTCAGCCGCAGCCGATCTCGATGGCCTGATCGACCGCGTCGGCGCCCGCCTTGGATCGGATCGCATCACCCGCATTCGTGCTGAAGGCAGCCACATCCCCGAGCGCGCGGCAAAAGGCGAGGAGGCGAGGAGCACCGAGCGGGAGACAAGAAGCGAGGAGGCGCGGAGCGCCGACCGGGAGACAAGAGGCGAGGAGGCGCAAAGCGCCGACCGGGAGACAAGAGGCGAGGAGGCGAGGAGCGCCGACCGGGAGACAAGAGGCGAGGAGGCGAGGAGCGCCGACCGGGAGACAAGAGGCGAGGAGGCGAGGAGCGCCGACCGGGAGACAAGAGGCGAGGAGGCGAGGAGCGCCGACCGGGAGACAAGAGGCGAGGAGGCGAGGAGCGCCGACCGGGAGACAAAGAACCTCGTCACCAATCATCCTGAGAGAACCGCTCACAATATATCGTCGGGAAACATGGCGACGGAAAACGACGCGCCAATCTCTCGACCGCTGCGTCTGTTCGCCAAGCCCGAGCCGGTTGAAGCGATCGCCGAGGTCCCGGACGGCCCTCCGATCCGGTTCCGCTGGCGGCGCGTGCTCTATCAGGTCGTCCGCGCCGAGGGGCCGGAGCGGATCGCGCCGGAATGGTGGCGCGACGATGACCTGACCCGAGATTATTTCCGCGTCGAGGATCCGACCGGTCACCGCTTCTGGCTTTTTCGCGAGGGCCTCTATGGCCGCGAACTCATCACCCCGCGCTGGTATCTGCACGGCGTTTTCGGATGAGCACCCAAGAGGCGAGGAGCGGCGAAGCCGCGACGGGGAAAAAACAACAAACGGCGAGGAGCGGCGAAGCCGCCACCGGAAACGTAAAAATTATGGCCGAAAGCCGGAACTTAAAGTTGCGACAAAACCAGGTCGGAAGTCCGCTCCATCGGAGCGCCCGGAGCGGGATTGTCGATGACCATGATCCTGAGGCTGCCGGACCCAGCGTTCTCGATCATCAGCTTTGCCTTGGTATCGCCGTTGACCGGCTTCGGGTACGTGATGGTGAGCTGGACAACGTTGCCGTCGCGCTTGCCGGAAAGGTGCGCCGGTCCGACCTTGGAGCCGATATAGGTACCACTGTAGCGGCCGGAGGCCGGATCAAAGGTCAGGTCGGCACCGATCGGCTGGCTGAAGACCGCGACCCCGCAATTGCCCTGAACGACGATGTGATTTTCGCCCGGCTTGCCGACCGCGTTGCAGCTCACGTGCACGGAAAGGGCGTCCTTGGTCACGGTGCCCGCGCCCGACCAGTTGCCCTTGAAGCGATTGAGGAAGCTGTTTTCCGCAGCACTTGCAGGAACGCTCGCTGTAACTGCGATAACGCCGAGGAGACTAATTGCGGCGAGGACAGAAGCTTTCCTGAGCATGATGATTCCTCTCACCCGTCTCATGCCAAACCAATGCGCGGACCGCGTGAATGGTTCCATGGGGGCCTGTTAGCACGGCGGAAGTATGGCACCCACGAAACGTGCCTGTCGTCGGAAAGGTGGTGTTGACGTGAACACCAAACAAGAGGCGAGGAGCGCCCACGGCGCAGCCGGGAAACCGGAAAAACAAAAGGCGAGAAGCGGCGAAGACGCGGCCAGGAAAGAAGACGCGGCCAGGAAAAAAGAAAAGCAATGGGCGAAGATCGCCGAAAGCGTCACCGGTAAGCACAAATTCGCCGAGCTCGCGGTCTCTACCAATTTCTCCTTCCTCATGGGCGGCTCCCATCCGGAAGAACTTGCCTTCGCCGCCGCGGAACTCGGGCTCTCCGGTATAGCCGTTGCCGACAAGAACACGCTGGCCGGGGTGGTGCGCGGCCATCTGGCGGCGAAGGAGAGAGGGCTTCGCTATGCCGTCGGCTGCCGCCTTTCGTCTCGCGACAGCACGCCCGACATCCTTGCCTGGCCGCGCGACCGCGCCGCCTACGGCCGCCTTTGCCGTCTCCTCACGCTCGGCAACCGCCGGGCCGAGAAGGGCCAATGTCACCTCGACCTGGTCGACCTGCTCGAATGGGGCGAGGGGATGGTGTTCGGGATCATACCTCGGCCCTCCGTTAGTACAGCAACCCCTCTTCCCTCCCTCGAAGCCCTTACCGACACCTTCCCCGGTTCGGTTCGCCTGATGGCGAGCTTTCCCCATGGCGCCGCCGACCACCGCAGTCTGGCATTGCTTGATCGCACCGCCCGCCGCTTGGGTATCCCCCTCCTAGCCACCAACGACGTCCTCTACCACGTGCCGGAACGACGCATGCTCCAAGACGTGCTCACCTGCATCCGCGAGAAGACGACGCTCACCAACGCTGGTCGCTTGCTCGCCGCCAACGCCGAGCGTCATCTGAAGTCGCCCGCCGAGATGGCGCGCCTCTTCCGCGATTACCCGCAAGCGATTACCGAGACGGTGGCCGTGATCGAGCAACTGACTTTCTCGCTCGACGAGTTGCGTTACCAGTACCCCGACGAACCCACCGGCGAGGCAGCGACTCCGCAGGAAGCGCTGCAGCGCCTCACCGAAGAAGGCGCCCGCAGCCGCTATCCGGATGGTGTGCCGAAGAAAGTACGGGCCGCGCTCGACCACGAGTTGAGGCTGATCGCCGAGCTTCGTTTTGCCCCCTACTTCCTCACCGTCCACGACATCGTGCGTTTCGCCCGCTCGAAAGGAATCCTTTGCCAGGGCCGCGGTTCGGCCGCCAACTCCGCCGTCTGCTTCGCCCTCGGCATCACCGAGGTCGACCCCGACCACACCGACCTTCTCTTCGAGCGTTTCATCTCCGCCGAGCGCAACGAGCCGCCCGACATCGATGTCGATTTCGAGCACGAACGCCGCGAGGAGGTGATGCAGTACATCTACCAGAAGTATGGCCGCGATCGCGCCGGCCTTGCCGCCACCGTCATCACCTACCGCTCGCGCTCGGCGGTGCGAGAGGTCGGCAAGGCCTTCGGCCTGTCTGAAGACGCCGTCGGCACCCTGTCAGGCACCGTGTGGGGCTGGTCGGCCGGTGGCGTGCGCGAGGAGGACGTGCGCCGGGTCGGTATGGACCCGCAAGAGAAGACGATGGCGCGAGTGATGGCACTGGCCAAGGAGATCGGCGGCTTCCCCCGCCATCTCTCCCAACACGTCGGCGGCTTCGTCATCACCCGCGACCGCCTGGACGAGGTCTGCCCGATCATGAACGCGGCGATGGAGGACCGCACCACCGTCGAATGGGACAAGGACGATCTCGACGCCCTCGGTATCCTTAAAATCGACGTACTGGCGCTGGGCATGCTGTCGTGCATCCGCCGCGCCTTCGAGTTCATGGACAAGCACTACGGCAACGCCCCGACGCTGGCGACGATTCCAGCCGAGGACCCTGCCGTCTACCGCATGCTTCAGCGGGCCGATTCCGTCGGCGTATTCCAGGTCGAGAGTCGCGCCCAGATGTCGATGCTGCCGCGGCTGAGGCCGGAAAAGTTCTACGACCTCGTCATCGAGGTGGCGATCGTGCGCCCCGGCCCCATCCAGGGCGACATGGTCCACCCATATTTGCGCCGGCGTTCGGGTATCGAGACCGTCACCTACCCCGCGCCGTCGCCCGAGCACGGCTCCGCCGACGAATTGGAGAAGGTGCTCGGCAAGACGCTGGGCGTGCCGCTCTTCCAGGAACAGGCGATGAAGATCGCCATCGTCGCCGCCGGCTTCACCCCGGGCGAGGCCGACAGGCTCCGCCGCGCCATGGCGACTTTCCGCCGCGTCGGCACCATCGGCACGTTCCAGGCGAAGATGGTTGAAGGCATGGTCGGGCGCGGTTACGACCGTGATTTCGCCGAGCGCTGCTTTCATCAGATCGAGGGCTTCGGCGAATACGGCTTCCCCGAAAGCCACGCGGCGAGCTTCGCCCTTCTCGTCTACGCCTCTGCCTGGATCAAGTGCCACTACCCGGACGTCTTCTGCGCGGCGCTTTTGAACGCCCAGCCGATGGGATTCTACGCGCCCGCCCAGATCGTCCGCGACGCCCGCCGCCACGGCGTCACCGTCCTCCCTCCCGATATCAACATGTCCGATTGGGACTCGACGCTGGAGCCGCCATCCTCACAGGAGGAATCACCCCCTCTACCCTCGCCGGAGAGGGCTTTGAGCCTTCATGAGCCAAAGGCGAATTTAGGCGAAAAGGGTGAGGGAGAATCCAATCAAACACCTCCACCCTCTTTCTCCAGAACCCCCGGTCCGTCACCCCGGCGAAAGCCGGGGTCCATCATTGACAGCTCCGCTAAATCTGAAATGGCGGAGATGGATTCCGGCGTTCGCCGGAATGACGATGGCAGAGAAGAAACCGGCTGCACCGTCCGTCTGGGCCTTCGCCAGATCAAGGGCTTGTCCGAGAGCGACGCCGAACACCTGATGGAGGCCCGCGGCAAAGGTTATGATTCCGTTCGCGATCTCTGGCTGCGCGCTCGCCTCTGCCGCGCCGCGATCGAGCGCCTTGCCGATGCCGATGCCTTCCGCTCCATCGGTCTGGACCGCCGCGAGGCGCTGTGGGCGGCGCGCGGCATCGGCGCCATGAAGCACGCCGACAAGCTGCCGCTTTTCGACGTGCCCGAGCACAGGGACATCCGCAGGGAACCCGATTTTCACCTGCCGCCGATGCCGCTCGGCGAACACGTGGTCAACGACTATCGCTATCTCAGCCTGTCGCTTAAGGCACACCCGGTGTCATTCCTCCGCAGGCAGCTCACCACCCGCCGCGTCGTCACTCATGCCTCACTGAAGGAGATACCGAACAACCGCCGCACCACCGTCGCCGGCCTGGTTATCATTCGCCAGCGGCCGGGCACCGCCAAGGGCGTCATCTTCATGACCCTGGAGGACGAGACCGACATTGCCAACGTTATCGTCTGGCCCAAGACCTTCGAGACGTTCCGCCCTGTCGTGCTGGGCGCCCGCCTGGTCGCGGTCACCGGCAAGGTGCAGAGCGAGAGCGGCGTCATTCACGTGGTCGCCGACAGGATCGAGGACCTGACGCCCATGTTGACGGTCCTGTCGCAGGACGCGGGCGACCTTTCCTCCCTCGCCCGCGCCGACGAAGTGCGCCGCCCCGGCGTCGATAATCGCGACAAGATCGGCCATGTTATGCCCAAGGGGCGGAACTTCCACTAAAACGCGTCGCCGCCCGCGGCTATGGACGCGAAGCCAACGCTACCCCACATTGACCACTGCCGGGCAGTCGTTCCGCCGAAGCCCGCGTTGGCATCGATCCGGCAACACTGTAAGTTGCGTGCGCGAATCTGTCGGGCCACGGAGACCGAGCCCCATGGGAACAGCCGGCTGGATCATCCTCGGCGTGGTCGTTCTGATCGCGCTTTACGCCGTCTTCCTCTACAACCGCATGGTTGCGCTCCGACAGACTGTGAATCAGGCCTGGGCCGACATCTCCGTCCAGCTCAAGCAGCGCCATGATCTCGTCCCCAACCTTGTGGAGACCGTGAAGGGCTACGCCGCCCACGAACGCGGCACCCTTGATGCCGTGGTCCAGGCCCGCAACGCCGCCGTCAGCGCCGCCGGCCCCGAAGCGCAGGCCAAGGCGGAGAACATGCTGACCGGCGCCCTCCGCCAGCTCTTCGCCCTTGCCGAGGCCTATCCCAACCTCAAGGCAAACCAGAACTTCCTGCAGTTGCAATCCGACCTTTCCGATCTCGAGAACAAGATCGCCGCTGCCCGTCGCTTCTTCAACAACGCCGTGCAGGAGTTCAACACCGCAATCCAGCAGTTCCCGATGGCGCTGTTCGCCAACTCCTTCGGCTTCACCCAGCGCACGTTCTTCGATCTCGAAGAGGGCGAGCGCGCCGCCGTCGAGGCCCCGCCGGCGGTCAAGTTCTGAAATCGGGCATGACATAAGCCGGGGGGACATGACGAAGGTCCGCATCGCGTGTTCGCCAGCTACGGCCTCAAGACATACATCTGGAACAACCGGCTGAAGTCGATCCTTCTGCTAGCCGGCTTTCCTGTACTGCTGCTTCTCATCTGCTTCGCCTTCGCACTCCTCATCTCCGCCCTGGATAATCCCGACGTCGCAGAAGGCATCGCGACCGCCTTCCGCCTGCTGCCTTCGCTGGTTCCGGTCGCCCTCGGCGGCGCGCTCATCTGGTTCGTCATCGCGTGGTTCGCCAACACCGCCATCGTTGCGGCCGCGACTGGCGCCCGCGCCGTCGATCGGCGCGCCGAGCCCCGTCTGTGGAACATCCTGGAGGCGCTCTGCATCAGCCGGGGCATCACAATGCCGCGCCTGCGCGTCATTGAGACCGACGCCCGCAACGCCTTCGCCAGCGGCGTCAGCAAAAGCCAGTACACCGTCACGGTCACCCGTGGTCTCATGGACACCCTCGACGATGCCGAGCTCGAAGCCGTGCTCGCCCACGAGCTGACCCACATCGAAAACCGCGACGTGCAGCTGCTGGTCATCGCCGCCGTGTTTGTGGGCGTCATCACGCTGGTCGGCGACATCCTGGTGCGCTCGCCCCGCGCGATCCTGTGGTCGGTCGGGGGACGTCGCGGCCGCTCGAACTCGCGCGGCCGCGGTGGTGGTGGCGGGGCCATCGTCCTCATCCTCATCGCGGTCGCCATTTTCATCGTCGCCCGGCTGCTTGCAATCGCCCTCCGTTTCGCCATGTCACGCAAGCGCGAGTACTTGGCCGATGCTGGCGCCGTCGAACTGACCAAGAACCCGGACGCAATGATCACGGCGCTGAAGCGCATCGCCGGCCATTCCGAGATCGAGGCGCCGTCGCAGATCCAGGAGATGTTCCTGGATCATCCCAAGCCCCCGGGCTTCGCAGGGCTCTTCGCCACCCACCCGTCCATCGAGGACCGCGTTTCCGCCCTTGTCCGTTACGCCGGCGGCCACGACCTACCGCTGAGTTCAATGCCGGCCGAGGCTGCTCAGCCGGCGGATCCGTCCGGGCTGAGCCCGCGATCACAACCCCACGAACCGGCCGACCCCTCCAGCTTCGGCGACCGTCCCGGCCCGGACTCCTCGCCTGCACGTCCGTGGGGCGAGACGCCATCCGGCCCATGGGACACGCCGCAGTCCTGATACGGTTCCTGTCGCCGCAGCGCGTTTGCCGCTAGATTTGCGGTCCGATGCGACCCAATCAGAGAGAACCGCGACCATGTTGATCGGCAAGCCCGGTCCGGCCAAGACCGCCATCGCCACTGCCGACGCCGACGGCGTCACGGTGCGCGGCCGTGATCTCGCCGGCGATCTCATGGGCCGCCTCACTTTCACCGAGTTTTTCTATCTGCTCGTCTGCGGCCGCGAGCCGAGCGAGAGCCAGCGGTATTTCCTCGACCTCTTGCTGGTTGCCATCGCGGAGCACGGCCTGACACCCACTGCCGTCGCCGCCCGCATGACCTACGACGCTGCCCCGGACTCCCTTCAGGCCGCAGTCGCCGCCGGCATCCTCGGCTGCGGCACAGTCGTCCTCGGCACCGCGGAATTGTGCGGAGAGGTGCTCCGCGATGCGGCACAGCGCGTCGACGCCGAGGGCAAGCCCGACAAAGCCGTCGCCGATATCGCGAGCGAAATTCGCGCCAACGGCAAACCGATGCCGGGCTTCGGACATCCGTTGCACAAGCCGGTCGACCCGCGTGCCGAGCGCATCCTCGCGCTTGCCGACGCACGCGGTATCGCGGGTCGCCACGTCGACCTCGCCCGCCGGTTCGCGCCTGCGGTGGCGAGCGTGTGGGGGCGGGCGCTGCCGATGAACGTCTCGATGCCGATCGCCGCAACCCTGCTGGATCTCGACTTCCCGGCCACGATGATCAAGGCAATTCCGATTCTCGCCCGCACCGCCGGCCTCCTCGCTCACCTGGCCGAAGAGCAGGAGCGTCCCATCGGATTTCTCATGGCCGCGAAGGGCGAGGAAGCAATCAGCTACGACGGCAGGAAGAGGCGGTAGTCGCGACGATGTACGACCCCGACATCGAGACCAGCCCATGGGCAGAGCAACACTCTCTCGACGATGCCGTCTACCATCGCCAGATCGCCTACCTCTTCGCCAATTCGCGTTTCTACCGTGACAAACTGGCGGCCGCCGGTTTCGACGATCCCAGCGCCGTCGGCGGCCTCGACGCGATCCACCGGTTGCCCCTCACCGAGAAAGACGAGTTGCGCGCCAGCCGCAGCGATGCCGACCCGATTGGCACCCATCTCGCCGCACCCGTGCGCGACGTGGCCCGCATCTTCTCCACCAGCGGAACCACCGGGGCGCCGAGCTACATCCCGCTCACCCGCGACGACCTCGCCGACTGGGTCCGCATTTCCGCCCGCAGCTACGCCGCCTCCGGCCTCGTCGCCGGGGAGCGTCTGATTTCGACGTACAACGCCGGCCCTTTCGTCGCCGGCGTCGGCCTCGATGCCTTCCACGCCCTCGGCCTTTGTCACATCCCCGTCGGCTCCGGCAACACCGACCGCCTGATGACCGCCCTGGTGAAGCTCAAGGCCGAGGCGATTGCCCTCACCCCGTCTTACGCGCTCCATCTTGCCGAGTGGGCCGCGGACCGGGGCATCGACCTTCCGTCATCGACCGTTCGCCGCCTGATCGTCGCCGGCGAGCCCGGCGGTGGCGAGCCCGCCATGCGCGCCCGACTGGAAAAAGCATGGGACGCGAAGGTGACCGAGGCGATGGGCATTGGCGATATTGCCGCCACGCTGTGGGGCGAATGCGAGCGGCAGTCGGGAATGCACTTCAGCGGCCGCGGTCTCGTTCACTTCGAGCTGATCGACCCGGAGACCACGGAGCCTATCCCGCTGACGGACGGCGCTGAAGGCGAGCTGGTCTACACCCACCTGCGCCAGCGCGCCGCACCGCTGCTGCGCTTCCGCAGCCGCGACCACGTGCGCATCTGGACCGGGACCTGCTCCTGCGGCCGGACCGCCCCCCGAACGCGCTGCATAGGCCGCACGGACGACATGCTGATCGTGCGCGGCGTCAACGTGTTTCCGTCCGCCTTGCGCGAAATCGTCAACGAGTTTGTCCCCAGCGTGAGCGGCGTCATTTCAGTGCGCCCCGCCCACACCGGCTTCCGCCAGAACCCGCCATTGGCCGTCGCCGTCGAACTTGCCGCCGGCCAGTCCGCCGATCCCGCCCTGGCCGAGCGCATTCGCGCACGCGTCCGCGAGGCCCTTCTGGTGACGACCGCGGTGACGCTCGTCCACCACGGCAGCCTGCCGCGCTCCGACTACAAATCGCAGTTGGTCGACTGGTCCGCCGCCGTCACATCTTGACGAACGGCTGGTCCTTGACCGCCTGGCGGAATCCCTCGACCGCCTCATTGACCTCGGCCCAGTGCGGCAGGTCCGCGATCCGCTTCAGCCACGCATCGACGTTGGGCCACGCCTTGAACTCATTACCGATCGGATGGCCACAGGTCACCAAGCACGCGCCGAAGATGTCCGCGATCGTCAGGGTGTCGCCGGTAAGGTACTTGTTGCCGTGGCCGAGCCAGTGGTCGTTCAGCACCTTCAGCCATTTCTGCGTCAGGCCCTTGCCCCATTCGATCGTCTTCTGCTGCGCCTCGTCGGTGGGCCGCTTGTGGTGCGGATAAATCTGCGGATAGACGACGTTATAGCCGTAGTCCCGATAGAAACCGGTGTTGAACCAGTCCATCATCTCGTTGACCCTGGCCCGCGCCTTCAACTCCTTGGGATAGGTAGCAAGGCCGAACTTGTCGGCGAGATACTTCATGATCGTCGAGCTCTCGGTGAGCACGAAATCACCGTCGACCAGCGTCGGCACCAGACCATTGGGGTTGAGGGAAATGTACGGCTCGCTCAGGTGCTCGCCGGTGTTGAAGTCGATGATCTTCTCATCAACCGGCAGCTTGTTCTCCATGATCAGCAGGCGTATCGGCCGGCTGGTATTGGAGACCGGATTCATATGAAGTTCCATCGCTTGTCCTCCCCTTGTCACCCGCGCGTCGGCGTCAGCCGGAAATGGCCGATCCTGCTGCGTCGCGAAGGCGCCTTCGCTGCATTATAGATCAATAGGGGTTTTTCGGCGAACGGTCCTCCGACAGCGATCTGCGGGTGCCCGTTGTGAGCCTCTCGATCGCATCGGCAAGATGCACCTCGGTAATGTTGTAGTCGCCCCGCGCCACCCGGATCTTGTGCGCTTCCAGCATGACCTCCCCATGGGAAACGCCTGTCGGCGGGAAGAAGCGGTAGGAAGACAACTCGATAAGAAAGCCCAGCGGATCGCGGAAATAAATCGAAGTCCATGAAGCCGCGATCCACGAGGCCGCTGTGCTTGATCCCCCGCTCGTCGAGCCGCGCCACGGCCTGCGCAAAGGTGGCCTGCGATACCGAGAACGCTATGTGGTGGACGGCGCCGACGTCCCGTGACGTTTGCGTCGCATCGGGCTTGCGATCCTCCTTGGTGAAGACCGTAATCAGCCGCCCGTCCCCGGGATCGAAGTAGATGTGGCTTTCGTCAGGCACATCGAGGTTCGGCTGTTCGAACACGAACGCCATGCCGAGAGTCCCTTCCCAGAAGTCTATCGACGTCTGGCGGTCGGCCCCGACCAGGGTGATGTGATGGACCCCCTGGACTTGCAGCTTGTGCATCGTTGTTCTCCCCGCTGGCCGGCGCGCGGCCGTGATCTTCCGATCTAGATAGCGTAGGACCGACTTCCTCGACAGGTGGATCCCTCGGTCCCCTACGGGCGGACCTGAGGCGCCGCCATGTTCCGGCCGTTGCCGCTCGGATCATGGCCAAAGAGGGCACATCTCCACGCCGGCGAGCGCATCCGACAGCCGGTCACGAGCCCTGAACCGCCGAAGCCGAAGGAGGGCGCTATGATCGTCTCGGTCGAGGCTCTCCGTTCTGGCCGCCATGACCGGCTTGCATGCCCGAACGATTGACACGCTCTGCTTGATCCCGCATCCACGTCCTGATCCCCTGCCGCCTGCCGCGCCGGTTGCGGGGGCCGGACGCTCAAGGAGAGTTAGTTGAATACCAGGCTGCCCGTTTTGACGCTTTTTGCCGTTGTTTTCCTTTCCGGCTTCGCGACTGCCGCCCTTGCCCAGCGCACCGATGTCATCATCGGCATGCAACTGGAGCCGCCCAACCTCGATCCCACGGCCGGTGCCGCCGGCGCAATCGACGAGGTCGTCTACGCCAACGTCTTCGAGGGCCTCACCCGCATCGGCGCCGACGGCGCTGTCCACCCTGACCTTGCCCGCTCCTGGGACATTTCCCCCGATGGCCGCGTCTACACCTTTCACCTCGCCGCCGGCGTCAAGTTCCACGATGGCACCGCGTTCTCCGCCGACGACGTGAAATTCTCGCTCGACCGCGCCCGGGCGCCTGATTCCACCAACGCACAGAAGGGCCTGTTCGAGGACATCCAATCGGTCGACGTTGTCGATCCCGCCACCGTCAGCGTCACCCTCGATCACCCCCTCGGCGATTTCCTTTTCAACATGGCCTGGGGCGACGCAGTGATCGTGGCGCCCGACAGCGCCGCCACCAACGCGACCCATCCGATCGGCACCGGTCCGTTCAAGTTCGCCGACTGGGTCGAAGGCGATCATGTCGACCTCGTGCGCAATCCCGATTACTGGGGCACGCCGGTGAAACTCGCGAAGGCAACCTTCAAGTTCATTTCCGACCCGACCGCCGCCTTCGCCGCCATGGAAGCCGGCGACATCGACGCCTTCCCCGTTT
Organism: uncultured Alphaproteobacteria bacterium; assembly: GCA_963775235.1. Taxonomy (GTDB): domain Bacteria; phylum Pseudomonadota; class Alphaproteobacteria; order Rhizobiales; family Kaistiaceae; genus JBBDMC01. The sequence goes on from CAVZHY010000002.1 coordinate 386,434, forward strand.
TTCCGGCGCCCGAGAACCTCGCTCAGTTCAAGGCCGACCCGCGCTTCGCCGTCGTCATCGGTTCGACTGAAGGCGAAACCCTCATGGCAATGAACAACGGCAAGAAACCGTTCGATGACATCAGGGTCCGCCGCGCCATGTCCTACGCCGTCGACCGACAGGCGGTGATCGACGGGGCGATGTTCGGCTACGGCACGCCGATCGGCAGCCACTTCTCGCCGGCCGACCCCGGCTATGTCGATCTCACCGCCATGTATCCGTACAACCCGGACAAGGCACGCCAACTGCTGGCGGAAGCTGGCTATCCGAACGGGTTTAAGGTGACGCTCAAGCTGCCGCCACCGACCTACGCCCGCCGTGGCGGCGAAATCATCGCCGCTCAGTTGAAAGCCGTCGGCGTTGATGCCCAGATCGTCAACGTCGAGTGGGCGCAGTGGCTGTCAGACGTTTTCGCTAACAAGGACTACGACCTCACCATCGTATCCCATACCGAGCCGGCCGACATCGGCATCTATGCGCGCGACGACTATTACTTCAATTACCACAGCGACGCGTTCAAGAAGATCATGTCCGATTACCAGCTGACCACCGACCCGGCGAAGCGCCTGGCGCTGATCGGCGACGCGCAGCGTCGGATCGCCGAGGACGCCGTCAACGTCTTTCTGTTCGAGTTGGCCAAGACCGGGGTTTGGAACGCAAGGCTCAAGGGGCTGTGGGCCAACGCCCCGATCCAGGCCAACGACCTGACCGGCGTCTATTGGCAGGAGTAAGGGACGGCATTTTTGGGCCGGCCGGCTCGCGCCGCCGCGCCTACCCCTGACGGCAGGATCCGATGGGATCGTTCGTCACCAAACGGTTCGTCTCGCTCGCCGCGACCCTGGTCGTCGCCTCCATCGTCATCTTCCTGGTGATGGAGGTGCTCCCCGGCGACCCCGCGTCGTACATGCTGGGAGTTAATGCCCGGCCCGACACCGTCGCAGCACTTCGCCATCAGCTCGGCCTCGACCAGCCTCTGATCGTTCGCTACCTCGGCTGGATAGCCGGCTTTTTCACCGGCGACTTCGGCATCAGCTATACCTACCGCGTGCCGGTCGCCGAGCTTGTCCGAGACCGTCTCTGGGTCAGCCTGCCGCTCGCCCTGATGGCGCTGGCGCTGGCGATCGCCATAGGCTTCCCGGCCGGCGTCCTCGCCGCCGCCCGGCGCAACCGCGCCCCCGACCTTGCCATCATGGGCCTCACCCAGCTCGGCATCGCGATACCTAACTTCTGGTTTGCCATGTTGCTGGTACTGGCCTTCTCCATCGGCCTCCACTGGTTTTCCGCCGGTGGCTTTCCCGGCTGGAGCGCAGGCCTTTTCGTCAGCCTCAAGGCTCTGACCCTGCCGGCGATCGCGCTCGCCCTGCCGCAGGCCGCCATCCTTGCCCGCCTCATGCGGTCCGCCCTCATCGACACCCTCGACGAGGACTTCATGCGCACTGCGCGCGCCAAGGGGCTCACCGCGGGTGAGGCAATCCGCCGCCATGCCGTACGCAACGCGCTGATCCCGGTGATGACCGTCATCGGCCTGCAGTTCTCCTTCCTGCTTGCCGGCGCCATCATCATCGAGAATGTCTTCTTCCTGCCCGGCCTCGGCCGCCTGGTCTTTCAGGCGATCACCCAGCGCGACCTGATCGTGGTGAAGAGCGTGGTACTGTTGCTGGTGGCGGCGATCGTCGTCGTCACTTTCGCCGTCGACCTCGCGTATGCGGCCATCGACCCGCGCCTGAGGCGCCACAGCCAATGACCGTGCAGCCGCATGCCGCAGTGCGGCCGCCGCGTCGCATTTATCCGAGCCTGCTCGCCGGTGGCGCCATCACGGCGGCCATCGTCGCTGTTGCCCTCGTCGCTCTGGTGTGGACCCCGTACGACCCGACCGCCATCGTCATCGCCGACCGGTTGCAACCGCCCTCCGCCACCCATTGGCTCGGCACCGACCAGTTCGGTCGCGATCTCGTTTCGATGCTGATGGCCGGCACCGTAAATTCGATCGCCGTCGCCCTCATTGCCGTCGCCATCGGCATCGCCGTCGGCGTCCCATTGGGGCTGCTTGCCGCCGCTCGCAGCGGCTGGCTTGCCGACGCCATCATGCGGCTGAACGATGTCATTTTCGCCTTTCCCGCCCTCCTTCTCGCCGTCATGATCACCGCGCTCGCCGGACCCGGCGCTGTCAATGCAATCGTCGCGATCGGTATCTTCAATATTCCGGTGTTTGCCCGCCTCACCCGCGGTGCCGCCCTCAGCCTGTGGACGCGCGACTACGTGCTGGCCGCCCGCGTTGCCGGCAAAGGAGCGACGCTGATCTCGCTTGAGCATATCCTGCCCAACGTCCTCAACACGCTGGTGGTGCAGGCGACCATTCAGTTCTCGCTTGCGGTCCTCGCGGAAGCAGCGCTGTCGTACGTCGGTCTTGGCAGCCAGCCGCCAACGCCGAACTGGGGCCGCATGCTTGCCGATGCTCAGACCCTGATCGGCCTCGCACCGCGGCTCGCCGTCGTGCCCGGCCTCGCAATTGTCATCACCGTCCTCGGCCTCAACCTCCTTGGCGACGGATTGCGCGATGTTCTCGATCCGCGGTTACGGCGGGCGCGGTAGCGGAGATGGCCCTCCTCGAAGTCGACGACCTTTCCGTTACCATCGGCGCGACCCCGGTCCTCAAGGACGTGTCGCTCCATCTGGAGGCAGGCGAAGTGCTTGGCATCGTCGGCGAGTTGGGTGCCGGCAAGACCATGACGGCCCTATCGATCATGCGGCTGTTGCCGCGCGGTGCCGAGATCAGCGGCCGCATCGCGCTTGCTGGCGAGAATCTGCTCACCCTTGATGAGCGCGCGATGTGCGATCGTCGCGGCCGGACCCTGGCCATGGTCTTCCAGGAACCGATGAGCGCCCTGAACCCGGTCAAGACCATCGGCCGCCAGGTCGCCGAGACCGTCGCCATCCACCGCCGCGTCGACCGCGGGGAAGCCGGTGACTGTGCCCGGCAGGCACTGGAGCACGTCGGCCTCGCCGACATTCCCTTCGACCGCTACCCGCATGAGCTTTCCGGTGGCCAGCGCCAGCGCGTCGTCATCGCCATGGCTGTTGTGCTGAAGCCGCAACTCATTGTCGCCGACGAGCCGACCAGCGCCCTCGACGTCACCACCCAGGCTCGCGTTCTCGATCTCCTTCGCAATCTGATGGCGGAATACGGCGCGAGCCTCGTCCTCATCTCGCACGATCTCGCCACCGTCGCCGCCATGGCCGACCGCGTCGCCATCATGAAGGACGGCGCTGTTGTCGAGACCGGCAAGACCGGTGCCCTGTTTTCCGCCATGCACCATCCCTATTCGAAGATGCTCCTTGCCGCGGCGACCCACCACGCGCGCCGGCGGCGGCAAGCCTCATCCACCGACAATTCTGCGCCAATCCTCGTCGCCCGTGACATCGTCCGCGAGTACCCCCTTCCACGCCGCTCGCTTTTCCATCCCGCCGCGAACCTGCGCGCCGTGGATCATGTCGGCTTCACCATCCGCCGAGGGGAGAGCGTCGGTCTGGTCGGCGAGTCGGGCAGTGGCAAGTCGACGCTCGCCCGGGTCCTCCTTGCACTCGAACAGCCGCTCGCGGGCGAGGTCGTGCTCAACGGCACCGACTTCCTCGCGACCCACGGCCCCCGGCTGCTTGACCTGCGCCGTCACGTGCAGGCAGTGTTCCAGGACCCTTACGGAAGCTTCGACCCGCGACGCAAGGTGGCGGGTCTCGTGGCCGAACCGTTGCACCTCGACGCGACGCGGCCCGACGCCGCCGAACGGCGCAAGCGTGTCGACGCCGCCCTCGTCTCCGTCGGGCTCACCGCGGCCGACGGCGACAAATATCCGCACGAATTTTCCGGCGGCCAGCGCCAGCGCCTTGCCATCGCCCGCGCGCTCATCACCAGCCCGTCGCTTATCGTCCTTGACGAGGCAGTTTCCGCTCTCGACGCATCGATCCGCACCCAGATCCTCGACCTGCTCGCCGACCTCAACGACCGCCTCGGCGTCGCCTATCTTTTCATCTCGCACGACCTCGCCACCGTGCGCGCTGTTACCGACCGGGTCCTTGTCATGCAGCAAGGAAGGATCGTCGAGGAAGGCGAGACCGAACGTGTTTTTTCGAGCCCACGGCACCCCTACACGGCGGCGCTCGTCGCCGCGACACCCGATCTCGAGCGCGCACTCGCCGCCCGCCGGGCGGGAACGCCGACCTGACGTCATTCCATTTCGTCGCTTCGCGGACCCCGATGAGCCGCCCGACGACCAGGCGCACATTTGACAATCGCCCGGCCCTGAGCGGAAGCTCACCCAGCCGAAACCGACAGGGGGAAAACCCATGAAGCTCACAACGTGCGCCCTGGCCGCGGGTCTAGCGGTTGCAACGACCGCCACCGGTCATGCACAGACGGTTGGCATTGCCACCTCCAATCCGGGTTCGATTTTCCACAACATCGGCTCGGCCATCGCGAAGGCTGCCAATGACGCCGGCCTTGTCACCACCATTCAGCCGGCAACGAGCCCCAACCAGTATTTGTTCATCGTCAACGCCGGCGACATCGAATTCGGCGTCGGCAACCTGCAGGAGTTCAATTACGCATTGGAGGGGAAAGGCTGGTTCGACGGCCAGCCCAATCCAAACCTCAGGATCGTCGGCCTCATCATGCCGCTGCAGGAAGCGATCTTCGTGCGCAAGGATTCCAGCATCAAGTCGATCGCCGATCTGAAGGGCAAACCGATGGTCGACGGCTACACCGCCCAGAACACCATCCTGCCGCAACTCGACGCGATCTACGCCACCGCCGGCCTGAAACGATCCGACATGAAACCGGTGCAGGTGCCAAGCGTGGTCGCAGGCGCCGACGCATTTATCGCCGGCAAGTCCGCCGGCTTCATATTTGCGCACGGGGCCGGCAAGGTGCGTGAGGCCGACGCGGCCGTCGGTGGCCTGCGCGCCCTGCCGATCGACAACACGCCCCAGGCAATTACGGCAATCAAGGAGCACTGGCCGGTCGGCTATCTCGTCAAGATGCAACCGAGCCCCGCCTCGCCCGGCGTATTGGAGGAAGGCTGGTTCATCGCCTACCCGCAGATCGTCTTCACCAACAAGGACGTACCCGACGATGTCGTCTACCAGATGACCAAGATCATCCACGACGGCAAAGCAAGTCTGACCGCCACTTTCGCGCCGTTCGGCCCGTTCAATCCCGACGACATGGTTGGGGACACCGCACCTGGCCAGTACCACCCGGGCGCGATCAAATACTACAAGGAGATCGGCATCTGGAAAGAGTAGACGGAACGTGAGCGAACGGGGTGCGGGAGGGCCCGAGAACGGGCTCTCCCGATCCATCTGGACCATGGCGGTTGCCGTCCCGGCCGCCCTGCTGACCTTCGTCGCGATCGGGTGGTCGCTCAACCTTCCCCGATATTTCTCCTGGGGTCTCTACGAGCAGCAGTTCTACGCGGCGATCCTTGGACTCGCGCTGCCGGTCGCTTTCCTGGTTTTGCCGGCGCGGCGAGGAACCGCCCGCCGCGACGTACCGTGGTACGACGTGTTTGCCGCCGTCCTGGCGGTGGTCGTCGCTGGATACATCGCTGTCCGCTATCCGGAGCTGGTCAACCGGATCTTTCTGCGACCGGCTCAGGCGTACATTCCCGGCCTCATCCTGATCGTACTGGTCCTGGAAGCACTGCGGAGGGCGACGGGCTGGGTGCTCGTCACCATCGTCGTCGCTTTCATCGCTTACGCTCTGTTCGGCAACGTCTTCCCGGGCCGCCTCGCTGCCCGTGCCCAGGACTGGCAAAAGCTCTCCGGCTACCTCGCCTTCGACGTCAACGGCATTTTCGGCATTCCGATGGCGGTCGCAAGCACCATCGTCGTGGCATTCATATTCTTCGGCGGCCTTCTATCTGCGACGGGCGGCTCGCGATTCTTCACCGACGCGGCGCTGGTAACCATGGGCCCATACCGCGGCGGCTCGATGAAGATCGCCGTTGTTGCCTCCGCCTTGTTCGGGTCGATCTCCGGCTCCGCCGTCGCCAACGTCGTCGCCACCGGCGTCGTCACCATCCCGATGATAAAGCGCAGCGGCTATCCCGCGCACAAGGCAGCCGCCATCGAGGCTGTCGCTTCCACCGGCGGTCAACTGATGCCGCCGGTGATGGGGGCGGCTGCCTTCCTCATGGCCGAGTTCCTCCAGGTGCCCTACTCCAGCGTCGTCATTGCTGCGCTGGTGCCTGGCATTCTCTACTACGTGGCGCTCTTCATTCAGGCCGACCTCGACGCCGGCCGCATGGGCATTGCCGCAGTTCCCCGTGCCGAGGTCCCCGACCGTCGCGTCGTAGTCGCCGGCGTCCATTTTGCCCTCGCCTTCGTCGTTCTCGTCTACACGCTCTTCACGCGACACTGGCAACCGGAAAAATCGGCGCTGGCCGCCGCCGCGACCGTCGTCGTCACTGCAGTCCTGTTCGGCTATCGCGGCGAACGGCCGAACTGGCGCGAGCTTGCCTCCAGCTTCGCCGGCACCGGGCGAGGCGTCGTCGAGATCATCCTGATCTCGGCCGCCGCCGGCATCGTCATCGGCGTCCTCAACGTCACCGGCTTGAGTTTCAACCTCACTTACAGCCTCGTTCACGTCGGCGCCGGGAACGCGGTGATCCTGCTGGTGCTGTCCGCGGTCGTCTGCATCGTGCTCGGCATGGGCTTGCCGACGCTGGGCGTGTACGTCCTTCTTGCCACCTTGGTGGCACCGGCCCTGATCCAGGTCGGCATCGACCGCATGGCCGCCCACCTCTACGTCCTCTACTTCGGCATGATGTCGATGATCACTCCGCCGGTCGCCATCGCCGCCTTCGCCGCCGCCGGCATCGCCTCGGCCGATCCGATGCGCACCGGTTTCGAGGCGATGCGCTTCGGCTGGACTGCCTACGTCGTGCCGCTGTTGTTCGTGGCCTCGCCGACGCTTCTCCTGGAGGGCGATCCCGCCTCGGTGGCGCTCGCCGTTGTGACCGCGATCATGGGCGTCTGGTTGGTCGCCATTGCCATGGCCGGTTTCTTCACGCGTCGCTTGTCGGCGCTGCCGCGCGTCCTCTTCGGGATTGCCGGCCTTCTGGCACTGATTCCTGCCGGCGCTTTCCCGGGAGCGGTGTGGACCGACATCGGGGCGGCGATCCTCGGCGGCGCACTCATCGGTCGCGAGTTCGCCGGCCGCCGCGCCGTCCCTCAATCCACGGCCGAGTAGTCGTCAACTCGCCGACACGACCACGTCGAGAAGCGCCGGCGACCCTTCGGCGCAAACACGCAGCGCTCGCGCGATCGCGTCGGGAAGGGCCTCGCCGTCTCCGACCCGCTCGCCCCAAACGCCGTGCGCCCTGGCAATGGCGGCGTAATCCATGACCGGCGCGAGTTCGGTGAACGGCATCGTGTTCGCCCGCACCGCTTCGCCCTGCGGGTACATCGCGGCCGTCGCCCGGCGCACTGCCTGCCAAAGACCGTTGTTGAACACCACCGTCAGCACCGGCAGCTTCTCGGCCAGCGCCACCATGTGGCACGCCACCGGATTGGCGAAAATGTGCGAGCCGTCACCAATGCAGGCAATGACCTGGCGCCGGCGGTCGGCAAGCTGGAAACCGAGCGCCGCCGGCAGAGCCCACCCGAGCCCACCGGAAAGTGCAGCAGAGAAGTAGGTATCGGGTTGCGTGAACGTCATCACCGACCGGTCACAGCCAAGCTCGTTGAACACGACCCCGTCGTCCGCCTTCGCTTCGGAGAGACAGTGGCTCACCCACGCCGGGCTCATCGGCGAACCAACGTCCCTCGCTGTCCGCTCGCGCGCCGCCACACGCAGCGCTTTACCGCGAACACGCATCATCTGCCGCCGCCGGTCAATCCGCGCACGCATCTCCTCCGCAAGAGGCGCCAGGGCCTCGCCGAGGGCCGTTAGTGCCAGGAGCGGGTCACTGGCGAGCGCCACATCGACCGGGAAGCTCCGCATCGGCACGCGCTGGAAGAGGGGGTCGGCGCCGATGGCGATGATCCGGGCGCCCCAGCCGGCATTCTTCTCGTCCATCATCCAAGGCACCAGCGCATCAACGGTGATGATCACGTCCGCATCGGCGATCCACGTCTGCGGCTCGCCACCAGCGTACATTGGGTGTTCGGTCGAAATCACATTGCGCGCCGCCCAAAAATCGACCACCGGCAACGCGAAACGCTCCGCGAGGTTCGCCAGCGCCTCCCAGCCGCCCCGCTTCGGCAGTCGCTGCGCGATAATCACTGGATTGGCGGCCCCGCGCACCAGCGCTGCCGCTGCGGCCACCGCGTCTGGGGCCGGCGCACCCGCCTGGCTCGGCTGCAAACGGGTCGGCAACGAGGATTCCGGCGACGGCGTCGCCAGCACCTCGCGCGGCAGGCTGAGATACACCGGACCGGGCGGGTCGCTGTTGGCGATCGCGAGCGCGCGGTCGACCGCCAGCTCCGCCTGTTCGGGAAAGCGCAACTCATAGTCCCATTTGACCGCCTCCCGCACCATCGCCCCCTGGTCACGCATCTCCTGGCCCCAATGGATGGGCCGCGAGCGGCTGCCGTGGCGGCCACGTTCGGTGATCGGCGTGCGTCCGGAGCACATCAGGATCGGCGCATTGTCGGTGGCCGCGTTGAGCAGCCCCATCAGCGCGTTGGCGAGACCGACGTTGACGTGGACCATCGCGCATTGGGCGCGCCCGGTCGCGAGATAATGGCCGTGCGCCATGCCGACCGCGACCGTCTCGTGAGGCACCAGCACCGGCCGGGGGAACTCGTCGCCGCGCGCGCCGGCGAATGCCTCGATGATCGGCGGGAAATCGGTCCCGGCGTTGCCGAACACGAAGTCGACACCGGCCGCCCTCATGCGTCGCAACAAGCGCTCGGCAGTGGACGGCACGGTCCCCTCCTTCATGGCGGCGAGGTCACGATGCGAGCTTCAACAGCCGTTCCGCATTGCCGTGATAGATCTTGGCGCGGTCTTCCTTACTCAGGTCGAGGGCGTCGATGATGGCTATGGTATCGCGGATGTACATGGGTCCGCCTTCCGGATCGAATGGAGCGTCGGAAGCGAACAGCACGTGATCGGTCCCGAAGAATTCAATCGCGTGCTCGACAGCCCGGCGCGACCCGAAGGTGGCGGTGTCGGCGTAGAATCCCTTGAAGTAGTCCAGATGCGGCCGTTTCAGCTCCGTCAATACCGATGCTAGGTCGCGATCGGATGTGCGCGCGCCAATCTGATCCCACCCCGGCCCAACTCGGCCCTCGAAGAACGGCACCATGCCACCGGCGTGATGCGTGATGATCTTCAGGTTGGGCAGCCGGTCGAAGGTCTTGGAGAACACCAGCCGGGCCATCATTGCTGACGTTTCGTATGGCCAGCCGAACGTCCACCATATCTCGTACTCGGAGCGCGTCTCGCTCTGGTAGTCCGGGAATTTCTCCGTCCGCGCCGGATGCACCCAGATCGGCACGTCCGCTTCCACCGCGAAGTCGAAAATTGGCGCGAACTCCGGACGGTCGAGTGGCTTGCCGTTGACGTTTGTGAAAATCTGCAGTCCGCACGCGCCGAGCTCGATCACCGCCCGGCGCGCCTCCGTCACCATTGCGTCCGGGTTGTTCATCGGCGGGTTGGCGATGAAGCCCGGAAACCGGTCGGGGTATTTTGCGCACAATTCCGCCATTGCGTCCGATCCTATCTTCGACAGCTCCAGCGCCTCGTCGGGGCCGGCGACCGCTTCAAGCGGCGGCGCTGCTAACGACAGGACCTGCTGGTAATCCTCGAACATATCCATCACCGCGAAGCGCCGGTCGAGATCGGTCATCATCGGTATGCGGGCCGATCGCCCGGTGATGTTCCGCGGGTCGCCTGAAACCTCGATCAGCTTCTTCTGGAAAGGCTGCGGCCAGATGTGGGTGAAGACGTCGATCTTTCGCAAAGCAGGCGCTCCTCATTTGCCATGAAAATCTACGCGACCGCTTCCGCGGCCGGACCTGGTTGCTGAGCCCGCACGCATGCGCGCCACACGCGTTGCGATGTCGCCGGCATGTCGATGGCCTGACCGCGGCCGCCGGGGATGGCGTCGGCGATGGCATTCATGATCGCCGCGATCGCGGCAGTCGCGCCGGCCTCGCCGATGCCTTTGACACCAAGCGGATTCGTCAGGCATGGCACCGGGTGGAACGCCGAGGTGATCACCGGCATGTCCGCCGCCCGCGGCATCGCGTAATCCGTGAGCGATGCGCTCAGCATCTGGCAGGCTTCGTCATAAACGACGCGTTCGAGTAACGCCTGTCCCAGCCCCTGCGCTATGCCGCCAACGATCTGTCCTTCCGCCAGGGTGTGATCGAGCACAACGCCGCAGTCGTCGACGGCAACGTAGCCAACCACAGTCACCGCGCCGGTTTCGGGATCGATCTCCACCTCCGCGATGTGGCAACCGTTGGGAAACGTCGTGACGTGATCCTCCTGAGCGACTGTCTTCAGCTTGTCCACGGCGCCGCTTCGCGCCAGGCGCTCTCCCAGGTCGAACAGCGACATCCTGTGATTGGTGCCGGTTACCTCCAGGAATCCGTCACGGTAGACGACATTCCCGGCGTCCGCCTGCATCAGGTCCGCCGCCAGCCCTCGCGCCGTCGCAATCAGTTGCTCGATGCCGGCGACCAACGCCGTGCCTGCCGCCACCGTCGAACGCGAGCCGACCGCAGGACCGCCGCGGATCGGCAGATCCGAGTCGCCTTCCTCGACGGCCACCCTGTCCGGCGTGACGCCGAGGCGCTCGGCCACCATGTTGCCGAAGACGGTCTGGTGGCCCTGCCCCGATGCCTGCATGCCGAGGCGCACCACCACGCGCCCGCTTTCGACGGCAAGCACCGCCCCCTCCGTGCTGGCGGCGCCGGCGTGTTCGAGAAAGCAGGAGATTCCAATCCCGCGCAGTCTGGCGCGAGCCGTCGCGGCGCGCCGTCGCCCGGCGAACGAACCGGTGGCGGCAAGCTCGCTCGCCTTAGCCAGGGCCCCCGCGAAATCACCGCTGTCGTATACATTGCCGACGACCGAGCGATAAGGCATGGCCTCCGGTGGAATGAGGTTGCGCTGGCGAAGTTCGATCGCGTCGATCCCCGTCTGCCGGGCCGCGGCATCGACCACACGCTCCATGACGTAATTCGCCTCCGGCCGCCCGGCGCCGCGGTAGGGGCCGGTCGGCAGCGTGTTGGTGAACGCCAGCCGCGTGGCGATTGAAACGTGGGGTATGTCGTACATTTCAGGAAAGCAGGAGGCGAACGAGCGCGTGGGGATATTTGCGCCGGCGCCGGTGAGGTACGCACCGAGATTGGCCACTGCCGAGACCTTGAGCGCCAGAAACCGGCCCTCGCGATCGAGCGCCAGCACCGCTTCGGCGGCTATGTCGCGCCCCTGCTGATCGCTCAGAAACGCCTCCGACCGGCTCGCCATCCAATGCACCGGCCTGCCGGTCAGCTTCGCCGCCGCCATCAGCGCGATGTGCTCGGGATAGGACCGCGTCTTCAGGCCGAACGAACCGCCGACGTCGCCGCTGAGCACCTGCAGCTGTCGTGATTCGATGCCCAGAATGGCGCAGAGGTCCGCCTTGAGCACGTGTGCACTTTGCGACGGTGCGTGCAAGATGTAGCGGTTGTCGGTCGCATTGAAGATCGCTGTTGCGCCGCGCGTCTCCAGGGGAACGCCGGCGAGCCGCTGGTTGATCGCGGTGACACGCACAACGTGGGCGGCCCCGGCGACAGCACGCTCCACTGCCGCCTCGCTCTCCCCATCCGGCCACACCCAATCGAGCGCCAGATTGCCCGGCGCCTCCGGCCAGACCACCGGGGCACCGGGTCGAAGCGCCTCGCGGGCATCGCTCACCGAGGGCAGTGGCTCGTAGTCGACGGCAACGAGATCGGCGGCGTCGCGCGCTGCGGCCAGCGTCTCGGCCACCACCAGGGCGATCGGCTCGCCGATATGAACGACGCGCTCGTCGGCGAGCGCCGGCCGATGCGGCACCACCAGCGCCTCGCCGTCGCGGCCAACGACCGGCGACCGCCGCGACAGGTCGACACCGGCCAGATCCGCGGCCGTCAGCACCGCGACGACCCCTGGCATCCGGCGAGCATCCTCGACCGCGACGCCCGGGAGACGGGCATGGGCGTGCATCGACCGCACGAACACGCCGGCCAGCTGGCCGTCGATCTTGAGGTCGTCGCAGAAGCGCCCCTCGCCGCGCACGAGCCGTGGGTCCTCGACGCGGAGCGTCGCGCCGCGCTGCGACCGGCCGGATCCGGATGTTGCCACAAGTGATCCCCTGAAAAATCCGTGCCACCCTACCAGCGCTATACCGCCTTGTCAGGGAACGCCTTGGGCACCCGATTTGCAGTCGCCGACGGGGACATCGCCTCAAAGCACCCGCGTCAGTCGGCTCAGAAATGTTGCCACCGCATCCGTGTCGGCGAGCGTGTAGCGCGCCACGGTTCGATGCGGCGCACCGACGAAGATAGTGACACCAATGTCGGCGAGCGCGGCGAAGGCGTCCTCATCCGTGAAATCGTCGCCAAGAAAGAACGGCACCACGTCGGCGCCGGCCTGACCAAGCGCCTCCATGAGCCATCTGACCGCCTTGCCCTTGTCCCAGTCGAAGCGCGGGCGTAGCTCGTAGACCTTCTTGCCGTACGTCTTGCGCAACTCCGGCACCGCCTTCAGCACGTCGTCGACGACCGCCTCGACCCTGGGGACGTCCGCGTCGCCAACTTGCCGGTAGTGGACCGCGACGGCGAACCGTTTCGGCTCGACCAATGCTCCTTTGATCGGCGCGACCGCCGACGCGAGCATCTTGGCGGCCTGCTTCACCGCCTCCCTGAATGCCGCGCTGTCCTTGTGCCGGACCGACAGCCCGTTCGGACCGCTGATGTCGAACCCATGGCTGCCGGCGTAGACGATGTTGTCGAGGCCGACGAGTCGCTTTACGTCGGCGAGATCGCGGCCGCTGACAATGGCAACGCTGCACCTGGCAGCGAGCGCGAGCAGGATCGCGCGCATGCGCTGCGACAGCAGCGCGAGTTCGGGGCTGGCGACGATCGGCGTCAGCGTTCCGTCGTAGTCAAGAAACACGCTCGCTCGCTTGCCGGCGAGGCGCGCCTCGATCTCGGCAAAGGACGCCAGGGCGTCGGCCGTCATCGCGCGCCCTGCTTGCATACGCGGCGTGGCGGTCAGCCGCCGGCGGGCGGGAAGACGAGGCGGGCGCTGCCGGCGATTGCGCCGGCGCTCGCCGGGCGGTCGTCCTCGGCCGGGCCGAAGGTGCGCGGCAGTCCGAGTTTCTCCCAAACCGCGCTCAGCGCCGCCGTCAGCTGGCCGATCAGCACCCCGTCGTGGAATGGCGTCGGTGTGATCCTCAGCCGCTCCTGGCCCCGCGGTACCGTCGGGTAGTTGATCGGCTGGATGTAGATTGCGTGCTCGGCCAGGAGAAGGTCGCTCGCCTGCTTCACCAGGTCGGCGTCCCCCACCATCACCGGCACGATGTGGGTCGTGCTCGCCATCACCGGCAGCCCCGCCGCCGCCAGCCCCCGCTTGGTCGCCGCAACGTTGCGCTGCTGTGCCTCCCGTTCGGCGCCCGACCCCTTCAGGTGGCGGATCGAGGTCAGCGCCGCAGCCGCGATCGCCGGCGGCAGCGCCGTGGTGAAGATGAACCCCGGCGCATACGAGCGCACCGCGTCAACAATCGCCCGGCTCGCCGCGATGTAGCCGCCAAGCGCCCCGAACGCCTTCGCCAGCGTCCCCTCGATCACGTCGATGCGGTCCATCACCCCGTCGCGCTCGGCAATCCCACCCCCCCGCGGCCCGTACATGCCCACCGCATGCACCTCGTCGAGGTAGGTCATCGCCCCGTACTTCTCCGCCAGGTCCGCCATCGCCCCGATCGGCGCCACGTCCCCGTCCATCGAATAGACCGATTCAAACACGATCAGCTTCGCCCGTCCCGGCGACACCGACTTCAACTGCTCCTCAAGGTGGGCAAGGTCGTTGTGGCGGAAGATCATCTTCTGGGCGCCCGACCGCCGCACCCCCTCGATCATCGAGGCGTGGTTCAGTTCGTCGGAGAAGATGATGCAGTCCGGCAGCAGCTTGGCGATGGTCGAGATCGTCGCCTCGTTGGAGATGAAGCCGGAGGTGAACACCAGCCCCGCCTCCTTGCCGTGCAGGTCGGCAAGCTCTTCCTCCAGCAGAACCAGCGGGTGGTTGGTCCCCGAGATGTTGCGGGTGCCCCCTGCCCCCACCCCCATCGCCGCGGCCGTCTCCTGCATCGCCGAAAGCACCGCCGGATGCTGCCCCATCCCCAGGTAGTCGTTCGAGCACCACACCACGATCTCGCGGCTGCCCGTCTCCGAATGGCTCAGCGCGTAGGGGAAGCGGCCGGCGATCCGCTCCAGGTCGGCGAACACCCGGTAGCGCTTCTCCGAATGCAGCGCCGCGATCGCCTCGGCGAAAATCGACCCGTAGTCCATCGCCATCCTCTTCCCTGGAGCAGCCCCAAAATACCCACCACCGACCCCCAAGTCCATCGCCCGGGGCGGGAGGCGGTTCAAACCTCGTCCGTCCAACATCACCTACAGGTTGCCGCTGGCGACAAATTCCGCTTTGACTATTATCAAAGCGCAAACCGTCGGGCGAAAGAGGTGAAGAAGATGAGCGACTCTCGCGAGGCGCACTGGGAACGTCGCTTTGGCTCCACCGACGACTACCTCTTCGGTACGGCACCCAACGCGTTCCTCGCCGCCGAAGCGCACCGCATCGCGCCGGGCGCGCGCGTGCTGGCGGTCGCCGATGGTGAGGGCCGCAACGGCGTCTTCCTCGCCGGGCGCGGTGCGATCGTTCACGCGGTCGACGGCGCCCGCGCCGCCATCGCCAAGTCCAAGCGGCTCGCCGCAAACCGCGGCGTCAGCCTTACCTGGGAACAGGCCGACCTTACAAAGTGGCACTGGCCGGTTTCAGCATATGACGTCGTCGTGGCAATCTTCGTGCAATTCGTCACGCCCACTGAACAACCGGCTTTCTTCATGCACTTGCAGGCCGCGCTCAAGCCCGGCGGCCTGCTCCTCCTGGAAGGTTACCGGCCCGAGCAGATTGCCAACCATACCGGCGGGCCAAGCGACCCCGCGCACCTCTACACCGAGACACTCCTTCGGCAGGCCTTTGCTGGCATGACCATCGAGGCGTTACGGTCCCGCGACGCGATGATCGAAGAGGGAACCGGCCATGCCGGCATGTCGGCGCTCATCGACCTGATCGCTGTGAAGCCGGAATGAAGTCCATCGGCCCTAGCCCCGCGGCACCCACCACTCAACGCGGTGGCCCGCTTCCGGCGCCTCCAAAGCCAAAGCAAGTTCACGACAGAGTGCTTCCAGTTCCAGTTCGAGTTTCCATGGCGGGTTGCAGACGATCAGGCCGCTGCCGGCCAGCGTCACCCCATCTCGCTCGGCGACCTGAAACTCGACGCAGAGCGTTGGCGGGTTGCTCGAGCGGTATGCGGAGTGCAGGCCCCCGGCCCGCCAACCGTCCTTGATCGGATACCAGGCCGCGAACATCCCCGTAGGCCATTTCCTGAGGGCGGAGTTCAGCCCGTCCGCGAGCCGTTCGAATTCGTCCGGCCGCTCATACGGAGGGTCGATGAACACGAGGCCGCGCCGGGTCGGCGGTGGTATCAGGGCATTTATCGCCTCGTACGCGTCGCGTTGGTGGATGGCAACGCGGCGGTCGCCCCGGAAGTTTGAACGCAGGCGGGAGGCGTCTTCCGGATGCAGTTCACACGCGATCAGCCAATCCTGCTCCCGCAGCATTGCCTGCACGATGCCGGGCGAGCCGGGATAGACCTTGAGCCCGCTCGGATTCATTCGGCGAACGATATCGAGGTACGGCTTGGCGACCGAGAGATCGGCATTGATGACCCGGCCAATGCCGCCAGCGGCCTCGCCGGTCCGTTGTGCCTCCGGGCCTGTCAGATCGTACAGGCCGGTCCCCGCATGCGAATCGATGACCGTGAAGGCCGTCGGCTTTTCCCGAAGATGTCCGATGAGCAGAACCAGGACCGAGTGCTTGAACACCTCGGTGTGGTTTCCGGCGTGATACGCGTGACGATAGTTCATCGTCTGAGGCCGAATAGAGGTTGTCGGGATGACCGGGTGGCTGAATGACAGGAACCGGAGTCGACGCACGCCATACGACTAACGCGGCCCGCGCCCCCCCCGTGTTGTCAGGTGATCGAGACCGGTGCCGTAAGAGGACCGTACTCGGGCCATTTGGTCATCTGAACCGGCCCCTTCAGGGTAAGCCTTTCCGTCCAATTCACGATGGCCTCGAGGGCCAGCGACAATTGCAGCCGCGCAAGCGCCGATCCGGGACACTGATGCGGTCCCCGGCCGAACGTCAGCAGGTCCTTGCGCGGCCGGTCGAGTTTGAATTCATCTGGCGCCTCGAAAACGCGCTCGTCCCGGTTTCCCGACACAAACAGGAGCGCGACGACGTCTCCCTTGGGGATGACGCGGCCGCAAATCTCGACGTCGCGGCGCGTCGTGCGGGCGAAGCCGCGGTAAGGCGTATAGAGCCTGAGTAACTCCTCCACGGCTTGCCCGATCAGCCGGTTGTCTTTCTTCAGGAGCTGGTGATGCTCCGGGTGGCGGGCGAGGTGAACGACCATGCTCCCGATGAACGTCGTCGGCGCGACGATTCCAACGACGAGGAACTGCCGCAGGGCACCGAGGATCATGTCCTCGGGCAGTGGCTCCCCATCCCGCCTGGCGGCGAGCAGCGCGGCGGTGGGATCGAGGTTCGGGTCCTGAGGTGTGCGTTTTCGATCGGCGATCAGGTCTCGCGCGATCTCGTAGAGGATGTTGCTGGTGCGACGGACTTCGGGATCGTTCTGCGCCTGAATGGCGCGGTTGAAGTCCGCTCCGGCGATCCGTATTCGCTCCGCGTCCGGGCCCGAAACGCGGAAGAATTCAGCGAGGATGGCAATCGGCAGCTTGAAAGAAAAATCGGCGCACATGTCCGCCTCGCCACGCTCGAGGATCGGATCGAGAAGTGCATCGACCATGGTGCGGATGAGCGGCCGCCAGGCCTCCACCCGTTGAGGCGTCAGAAACGGTGCGATGGCGTGACGATAAGGTGTGTGATGAGGTGGATCGAGGTGCAGCGGCGGACGCCGCTGCGTGGTGGCGACGCGCGGAACCACGTTCTGGATAGTGGTCGTAAACGTCTGCCAGTCGATCAGCGTCCGCTCGATGTCCTCGTAGCGCGTCAGGGCCCAGAAGCCCCCGAGCCCCTTGGAATAGGCGACCGGGCAATGCTGGCGCAGCTCCTTGTAGAGCGCGTGCGGACTGTCAAAAGTCTCCGCCGCCTCCGCGTCGAAATCCTCGACCCGCTCAGTCATTGTGCGCCTCTCCTGTGCGCGCGGTCGACCTTGAGGCGCATGTCGCGCACGCCGTATTCGGTCCAGGCGGCCCAGTGAACCTCGCCAGCAGTTTCGAACGATGTGGTCATGGCCAACAGCTCGCTCAGCGTGATCTGCGCCTGGAGGCGGGCCAATGCCTGTCCGATGCACGCGTGGGTGCCGAACCCGAAGGCAATGTGGCGCCTGGGCATTCTCGTCGGGTCAAACGCATCGGGGTTCACGAAGACGTCCTCGTCCCGATTGGCGGAAATGAACAGAAGAGCGACCGGCTCTCCCGCCGGAATATTCTGTCCCCCGATCTCGACCTCACGGGTGGTGGTCCGAACCAGCGCCTGGTTCGGCGAATAAAGCCGCAGGAATTCTTCTACTGCCGCGCCCAGCTTGTCGGGTTCGGCGCGCAGCATTTGTTGAAGCGCCGGGTCGCGGGCGCAGTGCCAGACGGCGCTGCCAAGAAAATTTCTCGGCACCGTATGCCCGCCGATCAGCAACAGCCGGATCATGCCGGCGACTTCTTCGTCGCTGAATGTGCGCTCTCCGTCCCGCCATTGCAGCAGACCCGAAGCCATGTCGGATCGGACGTCGCGGGGATTTGCCTTGCGATCCGCGACGAGGTCGATAGCAAAGCGATCGACGGCGGCGCTCAATGTCCCGGCCGTGCCGAGGTCGGTGCCCTGCACGGCCTCGACATAGCGTGTACTCAGGCTGGCAAGATCGCTTGCCTCCGATTCATCGAGCCCGACCAGAACGCACAATGACCGTACGGCAAAGGGCTCGGTATAGCCCGCGGTGATGTCCACAACGCCGTCTGCCAGAATCCCGTCCAACAGGTCAGCGGCAAGCTGGCGCAGCCGTGGCTTCAGCCGGCGAATCTGCGCATCCTTGAAATACGGATTGAGCGCTTTGCGGTAAACGTCGTGTTCGGGAGGATCGGCCTGCAGGGGCAGGCGCGGGAGGCCCTTGCGCGGCGAGGCAGGAATGACCGTCTGTTTGGTCGCCGTGAACGAACCGGCGTCACGGCTGGCGCTGATGACATCCGCATAGCGGGTCAATGTCCAGAAGCCACCCCATTTCGTCGAGTGCGCAACGGGACATTCGCGGCGGAGCCGCGCATAGGTCGCATGCGGGTCGTCCCGCGTGCCGGGATCGGTCGGATCCCAGTCCTGACGACCGCTACCCGCGTGCGCTACCTGGCGAAGATCCTGTTTGGCAGCCATAGGGAGATCTCCGGAACGAAAGTGATCAGGAGGAGAAAGCCGAGCATCAGGACGATGAAGGGAGCGACGCCGCGCACCGCTTCGGCCAGCGGCGCCTTGGCCACGCTCGAGATGACGAACAGGTTAAGGCCGATGGGGGGTGTGATGAAGGCGATCTCCATGTTGACGACGAGCAGGATGCCGAAATGTATCTTGTCGATCCCGAGGGCATCGAGCAACGGCAGCACGATCGGCACCACGATCAGGATGCAGGCGATGGCATCCAGGAACATGCCGAGAATGATCATGAGCACGTTGAACAGGAGAAGGAACTGCCACGATGTGAGGTTCCAGCCGACCGCGTAGTTGACGATCTTCGTGGGAACGCCGGACCCGGTCATCCAGTGCGCGAAGAGAAGCGCGAAGACGACGATGAAGGTTATCGCGCCCGCCGACTTGACGCCCTCGGTGACGACTTCGAAGACCTTCGAGAGCGGCAACTCGCGATAGGCGAACGCCGTGACCAGCAAGGCGGCGATCGCCGCAAGTCCGGCCGCCTCGGCGACCGTGGTGTACCCGCTGTAGATGCCGAAGAAGATGACCAGTGGAATGAAGAGCGCCGGCAGCGCTTTCAAATTGGCGCGGGCGAACTCTCGACCGGTCGGACGCCGGTCGGTCTGATAGCCCCGTCTGCTCGCCTGAACATAGACGACGAGTGCGATCAGCAGGGCCTGGATCAGGCCAGGTATCACGCCGGCGAGAAAGAGCCGCGGCACCGATTCTTCCGCGATCAGTCCGTAAAGGATCATCGCCAGGCTGGGTGGTATCAAAATGCCGAGAGTGCCGGATGCGCCGACCACGCCGAGAGCAAACGGGCGATCATAGCCGCGCTCGATCATGGCCGGGATGAGGAACGTTCCCATCGCCATTGCCGTCACGACCGAAGAGCCCGAGATTGCCGCGAAGAACGTCGTCGCCAGAACGCAGACCAGCGCCAGGCCGCCGCGCGCCCAACCCACCCAGGCTTGCGCAGCGTCGACGAGCACTCTTGCCACGCCGCCACGCTGCATCACGGCAGCTGCAATGACGAAGAAAGGAACCGCCAGAAACGTGGAGGAATTGAGCCCGCTCGTCGCCGTCAGCGCAGCATCGAAAAGCGGTCGCCCCTCGATCGCAAGCATGACCAGGGCCACCCCTCCGAGCGTGACGAAGATGGGGACCCCCGCCGCCAGCAGGACCAGCACAGCGGCAATTGCGACGAGATTCGACAAATGCTCAGTCCTGCCTTGGACCGCCAGTCAGGACACTGCGGTGTCGGTCGTGTCGATGATCCCGGTCAGATCGGGGGCGCCCCTGGCGCGGACGCCTGCGACGATCAGGCGAAGGACAATGAGTGCCATCGAGACGGGCATCGCGAGATACAGGACGAAGGCCTGCGGGACCTGGAGCGTCGAGGCGCTGCGTTCGCCAAGCATGTTGACGAACGCTACCGCGCGAACGCCCAGGTACACCATGGCGCAGCAGAAGACGATCGAAACGATGTAGCTAAACCATGCCGCGGCAAGCTGCCACCTGCGCGGCAGCCCATGCACAACCGTCTCGGCCGCGATATGACCCTTGCTTGCCATGAGCAGGCTGCCGCTGAGAAGCGATGCCCAGACGATGAAGTAGATCGCGACTTCTTCCGTCCAGTCGGGCGCGCGCGCCGGAAAGAAAGCGCGAGCGACCGGACCGCTCATGAAGACGACAAGAGCGCAGACCGAGAGCAGGCCGATGACAGTCGCCTCGAGGCTTGTTCCATGCGTTCAGCATGCATCGAGCATGTCCGGGCTCCGCGCCGGTTGCCCGATGGACTAGTTCTGCAACTCCTTCAGCCGCGCCTGCACCTTGCTGACGTAGTCGAGGTCCATCCTGGTCGACTTCACGATCTCGTCCTGCGCGGCAAGAAGCTTGTCGCGAGTGGCGGCAAGATCCTCCGCGCTGGGATACGAGAACTTCGATGCCGTGGCTCTTGTTGACATCGATCGCGTCATCGAGATCTACTTGGTCTGCTGGCGTGCCCAATCCTTGGCGATGCTCCACCCGTCGGTCAGGGCCTTTTGCTGGTCTGGGGTCAGCTTGTCCCACGTCGCCTGGCTGACCAGAGGAATGTAGAAGCCCCAGCCGGCATCGTCATGCCAGCCGTATTTGATTCCCGCGTCCCAGAGCTTTCCTCCGGAAATGGTGAGGTCGGTGACCAGCCCAAGCCCATCGATGGTGCCCTGCGTCAACTGCAATTCGATCTCGTCGCGCGGCGTTGCGACCGCGTCGGCACCGATGGTGCGAAAATCGCCACGATCGTGGGACTTGGCGGCGTGGCGAGTTTTACGCCCGCCAGGTCAGCATAGCTCGTGATTTTTTTCTTTGTCGTATAGGCGGTCTCGTTTGGCGCGAACTCAAAATGCGGGCCGACGACCCTGATCTGCAATTTTGAATGCACCATCTCGTAGAGTTCGTCCCCGAGCGGCCCGTCGAGGATGTCGCGCAACTGCTCGCGCGTGGCGCCGAAGAACATGGGGAGGCCAGTGATCGTCAGGTTGGGCTCGAACTGGCCCATCGTGTTGCTGGACTGAATGCTGAGGTCGAGCGCCCCTGACGCCAGGGCTTTCACGCGCACCGGCGGAGTCGTACAATTGTGCGCTCGGGAACACGG
Organism: uncultured Alphaproteobacteria bacterium; assembly: GCA_963775235.1. Lineage (GTDB taxonomy): Bacteria > Pseudomonadota > Alphaproteobacteria > Rhizobiales > Kaistiaceae > JBBDMC01. The sequence goes on from CAVZHY010000002.1 coordinate 407,838, forward strand.
TGATCGTGACGTCGCCCTTGGTGAGCTTGGCGACCTCGTCAGCCCACCGTTGGGCGGACTGGTTTCTGACGTGGCTGGGTGGCGTTTCGACGGACAGTCGAAGTTCTATTGCGTTCGCCGTTAAACCCAGCCGAGGGTCGCCGACCGCAAGAGCGACCGCGGTCATAAAACGAGCATACCATGTCCTCCCTCTCTTCTATGCGGACGATCGACTGGTGCCAACCGTCCTGATGTCCTGGCGCGGCCGCTGCAGCGACCATTACGCGAAAAGCTCATCTCCCATGGCTTCGATCGCCTGGCGGTCCATCGCGAATGTGGCGTCGCATTTCTGTTCCTCCGCCTCGAATGCGCGTCCGCTGCGGATAAGATCGCCAACAAGCCGGTGATCCGCGTTGGCGCGTTCAATCGTGTCAGCCGCGTGGAACGCCTGCAACTGAATGCGGAAGATCGGAACCCGCAGGCGCTCGAGCGAAGCGACCAGCAGATCATTGCCGGAGCCCTGGATAATTGCCCGGTGCCAGCTTTCATTGGCCCGGGCATAGAGGTCCGCGTTCCGCGCCAATTCTGCCGCATCGAGCTCTTTCTGCACCTCCGCGATCGAGGTCAGCACCACCGGGTCTTGAATTTTCGGCAACCAGTCTGGCCGCCAACCCCTCCAGCACCTCACGCATCGCGTAGATTTGGCCGACTTCCACCCGTGACAGTCGCTTCACCGAAGCGCCGCGGAACTCTTCGATCTCGACGAGGCCCTCGGCGGTCAGCCGCAACAGCGCTTCACGGACCCGTCCCCGGCTCGCCTTTGTCTCGCGCACCAGGTCGGCCTCGATCAGCCTTTGGCCGGGAACCAGGAGCCCCCGGCGGATGCGATCCTTGAGCCACCGGGCAACCGCCTGGGAGGTGACGATCTCGATCGTTTCCATCCGATCCTGCGCCCGCCTGTACTTGACAGCCAGCTAACCTCGCGCGATCAAATTCGTCAATGAAATTGTCAACGATAACGATAACGATGAGGGCAGCCTGATGCCCGAGGTCGACCAGGACTTCGGCCAGGCGGCCATGGACCGCATGCATGCGGCGTATCGCGACCGCCATGCCTTCGCGAAGGCGGCCAAGGCGAATGGGCGACGCGTCGTTGGCTACCTGTCAAACACCGTGCCGGTCGAAGTCATCCTCGCCGCCGGCATGGTGCCGGTGCGGGTTTCCGGGTTCCCGAACGACCGCGTGGACCTCGCGGACCGGACAATGGAGCGGTTCTTCCCGGGCCGGGTCCGCTCGATATACGACCAGGTGCTGCGCGGCGCGCTGAATTTTCTCGACCTTCTGGTCATTCCGCGCTGCGAAGAAGCATTTCTCCAGCTCTACTATTTCCTTCTGGAAGCTCGCCGCCGCGAGCCACGCCGTGCGATGCCGGAGATCTACCTGTTCGACCTGCTGCAGACGCCTGGCAAGCTGACCGAGGAATATGACCACGACCGCGTCCAGGCGTTCCGCGAGAGGATCGAGAAACTGGGCGGCCACCCGATCGGGGACGAAGCGATCGGCGATGCGATCGGGGCCGTGGATCGCAGCCGGCGCCTGCTTGCTCGACTGAACGAATTGCGCGTGGAGGAGCCGCCAAGGCTGTCGGGCCTGGACATGTTGCGTGTCGTCGGCGCGGTGGAGTTTTTGGATCGGGACGACCACTCGGCCGACGTGCGAGAGCTGGTGAGCAGCGAGCTGCCGCCCTTGAGTTCTGGGCCACGCCTGGCCATCAAGGGAACGCCCGTCGATTGGGACGGACTCCATCAGGTGGTCGAGGAGTGCGGCGCCCACATCGTTTTCGACGACCACAGCTGGGGCGACCGACTGTTCGAGATGCGTGTGCCAGTGAATGACGCGCCGATCGCTGCACTGGCATGTGCCTATCGGGACCGCGCCATAAGCGTGCGCTCCTACCCCCAGAAGGCGCTCGACGCTGAGTTCGTCGCCAAGGTCAAAAGGCTGCGCCTCGACGGCGTCATCTTCTTCCTCGAGGAATGGGACGATACGCTCGGGTGGGACTACCCCAATCAGAAGCGGATGCTGGACGACTTGGGGTGCCGTCCGTCCTGCTGGCGGCCAGTCCTATTTTGAACCGGACAGAGCGGCCCAGCAGCGCGCAATCTTGGGATTGCTCGACGCGATAAGAAATCGGCAAGGGGCGTCGGACCCATCAGCCGCGCCAGCCGCGTTTGGCGTGACGTCGAAAGGCGAACCGCGGCCCCAGAACGCCGTGCCCGAGAGCGCGCGACCGGCCCGAGGACGTGCTGCCGGCCACGGAACTGGCACGGCTCAAGCAGCGCGAGTGGTTCGACGGAGTTCCGAACGCACGTCATCGAGGAAGGCGAACCGTACGTCGTCGCGACGGCGGTTTCACCCCACGAGATATTCCACGTGCTCGGCGTGCCCGTCGTCTCCAATGCCTGGTATTCGTCGGTGATCGCGGCGAAGCGCCTCTCGCCTCATTACTTCGACTAATGGACGCGCTCGGCTTTCCGCCGGGACTGCCGCGATACGACAGCCTGCCGTTCATCGCCACGCTCGACGGGGATCCGGGCCTCGCGCCCTACGGCGGGCTGCCAAGGCCGGCGCTCTTCTCGATCGTTTGCGCGGCGACTATACGCAGCGAATTTTCGAGCAGTGGGGTGCGGCCTTTGACGCGCCGGTCGCATTCCTCGACGCCCGTCGCAGACCCGGCTCGTCCCTGACTGGTTCCGCCTCGGCCAGCACGATTGGGAGGAGTTGTATGAGACCCATCGCCTCGACTTCCAGGTGAAGCAGCTGCAGGCACTATCGCTCGATCGGAAACCTACCGGAAGCCCTTCGACATGACGAATTCGCCCGCCAGATGACGCCATCAACACGGACCGGCGAAATGATCGCGGAAGCACGCGATCTCGTGCCGCCGCCCGGCCTGCCCGGTTCCCCTCACAGAGCAGCTCACCAACGTCATGGCCTGCACCTGGCACCGCGGGTCACAGTGGTCGGTCGACCAGGCGACGCGATACCGCGACGATGTCAAGGCCCGAACGTGTCCGGCAAGGGCAGGCACTGTCCGGACGAACGGGTCCGGCTCCTTTGGGTCAACAACGGGCTGTGGTTCAACACCGGCTTCTACCGGGCGTTCGAGGAAAGCCTTGGCGCGGTGTTCGTATGGTCCATGTACACGAATTATTTTTCAGACGGATATCGCAAGTACTTCCGCGACGACCCGCTGCGGGCGCTCGCCGCGCGCCACATCAGCATGAACGAGCAGCTTCACCTCCCCCCATGGATGGCCGGATGGATCCTGCAGCAGGCCCGCGACTTTGGCGCTGACGGAGCGGTCATGCTGGTTCCGATCGGCGACAGGTTGTCCGCGTACGGCTGCAAGTTGGCGGCCATGGCGCTGGAAGAAGCCGGTATGCCGGTCCTCTGCCTGGAAGCGAGCATGGTAGACGCACGTCTTTGGGACGACGCCGAAAATGAAAGGCCTCGTTTCCGATTTCGTCGCGAACCGCATCGGTGCGTCGCAGACCGCCCGCATGGCCGTGAACTGAACGCGCGGATCGCCGATGAAACGCCCTCTCGACGGTATCCGGGTCCTCGACTTCACTCACGCTCTTGCGGGACCTTTTTGCACGTATCATCTCGCCCTGCTCGGCGCCGATGTGGTCAAGGTCGAGAGGCCCGGTGTGGGCGACGATTTTCGTCACTACTCGTTGCATCCCGGACTGCCCGGATTGAGTGCGCCTTTCGTTGCCGCCAACAGTGGCAAACGGTCGATCGCAATCGATCTGAAGGCGCCGGCGGCATCCGAGGTCCTGCCGTCGCCTCATTCACAGATCGGATGTGGTGGTGGAGAATTTCCGTCCGGGTGTGCCGAAGAAGCTTGGCATTGACTGGGAAGCGGTCAAGGAAATCAACCCGCGGATCGTCTATTGCTCGATCACCGGATTTGGGCAGAACGGCTCGATGCGCGACTGGCCTGCCTATGATCACGTCGTGCAGGCCGTCTCCGGGGTGATGATGACCAATGGCGAACCCGGCGGCGGCCCGCTCAAAGTGGGCTTTCCGCTATCCGACACGTTCTCGGGGTTCATGGCCGCCTACGCGATCCTGGCCGCCCTTCTCCAGCGGGGGTCCGAGGGAGAGGGTCAGGCCATCGACGTCAGCCTCATGGATGCAACGATGGTCATGCTGGCACAGGTCGTCGCCGGAACCGCCCTGACCGGACAGGCGCCGAAACGGACCGGCAATCGCGGCTTCCGACTGGTGTCAACCTCGGATACCTACAAGACCCGCGACGGCTATCTCGCGATCGGTGCCAACCACCAGCATCAGGTCGTCAACCTGTTCAAGGTCCTGGGGACGGAGCATCTGCTGGCCGATCCGCGCTTCGCGACCGATGCGGCCCGCATCGAAAACAACGACACCCTGCACGAGATCCTCACCGGAATATTTGCCGCCCGATCTGCGGCGGAACTCGAACCCGCGCTGGTGCAGGCCCAGGTACCCGCCGGCCGCGTCCGCGGCCTTGATGAGGTGATTGACGACCCGCACGTTGCGGAACGCGGCCTGTTGGTAAAGACCGAGTTGCCGAACGGGCAATTCAGCCGCATCGTAGGCAAAGGCTATCGTTCAACCGCCGATGAACCGGCTGTGGCGATTGCCGCGCCCCAGCTCGGCGAACACGCCGACGACATCCTCGCCGAACTCGGCTACACACGTGATGAGGTCGCACGGCTGAAATCGAAGATCGCGTTCGCCATCGATGCTGCCGGTTAGACGCAGCCATCCCGCGGCGGCCACGGGCATCACGCAGCAATCGGGCGTAAGATGAGGATCAGCGGAACGCCAACCCTCGTCACCGGCGCGGCCTCCGGCCTCGGCGCGGCGACGGCTCGGCTTCTCGCTGAGCTTGGCGCTCGCGTTGCAGTCCTTGATCGAGACGACGAGGCCGGCCGCGCCATTGCAAAGCAGATCGGTGGCGTCTTCTGCCGGTGCGACATCTGCGATGAGGCTGGTGCCAATGCCGCAATTGCCGCAGCGGCAACCGCTCACGGCCCGGCGCGGATTCTTGTCAACTGCGCCGGTGTCGGGGGCGCGTCCCGCATCGTCGGCCGCGAAGGCCCTATGCCGCTCGACGCCTTCGCCGCGATCATTCGGGTGAATCTCGTCGGCACCTTCAACATGATCAGGCTGGCGGCAACGCACATGACCGGCCTTGACCCGCTCGAGACCGGCGAGCGCGGCGTCATCATCTCGACCGCCTCGGTCGCCGCCTTCGAGGGGCAGATCGGCCAGGCTGCCTATAGCGCGTCGAAGGGCGGGATCGTCTCCCTGACGCTGCCGGCAGCACGCGAATTGGCCCGCTTTGGCATTCGCGTGCTCGCCGTCGCGCCCGGTCTGTTCGCGACTCCGCTGCTCGAAGAGCTCCCGGCGGAGGCACAGGCAGGCCTTGCCGCCGCCATTCCGTTTCCCGCTCGTCTCGGCGCTCCGTCGGAGTTCGCCGACCTCATCGCGGCGATGATCGCCAATCCCTACCTGAATGGGGAAACGGTGCGCCTCGATGGCGCTCTTCGCCTGCAGCCGAAGTGACGCTCTACGGGCTCTCGTCCACCCCGATGGTCCGTGGCGAGCCACGGTAGAGTTCCTCGACCAGGTCCGCCCGGTGACGCAACATTGCCCGTTGGTTGATTGAGCCCTTGTCGGTCATCTCGCCTCGATCGATCGACGGCGGCTCGGCCAGCAGAAGGATGCGTCGGACCAGGGTCGACGACCCGGTGCTGCCACGGGCCAAAGAGGCCAGTCGCTCGGCAAATTGGTCGCGCACACGTTGGTCAGCGAGGACCACCTCCGGCGAGGCATGCGCGGGCAAGCCTTTCGCCAGCATCCGACAGGCGCCGAGATCAGGGATCACAAGCGCACCGACGAACTCGCGGTCGAGACCGGTGACGACCACGTCGCGCACGACGTCGCCAAAATGGTTGATGAAGCCGGTACGCAACTGACCGACGTTCACCCACGTTCCGGTTCTCAGTTTGAAGTTTTCGGCAATGCGGCCGTCGAAATAGAAGCCCTTGGAAGCATCCGCCGGATCGGCAAAACGCAAGGCATCGCCCAGGCGATAGAACCCTTCGTCGTCGAACGCTTTGGCCGTCAGTTCGGTGTCCCGCCAATATCCGGGTGTCACGCTCGGCCCTTTGATACGGGCCTCAAGCTTGTCATCCACCGGCGCGAGCTTCAGCTCGAACTCCCCGCGCCGGGACACCGACATTGCCGGCGACGCGCTGGTCTGTGGTGCACATCAGCGCAAAGGGCGCGGTCTCCGTCGCTCCGAGACCCGCCGCAAGCAGAATACGTTCACCGGTGGCTTGCACCGCCAGTTCCTCCAGCGCGTCCCATGTATGCTGGGCGAGACCGGCGCCGGCGTACATCATGTAGTTCAGCCGGCTGAAGAAACGCTCCCGCAGCGCGCGGTCTGATCTCAGGTGCGGGATCAGTTCCTCGAAATCCTTTCGGCACGTTGAAATACCAGGTCGGCGCAACCTCCTTCAGATTGCGGACCGTCTTGCCGATGCCCTCATGGGTGGGGCGCCCATCGTCGATGTAGAAGCTTCCCCCGTTGTTAAGCACCATGTTGAAGACTTTGTTGCCCCCGGCGGTATGATTCCAGGGCGCCCAATCCAGCACGATCGGCGGTTCGTCCTGCATGAAGGCGTAGCAGTCGCGCACCATCTCCTGGTTGGAGCAGATCATGCGCTGGGTGTTGATGACCGCCTTCGGCGAGCCCGTGGACCCGGAGGTAAACAGGAACTTGGCGATCGTATCCGGACCAACCGCGTCGTAGGCTGCGTCAACCGCGCTGCTCTCTTCGGTGGCAACGAGTTCCGCGAACGTCGCGCCCCTCCGCCCTGCCACCGGGTTAGCGACGACGATCACCGGAATGCCGGCGGGAATGGCCGCGTTGATGGCCGCAGTGTAAGGATTGCCATCGGCGGCGAAGACGAGCCCCGGCGTCAGCAGTGCCGCAATGTCTTTCAGCTTGCTGAAGTCCGCCGACACCAGAGAGTAGGCCGTCGAAATCGGCGCATACGGCACGCCGACGTACTGAGCCGCCAGCCCCAGGAGAGCGTGTTCAAGGTCGTTGCCCGAGAGGATCACCAGGGGCCGCTCGGCCGACAGGCCGAAGCCCAGGAGCGCTTCGCCCAGACGCCGCACCCGCGCGAGCGTTTCTCCATACGTCAGCGTGCGCCACGCACCATCGTCACCCCGATCGGCCAGATACACCCGTTCGGGCGCTGTCGTAGCGTATTGGACGAGGCGCTCGGTCAGCTTCTCAGGATAGGGACCGAGTTCGGCCGCCTGGCGCACGCGGACCGTGCCATCCGGCCGCCTTTCGACGCGAATATCCGGCTGCCACAGCCGGACCTTGCGAAGCGGCGCGTCCTCGACGCGCGCTGCCCGAGCGACGGTGCTCATGGAGCCTTCCTCCGGGCGCGGTCAAACGCTGTTGTCTGACGGCCGCCGGCCCTCCCGGCAACCATTTTCCGTTGGCGGCAATCTTGACATGGCATCGGCTATTTCGTCCACTAGGAAACTAATTGGTCTGCACGCGGGTAAAAGCCGGTGCGGCGGCGCGATCCGAACGGGGTAATCGACGACCTCGAACCGGATTGGCAAGGGGAAACGACGGCGCTTGGCCGACCTGCTCGTCACATATTCGCTGGATGGCGATGTTGCCCTGATCGGCCTCAACCGCCCTGCCAAGCGCAACGCCGTGTCCGACGCGGTGATTGAAGCGTTGGCCGTTGTCGTTGACCGCGCTGGCCGCGAAGCAAAGGCCGCCGTCATCTATGGTGCCGGCGATCATTTTTGCGCCGGCCTTGACCTTGCCGAGCACGTCGAGAAGACCCCGATCGAAGGCATCCAGGGGTCACGCCGCTGGCACGCGGTGTTCGACAGCATCCAGCGCGGCGCGATTCCCTTCATTGCCAGCCTGCACGGCGCTGTCGTTGGCGGCGGTCTCGAACTCGCCGCCTCGACGCACATCCGCGTCGCCGACCGCACCGCGTTCTTTGCCCTGCCGGAGGGTCAGCGCGGTATCTTCGTCGGCGGCAGCGGATCGGTGAAAGTCGCCCGGCTCATGAGCGTCGCCCGTATGACCGACCTGATGTTGACCGGACGGGTGCTGAGCGCCGACGAGGCGGAGCGTTGCAACCTGGTTCAGTACGTCGTCGAAGCTGGCGGAGCGCTCGACAAGGCCAGAGAGATCGCCCGCACCGCGGCCGGCAACGCGGCGCTTTCGAACTACGCGATCATCAACGCCCTGCCGCGCATCCAGGATATGGCTCAGGACGATGGCCTGTTTGTCGAATCGATCGTCGCCGCCTTCACCCAGAGCGGCCCCGAGGCGACGGAGCGGCTCAAGGCATTTCTCGACAAGCGAGCCGCTCCACTCGCCGTGCCCGGCAAGACGCGGTGAGGCGGACGATGGTCGCTGCTCAGGAGCTTGGCTTGGTCGACGGTAGTGACGCGGATACCGGACTCCGCGCGGCCCGCGGCGCGGCTACCGGCCCGCGGGTCGCATTCGGGCCACTGTCCGACCTCAGCGGCTTCATGCTGCGGCTGACACAGCTCCAGGTGTTCGAGTTGTTCTTCGCCGCCTTCGATCCGCGCCAGGTCCGGCCGGGCCAGATCGGCATCCTCATCGCGATCGGCAGCAATCCGGGCATCCGTCAGGGCGTGCTCGCCGACGCGTTGCACATCAAATGGTCAAACATGGCCAAGATCGTGCGTTTGCTCGAAGGCGACGGGCTGATCGAGCGGAGGGTCCCCGCCAGCGACCGGCGGGCTGTCGAGTTGCGGCTGACACGGGCGGGACGCACTTTCGTGCGACGCATCCTGCCCGCCATCAAGGCCAACGATCGGGCGGCCACCCGCGCGCTCACAACCCGTGAACGCGAAACGTTGATGCGCCTTCTGCGCAAGATGGCCGGGCAAGACGAACGGGCGGGGGACGGCGTTTGATGCTGAACCTCGACGACATCGTCGCCATCGACGTACACGCGCATGCCGAGGAGCCGTGCGGCACCCACGGTGATGACGGCTACGACGACTTCCAGGCGGCGATGGCAGCTTATTTCAAGGCGCCATACACGTACCCGCCAACCGTACCCGAGACGGCCGCCTACTATCGCGAGCGCAAGATCGCCTGCGTCATCTTCCCGGTCAACTCGGAGCGACAGACCGGCTTCCGTCGATATTCCAACGAGGAGCTCGCCGAACTGGCCGCGGAATACTCCGACATCCTTATCCCCTTCGCTTCGATCGACCCTGCCAAAGGCCAGGCCGGCGCCCGCGAGGCGCGGCGGCTCGTGGCCGATTTCGGTATACGCGGCTTCAAATTCCATCCGACCATGCAGGGCTTCTACCCGAACGACCGCGATGCCTATGTGATCTACGAGGCGATCGCCGAAGCCGGCGTACCCGCCCTCTTCCACACCGGCCAGACGGCTGTCGGCTCGGGAATGCGCGGCGGGAATGGCATGCGGCTGAAGTATTCGAACCCGATGTACCTCGACGATGTCGCGGTCGATTTTCCGGACATGCCCATCATCCTGGCGCACCCCTCCTTCCCCTGGCAGGAGGAAGCGCTGGCCGTCGCCCAGCACAAGCCCAACGTCTACATCGACCTGTCCGGCTGGTCGCCGAAGTACTTCCCGCCGATCCTGGTGAAATACGCCAACTCGATACTCAAGCACAAAGTGCTGTTCGGGTCGGATTGGCCCGGGCTGACGCCGGACCGCTGGCTCGACGATTTCGCCCGGCTTGAGATCAAGCCCGAAGTCCGACCGCTTATCCTGAAGGAAAATGCACGTAGCCTGCTGAAGCTATGACAAGGGAGGAATTGTCATGAAACACAAGTCGCAGTCCACAAGACCCCTATCGACCACCATCACCCGGAGAACCTTCACCGCCGGCATCGGCGCTGCCGGTCTCCTCGCGGGAACTGCCTCTTTCAACATTGCCCGCGCCCAAAGCAGCCCGCTCAAGGTCGGCGTGATCCTGCCACGGTCGGGTTACCTTGCCGGTATTGGCCAGGATTGCCAACGCGGCGTCGATGTCGCCGGGCCAATCCTTAAAGGTCTCGGATTGCCCGATCTGGAGATCATGAACGGCGACACCGAGTCGAGCGTCGACACTGCTCGCTCCCGCGCCGAGAAACTGATCAACGACGGCGCCCAGGTGCTCGTCGGCGCGTTCGATTCCGGGGAAACGTCTGCCATCGCGCAGGTTGCCGAGCAGAAGGGTGTCCCCCTCATCATCAACATCGCTGCCGCTCCGGACATCACCGAGCAGGGCTACAAATACGTCTTCCGCAACTTCCCCACCGCCGGCACCATCCTTGCCGACGCCTTCACCAGCCAGAAGGAAATCTTCGGGATGACGGGAGCGTCGCCGAAAAAGGCGGTCTTCCTCCACGTCAACGATACCTTCGGCACGGCGATGGCCGGCGGCATCGGTGCCGTCGCGCCGAAGTTCGACCTGCCCTACCAGATCGTCGACACCATCGCCTACGATCCGGCCACCAAGGACCTTTCGGTCGAGGTGGCCAAGGCCAAGGCGGCCAACGCCGAGATACTGCTGGTTGTGAGCCGCCTCAACGACGCGATTCTGATGACCCGCGAACTCGTCAAACAGCGTTGGACGCCGCAGGCAATCTTCAGCATGGGCCCCGGCTGGTACGAGGATCAGTACATCGCCACGCTCGGCAAACTGTCCGACGGCCCGATTTCGCTCAGTCCATGGCATGACCCGAAGAAGAAGCTGACCCCGGTGCTTGAGGCAGCCCTCGCCAAGGCCTATCCCGAGGTGAACATGAACACCAACCACGTGTTCACCTTCGAGGCGCTGCTGGTCGCGGCCGACGCGTACAAGCGCGCTGGTTCCTCCGACCCGAAGGGCCTGGCCGAGGCAATTCGCACGACCAACATCACCGACAATGTCAGCATTGGCCCCGGCATCAGTTTCAACGAGAAGGGCCAGAACGACAAGGTCAAGGACGGGGCCATCCAGAACCGTGGCGGCAAGCTGGTGACCGTCGCGCCAAAGGACTCGGCCAACGCTGACGTTGAATGGCCGATGAAGCCCTACGCCAATCGCGCCTGAACCGCGCCTGATCCAACCGCTCCGGCCGTCCTCGCGGCCGGAGCTCCTTCCTGCCGGAATCATCTGGTGCCGCTGGACCTCTACCTTAACGTTGCCGTCGGCGGGGTGCTGACGGGCCTCGTCTATGGACTGATGGCCCTCGGCCTCTCGGTCATCTTCGGCGTCATACGCATCGTCAATTTTGCCCACGGCGAGATGATGACGATCGCCATGTACCTCGCCGTTGTGCTGTTCGCCGCCCTCGGTCTCGATCCGCTCATCATGCTGATCCCGATCGCGGCGGTGCTGTTCGGGTTCGGCTACGTTCTTCAGGTGGGCCTCATCAACCCGTTCATCACGCGGCCTGACACCTCGCAATTCCTCCTCACGATCGCCGTCGCAATCATCATCGCCAATGTCCTCCTGATCGTATTTGGCCCCGATGCGCAGAGTGTGCAGACCTCATACGCCTTCGACAGCTTCCAGGTTGGCAGCCTGATCATCGATGCGACCAAGGCCTACGCCGCCATCGCAGCCGTAGCTGTCGCCGTGGCATTGTTTGCCTTCTTCCGCTTCACCAGTGTCGGCACTGCTATTCGCGCCTGTGCCGACAACCACACCGGTGCCATGGTGGTCGGCCTCAACGTCAATCACCTCTATGCCCTCACCTTCGGGCTGGGGGCAGCATGCGTGGGTGCCGCCGGCGTTATGCTGGTGCTGATCACGGACGTGACGCCCGCGCTCGGACCGAGCTACACCTTGCTTGCCTTTGTCATCGTCATCACCGGCGGATTGGGGTCGATGCCTGGTGCGCTGTTGGGTGGCGTGCTGATCGGTTTGACCGAGGCAATGGCCGGGCTTCTTTACACCCCGTCGGCAAAGAGCATGTTCAGTTTCGGCATTCTCGTCCTCGTGCTCCTGTTCAGGCCGCAGGGCATTCTCGGCAAGCGCCCACAATGACCGCCGAACTGGTCGACCGTGCATCGCCCCGCGCCTTGCTCTTGTTCGCACTGATGGTTGCCGCGCTCGCCATCGCGCCCTGGTTTGCCAGCGATTACATTCTCAGCCTCCTCATCATCATCCTGTACTTCGCCTATGTCGGGCAGGCCTGGAACATCATGATGGGGTTTGCCGGGCTGCTCTCCCTTGGCCATGCCCTCTATGTCGGTCTTGGCGCCTACGTCGCGGCGGCCCTCTTCACCAAATTCGGTGTCTCGCCGTGGCTGGGTCTTCTGGTCGCGGTTCCCGTTGCGATGATCGCCGGAGCCTGCGTGGCGTTCCTCGCCCTCCGCTTCCGGGTATCGGGCATCTATTTCGCGATCCTGACCATTGCCTTTGCCGAGTTCGCACGCATCGGCTTCGACCATCTGGCCTGGGTGCAAGGGTCGGCCGGTCTGTTCCTGCCGGTGGCGCAGCACACCGGCAACGATCTGTGGCGGCTGCGGGGCACGCCCACGATGTTCTACTATTTCATCCTGGCGGCGACGATCCTCGCGTTGGCGCTGTGCTATGTCCTGCGGCACAGCCGCATGGGGTACTTCTGGGCCGCCATCCGCGAGGATGAGCGCGCTGCGCGGGCGACCGGCATCGACACGTACAGGTACAAAATGTACGCGGTAGTCATTTCGGCGGGGATGACATCGGTGGCCGGTGTTTTTTACGCCTTCTATTACAACAATCTGTTTCCCGAGCAGGTCTTCAACATCTCGCGCTCGATCGAACTGATTCTCGCTCCGATCATCGGCGGCCTCGGGACCCTGTTCGGCCCAATCGTCGGCGCATTTCTCCTTGAAGGCTTGGCCGAAGGTCTGCGGCGCGCGCTCGAACTGATGGGCGTCGAGTTGCCGGGGGCCAAACAGGTCCTTTACGGCATCTGCCTGCTGATCGTCATTGCCGCGCTGCCCAATGGCGTCTGGCCCGGCCTTGCCCGGCTCCTCGGCCTTTCGCGGGGCAAGCGATGAGCCCTCTCCTGTCGCTCGAACACGTGAGCAAACGTTTCCGGGGGCTGGTCGCCGTCGATGACGTATCGTTCGGCGTGCCGGAGGGATCGCTTTTCGCCGTCATCGGGCCAAATGGTGCCGGCAAGACGACGATGTTCGACATTGTCGCCGGCGCCCTTGCTCTCGACAGCGGCGTGGTCACGTTCGCCGGCAAACGCACAAGCGGCCTGTCGCCCGACCAGATCTGTCGGCGCGGCATCGCCCGCACATTCCAGCTGGTGCGTCCATTTCTCAAGCTGAGCGTGGAGGAAAATGTCATCGTCGGTGCGCTCTTGCGCCGGCCGCGCGTGCCGGAAGCGCGTATGCACGCCCACGAAGTCCTCAGGCGTCTCGACCTCTTCGACAAGCGCCACCGTCCGGCGAGGGAGCTGACGTTGCCCGACCGCAAGCGGCTGGAGGTCGCGCGCGCGCTCGCCACCGATCCGCGGCTATTGCTCCTCGACGAAGTCATGGCCGGTCTGCGGCCGACCGAGACCGATCGCATGGTCGCCATGCTCCGTGACCTCAATCGCGAGACCGGGCTGACGATCCTGCTGATCGAGCACGTCATGCGCGCTGTCGTTGCCCTGGCGTCCCACGTGGTTGTTCTTCATCACGGGGCCGCGATCGCGAGTGGCACACCAGAGGCGGTCATGCGCGAACAGGCCGTGATCGATTCCTATCTCGGCGCGGATTCGCTTGTGTGATGTTGCGGGTGGAAAACCTCACCGTGTCCTATGGCGACGCCAAAGCGCTCGACGGCGTCTCCCTTGACATCGACGAAGGAACGATCGTCGCCGTCGTCGGCGCCAATGGGGCCGGCAAGACGTCGCTGATCCGCACCATAGCCGGCATGCTGAGGCCGGCGGATGGGCGCATTTGGTATCGTGGCCGCGACATCACCGGCTGGCCGAGCCATCGGGTGTGCGATCTGGGGATCGGCCAGGTCGCCGAGGGGCGGCAGATATTTCCTACCCTCTCGGTCACCGAGAACCTGATGACGGGTGCGATGCTGCCCCGCGCGCGGCCCGCGCAAGAGCATAACCTCCAGCGCGTGATGGACATGTTCCCGCATCTCGCCGAGCGGCGTCGGCAGTCCGCCGGCACGCTCTCCGGCGGCGAACAGCAGATGCTGGCAATTGGTCGTTGCCTGATGGGTGCGCCCGAGCTGATCATGTTCGACGAGCCCTCGCTCGGCCTGGCGCCGGTCGCCGTGCAGGGCGTTTTGAAAGCCGTGCGCGACCTCAACCGCGACGGCCTCACCTGCGTCCTGATCGAACAGAACGTCGCGGTGTCCCTTAAACTTGCGAGCCGCGCGTACGTGCTTGAGAACGGTCGCATCGCCCTAAGCGGAACCGGCGAGGAACTCCTCGCCGACGACCGCGTGAAGCGCGCGTACCTGGGTGTCTAGGCTCACGCGTCCGCGCGCCGTCATCCGCACAATCGACCCGGCACCATCGCAACGGAAGTACGTCAGACTTCAACCGACATTCTTGCCCGCGACCCCGGCGCAATCGTTGGAGGCGCCTTGTTCAGACTGTCGATGGCAAAACCGGCGGCCGCCTTGTAGGCGGCCATGAACGCATCGCGTTCCTGCGGCGGAATCACGTCGTCGATATTGTCGAACTTTCCGCCGCAGCGGTCATCCACGATATTGAGGATGCCAAACGGCCCGGCTCCGCGATTCCGCAGGATGACTTTCGACACCGGGTCGCAAAGCATCTCGTCGTACGCCGCAAGCGCCGCCACCGTGATACCGTGCTTGACGAAACACGCCCCGAGTACCCGGGCATCTACAATCGCCTGGCTCGCACCATTCGAGCCCGTCGGATACATGGCGTGGGCCGCGTCGCCCATGAGCGCCACGCGGCCGTCCCGCCAGGTCGGGATCGGGTCCCTGTCGATCATCGGATATTCCCAGATGTCCCGGGCGCCGCGCAACAGCGCCGGTACGTCGAGCCAGTCATACTTCCAGCCGTCGAAGTAGTGGATGAAATCCTCGAGCTCGACACGCTTGTTCCAATTGCCTTCGGGCCAGCCGTGCGACTTGTCGAAAGTGACCTCGGCAATCCAGTTGATCGTGGCCAGTCCCGTTTCAAGGTCCGGATGCGAGATCGGATAGAAGACAAACCGGTGATGGTGGGTACCGAGCCCGACGAAGGATGCTCCCGTGCGGATCGGCTTGCCGCGGCTCGTGCCGCGCCACATGATCGCCCCGCCCCATTGGATCGGGGGCTGGTTCGGGTGCATCTGCGCACGCACCGCCGAATGGATTCCGTCGGCGCCGATCAGCAGTGTCCCGGTCTCGCGCGAGGTCGAGCCGTCCCCGTGTTCGACGACAGCGGTGACCGTCCCGTCTGAGCGACCCTCGTATCCGGTGACCCGGCAGCCCAGACGCACCGCGTCAGCCCCCATCCGCTGCCGCACTTTGTCGTGAAGCAGCACCTGCAGTTGCCCGCGATGGACGGCATATTGCGGCCACCTGTACCCCGCCAGCACGCCGCGCGGCTCGGAGTAAATGTCATTCCCGTTGAGTCCGACCAGCGCCCATTCCCGTGCCGGCAGCCCGATGCTGTCGAGGTCTTCAGCGCCAATTCCAAGGTCGTAGAGTTCGCGCACCGCGTTCGGTTGCAGATTGATGCCGACGCCCAGCGGACGCAGCTGTTTCACCGCTTCGAAGACCACGCAGGGCACGCCGATCTGATCAAGCGTCAGGGCAGTCGCCAGGCCACCAATGCCGCCGCCGGCAATCATCACGCAGGGTTGCGACATGTCTGCCTTACCCGAAGCTCCTCAGTTCCCGCAGCAGGCCGCCAGAAGCCGTCGACCCGGCGGGCGGCAGCAGAAATAAATCCCTGCCGATGTTCCGGCAAACGCAATCTTGTTGGCCCCGGCGCTGAATAGCCCCTGTCTGCGGATGACATCCCCGCCTCCCAGCCCGACCTTGTAGGACGTGCAAACACGGCTTGCCCGGATCGCCGACGCCGTATTATACACCATGTCGACAATAACAGGGTGCCGACCGGGACGGTGGCGTTATGGCTCGAACAGTTGGTTTGGATAAGGCATCCGCGCCGAGATACCGCGCTGGCGTCGACGTGGGCGGCACGTTTACCGACGTTGTCCTCGTCGAGGAGACGACCGGCGACATCCTGGTCGCCAAGGTTGCGACGGTTCCCGATGATCCCTCGGATGGTTGCATAAACGCCATCGATAAAGCGCTGCGCATCTACGGGCTGTCGCCGAAAGCGCTGGACTTTACCGTTCATGGCACCACGATCGCCACCAACACGATCATCCAGGGCAAGGGCGCCAAGGCGGGCCTGATCACGTCGGAAGGGTTTCGCGACGTCCTGGAAATCGCGTATCAGACCCGACCGACGCTCTATGACCTGTTCTTCGATAAAGCCAAGCCGCTTATCCCGCGCCATTTGTGCCTTGGCGTTCCCGAGCGCATCGACGGTGACGGTGTTGTGCTCGTGCCCCTCGACGAAGAGGCGGTCAAACGCGCCGCACAGGAGTTCGCCGCCGAAGGCGTCGAAGCGATCGCAGTGGCCTTTCTTCACTCGTACAAGGACCCGAGCCACGAGCGGCGGTGCCAGGAGATTCTGGCCGAAGAGTTGCCCCATATCCCGGTGGTGCTGTCCTCAGACATAAGTCCCGAGTACCGGGAATATCCCCGCACTTCCACCGCGGTCGTGAACGCCGTCCTTCAGCCGCGCATTGGGCCGTATATCGGTAAACTGGAGGAGCGGCTGGAGACTATTGGCATCGACTCCGGCCTCCACCTGATGAGCTCATCCGGCGGCATCATCGCCGCCAATGTCGCCAAGCGTCACCCGGTTCACCTCGTCGAGTCCGGTCCGGCCGCGGGGGTAATCGGCGCTGCCTTCATCGGTCAACTCGCCGGCTACAAGAATCTCCTTGCGCTGGACATAGGCGGCACCACCGCAAAAGCTGCGCTGGTCAACGACGGGACGCCTACCATCGCCGAACAGTTCGAGGTCGGATCCTCCGCCGTTGCAACCGTGACCGCGCAGCGCGGGCAGGGTTATCCCGTGCTGACCCCGGTCATCAGCCTTGTCGAGATCGGTGCAGGCGGCGGTTCGATCGCGCACGTCGACCCCGGCGGCGCGCTGGCGGTTGGGCCGCAAAGCGCCGGCGCCGTGCCCGGCCCGGTCTGCTATGGCGCCGGGGGCACGGAGCCCACGCTGACTGATGCCAATCTGGCACTCGGCCGCATCAACCCCGACTTCTTCCTCGGCGGTGAGAGCAAGCTCGACAAAGCCCTTTCCGAGAAGGCGATCGCGGACCGCGTCGCGGGACCGATGGGCATCGACGTGCTCACCGCCGCCCAGGCCATCATCGAGGTCGCCGACGCCAAGATGACGAGCGCGCTCCACTTCATTTCCGTGGAGCAGGGCATCGACCCGCGCGACTACGTGCTCGTTCCCTCGGGAGGCGCCGGCCCCATGCAGGCCTGCGCCATTGCGCGCGCGCTCGGGGTGCCGAAGGTTCTCATCCCGCCGACGCCGGGCCTCAATTCTGCGGTCGGGTTGCTTGCGACCGATCTCAGGCACGAACTCGTGCGGACCTTCATGAAACCGGCGGCCCGGACCGACCCGGAGCATCTCTCCGCAGTCTTCGCCGAGATGGAGGAGGCAACCCGGCAGCTTCTGCGCGACGAGGGCGTGACCGAGGACCGCGTCGAGGTGCTCCGCGAAATTGCCATGTGCTACGTCGGCCAATCCTACCAGCTCAAGATCGCTGTGCCGGGCGCGATAGACGAATGCATCGCAAGCGTGATGGCGGAAGCGTTCCATCGCCGACACATCGAAGCCTATGGCTTCGCCAACCAGGGCGAGCCGGTGCAGTTCGTCAACCTTCGGGTAACCGCGAAGGGGCGCGTCGACCGGCCGAATGTGCGCAACGTTGCGGTCGGCAACTCCGATCCCAGGGCGGCCCTGAAGCAGGCACGCGAGGTCTACTTCCGCGAACTGGGCGGCATCGTGGCGACTGCCGTGTACGACCGCAACCTGCTCAAGGCTAATGATACGTTCGCCGGGCCGGCGATCGTCGAGCAGATGGACACGACGATTGTGATCCCGCCTGAGGCCGTGGTCACGGTCGACACCTACGGAAATTTGGTCGTGGCGCTCGACCAGGGGCGTGATCGCACTGGCAGCCGCAACGGCAGCGATGAAAAAGGAAAAGAGCCCGCCGCCGGTCGGGATGCGCGGTCCGACGGCGAATTCCAGACAGCGATGGATCCCGTCACGTTCGAGGTGCTGCGCAACGGCGTCATCAACGCCACGGAAGAGATGGCGCTCACCATCCGCCGCGCTGCCTTCTCGACCAACATAAAGACCCGCGCTGACTTCTCGTGCGCTTTCTTCGACAAAGACCTGCGCTGTGTCGCGCAGTCATTCGCCCAGCCGGCACACCTGGTTGCCATGAGCGAGATCGCGCCCAACGCCCTGCGAGAATACGGGCCGGAGAGGCTTGGGCCCGGCGAATCGATCATCGTCAACGATCCTCACCGCGGTTCGAGCCACTTGAACGACATCACGATCATCACGGCCGTCGAGGCGGGGGACCGTCGCATCGGCTACGTCGCCAACATGGCGCACCACATCGACGTCGGCGGATCACAGCCCGCCAGTCTCGGCGTGAACAAGGAAATCTACCAGGAAGGCATCACCTTGCCGCCCACGCTGATCGCCTCGGCCAGCGGTGTCGACCACAACATCCTTCGTATCATCCTCGCCAACATCCGCGCGCCGCGCGAAACCAACGGCGACCTGCTCGCCCAGTTGTCCGCCTCGGTGGTCGGCGCCCGGCGCATCTCCGCGCTCGCCGAGCGGCACGGCGTCGAGGTGCTGGAGGGCTTCTTCGGCGAACTCATCGCGTACACCGAGCGCTGGACTGAGCGCGAAATCCGCAAGCTGAAGGAAGGCGTGTATTTCGCGGAGGGATTTCGGGACGATGACGGCGTCACCGACGAGCCCGTGAAAGTCTGTGCCCGCGTGACGATCCGCGACGGATACGTGACCGCGGACGTTACCGGCTCTGATCCGCAGCGCCCAAGCCCGATCAATGCGACCCGTGCCATGGCCCGAACCGCTGCCGTCTATGTCACGCGCTGCCTCATCGATGATCGCATCCCCGTCAATGAGGGACTGTTACGCCGTGTTCATCTCACCGGGCCGGACGGCCTGATCTGCACGGCGACACGGCCGGCTGCGGTCGTCGGCGGCTGGGAGCTGGTCGCGCGACTGACCGACGTCGTCTTCCTTGCCCTGCATCCTGGCATGCCGGACCGCATTCCGGCGGCCGGCAAGGGCTGCATCGTCAACATCGGCTTCGGCGGGCAGGATCCACGGCGCGGCGAATACTATTGCTACATGGAGACCATAGCCGGCGGCTTCGGCGGCCGGCCCACCAAGGACGGTCCCGATGCCGTGCAAGTGAACGTGCAAAACACGGAGAACGCGCCGATTGAGGAGGTGGAGCTCTACTATCCGATCCGCGTGCGTCGCTACGAGCTCATCCCTGACAGCGGCGGCAGCGGTGAGTACCGGGGCGGCCTCGGCCTGCGGAGAGAGTTCGAGTTTCCCTATGCATCCTGCACGTGGACGGTGCTGTCGGATGGCCGCAAGTTCGCCCCGTGGGGCCTGGAGGGCGGGCAGCCCGGCCGTACCCAGAAGTTCATCCTCGATCCCGGGGGTCAGCGGCGAGACCTGCCGTCCAAGTGCACCGTCGAGGTTCCGAAGGGCGGACGCGTCGTGGTCGAGACGGCCGGCGGGGGCGGCTTTGGAGACCCGGCGCGGCGTCTGCCCGAGGCGATCGCCAGGGATGTGAAGGACGGAAAGGCTACCGCTGGCCGGTCCCCTTGATGACAACAGGACCCTCGGCAGCCCACAAACCAACTCTGAAACGAGGAGGGATCATGTCCCTGCGCGACGACATCAAGGACCGGACGAAGCTCTTTCAGATTGTCAGCGTTCACAACGCGCTGGCGGCCACCATCGCCAACCGGTTCGATTTCGACTGGGTCGCTGTTGGCGGCTACAACGTCTCCGGCTCGTGGCTCGGCCTGCCGGATGTGGGCCTGCTTACGCTCAGCGAGCAGGTGGAAGCTGTCCGCCGTATCGCGGCGGTCTCCAAGGCGCCGGTGATCGCCGACGGCGATGACGGATACGGCAACTACCTCAACGTTATCCGGCTGGTTCGCGAAATGGAACGCGTCGGCGCCAACGCGATCCACATCGAGGACCAGGTCCTGCCCAAGAAGTGTGGACACATGAGGGGCAAGAAGCTCGTCTCCGAAAAGGAGTTTATCGCCAAGGTCAAGGCCTTCGTGGATACGCGACGGTCGGAGGACTTCCTGCTCGTCGCTCGTACCGACGCCATCGCCGTCGATGGGTTTCAGGCTGCGATAGATCGCGGCAACGCCTATCTCGAGGCGGGTGCCGACGTCATTTTCGTCGAGGCGATCACCTCGATGGAACAGGCGGAGAAGGTACCTCAGCTCATCGACGGGCCGCTCCTCTACAACTGGGTGTACAAGGGCCTGTCCCCCCTCATTCCCTTGCCGCAGCTCAGGGAACTCGGCTACCGTTTTGTCCTGCAGGCAGACGTCCTTTACGCGGTGTCGTTCGCGCTGACGGAGTACTTTGGCGAGTTGAAACGCACCGGGTCATACGGCAAGGCGGCCGACCGCATGCTCTCCTTTGACGCGTTCAACGAGTTAATTGGATTGGCCGAGATCGAGGCCGCCGAAGCACGATACGAGGGTGGTGACCGCTGAGGCCGGCACACCAGCCTTTCAGGATCATCGCGATCAGGACGGTATTGCGACCGCGAACTCGGCCTTCTCGCCGTTTACCGTGACATCGATCGTGTAGTTGCCCGGCGGCATGTCGATATTGTTGCCGTAGTGTATGTCGCCCAGTCCCTCGGCGATCCCGTACATCGTTGCCACCGGAATCTGCTGCACCGCCTTGCTGGCGTCCGACACCGCAATCGTGAGGTCGGCGTCCATCACTGAATCGCCGCTATCCAGCGCGTGCACGTGGATTTCGAGATGATGCGCCGTTGTCATGTCCTTGGGCATCGACATCTTCCCACCTATCATTACTTCACCCTGCATCACCTGCTTCATTTCCGCGTCCTCCGGCGCGAACATCTTTTCGAAAGGCCCGATCTGGAGGTCCAGACGGTAACGGGCCGTTTGGGCCTGCTGTGTGATCGGCGCTTGAGCGATCGCGATGGTGGGCATCGTTATCCCGCCGACGAGCCCGAGCACGAAACCCACTTTCCACAAGGTGTGCATGATGAACTCCCTCTCTCCGTCCAATCCCGAACCCGGCGGAATTTACGCCTTCGCGGCCTATAGCACGCCAACGAAGCACCGGCGAACCGAGATATTCATCAGCAGGTCGATCAGATTGGCCGGGCCCTCGGTGTCGCCGCGCCCGACCTCAAGGGAATGGACTGCGGCGATCGAGTGTCAGATAGCGAGCGCCCAGCCTCGCTTGCTTTCGGCGATGCAGATAATGCTCAAGTTGTGGTCGTCGAACCGGGGCCCCTGCGACCCCGTCTGTGACGCCGCGCGTGTCGTGGAGGCGTGAGCGCTTGACGCTCACGCCTGTCGCCGGCCTCAGGCCTGCGTGAAAACCGTGACGTTGTGATCAGCGTCGATATCGAGACCGACCACCGAGTCGACGCTCACGTTCTTGTCCTGAAGTTTCTGCTTCAGCGCCGCGTTTGCACTGATGGCCTGGCGGAGGGCGTCGAGATCGTCCTTGCTCTTGCTCGTCGCTTGATCGACCATTTTCTGGTCGCCTTTCAGCTGCGCGACGGGCACTACGTTGACGGCGCCTATTGTCTCGCCAAGCTTTTGCACCTGGTCGGTCACCATTGGCGCGTTTTGCACGGCGGTTATCGCCTGGTCGACGGTCGTGGGCATTGGCGCGATCGCCTGGCTCTGGGCCAGAGCGCCGGCGAGCGGAACGGTCGCGCAAAAAGCGGCCGCGGCCGCAATCGTCATGAGCTTGTTCATCGGTCCGTTCTTCCGTTTCGGTGTTGCTGGGGAGGGCCGGCCAAGCCGGCCCCATCAAGCAACTCCTGCCGGCACCGAACGGTTCCAGTTCAGCGGGACGTCAGGCACGACCAGTTGGCGGCCGACTCCAATGGGGCGCGATGTTACATTGCCCCAAACAGCGACCGCCGTGACCGACTACTGCTTTGGATAGCGATCGCACGTGCTGGCGTTGGCGCCCCAGAAATCGATACAGTCCTGATAGGTGGGATCCGGCTTGCCGACGAAGCGGGACTCCAGAAAGGCCACGATCGCCGAAATCTGGCGTTGACTCATAGGTTGGCCGCCGGGCGGCACTTGATCGCCCAAGTCTGCGGCGGTGGCCCCGTAGCAGCGCTTGTCGGTGTATGCGAGTCGGTCGAAATGGGGCATCGGCGTGCCCGGGCGGCCGCATTTGATGGTTTCCTCTATCTGGTCCGGGGTAAGCTGGGTCTTGCGGAGATCGGGCCCTTGCGGGTCTTGCGGGACATCTCCGACGCCATTAGCGAGGCCGCCGTGACAATTGCGGCATGGGGCCTGGTCCTTCCAGATGCCTTCGCCAAGGGAGACGAGGGCCGGATCGGGCTTGTAGTTTTCCTGCGCCCGGGCCGGCGATCCAACATTCAGGGTGAACGTGATCAGTCCGGCCAGCAGGATGCCGGCAAATACGATCGCCGGGAGCCTGCTGCTCCTGTCGTTGGTGCTATCGTTATGGCTATGGTTCATTGTGCTTCCTCCGTTGCGCGGCCCGCGTCGGACTGGGACGAGTTCCCTGAATACGCCGACCGCAAACTATTATCGCCCCTGTCAACCACGCTCCTATCCGAAAGCTCACGGCGCGGTCCACCCCGATCCGGACTCCCGCGAGCTGCAGCCTGGCCATCCCGCCTGAGCGCCCACCCGCCACGCTGCCACGGTCTTCAACCGCACGGTTACGCGCCGCCAACCGCAGCCTCATGCATCAAGCGCTGAATGTTTTCCTTGTCAAATGCTAACCCTTGCCTTGCCAAATTCTTACATTCGGCGTATCAAAAAAACGTTCCCACGCTGGCCTGAAGCACGGTGCGACTGCGGTCGGTTCGGTGCCGGTCGGTCTGGGATGTTCACTGGCGACGACCCAGGCGAAGACTGATGGAGGCAAGATAGCGACAACAGGGCGACGCTAGGGGGCAATGTGACTTCAAAAAATGTGAGGAGGAAATAGCATCATGTTAGTATCCCGCGTTGCACGCCGTGCCCTGTCTTCAACCATACTTGCAGGCGCTGCGGCCATCATGGTCGGAGGCCCGTCGTGGGCTGCCGACGTAACCCAGCAGAGACTGGAAAATACAGACTCGGAGCCGCAGAACTGGCTCCTGCCCTGGGGTGACTACCAAGGGCACATGTACTCCAAGCTCGACCAGATCAATCGTGACAACGTGAAGAACCTGAAGGTTGCCTTTACGGTGCCTATGGCTTCAGCCCTATCAGGCAATCCTGAGCTCAACTTGATGAACGGCGGGCTTGTCGACGACGGTTTTCTTTACATCGACGACGGCCGCGGCGGCATCTACAAGATCGACCTGACCAAGGCAGATAAGGCATCAGTCGTTTGGAAGGCTGATGCCGCCGTCTCACCGGACGAGTCGAACCGCACGCGCGGCATGGCCCTGTTAGGCAATGCCGTCTACGCCAACCTCACCGACGGACGAGTGGTGGCGGTGAATCGCGACACCGGCGAGTTCCTTTGGGACAAGCAGATCGCGCGGGTGGACCACGAAGGTGGCTCGGGCGTCAACATCAAGGGCGAGTACTTCGACGCTGCGCCTCTGCCCGTCGAGGGCAAGATAATGGTTGGCAACAGCTATGGCGACGGGCTCACGCGGGGCTGGCTGGAGGCTGTTGACCCCGCTACCGGCGAGGGCGGCTGGCGCACCTATATGGTTCCTGGACCGGGCGAGCCCGGCCACGAGACCTGGAAGGACGACCATGAGGTGTGGCGGATCGGCGGCGCAGGCCTGTGGACGACCGGCACCTATGACCCCAAGATGCACACAATGTTCTGGGGCACCGGTAATGCCCAGCCGATGTTCGACGTGCAGTACCGCCCCGGTGACAATCTCTACGCCGGTTCCATTGTCGCGATGAACCCGGACGATGGGAAGATCCAGTGGTACTTCCAGTACACGCCAAACGAGGGCTGGGACTACGACGAGAACGGCGTCCACATGGTCATCAATGCGCCGATCGACGGAAAGGACCAGACGATCCTGGGCCACTGGGGTCGCAACGGCTTCTTCTATCGGCTGTCCGCGACGGACGGGCAGTTCATCAGCGCGACCCAGTACGTAGACAAGGTGACCTGGACGGCCGGCATCGATTCCAAGACTGGCAAGCCGGTCGAGTACGACCCCAGCAAGGACGTGCAGACCTACATCCCGGAGGCCCGCTTCCTGCGCGGCGATCCGCCCAAGACAGCGTGCCCGACGGCCACGGGTGGTGTGCGCTGGCAGTCGGTTGCCTACGACCCGACGAAATACATCGCCTACGAGTCGGCGCGCGACGGCTGCTTCCAAAAGCAGGTGGCTGAAGCTAAGCCGCTGCCCGGTACGGCCATGCTTGACTCCAAGGCCCCCGGCGGCATTCGCGGCGCCAACAACGACGCGACCAAGAACATTGATGTTCATGGGCTGGTTGCTGCCGCTGATGTCCGGACCGGCAAGATCGTGGCGAGGCAGACGTACCCGTATGAGAGCCAGTCCGGCGCCCTCGTGACGGCCGGTGGCTTGCTCTTCACGGCATATGTCGACGGGCACGTCGCCGCGCTCAACAGCGACGATCTCAGCGAGGTGTGGCACTTCAACACCAATGCCACAACCAAGGCACCTCCGTTCACTTTCTCGGTGAATGGCAAGCAGTACGTGGCCATTCTCGCCGGGGGCGGCCGTAGCGGCTCTGGCTACACCGCCGACTATCCCGAGGCCGCCAACTGGGTCAACGGCCCGATGCTCTTCTTCTTCTCGCTATAGGGCATCCGCTCGAGATTCACGAATGATGGTCGGGACGGCCATTGCCGTTCCGACTATCCTGTTTAGGCGGAGTACTTTCCCAATGATCGCGCCGCGTGGCTTTCCGCGCCGGACCGTTCCGGCGGTTGCCGGCGTTCTGTTGACGCTGCTTCTGTCGCCCTGTGGCGCCATCGCACAGTCAGACGCGCCAAGTCCGTCGGCGGGCCAGCAATACACGATTTGGAATTTGGAATTGGGCACCCATGCCAGTCAGTTGCCCCGCGACGTCTATTTCGGGTTCGCCTGCGGCACGGACGGAGGGCCACCGTCTACGCAGCTCAAGTCCTGGAACGACTACGCCCAGTGCCCGCCCGACCCGGAAACGGGCCTGCATGAGGTCTATTTTCGTTACGACGAGGAGCAGCAGTATCGCGGGCTTGCCAACGATCCGCTCGGCCAGACCGGGATGACCTATCAAGGGACGACCGAATTCCAGCAGCCGGTGATAGTGTCGGGTCTTTTCGATGAGGCGGGCTTCCTCGTCGGCCTGCGCATGGTCACCGATCCGCGCACCACCGCCGGCGTCCGCGAGTACGGCGTGAACCTCGCCGACGTCCTGCAAAGCCGCTTCGGCTTTGACGGCTGGAGTTGCACCGATCTGCCGCACGACGAGGGCGAAACGCCCTATAAGGGCGCGTTGATCAAGACGCGGTGCACGAAGAATTTGCCCGATCAGGGCGTCGAACTCCTCCTCGACCGCCACTATTACCGCAAGAAGGGGCAACTGGCGCTAGACCCCGTCACCCACCGGCTGACGGAAGGCCAGTTCGTCAGCCTGACCCGGTTCGAGCGTCTTCTGGACGCTCCCATACCGAACGAAGCGGCCCGAGCCACCCTGCTGCCGAAGCCAAAACCGACAGCGACGGATGAGCTTGCGGCCAAGGCACATGACTGTCCCGGCTGCAACTTCGCGGGCGCCAATCTTAAATGGGCGGACCTCCACGGCGCCAATCTCGCCGGCGCCGATCTCAGCAATGCAATTCTGCACGCCGCCGACCTGAGCGGCGCCAACCTGTCGGGAGCCAATCTGCAGGGCGCGAACCTCAACGTCTCCAATCTGCGGCAAACCAACCTCGCTGGCGCCAATCTGCGGGGGACGATGATGTACGATGCACGCCTCGACGGAGCCAATCTGACCGGCGCCGACGTAAGCGGCACACTCGCCGCCAAGGCGGAACTGATCGGCGTCACCGGGCAGGGGCTGACGGCCACCCAGGCCGACTTCCGCATGGCCCGGATGCTCAATGCCGACTTCGCCAAGGCCGATTTCACTGATGCGTGGTTCAACGACGCCCAACTTTCGCGCTCCGATCTGACAGGCGCCCGTCTGGTGGACAGCCGGCTGTGGGCGACGAACCTGGCCGATGCAAATTTGACCGGCGTCAACGCCCACGGCGCCGACCTCACCAATGCCGATCTCCGCGGCGCGGACGCGTCATCGGCGGATTTCTCCGCCGCCAACCTGCACCTCGCCAAGACCGCCGACCTGAAAACCAAGGACACGAACTTCAAGGACGCCCAACTTCCCGCCAGCCTCCGCTAGGGACGTTGGCAGCGGACTGGCTCGCACCGGTTGCCGGCGATAGCGGTCCCTTGCGCGAATAATAATAATGCGTGCATAAATCAACGGCGAACGCAGCGGCCAATGCCCGCCGCGACGATGCCGGTGAGAATGAATGGCCGCCGATACAGTGTTCCTTGCCTGCGCCGCGGGTTTCGCCGACGAACGCGCTGACCCTGCGATTGATCTTGTTCGCTCCCTGTCACGGTCCGACGGGCCGCGATACATTCTCTACGAGACGCTGGGGGAGCGCACGCTGGCGCTGGCGCAACTCGACCGCCGCGCCGACCCTGGCCGCGGGTACACCCCGCGTCTGGAAACGTTCCTGCGGCCGATCCTCGCCGACTGCATCGCCAATCGCATCCGCATCGTCGGCAACTTCGGCGCCGCCAATCCCCACGGCGCCGCTGGAGTGATTGCCGGTTTGGCCGCTGAGCTTGGGATTGCCGCCATCAGGATCGCCGTCATCGAGGGCGACGACCTCCTGCTCACCATGAACGGGGAGGACATTCGGGCGCTGCCTCTCGTCGAGGGGATCGACTTCGCCGGCAAGGAGATCATTGCCGCCAACGTCTACCTCGGCGCCGACGGAATCGCCGAGGCTCTCGCCCAGGGCGCCGATGTCATTGTTTGCGGCCGTTGCACCGATTCGGCCCTCACTCTCGGTCCTCTTCGGTACGAGTTTGGATGGACCGCCGACGATTGGCAGCGGCTGGCGACCGGCATTCTGGCCGGACACATCCTCGAGTGCAGCGCCCAGGTCACCGGAGGATATTTCGCCGACCCCGGTTACAAGGACGTACCGGACCTCGCAGCACTTGGCTACCCGATCGCCGAAGTCACGCGCGCCGGTGACGTGGTCATCACCAAGCCGGAAGGAACGGGTGGCCTTGTCTCGCCCGCAACCGTCAAGGAGCAGTTGCTCTATGAGATTCAGGACCCCGCGAACTACCTGACGCCGGACGTGGTTCTCGACATAACCGGCGTGACCGTCACCGGGATCGGGCCGAACCGTGTTCGCTTGCGCGGCGCCAGGGGCCGCCCGCGCCCTCGCACACTCAAGGCCACCATCAGCGTCGAGGGCGGCTGGCTCGGCGAAGGCGAAATCACCTATGGAGGGCCGAACGCCCTGGCCCGTGCAGAGCTTGCGGCCCGGGTGCTCGCCGAACGCCTGCGCACGCTGGCTATCGCCGTGCCCACCCGGATTGACGTCATCGGCACGATCAGCACCTTCGATGACAACGCCGGCACCCTGCGCGCGCGCGCGTCGTATCCGCCCGACGGCGACTACCGTGTGCGCCTCGCCGCGAACGCGCCCGACCGCCAAACCGCCGATCGCATCGTCCAGGAGGTGATCGGCCTTTACAACACCGGACCCGCCGGTGGCGGTGGGGTGCGCAAGACCGTCACCGGTCGCGTCAACACCGGTTCGGTCCTTGTCGACCGCGACCGGGTCGCCGTGCGCGTGGCGTTTCCCTACGCAGGAGCCTGACCGTGACGACCACTCGCACCCGCCTCCACGAGATCGCCCACTCCCGCGAGGGCGACAAGGGCAATTGGGCGACCATAAGTCTCATCGCATATCAAGCGGAGGCATATGATTTTCTGGTGCGCGAGGTTACGGAGCCGCGCGTGCTCGCCCACTTTGCGCACCGCAAGGCGCGCGAGGTGCGCCGGTACGAACTGCCAAACATCCACGCGCTCAACTTCGTCGTCGTGGATACGTTGGAAGGGGGCGTGAACGGCAGCCTTAACCTGGATGGCCACGGCAAGACTTTGTCATTCCATTTGCTGGCTATGCTCGTGGACATCGACGACGACCTCTACGAACGCGTGCGACGCAGGCCCGACGGGCAATAACGGACCGTGCCGTGCGCGGGACGCGCGCACTGCGTCCGCCGCCCCCTTTGGCGAGGAGGCGACGGAAGTCTTTGAAGACCTGGTTCAATGACTATATCGTGAGCAATGTCCATCATGGGAGGAAAGCGGTCCGTGCCCCGAGGAAGCACGCAAAAACGCACGGCCGCCAAAGCCCTGCCGAAGCGAGGGTCGCGTCGCGCCGGCAAGGAGAACGCGTCGCCGCGAATAGGCCGCCCCAAGGGAACCGGAAGTCAACACGTCTATGACATTCTGAGAAAGCGAATTCTGTCGCTCGAAATGCCACCGGGCAGCGGCATCGACGAGGTCGCCCTGGTGAACGAGTTCGGCATTTCCCGCACTCCGGTACGCGAAGCGCTGATCAGGTTGGCAACCGACGGATTCGTGACGCTATTGCCGAACCGCGGCGCCAGCGTCAGTCAGTTGGACATCGACGAGCTTCCCGAGCTCCTCGAGGCGCTGGAACTGTGTCTGCGGGTCACGTCGCGCCTCGCCGCCCTCAGGCGCACCGACGCGGATATCTCGCGCATGCGCAGCTTTCATGTCGAGTGGGACAATGCCAGGGCGCGCGACGACTACCTTGCCATGAGCGAGGCGAACAACGGTCTGCATCTCACCATCGCGCAAGCCGCGCGTAACCGTTATCAGCTGGCCCTCTACCAGGCGATATTGCCCCAGTACTACCGGCTGTCGGTCACGCTCCTGTCGAGCGCCCACAACTGGGCGAGGCATCGTGTGACTTATTTTGCGGAGCTTCACGATGAGCACGCCCGGCTGATCGCTGCCATTGAGGCCCGCGACAGCGAGGCCGCTGATCGGCTTGCGCAGATGCATGCCACGATGATCGGCGATCGCCTCGAGGCATATATCCGCAGCGCCTTCTCGCACCCCATTCGTCTGCAGGATCCGCAGCGGCGTCGCATCGGGTCAGGTACGCCGGCCTGACCCGCTTCGTCTGAACGTTGCCGTTGCGCGCGGTTGGCCTCCTCGCCATCGCCTATTCACAACGGCGGCCCCTCTCCACGATGACACCGCCCTCCTCCCCGCCGCGCGTCCAGCGTCACCTGTAGACCACGGCCGCTTGACAGGCTTTGGTTCTTAATACATGGTGAATTAAACAACGCCTGAGCGGCTCGAAAACCTGGTTTGGTCATGACAGCAGCCACTGCTGCATACGGCATCAATACCAGTTACGACGTCATGATTCCGATGCGCGACGGCGTTCGCCTCGCAGCCGATATTTATTGGCCGGCGCTGTCGAGCGGCGAGCGCGCACCTGGCCCGTTCCCAACCATTCTCGGTCGCACCGCGTACAGCAAGCAGAATGGCCCCCAATGGGTGGATTCGGTCGCCAGGTTCTTCACGCCCCAGGGTTACGTTACGGTTCTTGAGGACATCCGCGGCCGCGGAAATTCCGGCGGCACCGGCGGCTACGGCCACGTGTACAACAAGAACGAGGGGCGTGACGGCTACGACACGATTGAATGGATTGCCGCTCAGTCGTGGTCGAATGGCCGCGTCGGCATGGTGGGCAGCTCGCACAACGCCAACGTTCAGAATGTAGCGGCCCTCCACCGTCCGCCGCACCTGACGGCGCTGTGGATCGACGTCACCCGCACGTCCGGTTTCCACAATATGCCGCGACACGGCGGCGCGCTCATGCTGACGATGGTCGGCGCGATCTTCCTGCACCTCCACGACGCGCAGGAGGTGCGCGACGATCCGGCGGCACAGGCGTGGATCGCCCGGACCCTTGAGAATTTCCGCGAGTATTTGTGGTGGCCGGGGTTCAAACGGGGGCAGAGCCCCCTGTCGCTGGTGCCGTCCCTCGAGGACGTCTATTTCCACTACATCCACGACACGACCTACTCGGACTGGTGGAAGGACGAATCGATCGGCCAGAAGCCGCACTTCCACCGTTTCGCCGACATCCCGATCACATTCAGCGGCGGCTGGAACGATCCCTTCGTGGCCGACAACAGCGAGGAATACGTGATTCTGCGGGCGCAGAATAAATCGCCCATGCGGTTGATCATCGGTCCGTGGAATCACGTCGCCATGCACGGCAACGGCAGCTCCGTCGTCGGCGAAGTCGATTTCGGCCCGACGGCGCACTGGGGCGACCACGTCTACAACCAGGAACGCTTGCGTTGGTTCGACCGCTGGCTCCGGGATATCGACACTGGCGTTGAGAAAGACCCACCGGTCCGTGTGTTCGTTATGGGCGGTGGCGGCGGAACCAGGACCGTGCGGGGTCACCTGCTCCACGGCGGCCAGTGGCGGACAGAGAAAGCGTGGCCCATCGCAAGGGCGGTCGACACGCCGTTCTATCTCGCCGCCGACGGCGGTCTCAGCCGAGCCGAGGTTCCGGCCGAAGGCGCGGTCAGTTGGGTGCACGACCCGAAGAACCCCGTCCCATCGCTCGGCGGCACCGTCACCGGCTTTTACGAGTGGCTCAAGATTCCGGAGGGGTTCAAGTCCGAGCTCATTCCGGCACGCGCCCGCATGCGCACCATCGTGCCCGATGGTCCGTTGCATCAGCGCGAACGGGCCGACCAGGTCGGCTGCCGCCCGCCCTACCCCCTCCTCGGCGAACGCCCGGACGTCATGGTCTTCCAGACCCCTCCTCTTGCCTCCGACGTCGAGGTCACCGGCCCCATCAACGTGCGCCTCTGGGTTTCCTCGACCGCTCTCGACACCGACATCACCGTCAAGCTGCTCGACATTTATCCGCGCAGCCCAGCGTGGCCAGATGGTTTCCACATGCCGCTCTGCGACTCCATCTTGCGGCTGCGTTTCCGTGAGGGGTTCGAACGCGAGGTGCTGATGACGCCTGGCACGGTATACGAAATCACGATCGCCCTGCCGCCCGTGTCCAACCTGTTTGTGGCCGGCAATCGCATCCGGCTGGACGTCGCCAGCGCCAACTTCCCCAAATTCGACATCAATCCCAACACCGGCGAGCCACTCGCCCGCCACACCCACAGCCTCCCCGCGACCAACACCGTCCACTTCGGCCGCAGCCATCCGTCCGCAATGACGCTGCCGGTCGTCCCCACCGGCTGAGATCGCCGGCCAGCAGCAACATCAAACGTCCGAGGTTGGATCCCACATGGCCGCGCGTCGACCGAACGTCCTGATGATCGTGTCGGACACATTCCGCAAGGATAACCTTGCCTGTTATGCCAATCGCGACGTCCGGACGCCGCACATCGACCGCCTTGCCCAGCGCAGCGTCGTCTTCGACCGCGCCTACGCCAACTCGTTCCCAACCATGCCGGCGCGCGGCGATTTTCTGACCGGCCGTTACACCTTCACCTATCGCGGATGGATCCCGCTCAGCCAGGATGAGACCACCCTTCCCCAAGTCTTCGCGGAGGGCGGTTATACCACTATGGCGGTGGTCGATACGCCTTTCTTCATCCGTGAAATCCTACGGATTCGACAAAGGCTTTCAGGACTTCATCTTCATTCGCGGCTCGCACCCGCAAATGAACGACGGCCGCGACGTGCGGCTGACACGCCGCTTCGAGACCGACTATGCGGCACCGGCCACCATGTTCGAGGCCGAGCGCTGGCTGCAGCGCCACTTGCCGGACCAGCCCTTCTTTCTTTACGTCGACACGTGGGACCCGCACGAGCCCTGGGACCCGCCGACCTGGTACACGCGCATGTACGCGCCAGACTATGACGGACGCCCGGTGATTCCGGCCTATGGCGAGTACAAGAAGAAAGGCATGACCGAGGCCGACGTCGCGCTCGGATACGCCGCCTACCGCGGCGAGGTCACCATGGTCGACCGGTGGGTCGGCCGCCTCCTCGATACCATCGATGTCCTTGGTCTTGCCGACAATACCATCGTTCTGTTCGTCTCCGACCACGGATACTATTTCGGAGAGCATGGCTACTACGGCAAGTCGGTCATGGACGATCACGCCTTCGGCCAGTACGCGCCGAACCCTGCCAAGGGCGACATGAATTTTCTGCGCTCGCCGATATACGAGGAAGTCGGCAACATCCCGCTGATGATTCACGTGCCCGGCAATGCGCCGCGCCACACCGGGGCACTGGTATCGCTGTCCGACATCATGCCGACGCTGATCGACCTCGCCGGCCTTGAGGTTCCCCCGACCGTCCACGGGGAATCGCTGAAGCCGGTGGTCGTGGGCGACGACGACGAAGGCCATCCCTTTGTCGTCACGTCCTGGCCGCTTTACAATCTCGGTGAGAAAACCCGCGCCGTCGATTCCTTCGAGCGCACCATACGCGAGCCGCTCCCTTCGACCATCACCACCCGCGAGTGGCAGATGCTCTACGCGGTGGAGGGCGTTCCGATCGAGCTCTACAATCTCGTCGACGACCCCCGGCAACAAAAGAACGTCGCCGACGAACACCCCGACATCGTCAAGCGACTGCACGGCCAGTTCCTCGAGCTGCTTGCCCGCACCGGCACGGAGGAGCGGCTGATCAGGACCCGCCGCAAGGTATGACGGGTCCCGCGATCCGCCTCGCCGTCGACATCGGCGGCACCTTCACGGACCTCGTGCTGGCCGCGGGCGATCGGCTGACCACAGCCAAGGTGCTGACCACGCCGGAGGCACCCGAAGAGGGTGTGATGGCGGGCGTCGAGCTGGTGCTCGGCGAGGCGGGCGTCGAGGCCGCTGCGGTGCAGTTGCTCATCCACGGCACCACGCTCGCTACCAACGCCATCATTGAGCGCAAGGGCGCACGCACGGCGCTCATCGTTACCGAGGGACATCGCGATGCGCTCGAGATGGCCTACGAGAATCGGTTCGCCCAGTACGACCTCATGGCTGACCGCCCGCGGCCTCTTGTCTCCCGCGCCTTGCGCTGGACGGTACGGGAGCGTCTCAACTGGCGGGGCGAGGTGCTCATCCCGCTGGATGAGGCCACCGTTGAGGCCCTCCTTCCGCGGATTGAGCATGAGCGGATAGAATCAATCGCGGTCGGACTGCTTCACTCCTACGCCAACGCGCAGCACGAGTGTCGCGTCGCCGACATCATCCGCGGGGCCTTCCCCTCGCTGTCGATGTCCCTGTCGAGCGAAATCTGCCCGGAGATCCGGGAATACGACCGCCAGTCCACAACCTGCGCCAATGCCTACGTTCAGCCGAAGATGGCGCGGTACCTGGAGGCCCTCGCCGAACGGGTCCGCGCCCGCGGCCTGACCTGTCCCTTCTTTCTGATGACCTCGGGGGGTGGCATCGCCACGCTTGAGACGGCGGTGGAGCCACCCGATCCGCCTTGTCGAATCGGGTCCCGCCGGCGGCGCCATTCTTGCCAGCCTGGTGGCCCGCGACTGCGGCCTGGACCAGGTCCTCTCCTACGACATGGGCGGCACGACGGCGAAGATTTGCCTCATCGACGATGGCAAGCCTCTCCACTCCCGCCACTTCGAGGTGGACCGGGCCTATCGCTTCATGAAGGGCAGCGGGCTGCCGCTTGAAGATTCCGGTCATTGAGATGGTCGAGATCGGCGCCGGCGGCGGCTCGATCGCCCACCTCGATGCCGTCGGCAAGCTCGCGGTCGGACCCGAAAGCGCCGGCGCCGAGCCGGGCCCCGCCTGCTACGACCGGGGCGGCGAGCAACCGACGGTCACCGACGCCGATCTGTTGATGGGCCGCGTCGTCGCCGTCGCATTTCGCCGGCGGCCGGATGCCGCTTTCCGTCGGGAACGCCACCGCCGCCGTAGCCCGGCACATCGAGCAGCCGCTTAACCTCTCGGCCAGCGAGTCGGTCTATGCCATTTCGGAGATGGTGGACGAGGCGATGGCAAGCGCCGCCCGGATTCACGCCATCGAATGGGGCAGGAGCATCTCCAAACGAACCATGATCGCCTTCGGCGGCGCCGCGCCGCTGCACGCCGCGCGCCTAGCGGAGAAGCTGGACATCGACCACGTCGTCGTCCCGACCAACGCCGGCGTCGGTTCGGCGATCGGCTTTCTCGGCGCGCCGGTCGCGTTCGACGTGGTTCGCAGCCGCTACATGAGACTGTCGGCATTCGATGCCGACGTTGTCGCCGAAATTTTTGCCGAAATGTATGCCGAAGCCGAGGCGATCGTGCGCGCGGGCTCGAGCCCCGCGGCAACGCTGCATGAATCCAGGACCGCCGCCATGCGCTACGTCGGGCAGGGGCACGAGATCGTCGTGGAGCTGCCGCTCGGCGACGTTCAGGCGGCCGCGTTGCGCGACCTGTTCGACGAGGCCTACCGCCGCCACTACAGCCTCGTCATGCCGGACATCGACATCGAAGTGCTGAGTTGGACGTTGACCCTGTCGACTGACACGGAATGGCCTGCAGCGGCTTCGGCAAGCCGTGGTCGCGGTCGTCGCTCCACGGCCGCGTCGGGACCCGGCCGGTGTTCTTCCCCGGCCATCTCGACGACGTTGGAATCCGCCGTCTACGCGCGCTCCGATCTTGCACCCGGCATGTCGGTTGGCGGGCCCGCACTCGATGGTCGAGGACCAGACGACGACCGTCGTCCCGCCCGATTTCATCGTCGAGGTCGATGCCCGCCACTACCTGCACTTGCTCCGCAAGCAATGACCGGCACCAGGCTCCATAGGGCGGCTGTTGCCACCGACGCCTTCCGCGAGGTCGACCGCCAGATCATGTGGAACCGCCTGCTGGCGGTCGTGGAAGAACAGGCCCAGACGCTGGTGCGCACCGCGTTTTCGACGTCCGTGCGCGAAGCCGGCGACCTGTCGGCCGGCGTGTTCGACCGCCACGGCCGCATGCTTGCGCAGGCGGTGACCGGCACTCCGGGCCACGTCAACGCGATGGCTGGCTCGGTCGCCCATTTCCTCGACAAGTTTCCCCTCGCCACGATGCATGAAGGCGATGCCTTCGTGACCAATGACCCGTGGTATGGAACGGGGCACCTCAACGATTTCACCGTCGTGACACCGACGTTCGTCGCCGGCCGGCCGGTCGCCCTGTTCGCGGCGACCGTGCACGTCGTCGACGTCGGCGGCCTCGGCTTTGGTCCCGATGGCCATGAGGTGTTTGAGGAAGGCATCAACATACCGATCATGCCGCTGTTCGTCGCGCGGCAAGCCCAACCGACAGCTGTTCGAGATTCTCGCCGTCAACGGCCGCGAGCCTCGCCAGGTCGAAGGCGACCTCTATTCGCTGACGGCTTGCAACGAGATCGGGCAGCCTCCGCCTGCGCGAGATGTTGAAGGAATTCGGGTTGGGCAACATGGACGCGCTCGCCGACGCCATTGTTGACCAGTCCCGCGTCGCCATGCTGGCCGAGATCGCCCGGCTGCCCCTGGGTGTCTATCGCAACAGCATGCGCGTTGATGGCTACGAGAGTCCCCTCGATCTCGTCGCCACCATGACCATCGCCGGCGACGGCATCGACATCGATTTCACCGGCACCTCTGGCGTCTCCGGCTACGGCGTCAACGTGCCGATGACTTATACCCAGGCCTACGCGTCGTTTGGCGTTCGCTGCATCGTCGGCCCGTCCATACCCAACAATGCGGGCTCGCTGGCGCCGATCCGCGTATTCGCGCCCGAAGGGACCATTCTCAATCCTCCGCGTCCGCGTGCGGTATCTGCTCGCCATACCGTCGGGCACATGCTGCCCGACGTGGTGCTCGGCTGCCTGCATCAGGCGATTGGCGGCGGCGTGCCGGCCGAGGGCGCTTCCTGTTTGTGGATCCCCGTCTTCCACGGTGGCCATGGCGTCGGCTCCGATGGCGGCGGCGCCCCATTCGCGATGAATACCTTCCACGCCGGAGGTTCCGGCGGCCGCCCCGGCAAGGACGGCCTGTCGGCGACTGCGTTTCCATCGGGCGTGCGCAACACACCGGTGGAAATCAACGAGACCATCGCGCCCATCCTGGTGATGCGGAAGGAGTACCGGCAGGATTCCGGCGGTCCGGGCCAATACCGCGGCGGCCTCGGCCAGGTGATGGAAGTCACCCACGCCGAGGGCCGGGCCTTCACCGTCTCGGCAATGTTCGATCGCATCGTTCATCCGGCCCGCGGCCGCGCCGGCGGCGACGCCGGCATGATCGGCGATCTTCGCCTGAAAAGCGGCAAGCGGCTCAACCGCAAAGGCCGCCAGACCGTGCCGGCTGGTGACACGCTCATTCTCGAATTGCCCGGGGGCGGCGGCCTCGGCAATGCGGACGCGCGGCAGGCCGCGGCGATCGCGGCAGACCTCCGGAACGAGTTCATCTCAAAGGCGGCCGCCGAGCGCGACTACCACGTCACCGTCGGAGCCGAGGGCGTGGTCCGTCGCGACCCCCCGAAGCCGAACGGAGACGAGAGCGAGCGATGATCCCCCTGGCGTTCAACGATTTCGGCTTCGATCACCTTCCGGAGGCCGCCCCCTATCCGGGGGTCGAGGGCATGATCCGCGCCGCCGACGACCTCGGGTTCAAGGTCTTCCAGCACACCATGCGCGGCAGGAAGACCGCACCGACCGGTGAACTCGGCGTCCAGCAAGTCGATTACTTTGACGTACTCGACGTCGATGCAATCGGCGCGCTGACCGAGGCAAAGGGGATAACCCTCAACGTCCACCATCACGCCTATTACCCGCAGCCCATTGCCGTCCACTTCATCGACAGGGACGAGTGGTACGGCGATCTGAAGAAGGTCCTGCGATCCGCAATCCTGTTTC
Source organism: uncultured Alphaproteobacteria bacterium (assembly GCA_963775235.1). Taxonomy (GTDB): domain Bacteria; phylum Pseudomonadota; class Alphaproteobacteria; order Rhizobiales; family Kaistiaceae; genus JBBDMC01. The sequence goes on from CAVZHY010000002.1 coordinate 445,197, forward strand.
TCGAAACGGTGGGCGGCCGGCTTGTCTCGATCCATCCGCCGCAACTGAAACGCGCCAAGTCTCCGACCGCCGCGCAATACAGCCTCGCCGACCGTCGCAAGGCCATCGCCGCGTACGATGAGCTGATCCGCGAGGTCGGCGACTTTGCGGGTGAGCATGGCGTTCTGCTCGGCATCGAGGCGATCTGCTGGGGCCATCCCTGGATCGCCGGAACCGTGTTTCGCAGCCCCGACGAATTCTCCGATTTCATCGAGGCACCGGCGATGCCGCAATCTGTCGGTCTTCTCGTCGACACCACGCATTACCATCACAAAAGCGTCGATGTGCGGCCCTGGCTCGAGCGCTGGGCGCCGCGCCTCATCGATATTCACATCAGCGACAGCGTGGCTCACGCATGGGTCGACGCGGATCACTATCTCGACGTCTTTCTTGACGAGGTGCACTTGCCGATCGGCAACGGCGACGACGACCTCGCAGGCATCGTCTCCACCTTGAAACGCATCGGCTATTCGGGCGCCCTGACCATGGAGCTGTTCCCGCGCAACTCCCATCGCATCGCCGACATAACCATCAGCCGCGACCGGCTGGCGGCGCTCGTTCAAAGCGGCTGACCTCAATCCGCGCCGCCTCGGCCGAAACGCGATTTAACTTGACAGTCCCGGAGGGATACACGCGTAATACATCGTGAATTAAATGCTTCCGCACGCAGCCCGAACGGGGGTCTCATCGGCGGAACGAGAGGGAGCATGGGACATGTCCAATAGGAGACTGTCGATCTTTGTTGTCGCGACGGCGCTGGCCTTGGCCGGTGCACCGTCGTTGGCCCAGACGCCGCAGCCGGGCGGCACGTTGCACGAAATGCTCGTGCAGGAGCCTCCGGGACTCATTTTGGCAATGAGCACCCATCAGGCGACCGAGCACGTCGCCAGCAAGATCTACCAATCGCTGCTGTCGTGGGATTACGACCTCCAGCCGCACCCGGAGTTGGCAAAGTCGTGGGAAATATCGGACGACGGTCTGACGTACACCTTCCACTTGCGTGACGACGTCAAGTGGCATGACGGACAGAAATTCACGTCCGACGATGTTGTCTTCACGACCACCGAAATGCTGCCGAAGACCCAGCCGCGGGCACGCGCCGCGCTATCGAATGTGGCATCGGTGACGGCTCCCGACGACTACACCGTCGTCTTCCATTTGAAGAAGCCGGACCAGCCGTTCATCAAGATGTTTCTCCCTTCCACGGCGCCGATGATGCCGGCTCACCTCTACCGCGGCACCGATTTCGCCTCCAATCCGGCCAACGCCCATCCGATCGGCACCGGCCCGTTCAAGTTCCAGGAATGGGTGCGCGGCGATCACATCACGCTCGTCCGCAACGACGACTACTACATCAAGGGCCGGCCTTACATCGACAAGATCTACTACCAGATCCTGCCTGACGCCGAGCAGCGCACTATCGCCTGCGAAACTCTGGCGGTGGATGTTTGCAACGGCCAGGCGCTGCCATCGGAAGATTTCGGGCGTCTGCTGGCGACGGGCAAATACTACAAGCCTCCGAACCCCTATCAGGAGACCTCACCGGTCATCTTCATGGCGTTCAACCTGCGCAAGGCCCCGATGAGTGACATCCGCTTCCGCCAGGCGTTGATGCACATGATCGATCGCGACCAGATCCGCACCATCTTCGACGGACTGGGCATCCCGATCGAGGGCCTGATGGGCCCGGCCGACACGTACTACAATCCCGACGCCCTGACGAAGTACGACTTCAGCATCGACAAGGCTAAGGCGCTGCTCGACGACATGGGGTTGAAGCCCGATGCCAGCGGCAAGCGCGTCACCGTGAACATGATGATGATCCCGATCCAGACCGGCCCGTTCATTCGCGCGGCGGAGTATCTGAAGCAGGTGTGGGCCAAGGCGGGTGTCGATGTCGTGCTCCAGGCGAACGATCCGGCCAGCTACACGGCCAAGTTCAATACCGCCCATGAGTTTGACATCGCCTGGGGCGGATGGCGCCAGGGTTCTGATCCCTCGATCGGCATGGTACCGAACTTCCTGTGTGGCAGCAGCCCGGAGACGGCGAACCCCATGGGATATTGCAACAAGCGGATCGACGAGATCGCCGCCCTTGCACCGACCGAATTCGACACCGACAAGCGGCGCCAGCTCTATTCGGAGTTCCAGCACATCATCAGCGAGGATCTCCCCTTCATGCCGCTGTTCCAACGCGAGTTCGGCACCCTCGTCGTCAACAAGGTGCATGACCTGATCGTCAGGTACAACGGCATCAACGACGACTACGAGAACGCGTGGATCGAACACTAGCGTTTGCCGGTCCCGATGGTCCTCGGCTTTGGTGTCGCCGCGGGCCCTCTGGCCGGATTGCCTCCGGCCCTGCGACAGCGTTACGGCAGGGCCGGCTTTTCTTTCTAAGTCACTGGATGTCACAGCACTGAGGACCGGGCTGGATCTGTGTCGAGATACGCCGGCTTCATCGTTCGCCGATTGATCAAGGCGGTTATCGTCATTCTCGGCATCACCGTGCTGGCGTTTTTCCTGATCCGTTTGGCACCGGGTGACGCAGCTGATGTTTTCATCGGCGACATCGGCGTCGTCGATCCGGCGATTCTGGCGGAGATCCGGCACCAGTACGGCTTGGACCAGCCACTTTGGGTCCAGCTCTACGACTACGTCAGCCACATCTTCATGCTCGACCTCGGCTACTCTTACCGCCAGCAGGCACGGGTGATCGACGTGATTGCCGCGCGGCTGCCGGCGACGCTGCTGCTGGCAAGCGCCGCGTTGGTCTTCGCCATTTCGGTCGGCATGCTGCTCGGCACTCTGGCCGCTCGCCGGGTAGGAGGATGGGCTGACACCGCGATCTCTGCGGTCGCGCTCATCGTATACGCCACCCCGTCGTTCTGGCTGGGCCTGATGGCGATCCTGCTCTTCGCGGTCTACATGCCGGTCCTGCCGCCCTTCGGCATGACCCGGCTGGGAGAAGCGAACAATGGTCTCTCCCACGCCGTCGACGTTGGCTGGCACCTCATCTTGCCGGCACTCACCCTCGGCCTCTTCTTCCTGGCGGTTTTCACCCGGCTGACCCGCGCCCAGGTGCTCGAGGTGGCGGACATGGACTTCGTCCGCACCGCTCGCGCCAAGGGCGTGCCCGAGGGACGGGTGGTGCGCCGCCATGTGCTTCGTAATGCCCTCCTGCCGGTCGTCACGTATGCCGGCTACCAGGCGGGCCACCTGGTCAGCGGGGCAGTCCTGGTCGAGACGGTTTTCGCCTGGCCGGGCATCGGTCGCTTGGCTTTCGATTCCATCGTCGGCCGCGACTACAATATGCTGCTTGGCATCTTCATCGTCACCGGCGCGATCGTCGTCTTGTTCAACCTGCTGACCGACCTGCTCTATGCGGTGGTCGACCCGAGGATCGAGCTCGAGCGATGAAGGCGTTCTGGAAGCGATATGCCCGTCATCGCGGCGCTGTCATCGGGCTCGTTGTCCTGACTGTAATTGTTCTTGTGGCGCTCACTGCGCCGGTGCTTTTCCCGCAGGGCCCATGGACGATGGTCGGGGCCCCGCGCCAGCCGCCCGGCACCAGGGGACTGCCCTTCGGGTCCGACGTTCTCGGCCGCAACGTCGCCGCCGCCGTGGCTTACGGCGCCCGCGTGTCCATGTTCGTCGGCCTGGTCGCCACCGCTGTGGCCCTTCTGATCGGGGTGACGCTTGGCTCGCTCGCCGGCTACTTCGGTGGCCGCGTCGAGGAGGCGATCATCCGCTTCACGGAATTTTTCCAGGTCATCCCTAATCTCGTGCTGCTGATGGTTCTGGTCGCGCTCCTTACCCCCAGTCTGACCTCGACCATCATTGGCATCGGCTTCGTCAGCTGGCCCGCGGTCGCGCGGGTGGTGCGCGCGGAATTCCTGACACTAAAGACCCGGGAGTTCGTGCAGGCGGCGCACGTGCTCGGCGAATCTCACCTCAAGATCCTTGTCACCCAGATACTGCCCAACAGCCTGCCTCCGATCATCGTCATCGGCTCGCTGATGGTGGCGACCGCCATCCTGGCCGAGTCCGGTCTGAGTTTTTTGGGGCTCGGTGACCCCAACCAGATGAGCTGGGGGTTCATGATCGGCGCTGGCCGTTCCGAGCTCAGGAACGCGTGGTGGATCAGCTTTTTCCCCGGCGTCGCGATCATGCTCACCGTGTTGTCGATCAACATGATCGGCGAAGGGCTGAATGATGCCCTCAACCCCCGCCTGGCGCGCGGCGGTCGCACGTGACCGCTGCCCCGCAAACGGCGACCGGCGGTACCGTGCTTCAGGTATCGGGACTGACCATTGACCTGCCGCCCGGCGGCGACCGGCCGCATGCCGTCGAGGACATAAGCTTCGACCTCCGCGCCGAAGAAATCCTGTGCCTGGTTGGCGAGTCCGGCTCCGGCAAGTCGCTCACCGCGCTTGCGATGATGGGGCTTTTGCCGCCGCCGCACGTGCGCGTCAGCGCCGGATCGATCGTGATGGATGGTGCCGACCTGCTACGCCTGTCGGCGACGGAGATGCGCGCCCGTCGCGGGCGGGATATCGCGATGATCTTCCAGGAGCCGATGAGCGCGCTGAACCCGGTGATGACCATCGGCGATCAGATCGGTGAGACCATCGTCTCCCACCAGTCGATCGGCGCGAGCGAACTGAGGCAGCGTGTGGTCGAGTTGTTGGGCGCGGTGCGCCTGCCCGAGCCGGAACGATTGCTGCACACTTATCCGTTCCGTTTGTCTGGCGGCCAGCGCCAGCGGGCAATGATCGCCATGGCCTTGGCGATCGGTCCGCGCGTGCTCATCGCCGACGAGCCGACGACCGCCCTCGACGTCACCACCCAGGCCGAGATACTCCGCCTGATCAAGCGCCTGCAGGGCGAGCGGCGGATGGCGGTGTTGCTGGTCACCCACGACTTTGGCGTAGTCGCCGAGGTTGCTCATCGCGTCGCCGTCATGCGCGAGGGCCGGATCGTCGAGATCGGCGAGGCGGCAACTGTGCTGAACCACCCCCGGCACGACTACACCAGGATGCTGATCCGCGCCGTACCGAGGTTTGGCGGCTACCGCAGCGCCGTCACGGGCACTGACATGCTCCTGGCGATCCACGACGCGCGCAAGACCTTTGTCACCCATGGCGTGACCCGGCGGCGCAATCGTTACGTCAAGGCGGTGGACGGCGTCACTCTGTCGATCCGCCGTGGCGAGACGCTGGGCCTGGTCGGCGAATCCGGATCGGGCAAATCGACGCTCGCCCGCTGCATCGTGCGTCTGTACGACCTCGACGGTGGCAGCATCGAGTTCGCCGGCGGCGATATCGCCAAGATGTCCCTGCGTCAGTTCCGGCCGTTGCGCAAACGAATCCAGATGGTGTTTCAGGACCCGTATGGCTCGCTCAACCCGCGCCAGAAGATCGGCACCATCGTCACCGCCGGTCCACGCGCCGGCGGCATGCCGAGACGTGAGGCGCTGGCCAAGGCGGTCGAGCTGTTGCGTCTGGTCGGCCTCGACGGACAGGTGCTCGACCGCTACCCGCATGAGTTTTCAGGCGGGCAGCGCCAGCGCATCAGCCTTGCCCGCGCCCTTATCATGGAACCCGACGTTCTGGTTGCGGACGAGCCGGTCTCCGCCCTCGACGTTTCCGTTCAGGCCCAGGTTCTCGCGCTGCTCGCCGATCTGCGCCGGCGTTTCCAGTTTGCCATGCTCTTCGTCACCCACGACCTGCGCATCGCCGCCGAGGTCGCCGACAAACTCGCCGTGATGCACAACGGCGTCATCGTCGAGGAAGGCGACACCCGCCGTATATTCGAGAGCCCGACGCATCCGTACACAAAGAGCCTGCTCGACGCCATTCCGGGGCGCGCCTGGACACCGCCCGCGAGCGTGGTCGGCCAATAGACACAAACCCCCACTGCGCATTTGAGAATGCCCGCAGGGAGCTTGCTTCAGCGCACCATCAATGGCGATCGTTGGATTCTACGCGACGGATCGCAGGGGATCGCCCCACGCCAACATCAGGGCCCGCGCGACTTCCTTGGCGAGTTCCAGTGCCTCGTCGGCCGTCAAGGCCCCGCTCGTCGTCTCGTCGGACACGCCGCGACGGTGGATGCAAATGTGTTCCTCGCCGTCGGCGAAGGCAATCGCGTAACCTTCACCAACCGACCGGATCGTCAACGGCAGACGCGAATCAGGCATGCGCGGACGATAACACCAAGGTCGATGTTTGCCAGCGACGTTGACCGTTATTCGCGCACGCGCCGGCATTTTCTTCGGCCTCGCCTGATGTGGGGCACGCGTGAGGTCGGCGTCTCAGCAGCATGGTCGCACGCGCATCCGCATGGAGCGCGGTGCGTCGGGATCAGGCGTCAGGTGAACCGAAAAACGGCGGCGGCAATAGCGCAGGTCCATCGCCCCGACTCGTCGCCACTGGCGGCGGCCGTCAGCGAGGAACTACCGATAATGAGGTGGCTGGTCTCGTAGACCTTTTTGCGCTCGTTCCACGCCGCATCCGGGTCGAAATCGATCCCGAGCGTCGAGGCCAGCATCGAGGCCGCGAGGTCTTCGGCGTGCTCGCCGCTCTGTTCGCCGGTCATGCCGTGGCCGTGATGCTCGGAGATATAGCCGTACATCGCCGGATCGCTGGGGCGCGCCAGGCCGATGCTGGCGTGGACCCGACGCCCGGGTTCGTTGGTCTCGGACCGCGCCATCACGCAGAATGTGATCTCGCCGGGCTGCAGCGTTTTGACGCCCGTCGGCCGGTCGACCTGTTCGCACCCCGGGGGGATGATCGACGAGACGCCAACGAGATTCTGCTGCTCGATGTCGGCGTCGCGCAAGGCAAGCTCGAACGCGGTCAGCAGTTCTCGATGAACGCCGATGCCACTGGTCAGGAAAAAACGCGTCGCTACAGGAAACATCGCCTCAACAAAAGTCACCTCGACAATGCGTCCGGCCGCAGGTGTAACCCATAGCCCGGGTGCAAACTGTTGCCCAAGGCTCCGGGCCGGACAAGAGGAGATTTGGAGCGCTCGACGGCCGGCCCGAAATCAGCGACGGCGGGCCTTGCGTGCGGCATAGCGCGCGTCGCGCGCCGCTTTCTGTTCGGCGAGAAGAGCCACCTCACGGTCGGCCTCGGCTCGACGCTCGAGCGCCGCGCGCTCCGCCAATTCGACGGCGAGTCGCGACGCCTCCTCCTCCCGCGCCCTGATTTCCGCAGCCTGGCGTTCCCTGTCGGCAAGTGCAGCCGCCTTGCGTTGGGCAATACGGGCAAGCCGCGCCTGACCAACCGCGATCCGCCTCAACTTTTGCTCGACTACGGCGGGGTCATCGTTCGCCGGCCTCGAGTGAAAGCGGGTCAGCGCCTCTGTTTTCGCCTTTTTGGCGGTTGCAAGTCTTTCAGAAAGATCGCCGCCCTTGAAGCGTGCCATGTTTTGACCGGCCTTCATGTTGAACTGGAGTGGAAATCTTCGATGCGCCAAGCGTGCAGCATCGTAAAGCAAACCCCCGAGGCATGCTCCCCAGAGCCCGCTTAGGATTCTTGGTCGCAGAACGCCAACATGGGCACAGGCACGAGCCCTTTCAAGATGATAGTTGTGCGGACACGCCCTGCAGGCGGGCGGCGAAACTGACCCGCGGCAAGGGCTGCGTGGGCGCGGACAATTACCGCAACACCTAACTAGTGGCGAGCGCAGAGTTACGTTAAGTGGTCATCCCGTAGCCATGGCAGCCCCGCTTCTCCTCCTCCAGGACATCGGCCTCACCTTTGGCGGTGCACCACTGCTGGATGGCGCAGAACTTTCCGTCGGCGCTGGAGAGCGCCTGTGTCTCGTCGGCCGCAATGGCGCGGGCAAGTCGACGCTCCTCAAGATTGCCGCCGGGCTGGTCGAGGCCGACACCGGCACCCGCTTCCTGCAACCCGGCGTGACAGTTCGCTACCTGCCGCAGGAGCCCGATCTCGCCGGCTTCGCGACGACAAGGGCGTTCGTCGAGGCCGGACTCGGCCCTGGCGACGACCCGCACCGTGCGCGGCTGCTGCTTGCCCAACTCGGGCTCACCGGTGAGGAGGATCCCGCTCGCCTCTCGGGCGGTGAAAGCCGCCGGGCGGCGCTGGCCCGCACGCTGGCGCCCGATCCCGACATCCTTTTGCTTGACGAACCGACCAATCACCTCGACATCGCCGCCATCGAGGATCTTGAGGAGACGCTGGGCGGTGCGCGCGCAGCGATGGTGATGATCAGCCACGACCGCCGCCTTCTTGAAAGACTTGGGCGATCGACCGTCTGGCTCGATCGCGGCAAGACCCGCCGTCTCGACCAGGGCTTCGCCGCCTTCGAGGCGTGGCGCGACACGGTCCTCGCCGAGGAGGAACTAGATCGCCACAAGCTCGACCGTACAATCGCGCGCGAGGAGGACTGGCTCCGCTACGGCGTCACGGCCCGGCGCAAGCGCAACCAGGCCCGCCTGCGCACCCTGCACGAGTTGCGCAGCGAGCGCATCCGCCGCAAGGCCAACGCGCCAGCCGGCCTTGTCACGCTCGCCGTCCAGGACGCCAGGCTTTCCGGCAAGCTGGTGATCGAGGCCGAGGGGGTTTCCAAGCGCTACGGCGACCGGACCATCGTCCGCGACCTTGACCTCAGGGTCGAGCGCGGCAACAGGGTCGGCATCGTTGGCCCCAACGGAGCCGGCAAGACGACGTTGCTCAATCTCCTGACCGGCACGGCCGAGCCCGATTCCGGCAGCGTGCGGCTCGGCGCCAACATGGAGATCGCTACCCTCGATCAAGGGCGCGCCAGCCTCGACCCGGAAGCGACCGTCACCGAAGTCCTCACCGGGGGACGCGGCGATACGGTCCTGGTCAACGGCGAAGCCCGCCACGTCGTCGGATACATGAAGGACTTCCTGTTCCGACCGGAGCAGGCGCGCGCGCCGCTGAAGGCGCTGTCGGGCGGCGAGCGCGGCCGGCTTATGCTCGCTCGCGCCCTGGCACGGCCGTCCAATCTCCTCGTCCTCGACGAGCCCACGAACGACCTCGACCTCGAGACTCTCGACCTGCTGCAGGAAATGCTCGCCGGCTATCCCGGCACGCTCCTTCTGGTCAGCCATGACCGCGACTTCCTCGATCGCGTCGTCACCTCGACGCTCTGCTCCGACGGGGACGGGGTGTGGACCGAGTACGCGGGGGGATACTCAGACATGGTGGCGCAGCGCGACCGTGGGATCGGCGGCAACCCGGTGGCCCATGCGCGCAAGGCCGCTCCCCGGCCGGCAAGGAAAACCGCTGCGGTGCGCCCCGAGCCGAAACGCCGCCTGACCTTCGCCGATCGGCACGCGCTGAAGACGCTCCCACCGAGGATAGAGACGCTGGGAGCGGAAATCCGCAGCCTTGAGCACGCCCTCGCCGACCCCGACCTCTTTCGCCGCAACCCGCAGGCCTTCGCGGCCTCAACCACCGCCTTGGCGGCGGCTCGGACCGATTTGGCGGAGGCCGAGGAACAATGGCTGCGCGTCGAGATCCTGCGCGAGGAAATCGAGGGAGAGCGGAGACCGCGATGAGCACACCCCCGCGACACAAGCGCACGGCCGGCAAGACGGCAGGTCGATGGCGGCGCGAATTAGCTGTTCACGTTTGTTTCGACGCTGCCACGTCCCGAAGAACGGCATTGATTCTGTCCTGCCACCCGGAACCACCGGCCTGGAAGTACTCGAGTACGTCCCGATCGATCCGCAAAGAAACCAGTTCTTTCGGTTGTGGCAGATCGGAGAGCCGCGGCGCGGCTGCTTCGGGCGGCATAGCCGGCGACTTGAAGGCCGCTTCTGCCGCTGCGCGTGGATCATTGGCCGAGCGTCGTCGACCGGTTGGATTTGTCACGTCTCTTCTCGCTATCCCACAAGAGAACTCGAGCGGGAGGCTTGCAGGCCCAGCTCGATCGCGGCGTCGGCATCAACCTAGCGCGCCGGCCATCTCAGGCAAACAGGGAACATCATCTCGCCCGGGAAATCGGTTCTTGTCCTGCCTTGCCGTCCCGTCGGGCGAGCGGGTTGAACAGTGCGGCGTTCATGGAATACACCCTACTGTCAAACGGCAGCGTCATCGTTTAGAAAGCGCCGGCGTGACACAATCCCTTCCAAGGAGGCTTCAGTTGGCGACAAAGAAACTCGCAAGTCATCGGGTAGAATACAGCAAAGACGACATTCGCCAACTCAAGGCGCTGATCAAGGCCAAGACACCGATGGCTGAGATTGGACGGACCATGGGCCGCACTGCGGCCGGTGTGCGCATGAAGGCAACCAAGCTTGGCATCCTGCCGAAGCGCAGGAACAAGCCGGTGGCAAGCCGCGCGAGGCGCTGAGCAGCGTCGCCCGATGCGACGGATCGATTGGGAGGATCACGTGATCAGGGAAGTTGAGGTACTTGTCACACACGATGCCACCGACGACTGCGTTTCGTGCCGCGCACGGGAACTGGTTTCGCTGGCGTTGGTTCCTGCTGCGGCGGCTTGGGAAGCGGCGGCAGAACTCCCTCGCTTCTCGATCGCGCTGCACGGTGCCGCCGGGCTGCTCGGCAGCATGCTGAACGATGGTATCCCCCGCGCCGACATTGAGGACGCTCTGGCAGACCTCCTCGACCAGTTCGAGCAAGAAATCGCCGAGGATCGAACGATGGGTGGTCCACCGAGGGGAACAGCCTGACGGCCGCCACACGACAGCGTCCGTTTTGGTTCCCATCATTTCTCGGCGCCCCTCGGGCCCGCCTTCCTCGCCTCGTGGGAGTTTCAGCCCAGGCCGCGGTGGCTTCGCCGCGCGCCACTTCACCGTGCCCGTTTGGGAGTTAGCTGCCGCATCAGGCGCTACCAGCGGCGCGATCGTTCCAAATAGTCCTTCGCCCTATCGCCAAAAGCAGCCTTAAGCCGCTGCTCCTCGTCCACTATGAACCGGCGCGAGACGATGAGAGGAAACACCACCACCGGAACAAATGCCGTTAGAGCGCCGAGAACGATGGCCCAACCGAGCAGCATCGCCGCCATGCCCGTGTAGATCGGATTTCGGTTGAAGCGAAAATGGTACTCAACCAATAGCACCTTTGGCGTTGTTCGAGGCTCAACCGGCGTCCTCTTGAGCAAGAAGACGGCGGCGGCGGTACCCGCCCAGATGAAGCCCAATGTGAAGATTCCCCATCCGAGCCAGTCGGGCAGGCCGAGCATGGCAACCGGTGCCCACTTTGCAAGGAGCCACGAGACAGCCGCGGAGCCCGCAAACCACACCGGCGGAAGATCAAGAATGTCTTTCATGCGTTTCAGCATGACGATCTGCCCCAGTTTCGCCAGCCTCAAAAGGGCGGCTTTCTGGAGTTGACGCTGCGATCCGATTGAGGTCTGCCCACCATCCCCCATGGAACACCAGGAAGACAACCACGGTTGGTCGTTGCGCCCTGAGGGCGGGGCCTGGCACCGCTTCCCGCTCCGCTTCACCGCTCCGGTTCGCCGTTCCGGTGCGGTTTGGCCTTGCGATACCTGGCGCCGACCGCTAGCCGTCTTGCGCTACACAGGCTACAAGCCCACACGCAGCAACCTATCGGTCCAGGAGAACGACTTTGGCAGCGACAAAACAAATGGGCAAATCTGGCGATCGGACCGTCCGTCCGGTGAAGGACGCCCTTACCAAATCAGCACTCATCAAACTCATTGCTGAAGAGAATGGCCTCTCCCGCGGCGCCGCCGTCGGTGTCTTCGCCACATTGGAGAAGGTGCTGTTGGGATCGATTCATCCACGCGGGGTGGGCGAATTTACATTGCCCGGACTGTTGAAAGTCACGCTACGCAAGGTGCCCGCCCGGAAAGCAGGAACATTGATCCGGAACCCGGCCACCGGTGAGATGATCAAGGGTGCTGCAAAGCCGGCGAGCGTCCGGGTGAAGATTCGAGCCCTGTCGAAATTGAAGGCAGCCGCCTCACCGTAGACTCCGTCCCGCGAACCGCAGCGCGCTGTCGCGCTCCCCGCAACGGCACGGCTTCATTTCGCCTGTCGTCGCCGAACTTGTAACCCGCCAGTAACCACGGACCTCCCCGCCGCGGCGCACGTCCCGGTGGCCGGCCGCGGCACCGCAGAAACCCGCGACTTCCAGCTAGCTCGTCGACGGAGGAAATTTGGAGCGGGCGGAGGGTTTCGTACCGGCTCCCGGACGCCCGCGACCGGCCCTCGTCGCAGGCGGTCAATGATCACTTAACGCGTTTCGGCCGCAATGCTCCGCTGCTGTGAGCAAGCGATTCGCAAGGCTGAAAGTCGTATGGCCGAAATCATTGTGTTCCCCGCCCGCGCGCGCGACGACAATTGCGACGACGAGGTTGACCTCCTTACCGCCGTCGACGCCGCCATTCGCGACCTTCGCGAGATTTCGCAAGAGTGCGCCGAAGAGCGGGTGCGACAGCGAGCTGACGAATGCCGCGCCATGCTCGAGCGAGCATTCTTTGCCAGCGCGGTCTGACAGGCCCGACTGCACCACCCGGCACTCGGATGAACTCCACAGCATTTCCAATCTGGAGCGGGTGGAGGGATTCCGCACCCTCGACCCCGATCGAGTCGGCATGCCGCCGATCAGTAGTTCGTGAGGATGTGGATGTACTGCGCCCGCACGAATCCCTCGCGGTCACGCAGATGGGTTGCCGACACCCGTCCGCGCAACGCGTCGATGTCGTCGAAGCCGCGCCCCTCCATCCACGTTTCCAACTCCTCGCGCAGTTTGGTGATGTGTTCCGGCCCGTGCCGCAACAGCGATGACGCGGTCATCACCACGTCGGCGCCGGCAAGCAGGTATTTAACGACTTCCTGGCCGGTTGAAACGCCGCTGGTCGCGGCGAGCGACGCCTTGATCCGCCCTGCCAGCAGAGAGATCCACAACAGCGCCTGGCGAATTTCATAGGGTGTGCTCAGTTCGAGGCTGGCCTTGGGATGAAGCGTCTCGAGGTCAATGTCCGGCTCGTAGAAGCGATTGAAAAGCACCAGGCCCTTGGCGCCTGCAGCCGACATCTCCATGGCGTGATGGCCTGGGGACGAGAGCCACGGGCCGAGTTTGACCGCCACCGGGATCGATGCGGCGGAAATCACGGCACGCACCGTGTCGAGCCAGCGCTGTTCGACGACGGCACCGCTCTCGTTCGGATCAGTCGGCACGCGGTAGAGATTGAGCTCAATCGCCGACGCGCCTGCCTGTTCAAGGTCGTGGGCGAAGGTGGTCCATCCCTCAGGCGTCGATCCGTTCAGGCTGGCGATGATCGGGACGTCACACGCCTCCGTCGCCCGCCGGATCGTTTCCAGCCGTGCTTCCAATCCGCCGACCCGGAACGACGTCATTTCGGGAAAGTAGCCCTGGGCTTCCGGCTGGCTCAGGCTGCCGCGTTCCACCAGCTCCGCATACGCCCCATCCTCGGCCTTGATCTCTTCCTCGTAGATCGAAGGCGTGACGATCGCGGCCGCGCCGGCGTCCTCCAGGCGGCGGATACCATCGAATTCGCGTGACAAAGGCGAAGCGGACGCGACGACAGGATGGTCGAGAGCGAGGCCAAGATATTTCGTTCGCAAATTCATCGGACGGGCCTCATGCGCTTTCCCAATTGGGAAGGAAGCGGCTGCCGTCACGGGCGGCGAGGTCCTCGTAGGTGCGGTAACGCTCATCCACCGCTGCCTGTGCCTGGCGCATCATTTGCGCCGCGGCTTGGCGATCCCCCTGGGTCAGGACACTGAAACGCAATTCCTGGTAGGCGAAGTCCTCGAGCTTCAGGCGAGGACGCGTGGAGTCCAGGCGGAAGGGGTTGGCGTTGCCGCTGCGGAGCGAGGGATCGTAGCGAAATAGCGGCCAGTACCCTGCGGCGGTGGCGCGCGCCTGTTGCTTCATGCCAAAGCGAAGGTCGTAGCCGTGGGCGATGCAGTGCGAGTACGCAAGTACCAGCGACGGGCCGGGGTAGGCTTCCGCCTCACGGAGGGCCACCAGCGCATGCTCGGCATTGGCACCCATGGCGATCTGGGCCACGTAGACATAGCCATAGGCGATGGCCTGCATGGCGAGGTCCTTGCGCGGCACCCGCTTGCCGGCAGCGGCGAACTTGGCAGAAGCACCGAGCGGCGTTGCCTTGGACGCCTGGCCGCCGGTGTTCGAATAGACCTCGGTGTCGAGTACAAGGATGTTGACGTCGCGGTCCTGCGCCAGGACGTGGTCGAGGCCGCCGTAACCGATGTCATAGGCCCAGCCATCGCCGCCGACGATCCACACGCTGCGACGGACAAGAAAGTCCGACAGCGTCAGCAGATTCATCGAGTCCGGGTCGTGGCGGGCTTCGAGTTTGGCCCGCAGCGCCGCCACCCGTTCGCGCTGCGCGACAAACTCGCTCTCCGTCACCTGCCGCGCCGCGAGGATCGCGTTGGTGAGTTCCTCGCCGACAACCGGCCCCAGTTTCTCGAGCAACTGCCGCGCCATCGTCGTCTGCTGATCTATCGCCAGACGGTAGCCAAGGCCGAACTCGGCGTTGTCCTCGAAGAGCGAATTCGACCACGCGGGGCCGCGACCCCCGGCACCGATCTTCCACGGATGGGCGGGCAGGTTGCCGCCATAGATTGACGAACAGCCGGTCGCGTTGGCGATCTGCAGGCGGTCTCCGAAAAGCTGGCTCAGCAGCTTGACATACGGGGTCTCGCCACAGCCGGCGCAGGCGCCGGAGAATTCGAACGTCGGTTCGAGAAACTGCACGCCACGGACGCTGGAGAAGTTCACCCGCGACCGGTCGGCGAGTGGCAACGTACCGAAAAATGCGAGGTTGCGTTTCTCGCGGTCGATCAGCCCCGCCTTATCGACCATGTCGATGGCCTTGTGGCCCGGCTCCGTCGGACTGACTGCCGGGCAGTTCTCGACACAGATCCCGCAGCCGGTGCAATCCTCCACATGGACCTGCAGCGTGAAGCGGCTGCCCGGAAAGCCACGCGCATTCACCGGGGCCGACGGAAATCCGTCCGGCGCCTGCTCGAGCGCTTCCTCGGGATAGTATTTGGCGCGGATTACGCTGTGAGGGCAGACGATCGAGCACTGGCCGCACTGGATGCACAAGTCCCCGTCCCAACGAGGCACCTCTGACGCAATATTGCGCTTCTCAAAGGCGGTGGTGCCCGGCGGGAAGCTGCCGTCAACCGGCATGGCGCTCACCGGAATCTCGTCGCCTCGGCCCGCCATCATCAACGCGGTGACATTGTGGACGAACGCGGGTGCGTCTGCAGGAACCAACGGTGGCGGGTCATCGCCGGTCACCTTCTGCGGGACGGCGACCTGGTGAAGATGGGCAAGTGCCGCATCGACCGCGGCGAAGTTTTTCTCCACCACTGCACCGCCCTTGTGCGCATATGCCTTGGAGATAGCATGCTTGATCGCCGTGATTGCCTCCTCGCGCGGCAACACGCCGGAGATCGCGAAGAAACAGGTTTGGAGGATCGTGTTGACCCGCGGTCCGAGGCCCAGTTCCCGCGCCACCTTGGTGGCATCGATGACAAACACCCTGAGCTTTCGGTCAAGGATGCGCTTTTGCGCGGAGCGCGGCAGTGCGTCCCATACCGCGTCGGGAGCGTGGGGCGCGTTAAGGAGGAAGGTGGCCCCATCGCGCGCCAGTGCCAGGACATCGAGCCGCCGAAGGAAATCAAACTTGTGACAAGCGACGAAGTCGGCGTGGCGGATGAGGTAAGGTGCCCGGATCGGCGTCGTGCCGAAGCGAAGGTGGGAAATCGTCTCCGCGCCCGACTTATGCGAATCGTAAACGAAATAGCCCTGCGCGTAGCGACCAGGTTGCTCGGAAAGAATCTTCACGCTGTTCTTGTTGGCGCCGACGGTGCCATCCGCGCCAAGACCGTAGAATACGGCGCGAAGTCGTCCCGTTTGTCTCGATCTCGAAGTCGCGGTCGAAAGCGAGACCGGTACCAGAGACATCGTCATTGATGCCGACCGTAAATCCGTTCTTCGGCTCC
The DNA here is from genome assembly GCA_963775235.1 of uncultured Alphaproteobacteria bacterium. GTDB lineage: Bacteria > Pseudomonadota > Alphaproteobacteria > Rhizobiales > Kaistiaceae > JBBDMC01. The sequence goes on from CAVZHY010000002.1 coordinate 461,239, forward strand.
GGTTTGGCGATCTCGTCGAACACCGCCTTCGCCATGCCCGGGTGGAATTCCTTGGATGAGAGCCCATAGCGCCCGCCGACGACCCGGGGCATCGCCCGGCGGCGACCATCGGCGACCGCGGTCGCCAGCGCTGTGACAACGTCCTGATAGAGCGGCTCGCCAATGGCACCGGGCTCCTTGCAGCGGTCGAGCACGGCAATCGATTTCGCGGTCTCCGGCAAAGCCGCGAGGAAATGTGACGCGGAGAACGGCCGGTACAGGAGAACCTGCAAAGCCCCGACCTTTTCGCCCCGCGCGGCGAGCCACGCGGCTGTCTCGCGGCCGACCTCGGCTCCCGATCCCATAGCGATGACGACCCGTTCCGCCTCCGGATGGCCATCATAGCGGAAGAGCCTGTAATGGCGTCCGCAGAGGGCGCCAAGCTTGTCCATGGCCGACTGAACGATGCTTGGGGTTGCGGCATAGAACGGATTGGCCGTCTCGCGCGCCTGGAAGAATGTATCGGGATTGTGCGCCGTTCCTCGCACCACGGGATGCTCTGGACTCAACGCCCGTTCGCGATGGGTGCGGACGAGATCCTCGTCGATCATCGCCCGCATCGTGTCGTTGGACAGCAATGCGAGATTGTTGACTTCATGTGAAGTACGGAACCCGTCCATGAAGTGCACAAACGGAACGCGCGCCTCCAGGGTCGCAGCCTGGGCTACCAGCGCCAGGTCGTGTGCCTCCTGGACGGAGGCTGCCGCAAGCATGGCGAAGCCGGCCGAGCGCACTGCCATCACGTCCTGATGGTCGCCGAAAATCGACAGCGCCTGTGTCGCAAGTGAACGTGCCGCAACGTGCATGACGAGCGGGCTCAATTCGCCGGCGAGCTTGAACATGTTGGGCAGCATGAGCAGCAACCCCTGCGACGCCGTGAAGGTGGTGGCAAGGGCGCCGCTTTGCAGAGCGCCGTGGAGCGCGCCGGCAGCGCCGCCCTCCGACTGCATCTCCTGCACCACGGGAACCGTGCCGAAAATGTTGGGTACGCCCTTGGATGACCAGTCGTCGGCCAGTTCGGCCATTGGCGATGAAGGTGTGATCGGAAAGATTGCGCACACCTCATTCAGCCGGTACGCGACGTGTGCGACCGCCGTGTTGCCATCCATCGTGTCGGTCATGAGGGCCATGGCGGCGTCACCATCTGTCAGGGACGGAGTTTGAACCGATGAGGGGCTAGGGGCTCGCCAAGGCTGCCCTTGCGGCCATCGCCGCTCTCCTCCTCAGCGACCATCTCGATGGCGTGGCATGGACACTGGTCGAAACAGACCGCACAACCGGTGCACAGGTCGAGACTGACCGCATATTTCCGGCCCTTGCCAAGCTTGGTGATCGCCTGCTCGGGGCAAGCGGCGAAGCAGTTGTCGCACTCGAAGCAGTTGCCGCAGGACAGGCAGCGATCCGCTTCGTAGCGGGCCTGTTTCGCCGAAATGCCGAGCACCACTTCTGCAAACGTGCGCCGTGCCTCGACGGGCAGTTCGCTCATTTGGGTACGTCCGGCATCGAGAAAAAGCGGAAGGTGCAGCATGCCGAATTCTACCGATGGATGCTTTGGCGGTGGCTCGTAGACCTGGCCACGAAGCCACCGGTCGATGGAACGCGCGGCCTTCTTGCCGTGTCCGGTAGCAGCGGTCATCGTGCGGATGCCGCCGACCGCGTCGCCGCCGGCGAAGATGCCTGGGCGCCCGGTCATCATCTGCGCATCTACGACGATGGTGGCATCCGCGCCGATCTCGATACCGGAAACGGTGCGCAGAAAATCGACGTCAGCATGCTGGCCGAGTGCCAACACGAGCGAGTTGACGGAAAGGGTCTCCAGCTCGCCGGTCGGATGCAGCGCGCCATCTGCGGCCAGTACGATACGCTCGACAGTCACGCCCTCCTTGCCAAAGGCCACGGGGTTGGTCAGCCACTTCGCTTTGACGCCTTCCAGGAAGGCTTCGTCCGCTTCATAGGGCTCGGCGCGCATGTGCGCCCGGTCGCGTCTGTAGACCAGGATCGCCTCCTCGACCCCGAGCCGTTGGCTGACGCGCGCCGCGTCCATGGCGGTGTTGCCGCCGCCGACGACGGCCAGAACGCGACCCAGTTGCGGCGCCATCCCGCGCTCAACCTGCTCCAGCAGGGAGATCGCGTCGATCATCTGCCTGCCGTCGGCGGCGGGAATATCGAGATGATTGCCGGCGTGGGTGCCCACCGCAATGAAGCAGGCATCGAAGCCGCCGGAATCCATCGCACCCAATACGTCGTCTACGCGTGTGCACATGGTAAAAGTGACGCCGATCGCCGCGATACTACCGATCTCGGCCATCAGCTCGGCGCGTGGCAAACGATAGGCCGGGATGCCGTAGTGCATCATCCCGCCGGGGTCTTCCATCGCATCACGAATTTCGACTGCATGGCCCATTCGGCGCAGATGCCATGCGCAGGAGAGGCCGGCGGGACCAGCACCTATGATCAGCACCCTTTTCCCGGTCGCGGGACCGATCGGCACCGTCCAGCCGCTGGCCACCGCCATGTCGCCGAGGAAGCGTTCAACCGCGTGAATCGAGACCGCTTCGTCGAGATCGTTGCGGTTGCATTTGGTTTCGCACGGGTGATAGCAGGCGCGCCCGTGTATGCCGGGCAGGGGATTGTCAGCGACAAGCGTCCGCCAGGCCTGCTCGAAGTTGCCTTCGCGACCGTGCGCGAGCCAGGCCTGGATATTTTCGCCTGCCGGACATGCTTGGTTACAGGGCGGAAGGTGGTCGATCCAGGCCGGGTGCTGCCAGCGTCGTGGTCCCGCTCCCTTTTGGATCGTGGTGCGTAGCACCGGCGTGAGGTCTTCCAGTGCAAGGCTCATCGCTGACCGCTTTCAAGATCCCGCGCCAGGTTCGGCAATTTCGACTTTCGCAAGCGCAATGAAAACCGTGCTCCACCAGGATGACGGCCACATTGACATGCCTCAATGTAAGCCGACAGTTGCGCTACGGCAGCCAGCATGGCGGGGAAAGCATTATCAGCGCCGCCAATGCCGCGCTGCCAGAAGTCGGATGCCACGGCGCGCCCGCCTGGCGAGTCCTCGCGCATCCACTGCACGCGCACCGGCCGATTTGGCAGGGCCTGCGAATCGCGGCGGCTCTGGCTACGCGCCGCGGGTTGTTCCCAGAAGCATGCGCACGTCAAACTTCTTGCATACATCGGCAAAGTCCGGCTCCGCCAAACCTCGATCAGCTACGGCGTAGCCGCGTTTCTCCAGTAACGAAGCCACCAGGCGCGTCGGCGCGCCCAACACACCGTGTGTTTCAACGAGTACCGTGCGCGGCCGAATTGTCATCCTGCGCAAGATATCCACTTCGGCCTTCGCAATCCAGTTGCAGCACGTCGCAGGGGGGCAATTGAGAGGGAGGGATGACCTCCCCTGCGCCGCTGTCGCCACCGTAGATGTTAATGGCTTTCGCAATGACGGCGTGATGGACGAGAATATTGGAGATGTTGTTGCGTGCAGCCGTTTGCCGGGCGAACCGAAACGTATACTTCGCTTCCCTCGAAGCATTGGACGGTGCCCGAAGGGCCGGCTCGTCGTGCCGCAACGACCGCGGTTACTCCAAAACCCGCGCCCACGATGACGACCTTGTCGCATAATCTGACTGTCTCGCTTAACCCGGCCACAAGCGCAGCTTCATAGCGAGGCCGGTCCCGGAGCGCGGGATCGGGAACCCACGAGGCGGGAACGAATTTGTCACCCCATTTCGCGTCACGGCAGATGGCGATGCCCGAATATCGCACGGGCCTGCTGGGGGTCCACGGACGCACGCCCCGGCGATAGGCATACGCGATGCTCCGATGTGCAAGGCCGGCCGCGCCTTCCGATCGAATGATGTCACGCACTTTGTGAAACATCGTTCGTTCTCGCAGTCGCGCCCGTTTCCCTTCCGGGCGATCAACCCTCCGCCCGACAGAGCCGAAATCGGGCGACACGGCAATAGCGATGTCGCCTTGCGTCGCGCTCTTGGCGGCGTCCCCGGTCGTCAGTGAGCCGTTGATCTTGGCCGACGCCATCCACGCTGTCGCCCTCGCCTTTGCCACGCGAAGCGTCCCTGGCGGGTTGGGGAATCCGCCCGCCTCAATTTCGGCAACAGCCACGTGCACTTGCGCTCGGAGCGTGAAACCAATTTCCACCGCTGCCGAGGTCGAAAGTTTCGGGAAATTGCGGACGCCCCGATTGCCGGACCGACCCGAAAGAGCGTGTCTGGGGAGTTGCGGGCGGGGCTCGAATCCTGGAGTTTGCCCTACGTTCAGCATCGGCAGCAATCTGTCGTGCCCGGACTGATAGTGAATGGCCACGGCCTGCGGGGACTGTCTTGCTCGTCGCGCAATACAGGGAGCACTCATGATCGCAGCGAAGATTCTTGTCGCCCAGGGTGGCGGCCCCACAGCAGTCATCAATCAGTCGCTCGTTGGCGTGGTGCTTGAAGCGCGGCGGTTCGTGAACGTCGAGCGCATCTACGGCGCGTATCACGGCGTGCGCGGCATCGTCGATGAGGACTTCGTGGATCTGACGCAGGAAACAAGCCACAACCTTGAGATGGTGGGCGCCACGCCGGGCTCGGCACTCGGCTCGACCCGCGACAAACCGGATCAGGCATACTGCCATGCGATTTTCGAAGTGCTGCGGGCGCATCGCATCGACTACTTCTTCTACATCGGCGGAAACGATTCATCCGACACCGTGCGCATCGTCAATGAAGAGGCGGCGAAGGCCGGCTATCCGCTTTGCTCGATCCACATCCCCAAGACCATCGACAACGATCTGGTTGCCAACGACCACACTCCAGGATTTCCGTCGGCGGCGCGATTCGTGGCCCAGGCGTTTGCAGGCCTGAACCTGGATAACGCTGCGCTGCCGGGCGTGTACATAGCCGTGGTGATGGGTCGCCATGCCGGCTTCCTGACGGCGGCATCGGCGCTGGGCAAGAAGTTCCCCGACGATGGGCCGCACCTGATCTACCTGCCCGAACGCACCTTCTCAGTCGACAGTTTCGCGGCCGACGTAAATGCCGCGTACGAGCGGTTTGGTCGCTGCGTCGTAGCTGTCTCCGAGGGTATCCACGACGCGTCTGGGCAGCCGATCGCGGCGCAACTGTCCAAGCGCGTCGAATACGATGCCCATGGCAATGTGCAGCTGTCAGGCACGGGCGCGTTGGCTGATCTGCTGTGCGAGCATATCAAGACGAAGCTTGGACTGAAGCGAGTGCGCGGCGACACGTTCGGCTACCTGCAGCGCAGTTTTATCGGCTGCGTCAGCGACGTCGATGCGCGGGAGGCGCGCGAAGTTGGCGAAAAGGCAGTGCAGTACGCAATGTGGGGAGCGAACAATGGTTCGGTCGCCATCAAGCGGACCGGCTACTATTCGGTTGACTACGAATTGGTGCCTCTCGAAGCCGTCGCCGGCAAGACGCGCGTCATGGAGGACGCCTTCATCGCCGACAACGGCACGGACATCACCGACGCGTTTCGTTTGTATCTGCGGCCACTCCTTGGCTCCGATATGCCCGACGCTTACCGCTTGCGGCCGGCGCAGGTGGACAAGGTTTTGAACAAGGCGGGTTGAAGCGCAAACCGACGTCGAACGGGACGACGGCCCGAAGATACGCCTATCCCGGAGAGCGCAGGTTCGCTGCCTCTTTCCCGATGTGGCATTGGCGCTGGCCTTGTGTTCGCCTGTGCCGTTTGCCGATTCGGCGCCGACGCCGGTCCGCTCACGCTCCATCTGCGCAGCGCCGATCGGCGGAACGCGCACCTCGTTTCCCGGTCCGATCCTCGCCGCGAGGCACGTTCGCCCTCCGAAGCTCCTCGGACACAATGAATCACGATCGTTCAGCCGGCCCCGAGCGCCGTCTTCAACAGTTGACATACCGTAATACTGCATCACAATATTACGATGCGGGATGTCCGGCGCAGGGAACGGGATTGAGCGCATAACGTGCGGGCCACACCTCGCCGATCAACGCCGCCGGAACTGGCGGACCCCAGCCGGGAGAAAGCGGCGCCGTGACCAGCGCATGGAAGTATATCGACACTGATTTTCTTGTCATCGGCGGGGGAGTCGCCGGCTGCATGGCCGCGATATCCGCGCTTGATGCCGGCTACCGCGTGGTTATGTGCGAGAAGGGCAAAGTCCTCGACCACTGCGGCAGCGTCGGCTGCGGCGTCGACCACTATCTGACGGTCATGGAAAGCGGGCCCGAGTGGGACACGCCCGAATTCCTGATCCGCTATGTTCCCGAGCTCACCGACGGCATTGTCGACCTCGAGGTGGCGAGTCGCGTCATCCACGAGATGCCCAAAATCCTGCGCAGGATCGAGTCGTTCGGCGTCGATTTTCGCGATCGGGTGACCGGCCAATACAGTCGCAAGCGGTCCTTCGGCCTTCCCGGCTCCTACCACATCAATTTTGACGGAACCGAGTTCAAGAAACTGATCGGCCAGCAGGTACGCCGAAAGAAGGCGACCGTGCTGATGCGCACCATGGCGGTCCAGCTTCTCGTCGCGGATGGCAGCTGCTACGGCGCACTCGCCTTCAGCTTCCGCACCGGCGAGTGGTTCGCAATCCGAGCCAAGGCAGTGCTAGCTGCAACCGGCGACGTCAATCGCATCGGGCGCAATGCCTCAGGCCTCGCTTTCGACAGCTGGCATTGTCCGTACAATACCGGCGATGCGCAGGCGATGGGTTACCGCGCCGGCGCGGTGCTCGCCAACATGGAGTTCACCGAATCGACGCTGACGCCGAAGGGCTTCTCCGCGCAGGGTCTGAACGCCTTGGTCTCCGAAGGTGCTTATTTCATCAACAAGGCCGGCGACCGCTTCATGTTCAAATACGACCCGAAGGGCGAGAACGCCCGCCGTGCCGTCATCGCCGATGCCGTCGTCAACGAGTATCTTCTGGGCAACGGTCCGATCTACGCCGATCTGCGTCACCTGCCGCGGGAGGTGCTCGATCACATGGCCGCAACGCTCCAGGTCGACCGCTACACGCTGCCCGCATTCTACGAGCAGAAGCACTTGGATTTCCGCACCGAGCCGGTTGAGGTCTCGATCTCGGAACTCACCATCCGGCGCAGCGGCGTCTATTTCCGTGGCAGCGGCCTTGCCGTTGACACCAACGGCGAGACCTCCATCGCCGGGCTGTTTTCCGCCGGTGATTCCGCCACCGTCAGTGGCGGCATCGCTGGCGCCGCCGTCCTCGGCCACATCGCGGGCGAAGGCGCGGCGGCACATATCCGGGCTCACGGCGCTCGCGCCCTGCCTGATATCGACGTGGACAGCGCCGGCGCCACCCGTGCCGAGGCCGAGAGCCACGTCAGGCGGGGGGATGGCATGCCGTGGCGCGATTTGGAAAGCCAGACCCGCGACATCGTCACCGACTACGTCGGCGTCCGCCGGACCGGCAAGGGCCTGGCGATGGCGCTCGATCGCCTGAGAGCCCTTGCCGCGCGCGAGGCGGAGCTTGCCGCCGACGACAATCACGGCCTGATGCGGGTGCACGAGGCGCGCAACATCCGAACTCAACGCCGAGATGATGGCAACCGCTGCGCTGGCACGTACCGAGACGCGTACCGGCTCCGCCCATCACCGCCTCGACTATCCCGAGACCGACGACGAGAACTGGCTGAAGTTTGTCCTCGTCGAGCGCGGCGACGATGGCCCGCACACCCGCGCCGTGACCGCCGAGCGACCGATTGCGGATGCATTCGGCACGCGCGGCTATCGGCGGACCGCTGATAGCGAAGAGGTGGCCAATGTCGGCTGATGGCAAGGCGGTTCACGATCCGATCCGGATCGACGCCGGCAAATGCGTCAAGTGCGATCTTTGCGACTGGATCTGCCCAGGCGATCTCATCTACCACGAGGAAGGCAATCGCCAGAAGCTGCCGGTGATCGCCTATCCCGACGAGTGCTGGTACTGCGGCCTGTGCCAGTCGGTGTGTCCGGTGGATGCCATCACCGTCGTCTTTCCCGATGCCATGATTCATTGCCGCACCGACGTCAGCACCCTGCTCGGCAAGATCGTGGACTAGACCGGTCCGGGAGGAGCCGACACAGTCATGCTGCAAGCGATCGGCGCCGGACTGGTCTCGCTGCTGACCCCGGAAGCGGGGGTCTTCATGGCCATCGGTGTCGTCTACGGCCTCATGGTGGGGATCCTGCCCGGCCTCGGCGGCATCGTAGCGATGGCGCTCTTGCTTCCCTTCGCCCACGGCTACGATCCGGTCGCAACGCTGGCGTTGCTGCTCGGCGCCCACATCGCCACGATCTGGGGCAGTTCCGTCACCTCGATCCTGTTCCGCGTGCCCGGCGCCGCCAAGAGCCTGGCCCTGATCTTTGACGGTTACCCGATGACCCAGCGCGGCGAAGCCGGCCGCGCACTTGGCGCTTCGGCCACCGCAGCCCTCCTCGGCGGTCTCGCCGGTGCCGTCTTCCTCGCCATCTCGATCCCCATCGTGCGTCCGCTCATGCTCGCGCTCGGCTCGCCCGAGTACCTGATGATGGCCCTGTGGGGTCTCACCATCATCGCCACCTTCTCCGAAGGCTCCTTGCCCAAGGGGCTGATCGCGGCTTGCGGCGGCATTATCCTTGCGATGGTCGGCATGGACCCCGTGACAGGCACACCCCGCTTCTGGTTCGGCAACGTGTTCCTGCTCGACGGCATTTCGTTTCCCGTCGCCATGATCGGCCTGTTCGCCGTCGCCGAGATGATGAAGCTCTACGTCAAGGGCGGCGCGGTCGTTGAGCGCGAAGTCGGCAGCGAGACAAGCTCGGTGATGGAGGGCGTCCGCGACGCTTTTCGACATTGGTGGCTGGTGGCACGGTCGAGCCTGCTCGGCGTGTGGATCGGCGTACTACCGGGAATCGGCGCCAGCGTCGGCGGCATTGCTGCCTACGCCCAGGCAGTTCAGACCAGCCGGGATAGCGAGAAGTTTGGCAAGGGCGATGTCCGCGGCGTCATCGCTCCCGACGCGACGCTCGGCGCCAACGAGGGGGGCGGATTGATGCCGACGCTGGCGTTCGGCATTCCGGGCGGCGAGAGCATGGCGATTCTCCTCGTCGCGTTTTACGGCCTCGGCATCGTGCCGGGCCCGGAGATGCTCACCAAGCACCTCGACATAGTCTTTGCGATGATGTGGATCATCGTCATCGCGAACATTTTCACGACCGTGATCGGGCTCAGCATTTCGGGCTATCTCGCCCGACTGCCGGCGCTCAACCCCAACATCATGATTCCGCTCGTCATCTCGGTCTGCTTCATGGGCGCTTTCGCCACCCGCGGTCAGATCGAGGACGTGGTTGTTGTCGCCGTCTTCGGCGCGCTCGGCTTCGTCATGGACCGTTACCACTACTCGCGCGCCGATCTGGTGATCGGCATGGTGCTGGCGGACATGATCGAACGCAATTTGCACATCTCGCTCACCCTCTACGGCAATGGATTCCTGCTGGCCAGGCCAATAGCGCTGGCGATGTTCATATTCGTCATTCTGACGACCGCGATGCCGTTCTATCGCAACTGGAAACGCCGGCGCGTCTCGGACAAGGCGGCTCAGCCGCTCGGTGTCCACGGAGACGCCCGATGAGCCGCCGCATTCAGGAAAACATCGTCATTCTCTTGCTGCTGGCGTTCTTTGTCATGGTCCTGGTGATGAGCCTCGGCTACGGACCGCGCACCAGGCTCGTGCCCGTCCCGATTGCGATCCTCGCCATCGCGTTGATCGTGTTCCAGTTCGCCTGGCAGAACTTCCGCGCCGCCGATGACCTCAGCGTTGATCTGCTTGAGGTGCTGACCGGTCGCGGTGACAAGCAAGGATCGGCGGCCGCCGATGGTCCACCGGAACGAGCCGCCACCACCGTCCCGGGAGAGTGGCGGCGGATCGGCGTGGCTTTTGGCATGGTCGCGGTACTCGTGACGGCCATCTTGGCCGTTGGCCCGGTACCGTCGATCTTTGTGTTCACGGGCGCCTATTTGGTGCTGAGCGGACACTATCGGTTGGGCAGGGCGGCCGCCTACGCGGCCCTCTTCACTGTCGCGACCTATTTAGTGTTCGTCCAGATCCTGCAACTGCAGCTCTACAACGGCTATCTGGAGCCGGTGGCGGAGTTCCTCCGTCGACTGAGCCGGGGCGGCTGATCGACGGGCGAGTGTGGTGAAAAAACCAGAAGACTGACATCAACCGGAGGAACAACACATGAGAAGGCTTCGAACGTTGACCGCAATGGCGCTGGCTGGGCTGGCGCTGCTCGCCGTGTCGGGCCTGAGCGCATCGAGGGCCGCAGACGACTATTTCAAGGGCAAGGTTATTCAATTGATCCTGCCCAACAGCGCGAGCGGAGAGATGGGCCGCTATGCGACAATGTTCGCTCCGTATATCGCCAAGTATGCCGGCGCCGACGAAGTCCGTGTCGTCGTCATGACAGGCGGCGGTGGCGTCAAGGGAACGAACTATCTTTGGTTTCAGAAGCCGGACGGCCTGACCATCGGCTTCACCAGCGTGCCGGCGCTGATTCTCGCCCAGCTCGCGGGCAGCGAAGGGGTGCAGTTCGACACCACCAAGCTCACCTATCTCGGCCGCGCGGCAACCGAACCACGTGGGCTGCTCGTCGGCACGAAATCCGGCATCAAGAACGTCGAGGACCTCAAGGCGCTCAACCGCGAGTTCGTCTACCCGACGCAGGGTACCGACGAGGACTTCTACACCATGGCGATCCTGTCCGACGCGCTGGGTTTCAAGGAGAAGCCGGTGACCGGATATGAGGGGCAGGCCGACACCTCCCTTGCCGTGATCAAGGGCGATGGCGACGGCCTCATCACGGCAACGCGCACCGCCAAGTCGATGATCGACTCCGGCGACATGCATCCGATCCTCAGCGTGTGGACCGAGCGCGATCCCAACTACCCGGACGTGCCGAGCGCTCTCGAGGTGGTCGAGGGGCCGCAGAAGAACGCCGTGCAGGCGATCGTCAACATGCTGTCCATGCATCGGGGCTTCTTCGGCCCGGCAAACATGGACGCCGACGCGACCCGCATCCTGCGCGATGCCATCACCAAGGCGGCCGCCGACCCCGAACTGGTCAAGGCCGCCAAGGACGCCGGCATGGTGCTGCTGCCTTCGCCCGGCGACGTGGAGCAGAAGAAGATCGACCAGATTACCACGGCGAGCCAGGCCATCGTGCCCGTGCTCAAGGATTCTCTCCAGCGAATCCAGTAGTCCAGGCCACGAACAAAACCTCCCGGCGGCGTCGGCTGCCGGGAGGGAGTGCGGTCAGGTCCGCATCATCGGCGGCTCAGAGCGAGGCCGGGCGTTTGGGGAGCCCGTTGGCTTCTTGTCCGGCCCAGACATATTTCATCTCGATGTACTTGCGCCAGTCGAGGCCCTTGGGAAGGTCGCCGGTCACCGCCAAAGAGTCGACGAACTTTTGCATGTCCTCCCCGCTTTCGAAGCCACCGTCGGGGCTTATCTGGTCAAGCTCAAGCTTGTACTGGGCCTCGAAAGCCGGCGGAATGTCGAAGCCGAGGTCGCGCATGATCTTGTACGACTGGTCTTTGTTGGCCGGATCGAACATCCACTTGCGCGCCTTGATGTCGGCACGCGCCCAGGCGTAGGCCGTGTCCTCATTGGCCGACAACCAGGTTCCCATGGCCCCGAAGCCTTCCTGCGGGACGGAGTGCAGCTTCTGGGAAAGGAACTTGCCGCCCGCGGCCTCGAGCCCCGCCTGATGGCGCGGGAAGAGGCTCGCTGCATCGACCGTGCCGGCGAGGATCGCCTGCAGCCGGGAGTCCGATGCACCGGACATTGGAACGAACGTCACGTCCTTTTCGGGATCGAGGCCCATCTCGATCAGCACCTGTTTCATGATCCAGGTGTTGCGCCCATCGAGCGATCCCCCGGTGATCTTGGCGCCCTTGAGGTCCTCAGGCTTGTTGATCCCCTTGCGGACGCCCATGATCCACCATTCCTTGTCGCGATAGAGCGAGACCAGTTTTACGGGCAGGCCGCTCTTTTCGGCGGCACCAAAGAACACGCTGGTATCGCCATGGGTGATGTCGAGACTTCCACCGATCAGGCCCGGCATGTACTCGTCGGACAGGGTGACTTCGAGATCGTCGATGCCGACGTCCTTCAAATAACCCAGCGCGGAGGCCAGCCGGTACGACCACTGCGTCGCGTAGTTTGGGTTGAAATCGCCCATCCTCAGTTTGTTCAGGTTGGCCTTGACGTTTTCCATGCTGGGCGTCTGGGCGCCGGCACGATTGAGCGTCGCTGCGGCGACGAACATGCCCAGCATGCCGGCACCGCCCTTCAGCAGAAATTCGCGACGCGGCAGAATGATATGATGCCTTTTCACGTCTTTTCCTCCCTTTTTGACTTCCTTACCTAAACCCCGGAACATCGATGCTCGTCACAGCATGTCGACGTGCCGCCACGGGGCGACATAGGCCTCCAACCAGCGGGTGATCTGGATAAGCGTCAACGATACGATCACCAGCAGGAACAGCACCGCATACATCAGTGCGGAATTGAACGTGTCGGCGGCGCGATTGACCAGGTAGCCGAGGCCCCGTGAGCCTCCGAAGATCTCCGCAATGATGACACCGATCAGGCCGCGTCCGATGCCTTGCTGGATGCCCGAGATGATGAATGGCAGCGTGTAGGGCAGCACGACCTTCGTATAGAGCGCCCGCCGGTTGGCCCCGAACACCCTGGCAGCGGCGAGCAGCGACCTTTCCGTCGTCTTCACGCCCGCCCACGCGTTGATGATGATCGGAAACACCGCCGACAGGACGATGATCGTGATCTGCATCTTCTCCGTGAAACCCAGGAACAGGATGAACAGCGGCACGAGAGCGATGCGCGGCAAGGATGCGAGAGCCCAGACATAGGGACTGAGCAGCTTCTCGACGTACTTGTTGCCGCCCATCAGGAGGCCGGCCGGAACGCCGATCGCGCAGGCGATGCCCAGACCGAGCCCCAGATTGGTCAGGCTGTACAGCAGGTGGTCGCGGATGCTGCCGGAGATCACGGCGCCCGGCGGCGCGGTGGTCGTGAGCCCATTCCAGAGGGCGGCGAACATGCTGCTGGCGCTCGGCAGAAAGAGCGGGCTGATCGCGCCTGAGCGCGCAAAAAGCTCCCAAAGGCAGAAAAACGCGGTCAAGTTGACTACGGTGACGATCCACGAACCGTAACGTGACCAGGCTTCACCCGCCGTCCATTCGGTCTCCTGGATCCGACCCGGTTCTGCGTCGTCCTGTGTGCGCCGGTGGTTCCTTTCCTCGATCGTGCTCATCATCTTGCTCCACGTGAGGCCTGCAGCGCTTCGTCCTTCACCAGCCGCCACATGTGGTCGTACAGCTCGCCGAATTCCGGCAGCGTCTTCACGTCGTAGTCGAAGCGTGGGCGGGGGAGATTGACGTCGACGATCTCCTTGATGCGACCGGGGCGGAAGGAAATCACGACCACCCGGTCGGCGAGGGTGATCGCTTCGTCGATGGAATGGGTGATGAAGACGACGGTCTGGCGGGTGTTGGCGACAATGCGCTCAAGTTCGCTCTGCATCGCCGAGCGGGTCATCGCGTCGATGGCTGCAAACGGTTCGTCGGCAAGTAGAATGTCGGGCGAGGTGACCAGCGCACGTGCGATACCGACGCGCTGCTTCATGCCGCCGGACAGCTCGTACGGAAACGACTTCTCGAAACCGGTCAAATCGACGAGTTCGAGACAACGGCGCACCCGCTCGTCCATTTGTTCCTTCGACAGGCCGAGCTTCTGGAACTCGAACGGCATGCGCACGTTCGACTCGACGGTGCGCCACGGCATCAGCGCGTAGTCCTGAAACACCATCGCGCGGTCGGGGCCAGGGCCGGTGACCGGCCGCCCGTTCACCTCGATCGAACCTTCCCAGGGCTCGATCAGCCCGGAGACGGCGTTGATGAATGTGGTTTTGCCGCAGCCGGAGGGGCCGACCAGCACGACGAATTCGCCGCGGTTCACGGTCAAATTGATGTCGCGCAGCGCCGTCAGCTTCTTGCGTTCGCGGTGAAGCTTGTAACCGATCGTGAGGCCGCGCGCGACGATCACCGGGCGCCCGGGGGCCGGGGACGAGTGGCCAGATGCCGTACCGGTTTGCATGGGTGCTCCAGTACGCACGGTCGCTTTGTTCCTTCCGGTCACTTCAGGCACCTCTTCGCGAGGCTGATCCTGCCGGCGGGCGATGGTCGACTGCACCGTGCTCAATTCCTATCATCTTCGCCGACGCGGGGACACCGCGGATGCGGGCCGGCACCGGTCTCGTGGTCTGGCAGATGCAGTGTTTTCATTGAACCACGTACCGCGGTGGCTGATTGTCGATCAGAAGTCGCGTCACGTTCTCCCACGCCGAACGAAACAGATGCGCCCACGACTGACGGGTGATGCCGGCGATGTGCGGCGTCAGGATCGTTCTTTGCGCCGCGCCGTCAGATAACTTCAGCAGCGGGTTGTCCGCCGTCGGGGGCTCGCTCGAATAGACGTCGACCGCAGCACCGCCGAGGCGTCCCGCTTCGAGCGCGGCCGCCAGGGCAGCTTCGTCGACGATGCCGCCGCGCGATGCCTGGATCAGCACGGCGCCCGGCTTCATCGACGATAGCCGCGCGGCGTCGATCAGGTTCTCCGTCGAGCCCAACAGGGGAACGTGCAGCGAAACCACGTCGGCGCGGGCGAGGAGATCGTCGAGGGCGAGGAACTCGGCGCCCAGCGCATCGGCGGCGGCACGGTTGCGCGGAGCGGGATCGTGGTAGGCGATGCGGGCGCCGGCCTGCCTGAAGCGGTGGGCAACGGCGGTGCCGATCTCGCCCATCCCGACGATCCCGACCAGCAGGCCATCGACGCCGTCGACGTTGTCCGCCAGCAGCCGGGCCCGAAACGCTGCATAATCACCACCCCGGACGGCGGCGCTTGCCTGGACGAAGCGTCTTAGGAGGGCGGACGCGCAGGCCACCGCGTATTCCGCGATGGCGTCGTTGCTGCCGCCGGGAACGTTCGCAACCGGAATGCCGAGTGCCTTGAGGCCGCCGGCGTCGACCCGGTCGACCCCGGCGCCGGTTACCTGGACCAGACGGATGGCGCTGCCGGTGAAAAGGTCGAGTGGAAGCTTTGGCCCAACGGCGGGAATCACGAGCGCCGTGGCAGCCTTCAAGGCAGTGGGCATGCCTGCATCAGCGGGCGCCATGTAGGTGACGTTCAGCACCTCCGGCGGAGCGACGCCGACGCGGGTAAAATCGGCCTCAGGGCGAAGGCAGAGCACGTCGGCCATCATCGCGCCCCTTCCGTTTCGTCCCACGAGGGGAACTCGACCGTCACCGGCCGGATGTCCTTGACCGGAAAGAAGCACAGAAGTCGCAACACCCCGGTTCCGGTGTTGTAGGTTGCATGCCGCTCGCCGGCGGGAACCAGAACGGTGTCGCCGGCCGCGATCGGGTGTTCGCCGTCGTCGGTGCGGGTGACGCCCTCGCCGGCAAGGACGTGAATGCTCTCCTCGACGTTGCGGTGGACGTGGGGCCCGCGCGCGGCTCCGCCCGGCTCGATCTCGACGAGGCGGACGGTCGACTTCGCGGCCCCGACATCCGCGCCCACAAGCTCACGCGCGCGCCGTCCCGGCAGGTTCAGCGCCCTCGCATCCCTGAGGACGATAACCCTGGCCATCAGGTGACCTCGCGCAGATACTTGACTTCCGCCGTCCCGCCGAGGGTCTCTTCGAGCTGGCGAAACAACTCCGTCGCCTCGGTCGCGATCGCATCGGCGATGGCCTTCACCATCGCAATGCCGCGCTCGGCGGTGGCGCCGACGGGGTCGCCGTACCAGCCGGTCGGCGCGATGTTGCGGATGTCGGTCAATACCGGCTGATAGCTCCGCGTGCGGCGGAGCTTGTCCATGTGGCGTCCACGTGCGTGGTCGGAAGAGCGACCGACGCGATCGAGGTGGACCAGCTCCGGGCGTGTGGCGAGCACCGCAAGCGCTTCGATCTCGCCCCCGTGGGTAAGGCCGTTGCACTCCTTTCCGTAGAGCTCGTCGGCGACGTAGCAGGCCTGGACCGTCAGCACGGTCATGCCGACGCGGCGATGCAGGTCCTCGGCGGCGATGGCGAGGGAGGGGATGTTGCCCTCGTGCCAGTTGACGATCATCAGCTGCCTGGCACCGTGGGTGGCGGCAGACGCGCAAATCTCGGTAATGACCCGGATGTAGGTGGCCGGCGTGAACGTCAACGTCGCCGCGTACGGCATGTGCATGGGGGTGACACCGACCATGGGCGCTGGCAGGACGACGCCGTCCATCCTTTCCGCCACCGCCGCCGCGATGAGTTCGGCCGCGAAAGAATCGGTCCCCGCCGGGAGATGGGCGCCGTGCTGCTCAACGCTTCCGGTGGGCATGACGACGAGGGGATTGCGCTTGAACTGCTCGGCGACCTCCGGCTGGGTCAGCTCCGCAAAGATCCGGGTGGCTGGCGGGTTGCTCATTTCTTTGCCAACCTTTCCTGTGCCGCGCCGAGGACTTCGTCGAGCGAGACAAGTGCGCTGTTGCGCTCGATGGAGGTGAGCGCGGCATAGACGCACGCCAGCGCCGAATTGGCGTTTGATGCACTCAGCTCGTTCTCGTTTCCGGACCTGCAGCTTTCGGCAAACAGCTCAAGCTCGACGCGGAACATATTGGACTCCGGTTCCGTCAAAACCTCACGACTGGCGTAGCCGTCCTTGCCGCGCTGGATATAGAGGGTCGAACTCGCGCGCAGCTTCTCCGGAGTGTCCCAGGTGGCGAAGTCAATCTCGTAGTGCATCAGCCCCTTGGAGCCGAATACGCGGACGGCAAAGATACCCGGCGATGTCCAGCAGCTGCCGACGTAGGCGACCTTGCCGTCGGCGAAATTGAGCAGCGTCATCGATTGATCGTCGACTTCCGCGCCGACTGGAGAAAGTTTCGACGCGATGGAACTCGCGCTGGTAACGTCGCCGCCCAGGTAGTGGACCACGTCGAACATATGGATGGAGAGCTGTGAGAGGGGCCCGCCGGGCGCGCGTTCCTTGTACCAGCGCCAGGTCTGCGGTGTCAGTTCGAGTGCCCGCTCGTTGGAGAAGTTGGCTTCGATGAACCCGACACGCCCGAGTTCGCCGGCGTCGATTCGACGGCGTATTTCGCGGATACCGCCCATGAGACGGGCACTGTGACCGACAGTTACCGTGACGCCGTACATATCCTGCAGCGCCTGGATGGCGAGGCCATCCTCCAGCGTGCTCGCGATCGGCTTCTCGGTATAGATGTGCTTGCCTGCCTTGGCGGCCTCGAGCGCGACAGGCAGATGTTGTTCGTTCGGGACGGTCAGGATCACGCCTTGGATGTCGTTCCTGTCCAGCAGCGATTGCAGGTCGGGGGCCGAAGGCACGCCGGTGTCCTTGGTGAAGCCCGTGCGCCTCTCCTCGGAACGGCTGAATCCGGCCACGATCTCCAGCTTGTCGGAGAGCTTGGCGGCGCGTGTGAGCACGCGTGCCCACCTCCCGAGGCCGATTATCCCAACTTTGACCCTGTCGGTCACTTTGACTCCATCCCATTCGACGTCGTTTTCAGGTTCCGTAATACGATATTACACTGTGAGGGCGCGTCAATGTCCGATTGCGGACGCTGACGATGCGGCTTTGCTCCAGGCGAATCCGGCAACGGCGCCAGACACGCGGACCGGGCGGGTCGCCGCTAGAAATCCAGTTCGAGGATGAAGAGGCCGCCGACGAACCGGTCGACGGTGTAGACCACCGCGCGCTCGTCGACGAAAATGTCGTTGAGCTGGATGGAGCCGGCCGGCGAATCGGGTGGCGCGGAAGGCACGAAACAGGCGACCTCGCGGGGCTGGTAGGGATTGGCGATGTCGAACGCCCTCAGCCCGCCGTTGAAAAACGTGCCGAAGATCAGTTGATCCGATTGAAAGGACGTCGAAGTCGGAATGTTCTCGTGAATGTTGTGCGCCCCGAAGCGGCCTCCGCGGTTTTTGAATTCCTCGACCGGGGGCAGCGGACAGGTCGCGATCGGAACAAGGTTTTGCTCGAAACGGGCATCCACGATCCAGACCAGCTTCGGCCAATCGGCGGATGCATCCTTGATCGACTCGTTGGTGACGACCAGCAACTCACGCTCGAACAACGGCAGCACCGTGTGCGTGAAGCCGAGATATGGAGGCGAGTTGTTCCACCGCGACACGACTTTCGGATTTGACTTGTCGGCGATGTCAAGGATGACAACGCCGCCGTCCACACATCCCAGGTAAGCGCGATCGGGCCGCCGCGTGTACACGTTTGTATTATGAACGCGGAAGCCGGCGCCCCTCGGATTGTGCTGGACGGGCAATTCCTCCGCGTCGCCGACGCGCACGCCCGGCAGCCACCAGCGACCGACCTCCTGCGGCTTCGTCGGATCGCGGACGTCGATGATCCGGTAGAACTGGTCGTCGCCAGGACGATGCGACTGGAAATCTGCCGCACCCGCTGACATGTGCACGTACTCGCCATCGCAAAACCAGAGCTGGTGAACGCCGCGCGAATGCGGGCCCGAGGCGTCAAGGAAGGCGATCGAGCGCGGCCTCTCGGGCACCGAGATGTCGAAGAGTTCCAGGCCGGCCGGCTTCTGGCCGTGCTGCTTGGTCTGGTATGCGACCGCCATGAGGTTGCCGACCAGTTCGAGCGAATTGGACCGCATGAACGGCTGAGGAAGGTCTGTCTGGACAACGAGCTTCGGCGCGCGCGGATCGCTGACGTCGACGGCGGTGAAATTCTTCGGTGCCGTCTCGTGTGCCAGCCACAGGATACGCCTGCCGTCCGGTGCAATCTGGATCGCCATCCCTTCGCCCAGCCCCCCGAACCCGTTGAGGTCGTGGTGGGCCAGTTCCCGGAAGCCCCGGACGATAGGCGAGGGCGCACCTGCTGCGACGTTCACTCGACTACCTCCCTCTTCCCAATGGGGTAGCGTTTCGCCGTGCTACCGTATGACGATACGACTAGTTTGAAAGTGCTGGCGCGGCAAGCGGCGCGGTCGCTTCGACCGGGCAGCGGCGCTAAAGCGTTTCGGCGTCGGCCTGATCGAGGAGGCGCATGATCTCCACCGCGGCGTTCATCGCCTCTTGGCGGGCGACCTTCTCGGCAAGCTCGGCGTCGCGGTTCTTCACAGCCTGGTACAGTTCGCGAAGCGCAGCGACGCTTTGCTTCGATCGCCCTGCCGAGCGCTGGGGATGCCCGAGGCCGAGCGCGCGCCAACGCCAGATGCGGGCGTAGAGGGTGGAGATCATGGAAGACAGGGTCTCGCTGCCTGCGCCGGCGAAGAGGATGTTGTAGAACTCGTTCTTGACGGCGAGGATGACGCCGGGAGCGCTGGCCCGATAGGCTGCGGCCGTGCGATCGAGCGCACTCTTGAGCGCGACAATGTCTTCCTTTCGGGCGTGGGTCACGAACATACGGGCGGCAAGTCCCTCGAGCACTGACCGGATCAGGTAAAGGTCTTCTGCCTCTGCCCGCGTCAGTCGTCTGACGATCGGTCCCTTGTTCGGAATGGTTTCGACGATTGATTCCGACTCAAGCTGGCGCAGCGCCTCGCGGACCACGGTGCGCGAAACGCCAGTCATGTCGATCAACTCGCGTTCGATAAGTCTGGCGCCGGGAGGAAGACTGCCCTCGATGATCGCCTTGCGCAAGGCGTCGACAACGTCACGACGCAGCGGCGCCGCGCGCTTCTTCACCACCGGGAATTCAGGTCTCGCGGTCTCGAGCATCGAGATGGCCTTTCGCCGTGGGTGTCCTGCATGGCCCCCATACGCGTCGCCCAGTTTGGCCGAGGGGGCCAGAGTCCGTCAACGCACGCTGATTAGTCCGGTCCGGCCCGGCGCGCCAGTGTTTCCGGCTTCGGCGCGGCATATCGGTCTTGGCCGGACCGCAAGCCGCATCAGACCTTGAGGAGTCGCTCGGCGTTGGCGCCGGCGATTTTTCCTCGCTCATGTTCACTGATCGCTGCTTGGCGCAGCCACCGCACGCCCGGCTCGTTATCGACATAGGGATAGTCGATGGCGAAGAGGATCCGCTCGGCGCCAATTTCGTCTATGCAGCACCGGAGCGCCGGCGTGGAGAAGAAGCCGCTCGTCGTGACGTAGAAACCGTGGGTGAAGATTTCACGAAAACGGATGGTCTTGTGTCCCGGTCGTGTGAACGCCTCGTCGATCCGCCACAGCAGGAACGGCAGTGTCTCTCCAAGATGACCGAGAATGATCTTGAGGTTCGGATGGTCATCGAACACGCCGCTCAGAACCAGCCTAAGCGCGTGCGTGGCGGTTTCCACCGTGAAGCCCCAGGCGGCCCGACTCAGGGTCGGGAAATCGTCGACGTAGTCGTGGTAGTACGCCTCGACTACCGCCGGGTGCGGCACGGAAGGGTGCAGATAGATCGGAGCGTCGAGCCTGGCGGCGCGCTCGAATATCGGTCGGAACCTCTGGTCGTCAAGGAAAAGGCCATTCGCGAGCCCGTGAATCATCGCCCCCTTGAAGGCAAGGTTGGTGACGACGCGCTCAAGTTCGTCGGCAGCAGCTTCCGGATCACTGGTCGGGAGCGCGGCGAACCCGCAGAAGCGCCCTGGAAAGGCGGCGACGGTGTCGTGGAGGCGGTCGTTGACTCGCTCGGACAACGCGATAGCCGCGTCCCCCGACAGGAGTTGGGTCGAAGGCGAAGCATGCGAAAGGACCGCGACGTCGATCCCTCCATCGTCCATGGCCTGGATGCGGGCTTCGCCCACGTTGCGAAGCTTCGTCTCAAGCGACTGTGCACCCGGGCGGCCGGAGGAAAACGTGGATGCGAGCTCGCCATCCCAATAATGCTCCTCGACAGCGACAATCTTCTGTCCGGATTTAAGGGGCACGGACATCCCTCGCCATTGCCCGCAACGGGTAAACCGCCGCGACCTGCCAGACTCTCTCTGTCCCGGTCGGCATTTCAGTCCCCATTCGCTTGGCGCCGGGCAGGGCATCATCGGCGATCGGATTCATGACAGCAACCAGAACGGTTCCGCGTGAGGGTGTCAAGCCGACCGTCTCGACACGCTCGCCATGGGCCGCGAACGCCGAATTCAGGAACGCAACGACGCCGACGACAAACCAGCGTTCGCCGACCGCGGAGGGGAGCGTGGTAAACCGGTGTCCGCGCCCGGCAATGATAGCCAGAAGGGATCTTCCCGTTCTGTGGATACCCCAAGATGCAGGTGCATCATCTGTTACCGGCAAACGCACTCCACATCTGCTGGCTGGCGGGCCTCCGCAGCGAGCGCGTTTTGCGGGCTTGGTCCAACTGCTAAACTCTTCCTTATGCTTCGCGCCATCGCCATTCTGCTCTGCACCGCATCACCTGCCCTCGCCTGGGACGCCAGGTTCTCAGGCCACGTGTGCGAACTCACCGGTGAGGATAAGGCCGTTCACGTCCGTTTGACCTACGATCCAGCCATCCCGGAATATTCCATCGCCATTACGTCGGATCAGGGCTGGTCCTCCAGCCCCACCTTCGCCATCCAATTCGAGGGACCGCGCGGATTGACGATCTCCACGACTCGACAAGTCATTTCAGGCGACGGTGCAACCGTCACCGTCAGGGACAGCGGATTCGGCAATGTGTTGGACGGGCTTGAGTTCAACCACACGGCGACCGCGATCCTTGGAGGCGAGACCGCTACCTTCGGACTGGAAGATGCAGGCCCAGCGGTGCGCGCCTTTCGTGCGTGCACAATGGGCGCAGGTGCATGAACTGAACCCGAGGCCGTCCAGGACAGGCTCGCGGCCCTCGGGTAGCCTCACGATTGGGGAATCTGGAGCGGGCGAAGGGATTCGAACCCTCGACCCCAACCTTGGCAAACCAGAAATCCCATCGTCGCAAGGTTGTGCTCGGGTTCGCTCCAGTCGCCGCCAGTGCGCCGGAGTGCGCGTTCTCCCGCGGCCTTGGACAGCCTCCAAAAGTGAACTGCACTGAAATCGAGTGAAATCCGCGTCACTAGAGCGAAGGCAGGAGACTGTAACCCGGAGGTAACCCGCGACGGAACGCGGGTTACATCAGCGCCTGCACTCGCTATATCGGCGTACGAAAACAGCCGCGTTTTGCAGATCACGCCAAGACTCTGCCCGCCGAGGGTGTCGCAGCGGTAACGCCGGCCGCGGAAACGGGCTAGAGACAGTTCTTGAACACCGCGCAGGCAGCGATCAGCGCGACATAGAAAAGCGACCAAGCCAGGAAGACCGTGTAAGCTATCGCAGCAACGATCTTGAACACGAAGGGCCAGCGCCGCGTTGTGACCAACAACGCCACATAGCCCGCCGCGATGCCTGTCATTGCCACGGCAGTGCCAACCAGCGTCTGGCCGGCGGGTGCCGGCCCCCCAATGACAACGCCGAGCACCAACCCGCCATAGGGAGCAAGCGCAGCCAGCACCGCACCCAAGACCGTCACCAGATTGGTTCTCTACGCAATACTGCTCTCGTCGAAACGCTTGCCGAGCATTCCAGCAACAGCGGCCGCGAGCACTATGCTGGTACCGATGAGGATGGCGGATGAATTCGCGAGCATGTCCAATCGCGATTTGAGGTCAATAGAAAATGCAGTCGCTTAATGGCTTCGTGTACGAGGTTACGGTCTGGCTTTTGCCAGTCATCATCGCGATCACTTTTCACGAAGCGGCGCACGGCTTCGTCGCGCACCTGCGCGGAGACGATACCGCCTGGCGCCTCGGACGCGTCAGCTTCAATCCACTCAAACACATCGATCCGTTCGGAACGCTTGTATTGCCGGCGATGCTGTTGCTGTTCGGAGCGCCATTTCTGTTCGGATACGCTAAGCCGGTTCCCGTCAATTTTCGCGCCCTGCGTTCTCCGCGCATCGATATGATTTTGGTAGCCGCGGCAGGACCAGCCATGAACCTGCTGCTGGCCACCCTCGCCGCGTTGGGCTTTCACGCCTTAGGGTATGTCCCACAACTCGCCGCTGCCTGGCTCGCTGACAATCTCAAGAACGCGCTGATACTCAACGTCGTTCTAGCGGTCTTCAACTTGTTGCCGATACCGCCACTCGACGGCGGACGGATCGCGGTCGGCATCCTGCCCAAGGAACCAGCGGCGGCCCTCTCCCGTATGGAACCATTTGGTTTGCTTCTTCTCGTCGGCTTCTTTTTCGTCCTGCCACTGCTGGGAGACCAGCTGGGCGTCAATCTCAATTTCTTCTCAACGATTGTTGTTGGCCGGTCGGCAAACGCAATCATTGGGGTCATCCTGCGTCTGACTGCCAACATGTGACCGAGTTGACGTGAGGCGTGAGTTGGCGTCACGAGATTCCTGCATCGCGGTGCAGTCCGTCCGCGGGCCGTAAGAGCGAGGGAAACCGCGACTTGGAGGTAGCGCACGAGGAGTTCGCGGTTACAGCGAGGTTAGATCACCGGGCTAAACTCGGCTGACCATCCGCAGCCGGTACACCTTTTCGGTAAGCCCGCTTAACCCCCGATCGGCGGTACCTGGATCGCGCGTGGACTGTAGGAGTTCAACATCCGCCATCCCGCCAAACAGATCGCGCACCTCTGACTTAGGCACGGAGAATGGCGGGCCGTGTCGCTCGTGCTGAGGGTATTCCACCGTTATGAGAAGCATCGACGTGCCGGCTGGAACGAGCTCGGCCATCAAACGCGCGTACCTCGGTCGCATCGTTTCAGGCAGTGCAACCAACGATGCGCGATCGTAGACGGCATCGAACCAGCCGACACAATTGCGGCTGAGGCTGAAGAAGTCGCCGAGCAGTATCTCGATCGAACCGGCGCTCCAGTGCTGGAAAGGACCATCGGCGGCTTGTTGCGGTTCAAGGCTGGCCTCCTTGAAGAAGGATTCGACTGCGATCCTGCTGATCTCACAGCCGACGACGGCGTACCCCTGCTTTGATAGCCAGATGAGGTCCCGGGACTTGCCGCATAGAGGCACGAAGACGCGTGCGCCGGGCTGCACGCCGAGGGTATGCCAGTACTTCACCAGGCGACTGTTGAAGTCCTTCTGGTGAAAACCGATCTGGTTGCGCCGCCAGTGATCGAGCCAGAAATCTGCATCCATGACCGACCTCCTGCCGAACCGGCTGCCGCGTCGCCTCGTTCATACACGTTCGCCTTCGCGCCCACATCGGTCCAACAGAGTCGGCGCTCGGTCAACGGCCGGCAAGCGATTTCCGGCGCGATCGTGCTGACCAACGAAAAGGGCGCTCCGGCTGCAGGGTCAGCAAACTGACTTTGATTTTGAACTTTGACCTGAGCGGACTGCCAATTTCGCTGAGGTAGGCACGGTCGAGTTCTCAAAGACAAAGGGCACGGTGATGAAACCGCGCCCTCACGTCTCTTGGCCAACTTGACGGCGGGTCTAGTAGTCCATGCCGCCCATCCCGCCACCACCAGGCATTGGCATCGGCGCTTCCTTCTTCGGGTGCTCGGCGACCATCGCCTCGGTGGTGACGAGCAGGCCGGCAACCGACGAAGCATCTTGCAGCGCCGTACGCACGACCTTCGTCGGGTCGATGATGCCGGCCGTAATCATGTCAACGTAGCTCTCCGTCTGGGCATCGAAGCCATAGGACTCGGACTTCGATTCCATCACCTTGCTGACAACGATCGAGCCTTCGACACCGGCATTTTCAGCGATCTGACGGATCGGCGATTCGAGGGCGCGACGTACGATGTTGATGCCGGCCTGAACGTCGGCGTTGTCCGACGTCAACTTGTCGACAGGCTTCCGTGCACGGAGCAGCGCGACGCCGCCGCCTGGCACGATGCCTTCCTCAACAGCAGCTCGCGTGGCGTGGAGTGCGTCATCGACGCGATCCTTCCTCTCCTTGACCTCGATCTCAGTCGCGCCGCCGACACGGATGATGGCGACGCCGCCGGCGAGCTTCGCCAACCGCTCCTGCAGCTTCTCCTTGTCGTAGTCGGAAGTCGTCTCCTCGATCTGGGCCTTGATCTGGTTGATGCGGCCCTCGATCTCCTTCTTCTCGCCGGCACCGTCGACAATGGTGGTGGTCTCCTTGGCGATGCTGACCTTCTTGGCGTGCCCGAGCATTGCCAGCGTTACACTCTCAAGCTTGATGCCGAGATCCTCGGAAACGACCTGGCCGCCGGTCAGGACGGCGATGTCCTCCAGCATCGCCTTGCGGCGATCGCCGAAGCCGGGCGCCTTGACCGCTGCCACCTTGAGGCCGCCGCGCAGCTTGTTGACCACCAGCGTCGCCAGTGCCTCGCCCTCAACATCTTCGGCCACGATCAGTAGCGGCCGCGCCGACTGAACGACGGCTTCCAAGAGGGGCAGGAGGGCCTGCAGGTTGGAAAGCTTCTTCTCGTGCAGCAGGATGTGGGGATCCTCAAGGTCGGCCAGCATCTTTTCAGCATTGGTAATGAAATACGGCGACAGGTAGCCGCGGTCGAACTGCATGCCCTCGACCACTTCGAGCTCGAACTCGAGTGCCTTCGACTCCTCGACGGTGATGACGCCCTCGTTGCCGACTTTCTTCATCGCCTCGGCGATCTTGGCGCCGATCATCGTTTCGCCGTTGGCGGCGATCGAGCCGACCTGGGCGATCTCTTCCGAGGTTTTGATCTTCTTGGACCGCTTCTCGAGATCTTTGACCACCTCCACGACGGCGAGGTCGATGCCGCGCTTGAGGTCCATCGGGTTCATCCCCGCGGCAACCAGCTTTGCACCCTCACGGATGATCGATTGGGCAAGCACCGTCGCGGTGGTGGTTCCATCGCCGGCGATGTCACTGGTCTTCGACGCGACTTCACGCACCATCTGAGCGCCCATGTTCTCGAACTTGTCCTCGAGCTCGATCTCCTTGGCGACGGTGACGCCGTCCTTGGTAATACGCGGCGCGCCATAGCTCTTGTCGAGCACGACGTTGCGACCCTTGGGCCCAAGGGTGACTTTCACCGCGTTGGCGAGGATATCGACACCGCGCAGCATCTTGTCGCGCGCGTCAGTCGAGAATCTCACGTCTTTGGCAGCCATGGCTGTTGTTCCTTTTGCGGCTGTGGGTGGGGTAGTCGAGGCCTAAATGCCGTCAGGCCGCCTTGCGGCGCGCAGCTTTGCCTTCAATGACCCCCATGACGTCGGACTCCTTCATGATCAGGAGCTCCTCGCCGTCTATCTTCACCTCGGTGCCCGACCATTTGCCGAACAGAATGCGGTCGCCGACCTTGAGGTCGAGCGGGATCAGCTTGCCGGCTTCGTCGCGGCCACCCGGGCCGACGCCGACGATCTCGCCTTCCTGGGGCTTCTCTTTGGCCGTGTCGGGAATGATGATGCCACCAGCGGTCTTTTCCTCGGACTCAATCCGGCGAACGACCACACGGTCGTGGAGAGGGCGGAACTTCATTGTCTTCCTCCGTGACAAACAATGTCCGTCAATTCTTCCGGCCAACGTCAGGCCTTAGCACTCGCATCGGTCGAGTGCCAAAATGCGGCGGCGATTTGGGTATTGCGCGTGACGCTGTCAAGAGGTTTTTCCGCAGTTTTGAGGCCGATCAACGGCGTCTCGCGGGGAGGTCCCCGCCGGCTCTGACTTGGCCAAGATTCTGCTTAAGTCTGCGTCGTCGGCTTCGACTGATCTACCGACCAGCAGTTTACACGAGGGGTAATATCGTTCGCGACAAGGTCGAGCCACTTTGGTCGCTTCCACGACCGACAAATAGTCGGTTGATGTCGGTCCCGAACATCTTGTCCCACAGGCTGGTGGTAACCCCGAAATTGCCCCGCTCGTCGAAATGATGGTGCAAGAGATGACGCCTTCTCAGGCCCTGGGCAAAAGCACCTGGTCCACCCGGCCGCCGATGCACGATGTGATGGATACTGGCATACCATAGGTAACCGAGCATCAGCCCGCCGGTAAACGCGCCGGCGGTCGTGAAATCAAACGCGAGGAAGAGCGGCGCGAAGACGCCGCCGGCAAATAACGCCCCGCTTAACCAAGTTGGCGGCCCGATCAGGCCCTTTTGGTCCTTGTGGTGGGCATCGTGCAACACCCTGATGTAGGGCACGTGGTGGAAGACAAATCGGTGGAGCAGGTATTCAAGGCCCCAATCCACCCAAAAAATCTCTGGAGGGTCGGGGGCCAGAGGGCAACCGCGGTCAGCACAACGAGTACCACAGGATAAAGAACAAAGTCCTGATAGTACCCCACCTTGCTTAGCTTCACGTTGAGGATCGGTTTTGACGGGTCGATCGAAACCATGGGGCCTCACGGCGCTATCGATGAAACATTGTACTATGAATCGTTGCGCAATGACATGTCAGACCGTCGAGCGCGTGAACCGTAATCGCGCGACGGGGCTGCGTTCGCTCCGGGTAAGCGAGTAGGCGCTCATAAGTTGCGATCGCAGAAACCGTCCGATCCGCCGGTCACCCAAGGGCCGCCCCAGGCGCGGCAGCGGTTAGCACTGGATCAAGCAGCTGTCGCGCTTCTTTCCCTTAGTCTTCATATTGAGGGGGCGAGGGTGATCGGGCGGAACGAACCAGTTCCGTCGGGGTAAATCAGATATCGATCGGCTCAGCGATGGGAACGGCGTCATCAACCTCAACGCCGAAATATCTGTTGGTGCTCTCAATCTTTGGTGTGGCCAAGCAACACGGGTTGCCGGTCCGGCGATGAATCAGCGTCTCCTGTGTTCGTCTCAGCGAATAGGCGCTTCAATCGCTCATCGACATCGAAAAACCTCGGCTGGCGCGGCTCATCGAATCACTCCCGATCCGTCCGCCGCCGGCCAAGCGTTCAGTACTTGATTCTTCGAACCGCTATTGTGCTCTACGTCCGCGATCCCCATTTAGATGAATAGGGCAAGCGTGACTTGCCCCGAGCACTGCCCAAAACGGCGACGTACCGAAATCTCCGTTTCCTTCAATTGGCAGCGCCGATGCCGTCGGTAGGCATCATGGCTCTCTGAAATCGACGTTCGTGTGCGGATGCGATGAGCATTTTGCACGTCCGCATCTGCCTGCGGCGCGCGTTCCTCTGATTGAAGAGCAAAGCCCCCTTTGTCTTATCTAACGATGGAGTGAACCGATGAACCTTCCAAGATTGTGGACCGCGAACCAAGAGCTGACATCAGACCCGTTCCGAGCCATGCGGCGCGAAATGGAAAATGCGTTTCGTGCTTTCGATCAGAATTTGCCCACTTCCGACATTGGGGCTGGCGCGCCGGCAATCAATGTGGCGGAAACAAAGGATGCCTTTGAAGTGACGGTCGAGCTTCCAGGCGTGGACGAGAAAGATATCAAGGTCAGCCTGGACGCCAACCAGCTGGTCATTTCCGGTGAGAAAAAGGCTGAGAGCACGAAAGAAGAAAAAGACTGGCATGTCGAGGAGAGGAGCTTCGGCTCATTCTACCGATCCATGTCCCTGCCATTCGAGCCGGAGGACGGAGCCGTTGACGCTCACTTCGACAAGGGCGTACTGCGCCTCACGATCAAGAAACCCGCTAAGGCTATAAAGGCCACGAAGACAATCGAAATCAAGACGGGCGCTCTACTGAAGAAGGCTGCTTAACCCTGGTCGGTCGCTGCATTAACGCCCCGAGACTTGGAGATTGATTAGACCGGTTTCGGTGATGTTGAAGTCGGGAGGGCATGTAGCGTACGTTGCGTTCCCTCCCGAAGATGGAAAGCCCCAGCCAAAGCCTGGAGTTGGAGTTCCCCCGGTTTTGTGGACAGTTATGGACTTACGGCACCCATGGGCCGGGCAAGTGGTTCGCGTTCGCGAGCTGATCAAGAGGCGGGGCTTCTCCGTCGCTCGTTGCCGCCTCGCTGACGATCCCGCTGATTGGGTTCAGGAGATTCCGGCCTGGATGTTCGACGCGGCCGCATGCAGGTCGACGGAATCGGCGACGATTCCCTTCGTGTCGCGATCCGCGCTGATCGCGCTGCGCTCCCCTTGCGTTCGAGCCGCTATTATCGGCGAGATAGTCACCGGGTCCACGTCTTCCACCCGGCGCGCCGCACTGCCGCCGATCGTCAGAGCGGCGGAAGGCCACCGACACCGCGCGCGGTCGGCTAATTCACCCCAAGTGCCCTACACGCTCTGCGCCGCAGCAACCAGGTTGCGCAGCTTGGCGACCGCCGTAGGACGGTCAAGCATGATCAGTCCGCAATCAGGTCCCGCGATCAGCCGATGACGATCAATGTGGTCAAGCGCGGCAATCAGCCGATCGCGGATCTCATCCACAGTTTCCACGCGGGTTCGCGCGATGTTTACGACACCCAGGATGATTCTTTTTCGGTTAAACCTCTCGAGGAGCGCGAGGTCGTTGTGCCGGTGCGCGTCCTCCAGCGAGATTGTATCCACCCTGCATTGGTCGATGGTTGTGGCGAAGTCGAAGTAAGCGCGTTGATCGGCCTTCGGGTAGTCCTCCAGGTTCAACGCGGAGGGGTAGCCACAACAGACGTGCACGACCTTGTTTATTCCTGCCGGAACCCGAGCAAAGCAACGGTCGAGCGCCTCCACACCGTACGCGAGCGCCTTATCAGGGTTGCGGGCGAAGACCGGTTCATCGACTTGGATCCACTTGCAGCCAGCATCGGCCAGTCGACCGATTTCGACAGCAAGAACGTCGGCCAAAGCGAACGCTAGCTCCTTCTCGCTGCCGTAGAACCTGTTCGCCGTTGAATCGATGATGGTCAGTGGTCCTGGCACAGTGATCTTGACCGGACGATTGGTCGACGACTGAGCAACCCGCCAATCTTGTGGGAGGAAAGGCGGGCCCGCCCGCAAGGCAGCGACCACGGTTGGCACTTCGGCCTTCCAGCTCCCACCGCGCAT
Organism: uncultured Alphaproteobacteria bacterium; assembly: GCA_963775235.1. Taxonomy (GTDB): domain Bacteria; phylum Pseudomonadota; class Alphaproteobacteria; order Rhizobiales; family Kaistiaceae; genus JBBDMC01. The sequence continues at coordinate 491,165 of CAVZHY010000002.1, forward strand.
GGTCGCAACAGTCAGATTGTCGAAGTCAAAGCCTTCGATGTGTCGCAGATGGTAGTAGATATAGTGCTCGCGGCGGACCTCGCCGTCGGTCGGGATGTCGATTCCGATCTCGGCTTGCTCGCGGACGACTTCTTGCGTCGCCTGATTGAGCAGTTCTTCGGCGTTGTCCGGACGATGACGCAGGAACGCTGAATACGTTCGGGTCGGGCTTTTCGCATGAACGTCGCGGATGCCGAACCAGCCGGGAACGGGCGCGTAAGCCGGTTTGGGATAGGATCCGATGGTCGTGGTCCTGATCCCCGATCCTCGTGCGGTCGCCATCTTACCGTCCGTCTCGTAAGCCGCTCATCGAACGAACCGGAAGAGCTGCTGCCTTCGTGCCTCTACGTTGCCGCGGGTGGCACGTCCAGGCAATGAAAAAGCCGGTACTCGCTGCTCGAGCCTGCATTGTTGTTCTTACGGGGGGACGAGAAGCACACACAGCCGACCGATCCCAGTCCGGGGAATTGGAGCACCCGGGCAAAATGCGGCCGTCAGATCATCCAGTTACCACCGTCGACGTTGCAGCGCGCCAGTCTCCGATAACACAAAGCTCCCGGTATTTGTGGAAGTCGGGATCGTCAAGCATCCCTGATCCGACTCCCGAGCCGATCCTACCATCCAACGCCAACATGCGGCGGCCCGCGGCGGTCGACCACGGAGAGAACCTTGAGCCCGGCAGGGTCGCAATATGAAAAGGATCTTGACGGCGGCGATTAGAGAACTCAGCGCGACACGATCTGTCCCCTTGGCGAGGCCAACCGGCCACCCCGATGTTGGTGCCGCAACCGCCTTTGTCGTTTCCGCAATAGCGGCGCGATCGGAGCCCGGCTATTTTATGGCAAGGGGCATGGGTCGGCCGTTAGTGCCCATGGAGTCTAAGCAATGACCATCCGTTTCGTCGCGATATTGCTTGCCTGCTTCGTCCTCTCGGCGACGGCGATCATCGGCTCCGCCGAGGCTCAGTTCGTTCGGCCACCGATTGCGCCCAACATGGGCACCCAGGCCTGCCCTCAGCACTACGAGTTGTGGCACCTGCGCTGCGTATTTCCCTGCCCGCCGGGATTGGTCCACTCCGATTACGACAAATGCGCTATTCCCTGCCCGCAGGGCAACGAATGGAACGGGCAGTGCCTGCCACCGTGCCCGCTCGGCCAAGTCCACACACCACCCGACGGCGAATGCAAGTTGTTCGTACTGCCGCGGGGGCGGCCCAACAACTGACAGAGGCAGCAACGTCACGTCAACCGCAGGTCGTCTCGAATCGTCCAGGCCATGGCCGATCAGACCACAGCTAGACTAGGAATAAATTCAAGACTGAATCGCCCGCGGCGTGTGCTCCGCCAGATAGGCTTTCATCCCAAACAAGCGGCATGGCGATCTCCTCTTCATAGTCCGCTCGCATTGTTTCAGGCAGGTTGTTGTTCCACGTTGTTCCTGTCGCTTGACGCCTCCGAGCTTGAGCTTCTTCAAGGGTGGCGCGATACCGAGATCGGCTCATGCTATCCGCCTCGTTACCGACGCCATACCGCCCGGTCCAGTCGTCACCTCGCCACGGGCGCGGTCAATCCGCTGGCCGATATCCCGCAATAGTTGTATCCATGAAGTGCCTTTTCGGGGGGAGGACGGTCCATGATTACCAGGATTTCGGCATTCCCCTCCAGCGACGGCATCTTCGTCGTCTGGAGCGTTACGCAAATGATCCCGGACTGCTTCGGGTTCGCACTTTTCCGCGAGGTGGAGGGCGGGGCCATCACGGCGGTCGAGACCTGGGTCGGCTTCGAAGACCAGGACGACGGTCACAAACAGGGCGAGCACCGGCCCAGCACCGAATGGCCTATCCAGAAGACCAGCTGGACCGACTACCAGGCGCCGCGCGACAAGCCTGTGCGCTACGGGGTGGTTCCGGTCATCGACGCCGGAAACAAGAGCGTGAAAGCGGCGGCCGGGGCCCCTGACCAATGGTCGGAGTACGTCACGGCCGCGCCTTCCGGCAACCTTGTCCCCTGGTTCAACAGGGGCACCATTTCCGCGCAGTGGCTCGCCCGCGACATAGGCGGTGACCCAAAGCCCGCCCAGACGCTGGAGAAAGCGATCGCCGCGAAGGGCAACAGGATTCGCGACTTCCTGAAGGGTGCGCTGGGCGCGCGGCTGCTGAAGCTCCTGGGCAAGGCAAAGACGGATGGCACCGACGTTTACGTCGCGCTTTACGAACTGAACGACCCGGAACTGGTGACGGCGCTCAAGGCGCTGGGGCCGCGCGCACATGTCGTTCTGGGCAACAGCACCGGCAAGAAGGATCAGACGGCGCAGGACACCGAAACATGCGGCGAGCAATTGGCAAGGGCGAAAGTCGACATCGTCCGGCGCAAGATCGCGCCGCGGCGCTACGCGCATAACAAGTTCGCAGTCTTCTGCGACGAGAACAACAAGCCGGCGGTCGTATGGACCGGCAGCACCAACTGGACGCGCACCGGGTTTTGTACGCAAAACAACAATGGCCTGGAAATACGCGACGGGACGATAGCCGGCGATTTCGTGCGTCACTGGCAGGCGCTCCATGACAACGGCAGCAAGACCCCGTCGGCTCTCGCCAAACAGGACGACAAGGAACTGCCCGGCAAAACAGACGGCGCGCGCGTGCGGCTGTGGTTCACGCCGACGACGAAGAGCGGCGATCTGAAGCGAGCGACGTCGCTGATCGGAGGATGCAAGCAGGGCCTTTTGTGCCTGATGCTCAACCCGGGAAATGATGGATTGCTGGAGCCGATCCTGGAGCTCTGCAAGCGCAAGGATGCGAAGGGTAACCCGAAACTGTTCGTGCGCGGCGTTCTCAATCAGTTCCCGGCACAGGGAAAGGACAGCCCGAAGGATGAATTGAAGCTGCTGACCAGCGACGGGCAGCATCAGACCTTCAAAAACGAGGATCTGAATGCCGTAACCCGGCCGGCCGGCATCGACGCGTCGGCCGACTGGTGGCTGCGCGAACTGAAAAACACCGGCAAGTTCATGATCGCGGTGCACAGCAAGGTCATCGTGATCGATCCCGCCGGCGCCCATCCCGTCGTCATGACCGGATCGCACAATTTCAGCAAACGGGCGAGCACGGTCAACGATGACCATCTGGTGATCATCGAAGGCGACGGGGCGCTCGCCTGCAGCTACGCCGCCAACATCATCGGCATCTACAACACTTACCGCTGGCAGGCGTGGCGTAACACGCGCAAGGGCATGCAGGATAAGGGGATCAAGCGCAGCAGCAAGTGGCTGAGCGATCGCATCGGCGCAAAGTGGGCGCTCACCGAGTCGCTTTTCTGGCTTGGCTGATCCGGCGGGCGGGTCCCGACTGAAAATGACGCACGCCGTGGGAGGCTGAAGATGAGCGCGCAAGTCGTCATCGTTCACGGCTGGAGCGACAGCTCCAAATCCTTCATTGATTTGCGCGATTTCTTGGTGGCCAACGGCTATGCCGTCCGGCAAATCTGGCTGGCTGACTACATTTCGATGAATGACGATGTGCGCGTCGAAGACGCCGCCAAGCGCATGCACGCCGTCATTGACGATCTCATAGGCGGCGGCCAGTTGACGGCGCCGTTTGACATGATCGTCCATAGTACCGGCGGCCTAGTGGCGCGCGAGTGGATTGTCAGCAACTACCCTGACGGCAAGGACTGCCCTGTCAGGCACCTGGTCATGCTTGCCCCGGCCAACTTCGGTTCACGCCTCGCCGCGCTGGGCAAGAGCATGATCGGCCGCGTGCTCAGAGGCTGGAACAACTGGTTCCAGAGCGGAACGCAGATGCTCCGCGCGCTCGAACTGGCCTCTCCCTATCAATGGCATCTGGCGCGGCGAGACCTTCTGGACCCGGACGGCAACGCTACCGGACCATACGGGGCCGGCAAGGTGTGGCCTTTTGTCGTTGTGGGCAGCCGCGGCTACACCGACGGCATGCGCCGGGCCGTGAACGAGGATGGTTCGGACGGCACCGTCAGGGCGGCGGCGGCGAACCTGAACGCCGTCGGCCTGACGATCGATTTCTCGCAAAACAGCGAGCAACCGGCCCTGCGCGCGTGGGCCCCGCGCGCTGGCGAAACCCGCTTTCCGTTGGCAGTCCTGCCGGACCGTAATCACGGCACCATCGTTCATCCGGGCGCGGGCACCGGCTCCGTTGCAGCGGCTGCTGCTACTCTCGGCAACTTGGTTCTGGAAGCGCTTGCCTGTCAGGATGATGCTGAATACGCGCGCATCCTTGGCTCATGGGACGCCATTTCGGAGCGTACGGCCGCGCTCGCCGACGATGACACGGGGCGGAGCGCCCTGTTCAACAGCGACGAACCATCGGGCGAGGCGCTGCACCAGTATTTCCAGATCATTACCCTCGTCAGGGACGACGAAGGCCAGCCGATCGGCGACTACTTCCTGGAGTTCTATGCTCCCGCCACCGCCGGCAGCGGCGATACCGTCTATTTCCAGCAGCGCGTGCTGGACAACGTGCACGTCAACGGCGACGCGGCGAGCATGCGCTGCCTCTACATCGACCGGCACAACCTCATGGAAGGCTACTACGGCCGCATCCGCGACCCGGCCAAACGGCAACTCGCCGTCAGCCTTTCAGCGGCCGCGGTGGGACAGGATGTGCGGTACTTCGACAAGACCCGTGAGGGCGCAAAGGGCCATCTGATCATTCATGAAGAAGATCTGGATCGCAGAGAAGCTCTGGCCGGCGCACGCCTGCGCCGCAACGCGACGCATCTGGTCGAGATCGTCATTCCGCGCCGGCCCATCGACAAGGTCTTCACCCTACACCAATGAGCACGGCGGGCAGGCAGCGTCAGCCACCCATCGCGAGAACTGAATCAGCGCGCCGATTACGGCGATTCCGATCTCGTTGATCGACCGCGCTAGCGACACGAGTCAGTCGGTCACTTCGGGCGGGCGAAGCGCAGCGGCTTGCAGTTGATGGTGACGGATTCAAGATAGCCCGCATTCCCGCCTGTCACTGACTTTGAATCCACGCCGAACGCGTAACTGCCGTCGGGGCATTTGTTTCCGCTCTGTGCCACCGGCGTGTCGCTGGCGTCATACAGAACCTTCTGCATCTGCCCAATCTGGGCCTCAAGTTCACTTCTCATCTGCGCGATCTGGGCCTGCAGAGCCGCATGCGCCGGCGCATTCACATACCGGTTGTACACGAGAACTGCCGTCGCGCCGATCAGCACAGACATCAGGCTGCTTAGGGCAACGATCTTCAGATTCGGATGCTCGGTGAACCATTTCCGAACGCGCGGAATTCTTGTGAGCAACCAGGCCAGCAAAAGCGGAACTGCCCAGCCGATCGCCGTCTTCAGGATATCGTTTGCGATTTCCATGGTTGCCCCCCGATGATCCTTCACCGCAAAAACTGCACACGGAACACAACTATCAAAGGCTGTGCCTGATTGATATCTTAACCGGGGATTGCCGCCAGTATTCCGGAGAAATCCGGAATTTCCTCATTTGATGGACTACGCGACCGCATGCCGATTCGGCGTCGTCCCAAAAGAGAGTACCGTTCCGTAGACTCGGCTTTGGCACCAGGCGCGGCGGCAGGCCGCCCACCGGGCAAATCGGTATTCTGACACAAGCGAAAGGGCGTGATGGCAAAGACGGTCCAGAGAACACGAGGCACAAGTTCAAAGGAACGGGAGGTTCAGAAACTTGTCGAGGGCACCGGGATTGGCGATACGGTCGAGGAAATCTACGGGCCGATAAAAGTCGCGGACAGTCTGGTTTGGGAACTGTGGGTCTACGACGCGGACGACCAACTCGCCACGCGCTTCGTTGAAGAATTTCCTGACGGGGAGAAGACTGTATATGACACGTTCCAGCAGCTTGCTGTCCGCCTTGACAGCCAGCATGCGGAGATCATCAAGCGGCTGCAGGACGCCGAATGGACGAAGACCAAGGAAATGGCCGAAATCCAGTCCACAACAGTTGCGACCGAAGCAAAAGCCGCTTCCGAACGCCTGACCAGCCTGATCACGCTGATTGTTGCTTCCGGGGGGTTCGCCATTGGCTTGCTGACCATGGCCTACCTTGTGGTGAATGGCGGGCCGTATTTCGTCTGGATTGCCGCTTTTGTCCTCGGCAGTGTGGTCGCAAGCGCGTGCGTTTATTTCTATGGAAAATTCTTGGCAATCAAACCGCCGGTCCCTCCGACAGGGATCTGACAGACCCGCCACCGGCCTGTGCGCACTCGCGGCCTGAATGTCGCGCATTTCGGATGACCCCTCTCCTCACCCCGGCCATCTCGGCGGCCAGACGCCCAGCCGGCGCGCAAGGTCGTGCGTGAGCTCCATCAGCGGCGTGATCTGCGCGTAGATTTGATGTTCCTGCGCCGTGTCGTACGCATCCAGCAGCTCTTTCAGCGCCCGTGTCGGATGCCCGGCGCGCAAATAAGAAAGTGCGAGGCGCATTTGCGCGCGAATGGCAAAAAGGTGATTGCCGGCCTCCTTCAGCAATGCCGCGCCTTCCTGAAGAAGCGTGGCGGCAGGGCGGAACCGCCCCAGCGCCATTTCAATAGCGCCCATATCTGAAAGCGCTTCGCCGATAGCGCCGGGATTGCCGCTTTGTTCCCGAAGCGCCCTCATGTGCTCAAAATCGGCGAGCGCCTCGTTGAGCCGGGCCTGCATCCGGTAGATGTGGCCGCGGATCGAAAGGTAGCCCGACGCATCGCCAGGCGCTGCACTACGCACTGTGGACGCGCGAGATCGCCGAACACCCGATGACCTTTCCCCGGGAGGCTGCCAAATTGCATGGCGCGAGGAAGGCGGCCATCATCCTGATTTGCAGGCATCCGCGGGAGACGTGCAACGAGCATTTCGCGCGCCAGCATCGCATCATTCAGGAGTACAGCTTGCCGATCACCGTCTGGGACTGTGATCTGAGCGATCCGGACCTCAGTGCTTGCCAGCGCATCGACGAATGATCGTCACGATGCGAATGGCAACCGCTGCCAATTCCGGCACCACCAGCACAACGCTTGTGATCGTGGTCACGTCCTGGCTAATTGGTCCGAAGGAATTCCGATTCGATCTTGAGACGCCGAAGGCGTTCGTAGTCCACCGACAGCAATTTCTTGTGGCGTGGTTGGAGGGCCAGAAGGAACGCCACGTGAGGCGTCCGAAACGCTTGCGTGATCAGCCCACCCGTCTCCTTCGAGAGGCGCCGCAGGAGATTTCTCACGAACCGGCCGCGCTCCTCATATGGGTAATGCTGGTAGATAAGCACCGACTTGCCGCATACCGTGAATGACCTGACCTCATCGAAGTACACGTACTTCGTCGCGTTGGGCGTGCCGCGCTGCGTGCGCCGCTCCAGACCGTTGTCGGGATCCAAGAACACCAGGTCGCAATCGGAACAGGCTTCATTGGCCCGTCTGAAGTACTCCTCGCGCTTCTCCACATTGACCGGCAGCGCCGCATCGAAATAAACGGCACCGGGGACAACCTGAAGTGCTTGCAGCTTGGTCAGGCGACTTTTCTCCGGCCGACGCATGACGCCCTTCAGAAGGTCAAACAGCTCCGGGTCGGGCTCCTTCCAACGCTCCGGATGGCAAAGGTAGGATCGTTTTTGGCCATCCCGCGGCACGGTCAGCATCCAGCAGACGCCGATCCTGAGCCCAGCATCGGCGAACGACCGCAAGAGCGCATACTTGCGGTAGTCGTTGATGTCGCCGACGTACTGCTCTTGCACCCCCTGCCCCCAAATCGGTTCGGGACGAGCATGCCTGAATATTCCATGTTGGGATAATCCTAAATTCGGTTTCTTTGGACGGCCGGCAAACTTGCTGGCGGTCCAACCGTGCCCTCGATCTACACGGATCAATATCGACGCGTCATTGACGAGCTGAAGCGTGCCCGCAAGGCCGCCGGCGTCACACAGCAGCGGCTCGCCGAAGCACTTTCGCAGCCCCAGTCTTTCGTTTCCAAGGTCGAGAACGGCGAGCGCCGCCTGGACATCGTTGAATTCGCGCACTTTTGCCAAGCGATCGCGGTGGACCCGTGCGAGCTGCTCGCAAAAAGCGAGTTGACGGCCAAGCGGGCGAGGAACCGACGAACGGGACGGGACAAGGCCAATGGCCGCTAAATCGCGTCCACGAACGGTCCGACGCCAGCGCGTGTACCAACGCCGCAAGACAAGCCAAACCGTTACGGTTCCGAACGATCCTTATTGGCTCGGCGTGGTCGCGCAGCCCGGCAGGCTTGCTGATTTCGATGAAGAATGGTGGTCGCTTGCCCAGGCCGAGTTTGCGTCCATGGCAGAAGACGTTCGGCACGTCTCGATCCAAACACTGGATCAAGCGGTCAAGGGGGAGTGGTTCGACGACGGCAAGGACTACGATGTCGCGACCGGTGGCGTGAAGCTTGGCGTTCCATATAGGAAGCACCTCGACGCCGAGTTCACACAGGGGATGTTGGACGAGACCGCCGAACTCATCGGCAGTCTTGAGAGGCTGTTCGCGTCAGGCAGATTGACGCCGCAATTCGTGTCGGGATGGGCGCGTTTCAATTACACCTACGGTTACATCACGTCATTGACGATGAACTTCGGCGACGAAGCCAAGGGTGAACGCAACAGGCGGAAAGGCACTGATAACTCCAAGCGGGAGGATGCCCGCCGGTGGATCGCGAGGCTCATTACCCCGCTCTTGGATGAGGGTGTGTCTCGGAAAGTGGCCGAAGTGCACGTGGCCCGCGCCGTCCAGGCGTTCATTGCGGCGGGCGTATTTCCCGACGGCTTTAATGACACGTGGTTCAAGCGGCTACTTCGTCCGAACGGATATCTCGTTACCACGGTGGAACAGAAATATTTCTCCAACCGACGCCTCCGCGAGCACGCCAGGCTGACCGATCTGCCCTCCCTCCAATCATCCCGGTACCCAGAGGCTGAAGGTCGTGGGCCCATAGCCCGAGGCCATCGGGCATTTCGGTCGTCGCGTCCTCCCACGAAGCGATCATCAGTACGTCTCCGCAGCACTGTGCTGCACGCAGCAAGCGGAGACGAAAATGGATGCCAAAACAGGTTGCAGCCACGGAAAGGCTGCTGACGATTTACCAAGCCGCGGACGCTCTAGGCCTCCATCGTTGGAAGGTTCGACGCGCTGTAACCGCCGGACTCATTCCCAGCTACAGGCTTCTCAACAGTCGCCGCCTGGTCCGGCTGTCCGAGGTGGTCGCCGTCGTCGACGCCACCCGCGAGGGAGGCAGCGATGACTGATCGGAAGAGCGAACCGGCCAGCGCCGGATATTTGGTCTACCTGCGCTCGAATGGACGCGTCTGGCCGCAGTGGTGGCGCGAACTCTACTTCGGCGAGCGCGGCGACCGCCGCGCGTCAGTAGTGGCGATTTTTCCGCTCGACGAAGGTCGAAGTCGGACTTTCACTCAACGAACTCGTCGGGCGCCACCCGCTGCGTTCGGACTATGACTGACGGCGCCGATTCAGCAGCGATGCGACGTCCCAGCACCGCCCTTCCCGCAGAGTTTCTGAGCCTGTTCCATCCCGGCGGCCCCTGGCATTTGGTCGCGATCGCTCTTGGAGGCAGAACCGAGGCCCAAACATTTGACCGTTCCGATGTCGCATCGATGCGCCATTGGATCGACCAGCGCCAGGGCAAAGCGAACCTCTACTTCTCCGTTAATCAACTGCGGCCTGAGGTCCGGAATGCCAAGGCCAAGAAGACCGACGTGGTCGCCGCTGTCGCACTCCACGTCGACATCGACAGTAACGACCAGAAGACGCTGGAGGCACTCGACCGCTTCAGCCCCAAAGCGACCGTCGTCGTTTCCAGTGGTGGCGGATATCAGCCTTTCTGGCTGCTCGACCAACCCTGCGCCGATCTTGAACGAGTTGAACGCTGCAACCTCGCTTTGGCTCATGCACTCGGTGGCGACAATTGTCACAACGCCGACCGCATCATGCGACTGCCAGGGACGTTGAACATCCCAAACGCCAAGAAGCGCGCGGCGGGCAGAACGACAACACTGGCCTCCGTCGTCGACGAGCTGACGGACTGGACCAGGCGATACCCGATCGATCAGTTTTCCGAAGCGGAAGACACGCCAAGCGCCGGCGTCGTTGTTATTCCAACCGGCGAGGTTTCGCTGGTCGACGTTGACGCACTACCCATTCAGGTCAACGAAGTCACCAGGAATCTGATCATCATCGGCGACGATACCGATGCTCCGATCGGCAGCGAGGGTGCCCGTTATCCCTCACGCAGTGAGGCGCTTTTCCGGGTCGTGTGCGATCTTGTCCGCGCCAATTGTTCGCCCATGACCGTCGCGGGCATTATCCTCAACCCCGTCCACGGAATATCGGCGTCCGTATTGGATAAGCCGGATCCCAAGGCTTACGCCTTCAGGCAAATTCAAGCGGCCAAGGATGCGGTCTCCGAAGCCTGGCCGGACGTCAGCAGACACGGCATTCCCCGGTCAACGCTGCGCAACACGATGGTCGCCATCAGACGCCTCGGGCTCCATTGTGAATACGACGAATTCAAGCATCGCAAAATCATGGGTGGCCGTGTCCTGCAGAGTTTCGCGGGCGACCTGAGCGACGACGGCTGCGCCGTTCTGCGACGGGTAGTGATCGAAGAATTCGGCTTCGACCCCGGCAAGGAAAACAGCCGCGAGGCCGCCAATGTCCTGTGCCTTGAGAATACCTACCATCCAATCCGCGACTATCTCGGCGCCCTCGATTGGGATGGAGTGCCGCGCGTCGACACGTGGCTCCGTACCCACCTCGGCGCCGACGATACGCCCCTCAATCGGGCGATCGGCCGGAAGATGCTCGTCGCCGCGGTTCGCCGTGTTCGCCAACCCGGCAGCAAGTTTGACCAGATCATCGTCCTCGAGGGCCCGCCAGGGCACCGGCAAATCGACCGCACTCGAAATACTCGCCGGTGGCCAGGACAACTTCTCAGACGCAGAGATTTTGGCACTCGACCCAAGGGCCCAAATGGAGGCGCTCGAAGGGGTCTGGATTCACGAGATCTGCGAACTTGAAGGCATCAGTCGCGCCGACACGCAGAAGGTCAAGGCGTTCGCTTCACGGTCGGTAGACCGGGGCCGACCGGCATACGGCCGCTTCCGCGAGGATCGCCCGCGCCAAGCTATCCTCGTCGGCACTACGAACGACGACAAATACCTTCGTGATCAGACCGGCAATCGCCGTTTCTGGCCGGTGCGTACTGGCAAGATTGACCTCGACGGCCTTCGTCGGGACCGCGACCAGCTATGGGCCGAAACCGCCGTCTTGGAGGCGAGCGGGGAAACCCTCGTCCTACCCGAAGAGCTGTGGGCGGCGGCCGCTCGCGAGCAAGAAGAACGGGTCGAGGACGACCCCTGGCTTGACGCCCTGGCCAGCGTGGAGGGCGATGTCGTCGGCGGCCTCGAGCGCGTCTCCACGCAAGATCTGCTGCGCATCCACCTCGGCCTTGACCCTTCCCAACAGCAACAATTCCACACCAAGCGCCTCGGGCAGTTGATGCGCAAACTGGGCTGGAGCGGCCCAAAAAGCATCAAGGTGCGGGCCAATATCGTTCTCCGCGGCTACGAGAGGCCGACCACCAAGCCAGACGGCTCCGATGCGCCGCGCCATTAGTGATAGCACCGTAGCATGCGTAGCATGTCTCTCTATGAAGGCCGGCGAAGTGGTGGCGTGGGCCGACGGGCCCAACTTCGGACCGGCGCGGAGCAGCGCCGCACGTGCTACCACATGCCACGCGTGCTACGGGGCGCTGCCTGCGGCCGCATTTTGCATGCTCGGAGGCAGGCCGCTTTCACGCATGCGCACGCGCGCGCGTGCGCGCGAGGGCATGGCGCGATCACCTCGCGTGCGCGCGAGGCCCTCTTCGGCCCTCCGACGCCTTCCCGCGCCCGTCAGACCCGCCGACGGCCGATGGGCCGTCTCACCAACCTCGTGCCCGTCGACGCGGCTTTCCGTGTCACGACGGTGCCGCTCGAGCATCAGTCGAACCGCCGGAATGCCATCGCCGGGCGCGCCGGAGACAATTCCGATTTGTGCGAAGGGGACTGGGTACCACTCCGAATTGTCACCGGTGCCGTCGTCCAGTTCGTCGGCCAGCCAGAGGTAACCCGAACCGGCTCGTCAGACGCCCTCGAACAACCGCTACAACTGTCGTGCCACACCGTGTACCCGCTGCAGTTCCGAATTGTCCCCGCCCCCGCGACTTCAACCCGGGTCGGGTTGGGGCGAGCGTGTTCTCGCCCGCCGCCCGCCGCGGTCGTCGGGTCACCGCACATGTCTTGGTTACCCGGTGGTTACACGTCCGAGTTTCCAACGCGCGTCTTCGCTGCCACTCGCGATTCATTGTGCCGGTTACCGGCGCGATTTTTTTCTTCGGGATCATAGGTGAACCCGGAGCATGAAGATGGAATTCTCGATCAACCTCACCCGGCGCGTCCGCAAGCGGAAGCTCTTGAGCGGCGCCGTCGTCCAGCAGACCCGCTACGTCCTCAACTACAAGGACCCGAAGACCGGCGGACGCCGGCAGGAGTTCTTCGAGACCCACAAGTTGGCGCTGACCCGCCGGAGCGAACTCATCCTCAAGGTGGGCAGCGGCACCTACGTCGACAAGAAGACTGCGCCGACCGTCGCCGAAGCGGTCGACCACTGGCTCGACGACCGCGCCGCCAACGTCAAGGCGAACACGCTGACCGCCCACCGCTTCGTCGTCGGCCACATCCGATCGCGGCTGGGCCGTCTCAAGGTCACCGACCTCACCACGGCCGACATCCGAACCTGGCACCGGGCCGTCACCGACCAAATCGGCGCCTACACTGCGAACCGGGCGAAGTCGCTGCTACGGTCGATCCTCGCGCTCTCCGAGGAGGACTACGGCGTTCGGGCACCGTCGATGCCCCTCGGCCTGGGACGAGGACGGCAGAAGGTCAAGAAGGCAATTCTGACGCCGCCCGACATCGCCCGCATCATCGAGGCGGCGCGCGTCGACCCCGAGCATGGCGTCTACTATGCCTTTCCCTTCCTCGCCGGAACCCGACCCAGCGAGCAATTGGGCCTGCTGTGGGAGGACGTCGACTTCGACGCCAATGCGATCCGCATCCGTCGGATCCAGGAGCGCGACGGATCGATCACCCCGATGACCAAGACCGCGGCCGGCACCCGCGAGGTTCCGATGGGACCGACCCTGCGCAGCATGCTGATGGAATGGCGCCTGCGCTGTCCGCGGTTGGCCGGCGAGCTTCACCGCGTGTTCCCGGGCCCGGGCCGGCTCGAGCCGTGGCCGAAGCCGCGCTCGAGCGGCGGCGGTCCTCTGCTCTACCAGAACTGGCGCCGCCGCTACTGGGCGCCTGTGTTCAAGAAGCTCGGCCTGCCCTACGTCACGCCGCACTCAGCCCGACATAGCTACATCAGCACCATGCAGGCGCAGGGCATCGAGGTCGGCCTCGTCGCCAAGCTCGCCGGCCACGCCAACGCCGTGGTGACCTTGGGGCACTACACGCAGGCCGTCAGAGGCGGCGAGGACGCCGTTGCGGCGCTGGAGAAGGCGTATACGCCAGCCTAGTTGGCGGCGCCGGCCGCCACGGAATCATCCGATATTTCGATAGTGGTTAAACACCTTCTGAATCATTCGTTGGGCTTGTTGTCTCTGCTCTGCCGTTGGGGGATTGGCCGGTTTGAAGTCGATCTGACCGGGAAGGCCGTCTTTGCTCCGAACAACCAAGAACGTTATGTCGGGAAGGCCCTGCTCTGCCTGCTCACGACTGATTTCGTCCAACAGGGGCTTCCAGGGACCGCGCGGCGAAAACCCAACGAGCTCGCCAAGTTGAGCGTAGGAGATCGTTCTCCCACTACGCGCGCGGCGGAGAAGTTCCTCGCGGATCGTAATCTTTCGATCGAAATCGTCGTCACGCATCGTGGCTCAGGCTCGACAACGTATGAATGAGCAGCATGGGAGCGGCACGGCTCCCTCCACGTTCATCCACTACCGCGCGGATTCGCTCCTGAAAAACCGAAACTCTCACAATCACGTTTGCACACGAGCCAGCTTCGGCAGTTCGCGCGCTAGCTTTTCCCAACTCAGGAAGTGATGCTTCTTGGTTGAGTGACCCGGAAACCAGCGCAGGCCACCTTTGCTAACCACGAGGGTGCCCACAGCCCCGTCTTTGTTCTCCGCCCAGAAATAAATTCCTCGTTCCTCTCGACGAAGTTCATATTCATCGGCTTGGTATGTCACCTTCGCCATTGCGGTCTCCCCTCGTTTCTGGCCTATGCTTTGCTGCTTCAGCAAAATGGAGCGTGCCAACGCCACGGCTTGCGCTTCTCGGCAGCAGGCAAACGGTACATTCGTGACGTGCCAATTCCCAGACCTTGAGCAACACCTTTCTGCCCGTCTATTCGACTGCGTAACACTGCCGGTTCCGATGAACGATTCACGGCATCGCTCTTTCGAGCTCATCGCGGCGGACGATCTGGCCAGGCTGGCTCAGATCGCAGTGGCGGACTTCAGCGATTTGTTCCGGCGCAGCGACTACTCACGCCCTTACGCCGATCGGCTGCGCGTCATTTGCTTATGCCAAGGCGCCGCCCGCCACTACGTCCACGGGGATCGCGGGGTCAAGGACTTCGATGTCTGGGCTTTCTTCGATGCCCTACCGTCTCATCCATTTCCCTGGCGGCGTCGTTCGAGGCGCGACTTCGGACCATCGAGGTTCGGGCACAACCCCGACGACCGTCCGAACTTCACTGGCCGCCGCGTCGATGTGATTGGCCGCTCAATAAGCATGGACCGCAACAAAACGCCGATCGCGGCCGTCCAAGGCTATTTACGAGAAGCACGGACAACAAGCGCGAGACTTCTGTCTCAGCGCCCGGTCGTCGTTGTATGGCCGGCAGCGGACCAGGGGCGCGTCATCTGGCCACCGTAACCTGCCGCGCCTCACCTCTTAATTGGGCTTGGCTCGTTGAGCAGGTCCGCCGGGTACGCGAAGCAACCGATACTCCCAGCCGCTCCGGGTTCCGGGTGCGAGTCGTAAATACAACTCCCCCGTCGTGGCCGGGGGGAATCTATGTCACCGGACACCGAATGAACTTCTCGACAGGACGATCAAGAAAGGAGCGTGCAATATGATGCCCTGCGCCTTCGACGAGACTGCGTGCTACCAACGGCAGCTCCCGGACCGAGCGCGGCACGTCATCCATCGCGATCGGCGAGTCGCTTTCCGGCACATCGATACGCGTAACGTTATTCTTGCCAACGAGCAGATGGGCTTGGCCGAGGGCGTTGCGCGACTGTGCGCGGGCGGCCGCATTGAAGGAGCGCAGGAACGCCCAATCCTTGATTCCACCGTTGCGCTCCCGCTCGTCAACCGTGAAGGTGGACTCACCGGTGCCCAAGCTCAGGATTCGAACGTTTTCGCGCGCGATGTCGAAGCAGGCGAGAGTGTCGACGAGCGCATTCATGACAGGATTGTTCGCCCAGATGCCTCCGTCGATCATGACGTAACCGTCGTTCTCGACGCCGGGGTAAAAAGACGGGGCCGCGGTCGTGTGGAGCGCCACATGCGCGAACCTTTTGTGGCGGTCCTTCTGAAGGTCAGGGTGGTGTGGCGTCTTGTAGAGGAACGGTTCGCCGTGGCGTCCTTCGAAGCTCGGGATCACCAGCCGGGTTACGGCATCGTCGAGCACCTTGTCACCAAAGATGCGTAGCAGCTCGTCCTTGAGGGCGGCCTGGTCGTGCTTCGGCTTGAGAAGCCAGCGTAGCGCCCTCGACACCCTGCCGAGCCCGACCGCCGACGGAAAGATGTGCTCACCGCGCTCGAGGTAGATGTTCAACGCCTGTCGGGCCGTCATCCCATGGGCAAGGGCGAGCGCGATGATGCCGCCCGTTGAGGTGCCCGCGATCATGTCGAAGTGATTGGTGATGGAGGCGCCGCCCAGAAAGCGGCTCTCGAGTTCGGCCAAGACGGCCACGGGAAAGATCCCGCGAATTCCACCACAGTCGATCGATAGGATGCGGAATGGGCGGCCCTGCGGCCATGGCTGCTTCAGACGGGCATGTTGGATCGTCCCCTCGGATCGGCGCGGCGGAATATAGTTCATCGTGTGGTCTCCATAGCCTCCGCGGATTCCAATCCGGCGTGTCGTCCGCCGCCAGTCCAGCGTCCAGTCACCAGCCAAAGTTCGTAGCAGGCAAGCCAGTCGATCGCCCAAGGGACGGTCGTGCTAGCGATAGTCATCGCCGGTGACCATTCCCTTTCACGAGGATCGAACAGGCAAAGAGTCGGATCTTCGGCCGGCGGATAGACGTGGGGTAGTTGGCCCTCGGCATTTCCGGGCAAGCGGATCAACTCCGGCGAGAGCACCCGCACCTCGGGGAACGACCCAAGCTCGTACAGAATCTCCAGCGAGTAGCTCGTATATTGCGGCTTCACCCTCCCCACCCACCGGGCGGCGTGGGCACGGCGGTTGACACGGCGCGGTGCAAACTGCGGCCAAGTTGCCTTCATCTCGGCGAGCTGCTCATCTATGGACAGGATCGTCGCCATCATCAGATCTTGCGCCCGAAGAAGGTGTGGGGCCGTGCCGCTGAGACCGCTGGGCTGACGGCCGTCGCCGCAACGGTGGCCGTAGGAAACAGCACGCCGCCGCGCCGCGTGTAGAACTGACGCGACTGTTGGATACTTCCACCTACCTCGGTTGCGATCTGGTCGGCGGCCCGGGTCACGAACTCGGTCGCCGAAATTCCGGCGCAAGACGTCCATCATCGTGTTGGGGATCATCTCGCCCTTGCGCATCGCCTCGAGCGAACGCACGAGTTCGCGCAGATGGTCGGCGAATTCGTCCTGCTGAGCAACGTATGCCGGCCAGCGGTCGGTGAAGACATCAGCCTCGCAGATTGGATTGGTGACCTGCAGGAGCCGCCCGTAGAGCGAAGCCTGCTCGATGTCGCGGATGATCCAGTTAGCGAGGCGAACGAGCATTGCGCTCAGCGACATACTCGGCTGCGCAGCGAGCCCGGCGTAGTAAGAGAGCACCACCGATGGAGCAATACGGCCGCTGTAGCTGGCATAGCGGATGTTGCGGAAGCGCTTGAGGAGCTGGAGGGCGAGGGTCGCGGTGTTCTTGACGACGAATTCACACTGATCCGGGACGTCATCGACGTCGGCGTCGGCTCGCACTGCAACGCCACCATGGTCGAGCCACCGCCGGTGAAACTCCCTCGCCATGCGCAGTTCGAGCGGGGTCCTGCTCGCATACCACTTCGCGAACCCGTAGGCGTTCATGTCGACGAGGCGATCGTCAGCCGAGCGGCGAGGGCCCTTAGCGTGGGTGATCAAGCTTTCGCGATCGAGGGTGCCGTACACGCGCAGGGATGGCGTGACGTCAAGATGCATCTTGTCCGCGTAAAACAGGGTCACGCAGCGCGTCTGCCGCAACACCCGTTGCACGGGATAATCGGCGAGGGCGGCTTCGAGCTCGATCAGGATGTCGAGAGGCGTCCTCCCGCGGAAGCGGCCGCCGAGTTGCGAGACGATGTCTAGATCGTATTCATCATCGGTGCCGCGCGTCGAAATCGTGGCGTCGATCGCCATAGAGCCCTGCGGGTAGAAGTGCTCAATCTGATCGAAGAAAGCGGTCGTGGCCTCGAGATGGCTCCGCACCGCCTCATAGCGCGACCTCGCTTTATCATGCAGCGAGGGCGGCAACTGAACGCTGAGCGCGATCTCAGCGAGGATACGGTCGAGCGGGTCGTCAAACGGATTGAGGCCGGTTGGCGGAAGCTGGATGTTCATGTCGATCTCCACTTTCGGGTGGCTGCATCAGTCGTCTCCCCGCCTGCGGTCTTGCCCTTCTCTTTGAAGACTGGTTGACCCGGCCCCCGTTAGGTGATTCAAGTGTTTCGCCGACTGGTACAGCACCCATACCACCGAATTTACCCGACGTAAACAGTCTGCGGTTCACACGTACCAGTTTACGCAACACAGGAGAATTGATGAACATCAAGGAGCTTGGTCCGCTGGTCCTAAAGAGGCGAGGCGGCATGGGCGTGCGGGCAGCGGCAGCGGAAATCGGCATAAGTCCGACGACGCTGACGCGAATAGAGAAAGGTCACGTTCCGGATATTGGGACGTTGGAGAAACTCAGCGCATGGCTGGGTGAGGAACCTTCTAAGTTCACCGGGATCGGCGACCTCCAGATCGCCTTCAAGAACAGAAAGGCTGTCCCGCAAGCGACGGCGCAGGCCCTTGCGGAACTCATCACCCAAGCGGCGAAGCGGTTCGAGGACGAAGTGGAAGCGAGAGGACACTGAGTGCCGTTCCGTCGCGGATTCAAATCGCAGTGTGAGCGCAGGTCGGTCGAGTTCCGGAAACAGTTCGATTTGTCGCCACACGCCGCCTTACCTGCCGACCGGCTTTCGACGGAGCTCGGCGTGAAGGTTTGGTCCGCAGAAGACATCCGAGGCGTGAGCGCCGGGGCGGTCAGGGTGCTAGCCGACGAAGCAGATCAATCTTGGTCAGCGTTGACGATGCGAATTGGTCCACATCATTTGATCGTTTACAAACCGGTGCCATCCGCAGGTCGGCGCAATAGCGTCATCATGCATGAGCTCGCGCACATCATTCTTGGGCACGAACTCGCTTCTGCCTGCATTCTTGAGGATGGCTCGCTCGTCCCTGGAAACTTCGACCAAGCCCAAGAGGACGAGGCCGACTGGCTGGCGGGCACGCTCCTTCTTCCGCGACCCGCGCTCATGTCGATCCGTTACCGTCGCTTGAGTGACGCGGCGGCCTGCCGCGAATATCTGGTTAGCGTAGATATGCTGACGTGGCGGTTCCGGATGACAGGCGTTGACTACCAACTCGCAAACAAGCGCGCCTAAGGATCGCGAAAGTCCTGCCGATCCTGGAATGCACCATCGCGCCAACTGCCATCGGATGGTGCACGCCAAATTGCCGTGGCTGACGATCGACGAACTCAAAGCCCTCGTCAGGTGACTGCTCAAACGCGCTGGCGGCGTGGATCGTTCTGCAGCCCAAGACCAAAGACCGGCTGCCTAATTCAGACGTCCGAAACGGGCACCAATGTAGACACGGGCAGCGCATACCGTGACATCGTGTGGTGCGCCAAGGCGAGCATGCGCGTCATGCTCTAAGCGAGCGCCGCCCATGTGTACGCGCTTCCCCCATTGAATCTGGTCTCGCGTACCCTAAAGCCGGCGCGTTTCAAGGATCTCGTCAAACGTTCAGGGGAAATCAATCCGTAGAAGGAATGGCCCCGACGGGAATCTATGAGGAATCCATCCAGCCAAGGCTTGGCGTTCGGCATCATTCTCATTCGCGTGAAGTCCGAGTTGCGGTACTGCACAACAAACAAACATTCCCCACCGCTCCGAAGCTTCTCGTGCACAACGTGCAGTACCTGTCGCCTCCGCGCATACGAAGGAATCACCGGCAACACATTAATGCAAAATCCGCGGTCAAACCGATCGCTGAGTTCGTGAAATTCCACGTCATTGTGAGCCCGTACACGATTCGATTTCTCATAGAGTTCGCGAATTGACGTCAGGGCTCCGCGCAAAACTTGCTTTCGCGACAGCTGAATCTCCAGAATCGACCACAGCGAGCACGTCTGTGGTGTCTGCGATCACCTTCTCGTATCGCAGTTTTCCGCAGCCATAATCGAACGTGGCACTGACTTTCGGCAGATCAGAAATGATCTGCAACAAGAATTTCGACGCTTGCGCTTCCGGCTTAGCGGCATTCTCTGTCCTAATCTCGATGCCGGATGCGAGCTTATAGCGCATCAAACTCGCCCCTAACTTGCGCCGCGGCAGTCGTGTCCGCCGCGATGGTTTCAACTTGCGGCCGCGCGTATCTACCGAGACGAAGGCGTTGCGCGAGAGAGATGAGAAGAGCGACGATCGAGATGCTGGCGAACACCTTGGCGAGATCGTTGGAATCCAACCGCCATGCAATAATCGCTACCGTAAAGTAACAGATCGCCTCCACGAACGCCCAGAACCAACACCACGCGTTCAGCGCATGTTCAATGTCGTGCTTGTCGACCAGAGGGTTGGCCGCTCGGCTCGACGCGTATCGGTAGAACACCGATCACATTAGCTAGCTCGTCGCGATGCTTCCGGATCTTCGCTTTTTTGACTTTGGTGACAGCGGACCCGACAGCCTCCGATAACGGGATCAGAATGTTCTTTCGATCAAACCTACGCCGTAGGCCAAAAACATCGGAGATTCGGTCATGGAATTGGAACATGTGTCAGAACCGCCACGGCGGTCGCAATTGCCAATCCGGACAAGTTCAAAACATCGTAGTGGGGGATAATGGCGATCGCCTTACCGATCGGACCCCACAACTCGATCCCGCTGAAAAACGTGTCGATCTTGGTGTTGGCCCGAAGTGCCAGCGTTATGAAATACGTCTCGTAGAACGCCAAGGTCGCCAACTTCTTCAAGATATCTGCGTAGTTGCTCGGCGCAGACAGAAACGGAAGAATGAATTTGACTACCTCTCCCATCGCGCAGGCCTGAATTGGTGAAATTTTCGCTCGGGCAAAAATAATAACGTGATTCTACTACCCGATGCACGAACCGAGCTTCTGCAGCGGCTGAGGCAGACAATCGATCGACGGTTCAAGCGGTGCTGACGGGGCGTTGGGGAAACGCGCCATATCTTCGACTAGCGAGCACTTTTGCTAGCGTGCGATCCTTTGCGCAAAAGGGAACGGCACTGTGGCGCACTCCCGTCGCATCCGAGCTCACTCCCCGAACAGCACGACTTCGTTTCGTCTCGCAGCGCCGAACTTGTAACCCGCCGGTGGCCACGGGCCTCCCGGGCCAGCCCGCGCACGTGGCTGGCGGGCAGCGGCACACCTGCCAAAGGCCTCAGAACCGCAGCTTTCTAAGAGGTGGCGGCCGGCGTGTTTTGTCCGCTGGTGTTCGGTGCAGATATCCCATACCAATCGCAAATGCCTGAAAACGACCGTACCAATCGCCGGCTGGCGGCGATTCTGGCCGCCGACGTGGTCGGCTATTCGCGCATGATGGGCGCCGACGAGGCGGGCACCCTGGCGGCGCTCAAGCGACACCGCGAGACCGTGTTCGACCCCTCCGTTGCCGAGCACGGCGGCCGCGTCGTCAAGCTGATCGGCGACGGCACGCTGGTTGAGTTTTCCAGCGTCGTCGACGCCGTCAACTGCGCCCTCGCCATCCAGCGCGCCGTAAGCGCCCAGGCGCAACCGGGTGGTCGCAACATCGTCTTGAGGATCGGCGTCAACCTCGGCGACGTCATCATCGACGGCGACGACATCTATGGCGACGGCGTCAACATCGCCGCTCGGCTGGAGCCACTGGCCGAACCCGGTGGCATCTGCGTTGCCTCGATCGTCAACGAGAGCGTCGGCAGCCGCGTCAACGTCACTTTCCGCGACGGCGGCGAGGTGTCGGTCAAGAATATCGAGCGCCCGATCCGCGTGTGGAAGTGGCACCCGGATTCGGATCCGATCGCCCGGCCTTTGGAACAATCGCCTGCAGCGCACGGCGAAGCGAAAGAGAAGCGCACCGAGCAGCCGTCGATCGCCGTGGTGCCCTTCAACAACATGTCGGGCGATCCCGAGCAGGAGTACTTCTCTGACGGCATCACCGAGGACATCATCACCGACCTGTCAAAGGTCGGCGGTCTTTCGGTGATCGCCCGCAACTCAAGCTTCGTCTACAAGGGCAAGAGCTTCGACATCCGCACGGTCGGCCGCGAGCTCGGCGTCAAGTCTGTATTGGAGGGCTCGATCCGCCGCGCCGGCAACCGCGTGCGCATCACCGCCCAGCTGATCGACACCACCACCGGCAATCACCTGTGGGCGGAGCGCTACGACCGCGACCTCACCGACATCTTCGAGGTCCAGGACAACGTCACCCAGCGCATTGTTGAGGCGTTGAAGGTGACGCTCACCCCCGGCGAGAAGGCCCGCATCACCGAAAACGGCACCGCCAACGTCGAGGCCCACGACCTGTTCCTACGCGGCCGTGAGTTACTGGCCGGCCCGCTCAAGAATGCCTCAGTTTTCCGCGAGACCGTCGCCCTGCTCAAGGGCGCCGTCGCCCTCGACCCCGACTATGGCGCGGCCTACGCCGCGCTAGGGATGGCCTACAATCACGACTTTCTCAACCGCTGGACCGACGACCCCGATGGATCGCTTAAGATCGCGATGGAGTATGTCGACTTGGCGATCACCAAGGCGCCAAACGATCCCTTCGGCCACTACGTGGCGTCGGTCGTAGCGGCATTCCACAAGGATTTCGACCGGTCCGAGGCGGAAATTGCGACTGCCCTTGCCCTGAGCCCGAACTACGCGCTCGCCGTCAATGCCAAGGGTGCCAGCGACATATTCTCTGGGCGAGCCGAAGAAGCCGTCCCCCACATCGAACGCGCAATGCGCCTCGATCCAGGTTTCAGCCAGCAGTACCTCCACTTCCTCGGCCTGGCGCACTTGCTGACCGGCAAATACGAAACGGCGACGGCCGAGTTCCGCCAAAGGGTGCTGCAAGTTCCCGAGACCGACATCTCCCGGGCCTTCTTGGCCTCTGCCCTGGGACACCTCGGCGAAACCGACGAGGCCAAGCGGGTCTGGGCCGAATTGAAAACCATCAACCCGAAATATTCGTTCGAGGCGCACGTCGCCCGCCTACCATTCCGGCGGCCAGCCGACGCTGACACGATCAGGGACGGGTTGGTCAAAGCCGGCTTGCCGGACTGAAATACACAAAGCTCGCAGGCTTCAGTTGGGGCACCCCACCACACTCCATCGCGCTCCTCCGACACCACGACTTCGTTTCGTCTCGCGGCGCCGAACTTGTAACCCGCTAGTGGCCACGTGCCTGACCGAGCGTGCTGACCAATCTACTGTCATTCACCGTCATTGATGGCGAACGTTGACGATTGGTCTCATGCGCCCGCGCCGAAATGGGCTGCCGCGGTGAGCGCCGCCGCAATGACCCACAAGAGCAATAGGAGGATCGGCGGAAACACAGGGACGTGCCCCGGTACGATCAAGAAGATGATGAAGCCTATGTCGCCAATGCTGGCGATCGCCAAGTTGATCCAATAGCCCCACGCGTTGTTCCGCCAGTTGAAGGCGATCGCCACGCCGATCACCGCGATGGCAAGGAAGAAGACGTTCCAGGCATTTTGCAAGAGGCGCCCTTGCACATCCGAGAACGGCATCGCCAAGGCGGCCTTGTAAAAGACAACGGCGAAAGCGACATGCGCGATGCCCCAAAGGACGTACGCAACCGCCCCCAGCCGCGCCAACGTCAACGGTACCATCTTCACCCTCCTTCGAAGACATTTTGTGGGGTCACGTTGGCACCCCACCTATTCGCTGGGTGTCACTCATCTAATATAGAAGGTTCATGACAGAGCCTGTCAAGAAGCGCAATTACGTCTCGCCCGCGCGCCGCGCCAAAGCCGAGGCCACGCGGGAACGGATCATCGACGCTGCCACTAAGCTGTTTCTGAAGCACGGCTATAGCCGCACCAGCACGGCGGCGATCGGCAAGGCGGCCAAAACGTCGGAGGCGTCGGTCTTTGCCGTGTTCGGCTCGAAGGCCAACCTTCTCGTCGACGTTGTTCTCGACCGCGTTACCCGCCATCCTGACTTTCCGCCGCGCGACCAACCCATCTGGCAAGCACTCGCCGCCGCATCGGACAAAAGGCCCGCCTTCGAGGAGTTCGCCCGCGGCGTTCGCCGCGTCCATGATCGCAGCTGGCGCCTTTTGGCGATCGCGGCGGCCGCCGCCCAGGACGACCCGGCCGTTGCGAAGGCTGTCGGGCGGGGAGCCGCGCAACGCCTTGCCCGCGCCGGTTGGTTTGTCAGGGAGATCATCGGTGTCGCCGGGCCGGATGCGGACCGCATGGCCGACGAGGTGTGGACGTTGATCAGCGTCGAGAACTACCGACGCCTCGTCGTCGAAAGAGATTGGCCACCCGAGCAGTACGAGGCTTGGCTGGCTGCCATGCTGGCAGCAACATTTGCCTAATGGTGGCACCCGCCGCACCCGAGCGCATTCCCCGAACACCACGACTTCATTCCGCATCCGAGCGCCGGGCTTGTAACCCGCCGGTGGCCGCGGGCCTCACGAGTCAGCCCGCGCTGCCCGGCACTTCTCGCCGCACAGCCAAAGCCGGCAGACACCGCCGCCTTCGCGCACTCTGACGATGTTGGAAGTTTGGAGCGGGCGAAGCGAGTCCAACCCCGCCACACAGCCATCCCAAGTGGTCCTTTCGGGCCGTCACGATCACTTAACGTGTTTCGGCCGCAATGCTCCGCTGCTGTCAGCAAGCGATTCGCAAGGCGGGAAGTCGTATGGCCGAAATCATTGTGTTTCCCGCCCGCGCGCGCGAAGGCAACGACGACGAGGTTGACCTTCTTACCGCCGTCGACGCCGCCATACGCGACCTTCGCGAGATTTCGCAACAGTGCGGCGAGCAACTGGTGCGACAACGAGCCGACGAATGCCGCGCCATGCTCGAATGAGCATTCCTCGCGAGCGGCGTCTAACCGGCCGGGCCCGGCACCAACTGGTACTAGGTTGAACTCCACAGCACCCCCGGACACCACGACCTCATTTCGTATCCGGGCGCCGAACTTGTAGCCCGCCGGTAACCAGGGCCTTTCCGCGCCGCCGCGAGGACGCGGCCGGCGGACAGTGGCACGCCGTCCGAACCCGCAGAAATCCGGGCCTTCCGCCCCTATCGATAGCGTCTTTCGACCCGCGCTGTGCCCTTGCGGCGCTCTTTCTTCGCTAATTTTCTGGCAGCGTAGCGCTCATCACGGGCGGCCTTCTGCTCGGCTTTGAGCGCCGCCTCACGCTCCGCCTCCTCGGCAGCGGCACGCGCAGCTTCTTCGGCTGCGATGCGTTCTGCCTCTGCAGCGGCACGCTCGCGCGCCGCTTGCTCCGCCTGTCGAGCGCGATCCCGTTCGGCTCGCCGCGCCACTCTTGCCCTAGCAATGGCCTCGCGTTCACGACGCTTCTCGATCACAATCGGATCATCTGGGCGAGGCGCCGCGTGAAACTTGGCAAGTAGCGCCGACCGCGCCTTTGCAGCATCCTTGCGTCGATCGTGAAAGTCTGGAGTAAGGCTCTTTCTCATCAGATCCATTTGCTTCCTTGAGTGGGGCCCGGCTTCTTGGCGGGCCATTCGTGCGTGTCAAATCTGCCAACTCATGAACGAGTTGGACTTCACCCCAACGCATCCGAGCGCATTCCCCGAACACCGCGACTTCATTTCTCGTCTCGTCGCCGAACCTGTAACCCGCTGGTAACCACGGCGCTTCCAATTGGCTGCGAGCGCCCTGCCGATGGACGGTGGCATCCAGGCCGAACCCCGCAGAAACCGCGGCTCTCCGCCGCTCTCGCAATATTGGGAATTTGGAGCGGGCGAAGGGATTCGAACCCTCGACCCCAACCTTGGCAAGGTTGTGCTCTACCCCTGAGCTACACCCGCTCATGATGGCGCGCTGGCGCCGTCGGGGTTTATATCGCTCCCCTCGCCGCGATTGCAACATCGCTGCCTTGCGACGGGGAGGCCATCTCGACTATCCCTGCCGGGCCGCATCGGAGACCGACATGCCTGCCACCCAGGCCGATCTGATGGCGATGCTCACCCGCCTTGGCATCGCCACCACCACGGTCGAGCATCCGCCCCTGTTCACGGTCGAGGAATCGCGGGCGCTGCGCGGCGACATCCCCGGCGCCCATACCAAGAACCTGTTCCTCAAGGACCGGAAGGGCACCTTGTTCCTGGTCACCGCGGAGGAGGACGCCGCCATTGACCTCAAGCGCCTGCACACGGTGATCGGCGCCTCCGGCCGCCTGTCCTTCGGCAGCGCCGAGCTTCTGATCGAGGTGCTTGGCGTGCCGCCCGGCGCCGTCACCCCATTCGCCGCCATTAACGACACCGCCGGCCGCGTTGCCGTCGTCCTCGACAAGGCCCTGATGACGGGCAGCCTCGTCAACTGCCACCCGCTGGCTAACACAGCCACCACCACCATAGCCGCGGTGGACCTCCTCGCGTTCCTCTCAGCGACCGGTCACCCGCCCGCCGTGATCCCCGTCTCGGGTGAATTGTGAAAACGCCATCGAGGCGCCATATTGGGGCTCAGAAACCGGGACACGTGAGCCGCCCGTGGGCGGCCAACCATGGGATCGGCCATGAGCCATACTGACTTGAGCGCCCCTGCCGCTGGCGGCAACGGCGCAAACCTGATCAAGGACACCACCACCCAGGCTTTTGCCGCCGACGTCCTCGATGAATTCGAAACGCCAGCCGGTCCTCGTCGATTTTTGGGCCCCGTGGTGCGGCCCCTGCCGCACCCTTTCGCCGATCATAGAAAAGGCCGTGCGCGCCGCGGGTGGCGCGGTGCGCCTGGTCAAGATGAACATCGACGAGCATCCGGGCATCGCCGGCCAGCTCGGCATCCAGTCCATCCCCGCCGTCATCGCCTTTTCCAACGGCCAGGCGGTTGATGGCTTCGTCGGCGCCCTGCCGGAAAGCCAGGTCAAGGCCTTCATCGAGCGGGTTGCCGGACCGGCTGGCCCCTCCGACACCGAGCTTCTGGTCGAGGAGGGTAACCAGCGGCTGGAGGAGGGCGATCTCGCCGGCGCCGCCGAGCACTTTGCTGCCGCGCTCCAGAGCGAGCCGCAGTCCGTGCCGGCGACGGTCGGCCTTGCCCGCTGCCACCTTGCCCGTGGCGATCTCGACGCCGCCCGCAGCGCGCTGGGCACCCTTCCCGATTCGGCCGGCGCCGACCCGGCGGTGGCCGCCGTGCGTGCCCAACTCGACCTCGCCGGCCAGACCGCCGGCCTCGGCGACCCGGCCGCGCTGAGGGCGCGCATTGCCGCCAATCCCCTCGACCATGAGGCCCGTTTCGACCTGGCCCTCCTCCTCAATGCCGCAGGAGACCGTGAGGGCGCCACCGACCACCTCCTTGAAATCGTCGCCAGGAACCGTAGTTGGAACGATGAGAAGGCCCGCAAGCAGCTCGTGCAGTTTTTCGAGGCTTGGGGGCCGATGGACGAGGCGACACTCGCCGGCCGCAGGCGGCTTTCGGCGCTGCTGTTCGCCTGAGGGCGAAAGCGCATGAAGGCCGGCAACTGCACCTACAGCTGCCCCGAATCCCTGCCGGAGGTGATTCCGGTCTTCCCGCTCGCCGCGGCGTTGCTGCTGCCGCGGGCCGATATGCCGCTCAACATTTTTGAGCCGCGTTATCTCGCCATGGTCGAGGCCGCGCTCGCCAGCGACCGGGTCATCGGCATGGTCCAGCCCGATCCTGACGCGCCCGGTTCGCGGTCCTCGCATCCCGCGTTGTTCTCCGTCGGCTGCGCCGGCCGCATCACCTCCTTGGCGGAAACCGGCGACAATCGTTACATGATCACCCTCACCGGCATTGCCCGTTTTCGGATTCTCGCGGAGGTGCCGGCCGCCTCGCCCTTCCGCACCTGTCGCATCACCGCGGTTCCCTTTGCCGCCGACTTTTCCGATGCCGGCGACGACGCGGTCGATCGCGATTTGGTGCTGAAGACGTTCGGCGCCTATCTCAAGGCCCACAACCTCGATGCTGACTGGGAGTCCGTCGGGCGTGCCTCCAACGAGACGCTCGTCAACACGCTCGCGATGATGGCGCCCTTTGGCGCCGCCGAGAAGCAGGCGCTGCTGGAGGCGCCGGATCTGCGCGCCCGCGCCGAAACGCTGATAGCCATCACCGAGATGTCGCTGGCCGCCGACGCGATGGCCGGCCGCCAGACCCTTCAGTAGGACCTTCCGCCATGTCTGAACCCGGCCGCCCCGCCGCCGTCGATCCCAAGCTCCTCGAGATTCTCGTCTGCCCGCTGACCAAGACGACGCTCGAGTACGATGCCGACAAGCAGGAACTGATCAGCCGCGCTGCCAAGCTTGCCTACCCCATCCGCGACGGCATCCCGATCATGTTGCCGGAAGAGGCCCGTCCGCTGGACGAATAAGGCTCACGCTGCCTCTCGGTGTTCCTTCGCCGCCGCGTCCCTCGGCTCGTCCCAGCGCACGCGATACCCGTAGACCTTTGCCTGCATGCGTCCGACGAGGCGGATGAGGATCGGAAACAGGGCGCGCATCAGCCACGCCATCGTCCGTCCCTGCTTCTTCTTGCTGTTGCCGCTCTGCCGGCCGAAGGCGACCACGCGTTCCACCCGGTCGCGCCGCGCCGCTTCGAACGCGGCGAACAGTTCGGCCGGGCTTCCCCGGCCGTCGCGCAGAAACCTGGCGAGCACGATTGTGTCCTCGAGCGCCATCGAGGCGCCTTGCCCCGAGTGCGGGCTGACTGCGTGCGCAGCGTCGCCGATGAGCACCACCCGCCCGTCGAACCATCGTGGCAGGCTGGCGACGTCGAAGACGTTCAGCGGTGGGACGAACGTAGTGGTGGCGAACAGCATCTCCCGCACGGCCGGGTCCCAGGTGTCGCTCGCCTCGAGGATGTATCGCCGCACGTCGTCCAGCGATGTCGCGTCCCGTTCGGTTTCCGACATCGGCTCGGCGCGCTCGATGACCGTCCACCAGAACGCCCCGTTCGGATCGTCGCGGTCGCCGCGGCCGTATCCGAAGAAGCCCTTGGGGCTGTAATAGAGAACGAGGGCCGTGCCGTCGTCGTCTGGCCGGCGGGGCACCGCGCTCCTGGCCATGAATCCTCCCGGTCCGACGATGCCGGTGAACTCCGGCTTTGGTCCGTCGGGAAGGATCAGTTCTCGCACCCGCGAATTGATGCCGTCGGCCCCGACCAGCATGTCTCCGCGCGCGGTGCTGCCGTCCTCGAATGTCGCCGTGACGCTATCCGCGTCCTGCCGGATGTCCGTGAGGCGTTTGCCGTAGCGGACCGGTATGCCGGCCTGCGCGGCGGCGTCCACCAGGATACGGTGGAGAGCGGCGCGTGACAGCGTCACCCCGGGTTGTCCGTAGTCGAGCCCGGTCGCCGGCGTGCCGCCGATCGGGCGGCCTTCGACGGTTCGGAACACCGACCTGTTCATCACGGTGCCGGTGGCGATCACCCGCTCCGCCAGGCCCAGTTCATCGAGGACGTTCATGCCGTTCGGCGCCAGTCCCAGCGCGCCGCTGATTTCGGCCCGCGCCGGATATGCCTCGAACACGATGGGATCGAACCCGGCCCGCTTGAGGAACAGTGCCGCTGCCGGCCCCGCGACGCCGCCGCCGATGATGAGGATGCGACTGTTTGGTTGCATGGTGCTGACTCCTGAGAGTTTGGGGTGCGGTCGCTCAGAAGCCTGCGACCATCCAGCGAACGGCCACGGCGGCGGCCGCCAGGCTGAGCAGGAATACGCTGAGACCGATAGGTGACCCCCAGCCGTACCAGGCCATCGCCATCTCGGCGTAGGCGCGCTCCTGAATTTCCTTTTCGGGGCTCATGACAGGATACCTTTCAATGTGGTAGACTTAGACATACATCATCTTAGTAGCTAAGATACATACAGAGAAAGACAATGCAAGCGAAAAATGCGGCTGGCCGGTCTCGCCGCACCGAACTCACTGCCGCGCTCAATCGCGCCGCCCGCGAGGCGAGCGGCCTCGGCAACGTCCTCGCCGAGGCCAACGCCGCGCGCCTTGGCGTCAATCTCACCGACTACGAGTGCCTGGACCTGATCGGGCTTGATCGGGTCACGGCCGGTGACCTCGCCAGGGCGACCGGGCTCACCACCGGCGCCATCACCGGCGTTATCGACCGTCTGGAGAAGGCCGGGCTGGCGCGCCGGGAGCGCGACCCCGCAGACCGCCGCAAGGTCTATGTCGTCATGACCGCGGCCGCCCATCGTCACGCCGCCGCGTTCGGCACATTCGGCGATGCGATCGACCGCCTGACCGATCGCTACAGCGATGCCGAGATCGCCCTTCTCATCGACTATTTCGACCGGACCCGCGACGTCATGGTGCGCGAGGTGGAGAAGCTGAAGAAGAAGCCGGCCCGGCGCTAGATACCCGGAAACAAAGCCTGAGGTACGTCGCGGGTGCGCCGGGAAGACGCGGCCACCCTCCCCTTCGAGAGCCAAAACTTTCGCGTAAGCGAGGGCGGTTTTGGGAGGGGTAACCACGAAGGGTGGCACGTCATACCCCCCCGAATTTTTCCGGTAGCCAAGGTCGCTTGCCGGCGAACCACGTCGGAAGAGCGTCAGATCGCCTCGCCCCTGAGCAGCCGCGGCGGGTCGCCGCCCTCACCCGCCGCCTCGCCGATGAACCAGCGTTTCAGGGACGGCACCCGGTCGACCAGCCCGAGCCCCACATCGCGAACGATCCGCAGCACCGCGTTGTCGTTGGAGAACAGGCGATTTAGTCCGTCGGTCACCAGCGCCATCTCGACCGTGTCGAAACGCCGCCACCGTTGGTAACGCTCCAGTGTCGCTTCCCCGCCGATGTCGAGACCGAGCCGGTGCGCCTGCACCACCGTTTCGGCCAGCGCCGCCGCGTCGCGGTAGCCGAGATTGAGCCCTTGGCCGGCGATCGGGTGGATGGCGTGCGCCGCGTCACCGACGAGAGCGAAGCGGTCCTTAACGAACGTGCGGGCTAGCCTGAGCCCGAGCGGGAAGGCCCGCGGCGTGTCCACCACCTGGAGTGCGCCGAGCCGATGCCCGAACCGGCGCTCCAGCGCCGCCTGAAACGCCAACGGGTCTCCGATCAGCCGCGCTGCGGTTTCGTTCGGCTCCGTCCACACCAGCGACGAGCGGTTCTCTCCGGCCGCCGTCGGCTTGAGCGGCAGGATGGCGAACGGACCGCCCGGCAGGAAATGCTCCTCCGCGCGCCCGCCGTGCGGCTTGTCGTGCGCGACCGTGGCGACGATCCCCGACTGGCCGTAGGACCATCCGACCGTGTCGATACCGGCGAGGGCGCGCAACCGCGATCCGGCACCGTCCGCCGCCACCAGCAAACGGGCATCGAGGGTCACCCCGCCCCGCGTCTTGACCGATACCCCTCCCGTCGTCACCGAAAAGTCGCTGACCGCATCCGGCGCGATCAGCCGCACGCCCGCGGCGGCCGCCGCGCGCCTCAGCGCCGCCACCACCACCCCGTCCCCGACCAGGTGGGCCGAGGCCTCGCCGTCGGCGGTGGCCGTTGCGAAGGTGAGGAACACCGGCCGCACCGTGTCACGCGTGCGGCTGTCGGTGATGATCATGCTGGTGACCGGCTGCGCCGCGTCCGCGACCTCGTTCCAGACGCCGAGGACTTCCAGCGCCTTCCGCCCTCCGGCGGCAATCGTCGAGGCCCGCCCTTCGCGGTCACGCCCTTCAGCCGGCGCCGCGTCGATCAGCGTCACCGCGAGGTCCGGCGCCGAGCGCCTGAGAGCCAGCGCCAGCGCCAGCCCGACCTGGCCGCCTCCGGCGATCACCACGTCGGCGACAGGCTGCGACGTTGCTTCTTGCGCCATGGCCTCGCCCTGCTTGACACCCTTCCGCCGGGCTGATCGAAGGATTTGGTCGCCGTCGCCGGCCGACCGTCGAGGCCGCCGCATGACCACCGCCATCGAGACCCTTCTTTCCATTCTCGACCTCGAGCCGTTGGAACACAACCTGTTCCGCGGCTCGAGCCCTCAGGTCGGCTGGCAGCGGGTGTTTGGCGGCCAGGTGATCGGCCAGGCGTTGGTCGCCGCGGCGCGCACGGTCGAGGGCCGCAGCGCCCATTCCCTCCACGGATACTTCCTGCGTCCCGGCGATCCCGCCGTCCCGATCCTTTACGAGGTCGATCGCATCCGCGACGGCAAGTCCTTCGCCACCCGGCGGGTCATCGCCGTCCAGCATGGCGCAGCAATCTTTTCCATGGCGGCATCTTTCCAGATCGGGGAGCCGGGCCTCGACCATCAGATTCCGATGCCGCAGGTGCCGCCGCCGGAAGACCTGCCGAGCGAGGCCGAGCTGAAGGAGGTTTATCTTCGCGACGCCCCGAGCGCTGTGCGCGCCTATTGGGAGCGTCCGCGCGCCATCGAGCTGAGGCCGGTGGACCTGCGTCACTACCTCAGCCGTGAGCCGCTCGAACCGACCCAGGCGGTCTGGGTCCGCACCACCGGCGCCCTTCGCGATTCCATGGACATCCACCGCTGCGTGCTCGCCTACGCCTCGGACATGACGTTGCTGGACACCTCGCTGTTCGCCCACGGCCGCGCGATTTTCGACCACGACCTCCAGGTCGCCAGCCTCGACCACGCGTTGTGGTTCCACCGGCCGTTCCGCGCCGACGAGTGGCTGCTTTACGCCATGGACAGCCCGTCTTCCTCGGGCGCGCGCGGCTTCACCCGCGGCAGTCTGTTCAGCCGCAACGGCATCCTGGTTGCGTCGGTGGCTCAGGAAGGGCTGATCCGGCCGCGATCGCCCGCCAATAAATCGGCTGCCTAATTTTTAGGCATACATGCCGCGCGGCCGCGCTCACGAATAAAGCAGGACCGGCTGGGTGGCGGTTTCCATCCCGCCTGCGGCGAAAAATCGCGTTTGGCACGGACCTTGATTGTAGGGCCGCGGATCAAACCGGCAGCACGCGTTGTTCGGGCGGTTTGCCAATCCACTGGGCTCCGCTTGACGCCTCGCGCGGTCCGCGGACGTAACTGGGAACCAAGACATGAAAATCGTGATGGCCATCATCAAGCCGTTCAAGCTCGACGAAGTTCGTGACGCCCTGACCGCCGTCGGCGTTCAGGGTCTGACCGTCACCGAAGTCAAAGGGTACGGGCGCCAGAAGGGACACACCGAGATTTACCGCGGCACCGAGTACGCCGTCTCCTTCCTCCCCAAGATCAAGATCGAGGTCGCCGTCGCCGCCGACATGATCGACAAGGTTGTCGACGCCATCACTTCGGCCGCCAAGACCGGTCAGATCGGCGACGGCAAGATCTTTGTCATGCCGCTGGAAAGCGCCGTTCGCATCCGGACCGGCGAGACCGATGCCAGCGCGCTGTGAGGCCGCTCCGGGCCGCCCCGCCCGGGTTGCCCACTTGTTGGTCAACGCGTCCCCGCCGGCAGGCGGCCGCCAACCGATCGGTGGCCTAAAATGCTGAAACAGCATCGGTTTCCGGATTCATCGTCCATGGCATGCCGATTGCTAAGCGTTTCCACGTGGCGGCCGCGGTCGCCCAAATCATGTGCAATGGAGACATGGAAGGGTCCAATGTCACGATCAAGAACAGTACCCGCGGCGACCGCGATCCTGCTCGCCAGCACCGTCGGGGCTTTCGCCCAGGACGCCGCGCCGACGATCGACCGCGGTGACACCGCCTGGATGCTCACCTCAACCGCCCTGGTCCTGCTCATGACCGTCCCCGGTCTGGCGCTCTTCTATGGCGGCATGGTGCGCAAGAAGAACGTCCTGGCCACGGTCATGCAGAGCTTCGCCATCACCTGCCTGGTGACGATCATCTGGATGATCGTCGGTTACTCGCT
Organism: uncultured Alphaproteobacteria bacterium; assembly: GCA_963775235.1. Taxonomy (GTDB): domain Bacteria; phylum Pseudomonadota; class Alphaproteobacteria; order Rhizobiales; family Kaistiaceae; genus JBBDMC01. The sequence continues at coordinate 524,705 of CAVZHY010000002.1, forward strand.
GGCGTTCCGTGACGGCGGCTCGATGAACGCCTACGTCGGCGGGCTTGACCGCTTCTTCCTCGCCGGTATGGGCGTCGACGCGGTGTCGGGCACTATTCCGGAATCCGTCTTCATGATGTTCCAGATGACCTTCGCCATCATCACCCCGGCGCTCATCGCCGGCGGTTTCGCCGATCGCATGAAGTTTTCGGCGATGATGTGGTTCATGGGCCTGTGGTCGATCATCGTCTACAGCCCGATCGCCCACTGGGTATGGGGCGGCGGTTTCCTCGGCACGCTCGGGGTGCTTGATTTCGCCGGTGGAACGGTGGTGCACATCAACGCCGGTGTCGCCGGCCTCGTCTGCGCCATCGTCCTCGGCAAGCGCGTCGGTCTCGGCCAGGAGAACATGGCGCCCCACAATCTGGTGCTGTCGGTGATCGGCGCCTCGTTGCTGTGGGTCGGCTGGTTCGGCTTCAACGCCGGTTCCGAGCTCGCCTCCGACGGCCGTGCCGGCATGGCGATGGCCGTTACCCAGATCGCCACCGCCGCGGCCGCCCTTGCCTGGATGTTCACCGAGTGGGTGGTACGCGGCAAACCCAGCGTTCTGGCCATCATCTCCGGAGCGGTCGCGGGCCTTGTTGCAATCACCCCGGCCTCCGGCTGGGTCGATCCGACCGGTGCCCTGGTCATCGGCATCGTCGCCGGCGTCGTCTGCGCCTGGGCGGTGATGTGGCTGAAGGGCGCGCTCGGCTACGACGACGCGCTCGATGCTTTCGGCGTCCACGCCGTCGGCGGCTTTGTCGGCGCCATCCTGACCGGTGTTTTCGCCGTTGCCGCGGTTGGCGGCGAGGGCCACTCCGGCCTCATCGACGGCAATCCTGGCCAGGTCTGGATCCAGTTCTTGGGCACCTTGGCCACCATCGTCTGGTCGGGCGTCGGCAGCTGGGTGATCCTCAAGGTGATCGACGCCGTAATTGGCCTCAGGGTCGGCAAGGATGTCGAGGTCGAGGGTCTCGACATCAACCTCCACGGCGAGGTCGTTCAGTAACCGGCTTCAGCGATCCGGGGTCCCGGCGGCGCCGGCCGGGACCCCGATGGTTAATGCCGGCTTTACCTGCCGGCGCTACGGTCGGCCCCAGCGTTACCTGTGCCCGGGTCGGCCTTCATGCGTTCAACCAGATCGGTATCCCTTCCCGCCGGCGGCGGCAGCCGCTGTGCGCCGCATCGTCCGTCGCAATCTCACCGCCTTCCTCGGGCTTGCGGTCCTTGCCGTCGTCGCCGCCATCGCGGCCAGCCTCGCCACCTGGACCATCGACGACCCCAGCCTCAGCCACGCCACCGATCGCGCCGTCCGCAACGTCCTCGGCTGGCCCGGCGCCATCGTCTCCGACCTGCTGACCCAGTTCCTGGGAGTGGCTGCCTCGCTTCTTCTCCTGCCGCCGGTGATCTGGGGCTGGCGCGCGGTGTTTGCCACGCCCAGCCGCTTCAACTGGCGCACGGGCCTGACCTGGTTTGCCGGAACGCTGCTGGCCAGCCCTCGCCCTTGCCACCATTCCCCCGCCCCCGACCTGGCCGCTGCCGACCGGCCTCGGCGGCGCCGCCGGCGATCTCCTGCTCCAGTTGCCCGCCTGGCTGCTTGGTGCGAGGCCCGAAGGGCTGAGCCTGCTCGGCGTCGGCGGCCTCGCCACCGTGCTCGCCTTCGTCGCCGCCCTCCACGCCTGCGGCTTGTTCCTCTACCGCGACGTTGCCGCCCGCGCGCCACGCGGCCGCTCGGCGGCACCGGCGAGCGCCGTCGAGGAAGAGGAGGACGACCGCGACGACGACGGCGAGGATCTCGACGATGAAGGCGGCACCGATGACGGCGACGAGGACGAGCCCCCCCACCGCCTTTCACTGGCGATCGGTGCGCTCACCCACGTCGCGTTGCGCGCCGGCAGCGGCCTGCGCCGGCTTCTTTCTCCCGACCGCGACCCGTACTCGGCCCGCGCCATGCTCGCCTCGCGCGACTTCGACGCCGTGCGCGTCGAACCGAGCCTCGACTGGCACGGCGGCGACGATGAAGACGGCGAGGACGAGGCCGTGGGATCCGACGCCGAACCCGCCCTGGCGCCTCGTCGTCGCCCCGCCAAACCGGCGGCCCGCTCGCGCCAGCGTGCCCCGCGCCGCGCCATAGCCGATGGCAGCGGCTTCGAACTGCCGCCGCTCGAACTCCTGTCGGAGCCGCGCGCCCAGGAACGCAAGGCCGCCATGAGCCCGGCGACGCTGGAGCAGAACGCCCGTCTGCTCGAAGGCGTACTCGACGATTTCGGCGTGCGCGGCGAGATCGTCAACGTCCATCCGGGCCCGGTGGTCGCCCTCTACGAGCTCGAGCCTGCGCCGGGCATCAAGTCGGCGCGCGTCATCGGCCTCGCCGACGACATTGCCCGCTCGATGAGCGCCATTTCATGCCGCGTCGCCGTCATTCCCGGCAAGAACGCCATCGGCATCGAGCTGCCCAATCCGCGCCGGGAGACGGTCTTCCTGCGCGAGCTGCTTGCCGCGCCGGAATTCAGCGATTCCAAGGCCGATCTCGGCCTCTGCCTCGGCAAGACCATCGGCGGCCAGCCGGTCATCGTCGATCTCGCCCGCATGCCGCACCTCCTCGTTGCCGGCACCACCGGCTCCGGCAAGTCGGTATCGATCAACGCCATGATCCTGTCGCTCCTCTATCGGCTGACGCCGCAGGAGTGCCGCATCATCATGATCGACCCCAAGATGCTGGAACTGTCCACCTACGAGGGCATCCCCCATCTGCTGACCCCGGTCGTCACCGATCCAAAGCAGGCGGTGGTCGCGCTCAAGTGGACGGTGCGCGAGATGGAGGACCGTTATCGCAAGATGTCGAAGCTCGGCGTGCGCAACGTCGCCGGCTACAACGCCCGCCTCGATCAGGCGCTGTCGCGCGGCGAGGAGCTGACGCGCACCGTGCAGACCGGCTTCGACCAGGAGACCGGCGAGCCGATCTACGAGAAGGAGCACCTGTCGCTCGATCCGATGCCGTTCATCGTCGTCGTCATCGACGAGATGGCAGACCTGATGATGGTCGCCGGCAAGGACATCGAGGGCGCCGTCCAGCGCCTCGCCCAGATGGCGCGCGCCGCCGGCATCCACGTCATCATGGCCACGCAGCGTCCCTCGGTCGACGTGATCACCGGCACCATCAAGGCCAACTTTCCGACGCGCATTTCCTTCCAGGTCACCTCGAAGATCGATTCGCGCACCATCCTCAACGAGCAGGGCGCCGAGCAGCTCCTCGGCCAGGGCGACATGCTTTACATGGCCGGCGGCGGACGCATCCAGCGCGTCCACGGTCCCTTCGTCAGCGAAGAGGAGGTCGACGCGGTCGTTGCCCATCTCAAGGCCCAGGGAGCGCCCGACTATCTCTATTCGATCACCGTCGACGAGGACGCCGATCCCGATGCCGATCCGCTCGCCGGCGGGGGTGAGGAATCCCATGATCTCTATGACCGCGCCGTCAACGTCGTGCTGCGCGACCGCAAGGCGTCGACCAGCTACATCCAGCGCCGGCTGCAGATCGGCTACAACCGCGCCGCTTCGATCATTGAGCGCATGGAAAAGGAAGGCGTCGTCGGCCCTGCCAATCACGCCGGCAAGCGTGATATCCTCGTCGGCGAGGATGAGGATGCCGCCTTCCGCTGACCGCGGGCATTTGCGCCCTCGAATTCGCCACACACGCGGGCTATCGCCCCGCACGCGGCACCGACCCGAAGGAGACGCTATTGGCCGGCACGACCGGTGCGGCAACACGGACGAGAGGCAGATCGGCCGCCCTTGGCGGTTTCCTGGCGGCATTGTCGGTGCTGGCCACCGGTCTGCCGCCCGCCGCAGCGGCCGCCGCAGGCGATCCGGTGCCGTTGCCGCACCTGCGGCCCGATCACGGCGTCTCGCCGGCCGACGTCACCACCGCCGCCATCGCCCCTGGCGCTACGCTGCCGGCCTATTCGCCGGATTCGCGCTTCACCCGCGATCAGCAGATCGCCCTCGCCCGCATCAACGCCTACTTCAACAGCTTCTCCACCATGGAAGGCCAGTTCATCCAGTTCGGCCCCACCGGGGACCAGTCCGAGGGCGTCTTTTTCATGTCGCGCCCCGGGCGAGATCCGGTTTCATTATGCGGCGCCCGCGCGTCTCGACGTGATCGCCGACGGCAGTTCGGTTGCCATCGAGGACGGGCGCGCCAATACCCAGCAGCTCTATCCGCTGTCGAAGACGCCGCTCCGCTACCTGTTGTCCGATCACATCGATTTGACCTCGGACCAGCTCGTCGATTCCGTCCGCGAAGAGCCCGACCTGATCTCGGTGCTGATCGTCGAGAAGTCGGCCTTGGTCGAAGGCAAGCTTACCCTGATTTTCGACCGCAAAACCTACGAGTTGCGCCAGTGGATCGTCACGGACGCTCAGGGACTTAACACCTCCGTCGCGATCTATAACGTGACGACCGGCAAGCAGGCGACCCGAGCCTTTTCCGCATCCAGGTCAAGACCTCGCAGAACCGCTGACGCAATTCGGGGAAGTGAATTCCCGTCGTCGCATTGCGTAAGAACAGGAGAGCGCGACCTTCGCGGATTTGTGGTTCGCCACTTGAAACGACTGCGGATCGCCCCATCTGATTCGCTAGCGCGGGCTGCCACGCTCGGTAGCGCCCCCCGTCTCGCCGACGGCAGTCCGCGAGGCGTCGGCTTAACCGCCGGCGTCGCGCTGACAAGCGCAGAGCGCCCAGCCTCCCCCGGGGCTGGGCGCTTTTCTTTTTGCCCGCCGTACTGTTCCGTCTTCCGCGCGACGCTTCGCCGCCTGGAGCAATTCCAGGAAAAGTGGGAACCGGTTTTCCGTCCGGAATTGCGGAGAAACAAAGAGCTAGGGGACTTCGCGACTCTAGACTCAGATAAACGCGAAATCGCTCTACGTGCGCCGCGCCGGCCATCGCTCGAATTTGGCCAGCGTCTGCCTGACCCGGCCAAGGTCGGAAATCGTGGCGTGAAGCCTGTCCGCCAGCGTTCGCGCGGAGCTTCACCGCGATTTGCGGGTATTCGTTGAGCATCCTCAGGATCACCCGCCGCTCGATCTCCAGCACCTGGCTCGGCACCGTGGCGGTCGCCGTCGCCGGCCGCCGGGTTTCGATGAAGAGCGCGATCTCGCCGACCAGCGAGCCCACCTCGCAGGTCGTCTCGACATGCTTTCTTCTTGCCCTCGCCGAGTGCGAGTTCCAGCCCGCCACTCGACACGACGTAGCCCGACGTCGCCTTGGCGCCCTCGCGGAACAGCACGTGACCGGCGGCGAGATCCAGCCTGACGGCGCTGAACGCGAGCAGCCTGAGCTGTTCGGTTGGCAGCTCGCCGAACAGCGGAATCCCCTTGATCAGGGCGATATCGCTGTCGAGGCTCATTGTGATCCCAGGCCCCGGTGCCCCTGTCCCATCAAGGAACCAGTTTGTAGCCGCCGGCCTCGGTCACCAGCAGCTCCGACTTGGAAGGGTCGCGTTCGATCTTCTGGCGCAGCCGGTAGATGTGGGTCTCCAGCGTATGGGTGGTGACGCCGGAATTGTAGCCCCACACCTCGTGCAGCAGAACGTCGCGCGTGATCACCTTCTCGCCCGCGCGGTAGAGGAACTTGAGTATGGCGGTTTCTTTCTCCGTCAGCCTGATCTTGCCGCCGCGGTCGTCGACGAGCATCTTGGCGCTCGGCCGGAAAGTATAGTGGCCGATCGAGAAGACTGCGTCCTCGCTCTGTTCGTGCTGGCGCAGCTGCGCCCGGATGCGGGCAAGCAGGACCGCGAAGCGGAATGGCTTGGTGACGTAGTCGTTGGCGCCCGCCTCCAGGCCGAGGATCGTGTCGGACTCCGAATCCTGCCCGGTCAGCATGATCACCGGCGCCTTGAAGCCGCCCTTGCGCAGGAGCTTCACCGCCTCGCGGCCGTCCATGTCGGGCAGGCCGACGTCCATGATCACGAGGTCGGTCGGCTCCGCCGCGCGCGCGCTGCACGCCCTTGGCCGCCGTCGCTTCGCTCGGCGGTTTCGAACTCCTCGTAGAGCGATAGCTGCTCGACCAGGCTTTCGCGCAGCACGTCATCATCGTCGACGACCAGGATTTTCTGGCGGGCATGCGAACGGGTTCTGCCTTGTCTCAGCGGCCTGCCAACGCCAACCGGCTGGAATCCCTTTGGAATCGGCGGTTGGCCAGATGTAGACCCCAACCGGTCGGCCGGCGCAAGCTGACTGCCGGCGCATGGTTGATTCGGGAGGTCGGGTGTCCGCGGCCGATGGGCGCTTCGCCGCGTGGTAGTGGCACCGGCGGCCGGCAACCGGCGGCGCGGTTTGCTGCTCGCCGGCCCCGCTCGCCGCTCCCTGCGCCCTCGGCCGGGCGGGAACCCGCCTCGCCAAGCATGAAGGCGACGGCGCCACGCCCGGTCGGCCGTTTCGGCCTCGTCAACGTCTTCTATCGCGCCGACCGCCTCCCGCGCCCGGTGACCCGGCTTCCTGCCGCTCCCGTCCGTCACGACCTCGGCTGGTGCGACGACCCGACCGACCGCCGCTACAACCGCCCGGTCCGCCTGCCCTGCCCCGCCCGCCACGAGCGCTCTGTGGCGCGAGGACGGCCTCTACGACGTCATCGTCGTCCTCGACTACAACCTGGCGCACCCGCGCCCCGGCCTGGGCAGCGCCATCTTCCTCCACATCGCCGGCCCCGATTTTTCGCCGACCGCCGGCTGCATCGCCGTGGCGCCGGAGACGATGCGCCGGCTGCTTGACGCTCGTCGGCCCCGACACCGTCGTCGAAGTTCGCTAGAGCAATTCCAGGAAAAGTGGGAACCGGTTTTCCGTCCGGAATTGCGGAGAAACAAAGAGCTGGGGCGATTTCGCGACCGAGCCGGAAGCGGGATCGCTCCGGTCAGCCGCCCTTGCGCCCGAATGCGTCGCGGATGAGATCGCCGTCGAAGTCCCTGCGGCGGCCTGCCGTTGACCGCGTAGTCATAGACCGCCGCCTGATAGACGGCGGACAGCGCGGCGCCGACCACCATCACCATCAGAACCGACGCGATCGACACCGCGATGATCAGGATGCCGACCGCGGTGTAGCCGCCATCGTAGAGCTTCGCGCCGGCTGCCTATGCCAAAGATACCGATGACGCCGCCAGTGAGCCCCATCGTCAGCGCGATGCCGGTGTTGCCGATCAGGTTCTCGCCCCAGCTCTTGCGGAGCAGCGCACCGCTTTTGGCGATCGCCGCCAGCGGCCCGATGCCTTCCGCCGCCAGGATCGGCACCACCAGGAACGTCGCCACCGTCCAGGCGACGCCGACGCCGGCGACGACCAGGCGTCCGATGAAGCCAAGCCGCTCGGCGAACGCCCGCAAGAGCACGCCGACCGTCGCCGAGATGACGGCGTAGCCGAAGATCGGGCCGATGCGGCTCGCCGCCACCTTGAGCGCCGAGCGCACCGTCGGGTCGCGGCCGTCCAGCCGCGCCATGGCCGCCCCGACCAGCGCCGTGTTGAAAAAGATGATGACGAAGTACTGCGCCACGTACATGGCGAACAGCCACGCGTAGAACCACGGTGGCGGCTGCACCATCTCGCCCGGCCTGCACGTTGTCGAATGTCGCCGCGCGCCATCACCGCGGCCATGAAACCGCCGATGACCACCACCGTCGCCGCACCCGACAGGACCGGCAGCAGCGAGCAGCTCGCCGTCGGACCTGAGCACGTTCCAACTCGCCCGCATCAGCCCGAAGCTGCGCTCGACACGTGATATCGGATCGGCCATTTTCTTGAACCATCCGCGGGCGAGGCCCGCGCCGGCGGGCCGCCCGCTGCCGGCCATCGTTCCCCGATTGGCTGAAGGAAGCGTAAAGGCGCCGGACCCTAGCCCCGCGCCGTCCTTAGCCCCGCGCCCCGAAGATCGCGCTGCCGACGCGCACGTCCGTCGCCCCGAAAGCGATCGCCGTCTCGTAGTCGGCGCTCATCCCCATCGACAGCGACTTCAGCCCGAGCCGTCCGGCGATCTTGGCGAGCAGCGCGAAGTGCGGCGCCGCCACCTGGTCGACCGGCGGGATGCACATCAGCCCGTCGATGGCGAGCCCGTGCACGTCGCGGCAGCGCTCGACGAACGTGTCGACCTCGCCAGGCGCCACCCCTGCCTTCTGCGCCTCGCCGCCGGTGTTGACCTCCACCAGCAGCCTGAGGGTGCGCCCTTGCCGGCGCATCTCCTCCGCCACCGCGCCGGCGATTTTGTCGCGGTCGATGGTGTGGATCGCGTCGAACAGCGCCACCGCGTCGCGCGCCTTGTTCGATTGCAGGGGCCCGATCAGGTGCAGTTCGACGTCCGCGAATTCCGCCCCGAGCGGCGGCCACTTGCCCTTGGCCTCCTGCACCCGGTTCTCGCCGAAAACCCGCTGGCCGGCGGCAAGCACGGGCCGGATCGCCTCGGCCTCGAACGTCTTCGACACCGCGATCAGCCGCACCGATCGCGCCGGCCGCCCGGCGGCTTTCTCCGCCGCCGCGATCCGCGCCTTCACCGCGGCGAGCCGCGTCACCGTGCTGTCGTGGTCCATGGGCGAGCGCTATCACGCAGCGGATTCCGCCTCAAGCAGTTGACCGTGACCGGGGATTCTGGTGAAGGTCGCGGCCGCGATGCCGCAAGAACGTTACAATCCCCGCGAGGCCGAGCCGCGCTGGCAGAAGGTGTGGGCCGACGCCCGCATCTTCGAGACGGCGAACGACGACCCGCGCCCCAAATACTACGTCCTGGAGATGTTCCCCTACCCGTCGGGGCGCATCCACATGGGCCACGTGCGCAACTACACCATGGGCGACGTCGTCGCCCGCACCATGCGCGCCAAGGGCCACAACGTTCTCCACCCGATGGGCTGGGACGCCTTCGGCCTGCCCGCCGAGAACGCCGCGATGCAGGGCAAGATCCACCCGCACACGTGGACCTACAATAACATCGCGGTCATGCGCGACCAGCTCAAGATGATGGGCCTGTCGCTCGACTGGTCCAGAGAGTTCGCCACCTGCGACCCGGAGTATTACGCCCAGCAGCAGAAGCTCTTCCTCGACCTGCTCGTCAGGGGCCTCGCCTACCGCAAGCAGTCGAAGGTCAACTGGGACCCGGTCGACCAGACCGTGCTCGCCAACGAGCAGGTGATCGACGGGCGCGGCTGGCGCTCCGGCGCCGAGGTCGAGCAGCGCGAGCTGACCCAGTGGTTCCTGCAAGATCACCGACTACTCCGAGGACCTGCTGCCGCGCTCGATACCCTCGACCGCTGGCCGGACAAGGTCCGCCTGATGCAGAAGAACTGGATCGGCAAGTCGGAAGGCATGCGCGTCCGCTTCGCGCTCACCGATGGCGCCGCGGCCGCGCCCGGCGATACCATCGAGGTGTTCACCACCCGCCACGACACCCTCTTCGGCGCAAGCTTCATCGCGCGTCTCGCCCGACCATCCGCTCGCCGCCCGCCTCGCCGCAACCGATGCCGACCTCGCCGAGTTCATCGCCGAGTGCCATCGTTCCGGCACCAGCCTCGAGGCCCTCGAGACCGCCGAGAAGATGGGCTACGAAACGCCGCTTCTCGCCGTCCATCCCTTCCGTCCCGACACCCGCCTTGCCGGTTTACGTCGCCAACTTCGTGCTGATGGACTACGGCACCGGCGCCATCTTCGGCTGCCCGGCGCACGACCAGCGCGACTACGACTTCGCCACCAAGTACAACCTGCCGATCATTCCGGTCGTCGCCCCCCTCGACGCGCTCGAGGACGGGGCCGAGGCGGCCGAGTGGGTCCTTCAGTTCGAGACCGGCAACGAGGCCTACGTCGGCGACGGCGAACTGATCAATTCCGATTTCCTCGACGGCATGACCGTCGACGCCGCCAAGGAAGAGGTCGCCCGCCGCCTCGAGGCGGCCATGCTCGCCGGCGCCCCGCAAGGACAGCGCCAGGTCAACTACCGCCTGCGCGACTGGGGCATCTCGCGCCAGCGCTACTGGGGCTGCCCGATTCCCGTCATCCATTGCCCCGACGACGGCGTCGTGCCGGTGCCGGCGGACGACCTGCCGGTGCGCCTGCCCGACGACGTCGTCATCGACAAGCCGGGCAACCCGCTCGACCGCCACCCGACCTGGAAGCACGTCGCCTGTCCGAAGTGCGGCAAGCCGGCGCTGCGCGAGACCGACACCATGGACACCTTCGTCGACTCGTCCTGGTACTTCGTCCGTTTCACCGCCCCCCGACGCCGCGACCCCGACCGACCCGCCGTCGCCGACCGCTGGCTGCCGGTCGACCAGTACATCGGCGGCATCGAGCACGCGATCCTGCACCTGCTCTATTCGCGCTTCTTCACCCGCGCCATGCGCGACACCGGCCACCTGTCGCTGGCCGAGCCGTTCGCCGGCCTGTTCACGCAAGGGCATGGTCGTCCACGAGACCTACCGCCGCGCCGACGGCTCGTGGGCGAGCCCGACCGAGGTGCGTTTCGTCGATGTCGACGGCAACGCGCAAGGCGCTCGACATCGCCACCAACGCCGAGGTCGCAGATCGGCCCGATCGAGAAGATGTCGAAGTCGCGGCGCAATACCATCGACCCCTCCGACATCATGGAGAGCTACGGCGCCGACACCGCCCGCTGGTTCATGCTGTCGGATTCGCCGCCTGACCGTGACATCATCTGGACCGAGGAGAGCGTCGCCGGCGCCCATCGCTTCGTCCAGCGCGTCTGGCGCCTGGTCGGCGAAGCGGTGGCGCAAGCCGGCGTGCCGGGCCCGGCCCGAGGCCGCCCGGCGAGGTCAGCCCCGCCGCACCGACCTGCGCAAGGTCGCCCACCGCACCCTCGCCGCCGTCGACGACAACATCGTCGGGCTGCGCTTCAACGTCGCCGTTGCCCGCATCTACGAGCTTGCCAACGCCGTCGGCGCCGCGCTTGCCATCCTCGACCAGCAACGGCCGGACGCCATCGACAGCGCCCTCGGCGCGGCCGTGCGCGAGGCGCTGGAAATGCTGGTCGAGATGATGGCGCCGATGATGCCCCACCTTGCCGAGGAATGCTGGGCCGCGCTTGGCCACGCCGACCTCGTCGCCACCCGCCCGTGGCCGAGGGTCGAGGCCGCCCTTCTGGTCGAGAACCTGATCACCCTGCCGGTGCAGATCAACGGCAAGAAGCGCGACGAATTGACAATCGCCGCCGACGCGTCCCAAGCTGAGGTGGAAGCGGCGACGCTCGCCCTCGACGCCGTCCGCCGGGCGCTGAACGGCCATCCGCCGAAGAAGATCGTGGTGGTGCCGAAGAGGATCGTGAATGTCGTCTTCTGACCCCCGCCCCGGACACCGATCCGGGGCTTGCCCCGGGCCCCGGCCCGGGGGCGGCCGGCCGCTCCTTCACCGCCGCGCATTCCTGCTGGCGCTCGCGCCGACCCTGGCGCTCGGCGCCTGCACCATCCAGCCGCTTTACGGCTCGGCGCCGTCCGGCGTTGCCGTTGCCACCGGCCTCACCCACGTCAGCATCGAGGAGGTCGACACCCGCGTCGCCCAGCAGGTGCGCAACCGCCTCATCTTCCTGCTCTACGGCGGCGCCGGCGAGCCGACCGGCCCGCTCTACGACATGAAGCTGACCGTCACTTCGTCCGAAAGTGCGCTTGGCGTCACCCCGGTCGAATCGGCGCCGGCCTACTCGGTCACCGTCTCGGCGACCTACGAGGTGACCGACGCTCGCCACCGGCGACGTGGTTCTGCGGGCAACCACCCGCGGCAGCGCCACTTACGATCGCGTCAATCAGGTGTTCGCCAACACCCGCGCCAAGCTCGACGCCGAGGACCGCGCCGCGAGTGAAGTTGCCGACGACATCCGCACCCGCCTCGCCGTGGCCACCGCCCAGGGCACGATCTAGGTCCAATCGACATTCAGGATTCTCATCGCGTTAAAGCGATGATTCCTTGCGCCGCTGAGGGTCAAACTCGGCCCGCCGTTGGCGCGATCGGGACGACCGCTTACTCTCGAAAGCCCACGCGCTTCGCGGCGGTTCGGACTACGCTTTAAGCGCCAACGCCGGAACACGCTACACACCGTCCAATGCCCGCAGCACACCCGCCAGCGGAAGGTTCTCAGCCCAGCGTCAAGCGACTCCGCCGGCAAAGCCTGCCGGTGGATACCGTTGAGCTTGCGCGTTACCTCATTGGCAAGACGCTGGTTCATGATCTGCCGCAGGGCAGGCTGACCGGCCGCATCGTCGAGACCGAAGCCTATCCGCCCGGCGATTCCGCCGGCCGCGCCTTTCGCGGCAGGACGCGGGGTAACGCGTCGCTGTTTCTCGGTCGCGGAAATTGCCACGTCTATTTTACCTATGGCTCGTCGTTCATGGTGAATGTCACCAGTGAAGAACCAGGCGTCGGTGCCGGCGTGCTCCTGCGAGCTCTGGAACCGCTCGCAGGCATCGAGGTGATGCAGCGTTTTCGCAATGCGGTCCGCGAGCGGGACATCGCCCGCGGTCCCGGTCGCCTCGCGCAAGCCATGCACGTCGACATGCGTTACGACGGCGTCGATCTGTGTGCGCCTGGGCCACTCTGGCTCGGCACGGCGGTGCGGCCGGTCGGATTGATCGGGAGCAGCCGTCGCATTGGCCTGACCCGCGAAGTCGATCGCAAACGTCGGTTTTTCGAGCGCGGCAGCCTGTATCTCAGCGGGCCTGGATCTCTCTCCGCCAGTTAGTTCGAGGCGTCCCCTCGTGCCATTGGCAACGTCAGCCGATTGACGCGTCGACAGACGTTTGGTGGCGGGCCGGCGCGGGCGGCCTACATCTACGGAAGGACGCGACTCCGGTCGTGGTGCGGGACGCCTGAGTCAGGCCCGACGGCAAGGCCACCACAAGGGGGGGCACGTTAAGGAGATTGGCAATGGACAAGGCACTCAGCCAGCGTTTGATGGACCTCGAGCGGGCGTTTTGGCAGTCCATGAAGGACAGGGACGTTGATGCGGCTCTCCGGCTCACCGACGACCCCTGCATCGTGACTGGCGCCCAGGGCGTCTCGCGTATCGATAAGGCGACCTTCGCCAAAATGATGTCCGGCGGCAACTGGACGCTCGAAGATTTCACCTTCAGTGACGTCGAGGTTCAGAAGCTCAGCGACGATGTCGCCGTCATCGGCTACAAGGTCAGCGAGAAGCTGACCGTCGATGGCAAGCCGGTGACCATGGAAGCGGCAGACGCCTCCACCTGGGTGCGCCGCAACGGCAGCTGGGTGTGCGCCTTGCATACCGAGTCGGTTCTCGGCGACCCCTATGGGCGCGACCGCAAGCCCGCGAGCGCCGCCGCCTGATCCGCGCGCTGAGGCCACCTGGCGAAAGGCAAACCGGCCGACGCCGCCGGGCCGCGTTCGCCTTTGCTCCGGTGGAGACGCTTGCACACCAGCGTGTCCCGGGCGCAGCGCATCACGGAAGTGGTGCGCTGCTGAACCGGGACCCATGGTGACTGGCCGCAGGAACGCCAGGTCTCCCGTGCGCGAGGCCGTTTCGCTGGTGAGCAAAGCGAGCTAGAGAAGCGGCTTTGAGTGGGCGTCCTCAGGCTTGCACCGAAGCGAATTCATGGTCGAGATCAAATCCGCCGGCGCCGACCGCTTCATTGCGAAGCCTGATCCGCGCCAGCGCGTCGTCCTGATCCACGGCAACGACCAGGGTCTCGTCGCCGAGCGGGCCGCGTCCCTGGTGAAGGCGGTCGCCGGTGACGATCCCCTCGCCCATGTCCGCCTCGACATGGACGCCGTCGCCGCCGATCCCGGCCTTCTGGTGGACGAGGCCAACGCCGTGCCGCTCTTCGGCGGCGAGCGCGTGATCTCGCTGCGCCTCAGCGGCAACCGCTCCATCGAATCCGCCGTCAAGGCATTGCTCTCCACCCCGCCGGTCGACGCCTGGGTGGTCGTCACCGCCGGCGAGTTGCGCAAGTCCTCGCCGCTCCGCCGCCTGTGCGAGCAGGACCAGGGCGCCGCCGCGATCGCCTGCTACGCCGATGCCGACCGCGACCTCGACCGCATCATCGACGAGGAGACCGCCGCCGCCGGTCTCGCCATCGCCGCCGATGCCCGCGTCGCCCTCAAGAGCCTGATCGGCGCCGATCGTCTGGTCAGCCGCGCCGAGGTCGGCAAGGTCTGTCTCTACGCCGCCGGCAACGACCTCATCACCGTCGCCGATGTCCGCGCCGTCGTCGGCGACGCCGCCGCCTTCGCCGTCGACGAGACCGTCGATGCCATGGCGCTCGGCGATGCGGCCGGGCTCGATCGCGGCTACCGCCGTCTCGTTGCCGCCGGCACCCCCGGCTTCGTCGTCGCCGGTGCCGCGCTCCGTCACTTCAATTTTCTCGAGAAGGCCCGCGCCGCCTTCGATGGCGGCACCCCCGCCCGGACGCTGGTCGAACGCGCCCGCCCGCCGATCTTCTTTCAGCGCCAGCCCTCCGTTGCCCGTCAGATCCCCCTGTGGCCCGCCGGCCGCATCGAGCGCGCGCTCGCCCTTCTCGACCAGGCCGATGATCGACAGCCGCCTGCACGGCGCCATTTCCGACGACGTCATCGGCGAGGCCTTCCACCTGCTCGCCGCCCTCGCCGCCCGGTCGCGACAAGGCCTGAGGCCTCCGGCCGAGCGCGGCGTCGACCAGTAGCTAAAATTTGAACGATCGCTTTAGGCCGACAAACACGAAAGTGTGTTCTCTTGCCGGAGTAACCACCGACGAGCGGGCGCTGGATGGTGCCCGGCTCTCGGTAGCGGGCCGAAATAGGCGGGCCGCCGGAGGAGAACTTGATGTCAGACCATGCGCAAGTCGTCGTTCTTGCCTCACAGAAAGGCGGCTCGGGGAAGACGACCCTGGCCGGGCACATCGCCGTGCAGGCCGAATTGGCCGGCGCCGGCCCGGTGGCGCTGGTCGACACCGACCCGCAGGGCAGCCTGGCGAAATGGTGGAACGCCCGCGAATCCGGCGCACCGGCGTTCGCCCAGGTCTCCGTCCCCGACCTCACCCGCGACATCGAGGCGCTGCGCGACGGCGGCTTCAAACTGATCGTCATCGATACGCCGCCGGCTGCGACCTCCTCCATCGCCGAGGTCATCACCCACGCCGATCTGGTGGTCATCCCGACGCGGCCGAGCCCGCACGACCTGCGCGCCGTCGGCGCCACCGTCGACATCGTCGAGCATCAGCACAAGCCGATGCTGTTCGTCATCAACGCCGCGACCGTGCGCGCCCGCATCACCGCCGAAACCGCCGTGGCGCTGTCGCAGCACGGCACGGTCGCTCCTGTGACGTTGCATCACCGCGTCGATTTCGCCGCCAGCATGATCGATGGCCGCACCGTCAGCGAGGTCGACCCCAATTCGCGCTCGGCCAAGGAAGTGGGGAACCTCTGGGCGTATCTTGCGGACCGGCTGATGCGCCTGGGCACGGGCATTGACGCGGGCCTGCGGTTCTCGCGCCCGACACTCGAGGCCGACCTGCTGACCGCCGGATCGCCCGATGCCGCACCGGAACCCGAGCAGGACGACGGCTATCCCGACGTGCCGCTCGCCAGGCCGCAGCCCGCGCCGCAGGCTCCTCCCCTGGTCCTCACCAAGGAGGCGGCGATGCCGGCAAACCCCGCCGATGTCGACGACGACGAAGCGTGGGATGGCAGGGAACGGCGCAGGATCGACACCGGTACGCCGGGCGGCTTGAAAGAGCGCCGCCGACCCAGGGCGATGTTCGGCCGCCGCCGCGGGTTTGCTGACGAACACCAATCCGACAAACACGAGTAGGCTTCTGATGACCGCGAAATTCGCCAGCCTTCATGCCGGACTGCTTGCCCGCAAGGGGCAGGCCGCGCCGGTCTTTATGAACCCGGCCGTCGCCTACATCGACGATCCCCGTCCGATCGGCGAGGCCGACGACGACGATGTGCAGCGGCGCGACGTCGCCTCCGCCGATGGCCTGCCGCTGATGGCCGAGAAGATCGGCGGCGACGACGTGTCGAACGGGCAACTCACGCCGATGATGATGAACGGCATCCGCCCGGCGCGGGCCGGCCCCCGCAAGCCGCGGCTGGTGACCGACGAGGACCATCACGACAGCCCCTACCGGTTCTCGTTCCGCATGCCGGCGGACCAGCACCGCCGCCTGCGCGTCGCCGCCGCGCAGAAGAACATCTCGCTTCAGCAGGCCCTTTCCGACGCACTCGACAACTACCTCGACGGCCTCTGCGCCTGTTCGCTGAAGGAGTGCAACTGCATGGCCCGGCAGGGCGAAGCGCAGAAGAACTAGCAAGCAATTCCGGGAAAAGTGGATTCCGGTTTCCTCCGTTGCGGGAGTATGCGCGCCAGGGAATGGCTCGCGATCCGTCGTTGCTCGCGAGCCAGCCGTGCCCGCCTTCTCCGCCGGCTGCCTACATCGCCACCCGCAGTTGCGATAGCTCGGTGCCGATCGAGTCGAACGTCGACACGATCTCATCCGCCGAGGTCAGCAGGAAGAAGTTGGAGGGGCCGCTGGCGCAGTCCTGCAGCAGCGTCGAGGTCGGGTCGCCACCGGTGTTGACCTGCACCGCGTAGATGTCGATTCCCGCTGCCTTGATATTGTCGCACGAGATCTTCTCCCGCGCGTCGATTGCCGGGGCCGAGCTGTCCCAGCGGTTCTGCGTGTTGAGACCGTCGGTCAGCAGGATGATGACCTGCCGGTATTTGTAGTAGCCATCCATCGGCGGCACTGTGAACGGCGCATTGGTCAGCGACTGCCAGCCCCAGTCGAGCCCGATCGCCTGGTTGGTGAGGCCGCCGGGCTGCATCGCGTCGACCCGGTCGCCGAGCGCAGTCCAGTCATAGCTCAGGCCCATCAACTCGCTCGGGCAGCTGCCGTACTGCTCGGCCGGGAACAGCGTTGCCGGCGTGCCGGTCGACGGGGCGGTGTTGAGCGTGTCGTAGTCCTTGTCGCGGTCGGTGATGCAGCCGTTCCAGTTGCTGTGCGCGGCAACCGTCCATTTCTTGTTTTGCGACAGGCAGCTCGACTGGGTCGTCAGCTGCTTCTTGCTGCAGCTGCCGTTGACCTCGTCCCACAGGTCCCAGCGCACCCACGACTGGTTGCCGTTGGATGCGCCGACGTTGACGTCCTTGGCAAACGGCACGATCGACACGTACACGTCACCGTCGCTTTCGGCCGCGCCCTTCAGTTGGTTGATCAGGTTGTGGGTGGCCTGCTTCAACGCGTCCATCTTGCCCGACTGGGCCATCGACAACGTGTTGTCGAGAACCAGGGCCACCCTCAGCCGCGTCTCCCCCCATTTGACCGTCGAGGAGGCGTTGACCGGGATGTGCCTGAGCCGGATCAGCGGCAGGAAATACGTCTTGACGCTCGCCGTCCCCTGCACGGTCAGCGAAGGCCCGGCCGGGGTATAGGTCGGCGTCAGCGTCGAGACTCTCGACGTCCGGATCGTTGAAGTTGGCGTAGAAGTAGTTCTCCGCCGCGTTCTGCATCTGGGTGTCGCTCATGCCGGACACCTCTTTCGACAAGGCAAGCGCCGTTGCGTCGAGCGCATCCTGCATGTCGGTCCGCGCGAAGTAGGCGCGTGACATGTCGACAAATCCGCCCGCAGCCACGAGCAGGGGAAACAGCGTCAGGCCAAACATCATGGCCACGTTGCCGGTTTGGGAGGTCCGGAGTTTTTGAACGGCAACCCGGAAAGCCTGCGAAACGGCACGCAACATCGGAGACACACCACCCTTTCTGGTGTGCCTCGTCCCCATTTTTGCGTCCACGATCAGCCTTAGGGCGCAATTCAATAAAATTGGATTAAACTGATCGTCGAATCTTCGGGGTATTTCTCCATGGTTAACCTTGGCCCGTGCGGTGGTCGGGGCGGACGGCTGCATGCGACTGCAGGAACGTCCTTGCCGGCATAGGCCTGCCGCGCCACAGTGCGCCTGGCCGTCTCAACCGAGGAGGAAGAAGAAGTGGCTGCCCCGATGACTGCCTCGCCCGAGGCCCGGACCGCCCTGATCCGCCCGACCTATGGGTGGTACGCGGCGGCCGCACTGGCGGTGATGGTGTGGGCGATCGCCTGGCACAACATCTGGTTCCTCAACTGGGTGCATGTCATGTCGGGCGTGTTGTGGACGGGCATCGACCTTTTCATGGGATTCGTGCTGGGACCGATTCTGAAGACGCTCGATGTGTCGGTGCGAAAACAGATCCTCCTGCGCCTCACCCCGCGCACGCTCTTTCTCCTGCCGACGCTGGCCATCATCACCGGCACCGCCGGATGGTTCCTTGCCGTCGATCTCGGTTTCACCGCCCTGCCCTGGCCGCAAGTGGCATGGGTCTACGCAGCGCTTTTGCTGGTGACTGTAATGGCCATTCAGGGCCTGGGGTATCTGCTGCCGACGAACCTGCGCGTCTGCTTCGAGCTGCAGAAGCCGGTTCCCGACGGAGCCAAGATCGGCCGCCTGATGAGCGGCTATTTTTACATCGTGGCCAGCCAGGGCATCATGCAGGTCGTCATCATCGCCATCATGGCGAAGTTCGTCGCCGGCATCTGACCCTTCGCCACGCACCGAAGAGCAGCGGGTCTAAGGGAATGAAACAATCGCCCCTTTGACCTCTCCCCTGGAGGAGGTGGCGTCGCCCAAATTCGCACTCGTCACCCCGGCGAAAGCCGGGGCCCATCACTGTTGCTTTCGATGAATGCCGACTTTCGTCGGCATGACGCGACGCGCTTTTTTTTCGACCGCTCTTCCCCGCGAAAGCGGGGACCCAGGGCATGACGTCGCTCCGAGGCGCGCTTCTGGCCTCCCGCGTGCGGCGAACTTCCCTCTCCTGTCATCCTCCGGCTTGTCCGGAGGATCGTTGTGAGCAGCGCACTTCCGCCGATAGCCAGAACCCCTCTCCCCATGGGAGAGGTGGCGTCCTCGCTTCCACCCTCGTCACCCCGGCGAAAGCCGGGGTCCATCACTGCCATCCTCACCCCCTCAACCGCCGGCACACATCGTCGAGCTGCTCCAGCGATGTGTACTTGATCCGCACTTCGCCGCGGCCGTGTTTGTGCGTGATCGAAACCGCAAGTCCCAGCATGTCCGACAGCGTCTTTTCCAGCGCCCGCGTGTCGGCGTCCTTGTGCTGCGCCGAACGTCCGCCGGCCTTCGCCCTGCGCCCGCCGGCGAGCCCGACCGCCTCGGCCTCCCGCACGCTCAGCCCCTCGTTGAGGATGCGCTGCGCCCCCTCCAGCGGATTGTCGAGCGTCAGCAGCGCCCGCGCGTGCCCTGCCGTCAGCCGCCCGTCCCAGATGTAGACCTGCACCGCCTCCGGCAGGTTGAGCAGACGCAGCGTGTTGGCGATATGAGAGCGGCTCTTGCCGATCACATCGGCGAGCTCGGCCTGGCCGTAGCGGTATTCGTCGATCAGCTGCTGATACCCCCGCGCCTCTTCCAACGCGTTGAGGTCCGAACGCTGCACGTTCTCGATGATCGCAAGTTCGAGCGACTCCTTGTCGCTCACCTCGCGCACGATCACCGGCACGTCATGCAGGCCGGCACGCTGCGCTGCCCGCCACCGCCGCTCGCCGGCGACGATCTCGTAACTGTCGTCGGCGCCGGCAACCGGCCGCACGATCAGCGGCTGCACCACCCCTTTCTTGCGGATTGAACTGGTGAGGTCGTCGAGGTCGGTGTCCTTGAAGGCCTTGCGCGGGTTACGGGGATTGGGCCTGAGGAACGCCACCGGCAGCCGCCGCTGTCCCCTCCCCCGCTCGATGTTCGCTGCCTCGTTCTCGACGTCGCCGATCAGCGCCGCCAAACCTCGCCCCAGCCGTGTCGGTCGCGCCGTTTCGGCCATCGCCCCTCTTTCTCCTCGTTGCCCCTTGCTCGCCCCGCGTCCGAAAGGTCACGCGGCCCTGAGCATTCTTTCGCGCTGGATGATTTCCGCCGCGAGCTTCAGATAGGCTTGGCTGCCCGCGCACTTGAAGTCGTAAAGCAGCACCGGCTTGCCGTATGAGGGTGCTTCCGACACGCGCACGTTGCGCGGAATGATGGTGTCGTACACGGCCTCGCCCATGTGCGCGCGCACGTCGGCCACCACCTGCCCCGACAGGTTGTTGCGGCTGTCATACATGGTGAGAGCGATACCGTGGACGCTGAGCTCCGGGTTCAGCGTCTTCTTCACCTGGTCGACCGTCTGCAAAAGCTGGCTCAGACCCTCAAGGGCGAAGAACTCGCATTGTAACGGCACCAGAACGGAATGGGCAGCGACCATCCCGTTAATGGTCAGGAGGTTCAGCGACGGCGGGGAATCGACCAGGATATAGGTATAGTTTCGGGGCCGACTCGAATCCGCCTCCCCCTCCCCGAACAACGCCTTCCGCAAACGGTGGGTGCGGTCCGGCCACTTGGCAATCTCCAGTTCGACGCCGAGCAGGTCCAGCGTCGATGGCGCTACCGCCACCCGCGGCACCACCGTCTCCACTGCCGTCTCCGCCAGCGTCGCCTCCCCCAGCAGCAGGTCATAGGTCGACACGGCGCGGCTCTTGCGATCGATGCCGAGGCCTGTCGAGGCGTTACCCTGCGGGTCGAGGTCGACGATCAGCACGTTCTCCCCGATCGCCGCCAGCGCCGTTCCGAGGTTGATGGCGGTCGTGGTCTTGCCGACGCCACCCTTCTGGTTGGCGAGCGCGATCACCCGGGGTGATTTCGGCAGGGCCATGGCCTCGTTTACCGATCGTTTACCATCACGGACTTTTTCGCCCTGAGGTTGCAGATTTCGAGAATCACGCCACCCCCACCGATTCGGCTGTCATGTTTTACCAGATCGAATCGCCAGGAGAGAGTGGCCTCGGCGATTTCCCGTTCCCAGTCCCGTCCTTTGTGGAACGCTGCGCGCACGCCTTCGCACATCAGGGGCGCGGCCAGTCGCAACAGGTCCGCAAGCGGTGCCACTGCGCGTCCCAACACCACCTCAACAGGCGTCTGCCACCCTTCCAGCAGCTCCTCCGCCCGCCCCTCGTGAACCGTCGCCGGAGCCCCGGTCTCCCTGATAACCTCTCGCAAAAACGCGCATTTCCGCCCGTTGCTCTCGATCAGATCGACGTGCGTCCCCTCCTCGGCGACCATCGCCACCACCAGGCCCGGCAGGCCGGCCCCACTGCCGATATCCACCCACGACCGCGTTTTCGGAAACAGCGTAACCACTTGAGCACAATCGGCAAAATGGCGCCGGTAGAGGTCCGGCAGGTCCCGCTCGGCGACGAGCGGCATCGCCCGCTGCCAGCGCCGCAGCAGCGCCGCAAAGATTTCCAGTCGTTCCGCTGTTTCACGTGAAACCGGAAGGACTTCGTCTACCGCCGCGATCCCCGCGGCCTTGGAATTCACGCCGCCCGCCGCCTGCCCCGGCGCTTGACCGCTGCCAGCATCAGCGCCAGCGCCGCCGGCGTCATCCCGTCTATTGCTGCTGCCTGCGCGAGCGTCGCCGGCCGGCTCGCCTCGAGCTTTTCCCGGAGTTCATTCGACAGCCCGGCAACGCGCCCAAGATCCAGGTCCCCCGGGATTACTACTCCAGCATCCTTCTGGAAACGCGCGATATCGCCCGCCTGCCTGTCCAGATACACCGCGTACTTCGCATCAATCTCGATCTGTTCGGCCGCGAATCGATCTATCGATGCGAGCTCCGGCCAAATCCGCGCCAGCCGCGCCATGTCCACCTCCGGCTGCGCCAGCAGGTCGAACGCCGTTCGCCTCACGCCGTCTCGGTTGACGCTCAGGCCGTGCCGCGCCGCCTCATTGGGCGTCAGGCTCAGGCCGCGGACCAATGCACGTCCCTGCTCGAGCGCGGTCATCCGCCCGCTGAATGCTCGTTCGCGCTCCGGACCCACCACGCCCACTTGAAGCCCGAGTGGCGTCAACCGCTGGTCCGCATTGTCGGCCCTGAGCGACAGCCGATATTCCGCCCGCGATGTAAACATTCGGTACGGTTCCGCCACGCCGCGCGTCACCAGATCGTCGATCATCACGCCTACGTAACCGTCGGAACGGCCCGAAAACCACGCCGTCGCGCCCGTCGGCGCGGCGCGCCGCATTGAGACCCGCGACGAGGCCCTGAGCGCCGGCCTCCTCGTACCCGGTGGTGCCGTTGATCTGCCCCGCCAGGTATAACCCGTTGATCCGCTTGGCTTCCAAGGTCGGCTTCAGCTCGCGCGGATCCACATGATCGTACTCGATAGCATAGCCGAAACGAAGGATTTCCGCCCTTTCGAGGCCCGGTATGGAGGAAACGACGGCCCGCTGCACGTCCTCGGGGAGGGAGGTCGAAATGCCGTTTGGGTAGACGGTGTCGTCGTTAAGTCCTTCTGGCTCCAGGAAAATCTGGTGCCCGTCGCGCTCGCCGAAACGGACGATCTTGTCCTCTATCGACGGGCAATAGCGCGGCCCCCGGCTCTTGATCTCGCCCGAATACATCGCAGAACGAGTGATGTTATCCCTGATGAGACCATGGGTGCGAGCGGTGGTTCGCGTGATGCGACACGCGATCTGAGGATTGCGGATGTGCGAGGTCAGCATGGAAAACGGCTCCGGCGGGTCGTCGCCGGGCTGCTCGTCCAGACCGGCCCAGTCGATCGTCCGGCCGGCGAGGCGAGGGGGCGTTCCGGTCTTCAGCCGCCCCATGCGGAATCCGAACCGCTCGAACGACAGGGCCAAGCCGATCGCCGGCGCCTCGCCGACACGACCGGCCGGGATCTTCTTTTCGCCAATGTGGATCAACCCGCGCAGGAACGTACCCGTCGTGATCACCACAGCACCGGCCGACAGGCGCCGCCCGTCGCCGAGAACAACGCCAGCCACGCGGGCATAGTCCACCACCAGGTCGGCCACCTCCGCCTCAACAACCGCCAGACCGGATTGCGCCCGCAGGAGATCCTGGACCGCCGCCCGGTAGAGCTCACGGTCCGCCTGGGCCCGCGGCCCGCGCACCGCCGGACCCTTCCGCCGGTTGAGCACCCGGAACTGGATGCCGGCCTGGTCGGCAGCACGACCCATGATGCCGTCGAGCGCGTCGATCTCGCGGACGAGGTGACCCTTGCCGAGACCCCCGATCGCCGGGTTGCACGACATGGCCCCCACAGTCGCGAATGAATGAGTGACCAGCGCCGTGGTCGCGCCCATGCGCGCCGCCGCAGCAGCAGCCTCAGTGCCGGCGTGGCCGCCGCCGACCACGATCACGCCGAACGACGTCGCCTCAGAAGACGGGGGGGAGGGAGCCGACATGGCGCCTTGGTATCCGAGCGGCCCATCACCGTCAAAGCGGTTTCACGTGAAACACCTGCCCGCTACTTGCCGATGCAGAAATCCCGGAAGATCACGTCGAGCAGATCCTCCACGTCGATCCGCCCGGTGATGCGGGCAATGGCGTCACCCGCCCGCCGCAGGTCCTCCGCCCGGAGTTCCAGTGGACGGCCGGGTTGGCCGAGCGCCACCTCCATCGCCTCCACCGCGCCGGCAAGAGCCGCCCGGTGGCGGCCGCGGGTGATCAGCGGAGACTCGCCGGGGGCGAATTCCGCCCGGAGCCGCGCACCGATCATGGTTAATAGTTCGTTGACGCCTTCCCCCGTGGTGGCCGACGTCAGCACGTCGAAAGCCGCACCGAGCCGGGATCGTTTGGCAGCCGAATCGATGCGGTCGACCTTGGTGCCGACGCGGACCGGCGGCCGGGCGAGGGGAGGGGGTGCCCCCACCGCGCCGGTCAGGTCACTCAGCCACAGGACGACGTCGGCCTCGCCGGCGCGGGCGCCCGCCCGCTTCACACCCTCGCGCTCGACCGCCCCTTCCGCGTCCCGCAGCCCGGCGGTGTCGACTAGCGTCGCGGGGAACCCATCGAGGTCGAGGTGCACCTCGATCATGTCCCGGGTGGTGCCGGGCTCCGGAGCGACGATCGCCACGTCCCGCCGCGCGATGGCGTTCACCAGAACTCGACTTCCCCGCGTTGGGCGCCCCGAGCACGACCACCTCAGCCCCC
This sequence comes from uncultured Alphaproteobacteria bacterium, assembly GCA_963775235.1. Lineage (GTDB taxonomy): Bacteria > Pseudomonadota > Alphaproteobacteria > Rhizobiales > Kaistiaceae > JBBDMC01. The sequence goes on from CAVZHY010000002.1 coordinate 548,727, forward strand.
TCGCGCAAGCGCTCACCACGCTTGTCCGCCATGTGCACCGTGATTTCACCGACGAGAGCAGCCACGTCGGCCCACGCCTGATCGCTGACGGAGCCCGGCACGTCTTCCTCCTCGGCAAAGTCGAGCTCGGCTTCGAGCAGCGCCCGCGCGCGCACCAGCCGCCCGCGCCAGGATTCGTAGAGCGCCCCGAGGCTGCCGGCCGCCTGTGCATAGGCCTGCCGGCGCTGCGCCTCGGTCTCGGCAAGCACCAGGTCGGCAAGGCCCTCGACCTGGGTAAGGTCCATCCGGTCGTTGGCGAATGCGCGCCGGGTGAACTCGCCCGCCTCGGCGGGACGGAAGCCGGGTAGCCGGCCAAGCTCGGCCAGCACCGCCGCGACGACGGCGCGGCCGCCGTGGAGATGGAGCTCCGCCACGTCTTCGCCAGTGAAACTTGCCGGCCGGGGGAAAAAGAGCACCAGCCCGCGGTCGATGGGTTCTTCGTCACGACGGCCGATGGAATGCAGGCCAGCCTTGCGTGGTTCCGGAATCGAACCGACCAGCGTTTCGAGTCCGAATCGGACGCCCGGTCCGCTGATACGGACGATCGCCACGCCGGCTGGCGGCGCCCCGCTCGACAGGGCAAAGATGGTGTCCGTGGCACTCACCGGCGCCTGGTCGGGCAGGGGCTCATGCCCAACCCTTGGTCCTTCGCCCGCCACGGATCAAGTGTGAATATCCTCGGATGACGCTGGGGTCGCAGACCCGCAGCCCCGATGGAGCGCAGCGGAATGCGGGAACCACGTGCGAACTGGAAAAGCACTTCCCGGATTTCGCTGCGCTCCATCCAGGCTACGCGCTGCCTTTCTTTCCGCACGCCCTTGAACGGCTTCTCCCGGCGGGAGAGCGCGACAAAACAGGCGGAGATGGACGCGTAGCCGATCCTCCGGTCAAGCCGGAGGATGACAATGTTGTGGCCGGTACGCGAAGATCAGGCCCGCCTTGCCAACCCACCTGCTTTCCCCCGTCGCGCAAACGTGGCACGACGTTCCCGGGAGGAGCGGCCCATGCTTCCGAAACCCGAATCCGCCTGCTTCGTCATCGCCGACATTTCCGGCTACACGAGCTACCTCACCGGCGTCGAGCTCGACCACGCCCAGGACATCATCGCCGACCTGATGGACACGGTGGTGACCGGCCTCCGCCCACCGTTCCGGCTGGCGAAGTTCGAGGGTGACGCCGCCTTCGTCTACGCCGTCACCGACAGCGTCGACGCTTCGCTGCTGCAGGACGCGATCGAGTTCGACCTACTTCGCGTTCCGCAAACGCCTGCGCAACATCCACCAGGCGACGACCTGCGAGTGCAACGCCTGCCGGCGGATGGGCGACCTCGACTTCAAGTTCGTCTCGCACTTCGGCCAGTTCATCAAGCACACCATGGCCGGGCAGGAGGAGCTGGCCGGCAGCGACGTGATCCTCGTCCACCGGCTCCTGAAGAACGAGGTCAACGCGCGCCTCGGCGGCCACGCCTACGCGCTCTATTCCGACGCCTGCATTCAGGCGATGGGCATCGATCCCGTTGCCCAGGGCCTCATCGAGCACCAGGAAACGATCGACATCATCGGTGTCGTGAAGTGCTGGGTGCGCGATCTCGAAAGCGCCTGGGTCGCGGAAAACCGCCGCCAACACAACCAGGTGAGCCGCGACGACGCGGCCGCGGTGCTGGAGTTCGACATTGCCGCGCCCCGCTCGGCGGTATGGGAGCACTTCACGCTCCCCGGCCGCCGGCCCCAATGGCGCGCTTCCAACGGCGTGAGCGAGATTTCCGAAAGCGGCCGTCGTGGTGTCGGCACCATCGTTCACTGCGTGCACGGCAAGGACATCGTCATCGAGGAAATCCTCGACTGGCGTCCGTTCGATTACCTGACGTTGACCACACTGTTGCCGGTCCCCGACGCCCCCAAGATCCTCATGACTTATGTTTTCGCGGAAACCGCCGGCGGCGGCACCCACATCGAGATTCGGTGCGCGAGGCCCGAGCCGAAGGACCGCGCATTCTTCGAGCAGGCCGGCGCGCGTTTCGCCGAGGACATCACCGAGGAGGTCGCCACGCTCCGCTCGATGCTCGAAGGCAAGGAAGGCGAAACCGCAATCGCCGAACCGCCGCTGCCGACATCCGCGGAGCGGTTCCTGACCGAGCCGGTTCATGCGCACTGAGCCGGGTGGCGGGTTTCGACGCGGCGGGTTTCGCTTTGCTCAACCCGCCCTACGTCGGTAGCAAATGACCGAGAACCTGCTTCGCCACCAGGCGAGTCCGTACCTCCTGCAGCACAAGGACAACCCGGTCCACTGGCGGCCGTGGGGACCGGCCGCGCTTGCCGAGGCGCGCGCGACGGGCAAGCCCATTCTGCTCTCGGTCGGCTACGCCGCCTGCCACTGGTGCCACGTGATGGCGCACGAGAGCTTCGAGGACGAAGAGGTGGCGGCGGTGATGAACCGCCTGTTCGTCAACATCAAGGTCGACCGCGAGGAGCGCCCCGACGTCGACCAGATCTACATGGGCGCGCTGCACGCGCTGGGCGAGCAGGGCGGCTGGCCGCTGACCATGTTCCTGACGCCCGACGGCGCGCCCATCTGGGGCGGCACGTATTTCCCGAAGACCGCGCGCTACGGCCGGCCGGGGTTCGTCGACGTGCTGAACGAGGTCGCGCGCCTCTTCCGCGAGGAGCCCGGCAAGATCGCCGGCAACCGGCGCGCCATCATGGAACGGCTGGCAGCAGCCCGGCCCGCGATCGGCCTCAGCCTCGACCGCAGCATTCTCGACAACGGCGCCGGGCAACTGATGCAATACGCCGACCCGGTGAACGGCGGCACGCAGGGTGCGCCCAAGTTCCCCAACACCGGTCTGCTGGAGCTCCTGTGGCGCGCCGCCGCCCGTACCGGCGAGACACGCTACCGCGATCACGTGCTGCTGACGCTCGCGCGCATTTCACAGGGCGGCATCTACGATCACGTCGGCGGCGGCTTCGCCCGCTACTCCACCGACGCGCGTTGGCTGGCGCCGCACTTCGAGAAGATGCTCTACGACAACGCGCAGCTGGTGGAGCTGATGACGTGCGCGTGGATCGCGACCGGCGATCCGCTGTTGGCCGAGCGGATCGCCGAGACGGTCGCCTGGCTCGCGCGCGAGATGCTGACCGTGGAGGGAGCCTTCGCCGCCAGCCTCGACGCCGACTCGGAAGGTCACGAGGGCAGGTTCTACACCTGGACCCGCGACGAGGTGATCGACGCGCTGGGGGCGGGCGAGGGCAACTTCTTCGCCGAGGTCTATGACATCACGCGGGGAGGCAACTGGGAGGGCGTGTCGATCCCCAACCGGCTCGTCCACGCCGGCCGCCTGACCGAGGACGACGAGCGCCGCCTCGCCGCGGCGCGCGGGAAGCTTCTCGCCCGGCGCGGGGACCGCGTCCGACCCGGCACCGACGACAAGGTGCTCGCCGACTGGAACGGCCTCATGATCGCCGCCCTCGCATTCGCCGGAGCAACCTTCCGTCGCGGCGACTGGATCAAGCTGGCTGAGGACGCCTTCGCTTTCGTCACCGGCGCCATGACCCGCGACGGCCGCCTCGCCCATTCCTGGCGCGCCGGCAAGTCAGTCTTCCCCGGCCTCGCCACCGACTACGCCGCGATGATCAAGGCGGCGCTGGCGCTCCACGCCGCCACGCTCGACGCGGGCTATCTCGACCAGGCGATGGCGCTCGCAGGAACCATGCGCGCCCACCATTGGGATGCGGACGTGCCGGGCTATTTCCTCTCCGCCGACGACGCCGAGGCGCTGATCATCCGCCCGAAGGCGCTGGCCGACGAAGCGACGGCGAGCGCCACCGGGGTGATGGCGGCAAACCTCGTCCGCCTCGGGCACCTCACCGGCGACGACATCTACCGGCGCGACGTCGACGATATCATCGCCGCCAACGCGTCCGCCGTCGCCGCCAATCTGTTCGCCTCGTTCAGTTTGCTCAACGCGCTCGATTTGCGTCTCGGCGCCGTCGACGTGGTGATCGTCGTCCCGGCGTCGGGCAATGCCGATGGGCTGGTGGCAATCGTGCGCGAACGGTGGACGCCGAACACCATCCTCTCGGTTCACGCCGACAGCGTCGGGCTGCCGCCGTCGCACCCGGCGGCCGGCAAAACGACGGTGGATGGTCAGGCGACCGCCTACGTCTGTCGCGGCGAGACGTGCTCGCTGCCGGTGACGGACGGGGCGGCGCTTGCCCGCCTGCTCGACGCGCCGCCTTAGCCTGATCACGACGGGCCGGGCCTGCCATTGCTCGCGCTGGTATCCCTGACCATATTGCATGCCAGCACCGAAGCTGGTATGAGGGACCATATGGGAGAATTCCGCAAGATCACCGTGCAGGTCCCCGCGCGCGACCTCGAACTGGCGCAGGCCTACACCGGCGAGGGCGTCACCGAGACCGTCCGGGCCGGGCTGAAGAAACTTGCGTCGATGAGAGCGCAGCAGGAGCTGCTGAAGCTGCGCGGGACCTTCAAGTTCGACATCGATCTGAACGAACTGCGCCAAGATCGGGAATGGTAGCCGCCGACACGTCTACGTGGATCACCTACCTGGCGGGTACAGCCGGCGTCGACGTCGAGCGCCTGCTGTCGGGCCTCCGCGACAACGAAGTTGTCCTGCCCCCGGTAGTCCTCACCGAATTGCTGTCCCACCCGAGGCTGCCGATGGCACATCGGACCTCGCTTCAGGAGCTGCACGTCCTCGAAATCCTCCCCGACTATTGGGTCCGCGCCGCGGCGATCCGCGCCGCCCTGCTGGGACGGAAGCTTCGGGCCCGCCTCGCCCACGCTCTGATTGCCCAGTCTTGCATCGATCACGACGTCGCCCTGATCACCCGTGACGGCGACTTCCGCCATTTCGCCAAACACTGCGGGCTGAAGCTGGCATAGGCAGCTACGCCGCCACCATCGACCCGCCGCACAATCGCTCAGGCGAGCCGTGACGCCTTCAACGCCTCGCGGAGGGAGAGCGGAGAGGCGGCGCCAGCGACCTTGGTACGCCGGAAGGGGTAGCGGTCGCGAATGTGCAGGTTGAAATAAGCCCCCGGCGAGGCCGCCCCCAGCAATGCTTCGACCACGCGCTCCGGCACCAGCCAATAGGCATATGTGCGCCCGCTGGTGAACGTCACCGTCAGTTCGGAACGGATCGCGTCGTAGGCGACAGTGCAAATCACCCGGCTGTCCATGGCCCTTGATAGGACCGGCGCACTCGCGCTGTCACGTCCGCCGATCCCCGCGCCGATGGAACGCACGGCGATCTGGCGCGTTTCCGTACACAAGCTCTCCGCCCAGACCCAAAATTCACCGCTATCGGGGCACCATGCTCACCAGGCTCTCCACCCTATGGGAGAAGATTCGCACCTCGCTTTGGGCGCTGCCGCTGGTTGTCGTGCTCGCCGCTGTTGCCGTCGCGGTAATCGTCGTCCAGTTTCGCCTCGGCCAGCGCAGCAGTCCGGTCTGGTGGCTCTATAGCGGAGACGCCGCCGCGGCCTCGCAGTTCCTGCAAAGCCTGCTCACCGCAACGGTGACCATGGTGACCCTCGCGGTGTCGATCACCATGGTCGTGCTGACCCTCGCCGCCCAGTCTCTGGGGCCGCGTATCATCCCGATCTTCATGGGCGACAACCTGACGAAGATCGCCCTCGGCCTGTTCATCGGTACAGGTGTCTACCTGCTGATCATCCTGCGCACGATTGGCGGCGACACCGGCAGCGTGCCGAACCTCGCAGTGACAATGGGGACGGCGCTCTTTCTTGCCAGCGTCATCGGCCTCGTCTTTTTCCTCAACCGGCTCGCACAGTCGATCGTGGCCGACACCATCATCGAGCGTGTCGGCCGCTCTCTGGATGCGAGCGCGGCCAGTCTGTTCAACGAGGACAAGCATCGCGGCTGTGCAGATGCCGCCCGGCTGATCGCCCAGCGCGGCAAGCAGTTCCACCTGCCCGACGGCGGTTACGTACAACTGATCGACCACCAAAGCGTGATTGCAGCCGCCCGGAAGGCCAACGCCGTCGTTGCGCTGCGCTTCCGTCCCGGCCAATTCACACTCGCGAACGACGTCGCCGGATGGATCGACGGGGCCGAGGGCGAAGAAGACGATCCGCGCGACGCTTTGAGCGATGCCATCACCCGCGGCGCCGTGCGCACGCCCTTCGAGGACGTCGAATACTCCATCGGGCAGCTCGCGGACATCGCACTCCGCGCTCTATAGTCCGGCATCAACGATCCGCATACCGCCTGCAACGTCGTCGATCGTCTTGCAAAGTCGCTCGCGGCGATGATGGAGCGTGGCGAAATCCAGGCCGAGTGGCGGGACGAGAACGGCGTCGTCCGGCTGCTCATACCCAGTTCGACGTTTGCCGGGATCGCCGATGCCGCCTTCAATGAGATCCGTCAGGCCGCGGCCGGCCATCCCGCCGTGCTGATCGCCCTCGTTGATCGCCTCGGCCAGCTGCTCCATCACGCCGATCGCCAGCAGGCGGCGGTCCTTCGCGGCCACCTCGACAAGGTCGAGGAAACCGGGACGCGCACCATTGCCGATGCATGTGACCGCACCGATTTCGACGCGCGGCTTGCCGCGGCGCGCGACAACCAACCGGATCGCCTCAGGCGACGAGAAGATTGCGGGTGAGCGTTCCCGACCGCGGCGATAAACCGCGGGGCTCGGTACTCGGCCTGCCCCAGCGCGCCCTCGTCGACCCGGGAACGCCTCAGGTGTTCATCTGATCGAAGAAGTCGTCGTTGTTTTTCGTCTGCCGGAGCTTGTCGAGCAGGAACTCGATCGCGTCGATGGTGCCCATCGGCATGAGGATGCGGCGCAGCACGTACATCTTCTTGAGAATGTCGGGCTTCACCAGCAGCTCTTCCTTGCGCGTACCGGACCGCGTGATGTCGATGGCCGGGAAAACGCGCTTGTCGGAGACCTTGCGATCGAGAATGATTTCCGAGTTGCCGGTGCCCTTGAACTCCTCGAAGATGACTTCGTCCATGCGGCTGCCGGTATCGATCAGGGCGGTCGAGATGATGGTCAGCGAGCCGCCTTCCTCGATGTTGCGCGCCGCGCCGAAAAAGCGCTTCGGCCGCTGCAGCGCGTTGGCATCGACACCGCCGGTCAGCACCTTCCCCGAGGACGGCACCACGGTGTTGTAGGCGCGGCCGAGACGGGTGATCGAATCGAGCAGGATGATAACGTCGCGACCGTGCTCGACCAGGCGCTTCGCCTTCTCGATCACCATCTCGGCGACCTGCACGTGGCGCGTCGCCGGCTCGTCGAAGGTCGAGGAAATGACCTCGCCCTTCACCGAGCGCTGCATGTCGGTGACCTCCTCCGGCCGTTCGTCGATCAGGAGGACGATCAGGTAGCACTCGGGGTGGTTGGCGGCGATGGAGTGGGCGATGTTCTGCAGGATGACGGTCTTGCCGGTGCGCGGCTGCGCCGTGATCAGGGCGCGCTGACCCTTGCCGAGCGGCGCCACCAAATCGATGATGCGCGCGGTCAGGTCCTTCGACGGTCGGGTTCTCGACCTCCATGACGAAACGTTCGGTCGGATAGAGCGGCGTCAGGTTGTCGAAGTGAATCTTGTGCCGCGTCTTTTCCGGGTCTTCGAAGTTGATCGAGTTGACCTTGAGCAGAGCGAAGTAGCGCTCGCCCTCCTTGGGGCTGCGGATCTGGCCCTCGACGGTATCGCCGGTCCTCAGCGAGAACCGCCGGATCTGTGAGGGCGACACGTAGATGTCGTCGGGACCGGCAAGGTAGTTGGCGTCGGGCGAGCGCAGGAAGCCGAAGCCGTCCTGCAGCACCTCGACGACGCCCTCGCCGATGATGTCTGTGTCGCTGGCGGCGAGCTGCTTGAGGATGCCGAACATCAGCTCCTGCTTGCGCAGCGTCGACGCGTTCTCGACCTCAAGCTCTTCGGCGAAGGAAAGAAGCTCCACCGGCGACTTGGCCTTGAGGTCCTGTAGTTTCATTTCGGGCATGGATTGGGAATTCTCGTTTGGAAAAAAACCGAAAACCGGAAAGAAGGAGGGGGTGCAGAACTTGGAGCCGACGGACCACCGCCGGATCGGCACCTCGGCTCGTCAAGGGAGGCCGGCGCCTGTCTGCTTCTGTGGGTCACCGAAAGATAGTCGTTCCCCCGTCCGACGGCAAGGGGAGAAGCGTGCGTCAGAACGGCTTAACCACCACCAGGATGACGATGACGATCAGGAGCAGCGTCGGCGCCTCGTTGATGATCCGGTAGAAGCGCTGCGGGCGCTGGTTGCGGTCCTCGGCGAACTGCCGCACACAGACTACGTAGAACCCGTGAATGCCGGACATGACCAGCACCAGGGCGAGCTTGGCCTGCAACCATCCGGCAGCAAAGAGTCCACCATCCCACGCCAGCCACAGTCCCAGCACCCAGGTGGCGATCATCGCCGGGTTGATGATCCCGCGGAGCAACCGCCGTTCCATTACCTTGAACGTCTCCGACTGCACCGAACCCGGCTCGGCTTGCGTGTGATAGACGAAGAGGCGCGGCAGATAGAGCATTCCCGCCATCCACGAGATGACGGCGAGGATGTGAAACGCCTTGAGCCAAGGATAGAGGCCGGACGGTTGCCACCAGACAAGCAGGCCGACGAGCACGACGACGATCGCGACACCGATCCCTGCACGCATGGCTCGCGATGCCATCGACTGGGCCATCAGGGCTTCCATCCCCGCACCTGCGCTACCAGCCGCGCGACGTTGTCGATCGGCGTCTGCGGCACGATGCCGTGGCCGAGATTGAACACGAATCGTCCCGGTGAAAGCATCGCCATTATCCGACCTACCGCGCGGTCAAGCGCTTCGCCGCCGACGACCAGAGTAAGCGGATCGAGATTTCCCTGGACGGCGACCAGCGGCTGCAACCGGTCGCGCGCATAGCCAAGCGGCACCGTCCAGTCAATCGAAACCGCATCGACACCGGTCGCCTCCACGTAACGCGCGATCCGCAGGCCGGCTCCCTTGGGGAATCCGATCACCCGCGCCCGGGGTTGGGCCGCCTTCACACCTCTGACGATCCTGACGGTCGGTTCAATGCACCAGCGCTCGAAACCTTCTTCGTCGAGCACCCCGGCCCATGAGTTGAATATTTGAACGACGTCGGCGCCAGCCCTGATCTGGGCGACCAGGTAGGCCACCGAGGCCTCGACCAGAACATCCACAAGCCGCGCGAACGCCCCCTGGTGCTCGACCGCGAACCGCCGTGCCGGCGCCTGATCCGGCGTCCCCCGACCCGCGATCATGTACGTCGCGACTGTCCACGGGGCACCGCAGAAACCGATGAGCGTCTTCGATTGATCAAGCGAACGTCTCACCTGCAGCACGGTCTCCACGACCGGCGCCGCGCCGAACCTCGACACCCGCCCGATCGAGACCATCGATTCCTGCCTCGTCGATCGGTTCCAGCCGCGGCCCTTCGCCCTCCACGAACCAGACCTTGCGCCCAAGCGCAAAGGGAACCACCAGGATGTCCGAAAACAGGATCGCCGCGTCGAGGTCAAAGCGCCTGACCGGCTGTAAGGTCACCTCTGCCGCCAGCTCCGGATTGAAACAGAGATCGAGAAACCCGCCGACCTTCGCCCGCACCGCGCGATATTCCGGCAGGTAGCGCCCCGCCTGCCGCATCAGCCAGATCGGCGGTGGCTGCACGACCGTACCATCGAGGACCTTGGCTACGCCACCGTGGTTTGGAGGCGATCCTCGATCGTCTCTTTCACTCGAAGAATTCTAATAGTGAATCTTGTTTTTGATTCATTTGGTAAGTGGATTATGCGTCAGTGCCTGCAATCAACAGCCGACGATGGCGACCGGACATCCGCCCGGCAATGGGGATGAAACAAAGCCCCGCTCGCAGGGATAACGAGGAAGGCCGCTGAAAACCGGCGTTAAGGAATTGTTAACCAATATGACCGTGCCCGGATAGTGTTGGACAATCTGTTGAGAAGCTGTGGATGCCAACGGCCATCCGACAATTGGCCCCTTGTTACCATAGGACGCGGATTCCGCCACCGGATGCTTCGCTCTGTTGATCGTTTGCGCCCCTTCGTGGACAGTTCGCCCGCCCGGCCGCCCGGGGCCGGAGTTTTGCAGAAATTGCCAACAGGGCAGGGGATGAATGCGTGAATAACCGCGAGAGCTTCTTTCACCTGCATCTGATTTCCGATGCAACCGGCGAGACCCTCATCACGGTAGCGCGCGCCGCGGCCGCACAATACGCGCACACCCGCGCCATCGAGCATATGCACACCATGGTGCGGACCGCCAAGCAGATGGACCGCATCATCGCCGATCTGGAAGATCAACCGGGCATCGTGCTCTACACACTGGTCGACAGCACACTCAGCGACCGGCTCGAGACCGGCTGCAAGCGCATCGGCATCCCCTGCGTTTCGGTTTTGGAGCCGATCCTGCAACTCCTGCAGTCCTACCTCGGCACCGTCAGCGAGCGCCGCATCGGCGCCCAGCATGTTCTCGACGCCGACTATTTCCGCCGCATCGACGCGCTCAATTTCACCATGATGCACGACGACGGCCAGTTCGCCGGCGCTCTCGACGAGGCAGACATCGTTCTCGTCGGCATCAGCCGCACGTCGAAAACACCGACCTCGATCTACCTGGCCAACCGCGGCATCAAGACGGCCAATGTCCCGATCGTGCCCGACATTGCGCTGCCGCCAGAACTTGACGCGATCACCCATCCGCTGGTGGTGGGTCTGGTCGCGTCGCCGGAACGCATCATTCAATTGCGCCAGAACCGCATCCTCAGCCTCAATGCCGCCCGCCCCAATCTCGCCTACGTCGACAAGAAGGCGGTGACCGACGAGATAGCCTTCACCCGCAAGCTGTGCGCCCGCCGCGGATGGCCGGTGATCGACGTCACCCGTCGCTCGATCGAGGAAACCGCAGCCGCCATCATGACGCTGCACCAGGCGGCGCGCGCCCGCGCCGACGCCTCGGCCTGAGATGCAAATGGTGCCGATCGTCCTCGCCTCGGCAAGCCGGTCGCGTATTGGGCTCCTGACCGCGGCGGCGGTGCCTTTCGCGGCGCGGCCGGCGGCCGTCGACGAACGCGCACTGGAGGCACCACTCGCCGCGGCTGGGGCGGGAGCGTCCGCCGTGGCCGCCGCGCTGGCCGAGGCCAAGGCGCGTGCCGTATCCCGCGAGGAGCCCGGCGCAATCGTCGTTGGCGCCGACCAGGTACTGGAATTCGACGGTCAGCTTTGGGCGAAGCCCGCCGATCTCGCCGAGGCGCGCCGGCAACTCGCCCGCCTTTCCGGTCGCACCCATGCGCTTCACACCGCCGCAGCCGCCGTGCGCGACGGCGACGTCACCTGGCGCGACAGCGCGACCGCGGAACTGACCATGCGGCCGCTCACCGCCACCGCGATCGACGCCTACCTCGCCCGGGTTGGGGACAAGGCGCTCGCGAGCGTCGGCGCGTACCAGATCGAGGGGCCGGGCATCCAGCTTTTCGACGCGATCGACGGCGACTATTTCGCCATCCTCGGCCTGCCGCTGTTGCCGCTGATCCGCTACTTGCGGAGCGCGGGGGCACTCGAGTGATGCTGGTCCTCGGTCTCACCGGCTCGCTCGCCATGGGCAAATCGACCGTCGCGGCGATGTTCGCCGAAGCGGGCGCCGCCGTATTCGACGCCGACCGCGCTGTCCACCGTCTCTATCGCGGCGCCGCGGTCGCCGCGGTGGAGGCGGCGTTTCCCGGCACGACCAGGAACGGTGCCGTCGATCGCGCCATGCTTGCCGCGCGCCTCGGTGGCGACAAGGCGGCGCTGGCTCGCCTCGAGGCGATCGTCCACCCGCTGGTGCGCGAGGCGGAAAACTTCTTCCGCGCCGAGGCGGCCGCTGCCGGCAGGCGGGTGCTGGTACTCGACGTTCCCCTGCTCCTGGAAACCGGCGGCGAGATGCGCGTCGACGCGGTCGTGGTCGTCAGCACAACGCCGGCGATCCAGCGCCAGCGTATCCTCAATCGCGAGGGCGCCAGCGACGAGCACCTCGCCACCTTGCTCGCCCGCCAGATGCCCGACACCGACAAGCGCGCGCGGGCGCATTTCATCATCGACACTGGCGGCGATCTCGCCGTCACCCGGGCGCAGGTGCAGGGCGTGATGCGCGCCGTCGCCGCCACCAGCGGCGCCAGCTGAGACGGGCTGCGATCAACCCTCGTATTTCTCCACGGTGCTGCTCGCCCGCGTCTCGGCCTCGTCCGGGTTTTCCCCGAACTCGCGCTTGGCCCGGCGCTGGCGCAAGAGGTCCCAGCACTGGTCGAGCTCGATATTGAGCTTGCGCAGCCGTTCGCGCTCCACCTCGGTGAGGTCGCCCTTTTCGTAGAGGCGGTGCTCCTCGGCGGTAAGGCCTTCGATGTGATTGAGCACCGACTGGTCGGTGGTCATGATTGACGCTCCCACTTGTTGCCACGACCGCGCCGGCGCGCGGGGGACTTGCCTCCCGGCGCGATCTCCTTACCATCGCGCGAATCAATGCGCGAGATCGTCTTCGACACCGAAACTACCGGCCTCGACCCGACGGGGGGCGACCGCGTCGTCGAGATCGGCTGCGTCGAGCTCGTCAATCACATCCCATCCGGCCGTTCCTTCCATCGCTACCTCAACCCGGAGCGGCCGATGCCGGCGGAGGCTGCGCGCATCCACGGCCTCGACGACGCTTTCCTGCGCGACAAGCCGGTGTTTGCGGCCGTCGCCGAAGAGCTGGTGGAATTCCTCGGCGACGCCACCCTGATCGCCCACAACGCCGAGTTCGATCTCAACTTCCTCAACGCCGAACTGGGCCGCAGCGGGCACGGTACGATCGCCGCCGACCGTCTGGTCGACACGCTGATGCTGGCGCGGCGCAAGCACCCGGCTGGTCCGAATTCGCTCGACGCGTTGTGCTCCCGGTATTTCGTCGACGCCTCTCGCCGCAGCCTGCACGGCGCCCTGCTTGACGCCGAGTTGCTGTCCGAGGTCTACGTCGAACTGATCGGCGGCCGCCAGGCGGCGCTGGTGCTTGTCGAGGAGCCCGCCGCCCCGATCATCGCGGTGGCGGCTTCCGGTGTGTCGATAGGCGAACGCCCGGTGCCGCGCATTTTCACCCTGGGCGCCGAGGTGATAGCAGCGCACCGGCAGGCCATCGCCTCGCTCGGCACCGGGGCGATCTGGCTGAAATACCTGCCCGCCACCTGACGCTTCGCCTCCACCGGCCTATGTTCAGCCGGTTGTCCGCCGGCGTGGAGTGCCTGCCTTGGTTCCGTTTTCCATTCTCGACCTCGCGCCGATCGTTGCCGGCGGCTCTCCCGCCGAATTGCTCCGCAACACGCTCGATCTTGCCCGCCACGCCGAAGGCTGGGGCTACCGCCGCTACTGGCTGGCGGAGCATCACAACATGCCGGGGATCGCGAGTGCGGCCACCGCCGTGGTCATCGCCCACGTCGCCGGCGGCACCGCGACCATCCGCGTCGGCTCCGGCGGCATCATGCTGCCCAACCATTCGCCGCTGGTGATCGCCGAGCAGTTCGGCACGCTGGCGAGCCTCTATCCCGGCCGCATCGACCTCGGCCTCGGCCGCGCGCCGGGCACCGACCAACTGACTGCGCACGCGCTCCGCCGGGACGTGAACAGCGCCGCCGCTCATTTTCCCGACGACGTGCTGGAACTGCAGGCGCTGCTCGGGCCGCCGCAACCGGGCCAGCGCATCAACGCCATCCCCGGCAGCAACACCAATGTGCCGCTGTGGATCCTCGGATCGAGCCTCTACGGCGCCGAGCTCGCCGCGATGCTGGGGCTGCCCTATTCGTTCGCCTCGCATTTCGCGCCCGACGCGCTGATGCCGGCGCTGGCGCTCTACCGCGAGCGGTTCACGCCCTCGTCACAGGCGCCGGCCCCGCACGCGATGCCGGCGCTGCAGGTGGTGGCGGCCGATACAGACGCCGCGGCGCGACGGCTGTTCACTTCCACCCAGCAGAGCTTCGCGAACATGCAGCGCAATCGACGCGGACCGCTTCCGGCTCCGATCGACGACATCGAGGCGTACTGGTCGCCGGCCGAGAAGGAACGCGCCGACCACATGCTCGCCTATGCGGTGGTGGGCGGGCCCGAAACGGTGCGCGAAGGCGTGCGCAGGTTCATCGCCCTCACCGCCGCCGACGAGGTGATGATCGCCGGCTCGATGTACGACCATGGCGCGCGCCTCGCCTCCTTCGAGATCGTCGCGGACGCGATGAAGGCGCTCGCGACTACTTCCTGAAAAAACTGTCCCGCACCGATTTGCCGAACAGGTAGTAGGCCGCGGCCACCACCGCGACGGCGGCGGCGGTAAATTCGAGTACCTGAAGGACGTTGGAGATGTGCGCGCCGAGCGAAGCCCCGTAGTAGTAGCCGAGCGCGAGCAACGTGCCGTACTGCAGGATGGTGACCCAAACTCCGTAAGCCATGAAGGTCACGTAATTCATTCGCATGACGCCGAAGGCCACGATGATGGTCGCAGCGACGCCATAGGACAGCTTGCCGATGAAGATCGTCTGGATGGGGTGTCTGAGCAGCCGGTCGCGAATGCTTTCCAGGCTGGCCTCGTCGATCTTCAGCCAGGCCAGCACTTTTTGCACGGCGCGACTTCGCCGGCCGAAATACCCCGCGGCGTAGTAGGCGGTGTCGATCAGCACGTCCCTCACGAAGAACAGGACGGCGAGCTCGTCCATCTTGAAGTAGCCGAGCGACGCCAGCGTGCCGGCTGCAAAAGCGACCACCGGTCCTTCGAGAAAGGTGAGGGGGATGAGTATCCAGTAACGGTACTCAATCAGCAGCCCGCTGACGAACTCGAGCGTCATCGCTTCAGGCAAGCCTGTACGGGAAGCGGTCTCCGGCCGCCAAGCTCAGCCACCACTCATGGCGGTGAAGATGAAGACCTCGGCGCCGGGCGCCACCCTGTCGGCGAGGACCGTGCGGCGGCCGTCGACGAAGACGTTGATGTGGCGGCGGACCGCCGGTGTGGAATCGCAGATGCTGTCACGCATGCCGGGCCAGCGGGCGTCGAGCGCGTCGATGAGGTCGGCGACGGTGGATGCGGAGAGGCGCACCTCGCGCCGCGCTTCGGGGAAGAGGCGCACGAGCACGGCCGGGATGTGCACGAGCACCGTATCGGTTGCGGACGCGTCGGGGCGGGAAAGGGTGGACTGGTCTTTTGCCATCGCCCTGCTCGTACCTCGGCCGCTACCTGCCGACGACCATCGTCTCGACCGAGTGGATGAGTGGCAGGTGGTCTGCGATCGCTGTCCAGTGATCGCCCTCGTCGGTGCTGGCGTAGAGGGTTCCGTCGCTGCTGCCGAAATAGATGCCAGCCGGTTTGAGGCGGTCCGCCGCCATTGCCTGCCTGAGAACGCCGAAAAAGGCGTTCTCCTGGGGCAGGCCCGCGCGGAGCGCCTGCCAACTGGCTCCGGCATCACGCGTGCGCCAGACCGCCGCCTTGCCGTCGGGCACAAACCGGCCGGCGGTGTCTCCGTTGAGCGGCACCAGATAGAGCGTCGCCGGATCGCGCGGATGCACCGCCGACGGGAAGCCGAAGGTCGACGGCAGACCGTTCTCGATGCTCTGCCAGGTCTTGCCTCCGTCGTCGCTGCGATACATGCCGCAATGGTTCTGCTGGTAGAGTTGCTCGGGCATGTCCGGCGCGATCGCGATCGAGTGCACGCACTGGCCGAATTCCGGATAGCGCTGGTCGTCGGGCATGTAGTCGTTGCGGGTGCCGCGGTTGCGCGGCTCCCAGGTCTTGCCGCCGTCGCCCGTATGGAAGACACCGACCGAGGAGATGCCGACCCACATCTGCCGCTCGTCATCCGGATGGGGAACGATCGCATGCAGGATCAGGCCAGCGCCGCCAGGCCGCCACTCCGGACGCGTCGGGTGGTTGGTGAGGCCTTCAACGTGACGCCAGGTCTCGCCACCGTCCACACTTTCGAACAGGCCCGCCGGCTGGACGCCGGCGTAGAGGCGGCCATCGCGCGTGGCGAGGCTCCAGACCGACGAAATGGGCTCCTGTCCGGCCGCATAGGCGAGGCCGGCACTGGAATGGGTCCAGGTCTCGCCGAGATCGGTGGACTTCCAGACGGCCGGACCGAACCACGCGTTGCCGCCGCCGGCGTAGATCGCACCGGTTTCGGCATCGCCGACAACGTGGTTGATCGGCCATGTCTCGCAGAACGGTCCCCGCTCTTGCCAGGTCCCGCGGCCGGGATCGCCTTCGAGGATGAAGGCGCCCTTCTTGGTGCCGACCAACAGGACGACGTGTTCGCTCAACGTTGCCTCCTTGGGTTGGCGCGTTTTTATCACGCGCGCCAGGAGGCGTCAGTCAGCAAAATTTCACGAGGAGGTGTTCGAAGCGGCGAGCTGTGGATTCAAAGACCCGCCACGCCCGGGGCCGATGCGGGTCCGGATTGACCCACATTCAGACCATAGCCACGATGACGTGTGCCTGAAATCTTGGCGGCAACCTCGCCGCTGCCGTGTCTTTCCGCGATCACGGATGCGGCGTAGTCAGTTGCGGCCTCCAATTTTCCCGCGTCTCTGGCCTCGATTTCGCTGCGAAGGACTGTCCCCTGACAATAGGCAACGGCTGGAAGGCGCGGTGAGGATGCGCGGCTTTGTTCGGCCCTTGTCTCGATCGCCACAGCGGAGAAACCTGCCGCCTCCAGCTCGTCACGGATCACTGCCGTATCGTAGTAGCCGTGCGGGGTGCGAGCCAGAAATTGCGGCGGATCGTTCGGAAAAATCGTCGCCAGAGCATTGGTGACATCGTCCGCAAACACGTTCTCCTCGATGCGATCCCAGACGTTGAACAAGAAACGCCCTCCGGGCCTCAGGACTCGCTTTGCTTCGCGGTAACCGGATATGCGATCGGGAAAGAACATCACACCGAACTGGCAACAAACGAGATCGAAGGCCGCATTTTCAAACGGCAGCGCCAAGGCATCCGCCTGCCGCCATTGGATGCGACTGTCGGTACCTTGTCGCGACGCGGCGTAGTCGAGCATCGGCTGGTTGAGGTCGGTGACGACGTAGCTTGCGCCCGCGGGCAGTCCTGGCGCCAGGGCGCGGGTGACGACCCCGCTCCCCGCGGCGGTCTCCAGAACGGCGCCCGGCGAAAAGGATGCTGCGCGTCGTGCAAGATCCGCGGCGTACGGCTCGAAAATCAGCGGCACCATATAGCGGTCGTAGTTTTCCGGAATCGAGCCGGCGAACACCTTGTCAGTTTCCAGCATGGCTGATCACCCGTCACCCATTTGAGGACCCGGCTGACGAGTTTAGCAAATGATGGGCTCGTTAGCCTGCACTTGCGAGCGCACGGGCTAGGCGGCGTCGTCGCGAGATGGTGTCGGCAAGGCGATCTGGACGAAGTGCTCGCTGAGCGACGCATCGTGCCTGGCGTTCACGAATTCGATGGCGACACCTTGCGGCGAATGACGCACGACGCGCCCGCGTACCCGCCCGAGCTGGACAAGCGTGCCGACCGCGGGACGCTCGGCGATCCTGATGTGCGCACCGGTCAGTGAAAGGTCGATGATCTCGCACTCGGCCCCGCGTGACGACTGGGGCGAACCCAACGGTGTGGCCTGATTGTCGAGCTTGACCCGCAGCTCGCCGCGGCGCTCGCGAACGTTTTTCAACCGATCGCCAGCCTGGAGCTCCTCCAGCCGCCGGGCAAATTTGTCGGTTGCCCGCGTCGTGATCGTGAGCTGCAGGGCGAACCCGCCCTCCAGACGACGGACGATCTCACCCTCGACCCGTCCGAGTTGGTCCATGTAGACGACGACCGTCTCGCCGATCTCGCCGGATTGCGGCCCGGCAACCGCGATGCCGCCGACCGCGACGTCAATGATCGTGCAAGGGAACTCCCGCCGATCGGCGAGCATGTAACGGCCGCGCAAATTCGTCTTGATGCGGGGATGCTTACGCTGGTCTTCGGGTCGCCGTGACGTCTCCGCCATGAACTGCTCCGGCAGGCTGATCCCGACGGCGGGGATTCCCCTGTACACCGCAACCTTTGCGATTTTCTTGCAAAGGAAACCACAAAAGTCAGGGAATCCAACCCCTAAATCTGTGGTTGCCTAATAAAATATTGCACGCATCAAGGGCGCTGCGCGGGCCGACCGGCAATGACGATCGCGGCCTGTCGGACGAAACGCTCTATCCGATCAGCTTTCCCACCACCTTGGCGGTGTAGTCGACCATCGGGACGATCCGGGCATAGTTGAGCCGCGTCGGGCCGATGACGCCGAGAACGCCGACGATGCGCTGCTCCGAATCCCGGTAGGGCGAGACCACCAGGGACGATCCCGACAGCGAGAAGAGCTGGTTCTCCGAGCCGATGAAGATGCGCACGCCCTCGCCGCTCTCGGCGTTGCCGAGAAGACGGATCAACTCGCGCTGGGTCTCCAGGTCGTCGAAGAGCAGGCGGATGCGTTCCAGGTCGCTCGCCGCCGTGACGTCCTCCAGCAGGTTGGCACGCCCGCGCACGATCAGCGTCTCCGGGCGGTCACCGCCGGCCGCCGCCCAACTCGCAAGACCCGCCTGCACCAGTTGCTCGGTCAGCTTGTCGAGCTCGGCCTTGAGCCGCGCCTCGTTGCGCTCCAGCTCGGTCCTTGCTTCCGACAGAGAACGGCCGCGCAGGCGCGTGTTGAGGTAGTTCGCGGCCTCGATCAGGCTTGACGGCGTCGTTCCCGGGTCGAGGTCGATCAGCCGGTTTTCCACCGATCCGTCCTCGCCCACCAGCACCACCAGCGCCCGCGTCGGCTCCAGGCGGATGAACTCGACGTGCTTCAGCCTGAGGTCGGCCTTGCCGGCGAGCACAACGCCGGCACCGCGCGACAGGCCGGACAGCGCCTGGCTCGCTTCGGCGAGCACGCTTTCGACCGTTCGCGAGGATGTGCCGGCACGTACCTGGGCCTCGATCTGCCGGCGCTCTTCCGCCGACAGGTCGCCGATTTCCAGGAGCGCATCGACGAAGAAACGCAGGCCGAATTCCGTCGGCAGCCGCCCTGCCGAGGTGTGCGGCGCGTAGATGAGGCCGAGCTGCTCGAGGTCGGCCATGACGTTTCGGACTGAGGCCGGCGACAGCGACATCGGCAGTAGCCGGCTGAGGTTGCGCGAGCCGACCGGCTCGCCGGTCTCCAGGTAGGAATCGACGATGCGTTTGAAGATCTCGCGCGAGCGCCGGTCGAGACCGGTCAGCCCGGCCGGCGGGCTTTCGCGTTGCGGGATAAGGGGGGATTCGGGTTTGCTCATGCCGCGCCATTAAGTGTCTGTCTTTGCCCTGTTTTCAAGCGGGGCTTTACCTTGCGGTGAACCGGCGGCTATGAAGCGGTGATGGATAACACGTCCCCGGCCGTGACCCGGCCGTCAAAACGCGCTCCCGGCGACATGCGCGCCATAAGTCTGGAACGCGCCGTTGCCAGGCACGCCGAAGGCTCGTGCCTGGTCCGCTTCGGCGAGACCCACGTCCTGTGCACGGCGAGCCTGGAGGAGAAGGTGCCCGCCGTGGCTGCGCGGCGGCGGCAAGGGCTGGGTGACGGCCGAGTACGGCATGCTGCCGCGGGCCACCACCGAGCGCACCCGCCGCGAGGCGTCGGCCGGCAAGCAGTCCGGCCGCACGGTGGAGATCCAGCGCCTGATCGGCCGGTCGCTCCGCGCCGTCGTCGATCTCGCCGCACTCGGCGAACGCCAGGTGCTGATCGACTGCGACGTCATCCAGGCCGACGGCGGCACCCGAACCGCGTCCATTACCGGCGCGTGGGTGGCGCTTCGCGACTGCATCGAATGGATGCGCGCGCGCGACATGGTGACGAAGCCGGTCATCGCCGATCATGTCGCTGCCGTCTCCGTCGGCATCTACCGTGGAACGCCGGTCCTCGACCTCGACTACGCCGAGGACTGCGAGGCCCATACCGACGCCAACTTCGTCATGACCGGTGCCGGCAGCTTCGTCGAAATCCAGGCGACCGCCGAAGGGGCGCCGTTCAGCGACCAGGAATTCGCCGCCCTGCTGACCCTCGCCCGCGGCGGCATCGCCCAGCTTGTCGGGCTGCAGAAGCTCGCCATCCTTTGAGCGGTGTCGTGCTCGAACGCGGCGACACTCTCGTGATTGCCAGCCACAACGCCGGCAAGCTCCGCGAGATCAGCGAACTGATCGCGCCCTACGGCCTGAAGACCGAAACCGCAGCCGAGGCCGGTCTCGACGAACCGGAGGAGACCGGCTCGACCTTCGAGGCCAATGCCGAACTGAAGGCGGTCGCCGCCGCGATCGCCTCGGGCCTGCCGGCGCTCGCCGACGATTCGGGCCTTGCCGTCGATGCGCTGGACGGCGAGCCCGGCGTGCACTCCGCCCGCTTCGCCGGTCCCGACCGCGATTTCGCGCGCGCCATGCGCGAGATCGAGAAACGTCCGGTGGACGCCGGGGCGACAACTCCGCAGACACGCCGGGCCCGCTTCATAGCCGTCGTCTGCCTGGCCTCGCCGAGCGGCCATGCGGAGACGTTTCGCGGCGAGGTCGCGGGCACGCTGGTCTGGCCGCCGCGCGGCTCCGGCGGTTTTGGCTACGACCCGATCTTCCAGCCGGACGGCCATCAGCGCACCTTCGCCGAGATGCCGCCGGCCGAGAAGCACGCGCTCTCCCATCGCGCCCGTGCGCTCGCCGCCTTCGCCGCCGCCAAGCTTGGCGCGGGGCCCGCCCGATGACCGCCTTCGGTGTCTACGTCCACTGGCCGTTCTGCGCGGCCAAGTGCCCTTACTGCGACTTCAACAGCCACGTACGGCATACGCCGCCGGACCAGCAGCGCTTCGCCGCCGCCTTCGCGCGCGAGATCGCCACCACCGCCGCGCGCGCCCCCGGCCGAACCGTCACCTCGATCTTCCTCGGCGGCGGCACGCCGTCGCTGATGGAGCCGGCAACCGTCGGCGCGATCCTCGACGCGGTCACGAAACATTGGGCCGTCGCCCCGGACGCCGAGGTGACGCTGGAGGCGAATCCGTCGAGCGTCGAGGCCGACCGGTTCCGCGGCTACCGCACCGCCGGCGTCAACCGCCTGTCGCTCGGCGTCCAGGCGCTGAACGACGCCGATCTCAGGTTCCTCGGTCGCCTGCATAACGTCGACCAGGCGCTGGCGGCGATCGAGATCGCGCGTGAGACGTTCCCGCGCCTCTCCTTCGACCTGATCTATGCGCGCCCCGGCCAGAAGCCGGAGGCATGGCGCCGCGAACTCACCCAAGCGCTGGCGCGCGCCTGCGATCACCTCTCGCTCTATCAATTGACCATCGAGGAGGGGACGCCGTTCTTCGCGCTCCGCAAGGCCGGCAAGCTCATCGTCCCCGACGACAACGCCGCCGCCGACCTCTACGCCGTGACCCAGGACGTCTGCGACGCGGCAGGCCTGCCCGCCTACGAGATTTCCAACCACGCCGCGCCCGGGGCCGAATGCCGTCACAACCTCGCCTACTGGCGCTATGACGAATACGCCGGCATCGGCCCCGGCGCTCATGGCCGCCTCAGGCTCGCCGACGGCCGCCATGCCACCGCGACGGAGCGGGCACCGGAGGCGTGGCTGGAGAAGGTCGAATCGTGGGGCGACGGCCTGACCGTCGACGACGTACTGACGCCGGAGGAGGAGGGCGACGAACTCCTGCTGATGGGCCTCCGCCTCGCCGAAGGCATCGATCTGGACCGCTACGAGCGGCTCACCGGCCGCGTGCTCGATCCAGCCCGCCTCACCGATCTCCTCGCCCACGGTATGGTGGAGCGCATGGGCGGCAGCAAGCTGCGCGCCACCCGTGCCGGCTTCTTCGTCCTCGATGCGGTGGTCGCGGACCTCGCGGCGTGATCAGATGCCGGCCTTGGCGAAGGTCTTGGGCGCCGGATCGACGATGGTCGGCTTGCCGCCCTCAAGCTGATAGATGGCAAGCCCGCGCTCGCTCAGCCCGTTCGGCAGGAAGCGGAAGGCGCCGTCGATCCCGATGAAGCCGCTCGAATTGGTCAGCGTCTGCGCGGTGAAACGCTGGTCGCCGAAACGGGCCGATAGACCGGCGGCGAGGCTGGTGGCGTCATAGGCAAGCGTTGCCGAACGGAACGGTGTCGCGCCGAACGCAGCCTCGTAGCGCTTGGAGAAACTCTCGAAGCCGGAGGATTTCAGGCGCCGGATACCAGCCGCCGCTGAGGTTCGATTCGGCCGCGATGCGGCTGTCGTCCCACTGGCCGCTGCCAAGGAAGGCGATCTTGGAGGAGAGCACGCCGTTGGCGGCGAGCACCTGCGCCAGGAAGGGCGTCGCGTCGCCGGCGTCGGGGATGAACACTGCGTCGACCGTTCCCGAATTGACCAGTTGGGCCACGGTCGTCGCGTGCTGCTGCATGGACACCTTGTCGAGGTCGTACTTCTCCACCGTCATGACGCGGCCGCCGGCATTGGCGACGGCGCGCTGGAGCGCCGCTTCGTAGAGCGTGCCCGCCGCCGTGTTGGGCAGCAGCGCGGCGAACGAGCGTTTGCCGTGGGCGGCGGCGAACGCAATGATGCGGTCGACGTCGCTCTGGGGCAGGAAGCTGAGGAGATAGACCCCGCGGCTGGCGGTTGTCGCATCGGTCGAGAACGCGATGATCGGCACGTTGGCGCTGTGCGCCACCGTCGCCGCAGCGGTCACCGAGCGCGCGAACAGCGGCCCGAGGATCAATTGGGCGCCTTGCGAGATGGCTTCGCTCGCCGCCGCGCTCGCCCCCTCCGGCGTGCCGCCGTCGTCCTTGACCAGGATCTGGATGTTGGCGGTCTGGAAATCGCGGATGGCGAGGTCGGCGGCGTTCTTCAAGTTGGTGGCGACCTGGCCGGCGTTGCCGGTCGCCGACAAGGGCAGCAGTAGCGCCACCTTGACCGGCCCGGTGCCAAGCACCTCGCCGCTGACTGGCGTCGAGCCGATTACCGGCCCCCGCCCGCCGCCACCAATTCCTGATCCTGAACAGGCCGACAGTACCGCCAGGCCGCTGGCCACCACCGCGACGGCCGCCGCCCTGACACCACCGAAGCGCACGGAAAACCGGCGGGACAAGACCTTCTCCCTCGCTCGCCTCGGGGACGCTAACGATTGCCAAATCATAGGACTATTCGGCACCCTGTCAAAACCTCATGATAAATCATCGCAAATCGGCCGCTCGTCCGAGGCTGGAACCGCCCGCATGAAAGACCCGCACAAGGACCCTGGCGGCCCCTCCCGATCCTACGCGGTTGAGGGTCATCGAATCACGGCGCCCTCGCTCGAACCCGGCCTTTACGTTGTGTCGACCCCGATCGGCAACCTTGGCGACACGACGCTGAGGGCGCTTGCGGTCCTCGCGGCAGCCGACCTGATAGCCTGCGAGGACACCAGGGTGACCTCGGTGCTGTTGCGTCGCTTCGGCATCGCCACCAAACTCGCCCCTTATCACGACCATAATGCGGCGAAGGAGCGCCCGAAGCTGCTCGCGGCACTGGCCGCCGGCGCGGCGGTTGCCCTGGTGAGCGACGCCGGTACCCCGCTCGTCTCCGACCCCGGCTACCGTCTGGTGCTGGAGGCGCGCAGAGCCGATCACCCGGTGGTACCTGTCCCCGGCGCCTCCGCCGTGCTTGCCGCACTGGTTGCCTCGGGCCTTCCCTCCGACGCCTTCATGTTCGCCGGCTTCGTTCCGGTAAAGCCGAACGCCCGGTCCAAGCGCTTCGCTGAACTGAAGGTGGTGCCGGCGACGCTCATCTTTTTCGAGTCGCCGAAACGCGTTGCCGCTTCGCTGGCCGCCATGGCCGACGCCTTCGGCGGCGAGCGGACCGCTGCCGTCGTGCGCGAGCTCACCAAGATTCACGAGACCGTCCGCCGCGGCACGCTCGCCGAACTCGCAGCCGCATACGGGGAGGAACAGCCGCCGAAGGGCGAGATCGTGGTGGTGGTTGCGCCGCCGTTGGTGGAGCAAACCTCGGCACGGGATGCCGACGAAGTGCTTTCATCGCTGCTCGAGACGCACTCTGTCAGCGGCGCGGCGGCCGAGGCGGCCGCGCTCACCGGGCTGCCCCGCCGCCAGCTCTATGCGCGCGCGCTGGCGCTGAAGGGTAGGGCGGATGCCGGCGAGGCCTGATCGCGCGAGCGAGCGCCGCGCCGCCGAGGAACGAGGCCGGCGGGCCGAGGCGATCGCAGCCTGGTTCCTGCGGGTGAAAGGCTATCGGGTGCTCGCGCGCCGCTATCGTGTCCCGGTTGGGGAGATCGACCTGATCGTTCGCCGCGGCCACGTGGTGGCTTTTGTGGAAGTGAAGGCGAGGGCCACACTCGCCGAAGGCGCTAAAGCGGTGACACCCACAGGTCGCCGGCGCATCGCTCGTGCCGCGGCCCTCTGGCTCGCCGCCCACCCGAAGGCCGCCCGGTGCGACCTCCGTTTCGACGTGGTCGTCGCCGCGCCCGGACGCCTGCCGCGGCACCTTGCCGGCGTGTTCGACGCCGACGGCGTCGCGTGATAATCACCGCCGTTTCCGGAGCCGTCGATGCCGCTCAAGGTCGCCTTTCAGATGGATCATATCGCGCGGGTCGCCATCCGCGGCGATTCCACATTCGCGCTGATGCTGGAGGGAGAGCGGCGCGGCCACCGGCTCTATCACTACACTCCTGACCGTCTCGCCATGAGCGGCGGCCGCGTCTCGGCGACGGTCGAGCCGGTGTCCGTGCGCGACGTCGAAGGCGATCACTACACCCTCGGAGAAGCGGAACCGGCCGACCTCTCCACTTTCGACATCGTCCATCTCCGCCAGGACCCGCCCTTCGACATGGGCTATATCACCACCACCCACATGCTGGAGCGCATCCATCCGGCGACGCTGGTGGTGAACGACCCGGTGAGCGTCCGCAATGCGCCGGAAAAACTGTTCGTCACAGAGTTTGCCTCACTCGGTCCGCCAACGCTCATCACCCGCGACCGCAAACGGATCGTCGCCTTCCGCGCCGAGCATGGCGACATCATCGTCAAGCCGCTCTATGGCAACGGCGGCGCCGGCGTCTTCCGCATCACCGGCGGCGACGAGAATCTCGCCTCGCTTCTCGAAATCTTCGAGGACGCCTTTCCGCGCCAGCCCTATGTCGTGCAGCGCTACCTGCCGGACGTTCGCAAGGGCGACAAGCGCATCATCCTGGTCGACGGCGAGCCGGTCGGCATCATCAACCGGGTGCCCGCCGCCGGCGAGGCGCGCTCCAACATGCACGTCGGCGGCCGCGCGGAGCCGGCCGAGATGAGCGCTCGCGACCACGACATCTGCACGGCGATCGGCCCGGCGCTGAGAGAGCGCGGACTGATCTTCGTCGGCATCGACGTGATCGGCGACTATCTCACCGAGATCAACGTCACCTCGCCCACCGGCATCCGCGAGGTGAAGCGCTTCGGTGGCGCCGATATCGCGGTGCTGATCTGGGACGCGATCGAACGACGGCGCCGGAGGTGAACCGTGGCTGTGTCGAGGCGACTGACCGCCATCGGCTTCGATGCCGACGACACGCTCTGGCAGAACGAGCGCTTCTTCCGGCTGACCCAGGAGCGCTTCGCCGGGCTGCTTGCCGGGCACGCCGAGCCCGATCACCTTGCCGAGCGGCTGCTGAAGGTCGAGAAGCGCAACCTCGCCCGCTACGGCTTCGGCATCAAGGGCTTCACCCTGTCGATGATCGAGACCGCGATCGAGGTGAGCGACGGCGAGGTTCCCGCCACGGTCATCCGCGACATCCTCGAAGCCGGACGCGACATGCTCTCCCATCCGGTCGAGACACTGCCCGACGTGCGCGAGACGCTGGAATATCTGGCGCCGTCCTTCCGGATGATCCTCGTCACCAAGGGCGACCTGTTCGACCAGGAGCGCAAGCTCGCCGGCTCCGGCCTCGGCGACTTCTTCGACGCGGTCGAGATCGTTTCCGACAAGACCACGGCGACGTACGAGCGGGTCTTCAGCCGGTACGCCGATGGACCGGCCCGCGCCATGATGGTCGGCAATTCACTGAAATCGGACGTGATCCCGGCGATCGCCGCGGGGAGCTGGGGCGTCTATATCCCACACGACCTGAACTGGGAGCTGGAACACGCCGACGACCCGGTGGACGAGCCGCGGTACCGCCGGCTCACCCGCCTCGGCGAACTGACCGACCTGATCGCGGCGATCGGGTAACCGGACGTTCACGAATTGTTCTTGTGGTTTGGGGGCGATTATGTATCTTGCAAACAGGGACAGAATGCCCTACATTCCCTAGTACGGAAAGGGAATTAGCCATGTCCGTCCTGTCAAAGCCCTACTTTCATGATGAAGAAGCCGCTTTCGCGCACCTTGAGGCTGTTCTATGGCCTAACGGCCCCGTCTGCCCGCATTGCGGTGGAACGGACCGGATCACCAAGATCAAGGCGAACCCGGCCAAGCGCATCCGCTACGGCCTGCATCGCTGCGCCGACTGCGGCAAGCAGTTCACCGTGAAGATCGGCACGGTGTTCGAACACGGCCGCATCCCGCTCCACAAGTTCTTGCAGGCGGTTCACCTGATGGCTTGCTCCAAGAAGGGCATTAGCGCCCATCAGCTTCACCGCATCTTGGAGGTCCAGTACAAGACGGCGTGGTTCCTTGCGCATCGTATCCGCGAGGCTATGCGTTCTGGCGACCTGTCGCCGCTCGGTGGTTCTGGCAAGGTTGTAGAGGCTGACGAGACGTTCATCGGTCGGCTGGAAGGTATGCCGCCGGCGCATCCTCTAGGCCGTGGTGGCGGCGCGCAGGCCGTCAAGAACACCATCGTGACGCTCGTCGAGCGCGGCGGCCGCGCGCGTTCGTTCCATGTCGGACAGCACGACGGTGGCCGATATCGTCCCCATCGTCCGCGACAACATCAACCGCGAGTCGCGCTTCATGACCGACAAGGCGCGCTACTACGTCGGCATTGGTGCGACGTTCGCGGAACATGGTTCGGTGGACCACACGGCCAAGGAATACGTTCGCGGTGACATCCACACGAACACGGTCGAGGGCTACTACTCGATCTGCAAGCGGCATGAAGGGCGTCTAATCAGCACAGAACGAGAAGCATATGACCATAGGCGGAGTTCGATTTCCGCTAAGAAACTTCGGTGCTTGGTCGAGGATCAGGAAAGGGCCGGTCTGGCAATTGAACGCATGAAGGGCAAGCGACTGACCTACCGGCAACCTCACGGCTAAGACCGTTGCCCTGAAAGCCAACGGCTTTCGTTACCCTTTGAAGTTCGAAGCGCAATAAGATTGACCGCGAGGATTCAGCCTTAGCTTAGAGGCAACCGAGCTTCGGCGGTCGGTAGTTGATGGAAGATCAATCCATCGGAGGGGGCCTCGCGCCCCCTTCTAGTTATGGCAGATGCTTGAAGCCATAACCGTGTACATCACCGGTGTAGGACCTATCGTATTTATTCCGGACAAGGAGTGCGGACACACGTTCTGCGAACGGCCCAAGCCCGGCCTGGTGCCCGAGGCTTCGCCTGATAGCGAAGTGACTCGGATAGCGAGCAGGTCACGATAGTTGCAGCCCAGCTACGTTGTCCTTTTTGGTGCGGAACTTCAGATTCTGGAGCGAAGTGGTCGGGTTGGTCATAGTCGGCGAACCTCGTTCCCATCAATCGATAGCTGTAGAACTCGCGCTGTAGCGCCTTGTCCGGATTGTTCCCTCTCGCCTCTGGCATGATGTCGCCAGTACCGTTCATGCGCCGTGGGATAATGGAATTATTTCTGACGATAATTTCGATCAGAAAGTGGTACGGATGCGTCTGTTGCAAGTGGTCTGTATTAACAGCGACTTATTGTCGCTCAGTGTTTTTACTTGGCTCTTCGGCCTCCGAAAATTGGAGCGTGCGATCAAATTTTCTTTCGGACGGAGTGGCTAGGATTTGAAAAGGTCCTCGCGAATTGCGGATGTCGAACTCTGTGAAAACAGACTGGAGAAATCCGGATCATGGTCTAAGACCTCGGCCTTTATCCGATCGAATGCCGGCCCTAAGAAATCGCGCGCGTGATCAATCCGCAAGATCACGCCGGTTAGGCTAAGGTACCGAAAGTTGTCGTCATTGAGACGTTTCATC
This sequence comes from uncultured Alphaproteobacteria bacterium, assembly GCA_963775235.1. Classification (GTDB taxonomy): domain Bacteria; phylum Pseudomonadota; class Alphaproteobacteria; order Rhizobiales; family Kaistiaceae; genus JBBDMC01. The sequence goes on from CAVZHY010000002.1 coordinate 576,925, forward strand.
GTCTCGACGCCAACCTCATCTAGATACATTCTGTACATGAGGTGAGCATGCCAGACACGAAGACAAAAGCAGAGTTCTCAGGTGCAAAAGTTCCGGCGTGCTGCCCGAGAAACTTGGTACCGATGAATCCGAGGAAGCCTTTGATCGGGCGCTGCGGAAAGTGGCGTCAGCGAGACCAGCGCCGATACAAAAGCCCACGAAGGCAAAATTAGATAGAAACAAACGCAAGCTAAAGGATTAATTGCTGCTCGGCGGTTTAGAGTTTCCGGCCTTATCGTCGTCTTGTGTTAAGAAATGACGCAAATAGAGTGCGGCGTACAGTACGGCTATTAGACCGCCTGCAATTGGTATTACTAAGAATAAACGACCGGGAAACGGCGCAAACCAATTACTATCTTCACGCAAATGACTTATGGCATCGAGTCTACCAGAAAGAGAAACCCATTCCGTAAATAAACCAACAACTCGCTAGCAGTACGGTTGTCAACGCGAGCCACGGGGCGACGCGGGCATATGCTGCTGGATGTCTGTACGCCATCCACAGCACACCGCTTATCAGTGTAATGCTGATTGTAACCCAAACCGAAGAATCGAAAGCGGCCGCCCACACCAGCGTGAAAAAGATCACTGGCATGGTAGCTCATTTACCGGCTAGTTTGCAAAGTGCATAATCGCCGGTTTGGGGGCCTCCGTTATGGTGAGGAGGTAGCGGGCAGGGGCGGGGCCATGGTTTCTCACGTCACTACAGATGCGTTTCAGGGGATCGAGGCGGTTCCCGTCGACGTCCAGGTGCAGATCGTGCCGGGGCTGCCGCGCTTCATCATCGTCGGTCTGCCCGACAAGGCGGTGAACGAGAGCGGCGAGCGGGTGCGAAGCGCCTTGCACGCAACGGGGCTGGCGCTGCCGCCGAAGCGGATCATCGTCAACCTTGCCCCGGCTGATCTCCCCAAGGAGGGCAGCCACTACGACCTGCCGATCGCGCTGGCGCTGATGGCGGCGCTCGGCGCCGTTCCCGGCGAGGAACTCGCCGACTACGTGGCGCTCGGCGAACTGGCGCTCGACGGCACCATCGCACCGGTCGCCGGCGTGCTGCCGGCGGCGATCTCCGCCAACGCGATGCACCGCGGTCTCATCTGTCCGTCGGCGTCGGGGCCGGAGGCAGCGTGGGCGAGCGGCGACATGGCGATCCTGGCGCCCCGCAGCCTCATCGCCATCGCCAACCATTTCCGCGGCATCCAGGTGCTGTCGCGGCCAGAGGCGGGTGTCGCCGAGGCGGCCCCGGCACTCGGCGATCTCGCCGACATCAAGGGCCAGGAGTCGGCGAAGCGCGCTTTGGAGGTCGCTGCCGCCGGCGGCCACAATCTCCTGATGGTCGGCCCCCCCGGCGCCGGCAAATCGATGCTGGCGAGCCGGCTGCCCTCGATCCTGCCGCCGCTCACGCCGGCCGAACTGCTCGGCATTAGGTAGCAAAGGAAGCAACTGCTTCCAGCGCTCCCGGACGCCGCTAGCCGAAGGAGGCTAGCTGGAGCCGGTGAAAAGAGTATGGATTTGGATATTAGTCGGCATTGTTGCCATACATATGGTACCTGCCTTCGCGGGCTTCAAAAATGACCGTTTGTCGGGGCTGATCGGGGGCGGTGGCTACAAGCCTGTCGTGAGCAGCCCCATGATATCGATGGCAAAACCGCGTAAATCTGCGGCTCTTATAGCCGTCACTGTAATAAGCAATTCCCCACACATATATCCAGTGCCACGGCTGGCACAAAGAACTAACCTCATGCTCATCAGCGCTGCCTTGCCGTATAGTAGCGTTAAGGTTGGATGACCAATTTGGTTTTCGCATCCGGCTCAACGTCGAAATCGTTCAGATACTTATCAGGATTGGCCGTCATGCTTACAAAAATCAAAACATCTCTAGCGCGGAAGCCGTCCCACATTGCGAACTGTGACCAGTCCAATCGCTTTATCTCGGCCGCGCAATTTGTTAATCCCGTAGGTTCGACGCTCAGATAGGCGCGCAATTCGCAGGCGAGTATTCACTCTGGATTTATTCAGGGCAAGCACAGCGGCATCGGCTTGACGTCTCGTATCCTTGACCATGTTAACAGCGGCATTTCCGGCTTTTCTCGTTTCATAGAGAGTAGCAGCAACGAGCAATCAACGCCGGTCCGCACTTACCCAGAGCAACCAAAAAGCCCATTTCGCCATATCTTGTTGGGCTTGAAGATCGCGGACGGCACGCTCTTCGGCGCGCTCGGTTTCGGTCTGAGCGTTTGGGCCCTCAGAAAGAATTTGGGTTTGCTGGTTTTTTTGGCTGGGGGCGTTTTGGCTGCTTTAGGAATCGCTATCGCGATTTACTAGACCCGCCATCAAAAGCATGGCGACAATTGCTATTCCGACACCAATCGGAGGCTGTGCAATCCAAGTGCGGATAGACATTGGAGTAGGAACCCTGCGGTGAATTTCCCCGACTGACCTTATTCCGCAGATTGCGCTCATCTTCGTCAATACCAATCGCCGCCAAGCCGTTCGACCAATTGCGCATAAGTCACTCCCTGACGGGCCATCTCTCCCCGGATAATCCCTCGGGCCTTGGCTTCCCAGTCTGTTCGTTCTGGCATGTCACGCTCCGCAGTCGATTTGTCATCATATAGCGTGCTTTTGCCCTTGACAAGATGACGTGATGTCATTATCTCTAGTGCACAAGCACTGGAAATGATGACATATGGCCCAACACTTCCTCCTTAGCGCGAAAGCCCGGACGCTCAGTCTGCGGTCGATCTTCGCCGGGGGCGAGGATGCGGCCTACAAGACGTTCTGCGAGTTGCGGTGGCCCGAGACCGAACGGCGCAGCCGGTTTGCCCGCATTGCGGCTCGCTGGAGGCTTACACGACCGCTCGCGCGTCGCTACGCCTGCAAGGATTGCCGGAGACAGTATCAGCGTTACCAGCGGGACGATCTTCGCCTCGCGGAAGATGTCGTTTGTCGATCTGCTCGCCGCGATCTGCATCGTGGTCAATGCGGCGAAGGGCGTGAGCGCGCTTCAACTGGCCCGTGATCTGGATTGCCAGCACAAGACGGCGTTCGTCTTGGCCACAAGACTCAGGGAAGCACTCGCGTCCGAAATCAACGGCCGAGACGCCAGACGGAGACGTTGAAATCGACGGCGCTTATTTCGGCGGCCACATTCGCCCGGCGAACCGCGTTGAGGATCGCGTGGACCGCCGCCTAGCGGAACATCAGACCGGCAAGCGTCGTGTCGTGGTGGCGCTCCGCGAGCGTGGTGGGCGCACCTTCACACACGTCACAAAGCAGGAAGCCGAGGGTGTCCAGATCGCGTTCAAGACGGCCGAGAACAAGACGACGTTCTATGCCGACGAAGCGAGCCACTGGGATGCGCTGCACGCTCGCTGGCCCGTTCGCCGGATCAATCACACGCTCGCCTATTCCGATCTGGCGGACGGTCACACCAATTGGGTTGAAAGCTATTTCAGCCGCCTTCGCCGGATGGTCGATGGTCAGCATCACCACGTCAGCGCGCGCTACCTGCACGCCTACGCCGCGCACGCCGCGTGGATGGAAGATCACCGGCGGCTGGACAACGGTGCGCTGGCTAACCGCGCCCTTGGCCTAGCGTTGGCCCATCCGATCAGCCGTCAGTGGAAGGGTTATTGGCAGCGCGCATGAGTTTGATAATTCCGTCTAATCAAATTTCTTCTAGCTCGCCGCAAAATCAGATTTCTGCATATTTCAGCGTCGATTTGCTCCGTGCAAACCCACCGCCCGCTTCAAGATCATCTAGGAGTGCCATTGCAGCGCATAGGCAGCCGAATTGAGAACGGCGCTCCTAGGGTCGTGTAGTTTCGCGACTTGGGCATGAGAGTTCTACACTTGCATTACAAGTGCATTCTCGTACACTACCAATCGAAAAGCGAATCAACTCCGCTAACTAAGAGTGCTTGGATAAAGAAAAAGAAAAGGGCGGCTTAAGCCGCCCTGCCGGAGAGAGTGGATTAGAACCCACGGGGGTACTAGCTTTGGACCGGCGTTCCCCGCTGGATTTACAGTCCAGTGCCTTCAACCGCTCAGCCATCTCTCCAGTCTTGGGAGGGCTGGCCCTTCGGGGCCAGCCTTCACTTTCTCGCTGATTTCGGAAAGTGTGGCTGACAGTATGGTGCAATTCCGACGCCTGCCAAGTCCTGTGCCATTGACGGCGGTCAATCGCTAGATGTTGATTTCATTGAGAATTACGGGGATAACGTTAACGATTAATTTTCCATATGTGATACTGGCCCGGCCCCTGATCTGACCGCACCACACCTTTGTCCCTTTGCAGCCTAAGCGCCACACCACACCGCTTGGTCATCAGCCGCACAAACTTGATGTTGTCGGTATCGAGCGCCCGCGCCTGTCATCAGCGGCCACGGCTATGTCACGCGTGGTAAGCGGTTCAGCGCCTGGCGCAGCACGTCAGAATGATCCGGGTCATTTCGCCGCGATGCGCCCAATCTCGGGCGGTCGGAACGCCTTGGGTTTGATCGCCTCTACTGGTAGTCCGCGTCGAACAGACGAATGGTGGCGTCCAGCGCTTCTAGCTCGTGGACATGCGCTGGAGATCGGCTTGGGTGCGTCTATGTCGCCCGACTCGGCGCGTTTACGGACAAGGCCGCTGATAACGAAGGTATCCATGCCCGAAATGTGGCGGTAAATTTGTAGCAGACTTGCTTCCTTTGCTACCGAATGCCGGAACTGCTCGAGGTGTCGATGATCGCCTCGATCGCAGGCGAGATTTCGAACGGCAAACTGACCCGCCACCGTCCCTTCCGCGCCCCGCACCACTCCGCCTCGATGGCGGCGATGGTGGGCGGCGGCATCCGCGCCCGGCCGGGCGAGGCCTCGCTCGCCCACAACGGCGTCCTGTTCCTCGACGAGTTTCCGGAGTTCACCCCGCAGGTGCTCGATTCGCTGCGCCAGCCGCTGGAGAGCGGCGAGACGATGATCGCCCGCGTCAACTACCGCATCAGCTACCCGGCGCGCATCCAATTGGTTGCCGCCATGAACCCATGCCGCTGCGGCATGGCGGGCGAGCCGGGCCACGTCTGCCGGCGCGGCCCGCGGTGCGTGACCGACTACCAGGCGCGCATCTCCGGTCCTCTCCTCGACCGTATCGACATCCGCATCGACGTGCCGGCGGTGTCGGCCGCCGACCTGATTCTTCCGACGCCGGCCGAGCCTTCTGCGGCGGTCGCCGAGAGTGTGGCTGCGGCGCGCACCATCCAGCGCGAGCGCTTCGCCGCGCTGGGCGTGCCCAAAGGTCTGGACCAACGCGCAGTGCTCGCCGTCGCTGATCGAGACGGTGGCGGCGCCCGATGCGGCTGCCAGGCAACTCCTGCAGTCGGCGGCTGAGGCAATGCGGTTGTCTGCCCGCGGCTACCACCGCGTCCTGAAGCTCGCCCGCACGCTCGCCGATCTCGACGGTGCCGGTTCGGTCGGGCGCATCCACCTTGCCGAGGCGCTCTCGTACCGCGCCCTCGGCGACCGTCTGGCGGCCGCCGCCTGAAGCCATTCCGGGCAAGAAACGATGACCCGCTCCAGGATCGGCTAACCGCCGTCAAGGATTCGGAAAGCATGATTTGACACTCTGTCGGACGCCGTGCCGGCTCATGCCGACGCGGGCGTCAGAGGTCGAAGTCATGGTCGAGTTGCCCGTCGCGTCCAACGATGCCGCGCCGCCAATTCCGCGGCGGGACGCCGGACCGTCGGTGCCGACCACGCCCGGCCGTCTTCCGCCCCGCTCCTCCCACGTCCCGGCCGCCATCTTCGCAGTGGCCGCCGGTCTTGCCGCACTCGTCGCGCTGATCGTCGCCTATCTCCGGCCGGAACTCGCGCCCATCCTGCTGCCGGCGGTGGTCGTGGTCGGGGCTGCGGCGCTGTGGGGTGCGGCGCGCGTCGATCACCTCAAGCTCCGCGGCGATCTCGCCCGCCTCGCGGACGAGAACCTGCGGCTGGCTGAGAGCCTGGAAAGGCTCGCCGACACGGCCTGGGAACTGCGCGAGAGCGAGGAACGCTACCGCAGCCTGATCGACGCCCAGGGCGATCTGGTGGTTCGCCGCGACGCCGCCGGCAACGTCACCTTCGTCAATCCGGCGTTCACCAAGGCCTTCGCCCTGGCGCCGGCCACCATCATCGGCCGAACGCTGACGATGGCGCCGCTGATCGCACCGGTCGGCCAGCAGTCCGCCGAGGGCCGCGAAGTCGCCGCCCGCGATGTCAGGCTCGAAACCGCCGCCGGCCCGCGCTGGTTCGCCTGGGTCGACATCCGCATGCGGGACGACGACGGCGCGCTGGGTTCGGTCTATTCGGCGGCGCGCGACATCACCGCGCGCAAGGAGGTCGAGCAGGCGCTGGTCGAGGCGCGCCGGAAAGCCGAAGCGGCGAGCCAGGCAAAGTCGCGCGTGCTCGCCACCGTCAGTCACGAGTTCCGCACGCCGCTGAACGGCATCCTGGGCTTGACCGGGCTCCTGCTCGAAACCGAGCTGACGCCGGACCAGGAAACCTACGCGCGCGCGGTCCATTCCTCCGGCGAGGCACTGCTGACGCTCGTCGACGACATGCTCGACTTTTCGCGGATCGAGGCCGGGCAACTCGATCTCAAGCCGGAGCCGACCGATCTGGAAGCGTCCCTGCAGGAGATTGCGGAACTCCTTGCCGGCCGCGCCCACGTCAAGGGTATCGACATCGCGGCCGAAGTCGGCGCGGACATGCCAACGGCGGTGATGGTGGATGCGACACGCCTGCGCCAAGTGCTGATCAATCTCGCCGGCAACGGGGTCAAGTTCACCGAGGCAGGCGGCGTGACCTTGTCGGTGCGCCGCCTCGCGGCCGGTGCCGACGGTCGCGTCAGCGTCACCTTCGCCGTCGCCGACAGCGGACCGGGCATCGCCCCTTCGGAGGCCGAGCGCCTGTTCGGCGAGTTCGAGCAGATCGACACCGCGCTCAGCCGTCGTCACGGCGGCGCCGGGCTGGGGCTCGCCATCTCGCGGCGGATCGTTCGGCGCATGGGCGGGGATATCGCGGTGACGCCGCGCGAGGGTGGCGGCACGGTGTTCGCCTTCACGCTCGAACTGGCCCCGGCCAAGGCTGCGCCTGGGACCGAGCCGCCGGTCGACCTGTCGGGACGAAGTGTCCTCATCCTTTCGTCGGGCGGGGCCGAGCCGCCCGTCATTGCCGGTCAACTCGCTGCCGTCGGCGCCGCCGTACGCGTAGCGACGACCGCCAACGAAGGCGCTGCCCTGATCGGAGCGGCGAGCGCCGCGGGTGAAGGACACGACGCGGTGCTGATCGATGCCCGCCTGGCGCCGGACCCGGCGACGGCGCTCGCGCGCATCCGCGAGGCCGCCGGCCGGCGGGTGCCAGCCGCGGTGCTGATCGAGCCCGGCCATCGCGGCGACGTCGAGCCGCTCCGCGGCGCCGGCTTCGATGCCTATCTGGTGCGCCCGGTGCGGCGCTCCTCGCTCACCCGCATCGTCGGCGAGATCATCACCGGCACCGGCGATTTCCGCATCGACCCGGGCGACGCGCGACCGCGCCGGTCAGCGGAACGGCGGCGAGCGCCACAGAACCTCGAGGTGCTGGTCGCCGAGGACAATGAGATCAACGCGCTTCTTGCCCGCGCGGTGCTGGAAGGGCTAGGCCATTCGGTGAGCGAAGTCCGCGACGGCGCGGCCGCCGTCGCAGCAGCCACAGCGGAGCCCGGGCGTTTCGCCGTTATCCTGATGGATCTGCACATGCCTGGCCTCGACGGCCTTGCAGCGGCCCGCGCTATCCGCGACTTCGAGATACGGACGGGTGCACCGCGTGCGACCATTCTCGCGCTCACCGCCGACGTCCTTGCCGAAACCCGCGCCGAGGCAAAAGCCGTCGGCATCGACGCGATCCTGGAAAAACCGATGACGCCGGACACCTTGCGGCGCGCGCTCGCTACGTTCGCGGCCGCAGCGTAGCCAGGCTCAGCCGTCGCCGGAATCGGTGGCTGCGGGGGCGTCGGCGACGGCGGCCGCCGGTGACTGTCCGCCAGACTCGGCTGGCGGCCTGGCCCCCTTCCTGGCGACCGCGACCAGGGCGGGCCTCAGGACTCGGCCATTGATCGTATAACCGGCCTGGATTTCCTCGGCGACGGCACCCGGCGCAACCTCGTTGCTCTCCACCTCGATCATCGCCTGATGCATCGACGGGTCGAATTTCTGGCCCTTGGCCTCGATGCGGCGCACGCCGAACTTGGTGAGCGATTGCTCCAGCCCGCGTTCGGTCACCTCGACACCCTCGATCAGGCCGGCAAGCGCCTTGTCGCCATGCTCGCGCAGTTCTTTCGGCACCGCTTCGATGGCGCGGCGTAGGTTGTCGCCGACCGCGAGCATCTCGCGGGCGAAATTGGTGACCGCATACTGGCGGGCGTCGGTGATCTCGCGCTCGGTGCGCCGGCGCAGGTTCTCCATCTCCGCCAGCGTGCGCAGAAGCCTGTCCTTGGCCTCACCGGCCTCGTCCGGCTTGGGCGCCGACGGGCCGGCACTCGCCGGTTCGCCCGCTTCGGCAGCGGCGTCAGGCTCGGTGGTGGTCTTTTCGTCGGCCATCATCCGTCGGTCCAGTGTCTTGGGGTAAATCGATTCGGAGGTCGATATCAGGTCTCGGGCGCGAAAAATCAAGGCGCGCGTCAGATACGGCGGAGCGCCACCTGAATGATGGCGTGGGAGGCCTCTTTCCTGAGGATGAGGTCGGCGCGGGGTCTCGTGGGCAGGATGTTCTCGGTCAGATTGACGAGATTGATCCGCCGCCACAGGTCGTCGGCAACCTTTTCCGCCTCCTCGTCGCCGAGGTCGGCGAAACGGCGGAAATAGGACCTGGGGTCGCGGAAGGCGGTTTGGCGCAGGCTCCGGAAGCGGTCAATGTACCAGCGCCGGACGTCGTTCTCTTCGGCATCGAGGTAGATGGAAAAGTCGAAGAAATCGGAGACGAACGGTATGCCGCGCGCATCCGACGGGCGCTGCGACGTCTGCAGCACGTTCAGCCCTTCGACGATCAGGATGTCGGGACGATCGACGGTGATCGTTTCGCCGGGAACGATGTCATAGGTGAGGTGGGAATAGACCGGCGCAACGACGTTGCGCCTGCCGGCCTTGACATCGCTGAGGAAGGCAAGCAGGTGGCGGAGATCGTAGCTTTCCGGGAACCCCTTGCGCTCCATCAGGCCCTCGCGGGCGAGCACCGCATTGGGCAAAAGGAAGCCGTCGGTCGCCATAAGCTCGACCTTGGGCGTATTCGGCCACCGCCGAAGCAGGGCCCGCAGGACGCGCGCTGTCGTCGACTTGCCAACCGCCACCGAGCCGGCGATCCCGATGACGAACGGCGTCACCCCGTCCGTGATGCCAAGGAAGGTCCGGGTGGCGTCGTGCAGGCCCTGCGTTGCGGCGACGTAGAGGCTGAGGAGGCGTGACAACGGCAGGTAGATTTCGACGACCTCATCGAGCGAGATCGGATCGTTGAGGCTGCGCAGGCGCTCGAGGTCGTCGTCGGAGAGCGTCAGCGGCGTGTCGGCCCTGAGCGCCGCCCATTCCGCCCGGCTGAACACCCGGTGCGGCGAAAGCTTCGGTACCGGCTGGTCCATCACGGCCCTTTCGCCGGCCGCGAGGCCTTCTCGGCGACGCCGCTTTGGGCCGTCCGTCGCTTGAGCGCCGCCATCACGTCGGCAAGTTCGACGCCGCTCGCCTGCAGCGTGACCAGAAGGTGGTAGAGCACGTCGGCCGCCTCGTCGGTCAGCCCCGCCTTGTCGCCGGCGACCGCGGCGATCGCCGCCTCGACCGCTTCCTCGCCGAGTTTCTTGGCCGATCGCGCCACCCCGTCGGCCAGCAACCGCGCCGTGTACGAGGTCGCGGGGTCGCCCGAGCGGGCGCGTTCCGCAATGATCGCGGCAAGGTCGGAAAGGGTGAAATCGGTCATGGTCTGTCAGCCGTCGAGCCGCACGGGAACGCCGAACGCTGCCATATGCTCCTTGGCTTGCCGGATCGTAAAGGTCCCGAAGTGGAAGATCGAAGCAGCGAGAACCGCCGAGGCATGACCCTTGAGTCACGCCCTCGACGAAATGGTCGAGAGTGCCGACGCCACCGGACGCCACCACCGGTACGCCCACCGCGTCGGCGACGGCGCGGGTGAGTTCCAGGTCGAAGCCGTCGCCGGTGCCGTCGCGGTCCATCGAGGTGAGCAGGATCTCGCCAGCGCCGAGTGCGGCCACCTCCACGGCATAGGCGACCGCGTCGATGCCGGTCGGGTTGCGGCCGCCATGGGTGAAGATCTCCCAGCGGCCGGGATCGTCCGTCCGGTTGACCCGCTTGGCGTCGACGGCGACGACGATGGCCTGGGCGCCGAACTTCTCCGAAGCTTCAGCGACGATGCGGCGGTCGCGGACGGCCGCGGTGTTTATCGACACCTTGTCGGCGCCGGCGAGCATCAGCGCGCGCACGTCGTCGACCGAACGGACGCCGCCGCCGACCGTCACCGGCATGAAGCACTGCTCGGCGGTGCGGGCCACCACGTCGAGGAGGATGGCGCGCTCCTCGTAGCTCGCCGTGATGTCGAGGAAGCAGAGCTCGTCGGCGCCGGCCGCGTCGTAGGCGCGCGCCGCCTCGACCGGATCGCCGGCGTCGGTGAGATCGACGAAGCGCACGCCCTTGACGACGCGCCCGTCTTTGACGTCGAGGCAGGGAATGACGCGGGTCTTCAGCACCGGATATCGGCCTCGACGATTCTGTTTCTCTGCCCGTCCTCGCGCACGCGCTGCGGGCGGGCGGGGAGACAGGGGATGACGCGGGTTTTCAGCATCGCGCCACCTTCGCCGCACGTATAAGTGCCAGCGCCGCCTGCGCGTCCAGGCGGCCGTCGTAGAGGGCGCGGCCGGCGATGGCGCCGTCGAGGACGGCGCAGTCGGGTTCGAGCAGCCGCTCCACGTCGGCGAGCGAGGCAAGGCCGCCCGAGGCGATCACCGGGATCGACACCGCTTTGGCGAGCCTGAGCGTCGCGGCGATGTTGAGGCCCTTGAGCAGGCCGTCGCGCTCGATGTCGGTGTAGATGATGGCGGCGACGCCGGCATCCGCGAACCGGCGGGCGAGGTCTATGGCCTCGATCTCGGTCGCTTCCGCCCAGCCGCGCACCGCCACCTTGCCGCCGCGCGCATCAATGCCGACGGCGATCCTGCCGGGAAATTTCGCCGCCGCCTCGCGCACGAGGTCGGGGTCGTTGACCGCGGCCGTGCCGAGGATGACCCGCGCCACGCCCTTTGCCAGCCAGCCCTCGACCGCTGCCATGTCGCGGACGCCGCCGCCGAGCTGCACCGGCACTTGCGTTGCTGCGAGGATCGCCTCGACCGCAGCACCGTTGACCGAGCGGCCGGCGAAAGCGCCGTTGAGGTCGACCACGTGCAGACGTTCGAAGCCCTTGTCGACGAAGGCACGGGCCTGCGCGGCGGGGTTGGCATTGAAGACCGTGGCGCGTGCCATGTCGCCCTGTTCGAGGCGGACGGCGCTTCCGTCCTTCAGGTCGATGGCCGGGTAAAGGATCATCGCGCGTGCCACGCACTCACCGTCGTCATCCTCCGACTTGATCGGAGGATCGGGGCGTGCAACCCGATTTGTCTTGCCGAGCAGACGCGGCCAACGATCCTCCGCTTTCGCGGAGGATGACAGCAACTGGGGCTTCCCGGGTCGTGATCGTCACGGCTTCCACGTCAGGAAATTCGCCACCAGCCTCAGGCCCAGCTTCTGGCTCTTCTCGGGATGGAACTGAGTGCCGGCGACGTTGTCGCGGGCGACGATCGCCGTCACCGGTCCGCCGTAGTCGGCGATCGCGGCCACGTCGTCCTCGTTGTCCGCGACGAGGTGGAAGCCGTGCAGGAAATAGGCGTGCCAGCCTTCCGGTCCTAGGACGATGCCGTCGAACAGCGGATGATCGCGACGGGCCGCGAGCGTGTTCCAGCCCATGTGCGGTACCTTCAGCGCCGGATCGCCCGGCTCGACGGCGCGCACTTCGCCGGGAATGCGGTCGAGCCCGTCTGTCACCGCGTGCTCGACGCCGCGGGTGGCAAGCAGCTGCATGCCGACGCAAATGCCGAGGAACGGGCGGCCGCGCTCGTCGATCGCTTCGTCGATTGCCACGATCATCCCGTCGATCGCCTCGAGGTTGCGCTTGCAGTCGGCAAAAGCCCCGTCGCCCGGCAGCACGACCCGCTCGGCCCGCGCGACCACGTCCGGATTGGCCGTGATGACCACGGTTTCGTCCAGCCCGGCTTCGGCGATGGCATGCTCGAACGCCTTCTGTGCCGAACGCAGATTGCCGGCGCCGAAGTCGATGATGGCGACGGTCACGATTGACCTCCCGGCGCGGGGAAGAGACCGACGACCTCGCCGGCCTCCGCCGATGGCCGGGACGGCGGCACGACGACCGGTTTCGGCGGCTCGGGTGGCCGGGTTGGCGGCGCCGCATCCGGCCGGTCGTGGAAGAAGCGCAACTCCGCCTCGTAGAGGCGGCCGCCCTCGACTACGTCCACCAGCCGGTAGCCGCGGCGGCTGAGCGTCCAGCGCCTGAGCTGATTGCCCTCGATCGCGAACAGGAAGTGGGCAAGCACCAGGAAGAGGCCGGGCAGCGGCCCGCCGACGCGCGCGCCGATCGCCGCCACCACCGCTGCCACGATGACGTAGGCGAGGAAGACGATCCACATGCGGCGGAACAGGAGCCACAGCTCGGCGATGAAGAAGGCCGGCCAGCAGAAGCCCTCCTTGACCAAGATGTAGCTCATTGGGTCGGGCGCCCTGTCGCCGGGGAGCGTCGCGGGCGCGTGCACGGTGTAGAGCGGCATGGTCGCTGGTCCTAAAGCAATTCCGGGAAAAGTGAATCCCACTTTTCCCTCTGGAATTGCGACAAACGAAAAGAGGTGGAGCGGTCCGATTTCATGAAAGCCGGCCGCTCTAGAGCTGGCCCTTGGTCGAGGGCACGCGTGACTTCTGGCGCGGATCGATCGCGACGGCCGCCTTCAACACCCGCGCCAGCGCCTTGAAGCAGGTCTCGGCGATGTGATGGTTGTTGCGGCCGTATAGGTTCTCGATGTGGAGCGTCACGCCGGCGTTCTGCGCCAGCGCCTGGAAGAACTCGCGAAACAGCTCGCTCTCCATTTCGCCGATCCTGACCCGGGTGAAATTCACCTTCCACACCAGGTGCGGCCGACCCGAAATGTCGATCGCCGCCCGTGTCATCGCCTCGTCCATCGGCAGGTGGACATCGGCGTAGCGCGTGATGCCTTTCATGTCACCGAGCGCCTGCTTGAGTGCCGTGCCCAGTGCGATGCCGACGTCCTCGACCGTATGGTGCTGGTCGATGTGGAGGTCGCCCTTCGCCGTGACCGCGATGTCGATCAGGCTGTGTCGGGCGACCTGCTCGAGCATGTGGTCGAAGAAGCCGACACCGGTATCGATCGACGCCTCGCCGCTGCCGTCGAGGGCGACGGTTGCGGTGATGTCGGTCTCCTTGGTCTTGCGCTTGACGGTTGCCGTGCGCATGGCGGGTTCCCTGATTGCCGGCGCCTTTTATCAGGCGGGTCCGGCGATTGCCACAAGGGCCGCCGTCGGTGTTTGCATACCTCAGGCGGACGCTTACATATGGGCTGCCGGCGGCAACGGTTGCGCCGGGCGTTTGGGGGTCGACGGCGGTGCCCGCATGAGGCCGCGCCGATCCGCCGGAAAGGAAGTCAATGTCCGATACCGCGTACGCACCCTGGCACGGCACCACGATCCTGACCGTGCGCAAGGGCGGCAAGGTGATCATCGCCGGCGATGGACAGGTGTCCGTCGGTCAGACGGTGATGAAGCACAACGCCAAGAAGGTCCGCCCGCTCGGCAAGGGCGGCGTCATCGCGGGCTTCGCGGGCGCCACCGCCGATGCGTTCACGCTGTTCGAGCGGCTGGAAGCCAAGCTCGAACAGTATCCGAACCAGTTGACGCGCGCCTGCGTCGAACTCGCCAAGGACTGGCGCACCGACCGCTATCTTCGCCGGCTGGAGGCTATGATGCTGGTCGCCGACAAATCCACCAGCCTGGTGCTCACCGGTACCGGCGACGTGCTCGAGCCCGACCTCGGCGTCATGGGCATCGGTTCAGGCGGCAACTACGCGCTCGCCGCCGCCCGTGCCATGATGGACACCGACCTCGATGCCGAGACCATAGCGCGCAAGGCCATGGCCATCGCCGCCGACATCTGCGTCTACACCAACACCAACGTCACCATCGAGTCGCTCGACTCGGCCGTCTGAGCAGATTGCCAATGACCACATTTTCTCCCCGTGAGATCGTCTCCGAACTCGACCGGTTCATCATCGGTCAGAACGACGCCAAGCGTGCCGTCGCCATTGCGCTCCGCAACCGCTGGCGCCGCCAGCAGCTGACCGGCGCCATGCGCGAGGAGGTGCTGCCGAAGAACATCCTGATGATCGGGCCGACCGGCGTCGGCAAGACCGAGATTTCGCGCCGCCTCGCCAAGCTCGCCGGCGCGCCCTTCATCAAGGTGGAGGCGACCAAGTTCACCGAAGTCGGCTACGTCGGCCGCGACGTCGAACAGATCGTGCGCGACCTGGTCGAGGTCGGCATCGGCCTTGTGCGCGAGCGCCGCCGCAAGGAAGTCGCCGCCAAGGCCGAGCTTGCCGCAGAGGAACGGGTGCTGACCGCGCTCGTCGGCCCGGCCGCGAGCCCGACCACACGTGAATCGTTCCGCAGTCGCCTGCGTGCTGGAGAGCTCAACGACAAGGAAATCGAGGTCGAGGTGCGCGACAGCGCCGGCGGTATGCCGTCGTTCGACATTCCCGGCATGCCCGGCGCCAGCGTCGGTGTCATGAATATCGGAGAGATGCTCGGCAAGGCGTTTGGCGGGCGCACCAAGACGCGGCGGATCACCGTGGGTTCGTCCCACGACCTCCTGGTCAACGAGGAGTCCGACAAGCTGCTCGACAACGACGAAGTCACCCAGGAGGCGATCACCGCGGTCGAGAACGATGGCATCGTGTTCCTCGACGAGATCGACAAGATCTGCGCCCGCGAGGGCCGCTACGGCGCCGACGTCAGTCGCGAGGGCGTCCAGCGCGACCTCTTGCCGCTGATCGAGGGCACGACGGTGGCGACCAAGTACGGGCCCGTGAAGACCGACCACGTGCTCTTCATCGCGTCCGGCGCCTTCCACGTTTCGAAGCCATCCGACCTGCTGCCCGAGCTGCAGGGGCGGTTGCCGATCCGCGTCGAGCTGAGTGCGCTGAGCAAGGAGGACTTCGTCAGCATCCTCACTGAAACCGAGGCGAGCCTGATCAAGCAGTACGTCGCGCTGATGGAGACGGAGGGGCTGAAACTCGACATCACCGAAGACGCCATCGAAAAGATCGCCTCGTTCGCCGTCGCCGTCAACGCCAGCGTTGAGAACATCGGCGCCCGCCGTTTGCAGACGGTGATGGAACGCGTCCTCGACGAGATTTCGTTCACAGCGGCGGATATGACCGGGGAGACGGTGAGGATCGACGCCAAGTACGTCGACGATCACATCGGCGACCTCGCCCGCAACGCCGACCTGTCGCGGTTCATCCTGTGACGATTGGATTCACCGGCGGCGGCTTATACGCCGCTGCCGGTCGATGCTAGAGTAGCCTCCGGCGGCCGGTCTCGGCCGCGTGCCGCTGCCGGTGTTCACGTGATGGTCCGTCTTTGTCCGCTGGCATTGCTGACGGTTCTATGGCTGTCCACAGCCGCCGCCGCGGCTGTCATCGTCGTGCCGCCGGGCAACCGCTCGGCCGAACAGCCGCCGATCTCTGTCAGCTCCATCGTTCGAACCAGGGAAACCCATGGCACCTTTGACGAAAAATATCGTCAGGTGTACGAAAGCCTTGCCGGCGACCGCAAGCTGATTGACAAGATCAAGCAGGTTGCAGCGCTTTATCACATCGACCCCATCCACATCGTCGGCGCGATCGTCGGCGAGCACACCTACAACGTCGACGTCCTCGACAGCCTGCAGGTCTACTACGTCAAGGCACTGACGTACGCGCACCTCGATGTGAAATTCGGCTACGGCAACGAACCGCTGGAGAAGTTCCTGCAGCGTCCGCAATTCAGCCCGTGCGCTACGCCAGACGACGACTACGACCTGTGGTCCTGCCGGGAGGAAATCTGGAATGCGAAATTTCAGGGGCGGACCGTCGACGGCGTGAAGTACCCCGACTATCGGTTCGAACGGGTGTTTTTTCAGCCGTTCTTCGCCGGACAGACGTTCGGCCTCGGCCAGCTCAGCCCGCTCGCGGCGCTGATGGTTGCCGACGACGTTCACCGGGTCAGCGGCCTGCCGCTGCTCGACATGAACCGTGCGCCCGAGGTGTATCAGGCCGTCATGGACCCAGACACCTCGCTCCAGTACATGGCGGCCATCATCCGCCACGACATCGATACTTACCGGTCGATCGCCGGCTTCGACATCTCCGACAACCCCGGCATCACGGCGACGCTCTATAACACCGGCGGCACGGTGGAACGCGCCCGCGAACTCGCCAAGGAAAACCGCACCCGCCAGCTCGTCGGCATCCCGTTCGTGCTCTACCCGCGCGAGAACTACTACGGCTGGCTGATCAACGCCCACCTAGACGAGTTGCGCAAGCTGCTCTGATCCATGCTCACCGCACCGGACGCTTGACCCGACGGACCCGCACGTAGAGCGCGCCGGCGCCCCCGTGGGTGGGGCCGGCCTCGCCGAAGCCGACCACGAACGGCCGCATCTCGGCCGAGGCGAGCCACATCGGCACGACCCGGCGCAACACGCCGCGCTCGCTGCCGGTCGCCGCGGTCTCGTCCGGCGGACGCCCCTTGCCGGTGACAACCAGCGTCATACGGGCGCCGTTTTCCTGGGCTTCGGCGAGGAAACGCAGAAGCCGACCATGCGCCGCCGCCTGGGTGAGCCCATGCAGGTCGACCCTGGCGTCGATGGTGACCGTCCCGCGCGTCAGGCGGTTTGCGGTGCGCCGGTCGATCGGGGCGAGCGCCGGCGATCGCGCCGGTGGCGTTGCCGACGGCCTGGTCGCCTCGATCACCGGTCGCGGCGACGGTTGGCTGGCTCTCTCGGCCGGTTCGCCGTCCGGCTCCTCGGAGGGCGGCTCCCGGCCAAGCGGGAGGACGGAGCGCGTCACCTGCCGCCACAGGCGCAGGTCGTCCAAGCTGGGCGCTCCCTTGCGACCGCGCGTCATCACGGCGCGCCCCGCGGCATCAGGACAATGAACCGTCCGCCGGCGTTCATGCCACCCGCGACATCCCCGGCAGCTGCGCCCGAGCCGAAGAAAATGTCCCCGCGCGCCGGCCCCACGATCGCCGAGCCGGTGTCGTGTGCGATCATCAGCCGCCGCCACGCCTGCCCGTCGGGCAACGTGGTTTCGACCCAGACCGGCGTATGGAATGTGTGGATGAGACGGTCGACGGCGAGGCTGCGTCCGGCGGTGAGCGGCACCTTGGCCGCCGCGACCGGGCCGAGCTCCGGATCGTCGACCGGTGCCTCGCGGAAGAAGATATAGGACCGGTTCTGCGCCATCACGGCCCCGGCCTGTTGCGGGTTCGCGGCGAGCCAGGCGCGGATCGTCTGCATGGTGACGTGTCCTTTCGTCAGCGCCCCCATCTCCAGGAGCACGCGTCCGATCGGCGTGTAGGGGTGCCCGGTCTTGGCCGCGTACGTCACGCGCATCGTCCGCCCGTCGTCGAGCCGGATGCGCGCCGACCCCTGCACGTGAATGAAGAACGCGTCGACCGGGTCCTCCAGATAGACAAGCTCCAGCCCCTGGCCCGCGAGCGCCCCCGCCATGATCGCCCCACGGTCGGCGTATGCCTCAAGCCCGTGGTCGGTTCTGCGGGCGAAGCGGAAGCTCGGATCGAGGCCGGCAGGGTGCTCATCCGGGTTGATCTCGACCAGATCGTCCGGCGGCCGGTAGAGCGGCACTGTGAAGTGCGGACTCGGCGCGAGTGCGCCCGCCACCTCCGGCTCGTAGTAGCCGGTGAACTGTGCCCGCGCCGGCGAAGCAACGGCCAACGGTGTGAACAGGCTTTCGAAGAAGTCCCGTGCCGCCGCCCGCGATGGTTGGGGTGCTGCCGCCTGCGCCCGCCTGAGGCTGGCGGCAAGCGCGTTTGCGTCGACGCCAAGCGCGCGCGTCTTCGGCGGGTGTTCGGCAAGCACGTCGGCGCCACGCCGAAACGCGGCGAATGCGGCGGCGAGGTCGTCATTCTGCCAGCCGTCGAGATCGCCGAAGGAGAGGGGTAGGAGGTCGGCTTGACCGGCAACCGTCGCTACGGTTGGCGCAGACATGCCAGCGCCTCAGTCGACCGATTCGGTCGCCACCAGTTTCCAGTTGGGGTCGCGCGACGCCGCCTCGCGCGCGAACGTCCAGATGTCGGTGACGTCGCCGACGTGCACCGGGTCGCCATCGACCACCGCGCCGCTCTTGTCATGCGTCGCCGACACCAGCTTCGACAGGAAGCGGATGGTGATCTGCACCGTCCCGTTTTTGACGCTGGCGCCGGTGATTTCGGCGCGGTCGATGCCCACGAACTTGAATTCGATCGTCTCGCCGCGCTTCTCGCGCTCGTCGATGGCGGCGACAAAGCCGTCGAACACCTCGCGGTTGAGGAGCTGCCTCAACTGCTTGCGGTCGCCCTCGGCGAAGGCGGTGACGATCATCTCGTAGGCCCGCTTGGAGCCGTCCAGAAACGCCTTTGGATCAAAGCTGCGATCGGCAGCGGCGACCGTCTTCAGCGCCTCGTGCAACGTCGAGCCGGCCGGCGCGATCACCTTGATCTGTTCGGCCGCGGCCGGTTCGATGTCCTGGACCGGCACGTCGTGGCCGGCGGTCCGCCGCGGCAGATCGATCACCTTGTCGCTGCCCGCGCCCTGCCCTTGTGCCTCGCGCCGCGAGTAGGGGTCGAACGGCGGCCGCTCATTGCCGGTCCGACGGCCGAGCACGTTCCTCAATCTGAGGAAGATGACGACGGCGATCGCCAGGAAGATGATTGTGTAGATGTCGATGAACCCAGTCATTATGAGCGGTGCCCTGACGCGGGATTTTTGTCACTGTGCCCGAAAAGCTCGGCGAAAGCGATGTCTAGCATGTAGGCAACGTTAAGCCCGCTTGCCAGCCGGTCAACGTATTTGGCCGTTTTGCTTGTCACCTTCAGCCACGCATGTTAGCCCAGCCGCGCCGACGTGAGGCGTGCAAAGAACCGCCGACGAGGCTTTTTTCTTGTTTGAGGAGTGATCATGGCCGAAGCGACGAATGGTGGTCAGGGGGGCGCGGCCGCCGGCAACCAGCCCAACCTCGGCGTCATCGCCCAATACGTCAAGGACCTGTCCTTCGAGAATCCGGGCGCTCCTCAGGTTCTGACGAACCGCGGCGGCCAGCCAAACCTCAACATCTCCATCGGCGTCCAATCCGGCACCATGTCTGACGACCAGGTCGAGGTGGAACTCAGGATCGATGCCCGCGCGACCGACGGCGAGACCGTGCTGTTTGCCGTCGAACTGGTTTATGCCGGACTGTTCCGCCTGACCAATATCCCGCAACAGGACCTGTTGCCGGTCACCCTCATCGAGTGTCCGCGGCTTCTGTTTCCTTTTGCCCGTCAGGTCGTCTCCGACGCCACCCGGAATGGCGGCTTTCCGCCGCTGCTGATCGATCCTGTCGATTTCGTCTCCCTGTACCGGCAGCGCATGGCCGAGCAGCAGCAGGGCCAGCAGCCGGCCCCCCGGACGGTCTGATCCGTTTCTCAGAGTACGACGCCGGCCTGGGTCGCCAGATCAGCGAGCGACACGGCCGGCCGCGGTCCGATGTGGCCGATCACCTCGCCCGCCGCGATGACGCCGAGGTTTGCCGCGCCGGCAAGGTCCATCCCTCGCGCGACGCCATAAAGAAAGCCCGAGGCGAAGAGATCGCCCGCGCCGGTCAGATCGGCAATCGTTTCAACCGGCGTCGCCGGCACGGTCGTGATGCCATCGGCGGTGACGAGAATGGCTCCCTCCGATCCGATGGTAACCGCGGCGAGCTTGCAATCGGTGCGCAGCGCCGCCACCGCCGTATCGCGGTCACCGGTTTCGTAGAGCGAACGCAACTCCAAATCGTTGGCGAGCAGGATATCGACCGTCCCGTTCCTGATAAGGTCAAGGAACTCGGCGCGGAAGCGGTCGACGCAGAATGGGTCGGAGAGCGTCAGCGACACCCGGCGGCCGGCCTTGTGCGCGATTTCGGCGGCGTGTCGGAACGCCTTCTTCGCCTCCGGCGGGTCCCACAGGTAACCTTCCAGGTACGTGATCGCGGCCGCCGAAACCACGGTTTCGTCGATGTCCGCGGGTCCGAGCGCCTGACAGGCGCCGAGGTAGGTGTTCATCGTGCGCTCGCCGTCGGGCGTGATCATGATCATGGAGCGCGCCGTCGGGGCGCCGTCGGCAAGCGTAACGGTCGCGAAATGAACGCCGGCATTGCGCATGTCGTGGCGATAGAAGCGGCCGAGCGTGTCGTCGGCGACCTTGCCGATGAAGGCGGAGCGCCCGCCGAGCGATGCAACCCCGACCGCCGTGTTGCCGGCCGAGCCGCCAGAAGCCTCGATCGCCGGCCCCATGGCGGAGTAGAGCATCTCGGCGCGTTCGGCGTCGATCAGGTGCATCGTCCCCTTGGCGAGGCCGTGACTGACCAGAAAATCGTCCTCGGCGCGCGCCATCACGTCGACGATGGCGTTGCCGATGCACAGTACGTCGAATTCCGCTTCTTTCATGATTCCCAAGCGCTTCGGTGTCAGACGGTCTTGGCGGGGTAGCGGCAGAGATCCGCGATCAGGCAGTGCGGGCAATCGGGCTTGCGCGCCTTGCACACGTAGCGCCCGTGCAGGATCAGCCAGTGGTGAGCGTGACGCTTGTACTCATTCGGGATCACTTTCTCCAGCCCCAGTTCGACCTGAAGCGGATCCTTGCCCGGCGCCATGCCGATGCGGTTGGCGACCCGGAAGATGTGCGTGTCGACGGCGATCAGCGGGTCGCCGAAGGCGGTGTTGAGCACCACATTGGCCGTCTTGCGGCCGACGCCCGGCAGGGTCAGCAACGCCTCGCGCGAGCGCGGCACCGCGCCGCCATAGTCCGCGACGAGTTTCCGCGACAGCGCCACCAGGTTCTTCGCCTTGTTGCGGTAGAGCCCGATCGTGCGGATGAGATCGGTGACGGCCGGCTCGCCCAGCGCGACCATCTTCGCCGGCGTGTCGGCCTTGGCGAAAAGCGCCGGCGTTGCCTTGTTGACGCCTGCGTCGGTCGCCTGCGCCGACAGCACCACCGCCGTCAGCAGCGTGAAGGGGTTGGTGTAGTTGAGTTCGCCCCTGGGCTCGGGCTCGCGCGCGGCAAAGCGGCGGAATATCTCAGCGACTGCTGCCCGCGTAAGCTTCCGGGGCGCGCGCGGGCTTGCCCTGGTTGCGGCAACCGTCATTGATGAACGGCGATCGTCAGTGCATCGGCGGCGATCGCCGTGGCGACGCCGACTGCCACCAGGACCAGGCCGATCAGGAAGATGCGGATCGCGCGGTCGTAGCGCGCCCGCTCCAGCGAGTTCGGGTGGAGGAGTGCCGCGAGGGCCATGAGCTGCAGGACGATTCCCGCTGCCAGTGGCACGATGCCGAACAGGTCATGGAGTTGCCACGGCAGCGGATTGGCCGCCCATGCGGTGAGGAAGGTGAGCGAAAAGCCGGCAAGGACGCCGACCACGGTCACGCTGCCGTTGCGAAAGACCGCCTCGATGTCGCGGTGGGGCGTGCCCCGATCGTTCATGGTTGCCAAGTCCCCGCCCGCTGGACGCCGAACGGCCACGACGCCATATAGTCGCCCAGCGCCTCTTCTATAATCATCCGCCATGGTTCCCGCCAATCCACCCGCACCACCCGAACCGCCGGTCTTTTCGGCGGTCCTGCGTCCCCATCGCTCACTTGGGCCGCGTGGCTTCGGCGTGCTGATGGTTCTGCTGTGTGCCGTTTCATTTGTCGCCGGCACGATCTTCTGGCTGGCCGGCGCGTGGCCGGTGTTCGGTTTCCTGGGCCTCGACGTGGCGCTGATATACGTCGCCTTCCGGCTCAACTACCGCGACGGTCACGCGGCGGAGGAAATCAGCCTCACGCGCTCGCGCCTCGTCGTGCGCCGCTTCGCGGCCGATGGGGAAATGTCGGTGATCGAGCTCAATCCATACTGGGCCCGGCTTGAGGTCGACCGCCGGGCGGACGTTGGCGTCACCCGCGTCGGCCTCATCTCGCACGGCCGCCGCCTCGATGTCGGCGCATTCCTCGGACCCGGCGAGCGAGAAGCACTGGCGGTGAAACTCGCCGCCGCGCTGGCGCGAGCACGGGCGACGCCGGCGGGCTGAGCCGCGCAAGAATCGGGTGGCGGCGACGTCGGGGGCGGCCTAGATCGTGGCCAACAGCGTCTTGGAGGCTCCGATCATGGAAATTGCGATGTCCACCGCCGAACGTCCGCGCACTGCTGCGCCGGCCCTTTCCGACTACGAGGTCATCCGCCGCGCGATCGCGTTCATTTCCGAGCATCGGCGCGAGCAGCCGCCGCTGGAGCGGATCGCCGCCCACGTCGGCATGAAGCCGCTGACGCTCCAGCGCCTGTTCACGCGCTGGGCCGGCATCTCGCCGAAGGGCTTTCTGCAGGCGCTGACCCTCAGCTACGCCCGTTCGCTGCTCGACCAGTCAGCCTCGGTGCTCGATACGACCTTCGAGACGGGACTGTCGGGCCCGGGACGCCTGCACGACCTCTTCGTCACCCACCACGCCATGACTCCCGGCGCCTACAAGGCAAAAGGCGAGGGGATCGTCATGCGCTGGGGCTTCCATCCCTCGCCATTCGGAACGGCTCTGGCGATCGTCACCGAGAACGGCCTTGCCGGGCTCGCCTTCGCCGATCCCGGCAAGGAAGCGGAGACCCTCGCCGATATGCAGGCGCGCTGGCCGCGGGCGACATTTGTCAAGGATGCTGGGGTGACCGCTCCATACGCCCGGCGCATCTTCGACCCGGCCACATGGCGGCCGGAGCGGCCGCTGAGGATCGTCATGATCGGCTCGGATTTCGAGCTTCGGGTGTGGGAGACACTGCTCCGACTGCCGCTCGGCAAGGCGACCACCTACTCAGACATTGCGGCCCACATTGGCAACCCGAAGGCCGCCCGTGCCGTCGGTGCGGCGGTGGGGAAGAACCCGATCTCGTTCGTCGTCCCTTGCCATCGCGTGCTGGGCAAAGGCGGCGGCCTCACCGGCTATCACTGGGGCCTGACCCGCAAGCGCGCGATCCTCGGCTGGGAAGCCGGGATGACGCCGGAAGCTAATTAACATAGCTAAACCGAAAATACGGATAGCTTTTCGCGCGTGAGAGCCGGGTTGTCGGGGCCGTTTTGAACGTTCACCCGTCCAGGACCTCCTTGCCGGCCACAGTGGAATCGGCGTTGAGGTGGTAAACCACCGGCAGGCCGGTGGCGAGTTCGAGCTTCACCACCTCGTCAGGCGTGAGCCCGTCGAGGGCCATGATCAGCGCCCTTAGCGAATTGCCATGGGCGGAGACCAGCACCTTCTCGCCACGCAGCACATGCGGCTGCATCTTGTTGAGATAGTACGGCCACACGCGCGCGCCGGTGTCGCGCAGCGATTCGCCGCCGGGCGGCGCCGTAGCGTAGGAACGCCGCCAAACGTGCACCTGCTCCTCGCCCCATTTCGCCCGCGCGTCGTCCTTGTTGAGACCGACGAGATCGCCGTAGTCGCGTTCGTTGAGCGCCTGGTCCTTGATGGTCGTGGTCCCGCCTGGCCGAGCTCGTCGAGCATGATGTCGAGAGTGTGGTGGGCGCGGATGAGCGCAGACGTGAAGCAGATGCCGAAGGTGAATCCCTTGGCCTTGAGCTTCTTACCAGCCGTGTGGGCCTCCTTGGCGCCCGTCGGCGTGATGTCGACATCGCGCCAGCCGGTGAAAAGGTTCTTGAGGTTCCATTCGCTCTCTCCGTGGCGGACGAGCACGAGCAGGCGGTCGGTCATCTAGGTCCTCGAAATCAGGTGCGAAACACACGGGGTGGTATCGTCATTCCGGCGCAATCCGGAATCCATCACTTTGGCGCGTCGCCGGAACGTTCGATTTTCGAGATGCCGCCGGCCTCCGCCGGATGACAAAAGTGGACGATGTATAGCGCCGCATCAACTCGAAAGCCCCAGAACGTCGGTCATCGAGTACAGGCCCGGCTTCTTGTCACGCCCCCACAGCGCCGCCTTCACCGCGCCGCGCGCGAAGATCGCCCGGTCGAACGCCCGGTGGCCGAGCAGGACCATTTCCCCCTCGCCTGCCAGCATCACCACGTGCTCGCCGGTGACCGAGCCGCCGCGCAGGGACGCGAAGCCGATATCGCCGCGTTTGCGCGCGCCCGGGTGGCCGTCACGCACCTTCACCGAATGCTGGTCGAGGTCGATGCCGCGCCCGGCCGCCGCCGCCGCGCCCAGCATCAGCGCCGTCCCCGACGGGGCGTCCACCTTGTGGCGGTGGTGCATCTCCGCGATCTCGATGTCGAAGTCCGCGTCCAGCGCCTTGGCCGCCCGCCGCACCAGTTCGGCGAGGAGATTGACCCCGAGGCTCATGTTGCCGGAGCGCACGATCACCGCATGACGCGCCGCTGCCCTGATCTTGTCCTCGTCAGCGGCCGAAAGGCCGGTGGTGCCGATGACGTGGACGATCCGCGCCTGCGCGGCCAGTTCGGCGAAGGCGAGCGTGGCTGCCGGGACCGTGAAGTCGAGCACGCCGTCAGCCGCTGCAAATGCCGCCAGCGGGTCAACTGAAATTGCCACACCATTGGCTTCGACGCCGGCGAGCGAGGCCTGCGTCCGTGCCGATCTCCGGTGCGTCGGCGCGCTCGATCGCGCCGGCGA
Source organism: uncultured Alphaproteobacteria bacterium (assembly GCA_963775235.1). Classification (GTDB taxonomy): domain Bacteria; phylum Pseudomonadota; class Alphaproteobacteria; order Rhizobiales; family Kaistiaceae; genus JBBDMC01. The sequence goes on from CAVZHY010000002.1 coordinate 601,950, forward strand.
GGCTTACTCCCTCGGTCTCGGCGATGATACGGATGAGCGTGCGCCCCATCCGTCCCGCGGCGCCGACCACCACCAGCTTCATTCCGCTCATCGCGGCATCTCCACCTTTCGGCGTGTCTATAGCAAGCCGGGACAGGCGAGGCGACCGCGCCTCACGGCTGCGGTCCGTCGTAACCTTCGATGACGACCAGGTCGGACTCCGCGACGCCCTCGCGGATCGCCCTGGCGCGGTGGTATTCCGGCGAGTGGTAGCAATCGAGTGCCGCCTGGTAGCTCGGAAACTCGATGACCACGTTGCGCCGTCGCGATGTCCCTTCGGGCGCTTCGAACGAGCCCCCGCGGATGAGGAATCGCCCGCCGTATTTCCGGAGCGCCTCGGCGTTCTCTGCTCGATAGAGGTCGTATCGTGCCGGGTCGGTCACGTCGACACGCGCAATCCAGTATCCCTTGGCCATCACCCGGCCTCCCCTGCCTTTTCCATGGCCGACCGTTCGATTTCGGCGACAATCGCTGCAGCAGCGGCAGCCGGATCGGCGGCCGCGGTAATCGGCCGGCCGACCACCAGGTAGTCGGCCCCCGCGCCGATGGCCGCTGCCGGCATGGCGACGCGGCGCTGGTCATCGGCTGCGGCGCCGGCCAGCCGGATGCCGGGCGTAACGATCGTGAGGTCGGGTCCGACGACACCGCGCACCGCCGCCGCTTCCGCCGGCGATGCCACCACCCCGTCCATGCCGGCGGCGCGCGCGTCGGCGGCGCGCTGGACGGCGAGTTCCGCCGCCGACCAGTCATAACCTGCGTCCGTGAGGTCGTGATCGCTCATCGAGGTGAGCACGGTGACGCCGAGGAGACGGAGCGATGAATTCCCCCGGGCCGCGACCGCAGCCCGCATCGCCTTGGGATAGGCATGCACGGTGACGAAGGTCATGCCCATGTCGCGGATGCTGGCGATGGCGCCGGCAACCGTGTTGTCGATATCGAGCAGCTTGACGTCGAGGAACACCTTCTTGCCGTCGGCCGCCAATCGCGCGGCGATACCTGATACCGCCGTCGGCGAAGGCGAGCTGCAGTCCGACCTTGTAGAACGAGACCCCATCCTCCAACCGCTCGACCATGCCTTCGGCTTCCGCAACGCTGGCAAAGTCGAGCGCGACGATCAGCCGGTCGCGGGCGGTGAGGGGAGTCATGGCGCCCGTATCGGGGAACCGCCGGGCGCGGTCAAGACGCGATTTTCTTGAACCGCGCCTCAATCCGCCAGCCGCGCGGCGAGGTCGACGAGCCGTCGCACCAGTTCCTTGAGCGCCACCGAGGGGGCCTCGTCGATGAACTCACCCGATTCGTTGAACGCCGCCTCGGCCCGCGGCACCTCGATCTTCTCCGGCACCACGATGCCGCGCACCGCGGCCGCCAGTACCCTGCGCAGGTCGATCAGCGCACGCGCGCCGCCGATCGGGCCGTTGGACGTGCTGCCGATACCGTAGACCTTGTGCCGGTAGGGGATGGTGCCGGTGTGGCGCACGCGGCTTACCCAGTCGAGCGTGTTCTTGAGAAGCGGCGGCAGCGACTGATTGTATTCGGGCGTCGCGATGAAGACGCCCTGGTGTGCCGCGATCAGGCGGGCGAGCTTGGTGGCGTTCTCCGGTACGCCCTTCTCCTCCTCGTGGTCGCCGTCGTAGATCGGCAGCGGGTAATCGGCGAGCGAGATGTGGGTCACGTCGGCGCCCGTGACCGCGAGCTCCTTGGCAGCCAGGGCGGCCAGCCTGGCAGACAGCGCGCCGGTGCGGGTCGAGCCGGCGAAGACGAGGATTTTCTGCGTGGTCATGGCGAACCCCCGGTTTCCGCCCGACGGTATACCCACACCCTTGCCGGCGGCAGGTTGTTGAGGACGAACGCCGTCTGGCGGACGGTGAACCGCCCGGCAACCGCCTTCACCGGCGGGCCCAAGCCGTAAGAGAACTGGATGAGACCGCCGCCCGGAAGCACCCGGTCAAGCGCGGCCTCTACCAGCGCCAGGCGCGCCTCGGCGGGCCGATTGAGAAGCGGCAAACTGGAGACCACCGCCGCGTATGGGCCGGCGAGGCCGGGCGGCAGGCTCATGGCGAGGTCGTAGGCATCGCCTTCGACCACGTTGAGGCCCTGGAACCGCTCGCGGAGGAGGGTGCAGAAATCCGGGTTGAACTCGATTGCAACGATGCGCTCCGCCGCGACCCCGCGCGCGACCAGCGCCGCGGTCACCGGCCCGGTTCCGGGGCCGAGTTCCAGCACCGGCCATTCCCCGCCGGGCGGCACCTCGCGCGCCATGGCGCTGGCGAGCGCCTTGCCCGAGGGGCTGATGGCGCCGGTCAGCGCCGGTTTGGCGATCCAGTTGCGGAAGAAGCGCAGACCGTCAGCCATGGACTTGGTGACGTCCGGTCACCCACCCAGGCCTTCGAGGAAATCGCGCACGCGGGCGAAGAAGCCGGTCGATTCGGGATTGTTCTCGGCAGACGACACGCGCTCGAACTCCTCCAGCAACTCCCGTTGCTTCCGCGTGAGGTTCTGCGGCGTCTCCGCCACGACCTGGATGTACATGTCGCCGACGCGCGACGTCCTCAGCACCGGCATCCCCTTGCCCTTGAGGCGGAACTGCTTGCCGGTCTGGGTGCCGTCTGGAACCTTCACGCGCGTCTTGCCGCCATCGATGGTCGGCACCTGAAACTCGCCGCCGAGCGCCGCCGTGGTGATCGATATCGGCACGCGGCAGAAGATGTCGGCGCCGTCGCGCTGGAAGAACTCGTGTGGCTTGATCGACAGGAAGATGTAGAGGTCGCCGGCGGGGCCGCCGCGGAGACCGGCCTCACCCTCGCCGGCAAGGCGAATACGGGTGCCGTCCTCGATCCCGGCGGGGATGTTGACCGAAAGCTTGCGCTCTTCTGTCACCCGGCCGGCGCCGTGGCATTCCGCGCACGGGTCGGCGATCACCGAGCCGCGGCCCTGGCAGGTGGGGCAGGTGCGCTCGATCGAGAAAAAGCCCTGCGCGGCGCGCACGCGCCCGTGGCCGTCGCAGGTGCTGCAGGTCTTGGGACTTGATCCCGGCTTGGCGCCGCTGCCGGCACAGGTCGCACAGGTGACCTTGGTCGGCACCTCGATCTCGGCGGTCTTGCCGGCGAAGCCCTCCTCCAGCGAAATCTCCATGTTGTAGCGGAGGTCGGCGCCCCGCTCGCGTCCCGAGCGGGTCGTGCGGCGAGCACCTCCTCCCATCATGTCGCCGAAGATGTTGTCGAAGATGTCCGACATGGAAGAGGCGAAATCGCCGTTGAAGCCGCCCATGCCGCCGGCGCCGTTCTCGAAGGCGGCGTGGCCGAACCGATCATAGGCCGCGCGCTTCTGCGGGTCCTTCAGGCACTCGTATGCGGCGCTGACTTCCTTGAATTTGATCTCGGCGGTGTGGTCACCCGGATTGCGGTCCGGATGGTGCTTCATCGCGAGCTTCCGGAAGGCTGCCTTCAGCACCTTCTCGTCCGCGTCGCGCGAAACGCCGAGTATTTCGTAAAAATCCACCTTCGTCATTCATGGGCCCCCGAAAACGTCCCCGCCGACGCTTTCCGGTGTCATCGGGCGACGGCCAGCGCACGCCGCGTCCGGCCGAATCGACGGCCGGACGCGATGCACGATACTAGGCCGACTTTTTCTGATCATCGTCGTCGACTTCCTCGAAGTCGGCGTCGACCACGTCCTCATTCTTGGCCTCGGCGCTTTCGCCGGTCTCACCGGCGTCGGCGCCGGCCTGGCTCGCCTGGTACATGGCTTCGCCGAGTTTCATGGCCGCCTGCGCCAGCGCGTTGGTCTTCTCGGTGATCGCCTCGACGTTGTCGCCTTCCATCGTGCTCTTGAGGTCGGCGACCGCCGCCTCGATAGCCGACTTGTCGGCGGCGGCGACCTTGCCGCCGTAATCCTTGAGCGACTTCTCGGTCGAATGGACAAGCGCTTCGGCGTGGTTCTTGGCTTCGACCAGCGCTCGCCGCTCCTTGTCCTCGGCGGCGTGCGCCTCGGCGTCCTTGACCATCTTGTCGATGTCGGCCTCGGACAGGCCGCCCGACGCCTGGATGCGGATCTGCTGTTCCTTGCCGGTGCCCTTGTCCTTGGCGTTGACGTTGACGATGCCGTTGGCGTCGATGTCGAACGTGACCTCGATCTGCGGCACGCCGCGCGGCGCCGGCGGGATGCCGACGAGGTCGAACTGGCCGAGCATCTTGTTATCCGACGCCATCTCGCGCTCGCCCTGGAAGACGCGGATGGTGACCGCGTTCTGCGCGTCCTCGGCGGTCGAGAACACCTGGCTCTTCTTGGTGGGGATGGTGGTGTTGCGGTCGATCAGACGCGTGAACACGCCGCCGAGCGTCTCGATGCCCAGCGACAGCGGCGTCACGTCGAGCAGCAGCACGTCCTTGACGTCGCCCTGCAGCACGCCCGCCTGGATGGCGGCGCCGACGGCGACAACCTCGTCCGGATTGACGCCCTTGTGGGGCTCCTTGCCCGAAGAAGTTCTTCACCACCTCCTGGACCTTGGGCATGCGGGTCATGCCGCCGACCAGGACGACCTCCTGGATCTCGCCGGCCGAAAGACCGGCGTCCTTGAGCGCCGCCTTGCACGGGCCAACCGTCTTCTGGATGAGGTCATCGACCAGCGCCTCGAACTTGGCGCGGGTAAGTTTCATCGTCATGTGCTTCGGCCCGGAGGCGTCGGCGGTTATGAACGGCAGGTTGATCTCGGTCTGGGTGGCGCTCGACAGTTCGACCTTGGCCTTCTCGGCCGCTTCCTTCAGGCGCTGGAGCGCGAGCTTGTCATTCCTGAGATCGATCCCCTGTTCCTTCTTGAACTCGTCGGCCAGGTAGTTGACCAGCCGCATGTCGAAGTCTTCGCCGCCGAGGAAGGTGTCGCCGTTGGTCGACTTCACCTCGAACACGCCGTCGCCGATCTCCAGGATGGAGATGTCGAAAGTGCCGCCGCCGAGGTCGTAGACCGCGATGGTCTCGCCGCTCTTCTTCTCAAGCCCGTAGGCGAGGGCGGCCGCGGTCGGCTCGTTGATGATGCGCAGGACTTCCAGCCCGGCGATCTTGCCGGCGTCCTTGGTCGCCTGGCGTTGGGCGTCGTTGAAGTAGGCAGGAACCGTAATCACCGCCTGATCGACCTTCTGGCCGAGATAGGCTTCCGCCGTCTCCTTCATCTTCTGCAGGATGAAGGCCGAAATCTGCGAGGGGGAATATTTCTTGCCATCCGCCTCGGTCCAGGCGTCGCCGTTCGGCGCTTTGACGATCTTGTAGGGGACGAGTTCCTTGTCCTTGGCGACCATCGGGTCGTCGTAGCGCCGCCCGATCAGGCGCTTGACCGCGAAGAAGGTCCGTTCCGGGTTCGTCACGCCCTGTCGTTTGGCGGGCTGACCGACGAGGCGCTCGCCGTCGTCGGTGAAGGCGACCATCGACGGGGTCGTGCGTGCGCCCTCCGCGTTTTCGATCACCTTTGCGGTCTTGCCGTCCATGACCGCGACGCACGAGTTGGTCGTGCCGAGGTCGATACCGATCACCTTTGCCATTGTCTTGCTCTCCATTGCGGCAGACCGAGACGGGTCCCCCTTCAGGGCCCCCGGCCGATCCCCTGACGTGATTCGGCGCCCCCTGTCGAGCAAAACGGCGGGGTAGCGCGCGTTCCACGCGTATATAAGAAGGGAGAAAATCAGTCGCAAGCGGCGGTCGGCACGGTGTCCGGCCCATCATGCCGGGAATCGTGAAGCTGACCGTCGGGCGGGGTTTTTCCGGCGCCAGATGCGGATATGAAGGGTGCTGGCAAAAGAGCGCAGGACCGGATGCACGAACGGACCCTTGATTTCTGGTTTTCCATCGGCAGCACGTACAGCTACCTGTCCGTGATGCGGATCGACCAGATCGCGGCAGACCGGGGATTTGCGGTCCGCTGGCGGCCGTTCTCGGTACGTCAGCTGATGCGCGAGATGGACAACATTCCTTTCGCCAACAAGCCGGTGAAATCCGCCTACATGTGGCGCGACGTGGAGCGACGGGCAACGGCATACGGGCTGGTCGCGCGCGTGCCGGTGCCGTATCCGCTGAAAGAACTCGACCTCGCCAATCGGGTGGCCATCGTCGCCGCACGCGACGGCTGGTGCCCTGCCTATGTCCGCGCCACCTACCGTCGCTGGTTCGAGGACCACCTCGAGCCAGGCCTGGAGCCCAACCTTTCGGCGAGCATCGCGGACGCCGGGCGCGACCCGGCTGCAGTCGTTGCCGAGGCCAGTGGCGACGCTGTGGGCGCGGCGTATCGGGCGGCCACCGACGCGGCCCGCGAACTGGGCATCTTCGGCTCGCCGAATTTTGTTGTCGGGCGCGAGCTTTTCTGGGGCGACGACCGCCTGGATGACGCCATCGCATGGCTTGGTCGCGCCCGGCCGCCCTCCAACGGCCGAAGGCCCGGGTCCGACGACTAGACAGTCACGTGATCGTTCCGATGCTCATGCCCATGAGCATGACCTTCACCGTGGGCCGCCTCGCCGCTGGCGAGTGCGGCGAGGATCGCATCGACGAGAGCGCGGGCCGATTTCGCACTGAGCTCGATCGCCACGCGCTCCTGGCCGCCATCGGCCTGCGAGATCAGGTCGACGCCGAGAGCATGATCGAGCGGCGCATGGAACGGATGGTCGTAATAGACATGGGCGGTGTCGACACGCATCCACCCCGACGGCCCCTTGGCGCTGCCGGTGAGCTTGGCGGTCTCGACGATATAGGAACACATGGGATCGATTCCTTCGGACAGGGGAAATCAGGCGGCCAGTGTATGGCCGAGGAAGGCGAAGACCTTCGCCCACCCGTCGTTGGCCGCCTCGACGCGGTACATCGGGCGCGTGACGGCAAAGAAGCCGTGCCCGGCGTTGTCGTACCGGTGGAACTCGTAGGTCTTCTTGTGTTTCTTCAACACCGCCTCGGTTCGGTTCACCTGGTCCGGGGAGGGGTTCTGGTCATCGTTACCGAAGAGACCGAGCAGCGGCGCCTTCAGCGCCTCGGTATAATCGATGGGCGCCACCGGGCGCTTGTCCGAAAGCTGGGCAGGATCGTCGACAATGACGTTGCCGCCCCAGCAATCCACGACGGCATCGAAGACTTCAGGGCGCCGGCAGGCGGCAAGGTACGAGTGGCGGCCGCCGGAGCAGAAACCCATGATTCCGACCTTGCCGTTGGAGAGGGGATTGGAGCGAAGCCAATCCGCCGCCGCGACCGCGTCGGCCACCACCTCGTCATCCGGAACGCCGCCGGCGGCGCGGGCGCGGGCGGCGAGGTCGTCCGGTGACCCCTCGCCGTAGCGTACGAAAAGGTGATGCGAGATGGCGGCGATGCCGTGGTGGGCAAACTTTCGCACCACTTCCTTGGACCACTCGTCCCAGCCCGGTATGTGATGGATGACCACCATGCTCGGAAACGGTCCCTCGCCCAACGGTCGCGCCGCGTAGGCCTCGATCAGGTCGTTCTTGTCGCCCCGAAAAGCGACGGTTTCGGCAATCTGCCCTTCGTACTTCATGGCACCTCGCGATGATGACGGTGTGGTTCGCCCGACTTGCTAACGTGCCACGATCGGTCGACACAAGGTACCCGCGCCGCCGGCCTTGTGCGGATTGCACGCAGGACCAGTTCGTGATGAAGGGATTCGCCGTTCGCCCCGGATACCTCGACCGCGCGGCCGGGGAGCACCTGGTTGCCGACCTCCGCACCGCCGAGGCAGCGGCGCCGTTCTTCACGCCGGCCATGCCGAAGACCGGCAAGCCGTTCTCGGTCCGCATGACCAATCTCGGACCGCTTGGCTGGGTGTCGGACAAGGACGGCGGATACCGCTACGAGCCGACCCACCCGGTGACTGCAAAGCCGTGGCCGCCGATCCCGGCGATGGTGCTCGACATCTGGCGCGACGTGGCGGGCTATCCGCACGACCCCGAGGCATGCCTCGTCAATTACTACGCGCCCGGCGCCAGGATGGGGCTGCACCAGGACCGCGACGAGGAGGACTTCGCTGCGCCAGTCGTCTCCATTTCGCTCGGCGACACCTGCCGCTTCCGCCTCGGCAGTAACGAGAGGGGCGGTCCAACACAGTCGATGAAACTCGCTTCGGGCGACGTGGTCGTGCTCGGTGGTGAGGCTCGTCTTGCCTTCCACGGCGTCGACCGTATCTACTCCGGCACCTCGACGCTGCTCGACGACTGGTTCCCCGACGGCGGCCGCATCAACCTGACACTGCGTCGGGTCACTCGGCCGCGAGGATGATTGCCCTGCGATGGCCGCCCTATTATCACCGACATCACCGGCGAATGACCTACCGCCACAAAGAACGGAGAACCACGTGAAACACCAGGCCATCGAACTTGGGCGAACGCTCGTCGGTGCCGCGCTTCTGACCATCGTCCTGAAAACCGTGGCCTTCGCCACTTACTACATCCCGTCTGAGAGCATGGTGCCTACCTTCGAGGTCGGCGACCGCCTGGTCGCCACCAAGTTCGACTACGGCTACGGCCCCTATTCGATGCCGTTGATCAGCCTGCCGCACCTGCCGTTCGATGATGGCCGGCTGTTTGGGCGCCTGCCAAACCGGGGTGACGTGGTGCTCTTCCGCCACCCGGCGACGGGCGAGACCCTTATCAAACGGGTGATCGGCCTGCCTGGCGATCGCATCCAGGTCACCGATGGGCAACTGATCATCAATGGCGAGGTTGCCCCGCGCCATTTCGTCAAGACGTACGCCTACCAGCAGTACGAGGGGCCGCCCGTCCGCGTGAGCGAGTACGAGGAGACGCTGCCCGGCGGTGACACCCACCCGATCATCATCCAGTCCGACCACGACCCGCAGGAGAATACGGGCGTGTACGTGGTGCCGCCTGACCATCTTTTCATGATGGGCGACAACCGCGACAACTCTGCCGACAGCCGCTACGCCGAACTGGGCTACGTGCCGGTGGCCAACCTCATCGGCCACGCGCGGGTGATCGTCTACTCGCTGCACGAGTGCCGGGCGGAGGCGGGCCTCACCTGCGCGCCACGGCGCTATCTGACCCCGGTCGACTGACCCGGTCGACTGAATCGGGTCCCTACATGCTGGCCGGCACCGGCACCATCCAGCCCTGAGCCGCGCCGCCGGGATCGGCAACGATCGCGATACGGCCGACGCCGGGTGCCTCCCACGGTTCGCGCAGCACCTTGCCGCCTGCCTCCTTCAGCTTCTTCAGCCGCTTGTCGAGGTCGTCGACGGCGATATAGGCGAACCATTGTTCGGGCATGCCCTGGAACATCGGCCCGTCCATCTTGAACATGCCGCCGACCATCTGGTCGCCCGACTTGATGATGGTGTAGGTCCCGTACATTTCGCCCATGGGCATGTCGTCGAAAGTCCAGCCTAGCGTCTTCTTATAGAAATCCTTGGCCTTCTTGGCGTCGCGGGTCATCAGCTCATTCCAGTGGAAAGCACCGTGCGCAGTCATTGCTACCTACCTCCTGTTTAACCGAATGGTTAAACGGACATTAGCCGAAAATCCGGGCGGGGCAAGTGACAAATTTGCGATCGTCAGCCGCTGATGTTGAAGGCCGCCAGCGCCGCCATGTTGACGATGTCGGAATCGCGCGCGCCAAGCGAGAGGATCTGCACCGGCTTGTCGAGCCCGACGAGGAGCGGCCCGATCACGGTCGACCCGCCGAGCTCCTGCACCATCTTGGTCGAGATCGCCGCGGAGTGGTACGCCGGCATGACCAGCACGTTGGCCGGTCCCGACAGCCGGCAGAACGGATAGGCGGCCATCACTTTCGGGTTGAGCGCGACGTCGGCGGCCATCTCGCCGTCGTACTCGAAGTCGACGCGTCGCTCGTCGAGAATGTGCACCGCCTCGCGCACCTTCCTGGCGCGCGGGCCGTCGGGCTGGCCGAAGTTCGAATAGGCGAGGAGTGCCACCCGCGGCGTGTAGCCGAGCCGCCGCGCCACCCCGGCCGCTTCCTCGGCGATGTCGGCGATCTCGTCCGACGCCGGCATGTCGTGGACCGCGGTATCGGCGACCACCACCAGCCGCCCCCGCGCCAGCACGATCGACACCCCGATCACCCGGTGACCGGGCTTGGGATCGATCACCCGGCGCACGTCTTCCAGCACCGTGGAGTAATTGCGGGTAACGCCGGAGACCATCGCGTCGGCCTCCCCCAGCGCAACCATGCAGGCGCCGAAGTGATTGCGGTCGGTGTTGACCAGCCGCTGGCAGTCGCGCAGCAGGTAGCCGCGCCGCTGGAGCCGCTGGTACAGGAAATCGGTGTAGTCGACGTTGCGGCGTGATAGCCGCGCATTGTGAATCTCGATGCCATCGTGGAGGTCTAGGCCGGCACGCTCGGCCAACTCACGCACGGTTTCCTCGCGCCCGATGAGGATGGCGGTGCCAAGCTTGTTGTGGACGAAGCTCGTCGCCGCGCGGATCATCTGCTCTTCCTCGCCCTCGGCGAACACCACCCGCTTGGGCGCGCGCCGCACCCGCTGGAAGATTCGCTGCAGCGCGCCGACGATGGGGTCCCGCCGCGCCGACAGCTGCACCTTGTAGGCGGACGTATCCGCGATCGGCTTGCGGGCGACGCCGGAATCCATCGCCGCGCGGGCCACCGCCGCCGGCACCTCCGACAGCAGGCGCGGGTCGAACGGCACCGGGATGATGTAGGTCGGGCCGAACTTCGGCCTGATCCCCTGGTAGGCGGCCGCCACCTCGTCGGGCACGTCCTCCCGCGCCAGCGCCGCGAGCGCCCGCGCCGCGGCCGCCTTCATTTCCTCGTTGATGGTGGTGGCACGCACGTCGAGCGCGCCGCGGAAGATGTACGGGAAACCGAGTACGTTGTTGACCTGGTTGGGGTAGTCAGACCGTCCGGTCGCCACGATGGCGTCGTCGCGGATGTCGGCGACCTCCTCGGGCGTGATCTCCGGGTCGGGGTTGGCCATGGCGAAGATGATCGGGTTCGCGGCCATCGAGGCGACAATCTCCGGCGTGAAGGCGCCCTTGACCGACAGGCCGAACAGGACATCGGCGCCGGCAATCGCCTCGGCGAGCGTGCGCGCCTCGGTCTCCGTCGCGTGCGCGCTCTTCCACTGGTTCATGCCTTCCTTGCGACCCTGGTAAATCGGGCCCTTGGTGTCGCAGAGGATCACGTTCTCCGGCTTCATGCCCAGCGTCTTGACCAGTTCGACGCAGGCGATGCCGGCAGCGCCGGCGCCGTTGCACACCAGCCGCGTCGTGGCCATGTCGCGGCCGGTGAGGTGGAGCGCGTTGATCAGACCTGCCGCCGCGATGATCGCCGTGCCGTGCTGGTCGTCATGGAACACGGGGATGTCCATCGCTTCGCGCAGGCGGCTTTCGATGATGAAGCAGTCGGGCGCGCGGATGTCTTCCAGATTGATGCCACCGAACGAGGGGCCGAGAAAGCGCACGCAGTTGACGAACTCGTCGACGTCATCGGTATCGATCTCCAGGTCGATCGAATCGACGTCGGCGAAGCGCTTGAAGAGGACCGCCTTGCCCTCCATCACCGGCTTGGCCGCCAGGGCCCCGAGGTTGCCAAGTCCGAGGATGGCGGTGCCGTTGGTGATTACCGCCACCATGTTGCCGCGGTCGGTGTAGTCGAAGGCGGCATTGGGATCGGCGGCGATCGCCTTGACCGGCACGGCGACCCCCGGCGAATAGGCGAGCGACAGGTCGCGCTGCGTCGCCATGGGTTTGGTCGGCGTGATTTCGAGCTTGCCGGGCCGCCCGTCGGCGTGGAATTTCAGCGCTTCCTGGTCCGAAACCGAAGGACCGGCCTTCTGCCGCTTCCCTTTGTCGAGCACGAATTGAAGTCCCCTGTGGGCGGCGTTCCGTGGGCGCCATGTTTGATTGGGCGGCGAACATATCATCGCGGAGGGCGGTGACAACTCGCGCTCGACGGGGGACCGCTCCGCGAGCTTCTGCTACCTTCGCGGCCGCCATGGATTCCCGCGCCCCCGCCCCGACCGCCGATCCCGATCGCGCCACCCCGATGATGGCGCAGTACATCGAGATCAAGGCAGCCAATCCCGACTGCCTGCTTTTTTATCGCATGGGAGATTTCTACGAGCTGTTCTTCGACGACGCCGAGGTCGCCTCGCGGGCGCTGGGCATCACGCTCACCAAGCGGGGCAAGCACCTCGGCGCCGACATTCCGATGTGCGGCGTGCCCATCCACGCAGCCGACCAGTACCTGCAGAAGCTGATCGCGCTCGGCCATCGTGTCGCCGTCTGCGAACAGACCGAGGACCCGGCTGAGGCGAGGAAGCGCGGTGGCAAATCCGTGGTCCGCCGCGACGTCATCCGCCTTGTGACGCCGGGAACGCTGACCGAGGCCGCGCTGCTTGCCCCCGGTCGCAATAACTACCTTGCCGCGCTCGCCCGCGGTCGGGCGAACGAAGGGGCCGACAGCTTCGCGCTCGCCTGGATCGACATCTCCACCGGCGAATTTCGTGTCGCGGCGAGCCACGCCGATCGCCTCGCCGCCGATCTCGCCCGCGTCGCCCCGAGCGAGGTGATTGTCCCCGACTCGCTTTACGCCGACGCCGGCCTGAAGACGCTGTGGCGCAATCTCGATGCTGCCGTGACGCCGCTGTCGCCGGCCTTCTTCGACGGCGCCACCGCCGGCGAGCGCCTCGCCGCCAACTTCGGTGTCACCACCCTCGACGGCTTCGGCTCGTTCAGCCGTGTCGAGCTTGCCGCTGCCGCTGCTGCGCTCGCCTATATCGAGAAAACGCAGGTTCGCGAGCGCCCGCCGCTGTCGCCGCCGTCGAAGGAGGCGCCGGGCGAAGTCATGCTGATCGACGCCGCCACCCGCGCCAACCTCGAGCTGACAGGCGCGCTTGCGGGCGGCCGCCGCGGCAGTCTCCTCGATGCGGTCGACCGCACCGTCACCGGCGCCGGCGGGCGCCTGCTCGCGCGTCGCCTGTCGGGACCGGTGACCGATCCGGCCCTGATCGATCGCCGTCTCGACGCGGTCGCCTGGATGCTCGCCGAAGTTGCCCGCCGCATGGGGCTCCGGGATGATCTGGCCGCCGCCCCCGACCTCGCGCGCGCCCTGTCGCGCCTGACATTGAACCGGGGTGGCCCGCGGGACCTCGCTGCCATCCGCGACGGACTGGCCGCCGCTGCTGCCATCGCCGGGCACATCGCCCGTTCGGGCGATAAGCCACCGGCCGAGGTTGCCGACGCGGCCACGGTCCTCGCCGGCGCTCCAGCCGATCTGATCGCCGCGCTCACCGCCGCGCTCGCCGGCGATCTCCCGCATCTGAAGCGCGACGGCGGCTTTGTGCGGCCGGGCTATGACAAGGGCCTCGACGAGGCGCGCGCGCTCCGCGACGAATCCCGCCGCGTCATCGCCGGCCTGCAGGCGACCTATGCCGCCGACACCGACGTCCGCGCGCTCCGCATCAAGCACAACAATGTCCTCGGCTACTTCATCGAGGTCGGGGCGGCCGCGGCCGACCGACTGATGTCGGCGCCGCTTGACGCCCGCTTCATTCATCGCCAGACGCTGGCAAGCGCGGTGCGTTTCACGACCACCGAACTTGCCGACCTCGAGGCCAGGATCGCCGGCGCGGGCGAGCGGGCCTTGGCGATCGAGCTTGCCGCATTCGACGACCTCGCCGCGCGGGTGACCGCCGCCGCGTCGATTATCCGCGCCGTTGCCGAAGCGCTGGCTGAACTCGACGTCGCCGCCGCCTTCGCCGTCCTTGCGGAGAGGGAGGGCTATTGTCGCCCGGTGGTCGACCGCTCGCTCGCTTTCGCCGTCACCGGCGGCCGCCACGCGGTTGTAGAACAGGCGTTGCGCGACACGTCCGGCGGATCGTTCGTCGCCAACGATTGCGATCTCGGGCCCGGCAATGGCGAGGATTCCGGCCGCATATGGCTGGTGACCGGCCCCAACATGGCCGGCAAGTCGACGTTCCTTCGCCAGAACGCGCTGATCGCCATACTCGCCCAGACCGGCTCGTACGTGCCGGCGAAGGCGGCAAGGATCGGCGTCGTTGACCGCCTCTTCTCCCGCGTCGGTGCTGCCGACGATCTCGCCCGCGGCCGCTCCACCTTCATGGTCGAGATGGTCGAGACCGCAGCGATCCTCAACCAGGCCGGCCCCCATTCGCTCGTCATCCTCGACGAGATCGGCCGTGGCACCGCCACCTTCGACGGCCTGTCGATCGCCTGGGCGGCGATCGAGCACCTGCACGCCGTCAACAGGAGCCGCGCCCTCTTCGCCACCCACTATCACGAACTGACGGCGCTCGCCGCACGTCTGCCGCGGCTCGTCAACGTCACCGTCGCGGTCAAGGAGTGGAAGGGCGACGTCGTCTTCCTCCATGAGATAAGGCCAGGTGCAGCGGACCGGTCGTATGGCATCCAGGTCGCACGCCTCGCCGGGCTGCCACCATCGGTGATCGAACGCGCGCGGGCGGTCTTGCGCCAGTTGGAGGAAACCGACCGGCGCGCGCCGGTCCACGCACTGATCGACGATCTTCCATTATTCTCGGCCAGTTATCGCGAAGAGGCGCGAACGCCTGATCCCCTCGCCGAACTTGTCGATGGTATCAACCCCGACGACCTCACACCGCGCGAAGCGCTGGAGGCGCTCTACAAAATCAGGGCAGCGCGCATGAAAACCGGAGGCAGTAATGGCTGACGTGATGGCGGCGGGGCAGTTCTTCTGGGGTGCGGCGTCGAGCGCCTTCCAGGTCGAGGGCCACGTCCAGGACGACGGCCGGGGCCCGTCCAAGTGGGACGTCTATACGCACGATTACCGCATCACCGAGGCGGTCGTCGGCAAGCAGTACGACGCCGACGTCGCCATCAACGCTTACGATCGTGCCCAGTCGCTGGCCGACATCGCTTTGATGCGCCAGGCCGGCCTCGACGTCTATCGTTTCTCGCTATCGTGGCCGCGCGTCCTGCCGGACGGCACCGGCGCGACGAACCAGCCCGGCATCGACCATTACAGCCGGTTCGTCGACGATCTCCTCGCCGCCGGCATCAGGCCGTTGCCGACCCTCTACCACTGGGATTTCCCGCAAGCCCTCCACGCAAAGGGCGGCTGGCACAACCGCGACGTGACCGGCTGGTTCGCCGACTACGCGGCAGTCGTTTTCCGCGCGCTCGCCGATCGCGTTTCGACGTTCATCACGTTGAATGAGCCCTACATCGACCTCTTCATGATGGACCTCATCGCCGAGAAAGCCCGCGACAAGCGTCCCGATCCAATGGGCCATTCAAGCGCCGACTTTGGCCGCCAGGCCCCCGCCATGCACAATATGCTGACCGCGCACGGCCGCGCCGTCGCCGCCTTCCGCGAGCACTCGCCGAACGGCATGATCGGCATTGCCCTGCCGCTCTATCCGACCATTCCCGTCGATCCCAACCGGCCACAGGACATCGCCGCGGCGGAACTGACCGACAGTCTGCTCAATCGCTGGTTCCTCGACGCGGCGCTCCGCGGCACATATCCGGCCGATGTCGTTGCCGCGCTCAAGAACCAGAATCCGAAGTTCGCCCCGGACGACGCCGACATGGCGGTGCTGGAGGCAAACCGGGTCGATTTCATCGGTGTCAACTTCTACTCGCCCGCCTACGTCCGCCATGACCCCGATTATCCGCTCGGCCTCGGCTGGGGCAACACCAACACCAACCCTGACAAGGTCAAGGCGTTCAACGGCCCGGTCCGGCCGGAGGAACTCTACCGGCTGCTCATCCGCATCCGCGACGACTACGGCAACCCGCCGGTCGCCATCACCGAAAACGGCGCCGGCTTCGGCGACTTCGACGAGGTGATGGATGGCAACACGGTCAAGGACCCGCTCCGTACCGACTACATCGCCCGCCACGTCGAGGCGACCCGGCGGGCGCGCGACGATGGCGCCGATGTCCGCGGCTATCTGGTCTGGAGCCTGTTCGACAATTTCGAGTGGATCCAAGGCTACGAGCGCCGTTTCGGCATGGTCCACGTCGACTTCGCCACGCAGAAACGAACGCCGAAACAAAGCTTCCACGCCTACCGCGACATCATCGCGACGCACCGCTCCGACGGCTGACGGCCCGCCGTTGGCGCCTTCATGCAAACCGGGCTAGGGTCACCGCCGCAATTCCCGCTTTGTCGCTGTCGCCATGGACAAGACCGCATCTGCGTCCGACACCCCGCTCGACGGCGCGACTCTCCGCGACTGGCTGATTGCCCTGGCCGGCAAGCCGGGGACGACGCCGACTGTCGAGGCGCGCGGCGCCGTCGTCGACTGCCTCAAACAGACGATGGCCGACGGGCGCGCCGATGCCGAAAAGCGGCTCAGGATGGATGGCAAGGGGACGCATTGCGCCCAGCGGCTCTCCGAGTTGCAGGACGCCATTGTCATTGCGGTCTATCACCTGGCGGCCGATCATATTTATCGCCTGGCCAATCCGACTGCAGCCGAGCGCATGACCGTTGTCGCCGTCGGCGGCTATGGGCGCGGCACGCTGGCGCCGGGCTCCGACGTCGATCTCCTGTTTCTGCGCCCTTACAAGCAGACGCCGTGGGGCGAAAGCGTCGTCGAGTTTATCCTCTATGTTTTGTGGGATCTCGGCCTCAAGGTCGGTCATGCCACCCGCTCGGTCGACGAATGCATTCGTCTTGCGCGCTCCGATATGACCATCCGCACCGCTGTGCTGGAGGCGCGCTATCTGTGCGGCGACCCGGCGCTCAGCGAGAGCCTCGCCACCCGCTTCGGTGACGAGGTGGTCAAGGGCACCGGCCCCGAATTCATCGCCGCCAAGCTCGCCGAGCGCGACGAGCGCCACCGCCGCCAGGGCACCTCGCGTTACCTGGTCGAGCCCAACGTCAAGGAGGGCAAGGGCGGCCTGCGCGATCTCCACACGCTGTTCTGGATCGCCAAGTATTTCTTCCGTGTCGGCAGTAACGACGAGCTGGTCGCCCTTGGCGTATTCTCGAAGGGCGAGCTCAGGCTCTTCCGCAAGGCCGAGGACTTCCTGTGGGCGGTGCGCTGCCACCTCCATTTCCTCACCGGGCGCGCCGAGGAGAGGCTGTCCTTCGATGTCCAGCGCGATATGGCGCAGCGGCTGGGCTACACCGCCCATCCCGGCCTGGATGAGGTCGAGCGCTTCATGAAACACTACTTCCTGGTGGCCAAGGATGTCGGCGACCTGACCCGGATTTTCTGCGCCTCGTTGGAGGAGCACCATGGCAAGTCTGCGCCGATGCTCAATCGCCTCCTCGGCATTCCCGCCCGCCGCCGGCGGCGGACCATCCCCGGCTCTGCCGATTTCATCGTCGACAACGACCGCATCAACACCGCCGACGACGCCGTCTTCACCAAGGACCCGGTCAACATCATCCGCATTTTCCATCTCGCCGACCGCTATGATCTCCCCTTCCACCCCGACGCCATGCAGGAGATCGCCCGTTCGCTCCGGCTCGTCGACGCCAGGCTGCGCGAGGACCCCGAGGCGAACCGTCTGTTCGTCGAGATCGTCACCTCGCGCCGTCAGCCCGAGGCGGTGCTGCGCCGCATGAACGAGGCCGGGGTGCTGGGCCGCTTCGTTCCCGATTTCGGCAAGATCGTCGCGATGATGCAGTTCAACATGTACCACCACTACACCGTCGACGAGCATCTCATCCGCGCCATCGGGGTACTGTCGGAGATCGAGCGCGGCGAACTTGCCGAGGCTCACCCCCTTGCCAACGAGATCCTTCCCGGCATCAAGGACCGCCAGGCGCTGTACATCGCGCTGTTCCTGCACGATGTTGCCAAGGGCCGCCCCGAGGACCATTCGATCGCCGGCGCCCGCCTCGCCCGCAGGCTGTGCCCGCGCTTCGGCCTGGATGCCGCCCGCACCGAACTGGTTGTCTGGCTGGTCGAGCATCATCTCACCATGTCGATCACCGCCCAGTCGCGCGATCTGAACGACCGCAAGACGATCCTCGACTTCGCCGCGATCGTGCAGTCACTCGAACGGCTGAAGATGCTGCTGGTGTTGACCGTCGCCGACATCAAGGCGGTTGGTCCCGGCGTCTGGAACGGCTGGAAAGGTCAGCTCCTGCGCACACTTTACTACGAAACCGAGCCCATCCTGACTGGCGGCCACAGCCAGGTGAGCCGCGACCGCCGCGTCGCCGAGGCCCAGGCGGAACTCGCTGCCGCGCTCGGTGACTGGCCGGCCAAGGAACGCAACGCCTACCTGAAGCGCCACTACCCCGCCTACTGGCTGCGCGTCGACCTGCCGCACAAGCTCTCCCACGCCGCCCTGATCCGCGAGGCGGATCGGGCGAAGAAGACGCTTGCCACCACCGCCACCACCCACGCCTTCGAGGGCATCACCGAGATCACGGTGCTTGCCCCCGACCATCCGCGCCTTCTGTCGGTGATAGCCGGCGCTTGCACCGTCGCGGGCGGCAACATCGTCGACGCCCAGATCTTCACGACGACCAAAGGTCAGGCGCTCGATTCCATATCGATCGGGCGCGAGTTTGCCGAAGAGGCAGACGAAATGCGCCGGGCAGGGCGTGTGGCCGAACTGATCGAGCAGGCGCTTTCGGGTACACTCCGCCTCCCCGAAGTGGTCGCCGGCAAGACCCAGCGCCGGCCGCGCCTGAAGGCGTTTGCGCTCGAGGCATCGATCCTGATCGACAATTTCTGGTCGAACCAGTTCACCGTCATCGAGGCATCGGGCCTCGATCGCACCGGCCTTCTTTACGACCTCACCCGCGCGATTTCCGACCTCAACCTCAACATCGGCTCGGCCCACATCGCCACCTTCGGCGAGCGCGCCGTCGATGTGTTCTACGTGACCGATCTCGTCGGGCACAAGATCATCAATCCCGGCCGTCAGGGCGCCATCCGCCGCCGTTTGCTGGCTGCATTCAACGGCACCGCCGTCGAGCCCGCCCGCGCGCGTCGCAGGGAGCCCGCGTGAGGACCGGATCGGGGGCCAGCCGATGGCTCTTCTGAAGAACTTCGTCACCGTCGGCGGCGCCACCGCGTCGAGCCGCGTTCTCGGCTTCGTCCGCGACATCTTCATCGCCGCCGCGCTCGGTACCGGTCCCGTCGCGGACGCCTTCTTCGTCGCCTTCCGCTTCCCTAACCTGTTTCGCCGGCTCTTCGCCGAAGGCGCCTTCAACTCGGCCTTCGTTCCCCTGTTCGCCAAGGCGCTGGAAGCGGACGGTGACGACGCGGCGCGGCGCTTCGGCGAAGAGGCGCTGAGCGCGCTCCTCGCCGCGCTCCTGCTGGTCACCGCCGTCATCGAGATCGCCATGCCGCTCGCCATGTTCGTCCTTGCGCCTGGCTTCTCCGCCGACCCGGCGAAGTTCGACCTCGCCGTCGTGCTCACCCGCATTGCCTTCCCTTACCTGACGCTGGTGTCGCTGCTCGCCTTCTACTCGGGCGTCCTCAACGCTCGCGGCAAGTTCGCTGCCGCCGCGTTCGCCCCGGCGCTGCTGAACATTGTCCTGGTTGCGGGGCTCATCAGCGTCTTCTGGTTCGGGTATGAAGGAAGCGAAACGGCGGGCACCGTGCTCGCTTGGTCGACACTGATCGGGGGCGTGCTCCAGTTCGCGCTGGTGCTATGGGCCGCGGCCGCCGACGGCATGACGTTCCGCCTGGTGCGTCCACGCTGGACGAGGCAGACGAGGCGGTTGACGGCGCTCGCGCTCCCCGGCCTCTTCGCCGGCGGCATCACGCAGATCAACATCGTCATCGGCACCATCATCGCCTCGCTGGCGCCGGGGGCTGTGTCCTACCTCTATTATGCCGACCGCATCTATCAACTGCCGCTGGGCATCGTCGGCATCGCCATCGGCATCGTTCTCCTGCCCGATCTGTCCCGCCAGCTGGGCGCCAGACGGCTCGACCTTGCCCACCATACCCAGAATCGCGCGCTGGAGTTCGCCATGGCGCTGGCGCTGCCCGCCGCCATCGCCCTCGTCATCATGGCCAACCCCATCATCGACGTTCTCTTCCAGCGCGGCAGCTTCTCCGCTGCCGATACGGTGGCGACCGCCGACGCGCTTGTCGCGTTCGCCGTCGGCCTGCCGGCGTTCATCCTGATCAAGGTGTTCTCGCCCGGCTTCTTCGCCCGCGAGGACACCCGCACCCCGATGTGGTTCGCCGGCGTCGCGCTGGTCGTCAACGTCGTGGTGTCGCTCGCGCTCTTCCCGTTTCTCGCCCACGTCGGCATCGCCATCGCCACCGCTCTCGCCGGATGGGTGAACGCTGTCATGCTTGGCGTGACTCTGTGGCGGCGGGGTCAGTTCCAGACCGATGCCGGTCTCAGCCGGCGCCTGCCGCTGTTGGCGCTGGCGTCGATTCTGATGGGCGTCTGCCTGATCGTTGCAATGTGGCTCGGCGCATCGTCGCTCGCCGATGCGCGCCTAGCCGTACGCGCCGGCACCGTCGCCGTCCTCGTCGTCGCCGGCATCGCCCTTTATGTGCTGTTCTGCCAACTCACCGGCGTCGTCGATTTTCGCCAGGTGCTGACGACCGTTCGCCGTCGCGCCTGACGCCCTTGCGCGCCGGTTCCGCCTCCGCCATAACGCCGCCGCCACTGCCGCCGGGGACCCCGTGATGACGACATTCAGCCCACGCGTATTTTCGGGCGTCCAGCCGACCGGCCACCTCCACCTTGGCAACTACCTCGGCGCCATCAAGCGCTTTGCAGCACTGCAGAACACCTATGAATGCATCTACTGCGTGGTCGATCTCCACGCCATCACCGTCCCACAATCGGTGTGGGGCGGTCCGAAGGAGCTGGCCGACGCCACCCGTCAGGTGACCGCCGCATTCATCGCCGCCGGGATCGATCCTGCGAAGAGCATCCTCTTCAATCAGTCGCAGGTCTGCGCCCATGCCGAGCTTGCCTGGATTTTCAACTGCGTCGCCCGTCTCGGCTGGTTGAGCCGCATGACCCAGTTCAAGGAGAAGGCGGGCAAGGATCGCGAGAACGCCTCGATCGGTCTCTACGACTATCCGGTTCTGATGGCGGCCGATATTCTTGTCTATCTCGGCACCCACGTTCCGGTCGGCGAAGACCAGAAGCAGCACCTCGAGCTCGCGCGCGATATCGCCATCAAGTTCAACAACGACTTCTCCGAGTTGATCGCCGCACACGGCTTCGGCGAGCAGTTCTTCCCCGTCACCGAGCCGCTGATCACCGGCCCGGCGACCCGTGTCATGTCGCTTCGCGACGGCACCAGAAAGATGTCGAAGTCGGACCCGTCCGATTACTCGCGCATCAATCTCACCGACGACGCCGATCAGATAGCGGTCAAGTTTCGCCGCGCCAAGACCGATCCCGAGCCGCTGCCCGGCGACGTCGACGGCCTCAAGCAGCGTCCCGAGGCGGACAACCTCGTCGGTCTCTACGCTGCCCTCGCCGACGTCACCAAGGCGGAGGTCATCCGCGACCACGGGGGTGCCCAGTTCTCCTCGTTCAAACCGGCGCTGGCGGACCTCGCCGTCGCCAGGCTTGCCCCGATCGCCGACGAGATGCGCCGGCTGCTGGCCGATCCCGGTCACATCGACACGATCCTGACCGAGGGCGCGGAGCGCGCCACAGCCATTGCCGAAAAGACGATGCTCGGCGTCAAGGACGTTGTCGGTTTTGTCCGTCGCAGGAGCTGAACGCGGCTTGCGCCTAAGCGGCAGAAATGCGGAATGGCTTTCCGCGACGCCAAGTCGCGCACGCGCTACCTTTCGTCGCTTATGCTTTCCTGTTCGCTAATTTCCGCACCTGTGGCAGCATGATGCGATGCCGTTGAAACATCGCAGAAGCGGCGAGGCGGGCCATCGCCGCAAATTCCTGGTCGTTATCGACGAGACCCCCGAGTGCTCGCGCGCGCTCTACTATGCCGCGCGCCGCGCCGAGCACACTGGCGGCGCCGTGGTGCTACTCTACGTCATCGGCCCGACCGACTTTCAGC
Source organism: uncultured Alphaproteobacteria bacterium (assembly GCA_963775235.1). Classification (GTDB taxonomy): domain Bacteria; phylum Pseudomonadota; class Alphaproteobacteria; order Rhizobiales; family Kaistiaceae; genus JBBDMC01. Next base: position 623,949 of record CAVZHY010000002.1, read on the forward strand.
ACTGGCTGGGCGTCGAGAACATCATGCGCGCCGAGGCGATGGAGGCGGCCGAGAACACGCTTGGTCGTTTCGCCGACATGATCCGTGACTACGCCCGCATCGAGCCGGAGCTTGTCATCCGCGAAGGCTCCCGCGCCGAGGAGATCGTCAAGCTGATCGAGGAGGACGAGGACATCGCCGTCCTGGTGCTGGCGGCCGCCACCGACAAGGAGGGTCCCGGCCCGCTGGTGACGGCTCTCGCCGGCAGGTCGGCCGGCACCTTCCCCGTCCCGATCACCATTGTCCCCGGTTATCTCGACGATGCGGCAATTGGTGCGATCGCCTGATCATCGGCCGGATGCAGGGGTTGGCCTGACCGCATGGACCTCGACACGGTTGTAAGCACCGTTGGTCTGGTCGGATCGGCGATGGTCATCGTCGCCTATTTCTCCAACCAGCAGGGCTGGATGTCGTCGTCAGGGTTACGGTATTCGCTGGCCAACCTTGTCGGGGCATCGCTGATCCTGTTTTCGCTGACGCAGACCTGGAATTTGCCTGCCGCCGTAATGGAGGGCTTCTGGGCGGCCATAAGCCTTAACGGAATCGTGCGCTGGATGCGCGCTCGCATCTCGCGCCGCAGGTAAAGGCAAAGGGCCGTTTCTTGATGTCGGCGCCGGTTCGGCCTAAGTGTCTCTCGGCTTCGTGGCCTTGAACCACGCTTGCGAAAGGACGTGCCATGTTTATCCAGACCGAGCCGACCCCCAATCCGGCGAGCCTGAAGTTTCTGCCCGGCCGCGCGGTTTTGGGCGCCGGCACCGCCGAATACCGTACCACCGACGAGGCGGGCAGTTCACCGCTCGCCGAGCGCCTGTTTGCCGTTCCCGGCGTCACCGGTGTGTTTCTGGGCGGTGATTTCGTAACCGTTACGAAGGCCGACGGCGAATGGGCGCACCTCAAGCCGGCGGTCCTCGGCGCCATCATGGAGCACTTCACCTCCGGCATGCCGGTGCTCCGCGGCGAGCCGGGGCCCGAGATTGCCGATGAATTCTTCTCGGAGGCGGATGCCGAGGTCGTCGCGACCATCAAGGACCTGATCGAGACGCGCGTGCGCCCGGCCGTCGCTCAGGATGGCGGCGACATCACGTTTCAGGGCTACCGCGACGGCGTGGTCTTCTTGAACATGCGCGGCGCCTGCGCCGGCTGCCCCTCGTCGACCGCCACTTTGAAGCATGGCATCGAGAATCTCCTCCGCCACTTCGTCCCCGAGGTGCGGGGCATCGAGGAAGCCGCCTGACAAGACGCCTGCTCGCGCAGGCGGACCGGAGGATGACAGGTCTCCAGGAACCGGCTATCCGGGCGCCATGCGCCTCATCGCCATCGACACCACCTTCGAAGCCTGTTCGGTCGCTGTCGCGACCGATGACGTGGCGCCGATCATCCGCTCCGAGGTCGTCGACCGGACCCACGCCGAGCGGCTGATGCCGATGATCGCCGACGCGATGAGCGCGGCGGGTCTCGCCTTCGCCGATCTCGACCGCGTCGCCGTCACGGTCGGCCCCGGCTCGTTCACCGGCCTGCGCATCGGTATCGCCGCGGCCCGCGGTCTCACCCTCGTCACCGGCGCCGAGGCTGTCGGCATAGGCACTCTCGCCGTCCACGCCGAGGAGGCGCGCGCCGAACTGGGTGCGTGCCCGATCCTGGCGCTGATCGCCGCCGGCCGCGGCGAGATCTACGGCCAGAGTTTTACTGCGGACGGCGGTGAGGCGAGCAAACCTTTTGTCGGATCGCCCGAGGCGTTCGTGCACCTGATCGGCGCCAACACGCTGATCGCGGGCTCCGGCGCCGACGCACTGGCGCCGATCATCGGCAAGGAGGGCGAGGCCCGCACCGTCCATCGCCGCAGCGCCCCCGAGCCGGCAGCACTCCTGCGCCTCGCCCGCGCCGCGCCGACGCCCGGCGCGCCACCGCGGCCGCTCTACCTGCGTCCGCCGGACGCCAGGCCGCAGTCCGCCGCCGCGGTCGCCCGCCGATGAACGCCTGGTTTCAGCGCCCGCGCGTCTTTCTCGACGGTGTTCGCTCCGACGAGGCCGACGCGCTTGCGGACATCCATCAAGACGCCTTCGCCCGCACATGGAGTGAAGACGACTTCGCTTCCCTGCTCGCCGACCGCGGCGTCTTCGCCGTCGGCGTGCGCCGCCAGACCGTGTTCGGCGGTCGCCGTCTCGCCGGGTTCGCTCTCATTCGCGTCGCGGCCGACGAAGCCGAAGTGCTGACCATCGCGGTCAGGCCCGGCGACCGCGGTCGCGGCTACGGCCGCATGCTGATGGAGGAGGCGGTCCGTCTCCTTTACCGCGACCGCATCGCCACGTGCTTCCTCGAAGTCGACCGTCAAAATCGCGCCGCCGTCGGCTTGTACCGTTCCCTCGGCTTCGTGGTCGCCGGCGAGCGCAAGCGCTACTATTCGGAACCGGAAACGGGCGACGGCACCGCGCTTGTCATGCGATTGCAAGTTCGCTAGGCGAGGTGAGCCCTGAGCGGTGGATCGAGCGTGAACGCTGAAAGTGCGAACTCGAACCTTGAGCAGGTCTGCGCTGCCAAAGGCTTGCGCATGACCGAGCAGCGCCGGGTGATCGCCCGCGTTCTCGACGCCGCCACCGATCATCCCGATGTCGAGGAGCTGTATCGGCGTGCCGCGGCCGTCGATCCGAAGATTTCGATTGCGACCGTCTATCGCACGGTCAAACTGTTCGAGGACGCCGGCGTCATCGCCCGGCACGACTTCGGTGCCGGCCGCAGCCGCTATGAGACGGTCCCCGACGAGCATCATGATCACCTGATCAACCTGAGGACCGGCGAGGTCATTGAATTTCGCGACGAGGAGATCGAGCGGCTGCAGCGGGCGATGGCCGAACGTCTTGGCTATCGCCTGGTCGATCATCGGCTGGAACTGTTCGGCGTCCCGCTCGCCGACGACAAGAAGAACAAGCGGTGACGTGCGCCGGGCCGTCGTATAGATGACGCGCTTCATCTGCTGCCAGTGCGGCACCCAGTTCGCCGGCACGCAAACGCCGCCACCGCAATGTCCCATCTGCGAGGATGACCGCCAATACGTGGGCTGGCAGGGTCAGCAATGGGTGACGCCGGGTGAGCTGGCGCTCACCCACACCCTGAGGATCGCCGATGAGGCGGACAACATCACCGGCATCGGTATCGAGCCCTCCTTCGCGATCGGCCAGCGCGCATTGTTGTTGCGATCGCCCGCCGGGAACGTCCTGTGGGATTGCGTGAGCCTCGTAACCGAGGAGGCTGTGGCCGAGATCGAAGAGCACGGCGGCCTCGCCGCCATCGCCGTCTCGCATCCGCATTTCTATTCCAGCATGGTCGAATGGAGCGACGCCTTCGATGGCGTGCCGATCCACATTCATGCCGACGACCGACAGTGGGTCATGCATCCGAGCCCCGTGATCAACCATTGGACCGGCGAGACATTGGCGATCTCCCCGGAAATGACGCTCATCCGTTGCGGCGGGCATTTCCCGGGCGCCACGGTCCTGCATTGGGCAGAGGCGCTCGATGGCCGCGGTGCCTTGATGACGGGCGACGTCGTCATGGTCGCGCTCGACCGGCGCCACCTCTCCTTCATGTACAGCTATCCGAACCTCATCCCCCTCAACCGCCGAGCCGTCGAACGGATCGCGGCCTCGCTTGCGCCGTTTCCGTTCGAGGCCATCTTTGGCGGATGGTGGAACCGGGTCGTGCGGTCGGGTGGCAAACAGGCGCTTGCGCGCTCGGTCGAGCGGTATCTAGCCGCAATCGGCGATTAAACCTTGACACGGATTCGCGGTGCCGCCGTCATCGTCCGGCCATCGACCGGCGCTATTCTCACAACCGCGGAAAACCGCTAAAGGGACGATAAACGGGGCGCCTCCGCGCCTTTCCATTCGAACCAACGGGTTGCATGAAAGAATCGGGCGAGCCCCAGAAGAAAGTCTTCATCAGGACCTACGGCTGCCAGATGAACGTCTACGATTCCGAAAGGATGGCGGACGCGCTGGTGCCGTTCGGCTATGTGGCGGCCGCCACGGCCGAAGCCGCCGATATCATCCTCATCAACACGTGCCACATCCGCGAGAAGGCGGCGGAGAAGGTCTATTCCGAGCTCGGTCGCCTGCGCCGCCTCAAGGCCGATGCCGCCGGCCAGGGTCGTTCCGTCATTGTCGCCGTTGCCGGCTGCGTCGCCCAGGCCGAGGGCGACGAGATTGTCCGCCGCGCCCCCGTGGTCGACCTGGTTGTCGGTCCCCAATCCTATCAGCGCCTGCCGCGGCTCCTCGCCGAGGTGCGACCCGGACACCCGGTGGTCGCGACCGACTTCGCCGTTGAGGAGAAGTTCGCGGCGTTGGAATCCCTTGGCCGTCATTCCGGCGAAGGCCGCCGGGGCGACGCATCTGCGTCAAGACGCGTCGTCGCCTTCCTCACCGTCCAGGAGGGCTGCGACAAGTTTTGCACGTTCTGCGTCGTCCCCTATACGCGCGGCGCCGAAGTATCGCGGCCGGTCGATGCGATCGTCGCCGAGGCGACACGGCTTGCCGCCGCGGGCGTGCGCGAGCTGACGCTGCTCGGCCAGAACGTCAACGCCTGGCACGGCGAAGCGCCCGACGGCGCGTGGGGTCTCGGCCGTCTCCTCTTCCGCCTTGCCGAAATCCCTGGCATCGATCGCCTGCGCTATACGACCAGCCATCCGCGCGACGTGGACGATGAACTGATCGCCGCCCACCGCGACCTCGACGCGCTGATGCCGTACCTGCACCTGCCGGTGCAGTCGGGTTCCGACCGGGTGCTCGCCGCCATGAACCGTCGCCATACCCGCGCCGACTATTTGCGGCTCATCGATCGCATCCGCGCCGCGCGTCCCGACATCGCGCTTGCCGGCGATTTCATCGTCGGTTTTCCGGGCGAGAGCGAGGCGGATTTTGCCGAAACGCTGTCGATCGTCGAGGAGGTCGGCTACGCCGCCGCCTTCTCGTTCAAGTACAGTCCGCGGCCGGGAACTCCGGCGGCGACTGCCTCCGCACAGGTGGCGGAGTCGGTAAAGGGCGAGCGCCTCCAGCGCCTGCAGGCGCTGCTCGATGCGCGCCAGGCCGCCTTCATGCGCTCCCGGGTCGGCCACACGACCGAGGTGCTGTTGGAGCGCCCCGGCCGCCATCCGGGCCAGCTCGTCGGCCGCTCGCCATGGCTGCTGCCCGTGCAGGTCGCCGCCGACGCCGGCCTGATCGGCACCATTGCCCGCGTCACCATCGACACCGCGGGTCCGAACAGTTTGTTCGGGTCGCTTATCAACGCCTCTCTCCGCGGCCCGCGCCGACGTCGAGGTATCTGCGTGACGGCGCGTCCGGCGACCGATCTCGGATCCCCGCCCGGCGAGGAGGAGAAGTCGCACGTCGTCGTCGCCTTCGATGACAACCGGTTGGTCCCCGAGCTCTTCGGTGAGTTCGACCAGAACCTTGCACGGATCGAGCAGCGCCTCGGCGTCGACGCGGTCGCGCGCGGCAATCAGGTTACGCTCACCGGCAGTGCCGAGGCGCTCACCCGCGCCCGGCTCGCCCTCGATGTGTTGTACGATCGGCTCCAGCACGGCCACGCGGTCGCCGCCGGCGACGTCGACGGCGCGATCCGCATGGCGACCGCCGCCGAAGCGCAGCTCAATCTGCCGACGCTGGAGCCGCGCGGGCGCCTCGCCATGGCCCAGATCGCCACCCGCCGGCGCACCGTCATGGCCCGCACCCCGACGCAGGACGCTTACATGCGCGCCTTCGAACGGGCGGAGCTCACCTTCGGCATTGGTCCCGCCGGCACCGGCAAGACATACCTCGCTGTCGCCTACGCCGCATCCATGCTCGAGCGCGGCGCCGTCGACCGTCTGATCCTGTCGCGTCCGGCGGTAGAGGCCGGTGAGCGCCTCGGTTTCCTGCCCGGGGACATGCGCGAGAAGGTCGACCCATACCTCAGGCCGCTTTACGACGCCCTTTACGACATGATGTCGGCCGAGAAGGTCGACCGTGGCTTCCAATCGGGAATTATCGAGGTGGCGCCGCTCGCCTTCATGCGCGGGCGCACGTTGTCGAACGCGGTCATCATCCTCGACGAGGCGCAAAACACGTCGTCCATGCAGATGAAGATGTTCCTGACCCGTCTCGGCGAGAACTCGCGCATGATCGTGACCGGAGACCCCAGCCAGATCGACCTGCCCCCCGGCCAGGTCTCAGGACTGGTCGAGGCGGTGCGACTGCTCCACGGCGTCTCCGGAATCGCGCAGATCCGCTTCACCGCAGCGGATGTCGTGCGGCATCCCCTGGTGGCGCGCATCGTCGATGCCTACGATGCCGCAGACCGCTCCGAGTCCGGCGGCGGCATCTGACGCGAAGCCCTGTTTTGTCGACATCAGGACCTCATCCGCCGGTCGCCATCGACATCACCGTCGAGGCGGGCGAGTGGCCACCCGAGCCGGAACTGACCCGCCTTGCCGAACGCACCGTCGCAGCCGCGCTTGCAGCCATCGACGCCGCGATCGCCGAGCCGGCGGAGGTCTCCGTCGTCTTCACCGATGACGGCCACATCCGCGTGCTTAACAGCCAGTACCGCCAGGTCGACGCGCCCACCAACGTTCTGTCCTTTCCCGCAGAAGCGCAGGCGCCGGGGCGCTTCGGGCCGCTTGTGGGCGATATCGTGCTGGCATATGAGACCATCACCCGCGAGGCCGCGGCCGGGGGCTTGACGTTGCCCGACCACCTGACCCATCTGATGCTTCATGGATTTCTTCATCTTTTCGGCTACGACCATGAGGTCGACGAAGACGCGATCGTGATGGAGCGCCTCGAAACCGCTATACTCGCACGCCTCGGTATCGCCGATCCTTACGCCGATGAGGACAAATGACGGCGGCCGGCGCCCCGACGATGAACGACAGCGACCCTCCAGGTACCACCGCTTCCCCGGTCAAACCGGTAAGTGAAGCCGACGGCGAGGAACGCCCGGGCGATAGTTGGCTCGACCGCATCCGTGCGGCGGTCGGGCTTAAAGGCTCCGGGTCGATCCGCACCGACCTCGCCGCTGCGCTCGCCGCCGGCGACGTCACCGCGGGCTTCTCGCCGGAAGAGCGGGCGATGCTCGCCAACATCCTCAAGCTGCGCGAGGTACGCGTCGACGACGTCATGGTGCCGCGCGCCGACATCGACGCGGTCGACATCAACATACCGCTGGACGAGCTGCTGGCGACCTTTCGCAAGTCCGGCCACTCGCGAATGCCTGTCTTCCGCGAGACCCTCGACGATCCGATCGGGATGGTTCACATCAAGGATCTGATGGGCTACGTCACCGAGCAGGCCAGCCGCGCCGCGAACGGCGGCGATGCCGAAAGCTCCGATGGCCTTTCCCTCGATCGCGTCGACCTGTCTCGAACGCTGGCCGGGGCCAATCTCGTCCGCAACATTCTGTTCGTGCCGCCCTCGATGCCGATTGCCGTGCTGCTCGCCAACATGCAGGCGAGCCGCATGCAGATGGCGCTCGTCATCGACGAGTACGGTGGCACCGACGGGTTGGTTTCGCTCGAAGACGCCGTCGAGGTGATCGTCGGCGACATCGAGGACGAGTACGACGAGGAGACCGGCCCGACCATCGTTCCCGACGGCAACGGCAGCTTCCTTGCCGACGCCCGCGCCGACCTCGACGAGCTTGCTGCTGCCGTCGGCACCGACCTTGCCGCAGGCGAACACGGCGAGGATGTCGACACCATCGGCGGGCTGGTTTTCAGTCTGGTCGGTCGCATCCCGGTGCGCGGCGAACTGGTTTCGGCCCCGGGCGGCTACGAGTTCGAGATCCTCGATGCCGACCCGCGCCGGATCAAGCGTGTGCGCATCTACAAGCGCCCGGCGACCGCGGAACCCCGCCGCCGCCCGCGTCCTTCCGGCGCTTGACCGGAACCTGACGGACCGCGAGGCTGCACGCCCAATTCGGCAGTGGAGCCCGACACGGCGGTGCAGTCCTTCGCCAACGCGATCATCGTCTCATGGGGCTGGCGCCGGTACCTATTGGCTCTGGTTGGCGGCGCCGCCTCGGCACTGGCGTTTGCGCCTTTCTATGCCTTTCCGGTCCTGTGGTTGACCATGCCGGTGTTCGTCTGGCTGATCGACGGCTCCGAGGCGGCCGAGACGGCTGGCTTCCTGCGGCGCCTCCTTCCCGCCGCCGCGGTTGGCTGGGTGTTCGGCTTCGGCTTCTTTCTCGGCGGCTTGTGGTGGATCGGGGCGGCATTTCTCGTCGATGCCGCCGAGTTCGCCTGGCTGCTGCCGATCGCGGTAGTGACGTTGCCGGCGGGGTTGGCGCTGTTCTGGGCCGCCGGCGCCATGTTCGCCCGCGCCTTCTGGGTGGAGGGCCCGGCGCGCGTGCTTGTCTTCGCCATTGTCATGTCGATCGCCGAATGGTCGCGCGGGCACCTCCTGACGGGGTTCCCGTGGAACGCCGTCGGCTACGCGCTCACGCCGGCGCCGATGATGATGCAGTCGGCAGCGCTGGTCGGGCTGTGGGGCCTGACGCTCGCCGCTTTTGTGATCTTCGCCGCTCCGGCGGTCCTCGCCGATGATCTTCGCGCGGCTCCGCTGGGGCGCGCCGTGCTCGCCCTCGCCGCGATCCTGCTCGTCGCTCACATTGGCTATGGCGCCGTGCGCCTGTCCGGCGGCGCTGATCCGAGCGTTCCCGATGTTCACTTGCGCATCGTTCAGCCGTCGATCCCCGAGGACGAACGTTGGCAGAGCGGCCGGGACGACGAGATCATGGCGCGTTACCTCAACCTCAGTCGGGAAGGCAGCGCCGCATCGCCCGGCATCGATCAGGTCACCGATCTGATCTGGCCGGAATCCGCCTTTCCGTTTGTCCTGACGCAAAAGCCGTCGGCGCTGTCGGCGATTGCCGACCTGCTGCCGAAGGGAACGACGTTGATCACCGGGGCCGCGCGCGCTGAGCAGGATGCCGCCGGCGACGGTTCGTCACACGTATTCAACAGTATCTACGAGATCGACGACTCCGGAGAGATTCTGGCCGCCTACGACAAGGTCCATCTGGTGCCGTTCGGAGAATACCTGCCGTTCCCCGGGCTGTTTGAGGCCCTCGGCCTCAGGCAGTTGATCGCGCTGCCCGGCGGTTTTTCGCCCGGCACCCGCCTGCGCACCCTGAACCTGCCGGGTGCGCCGCCGTTCGGCCCGTTGATATGCTACGAGATCGTCTTCCCTGGCGCCGTCGTCGAACCGGGCAACCGCCCGGGGTGGCTGCTGAACGTCACCAACGACGCCTGGTACGGCGACACGCCGGGCCCGTATCAGCACTTCCTGCAGGCGCGCGTCCGCGCTGTTGAGGAGGGTTTGCCGCTCGTGCGCGCCGCCAATTCGGGCATTTCGGCGATCGTCGACGCCCACGGCCGCGTTCTCGACAGCCTGGGACTGGATCGTGTAAGCGTCATCGACGGCGCGCTGCCTGAAGCCTTGGCGCCCACGCCCTATGCTCGATACGGCGATCTTGTTTTTTTGATTGTACTTTTGGTGACTGCTGCTTTCGCAATGCTGGGCAAAATTTACCTATAATTTGAGTGGCAATTGACACAATTGCTGATGGCTGCTCAATATCCGCCGCCACCTGAGCAAGCCTCTCAGGCCAAGAAAAGTGTAGGCCTTGACGATCGCGGCTTGCAGTTGATGCAAGAACCGCCGGGCCAGAGGAAGGCGCAAGAACATGGGCGCAAATGTAGTTGTGCCGCCGGATGTTGCCGGCGCTGAGGACCGAAGCCGAATGGTCAACAAGAAACAGCCGAACCCGATTGATGTCCACGTCGGTAGCCGCGTGCGTCTTCGTCGGATGATGTTGGGAATGAGCCAGGAGAAACTTGGCGAGCAGCTGGGTATTACCTTTCAACAGATCCAGAAGTACGAGAAGGGCACCAATCGCATCGGCGCCAGCCGCCTTCAGCACATCGCCCGCGTGCTGTCGTCGCCGGTGTCGTTTTTCTTCGACGATGCGCCCGGCCTTTCGTCCGAGTCGCGGGACGCGTCAGGCATGGCCGAGGCGCCCAACACCAGCTACGTCGTTGATTTCCTGTCCAGCTCCGAGGGCATCCAGCTCAACAAGGCGTTCGTCCGCGTCAAGGATGCAAAGCTGCGTCGACGCTTGATCGATCTCGTCCGCGCCATGGCCGGTGAGGACGTGGAAAGCTGAGCAGCGTTCGCTGCAACCACCCCAGGCAGGTCGCTGATCGCCTGGGCGCCGGAGCCGGCGACGATTGACCCCCGTGCCGTTCGCTGCCAGAACGGCGGCTCGATCCGCCGCCGCCATCCCGCGTGCGGCCGGCAACAGCAAGAGGGGACGCCTGATCCGTGCCGCGCAGCAGCTACCTTTTTACCTCTGAGTCGGTTTCCGAAGGCCACCCCGACAAGGTCTGCGACCGTATATCCGATACCGTCGTCGACGCTTACATTTCGGCCCTGCCCGAATCGCGGGTTGCCTGTGAAACGCTGGCGACCACCAACCGCGTCATCATTGCCGGAGAGGTGCGCGGGCCCGAGTCGGTCCTCGCCGATATCGAAGGCCTCACACGCGAGGTGATCCGGGAGATCGGTTACGAGCAGACCGGCTTTCATTGGAAGAACGTCGAGATCGAGTGTCTGCTCCATGCGCAGTCGACCGACATCGCCCAGGGCGTGGATGCCTCCGGCAACAAGGACGAGGGCGCCGGCGACCAGGGCATCATGTTCGGCTACGCCTGCCGTGACACGCCGGAGTTGATGCCGGCACCGATCTACTATGCTCACAGGATCCTCAAGCGCATGGCTGAGGCCCGCCATTCCGGCGAGACTCACATGCTCGGACCTGACGCCAAGAGCCAGGTGACCGTGCGCTATCAGGATGGCAAGCCGGTCGCCGTCACCTCGATCGTCGTTTCCACCCAGCACCTCGATGTCGATCTGTCCTCGCACGACGTTCGCTCTATTGTGGAGCCTTATGTGCGCGAGGCTTTGCCCGAGGACTGGATCAACGGCGTCACCGAGTGGCACGTTAACCCGACCGGCAAGTTCGTCATCGGCGGACCCGATGGCGACTGCGGGGTCACCGGCCGCAAGATCATCGTCGACACTTACGGCGGCGCAGCGCCGCATGGCGGCGGCGCCTTCTCGGGCAAGGACCCTACCAAGGTCGACCGCTCGGCCGCCTATGCCGCCCGCTACCTCGCCAAGAACGTCGTCGCCGGCGATCTCGCCGACCGCTGCACCATCCAGCTGTCGTATGCCATCGGCGTGTCGAAGCCGCTGTCGATCTACGTCGATCTCCACGGCACCGGCCGCGTCGACGAAGACAAGCTCGAACGGATTCTGAACGAGGTCATCGACCTCAGCCCCCGCGGCATTCGCCAGCACCTGAACCTCAACCGGCCGATCTACGCCCGCACCGCCGCGTACGGTCATTTCGGTCGCCCGCCCGAGGATGACGGCGGCTTTTCGTGGGAGCGCACCGACCTCGTCGACACGCTGCGCGAGGCGTTCGAATAATCAGGAATTCTGCGCCTGCGGGCGGCGCGGTGATGGAACGTCGCCAGGCTCTTCACGGCCGCCGCAAGGGCAAACCCCTGTCGGGGCGGCGGGCTGCCTTGATGGCGGAGGTGTTCCCGACGCTCGCCATCGACGTGGGGTCGCCGCCGCCGGTCGCCTGCGGCGACTTGTTTCCCGGCATGCCGACCACGGTCCGGCTCGAGATCGGCTTCGGCGCTGGCGAGCATCTTGTCGATGCGGCCACCCAGGCGCCGGGCACCGGGTTCATCGGGGTCGAGCCGTTCGTCAACGGGATGGCGCGCGCCGTGGCGGCGATCGTCGATGGCGGTCTTGCCAACGTACGCCTGTTCGACGGCGAGGCGACACGCCTCCTTGATTGGCTGCCGCCGGCCTCGCTCGATTCGGTCGATCTTCTCTACCCCGACCCGTGGCCGAAGCGTCGCCACTGGAAGCGCCGGTTCGTCAACGATGCCAACCTTGATCGTCTCGCCCGCACCCTGAAACCGGGTGGCGTGTTCCGCTTTGTCAGCGACATCGCCTCGTACGTTGAATGGGCCCTGATCTGCCTGCTGAGGCGGCCCGATTTCGCCTGGACGGCCGAACGCGCCGACGACTGGCTGCGGCCGTTCCCGGCGTGGACCGGAACGCGCTATGAGGCCAAGGCCCTGACCCACGGACGCGCACCGACGTATCTCGCCTTCGTGCGGGTCTGAGGTCTTGTGTTCCGGCGCGCGCCGGACTATATGCAGGTCATCTAATCTCAAACGATCGGCTTCGTTGGAGAGTGGGCCCGACCGGACCCGCTCTTTTTTGATACCCGGCGGCAGGTCGTGGAAGGAACGCGATTGTCACCAGACGCGAGCGAGCCGCGCATCGTGACCGAGACGGGCCTGGAGGCCCGTGTCGCCCATATAGTCGAGCCGGTGATCGCTGGTCTCGGCTATCGGCTGGTGCGTGTGCGTATCTCGGCATTGAACGGCACCACGGTGCAGATCATGGCGGAGCGCCCCGACGGCACCATGTCGGTCGCCGACTGCGAGGCGCTGTCGCGCGACGTCTCGCCGGCCCTCGATGTGGAGGACCCGATCGATCGGGCCTACAATCTCGAGGTCTCCTCGCCCGGTGTCGACCGACCTCTGGTGCGCCGTTCCGACTTCCAGCGTTGGTTCGGCCATGAGGCCAGGATCGAGCTCGCCTGCCCGCTTGACGGCCGCCGCCGCTTCCGCGGCCATCTCGCTGGCGTTGATGGCGATACGCTGCGGCTGACGATGACCGGAGAATCGGCGACCGAGGCAGTGGAACTGCCGCTGGCCGATATCGGGGAAGCGCGGCTCGTCGTCACCGACGCGCTCATCCGCGAAACCCTCAGGAACGAGAAGCGCAAGGCGCGCGAAAAGGATCGAGCCGACGCGTGATCGTCGGCGACAAGGAGAAACAACGACCAATGGCTGTCAGTGCAAATCGTCTTGAGCTGTTGCAGATTGCCGATGCCGTCGCCCGCGAGAAGGCGATCGATCGCATGATCGTCGTCGCCGCCATGGAAGACGCGATTCAGAAGGCCGCCCGCTCGCGCTATGGCTCCGAGACCGACATCCGTGCCGAGATCAATCCGAAGACCGGCGAGATCAAGCTACAGCGTTTGCTCAAGGTCGTCGATGAGGTGGAGAATCCCTCGACCGACATCCGTCTCACCGACGCGCGTCACCGCAATCCCGCCGCCCAACTCGGCGATTTCATCGCCGAGCCGCTGCCGCCCATGGACTTCGGTCGCATCGCCGCCCAGTCGGCCAAGCAGGTCATCGTCCAGAAGGTGCGCGAGGCCGAGCGCGACCGCCAGTACGAGGAGTTCAAGGATCGCATCGGCGAGATCGTCAACGGTCAGGTCAAGCGGGTCGAGTACGGCAATGTCATCGTCGATCTCGGTCGCGGCGAGGGTGTTATCCGGCGCGATGAACTGATCCCGCGCGAGACGTTTCGCTACGGCGACCGCGTGCGCGCCTACGTCTACGACGTGCGCCGCGAGCAGCGCGGGCCGCAGATATTCCTGTCGCGCACTCATCCCCAGTTCATGGCCAAGCTCTTCGCCCAGGAGGTCCCGGAGATTTACGACGGCATCATCGAGGTGAAATCGGTCGCCCGCGATCCCGGCTCCCGTGCCAAGATCGCCGTCATCTCGCGCGATTCCTCGATCGACCCGGTCGGCGCCTGCGTCGGTATGCGCGGCAGCCGCGTCCAGGCGGTGGTCAACGAGCTCCAGGGCGAGAAGATCGACATTATCCCGTGGTCGCAGGATGCCGCCACCTTCATCGTCAACGCGCTGCAGCCGGCCGAGGTCGCCAAGGTCGTTCTCGACGAGGATGCCGAGCGCATCGAGGTGGTGGTGCCGGACGAGCAGCTGTCGCTCGCCATCGGCCGGCGCGGCCAGAACGTGCGCCTCGCCTCGCAGCTGACGGGGTGGGACATCGACATCCTCACCGAACAGGAAGAATCGGAGCGCCGCCAGAAAGAGTTTCAGGATCGCTCGAGCCTGTTCATCAATGCCCTCGACGTCGACGAGGTGGTTGGGCAGTTGCTCGCATCGGAAGGTTTCGCCTCGGTGGAGGAGATCGCCTACGTCGAACCGGACGAACTTGCCTCTATCGAAGGCTTTGACGACGAGACCGCCGCCGAACTTCAGGCGCGCGCCCGCGAGTATCTGGAGAAGCTCGAAGCCGAGCAGGACGAGGAGCGCAAAAAACTCGGGGTCGAGGACGCATTGAAGGAGGTGCCCGGCATGACCACATCCATGCTGGTTGCCCTCGGCAAGGATGGCATCAGGACACTTGAGGATTTTGCCGGTTCGATTCCTGACGAGCTGGTGGGCTGGGTCGAGCGTAAGGACGGCGAGGCGACGAGGCACCGGGGTGCCCTCGACGGCTACGATCTGTCCCGCGCCGACGCCGAGGCGATGATCATGGCCGCCCGTGTTCAGGCCGGCTGGATTACCGAAGAAGACCTGCATCCGCCGGTGGGGCCGGAGGCTGAGGCTGTTGCCGAAGCGGCTGCGCCGCCCACCGCCATGTGATGAGGATGAGACCGTGCCGCATCGCGACGAGCGAACAAGCGAGCGTACTTGCATTGTCACGCGTCGGGCTCTGCCGCCCGAGGCGCTGCTGCGCTTTGTCGTTGCGCCGGACGGCACGGTTGTTCCCGATCTCCGCCAGCGATTGCCCGGCCGCGGCGCCTGGGTAACCGCATCGTCCGAAGCCGTCCGGACCGCGGAGCGCAAGCATCTGTTCGCCCGCGCCTTCGGGGGCTCGGTCAAGGTCGAGCAAGGGCTCGCCGGACGCGTCGACCACCTGCTTGCGGCCGCCGCGGTTGCCGCCCTGTCGCTTGCCCGCAAGGCGGGTACGCTGGTCAGCGGTTTTGCCAAGGTCGAGGCGGCCCTCGCCGGCAAGCCGGTAGTGGCCGTTATTCACGCCCGGGAAGCGGCTGACGACGGCGTCGCCCGCCTCGCCGCGGCGGCGAGGCGCAAATATGGCGACCAGGTGCCGCCGGTGATCCGCTGCTTTGACGGCGCCCAATTGGATTTGGCATTCGGTCGAGCAAATGTGATACATGCTGCACTACTCGCCGGGCCGGCGAGCGGCAACGTGCTGGCGCGGGTCCGCGACCTCGTCCGTTACCGCGCCGACGTGCCCGACCCGCGCGGCGACCGCAAAACCAATGCCCCGAGTGAGTTGAGTGCAGCGTCCGCAGGACCTTAGGAACGTATGAACGATAGCAAGACCACTGGAGACAAGACGATCAGCGTCGCCACCAAGCCGCGCCTGTCGCTGAAGCGCGGCGGCGGGGTGGAGCGCGACACCGTTCGCCAGAGCTTCTCGCACGGCCGCACCAACACCGTTCAGGTCGAGCGCAAGAAACGCCGGGTGGCGCTTCCCGGCGAGCAGAAGCCGGAACCGGCCAGTCCGGCGGCCGCTCCGCCGGTGCCCGAGCCCGCCGTTTCCAGTGCACGCCCCAAGATCAGCGAAGACGCGCAGGCCTCCGCCCGCGCCGGCGTCGTTCTGCGTCAACTCTCCAGTGACGAAATCGACGCGCGCGCCCGTGCCCTCGCCGATGCCAGGGTGCATGAGGCCGAGGAGCGCCGCCACGCCGAGGAAACTGCCGCCCGCCATGCCCTCGAAGCCGATCGGCTTGCCCGCGAGCGTGCCGAGGCCGAGCGCCGCCAGGCCGAGGAAGACGCGCGCCGCAGCGCCGAGGAGGTCGCGCGCGTACGCGCCGAGGATACCGCTCGCCGTCGTTTCGGCGAGGCCGAACGCAAGCCCGAAGCCGCCACTCCGACACCTGGGAACCTCCGGACTTCTCAAGGAGGTCGAGGACCTGGACGAGCGCGGCGGGGCATTGCGCGGGCGCGTCAAGACGGCGCGTCCCCCCGAGCCCAAGCCGGTCAAGCGGGTCGACGATCGCCGCCGTGGCAAGCTGACGCTCGCCAACGCCCTCGACGACACCGAGCGAGCCCGTTCGCTCGCCTCGATCCGCCGCCGTCGCGAGCGCGAACGGGCCCGCGCCAATGACGCCGGGCCGCGCGAGAAGATCATGCGCGAGGTAGTGATCCCCGAAACGATCACTATCCAGGAACTCGCCAACCGCATGTCCGAGCGCGTCGTCGAGGTGATCAAGTTGCTGATGAAACAGGACCAGATGGTCAAGGCCGCGGACGTCATCGACGCCGACACCGCTCAGATCATCGCCGAGGAAATGGGCCACACCGTCCGTCGCGTCGCCGAAGCCGATGTCGAAGAGGGCTTGTACGCCAGCCCCGACGATGAGGCCGATCTGAAGCCTCGGCCACCGGTCGTCACCGTTATGGGTCACGTCGACCACGGCAAAACGTCGCTGCTCGACGCCATCCGCCGCACCAGCGTTGCCTCCGGTGAGGCGGGCGGCATCACCCAGCACATCGGCGCCTACCAGGTCGAGCAGGCCGGACATAAGATCACGTTCATCGACACGCCAGGCCACGCCGCCTTTACCGCCATGCGCGCCCGAGGCGCCCAGGTCACCGATATCGTCATCCTGGTGGTTGCCGCCGATGACGGCGTGATGCCTCAGACCATCGAGGCGATCAATCACGCCAAGGCCGCCGGCGTTCCCATTATCGTCGCCATCAACAAGATGGATAAGGCGGACGCCGATCCCCAACGCGTGCGCACCGAACTGCTGCAGCACGAGGTGTTCGTCGAAACCATGGGCGGCGAGGTGCTTGACGTCGAGGTGTCGGCCACCAAGGGGACCAACCTCGACAAGCTGCTCGAGACCGTGCTCCTCCAGAGCGAGGTGCTTGAGCTCAAGTCCAACCCGAACCGCGCCGCTGAGGGCACCGTCATCGAGGCCAAGCTCGACCGTGGCCGCGGTGTGGTAGCAACCACGCTCGTCCAGCGGGGAACGCTGCGCGTCGGCGACATCCTCGTCGCCGGCTCCGCCTGGGGCAAGGTGCGCGCGCTGGTCGACGATACCGGCGCCCAGGTGAAGGAGGCTGGCCCATCGACGCCGGTGGAGGTCCTCGGCTTCCAGGATGCGCCTGAGGCGGGCGACCGCTTTGCCGTCGTCGACACGGAGGGCCGTGCCCGCGAGATCACCGAGTATCGCGCCCGCCAGAAGCGCGACAAGGCGCTCGCTCATTCCACCGCCGCACGCGGCTCGCTCGAGCAGATGATGAGCCAGCTCGGCACCGCCGGCCAGAAGGTCTTCCCGCTGGTGATCAAGGGCGATGTTCAGGGCTCGGTGGAAGCCATTACCCAGGCGCTGGAACAGCTCGGCACCGACGAGGTCGCGGCCCGTATCATTCATTCCGGCGTCGGCGGGATCACCGAATCCGACGTGACGCTTGCCGCCACGTCCGAGGCGGCGATCATTGGCTTCAACGTGCGTGCCAACAAGCAGGCGCGCGAGGTCGCCGAGCGTGATGGCATCGAGATCCGCTACTACAATGTCATCTACAATCTGGTCGATGACGTGAAAGCGGCGATGTCGGGTCTCCTGTCGCCGGAGCGCCGCGAGACCATGCTCGGCAACGCCCAGATCCTCGAGATATTCAACATCTCCAAGGTCGGCAAGGTCGCCGGCTGCCGCGTGACCGACGGCACTGTCGAGCGTGGCGCCAACGTGCGTCTGATCCGCGACAACACCGTCATCCACGAGGGCAAGCTGTCGACGCTGAAGCGCTTCAAGGATGAGGTGCGCGAGGTTCCCGCCGGTCAGGAATGCGGCATGGCCTTCGAGAAGTACGAGGACATGCGGGTCGGCGACGTGATCGAGTGCTATCGCGTCGAGGAGATCCAGCGCACGCTGTGACCGCGTCCGCTTGACCTGCCGGCGGAGGCCAGTTTGTTTGCCGCAGTCGTGTTCCACGACGTGACGCCCGGCTTCCTGCCGGAGGGACGAGCCCGGCTGGACGCCGCGACGCGGTCATGGGCCGACTACCTCGCGGCTCGCCCGGGTTTCGTCGAATTCTCCAGTCTGGTGAAGTCGGATCAGCGGGTGGTCGCGGTATCGATCTGGCGGACAGAGACCGATTTCCAGGCGATGCTGGTCGATCCGGACAACAATGCCGTTCGCGCCGGCTTTGCCGGAATGTTCGCCAGCCTCGCGCCGGAATTCTTCGACGTCAGCGAATATCGACGCGGCGAGGCGGCGGCGTGAAAGCGGCGCGGTCGGGCACCCCGTCCCAGCGGCAGCTTCGCGTCGGCGAGCTGATCCGTCACGCCTTGGCCGACATCCTGCGGCGTGGCGATGTCCATGACCCGGCGCTGGAAAGCACCGTCGTCACGGTGCCGGAAGTGCGTATGTCGCCCGACCTCAAGCTCGCCACGATTTTCGTGATGCCCCTCGGCGGCAAGAATATCGCGGACATCCTCGCCGCCTTCGAGCGCAACAAGCGCTTCCTGCGCGGCGACATCGCCCATCGCGTCAACTTGCGCTACGCCCCCGAACTGCGCTTCCAGCTCGATACCTCGTTCGAGGAGGGCGACCGGATTGACGCACTCCTGCGTTCGCCGGCGGTGAAGCGCGACCTCGACGAGGATTGACCGGTCACCATGGCTCGTAAGATCAAAGGCCGCGACGTCACTGGCTGGCTGAACCTCGACAAGGCGGCCGGCGACACCTCGACCTCCGTCGTCGCTTCGGTCAAGCGCCTGTTCGCCGCCGCCAAGGTCGGCCACGCCGGCACTCTCGATCCGCTGGCGACGGGCATCCTGCCCATCGCCCTCGGCGAGGCGACCAAGACCGTGCAGTTCGTCCAGGACGCCCGCAAGATTTACCGGTTCACCGTCCGCTGGGGCGTCGAGACCGACACGGATGACAGTGAGGGGCGGCCGGTCGTCACCTCCGATGAGCGGCCCGACCCAGCCGCCGTCGCCGCCGCACTTGCCGAGTTCACCGGCGAAATCATGCAACGGCCGCCGGCCTTCTCAGCCATCAAGATTGAAGGCAACCGGGCGTATGACCTCGCCCGCGCCGGGGAGGACGTGGCGCTTGAGGAGCGCCCGGTGGTCATCCATCGTCTGACCGTGGTCGAGGTTCCCGACCGCGACCATGCGGCGTTCGAAACCGAGTGCGGCAAGGGCGCCTACGTTCGCGCGCTTGCCCGTGATCTCGGCCGCCGGCTCGGCTGCCGTGGCCACGTCGTGGCGCTGCGCCGCACCGCGGTCGGTCCCTTCGACGAGACCTCCGCCGTCACCGTCGACGAACTGATCGATGCACGCGAGGCCGGCGGCGCCCCGTCGCTCGACCGTTTCCTGCGGCCGATCGCTTTCGCCCTCGCCGGTCTGCCCGAGATCACCCTCGCCGCCGGTGACGCCGCCCGGCTCAAACGCGGCCAGTCCGTGCTGATCCGCGGCCGGGACGCGCCGGTCCTTTCCGGGTTTGTTCACGCCACCGCGGCCGGCCAGACCGTCGCCATCGGCGAGATCGCCGAAGGCCAGTTCCACCCGAAACGGGTGTTCAGCGCCTGAAAGGGCAGTAACGTCAAAGTGTTGGCCGGAACTGCTTTTCACTGGCAATCGTCCGGGCTTTCCGCCATAGTGCGCGCGCTTGGCGCCGCCGGACAACCGGTGGGCGAGCGGCCTCCGATCCTGACCGCGCTGGACGACATCCCGGCCTTGGCCGTTGATCGAGAGGTGAATCTCCAACCCGAAGGGATATTCGATGTCGATCACGCCCGACCGCAAGCAGACCTTGATCAAGGAATATGCCACCGGCGCCACTGATACCGGCTCGCCGGAGGTGCAGGTGGCGATCCTCTCCGAGCGGATCGCCAATTTGACTGAGCATTTCAAGAGCCACGCGAAGGACAATCACTCCCGCCGTGGCCTGCTCAAGCTGGTCAGCCAGCGCCGCAGCCTTCTCGATTACCTCAACCGGATCGACGCTGCCCGCTATCGCTCGTTGATCGAACGCCTCGGCCTCAGGCGCTAGAGGCATTTGACCCGCGGCGGCATGGGGCCGCCGCGATGTGAAAGGACCGCAAAGCAGCCATGGCAGGATCGCCAGACGCTTTCTCACTGGTGTCGGGAGAGCTTCTTGCCGTCTTGCCCATGGCTTGTCTTCTGCGTCCGCCAACCGTCCATGCGACGTATGAAAGGACAAACCATGTTCCACGTCCAACGTGTCGAGACCGAATGGGCCGGCCGTAAGCTCGTTCTGGAAACCGGCAGGATCGCCCGTCAGGCCGACGGCGCGGTTCTCGCCACCTATGGCGACACCTCCGTTCTCGCCACCGTTGTTGCCGCCAGGGAAGAGCGGCCCGGCATCGACTTCTTCCCGCTCACCGTCAACTACCAGGAGAAGACCTTTGCGGCCGGCAAGATCCCCGGCGGCTATTTCAAGCGCGAGGGCCGACCGACCGAGAAGGAAACGCTGACCTCCCGCCTCATCGATCGGCCGATCCGGCCGCTGTTCGCGCCGGGCTTCAAGTGTGAGACCCAGGTCATCGCCACGGTGCTCTCTCATGACCTGGAGAACGATCCCGATATCGTCGCCATGGTCGCGACCTCCGCCGCCCTCACCCTTTCCGGCGTACCCTTCATGGGGCCGATCGGTGGTGCCCGCGTCGGCTACATCGGCGGCAATTACGTGCTCAACCCGCAGATCGACGAGGAGGTCGAATCGAAGCTCGACCTGGTTGTCGCCGGCACGACTGATGCGGTGCTGATGGTCGAGTCGGAGGCGAGCGAACTGTCGGAGGACGTCATGCTCGGTGCCGTCATGTTCGGTCACGCCGGCTTCCAGCCGGTGATCGACATGATCATCAAGCTTGCCGAGAAGGCGGCCAAGGAACCGCGCGCTATCAGCCAGCCCGACCATTCCGGTCTCTATGCCAGGGTGCGCGACGTCGCCGAAGCGGACCTGCGTTCCGCCTATGCCCTGACCGGCAAGACCGAGCGCCACGACGCCATTTCCGCCGTGAAGACCCGCGTCATGGAGGCGCTTGCCCCGCAGGGTGCGGAGGACGCACCAAGCCCGCAACTTCTCGGCGAATTGTTCAAGAAGCTGGAGAAAACGATCGTCCGCGGCGACATCCTCGCCAAGGGCACCCGCATCGATGGTCGCGACCTCAAGACCGTGCGCCCCATAGTCGCCGAGGTCGGCCTGCTGCCGCGCACCCACGGCTCGGCGCTGTTCACCCGCGGCGAGACCCAGGCACTGGTGGTCGCCACCCTTGGCACCGGTGATGACGAGCAGTACGTCGACGCGCTGGAGGGAACGTACAAAGAGACGTTCATGCTGCACTACAATTTCCCGCCCTATTCGGTGGGCGAGACCGGCCGCATGGGCTCTCCCGGCCGGCGCGAGATCGGCCACGGCAAGCTCGCCTGGCGCGCGGTGCGGCCGATGCTCCCGCTCCATCAGGACTTCCCCTACACGCTGCGCGTTGTTTCCGAGATCACCGAATCGAACGGTTCGTCGTCGATGGCGACGGTGTGCGGCACCTCGCTCGCGCTGATGGACGCCGGTGTGCCGCTCAAGCATCCGGTGGCCGGCATCGCCATGGGACTCATCAAGGAGGAGGAGCGCTTTGCGGTCCTCTCCGACATCCTTGGTGACGAAGACCATCTTGGCGACATGGATTTCAAGGTCGCCGGAACTGCGGAAGGCGTGACTTCGCTGCAAATGGACATCAAGATCCAGGGCATCACCGAGGAGATCATGCGCCAGGCGCTCGCCCAGGCGCGCGATGGCCGCATGCACATCCTCGGCGAGATGGCCAAGGCCATCACCGAGGCGCGGCCCGAGCTCGGCGAGCATGCTCCCCGCATCGAGGTCATCCATATCCCCACCGACAAGATCCGCGAAGTCATCGGCTCCGGCGGCAAGGTCATCCGCGAAATCGTCGAGAAGACCGGCGCCAAGATCGACATCAACGACGATGGCACCGTCAAGGTCGCCTCCGCCGACGGCAAGGCGATTACCGCCGCGCTGAACTGGATCAAGTCGATCGTGCAGGAACCCGAAGTCGGAATGATTTACCAGGGCACGGTGGTCAAGACCGTCGATTTCGGCGCCTTCGTCAATTTCTTCGGCGCCAAGGATGGCCTGGTTCACATCTCGCAGCTGGCGCCGGGCCGCGTCGCCAAGACCACGGACGTGGTCAAGGAAGGCGACAAGGTGTGGGTCAAGCTCCTCGGCTTCGACGATCGCGGCAAGGTCCGCCTGTCGATGAAGGTCGTCGACCAGGAGAGCGGGCAGGAGATCACGCAGGACAAGGTCGAACGCGCCGACAAGGCCGAGCGCGAGCAGGCGGCGGGATAAGAGCAGGGGCGGCCTTACGCCGCCCGCGCCTTCTATCGCCATGTCGGCAAGCACCTGCCGCAGCGCCGCCGCCGTCTTCACCGGCTCGGCGAATTCCACACGCGCGCGCGTCGCGCCTGAGCGAAGGTCGATCCCGTCGGGGTCGACCCCGGTCATCCGCCAGTCGCCGTCGGTGAGGCCGCTGAGGCGGGTGGCGTAGAGCGCCAGCGCCTCCGCGTGGTCGTTGTTCATGTGCTGGATGGCGCTCGCTTCGGCAGCGATCAGATCGTCGGCGTGGCTGACGTCGGTCAGGATTTCTTGCCGCGTGAGGTCGACGATCCGCCCGAACCCCGCGATCAGATGCCCGCCATCGACGGCGAAGCGGCGGAAACTGAAGTCGGTGAAGCCGGCGTAACCAGTCGCCTCCGGGTGGACCGCGAGGAAGCGCCTTCGCAGGACCGGGTCATCGTCAGGGGGCCCGACCTTGCCCGTGAGTGATAGCCGCGGTCCGGCGAGCGGATCGCCGCGTTCCCCGCCGGGCCCGACCAGGAGCAGCGAGGCTTTGGGGTCGCGATCCAGATTGCGCGTGTGCACTGCCAGCCGTGAAATGAGCAGGATCGGCTCGCCGGCCGGTGTCGTTGCCACCGTCACCAGCGAGGCGAACGGCGCACCGTTGCCATCAAGGGTTGCAAGCGCACCGGTCGCCGCCAGCCGCAGGACCCGGCGCGCGGCCGTCGGGGCTGAAAACTCCGCTTGCGACGTCATGCCTGGCCTCCTGACTCTTCTAAGCATGTATCGGAGAAATCAGCCCCGCAAGGGCGCCGGGCCTGGAGCATGGCTTTTTGCCATAATTGGCGTGCGCCAGCGGAATCCGGTATGGTCGCGTCACACTTTCGCGGCAATCATGACGGCAAAGCGGGTCAATGTCCCGCACGCCGTTGGGGCTTGCCCCCGACCCAGATTGGAGAGACCGCCTGATGCCGACCATTGCGTTGGTCGATGATGATCGCAACATTCTTGCTTCGGTCGCCATGGCCCTGGAATCAGAAGGCTATCGGGTTCAGACCTACACCGACGGCTCGTCGGCGCTGGATGGATTCCTTGCCGGAATGCCGGACCTTGCCATCCTCGACATCAAGATGCCGCGGATGGACGGCATGGAGCTTCTCCGTCGCCTTCGCCAGAAGACTGACGTGCCGGTCATCTTCCTCACCTCCAAGGACGACGAGATCGACGAGTTGTTCGGCCTCAAGATGGGGGCGGACGACTTCATCAAGAAGCCGTTTTCCCAACGCCTCCTGGTCGAAAGGGTGAAGGCGGTCCTGCGCCGGTTCCAGTCGCGCGACGGTGCCGACAAGAAGGTGACCGAGACCACCCGTGTTCTCGAGCGGGGCTCCTTGTCGATGGACCAGGAGCGCCATACTTGCACCTGGAAGGCGCTGCCGGTCACGCTGACAGTGACCGAGTTCCTTATTCTCTATGCGCTGGCGCACCGTCCTGGCGTGGTCAAGTCGCGCAACGCCCTGATGGACGCCGCATACGATGACCAGGTCTATGTCGATGACCGCACGATCGACAGCCACATCAAGCGGCTGCGCAAAAAGTTCAAGCAGGTTGACTTCGACTTTGACATGATCGAGACGCTTTACGGAGTTGGCTATCGCTTCAAGGAGGTCTGAGGCCGTTCGGTCTTGACGCCTATATGACGGCGGGGTTCGACGAGCAGCGACTGACCGGGGTCGGGATGGACGTGCCGCGGCGCGGTATCCTGCGCCGCGCCCTGTCCGGCATGACGCATTTTTCATCGCTCCACGGCTTTACCAGCCTGACGCGACGGATCATCGTCCTCAACCTGGCGGCGCTGGTGGTGCTGGTTTCCGGCATCATGTTCCTGAACCAGTTTCGCGCCGGTCTGATCGACGCTCGCGTCTCCAGCCTGCTCACTCAGGGCGAGATCATCGCCGCGGCCATCGCCTCCTCGGCGACGGCCGATACCGATACCATCACGATCGATCCCGACAAGCTGCTCGACTTGCAGGCCGGGCAGAGCGTGTCGCCATTCGACCAGCCGAACGAGGACCTCGATTTCTCCATCAACCCGGAGAAGGTCGCCCCTATCCTGCGCAGGCTGATCACGCCGACCCGCACCCGCGCCCGCATTTATGATCGCGACGGCACGCTGATCATTGATTCACGTCACCTCTATTCGCAGGGCCAGATCCTGCGTTTCGACCTGCCGCCGCCGGAGATCAATACCGAGTCGTGGCTGGAGACCGCGTGGCGCAAGTTCAACATCTGGCTGTCGAGCCGCGATCTGCCGGTTTACAAGGAGCTCGGCGGCGCCAACGGACGCGGCTACGAGGAAGTGGCGTCGGCCCTCAACGGGTCGCCGATGCAGATCGTCCGCGTCAACGACCAGGGCGAACTGATCGTGTCGGTCGCCGTCCCCATCCAGCGTTATCGCTCCGTCCACGGCGCGCTGCTCTTGTCGACCCAGGGCGGCGACATCGACGCGATCGTGCATGCCGAGCGGCTGGCGATCGTGCGGGTGTTCCTGGTGGCTGCCGGCGTCACGGTTCTGTTGTCGATTCTGCTTGCCGGCACCATCGCCGCCCCGCTTCGCCGCCTTGCCGACGCCGCCAACCGGGTTCGCAATCGGGTCACCTCGCGCCCGCAGATTCCCGACTTCAGCCAACGCCGCGACGAGATCGGCAATCTCAGCCAGGCGCTGCGCGAAATGACGAGCGCGCTCTACAATCGCATCGACGCCATTGAGAACTTCGCCGCCGACGTCGCCCACGAGATCAAGAATCCGCTGACGTCGTTGCGGAGCGCTGTCGAGACCCTGCCGCTGGCAAAAACCCCGGAGGCGCAGGCGCGCCTCACCAACATCATCAAGCACGACATCCGCCGGCTAGACCGCCTGATCAGTGACATCTCCGATGCCTCGCGCCTCGACGCCGAATTGTCGCGACAGGACGCCACTCCGGTCAATCTGAAGCAACTCCTCACCACTGTTGTCAACGTCGTGCGCGGCAGCGGCACTGCCGACGACATCAACATTGCAATCGAATTCGCCGCCGCCGATCCGCGCGCCTATTTCGTCTGCGGCCACGACAGCCGGCTGGGGCAGGTGTTCAACAACCTGATCGACAACGCCCGCTCGTTTTGCTGCAAGGGTGGCACGGTCCGCGTGGCCGCGCGTCCTGTGGGCACGGTCGTCGAGGTGGTCATCGATGATGATGGTCCCGGCATCCGGCCGGACCAGTTCGAGCGCATTTTCGAGCGCTTCTACACCGACCGCGACGGCAACGATTCATTTGGCCAGAACTCCGGCCTCGGCCTGTCGATTTCCAAGCAGATCGTCGAGGCCCATCACGGTCGCATCTGGGCGGAGAACCGCACGCGGCCGGGCGACGCGGAAGGCAGCGCCCCGGTTGTCCTGGGCGCGCGCTTCACGGTACGCCTGCCCGTGGCATGAATGCGCCCGTGACCGTCCACGCCAGCGTCGCCTTGATCGGGGAAAGGGCTGTCCTCATCCGCGGTCCGTCGGGGAGCGGCAAGTCCTCGCTGCTGTTGTCGCTTCTGGACCGTGATGCCGCGGCCGCCCTCGTCGCCGACGATCGGGTTGCGCTTCGCCCGGCCAACGGCCGGCTGATTGCGTCGGTTCCGGATCAGATCGCCGGCCTCATGGAAATTCGTGGCCAGGGAATTGTTCGCCGGCCACACGTGTCGCCGGTGGTCGTCGATCTTGTCGTCGATCTTGCGCCGGTCGAAGCCTGCCCGCGGGTGCCGCTCAGCGACGAGGATGCGCGCGCCTCGATCGTCGGCGTCTCATTGCCGCGGATATACGTGGCAATCGGCGCTGCCGACGGCGCGGCCCGCGTCCGTGCGGCGCTGGCACAACCGTGCCGTGAAACGGCTTGACGGCCGGTTATCGACCCCGGCCTCTTGCGCTGCGGAATCGATTGGTCAAGATGTGCTCATTCAGCCGGTGGATGGCCGGCACGTTCGGAGCCGGCCAGAGTTGATGGGCGCATGATTGGTCTCGTCCTCGTCGCTCACGGCAGGCTCGCCGCCGAGTTCCGTGCGGCCCTCGAGCATGTTGTCGGTCCCCAGTCCCAAATCGCGACCGTTTCCATCGGCCCCGACGATGATATCGAACGCCGGCGCCAGGACATTGTCGATGCCGTCGCCAAGGTTGACGCGGGCTCCGGTGTCATCGTCCTCACCGATATGTTTGGCGGCACCCCGTCGAACCTCGCCATTTCGGTGATGACCGCCGGCAAGGTTGAGGTGATCGCCGGCGTCAACCTGCCGATGCTGATCAAGCTCGCCAGCGTCCGCGGCGAGGGGCGGCTCGCCGACGTGATCGCCGAGGCGCAGGACGCCGGGCGCAAGTACATCAACGTCGCGAGCCAGGTGCTCAGCGGCAAGTGATGTCTGCCGCACCGCGCGAGCCGCTCGTTCGCGACCTCGTCATCGCCAACAAGCGGGGCCTGCACGCCCGCGCCGCCGCCCGCTTCGTTCAGTGCGCCGAGCGCTTCGATGCCGTGGTGACGGTGTCGAAGGACCAGACCAGCGTCGACGGCACGTCGATTATGGGACTGATGATGCTGGCCGCCGTCCCCGGCTCGATAGTTCGCATCACGACCGACGGGCGCGAGGCGGACGCGGCGCTGGCGGCGCTGGTCGAACTGGTGGAATCGCGTTTCGGCGAGGACGAATAGCCAGGCGCATAAAGAAATCCTTATATCGTTATTGCCCTCTGCCGTCGTGATCGCTATAACGCCGGCAACCCGCAAATCCGCAAATCCGCCCCTTTTTCAGCGAACCCGGAGGCCTTCAGATGCCGGAACTGCCCCAGCACGTGGTCAAGGACATTGCTCTGGCCGATTTCGGCCGCAAGGAGATTGCCATTGCGGAAACCGAGATGCCGGGGCTGATGGCCTGCCGCGAGGAGTTCGGCCCGTCGAGCCCGCTTGCCGGCGCCCGCATTTCCGGCTCGCTGCACA
This sequence comes from uncultured Alphaproteobacteria bacterium, assembly GCA_963775235.1. Lineage (GTDB taxonomy): Bacteria > Pseudomonadota > Alphaproteobacteria > Rhizobiales > Kaistiaceae > JBBDMC01. The sequence goes on from CAVZHY010000002.1 coordinate 651,298, forward strand.
TGACCGTGCAGACCGCCGTGCTGATCGAGACGCTGCAGGTGCTCGGTGCCGAGGTGCGCTGGGCCTCCTGCAACATCTTCTCCACCCAGGATCACGCCGCCGCTGCCATCGCCGCTGCAGGCACGCCGGTGTTTGCCGTCAAGGGGGAGTCGCTGGAGGAGTACTGGACTTACACCGACGCGATCTTCCAGTGGCCCGACGGCCAACCGTCCAACATGATCCTCGACGACGGTGGCGACGCCACACTTTACATTCTGCTCGGCGCGCGCGCCGAGGAAGGCGAGGACGTTCTCTCGAATCCGACGTCGGAGGAAGAGGAGGTCCTGTTCGCCCAGATCAGGAAGCGCATGGGTGCGACGCCGGGCTGGTTCGTCAAACAGCGTCATGCCATCCGCGGCGTCACCGAGGAAACCACTACCGGCGTCAATCGCCTCTATCAGTTGATGGAGAAGGGCCGGCTGCCGTTTCCCGCCATCAACGTCAACGACAGCGTTACCAAGTCCAAGTTCGACAATCGCTACGGCGTCAAGGAGAGCCTGGTCGATGGCATCCGCCGCGGCACCGACGTGATGATGGCCGGCAAGGTCGCGGTGGTGTGCGGCTACGGCGACGTCGGCAAGGGATCGGCGGCGAGCCTGCGCGGCGCCGGCGCCCGCGTCATCGTCACCGAGGTCGACCCGATCTGTGCGCTGCAGGCGGCGATGGACGGCTACGCCGTCGCCACGCTCGAGGAAGCAGCTCCGTCAGCCGACATCGTCATCACCGCTACCGGCAACAAGGATGTGGTGACGCTCGACCACATGCGCGCCCTGAAGGACATGGTCATCATCGGCAACATCGGCCACTTCGACAACGAGATTCAGGTCGCCCACCTCAAGAACTTCAAGTGGACCAACATCAAGCCGCAGGTCGACATGATCGAGTTCCCCGACGGCAAACGGCTCATTCTGCTGTCGGAGGGGCGCCTGCTCAACCTCGGCAACGCCACCGGTCATCCTTCGTTCGTCATGTCGGCGAGCTTCTCCAATCAGGTGCTGGCCCAGATCGAACTGTTCACAAGGGGGGATAAGTACGCCAACAAGGTCTACATTCTGCCCAAGCACCTCGACGAGAAGGTTGCCCGCTTCCACCTCGCCAAGCTCGGTGTCCACCTGAGCGAATTGTCGCCCGAACAGGCGGAATACATTGGCGTCAAGCAGAACGGCCCGTTCAAGCCCGAGCACTACCGCTACTGAACGCGCTGTCGCGCCGCGTGCGCGGGAGCAACACATTGCCAAAAAACGGCAATCGGCCGCCGTGCCGACGAGTCCATGCCCACTTGGCGGGCTAGATTCGATGGTGATTCGCGAGGGGCGCGAGCAAGCCTGCGTGCAAACGCGGTTTAATGCCAAAGCCTTGAGTATCGGGACGCGGCGGAAGGGGGCCTCTGCATGCTTCGGCATGGCAGGAAAACCGCAGCGATTCTCTTGGCGCGCACCGCGTCGTGCGCCAGCGTTCTTGCCACCTCCGCCGGCCACGCCCAGTCGGCAGCTTCCGCTGGATTGTTTAACGACAACCTCGACCCGGGCCAGGTCGTGCTCATGTCGGCGCTGCTCGGCGCCGTCATCTTTTCCGTCATCAGCGCGATCGCCCTGATCCGCGCCCGCAATCGGGCCGAGCAGGAGAATGCCCGCCTTCGGCTTGAGGTCGGCGAGTTGAAGGCTGCGGCCGACCGTGCCGAGGCTCTTGTCGATGAGGAAGAAGAGCGGCTTGTCGCCTGGAGCGGGCCGGCCGACGCACCGGTGGTCGCCGGTTCGCTGCCCGCGGCCGCTGGCGTACCCGCCGACTCGCAGGCGTTTCTCGCCTTTAGCTCGTGGCTCAAGCCGGATTCAGCCGGCAGGCTCGACTATCTGATTACCCGGCTGCGCAATCACGGCGAGCCATTTGCCCAGGTGGTGATGACCGCCGTCGGCCGGCTGATCGAGGTGAGGGGACGCACCGTCGGTGGCTCCGCAGTAGTGCGCTTTCGCGATCTCACCGGAGAGCGTCTCGCCCGCGTGCGCATCGAGGCGCGCCACGACATGCTCGCCGCCGAGGTCGAGACCATGCGGGCGATGTTGTCCCAGGCGCCGATGCCGATCTGGCTGCGCGACGACACCGGCGCACTCGCCTGGGTCAACAATGCCTACGCCGCGGCAGTGGAGTCTCGCGACGCCGACGACGCGGTGGCACGGCAGCTCGAACTCCTCGACACGACGGCCCGCCATATCATCGACGCCAGCCATGCCGCCGGCCCGGTATTCACCCGGCGTCTGCCGGCGGTCGTCGCCGGGTCGCGGCGCATCTTCGACGTCGCCGATGTGGTCTCCGAGGACGGCAGCGCCGGCATCGGCATCGACGTGACGGAAATCGAAGCCGCCCACGCCGCGCTCCGTCGCGAAGTGGAATTCAACGCCCGCACTCTCGACCAGCTCCAGACCGCGGTCGCGATCTTTGCCCCGGACCGCCGCCTCAAGTCGTACAACGCCGCCTACCGCGCCCTCTTTGATCTCGATCCCGCCTTCCTCGATTCTGCACCCGAGGAAGGGGCCGTTCTCGACCGCCTGCGAGCGGGCGGCAAGCTGCCGGAGCAGGCGGACTTCCGCAGTTGGCGCAACGAGCTTGGTTCGGCCTACAGGTCGGTCGAGGCGCGCGAGTTCTGGTGGCACCTGCCGGACGGGCAGACGCTCCGGGTCATCGCCAATCCCCATCCCCAGGGAGGCATGACCTGGGTCTACGAAAACGTCACGGAGAGGCTCGGGCTCGAGAGCCGCTACAACGCGCTGGTCAGCGTTCAGGGTGCCACCCTCGACCATCTCAGCGAAGGCGTGGCGGTGTTCGGCTCCGATGGCCGGCTGCGCCTGCACAACCCGTCGTTCGCTGCCATCTGGTCTCTCGACGACGCCCTCCTTGAGGGAGGGCCGCACGTCACCAACATCGTTGCCGCCTGCCGCCGGCCCGGCGACGACGATTTAGTCTGGCAGCGTTTGACGACCTCCGTCGCGGGCGTGGACGAGAACCGCGCTTCCATCGCCGGCCGCACCGAGCGTCCGGACGGCCGGGTCATCGACTACGCCACAGTGCCGTTGCCCGACGGCCAGACCATGGTGACTTTCGTCGATACCACCGACACCGTGAAGGTCGAGCGGGCGCTGGTCGATCGCAATGAGGCGCTGGTCGCTGCCGACGCTCTCAAGAATGCCTTCATTCACCACGTCTCCTACGAACTGCGCTCGCCGCTCACCAACATTATCGGTTTCGCGCAACTGCTGAACGACGCCAACATCGGTCCCCTCAACGACAAGCAGCGCGAGTACGTCGGCTACATCACCTCGTCGAGCGCAGCATTGCTCACCATCGTCAACGACATTCTCGACCTCACCACGATCGATGCCGGCATCATGGAGCTCGAACTCGGCAAGGTCGACATCTTTGCCACCATCGCCGCAGTCATCGAGGAACTCCACGACCATCTGAGCGAAGCGCGCGTCCAATTGGTCGTCAATGTCCCCCCTGACATCGGAAGCTTCATCGCCGATCGTCATCGCGTCCGCCAGATCCTTTTCAATCTCCTGTCCAACGCCATCTCGTTTTCTGCGGATGGCGGACACGTCGCCGTCGCGGCGGCGCGGGATGGTCGCTCGGTGACGTTCATGGTGTCCGACGAAGGCCCGGGAATCCCCGCCACGTTCATCGATTCGGTCTTCGACCGCTTCGCCAGCATGCCGCGCGGCGGTGGCCGCGGTGGCGTCGGCCTCGGCCTTGCCATCGTCAAGAGCCTGGTCGACCTTCACGGCGGCACCGTCGAAATCCACTCGGAGGAGGGCAAGGGCGCGCGCGTGATTGTCCGGCTTCCGGTCGAGCCGGCGAAGGCGGCAATTGCCGCGGAATAGCGCCGACGGCCACTTCGCTCTCATGGCCGATACGTTTCTCACCCTCGATTTGCCCGACGAGGCGGCCACCGTCGCCTTCGCGGAAGACGTCGGCGCCTGCCTCGCACCGGGCGATACGGTCGCCTTGTCCGGCGGACTGGGGGTCGGCAAGACGACGTTCGCCCGCGCGCTCCTTCGCGCCCTGGCGGCGGACCCGGGCCTCGATGTGCCGAGCCCGACGTTCACGCTCGTGCAGACCTATGCGCTCGACCGTCTGACCGTCGCCCATGTCGACCTCTACCGGATATCGGACTCGGCCGAGGTCGACGAGATCGGCCTCGCCGATGCCCTCGCCTACGGCGCCGCACTGATCGAATGGCCCGAGCGCGCCGCCGACCGGCTGCCTGAAGACCGGCTCGTCATTGTTTTCGAAATTGCGGGCACCGGGCGCCGCGCCACCGTCTCCGGATCGCCGGGCTGGCGGGCGCGCATCGGGCGCGCCCGTACCGCTCGCGCCTTCCTGGACCGGAGCAGCTTTGCCGGTGCAGTTCGCCGCTCGATCGCCGGCGACGCCTCCACGCGCCGATACGAACGCGTGAGCGCCGGACCCGCCCGTGCCATCCTCATGGACTGGCCACGGAGCGATGCACCTCCCGTTGGCGACCGGCGCTTCCGCTACCGCGCCCACGATGTAGGCGCCTTCGCCGCGATCGATGAAGCGCTGCGGGCGGCCGGGTTTTCGGCCCCGGCGATTTATGCCTCGGATCTCGACGCTGGCTTCGCGCTGCTGGAGGATTTCGGCACCGACGGGATCATCCGCGGCGATGCCCCGATCGTCGCGCGTTATCGGGCCGCGATCGAAGTCTTGGCTGCGATCCACGCCACACCACGGCCGGCAGTCCTTCCCGCGCCGGGCGGCGCACTTCACCGATTGCCAGCGTTATCCACCATGGCGATGACGCCCGAGATCGACCTTTTCGTCGACTGGTACGTTCCGCACGTGACCAGCGTTCCGCTCGTCGACGATGCCCTGGCTGGGCTTGCCCGCCTCTGGTCCCCGCTTTTCGACCGGCTCGCCGCGTATGAGCGAAGCTGGGTGTTGTTCGACGTGCAGTCGGCGAACCTCTTCTGGCTCGCTGATCGGCCGCGCCTCAAACGCATTGGCCTCATCGACTTCCAGGATATGTTTTTCGGCCCCGCCATCTACGACGTTGCCTCCCTCTGCCAGGACGCCCGGGTGACGATCCCCGCGGCGCTGGAGGATGAACTGCGCGGTCACTATGTCGCGCTCCGCCGCGCCGCCGACCGGCACTTCGACAGCGACGCCTTTTTCGCCATCTACGCCATCCTTGGCACCCTTCGCGGCCTGAAGAACCTCGGGGTTTTCGCTCGCCAGAGTGATCATCTCGGCCAAACCCGCTATTTGCGACATATCCCCCGCGTCCGCGAATATCTTGTCCGCAACTTCACCCATCCGGTTCTCTCCGAACTCGCGGTCTGGTATGGGAGGCACCTGCCTCCGCTTGCCGGGCCCTGAAATGAACGCAGAGCCGTCCGCCAGCCGCGCCATCGAACGGATTGCCGAAAGCCGGCGGCCGAGCCGCGCCATGATTTTGGCCGCGGGGCTCGGCAAACGCATGCGCCCGATCTCGGTCACCACCCCCAAGCCGCTGGTCGAGGTCGGCGGCCGTGCACTGATTGACCGCGTCCTGGACCGGCTGGAAGCCGCCGGCGTCAGCAGCGTCGTCGTCAACCTGCATTATCTGCCGGAGCTGATCCGCGTACACCTCGCCCGTCGCGGCAGCCCGCCTGTCATTTTTTCCGACGAAAGCGATCGGCTGCTCGACACCGGCGGTGGCATTGCCAAGGCGCTTCCGCACTTCGGCAAAGACCCGTTCTATCTGCTCAATTCCGACTCCTTCTGGATCGAAGGTCCGCGCCCGAACCTCGACTGGCTGGCGGCCGGCTGGCGCGGCGATGCCATGGACGCGCTGCTGCTGGTGGCTTCGACCGTCCGTTCGATCGGCTACTCCGGCCGCGGCGATTTCCGCATGGAGCCGGGCGGCCGCCTCATTCGCCGCCCCGAGCGCGAGGTGGCACCGTTCGCTTATGCTGGCGCCGCCATTCTGCATCCGCGCCTGTTTGCCGACTGTCCGCCCGGACCGTTCTCGCTGAACGTGTTGTTCGACCGCGCGATTGAGGAGGGGCGGCTCTACGGCGTGCGCATGGACGGCTTGTGGATCCACGTCGGCACGCCCCAGTCAGTCAGCGAGGCGGAGCTTTCGATCGCCGACAGCGCCGCCTGACCGGCCATGGCCGAACTGAGGCCACGTCCGCGCGTCTTTACCATCCCGTCTGGTGCGCCGTTCCTCGCCACGCTTGCCGAAGCCTTGTTGTCCGGCAATCTGCTGCCCCTGGCGGCGGGCGACCCGCTGGCTCTCGCCGGTCTGACCGTTCTCCTGCCGACCCGCCGCGCGGTACGTGCCTTTCGTGAAGTCCTGATTGCGCGGCTTGGTGGCGAGGCGGCGATCCTGCCGACCATCCGGCCGATCGGCGACATCGACGAGGAGGACCACCTTCTCGACACTGCGGCGGAGCAGACCGCCGACCGGCTCGTCCTGCCCCCCACGATCTCCCGGCTGAACCGCCGGCTCGCGCTCGCAACGCTGACACTCGCATGGGCCCGCACTGTCCGGCGGGAGTTGCTTGAACTCATCCCCGGCGAAGGGCTGGCGATTCCTGCCTCTGCTGCCGATGCGACGTACCTCGCCGGCGACCTCGCCCGTCTCCTGGACGATATGGAGACAGCCGGTGTGCCGTGGGATGCGCTCGCCCGCCTGGTGCCGGAGGATCAGGCCCGGTACTTCCAGATCACGCTTGATTTCCTGAAGATCGTCGCCGAGCGGTGGCCGGCCTACCTGGAAGAAATCGGCCGGGTCGATCCGGCGGTCCGGCGCGATACGTTGATCCGCGCCGCCGCCAGTGAACTCCGCCGGCAGCCCGCCGGGCACCCGATAGTCGCCGCTGGTTCGACCGGCTCCATTCCGGCCACCGCTGCGCTTCTGACGGCAATCGCCGGGCTTTCCAACGGAGCCGTGGTTCTGCCCGGCCTCGATCAGGGCCTCGACGAGGCAGGCTGGGCCGCGATCGATGGCGCTGATCATGACGCAGCCAGCCACGGCCATCCCCAATACGGGCTCAAGCAGCTCATCGCCGCCATCGGCATCGCCCGCGACGAGGTGGAAGCCCTTGCCGGCGATCCTGCCGCCGCACGCACCCGCTTCGTCTCCGAGGCGATGCGGCCGGCCGAAACGGTCGATGCCTGGGTGCGTCATGCCGTTCCCGCTGCCGATGCGTTCGCCGGTGTCGACCTGATCGTTGCCCGCAACGAGCAGGAGGAGGCGACCGCCATCGCACTCGCCATCCGCGAGGCGGTCGAGCGGCCGGAGGCGACCGTGGCGCTGGTCACTCCCGACCGCACCATCGCCCGGCGCGTCGGCGTCGAACTTGGGCGCTGGGGGCTCGCCATCGACGATTCGGCCGGCGTACCGCTTGCCGGCGAACCGGCGGGGGTGTTCGCCCGCCTGCTTGCCGAGGTCGCCGTCTCCGACGCCGATCCAGTCAAGCTTCTGTCGCTTCTCAAGCATCCGCACGCTGCGTTCGGGATGGAACGGGCGATATGCCGGCGGGCGGCGCGCATGCTGGAAATCGCACTCTTTCGCGGCCATCGCCGCACCGGCGGTATCACCGCCCTCGGGCGCGAACTCGACAAGGTGCGCGTCAGGCAGGCGACCGACGCCCATGTGCCGCTCGCCCGGCGACGATTGGGCGTCGACGACTGGCAACTGGCCGAACGCCTGGCGGGCCGGCTGGCCGAAGTGCTCGGCCCGATCGAAAGTGCGTTCCGCGATGCGGCCACGCTCTCCGCCGCCGCAGCAAGCGAGTTGCTGCTGTCGGCGCTCGCCGCTGCCGCCTCCGATGAAACGGGAACCGACGGCTTCCTGTGGCAGGGACCGGGCGGCGAGGCGCTGGCGACGCTGCTGACCGGCATCATCGACGACCGCCAGGGCGGCGACCTCATGATCACGCCGGCGGAGTATCCCTTCTTTCTCGCCGCGCTGCTGGAAGACGCCGTCGTCCAGCGTCCCGCCGGCGCTGATCCGCGCATCCACATCTGGGGCACCCTTGAGGCACGTCTGCAGTCGGTCGATCTCCTCATCCTCGGCGGCCTGGACGAAGGCGTGTGGCCCTCCGTCACCCGCAGCGACCCGTGGCTGTCCCGGTCCATGCGCACCGCCATCGGCCTGCCGCCGCCGGAACGTCGGCTTGGCCTCGCCGCGCATGACTTTGCCGAGGCGATGTCGGCCCCGCGGGTGATCGTTACCCGGGCTGAGAAGCGCGGCGGTGCACCCACGGTTGAATCGCGCTGGCTGCAGCGCCTGCGCGCGCTTGCGGGGGACGAGGCAGAGGTGATGACCGATCGCGGCACCCGTTATGTTGCCCTGGCCCGCGACATCGACTGGGTGAACGCGGAGAGCGTGCGGCCGGTGGAGGCGCCAAGGCCCAGGCCGCCGCTGGCGGCGCGCCCGCGCCAGCTGCCGGTGACCGACATCGAGATACTGGTCCGCGACCCCTACGCGATTTACGCCAGGCGCATTCTCCGGCTGGAAGAACTCGAACTCTGTCGGCAAGACCCCCGATTATGCGCTGCGCGGCTCGCTCATCCACGACGCGCTCGCCGCCTTCACCAAATCCTGGGCCGGTCCGTACGACGCGGCCGCGGAAGCCGCGTTGATCGCCGCCGGCAGGGAGGCGCTGTCGGAGATCGATGACTTCCCCGATGTTCACGCCATCTGGTCGTTCCGCTTTGCCGACATGGCGCGCTGGCTGGTCGGATGGGAAGCTGCCCGGGACGCCGCCATCTCCGAGCGCCGCGCCGAGGTCGACGGTGCGCTCGACGTGCGGTTGGCGGAGGGGACCTTCCGACTGGTCGGCCGCGCCGACCGCATCGACGTACGCGTCGACGGCAGTCTCGACATCCTTGACTACAAGACCGGTACGCCGCCGTCGGCGAAGCAGGTCGTCGTCGGCTTCGCGCCCCAGCTTGGGCTGGAAGCGGCGATGGCCGTGCGCGGTGCCTTCGATCCGGCGCTCGCCGACCATCGTGTCGAGACACTGGCATGGATCGGACTGGGTCGCATCGGACGCGACAATCCGCTGAAGTCTGCGGTCGAACAGAACTGGACGACCGAGAAGGTCGAGCAGGAGGTGTTCGAGCAGTTCCTGGCGCTGATCACCGCGTTCTGCGATCCCGACCGGCCGTATGTCTCGCGCGCCCGGCCAATGTTCGAGACCCGCTACGAAAGCCCTTACGACCATCTCGCCCGCGTGCGCGAATGGGGACTGGTGGAGAGCGAAGAGGACGTGGCATGGGCAGCAGGGTGGCTCCCGCCGACCTAGCGGTCGACGCTGCGACGAAGGCGGCACAGGACGCCGCCTCCGACCCGGCGGCGTCAGCCTGGGTCTCGGCGAACGCCGGGGCGGGCAAGACGTATGTGCTCGCCCGCCGCGTCGTGCGCCTGCTTCTGACGGGTGCCGATCCCGGCCGGATACTCTGCCTCACCTTCACCAGGGCGGCCGCCGCCCAGATGGCGACCCGTGTGTTCGATGCGCTGAGGGCCTGGGCGACCCTTCCCGACCGTGCCCTCGGCAAGGAGTTCACGGGCCTCCTCGGCCGGCCGGTCGAGGCGTCAGAACGCGCCCGCGCCCGCCGTCTCTTCGCCCGCGCCCTCGATACCCCTGGAGGCCTCAAGATCCAGACGATCCATGCCTTCTGCGAACGTCTGCTGCAGCAGTTTCCGTTTGAGGCGAACGTCGCCAGCCACTTCGAGGTGCTCGACCAGCGCGATGTCGATGCGCTGACCGACGCCGCCCGGCGAAGCGTGCTGGCAGCCGCCGCCCGCGACAGCGACGGGCCACTCGGTCAGGCGCTGAAGACGATCCTTTCGCACGCGACCGACTTCGCCCACGAGCTGGCCGTCACCGATCTCATCAGGCAGCGTGAGCGGCTCGCCGGCTGGATCCGCGCCCACGATACCCTCGGGGCGGCGCTTGACGACCTCGCCGATCGTCTCGGGGTGATCCCCGGCGACACGGTCGCGACAGCGCGCGCCGCCGTACTCGACGAATGCGCCCTCGATGCCGCCGACATCGCTCGGCTCGTGGGTCTGCTGCGGGAGGGTTCTAAGGCCGACAGGCAGGCAGCGGCACGCCTCGCGCCGTTCCTCAACGCCCCCGACGACGACGCCCGCATCGATGCCTGGCTGGACTTCTGCACCAAAAGCGACGGTGATTTGCGGGTGGCTGCCAGTCTTGTCACCAACAAGATCAAGGCGCTCTGGGACGGTTTGGGCGACGCGCTCGAGGCGGAGATGGTTCGCCTGCAGGCTCTGTTTGACCGCCTCGCCGCGGTCGAGTGTTACGTGACCACCGCCGCCCTCGTCCGTCTCGCCGACGCCGCGATTGGCCAGTACGAGCGCGCGAAAGCCGCCCGCGGCGCTCTCGATTTCGATGACCTGATCGTCAAGACTGGCCGGCTCCTGTCTCGTTCCGACGCTGCCGCTTGGGTGCACTACAAGCTCGACGGCGGTATTGACCACGTTCTCGTCGACGAGGCCCAGGATACCAGCCCCCGCCAGTGGCGGGTGATCCGCTCGCTGGTCGAGGATTTTTTCGCCGGTGAGGGCGCGAGCACCGCCGTGCGCACACTCTTCGCGGTCGGTGATCAGAAGCAGTCGATCTTCTCCTTCCAGGGTGCTGCGCCGGCGTGGTTCACTGCCATGCGGCAGGCCCTTGGCGGCCGCGCGGTCGACGCCGGCCTGATCTGGCGCGACCCGAGCCTGCACCTGTCGTTCCGTTCCGTGCCGGCGGTGCTCGCTGCCGTCGATCAGGTGTTTGGCGACGAGCGGGTCTATCGCTTGCTGTCGGAAGAGGCGGTTGCGCCGACGCACGCTGCCGCCCGCCACCGCGAGCCCGGCCGCGTCGTCATCTGGCCGATGATCGAGCCGCTGGATAAGATCGAGCCGCCGGATTGGACGACGCCGCTCGACCATCTCGGCGAAGCGAGCCCCGAGGTACAACTCGCACGGCGGATCGCCAACACGATTGCCCGTTGGATCCACACCGGCGAAAAGCTCGACACCGGCGAAGCCATCCGTCCCGGCGGCATTCTGATCCTCAGCCGCATCCGCGGCGCCCAGACCGACGCCATCAACCGCGCGCTGAAGTCCCGCGGCGTGCCGATCGCCGGCGCCGACCGGCTGGTCCTGACCGACCACATCGCGGTCAAGGACCTGATGGCGCTCGGACGCGTTGTGCTTCTGCCTGAGGACGACCTGTCGCTGGCCGCGCTGCTCAAGAGCCCGCTGATCGGTCTCGACGAAGAAGCGCTGTTCGCGCTTGCCAACGGCCGCAAGAACTCGCTGTGGGAATCGCTGGCGCGGGCGGCAGCGGAAGCGCCCGGCCCCTGCCGCTACGCGATGGAGTTGCTCGCCGAATGGCGGAGGCGTGCCGATTTCGCCGGTCCCCACGCTTTCTTCGCCCGCATTCTTGGCCCGGAGCGCGGCCGGCTGAGAATCATGAGCCGGCTTGGCGCCGAGGCCGAGGACGTACTCGACGAATTCCTCGCTCAGGCGCTCGCCTTCGAGAAGGCGCACGTTCCCTCGGTGGAAGGTTTCATCGCCTGGTTGGGGACTACCGCAACCGAGATCCGCCGCGACACCGACACCGTCCGCGACGAGGTGCGGGTGATGACCGTGCACGGCGCCAAGGGCCTCGAGGCCGACATCGTCTTTCTCGTCGACGGCGGCATGGCCCCGGTGCATCCGAGCCACGATCCGAGCATCATTGCTCTCGACGACGACCGCGATGGAGACACCGCGCCGCTGGTGTGGCGGCGATCCAAGGACATGCCCGCCGTCGTGAAGGCGCGCGTCGAAGCTCTGCGCGACGCCGCCTACGAGGAATACCTGCGCCTCCTTTACGTCGCCATGACCCGCGCCCGCGACCGCCTTTACATCTGCGGGACGCGCAAGAAGCTGACGACGAAGCGCCAGGGCTGGCACGACCTGATGACGGCCGCGCTCGGTCCAGAGTGCGTGGAGAGCAAGGATGGCGAGGGCAACGTTTCGCTGGAATGGCGCCCGCCATCGTTGCGGCCGATCACGCCGCGCCCGCCGCAACCAAACCTGCCGCTCGGTCCCCACCGGCCCGACTGGCTCACACGCGACGCTCCTCCGCCCCCGTCCGTGCTGCGGCGGCTGGCGCCGTCGGCAGCGCTCGCCGGGGAACCCGGTTCGGACCAGGGCCCGGAGATTGTCGCGGGCCGTCAGGTTGCCGGTGTCAGGGCCGCGCTCACGCGCGGCCGGCCGGTGCATCGCCTCTTGCAGTCCCTGCCCGACGTCGCGGCCGGCGATCGCGCGGCGCTTGCCGCCCGCTACCTTGCCGCCGTCGCCGCCGACCTCGATGAGGCCGACCGGACAGTGCTCGTCGACGAAGTCCTGGCCGTCCTTGCTCATCCGGATTTCGCCGCCGTCTTCGCGCCTGGCAGCCGCGCCGAGGTCGATATCGCCGGCCGCCTCGGCGACGCCGCGATCTCGGGGCGCCTGGATCGTGTGGCCGTCACCGACGGCCGGGTGCTGATCGTCGACTACAAGACCAATCGGCCCGCCCCCGACCGGCTGGAGCAGGTTCCGGCCGCCTATATCGTCCAGCTTGCCCTCTACCGCGCGGTCCTGCGCCGCCTGTACCCGGACCGCGAGGTCGCGGCCGCCCTTTTGTGGACGGACCGGCCGGCCCTGATGGAAATTCCCACGACGATCCTCGATTCGGCCGAGTCGGCCATCCGCGGCGGTTGAGCAGGCTCCTCCCGGTCGCGAAACCTCCCGCCGCCGCGGCGTTGGAGCCGCCTTGACTTCGCCCGGCGAGCCCCTACCTTTTCGTGGTCCTTCCCACGCCCCCCGAGGTGCCGAAAATGCCCGCAAAAGTGACCGATGCCAGCTTTGAAAAGGACGTTCTCGGCGCCACCGAGCCGGTGGTTGTTGATTTCTGGGCCGAGTGGTGTGGTCCTTGCCGCATGATCGCCCCCGCGCTCGAAGAGATCGCCACGGAGATGGAGGGCAAGGTCAAGATCGCCAAGCTCAACGTCGACGAGAATCCAAACACCAGCGTTCGCTATGGCGTGCGCTCTATCCCGACGTTGATCATGTTCAAGGGCGGCCAGCCGGTTTCCCAGCAGATCGGCGCTGCGCCGAAGGGCCGCCTGAGCGAGTGGATCAAGCAGGCGATCTGAGCTCGCCGCTCGATCGAGAGTTCGAACCGAGCCGGGAGCATTTGCTCCCGGTTTTCGTTTGCCCTTATGTCGGCGGCGTCTCGTTGGCGGCGAGCACCGCGCCGGCGAGATAGAGCGAGCCGCAGATCAGGATGCGCAGCGGCGCTGCGCCGTCGTGTTCCGCCTTGATCTTGTCGAGCGCCGCGACGAAACCATCCATTGCCTCGGCCGTGAGCCCCGCTGTCGCGGCGGCTGCGGCAAGCTCGCCCGGCTCGCGTCCGGCGGCGGAGCCTGGCACCGGCACCGTGAACGCGCGTCGCACCAGGCCGGCGAACGGCTGAAAGAAACCGACCGGGTCCTTGGTGTTGAGCATGCCGGCGATCAGCACCAGCGGGCTCGGTACCCGCTCCTCCAGGTCGGCCATCGCCTCCGCAATCGCCGCCCCGGCGTTGGGATTGTGCCCGCCGTCCAGCCACAGCTCGGCTGCCTCCGGCGCGTGGGCCACGAGCGCGCCTTCGGTGAGCCGCTGCAGCCGGCCCGGCCAGTCGACGGTCGTCAGGCCGGCCGCAATCTCACTCCGCCGTACGCCGAGTTTCGCCGTGCGTAACGCCGCGATTGCCGCCCCCGCATTGGTGAATTGATGCCGCCCGATCAGCCGGGGGCTCGGCAGGTCGAGCAGGCCGTCCTCGTCCTGGAATACAAGTCCGCCATGCTCGCCGTGCGAGATCCATTCGCGGTTGCCAAGGAACACCGGCCCGGCGAGACGGGCCGCCTCGGTCTCGATCACGTCCGCGGCGATCGGCTGCTGGGGCGCCACCACCACCGGACGGCCGCGCTTGATGATGCCGGCTTTTTCGCCGGCGATCTGGGCGATCGAGGAACCGAGGAACTTCTCGTGGTCGAGCGCCACCGGCGTGATGACCGCGATGACCGGATCGTCGATGATGTTGGTGGCGTCATAGCGCCCGCCGAGACCGACCTCGAGTAGGGTGAAATCGGCCGGATTGTCGGCGAACAGCTGGAAAGCGGCGGCGGTGGTGATCTCGAATTGCGGGACCGGCTCGCCGGCGTTCGCCCGTTCCACCGCCATGAACGCCTCCACCAGCGCGTCTTCCTCGACGAAGCGGCCGCCGCCGGGGTGCCCGATGCGCACGCGCTCATGGAATCGGACCAGATGCGGCGAGGTGTAGACGTGCACCGATTTGCCCGCCGCCTCCAGCATCGCCCGCATGAAGGCGACGGTCGAGCCTTTGCCGTTGGTGCCGGCGACATGGATGACCGGCGGCATGCGCCGCTCCGGATGGCCGAGCTTGGCCATCAGGCGGGTCATGCGGTCGAGCGATAGGTCGATCTCCCTCGGATAGAGGGTCCGGAATCGCTCAAGGATGGCGGTTGAACGGTCCATTGATGTCGCGGTCGTTTGGAGGAGGGGACTATTCGGCGGCGGCGGGCACCGGCTCGGGCAGGGCCTCCATCGCCGGCAGCGTCTCCGCACCCAGGAGCCGGCACAGGCGCGCGATTGTCTGGCGCAGCTTGTGGCGATGCACGACCATGTCGACCATGCCGTGCTCTCGCAGGTACTCGGCCCGCTGGAAACCCGCCGGCAGCTTCTCGCGGATGGTCTGCTCGATCACCCGCGGTCCGGCGAAGCCGATCAGGGCGCCCGGCTCGGCGATTTGAATGTCGCCGAGCATGGCGTACGACGCCGTTACCCCCCCGGTGGTCGGGTTGGTGAGGACGACGATGTAGGGCAGGTTCGCGTCGCGCAATGTCTCGACCGCCGCGGTGGTGCGCGGCAACTGCATCAGCGCCAGCACCCCTTCCTGCATCCGCGCCCCGCCCGAGGCGGCGAACATGATGAACGGCCGCTTGCGCGCCACCGCTTCCAGCATGCCGGTGACGATCGCCTCGCCCGCCGCCATGCCCAGTGAGCCGCCCATGAATTCGAAATCCTGGACGGCCGCGATCACCGGCACGTTCTCGACCGTCCCGGCGGCAACCAATACGGCGTCGGTCATCCCTGTCTTGGCGCGGGCATCGCGCACGCGGTCGGTATAGCGGCGCTCGTCGCGGAACTTCAGCGGATCGATAGGTACGTCCGGCAGCGCGATCGCCTCGTATTCCTTGCCGTCGAAGAAATGGTCGAGCCGCTGCTTTGCGGTCATCCGCATGTGATAGCCGGAGCCCGGGATCACGAACTGGTTCAGTTCGAGATCCCGGTGGAAGACCATCTCGCCGGTCTCGGGGCATTTGATCCAAAGGTTCTGCGGCACCTCCCGCTTGGCGAGAAGGTTCTGGATTTTCGGACGGACGACGTTGCTGATCCAGCTCACGACAACTCTTTCCTGATCGTCATTCTGCCGCCACTGCGCGTGCCGCGCGGACGCCGGTAGCTAGTTCGGCCACGAGATCGGTGACCGCCGCCACCGTGGCGGCCGTCGCGTGCCCCCAGGCGTCCAGCGAAGCCTTGACTGCGTTGACCAGCGCCGAGCCGACCACGACCCCGTCGGCGGCGCGGCCGATCCCCTCGGCCTGGGCCGCGGTCTTGACGCCGAAGCCGACGGCCACGGGCAATATGGTGTGTCTTTTGATCCTTTCCACCGCTTTCGCCACCCTCCCGATGTCCGGCGAAGCCGTACCGGTAATCCCGAGGATGGAAACGTAGTAGACGAACCCGGAGGTATTGGCGAGAACCGCCGGCAGGCGCCTGTCGTCGGTCGTGGGCGTTGCCAGGCGGATGAAGCTTATGCCGTGGGCGAGGGCCGGCAGGCAGAGTTCGTCGTCGGCCTCCGGCGGCAGGTCGACCACGATCAGCCCGTCGACGCCGGCGGCCTTGGCGTCGGCGAGGAAGCGCTCGTTGCCGTACGAATAGATCGGGTTGTAGTAGCCCATCAGCACGATCGGCGTCTGGTCGTCGCCCTCGCGAAAGCGCCGCACCATGGCGAGCGTCTTCACCATCGTCTGCCCACCCGTGAGGGCGCGCTGGGAGGATAACTGGATCGGCGGCCCCTCCGCCATGGGGTCGGAGAAAGGCATGCCCAGCTCGATCACGTCGGCGCCGGCGGCCGGCAGCCCTTTCAGGATTTCCAGGCTGGTGGCGCCATCCGGATCGCCGGCGGTGATGAATGTCACCAGCGCCGGCCGCCCTTCGGCCCTGAGCGCCGCAAAACGGGCGTCGATGCGCGTGGTCATGGACCCAAGCCTGCGAAGCTGACCTGCACCTCGATCATGACGTGGTCGTCACTCAATGTGCTCACGCCTCTCGACCGTGACCGCGAAGGCATAGAAGCCGTGCTCGCCGATCGCCGTCCTGGCGGCGGTCGGGTCGAACGCTATGCGCTCCTTGCCGTCGTCGGCAATGCGGGTGAACGGCGCGAGATTGTCGCTTTCGCGAACCCCGCGCGCGTTTGATCCATCGTCGCCGGCGAGTATCGCAACGTAGTGCGTCCGGTTGTGCCTGGAGCGAAAGACCTCGAATTCGACCATCGCCGCCTCTCAGATGTCCATGCCGAGGTGCGCCGCGACAGTGAACACGTCCTTGTCGCCGCGCCCGGAAAGATTGACGACAATGATCTGGTCCTTGTCCATGGTCGGCGCGAGCTTGGCCACGTAGGCGAGCGCATGGGCCGATTCCAGCGCCGGAATGATGCCCTCGATCTTCGTCAGGAGCTGGAAGGCCTCCAGCGCCTCCCTGTCCGTCGCCGGGACGTAGGTCACGCGGCCGGTATCCTTCAGCCACGAGTGCTCTGGCCCGACGCCCGGATAGTCGAGCCCGGCGGAGATCGAGTGGCCCTCCAGAATCTGGCCATCGTCGTCTTGCAGGAGATACGTCCGGTTGCCGTGCAGCACCCCCGGCCGGCCGCCATTCATTGAGGCGGCATGGCCGTTCGGCACCTCGAGGCCGTGTCCGGCCGCCTCGACGCCGTAGATCGCCACCTGCCGGTCGTCGAGGAAGGGGTGGAAGAGGCCGATGGCGTTGGAGCCGCCGCCGATACATGCCACCAGCGCGTCCGGCAATCTGCCTTCCATCTCCGTGATCTGCTCGCGCGTCTCGTTGCCGATCACCGACTGGAAATCGCGCACCAGCTCGGGATAGGGATGCGGCCCGGCAGCGGTGCCGATCAGGTAGTACGTCGTCTCGACGTTGGTGACCCAGTCGCGGAGCGCTTCGTTCATTGCGTCCTTCAGCGTGCCGTTGCCCGCCGTCACCGGGTGGACCTCGGCGCCCAGCATGCGCATGCGGAAGACGTTGGGCTTCTGCCGCTCTATGTCGGTCGAGCCCATGTAGACGACGCACGGCAGCCCGAAGCGCGCCGAGACCGTCGCCGCCGCGACGCCGTGCTGGCCGGCGCCAGTCTCGGCGATGATACGGGTCTTGCCCATCCGGCGTGCGAGCAGGATCTGGCCGAGGCAGTTGTTGATCTTGTGCGAACCTGTGTGGTTCAGCTCCTCCCGCTTCAGATAGATCTTCGCCCCGCCCAAATGCTCGGTCAGCCGTTCCGCGAAGTAGAGCGGGCTCGGTCGCCCGGCATAGTGGGTGTTGAGGTCGGCGAGTTCGGCCTTGAACGACGCGTCGTCCTTGGCCGCGTCGTATGCGGTCTGCAGTTCCAGGATCAGCGGCATAAGCGTTTCGGCAACGAAACGACCACCGTAAATCCCGAAGAAGCCGCGCTCGTCCGGCCCGGCGCGGAAGGTGTTTGGCTGAACCGTCACAGTGCTGCCCCGGACATGACCCTGCCACGCGCATTGTCCACGAAGGCGCGGATCAGGTTCGCTTCTTTCTTGCCCGGCGCGCTCTCGACCCCCGAGGAGACGTCGATGCCCGGCGCGCCGCTGATGGCGAGCGCTTCGGCGACGTTGCCGGGCGTGAGGCCGCCCGACAGCATCCAGGCAATGTCGGGATCGAAACCGGCGAGGAGAGTCCAGTCGAACGGGACGCCGAGGCCGCCCGGACGGGTGGCGTCCTTCGGCGCCTTCGCATCGAGCAGCAATCGGTCGGCGACCGTCATGTATCGGCTGGCGCCTTCCAGGTCCGCGGATGCCGCGATCGGCAGGGCCTTCATCACCTGCCGGCCGGCGGCCGCACGCATTGCCGCGACGTAGGCCACGCTCTCGGTTCCGTGGAACTGTACCCAGTCGGTTCGCACAATGTTCACCAAGTTCTCGAGTTCGCGGTGCGCCATGTCGACCGTCAGCGCCACCGTCTCGGCCCGGCCGGCAACACGCCGCACCAGTTCGGCGGCGCGGGCGGGCGTCACGTAACGCGGGCTTTTCGGGAAAAGGACGAATCCGACCATATCAGCGCCGGCAGCCAGCGCCGCATCCAGCGTCTCCTCGTCCGAGAGGCCGCAAATCTTGACGATCAGGCTCATGGGCCATCGATTTGGCATGAAACGGGGGACAAGTCCAACGACCCGGGCCCCGATCGCCCCGTCGGCTTGCAACCCGTCCAGGGCACGAGAGCGCATATGGTTCCGCCCCGGAATCATGCTAATTAACCGATCGTCGAAAACGGGGGACGGGCCAATGACCCTTCGCCTCATCCTGATCGTCTCCGGCGCCGTGGCAATCCTTTTCGGCCTGTTCTTCCTCCTCGGAGCGGAGTCGGCGATCCAGTCCTACAACCTCGGTGGGTCGACGCTCCCCGCCAGGCTGTTCGCCCGGGCAACCGGGGCTTCTCTTGTCACCCTTGGTGTCATCGATATCCTTGCGTCGTCCGACCGCGGCTCACCGGCGCTGAGGGCAATCGTCATCGGCAACCTGCTGGTCCACGTGCTCAGCCTTGGCGTCGATTTCAGCGAAAGCTATGCACGCAGCGCCAGCATCTGGGTGTCATTTGTCGTGCACGTTCTGTTCATCATTGCCTTTGGCTACGCCCTGGTGAATTGGCGCAGCCTGACGAAGGCCTGAGGCAGAAGTCGCGATTGGCCACCGCAACCTGGGTCTGCTAGGCCGCGTCGCGGTTGGCTGACGGTCCGGTGATCGCCGGCATCATCGTCACCTGCTGACGCAAACGGTCGATCTCGCTGCGCAGCTGCTGAGCGTTGGCGCGTTCCCTGCGCGCGGCGCGCCGCCATTTGCTCTGTCGGGTCCACGTCGCCACGCCGCCGACCACCACACCGAGCGCCAGGGCCGCGAAGAGAAACATGAACATCGGCGCCGTCAGGCTCCAGCGCGGCGACGGGGCGCCGAACGGATCGAGCGAGAATGTAACAACGTCGCGGTTGGCGACCGACAAGGCGATCGCGATCACCGCCAGCAGCACCAGCAACAGGTAGATCAGAAACCGTCGCATCTCAGTCCTGGCGGCCGTCTGGGCGGCCCTGCGGGCGCCGTTACGAGTTCAGGCGCTCGCGCATCTCCTTGCCGGTCTTGAAGAATGGCACGTGCTTTTCCGTCACCGCAACCCGCGTCCCGGTGCGCGGATTGCGCCCCACCCGCGCCGGCCGGTTTTTGACCGAGAAGGCGCCAAAGCCCCGCAGCTCCACCCGATCGCCACGCGCCAGCGCCGCGGTTATTTCGTCGAGGATGGCGTTGACGATGTGCTCAACGTCGCGCTGGTAGAGGTGCGGGTTCTGCTCCGAGATCCGCTGGACCAGTTCCGATTTGATCATGACGCGGCCCCCTCCCGCGGGTCACTGGTCCCCGCCGGCCGAAGCCTGCCAAACCGACAGGAGACCGTCAAGCCTCAGATTTTCCGGGAGAATTCGGTCGAGGCCGAGGCCGCGCAGAAGGTCCGGCGAGACACCCAGCGTATGAGCGATCCACAGCGCGGCGGCGTTGGCAAACGACCATGGCGAGCTCTGATCTGCCGGCCGCCAATCCTTGATCGGCAATTTGGTATCGACGCCCTTGGTGCCCAGCCACGCCACCGCCGCGTCTTCGCCGCCGATCTCGTCGATCAGCTTTGCGTCGAGCGCCTGCCGGCCGGTGAAGATGCGCCCGTCGGCGAGTCCCAGGGCCTCGTCGTGTGAAAGTCCCCGCCGCTCGGCAACGATGTCGACGAACCAGTTGAAGGAGTCGCTGATGAGGCCTTCGATGACCCTCTTTGCGTCGTCGCTGGCAGGCTTGAAAGGTGACGGCTCCGCCTTCAGCGGCCCGCTCTTGATCTCCTCGACGTTGACGCCGATCTTGTCCAGCAGCCCGCTGACTTCGGGCATTTCGAAGATCACGCCGATCGAGCCGGTGATCGATGTGCGCCGGGCGACGATGTGGTCGGTCGCGATCGCTGCCATGTAGGCAGCCGAGGCGCCGACCGTTCCGACGGTTGCCACCGTCGGCTTGGCGTCAGCCAGCTTGCGCAGGGCCTCGTACAGCTCTTCGCCCCCGGTCGTGGCGCCGCCGGTCGAATCGATTGCCACGATCACGCCCTTGACCGCGCTGGTCTTGGCGAGCGTGTCGAGCAGCTTGGTCTGGGGGCGGTCGCTGGCGATGAAGCCGCTGATCGTCACCCGGGCGATCTGGGGCCCTGCCACCGCCGGGAACGAATTGCGCCCTCCGACAGCCACGATCACCGCGGCAATGGCGACGAACAGGACGATAAAAGCCGCAACCCGCCAGAAAGAGAGTTTGCGGCGCAGCCGTCGCCGGTCGGCGATCTGATCGGCACTCATGGACATGATTGGCTTCCTCGCGCCCCCGCTTGGCGCAGGGGTTAGCGCCTTCGCGCCGAACGGGCAAGGGGTGCTGCCGAAATGGAAACGACCCGCAACAATGTGCGGGCCGCAACCGGCGTCTGGCGGGCGTCCGCCCGCTTAGTCCTCGGCGCTGTCTTCCTCCTTGTCGTCATCCTCGCGCGCCTTCAGCGCCGCGCTGAGGATGTCGCCAAGTGAAGCGCCGGAGTCGGTCGAGCCATATTGCGCCACCGCCTCCTTCTCCTCGGCGATTTCGAGCGCCTTGATGGAAAGGGTGATCTTGCGGTTTTTCTTGTCGAAGTTGGTGACCCGCGCGTCGACCTTTTCGCCCTTGGCGAAGCGCTCCGGCCGCTGCTCGGAGCGGTCGCGCGACAGATCCGAACGGCGGATGAAGGCCGTAAGGTCGGTGTCGGCGATCTTCACGTCGATGCCTGCGTCCTTGACGTCGATCACCTCGCACGTCACCACCGCGCCCTTGCGCAGTTCGCCGCCCGCCGCCGCGAAGGGGTCACCGCCCACCTGCTTGATGCCGAGCGATATGCGCTCCTTCTCGACGTCCACGTCGAGCACCTGCGCGGTGACCATGTCGCCGCGATTGTAGTCCTCGATCGCCTGTTCGCCGGGGCGGTTCCAGTCGAGGTCGGACAGGTGGACCATCCCGTCCACGTCGCCGTCGAGCCCGATGAACAGGCCGAATTCCGTCTTGTTCTTGACCTCGCCCTCGAGTGTCGATCCGACCGGATGGTTCTCGGCGAAGGTCTCCCACGGGTTGGCCAGCGTCTGCTTGAGGCCGAGCGATATGCGGCGCTTGACCGGATCGACCTCGAGAATCATCACCTCGACTTCCTGGCTGGTCGAAACGATCTTGCCGGGATGGACGTTTTTCTTCGTCCACGACATCTCGGAAACGTGGATCAGCCCCTCGATGCCGGGCTCCAGTTCGACGAAGGCGCCGTAGTCGGTGATGTTGGTGACGCGGCCCTTGAACTTGGTGCCGACCGGGTACTTGGCTTCGATGCCTTCCCACGGGTCGGCCTCGAGCTGCTTCATGCCCAGCGAGATGCGATGGGTCTCGTGGTTGACCCGGATGATCTGCACCTTGACCGTCTGGCCGATCGACAGGACTTCGGAGGGGTGGTTGATGCGGCGCCAAGCGATGTCGGTGACGTGCAGCAGGCCGTCGATGCCGCCGAGGTCGACGAAGGCGCCGTAGTCGGTGATGTTCTTGACGACGCCGTCGATGATCTGACCCTCTTCGAGGCTCTGGACCAGTTCGGAGCGCTGCTCGGCCCGCGTTTCCTCCAGCACCGTGCGTCGCGACACCACGATGTTGCCGCGGCGCTTGTCCATCTTGAGGATCTGGAAGGGCTGCTCGGTGTGCATGAGCGGCGTCACGTCGCGAACCGGCCGGATATCGACCTGGCTGCGCGGCAGAAAGGCGACGGCGCCGTCGAGGTCGACCGTGAAGCCGCCCTTGACCTGGTTGAAAATTTGTCCGGTGACCTTCTCGCCCTTCTTGAAGGACTCTTCCAGCCGTGCCCAGCTTTCCTCGCGGCGCGCCTTCTCGCGCGACAGCACGGCCTCTCCGAGCGCGTTTTCGATCCGCTCGAGGTAGACCTCGACCTCGTCGCCGATGTGGATTTCGGGGGGCTTGCCGGCCATGGCGAATTCCTTGAGCGGCAAGCGGCCTTCCGTCTTCAGCCCGACGTCGATAACGGCGACGTCCTTCTCGATGGCGACGACGGTCCCCTTGACGACGCTCCCCTCCATCAGATCGTCCGCCTTGAAGGACTCATTGAGAAGGGCGGTAAAATCTTCCCGGGTCGGGCTCTCTACGGTCATTGACACTCCTGGCGCGCCGGGTGGCGCCTGCCCGGCGGTTTGTGTTCAAACATCCTTCCCTCGCGATCCGGCCCGGATGGGCGCCCGCTTTTTCTGATGCGGTGCGGCGCTCCGGATCGAGAAGTCAGGCGAAGTCTGTTCCGTCCGCCGAAGCGGGGTCCGCGGTCTGAGCCGGAAACGCAAAACGGCGGGCGATGCAACCGGCATCCCCGTCCGTCGTCTCCGTCTTTGCCCCGGCGAAAAGCCGGCGACCGTGCGGAACGGCGGTTATATAGCCGTGTCCCGCGCGATCGGCAAGCCGTTGCGAGGAGGCTACTTCTCGCTTTCGATCAGCCCCCTGACGAACAGTCGCTGCATCACCACGATAACGACGATCGGCGGCAGGATCGCCAGCACCGTTGTCACCATCACGACATTCCATGGCGTATCGGCGTCGGTAAACGAGATCATCTTGCGGAGCGCAATGACGATCGTGGTCATCCGGTTGCTGTTGGTGACGAGCAGCGGCCACAGGTATTGCGTCCAGCCATAGACGAAAAGAATCACGAACAACGCTGCGATGTTGGTTCTCGACAGGGGCAACAGGATGCTCCGGAAGAAGCGCATCGGTCCGGCGCCGTCGACGCGAGCCGCTTCGACCAGTTCCGCCGGCATCGTCATGAAGAATTGGCGGAACAGGAACGTTGCCGTCGCCGAGGCCATCAGCGGCAGCGTCAATCCGGCATAGGTATCGATCATGTGAAGATCGACCATGACCCGGTAGGTCGGGACGATGCGCACTTCCACCGGCAGCATCAGGGTGACGAAGATCATCCAGAAGAAGACCATGCGCAATGGGAAGCGGAAGAAGACGATGGCGAACGCCGACAGGATCGAGATGATGATCTTGCCGACGGCGATGATCACCGCCACCACGAACGTGTTGAACAGGATGCGGCCAAGGCCGACCCCGCCGATCCGCCCGACGCCATTGAACGCCTCGGCGTAGTTGGTGGCGATGTGGCGTCCGGGCAGCAGCGGCAGGGGTGGCGTCAGGATTTCCTGCACCGACAGCGTCGAGCCGACGAAGGTGTAATAGATCGGAAAGACGACGATGATGACGCCGATGATCAGGATGACGTGGGCAAAGACCCTCCGGGTGGTGCTTTCGCCGATCATCGCCCGCCGCCCTCACGCATAGTGCACGCGCCGTTCGACGTAGCGGAACTGTATGGCGGTGAGGGTTACGACGATCACCATCAGGATGGTCAATTCGGCCGACGAAGTGCCGAGTTGCAGGCTGACGAAGCCATCGTTGTAGACCTTGTACACGAGCGTCGTCGTTGCCGTCCCTGGCCCGCCGCCGGTAACGGCGTGGATGATGCCGAAGGTATCGAAGAAGGCATAGACCGTGTTGACGACGAGCAGGAAAAAGCTCGTCGGTGCCAGCAGCGGAAAGATGATCGCCCAGAAGCGCCGCGACGGCCCGGCGCCGTCGATCGCCGCCGCCTCGACGAGCGACTTCGGAATCGCCTGCAGGCCGGCGACGAAGAACAGGAAATTGTAGCTGATCTGCTTCCAAATCGCCGCCCCGACGACGAGGATCGTGGCGTGCGTGCCGTTGAGGAGCGGGTTCCACGGGATGCCGGCTTCCCTGAGAAAAAGCGCCAGCGAGCCAAACGACGGGTTGAAAATGAACAGCCACAGCATGCCGGCGATCGCCGCAGCAACCGCGTAGGGCCAGATGAGCAAGGTGCGGTAAATGCCGCGCCCCTTGACCACGCGCTCGGCGGTGACGGCCAGGATGAGGCCGCCGACAAGGGCGAGGGTCGCCGTCAGCACGCTGAAGACGATCGTCACCTTGATGGCGTGGAGATAACCGGGCTCGGAGATGACGGTACGGTAGTTGCCCAAACCGACGAAACGCGAATGCAGCCCGAACGGATCCTCGCTGAGCGTCGACTGGCGGATCGCCTGGCTTGCCGGCCAGAAAAAGAAGATCACCGTGATCGCGATTTGCGGCGCGACCAGGAAGTAGGGGAGGATCTTGTTCGGGAAGGAGGCGCGGTTCACCGGGCTGCCGTGGCAAGAAGCCCGCCCGGCAATGAATGCTCCCGGGCGGGGCTCTGGTTGAACGGGTGCCGGCCTCGTGGAAGGCCTGCTTAGGGCCTACTGAGCGAGCGCCTGCTGCAGGGCATCGTTACCGCGCTTGACAGCATTGTCGAGTGCGGTTTTCGCGTCTTCCTTGCCGGCCAGCATCGCCTCGAATTCCTCATTCTGGATGTCGCGAAGCTGCGGCAGGTCGGGCGCCCTGACGCCCTTGGAGTTCTCCGTCGGCGGCTTGCCCATCATCTGCAGGATCGGCTGCTCGCGGCCGGGGTTCTGGTCGTAGAAGCCCGATGCTTTGGTGGTGTTGTACGCCGCCAAGGTCGCCGGCAGATAGCCCGACTTCTGGTGCAGGTAGACCTGCACATCGGTGCTCGACAGAAAGTGAAAGAACTCAGCCACACCCTTGTAGTCGGAATCGGGATGGCCTGCCATCACCCACAGGCTGGCGCCGCCGGGGATGGTGTTCTGCGGCGCACCGGGTGCCGAGGGATCATAGGGCAGCGGACCGGTGGCAAGTTCATGCCCGACTTGATTACGTCGCCGAGGCCGCCCGATGAGTCGCTGTAGATGCCGCACTCGCCCTTGAGGAACAACGGTTTGGCCTCCGACGTGCGGCCGCCGTATTCGAACACGCCGTCCTTGGCCAGGTCGGCGATGTCCTGGATGTGCTTGACGAAGATGGGGGAATTGAATGTCAGCTTGAGATTGTCATAGCCGGCGAGACCGTTCTCGTTGGTGGCGTACTGGAGATTGTTCCACGCCGCGAAATTCTCGAGATGGATCCACGTGAGCCACGCCGTGGTGTACCCGCACGGGGCCGCTCCGCTCGCCTTGATCTTGCGTGCGTCGGCCCAGATTTCCGGCCACGTCATCGGCAGATTGGTTGTGATCGATGCCTGCCTTCGCCAGAATGTCCTTATTGTAGTAGGTGATCGGCGACGACGAATTGTAGGGGAACGAGAGCATGGTCCCGTCGGGCTTGGAATAGTAGGCCACAATACCGGGCAGGTATTCGCTCTTGTCGAACTTGTAGCCGCCCTTTTCCAGCACGTCGGCCACCGGAATGATCGCGCCCTCGGCATTCATCATGACGCCGGTGCCGACATCGAACACCTGCAGGATGTGCGGCGGCTGGTGGGCCCGGAATGCGGCGATGCCGGCCTGAAGCGTTTCGTCGTAGCTGCCCTTGAACACCGGCACGACCTTGTAGTCGCTCTGGCTGTCGTTGAACTGCTTGGCAAGGGTCTCGACGACGTCGTTGTTGGCGCCCGTCATCGCATGCCACCATTGAATTTCGGTGGCCGCGCTGGCGGAGCCGGCAAAGGCGGCTAAGAATCCCGCCGCGACCGCCGTCTTGAGTATTGTCCCTCTCATCTGACACCTCCGTTTGAGCTGGACCGCGTCGCCCCGTTGGGGCGACAGCCGCAGCATAGCAGGACGCAGGCGACGTTGGGATGACAGTTACGCGGGGGTGAGCCGGCTAAACCGGCGACCGCATCGCCTCGACAATGGCAAGCGCCGCCCGGTACGCCGCCTCGGCGTCCATGTCGGTCGTGTCGAGCACGCGAGCGTCGGCCGCTTTGGCAAGCGGCGCCACCGCGCGGCCGGCGTCGCGCGCATCGCGCCCGCGGATTTCGGCGAGGATGGTGGCGTAGTCGATCGAACGGCCCTTGGCCACGAGTTCGTCGGTCCGTCGCCGCGCCCGCACTTCCGCGCTGGCGGTGACGTAGATTTTCACGTCGGCATGGGGACAGACCGCCGTGCCGATGTCGCGCCCGTCGAGGACGGCGCCACCCGGCTGGCGGGCGAAGTCGCGCTGCAGGGCGAGGAGCGCCCGCCTCACTTGCGGATGGACGGCGATCCGCGAGGCAAGTTCGCCGGCTTCGTGTCCCCGCAGGTGCGGATCGGCCAGCTCCGCCGGATCGAGCGCGGCAGCGGTCCTGCCGGCTGCCTCGGCGTCGCCGGGGTCGAGGCCGCGTTCGTCCATCATGCGACCGACCAGCCGGTAGAGAAGGCCGGTGTCGAGGTAGGGGAGCCGGTAATGCGCCGCCAGCCGCTCCGCGATCGTTCCCTTGCCGGCTGCTGCCGGTCCGTCGATCGCGATGATCATGCCCGGCGCGCGATCGCCTTCGCGCCCGCGTCACTCACCGGCGACCTCCTCGAAGGCCGCGCCGAGCGACGTCATCGTCTGGCGAAACTCCGGGAAGCTGGTGGCGATCGTCCGGGCGTCGTCGACCGTTACCGGTTCCTCCGCCGCCATGCCGAGCACGAGGAAGCTCATGGCGATGCGATGGTCGAGCGCGGTCTTGACCGCGCCGCCGCCCTTCACCGTCGCCGCCCCGTGGACGAGCAGCGACTCCGGCCCTTCCTCGGCTTCGACGCCGTTCGCCTTGAGGCCGGCGGCGATCATGGCGATGCGGTCGGATTCCTTCACCCGCAGCTCGCCGATCCCCTCCATCAGCGTGTCGCCCTCCGCGAATGCCGCCGCCATCGCCAGCACTGGGTACTCGTCGATCATGCTGGCGGCGCGGCTCGCCGGCACCTTCACGCCCTTGAGGCGGCTCGCCTTGACCCGAAGGTCGGCGGCCTCCTCGCTTCCCGATTGCCGGCGTTTTTCGATCGCGATGTCGGCGCCCATTTCCTGGAGCGTGTCGAGCAGGCCGATCCGGGTCGGGTTCATCAGAACGTTTTCGATCGTGACCTCGGAGCCTTCGACGATCAGCGCCGCTACCAGCGCGAACGCCGCGGAACTGGGGTCGCCCGGCACCACGATCACCTGCGGCTTGAGGTTCCGCCTGCCTTCGACGCGAATGGTCCGGACGCCGTCCTGGCCGGTTTCGATCTCGATCGTGGCGCCGAAGGCGGCAAGCATGCGCTCGGTATGGTCGCGTGAGGGGACCGGCTCGATGACTGTCGTCACCCCGCCTGAGTTGAGCGCCGCCAGCAAGATCGCCGACTTGACCTGCGCCGATGCCACCGGCAGCCGGTATTCAATCGGCACCAGCGTTTCCGGCCCCCTGATCGTCGCTGGCAACCGTTCGTCCGACCGCGCCAGCACCTGCACGCCCATCCTTCGCAGCGGCTCCATCACCCGTCCCATCGGCCGGCGCACCAGCGACACGTCGCCGGTGAACGTGGAGGTGAAAGCATGGCTGGCGGCGATGCCCATCGTCAGGCGCGCGCCCGTGCCGGAGTTGCCAAAATCGATTACGTGTTCGGGCTCGAGCAGCCCGCCCACTCCGGGACCCGCGATGCGCCAGGCGCCGGGCCCGGCCTGCGTCACCGCCGCCCCGAAGCTCCCCATCGCCGCCGCCGTCGCCAGCACGTCCTCGCTTTCGAGCAGCCCGTCGATCGCCGTTTCGCCGACCGCCAGCGCCCCCAGCATCAGTGCGCGGTGAGAGATGGATTTGTCGCCGGGCGGCCGGATCGCGCCGGCGAGCGGTCCTGACCGTCTGGTGCGAAGCTGTGTCGCCGCATCGGCTGGCATGTTAGCTGGCTCCGCTCTCACGTGACGGCGCTGCCGGGCGCCGGCGGCGATGAACGCCGCGGGCCTGGCGCGCCCCCTGCCCCACCGCAGGCGTCGAACCGATTAGCATAGCCGACCGGAGCCGTCATCCGTCGCCGCCTCGCCCGTGAAGAATGGTTTTGACAATCGTCCGGCGGTCGGATTATGGGAGCCCGCCAGACCGCCGGATGAGGCAAAGACGTGACAAAACCGGAACTCGGCGCCAAGCGCACCTGTCCCAATTGCGGCGCCAGATATTACGATCTCAATCACACGCCAATCGTGTGCCCCCGCTGTGGAACCGTCTTCGAGGTGACCCCCACCCGGGCGCGCCCGTCGGCCGTCGCCAAGGCGGCGGCCCGGGAGGAGCCTGAGGAGGCAGCCGTCGAGACGGCCGAAGTGGTGTCGCTCGAAGAAGCCGACGAGGAAGCCGCCGAAAGCGGCAAGGTGAAGGTCGCCGCCAACTCCGACGCGGAAGAGGAGGAGGAGATCGAGGCCGATGACGATGACGACACCTTCCTCGCGGAGGAGGATGAGGACGACGAGGACGTCGAGCAGATCATCGGCGACGTCGACGACGAGGACACCTGACCGGGCGGCGGCCTTGATCGTGCCGGGGACGGGCACTAATGTCCGCGCGCTTGATCCTGGGCGCTCGCGCGCCCGGGCCGGTGGAGGGGCCATAGCTCAGTTGGGAGAGCGCTTGAATGGCATTCAAGAGGTCGGCGGTTCGATTCCGCCTGGCTCCACCAAAATTCCTTAATAAGTTGTGTTAGTTACTGCTATGCCATGCTGCCATGGTGACGCTGAAGCGCAGGCGGTGTCGCCGCCTTGTCGCCGCACCGACGAACGGCCGAACGTGATCGTCCACCTTTGGCATCGGGCCTTGATCGCAACAGGAGCCACGTCCCTCAGCGTCCGAGAGTTATTCGACTATGGAGCGTGTTTTAGTTGCCGCCAAGCCGACAGAAGGCAACCTCGGACACCTACCGGCGGTGGGCCACCTTACCCCCACCGACGACGCATGCGCGCGCCGATGTCGACCGGCTGCGGGGTGGGTGGGCGTGCAGGCCGGTCGCCCTTCGCGCCCAGCGGAGGCCATACCTTCGCCTGGAAGTGCTCCAGGATCGACTCCGGGATGAAGCGGGTCCGCTGAACATTGAGGTGGCGGTCACCGTGGCGGGCCTGCCCGGTGACGTAGCACCGTTGCGGCACGATCAGCTCGAGCGTGTCCTTGGCCCGGGTCATTGCCACGTAGACCAGCCGGCGTTCCTCCTCGATCTCCTCACTCGATCCGGCGGCGAGGTCCGACGGGATGCAGCCGTCGATGACGTTGAGCACGTACAGCGCCGACCACTCCTGTCCTTTGGCCGAATGGATGGTCGACAGGATCAGATAGTCGTCGTCGAGGAGCGGTGGCCCGGCGAGGTCGCTGCTGGCGTCTGGTGGATCGAGGGTAAGCTCGGTCAGGAACCGCTCGCGCGAACTCGTAACCGGCGGCGATCTGCTCGAGCTGGAGGAGGTCGTTCCGGCGCACGATGGCGTCGTCGTGGAGCCGCTCCAGATGCGGCTCGTACCACAGCCGGAGCCGCTCCATGTCGGACGGCCAGTCACCCCAGCGGCCGCCGACCGCACCGACCAGCCCCGCCAGGCGCAACCAGTCATCGGCCGCTCGCCCCGGCGGCACGAAGTCGGCAAATGCCGCCGCGACGTTGGTGGTTGCACCGATCATGTCGAGGAATGCGGCGGCGATCGCTGGGCCCATCCCAGGCAGAAGCAACAGTACCCGAAAACCGGACACCCGGTCGCGGAGGTTTGCCGCGAACCGCAAGACCGCCAGCACGTCTTTGATGTGTGTCGTCTCCAGGAACTTGAGGCCACCAAACTTGACGAAAGGAATCGTCGCGCCGGTTGAGTTCGATCTCGAGCGGTCCGCTGTGATGCGAGGCACGGAAGAGGACGGCCTGCGCCTTGAGCGCGGTCCCTGCCTCGCGCTCCTCGAGCACGCGCTCGGCCACGTATCGCGCCTGCTCAGCCTCGTCGGCAATGGTGACAAGCGCCGGTTTGTCACCACCCGGCCGCTCCGTCCATAGTTCCTTTTGGTAGCCTTCCTCGGCGAGGCCGATCACGGCGTTGGCGGCGGCGAGGATGGAGGTGGTCGAGCGGTAGTTCTGTGCCAGCGTGACCACCGCGGCGGCCGGGTCGAACTGCCCCGGAAAATCCAGGATGTTCCTGACCGTCGCTCCCCGGAATGCGTAAATCGACTGAGCGTCGTCGCCGACCACGGCGACGCCGCAACCGTCCGGCTTCAGGGCCTTGACGATCGTCGCCTGCAGTCGGTTTGTGTCCTGGTATTCGTCGATGAGAATGTGATCAAAACGTTCACCGACGTCGGCGGCGATTGCTGGCTCCTCCAGCATGGCCGCCCAGTAGAGCAGGAGGTCATCGTAATCGAGGACGTTCTGCGCCTGTTTGGCCTCGACATAAGCTTTGAACAAGCCGGTCAACTCCTGCTGCCACGACAGGCACCATGGGAACCAGCGCGTCAGCACCGATTCGAGCGCCTCCTCCTCGTTGACCGAGCGCGAGTAGATTGCCAGGCACGTCGTCTTCGCCGGGAACCGTCGCTCGCTTTGCGACAAGCCGAGATCGTGACGCACGAGATTCATCAGGTCGGCGGAGTCCGACCGGTCGTGGATGGTGAAGCCGACGTCGAGCCCGATCAAGCCGGCGTAGTCGCGCAACAGCCGCGCGCCCACGGCATGGAACGTGCCCGACCAGTTGAGCCCCACCGGCGCCCTGCCGGGGCCGAGCGCTTTGGCGACGATCCGCTCCACCCGCCTGCCCATCTCGGACGCCGCCCGACGTGAGAAGGTCATCAGCAGCAGCCGGTCGGGGTCGGCTCCCTCGACGATCAGGTGCGCCACGCGGTGGGCGAGCATGCTGGTCTTGCCGGAACCAGCACCTGCGATCACTAACAGTGGACCGGCGGCGCCTCCACCGGGACGGACCCCGTGCTCGACAGCGCGACGCTGGTCGGCATTGAGGCTGTCGAGATAGGGGTGACCGGGCATCTGAGAACCGAATCAAGCGGTCGAGGGCCGCCGCCCAGCCAATACAATTCATGCTTTGTTCGCAACGCTGCTGTGATGCTGCCCGCTGCAGGTCATCAACCCTCAGGTCCGTGCATCACGCACGCCGGACCTTCCCGCCAGAGTGATGACTGCGACCTCGGGTTGCAATGCTGTAAATAGGCGATCAAAACTCAAGGCCAAGAGCCGGTGGTCGATGACAAAGCTGGGTGGGAGGCAGCGAGTTGGAACTCACGGCGTCACAGCGTGAGGCAATCGGCTTCGACGGTCGTAATCTGCAACTCATCGCATGTGCCGGATCGGGCAAGACTGAGGTCGTGGCCCGGCGGGTTGTGCGGCTGCTGACGCCGGGGCGGTCCGAATCGCTGCTGCCGCGCAACATCGTAGCTTTCACGTTCACCGAGAAGGCCGCCGCCGAACTAAAGGAGCGCATCTCACCTCGCACGCGAGAGGCGCTCGGCGAGATCCCGGCGCATGGCGGAGATGTTCGTCGGTACGATCCACGGGTTCTGCCTCGAGCTGCTCAAGACCGAGAGCCCGCGTACATGAAGTACGAGGTGCTCAATGAGGTGCAGCAGACGCTTTTCGTCGATCGGCTACTCGAAGCGTCGGGTCTTACCGCAGTGCACCACGCTCGAGGGCAAGCCACTGAAACGGTACATGGACACCCGCAACTACATCGCGCGCGCTGAACATCCTGCGAGAGGACCAGCTGCGATCGCGCCCGACCTTCGCAAGGAAACTCGGTTGCGGAGCACCTGCCGACCTATGAGAAGCTCCTGCATGGCCGGGGGTACCTGGACTACTCCGGGATCCTCAAGGAGGCGGTGGCGGAGCTGAAAGCCAACGGCGGGCTGCGCGAGCGGCTGGGCGCTCGCGGTCCGGCACGTGATCGTCGACGAGTACCAGGACGTGAACCCAGTGCAGGAGGCCGTGGTCGAGGAATTCCACGCCTTGGGGCGAGCGTGTGCGTGGTCGGCGACGACGACCAGACGATCTACCAGTGGCGCGGCAGCGAGGTCGAAAACATCCTGAGATTCAGAACCGCTACGCCGACGTGAAGCAGGTCCGACTGGAGGAGAACTTCCGCTCAAGCGAAGGCGTCGTGGCGGTCGCCAGCGATTTCATCAGCCAGGTCGATGCGGCGCCTTCCCAAGGAAATGAAGGCTGAGGGAGCGCAGGACTACGAGGCGGGCGACATCACCGCGCTCCCGTTCGACACTCCGGAAGAGGAGGCGCAGCACATCGCCGGACGTGCCAAGCGCTGCGTGGGCGTTGCGATCCGCGAAGACGGCGAGGACGCGGCATCTCGCTGTCGGACATGGCGATACTGCTGCGCATCGGTCCGGCGAGACGGCGGGCCGATCACGGCGGCCCTGGACGCCGCCGGCGTCCCCTACGTCATCACCGGCATGGACAACCTGTTCGAGACGGCCGAGGCGGAGGCGGCGCGGCAGCTCTTCTATTTCCTCGCGGGCGAGATCGACGAAGAGGCGCTGCTCGCGGCGTGGAAGGCAGCCGACCTCGGGCTCGCACCGAGAACCTGAAGGCCGCGGTCGCCGCCGCGGCGGAGGCCGGCAGCGAGATGCCGAAGCCGATGTGGGGCAGTTCAAGGTCTACAATCTGCAGCGCCAGTTCATCGCGTTTCTCGAGACCGCCGGGCTGCGCGAGGAGGCGTGCCCGGCGGCGGCGGGGCGAGGTCGTCTTCTACAACTTGGGGAAGTTCAGCCAGGCGATTTCGGACTTCGAGAGCATCAACTTCCACTCGAAGCCGGTCGAGAAGTACAAGAGTTTCGCCGGGTTCCTCCGGCACCACGCTGAGGCGCCTACCCGGAAGGCTGGCAGGACAACGCCTACGTCAGTCCGGACGCGGTGCGGATCATGACAGTGCACCAGGCCAAGGGCCTGCAGTGGCCGGTGGTGTTCCTGCCGCAGCTCGTGCGGAACCGCTTCCCGTCGGAGGGAGGCGGCGGCGGCAGAACGGCGTGGCACCTGCTCCCAGCAGAGGCATTCGAGAATGCCGCACGTTACAAGGGCGGTGTGGAGGACGAGCGGCGGCTGTTCTACGTGGCGGTGACGCGGGCGCAGAAGTTCCTGCACATGAGCTGGGCGCCGCATGCCGGGCAACAAGCAGGCGCAAGCGCCTTCCGACTTCTTCACCGAGGTGCTGGCGTCGAAGTACGTCAAGCGGCGCAAGCCCGACTACGGTGACCGCAAGCGACTCGAGCCCGCAGCCGCAAGGCATCGGTCGCGAACGTAGCGCTGTCGTTCTCCGAGCTGAAGTATTTCTTCGAGTGTCCCTACCAGTTCAAGCTGCGCATCCTCTAGGCTTCAATGCGCCGCTGGACGAGGCGCTGGGCTACGGGCAAGTCGCTGCACGACGCGCTGGCCGAGGTACATGCGCGCGCACTTGACGGCGAGGAGATCGACCCCGGGGAGGCAGCGAGCGCTTGTGGAGCGGCACCTGCGCGGCGCCCTACGCCTACCCGGCTCTGCGAGGAGAAGCTCGAAGCGGCGGCGCAGCGGGTGATCGAGGCCTACATCCGCAAGAACGGGCCCATGCTCAAGAACCTCGAGTTCGCCGAAAAGGGGATCGAGATCGCGCTCGGCGACGGCGTCTCGGTGGCCGGCCGCATTGACTTGGTTCGACGGATCGATACGGACGAGGTGACGATCGTTGACTTGAAATCCAACGACCGCGCCCAGGCCGACGACGTCACGGAAACCCAGCTCCACATCTACGCGCTCGGCTACCAGGAACTCACCGGGCGGAACGCTGACTACGTTGAGATCTACGAGCTAGACGAGCAGAAGCAGAAAACGCGATCGGTCGACGAGGAATTCATCGCGGACGTCAAGCGTGACGTCAAGGAGGCCGCAACGGCGCTGCGGAACAACGCGTTATCGCCGAAGCCACGCCGGAAGAGCTGTGTGCAATGTGACCGGAATTTGCCGTTCAGCACCGGAATCGCTCGCCATCCGGCCAACTTGTAACCATAAGATCTTTCCGTCCATGAAAGCCGGTCTGATCGCAACAGACGATTGCTGTTCCAACGTGAGCCGACGCTCACGACGGCGCGTTGCCGCGAGCCCCCCGACCCGGTCGTCATTGGCGACCGCGACAAGCCAATCCACGGTGCACGTCTGAATCCTCCGGCATGATGTAAGCCCGTCAGCGGCGCTGATGGGCTTACTACAGCGCTTTGGAACCCAAGCCATGCACCGGCGCGCTCGCATCGGCGATCAGTCGGCCACCACAACAGTGGTTCGGTGCACGCATTTGCGAGATCACATCACATCGGCTTTTGGTCGAGGGCATCTCGAAGACCGTCGCCGAGAACATTGAAGCAGAGAACCGTCACGAAGATCGCCAGACCGGGGAAAATGGTCACGTGGTCCGCGACGCCGAGAAACGCACGGCCGTCGGCCAGCATCGTCCCCCATTCGGCGGTTGGGGGCTGTGCTCCCAGACCAATGAACGACAGGGCGGCGCCGACGCCGATCGAACCGCCGATGCGCAGGCTCATCAGAACGATGATCGCGGGAAGTGTGCCAGGGAGTATGTGGCGGACAACGATCGTCAACGGTCTGACGCCAATCCCTATAGCGGCTTCAACGTATTGGGCATGTTTCAGGGCAAGCACGTTGCCGCGTACAACTCTCGCGAACACCGGAACGCTGAACACCGCGACTGCCCAGATGACATTCAGGACGCCGGGGCCGATGATTGCCACCACCCCGATTGCCAAAAGTATTCCCGGGAACGCAAACAGCGTGTCGCACCCGCGCATGATCGCGAAGTCCGCGACGCCTCCGTTGTAACCGGCGTACAAACCAAGCAGCACGCCGATTCCCCCGCCGATCAATACTGAGGCAAACCCCACTGTCAGCGAGATTCGGCCACCCCAGATGATCCGGCTCAGAATGTCGCGACCGAACATGTCCGTTCCCGCAAGATGGAGCATGCTCGGCGGTTGCAAGAGCGAATTGTAGTCGGGGGCGTTGGGATCGTACGGTGCCAACAACGGAGCGAGAATAGCACACGCCACAATCGCCAAAATCAGCGCTCCGGCGGCAATCGCGGACTTTTGGCGGCGAAAGCGGCGCAGGAACTGCCGAAGTGGCGAGGTGGCGGCAGCCACTTTCGGCGCGGCGCCCGCGGCGTCAGCGGCAGTCACCTCAGCCTCACTTCCGGGTTGACCAATCCGTAGACGACGTCAACAATCAAATTGATCAGGACAAATTCCACTGCGAACAGCAAGATGAGGGCCTGGATGACCGGGTAGTCACGAACGCCGATGCTGTCGACCAACAGGCGACCGATGCCGGGCCACGCGAACACAGTCTCGACGATGATCGATCCCCCCAACAGGTTTCCAAACTCAAGCCCGGTTAGCGTGATCACGGGTATCAAGGCGTTGCGGAGAATGTGGTGCCAAACAACCCTTTGTTCGGGAATGCCCTTGCTGCGAGCGGTCCGGACGTAGTCCTCGCTCGCAACTTCGACGTAAGCAGAGCGCGTGAAGCGCGCGAGGATTGCCGCAAAAGCCGTGCCCAGCGTGAAGGATGGCATGAGCAATGAAGTCCAGCGGTCAAATCCACTTGTCGGTAGCCAGCCGAGATGCACCGAAAACAAGTTGATGAGGAGCAAACCCAGCCAGAAGTTGGGAAACGATACGCCGGTGACGGCAATGACCATACTGAGTCTGTCTTTCCAGGTACCGCGCTGGATGCCGGAATAAACGCCGAGCACAACGCCGAATAGAAAGGTCCACGAAAGAGAGGCGAGCGTCAGCCACAAGGTCGGCATGAAGCGCTCACCGATTTCTTGGATGACCGGACGGCGCGTTCGAATGGACTGGCCGAAGTCGCCATGAAGGGACTTGGCGAGGTAAATGACGTATTGCTGCCAGATCGGTCGGTTCAGACCCAGGTCGTTATGGATCGCAAGAATTTCGGCTTCACTTGCATCTGGACCGGCAATCAGTTGGGCGGGATCGCCGGGTATCAGCCTGATGAAACCAAAAACCAGAAATGAAACCAGGACGATGACAGGCAGGGAACTCAGGAGCCGGCGGACGAATGTTGCCAACATCAGCGGTATAGGGGCATCCGCAAAAACGTTGCGGCAGCCCAATTTTGGAGGGCTGCCGCAGATAGACCTGTCAGTGCAACTCGGCCGATTCGAGAAGCAGCGTACCGTCCGCAAGCATGTACGCGCCGGAGAGGTTGGCTGATTGCGCCCAGGTGTTGACGTCCACACCCAGGAAAATCCAGGGTGCGTCCTTCCAGACCTGGGCTTGCACTGTCGCGTACGCGGTCGCGCGCTTGTCGGGATCGGCGGTGCTTTGTCCCGTGTGAATGGCTGCATCGACCTCGGGCGATGAATAGTAGGCGGTGTTGTTCAACACCGGAAGCATCGAGGTGCTGGCGAATAACGGCCGAAGCTGCCAATCGGGATCGCCGGTCGAAGTACCCCAGCCGCCCACTGCCATTCTCACCTCAGCG
This sequence comes from uncultured Alphaproteobacteria bacterium, assembly GCA_963775235.1. GTDB lineage: Bacteria > Pseudomonadota > Alphaproteobacteria > Rhizobiales > Kaistiaceae > JBBDMC01. The sequence continues at coordinate 688,185 of CAVZHY010000002.1, forward strand.
TCATCCGGATTCTGCGCGGCGTGCAACTTTTGTCCCAGCAGGCCGCCCTCCATGGCATCCACTGTCACCTTGACGTTCACCTGGGCAAGCTGTTGCTGAAGGAACTGGTCGGTTCGCGTGTTTATGCTCGCGGAGTTCGACCACAGCGTGGTTGAGAATCCGTCCTGATAGCCAGCCGCAGTCAGCAGCTCCTTGGCCTTCTGCGGATTATAAGCGTACGCCGGTTGCTCCTCATACCATGGCAGACCCTCGGGGTACGCAGACCTCAGCGGTGCGCCGTACCCTCCCATCACGACCTTGACGTACGCATCCTTGTCGACAGCATAGTTCATCGCTTGGCGCACGCGAACATCGTTGAACGGGCTCTTCATGGTGTTCATCGCGACGTAGCGGGCCAGTATCGAGGGTGCACTCTTCGCCTCAAGCCGGTTGTCGCGCTGAACGATCGGGAACATCTGGGGCGGCACCGGCGTGATGAATTGAACTTCGCCGGCCTGCAAGGCCGCAACGCGACTGCCATCCTCCGGGATTGCGCGGAAAGTGAGTGTGTCGAGTATTGGCAGGCCTGCCTTCCAATAGTGATCATTGCGCTTGAGTTTCACCAGATCGGTGGTCCAGCTCACAAACTCGAAAGGTCCTGTGCCCACGGGATGCCGATCGATATCAGCGCCGTAGGTTTCCAACGCCTTGGGGCTTTCCATCCCAAGTCCCGGATTGGCCAGTGTCGGGATGAAAGCGCCAAACGGCTCGGACAGAGTGATCTTGAGGGTATAGTCGTCGACAACATCGATTTGTTTGACGACCTCCAGGAAGCCTCTCCGGTTCAGTTTGTTAGCAGGGTCACGTATGCGGTCGAGATTGATCTTTGCCGCTTCGGCATTAAAGGGAGTTCCATCCTGGAACGTGACGCCATGGCGCAACTTGAACACGTACTCGGTGGCGTCATCGCTGATCTGAGCGCTCTCCGCCAGAACCGGCACGATTTGCATTTGCTCATCGAAACCAAACAGCGGCTCAATAATGTTTCGCCCCACGGAGAGAGATGGGTTGTCCGTCCTGTTGGCCAGATCGAGTCCATTGGGATCAGCCCACATGCTGACGACCAATTCGCCCCCAGCAAAGGCGGGCAGCGACATCAGCAGTGCCGCCGCAAAGGCAAGATATCCAGGTGAGCGCATTTTGCTTTTCCCTTGTTGGTTTAAGAAACCTACCGACATTAGAAAAGGCCGCCGACGCGGTGGCTGGCGATGAAGTGATCGCGGCCAACCTCGACCAGGGGCGCCGTAATCGGAGGATCGTCCCAGCGACGCAAAGGGCTGGGCACCTCACTGTCGTCGAACTCACCGCCACGACCGCGCCGCGATGGGTCTGGGTTCGGCACGGCCGCCAGGAGACGGCACGTGTAAGGGTGCTGCGGGCGTGACATGACCGACAGACGCGGCCCGATCTCGACCACCTGGCCCAAATACATCACGGCCACAGTGTGGCTAACGCGCTCGACCAGCGCCATGTCGTGCGATATGAAAAGGTAGGCGACGCCGAGTTCGCGCTGCAGTTCCATGAGCAGATTGACCACTTGGGCGCGGATCGACATGTCCAGCGCCGCCACGGCCTCGTCGGCGATGATCAGTTTTGGCTCCGAGGCGAGCGCGCGTGCAATGCAGACACGTTGACGTTGTCCGCCCGACAGCTCGTGCGGGTACCGGCGCGCATGGTCGGCACGCAATCCAACTTTCTCGAGCAGTTCGGCGACCCTCTGTTGCATCCGCACTCCTGCGGCCAGGCTGTGCGTCCTGATCGGTTCGGAAATTGAGTAGCCAACGTTAAGGCGCGGATCGAGCGACGAAAAGGGGTCCTGGAAAATGTATTGAACCTTGCGCCGGAGATCGGACTGACGCGCACGGCTTGGAATCGTTACGTCCTCACCTTCGACCAGTACTTCCCCGGCCTCCGGCTTCTCGAGCCGTATTATGCTTCTTCCGGTGGTCGACTTGCCGCAGCCACTTTCGCCTACTAGCGCCAGCGTCTCTCCCGGATGTATGCGCAGGCTGACGTTTTCCACCGCGTGAATCCTGCCTATCGACCGACCGAGCGCCCCACCTCGCGCGTCGAAGCGCGTGGTCAGTCCTCGAAGTTCCAGAACTGGCGGCATGCCCGGGCGGATCGTGTCCTGGGAAGGTGCCTGACCTGCCACGTCGGGAAACGGTCGTGGCAGAGGATCGTCCGAAAGGCTGCCAAGGACCGGAACCGCGTTCAGCAACGCGCGGGTATAACTGTCGCGCGGCGCCGAGAAGACGGTCAGGGTGTCGCCCTCTTCGACCTTCTCGCCCGCCCGCATTACAACAACACGATCGGCTATCTCCGCCACGACACCCATGTCGTGCGTGATGAAGATCATTCCCATGCCGAACTCGGCCTGCAACCCGCGCAGAAGCCGCAGGACCTGCGACTGAACGGTCACGTCCAATGCGGTGGTGGGCTCATCAGCGATCAGCAGGCGCGGACGGCACGCCATAGCGATCGCAATCATCACACGTTGTCGCATGCCGCCCGAGAGTTGGAACGGATACCGGTTCAGTTGCCTGTGAGCGTCGGGAACGCGAGCACGGTCCAGCATTCGCCGGGCTTCGTCCAGTCCCTGTCGCCGATCCAGCTTTTGGTGATAACGCAGTGCCTCGGTGATCTGGTCGCCGACGGTCAGCACGGGGTTCAGGCAGCTCATTGGCTCCTGAAAGATCATGGCCACTTGCGGACCGCGCACCAGGCGCATGGTTTCTGGCGTAGCCCGTGTCAGATCAAGCCAACCACCTTGCGGATCTTTCAGCGTTATGGTGCCGGAGTCGATCCGCCCCGACGTGTAGTCGAGCAGCCGGGTCACCGCCAGTGAGGCGACGGACTTGCCGGAACCGGATTCCCCGACCACCGCGACGGTTTCGCCAGTACTCGCGGTAAAGCTCAGGTCACGAACTGCCGTCAGGCGACCATCTTCGAGGGGAAAAGAAACCGTCAGGCCGTCGACCGCCAGGAGCGGGTCATTCATCACCTTGTCGAAGCCTCAGGATGCGTGGTCGCGTCGGTCAAGACACCCCCGATTTTCGTTCTTAAATTCGCTCTCAGCTGTCGTGCACGCTCCTCGGCAGCCGGCTAGTCCTGAAGTCCCACGTTATAGTTCAGAACGAACATAAGAATTGAATACGCCGTCCGCATCGTTGGCGCCGAAAAGCGCACGGAGAAGGGCGCATAGCGGTCGAACCACGGTGCGTATGCGATGACCTCGGCCGCCAGACGATGCTTGAAGTCCAACTCGACAACAACCGGAGGTGCAATCGCGAACGGCGGGATCTCGCCCGCCCGCGCGAGAGCCTCGGATATCGCTTCGCGAATTGTTGCGTTGGCCGCCGAGGGTGTCATGGACGTTGCAGAGTAGACGCCGTGGCTCTGCTGTACTACCACCCTGCGGGCTTGTGGCAGGAAATTGGAGACTTCCTCCGCAAAGACATCGTCACCACTGACGAGCACAACCGGTACGCCGTGTTCGCCGGCGAGTGCCGCATTCAACAACGCCTCATTCGCGACTCTGCCGTTAACCCGTATCTCTCGCAGCGCCATTCCGTTGTACGTGTGCGCGAGTACGCCGCTCGTTGCGGAGACGCCAGCGTGGTAGCCGAGCAGGAAAGCAGCGTCGTATCCACCCGCATCGATGCCCTGCATCATTCCCAAGGGTCGCGGCGAGCCGCGCACAAGTCGACACCCAGCAGGCAACTGATCTATATGAACGTTCTCCTTCTTGCCGTGTCCGTCGGCAACGACGACCTCGCTGGCACCCGCACTCAGAGCGGCTTCTGCCGCCGCTACCGCGGTATCGGTCATCCACTGCCTCGCGCGCCCGTAATCGGGTCCGTCCATCGCCGAGTGGCGGCGACTGGTAACCCCAGCGATGCCCTCGATATCGATGGAAATATAAACCCGCACGTCCTTGCCCACGCCATGCTTCGTGGCCGCTCGGACAGCTCACACAGACGCCCCGGAAGATAATCGAGGCACCGGCGTTCACACCCGCGGTCGTGCGCCACCGAAGGTCGAAAAACATCCAGTCAGAACAACTTTACCTTCTTTGCATCTTATGAGCGGAAACCTGGGGCGTAAAATGCAAATTAGTCCTGCACAATGCGCGCTGCGCATGATGACGAATGCGTCCGCGGCATCAGCCTAATCAAACGATCCTCGATGGCTCGCGACTTCAGGACTCGCTCGAGGAAAGCGACGCGGAATACGCTAACAGTGCCTTCCAGACCTGATCCAGGAGAGAACCGGCCGGCGCATCCAGCCTCGCTGCGACGATCGTCAGCCGGACGCTGCCCAATTGTCGGTCAAGTCGGACCAGCCGCTCGGGCTCAAAATACGGCTCTGCCAAGCGGAGGGGAATCCAGGCTACCCCCAAACCCGCAAGAGCGAATTCAAGGGCACCGGGAACGAAGGCAGTCTCGCATACCACCTCGAGGTCGTGTCGCGCTGCGGAGAGTGGTAACGCATCATGTTGTAGCGTGGCACCGAAGAAATTCGACGATGGATACGCGATGATCGGCAAATGCCGATTACGCAGTCCGTTCGTAGCGACCACCACTTCCGGCGCCGCGACCGGCACGAACCGGTCCAACGCCAGTGTCCGTTTTTCGATCAGTATCTCATCAGGCGCAACTGGCAGACGCTCCGTCTCGTACACGACGAGCAGGGCAACCTGGCGTGTCATCAACATCGCGTAGCTCTCATCCCGATCTCCGGAGATGAGCCGAATGCCGAACGGCGGCAATTGATCCCTGAGCTTCAGTATGAACGCTGGTAGGAAACCGGTCGTGATGCTGTGGAGACCACATATGGTCAAGTGTGGCTGAGCATCGTCACCGGCCTGAATCGTCCGGCGCAAACCCTCGACCTGTCGCAGAATCGAACGAATTTCGGGCAGCTGCTGGATGACCGCCTTCTTGAGCCGCGCTGGGCGTGTTGTACGGTCGATCGCAGTTGTGCCCAGCCAGTCCTCAATGGAGCGGACACGACGGGAAAACGCCGGCTGCGTTAAATGACGTCGCATCGCCGCATCCGTGAGCGACTCAGCCTCCGCAATCGCGACAAGATCCTCGAGCCACTTGAGATCCACATATCGCTCCTAATTATGCCCATTGCGCATATCGAAGACACGATTTGCATTATCGGGCCTTCAGAGCAGACTGTAACATGCAGGTTCAATCAAACTGGTTTTTTCCGCACAATGGACATTTCACGATTTCCACGCTTGCCCCTGGCGCATTTGCCCACGCCTCTGCATCGCCTCCAAAATCTCACAAGCGAGCTGAATGGCCCCGAGATATGGATCAAGCGGGATGACTGCACGGGCCTCTCCACAGGTGGGAACAAGACGCGCAAGCTTGAGTTCCTCATGGCCGAGGCCGTGGAACAACGCGCGGAAATTGTGCTGACCCACGGCGCAGTACAGTCCAATCATGCGCGGCAAACGGCGGCAGCGGCGGCACAACTCGGTTTGGCGTGCCACCTTCTTCTTGAGGACCGGACCGGCAAAAGAGACTTCGACTCTGCGGAAAACGGCAACGTGCTCCTAGACGTCCTGCATGGCGCGACGATCGAACGCTGCGAAGTGGATTCGGACATGGAGCGAAGATTGGCTGTCGTTGCTGATCGTCTGCGCGCGGAAGGACGCAGGCCGTATGTCATTCCGGGTGGCGGCGCCAATGCGACCGGCGCATTGGGCTACGTAAGTGGAGCCATTGAGCTTGCGGAGCAAGCGACGGAAATGGACCTATCGATCGACCACGTCGTGCACGCGACGGGAAGTGGAGGCACGCAGGCAGGCCTGATTGCCGGGATTGCTGCAATCGGTCGGCCGTGGCGCGTACTTGGGATAGGTGTGCGCCGTCCCAGAGCGGAACAGGAGGAAATCGTCTTTGAGAAGGCGTGCGTTGCCGCCGACAAGTTGGGTCGGCCCGATCTCATAAAGCGCGACCAGGTCTTGGCCAATTGTGACTACGTTGGTCCAGGCTATGGCTTGCTGGCGGATTCGACCATCGAAGCGATACGCCTTTTGGCCAGGGCAGAAGGTATTCTGCTGGACCCCGTTTATTCCGGGAAAGCGATGGCGGGACTGATTGATCTATGTCGCAGAGGTGTATTCCAAAAAGGTGAGACCGTCGTGTTCCTGCACACTGGTGGAACGTTTGCTCTTGCCGCATATGCCGGGGAGCTTGTTGCCTGACAGGCGCTCCTTCCCCGCGCCCAACGTTTCGAGCCTGTGCTGACGGCACGCGCGGCCCCACAGGGACCTGCGGAGCTTCGCCACAAACAACGCTTGCCATGCACGCCGCGATCGGTGGACCGTTCGGGTTGTGGAGTCAGCGAGTTGCCATCGTCATGTAGCGACTGATGCCGATCAGCGTGGCCATCAGCCGGTAAAGCTGAACAAAGTCGGGTCTGTCAAAAGCAATGGTTCGAGGGCCCAATCGCCGTACCGTCGGTATTTCCTCGCAAAGGTCGGCTACCGGCGTAGACGCGGTGTCTATTTGCATCTCGAGAGGTTCGGTCAGCCGCAGCGGCGGAATTTCAAGGCGACGCGCCAGCGCCCGCTCCGCGCCAGCACGGATTCGACGCCTGGCCTCGGACGGGTGCACCGACCGCGCGGCGTAGCGTGAGATCGAGTCCTTGACGGTCACGCCTTCCACCGCGGGAATAAACGTGCGGATCTCTGCCACCGAAGTCGCGTCGCCTGTAAACAGCACTACAGGGCAACCGAAGGAGCCGCACACTGCTGCATTCAGGCTCCCCTCCGATTGCGGCACGCCGTTCACGCGTATCTCGCGAACAACGGGCGCCGCGAAGGTGTGGTCGATCACGGCACGGGCTGTGCCTGCGGAAGCGTGGTAGCCGATAAAGAAAGCCGCATCGCAGGTCTCGTCGATGCCCTCGCACATGTGAAGGGGCCGCGGTCGTCCCGAGACGAGGCTCGCTCGCTGATCCAGGTCCGGGGCCATCATGTTGCGCATCTCGCCGTGACAGTCGGCGACCACGACCTCCGTGGCGCCCACCGCAAACGCCCCCTCGATGGCGGCATTGCATTCCTCGGTCATCAAGGTGCGGGCCATCCCGTAATCTGGACCGCCCGGATTGGTTTGATTCGAATGTGTCACCCCTGCGACACCCTCGATGTCGACGGAAACGAATATCTTCATCGTTGCGGCTCCAAACGAATGACCGACTAATACATGCCGGCACAACACTCCGCCATAAGCACACGGATTTTGTGGAGGCCTGACCTGCATCACGCCGGATTATTCACAATTGATGGCTTGGTTGCCCCTAACACAAGAGTTGGGACATGGCCAAACCAATGAGGGCAATTCGGCCGCGAGCGAACTTTGTCCGTCCTGGCTCACGAGGCCCAGCGCGCGTTCAGCGAAACCGCTGTTGCGGAATTCAATCGGGATTGAACCCGATGAGTTGGCTGGCCGCGGTCAGGACTGCGGGCGTGCAACGGAAGCAATCCGTTAGCTCGTGGGTCACACGGCAGCCGGGTTCACATCGGTCAGATGCACGATTCCTGTGGGTGTCGCGTAGAGGAAGCCGTCGTCGTCCCCGGTAACAAAGAGAGCAGCGCGTTGCGACACTCCACCAAACCTGTAGCAGCGTAGCGTCACGCTCGCCGCTGCAACGCAGCCAGCCAGCCCGTCTGAAAAGCGTGGCCGCTTGTCTGCGACGGCTGGGCAATAGCGATCAACCGCGGCCGGGCCTGATCCGCCAGCCGCGTCGGCATCAGTGCACCGAGGGTACGCTCGCCGCTGAAGCCGTGGCGTTTGCCGGCGCCATGGGCTCCGCCGCTGCAGCGTTGTCTTTGGTCGCCTTCGGCTCCTGCGGCAGCATGTCCGCCCGCACCATCTGCAGGTACGTCACATCGGGGAAGAGCGCCTTGTACCAGGCCTCGTCATACGGATGAGGGACGGGGTCGAGGTATTTCCCGGCCGTCGCGCCGGCTTGCGCGGCCAGGGCCGGGGATGGATGGGCGAGCCAGGGTGTAACCGCCAGGACGGCGACTGCAGCGGAAATCCCACAAAACCGGGCAAGCAAGGTCATTACGCACCTCTGCCGTTTACTGAACTGAGTGTGCGCATCCTGCGAGCGAAAGGTTCACGCTGCGTTAATCGCTGCCGGCGGAGTCGAGGTTGCTGCATTTTGCCGGACCTGACAATCGCAGCCGATCGTCGCGCTGCCGGCGTCGAAACTACGCGGTGACCTCCAGACCCGTCGGCACCGGCAGGTTCTCGCTCTTGAGCGTCAGGCCCGCCTGCAGCGCCACCGTCTCCAGCAGCGCCGCGAAGTCCAGCGCCAGGTAGTTCTGCGGGTCGTCCTGCAATTGCGCCGCGCCGAAATGCGCCTGCAACGCCTCCCGCGTTGCCGCCGTCACCGGCATGGCGACGTCGTGCTCGCGCGCCGCGGCAAGTCCGAGGTCGAGGTCTTTCCTCAGCAGTGCCGGCGTGAAGGTGGTCGTCCAGTCGAGGTTGACCAGCGCGTTCGACTTGTAGCGCGTGAACATCGAGCCCATCACCGAGTTGTTGATGAAGTCGAGAAAGGCGTGGCGCGGCACGCCGGTCTTTTCGGCAAGGATTGTGATCTCGGCGAGATTCTGGATGACGACGCCGAGCATGACGTTGTGGGCGATCTTGCAGATGCGCGCGAGTTCCCCCTCGCCGACGTAGGAGACCCCGCGTTGGGCGAAGGTCTCGATCAGCGCCTTCACTTCGTCGAATGCGGCCTTCGGGCCGGAGCAGACGGCGCTGAGCTTGCCGGCCTTGACCACCTTGGCGTTGCCCGACACCGGTGCGGCGATGACGCTGGCGCCGAACGCCGCCATCCGGTCGCGGATGTCGGCGCTGTCCTCGATGCTGATCGAGGAGCAATCGACGACGATTCTGGGTGCCTTGCCGCCACCGGTGACGCCCCGCTCGCCGAACAGCACCTCGACCACGTCGTCGCCGGTCGACACCATGGTGAAGAGGATGTCGACGCCGGCGAGATCGGCTGGCCTGTCGCGTACGACCGCGCCGAGTTTCGCCAGCGGCTCGGCCTTTGCCTTGGTACGGTTCCAGATTTGCGGTGCCGTGCCTCCCTTGATCAGTCGCTCGACCATCGCAAAGCCCATGCGGCCGATGCCGATCCAGCCGACGGTCGGTGCTGCGTCGGGCATGTTGTTCTCCTTGCGACTGTTTGGGTGGCCGAGGTCTAGTAAGCGTTGGCGATGGGGAGTTCCTCGGCCGGGAAGAGCGTGATCACACGGCGGCCGGTATCGGTCACCACCACCTCCTCCTCGATGCGTGCGGCCGAATAGCCGTCCTTGGCCGGGCAGTAGGTTTCCAGCGCGAACACCATGCCGGTCTTGATCTCCATCGGCGCCTCCAGCGACACCAGCCGCGAGATGATGGGCCGTTCATGCAGCGCCAGGCCGAGTCCGTGGCCGAACTGCAGGCCGAACGCCGCCATCTCGTCGGCGAAACCGAACTCCGGTGCCGCCGGCCACACCGAGGCGACCTGGTCCGTCGAGACGCCCGGCTTGATCAGTTCAATCGCCTCGTCCAGCCATTCGCGGCAGCGCTTGTAGGCGTCGTGCTGCGCCGGCGTCGCCCGCCCGACGTTGAACGTGCGGTAGTAGCAGGTCCGGTACCCCTGATAGGATTGGAGAATGTCGAAGAAGGCCTGGTCGCCCGGCCGTATCAGCCGGTCCGTGAAGTTGTGCGGGTGTGGATTGCACCGCTCGCCGGAGATGGCATTGATCGCCTCCACGTCGTCGGAGCCGAGCCGATAGAGCATTTCGTTGGCCTTGGCGACGATATCGTTCTCGCGTACCCCCGGCCTCAACTCCTCGAAGATCATGTGATAGGTGCCGTCGACCATGGCTGCCGCCTGGTTGAGCAGGACGATCTCGTCGATGTTCTTGATCTCGCGGGCGTCGAGCATGACCTGCTGCCCGTCGACCACTTTCATCCCCGCCGCCTGTAATTCGAACAGCATCGCCGTCTCGGCGTAGTCGACCCCAACCGGCATCCTGTCGGCACCGGCGTCCTTCAACAGCGACATGATCTCGGCCGCATGCCGCTTCATCAGTCCGGCGGACGGCGGCACCGTGCCACGCATGCCGAGCATGCCGGCGCGCACGTTCTTGGGCTCGAGCCAGTCGCAATAGAGCCGGTGGTGCACCGCGGCCGAGCCGAAATCCCAGACCAGCGGCTCGGCTCCCCGCATGAGCAGCGCAAAGCGGCAGAGCTTGTCGCGCTCCCATTCGCCGATCTTGGTCGACGTCACATAGCGAATATTGTTGACGTCGAAGAGAAGGAGGGCGCCGCACTTGGATTTGTCGAGCGCCTGCCGCGCCCGCGCCAGCCGGTACCGCCGCAGCCGATGGAAATCGACCCGGGTCTCGAAGTCGACATTCATGTGCCCGGGTGCGGGGATAGCCCGGTCCCATTTCCAGTTGGGTTCCAGCGCCGCCGCGGTTGCCTGGTCGGCGGAGACGGTGCGGGGCTCGGGCTTCTTCATCGCAGCCATGCCTTCAACCTGTCAGCAAGTCGGTCCGACCCGACCATGACCGCCCGCCCTGAGTCAACCGACGGTCCGCTGCGGAAGGTCAGCCTTACTCAAGAACGAACGAGATCTTGGCGTTGATCCGATAGTTGGTGATCTTGCCGTTGTTGTCGACCGACGCCTCGAGGTTCTTGATGTAGATCGACTTCACATTGCGGACCGTCTTGGAGGCATTGGCCACCGCCACCTGCGCCGCGTCTTCCCAGCTCTTGTTCGATTCGGCGAGAACTTCGATCACTTTCAGCATTGTCATGGTTTCCTCTGGTTTTACGCCTGTTTTGCGCGGATGCTGTTGTCAACGTCCCGGACCGGCGACGCCGCTGCCGGGCTTGACGGGAAACTCCGCCAGGATGTCCTTCACCTCCTGATCCGAGACCTGGCTGAAATCGGCATAGAAGAAGCCGATTGCGCCGAAATCCCGATGATCCTCCAGACACACGATCTCGTCGACCTCGTCTCTGAGTTCGGCGAGCGTGTCCGTGGGCGCCACCGGCACCGCCAGCACCAGCGCCTTCGGGCTCTGCGCCCGTACGGCCTTGAGCGCCGCCCGCACCGTCGCACCGGTGGCTATACCATCGTCGATCACGATCGCGACCCGGCCGGCGATATCGGGATGCGGGCGCTGGCCGAGGTAGGCGACCCGTCGCCGCGCGATTTCCGCGACTTCGCGATCGCGAACACGGTTGAAGCCGGCCTCGCTCACGCCCGTGAGCGCGATGACGTCCTCGTTGCGCACGGTGATCGGCTGCGGCGCGTCGACGACCGCGCCCATCGCCAGTTCCGGCTGCATCGGCACGCCGATCTTGCGCACCAGCACCAGATCGAGCGGGGCACCCAGCGCGGCAGCGACCTCGCGCGCGACCGGCACGCCACCCCGCGGCAGGGCGAGAACGATGGTCTGCTGCTCCCGGAACCGCGCCAGCGCTGCGGCGAGTTTGCGGCCGGCATCCGTGCGATCGACGAAAGGCACCGTCGTCCTCCCGTGTCAGAGTGGTGCGCTGAGGCGGTCCTGGAACCAGGCCGCCGCCTTGTCGACCACCGCGTCAAGCGCGCCGGGCTCGGAGAACAGGTGCGTCGCACCCGGCACGATGTCTAGCGCCTTCGGCCCCGTCAGCCGGGCGAGCGCTGCCTCGTTGAGCCTGATCACGTCGTGGTCGGCGCCGCCCACAATCAGCAGTGTCGGCCCGCGAACCCTCTCGAGCGCGTCGCCGGCGAGATCTGGACGGCCACCGCGCGAGACCACCGCCCCGACGCGCTCACCGCGGCGCGCGGCAGCCACCAGCGCCGCCGCCGCCCCGGTGCTCGCCCCGAACAGGCCGAGCGGCAGTCCGGCCAAATCGGCTTGCTGGCCGACCCAGCTGATCGCGTCGATCAGCCGGTCGGCCAGGAGGGCGATGTCGAACACGTTCCGGCGGTCGTTCTCTTCGTCTTCGGTCAACAGATCGAACAGCAGCGTCGCGATTTCGCGATTGGCGAATCCCTCGGCCACCGCGTTGTTGCGCGGGCTGAGTCGGCTCGATCCGCTGCCATGGGCAAAAATCACCAGCGCGCTCGCGTCCGCCGGCACCCGCAGAATCCCGGCGAGTCCGAGAGGAGGTATCGTTACATCGCGCCAGTCCATGATCATATCGCGCCTTCACGCGCTGAGAGGGTCGAGTTTGTTCGCGCACCTCACTCCGCCGCCGTCAGGACCTTCTTCGCGGGCCTGAGCGGCGAGAAGTCGTCGGGCGTGATGGTCTCCTTTTCCAGCAGCAGCTTGGCGCCGGCTTCCAGGTCCGTGCGCCGCTTCGTCAGCACCGTCTTGGCGCGGTCGTAGGCCTCGGCAATGAGGTTGCGCTCAGCGAGGTCGACCTCGCGCGCCGTGGCTTCCGAGAAGTCCCGTTGCTGCACGTTGAGGAGCGTGTCGCCGAGGTAGCTCGAGCGCTGCTGTTCCAGTACCGCCTGGCCGACTTCCTTGCTCATCCCGAAGCGGGTGACGATCTGTCGGGCGACGTCGGTGACCTTGGCGAGATCGTCGGCGGCGCCGGTCGAGATTTCGCCGAAAATCAGGTCCTCTGCGGCCCGGCCCGCCATCAGCACTACCATGCGGTCCTTCAACTCGGCGGCGGTGATCAGGAATCGGTCCTCGGTCGGCCGCTGCATCGTGTAGCCGAGCGATCCGATCGAGCGGGGGATGATGGAGACCTTGTGGACCGGGTCCATGCCCGGCAGCGACACAGCCGTCAGCGCGTGGCCCATTTCGTGGTAAGCCACGCGCCGGCGCTCCTCGGGGTTGAGCAGCCGGCTCTTCATCTCCGAGCCGGCAACGATCCGCTCCACCGCTTGCGTGAAATCGTCCATCGTCACCGTGTCGTGATTGCGCCGGGTGGCGACGATCGCCGCCTCGTTGACCAGGTTGGCAAGGTCGGCTCCGGTGAAGCCAGGCGTGATTCCGGCGATCAGGTCGGGGTCGACGGCGGTATCGATCTTCACCTTGCGCATGTGCACCGCGACGATGGCAGCCCGGCCCTTGCGGTCGGGCCGGTCTACGGTGATCTGCCGGTCGAAACGGCCGGCGCGCCTGAGTGCGGGGTCGAGAATTTCCGGCCGGTTGGTGGCAGCGAGAATGACGATGCCGGTTCTGGGATCGAATCCGTCCATCTCGCTCAGGAGCTGGTTCAACGTCTGCTCCTTTTCGTCGTATCCACCGACACCCATGGCCGAGCGCGCCCGTCCGAGCGCGTCGAGTTCGTCGATGAAGATGATGCATGGCGCCGCCTTGCGCGCTTGCTCGAAGAGGTCGCGCACCCGCGCGGCGCCGACCCCGACGAACATCTCGACGAACTCGGAGCCCGAGATCGAGAAGAACGGCACGCCGGCCTCGCCGGCAACGGCGCGGGCAAGCAGCGTCTTGCCCGTGCCCGGCGGCCCGACGAGCAGGATGCCCTTTGGCACGCGGGCGCCGAGACGGCCGTATTTCGACTGGTCCTTGAGGAAGGCGACCACTTCCTCAAGCTCGCTTTCCGCCTCGTCGACCCCGGCGACGTCCTTGAAGGTGACGCCCGTCTTGGTCTCCACGTAGACCTTGGCCTTTGACTTGCCCACGTTCATCAAGCCGCCAAAGCCCTGCCGCTGGGCGTAGCCGCGGAAAAGGAAGTACCAGACACCGGCAAAGAAGAGGACCGGGACGATCCACGACAGCAGCGTCGTCAGCCAGTTGGAATCGGAACCGCCGGAAACCTTTACGCCCGCCTTCTCGAGGTCGGCGGAGAAGCCGGGATCGACCCTGACCGTCGTGAAATAGTCCTTGCCGTCCTGCGGCGAGGTGAATTTCCCATCGATGCGGGTGGGCGTGACCGTCACCTCGGCGATCTGCTTGTTGTCGAGGTAGGTCTGGAACTGGCTGTACGAGATTTGCGCGATCTGCCGGTAGCCGAGCCACACCTGGAAGGCGAGGAGAAGCAGGAAAACGACGATTATGTACCCGATGTTGAACTGGTGCTTTTTGTTCATCGCCACGATCCATGGGGCAGGGCAGGGACAGTGTACCTCAAACCCGCCGATCGTCAGGTGGTTTCAGCAGACGCGCCAAGCAGCCGCGCTCACGCGGTCACATCCTCGGGCGGATAGAGGTGGCTGGCACCGTTGAAGTCCTCGACGAAGCAGGCGCCGTTCCTGTGATCGACGTAGTCCGGCCCGACCGGCGCCTTGCCGTGGCCGCCCGGAATGTCGAGCACGTAGGTCGGCTGGCAGAGGCCCGACAGACGGCCGCGCAGGGCCCTCATCGAGCGCCTGCCCCTCACCCAGCGTGGTGCGGAAGCGGGCGGTTCCCGGCGCAAGGTCGCCATGGTGGAGGTAGTAAGGCTTCACCCCCGCTTCAACGAATGCCCGCATCAGCGCTGCCAGCGTGTCGGCGTCATCGTTGACGCCTTTCAGCAGCACCGTCTGGCTTGCCAGCGCAATGCCGGCTCCGGCCAGTCGGCGGAGCGACGCACGGGCCGCCTCCGTCAGTTCGCGCGGATGGTTGGCATGGACCGCGACCCAGGTCGCTTTGCCCGATGCCTTCAGCGCCGCGATGAGATCGGACGTCACCCGCTCCGGCGCGACCACCGGCACCCGGGTGTGGAATCGCACCACGCCCACGTGGTCGATTTCCGCCAGCGCCGCCACCAGCGGCTTCAGGCGCCGTGGCGCCACCACCAGCGGGTCCCCGCCTGACACGATGACTTCCCACACCGCCGGGTGCGCGCGGACATAAGCAAGGGCGGCTGCGACCTCAACCGGTGACAGCATGCTGCCGTGGCCGACCGTCTCCCGCCGGAAGCAGAACCGGCAATAGACCGCGCACACCGAGGTGAGCTTCAGGAGCACGCGGTCGGGGTAGCGGTGGATCAGGCCGGGGGCGACGGCGTGGGCGTCGTCGCCGATCGGATCGTCCCGTTCGTTGTCCGTCCGCATCAGCTCGGCCGGGTCGGGGATGAACTGCCGCGCGATTGGATCGTCCCGGTCCGCGGGATCGATCAGCGCTGCCATCGCCGGCGTCACCGCCACCGCGTATCGCGCCGCCACCTCTGCCACCGCGGCCGCACGCTCCGGCGGGATCAACCCTGCATCGACAAGATTGCGCGCGCTGCGCAACGTCCCTTTGTTCATCCAGCCTCACCTCCACGGGCCGGCGTCCATTGCACCTGGTCTATGTGGGTGGCACCGGTCAGCAGCATCACCAGACGGTCGAGCCCGAGCGCGACGCCGCTGGCCGCGGGCATCGTTGCGAGAGCGCCGAGGAAGTCTTCGTCCAGCGGATAGCGCTCGCCATAAATGCGCTCTTTCTCGTCCATGTCGGCCACGAACCGCCGGCGCTGCTCGTCTGCATCGGTCAACTCGGCGAAGCCGTTGGCAAGTTCGACGCCGCAGGCGTAAAGTTCGAAGCGCTCGGCAACGCCCGGCCGGTCCGCCTTCGTCCGCGCCAGAGCCGCCTCGGCCACCGGATATTCGTACAAAATCGTCAGCTGGCCGATGCCGAGGTTGGGCTCGACCTTTTCCGTCAGCACACGACTGAAGATGTCCGACCAGGTGTCGTCCGCCGCGATCCTCAACCCGCAGTCAACGGCCGCCGCGGCAAACCCCTCGCGGCGATCGCCGAGGGCCGTGAGATCGATTCCGGCGTGACGGTGAAACGCATCCGCCACGGTGATCTTCTGCGGCTCGGCCAGGGGATCGGCGCGCTTTCCCCGCCACGAGAGTTCCGTCGCCCCAAGCGCGCTGGCCGCGGCCTGTACCATCGCGGCGCAGTCCGCCATCATCGCTTCGTACGGCGCCTCGGCGCGATACCATTCGACCAGCGTGAACTCCGGCGCATGCAGCGGCCCGCGCTCGCGATTGCGGAAGACGCGCGCGAAGTCGACGATCCTGTCTTCACCTGCCGCCAGCAGCTTCTTCATCGCGAATTCCGGCGAGGTGTGGAGGTAGCGCCGGGCGCGGGCCCCGCCGGGATCGGCCATCTCGGTCTGGAACGCGTGGAGATGGGTCTCGTTGCCCGGCGAGACTTGCAGGACCGCCGCTTCGACCTCCGTGAATCCCTCGGTTGCGAACCACGTCCTGAGCGTCGCGACGACGCGGTTGCGGGCGATCAGGAACGGCCGCCGGTCGCGATGGCGCGCCGGGTCCCAGAATGGCGAGGCCGCATTTCCACTCATGGCGATGTCGGTCCCTCTGGCGAAGCCGCGCAAAATCGCTAATGTGCGCGCCAAATCGGGGGCCGCGCGCCGGCCTGCTTGAGCCATAGTCGAGGGTGTCTTGAAAGTCATCGCCAGCCAGATTCGCAAGGGTAACGTGGTCGATTACAACGGCCAGCTCTGCGTCGTGCTTACCGCCGAGAACTTCCATCCCGGCAAGGGCACGCCGACCACCCAGATCGACATGCGCCGCATCTCCGACGGCGTGAAGGTCTCCCAGCGTTTCAAAACGACCGAGCAGGTCGAGCGCGCTTTCGTCGAAGACCAGGACTACCAGTATCTGTATCAGGACGGGGAGGGTTTCACCTTCATGAACGGCGAAACCTTTGACCAGGTCCAGGTCCCCAAGGAAATTGTCGGCGACGCCGCGCCCTACCTGCAGGAGAACATGACCGTCAAGCTCAGTCTGCACGAGGGCGTGCCGATCGCGATAGAAATTCCCCAGCGGGTGACGCTGGAGGTGGTCGAGACCGAACCGGCGATGAAGGGGCAGACGGCGGCGTCTTCATACAAGCCGGCGCTTCTGTCCAACGGTGTCCGCACCATGGTCCCGCCACACATCGCCCCCGGCACCCGCATCGTCGTCATGACTGCCGACGGCTCCTACGCCGAGCGCGCCAAAGACTGAGCCCGTCACCCGGGCGGTGGCGGCATCGCGGCCGCGCCGCGGCACTGTCCCACGATCGTGTTCCAGCGCTGCCGCTGGTCGGGTGTCATTGCCTCAACCGATGTCGCGTTGAAGAGATCGGTGCCGTAGAGGTTCTCGAAGATGCACCCACACAGCATGGCGCAGCCGGTCGCATCGCGGTCGTCGGCCGTGCAGACCGACTCGCAGTCGGCGGTGTAGTCGCTCCGCACCGCGGCTTCGTTCGGCGGCAGCCACGGCGTCACCACGGACAGCGCCCCTACCAGGATCGGCTGGTGGACGAGGTAAATCAGCAGGCTCCAGCGGCCGGCAAGCATCACCAGCCGCTCGACCTGGTTGGTGGGCCGCCACCGGGCAAACGCGCTGGCGCTGGCGTGGGTGAGGAGCAGCCGCCCGGCGACCACGCCGGCCAGCACCACGCCGAAGAAGGGAAAGATCGGCACGTAGTCGACGGTGACCGGCGGTACTGCCGACAGGCCTACCCACCACAGCGCCGGCGTATCGAAGATCGGGCTCGCAAAAAACTGGGGGAGTGCGATGAGGACCGCTGCGACAAGCGCCGTCAGCCACGGCGGGGCTCGCAGAAACGGTATCGCCAGCACGCTGGCGACGGCGATCTCGTGCAGAATGCCGAAGAACACGAAAGCGCCGGGCTCGAACCACCACGTCGCGATCGTCACCAACAGCGCGCTGCCGGCGATCAGCGCGAGCCGTCGCAGGAACGGGCCGACCTTCACCCCGTACCGGTTGGCGAGCACAAGGTTGACGCCGACCAGCAGCAGGAAGGTGCCGGCGACGGTGCGCGCGAACAGCTTCCAGCCCAGTTCGTTGACCACGTCCGCCGAGATCAGCCGTTCGGCGGCAAGGTCATAGGAAAAGTGGTAGACGACCATACCCGCGAGCGCGACGCCGCGAATGAGGTCGAGTGCGGCTATGCGCGGGGCCCGGTCCGCGTCGGCAACGGCGGCATTCGCCACGGTGTCGGAAATCCCTTCTCGCGGACGAGCCCGGCATCTTGTCTGTTGATGCGCCGCGCCGCAACCATGCCGCACTATCCGGGCGGGACCGCGCCTTTCGCGAATCCCGTTGCCGTGGCAGGCTGCTCGCCATGATCGCCGACATCCGGGAGATTGCGCCGCCCGTCGACGGCCGGCAGTCGCCGCGCGCCGCTGCCGTCCAGCGCGGCGTCGGCCGCCTGCTGCGCGCGCCCACGGCTTTGCCATGGTCACCGAACTGCCGCTTGCCACCGGCCGGCGGGCGGACGTGGTTGGCCTCGGCCCCGACGGCGAAATCTGGATCGTCGAGATCAAGGCGTCGGTTGAGGACTTCCGGGTCGATCAGAAATGGCCCGAGTATCGCGTCTCCTGCGACCGTCTGTTCTTCGCCACCCACGCCGAGGTGCCACTCGAGATTTTCCCCGAGGACGCGGGCCTCATCCTCGCCGACCCGTACGGTGCCGAACTGGTGCGGTCAGCACCCCGGCACGGGCTCGCCGGGGCCACCCGCAAAGTCATGCTGCTTCGTTTTGCCCATGCGGCCGCCCTTCGCTTGCACGGGCTCATCGACCCGGGCGCATCTGCGACACTTTAGCACATGCGCCGGCGAGGTGCGGGCTCAGCGCGGCGCCCGCTTGGCGAGGATCCGCTGCAGCGTGCGCCGGTGCATGTTGAGCCGGCGCGCGGTCTCCGAGACGTTGCGGTCGCAGAGTTCGTAGACGCGCTGGATGTGTTCCCAGCGTACGCGATCGGCCGACATCGGCTTGTCCGGCGGTGGTGGCATCTCGCCGGCTCGCGCCTCAGCGCCGCGTCGATGTCGTCGGCGTCGGCCGGCTTGGCCAGGTAGTCGATGGCGCCATTTTCACCGCCGTCACCGCGGTGGCGATGTTGCCGTAGCCGGTCAGCACGACCATGCGCGAATCCGGCCGGGTCGCGGCGCGCCTGTTCGATCACATCGAGGCCGTTGCCGTCGTTCATGCGCAAATCGACAACCGCGAAGGCCGGCGGTGCTGACTCCACCTTCTTGATGCCTTCCGATACCAAGTCTGCGGTCTCCACCATGTAGCCGCGCGTTTCCATGGCGCGGGCGACGCGTTCAAGGAACGGCTTGTCGTCGTCCACGATAAGAAGGGACGTCTCGGATGCCGGTTGGCTCCCGTTTTTGGTCATCGCTGGGATCTCCAGCCTGTGGATAAGGTCAGGATCTGTCATGGGTTATAGGGACTCCAGCGCCCCCCGCCAACCCGTCCGCTGCGCTTTGGTCTCCGCCTTGGCCGGGGCAGCCGCCGAGAGATCCATCAACGCCCGCGGCCACGCAACCCTCACCTCCGCGCCGCGGCGGGGCAGTTTTCGGTTGGCAAATTGCAGCCTCGCGCCGGTGCGCTCCAGGAGCGTTTTGGCGATGAAGAAGCCGAGGCCGAGGCCGCCTCCGCCACCGGGGCGGGTCGTCACGTAGGGCTCGCCGATCCGGTCGATGATCCCGGGGGCGAAGCCGAGGCCGTCGTCGCTGATGGTTATCGCCACCTCCTTGTCGGTCCACGCCGAGGCAATCGTGACCTCCGTCTCGGCAAAGTCGATGGCGTTCTCGACGATGTTGGCGAGCCCCTGCACGATCGCCGGATTGCGCGGGCCGACCGGCTCCGGCCCCTCGCCGCTTGCCGGCTGGACCCGGATCTTCGCCGCGAACGCCCGGTAGGGCTCGACCACCTCCTCGATCAGGTGCGACAGGGGCAGGCGGGCGAGGTGCTGGTCGCCCTCGGTGGACAGGGATGTCAGCCGCGCCAGGATATCGCGGCAGCGCTGCGACTGGCTCCGCAGCAGCGCCACATCGTCGGCGTGGGGAGCCCCCGGTGGCATTTCGCGTTCCAGCTCTTTAGCGACGAGGGCGATGGTGGCAAGCGGCGTCGCCAGCTCGTGGGCCGCCGCGGCGGCCAGCCCGTCGAGGGCCGACAGGTGATGTTCGCGCGCCAGCACCATTTCGGCAGCGTTGAGCGCATAGGCGAGCTGCCGCGCCTCTTCGGCGACGCGGAAGGCGTAGACACCGGTGAAGACGCACGCCGATACCAGCGCGATCCACACACCCGCCGTGTACGTCAGCGGCATGTTCACCGCGTCGCCCGCCCGCCACGGCAGCGGCCAGTGCATGATTCCGAGAAAAGTCGCCGAAGCGACCACCAGCACACCGAGGAACACCGTCGGCCGCGGGGGCAGTGTCGTTGCCGAGATGATGACCGGCACCAGAAGCAGGATGGCGAAGGGGTTGTCGAGGCCGCCGGTAAGAAAGAGCAGCCCGCCGAGCTGGAGCACGTCGAAGCCAAGCAGCGCCAGCGCCGGCCATTGGTCGAGCCGCAAGCTTGCCGGGTAGCGCGCCCTGAGAGTGAGATTGACCAGCGCTGACAGCCCGACGAGCAGCAGGCAGAGCCCCGCCGGGAACTCGAACCCGAAGACGAGGTCGACGAAGGCGATTGCGGAGGCCTGACCGACGACCGCCAGCCAACGCAGCCTGATCAGCGTTGCCAGCCGCAGCCTGCGGGCGCCGAAATCGGCGGCATTGGCCATGATATCGGACATCTAGGTCGATCCTTGCCGATACAATAGGGCGCCGCGCAGCCAAGATGAACTGGCAAGTGCGGGTACTTGGCTCGACATGCCGGCATCTTTTGCCGCCAGGGTTGGCGTATAGTGCCGCGCCGCCTATCTGGCGCTCGGTACCGAAAGCAAACTTGCGAAGAATGGAAGCCGTCAGCCCCCGCGACAGCCCCGCCGTCGAGGTCGAGCGCCTGACCAAGGTCTACAAGGGCCTGACCGCGGTCGACGGCATCTCGTTTTCGATCGCCCAGGGCTCGATCAACGGGCTCCTCGGCGGCAACGGCGCGGGCAAGACCACCACCATCGGCATGATCCTCGGCCTGATTCTGCCGACCTCCGGCACGATCCGGCTGCTTGGACATGACCTCGCCACCGACCGTCACGCGGTGCTTCACCGGATCAATTTCGAGAGCCCGTACGTCGCCTTGCCCAACCGGCTGACGGTGCGGCAGAACTTGCGCGTGTTTGCTCGCCTCTATGGCGTGGCGGATACGGCGCGACGGATCGCCGAACTCGCCGACGAACTCGACCTCGGCGCCTTCCTCGACCGCGAGGCCGGCAAAATCTCGGCCGGCCAGAAGACGCGCGTCGCCCTCGCCAAGGCGCTGATAAACACGCCCGAGGTTCTGCTCCTCGACGAGCCGACGGCCTCGCTCGATCCCGACACCGGCGACTGGATCAGGACGCATCTGAAGGCGTACAGCCGCGCGCGTGGGGCCACCATCCTGCTTGCCTCGCACAACATGCCGGAGGTGGAACGGCTCTGCGATGACGTTATCATGATGAAGTCCGGCAGGATCGTCGATCGCGCCGCCCCGCAGGCGCTGATCGAGAAGTACGGCCGCACGACCCTCGAGGACGTGTTCCTTGATGTCGCCCGTGGCACGGGCATCGCCAGCGAAATGAGCGA
Source organism: uncultured Alphaproteobacteria bacterium (assembly GCA_963775235.1). Classification (GTDB taxonomy): domain Bacteria; phylum Pseudomonadota; class Alphaproteobacteria; order Rhizobiales; family Kaistiaceae; genus JBBDMC01. The sequence continues at coordinate 709,674 of CAVZHY010000002.1, forward strand.
AATGTGATGAACGCACCCTTCGGCCCGGCCGCGCCGCCGCGTTATCGCGCTCTGTCGGCAGACCGCGTCGGCGCCATGATGCTGCGCCACTTTTATCTCATGCGCTCGTCATGGCCGCGCCTGGCCGAGCTGATCTACTGGCCGCTGGTCCAGATGCTCATGTGGGGCTTCCTCCAGACCTACCTCAATCAGCACTCCGGCTTTCTCGCCGCCGCCGGCGGTTCGCTGATCGGCGCCATTCTGCTGTGGGATGTGCTGGTGCGCGGCCAGCTTGGCCTTTCCGTTTCGTTTCTCGAGGAGATGTGGTCGCGCAACCTCGCCAACCTGATGATCAGTCCGCTTCGGTCAGGCGAGTTTCTGGCTGCGCTGATGGCGATGAGCGTCGTGCGCCTGTTCATCGGCCTTGTCCCGGTGTCGCTGCTGGCGATCGTCTTCTTTGGCTTCAACCTGTGGGGGCTCGGCCTCGGCCTCACCGCGTTCTTTGCCAATTTGCTGCTGACCGGCTGGGCCGTCGGCATCATCGTCTCGGGTCTTATTCTTCGCAACGGAATGGGCGCCGAGGGCCTCGCCTGGACCCTCATGTTCCTGGCGATGCCGCTCTGCGCGGTCTTCTACCCGGTGGCGACCCTGCCCGGCTTCCTGCAGGTCGTCTCCTGGTCGCTGCCGCCGACCTACGTGTTCGAGGGCATGCGCGCCATCATGTTCGACCGCACATTCCGCGCTGACCTCATGGTGGAGGCGCTGGCGATCAACGCGGTGTTCATTACCGTTGCCTGCTTCGTTTTTCTGCGGCTCGTCGACAGCGCCCGCCGCATCGGCTCGCTGATGGCCATCGGCGAGTAGCATCTCCCGCAGTGCCACAACCGGTTTGGCTGGCCAATTCGTCAATCACAGCTTGCCTTTAGGCAGTCAGCCGCCATATTATTTGTGCAGTGCAAAATCGGCGAGTCGAAAGCCGGTGCCGCACCGCGGAAAGGGGCTTGGCTTGTACTACGAGCTCTATGAACTGAACCACGCCGCCCTGAGCCCTTTCCGGGCCGCCGCCGACGCGACGCGGCTTTATTTCCAGAATCCGCTCAATCCGCTGACCCACACCGCCTTCGGCCGCTCGATGGCGGCTGCCGCGGAAGTGTTCGAGCGCACCACGCGGCGCTACGGCAAGCCCGAGTGGGGCATCAGCGAAACCACTGTCGGCGGCGAGCGCGTGCCGGTCAACGTGCGCGTCGTCTGGCAGCGGCCGTTCTGCAATTTGCTTCACTTCGCCAAGCCGCTGGGCGGCACCGGCGGGCACGCCCAGCCCAGGCTGCTCATCGTTGCGCCGATGTCCGGCCATTACGCTTCGCTGCTGCGCGGCACGATCCAGACCATGCTGCCAGCGCATGACGTCTATGTGACCGACTGGATCGATGCGCGCATGGTGCCGGCGAGCGAAGGCACCTTCGACCTCGATGACTACATCGACTACCTGATCTCGATCCTCCACGTGTTGGGACCGGACGTCCACATCATGGCCGTCTGTCAGCCGTCGGTGCCGGTGCTGGCCGCCACCGCGCTGATGGAGGCTCGCGGCGACGGCCGGCTGCCGGCGACCATGATCCTGATGGGCGGCCCGATCGACACCCGCGTCAACCCGACCGTGGTCAATGAGCTTGCCGAGCGTCGCAGCCTCGACTGGTTCCGTCAGAACGTGATCATGAAGGTGCCGTTTCCGCATCCCGGCTTCATGCGCGACGTCTATCCGGGGTTCCTGCAGCTCTCCGGCTTCATGAACATGAACCTTGACCGTCACGTCGAGGCCCACCGCGATCTCTTCCGCCACCTCGTCAACGGCGATGGCGATTCGGCCGACAAGCATCGCGATTTCTATGACGAATATCTGGCCGTCATGGACTTGACCGCCGAGTTTTACCTGCAGACCGTCGAAACCGTGTTCATGCGCCACGCGCTGCCGAAGGGCGAAATGACCCATCGCGGCACGCCTGTTGACCCGGCCGCCATTCGCTCGGTCGCCATGCTCACCATCGAGGGCGAGAACGACGATATTTCCGGAGTCGGCCAGACCAGGGCGGCCCACGACATCTGCACCGGCATTCCGTCCGCCATGCGCGCCCACTACCTGCAGCCGGAAGTCGGGCACTTCGGTGTCTTCAACGGCTCGCGTTTCCGCGCCGAGATCGCCCCGCGCATCGCCGATTTCATTTCGACGCACCGGCGCGACCGCAAACCCAACGGCAGCGGGGCCCCCGCGCCCAAATCAGGCAACGCCAGGGGCCGTCGCTGAGCCCGCGAAAATCGGACTTCGCCCGTCCGATTTTCGCTTGAAACCACCTCCGTCGATTACCACGTCCATTTTCGTCACTTGGAGAAAGGGTCAGGAAATGGTCACTTCGTACGCCCTGCGTCCGGCTTGGACGCCGTTGACGATCCTGCTGATGGTCATCGGCTTCATGGTCTTCTGGCCGCTTGGTCTGGCGATGCTTGCCTACATTTTGTGGGGCGATCGCGTACCGGAGGTCAGGCGTCACTTCGCCACCGTCCGGCGCGACTGGTCGCATGAGTTCCGGTGTGGCCGGCGCGGCTCGTCACGCAGCTATTCCCGCAGCGGCAACGTCGCCTTCGACGATTATCGCGACAAGGAACTGAAGCGGCTCGAAGAAGAACGCCGGAAGCTCGACGAGGACCTGCGCGAGTTCGAAAGCTACATGCACGACCTGCGCCGCGCCCGTGATCAGGAGGAGTTCGATCGTTTCATGCGCGAGCGGTCTTCGCGCCCCCGCAACAGCAACAGCGGCGACACGATCGATCTCTGACAGCGATGCCAGGAAAGCGATGCCAGGAAAAGTGTGAAGCGCTTTTCCGTCCGGCATCGCGCCAGACAGCGACGATGCCAGGAAAAGTGTGAAGCGCCTTTCCCTCCGGCATCGCGCCAGAAGATCGCGCTAGAAAAAAATCCCCGGATATCTGCGATACCGGCGGGACCGAAAGGCCCCGCCGTTTTGTTTCTCAACGCGTCGCCCCGGCGAAAGCCGGGGCCCATTCGGCATGACGCGGGTGAAGGAGCCTCGGGAGCTCATCTCTCGTCGCCAAAGCTCCCCGCCGCTCGCGCTGTCAGGAGCGCGCCGGTGCTGATCAGGGGGAAATCCCTTCCAATTCGACCTGTGCCATCATCGGCGAAACCAACTGATTCGCCAGGCCGATGCCGCGCTTCATCCGCAAGTCCGTCACGCCCGCGTCCGATCGCTTCGAGATCGCCACCAATCGGGGCTCGTCGCCGTCGACATCCGCCGCCATCCCCGCGCGCGCAACTATACCCTGAGGGTTGCCGGCCCCGCTCGCCCGCCGGTTCTGACCATGCCGCGGCGTGGTTCGTTTGATGAGGCCCGCCGATTTCTCGATCGTCACGCCGGCTGGCTGCGACACCAGCTCGACCGGCTCCCCCAGCCGAACCGGATCGCCGATGGCGCTGTCATTCCGCTCCGCGGCGTCCCCCATGCGATCCGACACACGCCTGGTCGCCGCGGCACCGTCACGCTGAGCGCCGGCGCCGAGGGGCCGGTTCTTCTGGTGTCCGGCGAGGCGGCGCATTTGCGTCGCCGCGTCCTCGACTTCCTCAGGCGCGAGGCGAAGCGCGACCTTGAGGCGGCGGTGCTCCGCCACTCCACGTCCCTGGGTGTCCGCGCCACCGCCGTGCGCCTGCGCGACCAGACCAGCCGCTGGGGCTCGTGCTCCACCAACGGCCATCTGTCGTTCTCGTGGCGGCTGGTGATGGCGCCGCCGCACGTGCTCGATTATCTCGCCGCCCACGAGGTGGCGCACCTGCGTGAGCTCAACCATTCGCGCCGTTTCTGGCGCCTGGTCGAGTTGTTGTGCCCGCAGACGGCGTCCGCCCGCGCCTGGCTCGAACACCAGGGGTGCGGCCCTTCACGCCATCGGCGCCGAGTAGCCGCCCGATCTGGCCCCTTGCCCTGGAGCCATTCCAGGAAAGTGGGAACCGGTTCCGCTAGCTGTTTGCGCGCTGCTCTGAGGGGCCGCGTGCCGTGCTGAGGTTGTAGGCGCTGTTCACCAAGGCAATGTGTGAGAATGCCTGGGGGAAGTTGCCGAGTTGGCGTTGCGCGCGGGGATCGTATTCCTCCGCCAGAAGCCCGACGTCGTTTCTGAGGTCGAGCAGACGCTCGAAGACCGAACGCGCATCGTCGGTCTCGCCCATCATCGCCAGATTGTCCGCCAGCCAGAACGTGCAGGCGAGAAACGCGCCCTCGCCACCCTGCAGTCCGTCGACACCTTCGTCCGTGTCGTAGCGCCGCACGAGCCCGTCGCTCATCAGGTCGCGACGGATTGCCTCGATGGTACCTCTCACCCGCTCGTCCGAGATGGGCAGGAAACCGACCTGAGGCATCAGCAGAAGCGCCGCGTCGAGGGTATCGCCGTCGTAGTACTGGACGAAGCTGTTGCGGCGGGAATTGAACCCGCGCTGGCACACGTCCGCGTGGATGCGGTCGCGGAGCGCCGCCCAGCGTTCAGCATCGCCTTCGAGATTAAATCGCTCCACCGACTTGACCGCGCGGTCACATGCCACCCACGCCATGACCTTGGAATGGGTGAAGTTTTGTCGCTTGCCGCGAACCTCCCAAATTCCCTCGTCGGGTTCGCTCCATTTCAACTCGAGAAATTCCAGCAGCGCCTGCTGCACCGCCCACGCGTGGTCGATCGGCTCCACGCCATGTGTTCGCGACACGTGAAAGGCGTCCATCAGCTCCCCGTAGACGTCGAGTTGAAACTGGACCGCCGCCCCGTTGCCTATGCGTACCGGCTGGCTGCCGGCATATCCTTCAAGCCATCTTGCTTCCAGTTCGGCGAGCTCGCGTTCGCCGCCGACGCCGTAGACGGTCTGCAGTTGTTCGGGCGTGCCGGCGACGGCGCGCAACAGCCACTCGCGCCACGCCCGTGCCTCTTCGCGGTATCCTGAGTTCAAGAGTGAATAGAGCGTAAATGACGCGTCGCGTATCCAGCAATACCTGTAGTCCCAGTTGCGTGAGCCACCGAGCGCCTCGGGCAGCGAGGTCGTCGGTGCCGCCACGATACCGCCGGTCGGATCGTACGTGAGCGCCTTCAGCGTTATCAGCGAGCGGATCACTGCTTCCCGCCAGTCCCCCTTGTAGTTGCACTGCGCCGACCAGTCGTGCCACCACCGCTCGGTTTCCTTGAGCTGGCGCATGGCGTCGATCGGTGCCGGATCCGGCCGGTGCGAGCGCGACCACGTGAGCACGAAGGGCACGGTCTCGCCCTCGGCAACGGTGAACTGACCCTTCGTCCGAAAGTCCTCGCCGCGCAGATCGACCGGTGTGCGTAGATACAGCGCGTCCGGACCCGCCACGGCATTGATGCCGTCCTCGACGCGGCTGACCCAGAGAATCACCTTGCCGTAGTCGAACCGCAGCAGCAGCTCGGTCCGCATCGCAACCTTGCCGCCGCGTCCCTGGACAAGGCGCACGATGTCGGTGCGCTGGCTTTCCCCGTCGTGGGGCATGAAGTCGATGAGGGCGATCGAGCCGGTGTCTGTGCGAAACACGGTCTCCAGAATCAGCGTCTCGTCGCGATAGCTGCGACGCACCTCGCTTACCTCGCCCTCCGGCGCGATCAGCCAGCGGCCGTTTTCATGGGTGCCCAGCAGCCCGGCAAAGCACGCCGGCAAATCGAAGCGCGGCAGGCACAGCCAGTCGATGGAGCCGTCGCGGCCGACGAGGGCGGCGGTGCGCAGGTCGCCGATCACCGCATAGTCTTCGATGTGGTTGCTGGTCTTCGACGCGCCGGATGCGTCCGTCGGGCCGCCTGCACGATCAGCCATGGCCGCGAAAGCCCGGGTAGAGCATCATCCCGCCGTCGATCACCAGCGTCGTTCCGGTAACATAGTCGGAGGCGTCCGAAGCCAGCCATACGACCGCGCGGGCGATGTCCTCGACACGGCCGATGCGGCCGTAGGGTATCAGCCGTTCAAGATCGCGCCGCGCCGCTGCCGTCTCCCACGCGGCTTGGTTGATGGGTGTGCGGATGGCGCCCGGTGCGATCGCGTTCACCCAAATCTTTGCCGGCGCGAGCTCCTGCGCCAGGGATTCCATCATCATCTGCACGCCGCCCTTGGACGCGGCATAGCTGATGTGATGCGCCCACGGGATCGCCTGGTGGACCGAGCTCATGCAGACGATCTTGCCGGCCGCGGGCGTCACTGTATCGTCGATCCCCCGCCGCAGGAATTCGCGCACCACCTCCCGCGCGCACAGGAACTGCCCCGTCAGGTTGACGTCGATCACCTTCTGCCAGTTGGCCAGGCTCACGTCGAGGAGAGGGGCGTCGCGCTGGATGCCGGCGTTGTTGACGAGGACGTGGATCGTGCCGAACTTGGCAACCACCTGCTCGACCATCTCTAAGCACGTCCGTCTCGTTGCTGACGTCGCCGGCGACCGCGAAGGCGGTGCCCCCCACCTTCTCGATCTCGTCCACCACGTCGTCGGCGGCCTCCCTGTCACGGGGAAGATGGTTGACGGCCACTTTCGCCCCCGCGCCGGCGATGGCGATGGCGCTTGCCCTGCCGATCCCCGAGCTGGCGCCGGTGACGAGCGCCACGTGTCGGGCCAACGCAGGTTCGCTGGCGGTCATTGATCGACCTCCGTCGTCGCTACCGCCCGCTGCGACCTCAAATAGGACCGGAGAGAGATGAGAAAAGGTCCAGGAATGGCAGCCTGCTTGCAACGGCCCCAAAAGCAAGTGGTCCGGCTCATGAGCCGGACCACCGCCAGACGTCCGCGTGCAGCAGGGGTTACGGCGAACTGGCCTCGAGATTGCTGTAGATGGTATCGACCACCCCCGTCGAAGACCCGACCCCGAGAGGTCCTCGACCCATTGGACCATCTCATCAGTCGGAGTTCCGTATTTCTCTCCGAAATTCGGGTTGGCAGCGGCGAGGATAGCGGCATTCAGCGAATCAAACTCGTGGACGTGCCATCGACCTGGAAGTTGGTGGCCGCCGCGGTGTCGTAGTTTCCTTGTGCCGTGCCAAGGTCGTTTGTCGCCGTCGTCACATCGCCGTTGGCGGTGGTGAGGTCGGTGGTCGCCGTCTGAAGACGTCGACGCTTCCGTGCTGTTCACCAGGGGTCGTCAGGGCCGCGACTTCCGTATTGTAGGCGGTCAGAGCCGGGTCAACCGAAGGGGTCGGGTCGACGTTCGTCGTGAGACGGTGGAGATGTGCCGCCAGTGCGTCATAAGTCGTGTTGGCTAGCGTTGGGTGTAGTCGTAGGTCGTGTCGTACGAGGACCAGGGCCTGGTCACCCGCAACCACCGTGTCGAATGCGGACAGGGCTGTGTCGTAGGTCGATTGTGCGGTGGTTTGCGCCGTCAGCGCGTCCGTCAGCGCCGCGTTTGCATCGGCCACTGCCTGCTGGAGACTGTACTGGGTATTGGCGACGGCGGTCGCATATTGCACGAGCGGCGCCATGCGCGGGTCGTTGCTCTTGAGAAGTCCATTGATATTGCGCCCCGCCGAATTGAGCCCGCCGAGCAGGGCGTGCAAGTTCTTCTCATTCCCCGAATTGCCGTTGAGTGTCGAAGGCGTCGCGACGGCGTTGACCTTGACCGTGTTGGCGTTGCCGCTGTTGACCGTGTTCCCGCTCGACTTGTTTTGGCCCGGTGCCGAGCTTGCTTTGCCGCTGCCGGACGCTGCGTTGGAGTTGGTGTGAGCGCTGTTCCCGCCGCCGCTGTTGCCGCCGCCGCTGTTCCCGTGGCTGCCGCCACTGTTTCCCGGGCTGCCGCCACTGTTCCCGTGGCTGCTGTCGCTGTTTCCCGGGCTGCCGCCACTGTTCCCGTGGCTGCTGTCGCTGTTTCCACCACCTCCATTCCCGCCACCGTTGTTGCCCCCACCGCCGTTCCCGCCACCGCCCCCCTGCGCGAAGGCAGGCTGCACGGCGATCGTGACAAACGGAAATGGTGCGGAATTGACCAGCAGGAAAGCGGAGCCGGCAAGCAGGGCCAGCGAAATGGTGCGAAGGTGGCGGCGGCGCATCTCAATCTTCTCCGGTTGTGTGGCCAACCGGGTGAACTGGGCCCGCACCCCCCAAGACAAGCTTACGCCGCGTTCGCCGCTTTGATTAAACTGAACTTCGAGGATAACGACAAAGGGAGCGAAAGCTCGCGGCCGACGGCTGAAGGAACGCTATCCGCCGAAGAGCCGCCTGGAAGAATCCACCGAGCGGCCGCGGCGGCGCGTAGCCGGGCGCGTCCGGTGCCACCGCGTACGGCTGACCGTTGCCCATGTCGGCGACCGAGCGTGGCGGCAGGGGATTGCCCGGGTCGTAGAGTTGATAGTTGCCCGGCAGGTCGGCGACCGCGAGCCCGGCGACCGCGTCGCTCATGAAGTGTTGCCAGGCGATTGCCGGCAGGTTGCCGCCCGAGGCCCGTTTGGTCGGCGAGTTGTCGTCGTTGCCGAACCACACGCCGGCGGTGAGGTCGGCGGTGTAGCCGACGAACCAGGCGTCGCGGTAGTCCTGGCTCGTGCCGGTTTTGCCGGCGGCCGGCCAGCCGGGTATCTGCGCCGCCTTGGCGGTGCCGATGAGCAGCGTCTGCTCCAGCATCGCGTTCATCATGCCGACGTACATCGGCGCGATCACCTGGCCCGGCCCCGACCCGGTCCGCTCGTAGAGCACCTTGCCCTTGGTCGTCGTGATCCGCCGGATGACGTGCGGGATGACACCGCGCCCGCCGTTGGAGAAGGGCACGTAGGCGGCGGTGAGTTCGAGCGGCGTCACCTCCGATGTCCCGAGCGCGATCGAGGGCGTGGCCATCAGCGGCGAGATGATGCCGAGGCGATGGGCGGTGGCCGCCACCGCCGCGGGCCCGACCTCGGCGGTCAGCTCCGCCGACACCGAGTTCAAGGATAGCGCCAGAGCCGTCGTCAGCGTCACCGGCCCGCGGTAGCTCTTGGTGTAGTCCTCCGGCTGCCAGCCATCGACCGACACCGGCTGATCGATCCTCACCGTTTCCGGCACCAGCCCGCCTTCCAGCGCCGTCAGGTAGACGAACGGCTTGAACGCGGAGCCCGGCTGGCGATGGGCATCGACGGCGCGGTTGAACGGACTGGAGGCGTAGTCGCGCCCACCAACCAGCGCCTTCACCGCCCCGTCCGGATCGATCGCCACCAGCGCCCCCTGGCCGACGCGATACTTGGTGCCGTCCGAGGCGAGCGTGTCGGAGATCGCCTTCGCCGCCGCGGTCTGCAGGTTGAGGTCGATCGTCGTGTCGACCACGATGTCCTGGTCGTAAACGCCGATGTAGTTCGGCAGGATGTCCATCACCCAGTCGGCGACGTAGCGGCCGCTGCCGCCGGCGACGTCGTGCACCGCCTTGACCTGCGTGGACATGGCGAGGGTTGCCTGCCGCGCCGTGATGAAACCGGCGTCGGCCATGGCGGTGAGCACGGTCTGTTCCCGCGCCTCCGCCGCCTGCGGGTGGTTGCTGGGCGAGTAGGTGCTGGGCGCCTTCAGCATGCCGGCGAGCGTGGCTGCCTCGGCGAGCGTGATATTGCGGGCCGAATTGCCGAAGTAGCTGTGCGCCGCCGCATCGACGCCGTAGGCGCCGGCGCCGAGGGAGACCCGGTTGAGGTAGAGTCCAGGATCTGCTGTTTTGAAGTTGCACTCCAGCCAGAGCGCCAGGAGCAGCTCCTGGATCTTCCGCCCGAACGTGCGCTCCGGCGTCAGGAACAGGTTCTTGGCGAGCTGCTGGGTGATCGTCGAGCCGCCCTCCACGATATGGCCGGCGCGGACGTCGGCAACGAAGGCGCGCGCGAGCCCGATCGGATCGATGCCGAAATGCCAGTAGAAGCGCCGGTCCTCGATCGCCATCACCGCCTCGGGCAGGAACGGCGGCATCTGGTCGAGGGTGAGGCTCTGGCCGCTGGAGTCGGCGCGGTTGGAGATGAGCTGGCCGTTGGCGGCGAGGATGCGCACGTTGGCCGCCCGCTTCGGCACCGTCCATTGGCTGGGTGGCGGCAGCTTGGACGCGTAGTAGGCGGTGACGGCCCCGAGCGACCCGACGGTGATGATCAGAATTACGGCGATCCAGTGAGCGGTGCGCCTGAGGGCCCGCCGCACGGGTCCGCGCTGCGGGGAGCCCTTGTTGCGCCCCCGGCCGGCCGCGTCGGCCTTGCTCTTCCTGCGTGTCGGCACCGAGCGGTCGGAGTCCTTCAGTCCGAAGTCGAGGAGACTGTCACGGCCGCCGTCCCCGACGTCCATGACCGGTTCGACCCGTTCGCTCGTGCGGCGTCGCCACCTCATTGGCCGCCGTCCCCAAAATGAACACGCGATTGGACGGCTTTTCCCGTCCCGGGTCGCACCGTGACGCTAAATGCGGCGATTTAAGGGGGCGTTAAGGCTGGGGTGGTTGCACCAACCGCGCGAAGCCTTCGAGCAAGCACAATCCTGTGGTATTTGGAGCCAATGACGCACCACACGCGCACCTATTCCTTTATCGTCGAGGCCCACGCTGAGGAGAGCGGGTACCTGGCTTACTTCCCGGCGCTGCCCGGCTGCCATACGTGGGGTGAGACGTACGAGCAGGCCGTTAAGAATGCCGAGGAGGCCCTCATCGGATACCTCGAGGCGTTGCAGAAGAATGGGGAGGAGGTTCCGCTCGAGCCGGCCCCGGAGAAGGACGTCTCATTGGACGTAACGGTGAAGCTGCCCGAGCAGCGGCCGCTGCTGAAGAAGATCATCCGCGATGCTGGCCTGACGGAGGAACAGTTCAGGAAGCTCCTATGATTGCCGGTCCAGCACGCACTTTTTCCCTGCACTGGGCGCTCGGTTCCACTTGAGAGATTGGTCCGCCGCCCAGGACGCGGATCGGTGGCGTCCAGTTTGGCGGGTGTGAAGCGCAGCCCTTCCATGTTGCAGCCCGCCTGTGCGCCCGTCTGTCTTCGGCGACGGACCCCAATTCGCATGAGTTCCGTCAACCGGCTATTGAGTGAGCGCTGGCTGCCCTGACTGGACCAGGCATCGCGGCGTTGACAAAAAGGCAGCCCAATCGGGTATGAAAGGCCCGAATGGGCCGCTACCAACCTCAAGAGCGCGAATCCCGGCGCAGCATTACCCTCGACGCTGAAGCGAGCGCAGCATGAAGATACTGGTGGCCGTCAAACGGGTGGTCGATTACAACGTCAAGGTGCGGGTCAAGCCGGATCGGCAGCGGCGTCGACCTCGCCAACGTCAAGATGGCCATGAACCCGTTCGACGAGATCGCGGTGGAGGAGGCGCTGCGGATGAAGGAGAGCCGGCACCGCCAAGGAGGTGGTGGTCGTGTCGGTCGGGTCGGCGAGCCGCCAGGAGACGCATTCGCACCGCGCTCGCCATGGGCGCCGACCGCGGCATGCTGGTGAAGACGGACGAGCGGCTGGAGCCGCTGGCCGTCGCCAAGGCGCTGAAGGCCGTGCGGCGACCGAAGCAGCCCGGGCTCGTCATCCTCGGCAAGCAGGCGATCGACGACGACTGCAACCAGACCGGCCAGATGCTCGCGGCGCTGCTCGGCTGGCCGCAGGCGACCTTCGCCTCGAAGGTCGACGTCGACGGCGGCCAGGCCGATGGTGACGCGCGAGGTCGACGGCGGCCTGGAGACGCTCGGCTGAAGATGCCGGCGATCATCACCACCGACCTCCGCCTCAACGAGCCGCGCTATGCCTCGCTGCCCAACATCATGAAGGCGAAGAAGAAGCCGATCGATGAGAAGACGGCGGCGGATTTCGGCGTCGACATCGCGCCGCGTCTGACCGTGGTCGAGGTCAGCGAGCCGCCGCCCCGCCAGCGCCGGCGTCAAGGTCGCCTCCGTCGCCGAACTGGTCGACAGGCTCAAGAACGAAGCGGGGGTGATCTGTGAGACGCACTGCTGATTGCCGAGCACGATGATCGGCTGCCGGGCGAGGCGACCAGCCGCGCGCTTGCCGCCGCGGGCGAGCTCGGCGCCGACGTCCACGTCCTCGTCGCCGGCAAGAATTGCCGCCCCGCCGCCGAAGCGGTCGCGAAGCTCGCCGGCGTCGCGAAAGTGCTGCTGGCCGATGACGATGGCCTTGCCCAGCACCTTGCCGAACCGGTGGCCGCGCTCGTCGTCTCGCTCGCCGACCGGTACGATGCCCTCGTCGCGCCGGCGACCACCTTCGGCAAGGATTTCATGCCGCGCGTGGCCGCGCTCCTCGATGTCATGCAGGTTTCGGAGGTCACGCGCGTCGTCGCGCCCGATACGTTCGAGCGGCCGGTCTACGCCGGCAACGCCATTGAGACGGTGAAGAGCGGGGAGGTGAAGAAGGTGATCACGGTGCGCGGCTCCGCCTTCAAGGCCGCCGCCGCCGGTGATGCGGCGGTCGCCATCGAGGCGGTCGCCGTGCCGCAGCTCCCGGCCGCCTCAGCGTTCGTTGGTGCCGAACTGTCGAGGTCCGAACGACCGGAACTCACCGCCGCCTCCATCGTCATTTCCGGCGGCCGCGCCTTCCAGTCGGCGGATAATTTCCACAAGTACCTTGAGCCCGTGGCTGACAAACTCAACGCCGCGATCGGCGCCAGCCGCGCCGCCGTCGATGCCGGCTATGTCCCCAACGATTTCCAGGTCGGCCAGACCGGCAAGATCGTCGCCCCCGACCTCTACATCGCCTGCGGCATCTCGGGCGCCATCCAGCACCTTGCCGGCATGAAGGATGCCAAGGTGATCGTCGCCATCAACAAGGACCCCGAAGCCCCGATCTTCCAGATCGCCGACTACGGCCTTGTCGGCGACGTCTTCGAACTGCTTCCCGAGCTCGCCAAGCAATTGGGCGGCTCGTCCGCATAGGGGCGCGCCAAACCTGCGGGCGGCGTCCGGCTTATGCCGGACTTAATGGCACTTCGAACAGACTGTACTTGGTGATCTCGAGGTCGTCCTTGCCGCTGCCGCCCGCCTGGGTCAGCTCGCAGGTAAACGTGTGGTTGGCGATAGGCAGGAAAGCCTTGTAGACGTCCGGCTCCTTGCTTTCCCATACGGTCTTGCGGATCACATAGTTGCCAGGGCTCGACTTGAGCGCGCATTTCAAACCATCGTATTTGAGTGTGCCGGAAGTGCCCGCGAACCCTCTGCAGACGCCCTCTTCGGCTTGCGCCGCCGAAACCAGGAAAAGCGCGGATAATGCCGCCACGATTGCGGCGACGTTCCCAATGTGCATGTCATGCCCCCCATGAGCTTTGCGTATTGCGACGAACGTCGATTGCGAAAAGTTTTCAGCGGAAAGGCCGGAGTGCCGGCCGTCAGCCGAAACGAGTTCTGAATTTCCTCCTTTTAACGTTTGACCGGGTTGTTGATCGCCGACGCGGCTGTTCCTTGGTTAGCTGCCAGCCCGATATATATCGGCGCCAAAGTCAGACTAGATCGGCAATAATATTAGCAGAAAGCTTCCCGGAGGGTATCGCTTTTTGCCACAACCGCGCCGAAGCACTACACGCCGTTTGCCGATGCCAGTTCCCTCGCCTTCCTGAGGTCGCCCACGAATTCGGCCATCGCCCGGTGCCGGTCGGATGCCTCCCGCATGCGCAGGATCGCCGACGGGTGCACCGTGACGAGGCCGGCGAACGCGCCGAAGGAAACCGGCCGTGCCCGTTCGCGTGAGATCACCACCCGTCGTCCCGCCAGCGCTGAAGCCGCCGTTACGCCCAGCGCCACTACCAGCGCCGGCTTCACCAGCGCCAGTTCGCCGTCGAGCCACCACCGGCATCGCGAAATCTCGTACTGGTTCGGACGCTTGTGCAACCGCCGCTTGCCGCGCGGCTCGTTCTTGAAATGCTTGACCGCGTTGGTGAGATAGATTGATTTCCGCTCGATGCCGACCTCGGCGAGCGCCTCGTCCAGCACCCTGCCGGCCGGCCCGACGAACGGCCGGCCTTGCCGGTCCTCGATGTCGCCCGGCTGCTCGCCCACCATCATCAGCGCGGCATTCCGCGGCCCCTCGCCGAACACCGTTTGCGTCGCATTGGCGTAAAGTGGGCAGCGTTGGCAGGTCGCCGCCTGCGTTGCGAGCGCGCCAAGCGAACGCGCGCGCGGCGGTGCATCGGCGTCGGCCGCGACCGGCGCGGTCATCGCGGCTCAATATCCTCCGATCACCGGCAGCACCTCGCCAGTGATGTAGCTGGAGCACGACGGCGCTGCCAGGAACACGATAGGCGGGCGCGAGCTCCTCCGGCTGCGCCGGCCGCTTCATCGGCGTTCCTTGTCCGAAGTGTGCCACGTCTCCGGCCGCCCGGTCTGCCGGATTGAGCGGCGTCCACACCGGGCCCGGCGCCACCGCGTTGACCCTGATGCCGCGCTCGAGCAGCAGCCCTGCCAGTGACCGCGTGAACGCGTGGATGCCGCCCTTGGTCATCGAATAGTCGAGCAGGTGGGCGCTGCCCTGGATGCCGGTCACCGAGCCGGTGTTGATGATGGCGCTGCCCTCGCCGAGGTGCTCGGCCGCCGCCTTCGCCATGTGGAAATAGCCGTAGAGATTGGTCTTCAGCGTGCGGTCGAACTGTTCCTCGCTGAGGTCTTCGAGTTTGGCGATATGCTGCTGGAACGCGGCGTTGTTGACCAGCACGTCGAGGTGGCCGAATTCATCGACCGTCTTGGCCACCGCGGCGCGGCAGAATTCCGCCTCGCCCACGTCGCCCTTGATCAGGATGCACCGGCGGCCTTCTTTCTCGACCGCCCGCCGCGTATCTTCCGCGTCCTCGTCTTCCTCCAGGTAGACGATGGCGACGTCGGCGCCCTCGCGCGCGAACAGCACCGCGACGCTGCGGCCGATGCCGGAATCGCCGCCGGTGATCGATGGCGACCTTGTCGATCAGTTTGTCGGAGCCGCGATAGTAGGGCGCGTCGTACATCGGCTGAGGCTCCAGCTCGGCCTCGACGCCGGGCTTCGCCTGGTGCTGTTCGGGCAGCGGCGGCACCGGATAGTCGCGCGCGCCCGTCTGCGGCACCTTGGAGGATTTGTGCGGGGCGTGGCTTTTCTCAGTCGCCTCCGCCGCTCTTCTGGACCCGGCGGTCCGCTTCGGCCTCGGCCTTGGCGGATTTGGCGAAGGCAGACTGCTTGCCCATGGCGGCTCTCCGGCGGTTGCATCGTGGGAAAAAACGCCGCCCAGCCCCCTTGGTTCCCGAAGCGCCGAAGCCGCCCTTCCAACCGCCGCTCGTGGCGGGCATATTCGCCCCGATGGCCACAGCCCAGTCCTCCCCAGCCGGGGTCAAGCGCGGCGACCACGTCTTTCTGGTCGACGGCTCGTCCTACATCTTCCGCGCCTATCACGCGCTGCCGCCGCTGACGCGCAAGTCGGACGGCCTGCCGCTCGGCGCCGTCTATGGCTTCTGCAACATGCTGTGGAAGTTGCTCCAGGATGCCTCCGCCGGCGTGAAGCCGACCCACATCGCCGTCGTCTTCGACAAGTCGGAGGTGACGTTCCGCAACGCGCTCTACTCCGAGTACAAGGCCCACCGGCCCGATGCGCCGGACGACCTCAAGCCGCAGTTTCCGCTGATCCGCCAGGCGACCGCCGCCTTCAGCATCCCGTCGATCGAGCAGTCCGGTTTCGAGGCCGACGACCTCATCGCCACCTATGCCCGCCAGGCCCGCGAGGCCAGCGCCGATGTCACCATCGTCGCCTCCGACAAGGACCTGATGCAGCTCGTCGGTCCGTCCGTCGTCATGTTCGACACCATGAAGGACAAGCGCATCGGCGAGGCGGAGGTGGCGGAGCGTTTCGGTGTGCCGCCGGCCAAGGTCATCGACGTCCAGGCGCTCGCCGGCGACTCGGTCGACAACGTCCCTGGCGTCCCGGGCATCGGCGTCAAGACCGCCGCCCAGCTCATCGGCGAGTACGGCGGCCTCGAGTCGCTGCTCGCCCATGCCGGCGAAATCAGGCAGCCCAAGCGCCGTGAGGCGCTGGTGGCCCACGCCGATGACGCCCGCCTGTCGAAGAAGCTCGTCACCCTGGACCAGGACGTGCCGCTCGAGGTGCCGCTGGAAGAGCTTGCGGTGCGCGAGCGCGACGGGCCGCGGCTCATCGCCTTCTGCAAGGCGATGGAGTTCACCTCGCTCACCCGCCGCGTCGCCGAGGCGACCGGCACGAGCCGACAAGGTGGCACCCGCCCTGCCGGAAGAGGGTGCGCGGTCGAAGGCGAAGAAGCCGGCCCTGAAGGAGGGCGTGCGGCCCGTCTACCGGCCCTATTTCAATGCCGGCGACAAGCGCCTGCAGCCGCCCGCCGAGGGCGCCACCGGTCCGGCCGCGTATGCGGCGCGGGCGGCAGCCGCCGCTGTCACCATCCCCTTTGACCGCTCGGCTTATGAGACGGTGACGGACATGGACCGCCTCGACGCCTGGATTGCCGAGGCGGAGGCGACCGGCCGCGTCGCCGTCGATACCGAGACCACCTCGCTCGATCCCATGCAGGGCGAACTCGTCGGCATGAGCCTCGCGACCGGGCCGGGGAGGGCGGCCTATATACCGCTCGCCCACAAGGATGGACCGGGCGATCTTCTCGGCGGCGGTCTCGTCGCCGGCCAGGTGCCGGCAGAAGCGGCGCTCCAGCGGCTGAAGCCGCTGTTGGAGGACAAGAGTGTCCTCAAGATCGCGCAGAACCTCAAGTTCGACGCGCTGGTCCTCTCCCGCCACAGCATCGAGGTGGCGC
The DNA here is from genome assembly GCA_963775235.1 of uncultured Alphaproteobacteria bacterium. Taxonomy (GTDB): domain Bacteria; phylum Pseudomonadota; class Alphaproteobacteria; order Rhizobiales; family Kaistiaceae; genus JBBDMC01. The sequence goes on from CAVZHY010000002.1 coordinate 726,381, forward strand.
CCTTCGACGACACCATGCTCATCTCCTATGCCCTCGACGGCGGCAAGGGTGGCAGCGGCATGAACGAGCTCGCCGATGCTGTGCTTGGCTACAAGCCGATGGCGTTCAAGGAGGTCGCCGGCACCGGCCGCGGGCAGGTGACCTTCGATCGTGTCCCCATCGACAAGGCGACCGAATACTCCGCCGAGGACGCCGACGTGGCGATCCGCCTGTGGACGGCGCTGAGGCCGCGCCTTGTCGCCGAGCACATGGTCAACGTCTACGAGACGCTGGAGCGGCCGATGATCCCTGTGCTGGCGCGGATGGAGGCGCGCGGCATCCGGGTCGATCGCCATATCCTGTCGCGCATGTCCGGCGCCTTCTCGCAGAAGCTCGCGGGGCTGGAGGACGAAATCTACAAGCTCGCCGGCGCGCCGTTCAACATCGGCTCGCCGAAGCAGCTCGGCGACGTCCTGTTCGGCAAATTCGGCCTGCCCGGCGGCAAGAAGACGCGCACCGGCGCGTGGGCGACCGGGGCCGACGTGCTGGAGGAGCTGGCCGCCGGCGGCAACGAACTCGCCCGTCACATCCTCGACTGGCGACAATTGTCGAAGCTGAAATCGACCTACACCGATCTCCTTCCCGGCTACATCAATCCGGGGACCGGCCGCGTCCATACGTCATACGCGCTCGCCTCCACCACCACCGGCCGCCTGTCGTCGTCGGAGCCGAACCTCCAGAACATCCCGATCCGCACCGAGGAAGGCCGGCGCATCCGCACCGCGTTCGTTGCCGACGAAGGGATGAAACTGATCTCGGCCGACTACAGCCAGATCGAGTTGCGTATCGTCGCCCACGTCGCCGAGGTGCCCGAGCTGAAGCAGGCCTTCGCCGATGGCCTCGACATCCACGCCATGACCGCGTCCGAGATGTTCGGCGTGCCGGTCGCGGGCATGCCGCCGGAGGTGCGGCGCCGCGCCAAGGCGATCAACTTTGGCATCATCTACGGCATCTCCGCCTTCGGCCTTGCCAACCAGCTCGGCATCCCGCGTGAGGAGGCCGGCGCCTACATCAAGCGCTACTTCGAGCGCTTCCCCGGCATCCGCGACTACATGGAGGCGATGCGCAAGAAGGTGCGCGCCGACGGCTACGTGTCGACCCTGTTCGGCCGCAAGGTCAACTTCCCCCAGACCGGCTCGTCGAACCCGTCGGAGCGCGCCTTCGTCGACCGCGCCGCCATCAACGCGCCGATCCAGGGCACCGCCGCCGACATCATCCGCCGCGCCATGATCCGCATGGAGCCGGCGCTGGCGCAGGCGCGGTTGAAGGCCGGCATGCTTCTGCAGGTCCACGACGAACTGGTGTTCGAGGCACCGGAGGACGAGGTCGACGAGACCATGAAGGTCGCAGCCCACGTCATGGAGACGGCGGCCGCACCCGCCGTCCACCTCTCCGTCCCGTTGCACGTCGACGTCCACGCCGGCTTGACAACTGGGACGCCGCGCATTGACATGTGAGCCGGTCGACGCGGCGACGTCGATCGCGCCGCGTGAGCAGAGGCCACCTCTCCCCGGAGGGAGAGGTCGGAATTCCGATTGGCCGCCAATCGGGATTCCGGGTGAGGGGTTAGAGCGCCGGGCGTTACTCGCTCCGATCTGACTTCCCCTCAAGGGGCGAGGGTACCCGCGCGCCTCACGCCATCTGCGATCCGCGCGGCCCCAATGCTCCGGAAGGCTCGTCAGTTCGCGCGACTGCCGAAGAACGCGCCGATCATGCCCGCAAGTTCAGCCTTGCCCGGCCTCAGCATTCCCCAGGCGTTTCCGCCGGCGAGGCGGTCCAGTTCGCGCTGGCGGCGGGTCAGCATCTCGACGAAGCGGGCGACCAGCGTCGGCGACTGGTCGAGCACGTGGGCGAGCGCCTGCTTGTTGACCTCGATCGTCCGCACCGGTTCGAGCGCCGTCACCGTCGCACTCCGCCGCGCCCCCGTCAGCAGCGACATCTCGCCGAAAATGTTCCCCCGCCCCAGGGTGGCAACCGGCTCGTCCTCGCCGCCGACGGTGACGCTGACCGTGCCCGACGCGATGACGAACATCGACGTGCCTGGCCCGTCCTCCTCGATCGGCGTGGCGCCTTTGCGGAAATCGATGAAGCGCGCCCGCGTCGCCAGCATGTCGATTTCGCCGTCGGTAAGCACCTCGGTGAAGAAAGGCGTCGACTTGAGAATATCTTTCGGATTCATCGCCCGCGATCCGCCTGTGAATTTGGCGTCGGACTCTTCCACCGCACCGCAATAGCGGTCAAGGTACGCGATCACACCCCCCGAACGCGCCGGGCGCCCTAGGTTCTGAGCGACCCGCCGGTCGCCTTCTCGACCGCCGCCACGACCTTTTGCGCCGCGGCGTCGATCTCCGCGTCGGTCATGGTGCGCTCGGCGGGCTGCATCGTCACTTCGATCGCCACCGACTTCTTGCCGGCGCCGAGTGCGTCGCCTTCGAACACGTCGAACACCGAGACCGCCGTGATCAGGCCGCGATCGGCGCCCTGGGCGGCCTTGACGATGCGCTGCGCCTCCACCGCCCGGTCGACGACGAAGGCAAAGTCGCGCCGGACCGGCTGCAGATCGGACAGCGTCAGCGGCGGCTTGGTCTTGGTGGGCTGCGGTTTCGGCAGCGGGATCGCTTCGAGAATGATCTCGAACCCGGCGAGCGGTCCCTCCGCGTCGATCCGTTCCAGCACCTTCGGGTGGAATTCGCCGAACGTGCCGATTACCGTCTTCGGGCCGAGACGGATGGTGCCCGAGCGGCCGGGGTGGAACCACGCTGGCGCATCGGACGTGACCTGCGCCTTCTCCGGCTGCATCCCGAGCGCGTCGAGGGTGGCGAGCGCATCCGTCTTGGCATCGAAGACCGTGGTTGGCCCGGCGGCGCCGGACCAGTGGCGGCCGCTGCCAGGCGCCCGCGCCGTCCCGCGGCGAAGCCCGGCGACGGCGGTGAACTGGTCCTCGGGGCGATCGCCACGATACACCTGGCCGACCTCGAACAGCGCGAGATCGGCGAAGCCCCGGTCGGCGTTGCGCTGTGCGGCCGCGATCAGACCGGGGAGCAGGCTCGGCCGCATGTCCGACATGTCAGGCGCCATCGGGTTGGCGAGCTTCAGCGCCTCGTCGCCGCCGCCGAAAGTTCCCGCCGCGATCTCGGAAATGAACGACCACGTCACCGCCTCGGTCAGCCCGCGCGCGGCCAGCGCCCGCTTGGCGCGCCGCGTCCTGGTCTGGATCGGCGTCAGGACCGGCCTGGCGACCGTGGCGCTGCGCGGCATCGCCGCGACCGGTATCTTGTCGACGCCGATGATGCGCACGATCTCCTCGACTATGTCCGCCTTGATGCTGGCATCCGGCCGCCATGTCGGGATCGACACGGTGATCGTTCCCTTGGTGCGGTGCGGCGTCGAGGTGAAGCCGAGATCGTCGAGGATCTTCGTCACATCGCTGATCGACGGGTCGATGCCGGCGATCCGTTTCACCTCGCTCACCGGGAAGTCGACGACGTTCGCTGGCTCGGGCACCTCGCCGGCGACGAGGATGTCGCTTGGCGTCCCGCCGCAAAGGTCCATCACCATCCGGGTCGCCAGTTCCAGTCCCGGCACCATGAACGCCGGATCGACCCCGCGCTCGAAGCGGTGGCGCGCGTCCGAAACGATCGCGAGCCGGCGGCCGGTGCGGTGGATGTTGAGCGGCTCCCACAGCGCCAATTCGATCAGCACGTCTGTGGTGGTCTCGTCGCAGCCCGTCGCCTCGCCGCCCATGATCCCGGCGATCGATTCGACGCCGGCCTCGTCGGCGATCACGCAGACGTCGGGGTCGAGCGCGTAGGTCTTGTCGTCGAGCGCCACCACCGTCTCGCCGTCGTGCGCGCGCCGGACCGTAAGGTTGCCCTTCACCTTCGCCGCGTCGAACACGTGCAGCGGCCGGCAGCGGTCGAAGGTGATGAAGTTGGTGATGTCGACCAGCGCGTTGATGGGCCTGAGCCCGATCGCGCGGAGCCGCCGCTGCAGCCAGTCCGGCGATGGCCGGTTGGTCACGCCGCGCACCAGCCTGAGGCCGAAGGCGGGGCAGAGCGACTGCGTGTCGCCGAAATCGAGCTTGACCTTGACCGGGCAGGGGCCGTCGCCCTCGACCGGCTCGACCGGCCGCTCGATCAGCCGGCCGATCCCGGCGGCGGCGAGGTCGCGGGCGATGCCGGAGACGCCGAAGGCGTCCGGCCGGTTGGTGGTCACCGCGACGTCGATCACGGGATCGTCGAGATCGGCAAAGGCCGCGTATGGCTCGCCCACCGGCGCGTCGGCTGGCAGGTCGACGATGCCGGTGTGATCGTCGGAGAGGCCCAACTCGCGCTCCGACAGGAGCATGCCGTTCGAATTCGACCCCGCGGATGACGCCCTTGGCGAGGTCGGCGCCGGTACCGGGGATGTGGCTGCCGGCCGGCGCGAACACGCCGATCATGCCGGCGCGCGCATTGGGCGCCCCGCACACCACCTGGATGTTGGAGCCGTCGCCGGGATCGACCACGCAGACTCTCAGCCGGTCGGCGTTGGGGTGCTTCTCGGCCGAGATCACCCGCGCCAGGCGGAACGGCGCGTACATTTCGGCGAGATCCTCGACCAACTCCACCTCCAGCCCGATCATGGTCATGGTCTCGACGATGCCGTCGAGCGTCATGCCGGTGTCGAGGTGCTCCTTGAGCCAGGCGAGCGTGAGCTTCATGAGTTCGCTGGAATCGTCTTGGTTGCGTCAGCGCTTCGCCGAAGGTGTAGTCGCACCGGGCGCCTTCGCGCCCCGCAATATGCTGGCGACCGAGATGTCCTCGTCGATCTCGGGCCAATGCATTCCCATCGGCATCAGCTCGATATGCGATAGGGCATCCGGCGAAGCCGTCAGCAGACGCGGATACCACCACAGGGGAGCCTTGAGCGTGCGACCATCCGCGAGAGTGACGTGCAGGTAATCATCGTCGCAGAAGACTTTAACCGGGCGGCTATCCTCGATCTCCAGAACCAAAGTTGTCATTCCACCTCTCCAGAAAGCTTTGGCGTTGTTCTCGGGTCTTTCCGACGATCTCATTCAACTCGCGGGCATTGTAACCGAGGTTTACGGCGACAGTGACATCTCGCAGCCAGACCTGGCCTCCTTTCCCGCCTTGAAGACGTGCACGTGCGGCGGCTCCCATAAGTCGGCCGAATAGAAGAAAAATCGATACCCTCTCCACCTAAGCAGTGTCGGCATGGTTCACGCCGTCAGCCCTCCGGCCAAAGTTGGCAGGTCGAGCGGGCGGAAGCCGTAGTGATTGAGCCAGCGCACGTCGGCGTCGAAGAAGGCGCGGAGGTCCGGCATCCCGTACTTCAGCATGGCGATGCGGTCGATGCCGATGCCCCAGGCGAAGCCCTGGTACCTGTCGGGGTCGTGGCCGCCGGCGCGGATGACGTTGGGGTGGACCATGCCGCAGCCCAGAATCTCCAGCCAGTCGTCCCCCTCGCCGAAGCGTATTTCGTTGCCCTGCCGGCGGCAGCCGATGTCGACCTCCATCGACGGCTCGGTGAACGGGAAATAGCTCGGCCTGAACCGCATCTTGACCCGGTCGACCTCGAAGAAAGCCTTGCAGAATTCCTCCAGCACCCATTTCAGGTGGCCGATGTGGCTTTCCTCGTCGATCACCAGCCCCTCGACCTGATGAAACATCGGCGTGTGGGTCTGGTCGGAATCGAAACGGTAGGTGCGCCCGGGAATGATCACCCGGATCGGCGGCTTCTGCGCCTCCATCGTCCGGATCTGCACCGGCGAGGTGTGGGTCCGGAGCAGCATGCGCTCGCCGTCCAGCTTCTCGCGGAAGAAGAAGGTGTCGTGCATGTCGCGCGCCGGGTGGCCGACCGGAAAGTTGAGCGCGGTGAAGTTGTAGTATTCCGTCTCGATGTCCGGCCCCTCAGCGATTGCGAAACCGAGGTCGGCGAAGACGACCGTGATCTCGTCGATCACTTGGCTGACCGGGTGGATGCGGCCCGTCTCCAGCGGCGACGGCCTCACCGGCAGCGTCACGTCGACCGTGTCCTCGGCGAGCCGGCGGGTGAGCGCCTCGTCCTTGAGCACCGTCCGCCGTTCCGCGATCGCCTGGTTGACGCGGTCCTTGAGCCCGTTGAGCGCCGGCCCCATCACCGAGCGCTCGTCCGGCGACATGGCGCCGAGGCCCTTTAGCAGATCGGAGACGGCGCCTTTCTTGCCGAGCGCGGCGACGCGCACGGCTTCCAGTGCCGCCTCGTCGCCGGCGGCGGCAATGCGCCCGGCGATGTCGCGCTCCAGTTCGGAGAGATCGGCTGGGATATTCGTGGTCATCGAACCCGCCCGGGTACGCGCCCGCTTTCAACGGAAATCCGGCGCCCGGATTTTCTCACGACAGGCGCCGCCATCGGTCCGGTCCCGCCCGCCGCAATCCACCGGGGCCGGCGCGCCGGCGGCAACCCAACCGATCAGGCGAGGGCGCCTTGCGCCTTTTCCACCAGCGACTTGAACGCGGCCGGCTCGCTCACCGCCAGCTCGGCCAGGACCTTCCGGTCCACATCGACCCCGGCCTTGCCGAGGCCGTCGATAAATCGGCCGTAGGTGAGCCCGTGCTCGCGGGTGGCGGCGTTGATGCGCTGGATCCACAGCCCGCGGAAGGTACGCTTGCGGTTCTTGCGATCGCGGTAGGCGTATTGGGCGGAACGGTCGACCGCCGCCTTGGCGGTGCGGATCGTGTTCTTGCGGCGGCCATAGAATCCCTTGGCCCGCTTCAGCACTTTCTTGTGTTTCGCGTGGGCGGTAACCCCGCGTTTCACTCGCGACATGATGGTTCTCCGGCAGCCGGCCCCGCCTCAGGCGTAGGGCAGGAAGTTCTTCTTGATGATGCGGGCGTCAGCGTCGGAAAGCACGGTCGTCCCACGCGCATTGCGGATGAATTTCTTCGTGCGCTTGATCATGCCGTGCTGGTGCGCCGCCTGCTTGGCGATCACCTTGCCGGTTGCGGTCACCTTGAATCGCTTTCGGGCGCCGCTTTTGCTTTTCAGTTTGGGCATTTTGCGTCCTCGGTTGGGAGCCAAAAAGCGCCGCCACGGCATGCCCTGTGGAGAGCCGGGCGGCGCAGAAGAAGCGGCGTTATAGCGATAGCGCCCAGAAGGGGCAAGCCGCTAGGGCGCCGCCTCAGCGCGGCGCCAGTACCACGGCGGTTTCGGCCCAGGGGGATCGATGGTTATCGCGGAGCGAGAACCATCGTCATCTGGCGGCCTTCCATCCGGGGTTCGGCCTCGACCTTGGCCAGCGGCGAGGTTTCGTCGCGTACCCGGTCGAGCAGCCGGGCGCCGAGCTCCTGGTGGGCCATTTCGCGGCCGCGGAACCTCAGCGTCACCTTCACCTTGTCGCCCTCCTCGAAGAAGCGCCGCATCGAGCGCATCTTCACCTCGTAGTCGTGCGTGTCGATATTGGGACGCATCTTGATCTCCTTGATCTCGATGGTCTTCTGCTTCTTGCGCGCCTCGGCGGCCTTCTTCTGGGCCTGGTACTTGTACCGGCCGAAATCGAGAATCTTGCAGACGGGGGGCTGGGAATTGGGAGCGATCTCGACCAGATCGAGCCCGGCCTGCTGTGCGATTTCGAGCGCCCGCTCGATTGGCAGCGTGCCAAGGTTCTCGCCTTTGTCGTCGATCAGCTGGATTTCGTTGACGCGGATCTCCTCGTTCACCCGTGGGCCTTCCTTCGTCGGAGGCGGGGCTCTATAGGGTCGGCGAATGGCAGTGATCTCCTCTGCAGTTGGGACCTTACGGTAAACCGGCCTCATGGCCGCAATGGGACAGAATTCGGTCATGGCGGACGGGAAGTCAACCGCTGCTGCACCCGGGGGGGCAAGACGGGCCCCGGCTGTGCATGAGCTGGAATCGGCGCGGTTGACCGTGCGCGGCACCGGCGGCGAGCGCGAGATTGCCGTGCTGCGCCGTCGCGGTGCCGCCCCCGGCATGTTCTGGCTCGGCGGCCTGCGGTCTGACATGACGGGCACCAAGGCGACCGCGGTCGATGCGTTTGCCGCCCGTCGCGGCCTTGCCTCCACCCGGTTTGATTATTCCGGCCACGGCGATTCGGGCGGGGCCTTCGAGGAAGGCACGATTACCCGCTGGCTCGAGGAGGCCAAGGCCGTCCTCGATCGCTACGCCCAGGGCCCGCAGGTCCTCATCGGCTCCTCCATGGGTGCCTGGCTTGCGCTGCTCCTGGCGCAATCCAGGGCGAGGAGCGCCCGCATGACCGGCCTCGTCCTCATCGCCCCGGCGCTCGATATGACGCGGGCGCTGATGTGGGACAAATGGAACAAGCGGGCACGCCAGACGCTGATGGAGACCGGTGTCTATCTCCAGCCGAACGACTACGGCGAGCCTTATCCGATCACCCGCACCCTGATCGAGGACGGCGACAAGTACCTTATCGGCGAACGGCTTATCGAAACCGGGTGCCCCGTCCACGTCCTCCAGGGCATCGGCGACCGCGAGGTGCCGTGGCGCCACGCCGCCGACCTTGTCTCCCACCTCGCCTCCGACGACGTGGTGCTGACGCTGGTGAAGGATGGCGACCACCGCCTGTCGCGCCCGCCCGATATCGACCGGCTTGAGTCGGCGATCGCGCAGGTTCTTGGCGAGACGGGGCACTGATCCGGGCAGCTCCCTGCGCCTCACCCGACGCCAACCCTCCCCTTGCGGGAGGGTCAAAACGCGCGGAGCGCGTTTTGGGGAGGGGTGAGCAGTAGCGACGGCTGGCCGTAGCCCGGATGAAGTGAAACGAAATCCGGGGCTTCACTGACGCGCGACTTGCCGGCCAACGATCAGGCGGTCAGACAAGCGGAACCAAACCCTCCCCTTGCGGGAGGGTCAAAACGCGCGGAGCGCGTTTTGGGGAGGGGTCCGGGCTACTTGCGACCTTGGCACACAATATGTCTGCCATCCTCCTCCCCCGACTTGATCGGGGGATTGACCGGAGGACCGATCAGGGCGGCGTTCGACCTCAACCACGAGGACATCGTCGCACGATCCTCCGCGTCCGCGGAGGATGACAGCGTGATTGTCGTTTGGAGACCCTTGCGCAACGGTGCACTCGCCGGCCAACGCTAGGCCAAGGGCACGATGGGCAAGCGCTCCGTTGTCCAGCAAGCCGATGATCCTCCATCCAAGCGGCGTGCGCGGCATCATGCGCGGAGAGATGGCGTGAGATCGTGTTCACAAAGGGGGAGGGCTGGCTTAGCCAACATGCCACCGAGCGCATCACCCGCCCCGCCACTCGGAGATCACCTCGGCGCTCGTCTCCCTCGGTAGATGCCGGTCGGCGAGGCGGGCGAAGTCGTCCGGCGGCACCAGCCGCGCCAGCGCCCAGACCGCCGCACCCCGCACCAGCGGCGAGGGATCGCTCAACCGGCGCTCGGCATGACCTGCCAACTCCGGCGCGCCGGAATTACCGACGGCGATCATCACGTTGCGGATGAAGCGATCGCGCCCGATGCGCTTGATCGGCGAGCCCGAAAAGCGCGCGCGGAAACTTGCCTCGTCCAACTCGGCAAGCGCGGCAAGCGGCGGCGCCTCGAGGTCGTCGCGCGCGGCGAGCTTCGCCTCGCGCGTGGTCTGCGCGAACTTGTTCCACGGGCAGACCGCCAGGCAATCGTCGCACCCGTAGATGCGGTTGCCCATCGCGGCGCGGAATTCGCGCGGGATCGGCCCGTCGTGTTCGATGGTGAGGTAGGAAATGCATCGGCGAGCATCGAGCTGGTAGGGCGCCGGAAACGCGTCGGTCGGGCAAACGTCGAGGCAGGCGCGACACGTGCCGCAATGGTCGCGCTCCGGCGGATCGGGCGGCAGCGCCACCTCCGTCAGGATCGCGCCGAGGAACAGCCATGATCCGAATTGCCGGCTGACGAGATTGGTGTGCTTGCCCTGCCAGCCGAGACCGGCTGCCTCCGCCAGCGGCTTCTCCATCAGCGGTGCCGTGTCGACGAACACCTTGACGGCACCCCCGGTCGCCGCGGCAAAACGGCCGGCGACGCGTTTGAGCTTGCCCTTGATCAGATCGTGGTAGTCGCGGTTGCGCGCATACACCGACACCGTCGCGCACCGGGGTTTTGCCAGGCTCGCGAGCGGGTCGCAGTTGGGGCCGTAATTCACCCCCAGCAGGACACAGGCACCGACGGCCGGCCACAGCGCACGCGGGTCGCAACGCCGGTCGGCCTTCGCCCGCAGCCACGTCATCGACCCGTGGCGGCCTTCCGCGAGGAATTGGGCAAGTCGTTGCGCCGCCTCAGGAATTGCGTCCGGCGCCGCCACGCCCATCGCGTCGAACCCCTCCGCGCGGGCATCGGCAAAGAGGCGCGCCTTCAGGTCTAGAAGTCGAGGTCGGCGTAGTGCGCCGCCGCCGGCACCCCCCGCACCGTGTCCGCAAGGATCGCACGAAAGGACGGACGCGATTTTACCCGCGCGTACCAGGTCTTCGCCATCGCGTCTTCCTCCCATGGCACCTCGCCCAGGTAGTCGACCGTTGATAACGCAGCAGCCGCCGCAAGGTCCGCGAAGCTCAGTTCGTCGCCGGCCAGGCAGTTGCGCCGCTGCGCCAGGTAGCCAATGTATCGCACGTGCGATCGGATGTTCGACCGTGCCGCCCGGATTGCGGCCGAATCCGGCGGTCCGCCGCCCTCCGCGAGCGACATCCGCCGCTTGTAAACCTTCTCCGTTAGCAGGTATCCGGTGACTTCCGCATCCATCTTGCCGAGGAACCAGTCGATCAGCCGGCGCGCTTCGGCCCGCGCGGCAGGCGTCGCCGGCATCAGCATTTTTTCGCCGAGGCGCGTGCCGCGCGTCTCCAGGAGATATTCGCCGATCACCGGCGCGCCGGAAATGACCGCCTGGTCGTCGTCGACCAGCACCGGCAGTGTTCCCGCCGGATTGAGCGTGAGCAGGTCCTCGTGCCGTTCCCACGGCATGAGCTCGACCAGCGTCGCGGCCTCGCCGTACTCGCCGAGGATAAGGCGGACGAAGCGCGAACCGGCCAGAAGCGGGTAGTGATAGATGACCGACATCGACGGCAGAGTTGGGGGGACGGGGTTCCGAAAGGCATGAAATGAGCCCGGCGAATCTAGGCCGGGCGCGTGGTTCGGGTATAGAACCCGCGCCACGCGCGAACAACCCGATTCGCCGTAGCCGGGAGACGGGCTCAATGGATGTGAAAACTTTTGTCGACGCCGTCGGTCTCGGCGTGCTTGAGGGCGTCACCGAGTTCATTCCGGTCTCGTCGACCGCCCATCTCCTGCTGGCCAGCCGCCTGCTCGGCTTCGAGAGCGCCGGCAAGGCGTTCGAGGTGCTGATTCAGCTCGGCGCCATCCTGGCGCTTCTGTCCGTCTACGCTGCCCGGCTGTGGCAGCTTGTCACGGACCTTCCCCGCGACCGTCGCACCCAGCGGTTTGCCCTCGGCGTCATCATCGCCTTCCTGCCGGCAGCGTTTCTCGGTGTCACGTTTCACCGCCTTATCACTGACGTGTTCTTCAATTCGGTCCTCCTGATTTCACTCGCGCTGGTTCTCGGCGGTATCGTCCTCATCTGGCTCGACCGCCTGCCGCTCACACCGCGCTACAAGAACATCATGGACTACCCGCTCGGCCTTTGCCTCGGCATCGGTCTCTTTCAATGCCTGTCGCTGGTCCCCGGGGTCTCGCGCTCGGGCGCAACCATCGCCGGCGCGCTCCTGTTCGGCACCGACAAGCGGTCAGCGGCGGAGTATTCGTTCTTTCTGGCCATGCCGACCATGGCTGGTGCCTTCGCCTACGACCTGTACAAGAACATCGACGCGATAGACTTCAACGCCGGGCTCACGATCGCCGTCGGTTTCGTGGTGGCGTTCCTGTCGGCGGTGGTGGTTGTCCGTGGCTTCCTCGATTTTGTCAGCCGGCACGGCTTCGCTCTTTTCGGCTGGTGGCGCATTATCGTGGGCGCCGCTGGACTCATCGCCGTGTTTTTCTTCGGTGCCTGATTCTGGTGACCAACCTCAGGCCGCCCGTTGGCGCTGGAACTGCCCGCGCGGCCGATAGCGGCCGAGGTAGGACGGCAGAATGGCGGCAAGACTGGCTGGTTCGATGCCGAGCCCGACGAGCGTGCGGCCTTCAGAAGCGGCCGCCTCCGACACCACGTTGTCGATCTTCAACTGCCGCACCTGATCGACGGTGAGGAGCGATCCCGGCAGCGACTGCAGCACGGCTCCCTTCGCGGTCGCCAGCCACCAGGGCACCGGGATCATCAGACGCCGGCGATCGATCGCGTGGAGCACCATCTCCACGCACTGGCGGTACGTTTTCACCTCGGGGCCGCCGAGTTCGTAGACGGTTCCCACCTGGGCCTTGCCCTCTACGGCATCGGCAATCGCGGTGGCGACGTCGCCGACGAAGACCGGCTGGAAGTCAGTGTGCCCGCCGCCAAACGACGGCAATGCCGGCAGGACCGTGGCCAGCGCGGCCAGGCGATTGAAGAAATGGTCTTCCGGTCCGAACTGGATTGACGGTCTGAAGACGACCGCCTCGGCCGATGTCTCGAACACGGCGGCTTCGCCCGCCGCCTTCGATCGCGCGTAGGCCGAGGGTGACCCGGGGTCCGCGCCAATGGCTGAAATGTGCACCAGCCGGGCGACGTCAGCTTTGCGCGCGGCCTCCGCCACTGCGCGCGCCCCGAACACGTTGACCGCTTCGAATCGCTGGCGACCATGCTCGGCAAGGATCGCCACCAGATTGACGACGGCATCGGCGTCGGCGACAGCGCGGTCGACTGACCAGCGATAGCGCAGGTTTGCTTGCACCGGCTGCACCCAGCCGACATCGCCAAGCGGTCGCAGGTAACCCGCAAGGTCGGGCCGGCGCACCGCCACGCGCACGCGCCAGCGGCGCTTCAGCAATGCCCGAACGACGTGGCGTCCGACAAAGCCGGACCCGCCGAAGACCGTCACCAGGCCCTTGTCGGCCGCGCTTATCGGCATGCCGCTCTCCCGTGTCTCGCCCCCGCCTCATAACGACTGCGCCAGGGGCTGTCGAGGCGGAGCCGCACGACACCGACGGCAACGTTGACAAGGTTCTGGGGCGCCCTTACCTATCGCGGCCATGCCCAGGTGGCGGAATTGGTAGACGCGCACGGTTCAGGTCCGTGTGGTGCAAGCCGTGGAGGTTCGAGTCCTCTCCTGGGCACCAATCGATTCAGATATGCGTCTTAACCAGATCGCTTTTCATATCGCCACTCCGCCTTTAGCTCTTTGATCCCGCAAACGCACCGAGCTCTGGCGCGACTTGGTCCTGCGGAAAAACCGAGGTGTCGTGGCAAGCAGAGTCGGTCATAGTTCGCGCCGCCTCGGCTCACGAGCGTCAGGTGACCTTGAGGACGAAGCGCGCTTGAAACGAGCCCTCCCACCACATCGGGAAATTGGTTCCCCATTTGTTGTTGTGCAGGTTGAAGCGGATTCCCTCCGCGAAGTCGGGCGGATCATGCGCGAACGTCATGAAACGTTGCGACGCTGGTGCAACTAGCGGCGTGTCGAGTGGTCTGACGGATAGCATCCGGCCGTTGGGGAGCCTGCAGCGTAGGCCGGCAACCGCTTGCAGCTGACCGCCCCCCTCGCGTGCCACTCGGTCGCCCGCCTGCCACAGGCCCATCTTAAGGTACGACCAATGGCTGGCGCCAGCCGGGCGAAGGGAGACGAAACTCGCCTCCGGCATGCGATTGGCTGGCTTGTGCCGGATTGCGAACACGAGGACCAACTCGCCATCTTGCCCCGGCCTCAGCATCAAGTCGACGCCCGCCGGAGCGCCTAACCTGTCGTGCGCGTGGTCTGGCATCGTCATGCGCAAAACCGGGAAGTTGCCGTGGCGTCCGACACCTGCAAGCCGTGTCGTGAAAGTGCCGGAGCATGCGGTCGCCGCGTTCTTTAGTCCCGGCTTGCCGTGATCGAGTACGGCCCACTCGTTCCAATCGGTGAGGTAGCTTTTCATGTGGCTCGCCACATCATCTGCGTCGTAGCTCTCGTATGAGTACGCTACGAGTACGCCGTCCTTGCCCGTCATCTCGTTGCCGTCCGCGGAGACAAGCCCGATCAATTCGCCGGACGCGCGATCGAATGAGACGCGCCACTCGCCGACCTCAACTTCGGTGTCGTTCACTTGGCGGGCAGGATCGTCTTCGGTCTCGAAGGGACGCAGTTCTGCAAGAGCGGCATCTGCCGAGGTGCGATCGTCACCGGCCAACTCATTGACGGAGCTGTCAAGGTAGGCACGCTGTTCCGCCCATGAAGATTCAGTGAAGGCGAATCGAAAATCCGACCGCCGCGAGGCCTCGAAAGCAGGGCGATCCCAGGCGATGTCGTCGCGGAGAAAGGTCTTTATGTCCACACCGCATGTGTGCTCTGCGACCAAGGTGAGGCCGCGGCCGAATGCGCGCCGGCCGTCATCGAGCTTGTCCTCGGCGAACTGGTCGTAGAGCCGCTGGAGCGCGAGGAAACGGGCCGTTTTGTGCGGGTCCGCGGCGATACCGTGGATCCACGAATCGGCAAGTTCCAGATCGACCACGGGAAACCGCTCGCGCTCCGCCCATAGCAGCGTGCCGAATGCGTCAAGCGTCGATGCCTCCACCCGGGCGTCGGGATTGGCGTTGTGCACGTCGCGATGACATGCGACGGCCTGGCTGACGCTTTGCGGGCCTATGTTGTCCGAGGTGTGCGCAAAGCTGAGACCGGCGGGAAGCCCAGCAGGAGAGCACGTGGCACCGTACGATCGCTGATAGACGACGACGACTTCCTCGCCGTGCGGCGCCCGCCAGCGAAAGACCTCCGGCACATCCGGAGGAGGCGAGGCGGAATTCACGCCAATGTGCAGAAAGCGCACGCCGGCTTCAGCCAGCAGCGGCACAATCCCGCGCGTGTGACCCGGAACGTCGGTCATCTTGGCCGCGGTCGTGGTCAGCCCAAACCGCCGATCGAGCTCCTGCGAAAAGGAGAGTCCGGCGCGAAAAAGCGCCCGCGACATCAGCTCCGAATGTGTCGTGAACGGCAGCGCATGCCAGCGGATGAGGCCGGATGCGATGGCCTGTTCCAACCTGCGCACCTTCCGTTTGGGCTGGGTGTTGAGATGGTCCCAGACGAGCCAGGCGCCGGTCGTCCAGACGAACATCTTCCGAGCCCGGTTCTCGGCAAGGAAATGCTCGCCCGTGTCGAGCGCCTGGGGAATGAACCGCTCGTGATATCGGCGCCGCACCGTCTCGGCGAGACCAGTGAACCCGATATCGAGATGCGTCTTGAAGATCAGATGGATCGTTCGTTCGGTCATCGATCGTCGTTGCGCCTCGTCAGCCAATCCTCCCGCCCGCCGAAAACCATACTCGAAAGCCACGCCAACACGCGCTTCGGCTGTCGCGATCTACGGGAGGGACAGGATGTTTCTCATCCGCAGGATCAGCTTCACACTGATGATGCCGGCAACGCAATCATCGCAGAGCCGGCCTTCGCCCGTATCGTTGATGCGTTTGAAATGATCGATGTCCACGGCAAGCAGGGCGCCGTCCCGTCCCCAACCGTTGTACTCGGGAAGACATTTCCACCAGCGCATCCTCGAAGGCTCGCCGATTGAGCAGGCGTGTCAGGCTGTCACGGTGCGCCAGGTCTGCAAGGACCGCTTCCGAATCGTGAATGCTCGCCGCGTGCGCCGATGCCTGATGAGCTGCTGGCAACTACGGTGCAGCTGTCGACGATGTGCCGGTCGTCATTGGGTCGGCATTGTTCGGCATGGGCATCAACGCCGCCGTCTGGACCGCCCGCTGGCGTATCAATTGGTCGGCGTCGGCCCGCTGTTGCAAACTCATGGTGTTGTCCAGGCGGTCAAGCTTGTC
Source organism: uncultured Alphaproteobacteria bacterium (assembly GCA_963775235.1). Taxonomy (GTDB): domain Bacteria; phylum Pseudomonadota; class Alphaproteobacteria; order Rhizobiales; family Kaistiaceae; genus JBBDMC01. Next base: position 742,314 of record CAVZHY010000002.1, read on the forward strand.
TGCAACCGCGGCCCGCACGTCCTCGGCACTGAGGTCGCGTTCGGCCAGCGTGTACCAAAGGAATGCGGCCGACTGATTGCGCGGCAGGCCTGTTCCCTCGGCGTACATATCGGCGAGCGCCGCCTCGGCGCGCCCATGACCGCGTTCGGCTGCGGTCAGCATCCAGTATGCTGCGGACGCGTAGTCCGGCGCTGGTGTGGCGTTGAGGTAGTCGAGTGCCATGGCGTAGCGGGCCTCGGCGTCCTCGGGATTGTCCGCCAGCGCATACAGTTTCATCGCCGTGCCGTAGTCGATATCGACGCGTGCGTTAGTGGCGGCGATGTGGGCGGTTTTGAGGGACGCCTCGAGGTCAGCAGCGTTCTGCGCCAGGGCGGGCTTGTCTGCATCTGCCGTCGGTGTGCGTGTAGGCGTGGGGTGGCCGGCCTTGGGAGCCGCTCCTCTCGGCTCCGGCGAGGCGCCGCTCGTCTCGTCGTCGCCAATTCCCATTTCAGCTCGCGCCGCGCCGGCGCCGCGGGCGAAGACTTGCGCCACGGCCAGCGCGTTGCCTACACCCTGCGTTTCTGCCGTCGCGGGTGCGCTGCCGGCTGAACGGGCGGCGACGCGGCCGCTCGCCGCGGGCCTGTCAGAGGCGCGAGAGGTGAAGGCAGTACTCAGACCGGATACATGTAACCCGGTCCAGTGGAGCCGATGAAACGACACGCTTTGCCACCCGTCAGTCAGGACCACCGTCGGGATGGCGACGATAAAGAGAAGGGCCGTGACGAAGATTCCCTGGCGCATGGTGGTGCTCTCAACGTCCAGGAGCCTACTACGGTCGATTTGCCTAAAAATTAAATTGAGTGCCTGATTATGTGATGCCAATGGCTATTTTTATTAATGGTACCGGTTGGTTGACGCACGCCCGCCAAGTCCGCCTAAGGGACTTAAACTCTTAATGAAATCAATCTAAGAGCATGCCCATGACCATCCGCTTCCACAAAGGCGATCTGCCGGACCTCGGCCACTATGATGCCGCGGTTGCTATCGATACTGAAACGCAGGGGCTCAATCCGCATCGCGACCGGCTCTGCCTAGTCCAGTTGTCGCCTGGTGACGGCAGCGCCGATATCGTCCAGATCGCGGCGGGCCAGCGTTCGGCCCCGAATATCGAAAAGCTTCTCGCCGATCCGTCGCTGACCAAGATTTTCCACTACGCACGTTTCGATGTCGCGGTGCTTGAATACGCGTTCGGCGTCACTGCCGGGCCGATCTTCTGCACCAAGATCGCGTCGCGGTTGACGCGCACCTATACCGACCGGCACGGGCTGAAGGACGTGACGAAAGACCTTCTCGACATCGATTTGTCCAAACACCAGCAAAGCTCCGATTGGGCCGCCGAAACGTTGACGGAGGCCCAACTCGCCTACGCCGCCGCCGATGTCGTACATCTGCACGCGCTGCGCGCCGCGCTGACGGTCCGGCTTGCCCGCGAAGACCGCGAAGCCTTGGCCGAAGCCTGTTTTGCCTTCGTGCCGGTCAGGGCGCGCCTTGATCTTGCCGGGTGGAAGGACGAAGACATCTTCGCCCACTGAATGGGCACCTGTCAGCGATTCACGGGATTGCGGGAAGGCCACCTTGGCCCCACAATGGGAAGGCGGCGGTGCCGCCCAAAAAACGGGTACGATGACAGAGACTTACCTCGACGACAACCGCGGAAAAACGCGTCCGAGCCGTGTTCGCTACGATCCGTCAGTGAACCGCGGGGAGCAGGCGTTTGCGGCCGCGCGCAGGCACAGCCGCCTGGTCCGGCGTTTGAAGTTTGTCCTGCCCGCTATGGCCATCGCCGCGGTGGCCCTGTTCTGGGCGACGGTTCGGTTTATCCCGAGCGACCTCGCCGCGATCGTCTCACTTCCCAGCATCGACGCAGCCAGCCACTCCATCGTTATGGACAAGCCGCACATCTCGGGCTTCGAGGGTACGCGTCGCGCCTATGAGGTGAAGGCTGATAGCGCGGTGCAGAGCCTTGACGACCCCAAGGTCATGACGTTCAAGGCGATCGACGCGAGCGTCGGACTCGACGCGGCAGGCACGGCACAGATTGACGCTACGACCGGCGTTTACGACGCCAAGGACAACACGCTGGTGCTCAAGGACGGCATCGCGGTCAAGACCACCACTGGCTATTGGGCCAGCTTTAAGGACGCGGTGATCGACCTGACCGCCGGCAGTCTTGTGTCCTCCAAGCCGGTCGAGATTCGCACCGGCGAGGGGACCATTCGTGCCAACAGCGTCGAGGTCAGCGATCGCGGTAAACGGATCGCCTTCCGTAACGGCGTCTCGGTGACGTATCTGCCGCCGGGCGATCTCGCGGCACCGGCGGCGGCTCATCAATGAGCGGTCGCGTCGACAAGGTCATGCTCGTCGCCATCGGGCTTGCAGTGGCTTGCGGCCCGGCCGTGGCCGACACCGCGGCTGACCTGTTTTCCGGGTTCCAGTCGAAATCGAGCGATCCGGTCCAGGTCAACGCCGATTCCCTTGAGGTTTACGAACAGGACAAACAGCGCGTGTCCGTGTTCAGTGGTCATGTAGTGGTGACCCGCGGCGATACCCGGCTTGAGGCGGCGACCATCACGCTCTATTCGGACGCGGGCACTACCAAGGTCGATGCTTTCAATCGCATCGAGGCCAGCGGTGGGATTTCTGTACAGTCCAAGGATCAGACGGTCACCGGCGAGAAGGCCGTTGTCGACATGGGCGCCAACACGATTACGGTTTCCGGCAAGGTCGTCCTGTCGCAGGGCGGCAACGTGCTGACGGGCAACCAGTTGATCGTGAACCTTGCGACCGGTCGTGCCCGTTTGGAGGGGGGCCAGGTGCGCGGTCTTTTCACGCCGTCCAGTCCACCCAAGGTCGGCCAGTAGGCTTCGACAGCCGCCGCGGGACGGCCAAATCACCGCGAGACAGACAGAGGTGCCGTTCGCGTGGCGATTTCAAGTTACTTTGGCCGCGGCTCAAGCCGATGGCCGGTCGCCAATGGAGGGCGGCAGACAGACGCGCAGGCATCGGCGCCGCCCTCGCGGCTGGTCCCCGATGCTGGAGGCCGCGGTTGGCTGGTCGCCAGCGGCCTCGCCAAGGCGTACCACGGCCGCGCCGTGGTCCATGACGCGAGTCTCGCTGTCGCCCGCGGCGAGGCGGTTGGCTTGCTGGGGTCCAATGGTGCCGGCAAAACGACCATTTTCTACATGATCACCGGTCTCATCCGTGCCGATCACGGCACGATCGAGATCGACGGCTACGATGTCACCGGCATGCCGATGTACCGGCGTGCGCGTCTGGGCATCGGTTATCTGCCGCAAGAGGCGTCGATCTTTCGCGGCCTGACTGTCGAGGCCAACATCAGGGCGGTGCTGGAGCTGGTCGAGCCGGACAGGGCCAGTCGGGAGGAGCATCTGGAAGCGCTGCTCGACGAGTTCCACATCACCCACCTCCGCCACGCCGCCGCAGTGTCGTTGTCGGGGGGTGAGCGGCGACGCTGCGAGATCGCCCGTGCTCTTGCCAGTCGGCCGGCATTCATTCTTCTCGACGAGCCATTTACCGGCATCGACCCGATCGCGGTAAGCGACATCCAGTCACTGGTGCGCCACCTGACCGGCCTCGGCATCGGCGTTCTGATCACCGACCACAACGTCCGCGAAACCCTCGGTCTGATCGACCGGGCCTACATCATTCATTCCGGAGAGGTGCTGTTCGAGGGCCGCCCTGCCGATATCGTCGCCAGCCCGGAGGTTCGGCGCCTTTACCTTGGCGAGCAGTTTAGCCTTTAACCCCCGCCCTGGTTCGAGTACCAAGAAGCGGACAAGCAAGACTCGGACCAATTGTCGGGCGGCAGCCGCGTTTATGGCACTTTCGCAAAAGCTGGAGCTTCGCCAGAGCCAATCCCTGGTGATGACTCCGCAATTGATGCAGGCGATCAAGCTCCTGCAGCTCTCCAACCTTGACCTGATCGCCTACATCGATGCCGAACTGGAGCGCAATCCGCTACTCGAGCGCGCCGAGGGCAGCGACGACGTAGGGGGGGCCGGCGATGGCGTCACGGAGGCCGTGCTGGTGGTGGACAAAGCCAATGGTGACGACGGGCCCGAGTGGCTGGCTACCGATCTCGAGCACGACGCCGAAGCCATCGCCGCCAAGCTCGACACCGACCTTGCCAACGTTTTTCCCGACGACCACGCCAAGCCGGCCGACGAAACCGCGCCGGAACTGCCGAAGGAGACGTGGTCAACCGCACCGGCGCGCCAGCCGATCAGCGGTGAGGACTACAACCTCGAGGCGTTTGTCGCCCAGGAGAAGACGCTCGCCGAACACCTCGCCGACCAAGTGGGTCTAGCCATCGTTGACCCCCACCAGCGCCTGATCGCCCAGGTTCTCGTCAACGAAATCGACGAGGCTGGTTACCTGCGTGCGGACATGGCCGCCGTCGCCGAACGCCTTTCGGCATCGCTTGCGGCCGTGGAGGATACGCTCGCCATTATCCAGACGCTCGATCCGACCGGGGTCGGCGCCCGCGATCTTGCCGAGTGCTTGGCAATCCAGCTTCGAGAGCGCGACCGCTTCGACCCGGCAATGGCGACGCTCGTTGCCCACCTCGACCTCGTCGCCCGACGCGACAACGCCATGCTCCGAAAGCTATGCGGAGTCGACGAGGAAGATCTCGTCGACATGCTGAGCGAGCTCCGTTCGCTCAATCCGAAGCCCGGTCACGCGTTCAGCACCGGTCCGCTCGACACGGTGATACCGGACGTCTTTGTTCGCTCCGGCCCGGATGGTGCCTGGTTGGTCGAACTCAATTCGGCCACGCTGCCGAAGGTACTGGTCAACCAGAGCTACTTCGCCACCGCCTCTCGCCACCGCCGCGCCGAGGGCGACAAGGCATACCTCGCGGACTGCCTGCAGACCGCCAACTGGTTGGTCAAAAGCCTCGACCAGCGGGCCCGGACCATCCTCAAGGTCGCCACTGAGATCGTGCGCCAGCAGGACGCCTTCCTTGCCCATGGCGTTCAGCATTTGCGTCCGCTCAATCTGAAGACGGTGGCGGAGGCGATCAGCATGCACGAATCGACGGTGAGCCGCGTGACGTCCAACAAGTACATGGCGACGACGCGCGGCACCTTTGAACTGAAATATTTCTTCACAGCGGCAATCGCTGCCGCCAATGGGGGCGAAGCCCATTCCGCCGAAGCCGTGCGTTTCCGCATCCGCCGCTTGATCGAAGATGAGTCGCCGGCGGCGATCCTTTCCGATGATGTCATCGTCGACAAATTGCGTGACTCCGGCGTGGACATCGCCCGGCGGACGGTTGCGAAGTACCGCGAAAGCATGCGCATTCCCTCGTCGGTGCAACGGCGGCGGGACAAACGGGCCGCCGGTTGATGGCCCCGCAGCCGCCGATCGTCAGCCGTCCATCCCGCTGTTGCCCCTCTTGGTTGACTTGTCTCGCCTCGGTCCCTAGAAGGGCGCCCAGCCTTGGGGGCGTGGTTTACAGGAGCGCTGGCTTTCGGCGCGAAGGGACCGGTTTGGATGCGAACCAGGGCACGGGCAACGCCGTTGAAGTTGCCGCGGCATTCATAATCCTGAGCGCGCGATATAAGGTTCCAAGCCTGCATGGCTTTGCGCATTTCCGGCAAGAGCGTCGATATCGGCGACGCATTCCGCAGCCACGTCGAGGAGCGCGTGGGTGAAGCGGTCGCCAAATATTTCGACGGCGGTTTCACCGGCCACGTTATCCTCGAACGCGAGGGCTCGGGCTTCAAAACCGAGTGCGCGGTGCATCTGGACACGGGTGTCGTGCTCCAGGCGGAAGGTCAGGCGCAGGATCCGCAAACCAGTTTCGATCGTGCCGCCGAGCATTTCGAGAAACGCCTGCGACGGTACAAACGGCGTCTTAAGGAACATCATCATTTGCGCCGCGAGGAAGGCGGACCGGCTCCGCTCGGCGACGAAACCGACACCAACTGAGCGATCGCAGGCAGCGGCGAAGTAACCTGTACGGACGGCAAAGATGGACCTAAGCGATCTCGTCAAGCCCGATGCGATTCTGCCGGCGCTGAAGGCAAGCAGCAAGAAGCAGGTGCTCCAGGTGCTGGCCGAGAAGGCCGCCGCGACGACCGGTCGGGAAGAGCGCGAAATCTTCGAGACGCTCGTGCAGCGTGAGAAGCTTGGCTCGACCGCCGTCGGCGGCGGCATCGCCATTCCCCACGGCAAGCTCCCTGATCTCGACCGGATATTCGGTTTGTTCGCGCGACTCTCCAAGCCGATCGACTTCGAGGCACCTGACGATCAACCAGTCGATCTGATTTTTCTGTTGCTGGCCCCGAAAGGGGCCGGCGCCGATCACCTCAAGGCACTCGCCCGCATCGCCCGCGTCCTGCGCGCCCCAGCCGTTGTCAGCAAGTTGCGGGCGTGTGCCGATAAGGCGGCGCTCTACGCGGTGCTCACCGAGGCCACCACATCAGACGCCGCCTGACGGCACAACCCTCGACGGGCGGCTCAGTGCAGGCTCACCGTCTCCAGATCCTGTTCGCGGGCGTTCATGACGAGAGCCTCGCGGTTGTCGGAAAGCATGATCGGGCTGCCGTCTGCGGCGAGCAGCGCCCACAGCTCGAGCCCCGGTGCAACCTGCGGCATCGTTGGGAACAGGCCGCGCGCCTCGTCGGCATTGAGGGGCCTGACATAGGCCAACCGGCCCCCGCCGAGATCGGCGAAGGTTTCCGGTGTCATCGTTTGTCTTTCACTGGTCATGACGCATCTACCTTTCTTGGACCGGCATCAGCCGCGTCCGCCGATTTCGATCCGGCGCTGAACACGCTCTGCTTCCGGCCGAACGAGATCGATCGACAAAAGTCCGTCCTTCAGGTCGGCGCCGAGCACTTCCATTCCGTCGGCCAGGACGAACGTCTTCTGGAACTGACGGGCTGCAATCCCGCGATGGAGGAATTCGCGGGTGCTGTCCTCCGTCTGCCTGCCCCGGATGATCAGCTCGTTTTCCTCGACCGCGACCTCAAGCTCGTCGTGGCCGAAGCCGGCGACAGCGACCGTGATACGAAGGGTCTCGGGCCGGCCTGCCGCCTTCGCTAGGCGCTCGATGTTATAGGGTGGGTAACCATCCCCAGAGCCCTTTGACAATCGGTCAAGGGCTCGCTCGATCTCGTCGAAGCCGAGCAGCAGCGGACTGGAAAACGCCGAAATGCGTGCCATCTGTCTTTGGCCCTCACAAAAAGCGACCATCAGGCGCCGGACCCAAATTGCGGCATCCGGCCCGCCAAATATGGGTCCCCGCCCCGGACGGTTCAAGCGCCGGCGCCCGGCAGGTTGTTGGCCTGTTTGGCATTTTTTTAACGCCCCACCGCTATGGTTGTATGGACGAAATAATACATGCTAAGCGATATTCTGCCCCAGGAGAGGCGAACAGATTGGCTCTCAACAACACCAGGCTGATGCCGTTGCACGAAGCCGACGGGAAGGATTCGATCCGCGTTTTGGTCGCCGGAGACCAGAATTTCTATGACAATGCCAGTGCGGCGCTGGATACCGACGAGATCTCGCTGATCGAGTGCGCCAAGACCGGCGAGGCCTTGATCGACAAGCTCGACCGCGCGGGATTCGACTGCGTGGTCATCGACCACAGTCTTGGCCGCCAGAGCAGCTTCGCCCTCTACGAGACCATCGCCGGGCGGTTTCTGAACCCGCCGCCGCTGGTCATGTCCGTAGCTCAAACCGACGCCAGACTCGCGATTGACGCCTTTCGCCAGGGGTTTGGCGACTACGTCGCCAGGGACCAGAACTACGCCAGAGAACTGGTGCGCGCCGTGCGGCGGGCGGTGACGCGCAGCCGCAAGACGCAACGCCTCCTCGACGAGGTCGAATATCTGTCAAGAATGGCCAAATATGACCGGTTGACCGGACTGCCCAACCGCAGTTTCCTTGAAGATCGCGTTGCCAGCCTCATTGCCACCGGCGAGCGCCACGGCAGTGCGTTTTCGCTGTTCCTGATCGATGTGAACAATTTCAGGCAGATCAACGACATCCACGGCCACGCCGTTGGTGATCAGGCACTGAAGGCGTTCGCCCGGCAGCTCATGCTGACCGCACGATCGTCCGACTCGTTGGGACGGTTCGGCGGCGACGAGTTCCTCTATCTCATCGACCGCGACGTTTCTCGTGAAACGGTTGAGCGCGCATGCCATCGCCTGAGCGGCGCCATGAAGTTCACGGTAGAACTGGAGACGGTGGGCTTGTCCTTGTCCGCGACCATCGGAGCCGCCTTGTTCCCGGTGGATGGAGCAACCGCCGACTCCCTGCTGACGGCAGCCGACCAGGCCATATACGCCGCCAAGAACAGCGGCATCGGCTACTGTCTCGCTGGTGTCGTCGCGGACCCGGGTGGGGTCGACGGGCCGGATGGCCTCGACCGGGCGCGTGAGTTGCCCGATCCGCCGTCACCGGCGGCGCCGGTGGATGCGACCCGAAGCATCGTGCGCGAGATGCGCGGGCCCGCCGCCGGTGTGGACGAAGCCCGAAATGTGTCAGTCGCGACGCCGGTCGCTAAAGCCATCGGCCATCGCAATGAAAACCGTCGCGTCGAGCGCCGCCACCGCGTGTACAAGCGCGGCCGCATCATCTTCGGAGACGGGTTCTCGACCATTGACTGCACGATCCGCGATCTGTCGACCCGCGGCGCGCGCATCGCGGTGGAAGATCAACTGACGGTGCCGCCGCGCTTCTCGTTTGCGATCTTGGACACCGGAGAAGTCCATTCCGCGGTCAGGCGCTGGCAGCGCGGGCGCAGCATCGGTGTCGAATTCATGATCGGCGTGCAGAACGTCGGCGCCTGATCCCCGCGTGGCCCGTTCGGGCCTCACTGAGCCGCCGCCGGTGCCGGCAAGCCCGAGGGCTCGGCAGGCTTTGCGGCGATCGGGCCGGCATCCGGCGCCGCAGCGCCGTCCATCGTCGGCATTCCCCCCTGGCCGGCGGTTCCGCCTTCGTTGCTCGACATTCCGTTCAGCGCCCAGACGACCATGTCTGTCGTGGCCGCACCAAAGGCCGCATTAAGCCCGTCCGCCGCGGCGGCCGCATCGTCGGCTGTCGCAACCGACTGGGTTGCCGAGAACACCTTCGAGTCAACCACCATTCCGTCCGCATCGACGATCTTCGCCGCATAGGCGACGTCGGCTGTTCCGCCGGCATCGATCCGGAACTGTCGTAAATCGAGCACCAGTTGGAAGTCGGCGGTCACCGGCCCGAGATCGGCGCCGACGCGCGCGTAGCCAGCATTCTCGAACGCCTGGATGACTCGCGCCTGAATGAGAAGTGGCAGGCTGTCGGCCCAGCGCACGTTGTCGAAGGCGGGAATCTCACCATCGCCCTGCTGAACGATAATGCGCTGGGTATCGAGTGCGACGACGGCGCTCGGCTGGCCGACCGAAAGCTGGCCAGTCGGTATCGCGGCTATAGGCGGAAATCTGGTGGGAGCGTTGAGGTCATAGATCGTGTTCTCGGCTGCCGAACCCCCGGCACCGGTTAGTTTTGCCAGGCCTTCCAGCAGCGCGCTGACCTTGTCGGAGTTGGCGGCAAGCGCACCGGAAAAGGTGTCTATGTTGGCGATGGCGTCATGCAGCGAGGTGCGGTTCTCGGTCAGAATGTCATTGAGCTGGGTCAAGACATCGCGGCCGGCCTGGAAGGCGTCCTCAAGCGAGGCACTGTCTGCGACCAGCAGCGGCGGCTGTCCGTCGACCGGCGTGGGCGCCGGCGCGGACGGCGTGCCGCCGCTGAGAGCGACCGAGGCGCTTCCGGTCAGACCGCTGAACGTGAGCGCCACGTGCGTATCGGTGCGGACCGGCGTGCGCTTGTCGATGGCGATCAGGGCGATCACCTCACCGGGGTTGTCGGCGCTCAACTGCAGTTGGGTGACTTCGCCGACTGTAATCCCGTTGAACAGGACCTGGGAGCCGGGCGACAGCCCGGCCACTGGTCCGTCGAAACGCACCTGGTATGCGGTGCGCTCGGTGAGACCACCGGTGTCGTAGAGCCAGTAGACGAAGCCGACGACCGCTGCGGCCACGACCAGCACGAACAGCCCGATCAAGAAGTAGCGCGCGCGAATTTCCATTGGCTCGTGTCCGTCAAGAGGTTGGTCCCGGCGGCAAGTGCTGTGAAGGACCGCGGCCGCCACTGAAATATTCCTTCACCCACGGGTGCTGCGACGCCAGAATCGTCGTCATCGGCCCCTCGACGACGATCTTGCCATCGGCCAGCGCTGCGATGCGATCGCACGCCGTGTAGAGGCTCTCAAGATCGTGGGTGACCATGAACACGCTGATGCCGAGCGTGCGTTGGAGGGTTCGGATGAGAACGTCGATCTCGCGCGCCACGATTGGGTCAAGACCTGACGTCGGCTCGTCGAGGAACACGATCTCCGGGTCGAGTGCGAGCGCTCGGGCAAGCGCCACCCGCTTGGTCATCCCGCCCGATAACTCGGCCGGAAATTTGAACGCATCTTCCGGACTGAGCCCGACCATTTCCAGCTTCACCATCGCCAGGTCGTTCATCAGTTCCTCGGGCAGGTGGAGGAACTGCCGCATGGGGAACTGCACATTTTCGCGCACGGTCAGCGACGAGAACAGCGCCCCTCCCTGAAAAAGGACGCCCCACCGCCGCTCGACCGCGCGCCACTCGGCCTCGCTGGCCTCACCCGGGTCGACGCCGAACACGTGGATGTCGCCGCCTCGTCTTTTGACCAGACCGATGATGGTGCGCAGGAGAACTGACTTGCCCGCTCCCGAGCCACCCACGACCCCCAGAATCTCACCGCTGCGCACGTCGAGCGTCAGGTGGTCGAGAACGACACCGTCACCGAATCCGGCAACGAGATCGCGCACGCTGATTACCGCGTCTGCGGGCTCGGGGCTCACCATCGTCACATCCCGATCGCGGCGAAGAATATGGCGAACAGGCCGTCGAGCACGATCACCAGGAAGATCGATTTTACCACGGAGGCGGTGGTCTTGAGCCCCAGCGACTCGGCACTGCCCTCAACCCGCATGCCTTCCGCGCAGGCCACGATGCCGATCACGAACGCCATGACCGGCGCCTTGATCATGCCGACCCAGAAATCGCTGACCGAAACAGCGTCTCGCAGCCGGTCGATGAAAATCAGCGGGCTCATGCCGCCGTAGAGCCAGGCAACCAGGCCACCGCCGAGGAGAGCCATCATGGAGCCGAGAAAGGTGAGGATCGGCAGTGCGATCACCAGCGCGATCACCCGCGGCAATACCAGCACCTCGGCCGGGTCGACTCCCATGGTGCGCAGAGCGTCGATCTCCTCGCGCATTTTCATCGAGCCGAGTTCGGCCGTGTACGAGCTACCCGACCGTCCGGCGATCATGATCGCCACCAGCAAAACGCCGATTTCGCGCAGCACCAGAATACCGACCAGGTTGACGACGTAGTCCTCGGCGCCGAAGCGGCGAAAATTGTAGATGCCCTGTTGGGCAATGATGGCGCCGATCAGGAACGTGATCAGAAAAATGATGCCGATCGCCTGCCAGCCAACGCGGTCGAGGTGATGGACGATGGAAGTGAGGCGCTGGCCGCGCGGGCGCGCGATCGCCCGACCAAGCGCGACGGCAAACACGCCGATGAAGCCCACAAGGTCGCCGAGCTCGACCACGAACTGCGTCGTTGCGAGGCCGACATTCTCAACCTGCGCGATCAGACCGGACCTGCGCGGTGTCACCGTAGGCCGCCGACGGTTGGACGCGCCGACTTCGTCGATGAGGCCGCGGTAGCGATCGGGAACCGCCAGGAGTTGGGCGTCGCTTCCGGCCGCGCTCCATTGTCGCACCAGCTGCTCGATCAGCCAGGCACCGAATGTGTCCAACCGTTCGATGCCCGCAATGTCAATGTCGGCCCCGGCGCCATCGGCAGGCGCCGAGGCCATCAGCGCCCTCAGCGCATCGGCGTGGTCGATCGTCCATGAACCGCTCGCCGACAGATGCAGGCGGTCCCCTTCGGTCGTGCTCCGGAAGGACGGGACAGCGGTCACTGGATCACCGTTGGCTTGCCTCAATCCGACTCATGCGCGCGGGATCATGGCCGGGGGAGGGCATAAAATCCATGCCGCACCTTTCGTCACGCTCCGGGCAAGGCAGTGTCTTACCGGAGCGCGGCCATTTGTCCATGCCGGCCCGGAACGCCGCGGGATGCCCAGGCGCACGGGAACTTGAACGCGGTCTCGCGCTTCGTGACTGGCAAATCGGACGGTCCGCGCCTAATTTCCCGTTGAGCCGTCTGATATTGCAGGCTTGCAAACGATGATCACGCGCCGGACCGCCTTCCTCTTCTTGGCCGCGGCGGCTATGGGCGTAGCCTCCAGCGCCGCTGTTTCGGCCGAGCGGGTGCCTTTCGACCAGGCCGCCTTTGATGCAGCTATCAAGGCCGGCGGCCCCGTCCTCGTCGATGTTTCGGCAACCTGGTGCGTCACCTGCCACGCTCAGGAGGCCGTGCTCGCCGATCTGATGAAATCTCCGCCCTATAGCGCTTACAAGACCTTCGTCATCGATTACGACACAGAGAAGAGCATCATGCGCGCCTTTGGCACCCAGCAGCGCTCGACCCTGATCGTCTACAAGGATGGCGCTGAGGTCGGCCGGCTGACGGGCGACACCGGCGCCGACGTCATAAAGGCGTTGCTCTCCAAAGCGGTCTGACCGGCGATGTCTTTGGCGGCGGTCGGGCTGGCATTTCTAGCCGGCCTGCTTTCGGTTCTGTCTCCGTGCGTCTTGCCGCTGCTGCCGGTGGTCTTTGCTGCCGCGACCGCCGAGCATCGCTATGGAGCGTTGGCGCTCGCCGCCGGGCTGACTTTGTCATTCACAGCGATCGGTCTCTTCGTCGCCACGATCGGGTTCGCCATCGGCCTCGACAGCGACTTCTTCCGCACGCTCGCGGCGGCGTTGTTCGTCGTCGTCGGGGGCGTTCTCCTTGTACCGGCCTTCCAGACGCGGTTCGCCGTCGCCGCCGGTCCGGTTGGCAACTGGACCGAGCAGCGCTTGGGTGGCTTCTCGACCGCCGGTCTCGGTGGCCAGTTCGCCCTCGGTCTGCTGCTGGGCGCGGTCTGGATACCCTGCGTTGGCCCCACCCTAGGTGCCGCCTCGGTGCTTGCCGCCAAGGGGCAGAGCCTCGGCTCGGTTGCCGCGACCATGCTCGTTTTCGGCATCGGCGCCGCCGCGCCGCTGGCGATCCTTGGGCTTGCCTCGCGCGAGGCGATCCTTCATTGGCGGAACCGCCTGGTCGGCGCCGGCAAGGGGTTGAAGCTTGCCCTCGGGACGATCATGGTTCTTGCCGGCGCCTTCGTCCTGACCGGCCTCGACAGGGTCGTCGAGACCGTCCTGGTCAATGGCTCGCCGGGCTGGCTGACCAACCTGACCACGCGTTTCTGACCGGCACCTGCCGGCTGTCACACCACTGTCACATGCGGCGTCAAATAGAGGGCACCTGCGGCAAACGAGGGTCGCCCCGATGACCGAAGACCGTACCTACAACGTGCTGTTCATCTGCACCGGCAACTCGGCCCGCTCGATCATGGCGGAGGCCATCCTCAATCGCGAGGGCAGGGGTCGCTTTCGCGCCTTCTCGGCAGGCAGCCATCCCAAGGGAGCGGTCAATCCGCACGCGGCCTCGCTGCTCGAACGCCTCGACTACGACGTTGGCGGCTTTCGGTCGAAGGCCTGGGACGAATTCGCCGCCCCCGGCGCGCCGGAGATGGATTTCATCTTCACTGTCTGCGATGACGCTGCGGGGGAAGCTTGCCCGGTATGGCCCGGCCACCCGGCAACCGCTCATTGGGGTGTCCCCGATCCGGCCGCCGTCAACGGATCGCCGGTCGAGGTTGAGCTCGCCTTCGACGATGCCTACCGCATGCTGTCGACCCGCATCGGCATCTTCGTCAACCTGCCGATGGAGAAGCTCGATCGTGCAGCACTGCACCAGCGCTTGCATCAAATCGGCAAGATCGGCCACGCGAACGATGCTTCGTCGGCGGCCTGAGTTTTGATCGCTCACGAGCCGCTCGCCCGTCGCCTGGCGGCGGAGGCATTGGGGACTGCGCTCCTGGTCGCCACCGTCGTTGGCTCTGGCATCATGGCCGAGCGCCTTGCCGGCGGCAACGAGGCGTTGGCGCTGCTTTGCAACACCATTCCCACCGGCGCCATCCTGGTCGTCATCATCACCATCTTCGGTCCGATTTCCGGTGCTCATTTCAATCCGGCCGTCAGCATGGTTTTCGCCCTTCGGCAAGAACTCCGTTGGGGCGAATTTGCCGCTTATGTCGCAGTGCAGTGCCTCAGCGGTCTGGGCGGCGCCGTCGTCGCCCACCTGATGTTCGATCTGGCTCCGCTCGCCATCGGAGTCCATTCGCGCGCCGGACCGTCACAATGGCTGGCCGAGATCGTTGCCACCTTTTCGCTGGTGCTCACCATTCTTGGCGGCATTCGCTACGCCCCGGCGTCGGTGCCCTGGCTGGTCGGCCTGGTGATCAGTGCCGCCTACTGGTTCACGTCATCCACCAGTTTCGCCAATCCGGCGGTGACCCTGGCGCGTGGCTTCACCACGACCTTTTCCGGGATCGCCCTCGCGCACGTGCCGGCCTTCATCGTCGCCGAAATTATCGGCGCGCTGATCGCGGCGGCTGCAGGCGCCGCACTCTTCAGTCCGCCTCGAAACCAATCTTGAGATGAGTGTTGTCGCAGAATGGCTTGGTGCGTGACCCGCCGCAGCGGCACAGCCGAGCCCGGGTTACCCGGTCGATCGTCCGCCCCGTACCTGAGCAGATTTCGAGGTTACCTGACACCACCAGGGGGCCATTCTTTTCCGGACTGATGTCGAGTGACCCGTCGCGCACGCTCAACGGTTGCGATTGGCGCGTATCGGGCTCTCCGGTCGCCTTGAACGAAACCGCGTTGTGCGAGCCGTCGCAGTAGGGCTTGTTCTTCGAGGCGCCGCAGCGGCACAGGGTCGCGCGAAAACCGACGTCGACTCCGCCAACCATCAGCGGCGCGCGAAACGCGTACGGACCGTTCTCTCGCAGATTGACGAGGTTCACCTGCGGCGGCGCCTCCGGTGCTCCGCCGTCCTTTCGGTCGTACTGGATCGCGCCGGACGGGCAGTTGTATGCGATGCGCACTACGGCCTCGACTGGCTGGGTGTCGGGGCATATCCATTCGCCGGGCGTGTTGGCCCTGAACACCGTCGGCGCGCCCAGGACGCAGAAGCGCGCATGGATGCAGCGCTTGCCGCTGAACCGCACCCTGATATCGCGCCCCTCCGCGATCTCAAAATCGCCACTGCCCGACGGCAGATCATCCGCCTTTGGCTTTGGCTTCGGCGGCGGCGAGATGTGCTCGTGGCCGACGATCTTGAGCGTCGGGATGCCGAAGTTGGATGCGACCCTGTCAAGCTTTTCGGCGATGCCGGCAAGCTCATGCCCTGGCGGAAAGACGCGGCGCGCGCCTCTGGCGAGTTCAACTACGCGCTCCGCCAGCATATGTTTCTCGCCTGGCCCTTCGGGCAGGCGGGCAATGTCGCGAAGCATGGTGAACGTAACGCCGGCGTTGACGCCGGGGTGCGAATGGCTCGCCGGCAACGAGGCGAGATAGGTGCCGATCACCGGCATCAGCTCCATCAGGTCGATGGCGCTGTTGACCATCAGGCGCTGGTCTTCATCCTCGCCGGCGTTTCGGCCGAACGCCTGCCCCAGGCATCGCAGCATGTGGCTGTAAAGCGAATTGGCAAGATCGAGCACGCGCGCCGCCTCCGGTGCATCAATGAAAACGCGGTCGTGCCTGTCGAACGGCCGACGCATGGTCGGGTTATGTGCGACCGGGAATGCGGGTTCGAACGATGGGTCTGCGGCGAGAAAATCGGCGTATTCCTGCCGCACCTTGACGAAGCGGGAGTAGTGACCGTTCTCGCTATGGCCGGGCGCACCTTCGCCCTGCTCGATGATCGTTTCGATCGCCTCTTCGGCGCTCTTCAGGTCGGTGACAATGATCAGGCCGGGCAGCGACGCCAGTCCCGGTCCGATCTGTGCCGCCACGTCGCCGCAAAATAACGCCCCCTCGCCGATGTGATGCGCAAGCACGGTCAGGCCATGACGGATGCCGCGATAAAGATGGCCGACGGTGCCGTAGTCCTGCGCGCTTGGCATCAATCGGCCCTTGGGCTGCGTGCGGTGGTAGTCGGCCGGATGGACGAATTCGGAACTATCGGTGAGTTCCTTGCCCTCGGGCCGCTCCAGGAAGATGAAGTGGTCGAGCACACCCGGCGAGAAGCGGGCGAGCTCCGCGACAACGCCGGTCGGGTGGTAACCGGCCGGAATCGGAAAATTTGGGTGGGAGAGGTGCGGTCCGGCGCCGATCGCGGTGGCGAGGTTGCAGGCAAGCGTCAGATGGCACATCTCCTCGATCGCCACCGAGGTGATCGCGCGCTGCCACCGCTTGACCGCCACCGCTTGCTCAGCCGTCAGGCCGTCTCGCTCGCCGCGTTTCAGGCTCCACGCCGCATAGAGGTAACAGGCCATGAGGTTGTGCTCGATCGCCGCTGCCTCCGCGAGTAGGTAGATCAGCTCCTCACGCGTCTCGATGCGAATCTTGGGCTCAGCTTCCGCCATTTTGCGTCACCGTTTGAACCGTGATGTACATTCGGGCCTTCGGCCGTTTGGCCTGGAGTCTGGCACGACAACGGCAAACGCGCGAGTCTCGCGCCGCGGCCTTTGGGGAGTTCAGCCGACCACCCGCCACTCGATTGTCTCGCCGCCCCGATAGACCGGAATGCTTGCCCCGGGCCCGTCTACCTTGACCACCTCGGGCGCCGGCCATGGCGATCGTTCGAGCGTAATTGTGCCGTCGTTGGGCGGCACCCGATAGTGCGCCGGTCCGTTCAGCGAGGCGAAGGCTTCCAGGCGATCGAGCCGGCCATTGTCGGCGAAAATCCTGGCGTACGATTCGATCGCGACCGGCGCGGTGAATATGCCTGCGGCGCAAACCGGGGCGAACTTCCGCCCCGCCGGATGAGGTGCCGAATCGGTGCCGAGAAAGAAGCACGCCTCGCCGGAGGTCGCCGCTTCGCGCACGGCCCTGCGATCGCCCTCCGTCTTGATCACCGGCATGCAGTAGGCACCCGGCCGCAGGCCCGCCCCCAGCCAGTCGGTGCGGTTGAGCTCCATGTGATGGAGCGTGATGGTGCCTGCCAGCTGCGGCGCCGCCGCCCGCACGAAGTCGACCGCGACCTTCGATGACAGGTGCTCCAGGACAACCTTGAGGCCGGCAAAGTCCTTGAGCAGCGGCTGAAGCCTTCGCTCGATGAACACCGCCTCGCGATCGAACACGTCCACGTCCGGCGCCACCTCTTCGCCGTGGACGAGAAGCGGCATGCCGATCTTCTCCATGCGCGCCAGCACGCCCCGTACGTTGGCGATGTCGCTGACGCCCGCGGCGGCATTGGTGGTGGCGTTGACCGGGTACAGCTTGACCGCGGCGAAGACGCCATCGCGAAATCCGCGCGCGACATCGTCCGGGTCCGTGGCGTCGCGCAGGTAGCAGGTCATGAGTGGCTGGAAAGTCGACGCCTCCGGCAGCGCCGCCACCACCCGCTGCCGATAGGCGGCGGCGTCAGCGCTAGTCGCCACGGGTGGCGACAGGTTCGGCATGATGATCGCGCGCGCGAAGACGCGCGCCGTGTGCGGCAGCACAGCCCGCATTGTCGCGCCATCGCGGACGTGCACGTGCCAGTCGTCCGGCCGTCGAATGGTGATGCGATGGGTCATTAAACTTGCTCGGCGATTATCGACTTCGACGGAGCGTCACTGCAGCAGCCGCTGGAAGAGGTCAATATCATCGCTCGCAAGCGGGCTGGATCTTCGCGCCGGAGCAGGCCCGGATTTGACGTTCGCACGTCGCCCCCGGCGTTCGCCGGCGACCGCGCGTTAGCAAGCCACGCCCCGGGCCGCCGCCGTAGCCGAGTTTCGGTGGTATTTCCGGGATGGAAGGAGCGTCGGGTCGGCCTCCGACCAACGAGCCCGGCGTTGCTGGACAACCGCGGCGCAACTGCTTACGAGCATTGTTCTCAAGCACATGGTCGACCCCCGAGCAAAGCCCCGCCAAAAGAAGTCCGTTGACGCCCCGCGGATGCGATTGGCCGGCGTGGACGGAAGTTGCAATACAGAACCCTGGTGCCGCTGATAGTAGCGAGCGCGCTGCTGCTTCAGCAAATCGACTTCGACCGCGTTGGCAACGTCCCTGCCGGCGATAGGGGAAGCATTGGGCGAAACGCCTGTTCGCGTCCACCTGGTTCTGACCTCCTACATGTTCAGCCTGGCGGCGTTCATTCCCATGAGCGGCTGGCTCGCCGACCGATTCGGCGCTCGGCTGATTTTCCGCATCGCCATGGCGATTTTCACCCTTGCCTCGCTCTCCTGCGGCTTTTCCGGGAGCCTTCTGGGTTTTGTCATCGCACGTATCTGTCAGGGCATTGGCGGAGCCATGATGGTGCCGGTCGGCCGCCTGATCCTGCTGCGCTCGGTCGAGAAGAAGGACCTCATGGGCGCGCTCGCCACCATGAGCATTCCCGCCATGGTCGGGCCGATCATGGGACCCTTCATCGGCGGATTCCTGACCTCCTATCTCTCCTGGCGCTGGATCTTCTGGGTCAACCTGCCGATCGGAGTGATCGGCATCGTGCTCGTCACGATCTTCATCGAGGACACGAAGGAGGCGACCCGGCGGAGCTTCGACGCGCTGGGCGTGACGCTCCTCAGCCTCGGGCTCTCCGGGACGCTGTTCGGTATGGACGCGGCCGCCAGCAACAGCGCGCCGGAGCCGCTTGCCCTCGGCTGCGTGGCCGTCGGTCTTGTCAGCCTCGCCCTATACGCCCGCCACGCCCGCCGCCGCGTCGAGCCGGCGATCGACCTGTCGCTGCTGCGCATCCCGACGCTGAATGCCAGCATGTCCGCCGGGTTGATATTCCGGATCGGTACCGGGGCGGTGCCGTTCCTGCTGCCGCTCTTCCTGCAGACCGAACTCGGCTACACGCCCATACAGTCGGGAGCCACCACCTTCGTCTCGGCGGTCGGGGCACTGGGCATCCGCACGCTGGCGACGCGTATCTACAGGCTGGTCGAGTTTCGCGCCCTGCTGGTGCTCAATGCCCTCGTCGCCGCTATCTTCATCGCCGCCTGCGCGCTGTTTCGCGAATTGACCTGGTACATCGTCATCGCGCTCACGCTCTTCTTCGGCGGTGTGTTTCGCGCGCTGGAAATGTTTGGCGTGAGCGCCTTGACTTTTGCCGACCTGTCGTTCGCGCAGATGAGCCACGGCACGACGCTGTCCACCATGTCGCAGCGGCTGTCCCAGAGCATCGGCGTTGCGATCGCCGCCTTTGTGCTCCACCTCGCGGCGACGCCAGACGGTCTGCCGCGAAGCGCCTTCGAAATCGCTTTCGTGACGGTGGCCGCGATATCGGCGAGCGCGTCGCTGTTCTTTACGAGACTCAGCCGCGACGCGGGCGCGGCCCTAGCGGTCGGACCGCGCGGCCGAAAGCACCGCGAGGAGGGGGCCGAATAGCGCCGGCCCCGAACCGCCCCTTCAATCGGGTTCAACGGTGACGAGTGCCGGCTGGCGCCTTCGTGCCGGCGACGTCAGGGCCGGCAGGAACACGCAGAACATCGCGCCGCCGCCCTGCGCCGAGTGCATCCAGATGCGGCCCCGGTGGTGCTCGACGATATGGCGCGAGATGGTCAGACCAAGGCCGCTGCCGGATGGCCGGCCGGTGTTGCGATCGCGCGCCTTGGCGAACTTCTCGAAGATGATCTGCCGGTCTTGGGGCCGCACACCCTCGCCGTTATCGCTGACTTCGACCAGATAGCCACCGCCGTCGGCACGGCCGCAGACACTGACGCGCCCCTCGGTCGGATCGCAAAACTTGGCAGCGTTGGAGAGCAGGTTGATGAAGACCTGCATCAGACGGTCGCGGTCGCCATGGACTGTGGGAGCCTCCGGTGCGATGGTCACGGCGATCTTGCATTTCGCTTCGCGAAAGAGTCCGCCCGTTGCCGCGACCGCGTCCTCCAGCGCCGCCCTTGGATCGATATCGGCCATGCGCCAGTTGGCCTGGCCCTGCTCGAGTTGGGTGAGATCGAGGATCGTATCAAGCAGGCGCGTCAGTCGCTGCGTCTCGCTGGAGATAATTGCGAGGAAGCGACCAGCTTCCGCCTCGTCGATGCCGTGGCTGTCGCTAAGGATCTCGGAAAAGGTGCGGATCGAGGTGAGCGGTGTTCTCAGCTCGTGACTGACCGTCGACAGGAAGTCGTCCTTGAGGCGATCGAGCTCCTTGAGCTGCTCGTTGGCACGCGTGAGCTCGCTTGCGGTCGCTTCCAGCTCCCGCGACTTTTGCTCAAGCTGGCGACTGTAGGCGATTGCTTGGTGGGTCTCTTCGAGGATTGCCATGACTTCGTCGAAGCGCAACAGCTCGCCCTTTGCGATCGACGCGACCATGCCGCGTGCCGAAGCGGCGCCGACGCTGCCGGCGAGCATCCGCTCGACGAAGGCAATCAGGTCGGCATCCGCCTCCAGGCGGTCGCCGATATGCTCGCCCCGCTCGCGGGCGTATTCGCTGATCGCGCGCGCCGCCCGCTCGCGACCCATGAAGCGCTGCATCAGCGCGTAGAGTTCGTCGAACGCGGCGGAACGGCGCCAGATTTGGGCCTCGCCCGGCGGCCGGCGGAAAACGTCCACGAACAGCGTCGCCTGGATGCGCTCCATCATGTCCTGCCTCGAAAACAGTGAGACAAGGATGTAGCCGCCGACGTTGGCAAGCATGCTCCAGAACAGTGCATGGCTGAGCGGCTCCCACCCACCGAGTCCGAACAGCGCCTCAGGCCTGAGGAAGGCGATGCCCCACGGGCCGAAATCGAGGATGCCGCCGGGGAACAGGCCGCTGCGTATCAGGAGCGGCAACAGCATGGTGTAGGCCCAGGTGAGGAAGCCGAGGATGAGACCGACCTGCGCTCCGGCCCGGGTGCCGTTCTTCCAGAACAGGCCACCGATGATCGCCGGAGCGAACTGCGCCGCAACCGCAAAAGAGACCAGGCCGATCTGGGCGAGCGGCCCGGATTCGCCGGTCACCCGATAGTAGACGTAGCCAAGCATCAGCATTGCGAAAATGCCGGCGCGGCGGATGAACAGGAGCAGCTGGGTGAGGTCGCCCCGCGCGTCCAGCCTCAACCACTTGATACGCAGGAGCGCCGGCATGACGAGGTCGTTGCACACCATCGTCGACAGCGCGATCGCGGCGACGATGACCATGGCGGTCGCCGACGACAGGCCGCCGATGAAGGCGAGCAAGGCGAGCGTCTCGCGTCCCTGCGAGATCGGCACGGTCAGAACGTAGAAGTCGGGGTTGGCGTCCGCCGGCAGCAACGTCAGACCGGCTGCCGCGATTGGCAGCGCGAAGAGGCTCATCAGCAGCAGGTAAAGTGGGAACAGCCACGACGCCGTCGCCAGGTGCCGTTCGTCGACGTTCTCGACGATGGTGATGTGAAACTGACGCGGCAGGCACACGATCGCTGCCATCGACAACAGCGTCATGGTCAGGAAGCGCGCGGAATTGTCCTCGGGCATTCTGACCAGGTTGTGCAGGGCCGCCGACCGGGATGCTGACGCGATGTCGATGCCCATGTCGGGACCGAAGGCGAAAACGACAAAAAGGCCAACCGCCAGGAAAGCAAGCAGCTTGACGCACGATTCAAAAGCGATCGCGGCGACCATGCCCTCGTGGTGTTCATTGGCGTCGATGTGGCGCGTGCCGAAAAGGATAGCGAAGACCGCCATGCCGATTGCGGTCAGGAAGGCTGCGTCGCCGAGGATGGTCGGCGGCAGCGACTCGATGGCGGCGATATCAGCATGTTGTTGGTAGCTGACCAGCACGGCAAAACTCGTCGACACCGCTTTAAGCTGCAGGGCGATGTACGGCATGGTGCCGACCACGGCGACGACGGTGACGATCATGCCGAGGCTCAGGCTCTTGCCGTAGCGCGACGCGATGAAATCGGCGATTGAGGTGATACGCTGGGATTTCGAGATGCGCGCGATTTTCCGCAGCACGAACCACCATCCGAGGAAGACGATGGTTGGTCCCGTATAGATGGTCAGGAACTCGATGCCGCGCCGCGCCGCCGTGCCAACAGCGCCGTAGAACGTCCACGACGTGCAGTAGACCGCCAGAGAGAAGGTGTAGACGATTGGCGAGCGTATGAGGCTGCGCCCCATCGTGGCGCGCCGGTCGCCGTAAAAGGCGATGGCGAACAAGAGGCCCAGGTACGCGAGTGCGACGACGACGACCTTTGCGGTGCTCGGCATGGGTCAGCCGTCGCCTGTCGGCCCGGCCCTGGAGTCGCCGTCGCGGCTCTCGTCGGGCCGTTCGACCATGCGCGCGGCGAGCAACCCCCCGAGTGCGATCGCCAGCAGCCAAACCGCGAAGCAGGCGACGTGCAGGAGCGGCAGGCCGTAGATTGCGACCGGAAGATCGAAGATCGCCACAATCGGTGGTGTCAGCAGGATGAAGGTCGCTACCGTCAGCACCAGCGCCCGATCGGCCAGCCTACCTTCCGGCGCCAAGACCGTGTCTCCCCGTGCAGTTAGGCGGGAGCTGCAGCCAGCAGGGCTTGCACGCGCGCCAGTACGTCGCGATTGGAGAAAGGCTTGGTGACGTAGTCGTCGACACCAAGTTCCTCCGCCCGGCGGCGGTCGCGTTCGTGGCCCTTGGCTGTCAGCATGATGATGCGCGGACGACGCAACGCGTTGTCGCGCTTGATGGCGGCAACCACCTCAAAGCCGTCAAAACCGGGCAGCATGATATCGAGGAGGATGAGATCGGGGCGCAACTGCCGCGCCATCTCGACCGTCTGTGGGCCGTCCCGGGCAACCGCGACATCGTAACCTGCACGCCGCATCAGAAAGGAGAGAGCCTCGACGAGGTTACGTTCGTCTTCGGCCACCAGGATGGAGTGGGTCATTCCGTCCCTTTCGCCGCGCCGCCGCTGGCTTTTTTGCTTGCTTCATGGGCGGATCATACCGTGCCCCCGCGATCATGTCACCGCCACGCGCGGGCGAGCCGGCGTCACCTGCGGTAGGATGGGAGCCCGCTCGAAGGCGCGCGCGGTGCAATCTTCGCGTGCGCACGAGCGGCAGGTCACCCCCACAGGCACGGGCCGGGTATCGCGGGCCAATCCGTCGGCGTAGGCAAACCGGACGGCATGCACCGCGGCCGCACCGATCATGACCGCGTGAGTGCTGTCCCCCGCTGCCGATGCGACGTCGGAGCGGGCAAAGAAAAGGTAGCGTTCGCCATCGGGCAGTTCGACCAATTGGGTGACGATACGACCCGGCGTGGCGAAGGCGTGGTGCACGATCCAGCGCGGACATGCGCCGCCGTAGCGAGGCAAAGTCAGGCCGGATGCGGTGAAGCGTTTGGATATATTGCCGGCGATGTCGGTGCGCAGGAAATGAAGCGGCACCCCTTCGACCCCCGGCCGCCGAAGCGTCGTGAGACGATGGCACGCCTGTTCGAAGCTCACGTCAAACCGACGGCCGATGGCAAGGACGTCGCGGCGACAGTCCTCCGCTGCCGCATGGAACGCCGCGTAGGGCATTGCGATGGCGCCCGCGAGGTAACTGGCGAGCGCGTGCTGAAGGCGTTTCCTCGACTCTGATGAAGTCGGAGAGGCACCGGAGACCAGGTCGTCGATGCGTTGACCACGCTCGAGCGCGCCGATCATGCGAGCCAACCGGAAGCGGGCGCTCATCCGCCCGAATCGATCAGAAATCAGAAACGCGCGGTTCGCGGCATCGATCTGCTCGCCTCCCACGGGCAGATCACCGGTCGGACGCCGTACGACGGTGAGTCCGTGCCGCACACGCAGCCTCTCGCTCAGCGCCTCGTAGGTCGCGCCAAAATCACCATCGAGATCGGCGAGGATTTCTTCGGCTGCCGTTTCCAGTCCAGGAAAATAGTTGGCATTATCGGAGACGAAGTCTTCGACTTCCTCGCGCGGCGATGGACGCGGACGACCCGGACCCGCGGCCGCTCGTGAAATCGAACAGGTCGGAGGCGCGCGCCGCCAGCCGCTCGCTCTCCTCTACCAGCGTGACGACGAAACGCCGCCGCTCCGCATCGCTAAGGTCGCCATAGTCCTTCAGGATTTCGGAATAGGAACGGATGGTCGTGATCAGCGCCAGGATTTGGTGGCCGGCTTCCGCCAGGAAGATCTCCTCGCCGAGGCGCTCGCCGATCAGTTCTGAACGGATCTTGGCTTCACGGTAGGCGCGGTAGACAGCGAGGATGGCGCGCGCCGCCTGCGGACTGTTGGCCACGATGTCAGCGCCGTCGCGCGCCGCCATGCCGACGGCGGCCAGCGCCGGATCGTCGGCGATCTCGCCGAGTTCGGCGATCAGGCGCGCCTCCTCGGTTCCGGCAAGTGCTCCGCTGTCCAGGTTGAGCGCGGCGGCCAGCTGATTGAGCAGCGCCCCGCCGATCGGCCGCTTGTTGTGCTCGATGAGGTTCAGGTAGCTCGACGAGATACCGACGCGGGCCGCCAGGGCCTTTTGCGACACGGCAAGTTCCTGCCGCCGCTTTCGAATTCGCTGCCCGATCGGCGCACGCGCCATGGGAGTTTCCAAGCCTCGCCTGTTGTACGATTTTACAAGAACCTCGGCCAACGTGCAAGAGATTGACAAAATAGTTGTTGAAAATCATAGGGTTGTTGACCAGTTCACAAGAGGCCCTTAGCGTCACCGGCTCGGGGAAGAGTAGGTAGGAGCACAAGGGCGACCCTCCCCGTCCCCAAGAGGAAACGTCCGGAGGAACACAAAATGACAGACCGGAAGATACGGCTCGACAAGCCGTTCTCACGGCGTGCGGTGCTGAAGGGCTCGCTCGTCACCACCGCAGGATTGGGCGCGCTCACCATCGGCCGCCTCGGCCCGCTGCACTTCGTGCGGGACGCCTGGGCGGATGAAGTGCCGATTGGCAACTACCCGAAGGCGACCTCGGGATCGTCGATCAAGTTCGGTTTCAACATTCCGCTGACCGGCCCCTACGCTGAGGAAGGCAAGGACGAACAGAAGGCCTATCAGCTCGCCGTCCAGCACATCAACGGCGAAGGCGACGGCGGTCTGCTCAAGACCATGACGCCGAATGCCCTCAAGGGGAACGGCGTGCTGGGGAAGAAGATCGAGTACGTGATCGGCGACACGCAGACCAAATCTGACGCCGCGCGCGCCTCGGCCAAGCAGATGATCGAGAAGGACGGCGCCATTATGATTACCGGCGGCTCCTCGTCGGGCGTCGCGGTTGCCGTTCAGTCGCTGTGCCAGGAAGCCGGCATCATCTTCATGTGCGCCTTGACCCACTCCAACGACACCACCGGCAAGGACCGTCGGCGTTATGGTTTCCGCCACTTCTTCAACGCCTACATGTCCGGTCAGGCCTCGCGCCGGTTCTCGCCGAAGAGTACGGAACGGACCGCGTCGCCTATCACCTGACGGCCGACTACACGTGGGGCTGGACGCAGCAGAAGTCGATCCAGGACGCCACCGAGAATCTCGGCTGGAAGACGCCAGGCGAACGTGCTGACAACGGTCGGCGCGCCTGACTTCTCGCAGTTCATTACGCCGGTCCTGAGTTCGGGCGCCGACGTTCTGATCCTGAATCATTACGGCGGCGACATGGTCCATTCGCTCCAGCAGGCGATGCAGTTCGGCCTGCGCGACAAGATGGCCAACGGCAAACAGTTCGAGATCGTCGTGCCGCTCATCTCCGAGCTCATGGCGGCGGCGCCGGCGACGCCGTCAAGGGTATCCTCGGTACGTCGAACTGGAACTACAAGCTGCCCGACGAATGCACCAAGGCGATGACACAGTCGTTCGGTAAGGACTATGGCGCGCCGCCATCGCAGGCCGCCCAGACGTGCTACGTCCAGACCCTGCTCTATGCCAATGCGGTCGAGACCGCCGGCACGTTCTATCCGCCGGAAGTCATCAAGGCGCTGGAGGGCTACAAGTTCGACGGCATGGGCAACGGCCCGACCGAGTACCGGGCCGCAGACCACCAGTGCTTCAAGGATGTGCTGGTCGTCGAGGGCAACGAAAAGCCTGAGAACCAGTTCGACCTGCTCAACATCGTGAAGGTAGTGCCGCGCGCCAAGGTCGAATACGACCCGAACAGCCCGGACTTCAATCCGGACGGCAAGGCCGATCTCGGCCCGTACGTGCCTGCCTAGGAAGGCATAACCAATGCGCGGCCGGCCGTCCTTCCGGGGCGGCCGGCCGTTGTGTTGAGACGGATACCCGGTTCGCGTTGTGGCAGTTTCAAGGTAGAACTGAACCCGTTTGCGGCGGGTGGGGACGATGCTGGACGCAATATTCCTTCAGTTCCTGAATGGCCTCGACAAGGGCGGCGCGTACGCGCTTATCGCGCTCGGCCTCACTCTGGTCTTCGGAACCCTGGGAGTCGTCAATTTCGCGCACGGCGCCCTTTTCATGCTGGGCGCGTTCTGTTCGGTCGCCTTCCAGAACATCCTGACAATGTCGGCGAAGGTGAAGGACGAGTCCGTCACCTTCATGGAAGCGTTCAAGGAAGTTCCTTACCTTCAACTTTGGTTCGGCGACGTCGGCAAGACGATCATCGACTACGCCGTGCCCCTCTCGATCCTGCTCGCGATTCCTGTCATGCTGCTCATCGGCCTTGCCATGGAGCGCGGCCTCATACGCTTCTTCTACAAGCGAGCGCGCGCTGAGCAGATCCTGGTCACTTTCGGCCTCGCCATCGTTCTCCAGGAAATCATCAAGGCGATCTGGGGCGCCAATCCGATTCCCATCAATGCCCCGGCTGCTTTTGCCGGCAGCGCCAATGTCGGCGCTTGGCTCGGGCTCGGCGCTGGCGTCGTCTATCCCTGGTGGCGTCTCATTTATCTGGCCTTCTCGCTCGTCGTCATCGGCGCGGTCTTTGGCTTCCTGCAGTTCACCACCTACGGCATGGTCGTACGCGCCGGCATGCGCGACCGCGAGACGGTCGGGCTGCTCGGCATCAACATCGGGCATCGCTTCACCATCGTCTTCGGGCTCGCCGCCGTCGTCGCCGGGCTCGCCGGCGTCATGTACGCGCCGATCGTATCGCCCGACTATCGCATGGGCATGGAGTTCCTGGTGCTCTCGTTCGTGGTCGTGGTGGTCGGCGGCATGGGCTCGCTCGCTGGCGCCGTACTCGCAGGGTTCCTGCTCGGCATGCTTCAATCGTTCGCGTCCCTGACCGAGGTGATGCGCCTCGTTCCGGGCATCAATCAGGTGATCATCTATCTGGTCGCTGTGATCGTCCTGCTGGTGCGCCCGCGTGGCTTGCTCGGCCGCAAAGGTGTCATGGAGAGTTGAGGCCATGACGGCGGAAAGGCAGAGCAAGGATCTGCTCATGATGGCCATCTTTGCGGTGGCCGTGCTGACGATGCCGATCTGGCTGGCGCCGCTTGGCGCGGGCTATCCCGACCTCCTCCAGCGTTTCGCCATCTACGGAATCTTCGCGATCGGCTTCAACATCCTGTTCGGCCTCACCGGCTACCTGTCGTTCGGCCACGCCGCATTCCTCGGCGTGGGTTCGTACACCACGATGTGGTCGTTCAAGCTTCTGACAATGAATGCGTTGCCAGCGCTCTTTTTTGCCGTCCTCCTTTCCGGCATCGCCGCACTGATCATCGGCTACCTCAGTCTGAGGCGCTCGGGCATCTACTTCTCGATCCTGACGCTTGCCTTCGCGCAGATGTCCTACAACCTCGCCTATTCGGTGCTAAGCCCGATCACCAACGGCGAGACCGGCCTGAGAGTTGTCGCCGGCGATCCGCACTATCTCGATGCGGCTTTTGGCTGGGTCCCCGGTGCCAGCCTGCCGACGCCTGAGTTCTTTGGCGTCAAGCTGGCTGGATACGGCGGATTCTATTTCGCTGCTGTCGTATTGATCATCGCCTTTTTCGTTGCGCTCAGGATCTTCCGGTCGCCGTTCGGAATGGCCCTCAGGGCGATCAAGTCGAACCAGAACCGTTTGAGCTACGTGGGCTTCAACACCCGGCCCTACGCGCTGGCCGCTTTCGTCGTTTCCGGCATGTATGCTGGCCTTGCCGGCTCGCTGCTCGTCGTGACCGACCCGCTCGCGGGTGCCGACCGCATGCAATGGACGGCATCAGGCGAGGTGGTCCTGATGACAATCCTCGGCGGCACCGGCACCCTGCTCGGGCCGTTGTTGGGCGCCGGGATCATCAAATACTTCGAGCACATCTTCTCTGCCTTCAACCAGCATACGCTGGAGAGCGCGTTCTCGTTCCTGCCCACCGCCGTGCGCGACATCGTGGTGCCCGTCGCCAATCTCTTCGTCGGCGGCGGTTGGCAGCTGAGCCTCGGCCTCGTCTTCATGCTGATCGTTATCTTCCTGCCCGGCGGCATCATGGAGGGCCTGCGCCGCCTGGCGCTCGCCATCAGCCGCCGCGGGCCGCCGTCACCGTCGATACGTCAAGCCCAGCAGCCGGCCGAATGAGCACGCAACCCGCCCCCAACGTCGTCCTGCGCGTCACCGACGTTCACAAGAGCTTCGGCGGCCTGCACGCGCTGAGCGACATCAACCTCGACATCGAGGAGGGCCGGACCCGCGCCATCATCGGCCCTAACGGCGCCGGCAAGTCGACCCTTCTCAACATCTGCGTCGGGCGGCTGCCACCCGACTCCGGCACGGTGGTGTTCGCGGGCCAGACGTTGACCGGCAAGCGGCCGCACGAAATCAACCAGCTCGGCATCGCCCGTGTCTTTCAGACGCCGGAAATCTTCCCCGATCTGAGCGTCCTGCATAACGTGATCATTCCGGCGCTCGCCAAACGCGACGGCGCCTTCAGGGTCAACGGCTGGAAGTACCTTTCGGCTGAGAACGAGCTCATCCAGCACGCCGAGGCGGTGATCGACGATGTCGGCCTTGGCGACAAACTCGCCCAGGAGGCCGCCAGCCTGTCGCGCGGCGACAAGCGCCGGCTCGAGCTCGCCATGTGTCTTATCCAGGAGCCGCGCCTCCTCCTCCTCGACGAGCCCACCGCCGGCATGTCGCGGCTGGACACCAACCGCACCATCGACCTCCTCAAGAAGATCAAGGCACGCGGCATGACCAAGGTCATCATCGAGCACGACATGCACGTCGTTTTCAGCCTCGCCGACCGGGTGACGGTTCTCGCCCAGGGCCGTATCATCGCCGACGGTTCGCCCGACCAGGTGCGGGGCAATCCCAAGGTGCAGGAGGCCTACCTCGGGGGCGCCCACCAATGACCATCGCCGCCGACATTGCCGTCCCGATGACGATGACGACCGACCAATCCGCGACCGCCACCGTCGCCGCGCCGGAGGCAGCCAACGCCTTCTTCGCCTGCCGCGACATCCACGCCTTCTACGGCGAGAGCTACGTCGTTCAGGGCGTGTCGCTCGACATCAGGGAAGGCGAGATCCTGGCGCTGCTCGGCCGCAACGGCGCGGGCAAGACCTCGACGCTGCGCGCGATCGCCCGCACCGACACACCGACGCTGAAGGGCGGCGAGATCGTCCTCGGCGGCAAGGCCATCCATGCGATGCGTTCCTACGAGGCGGCGCGCGCCGGCATCCAGCTCGTGCCCGAAGATCGCCGCATCATCGGCGGCCTCAGCGTCGAAGAGAACCTGGTCCTCGCCCAGGTCGCCGAACCACGCGGCTGGTCGCGCGAACGCATCTACGAGGCCTTCCCGCGTCTGGCGGAGCGCCGCCGGCAGGAGGCGACGACCCTGTCGGGTGGCGAACAGCAGATGCTCGCCGTCGCCCGCGCGCTTTCCCGCGAAATCAAGCTGCTGCTTCTCGACGAGCCCTACGAGGGACTGGCCCCCGTGATCGTCCAGCAGATCGAGCAGATCGTCGCCAACATCAAGGCGGAAGGCATCACCACCATCATCGTCGAGCAGAACGCCATCGCCGCCCTGGAGCTTGCCGACCGCGCCGTCATCCTCGACATGGGTCAGGTCGTCTTTGCCGGACCCGCCGGTGAGGTCCTCAACAACGCCGAGCTAAGGGCCGACTACCTGGCGGTTTGATTGTCGCCCCCGGTTGACACGCCAGCAGGCCATAGAGGCACGGCACCCCCCGCGGACAGGGGCAAAGATCCCGGTACTGATCGCACGTGCCGATCAGCCTTCAGGCCGACGAGCCGAAGCACCGCCTGCCTCGATGGCGGCATGGACCGCCGCGAGGCCCTGAACCCAGGTGCCCGGAATACCTAGGCTGGCGACCAGAACAGCCGAGGCCGTCTCCCGGTCGACATCGTCGCGATCGGTTTGCTTCCTGTCGGGTTCGTCCGCGACGACGAAAACCTGCTGCGCCTCCACGATCGGCGTGTTGTCGATCGGAAAACGGAGAATTCCGGCAAAAGGCACGATGACGATGTCGGCCACAACCCGGTCGCCATGGCTCAACACGTCGATCTTGTTCGCCGCCGCCAACGCCCAGATTGTGGCATCCACGGCGTGTCGAACGCCGGGCCTTGCGAACTCGCGCCAGTGAAAGATCGCGATCCGCCGTCCAGCGTCGATTCCGCCGGTGATGAGGTCCATGGTTGATTTGCGCGTTCCGGAGTCCCGGTTGAAGTCGTCGACGAACAACAAGTCATATGCGGGGTGCGGTGGCCGGTCGGGCAGCAGCCGCCTCGGCGCCGGAAATGGTCGCGAGGTGGCTTGGGGATCGATGAATGGAGGGTGTGTGTTCCGCCACCATCTGGCCGCATCGAGGTAGTCGCGCCGGAGTTCGAAATGCAGCGTGTCGAAATGGGTCTCGCTGTGCCCGCTCAGGGAGGTATCCGATCGGATGCCGAAGGACAATGGCACGCGGTGACGGGTCATGACGAATGCGCCGGCGCCGAACGCGGCGTCGGCTCGCGCGATGAACTCACCGTCGCCGGAAGCCCGAACCCGGTCCCACCCGCCGAGCCTGGTAAGCACCGTGCGCTGAAACATGAAAGAGGATGGATTGAGTGTGATCAGCCGCTCACGTGGCTGCCACTCGACGCCGAACCTGAGGTTTCGGTCCGTTCTCGCCCAGAACGAGCGCGATCCGACAACGCCCGGACGGGATGTCATATCGCGCCATTGCGTCTCGATTTTCTGCGGGTGTGACCAGTCATCGCTATCGTGGGTGGTGATGACGTCGCCCGTCGCCCTGTTGGCGGCAAGATTGCGCGCGACGTAGGCGCCCTGGTTGACCTCCTGACGGATCGCCGTCACCCGAGGGTGTGAGCCCGCAACGGCATCGACGATGCTCCAGGTGTCGTCGGAGCTCGCGTCGTCGACCACGATCAGCTCGAGATTCGGCCACGTCTGGGACAGCACGCTGTTTATCGCCAGCCGCACGGTCGCCGCCGCGTTATGCACCGTCATGATCACGCTGACCTTCGGCGCGTCAGCGATCTTCAATCCCGACGTGCCGGGAACGGAGAGGTTGTCGAGGCTGAGTGGAGCATAAGGGTCCGCCCTGGCGAGAACGGCGAAACCACCACTCGCGAGCGCGCGGTTGATCCACCCCAGTCGCGTCGCGTCCTGCGTTGGATCGTGCGCAAAGCAGTTGGCGTAGGCCAGGCAGAGGTCCGCGTCGGCAACGCCCCTGTCCAGTTCCCGCCCCAGCACTTGCCGCGCCTCATCGGTCCGGCCCAGGGCGATCAAGGCCTCGGATTCGAGAATGTGCGGCCAGATGGAACGGGCCGGGAGACGATCGAAAGATCTCGCAAGGCGCACCATCTTGACGGCGACCTGGTAAGTCCCGCGACAAAAGTGCCAGTTGGCCAAGGCATAGGCAGCGCGGCGCCGTTCGTCAGGGGCGGGCGAACGCAACCTCAGCCACTCGAGTTCCCGCAGGGCAGGTTGCGAAAACCCGCTCCATAAGCTCTTCTCCAGTTCGCTGGCGGACTGCGTTGGGTGCACGTCGCGCCCGCCGGCTCCGCCCGTGGGCCGGTCACGGCGTCTTGGCTGATGCACAGAAGGTCACTCGGCCGGGAGCGTTTGATTGAAAGAATAGTATCTGATGTTCATCGCCACTATCCGGCTTTTCTGCTCGCCGCGGCTGGGCCAGGTTGTAATTTCAGCAGCAGCGCCCGGGCGAATTAGGCCCTGACGATGCTGCTCCGTTACGATAGGACAAACGGATCAGCATTCCCGCCTCCCGTCGGCCGCCAATGCGCATTGCCTTCGTAGACGCGACCTCGCGCGATTATACGCCCGAAACGCCCTTGCGTTTCCCCCTCGGCGGGATGCAGTCGGCCATCTGCTATCTGTCGGTCGAACTGGCGGCCCGCGGGCACCTCGTCTCTCTTTTCAATAATACAAGCACGCCGGGAACCTTCAACCAAGTGCGTTGCACCAACTTCAGCGATCCTCGTGCCTTACGGGATATTGGTGCGTCCGACGTGATCGTCGCAATTTCAACCATTGGCGAAAGGCTGCGGCGTGCGGGAATCAAGGTCCCGGCGATCTACTGGATCGGACACGATATCGACCAGGCCGCGGTGCGTCGTCTGGAACTGCTCAGCGAGCGCGAAAGTTGGACACGCATCGCCTTCAAGAGCGAATGGCAGCGCGACAGGTTCGTGCGCACCTTCCCGATTGACCCCGCGCGCACCGCCTTGTTGCGGAACGCGATGTCGCCGGCGTTTTTGCGCCTGCCCAGACGTTCCACGTACTTCTTCGAGAGCCCGGCATTACCGGTATTGGCGTACACCAGCACGCCGTTCCGCGGTCTCGGGGTCCTCGCGCGGGCCTTTCCGCTGGTGCAGAGGCAACTGCCCGGAATAAGCGCCCGCATATACTCCGGCATGGCCGTCTACGGGAGAGGCGCTGAAGACGCGGAGTTTGCCAGGCTCTACGATCTGTGTCGGAGTACGGACGGCGTGGATTACATCGGGTCCGTGGACCAGCAGACCCTCGCCGAGGGCCTGGCCGCCTGTGATATCCTCGCCTACCCAAGTACCTTCGCGGAAACCGCCTGTACCTCGTTTATCGAGGCCGCGAGTGCGGGCTGCCTCCTGATTTCAACCGATCTCGGGGCGCTGCCGGAGACTGGGTCGGGGTACGCGTTCCTGATGCCCACTTCCGGACGAAACCTCGATTCCCGCCAGATGGTGTTCGGCTATGCTAGACACCTCGTCGAAACCATTCGCGCGGCATATGCGAATCCCGCGGAATTCAGGAAGAAGATCGATGCGCAGGTTGATTTCTTTCGGAAAAACTATACCTGGCCCGGGCACGCCGCCGAGTGGGAGTTACTCTTCGAAAATTTGATCGGGCCCACTTCGCCCCTCCAACGGTCGCAGCCAGCAGATGATCTCGCATGAGCACGCACTTGTGTTCGTTCATGTCCCGCGGACAGGGGGCACCAGCATCGAGCGGGCGTTCGGCGCTGAGGAATACGAGGGAAAACACCGCACCGCGCGGGAACTGCGCGATGCGCTGGGCACGTCGCGTTGGAACAGATACTTCAAGTTTTCAGTTGTGCGAAATCCGTGGGCAAGGGCGGTTTCGTACTACCGCTGGCGCGGGCAGCGCGGCAAGGAGGCACTCGGGCGATCTTTCGACCAGTGGATCGAACTGGTTCTGCGGCCGGACTTCACGCCTGACCCTGGGGGCGATCGGCGTCCGCAGGTCGCTCTCAGTGACTTTCGAAGGGCAGTCGGCACGCAGCTCGACATGGTCGCCGACGCGGACGGAACGCTGCTTGTCGACGCGATCGTGCGGTTCGAGCGGCTGCAAACGGAGTTCGACGCGATTTGCGGACGCGCCGGGCTGGAGCAGAGGGAGCTTCCCCAGGTCAATCAACTGTCGTACGACCGCGAGGATTACCGTCGCTTCTATGGCCCCCGCAGCGCGCACCTGGTGGCGGACCATTACCGCCGTGATATCGATTCCTTCGGATATCGCTTTTCCACGTCCGAATAGGGCGGCGTGTGCCGATGGCGGGGC
The DNA here is from genome assembly GCA_963775235.1 of uncultured Alphaproteobacteria bacterium. Taxonomy (GTDB): domain Bacteria; phylum Pseudomonadota; class Alphaproteobacteria; order Rhizobiales; family Kaistiaceae; genus JBBDMC01. The sequence continues at coordinate 776,440 of CAVZHY010000002.1, forward strand.
GCGAGAATTGAGCCGACGGCGATGGAAGAAGGGCGAGGACGGACCTGTCCGGAACAGACATGAACCGCGTTGAGCCGGACCACCCTGTCGGACAGCTCGTGTTTGTCGGCATCGGCCGATCGGGCTCGACGTTGCTTGGTGAGATTCTGAATCATCACCCCGAGTGCCTTATCTCCAACGAGGTCCGCTACCTGGAGCGTGTCATCAGGGGGGAGCCGGCGGAACGAGTGCTTCGCGAAGTTCGCGCCGCAGCCCTCTTTCAGTTCGAGCACGGACTCGAGGAGCACATGAAGCGGCGCGGCTCGCACATTGACAACAGCCAGAGCCGCTGGGTCACCTTCAAGTCTTTCAAGGACGATCCCGATTTTACCAAGGCGGCCATCCGCGTCATCGGGGATAAGAAGGCCGGAGGGAGTACGGCCGCATATGTCCGCCGACCCCGGGCGGTTTTGAAGTTTCTGACGGAAACTCCCGGCATGCATTGCGTCCAGATCGTTCGCGATCCGGTGGTCCTTGGTCTTTCCCGCATGACACACGACCCCCGCGCGACGGATTTCGCCGCCGCTTGCGAGCACATGATCCGCTACGCCCACGCGGGTCACCAGCTCGGCGCCCGCTCGGGGATCCCGTATCTCATGGTCCATTACGAGGATCTGCTGCGCGATCCTTCGGCGGAGATCCAGCGGGTACTGGATTGGCTTGGCCTTGCGGCCACGAACAGCTGGCTGGAAAAAATCCGCACGCGGATTGGGGAGCCTCGCCCGACGGTCGACCAGCCGGCTCATCGGCAGATCGCGCGACGGCTGGTCGAGAAATACGGCGCAGAGGCCGAGTTCGGACGCTATTTCGAGTCCTGATGCTCCGGGCCTTTCGTATTTAACGGCCGGGCGATACGGGCACGCATCCCGATGACGCGGCCTCCTCATCCAGCATCGCCATGCTGAGATGTACGAAGCAGCACCGACGTCTCGGCCGGATCGTTGTCAGGGCGCCGGTCGGCAACCGCGCCTTGACCGCCTTGCCTGCGGTGTTTCGCGGCAGCTCCTGCACGAAGACCAATTAAGTGGGCCCGCGGCGTCGTTCACACGCTGGTGCTTTCGCAGCGCGTGTTCGTCGGCGTGAGGCTGCGTATCGCCGGTGGCTCGGTCAGCCATCGGTTTCGACCAGGGCGCGCAGCTGGAGACGCGCGACTTTGCCCGCGGACGTGCGTGGCAGGCGATCAACGCGAAATAGTTTACGCGGCGCGCGCACGCCCAGGCGCTCGCGGCAGTATCTCTGCAACGCCACGAGATCGATTTGTTCGTTCGCGGCCACGACGAGTACGGGAATGTCACCGTGTACCGTTGACCTGAAGGGTATGGCCGCGCACTCGATGACGCCGGGATACGCGTCGGCAACGGCCTCGAGTTCAGCCGGGGATATCTTGACACCCGAGAGGTTCATCACGTGGTCCGACCTTCCCTCGAGCACGATCGAGCCGTTAGCCGTAAGGTGGCCGATGTCGCCGGGATAGAACCAGCCGTCGCGAAACGTCTGCGCCGACAGCGCGTCGTCGCCGAGGTAAGCACTGATCATGCCAGCCGTGCGAACCCGGATGGCGCCGCTGTCCTCCACCTTCGCGACGCGCCCGTCAGATTCTACGATTTCGACGGCCACGTTGGGAGGCGGGCGTCCGACCGAGTTTGCGGCTTCGGCATCGGGCGGTCTTCGGATCGAAATAAGGCCGCACTCGGTCGCGCCGTAGACGACCTCTATGTGGTCGCTGAGCGTTCCGCAAAGTGAACGTGTCAGCGAGGTACCAACGAGCGAGCCGAATACCCGCACGCGCGTGTTTGGTAGCCGCCGGGCCGTCGACCGACCGTCGATCGCGTCGATCATGCTGCGTGCCTGACCGGACGACATGCTGATCATGGTCACGCCGTGTTGCGCACAGCCGTCCACCAGCGACAATCTGCCGGCATCGAAAAAGACATTGGTTCCGCCAAGATACACCGTGTAAAGGCGGTGGCGGAGCGCCGCATAAAATTCTACTGACGTGGGGCAATACAGAACGTGCGGTGGGCTGGGCCAGCATGATGTCAGCGCTTGGGCGACAAGCCGGTGGTGCGTCATCGGCATGATCTTCGCTCGCCCGGTCGTTCCCGAGCTTGTGGCCAGAACCGCGACGGTATCCGGTGAAGGGAATGGCAGATCGATCCGGTCCGTCTCCGGATCGGCAAAGATCCGGTCGTACTCCGGCATCCAGGATTCACGCGGCTCCGGCAGACCGGACTGTCCATCGGCAATCATGGTCGCCACGCCGCACTGACGCGCCAACTCGGCTCGAACCACCACCGGCTCATGGCTGGCCAAGGTCAATTGCGGGCAGCCTATCCGCATCAAAGCAAGGGCGGTGACCAGGTGGTGGTATTGATCGCGCACGCTGATCCCGACGCGCGTACCGGGGTCGACACCCGCTTTCAACATCGAGGCGGCAAGGCGATCGACCGATCGCGCGAGGTCGCCAAATGACACGCTCCTTCCGTCGTGTCTCACCGCCACTTGCGCGGCAGAGGCGACAGCCAGCTCTTGCACTCGCTGCGGGATCGTCATTGCGGCAATCGGCCCACAGGAACGAGAAAGGCCCTGTTCATCGAACGGTGATGTTGGGATCCGCCCGAAGAGCTGCGCTGCCCCGGTTGCGCATGAGTTCGGCTCACGTGGCTATTGCGGGGGGACCGGCGCTACCCGATCAAGGAAAGCTCGAATTGCCCCCACGACGTCTGCCATGTTCTCCTTGAACATGTTCTCGTGCTTCGACTTGATCTCCCTCACCTCGAGGCGGCTCATGAATGTAGGGAATCCTCCCTTGGGGTTGAGCACGCCGGCTTTGCGCGCCGTGGTATGCAAGAGCAGAGCCTCGCCAGCGAAAGGCCCTGGAGAATAGGTTCCCATCGCAACGAACAGCGAGCGGCGCACGAGTTTGCGCCTCCACCCCTCCGTTCTTTCCGCGCCGGCGGCGTACATTGTTTGCAGGCGGGCGGCCTCGTCTTTGAATTGAGCCTGCGCCAGCGCCAGCCGCGCACCTTTGTTGAACAGGAACGGATAGCGTGCCGAAGGGTCGATCATGGTCAAGCCGCTGACGGGATCGCCGGCGGCGACGCACTGACACGCCATCTCATAGGCAATCATCGATCCTCCACAATGCCCCGCGAACACATACGGCCCCTTCGGTCGCACCCTCCTTAGTCCCGCCAGATAGGCGCTGGCGATCTGCGCCACGCTCTCAGGGGGGCGCTCGCCCTTCTCCAGGCCGAGCGCGCGGAAGGCATAAACGGGCCGTCCTGAAACCTCTTCCGCGATTTTCCACGGAAAGACCGATTCTCCGTTCATGCCGTGGACGCAGCATAGCGGCGGACCGCTGCCTTCATAGCGCACAACGATCAACGGCTCGTTGTTGCCGGCGGCAGTCAGTTTGGCGACGACGCCTGCCAACAGACGCGGTGTCGGTGCCGTGAGAAGCGCCGAAATCGAAACGGCGACCCGGAATGTCAATTCGACGCCGACGACGATGTCGGTGGCCACCAGGGAATCGCCCCCCATGCGAAAAAAGTCGTCGTCGGGACCGACCGACTCCCTATTGAAGGCGTCAGCAAACAGCCCCGCCACGATCGCGACGGGATCCATGGAAACTGCCACGGCTGACGTCGAGTTTGCCGGTACCCTCGCCCTCACAGACACGTCCCCCAACGTTTCTGTCTCCATCGCGCCTTAGCCCTGGCGAGACAAGCACGACACCCGCAGGCGCGCAAGATCGAAGCTGTGTCCTGACGAAGGTCTCGCAGAGCCCCCCTCGCGGCACCGCATCGAAACCCGGGATGGGATGGCTGCACCCGGCACGGCGTGCGGCATTTGCGCGCCATCGGCTGCGTCGAAAGTCCGGCGACGAGACGCTCGCACCGGGAGAAAGGTTCCGGATCCGGCTTTGTTCGCCGATTTGCGCGTGCCGCTGTCCCACGGGCGACGCGGGCTTAGGCAGGGAACATATGGCCCCGCTTGGAATTGAGCCGCCGGGCGGACAGGGAATTCTCGAACCCGAGGTATCGCCATGAATAGGCTAATTTGGGCTACGGCAGTGCTGGGTACGATGTTGGTTGGCACCGCGTTCGCGGCCGACGTCGCAAAAGTCCAGGTCAATCAGGATGAGAAGTTCGGAAGCTATTTGGCCGACGCCAATGGCGTGCCGTTCTATCTGTTCACCGCCGATAAGCAGGGCCAAAGCGGCACGACGGCAACGAGCGCATGTGAGGATAAATGCGCGACCGCGTGGCCGCCGGCAATCGCTGGCGCCGATAAGCCGGCAGCGGGTGAGAAGGTCGGCGCTTCATTGTTGTCCAGCTTCGACCGCAAGGACGGCACCAAGCAGATCACCTACAATGGTTGGCCCCTATACTTCTTTTCAAAAGACGTACCAGCGGGCGCACCCACGGCGCATTCAACCCCGCCTACCGGCCAGGGCAAGACCGCGTTCGGGGGTGAATGGTACCTGGTCACACCCGACGGCAAGAAGGACGAACAGGGCGCCGGCAATGGCTGAGTGCCAATAGGCCATTGTTCGCTGTCCACGTCCGGATGGTGGGCTGATCCAAGGGCGAGGGTGATTGTGGCACGCCATCTGTGTTTCGTCACAAAAGCTCCCTTGGCGAACCCACGAAAAGCCGTGTTCGGGCATTTGGATTACCGATGTTGAGGGGGTGGCGCCACCAAGCAAGATTCGGTGGCGTAACATCGGCGAGGAGAGTGAAATGAAGAAGTTGATGATTGCCGCGGGTGCCGCTGCCCTTCTAGCTGCGTCGTCGCTGGCTGCGTTCGCGGACCAAGCTTCCGGCACGATCCAGAGCATCGACACCTCGGCCATGACCGTGACCCTCGATGACGGCAACACCTACATGCTGCCGCAAGGTGCGGATACCGCTTCGCTCCAGGTCGGCGAGAAGGTGCAGATCGAATTCACCAAGGGCGACAACGGCCAGCTCCAGGCGAGTTCGGTACAGCCGGCGGCCTAACGCAGCGAGCGATCGGCCGGCCGCGCGCCTTGCGCGGTCGGCCCTCTCTGGGGTGAGCAATCCGTTGGCGCATTCCGGAGTTCACCTTGTCCCGATGCGGCTTTGGCCTCGGGGACGACGGACCTTGATGAATATCTGCTAGGCGCGCCTTCCTGAACTCCTGTGTTGAGCGATGGCGTGCGAAGGGGCGGCCTCGGCCGCCCCTTCTGTTTCAAGTTCCATGGCCCCGACCGATCAGCCGCCTCGCGCCGCGCGAGCCAAGCCACCACAACCCTTTACTCGTTCGACGGAACGTGCGTTTGGATGAGGGATGGTCGTAGCGTAACTTGGATCATCACACGCGAGTCCCTCGCTGATGCAACATGCAGCCACCCACCACCGAGAACCGACTGCGGGAGCCGGCGGCTGATGGGCCACCACATCCTTGCCGTCGACCAGGGCACGACGTCTTCGCGGGCGATCGTCTTCGACCGCGATCTTGCGGTCGTCGCGATAGCACAGCGCGAGTTTCCCCAGCATTTCCCCAGACCCGGCTGGGTCGAGCACGACCCGGAGGACATCTGGCGCTCGGTGGTAGCCACCTGCCGCGCGGCCATCCGCAAGGCCGGCATCCTCCCCACCGACATTGTCGGCATCGGCATCACCAATCAGCGCGAGACGGTCGTCGTCTGGGACCGCAAGAGCGGCGCCCCGATCCACCGCGCCATCGTCTGGCAGGACCGCCGCACAACCGACCATTGCGCCGCGCTGGCCGCCGCCGGTCACGAGCCGGCGGCGATCGCCGCCAGCGGCCTCCGCCTCGATCCCTACTTTTCCGGTACCAAAGTCGCATGGCTGCTCGACCATGTGAAAGGCGCCCGCGCCAAAGCCGAGCGCGGCGATCTCTGCTTCGGCACCATCGACGCGTTCCTGATCTGGCGTTTCACGGGCGGCCGCGTTCACGCGACCGACGCCACCAACGCCGCGCGCACCCTCCTGTTCGACATCCACCGGGGGGAGTGGAGCGATGCTCTCACCGCCATGCTGGACGTGCCGCGGGCAATGCTGCCCGAGGTGAAGGATTGCGCCGCCGACTTCGGCGTCACCGACAAACGCATCCTCGGTGCCGCCATTCCGATCCTCGGCGTCGCCGGTGATCAGCAGGCAGCGACGGTCGGCCAGGCCTGCTTCCGTCCCGGCATGGTCAAGTCCACCTACGGCACCGGCTGCTTCGTCCTCCTCAATACCGGCGACGAGCCGGTGAGGTCTGAGAACCGCCTGCTCACCACCATCGCCTACCAACTCGGCGGCAAGCGCACCTATGCGGTGGAGGGTTCAATCTTCATCGCCGGCGCGGCGGTTCAGTGGCTCCGCGACGGGCTGAAGGTCATCCGTCGCGCCGCCGACGCCGGCACGCTTGCCGCCAAAGCCGATCCCGAGCAGCCCGTCTATCTGGTGCCCGCCTTCGTCGGGCTCGGCGCGCCTTATTGGGACCCAGAGGCGCGCGGTGCCATCTTCGGCCTCACCCGTGGCACCACGGCGGCCGAGCTCGCCCGCGCTGCCCTGGACTTCGGTCTGCTACCAGACCCTCGATCTCATCGCTGCGATGGGCCATGACTGGCCGCACGGGCGTGGCGCGCGGTCCGTGGTCAGGGTCGATGGGGGCATGGCGGCATCCGATTGGACGATGCAGCGGCTTGCCGACATACTCCAGCAGCCCGTGGACAGGCCACGGTCAGCGGAGACGACAGCACTCGGAGCGGCCTATCTAGCCGGTCGTCAGGCCGGAATTTGCCCGCCTCCGGCCACTTTCGCCCGCCAATGGCAACAAGGCCGTCGTTTCGAACCGTCGATGCAGGCCATTGAAAGACAACGTAAAGTCGATGGCTGGCGGGATGCCGTAAACCGTACTCTCAGCGGGGCTCGAATGTGAGTCTAGAGCGATTTTTCGGTCGCGGCATCGAAGTAGCAAAGCATCTCGGCCGGGGCGACAGCCCGCACCCTTGCACCCACCTTGGGAGCGCTCCGCCCGGAAGTGATGGCGACCAATGTTTCCGTGCCCGCATCGATGTGGACGAAAGTCTCGGCCCCGAGCGGCTCGACGACGCTGACCTCGCCTTCGACCGACAGGCCGGTATTGCCTGGATCGTCGCCACTGAGGCGAAGGTCTTGCGGCCTCACACCGACGAGCACCGAATTGCCGCGGGCGTGGCGCAGCGCCGGGGAAAGCGCCGTCACGGTGACTCCCGGCACTGCGATTGTCAGATTGCGCGCGCTTTCGCTACCGCTCAATTCGCCTGCAAGGATATTCATGGTCGGACTGCCGATGAACCGTGCGGTGAACACGTCGTCGGGCCGCTCATAGACGTCCATGGGCGAGCCGGACTGAAGAATGCGGCCTGCGTTCATCACGACGATCCGGTCGGCCATTGTCATTGCCTCGACCTGATCGTGAGTGACGAAGATGATGGTGGTGCCGAGGCGCTGGTGCAGTTCCTTGATCTCCACGCGCATCTGCGCACGCAGTTGTGCGTCCAGGTTGGACAGCGGCTCGTCGAACAAAAATACTGACGGCTGGCGGACCATCGCCCGCCCGATCGCAACCCGCTGACGCTGGCCGCCCGAGAGCTGAGCCGGACGCCGTTCGAGGAGGTCCTCGAGGCCCAGGGCGCGCGCCGTTTCTTCGATGCGCGCCCGCTTCTCGTTCGCGGAAAGTCTTGACGAATAAAGACCGAAGCCGATGTTCTTGGCGACGCTCATGTGAGGATAGATGGCGTAGTTCTGGAAGACCATCGCGACGTTGCGCTGCTTGGGCTCCACCTGGTTGACGATGCGCCCGTCGATCAGCACGGTCCCGTCGGTGGCGTCTTCCAGCCCTGCCACGATCCTTAGGGTGGTCGACTTGCCGCAACCGGACGGCCCGACCAAAACGACAAATTCCCCGTCGGCCACCGTCAGGTCTATCCCTTGAATAGCCGCAACTCTGCCGAACCGCTTGGTCACGCCGTGAAGCTCTATCCGGGCCATCACGCCTCCCCGATCAGATGTCCGAATTTCTCGGCGAGCAGTGCCGCTGCGGTCGCCTCGCGGCGGGCGTCGGCCGCTGCGCCATTCGTCAGTTCGCTAAGCCGACGGCGGTAGAGCGCCAGCGCGTCTGCCAGCGCCGGCGGCGCCGGCCCGCCCGGCCGGTCTCGCACTTCAATGAAATGTTCGGCAGAGACTATCTTTGCAAACGCGTCCGCAGTCAGCTTGCTCTTGCGCCCGCAGGCGGCCTGGAAGGCAGCCAGAAAAGGTGCGTAGCCATCGCTCCCAAGCTCGCCCCCGACGGCCACCACCGCTGTCGCGACGTCAGCTGCGATGCCGTGCGCGGCCCTAAAGGACAGGCCCTCCATGCGCACGAGGCTGTCGGCGAGCTCGGTGATGGTGGCGCAGCTCCGTCGGATGTTTTCGGCGACGCGTGCGGCATTGACCTCAAGCGTCGGGACAAGGGCGGCCATGAGGTCGAGCACCCGGGCGGCGGATCGGAAGGCCTCGTATCCCATCGCCTGGGTTTCGCCTTCGCTATCGTTCATGTCAGTGAAGGGCGTGTTGTGCATGACGTCGAGCATGGCTCTGGCGCGGGACATCGTCTGCGAGGCGAGGTGGCGTAGATGCTCGATAGGCACAGGATTGCGCTTCTGCGGCATGATCGAGGAGACCTGCACGAACGCGTCCGGCACGTGAATCTGGCCGACCTCGAAGCTCGTCCAGAATTGCAGGTCCTGGATCGGCCGGCCGAGATGCAGAAAAATCAGTTCGATCGCGGAATAGATGGAGGTGATGTAATCGACGGCGGCGATCGAGCCATAGGAATTGCCGGTCGGCGCGACGAAGCCCAGCAACTCGGCGATCCGAGCCCGGTCGAGCGGAAAACCGCTGGTGGTGATCGCGGCCGCTCCCATCGGCGAGAGGTCGACAATGCGGCGCGCCTCATCCAGCCGCGAGGCATCGCGCAACAGGACCTCGATCACCGCCGACAGATAGTGACCGAAGGTGGTTGGCTGCGCCGGCTGGCCGTGGGTATAGGCAAGGATGACCGAATCGTGTTCGCGCTCGGCGACGTCGATCAGGGTTGCAGTGAAACCGCGCAGTTTCGCCGCCAATCCGTCGATCTCGGCCTTGAGGCGCAGGCGGAAGAGGGTGTGGTCGATATCGTTGCGTGAGCGGCCGGTATGCAATCGGCCTGCAACATCGGGTCCCAGGCGCTTCTTCAGTTCGGACTCCACCAGAAAGAAGTAGTCCTCGACCTCGCCGGTGTAGGTGAGGGCCGCGATATCGGTTTCGCGATCGATCGCTTCCAGCCCCCCGGCGATCGCGCGGGCGTCAGCGGCGCTGACGATGCCGGTCTCGGCGAGCATCACAAGGTGGGCACGGTCGATGCGGCGGAAACCGTCGACAAAGTACGCCTTGGCCCCTTCGAAAAGCGGCTTCAGCACGGTCTCCTTGTAGACCGGATCGGGGAAGCGGCTGTGATCGGCGCCGGGAGTTCTAGGGTTGGCGGCCACCGCGTCTAGCCCTTGAGACCAGCGAGCACTACACCGCGCACGATGAACCGCTGCAAGGCCAGGAAGACGAGCAGGGTCGGGATCGTGGCGAGGCTGGCGCCGGTCATGATCTTCTCCCATTGGATCGAGGCTTCGACGGCGAAGCTCGAGATACCGACCGGCAGCGTGTAAAGGTTCTTGTTGGTCGTGACGATCAGCGGCCAGATGAACGCCGTCCAGTTGCCGAGAAAGGTGAAGATGGCGAGAGCCGAGATCGCGGGGGTCACAAGCGGCACGGCCACCTTCCACCAGATTGCGAATTCGTTGAGGCCGTCGATGCGCGCGGCCTCAAGGAAATCGTCGGGCACGGTCTCGAAGAACTGCTTCATCAAAAACGTGCCGAAGGCCGTCATCATGCCGGGGAACATGATCCCCCAATAGCTGTCGAGCCAATGGAAGTTGCGCGCCATCAGGTACCACGGGATGACCAGCATCTCGGTCGGGATCATCAGCGTCGACAGGATGGCGACGAAGACCAGATAGCGGCCGCGGAAACGAAACTTGGCGAGCGTGTAGCCGACCAGTGTGTCGAAGAACACATTCGACAGGCAGACCGACGTCGCCACGATCAGCGAATTGACGAACCAGCGCAAGAAGCGGCCGTCGGCGAGCACCTCGACGTAGTTCTTCAGCGTTGGTTCGGCCGGGATTAGGCGCAGATCGTAGACCTGCGATGAGTCCTTGAGCGAAGTCGATAGCATGAAAATGATCGGCGTGATCATCAGAAATCCGCCGATGAAAAGCAGGGTCCAGGCGATCACACGGCCGGGTCGCGGCGCGCGCATCGACAGGCTCTCGATGCGGGGCGGGGCCGTTGCAGCGATCTCGGCGGCCATGTCAGCGGTCCCGCAGAATGCGCAACTGGACGAGCGACACGATCAGAAGGACGAGGAACAACACCACCGTCTGCGCCGCCGCATAGCCCATATTGAAGGACGAGAAGGCGGTCTGATAGATCATAAGCACCAGCGGCTTGGTCGAGTTGAGGGGCCCGCCGGGGTCGTTGGTGGTCATGTTGTAGACCTGATCGAATATGCGCAGGAATCCGATCGAGGAGAACACCACGAGGAAGACGATGGTGGGCCTGAGAAGCGGCAGCGTGATGCGGGTGAGGATCGTCCAGTTGGACACGCCGTCGATGCGCGCTGCTTCGTAATAGGTCGCTGGAATCGCCCTTAGACCGGCCATGAAGATGACGATCTGGAACCCGAGGCCTGCCCACACCGCGGAAGCCAGCACCGAGACCAACGCCTGCTGTGGCGAGCGCAGGAAGGGTTGCGCCGGCAGGCCGATGTGCGACAGGACGTTGTTAATGAAGCCGATCGGCACCGGCTGGTAGAACCAGCGCCAAACCCAGGCGAGCGCGGCCGCGGTGGTCAGGTACGGCAGGAAATAGAGTGCACGGATGAAGCCGTGCATGAAGCGAACCTTCTCCAACTCGTGGGCGACGGCAAAGGAGATCACCAGGCTGACCGGCGTGCCGATGATCAGATAGGCGAAGGTGTTGCCGAAAACCTGCCAAAACACCGGGTCATTGTAGAGTTTGACATAATTGGTGAGACCGACGAAGTGCGCCGGTCTGAGAAGGTTCCAGTTGGTGAACGACAGCCACATGGCATTGGCCGTCGGCCAGAAACGTATGACGACGTAGAAGACGATCGGAACCGTCAGAAAGGCCCATGCCCAGACGGTCTGTTTCTGATGGATTGTCAGGCGGTTCCAGACGCGGCCGAACCCGGCCGCGTCTTCACGCCGTTCAGCTACCGCCACCCGCGGCGCTCACATGTGATCGTCGAGGATCTTCTGCTCGGCCGCCGCCGCTTCGTCGAGCGAAGCCTTGGGGTCCTGATTCTTCAGGATGACCCGGTTTACCATGTCAATGGCGGTTTGCCGCTGCGCCGTCTCGTCGACAAACAAGGTAGTGGTGCCGTACTGCAGCCCCTTGAGGAACGGTCCGTAGATCGGATCGTTGACGTTTTCGGGCGTCTGGGCCAGCTGAGGGCTAGCCGGAAGTTCGCCCACCGTCTTCAGCCAGATTTGCATGGCTTCAGGGGTGGTGATGTACTTCAGGAACTTCTCCGCCGCCTTCAGCTTTTCGCCGCTGCTATTGGCTGCAAGTCCGTTCACCCAGTAACTCACGTAGTTGCCTTTGATGCCGTCCTTCTCGGGCAATTCGGCGACGCCCCAGTCGAAGTCCTTGATGTCTGCGAAGGAGCCGAGACGGAACGAACCGTCGATCACCATCGCAGCGCGGCCGGCCTTGAAGGCCGCCTGGGCCTCGTCCATGAAGCCGCTCTGGCCGACCTTATGAACAGTCGTGAGGTCGGTGTACCACTTGAGCGCCGCCAGGCCGTGCTCGTCGTCGTAGGTGACCTTGCGGTAGTCGTCGGTATAAGGCACGCCGCCAAACTGACGGACCAGCACCTCACGCCACCACTGGTGATCCTGGGCGGCCATGTCCACTGCAAGGCCCTCGGAGGTGATGTTGCCGGCCGCATCGTGCTTGGCCGTCTTGACGGCGTCGGCCACCAGTTCGTCGAGGGTCGCCGGCGGCTTGTTGGGATCAAGGCCGGCATCCTTGAAGATGTTCTTGTTGTAGAACAGCGCCAGCGAGCGCACCGCCGTCGGAAGACCCCAGTACTGGCCGTCCGCCTTCATCGCCGAGATGATCGGGAAGTAGCTCTTCTCGATTTCCGCGTCGGGGAAGGCGTCCTTCGGCAGCGGCTGGATCAGCTTGCCGCTTTTGAAATTGTCCAACCAGCCGTAATAGAACTGCACCACATCCGGGCCCTGGCCGGCGGTCACCGCCGCGGCCACCTTGGTCTGGTAGTCGGCGTAGGGGAAGGTAGTTTGTGTGACCGTGATGTCTGGATTGGCCTTTTCGAAGTTGGCGATCAGCTGATCCATCGCCTTGATGCGGGCATCGAAGACGTATTGCCAGTACTGGATTTCAACGGCGAAGACCGATGTCGACGTGGCAATGCCAGCGCCGAAGGTCAATGCGAAAGCGAATTTGCGCAGAGTTCTCATGATCTTAGTTCCCTCTCCAAGGAGTCGCCAGGCGAGAAAGTGCCGGTCTTGCGCGCCGGCTTGCCAAACAGCTGCACTCGTTTGGTGGTGAGCGTGCTGCTCGACCGGCTACGCTGTCAACTGCCAAATCTGCTTGAACTCACGTCCCCGGCGGGTTCGAATTGACAGGATGCTCTCCGACCGTGAACTGATCCGCAGACAGATGGCTGATCCGGCCCTTGTGCGTTTGTCGCGCGCCCTGAGCCGGTTGACGTCCATCGTCACCTGGATGAGCGTCGGCGCCCATCCGGACGACGAGCATAGCGGGCTTCTCGCTACCCTCCGTCACAAGTTTGGCATGCGGATCGTCATCCTGTGCTCGACGCGCGGCGAGGGCGGACAGAACGCTATCGGACCCGAACGCGGTGCAGCACTTGGCGTCGTAAGGACACGGGAGATGGAGGAAGCGGCCCGAACGCTCGACGCCTCGATCGCCTGGGTGGGTCATGGACCGCAGGATGCTGTCTTCGATTTCGGCTTCTCGAAGAACGGCGACGACACCATGGCGCGCTGGGGCGAGGAGATACTCATCGGACGCGTGGTCGAAGCCTATCGCCGGTTTCGGCCCGACATCGTCGAGACCACGTTCCTTGACGTGCCCGGACAGCACGGTCACCACCGGGCCATGACACGGGCGGCAATTGCCGCCTTCGACCGCGCCGCCGATCCCATGGCTTATCCCGAACAGATCGCCAATGGGCTGGCCCCTTGGCAGGTCGCAAAGCTTTACCTGCCGGCATGGTCGGGAGCGGGCAATTCCTATGACGACGAGGTGCCACCACCCGAAGAGACCGTTGCCGTCGACGCGCGCGGGCGCGATCCGGCGACAGGTGCGACCTACGCGCAGCTCGGTGAGTGGTCCCGCTTCTTCCACGCAACCCAAGGCATGGGCCGGTGGATCGGGGAGGGGCCGGTGCGCTGGCCGCTTCATCTTGTCCGCGCGTCGAATCGCGCCAACGCCGAGAACGACGTTCGGGACCGCCTGCCGGCCACGGTCGTCGGGCTTATCGGTGAGTTAGGGGTACCGCCTGTGATGGCCGCCGCTCTTCGGGATGCGCAAGCGGCCATCGACCGGGCAGTTGCCGCGTTTCCGGATACGGCGGGAATATCGGCCGCGGCAGTTCGCGCCGCCGCCGCGATCGATGCCGCACGCGCGGCTTGTCCTCCAGAATTGAAGCCCCGCGTCGGTCACCAGCTGGCACAGAAGGCGGTGGAACTCGATGCGGTCCTTATCGAGACGGCCGGACTGTCGCTGCGCGCTTTCGCCAGCCCGGTGCGTCTGGCGCCCGGCGAACAGGGCGCCGTCTCGGTTACCGCCTCGGCAACGGAGGGGGCAATCAATCTCAGCATCGGCGTGACCGGACGCGACGGAATTTCAGTTGGCAATCCGAAGATGGATGAGGCAACGCGGCGCTTCCCGGTCTCCGTCGCGCCGCAAGCGGCGCTGACCACGCCATATCCCGCGGCGTTCGATCCACTGGCTGCCAACGGCGACCTCGCTGTCACCGTTTCCGCTGCGATCGGCGGGCGCAATGTGACTCGGTTCTATGATCTCGAAGAGGCGTTTCGCGTCCTGCCGGCGTCCTCGCTGTCCCTGGAACCGGACGCCGTCGTCGTCAATCTCGCCCGGCCGTTGTCGCCGATTGCCATCGCTGCCCGCGTCGATGGTCTGGCTGCACTGGCCGCCGTCGATCCCCCATCCGGATGGACGTTGGCGGAATCGCCCGGCGGCTTCCGGTTGACGCCGCCGGCCGATATCACGCCCGGGCGGTTCACCATCGCCGCCACGGTCGGCGGCGAGCCCGCCGCGCGCGTCCGTTCGGCGACGTACGCCCACGTCGGCAGGACCGAATGGAGCGAGCCCGCGGCGCTGGCCGGCCTGGCCGTGGATGCGGCCCTGCCGGAGGGCGCACGCGTCGCCTACATCGGCGGCGGCAACGACCGCGTCGACTTCTGGCTGAGGCAGCTTGGCATCGAGGTTACCTTGCTCGACGCCGAGATGCTCGCCACCGGCGACCTCACCGCTTTCACCACCATCGTCATCGGCATCTTTGCGTTCGGCACCCGGCCGGATCTTGCGGCTGCCAGTCAGCGCCTGCGGTCATGGGTCGAGGCCGGCGGCCATCTCGTCACGCTTTATCACCGGCCATCAGACGGCTGGTCGCCAGCCCGGACGCCGCCCCGGCGCATTGAGATCGGCCTGCCATCGCTGCGCTGGCGGGTAACTGACCCGACCGCACCGGTCACCGTTCTTTTGCCGGATCATCCACTGTTGACCCGCCCCAATGCCATCGGTCCCGATGACTGGGAGGGCTGGGACAAGGAGCGCGGGCTTTATTTTGCGGCCCGTTGGGACGCAGCCTATCAGCCGTTGATCGCAATGAGCGACAAGGGCGAGGCACCGTTGGCCGGAGCGCTGCTTTCCGGCGTCATCGGCCGAGGTCGCCACACGCACTCGGCGCTCGTCCTGCATCACCAGTTGGACAAGCTGGTGCCTGGAGCCTTCCGCCTGATTGCGAACCTCGTCCAACCGGCATCGTGACCCCGCGCCTCAGGTGGAGGCCGCCATTGCCGGCGCCCGCGTCAAGTCCTCGTCCGTCAAATCGTCGAAGGACGCATAGTTCAGCGTGTACAGGCGCGCATAGAGACCTTTCGCCGTCATGAGCTGGCTATGTGTGCCCTCCTCGACGATCTCGCCATTCTGCAGGACGATGATCCGATCGGCGTTGCGGATGGTGGCAAGCCGGTGGGCGATGACCAGGCCAGTGCGCCCGGCCAGAAGCGTCACCAACGCCCTTTGTATGGTCATTTCCGTATAGCTGTCGATATTGGCCGTGGCCTCGTCGAGGACGAGTATCTTGGCGTCGGCGACGAGCGCGCGGGCGAAGCTGATCAGCTGACGCTGGCCAAGCGACAAGTTGCCGCCGCGCTGCTCAAGCGGCGTTTCATAGCCCTCCGGCAAACGCAGGATGAAATCATGTGCGCCGACCGCCTTGGCGGCGCGGATCACATCGTCGCGCGTTGCCGCCTCCGTCCGGTAACGTATGTTCTCCATGACAGTGCCGGAAAACAGAAACGGCTCTTGCAGCACCATGGCGACATGCTGGCCGATCGAATCCTGGGTCAGGTCGCGCACATCGTGTCCACCGATGAGCACCTGCCCCTGCTGGACATCGTAGAAGCGGTGGACGAGCGCCATGGCGCTGCTCTTGCCCGAACCTGTTGGCCCGATCAGCGCGACGGTCTCGCCGGGGTTTACACGGAAACTGACATTCTTCAGGACCGGCTGGTCGCGCCGATAACCGAAAGTGACGTTGCGGAACTCGACCGACCCGTCCATGTCTGCGCCAAGCACGAAAGCGTCGCCCTTGTCCTTTACGTCCACTGCCACGTCGAGCACTTCCGCTATTCGATGACCTGACGCCATGGCCCGCTGCATGACGCTGTATTGCATGGTCAGTGAGCGGATCGGATCGAAGAAGCGCTGGATGTAGAAGAGGTAGGCGACCATCACGCCGACATCGAGAGTGTGCCTGATCACCATGCTGCCGCCGATGGTGATCACCACCGCCATGGCGGTGCCGCTCAACGTGTCGACGATCGGAACCATGACCTGGGCATATTTTGCCGCGCGCAGGTGGGCGAGAAGGTTGGCGTGCGCTTTCTGGTCATAGAGATCGAAATTCACCCGCTGCCGGTTCATGCTCTGCACGGTTCGTACGCCATGAATGCCCTCGGCGAGCGCGCCATTGGTGGTGGAATTGGTGATATGCGCTGCCATGAAGGCGTTGCGTGCCCGCGGCAGCCACCACAGGCGCACAATAAAGAGGACCGGCATCACCGAAAGAGTCAGCGCACCAAGCAGCGGGTCGAGATAGATCAGTACCGTGACGATACCGAAGAGCAGCACGATGTCGCCGACCGACAGCACGGAGGTCTCGAGGAACTCCTGCATTGACCCGACATCGCCCTGGAGCCGCGACATCAGGCGGCCGACTTCGGTCTGGTCCATGAAGGACAGTGACACGCGCTGGAGATGGAGGAACATCGCCCGGCGCATGTCGAACAGCACACTCTCGGCCACTTTGCCGACAGACGTCTCCTGAACGTAGCTCGCGGCGTAATTGATGAGAATGGTTACCGCGAAGGCAGCCACTGCGAGCATGAGGACAGAGCGGTTCGCACCGCCGACAGTCATGCCGTGATCGATGGCAAAGCGGATGGTCAGCGGGATTGTGAGCTGCGACAAGGTGAAAGCGATCACTGCGCCCACCCCTACGAACATCGTCTTGCGATAGGGCCGCACGAATGCCCAGATGCGCCGGATGACGCGCCCGTCGTAGGCCTTGCCAAAGATCTCTTCCTCAGGTCGGGTTGACCCGACCACCGCTCGTGGCGGCGGCCGTGTCCTGTCTTCCGTCTCGGCGCGATCCATCTGGTGGTCGCTCACGCGGCGCCTCCCGCGATGCGAATCACGTCGTCGCCGGGATTCACTTGCAGATCATAGAGCGCCCTGTAGCGGCCACCCTTGGCGAGCAGCTCGTCATGGGTGCCGCGTTCGGCGCACGCGCCCGTTCTCGATGAACAGGATCTTGTCGGCGTGCATCAGTGAACTCAGCCGGTGGGAGATGACGATGGTCACCCGGTCCTTGGCGAAGCGGCGTATGGCGCTGCGAATACGGCTCTCGGTGGCGGCGTCAATCGCGGCGGTCGAATCGTCAAAGATCATCACGGCCGGGCGTAGCATCAGGATGCGCGCGATCGACAGTCGCTGGCGCTGGCCGCCGGACAGCGTCACGCCACGCTCGCCGACGATGGTGCCATATCCCATCGGGAGGCCCATGACATAGTTGTGTAGCTGCGCGTACTCGCTCGCGCGCTCGATGCGCTGTTCCTTGGCCCAGGGATCGCCGTAGACGATGTTGTTCTCAATCGTGGTGGTAAACAGGAATGAATCCTGCTGCACGATCGCGACGGCTTCGCGCAGCGAATCAAGCGTCACCGCGCGAATGTCCTGGCCGTCAATGGAGATGCTCCCGCCGGTGATGTCGTAGAACCGCGGGACCAGGTGGGCGAGGGTCGACTTACCGCTGCCCGGCGGTCCGACGATACCGATGGTTTCGCCCCGTTTCGCTTCGAAAGTGACTCCGTCGAGAATTTTGACACCGGGTGTGCCGGGATAGTGAAAGTCGACATCGTCGAAACGCAGCGTACCGTCCCTTATGGCCAGTGCTTTGGCACCCGGCGCGTCCTTGACCGTGACGTCCAGATCGAGAAGGTCGAACAGGCGCGTGCCGCAGGTCGAGGCGCGCGCGAAGGAATTGACCAGAAGCCCGAGCTGGCGCACCGGCATTTGCAAAATGCTCATGAACGCGAGGAAGGTCGCCAGTGTGCCGACGCTGATCGTGCCGGCGATCACCTGCTCGCCGCCTATCCACAGCACCAGTCCCATCGCCAGGAAGAAGGACAAGTTCATCGCGCTGGTGCTGAAGACGCGGATGTTGGTGCGTTGGTGCGAAAGTTCCAGCGCGTGGTGCGAGGCGCCGTCGAACTTCTTCATCTCATGGTCGCGGCCAGCGAAAGCGCGTACCACCCGGATACCGCCAAGGTTCTCGTCCATGATGCGGCTGACCACTGCTAGGCGTTCCTGGAGCGAGACCCAGGTTGCGCGCAGCCGGAGCTGGGTAATCGACGAGCGCCAGGCGACAAAAGGCACGAAGCTGAGGCTGACCAGCCCGAGCAGCATATCGGTGCTGATCAGAATGTAAGCGCCGACACCGATCAGGACCGACAGGAGGATCAGGCGAACCAGTCCGGTCGAAAAGAACATCCGCACGCCGTCGACATCGAGAATGCCGAGCGTGATAAGGTCGCCGGTGTGCACACGGTCGTGGAAACTGAAAGACAGCCGCTGGAGCTTCTCGTAGCAGGCCAGTCGCAACTCGTAGCCGATATGGTGACCAACCGATTCTCCGAAGTAGTTCTGCAGCATGGTGACGATGCCACGGAGCGTACTGACGGCAAGCAGAACGAGGGCGGTCTGCATGAGCGCCGTCTCGGCGCCGCTAGCCGCATTCAGCACACTTTGGGTCTGGTCGACGGCGCGACCGAGCAACCGCGGGATAGCCAGCTGCAAAGTCGCCGCCACGAACGTGGCGCCAATCGCCATGGCCACTTGCCACGGATGACGCAGCGTCATGCGCGTGATGCGCAGGATGGCACCGAACCCCCGGCCCCACTGCGCGGCATCGACGTGCTGCAGAGAAGTGTTGCTCAGCTGCGAGCTGGACGCTCTATCTGTATTCAAGGGCAGAGGCCGGCCAAATCAGGTGAATACGCAATGTATCCCGCTGTCTTAGCGCAGAACGAGGTTCCAATACCACATCGCATGATCCCGGCGGCCGGTTTGGTTTTTGTTGCTGAATTGTCGATGGGATTGAAAGGACGATGAGCCTCGCTCCCACGCCTCGCGATGAACACGGCTCTTCGCCTAGCCTGATGCTTCAGGAGACGGCGGAAGCACCGGTGGCCGTCAGGCGGCTGCTCGAGGCGAATGCCGGTCCCTGCGCGGATTTGGTGGCGCGTTTGCGTGCCTCGCCGCCACATTTCGCCGTTACTTGTGCCCGCGGCAGCTCCGATAGCGCGGCGACCTATGCCAAATACCTTCTGGAGATTCGGCTGGGATTGGTGACCGCCTCCGTCGGCCCGTCGGTCAGTTCGGTCTATGGTGCCCGGCCGCGCATGGCGGATGCCTTATTCCTTGCGATTTCGCAGTCCGGGCGCAGTCCCGACGTCGTCGGACTTGCCCAAACCGCCCGCGCCGACGGCGCGTTGACAGTGGCGGTGGTTAACGACGCTTCCTCGCCGCTGGCCGAACGATGCGAAGTGATCCTGCCGCTTCATGCCGGTCCGGAGCGGAGCGTCGCCGCCACAAAGACCTACCTCGCCTCGCTGGCGGCGATCCTGCAGATCGTCGCTATCTGGAGCGACGATCGGGAACTCGGGCAGGCGTTGCAGCACCTGCCGGCTGACTTGGCCGCCGCGCTCCGACAGGACTGGCAGCCATTGGCGGCGCCGGTGCTGGAAAATGCGGGCGGCCTGTATGTTGTCGGCCGCGGCGCCGGTTACGCGGCCGCACAGGAGGCTGCCCTGAAATTGAAGGAAACGTGCGGAATTCACGCAGAGGCCCTGAGCGCTGCCGAACTGATGCACGGGCCGTTGACGCTCGCCGGCCCCGATTTTCCAGTTATGGTATTCGCTCAACGGGACGAGGCACTATCGTCCCTCTCTGAACTCGCCCGTACCCTCGCCGCCCGTGGCGTCCCGGTGTTAGCCGCTGGTTCGCTTGATGGCGGCGGTTTTGTGCATCTGCCGGCTGCAAGCGACCTGCATCCTTTCACCCAGCCGATCGCCGTCATACAGAGCTTCTATCCGTTCGTCGAACGGCTGGCGCGTGCACGCGGCCGCGACCCGGATCATCCGCCGCACTTGAGGAAAGTCACCGAGACCCGCTGATGAACCCGCGCACGGAGCGCACCGAGAGTCACGCGTAAGACACGCCCGCCACTTCGTCCCATTCCTCGATTGGACGCGGCACCGGCTGAGGGCCGCCACCCGCCACCGACTGATCGAAATCGATCACGGCCCCGGTCATCATTCCCGACTCATCGGAGGCAAGGAATGCAATCGCCCGGGCCGCTTCTTCCGGTTTGAGCAGGCGGCCGAACGGCTGCGCCGCCTCGGCCTTGGCAAGCCAATCGTCGCCGCCGCCGTGGTAACGCCGCTGGATCGCGTCCTCGCCGGGGGTATCCATCCAGCCGAGATTGAGTGCGTTGACGCGGATGCGATGACGCATGACGGAAAAGGCGGCGTTCTTGGTCAGGATATTCAACGCCGCCTTGGAGGCCGCGTAGGCGGCAAGCATCGGTACGCTGCCATAGGAGGAGACGCTGGAGATGTTGACGATCGACCCGGCGATGCCTTCGCGGTTCATGAGCTTGATCGCTTCCTGCATGAGGAAGAACGGGGCGCGCACGTTGATCGCGAACATGCGATCGAAGAGCTCCGGCGAGGTGTCCCAGATCGATCCGCGCTCCGTCAGCGCCGCCGCATTCACAAGAACGTGCAGCGATCCGAAGGCCCTGTCCGCCTCGCCGATGATGCGGCGGCAGTCCTCGACGTTTGCAAGATCGCCGGCCACGAAGACCGCCTGACATTCGCTGCTGCCGATATCGTGCGCCACCGCCGCACCGCGCTCGGCCCGGCGGCCGGTGATGACGACGCCCGCGGCCCCGCGGCTTGCCAGAAGCCGCGCCGTCGCCTCACCGAGGCCCTGGGTGCTGCCCGTGACGACCGCATATTTGCCCGCAAATGAACTATTGTTGGCCACGACACTGCTCCTTGTTCGCGATAGTCCCGCGCACCGTGCTATCGGCCTGGGGCGACCGTCTCCCACTTGCCGGTCTTGGCCGATGCCTCCATGGCGGCGACGATGCGCTCGTTGGCTAACCCGAAGGCGAAGTCCGGGAAGCAGCCCCCGCCACAAACCCCGGTAACGAGGTCGTGCACCTCTATGACCTTTACGTCGAAGTAGCCGAGGCCGCCACCGCCGTAGTCGAAGGGCAGAAAGGCGCGGAACTGGGGGACCTGCGAGCCGACGAGCAGTGTCTTGAAGCCGCGGTCGGGCTTGGGGTCGGAAAGACGCGCCACTCTCAGTTCGTTGAAGCGCTCGCCGTCCATGATGATGGTACCCTCGGTGCCGCTCACTTCCCACTGGATACCGAACACCTTGCCGACCGCGATGCGCGAGGCCTCGATCACACCGCCGGCTCCGGAAGCGAAGCGAACAAGGCACTGTATCTGATCTTCGTTCTCGACCTTGCGCCGTTCGGCATCGCTGGCAGCCTTGGAAGAATACCCAGCGCCAGCGCCGGCGATGGGCCGCGTCGCGTAGTAGGTCTGCTCGCTGGCGACAACGCGTTCGATATCGCCCATGAGGTACTGGGCCACCGATACGACGTGCGAGCCGAGATCGCCAAGTGCTCCCGAGCCCGCCTCGGTGCGCGAGCAGCGCCACGACCACGGAAGGTCCGGGTCGGAATAGAATCCCTGATCGAACCAGCCGCGGAAACGGATTGGTTGGCCGATCGCGCCCTCGTCGATCAACCGGCGGGCGAACATCGCCGCCGGCGTTTTCACGTTGTTGAATGCGACCATCGTTCGGACGCCGGCTCTTGCGGCAGCCGACGTCATCTCCTCAGCCTCGGCCACGGTAACGGACAGCGGCTTCTCGGAATAGACATGCTTGCCGGCATCAATCGCAGCGAGCGCCATCGGATGGTGGAGGCTGTTTGGCGAGGTGATATCGACGACGTCTATCTCGGGATCGGCCACGAGGTCGCGCCAGTCGCCGGTCCAGCGCGGGCAGCCCAGGCGTTCGGCTGCGGCCTTCGCCGTCGCCTCATCCCGGTCGGCAAGCATCGCCACGACCGGGCGCGCCGGCAATTGCGGAAAGAGCAGAGCGGCCCGCCGATAGGCGTCGGCGTGAGCCTGACCCATGAAGCCGGAACCGATCAGACCAATTCTGAGTTCTCTCACGTCAGACCCTCAGAGCGCTTCCGTCGCCAAGACTAGATCTTTGGCAGTTCGTAGCTCGCCGGCTCCACGATGTAGACGCGACGCAACAGGTCGACGGATTTACGAACGCCCTCCCTGGGCGACAGCGCCATGTCCTCATGCTCGATAGACAAGACGCCGTCGTAGCCGACCCGGCGCAGCGCCAGGCAAAACGCCCGCCAGAACTCCTCGCCGTGTCCGTAACCGAGCGTCACGTAGTTCCACGATCGTTTGAGCGCCTGTTGGCTCGGGCGCGTTTCGATGCGGCTGTTGATCGCGGCGTTGCGGGAATCGATCAGCGTGTCCTTGGCGTGGACATGGAAGATGGCCGGCCCCAGCGCCTCGATCGCCGTGAGCGGATCGGCGCCCATCCACATCAGATGGCTCGGATCGAAATTGACGCCGACGGCATCGCCGCACGCCTCCCGCAGACGCATCAGCGTCGCTACGTTATAGACGTTCTGCCCGCCGTGGAGCTCCAGACACAGCCGCTTGACCCCCTTGTCGGCTGCGAAACGAACGAGCTTCCGCCAATAGGGAATTACAACCTCATTCCATTGCCACTCGAGAATGTCGGTCATTTCCGGCGGCCAGGCCACTGTGATCCAGTTGGGGTATTTGTCGCCCGGCGCACCGGGGCATCCCGACATCAGAACGATGCGGTCGACGCCGAGCTGGGGCGCCAGCTCGATCGTCTTGCGGACAACCTTGTCGTGGTCACGGCCGCTCTTGCCGGGGTGAAGCGAATTGCCGTTGCAGGTCAGCGCGCTGATTGAAAGGCCGTGATCGCGAAGCGCGGCCGTGAAACGGTCGCGCGCCAGTTTGCTTGCGAGCAGCTTGTCAATGTCGATGTGCGGCGCGGCCGACCAGTTGCCGGTCGCAAACTCGACGCAGTCGAGACCGAGGCCGGCGGCCGCGTCGAGCACCTGCTCGAAACTGAGCGATCCGAGGCTGTCCGTCACCATCCCGATCTTCACGTCTGGCTCCTAGTGGGATTGTCCGCCGCTGTATCGCAAAAAGACCGGAGCGCGAGCTCACGTCGCGCGCCTACGATGCCGTTCCGGTCACGACTTCGCCGTGGAGTTCGTGCTCGAGCGAGCTTAGCCCTGCCCCGCCGGCCATGTGGAACATGAGTTTGTCGAGGGTGAGCTGTGACCTTGGGGTATCGAGATCGACCTCGCCCCGGAGGAGCACCATGAAGTGGTCGCCAACCAGGTAGGCATGATGCGGGTTGTGGGTGATGAAGATGACGCCGACGCCCTGCTCGCGCGCCGCCGAGGCGATGTATTTCAAGACGATCCCCGATTGGGCAACGCCGAGCGCCGCGGTCGGCTCGTCGAGGATCAGCACCCTGGCTCCGAAGTGGATGGCACGGGCGATGGCGACCACCTGCCGCTGGCCGCCCGATAGGGTCCCCACCGGCTGTTCGAGATCCTCGATATTGATCCCCATTCGCCGCAACTCGTCATCGGTCTTCCGCGACATGCCCGCAACGTCGAGGCGTTGCAGGAGGCCGCGTCCGCGCGTCAGCTCGGAACCGAGGAAGAAGTTGCGCCACACCGGCAGCAGCGGCACCAGCGCCAGCGTCTGATAGACCGCCGCGATACCGAGGTCGAGCGCTTCGCGCGGCGAAGAGAAGTGCATGGGATTACCGTCGACGAGATACTCGCCCTGGCTGTGGTTGATCAGCCCGGAGATGATGCTGATCAGCGTCGACTTGCCCGCGCCGTTGTCGCCGAGAATGCAGGTCACCTCGCCCTGGCGCACTGTCAGGTTAACCCCGCGCAGCGCGTTGATGTTGCCGTAGTTCTTGCCGATGTTCTTCAACCGGATGATGGCTGTGTCGCTGGTGCTCATCCTACCGCCCCCTCGTGGCACGGGCGCGGATCCAGGTATTGACGACCGTCGCGAGCAGAAGCATCGCGCCCACGAAGAACTGGAACCAGTCAGGGTCCCAGTCGGCATAGATCACGCCTTCCGTTGCCATACCGAAGATGAAGGCGCCCAGAGCCGACCCCACGGCTGAGCCGTAGCCGCCGGTGAGAAGGCAGCCCCCCACCACGGAGGCCGCTATGTAAAGGAGTTCGTTGCCGATGCCCGCCCCGGACTGAACCGTGTTGTAGGCGAAAAGCTGGTGCATGGCCAAGAACCAGCAGCCGAAGCCAACCAGCATGAACAACCCGACCTTCACCCGCTTTACCGGCACGCCCACCGCTCGCGCGCTGTCGCCTTGACCGCCGACGGCGAAGATCCAGTTGCCGACTTTGGTGCGCAGCAGCACCCAGGTGGCGATCGCCACGAAAGTGAACCAGTAGATGATGGCGATGCTCACCTGCGCGCGGCCGATCATGAAGTTGGACGCGAAGACCGTCACACCCAGGTTGAAACCTGGCATGTGGCTGATGTCTCCCGTCGCCACGTTGCCGGTAATCAGCTTGGTCACGGCGATGTTGAGGCCCTGCAGCATCAGGAAACTGCCAAGCGTCACAAGGAAGCTGTGCAGCTTCGTGCGGATGAGGAGGTAGCCGTTGATGGCCCCGACCGTGAGCGACAGGATCAGTGCGAATGCAACGCCGACCCAGATGTTACCGGCGACGGTGGTGGCGAAGATGGAGGCGGCCAGCGACGACGTCGTCACAGCGACACCGGCTGACAGGTCGAACTCGCCGCCGATCATCAACAACGCGACCGCGACCGCCGGAATGCCGATGGTGGAGGCCTGGTAGAGCACTGTTGTGAAGGCAGGAACCTGCCTGAACGGCGGCGCGATAACGTAAAAGAAGGCGAAAACCAGGATAGCGCCGGCCAGGGCTCCGGCTTCCGGCCGCTTCAGGATTTTCTTCCAGATGGCCTGCGCCTGAACCTGCCGCCGGGGAACAGCCAACTCGGCTCCCTGGGTTGTCATACCTTTGGCGCCTCTTGCTCCTATGCCGCCGGCCGGCGGGCTGTCTGCCCGATCCGGCCGGCGCTTCTTCCTTCGAAAGGCCGCGCAGAGGCAGTCAGCGGGTGCCCGCCTTGGCGTATTTGGCCACGGCGTCGGCATTATCCTTGGTCACGAAGAACGGACCGGTCAACACAGGCTCACCGCCGCCGACGGTATCTCCGTTGGTGAGGTAGAGCCACAGCATATCGACCGCCTCGTAGCCCTCGACGTAGGGCTGCTGGTCGACCGCCCACTGGAGCTTGCCCTGAGAGATCAGGTCGATCGCCACCGGGCTCATGTCGAACGTGCCCACCTTGGCCTTGCTGTTGGCGGCACCGATTGCGTCGAGCACGACGGGCGCGAAGGGCGCGCCGAGGGTGACCACATAGTCGATGCTCGTATCCTGCTGCAGCTTGGCCTGCACGCGCGACTTCACCGTCGGCATGTCGTAGCCGGTCACGTAGAGGACCTCCATGTTGCCCTTGAAGGTCGACTTGATGCCGTTGCAGCGCGCTTCAAGCTGCACCGCGCCCTGCTGCTGGTCGAGGCACACGACGCTCTTGGCGCCTTCCTTGTTCAACCGGTCACCGACTGCCTCGCCGGCGACCGTCTCATCCTGCCCCGCGTAGCCGAGCAGGCCCATGTCCTTCCATTGGTCGACACCGGCATTGAAACCGACGATCGGAATGCCGGCCGCCTGTGCGGCCTTTACGTTCGCGGCTTCGGCCTCGGGAAAGGCCAGCGTCAACGCGATGCCGTTGACCTTCTGCTGCGTCACGTTCTGGATCAGCTGGGCCATCTTGTTCGCATCCGGATCGGCCAGATAGACCAGCTTGACGTTGTCCTTTTCCGCCGCAGCATTGGCGCCCTTGCGGATGATGTCCCAGAAGGTGTCGCCCGGCTGCGCGTGCGTGATCATTGCGAAGGTGTAGTTCTCTTGCGCCCAGCTTGGCGTACTGCTTAGCAATGCTACGAAGGCAGGAATGGCTACGGCGAGTGACACCGGCGCCATGGCTCCGGCCACAATGGTCCTTTTCAGCATGCTTACCTCCCATGGTCGCAAGCGAACCGGATCCGGTGCTATTCAGATGGCGATCGAGAGCCCCTTGCGACAAAACGATTCACGGATCTTTGGCCGAAACCGGATCTCTCTTCGATCGCCCGCCAAGGGCTCTGGACGGAATGACTGAGCCCTATTATTCTAGTCTGGAATTTTTGTTCCATGGTGTCAAGCACCATCACGCCGCAGGCACGTTGACGCCCGCAGGAGAGGCAGTTGAAGAACATGATGGACCAGCACGTGGCGGCACTGCCGCCGCGCGACCTCGGAGCGCTGAGGGCGTTGCTCGTGGAAACGCGACAGACATTACCGCCGCGGTTGATCCAGGCCGCGGCGTTCGCCTTGGAAAACCCCGACGAGATTGCGCTGGGCACAGCAGCGAGCGTTGCCGCCCAGGCGTCCGTTCAGCCTTCGACGCTCATCCGTCTCGCCAAGCGGCTTGGATATTCGGGCTTCTCGGAGATGCAGGATGTCTTTCGTGCCGAACTCAAATCAAACTGGCCGGACTACCGCGAGCGCATTGCCAAGGTTCAAGAGGAGCGCAAGACGGCGGGCCTCCATCCTCTGATCTCCGGGTTTGCCGAAAGCGCGATTGTATCTCTCGAACGTCTGGTTTCGATGGAGATCGACAACGATATCCGTCGGGCAGCCAGGATCCTGGCGCGGGCGCGTGTCGTGTATCTAATGGGCATGCGGCGGGCCTTCCCGGTTACGTTCTACATGGCCTACGCGCTCGGCAAACTCGGGTTGAGAGCGGTCCTCGTTGATGATATCGCCGGCCTCGCGCCGGAGCAGCTTACCGAGGCAGGTAAACACGATGCCCTCGTCGCTGTGAGTTTCACGCCCTACACGCCCACGACGGTGGAACTGACAGAACGCGCCGCCGACCGCGGCGTCCCGGTCATTGCTCTCACCGACAGCCCGTTTTCTCCCCTTTCCCCCAAGGCCACCGTGAAGTTCGAGATTCCGGAGGCGGACTATGCCGGCTTCCGTTCTCTCTCGGCGACCTTGTGCGTGGCCATGACCTTGACCGTGGCTGCCGGGACGGAACGCAAGCAGGCGTAGAATTTTCGTTCCGCAACGGTAGAAAATGAATTTTTCGTTCGATATCATCGCCTGTGACTACAGAACAGCCGGGGGCCAATGATGGCCGCGTCGCCCCGCCTCGACGTGATCACTATCGGACGGTCATCCGTCGACCTGTACGGCCAGCAGATCGGCGGCCGTCTGGAAGACATGGCTTCGTTCGCGAAATCGGTCGGCGGCAGTCCGACAAATATTGCCATCGGATGCGCCCGGCTCGGGCTTAAAGCTGGTGTGGTCACGCGGGTCGGCGACGAGCAGCTCGGGCGCTTCATCCGCGAGCAACTGGAACGCGAGAGGGTGGTGCTCGACGGCGTGATCACCGACCGCAAGCGCCTGACGGCGCTGGTTGTGCTCGGCGTCCGCGATGACCATTCGTTCCCGCACATCTTCTACCGAACCGACTGTGCGGATATGGCCCTTTGCGAGGCCGACATCGACGACGACTACATAGGATCGGCTGGCGCGATCGTCGTCACCGGAACGCACTTCTCGACGCCGACCGTGGAGGCGGCCAGCCGGAAGGCCGTTCGCATCGCCAGGGCGGCCGGCCGCAAGGTCATCTTCGACATCGACTATCGCCCCAACCTGTGGGGTCTGGCCGGTCATGCCGCTGGTGAAGCACGCTACATCCGCTCCCCAGTCGTCACCGCGCGGCTGGAATCGATTGTTGGCGAGGTGGACCTGATCGTCGGCACCGAAGAGGAGCTCATGATCGCGGGCGGCGCTGAGTCACCGCTGGAGGCCGTGCGACGGGTCCGCCAGATGACAGACGGGGTGGTCGTGCTCAAGCAGGGCTCGATGGGTTGCGTCGTCTTCGACGGGCCAATACCGGAGAGCATCGACGAGGGCATTCGCGGCGCCGGCTTTTCCGTTGAGGTTTACAACACCCTCGGCGCCGGAGACGGCTTCATGGCCGGCTTTCTGCGCGGCTGGCTTCGCGGTGAGTCGATCGATACGTGCTGCACATGGGGTAACGCCTGCGGCGCCATCGCGGTATCGCGCCTCCTCTGCTCGCCCGAATATCCGACGTTTGCCGAGCTGCAGTTCTTCCTCGGGCGCAAGAGCCCGACCCGGGCGCTGCGCCGTGACGCCGAACTCAATCACGTGCACTGGACCGAGACGCGACGGCCGCAATCAAATACATTGATGGCGCTGGCCATCGACCACCGGGCGCAGCTTGAGACGCTCGCCGACCGCATCGGCGCGCCACGCGAACGGATCGGCCAGTTTAAACTGCTGGCCGTCGAGGCGACTGCCGAAGTCGCCGCCGGCAGGCCGGGGTTCGGTATGTTGATTGACGGCACGCACGGCGCGAAGGCCCTCTACAAGGCGGCTGACTACCCTTTCTGGATCGGTCGGCCGGTCGAGCGGCCCGGATCGCGGCCGCTCGAAATCGAAGGCGGCGGCGACCTCGGGTCCCATCTTGTGGAATGGCCTGTCACCCAGACGGCCAAATGCCTCTGCTTCTATCACCCCGATGACGCCGACGATCTCAAGGTGCGTCAGGACCGGGAGCTGTTTCGCGTATTCGACGCCTGCCGGACGCTCGGGCGGGAACTGATGATCGAGATCATCGCCGGCAAGAACGGCGCGTGCGGTGAGGACACAGTGGCACAGGTGCTTGAACGATTGTACCGGTGCGGCATCCGGCCTGACTGGTGGAAGCTTGAGCCGCAGGCGACGGCCGCGGCCTGGGCCAACATCGACCGGGTAATCGAGAGCTCGGATCCGCGTTGCCGCGGCGTTGTTCTGCTGGGTCTGGAGGCCCCCGAAGAGGACCTTGCCCGCGGGTTCGGCGTGGCAGCCGATTCCAGGCTGGTTCGGGGCTTTGCCGTCGGCCGCACGATATTCTTCGATGCGGCGGCTGCATGGCTTGCCGGCAAGATCGACGACGCAACGGCCGTGACCGAGATGGCAACACGCTTTCGCCGCCTCGTCGCGGCGTGGCAGAATTCCGTCGACAAGACGCGCGCGGCGTAGATAGCTGGCGAGGAGGGGTCTCCGGATGCAGACCGTGCGATTGACTGCGGCGCAGGCGTTCGTCCGCTTCCTCGCTTCCCAGATGACGGATATCGATGGTGAAAAGCTGCCGATCTTCGCCGGCGTGTGGGCGATCTTCGGTCATGGCAACGTCGCCGGGCTCGGCGAGGCGCTCCATGGCGAGCGCCAACGATTGCCCACCTACCGCGGCAATAATGAGCAGGCGATGGCCCACGCGGCGATTGCCTTTGCCAAGGCCTCGCGGCGGCGGCGGATGATGGTGTGTACGTCGTCTGTCGGTCCCGGCGCCACGAACATGGTCACCGCGGCGGCGGTTGCCCACGTCAACAGGCTTCCGGTGCTCTTCGTCCCCGGCGATGTCTTTGCGACCCGCATTCCCGACCCGGTCCTTCAGCAGGTGGAAGATTTCGGCGACGGCACCGCCTCGGCCAATGATTGCTTCCGCCCGGTGTCGCGCTACTTCGATCGCATCACGCGTCCGGAACAACTGATGGCCGCCGCCCAGCGGGCCATGGGCGTACTTACCGATCCGGCCGAATGCGGACCGGTAACGCTGGCGTTCTGCCAGGATGTGCAAGCCCAGGCCTATGACTACCCGGTCAGTCTGTTCAGTGAGCGCACGTGGCATCAGCGGCGGTTACGACCCGACACTGACGAACTCGCCGCGGCCGCCGCGGCTCTGCGCGCCGCGACGAAACCGCTCGCCATTGCCGGTGGGGGGGTGCTTTATTCCGATGCCGACGCCGCGTTACTGAAATTTGCCGAGACCCACGGCGTGCCCGTGGCCGAAACGCAGGCCGGCAAGTCGTCGATTCCCGCAAGCCAGCCGCTTGCGGTCGGTTCGGTGGGCGTCACCGGCACTTCCGCCGCCAATGCCCTTGCCGAGGAGGCGGACGTCATTCTCGCCGTCGGCACCCGCCTGCAGGACTTCACCACCGGCTCGTGGGCACTGTTCAAGAACCCCAAGCGGCGGCTCATCGGGCTTAATGTTCAGCCCTTCGACGCCTTGAAGCATCGGTCTCTGCCTTTGATTGCCGACGCGCGTGTCGGCCTCGCCGAACTCTCGGCGAAGCTCGCCGGTTGGAAGGCCGGCGCACAGTGGCAACAGACGATCGCTTCTGGCCGATCCCGCTGGATCGAAGATGCCGGCCGGGCGACCGGTCGCACCAACACCGTGCCGCCGTCGGATGCCCAGGTCATCGGCGCAGTGCAGCGGCGTTCCTCTCGCGACACGGTCGTCGTATGTGCCGCCGGCGGCCTGCCCGGCGAACTCCACAAGCTGTGGCAGGCCGAACGCCCCGGCGGCTATCACCTCGAATACGGCTATTCGTGCATGGGCTACGAGATCGCCGGCGGCATCGGCGTCAAGCTTGCGCTGCCCGATCGCGACGTAGTCGTCATGGTCGGCGACGGTTCCTATCTCATGCTGAATTCCGAGATCGCCACATCGGTCCTGCTTGGCCAGAAACTGACGATCGTCGTCCTCGACAATCACGGTTTTGCCTGCATCACGCGCCTGCAACAGGCGACCGGCGGCGAACGCTTCAACAACCTTTTCGAGGACACGCGCCACGCAGTCCTGCCGACCATCGATTTTCGCGCGCACGCCGAGTCCCTCGGCGCCATTGCCGAGCGGGTGACGACGGTCGACGAGCTCGAAGCCGCACTCGACCGCGCCAGGGGTAGTGAGCGCACGACCGTGATCGTCATCGAGACCGATCCGTTCGTGACGACGAAGGCCGGCGGCCACTGGTGGGATGTCGCGATACCCGAGGTTTCGACGCGGCCACAGGTGAAAGCCGCCCGTGCAGCATACGAGGACGCGCTGGCCGACCAGCGTCTCGGCGATTAGGAGGACTGCTTGTCAATTCGCTTTGGCACCAACCCGATCGGCTGGTCGAATGACGACATGCCGGAGCTTGGGGGCGATACCCCGCTCGAGCAGTGCCTGTCGGAAGCGCGCCAGGCCGGCTTCGAGGGAATGGAGTTGGGCAACAAGTTCCCGCGCGAACCAGCCGCCCTTCGCAAGGTCCTCTCGGCCCACGGGCTCGCCCTTGTTTCCGGCTGGTACTCCGCCTCACTGCTGAGGCGGACGCCCCGGCAGGAGATGGAACACCTGCGTCCCCATCTCGACCTCCTCAAGGCGTTGGGCGCGGATGTTCTGGTGTTCGCCGAGACCACCGATACCCACCACGACCAGCCGCAATCGAAGCGTCCGGTGCTCAAGGCGAACCAGTGGGCCGATCTTGGCAAGCGCTGGACCGAGGTCGCCGACATGACGCTGGCCGAGGGCGTGCGGCTGTGCTTCCACCATCACATGGGCACCGTCGTCCAGTCGGAGGCCGACATCGAAGCCATGATGGCGGCAACCGGCCCGTCGTTTCATCTGCTGCTCGACACCGGCCACGCCACCTGGGGTGGCGCTGATCCCGTCGCCTTGGCCCGGCGCCATCGCTCGCGCATCGGTCACTTCCATGCCAAGGATGTCCGCCGCGACGTCATGCAGCGCTCCGTCCGCGAAGACTGGAGCTTCCTGAAATCGGTCGTCGAAGGGATATACACAGTGCCCGGCGACGGCTTCATCGATTTCGTTGCCGTGCTGAAGGAACTCGCCGGCTACTCCGGCTGGCTGGTGGTGGAGGCCGAACAGGATCCCGCGAAAGCCCCTCCGCTGACTTACGCCAGGATGGGTTACGCCAATCTGCGCCGCTTCGCGGGAAACGCGGGCCTCATCGCCGCCTGACAGGAAGAATGTCGTATGACCGTGTCAAAGCTCCTCGTCAGGCCGTCTGAACCCGGTGCAGATGGCCGCCTCATCCACGTGACGCCGCAAAGCGCCGGCTGGACGTACGTGGGATTCGACGTCTACCGGCTGGCAGCCGGGGCCGCGGCGTCCGCGAAAACCGAGGGCCGCGAGGCCTGCATCGTGTTTCTGTCCGGCGGGGCAAGGGTCGCGGCGGGCAACACGAACCTTGGCACGGTCGGTGAGCGCGCTTCACCTTTCGAAGGCAGGCCATGGTCGGTCTACGTGCCGTCGGGTTCCGACTGGAAAGTGGTGGCGGAGACGGACGTTGAGTTCGCCGTCTGCTCGGCCCCGGCCAGCGGGACGAAACAGGCGAAAGTGATTCCGCCGGATGCCCTGTCGGTCGAAGTGCGCGGCAAGGGCACCAATCTTCGCTACGTCGTCAACATCCTGCCGGAGTTCGACCCGACCGCTGAGAGCCTGCTGGTGGTCGAGGTCATCACGCCCGGCGGTCATTGGTCGAGCTACCCACCCCACAAGCATGACCGCGATGCGTTGCCTGAGGAATCGGCGCTGGAAGAGACCTACTACCACCGCCTGAGGCCGACGCAGGGCTTCGCCTTCCAGCGTATCTACACCGACGACCGTTCGCTCGATGAGACGATCACCGTGACCGACGGCGACGTCACGCTCGTCCCGCGCGGCTACCATCCCTGTGCCGCGCCGCATGGCTATGACCTCTACTATCTCAACACTATGGCGGGCCCGCGCCGCATCTGGCGTTTCCACAACGACCCCGCCCATGAATGGATACTCAAGCCGACCGCCTGAAGCGCGTCGATTCTCAGGAGCCAGTTCCAATGCTGACAATCGCGCTTCTCGGGGCCGGACGCATCGGCCACATCCACGGGCGCAACGCCGCGGCCAACCCTCGTGTGACATTCGTCGCCCTCGCGGACGCCGATGCCAGCGCCGCTAAATCACTTGCCGACCTCACCGGTGCGCGGGTCTCCACCACCGACGCCATCATGGAAGACAAGACGATCGGCGCGGTGATGATCTGCACGCCGACCGATACGCATGCCGGCCTGATCGAACGTGCCGTCAGCGCGGGCAAGGCCGTGTTCTGCGAGAAGCCGGTCAGCCTCGACGCCGGCCGGATCGAGAGGTGTCTCAAGGTGGTGCGCGAGGCCAAAGGCAAGTTGATGATCGGTTTCAACCGACGCTTCGACCCGAGTTTCGCCGACGTGAAGCGGCGCCTCGAAGCGGGCGAGGCCGGCAATGTCGAACTGATCACCATTCTTTCGCGCGATCCGGCGCCGCCGCCGGTCAGCTACATCGAGCGTTCCGGCGGCCTTTATCGCGACATGATGATCCATGATTTCGATATGGCACGCTTCCTTCTCGGCGAGGAGCCCGTGGTGATCCATGCCGTCGGCGCCAATCTCGTCGATCCCGCCATCGGCAAGGCCGGCGACGTGGACACCGCCGCCGTGCTGCTGAAGACCGCTTCCGGCAAGATCGCGCAGATATCCAACTCGCGCCGAGCCACCTATGGCTACGACCAGCGCATCGAGGTGCACGGGAGCCGTGGTCTGCTCGCCGCGGGCAACCGCCACGCCACAACCGTTATCCGCGCCGACGGTGAAGGGTATGCCACCGATCCGGCGCTGCCCTTCTTCCTGGAGCGCTACGCGGAGGCCTATCGCGCCGAGCTTGAAGCCTTCGTTTCGAGCGTCGTCGATGGCAAGCCGATCAGTCCCGACGGCGAGGACGGCCTGAAGGCACAGAAGCTCGCGGACGCCGCGACCCAAGCAGCCAGAACAGGCGAAGTGGTGCGCCTGTAAGCGGCATGTCGCGGCGATCGAGAATCACCGATGAGATCGGTCACGGCGGCCCGGGAATTGCTGGCGGTGGGGAGGCCATCGGCGGGGCAATCGCGTTGAACGGCGAGTTATGGGAGGCGATAGACACCCCGGGCGTCTTGGTCCAGATGGAGAGGCTGGCCCGTAACATCGAGGAGATGCAGGCGCTGGCAAATACGACGGGCGTAAAACTTCGTCCGCATATCAAGACGCATCGGTCGATGGGCATCGTCGCGGAACAGATCCACGCCGGGGCATGTGGCGCGACCGCCGCCAAGCTCGATGAGGCCGAGATGCTGATAGACGGCGGCGTAGCAAGTGTCCTGCTCGCGAACGAAATCGTCACCCCGGCGAAGATTGGCCGGGCGATGCGCCTGTCGGCCAGAGCGGAGCTGCTGATCGGAGTGGACAGTCGTGAGGGCATCGAGCGACTGGCCGCCGCTGCCCGCGACGCCGGCACCGTGCTGCAGGTTTCCATCGAGATCGATAGCGGGCTTGAGCGTTGCGGCGTTCAGCCAGGCGACGCTGCCATCCTCGCGCGGCTGATCGATGCGGCTCCGGCACTGCGTCTGGCCGGGGTATTCACCCACGGCGGCCACGCCTACGCCGCGCGCGACGAAGCCGGCATCGTCAAAGCTGCCAACGAAGAATGCGACGCTGTCATCGTCGCAGCCGATGCTATACGCGCATGTGGAATCGCCGTCGACACCGTCAGTATCGGATCGACCCCGACCATCAAATATTTCACTGGGAGACCCGGCATTACCGAAATTCGACCGGGCAACTATGTCTTCATGGATGGCATACAGGTGGGTCTCGGCGTGGCAGCGCTCGACCAATGCGCCCTCACCGTTGCCGTCACCGTGATCAGCCGGCCGAGCCCCGAGAGCGCGGTTGTCGACGCCGGTTCGAAGACCTTTGGGCTCGATCGTGGCGCCCACGGGACCAGCAGCGTCGATCATTTCGGCGCGGTGATTGGCCCTGTCGGGCACCTCGTCCGCCTGTCCGAAGAGCACGGCGTTCTTGCAATCCCCGCCGATTTGCCGCTGCGGCCCGGCGATCATCTGCGCATTCTCCCCAATCACGCCTGTGTTGTCGCTAATCTCGCCTCGGAGTTCTGGTTGCTCGACGGCGGGATGGTTCGGGATCGGTGGCCGATCGAATTTGCCAGGCGGAGTTGGTAGCCCGTCCGGCCCGTGCCATCTTCGCCCCGCTGACGTTGCCGCAACGATGTCCACTGAATAGGATGGCATACGGCGTCATCAGGAAAAAAACCGGAGACAGGATCGATGGGAAGTCGCAACCATTGGGGCGTGCGCCGGCGCGACTTCCTGAGGGCTTCGGGCGCGCTGGCTGGTGCGGCGGCGGTTGGCGCCTTCCCCCGGCGCACTCGGGCGGCAGCGAAGACCGAGATCGTTTTTGCCAGCGCACCCTTCGTCACAGCCAAGTCGATCGCCGACCTGATGGAGTTGTACAACGGCGCGCAAGACGCGGTCCATGTGACTTTTCAGGAAATGCCGTCGGCGGCTGACGGCGTCGCTTTGCAAAAGCACCTCGTTGGCCTGCTGACGAACAAGAGCGGCACGCCGGACGTCTTTACCCTGGATCTTGTCCGGGTGGCGGAGGTCGCCGCCGCCGGCCTGTCGCTGCCGCTCTCCGACCATTTCAGCGCCTCCGACATGCGTGGGTTCTTCCCTGGCATCGTCGAGGGGTGCACCGTCGGCGGAGAATTGATGGCAATGCCGTGGTTCGCCGATTCCGGCATGTTGTTCAGCCGCACCGACGTGCTGGAAAAAATCGGTGCCGAAGTGCCGCAAACGTGGGGCGAGCTGGTCTCGATCGCGACCAAGGGGATGACCAGCCTGCGGCCGTACGGCTTCCTCTGGCAGGGGAAACGGTCCGAGGCCCTGGTCTGCAACCTCGTATCGGTCATCGGATCCAATGGCGGCCGAATTCTCGACGCGGACGGGCGTACGGTCAGGATCGCCGATCCGGAGGCGGTCGAGGCCGTCCAGTTCCTCTACGATACGATCAACCGTTCACACATCTCGACGCGTCGGGTCCTTTCCTGGGACGAGGAGCCCTGCCGGAAACCCTTCAACGACGGCCAGGCCATCTTTCTCAGAAACTGGAGCTACACCTGGGGCCTCGCCCAGCAAAAGGGCTCCGCCGTTGCCGGCAAGATCAGCGTCAGCCCGCTGCCCCATTTTCCCGGCAAATCCAGCGCCGCATGCCTCGGCGGCTTCCAGTATGGGATCAGCGCCGCCAGCAAGAACCCCGCCGCTTCGGTGGACTTTCTGCGCTGGTTGTCGACTCCTGGAACCCAGCTGAGGTTCGCCACCGTCGATGGTCTTGCGCCGACACGGCAGGATGTATTCAATGATCCCTCGCTTGCCAAAACACAGCCGTTCCTCGCCCGCCTGAAGGACGTCTTCGTCGGCGCAGTGGCGCGTCCGGTAACGCCGAAATATCCCGCGGTGACCAAGGTCATCCAGGCCGAGGTTGCGGGCGCCCTGGCGCAGGGCAACGTTGCGGCCGCGCTCGCGACCGCAAAGCGAAAAATCGAGGCAGTCCTGGCAGGCTGACGAAGCGGCTTGCCTCAGGCAGACGCCCGGTCGCCTGCCTCGGCCGCCGGGGCTGGGACAGGCAGCCGAAGTGGCAGCGGATGCTGCGACTTGCGAGGCTGCAGCACGGCGACGTTGGCGGGCGCCCCGGAGGCCTCGGTCTGATACCGGTATATCTTCTGGAGGCGAGGCGTGGAGGCATGGAACGGTTCGCTTGCCACCAGATGGCCGAGGATCAGATGGTGCGTCTCCCAGCCCTTCCGGTCGATCACGACGACGCGCGCGACGCTGCTTTCCGGTTCCGTCGCGGCAAGGATGACAAGTTCGCCAGTACGACCGAGTAGAGCCACGTCGGGGTTGCCGCGTTCGTCGCCGACCAAGAGCGCCGCCCGCCACGGTGAGCGGCGCCGTCCGCGGCCGAAAAGCCCGGCGAGAGCCCCGAGCGGCGAGATGAATTCGGCGTCGTTATTATGACATTCGCGGTGCCAGCTTGTGGCGTAAAGCCCGTCTTCCAGGAACTTCCGGCCGGTTTGGGAGGGGTATTCCACGTGAAAAGTCGCCCTACGGGTCTTGGGTCGCGAGATCCAGCCGTCCGGTGGCCGAAGGATGATTTGCGCAGCGCCTGTCGGCAGGTAGACGGTCGTCGCCAATCCCGCGGCAAGATCCTCTTCTCGGAGAGCGCCAAGGGCGCCGACGACCACCGCGGTCGTTGCCGACAGCCGCTCGGCAACCGCGTAACGCGGACCTTCCGCGGTCTCGATGCGAGCCGGCACGAGGGTCCTGAAGAGGTAGTCGGAGCCTGTGCGGCGCGCATTGCGGGTGACTTTGACCAATACAAAAACGACCCGAAGCGCGTTTAACACGGCCCAGAAACCGGCGATCAAGACAAGGTCGATCGTGTAGCCCTTGTTGAGAGGCTGCCACCAGTCGATCGGCGGCGGCTGTTTTGGCGGCGGCGGAGCCACGGCCGCCGGCGGTGTCGCCCCGGCAACTGCGGCAGGCGGCGTCGGCGTCGCCTCCTCGCCGCCCGACGCTGCCGGCGGAGCCGGATGACCGGGCGAAAGCAACGCGACTACCGGCCGCGTTGCCGTGGTGACCAGCCCCGACACCTCGGCGACCCGCTCCTCGATCGACTGTCGGTCGGGCAGCCGGTAGATGATAGCCGCGACGAGCGGCCCCGGCGTGTAGTGTCCGTCGAGGCGGTAGAAGCCGACGGTCACGGCGACCAGACTGACGGCCAGCACGACCATTTGCGGGGCGAGCATCTTCAACTGGAGCCGTCCCCGCACGTCCTTCCGCGACGTCCGCCAGACCATGCGGTTGCGGACAAGGGCCACAGCAGCCAGTAGATGCACTGGAAAGCGCATCATGCTGTAGATCTCCGCCGTCCAGTATCGCGAGTACCCGCAGCCGACCTCCTGCATGAGCAGGTAACTCCACAGCGGGTAGACGAGCACGATCAGGACGTTGAGGATGGTGATCTGGAACGGCGCCACGCCGAAAATGAGGGCGATCGCGGGCACCAGGAAAACCATCAGCTGCTGCCAGCCTTCCAGATAGATCAGTCCGAGGAAAAGGTAGGAGAGGCGCTGGCGCCAGGTGAGTCCTTTGCACCACAGGATGCGTTCGTGCCGCAGGGCATGGATGTTGCCGTGACCATAACGCAGGCGTGTGCGGTAGTAGTCGGCAAGATCGGCGGCCGCAACGCCATAGGCAATCGGCTCGTTGAGATAGGCAACCGTATACATCGCCTTGTGCAGTTTCAGCGATGTGTGAATGTCTTCTGTGACCGTCTCGGTCGGAATGCCGCCGATCGCCTCCAAGGCCGAGCGCCGGTATACGACACCGGTGCCCGCGCACGACGCCGCGCCGTAGTGATCGCGGCCCGGCTGACTGAGATTGTAGAAAAACGACTGATCATGCCAGAGCCCGCCGCCGCGGCGCGGGTTCATATACTGAAGGGCGTCCGTGTTGTAGTAGTCCTGCGGCGTCTGCACCATGCCGATCTTTTCGTCGGCGAAAAATCCGAGGGTGGCGTCAAGCGCGTTGACGAGCGGAATGTGGTCGGCATCGAAGACGGCCACAAAGTCGGCGCTCGAACGCGATAGGGCGTGGTTGAGGTTGCCGGCCTTGGCGCCTTCGTTGCCGGCCCGTGTCAGGTAGCGGCAGCCGAGTTCGGCCGCCAGCGCGCGCATCGCGGGGCGATTGCCGTCGTCCAGCAGCCAGGTCTCGTGCGGATAGCGAATGGCCCTCGCCGCCTCGAGAGTGCGCCGCACCATGTCGGGCGGTTCCTGGTACGTTGGAATGAACACGTCGACATCCAGCCCCGCCTGTACCGGTGGCGAGCGGCGATGGCGGTACTGCCAGGAAACGAAGATAGTCAGTGCGCCGAGCAAAACTGCAATAACGTCGGATACAAAATACATCCACGACAAGAAAAGCGCCTGATCATTTATGATCGTCAAGCGCCAGGCCAAGTATAGAGCGGCCGTGGAAAGATAAATGATCGCGGCGATGCGCCGGAGCCCCAGCCGCCGCCTGAAACGATCACACATGCGGGCGCTATGAGACATCCGAAGTGCCGTTGAATCAGATTGACCAGAAAACGACAGAAAAGCCGATTTGGGTCAAGAGATTGAGAACGAGCACCAGTCTCGGAGGGCGTGCCGACGCTTCGCCGGTCCCGATACACCGGTTGCCGTCGCCGGCTGTCACCGGTTCGGCGCGGGTGCGCTGGAGTGCGGGCACAATTGACTGTTCAGGGGGTTGCCCCGGGTACTGCTGCCCCCGGTGATGCTTTAGCGACACACGGGACGAACAAAATCGTTGAGAAGGGCGATTGCGAGCCGCAGCGGGCCGCAACTAGTAGTCTTGAAAGGCGGGACTCGGTTACACTGGCTGGTGAATTGACGTGTCCGCATGTGGCTGCAGCCCTCGGCGCTCGATTTGTTTGTTTGGGCAACGGCTTTCGCGGGCGGTGGGGCGATGGGGCGAGACGGGGACATGTCCGAATTGAGGCAAAAGCGGCCTTTCGTTGACGCGACGGCGGCGCATCGTGGTGGTGTCGGGGCCGCTCTGGTCGTCATGACTGTGGCGTTCACCTCGGGTGGCATGCACACGGCAAGCGCCGACCCTGCGGACTGCACCGAGGTTGCGGGTGTTGCCACCTGCACCGGCAACCAGTCTGAGGGTGTTGCCTCGGGCGATGATTTCGCCTCTTCCGATACGGTCCTGAACGTCAACACGCTGACCAGCGACATCATGCCGGCGCTGGACACCAACGGGATTCTGTTCTCGGGCGACACCACCGTCGAGATCAACAGCAATCTCGGCTACGGCAAGTTCGCCCACAGCATCTACATCAACGGCTATGGCGACGGTGTTCTCGGCGTTGCACCGGGCAACGTGGTCATAAATCACGTTGGGGACATCTACGACGCCTTCCGCGGCATAAACGGGCATTCCACCGGCGGCGACGTCACCATTAACGCGCATGCCAACATCGATAACGCCGCCGCCGCGGCGATAAACGGCTACGCCGACAGCGGTTCTGTCACCATCCGGGAGACAGGGGCGATAACCAACGCTCAGGACCGCGGCATCAGCGCCATCGCTGGGGATGGCAACGTCAGCATCCGGCAGTGGGGCGACATTACCTCGGTCAATCAGGCGATCTTCGCCCAGGCGACCGGCGGTTCGATTGATATCCGCGGTACCGGCCAAATTTACACTTCGAGCGGCGACGCCATCGACGCGGAGGCGGGGAGCGCCGGCGCCACCGTCAGCGTTCGGCACCTTGGCGCGATCGATGCGCACGATCGAGCCATCTTCATCAATTCCAACGGCGATGGATCCGTCACCAGCTATGGCGACGTCACCTCCCGCAACCTCGATGCGATCCACATCGAGAGCCCCGGCATGGCTTCAATCTTTTCACGCGGCGACATCCTGGCGGCGAATCAGGGGCTTTTTGCCCATGGCTCGACCGGCGCCGCGATCGACAGCAGGGGCGACGTCACTACCGGCTATGGCGCCAATCCCGGCAACGATGCGGTGTTCGCCCTGACGAACACCGGTGATGCGACGATTGCGTCCCACGGGGACATAACGGCGCCGAACGGCCGCGGCGTCGTCGCGATGACCAATGGCGGCGCTGCCTCGATCGTGTCCTACGGAATGGTGACGACCAAAATAGATTCCGTCTACGCGCAGGGCACCACCGGGGCGTCGATCACCCAATACGGAGACGTGTCCTCGCAAATGGCAAATGGCCTGTCCGCGTACACGTCGAATGGTAATGCCTCGGTCTCGGGATGGGGCGACGTGACCGCCCACGTCAATGGCATCGTCGCGCAGACTGGCACCGGTGATGCGTCCGTCGACCATACGGGGGACGTCACCGGCTCGTATGGGGAGGGCGTGCGCGCCCAGGCGTCCACGGGCGACGCGACCGTCAATCAAACCGGCGACGTGTGGGCCTACACGATCGGTGTTTCCGCCGTCAGCAACTCGGGAAATGCGTCCGTGACTGCCAACGGTGACGTCTATTCGGCGTTCACTTCCGGCATAGAGGCAGACGCGAGCGGCGGCGGCAATGCCACGATCAACTCGACCGGGGACGTCAATGCGTACACTCATGGCCTGCTGGCGGTTAACACCGGGACCGGCAACGCCTCGATCACGCACGTAGGCGACGTCACGTCGCGCATGGGCACTGGCGCCGAGGCCTTCGCGAGCACTGGGAATGCGACCATCAGCATCACCGGCGACACCGATGCACACCTCTTCGGCATCAAGGCCATCACGTCGGGCGCCGGCTCTACCGCGACGGTGACCAACAAGGGCGATGTCACCGCCGCGACTGCATCTGGCATCTACGCTGAGGCGCTCGGCGCCGGCGGCACCGCAAGTGTGAATTCCAAGGGCGACATCTTTGCCGACCGGTATTTCAACGTCGACCACTACGAGGGCGGCTACGGTATCCAGGTGCTTGCCGACGGCGATGCCTCGGGCACCAGCACCGGCAACATCACGTCGCTTGAGAACAACGCCTTCGACGTTGAGAGCACGAACGGATCGGCATCGATCTCCTCCGAGGGAACGATTTCAGCTGGAAATCAAGGCCTGTTTGCCCTTGGCAAAACCGCAGCCTCAATCAACAGCACCGGAAACGTCACCGCCGAAAACGACGCGGTCTTCGCCTACACAAAGGGCACCGGCAACACCACCGTAACCTCCAAAGGCGACGTCACCAGCACGCTCGCCCGCGGCGTGATAGCGATGACAGACGTCGGCAATGCCACGGTCACTTCAAC
Source organism: uncultured Alphaproteobacteria bacterium (assembly GCA_963775235.1). Classification (GTDB taxonomy): domain Bacteria; phylum Pseudomonadota; class Alphaproteobacteria; order Rhizobiales; family Kaistiaceae; genus JBBDMC01. The sequence continues at coordinate 818,288 of CAVZHY010000002.1, forward strand.
CGGGAACGTGGATGCGTCCGTGCAGGGGGTGGCTGCCTACGTTAACAGCGGCAACGGCGATGCCTCCGTCACGCAGACGGGGGACGTCATCTCCCACACGTCCACAGGCATCAAGGCGCGTACGAGTGGCAACGGCGATGCGACGGTTGTTTCGAACGGCAATGTGACGGCGCAGGTCGAGGCGATCACCGCCGACGTCGGCGGGAGCGGTGACGCGTCGGTCACGCATACCGGCAATGCGACGTCGTCGGCTGCTTCCGGCATCGTGGCCAATGTGGATGGCAACGGCGACGCGACCATCAACGTCAACGGCAATGTGCAGGCGCAGCAGCAGGGCGTCAGCGCGCTCACCCACACCGGTGACGCGTCCGTCACTCAGTCGGGGGACGTGACGTCTACGATGGCATTCGGTGTCCGCGCTGACGTGCTGGGCAGCGGCGACGCCACGATCGAGGGGGGTGGCGGTACTGTCACGGCGCATCTTGACGGGGTGACGGCCGACGTGGAGGGCGATGGCAACGCCCTTGCCCACTTCGACGGCGATGTCACATCGTCGATTTCGACGGGTATTGCGGCCATCGCCAAAGGTACCGGCAATGCCACGGTCGAAGGCAGCGGAAACGTAACATCTGCCCTGGAGTCGCTGCTTGCCGTCGCCAATATCGGCACCGCGACGATCAATTACGACGGCGATGGCCTCCATTCGACCGGCGCTTTCGGCGCCAACGCGGTCACTACTGACGGCTCGGTGGTCGTGGACATCAGCGGCGATATTACCAGCCAGCTGTACGGCATCCACGGCATCGCGGGCGGCACGGGCCGTTCGGTGGGCATCACCTACTCGAACGGTACCATCAACGCCCTGACCAGCCGTGGCATCTCCGGCGAGGCACTGGGCGCCGGCAGCACCGTGACCATCAATTCATCGGGCGACATCAACAGCTCGGACATGTCCCTGTTCGCGCACGCCAACGGCTATGCCGGCATCACCAGCGTAGGCGACCTCGTCTCGACGAGCGGCCACGCCGCCTATGCCCTGAGCGAGGCCGGGTCGGCCTACGTTTCGTCGACCGGCGACGTCACCGCCTCGGATACGGCGTTGTTCGCGATGGGCCCGACGGGGGCGACCGTACATTCCTCCGGCGACGTGTCGTCTGCGACTGGCCGCGCCATCGATGCGGAGACAACTGGCGGCGCCGCCGAAGTCGTCTCCAACGGCAACCTGACGGCAGGGGACGCAGCCGGCATCTTCGCCATGGGCCAGACCGGGGCCTCCGTGCAGTCCACCGGCGACGTGACCATCAGCGGGTCCGGGCGGGGCATCGATGCAGAGACCGCGGCGGGGGTGGCTTCGATTACGTCGGTTGGCGACGTGTCGTCTCAGGACCTGGCATTGTTCGCCCATGGTCAGACCGGTGCCACCATCAATTCGACCGGCGACGTGACTGCGAGCGGGTCCGACGCGATCTTCGCTTTGAACGAGGGCGCCGGAGTTGCCCGCGTAACCTCGGTAGGCGACGTTTCCGCGGGCAGTCGCGGCATCGTTGCGATCAACAATTCACCAGGCGATTCCATCATCGAATCGACCGGCGATGTTACCGCGCCGAATGTTGCCCTGCAGGCATTCACCGACGACGGCAATGCCTCCGTCACGTCAACGGGCGACGTCACTTCGACTAACGAAATGGGCATCCAGGCCCAGTCGCTCAATAACGGCACAGCGACGATCGTATCGAGCGGCAAGGTCACGTCCAGCCTCCAGGGCTTGTTCGCATCGGCCCTGACCGGCGCGGCTTCCGCAACCCAGACCGGCGACGTCACCTCCAATCACACCGCCATCGAGGTCCTCTCCTATGAGAACTCGGCGACGATTGTATCCAGCGGCGACGTGCAGGCCAGGCTGGAAGGGCTGAAGGCCATCGCCAATCTTAACAATACCGGCAGCGGCTCGGCCTCGATCACCCAGCACGGTGACGTGACGTCGACGAATTCATTCGGCATCAACAGCGAAGCGTGGGGTGCCGGCGGCAACTCGACCGTTGACGTGACCGGCGACGTCTCGGCGTACGAGACCGCGGTGCAGAGCCTTGCCTTCGGCGCCAGCAGCGCGGCCGCGATCACCAGCCATGGTTCGATCTCGTCCCAGTGGTCGAACGGCCTGCAGGCGCAGGCGACCGGGTCGGGAAGCACCGCGTCGATCAACGCAAACGGCACTGTGCAGGCGGAGTTCCTGGGCGTGTTCGCGCTGGCCAACTTCGACGTGACGATCGACTATGTCGGAAACTCGACGTCGCAGGTCAGCGATGCCGTCATGGGCCAATCCTACAACGGTTCTGTCACCATCCACGCCACCGGCAACCAGACCGGCGACGTGCTCGGCACCGGTGCGCGGCACGGCATCTTCGCGCTCGGATACGGAAACGTCGACGTCACCTCGGTCGGCGACGTCACCACCAGCAGCAATGAGCGCGCGCTGCAGGCCCAGTCGAACAACGGCGATGTCATGGTCGACGTGACCGGCCATGTCCACGTGGACGGTATCAACGGCGATTCCGACGCTATCTTCGCCTTCGCGCCCAACGGCCATGCGGACGTGACCGTGCGCGCCGGCAGTGAGATCACCGGCGGCACTGACCCGCTGGCGAGCTTCGGTGTGGAGTTTGGCAGCGCCACCGGCACCAACACGCTCATCAACTACGGCACCATCGACGACGCCAATGGCGGCAAGACCATCGGCGGCGACACGGCGGCCGAGGTGGTCACCAACTACGGTCTTGTCGACGGCGACTTCTATCTCGCTGACGGCGCCAACCGGTTCGACAACATGCTGGGCGGCTGGACCTATTTCAAGGCGTACTCGCAGGTCGGCGCCGGCAACGACTTCAACAACACCGGCTCCGTGTCGCCCTATGGTCCGATGGTCATCGGCTCCTCCGTGCTCGACGGCAACTTCAACCAGAGTGGAACCGGCTCGTTCTGGACCGACGTGGATTACGACACGGCAACGGCCGACTACCTCGACGTGACCGGCGATATCGGCGCCGGCGGTGACGTCCACGCATACATCACCAATCTCGGCACCACTCTTGGTCCGGTGGCGGCAACCATCATGCACTCCACTGGTGCGGTGACCGACAATGGCATCGTCGGCGATGACCAGGGGCCGCTCATGGTCGACGTCACCACGACGGCGCAGACCGTCGACATCAACGTCGCGATTGATTTTGGCGTCGGCGGCGGGCTGACCCCCAATGCACAGGCCGTCGGTGACTACTTCCAGGGGCTGTTCGAATCGACCGTTCCCGGCGGCCTGACGCCAGACCAGGAAGCCTACTACCTCGCGCTGGTGAACTATGGCGATACCGCCGCATACGACAGCCTGTTGAACGGCTTGTATGACGTGCCGGCGACCTTCGCGGCGAGCGTGCCGCTGGTGGCAGACGGCGCCGATGCTTTTGCCGACAACCTGTTCTCATGCCGCCAGCGCGACGGGACCTACCGTTTCATCGCGGAAGGCAAGTGCGTCTGGGCGGCGGCCGGTGTGCGCTCCTTCAACCAGGGCGCTGGCGCCACACCCGCATTCAACGACACCGCCGGCTCGCTCGCCGGCGGGGCGCAATTCGCCGCCGGCCCGAACTGGGTTATCGGCCTCGGCGCCGGCTACGAGCACGGTCACAGCACGTCGGGGCCGGATGTCGACCTGCAGCGCAACATGTTCAACGCCGGCATCGTCGCCAAGGGCACGTATGGCAACGCGCAGATCGCCGCGGCCCTTACTGGCGGGACCGGGTCGATCAATTCCACGCGCATGGTGACGTTGCCCGTGGTGGCCACAGCCACCGGCAACCGCAATGTCTCCTACATCGACCTGACCGGCCGGGCGAGCTACGTCAAGCAGATGGGCTCCATGTACCTGAAGCCATCGCTGGAAGGTGCTGCCACGTTCGTCTCGGCCGGCGTTCTGAACGAGACCGGTGCCGGCATCGCCGACTATATGATCGGCGCAACCAGCAGTGTCGTCGGTCGCGGCACCGTGTCGCTCGAGTTGGGCGGCGAGTTCGGATCGGCGGACGGTGTCCTTTACCGCCCGTTTGTCAGCGCCGGCGCGACCGTCCTGACCGGGCAGAACGTCTCCGTTCAGGCGGGCTTCCCGGGTCTCGGACCGGGTTCGTTCACAGCCACGTCGGACATGGATTCCGTCTTCGCCGATGTGCGGGCGGGTCTCTATGTCCTCGGCCAGACCGGCTGGACGACCCGGCTCGAATACGATGGCCGCTTCTCCGCCAACAGCCAGCAGCACAGCGGTACCGTGAAGGTCAGCGTTCCGTTCTGATCTGACCGAACCGCTTGGGGATGCGTCTGCACTGATTGAACCGGTGACCGCCGCGCGCTCGCGGCGGTGCAACAGGGCGGTGCGCTACGGAACGCGGTAGTAGAAACCGGCGGAGCGCCCGTTCGACGTGTTGCCGATAATGTAGATCTGGTCGGCAAAGGACATGTCGGTGCAGTTGCCGGAGCGTATCTCGCCGCCCAGCGAGCGGGCGCTGCCGTCGGCCTCGATCGTCTGCAGGATGACGCTGCCCTCGTCGACGCAAATCCGGTAGCCAGGGCTCGCCGCCGCCACCCCGAAGAAGACCGGCGAGCTTTCCTTGATGTTTTGGATGTCGAAGTAGCCGCAGGGAACTGTGCCGTTGCAGACGTTGCGGCTGACGTGATCGCTGCTGGAACAGGCCCCGAGAAAAGCAGCCGCTGCGATTATGGCCAGCCGTGAAACCACGTTCCGACTCCCCCCGTCCGAGTCGGCAGATAGTATCGCACGCACCATCAAAGGCCAATTGAGAGTGCCTTTGGCGCACCTGATTGACCGCGATGGTTTAGCCGTAATTTGGCGGGCACCCGCCGGCGGAGCGGCAAGACTGCAGCCCCGTCGGCGGCGCCGCATGTGCGTCGCTTTTTGTCCCGTCGTCGATGTCGGGACCTCCTCAGATCAGCCGATCGGGACGGCGACGAACCTGAAGTTCTGGCGCGACTGCACGCGGAGCAGCACGTCTTTCGTTCCGTTCTGCTTGGCCGCGTCGACTGCCTTGACGATGTCGTCGCTTGACGCAACGCTGGTGTCGCCGACGGAGACGATCTCCTCGCCGGCCGAAAGACCGGCGTTCGCCGCCGCACCGTTGGGATCGACACTCGCGATGACCGCGCCGCCATTACTGCCAGGCGAGGGGGCGATGGTCATGCCAAGGGTCGAGACCGCGGCATTTGAAGCCCCCTGAGGGCTTTGGTTCTGCGCCTTCGGCGCAGTGCCGGGGCGCGTGCCGAGCGTAACAGAGAGGTCCTGCCTGGCGCCGTCGCGCCACACATTCACGGTCACGCTTGTGTTAGGCTGATCGCCCGCAATCAGGGAGGCGAGCGCGCGAGGGTTGTCGATCGCCGTTCCGTCGACCGAGAAGATCACGTCTCCCTCCTTCATGCCGGCCGACTCGGCGGGGCTTCCTTGCTCCACGTTGGCGACCAGCGCACCGTTGGTGTTGGGCAGCTTCAATGCGCCGGCGAGGCTCTGATTTACCGGTTGTATTTCAACGCCGAGCCAGCCGCCGGCCGACGCTGTCCCTTGCGGGCCGCTTCTTTGTCCGCGATCCGAATAGTTCCGGTAACCCTGCCAATTACCATAGTTACTGCCTTGGTGCTGGCGGTAGCGGCCGGGAGCCGGAACGCCGCCGGCATTGGGCTGGTTGCTGCACGACACAGATGCGGAGCCGCAATTGCTTGCACCGTTGAGTGGCTGATCGCCGGGGTTTGCTTGGGCCTGCGCCATCGTGGCAGCCGAAAGAACCACGGCGGTGCCGACGGCAACTCCAATAGAACGAAACATTGTTACTTCCTTTTTGGTCGGTCGCCCATTTGCAAAAGGACATGGCGCAACGCAGGGTGGCTTTCAAATTACAAAACGTTCACGACGATGGATCGGGTAGATCGTTCTGGCCGACGGGATTGAGAAGCTCCAGGAGCCAACGAGAGCGCCAGGTCGCTCCTTGCGGTGCCTGGTGACCAGCCCATAGTGTCACCCCCCAACCGGCGGCATGTCCGCTCGAGGGGCGCGAGTTAGGCGCACACTCGGAAAGGGCACGTATGTCACAGGAGGCGACGACAGTCCGGCCGGAGCGTAGCTCCGCCTTGCCCGTCGAGGCGACCGGCGGTGCGGCGGCGAGAACGCGCAAGCGCAGGACCCGCGAGCGAAATCTTGTCAGCTCGCTGCGGGTCTGCGTCGTCATCCTGCTGCTCGTCGGCATGCATCTGCTGAACGCCACCTCCGGTAATCTGACGATGCCGAAGCCGGCGGACGTCCTCGACCAAAGCTGGAAGATGTGGACCGACGGTACAATGTTCCGGGGCCTTGGTGAGACGCTGACGGTGCTCTCCCTCGGGTTCGTCTTGGCCGCCGTGACCGGGATCGTCGCAGGGATACTGCTTGGCGGTTTCCGCATTGCCGGTCGGGTCTTCGATCCTTTCGTCAACGCGATGAACGCGACCCCCGGAGCGGCCTTTATCCCGTTGATCATCGTGTGGTTCGGTCTCTTCACTGAGGCCAAGATCGTCGTTGTATGGAACGCGGCGTTGTTCCCGATCCTTATCAGCACAGCAGCGGGGATCGACCACAGCGATAACGACCTCATCGAGATGGCCCGCTCATTCGGCGCCTCGCGGGCCGCGCTCTTCTGGCAGGTCATGGTGCCGAACGCGGTCCCGTCGATCCTCAGCGGCCTGCGCATCGGTGCGGCCGTTGCCGTCGTGGGGACCGTGGTCGCCGAACTCTACATGGCCCAGTCCGGGCTCGGCGGCCTGCTCGCGGCGGCCGGCAACCGGTTCCAGATGGCACGGTACTTTGCGGTCGTCATCGTACTGATGGCGCTTGGCAGCCTGATCACCGGCCTCCTCCGCTTCGCCGAGAACCGCATCGCTCGCTGGCGCGTCTCCATGCGGGACGCCAACCGGTGACGAAAAATCCTGGCCAGGGGGAGCGTGTAGTGGACGCAGGCACCCCGATGATTTCGCTGCGAAACGTCGGGCGGGCGTTCAAGGACGGGCGGGTCCAGGCGCTGCAGAACATCACGTTCGACGTCCAGGATGGAGAATTCGTCAGCCTCGTCGGCCCGAGTGGCTGTGGCAAGACAACGCTCCTCCGCCTCATCGACGGCCTTATCGAAGTTGACGAAGGCGGGGTGCTGGTGGCCGGTCGGCAACCACGACCGGGCCCCGACCTTGCGATGGTGTTCCAATCCGCCCGCCTGATGCCGTGGCGGACCGTGGTTGGCAACATAGAGTTCGCCCTCGCACTTCGTGGCATCAGCCGCAAGGACCGCCGCGAACGTGCGATGGCATTGCTCGCCTCGGTCGGGCTGCGCGGGTTCGCCCACGCCTACCCGCATGAACTGTCCGGCGGCATGCAGCAGCGCGTGGGTCTCGCGCGTGCCCTCGGTGTCGAGCCCAAGGTGTTGCTGATGGACGAGCCGTTCGCCGCGCTGGATGCCATGACCCGGGAAGTGCTGCGCCGCGAACTGCTGCAACTGTGGTCCGCGCGCCGGACGGCGGTCGTGTTTGTCACCCACGACATCGACGAGGCGATTTTCCTGTCGCAGCGCATCGTGCTGCTGAGACCGCGGCCGGGCCGCATTGATGAAATAGTCGATGTTCGGTTGCCGGCGCGCCGTTTGGAACGTGATCCCCGTGCCTTGCCGGAATTTGCCGAGCTGCGTGAGCACCTGTGGGGGCGCATTCGCGACATGGTCCGCGAAGGCTCGGAGCTGGAGGAACTTAGCACCGCCTTCCCCGCAGAAGGCACGGCTTCTGCGTCGACGCCGACCGTGTGATGGCATCCGTTACGGGCCGCCGGCCCGTCGACAGAGCCCGTGAACCGATGGGCGGCAGCTTTGGGCCATCGTTGCGAGATATCGAGTCCCCGTGCTACCTGTAATCGGCCAAGCGCCTCACCGCCGGGGAGCAGCTTGCAAGGCTCGTCAGCGTGGTCGTGATGACGCGGAAAGCCATCATCGGCCATCGAAAGCCGAATAGGCTGGGGAAGCGATTTTTTCGCCTGGGCGGCGGTCAGGCCGTGGTCTGGAGCGCACGGCCGAGCTGACACTATGTCCGTTCCGACCTGAAAGCCGTCAACAAGCATTCCAACTGGAGGAACCCTGATGTCTATGAAACCCGCACGGCGTCGGCGGTTGCTGGCAAACGCCGCGGTAGCATTGGTCGCCAGCGCCGTTCTTTGCCCGGCGTTTGCACAAGGCGACATGCTCGAACTGAAACTCGCTGTCGCGGATCCGAACGTGAACCCGGTCACCGACTCGGTTCTGAAGCTTGCCGATTCCATGGGCTACTACAAGGCTCACGGCGTCCACGTCACGATCGTGACGCTGGAGGGCACACCGCAGGCGGTCGCGGCCCTGAACTCGGGCGCAGTGGACCTCTCTGACATCAGCGTTGATTCCACCCTGCGCCTGCGGGCGCAAAACAACGTTGCCTTGCGTGGTGTCGTCTCGATGACGCTTGGCCCTCCGTATCTGATCGCCGCCAGGTCCGACATCGCAAAGGTCGGGGATCTGGTCGGGCGGACATTCGCCATCAACGACAACGGCAGCCTCGACCACAACCTGACGCGGCAGGTGTTGTCGACCAATGGCGTCGACCCGAACGGTCCGAAGTTCGTCGCGATCGGTGCGCCGGCGGTCCGCGCTCAGGCACTGGCCGCGGGGCGGGTGGACGCCACGACCGTGTCTTACGGCTCGTATCTGCCGATCGCGAGCACGCCCGGCTTGAGCATCCTTGTTTCCCCTGACGACTTCTTCAAGGCAGCGCCCATCGAGTCCAAGTTCGTGGCCGCGCTGGAGCCGACGATCGAGAAGAAACGCGACGCCATTCAGCGGTTCGTCGACGCGCTCGTCGATATCTCACGGGCCTTCGACGCTGATTCCTCCAAGTGGGTTGACGCGATGGTCAAGGCGCGTGATGACCTCAAGAAGGAGGATCTGGCGGCCACCACCAAGCTGCTCGATGGCCGCTGGTGCGTTAACGGCTGCCTTGACGTCGACAACCTTCAGAAGACGGTGGACTTCATCTACAATAGCCCCGATTTCAAAGACGTGCCTGTGCTGAAGGCGAGCGACGTTACCGACGAATCGTTCGTTCAGACCGCCACTACCGATCTCGGCGCTTATAAAGGCGGCGGCATCGACGCGCGTCCGTAGGCGGACGGCGCACGGAATGCAGGCGATCAGCAATCGCACGGCCATTACGGGCATCGGCTGGACCGCGTTCACGCGGTCCGCCGACAGTTCCGTGCTCGGGCTCGCCACCGAGGCAAGCCTGCGGGCGATTGACGATGCCGGCCTCGGCGTCGCCGATATTGATGGCGTCGTGACGTTTTTTCATAACCAGGACACCGTCGCGCCCCGGCAGCTTGTCCAGGCATTGGGGCTGGAGGACTGCAGCTTCCAGGTCATGAGCGCGCTGGGCGGCGGCTGGGGGTGCGCCGCGGTTGCCGCGGCCTCGATGGCGATTCATGCCGGGGTGTGCACGAACGTGCTTGTGTACAGGGCCATGAAGGGCCGGAGCGAGCGCAGCCGACCCGCCCGAATTGCTCCCAGCGAAGAGCAATGGTCGCGCCCGTTTGGCATCTCTCATGCGGCGGCCCGCTTCGGCCCGCACGTGACGGCTCACATGGAGCATTACGGCACGACGTCGCTTGACTTCGCCCATCTTGCCGTGACCCAGCGCGACCACGCCCGCCTCAATCGTAAGTCGATGATGACCGACCCTATGACCATAGACGATCACCAGGCCTCCCCTTGGGTGATTTATCCGTTTCGGCTGCTCGACTGCTGCATTCGCAGCGATGGAGCCGTGGCGGTGGTCGTGTCCGCGGCGGATCGGGCTCGCGACTCGCGCCATGGACCGGTCCAGGTCCGCTCGGTCATGGGCGGGACACTCGGGAACCAGCACGGCACGTTGCACGCCGACGGGCTGTGGGAGTTCTACGCGCGCCGTGCCGCTGGCAAATTGTACGCCGGCGCAGGACTGTCGCCCGACGACGTCGATATTGCCGAGCTGTACGATCCGTTCACCGGTATATGCCTCATGCATATGGAGGGCTTCAGCCTCGCCGAACCGGGCGAAGCCGCCGCACGCGTGCGTGCCGGCGATGCCGGACTCGACGGGTCCATACCGGTGAATACCCACGGCGGACTCCTGTCCGAGGCCTACATGCATGGCCTTGGACACGTGATCGAGGCCGTGCAGCAGCTTCGGCCCGGGGGCGTTGTCGACGATTTCTGCGACGGCCCGCACGATTTTGACCGCGCTCACTGCCGTCAGGTTCGCAACCCCGAAGTGGCGCTGGTGTGCGGCGAATGCGGGGACAGCTCGCTTCTTCTCACCACCGGCAGATGATGGCACCAGTCCTTCCCGTCCCCGATGCGGACAGCGAACCCTTCTGGGCCGCCTGCCGCGACGGTCATTTGGCCGCCCAGCGCTGCCCCGAGTGCTCGCGGTTCCGGTGGCCGCCGATGGAATTCTGCCCATGGTGCCATACCCACGGCGGCGATTGGACGGTGCTGCCGGGCACCGGGGTCGTGCGATCGTTTGTGGTCGTCCACCGTTCGTTCGACCCGGCTTTTGACGACAAGGTCCCCTACGTCGTGGCGCACATCGCTCTCGACGGGGCCGGCGAAGTCACGATGATCGGCAATGTCGTGGCTGATCCCGTCGACTCCGTCGTCATCGGGCAACGGGTCACCGTGGAGTTCGTCAACGAGGGACCGACGACGTTGCCTCGGTTCCGACCTGCCTGACTCGCCCAGACAAGGAGGGGCTCGCTGACATGACCGGACCACTTGAGGGGGTGCGCGTGCTCGATCTGACGCACGTCCTGAATGGCCCCTTTGCCACCATGCTCCTCGCCCACATGGGGGCGGAGGTGCTCAAGGTGGAGTACGGCGAGGGCGATCGGTACCGTCACTCGTGGATGGCACCCGACGCGGGGCGTGACGGCTACGAGTTCCTGGCGGTCAATGCCAACAAGAAGTGCATCACGCTGAACATGAAGCACCCTGAGGGGCGGGAGATTTTCGAGCGCCTTCTCGCGAAATCGGACGTGCTGGTCGAGAACTTTTCCATCGGGGTCATGGACCGCCTGGGCTTCTCGTATGAAGAGCTGAAGAAAATCAACCCGCGTGTGATTTACGCGGTGGCAAGGGGCTTCGGCGAAACAGGGCCGTACGCCAACATGCGCGCTTTCGCCCCGACGGTGATGGCGTCGGCCGGATGGGCCAACGCTGCCTGGGAGCTCTCCGGTCGGCCCGGCACGAGAGTGCTGGGCATCGGCGACGAAGCGGCGGGCGTGTCGCTTGCGCTCGGCGTCTGCGCCGCACTCTTCGCCCGGGAACGGACCGGGGAAGGCACAAAAATCGAGATTTCGATGCAGGAGGCGCTGCTTGGCTTCATGGTCAGCACGCTCCACACCCTTTTCGAGGGCAATCCGGTCGGAAGCCGCTACTTCGAGTGCGCCGACGGATACGTGAGCTTCCACCTGCCCGACATATCGGACGAATTGTGGCGCGAGCTCGACCATCTCGCTCGGTCACGAAGAGGCCTTGGCGGACCCGCGTTTCGCCAACAAGCCCGCCCGGCGCCGCCATCTGCGAGAGGTCCAGGCGAAGGTCGCCGAGATGGTTCGGGACCGCACGCGCGCCGACCTGTGGGCAATCTTCCGCAAGCACGGCCTCGGCAGCTTTCCCGTCCTGTCGATCGCCGAGGTCGTTGACGACGAGCACATCAAGGCCCGCGGCACATTCGTGGAGGTGGATCACCCTCAGGCGGGAACGTTGAAACTCCTGCGCCCTTGGGTCCGGTTCAGCGAGTGGCCGACGGCCGTCGATCATGCCGGCCCGGCGGTCGGCGAGCACAACGCCGTTGTCTACAAGGAACTCCTCGGTTTCGACGACGAGAAGCTGCACGAGCTGAAGGAAGCCGGCGCCATCTGATCGCCTGGAGCAATTCCAGGAAAAGTGGGAACCGGTTTTCCGTCCGGAGTTGCGGAGAAACACAGAGTTAGGGCGAACTCCCGACTCAGAGAAAAGCGAAGTCGCTCTGGGTTCAGCCGGTCGCTTCTATATCGGCTGCGATACGGAAACCGGTATTTCCCGACGAGCTGTCGGGGGTGTTCCGGGAACGCGAATGGACCTTGTACCGTTCGCAGTAGGATGCGTGACAAAGGTACGAGCCGCCCCGGATGACCCGGCTTTCGCCAGTCTCGGGGCCGGCCGGATCGCGCGGCGGCAGTCGCGTGGGTGGCGGCGGTGGACCGAACCAGTCCGCACACCACTCCCACACATTGCCGGTCATGTTGTAGAGACCGAAACCGTTTGGTTCGAACGCGTTTACCGGCGCGGTGCCGAGATATCCGTCCTCCACGCTGTTGCGGACCGGAAAGTCCCCCTGCCAGATGTTGCAGCGATGCGCCCCGTCGGGGGTAAGCGTGTTGCCCCAAGGAAATTGCTTGTGAGCCAGCCCGCCGCGGGCGGCTTTCTCCCATTCCGCCTCTCTCAGAAGTCGGACGCCGGCCCAGGCACAATAGGCCGCCGCATCGAACCAGCTGACGTGGACCGCGGGATGATCCTCCCGTCCCTCGATGGTGCTCCCGGGCCCCTGCGGCGCGAACCAGGTCGCACCGTGCACTTGCCGCCACCACGGCGTCTCGATCGGGGAATTCGGATAGCGGCGCGGCTCGTCCAGAAGCAGATGGAAGACAAACGACCAGCCCTCCGTCTCCGCCACCGTTTTGTACCCGGTTGCAGCGACGAACCGGGCGTAGTTCCGGTTGGTCACCGCGTATGGCGCGATCATGAACGGTGACACGCGGATGCGGCGAACCGGGCCCTCGAAGTCCGCCGGGTACCGCGCCTTGCGCGCACCCATGTCGAAAAATCCGCCGGGGATCGATGTCATCGTGGCGCGAATTTCGGCCTGTGTTTCGGCGCTGGCCGGAGCGAACGAAAATGCCGGAGCTGCCGCGATGGCTGGTCGCGCAACCTCGCATCCGCTCGCTTCGCGGACCCCCGCGCAGCACGAAGGCTCGGCCCTCGGTTTTGCCGGCACGTCCTGGTAATTATCCCCCACCGTCATCGATCCGGGCGCTTTCCTTCGTCCTCAGCTCGCGCGAACATAGTCCACGCAGCGTCGGTTGCAACAAACCCGGGACGGGATGGACAGTCCCCCAATCGCACATCTCCTTTCTCCATAAAATAATATTGTGTGATTAAAGCGCGGGCGGTTACAACCCGCGCTCATGGGCTCGTCCGGTCTGTGCCGTACCGCGTCGCCCAAACCGAGGTTTAGTCGTGTCGCCATTTCATCGTACCGCACGCCGCAACGCCCAACCCGTCCGGGCCGGATCCCGCGGCGTTGCCCGCGATGCGCCGGTGCAGCTTGGCGTCGACGACAGCACCTTCGAACGCAACGTCCAGGCCTACGTCGCGAACACGATCGGACGGGAAATCGTCGGCGGCCTCTTTCAGCCGGGGTCTCTGCTGCCGAGCGAACTCGAGATGCGCTCGCGTTTCTCCGTGTCGCGCACGGCGTTGCGTGAAGCCTACAGCATGCTCGCCGCCAAAGGGCTGATCGTCGCCCGCCCCAAGGTCGGCACCCGCGTGCGCCCGAAGAGCGACTGGAACATGCTCGATCCGGGGGTGCTCGGTTGGCTGCTGCAGGCGGTCCCGACCGAGGAGTTCGTTGCCGAACTCTACGCCTTGCGTGAAATGGTTGAGCCCGCGGCGGCGGCGTTGGCTGCTTCCTCGCCTGCTCGCGACACCATCGATCGGATCGTCGCCGCCTACGCCGACATGGAGCGTTTCAAGGATGGCTCCGGCGATCTGGTCGCCGCCGACCTCGAGTTTCATTCGGCAATTCTCGAAGCCACCGGCAATCGCTTTATAGGAGCTCTCGGCGCTCTGATTCACGCCGCCCTGCTTGGCACGTTCCGGATCAGTTGGGAGGGGGCTGCACAGATGAAGGACGAGCGTTTGCATCAGCACCGCGCCGTGTTTGAGGCGATTCGCGACGAGCTGCCGGAGCTCGCCCGGCAGCGGATGGAAGCCCTGCTGCGCGATTCCCTGGGCGACATGCGCAAAGGCCTGCGCCGGCGCGGAACCAGGAATCGTCGGCCTGCCTCCGCGCGAAGCCATTCGGGGCCTCCGTCGGGTTGACACCGGGACGCGGTAGGCGCCCGACCGACGGTTTGATCGCATCACAAATGTCGTGCAAACAGCCTGCCGCCGATGGGACGTCGGCTGGTTGACTTTCCTTGCGTATCGGGGACAAGCAGGAGTTATGGCAAAGACTTCATCGACGGCGTTCGATTGGGCGGATCCGTTGCGTCTGGATGATCAGCTCGACGATGGCGAGCGCATGGTCCGCGACGCCGCGCATGCCTATGCCCGGGAGAAGTTGCAGCCGCGTGTGCTGAGCGCATTCCGCGAAGAGCGCTTCGACCGCGAGATCATGAACGAGATGGGTGCGCTCGGCTTCCTCGGGCCGACAATTCCGGAAGAGTGGGGCGGCGCGGGCGCTTCCTATGTCGCCTACGGGCTGATCGCGCGCGAGGTCGAACGGATTGATTCGGGCTACCGTTCGGTGCTGAGCGTTCAGTCGTCCCTGGTCATGCATCCCATCCATGCCTACGGCAGCGAGCCGCAACGCCGGAAATACCTGCCGAGGCTCGCGACCGGCGAGTGGGTCGGCGCCTTCGGACTGACCGAGCCGGATTACGGCTCCGACCCCGGGGGCATGGCGAGCCGCGCCGAGCCGGTCGACGGCGGCTATCGCCTCACCGGGGCCAAGACCTGGATCACCAATGCGCCGATTGCGGATGTCCTGGTCGTGTGGGCCAGGTCGGTCGCCCACGACGGAGCCATCCGCGGCTTTCTTCTCGATCGCGGCATGAAGGGGCTTTCGACGCCGAAGATCGCCGGCAAACTGTCGATGCTCGCTTCCCCCACCGGGGAGATCGTGATGGACGGGGTCGAGGTGCCGGAGGAGAACCTGTTGCCCGACGCTTCCGGCCTGAGCGGACCTTTCGGTTGCCTCAATCGCGCCCGCTACGGCATCGCCTGGGGTGCGATGGGCGCGGCGGAGGATTGCTGGCAGCGGGCGCGCGACTACGTGCTCGACCGCAAGCAGTTCGGCCGCCCACTCGCCGCCAACCAGATCATCCAGAAGAAGCTCGCCGACATGCAGACCGAGATCGCGCTTGGCCTGCAGGCGGCGCTCACGGTCGGTCGTCTGTTCGACGCCGGCAAGTGGGCGCCCGAGATGGTCAGTTTGATTAAGCGCAACAACGCCGGCAAGGCGCTGGACATCGCCCGTGCCGCCCGCGACATGCACGGCGGCAACGGCATCGCTGACGAGTTCCATGTCATGCGCCACATGATCAATCTCGAAACCGTCAACACCTATGAGGGCACCCACGACATCCACGCGCTGATCCTCGGTCGCGCCCAGACCGGCATCCAGGCGTTCTCGTGACCACGGGTGACCTGCCGCCCCTTGCCGGCCTGAAAGTGCTGGAGCTTGCCCGTGTGCTTGCCGGTCCGTGGGCCGGACAGGCCCTGGCCGATCTCGGCGCCGATGTCGTCAAGGTCGAGAGCCCGGCCGGCGACGAGACCCGCACGTGGGGGCCTCCCTGGATCGATAACGCCGACGGCACCCATGATGCCGCCTACTACCATTCCTGCAACCGCGGCAAGCGCTCGATCGTGGTTGATTTTGCCACGCCTGCCGGCCGCAACGTTGTCACCGGACTGGCGACAAAGGCCGACGTCCTGATCGAGAATTTCAAGGTCGGCGGCCTCAGGAAGTTCGGCCTCGACTATGACACTCTGAAACCGCTCAATCCTGGCCTGGTTTATTGTTCGATCACCGGATTCGGCCAGAACGGCCCTTATGCGGAACGCCCGGGATACGATTTCCTCGTCCAGGGCATGGGCGGCATCATGGATCTCACCGGCGAGCCCGATGGGGAGCCACAAAAGGTCGGGGTCGCTTTCGCTGATATCTTCACCGGCCTCTACGCCACCATTGCCATCCAGGCGGCGCTGGCCGACCGGGCGCGCACCGGCAAGGGTCAGGCGATCGACATGTCGTTGCTCGACACTCAGGTCGCGGTGCTCGCCAACCAGGCGATGAACTATCTTGCATCTGGCAAGGCCCCCCACCGGTTGGGTAACGCTCACCCGAACATAGTGCCGTACCAGGTCTTCGCCGTCGCCGATGGTCACGTGATCGTGGCGGTTGGCAACGACGGTCAGTTCGCGCGCCTGGCGGAGGTTCTTGGCGAGCCGGCGTTGGCTGACGATCCGCTGTACGCCACCAACGCCGCGCGGGTTGCCAATCGCGAGCCTCTGATAAGGCAATTGGCGAGACTGATCCTGAAATTTCGGCGTGACGATTTTCTCGATCGGCTTTATGCGGCAGGCGTGCCCGCCGGGCCGATCAATGACGTCGCCCAGGTATTTGCTGATCCGCAGGTGGTCCACCGCGGCATGCGGATCGACCTTCCACATACCGCAAACGGCACGGTGCCCTCGGTAAGGATGCCGGTCTCCATGTCGCGGTCGCCGCGCGCTGTCGCCCGGGCGGCACCGCGCCTCGGCGGGCAGACGCGTGAGATCCTGACGGAGATGGGCTACTGCGAAGCTGAGGTCGAACAACTCTTCGCCGAAAGGGTCGTCGGCGGATAGGTTCCGCGCATTGCGCCGCCGCCACGAAGATCGGCTAATGAGCCATAAACACCGGCAGCGTTGTTTCCGCGATGATGTGGCGCGTCGAGCCGCCAAAGATCATTTGCCGCAAGCGGCTCTGGGTGAAGGCGCCCTTGACGACGAGATCAGTATCCACCTTCGCGGCTTCCTCCAGGATTGCCGCCCCCGCGGATCGGCTGCCGCGAGTTACCGTCATCGCCTCGCACGAGAGTCCGTTGCGCCGCAGATGCATTGCGACGTCTTCACCGGTGGGGCCAGGGACGCCAGCGCCCTCGACCGTCAGGACGACTATGCGCCGTGCCCGGCGCAGGATCGGCTTGCAGAATGCGATGGTGCGTGCTGATTCGGTGCTGCCGTTCCAGGCGATGGTCACGACCTCGCCGAGCCGCGAAGGGACCGCCGGCGGCGCTATCAAAAGGGGGCGCCCGCTCTCGAACAGCGCCGTCTCAAGAGTGCTCATGCGCGGGCTGGTCGGGGTTGGCCCCGGCCGGCCGACCACCGTGACGTCGAACACGCGCGCGTAGCTGCCCAGGAAACCATCGCCGCTCACGGACCGGTCGTTCCATTGGAAGTGTGGCGCTTCCTGTCCCCGGCCCTCGCGAGCAATCCCCAGTCTTCCCATCGCGTCCTCGAAAAGTTGGCGCAACTCCTCGGCCGTCTGGTCTTCGTGGGCCAGATCCGCCGGGTAAAGCACGACCTGGCCGACACTGTCGGCGGCGGCGAGAAGGCTGAGCTGCTGGCTGAGGGCAAAGCCCTCAAGATAGCTGTCAAAGGCTTTGGCGAGCAGGCATGCCGTCGCCAGCGTCAACTCCATCAGGTCGTTACGCTCCACTGGAACCAGAATTGTCTTCATGCGCGAGCCCCCGGGATCGATTACGCGGCCAGGATAAGGTACATCCTTGGGCGCCCCCACGCTTCTTCTTTTCCATCGATTGCCCCGCCGATGTCCGAACCACCGCACCCGCCCCTGCAGGCGCCCGCCGCGGGCTCCACGAGGGGCGCCATGCTGGCGCTTTTCCCTTCGATCGTTCTGCCGATGTTCCTGGCGACGATCGACCAGACCATCGTCGCGGCGGCGTTGCCCACGGTCGCGGCTGAGCTTGGGGGCGCCGAGAGGATTTCCTGGGTCGTCATCGCTTATCTCGTTGCGGTCACCGTTGCCTCGCCGGCCTATGGACGGCTCGGCGATCTGATGGGTCACAAACGGCTGATGCTGATAGCCCTCGTGATACTCATCGTCGCCTCGGTGCTATGCGCGCTTGCGCCCAGCGTGGAACTGCTGATCGCCGCTCGCGTGGTCCAGGGGTTCGGCGGCGGCGGTCTGATGACGTTGTCGCAGGCTCTGATCGGTGAACGTGTTCCGCCGCGTGAGCGCGCCCGATATCAAAGTCTACTGTCGGGGACGGCCGTTTCCTCGACGGCTTTCGGAGCCGTTGTCGGAGGGTGGCTGACGCAACACTTTGGCTGGCGGTCGGTCTTCCTCGTCACCGTGCCCGTCGCGCTCGCCGCCATGCTGCTCGTCCGGCGCCTGCCCGAATTCACGGGCGAGCGAAAGTCGTTCCGTTTCGATGCCTTCGGTCTTCTTCTCTTCGTTGTTTTCGTCGTCTCGTCCCTGTTCGCGCTTCGCCAGGTGCAGGAGTGGCGAGCGGAGGTGATTTTGCCCGGCCTCGGCCTTCTCGCGCTGGCCATCGTCGCACTCCTCGTCCTGGTTTGGCGCGAGAAACGCGCCCGGCACCCGTTGTTGCCGATCCCGGTTTTCAGCCACCCGGCTATTTGGCGAAGCGATCTGATGGCGCTTTGTCATGGCGCTCTTCTCGTGTCCCTGATGACGTTCCTCCCGCTCTACCTCAGTGCCGGTCACGGCGCCAACGCGGGGCAGATCGGCCTGGCCTTGCTGCCGATCGTCGTTGGCGTGTCGCTGGGTTCGATCATCACCGGCCTTCTGATCGTTTGGACGGGCCGGACCGCGATCTTTCCCTCGCTGGGTTTGATCCCGGTCGTCGTGACGTTGCTGCTCGTCGCCTTCTTCCTGCCCGCTTTGAACGTGCTCCAGCTGGCGATTATTCTGGGGTTGTGCTCGGTCTTCGTCGGCACCGTGATGAGCGTGGTGCAACTGACTGCCCAGGCTGCGGTCGGACCCGACATGCGCGGGACCGCGGCGGCATCCGTCCTGTTGTCACGATCGATCGGCGCCACCCTTGGAACCGCTGTCGTAGGCGTTGTTCTTTTCGCCACCATGACGGCGGCGGACGCCGATGCCGCCCGCATGTTTGCCGACCTTCTGCAGGGTGGAACCGACGTGCTCTCGACCCTTACGGCCGAGCGCCGTACGGCCGTTGAGGCGACCATGACGGGGGCTTTTCAGTTGGCCTTCTGCACGATGGCGGGATTTGCCGTGCTCGGGATGATTATGGCCTGGACCCTTCCATTCCGCCGCACTTAGGTGACGCCCGGGAGCCGACACGAGTGGGACGAGTGCAGCCAGAGCAAGTCGCGACCGCCGACACCCGCGTGTCGTTGCCGGCGATCTTTTATGTGTTTCTGCGAATGGGCCTCATCAGCTTCGGCGGCGGCATGTCCGGCTGGGCCCATCGCGAGGTCGTCGCGAGGAGGGGCTGGGTTACGAATGAGGAGTTCTTCTCTGGCCTCGCCCTCGCACAGATTATCCCCGGCACGAACATCACAAATTTGACCGTCGTTCTCGGCAACCGTCTACGTGGATTTGCCGGAGCGGTCGTCGCGCTCGCCGGTCTCCTCTCCGGGCCGTTCGTCGCCGTGCTCGTTTTGTTTACCGTCTACGGCTCGATAGAAAATTCACCTGTCGCGCGAAATGCGCTCGCCGGCGTGACCGCTGCTGCCATCGGGCTCATCCTTGTCGTGGCCGGTCAGGGCGCGCGCATGGCTGGCCGTCGAATACCGACACTGGTGGCGTTTGTGGTGACATTCGTGGCGATCGGCCTCCTTCGTTGGCCCATGGTGCCCGTCGTCGCCGTTGTCGGCACGCTTTCCGTCGTTGCGGCCGCGTTCCGGGGGCGCCTTTGAATGCGCGATAATCCGTTCCTGGCGCTGCTGCTGGTCTTCGTGCCGTTCTCACTTGTTTCCGTCGGTGGCGGAGCCAGCGTCATCGCCGGCATCCAGCATCAGTCCGTCGACGTCCGTCATTGGATAGACGCCCGCGAATTTCTGGATATTTTTGCCGTTGCGCGTGCCGCGCCTGGGCCGGGATCGATGCTGGCCACGCTGATCG
The DNA here is from genome assembly GCA_963775235.1 of uncultured Alphaproteobacteria bacterium. Lineage (GTDB taxonomy): Bacteria > Pseudomonadota > Alphaproteobacteria > Rhizobiales > Kaistiaceae > JBBDMC01. Next base: position 838,349 of record CAVZHY010000002.1, read on the forward strand.
GGCTGAAAGTCGCGGGCTTTCCTGGCGCGGTGGTCGCGACCCTGGCGATGTTCATCCCTTCGTCCCTGTTGGCGTTCTTCGTTGTCAGGATCTGGAACCGGTTCCGCGGGACACGCCTGCACTCGGCTTTTCAGGAGGGACTGGCGCCGGTGGGTGGCGGGCTGCTGCTGGCCGGCGCACTTGCCGTCGCCCGTCTTACCGACAGCGGTCCGTTGGGCTGGTGCGTCGCCGCGGCGTCCGCGATCATCCTGTGGCTGCGCCCGGCGCTGCACCCGGCCATCGTGCTGATATTGGGAGCCTGCGTCTTCGCCGCCTACGGTGTGGTGGCCGGATGACGACCTACGATCCCGCCTCGACCCCGAGATAGGCTGCCTGCACGGCCGGATCTCGGGAAAGCTCCTGCGTGGTCCCCGACCTGACGATCCGGCCGGTCTCCATGACGTAGCCGCGGTCGGCGACCTCGAAGGCGGCAAAGACATCCTGCTCTACCAGAAAGATCGCCACCCGTTGCTTGCGTATCTGGTCGAGCACGCCGAGCAACTGATCGACGATCACCGGCGCGAGGCCGAGGCTCATCTCGTCGACCATCAGCAGACGCGGCGCCGCCATCAGCGCACGGGCAAGCGCGCACATCTGTTGCTCCCCGCCGGACAGATTTCCGGCGAGTTGCCACCGCCGCTCCGACAGGATCGGAAACAGTTCGTGCACCCACGCGAAGCTGTCGGCGATCCCCGCCTTGTCGGTGCGCTTGTTGGCGCCCATCATAAGGTTTTCCTCGACCGACATGTGGCCGAACAGTTGCCGACCCTCGGGCACCTGCACGAGCCCGCGCGCAAACACCTGCTCCGGCCTCAGCGGCAGGACGTCCTCTCCGTCGAATATCAGGCTTCCCGTCGCAGCGATCACCCGCGACACCGCGCGCAGGAGCGTCGTCTTGCCGGCGCCGTTGTTGCCCACCAGCGCCACGATTTCCCCCGGTCCGACATCGAGGTCGACGCCGAACAGCGCCGGTGCGCCGCCGTAGCCGGCGCCGAGGCCGGTGATGCTCAGCAGCGGACGGCGGGCGTCGCTCATCTCCGCCTCTTGCCGAGATATGCCTCGATGACGCGCGGATCGTCGAATACGGTCGCCGTATCGCCCTCCGCGATCTGCTCGCCGTGGTGAAGCACCAGCACGCGATCGGCGAGGCTGCGCACCGCCTTCATAATGTGCTCGATGATCAGGATCGTCACCCCGCGCTGGCGTATCTGCCTGATCACCTCCACTACCTCGTCGACCTCGACCGCGTTGAGGCCGGCCATGACCTCGTCGAGCAGCAGCAGCTTGGGTCTGAGCGCCAGCGCCTTGGCGAGCTCAAGCCGTTTGCGGTCGGGTCCGCTCATCGAGTCCGCGGTTTGGTCGACGCGCCCGCCGAGGCCGACGAAGGTCAGCCACTCGCGCGCCTGTTCGCGCGCCACGTGCATGGAGCGTTCGCCGCCGTGGAAACCGAACAGCGCGCCCACCGCCACATTCTCCAGCGCTGTCAGTCCGAGAAACGGCTTCATCACCTGGAACGTGCGGCCGATGCCCATGTGCGCGCGGCGGAACGGCGCCAGGCCCCCGATTGGCTTTCCCTCGAAGTCGAGTTCGCCCGCGTCCGCCGCCAGCGTTCCACTGATCATGTTGACCAGCGTCGTCTTTCCGGCGCCGTTCGGCCCGATCAGCCCCAGGATTTCGCCGGTGTCCATGCGGAAGCTGACATTGTCCACCGAGACCACACCCTGGAAGCGTTTGGTCAGGCCGCGTACGCCGAGTAGCGGGGAAGCGGCCGCTTCGCTCATAGCCGGTGCTGCCTCACATTCTGCATCAGGTATGCCGGACCTTTCTTCCTGAGCCCGACCAGGAGATCGGCGAGGCCGCGCGGCGTGAAGATGATCAGGAGCACGATAACCACGCCGAACAGGAGCGCCGCCGCGGTCGAAATCCAGCTCGCGAGCAACTCGTAGACCGCCGACAACACGAAGGCGCCGAGCACAGGCCCGAATACGGTGCCCGGGCCACCGAACATCGCCATGATCACCATACGCACGTTGAGGGTAAGATCGAACGCGCTGGCCGGTTCGATGAACGTGATCCAATACGCGTTGATGCCACCGGCGATGGCGGTGAACAGCGACGACAGCACGAGCGCCGCGGTCTTGTAGAGGGTGGTGTTGACGCCCATTGAGGCCGCCGCGTCCTCGTCTTCGCGGATCGCGATCAGCCCCATGCCGAAGCGACTGCGCGAGATCCAGACAACCGTGAGCACGCAGCAGACCAGCAGCGCCAGCGCCGCCTCGTAGAACATGTTGTCGGCGCGGGTGAGCGGCAGGATCAGTCCGGTGTTGGCGCCGGCGATATCGAGGTTGGCGACGATCGCCTGCACCGCGCCGGAGACGCCAAGCGTGGCGATGGCGAAATAGTGCCCCCGCAGCCGCAGCACCGGCAGACCGATCAACAGCGCGCATAGCGTGGCGAGTAGCGCGCCCGCCGCCAGCCCGACCGCGAACGGCAGATGGAATTGCACCATGGCGATGGCAGTGCCGTAGCTGCCGAGGCCGTAGAACACCGAATTGCCGAAGGACGCGTAGCCGGCGAAACCGCCGATGATGTTCCACGATTGCGCCAGCGTCGCGAATAGCAACGCATTGATCCCGTATTGGATGAAGACAGGGCTGCCGAGCAGCGGACCGGCGGCGATGAGTGCCGTCGCAATGATGGCGGCCATCCACACCCACGGCCGCATCTAGGCGGTCCTCAGCGCCCGCGCCGGGCGCACCACCAGTATGATAACGAGCAGCCCGAAGCTGATGACATCGGAGAAGGTCGGGCTGATGTAGAGCGAGGCGAGCAACTCGGCGATGCCGAGCACAAGCCCCGCAAGAATCACCGCGAAGGGGTTGTTGAGCCCGCCGATGATCGCGATCACGAATGACTTCGGCGTCAGGCTGGCGCCCACGTACGGCGTCAGGTGCGAGATAATGCCGTAAAGTCCCCCGGCGGCCCCGGCGAGTGCCGCGCCCATGCCGAACGTGATCGCGTAGACCTGACGCGGGTTGACGCCGTAGAGCCGCGCCGCGGTAAGGTTCTGCGCCGTCGCGCGGATGGCGCGGCCGAGCGGCAGCTTCGTGAGCACGAACCACAGCACCGCCGCCAGCAGCCAGGCCACCGTGAAGGCAGCCAGCCGTGCCAGCGGTATTGTGATGCCGGCCACGGTGAAGTTCGCTCCGGCATAGCTTGGGTTGATGGTGCGGAAGTCGGCGCTGAAGACGAGTTGGGCGAGATACGTGAGCACCACTTCCAGCCCAAAGGTGATGAGAAGCGTGTTGAGCAGCGCCGAGCGGATGATCTGGTTGAGCACGGCCATCTGCAGCGCGTAGCCGAAGGCGAACATGATCACCATGGCGATCGGCAGCGCCGCGAACGGATCGATACCGCCCAGAGTGAATAGATAGTAGACGACATAACCGCCCAGCATGATCAGGGCGCCGTGGGCAAGATTGACGATGTTGAGGACGCCCCAGACCAGCGCCATGCCGAGCGCCATCAGTCCGTAAAGGCCGCCCAGCAGGATGCCGTTGACGATGATCTGGCCCAGTAGCATCAGCGTCCCCCCGAACGCGGCCGACACCGCCCTTTGCGGTATCGGCCGTTCACTCCCGACTCTGGGACAAGCCGGTCATTCCCGACTCTAGGACAAGAGTGGCGCCGTTAGTTCTGTTTCCGGTCGCTCCACGCGGGAACCGGATAAACCGGCTTGTTGAGGAAATCGCTGGTGTAGATCGGAACGACGTCGCCCTTCTGGACCTGGATCACGATCTGCGGAACGTCGATCTGGCCGGTGGCCCCGTACTTGATGTGCGCGTAGAGGCTGTCGAAGTCCGAGGCGGCAATCGTGTCGCGCACTTTGGCCGGGTCAAGGGAGCCGGCCTTGTTGACGGCCACAGCAATCGCCTCGACCGCGGCGGCGGCGGCCGCGGCGTGATAGTCCGGGTCGATGCTGTACTTGGCCTTGTAAGCGCCCGCGAATTTCGCCGCGTTGCCGAACCACTGGTCGGTCAGGTGCTCGTCCGGCAGCCACGACGTCATGCCATAGGCGTCTTCCGCGTCACTCTTGAGGGACGTGCGAAAATCGGCCGTCGGCACGCCGACGGTAAGCGAGTAGAGCTTGGCGTTGACATCAAGGCTCTTCATCTGCCGGATGAAATTGAGCGCGTCGTTCTCGTGACCCGTCCACAGGATGACGTCCGGCTTCTTCGATTTGATCAGGCTGAGGATGGAGGAGAACTCGCCGTTGCCGTCGGCGAACTTCTCGTCGACCGTCAGATTGATTGCTGCATCCTTCAGGTGCTGGCGCGTCCCCGTGGCGACCGAAACGTCGAAACTATCGTCCGCCGCGACCAGCGCCGCACTCGTTGGCTTGGGATCGAGCTTGCCCAGCATGGCGACTGTGCTGCCGTAGTAGTCCTCGGCGGCCGGAAGATTGCCGAAGATGTACTTGTAGCCGCGCGTATAGATCTGGCCGGAGGCGCCGCCACCCTGGACCATCGGGATCTGGAATTTCTCAGCAACCGAGCTGGTGTCGAGCACGAAGTCGCTGGCGTACGGTCCAAGCAGGAAGTTGACCTTGTCGGAATTCACTAACTGCGTGTACTGGCGCACTGCGAGGCTGGTGTCGGACTGGTTGTCGTAGAGCTTCAGCGCCAGCTTGTACGTCTTGTCGCCGACCTTGACGCCGCCCATCCCGTTGATCGCGTCGATCGTGAGGTTGTAGGCATCGACGTAGTAGCGTCCAACGTTGGCCTGCTTGCCGGTCTGCTGCAATGCAGCACCAAGAGTAATGACATCATCCTGCGCGAAAGCGGGGATCGAGGTCGACAGCGCCAGTAAGGGCAATGCCGCCAATAGTGCGAGTGAACGCTTCGTCATTGGTCATAATCCTCCCATGAGAGCAGTCGTTTGCCGCTTCTGTTCCGATAGCGCGAGGTGTTTCATGGCGTTACCGGCGGTTGCGGCCGAGCGACGTGGACAGATGACAGTTCCTCCGACCCGCCAGCGAAAGATCATCACAGCGATGGTTTGATGTCCACCCATGGGCGGCGGACCGGGTCCGCCAGGTGCCCGCCGCCGGCTGCGAATGAGCAAGACTTTCCACCGTTCTGCGCCCTTGGCATCATTTTGAGAATTGCCGGGGAGTGGCATCGGGCGTACCGTTGCCGTTGAAGCGAACGAATTTGTCCTGCGGGGGAATCCGGCGGATGCGACGGATTGGACGGCTGGCATCGGGTTTTGCGCTGTTTTTGGCGCTGACCGGCGCCGCCGCACACGCCCAGCAGCCCCAGACCCAGATGTTCGCGCCACCGACCCTGCACGGCGTTTTGCTCGATTGGTGCGCGCATTTCGGCAAGGATTGTGGCAAGCCGGCTGCCGATCTCTTTTGCCGCGAACAGCATTTCGACGAGGCAACCACCTTCTCCATCGACCAGAACGCCGGTCAGCGCGGCATCCCCACCCTCGTCTTCGGCGATGGCTCGCTTTGCCAGGGCGCGCAGTGCTCCGGCTTCCGGCAGATCACCTGCGCCCGCACCGTCGCTGCCCAGCCGCAAGCGCCGCCCGCCATCGTTGCGCCACCGCCCACAATTGCCGCACCGCCCGCGCGTCAGCTGACGCCAGCGATCGTGCCCCAGTCGCAGCCCCGTTTGCCGCCGGTGCCGCCGGCGGTCGTACAGCCGCTGCGACCCCTCTCGCCGCCGCCACCGCTGCCGCCGCAGTCCCAACCGCCCGTCATCGCCCAACCGCCGGCGCTGTCGCCGACCCTGCCGTCCGAGCCGCCTCCCGCCGTGGCGGAGCCCGCGCCGCAGGTGCCGCTGCCGCACCTCAGGCCGGCACCGCCTGAGATCGCATCGCCTCAGCCGGCTGTGCCGCCGGTGGCGGCGCGTGAGCCCGTCAGGCCGCACATCGCCGCGCTTGATCCGACAGCGGTCGCCAAATTGCCGATGGGCGAGATCCATCTCGTGGCGCCCGAAGTGGTGCCGGCCTACGACGTTGAGATTCCCAATCCGATCGCAGGCGAAATTCCGACTTGGGACGACGAGACGGTGTTCAAATGGAAGCCGTCCAATCCCAACATGGCGGACACCTACGAGATCCAATTCTACAACGCCTTCAACACGGCGCAGCCCGTCGCCACAGCGCACGTGCCGGGTAACCAGACCTACAAGCGGACCAGCATCCAGTTCCTCCAGGACCTGCTTGCGAGCGCCGGCGTCAAGCCCGGTGCGAACGATGATTTCTGGTCGCTGCTGTGGGACGCAATGGGCACCAAGCAGGGCAACATTCTTTGGGAGGTCGCCGGCTATCGCAACTTCAGCAACAGCGGCGTCGCCCAGGGCACCGGCGGCGACGATGCCGCCGGCGGCGGCTCAACCGAGGTCCAGGTCGCGGTGTCGGAGCGCTGGCCGCTCCGCGCGCCAGACCGTGCCAACGGATACGGCGCCTGCGGCGCCAACGCGGCATCCGGGATACAGACCGGCAGTCTCTACCTCTTCAACAAGGACGCGAACGACGCCAAGCGTCCGCAGGGCGTCGACTACGTCTACGACCTGATGCAGGTCAAAGGCGCCTTCTCCCTCGCCAACTCGCCCTACGCCTCGCATCCAAAGGAGATCATGGCGCCGCCCCAGCCCGGCGCGCTCATCAACATCACGGTCGCCTCCTATCAGTTCGACAATCTCTTCATCGATTGGGGCGACGGTGACGTCGAGCCGCTGACCGTCGACGCGGTCGACCAGTCACAGTGGGACCGGAAGGCGCCCATCGCGCTGGACAATGTGCCGGCGAGCCACCGCTATCTCAACGCCGGCAGCTATTACGTTCGCATCTTCCAGGTGTCCGAGCAGGATCTCCAGAAGGTAGACGTCAGCACCCTGGGCATCGCCAATAAGGTTGCAGCCGCCGTCGCTGCCCAGAAGGCGCAGGGAACAGAGCAGACGATCGACGTCGGCGGATACTACGGCGCGTTGCTGACGCAGCAGGGCGTCGGCGCCAGCATAGGAGGTGGCGCCGCCGGTGGCCCCACATCGCAGCAGGTCGGGATCGGCATCGGAGGCGGCGGTAACGGTGGGTCGGTCGCCAACGCCGGGTTCGATCCCAACAAGGCGGCGCTGCTGCAGGGCGGCTTCCCGGCGGACGTCGCCGCGCGCGCCTACGTCGTCTACTGCGCCCACGTCACGCCGACCGAGCCGATGGACGACGTCGCCTTCGGCGATCTCAACCTCTACTCGGCCGACATCGTCTTCGACGACAGCCACGCCATCGACAAGGCCAACCCGATCGAGGGCAGGGTGGCGGCCTGCGACGATTCAGCGAAAGCCCGCCTCAACCTGAAGTACATCGGCAAGGGCACCGTCACTGTCACGTGGAAGGTGGACGGCGTCGTGGTCGGCGGGGTCACCGAGCACGAGATCGGACCCTCGCCGTCGCGCAACGCCATCGAGTTGAAGGCCCAGGCGCCGCCCAAGCAGGGCACGTGGCTTTCCGACTGGCAGTCGCTCGTCGTCTCGGAGGCGATGATCGGTGCCGGCCACAAGGTCACCGCGGAGATCAAGGTCAAGGACAAGGCGCCAGTGAAGCGCCTCCTGCTCAGGCCGAGCAAGCAGGGCGACCCCAACGCGCCTCCGTTCATCTCGGCTCTGGTCAAAGTCATCCAAACTCTTGGGCCCGACGGCACGTTGCCGGTAAAGGCGCTGACCGCCGGTCCGCGCACCTACACGGTGGTCGAGAACGCGCCGGGCGTGCCCTGCCATCTCCGCTACATGGTGATGGGCGGTGCATTCGATGTGTTCGTTCCCGATGCGACCAAGATCAGTTCAAGCGGCAATACCTATAGCGGCAGCGCCAACCTGCTTGTGCCGTTCGCCAACCAGGGGCAGGAGCTTACCGTCCCAATCACCTTCGATGGCTGGCAGGTCGAAAACGACAGTGACGTCGTCGCCGGCGCGCTGAACGTCACCGATATCGCGGACGGGACCGTTAACCTTCCCGGGCTAACCGTCACGCTGAAGGCGCTGAACGGCACCGCCGGCACCAGCGACGGCAAGGTCGACGCCACAATCGACGTTGTCGGCGAAGGCGGCGGGCTACGCAGCTCCACCGGCGGCGCCCAGCCGCCCAAGTGGACGGGCGAGACCGCGACGCTTGCGCCCAACGGCGACTGGTATCGGCCGGAGGCCAGTACGGGCATGACCAAGTCCGTCATCGGCTGGAGCGGATTCCTGATCGACGCCGACACGGTCGCCCTCGATTTCAGCGCCAAGCAGGGTAATGGTCCCGGCAACGTCTGCGGCGCTGCCGGCGCCGACTGGATCGGCGCGCGTCTCGATGTGGCCAAGGTTGAGCCCAACCTGTTCCATCTCGATTCGGTCCGCCTGCCCGTCGATGACTGGATCGTCGGGGAGGGGAGCGGTGGTGCGGGCCTTTGCGGCGACCTTGACGCCAGCGAGCCGGTGCCGAAGCGCGACCTTGGTGAAGGCTCGGTCGCCATCCACCACATCACCGCAACGGTCCGCGGCGGGTTCCTCAAGAACGCGCAATACGACATGGAGGTCGGGGTCCCCATCCTCGGCGTCACCATCGCCGGCACCGGCACGCTGATGCAGGCGAGCGGCCAGGAGCCGAAATGGGACCTGTCGGGCCTCACCGGCCCCGCCGCCGACCTGAAGCTCGGCACGGTCCGCCTTCAGGCGAGCAACTACCAGTTCGGCACCGATGTCACCGGTTGGCGGGTCACCGCCGACACTAAGCTGACGCTCACCGCCGAGGGTAAGAGCTTCGCTACCGTCACCGCCAACGGCGTGCGCTACGGCCTCGACGGGCGCATCCATTTCGATGATGCGGCAGGCGCCACGCGCACCATCGGCCTGTCCGGCAATGCTGCGCTCGGCCAGAACCCGGTGATCCTCAAGTCGGCGACGCTGACCGGCGCCGGCAACGGCACCACACGACTCGGCATCCAGGTGGCGACCAGCCTCCATCTTTCCGACGCGCTGCCGTCGCCGGATGTCACCGTCGGCTATGCCGTCGTTAAGTCGGGCGATACGGTCAGCGCCACCGGCCCGACTTCCGCGGGCTTCGAGGTGAAGGTGGCGTTCCCCGCCGCCGATCCCGGCATGACGGCGACCATCCACCCGCAATACGTCGGCAATGCCAACGCCGGCGGGGCCCAGTCGGGCATCAAGTTCTACGCCGGGCCCGGCAACGCCGCGGTGGATTTCTTCGCCTCCAACAGCCCCGTCCAGTCCGCTTTCGTGCTCGGCTACTCCGGCAGCAAAGACTACTGGATGACCCTCAGCGACTACAGTCTCGGTCCGACCGGCACGCCGCTGATCGCGCCGATCATCAATCTTTTCGATGTCAGCGGCGGGCTGGGCTACCACGTCTCGACCGACAAGTTCGTTGGCCTCGACGACGTCCGCAATATTCCGCCGAGCACCGGCACGGGACTGACGTTCCTCGCCGGCATCACGGCCGGCACCCCCGACCACACCACCTTCACGTTGGATGGGCAGCTCAAGATGACCGAGACGGACAAAGTCCGTTTCGATTTCACCTCGTGGCTGCTGAAGCAGAAGTCAGGCTCCACCGGCGATTTCACCGGCTTCATCCAGTACGGCGGTGGCTCGTTCGACGGCCAGATATGGGGCGGCCTGTCCATCCTCGATGGCGCCGTGAAGGTTTCGGCCGATCAGGGTGCCGTCGATATGCACTTCGGCTCCGGCGGCCCGTGGCACATCTACCTTGGCAACCGCAACGGCCCGAAGATTCAGGCCTCGCTGCTCAATCTCGGCGGCACCGATGGCTACGTCATGCTGGACGCAAGCGGGGTGTTCGTTGGCAGCGGCGCCAACATCAACCTCGGCGGTTCGGTCGGTCCCTTCAGCGCGACGGTCAAGGGATGGCTGGCGGCCGAGCTGGGCGTCCAGCCGCTGGTGCCGCGCGTGTCCGGCAGCGCCAAGGGCGGCCTCTCGGTCAAGGGCTGCGCGTTCGGCCTCTGCGTCGGTCCTGATGCCAGCGTGACGGTCAAGATGGCGGCGCTGCCGGTCGATGTCTCCGCAGAGGCGTGCTTCTCGGTCGATCTCCTCCTCGACACCGTCGGTGCCTGTGGCCATGTCAGTCTCTAGACCCGCGCGGGGCGTCGCGTTCGTGCTGGTGACGGCTATCGCCGCTGTAACGCTGGCGTCGGTCACCGCGGCGCTCGCCGACGATCACATGGCCGTCGCCTCCCTTGGCAACGGCGCGGTCGACCTTGTCTGGATCCCCGAGCACAACAACTGGCCGGCCGGTGGCTGGCAGCTCGACCGCGTCACCGCCGCCGGCGAGACAACCATAGCAGCCCACATTGGTCCCGGCCTTGACAGGGCGGCCATGTCCGCGCTCACCGCGGACGAGGCCAACGGCATCGCCGATTTCGCCAGCAAGCTCGCCGGCGGTACGCTCACCGACGATGAGCGCGGCGCCGCCGACACAGTCCTCGTTATTGCCGCGATTACCCATCCCGAATACGGCCACGCCCTCGGCCTCCGTTTCCGTGATACCGGCGTGCCGGCCGGTGACACCCGCTATCGGCTGACGGCATTGGATGCCGTCGGCCGTCCGCTGCGCTCCGTCGAGAGCGATCCGGTCGACCCCGCGACCCCGACGCCGCTGCCGTTCGCACCGGAGCAGGTGGCGGTCGATGTCACCAGCGATGGTTTCGTCCTCTCCTGGGCCGAGCCGCAGAACGTCGACGCCGCCCCGATCGTCGGCTACCGCGTCACCCGCGTCGACGGCGCGTCGGAGGCCGACCTCACGCCCGACCTCGTGCTGCGCGCCGCCAAGGGCGCCGGCAACGACCAGTCCGGTCGTCTCACCTTCGTCGATCGCGACCCGATCCGCGACCACCCGACCACGTATGCGATCGCCAGCATCGACCTGTTTGGCCGCGCCAGCACGCCGAAGCGCGTCCCGGTATCGTTGGGTGATCTCGCCCGCGCCGTGGTGCCGGCCGGCGTCGGCGTTACCCCCGGCACAAATTCGGCGACGATAACGTGGTCGCCGGTGACCCAACCCGGTGTCTCCGGCTACGTGGTCGAGCGCTCGCTTTTCATCGCGGGCCCCTACGAAGCGCTCACGCCTGACGGCCTCCCCCCCGACGCCACCCGCTTCGAAAGCGACGGCCTCAGCCCCGCCACGTCTTATTTCTTCCGCGTCCGCGTCTTCGATGGTGACGGCAATCTTGGCAAGCCGTCGCTCCCGGTGAAGACGACGCCGCTCGCCGCCGGTCCCCCGGCCGCGCCGCAGAATCTCGCCGCCGATGTCGGTGTCACCCGTGTAGCGCTCACGTGGAACGAGGCGGACACCCCTGCTGCGGCCGGGTTTTTCATCTTCCGCCGTCTCGACGGTCAGGAAACCTGGATGCAGCTCAATGACACCATCACGCAGGAGCCGATGTTCTACGATCGCTTCGAACGCGGCGCCTTCAATCGGGCGAAGGTGTTCTACCGCGTGCAGGCGGTCGGCTACGACAATCAGCGCAGCGCATTCAGCGACGATGTCGCCGTCACCTTCGGCGACGTCGTGCCGCCGGCGCCACCGGTCATCAGCAGCGTCAACGGCGATAATGGCCTCGCCCGCCTCGACTTTGCGCCGGCCGCGCCGGAGGAGGGCTCCACCGGCTTTGTTGTCCTGCGCGCTGACGACGAGCGCCGGCCGGGCACGCCGATCGGTGACGTGCTGCCCGGCACCGCCCGCGCCTACGATGACCGCGATGCCGCGGCGGGCTCGACCCACTGGTACGAGGTCGTCGCCATCGACGATGCCGGCAACCGCAGCGACCTTTCCAATCGCGTCGCCATAACGGTCGCCGCGCCCGACCTGCCGTCGCCGCCCGAAGCCCCAGGCGACGTACCATGCCACCCCGTTCCCCTATGTCGCGCTCACCGTCGCCGCGCCGCCGGAGAGCATCCAGGCGATGGTCGAGGCGCGCGAGCGCGGCAAGTGGGTGGTGGTCGCCGGCCCGCTCGCCGAAGTCACCACGATCAACCTCACCGACCTTCCGGCCGGCGCCGACACCGTCGCCTACCGCGTGTTTTACCGGGCTGCGAACGGCGCACGCGGAGACCCGTCGCCGGAAGTCACCGTCGCCCTAAGGTGACCGGGGCCGCATGTGGGCACCCTGAAGCGCGGGACAGAACGTGGTCCCGCGTCAGGGAGAGCCGCTGCGGCATCCTTATTGGGCTGCCGGTCCGGTCGGAGCCGGCTGTGCGGGTGCGGGCGCGGGCGGGACGGCCGGTTGCGCCGGCGCGGGCTCGACCGGTGCCGGAGGTGTTGCCTGTCCGGCGGGTGGCGGCGGCGCTGGTTGAGCTTGCGTTGATGGCGGCGGCGGCGCCTGGTTTTCGATACTGACGCTCGGATTGGTCGCCGGCGTGTTGCCACTCCGCGCGAACGCGAATATCAGGAAGGCGATCACCACCACCGCCACGATCGCGGCAATAGTCAGCCCGCCGCTGCTGTAGCCCGCGGGAGGCCTGGGCTCGGGCGAGGGTTCCCGTTCCACGTTTACCGTCGTCTGGGGTCTGTCGTCCATATCAAGAACTCCTGTCGCGGCCGGCATCAATCGATTCCGGCCGTCTTTGCCGCGCGTTCGCGCGGCGGCTTCCGCTCTACCTAAACCCGCTTCTGACGCTTCGGTTCCATCGGCGCTGGCGGCACCGGGATTGTAACCCTCCGGTGAGGGCCGCCTTGCGGGGCGAGGGCGAAGATTGGAAGTCCTAGGGATAATCCTAGGAGTAGCCCTATGACGATGCCGCGGGTTGAGGTGATCACGTCGGTGGAGAGGCGCCGGCGCTGGTCGCGCGAAGAGAAGGAGCGCCTGGTAGAGGCGTCGTTCGAACCCGGCGTGACGATGTCGGAAGTCGCACGGGCAGCGGGCATTCACGTCAGCCAGCTTTTCCGGTGGCGCACGCAGCTGTGCGATCGGGTGGACAGCACGGCGTCGCATCTGGTTCCGGTCGAGATCGTTCCGGCCGCTGCCGAGCCTGCTGGTGAGATGGCGCCGTCATCGGCGCCGGCCGTCCGGCGCCGCCGCAAGAGCGGCCTCATCGAGATCGAGCTCGGCGGCGGGCGTCGTGTGCGTGTCGACCGCGACGTCGACGGTGAAGCGCTGCGGCGCGTGCTGGATGCGCTGGGATCGCGATGATCCCGGTTCCGAGCGGCGTCAGGGTCTGGCTGGCGACTGGCCACACCGACATGAGGAAGGGCTTTCCCGGTCTGGCGCTGCTGGTCCAGGAGAAGCTGAAGCGCGATCCGCACAGCGGGCATCTATTCGTCTTCCGGGGTCGCCGCGGCGATCTGATCAAGGTTCTGTGGCATGACGGCCAGGGCGCCTGCCTGTTCTCCAAGCGGCTGGAGCGCGGGCGCTTCCTGTGGCCCTCGCCGGCGGATGGAGCGGTCACGATCACGCCGGCACAGCTCGGCTATCTGCTCGAAGGCATCGACTGGCGCATGCCGCAAAGGACCTGGCGACCGACGGCGACGGGCTGACGATTTTGGTCTTGCGCCCGGCGGTGGATGTGATTTTGTCGCTTTGTGTCGACTGCCGAAATCGCTCCCCACCGATCTTGCCGCCGCCCATGCGATGATCCTCGCCGAGCGCGCCGCGCGCATCGAGGCGGAGACGCTTGCTGCCCGTGCAAAGGCGGTCAACTCCGGCACGGAGGCGCTGATCGCACGGCTGAAGCTGGAGATCGAGAAGCTCAGGCGCGAGCTCTATGGCAGCCGCTCGGAGCGCAAGGCCAGACTGCTGGAGCAGATGGAACTGCAGCTCGAGGATCTGGAGGCCGACGCGACCGAGGACGAGTTGGCGGCGGAGCAAGCATCGCCCGTCACGACGGTGAAGTCGTTCGAGCGCCGGCGCCCGTCGCGCAAGCCGTTCCCGGAGCATCTGCCGCGCGAGCGCATCGTGATTGCCGCACCTGAGAGCTGCCCTTGCTGCGGCTCGATCAGGCTGTCGAAGCTCGGGGAAGACATCACCGAGACGCTGGAGGTGATCCCGCGCCAGTGGAAGGTGGTCCAGACGGTGCGCGAGAGGTTCTCGTGCCGGCAGTGCGAGGCGATCACCCAGCCGCCGGCGCCTTTCCATGTGACGCCGCGCGGCTTTGCCGGCCCCAATCTTCTTGCAATGGTGCTGTTCGAGAAGTTCGGCCAGCACCAGCCGCTCAACCGGCAGAGTGAACGCTATGCCCGGGAGGGGATCGATCTCAGCCTGTCCACATTGGCCGACCAGGTCGGCGCGTGCGCGGCGGCGCTGCGCCCGCTGCATGCGCTGATCGAGGACCACGTGCTTGCGGCGGAACGGCTGCACGGCGACGACACCACGGTGCCGATCCTGGCGAAGGGCAAGACGGTCACCGGCCGGGCCTGGGTTTATGTGCGCGATGACCAGCCGTTCGGGGGCACGGCGCCGCCGGCGGCACTGTTTTATGCCTCGCGCGACCGCTCGGGCGATCATCCGGAACGGCATCTGGGGCAGTTTACCGGAATCCTGCAGGCTGATGCTTATGCCGGCTACAACCGGCTTTATTCCCCCGATCGGAAGCCAGGCTTTCGACAGATGGGCTGACGCAACAAAGCCCGGAGGATGGTGGCTTCCTTGTCGCGGCTTTTCTTGTGAGGGGTTACCGACGCCCGATATCGCTCAATGAGCTGGCCCAACGTGCACCCTTCAAGAACCTCCAGATTAGGGGGAAGGTCGTGACGATCAGCTTTGACCTCCATCTCTCTCGCCCAAGCCTGAGCGTCTGATCTGTGAATGAATGATCGACTGACGGGAGTTTGTCCCCTTCGCCTGATTTGGACTTGGTATTTGTCATTTCTCCTACGGATCGAAGGCATGATCGAACCTCTAGCTGTGACACACGTGTGACAGCCGAGGAATTGAACGATCTTTCCGTAAGGGTCCCCTTATGTATTACTAGTGACACTTCAGGGACTTAGGATTGGTGGAGCCGAGGGGAATCGAACCCCTGACCTCGACATTGCGAACGTCGCGCTCTCCCAACTGAGCTACGGCCCCATTCAGGTCGACGTCATTTAGGATTCGGCGCCCGAGCCTGTCAAGCAAAGGAGCGGTGCGGCGGCAGGGCTTGCGGTGCTTCGAGGCGGGCCTTAAACCAAGCCCGGTCGGCGCCGGACGGGCGTCACAGCCCTGGATGCGGAACCGCCGATGTATTCGCTGCTCGCTCTGATACTGACGGTCATCAAAATCTACATCTGGGTCCTGATCGCCAGTGCCGTCCTTTCGTGGCTGATCGCGTTCAACGTGGTCAATACTCGCAATCAGGGCGTGGCGATGATCGCCGACGCGCTGTGGCGGCTGACCGAGCCAGCGCTGCGGCCGATCCGGCGCATCCTGCCGGTGTTCGGTGGCCTCGACCTGTCGCCGGTCGTCCTCATCCTGTTGCTGGTGTTCGTGCAGAACCTGCTCGTAGAATACTGGCCGCGGTGACGTGCTACCGAATCGAAGCCGACGCGATCGTCCTCAACGTGCGGCTGACGCCGCGAGCTGATCGGGACGCAGTCCTGGGCATCTCCGTGCTCGCCGATGGGCGTGAGGTTGCCAAGGTGAGGGTGCGGGCGCTGCCGGAAGCAGGCGCTGCCAATGACGCTCTGGTCACACTCATGGCGAAGACCTTCCGACGGCCAAAATCGGCGGCCACCATCGTCGCCGGCGCCGGCCACAGGCTGAAACAGGTCAGGATCGCTGGCGAGCCAAGCGAGCTTGTCCGGATCGTGGAAAACTGGCCGATGCGGCCCTAACTCGCCCGCCCCCAGGCGAACGCGATTTTGGACAAAGATACGTCGCCGAATCGTTCGTTGGCGCGGGCGACCTTGCGGCCGCCGGCGTTGCGATAGAAGCGGCACGCGTTGTCATTGTCGGCCAGAGCCCACACCACCACTGTGTCGAAGCCGAACCGCGACAACTCGCGCCGCGCGGCCAGAAACAGGCGCGTGCCGAGGCCGATGCCCTGGTATTCCGGCTTGACGTAAATCTCGTAAATCTCGCCCTTCTGGACGAGATTGCGCGCCCGATTGGGGCCAAAAGTGGCGTAGCCGCAGATGTTGCCGCCGGCCTCCAGCACGAGAATGGCGGTGCCGCGGCGGATGGCGCGGTCCCACCAACGCGGGCCGCGGCGCGCGATGATCCGGGCCAGTTCCTTGGCCGGAATCACGCCGTCATAGGCATAGCGCCAGGCCGCGTCGTGGACATTGGTGATGGCCTCGGCGTCGCGGGATTCCGCCCGCCTGACCCCGATTGAAAGGGTGCTCATGGGGCAAGATTACCACTGCGGAGCGGCGTGCAAAGAGAAACAGACGCCGCGGCGAAAGGTTTTTTTTACGGTGTTGCAGCCCTGCTGCGAGGCCCGTTGCGGTCGATGCGGGTCGCGCTGCGTCAGTCTGTGGAGAGATGAGGACACCCGGCCCGCCTCCCGTCAAATTTTAATCAAATCCCCAGGTGGCGCTTTGCCAATGGACAACATTTTCCGTCCTAGCATCGGGCCTCAGTATCAGAAGATTCGGCTGGAGGATCGGGATGAAACGCTCGCTGAGTGCGGTCCTGTCGTGGTCGTGCATTGCGCTGATGACGACGGTCGCCGGCGCGTCCGCCGCCGACTGGTCGGTGGTCCAGATGAGCGGCAATGTCGCGGTCGAGGTCACCGGTGCGCGACCGGTGTCGCTGTCGACCGGCGAGACGCTTCCCCCCGGCGGGGTGCTCAGGACCGGCGCCAACAGCCGCGCGATGCTGGTGCGCGACAAGGACCAGATGATCGTCGGGCCGAATTCGGTCGTGGCGCTGCCACCGGGGGCGAGCGACGCTGGGTTCACCCGGATTGTGGAAGCGGCCGGCGTGGTCGAGTTCGACGTCGAGCATCGCAGCGTCCCCCATTTCTCGGTGACGACGCCGCAACTGGCCGCAGTGGTCAAAGGGACCCACTTCGCTATCGGCGTGTTCCAGCAGCGGCGACGTGGTGAAAGTCGCGCGCGGTCGTGTGCAGGTAACGGGTCTTCAGAGCGGTCAGCAGGTCGACGTGGTGGCGGGCCAGGAGGCGACGGTGCGTCCAGGCGGCGTTCTGTCGGTGACCGGTCAGGGCGCGCTGGCGCCGATCCTGCAAGGCGCGCCGATGCTGGCGCCCGACGGCTCCCCGGAGACAGTGATCAACCAGGCGAGCGCAGACGGCGTCGGGCTGAGCGTTCCGGGGATCGCAACCGTGACGGCTTCGGATGGCGGCATCGGCCTTGACGTCGGCGGCGGCCTCGCCGACGTGGGCCTCGACAGCGGCGGCGTCAACGCGAGCGTCGGCGATGTCGTATCGGTTGGGGTGGGCAGCGGCGGTGCCGATCTCAGCGTAAACGGCGTCGCCAATGCCAGCCTCGGCAGTGGCGGCGCCAGCGTCAGCGTCGGAAACGCGGTCAGCGTCGGCATCGGCGGCGGCGGTATCAGCTTGGATCTCGGCGGGGTTCACGTCGGGGGCGGTCAGTAGGCCAGCCATGGCGACCAGCATGCAGCGCGCGCCGGCAGCCGGCGGTTCGACAGCCGCTGGCCGGCGCGCCAGATGATCCGACGACTTTTCCCGGTCCTGCTGGTCGCAGCACTCATCCTTCCGATTGAGATCGGCGGTGGCTGGAGCTGGCTCGACAACCACCTGATCGCACTGCGGATGCTGGCGGCGCCACGGGCGCCGACCGGCGACGCGGTGATCGTCGACATCGACGCCAAGAGCCTGCAGGCGATCGGGCGCTGGCCGTGGCCGCGCAGCGTCGACGCCGCCATCGTCGACCGCCTGCGTGAGCTCAAGGCCAACGAGATCGCCTTCGACGTCGATTTCAGCGCGGCGTCGAGCGAGGCAGGGGATGCGGCATTCGAAGCGGCCCTGGAACGCGCCGGCGGATCGATCATTCTGGCGGCGTTCTCGCAGAAGGCGACCACCGCCGGCACGTCCACGGTGATCAACCGGCCGATCGAACGCTTCGCCCGTCACGCGTGGCTGGCCAGCGTCACCGTCCAGCCGGATGCCGACGGCACCGTGCGCCGCATGGCCTACAGCGACGCGGTCGACGGACAACCATTGCCGTCGCTGGCCGCCATGTTCGGAGCCCGGGCCGGCGCCATCGGGCGCGACTTCATCGTCGACTTCAGCATCGACGCGGACCGGATCGACCGGGTCTCCGCCATCGACCTGATCAACGGCAACGTCGCCGCCAGCCGGATCGCCGGCAAGAAGGTGATCATCGGTGCCAGCGCGGTCGAACTGCGCGACTTTTTCTTCGTTCCCGTTTACGGGACGGTCAGTGGCACGACACTGCAGGTCCTGGCCGCCGAGAGCCTGGCACAGGGACGCACGCTGGCGCAGACCGGCCCGCTGGTCACCTACCTGTTGCTGGCGCTCATCCTGGCCGCGGCCGCCTTTTCCGTCGACCGCGTCCGTTGGACGGTGATCGTCGGCGGATTGGCCGCAGCGGCCCTGTTGCTGGAAGCGGGCGCCACAATCGTCCAGGCGCGTTTTGCCGTGGCGCCCATGACCGGCCTGGCGGATGTCGCGCTGGCGCTCATGGCCCTCGCCACGATGGCGCGCGAGATCGACTTCCGTCGCATTCTCCTGCTGATTTCGCGCAATCAGACCTTCAATACCCAGACCATCCTCGACCGGGTCATCGCCGACAACTTTGCCGGCGTGCTGGTAGTGGACGAGAAGGGAACGATCGTCGCCGCCAGCCACACCGCGGAGCAACTCCTGGGGGCGCGCGACGGCCTCGTCGGGGTCAAGGCGATTGACCGGCTGCCCGGCGAGATGACGGCATCGCTCAGGACCGCCATCGACGACCTCAAGGCCGACCGCTGGAAAGAGAAGGGCGTCCGCGACCTCGAGCACCCGCTGTCCGGCAGCCAGCGGCGTATCGTCGACTACGTGGTGACACCATCGCGGATGAGCGGCGGCCTTTCCATCGACGGCAGCAAGAAGGCTGACAGCTTCGTTGCCTGCCTGACGTTCTCGGATGTAACGGAGCGGCGGCTGGCGGAAGCGCGGCTGGCGTATCTGGCCCGATTCGACACGCTGACAGGGCTCGCCAACCGGAACCAGTTCGTGGAGCACGTGCAGCAGACGCCTGCCGGCGAATGCGCCGTCATCCTTGTCGGCCTCGACCGCTTCCACCGTGTGAACGAGACGCTCGGATTCACGGTCGGCGACATGCTGCTGTCGGCCGTGGCGCGGCGAATCGCCAAACTGCTCAAACCGGGGGACCTCCTTGCCCGGCTCGATGGCGACAAGTTCGCGGTGCTCGCCGTTGGCGCCGACGCGGAGGCCCGTGCGAAGGCGCTGGCCACGGACCTGATCGCGCGCGTCAGCGAACCGTATGACCTCGGACGCCACCGGCTGATCGCAGCCCTGAGTTTCGGCATCGTGGCGGCCGGAGACCGTCGCGACGCCGGCGAGCTGCTCAAGGCCGCCGATACGGCACTCCATCGGGCCAAAGCGAGGGGCGGCAACGACTGGGTGGTCTTCGACGCCGAGATGGCTGCGGGCGAGGGTGCCCGCCAAGGGCTCGAGGAGGAGCTGTGGGAGGCCCTGGAGCACCGGCAGTTCGAAATCTATTACCAGCCCCAGGTCGATCTCAGAGAGGGCAACATCATCGGCGTCGAGGCGCTTGTGTACTGGCGCCACCCGGCCCGGGGCCTGGTTGCACCATCGGATTTCATTCCGGTTGCCGAGACCATAGGCCTGATCGGGGCACTCGGGGAATGGGTGCTGGAGCAGGCGTGCGTCGAGGTGGCGCGCTGGCCCGCGACGATAAAGCTCGCGGTCAACGTGTCGCCTGTGCAGTTCATGCGAGGCGACCTGGTCGGAGCGGTCAACCGGGTCCTTCGCAACTCCGGGCTGCCGGCGAAAATGCTCGATCTCGAAATCACCGAGTCGGTGTTTGTCAGCGAGCACGCGCGGGTCGACGCGACCATGGAAGAGATCCGGCGCCTGGGTGTCAGTTTCGTCCTCGACGATTTCGGCACCGGCTACTCGTCGCTAGCCTACCTGCGCAAATTTCCGATCAGCAAGGTCAAGCTTGACCGCTCCTTCATTACCGGCCTGCCGCTCGATCAGGAATCGGTCGCCATCGTGCGCGCGGTCTCGGCACTTTCGCAAAGTCTCGGCGTGCGGCTCAACGCGGAAGGCATCGAAAAGCCGGAGCAGGTGAGCTTCCTGCGGCTGCTCGGATGCGACGAGGGACAGGGATACCTCTACAGCGCGCCGGTGCCGGCCCGGCAAATCATTGCCAAACTGAACGCGTCGAACACGCGGCGCATGGCCTGAGCCGGCCTCACGCAGCGCCGGCGCGCTCGGCGCGCTTGCGGGCGTGAGGATCGAGGATGGCCTTCCTCAGGCGGATCGACTTCGGCGTGACCTCGACCAGCTCGTCATCGCCTATGTAGGCAAGCGCCTGCTCCAGCGCGAGGCGGATCGGCGGGGTCAGCCGCACGGCCTCATCCTTGCCCGAAGCGCGCATGTTGGTGAGCTGCTTGCCCTTGATGACGTTGACGGCGAGGTCGTTGCCCCTGGCGTGCTCGCCCACGATCATGCCCGGGTAGACGCGGGTGCCGGGATCGATCAGCATGGGGCCGCGGTCCTCCAGATTCCACAACGCGTAGGCGACGGCCGCGCCCTCTTCGGTGGCGATCAGGACGCCGGTTCGGCGCCCGGCGATGTCGCCCTTGTAGGGCCGATATCCATGGAACAGGCGGTTCATGACGGCGGTGCCCCGGGTGTCGGACATCAGCTCCGTCTGGTAGCCGATAAGGCCGCGGGTGGGCGCGTGGAAGACGAGCCGGGTGCGGGTGCCGCCGGAGGGCTTCATCTCGACCAGGTCGGCGCGGCGCTCGGCGAGCTTCTGCACAACGATGCCGGTGTGCTCGCTGTCGACGTCGATGATAACCTCCTCGATCGGCTCCTCCAGAGCGCCGGTGGCGTCGCGGCGATAGACCACGCGCGGCTTGCCGATAGTCATCTCGAACCCCTCGCGGCGCATGGTCTCGATGAGGATGGCAAGCTGCAGCTCGCCCCGGCCGGCGACCTCGAAGGAGTCGTGGTCGGCGCCGACGGTGATCTTCAGGGCGACGTTGCCCTCGGCCTCGCGTAGCAGGCGCTCGCGGATCACGCGGCTCTGAACCTTGTCGCCCTCGCGCCCGGCGAGCGGGCCGTCGTTGATGCGGAAGGTCATGGCAAGGGTGGGCGGGTCGATCGGCTGGGCGGGCAGCGCTTCGGTCACCTCCGAGGCGGCGATGGTATCGGCGACGGTGGCGCGGGTGAGCCCGGCGATGGCGACGATGTCGCCGGCGGAGGCTTCCTCGATGCTGGTGCGCTCAAGGCCGCGGAAGGCGAGAAGCTTGGAGACGCGGCCGGTCTCTACCGCGGTGCCGTCGCGGGCGAGGGCCTTGATCGCCATGTTGGCCCTGACCGTGCCGGCGGTGATGCGTCCGGTGAGAATGCGGCCGAGATAGGGATCGGCCTCCAGCGTGGTCGCCAGCATGCGGAACGGGCCGTCCTCGATCGTCGGCGGCGGCACGTGGGAGATCACCAGATCGAACAGGGGCGCGGTCGAATCCTTCGGGCCTTGCGGGGCGCGCGCCATCCAGCCCTGCTTGGCGGAGCCGTAAAGGACGGGGAAGTCGAGCTGCTCCTCGGTGGCGTCGAGGGCGGCGAAGAGATCAAAGACCTCGTTGAGGACCTGCTGATGGCGTTCGTCGGGGCGATCGAGCTTGTTGATGGCGACGATGGGCTTGAGGCCGCGGGCAAGGGCCTTCATCAGCACGAACTTGGTCTGCGGCAGCGGCCCTTCGGCCGCGTCGACCAGCACGATGGCACCGTCGACCATGTTGAGGATGCGCTCAACCTCGCCGCCGAAATCGGCGTGGCCGGGGGTATCCACGATGTTGATGCGGGTATCCTTCCAGACCAGCGAGGTCACCTTGGAAAGGATGGTGATGCCGCGCTCGCGCTCCAGGTCGTTGGAATCCATCGCCCGCTCGGCCACCCGCTGGTTTTCGCGGAAGGCGCCGGACTGGCGCAGCAGCGCGTCGATCAAGGTGGTCTTTCCGTGGTCGACGTGGGCGATAATGGCGATGTTGCGGAGGTTCATTCAGGGGCTCGGGGGCTGGCGGGCGGCGCACTATAGGCAGGAGCACGGCAAACACAATCGGTGGCCGGTTGCATCAGGTGGAGGCACGTTTGCGCGGCCGGCCTGACGGTTCGGACGCTTCCACGCCCTCGATCATCATGAATTCGGCCAGGTTCTCGCGGCTGATGTAGCCGACCAGACGTTTCTGGTCGTCGAGAACACCGACCTCGGCGGCGGAGCCCTCCTGCATGAGGCGCAGCGCCAGCTCCAGCGACTGGCCGGCGCGCACGGTCGGTACGTCGCGGGTCATGACGTCGAGGACCGGCGTCGCCGGGCCCGTCGCCTTCATCGCCTTGATCATCGCATCGCG
Source organism: uncultured Alphaproteobacteria bacterium (assembly GCA_963775235.1). Classification (GTDB taxonomy): domain Bacteria; phylum Pseudomonadota; class Alphaproteobacteria; order Rhizobiales; family Kaistiaceae; genus JBBDMC01. The sequence goes on from CAVZHY010000002.1 coordinate 860,937, forward strand.
GGAGAGAAACCCGCGCAGTTGGCCGGCGCCGTCGACCACGGGAAATTCGCGCTGGGTGGTGCGGATCAGCGCGTCGGCGGCGTCGTCGACGGTGGCGCGGGGGCCGAGGCTCTCGAAGGTACGCACCATGGCGCGGTCGACGGGCACGCCCTTTGCGGCGGCGCGCATGCCGGCCTGTCCGGCTTCGCCGGCGGCGGCGAGGAAGACGAAAATGGCGATGAACACCAGGATGGCGTTGCCGCTCATCAGGCCCCAGAAGCCGAACACGAAGGCCAGGCCCTGACCGATGCGCGCGGCGATCTCGGTGGCGCGCTGACGGCCGAGGCGGAAGGCCAGCAGCGCCCGCAGAACGCGGCCGCCGTCCATGGGGAAGGCGGGGATCAGGTTGAAGGCCACGAGGATAACGTTGACGGTGACCAGTCGGGCGATGAACCCGCCCTGCGGGTTCTCGATGGTCGCGGCCGATTGCAGGTCGAAGTGGCCGTGGAAGAGGATGATCAGCACGGCGGCGATGACGACGTTCACCAGCGGGCCGGCGACGGCGATGACGATCTCCTGGGCGGGGTCGTCGGGCATGCGGGAGAGCCGGGCTATGCCGCCGATCGGCCAAAGCGTGATGTCGGGGGTGGTGATGCCGTAGCGGCGGGCGGCGATGGCGTGGCCAAGCTCGTGCAGGACAACGCAGGCGAACACCGCCACCACGAACAGGACGGTGTCGAGGGCAGCCGCAGCCCCGCCCTCCATGTAGCCGGCGACGGCGAACCAGGCGAGAAGGATCAGAAACGTCAGGTGGATGCGGATCTCGCTGCCCGCAATCCGCGCGATGGTGATCGACCAGGACATGTCCCGTCCTTCTGCCCTTTTCCGTTGGCGCCGGTGCTTCGCAATGTGGGTACGGGCGGTGTCGGGCGCAATCGGGCGGGGGCGAGGGCGGATCTCGCCCCGCAGCTCAGGCCTGCTTGCGAACCGCCCGGGTCCACTCCTCAAGGCCGGAGGTCTCGGCGAACAGGCGATCCACCGCCGCGGCCGGCAGCGGCGGGCTGAACAGGAAGCCCTGCACCTCGGTGCAACCCTGGGCGCGGACGAGGTGAAGCTGATCCTCGGTCTCGACGCCCTCGGCGGTGGTCGACATGCCGAGGCTGCGGCCGAGGCCGACGACGGCGTCGACGATGGGGCGGCTGCTGCGGCCCGCCTGTGCAAGGTCGTGGACGAAGGTCTTGTCGATCTTGACCTTGTCGAAAGGGAATGAACGCAGGTGGCCGAGCGCGGAATAGCCGGTGCCGAAATTGTCGATGGAGATATGGACGCCGAGCTCGCGCAGCTGACGCAGAATTGGGATGGTCGGCACACCGTCGGCCAGCAGGACGGATTCGGTGATCTCCAGCTCCAGCCGCTCAGGCCGCAGGCGAGACCGGTCGAGCGCCGCCTTGACGTGAAGCGGCAGGTTGCGGTTGCGGAACTGGACGGCCGAGACGTTGACGGCGACCTTGACGTCATCCGGCCAATTGATGGCGGCGAGGCACGCCTCGCGCAGCGACCCATTCGCCGATCGGGACGATCAGGCCGGTGTCTTCGGCGATGGGCACGATACCCGCCGGATCGATCGTGCCGCGCTGCGGATGATACCAGCGCAGCAGCGCTTCCAGCCCCGACACGCGTTGCTGGTCGAGATTGAAAAGAGGCTGGAAGACGAGCCTCAACTCGTTCTGCGCCAGCGCCTGACGAAGTTCGAGCTCAAGCGCGCGCCGGGCCTGGAGCGCGGCGTCCATGCTCTGTTCGAAGAAGTGGAAGCCGCTGCGTCCCTCGCCCTTGGCACGGTAGAGCGCGAGATCGGCATTCTTCAGAAGGGTGGCGGTGTCGCCACCGTCGACGGGTGCCACGGCGATGCCGACGCTGGCGCCGATCATGATGTTATGTCCATCGACCAAAAACGCCTCGCCGATGCGGCTGACGATTCTCTCGGCAAGGATGGAAGCATCCTCGGCCCGCGGGAGAACGCCGGTGAGCACCGAGAATTCATCTCCACCAAGACGCGCCACCAGATCGCCCTCGCGACATGCGGCGCGAAGGCGGTCGGCGACCATCTTGAGGACCTGGTCGCCGAGGCCATGGCCGAGGGTGTCGTTGACCAGCTTGAAGTGGTCGAGGTCGATGGCAAGGATGGCAACGACCTGCTCGCGCCGGATCTTGGACTCGGCCGCCTTCATCTCCTCGTGGAACATCAGGCGGTTCGGCAGATCGGTGAGCGAGTCATGCCGGGCGAGATGGCGGATGCGCATCTCGGTCTGCCGCTGCTCGGTGATGTCCTGATGGGTGGAGACCCAGCCGCCGTCCTCCATCGGATGGTGGAGGATGGCGATGACGCGTCCGTCCTGAAACTCCACCGTGGCGACACCCGACTTGCCGCCGGCGACGAGGTTGAGACCATTGCGCACGTACGCCTCGGCGCCGCCGACGGGGGCCGCGCCGTGCTCGATGCGGTAGGCGAGGATGTCGGTCAACGCGCGTGCCCGGCCGCACCAGATCGTGCGGCAGACCGTACAGATCGGCGTAGGCCCGGTTGCAGATGACCAGCTTCTGACCAGCGTCGAACATGCACAGCCCTTGTGACATGTTGCTGACCGCCGCCTCGAAACGCATGTTTTGCTGGCTGAGTTCGACCTCATGGGCGTGCAGGGACTGGACGCGCCTGCTGTCCTCCGTGATGTCCTCGTGGCTGACGATCCAGCCCAACTCCGGTCTGCGGGTGTAGCTGGTCCGGATCGTGCGGCCGCGGATCGACTTCTCGTAGCGGCCGATCAGGGCCGGATCGCTGTTGGCGCGCAAACGGTCGCGATAGAGCCGGTACAATTCGTCAGGCATGACGCCGGGATGGTTGCCGGCCGCGATCGTCAGCTCGCAAATGGCGAGCAGGGTCATGCCGACGTGGATGCGCTCCGGCGGCAACCCGTAAATCTCGGTGTAGCGCCGGTTGATCAGAACGAGGCGGAAATCGTCGTCCCAGATCGAGAAGCCATAGGGCATGCTCTCCAGGGCGGCATTGAGCAGCGCTGCATCGCCTGTCTGCTCGGCGCCCATCGGATTCATGCCAACCTCTAATCGCGCGAGGAGCCGGCAACATCGCATCCGGCACTTAACGCGTGATTAAGGAGGCGTACGCCTTAACCATATGATTATATTGGTATTTTCGAATCGGCCCGACGCCGGCGCGCCTTCTCAAGACCGTTTGCGGTCGCGGGCGGCCAGCGTCCTCAGCCTCAGTGCATTGAGGCGGATGAAGCCGGCGGCGTCCTTCTGATCGTAGGCGCCGCGATCGTCCTCGAAAGTAACGAGGGCGTCCGAATAGAGAGACCGCGTGCTCTTCCGTCCGACGACGACGACATTGCCCTTGTAGAGTTTCAGCCGAACGGTCCCTTCGACCGAGGCCTGGCTCCGGTCGGCCATGGCCTGGATCATCTCGCGCTCCGGCGCGAACCAGAACCCGTAGTAGACGAGTTCCGCATAGCGCGGCATCAGCGAGTCCTTGAGGTGGGCCGCCTCACGGTCAAGGGTAAGGGACTCGATCGCGCGATGGGCAACGTGCAGGATGGTGCCGCCTGGCGTCTCGTAGATGCCACGCGATTTCATGCCGACGAAGCGGTTTTCGACAAGGTCGACACGGCCAATGCCGTTGTCGCCGCCAAGCGCATTGAGACGGGTGAGGAGCGCGGCGGGGCCGAGCGCTTCGCCGTCCACCGCCACGGCGTCGCCGGCCTTGAAGGTGATCTCGACGTAGATCGCCTTGTCGGGTGCATCTTCCGGCGCCACGGTGCGCTGGAACACGTACGGCGGCGGCTCGACCCACGGGTCTTCGAGCACCTTGCCCTCGGAGGACGAATGAAGCAGGTTGGCGTCGACCGAGAACGGGGCCTCGCCGCGCTTGTCCCTGGGCACCGGAATCTGGTGCTGCTCGGCGAAGGCGATCAGATCGCTGCGCGACTTGAAGTCCCATTCGCGCCACGGCGCGATCACCCTGATGTCCGGGTCAAGCGCATAGGCGGAAAGCTCGAAGCGAACCTGATCGTTGCCCTTGCCGGTGGCCCCGTGGGCGATTGCGTCGGCGCCGGTCTCGTGGGCGATCTCGACGAGACGTTTGGCGATCAGCGGCCGGGCGATCGAGGTGCCGAGCAGGTAGACGCCTTCGTAAAGCGCGTTCATGCGCATCATCGGGAAGACGAAATCGCGAACGAACTCGTCACGGAGGTCCTCGATGTGAATTTCCCTGATGCCGAGCATCTCCGCCTTGCGCCGGGCCGGCTCCAGCTCCTCGCCCTGGCCGAGGTCGGCGGTGAAGGTCACCACCTGGGCGCCGTAGGTGGTTTGCAGCCACTTCAGGATGATGGAGGTATCGAGCCCGCCCGAGTAGGCGAGAACGACCTTCTTAACGTCGGGCATCGAAAACGCCGCTCCCACAGGTGCTCGAGGGTCGGCGGCTTATAGGACGCCTGGCTGCAAGGCGGCAAGCCGGCGCTTGATTCACCGCGCGGCGCCCCCTGGCCGCTTCGGTGCGAGATGCGTGCCGCCGCTCCTTTGACGGGCCCCCGATCTCTGCTCCTGTCGTCTCCTGTGGTCGCCATCCGCGTGGCAGGCTGAAATTCGGCATTGCCCTAGGGGCCCTCTGGCCCTCCAAAGCCAAGGGCCCGGCCAACCCGCGCGAGTGCCGCATCGAGGCGGGCGTCGGTCAGCCGGCCCGAGGTGTCGCCATACACGAACGTGTAGACGACGGCCATCACCAGAAGCGTCAGGCACCACGCCAAGAGCACGTCGGAGAGGAAGTGTCCGCCGAAGACGATGCGGTCGGTGGAAGCGGCGGCGGCATAGGCGACGGTGACGATCGCGGTCGTCATGCGCCAACGGGCTGGCACGACAACGGCGAGGCCGACCAGCCAGATGGCGGTCGAGGCTTCGCCGCTGACGAACGAGCAATTCCGGTGGCAATAGTCGGCGATCCGCCAGACCGGCACATAAGGAGCAGTGCCGCCGAAGACGTCCACCATGGTCGGGCGTGGTCGGCCCCAGTGGTCCTTGAGGACCAGGTTGACGAGGACGCCGGCGGAAAGCGCCAGGCTCGCCATGAGAAACAACGATGCGCGCGGAGGGATCATGCTCGGCCGCTGCGGCCGTCGCAGTTTGGCGCCGAGGCTTGCCAGAACGGCGGCGATAAGGGTGACCATGGCGACGTCGTTTGAGCGGCGGAGCGCGATCAGCCATGGATTGTCGGCGAGGTAGAAGCCGGCATCCGGCCGGTAGAACAGCTCGCTCACGGCGATATCCACGCCGGGCCAGACGAGGAAGAAGGCCGACACCAAGCCGGTCGCCACAACGGCGAGAGCGATCGGATCGGCTGCGAGGCGGCGGATGGGCGCCGTCATTGGTCCACGGCTTCAGCGCGGGTCGTTGGCTCGGCAGACGGGCGGGCGATCAGCCAATAGACAAACCCGCCCACGAAGCCGGCTGCCGGGAACGCTACCGGACGCGCATGGTAGACGATGAACATGTCCATCATCCGCGCAAACTGGAAGCCGACGGCGCCGATGGCGCCACCGACCAGCAGGAAATAGAACACCGAGGTGAGGCGAAACAGCTCCGCCACCAGGATGGCGATAGCGGCGGGAATGAACGAGGCGGCGCCGGCGAAGAAGACGGTTGCCATGATCGGCGGGATAAACATGGCGGCCATGCCGACCGGCGGAGCGCCGTAGGACGCGAACACCAGGAACGCGGCCGCGGCGACAACCGCGGTGATGTAGCCGAGCGGCACGAGGAAGAGCAGGCGGAGAAGCTGGGACAGGTTGAGCCTCCCGGGGGCCGGTCATTGCTCCATGGAGCCGAATGACGGGCTCCGTCTGTTTGTCTCGCGCAATCCCGGACGGAAAAGGTGGTCGCCCCTTTTCCTGGAATTGCTTGTCTCCGACGCAATCCCGGACGGAAAAGTATGGTGCCGCTTTTCCTCGGATTGCTTAACCCGCGATCATCGCCTCGAGGGCGAGGCGCTCGCGTATCTTCAGCCGCTCGCTTTCGCTCTTCAGCTGGCCGCAGGCGGCCAGGATGTCACGGCCGCGCGGAGTGCGGATCGGCGAGGCGTAGCCGGCGCGATTGACGATGTCGGCGAACCGCTCGATCTGATCCCACTCCGAGCACTCGTAGGGGGAGCCCGGCCACGGGTTGAAAGGGATCAGGTTGATCTTGGCAGGGATGCCGGCGAGCAGACGGACGAGTTCGCGCGCATCGGCAGTCGAATCGTTGACGCCCTTCAGCATGACGTACTCGAATGTGATGCGCCGCGCGTTCGAGAGGCCGGGGTAGGCGCGGCAGGCGTCGAGCAGCTCCGCGATCGGGTACTTGCGGTTGAGCGGCACCAGTTCATCGCGGAGGTCGTCGGTGACGGCGTGGAGGGAGACTGCCAGCATGACCCCGATCTCGGCACCGGTGCGCGGGATCATGGGGACAACGCCGGACGTCGACAAGGTCATCCGCCGCTTCGACAGGCCGATGCCCTCGCCATCGGCGGCGATCAGCAACGCCGACTTGACGTTGTCGAAATTGTAGAGCGGCTCGCCCATGCCCATCATGACGATGTTGGAGACGAGGCGATTGCCCCCCGCCGGGGCATGGTCGCCGAGGCGATCGCGGGCAAGCAGGATCTGACCGACGATCTCCGCCGCAGTCAGATTGCGCACCATCATTTGCGTGCCGGTGTGGCAAAAGGTGCAGGACAGCGTGCAGCCGACCTGGCTCGACAGGCAGAGCGTGCCGCGGCCTTCCTCCGGGATATACACGGTCTCGATCTCAACCGGCCGGCCGGCGCCGAGGGGCGGAAAGCGCAGCAGCCACTTGCGCGTGCCGTCGGCGGAAACCTGCTCGCTGACGATTTCCGGTCGGGCGATGACGCAGGCGTCGTCGAGGGTCGCGCGGAGATCTTTCGAGACATTGGTCATGGCGGCGAAATCGGTGACACCGCGCACGTACAACCAGTGCCAGAGCTGGGCGACGCGCATCCTCACCTGGCGCTCGGGCACGCCTGCGGCGGCGAGCGCGGCGCCAAGCTCCGCCCGGCTGAGTCCGGCGAGCGACGGCCTGGCTGTGGTGGCGGATGGAGCGAGCGCGGTCATCTGAGACATGTAGGTAGCCCGCGGGGTTATAGCGCGGGGCCGCGCGATAATCACCCGGCTCACCTCGTCTCCCGCCAAAGCCGGTCAGCCGACGGCATTGGGGTGGTTCAGCGGTGCATCATTTCCTGATGTACCGCGCCCGGGACATGGCAACGAATGCGCGGTCTGCGGTCCACCCGCCTTTACGCAACTCCGGACGGAAAAGTGCAGGCCACTTTTCCTCGAATTGCTCTTTCTGACGCAATCCCGGACGGAAAAGTGGAGTCCACTTTTCCTGGAATTGCTCTTACGGACACTCGGAGGCGGCCTTATCGAGGGCCGCGGTGACGCCCCGCAGAGAATAGGTGTCGTTGCTCACGGTGCCGCGCTTCGACTGGCCGGTGACGGTCATCTGGTGACCGGCCTTCATGGCATCCACCAGGGCCGCCTGCTGGTCGGCGACCGACCAGGCGGTGTCGCCCTGGCTTTCGCTGGTGAACATCTTGAACTTCTGCCCGTCGATGTCGACCGTCACGTCGGCGTTAGGCGCGAACGGGTAGCCGATGATGGTGCTCACCTCGTTGCGGATATTCTTGGCCGGGATAGAGGTGACCATGAAGAAGGCCGGGTCGCGCCCGCTGACGGGCTGCGAATACTTCTTGTCCTGAGGCTGCGCCGCGATGAAGCACATCTTGCCGTCAGGGTTGTCCTGGGTGAACGTCGACCAGTACTCGAAAGTGCCGACGTTCTCCTGGGCGAAGGCCAGGGTGCAGGGTGCAAGTGCTGCGGCCAGAGCGGCGATCAGGATGCGACGTTTCATGATTCTCCAGCGGTCGGTCATCGCGCGAGAATTGCTGCCTGTACAAGCATTGGTTAACCTTGACTGAACCGGGTTACCATTTCGTGAACCAAGCTGTTGGCGCACCGACCGAATCCAGCAAAACCCGACGACAATGTGACGCGCCGCCCTGCCTCCCTTGTCTCCCGGGCGGAAAAGTGGAGACCACTTTTACTGGAATTGGTCATTCTGGCGCAATCCCGGACGGAAAAGTGAAATCCACTTTTCCTGGAATTGCTTAGCGGTCGTCCAGAGCCCGGCGGGCGGCGTCGCGGTGGGAGGCGGTAATGTGGGCCCGCACCAGGGCGATGGCGCCGAGGAGAACGGTGACATCGTCGCTGAAGCCGATGCCGGCGAGAATGTCCGGGATCACGTCGAAGGGCATGATGAAATACGCCAGTGCCGCCAGCAAGGTCGCCCGTACCCGCGCCGGCGTCTGCGGGTCGAGGGCGCAGAAATACGCAGCTACCAGCTCGTCTGCGAACGGAATCTGGCGGGCAGCCTTGCGCAGCGTCGACCAGAACCGGGCCTTCACCCGCTCCGAGCGGGACTGCTCGTCCTCGGGGCCGAGGATCTCTCCGTAAAGCACTTCACCCATGGCGCGTCTCCGTTGGCCCTCAACATCGGACAGAGGGGCGGCGGGTGCAAGCCCCAATGCCCGCCTAACCTTCTGCGATGCGGTCGATCGCCCTGGCGAGGTCCACATCGCGGGTGGTCAGGCCGCTGGCCTCGTGGGTCGAGAGCGTGACGGTGACCGTCTTGTAGACGTTTGACCATTCGGGATGGTGATCGGCCTTTTCGGCGGCGAGCGCCACCCGCGTCATAAAACCGAAGGCCTCGCTGAAATCGGCGAAGGTGAAGGTGCGGGTGATGGCGTCTCGGCCATCGACGGGCCGCCATGCCGGCAACGCGGCGAGCGCCATGCGGCGTTCTTCAGTGCTCAGCCGGGTGACCATGCGCGCTCCTCCTCATGGGGTGTCGGCGACGGTATAAGCGGGTAAGTCTGCTCGACCACGTAAGGGCCGCCGCCGACGGAATTGCGCGACGAGAACAGCACGAACCGGTCGACCGCGAACGGGCCCGCCAGAAAGCCGCCACGCAGGCTGAGGTATTCGGCGACCTCGCGGTCGCTGCCGTTGCGCAGCCGGGCGAGCGTGATGTGCGGGGTGTACTTGCGGCCCTCCGGCGGCAGACCGATGCGCTGGAAGATGCGTTCGTGCTCGGCCTGCAGCTCGCTCAGCGGCCGCGCCGGCTCAACGTTGGCGACGATGGCGTGGGGCTTGCCGGTGCCGAGGGGGCCGACTCCGACAAGACGCAGCCGGAAGCCGGACCGGCGGACCCGCTCCAGACCTTCGGCGACCGCCTCGGCCTGCACCATGTCGATGTCGCCGATGAAGCGCAGGGTCAGGTGGTAATTTTCCGGATCGATCCAGCGCGCCCCGGGCAGGCCGCCCCGCAGCATGGTCAGGCGAGCGGCGATCTCGGCTGGGATTTCTATGCCAGTAAACAGTCGCGGCATGGCTGATCCCCCTGGTGCATGGATGACTTCGGAATCGGGCCCGAGCCATAAATCTCGGGTTGGTTGAGCATCTGTAAAGGGGTTCGCGGCACTTTTCGTGACAAACCGGGCGCGGCCCGGTGCCGCCCCGGCCCTTGTGTGGGCTGACGCCACAGACCATATTGTGGACCGAATCCGACGGCGGATGCCGTTTACCGCAGAGGATCGAGAGGACCATTCGATGGCCAACTACGAGAACCAGCCGCGCTACGGCGCAACCGTCGACCGCGGCGCGGTCGGCGTGATCGATGCGGGCCTCAGGGCCCACATGATCCGGGTCTACAACTACATGACGATCGGCCTGGTGCTGACCGGGCTGACGGCATTCGCAACCTATTCGCTGTCGTTCCAGGAGGTCGGCGGTCAGCTCCAGCCGACTGCCCTCGGACGGGCCCTGTTCGGCACGCCGCTGATGTGGGTCGTGATGCTGGCGCCACTCGGAATGGTGTTCTACCTCACCTTCCGCATCAGCAAGATGAGCGTCGGTACCGCACAGGCATGGTTCTGGGGCTACGCGGCGCTGCTGGGCGTGTCGCTGTCCTTCATCTTCATCGCCTACACGGCGGCGAGCATCACCCAGGTGTTCTTCATCACGGCTGCCACCTTCGGCGCCATGAGCCTTTGGGGCTACACCACCAGGCGCGATCTCTCGGCCATGGGCTCCTTCCTGATGATGGGCCTGATCGGTGTCATCATCGCGATGGTGGTGAACATCTTCCTCGCCTCGTCGGCGCTGAGCTTCACCATCTCGGTGCTCGGGGTCCTGATCTTCACCGGCCTTACCGCCTGGGACACCCAGCAGATCAAGGAAATGTACTACGCAAATGACGACGGCACGGTTGCCGGCCGCAAGGCGATCATGGGTGCGCTGAGGCTCTACCTCGACTTCGTCAACCTGTTCCTGATGCTGCTGCGCCTGATGGGCAACAGCCGCAGCTAGGCGCGGACAGGTCGCGAGTAAGAAAGGCGCGGGTCTCTGGCCCGCGCCTTTTCAATTCGTGTCGCCTTGCGGATTGCAACCGAGAAACCGCGGGGATATTCGAACCCTCATGTCCGCCGCGATCATCCGCCAGGCCATCCCTGCCGATCTCGCCGCGATCACCGCGATCTACGACGAGGCGGTCCGCGACGGCACCGCAAGTTTTGAGATTGACCCGCCTGTCGAGGCGGAGATGGCGGGGCGCATGCACGAGCTGATCGATGGCGGCTACCCCTACGTGGTCGCCGAGCGCGGCGGCTCGGTCGTTGGTTACGCCTACGCCGGGCCGTACCGGGCGCGGATGGCCTATCGCCATACGGTCGAGGACGCGGTCTATCTCGCCGAAGACGCCCGTGGCCAGGGGGTCGGCGGCGCGCTTCTCAGGCGCCTGATCGGTGAGACGGAGGCGCGGGGTTTCCGACAGATGATCGCAGTCATCGGCAACTCCGCCAACGTTGCCTCGATCCGGTTGCACAAGGCGGCCGGCTTCGAGATGAGCGGCACCCTCAGGGACGTCGGCTATAAGCACGAGCGCTGGCTCGATACGGTGATGATGCAGCGCACGCTGGGGGCGGGGAGCCGGACCCCGCCGTCGCGTTGAGGCGGGGTCACATGACGCGGCGCCCGGCTTGCGCCGGGATGCCGCCTGCCTCCGACAACCGGTGCGCACCCCACCTGCCGCGCTAACGCGCGGTCCCTCCTCCCCGTGCCGGGGAGAGCGGTCGAATCAGATCAGGCCACGATCCTCAACTGCGGATCGAGGACGCGCAGAACGTGGGCAAGGTCGGATCCGCGCTTGAGGATCAGACCGCCCGGGGCGACGACCGAATAGGCGCCCTGGCGCCGGGCCTGGCGCGGCTGCTTGACGATGCGGTAGAGCGGCACTTCGGAGGAGCGGCGGAAGACCGAGAAGACGGCGCGATCGCGTGTGTGGTCGATGGCGTAGTCGCGCCACTCGCCATCGGCGACCTTGCGGCCGTAAACTTCCAGAATTTCGTTGAGTTCCTGACGATTGAAGCTGATCGGAGCGCTTCGGCTACTGGCGGCAAGGGCTATCAGGTTCGCCCTGCCGCCGGACGGCTCTTTGTCTTCAACCTCGTTCATGCGTTCCCTCCTTTGTCCAGATGGGGGCTGTCAAACAAACGTCATGATCGCGCTCAACGCCCGCCAAGGCAAGGGCATGAAACCTCCCTGCAGAGGGCGTTCGGGCGACGGATTCGACCGCCCGCGAAAACCACGATTTCGCCGTCTTTCGGCCCTTGCCCGGCCACCTTGGGCGGCGAAGATTCAATCGTTGCCTCAGACGGTTCGGTTCGGCAGGAGCCACGGTAGTTTTCAGCCCCCCAGCCCCCCGGGGTTTTCTGTCCGGACCGGATCGACGACAATAGTAACGTGTTGTCCCAATCCTCGGAGGTAGCACCTTGGCCGGCGCTCGCGCCGGCCAAGCTTTTTTCAGGCCGCCTTGATCAGTCGACGGACCGCCGGCATGGCGTGCGACACGGCGATGCGGCCTTCCTCGATCGCCTCCCTCGCCCGACCAAAATCCATCGGGTTGAACGATCCGACGCGGGGCTCCAGCAGGATCTGCGGCGGCTCGCCGGCGAGGCGGCTGCGGGTTATCTGGTCCTGCATGATGCTGATGGCGGTGATGAGGACATCGAAGTAGCCGGGTGCGGCGGCGCCCGGCTGCATCAGGCCGAACACGAATTCCGACACCGACCGCTTGGCGCCGCCGTTGCCGTTGGCCGCCTCGAGCTCGCGCTGAAAGCGACGCGACCGCTTGGCGGCGGGGACCGAGCCGCCGGCCTCGAAGAAATCGCCGTTGAGGTTGACGGCGATGATGATATCGGCGCCGAGCGCCCGACAGGCGGAAACCGGAACGGGGTTTACCAGACCGCCGTCGACCAGCCAGCGGCCGTCGACGGGAGCCGGGCTCAGGATGCCCGGCAGCGCGATCGAGGCGCGCACCCCGTCGACTATCTGGCCTTCCCTGATCCACACTTCGTGACCGGAGGAGAGCTCCGCCGCGATTGCCGCGAACGGCTTGTCGTAGTCTTCGATCGCCCCATCGACGCCGAACTCGCGCAGCTTGTTGATGATCGACTGACCGTTGATCAGGCCGCCGCGGTTGAGACGGACGTCGAGCATCGGGACGATCTTTCGCCAGTTGAGGCCGAGTGCCCAGGCCTTCAGCTCAGGCAGCCGGCCGGCGATGTAAGCGGCGCCGACGAAGGCACCGATCGAGCAGCCGCAGACGATGTCGGCCTGGACGCCGGCCTCTTCGAGCGCCTCGATGACACCAATGTGCGCCCAGCCGCGCGCCGTGCCGGCGCCAAGGGCAAGACCGATCCTGGCCGTGTGCATCGACGGTCCTCGTTTGTCCGGGCCGCCCCGCCACGGGGCTTGAAAGACCCGCTGGAGCCGGCGATATCACAGACCGATTTATTTAGGGTCAACGGCGACTGCGACGAGTTGAGGTCCATGACGGAGACGAAGACGGCGAAAGGCGGAGAAACCCGCGCGTTCGAGGCGGAGGTGGCTCAACTCCTCCAGTTGATGGTCCACTCGGTCTACTCCAACCGGGACGTGTTCCTGCGCGAGTTGATTTCGAACGCGGCGGATGCCTGCGAGAAGCTGAGAACGCTGGCGCTGACGAAACCGGAGCTTGCCGCCGGCGACACGCCGTTCGAGATCGTGCTGGCGGCGGACAAGCACGCCGGCACCCTGACGGTTGAGGACAACGGCATCGGCATGGACCGGGGCGAACTGATCGACAATCTCGGCACCATCGCACGCTCCGGCACCCGCGCGTTTCTGGAGAACCTCGCCGAGGATAAGGCGGGCGCCCAGCTCATCGGCCAGTTCGGCGTCGGCTTTTACTCGGCCTTCATGGTGGCGCGGTCGGTCGAGGTGACCTCCCGGCGTGCAGGGAGCGCGGAGGCCTGGCGCTGGTCGTCGGCGGGGACCGGCAGCTACTCGGTCGCGCCGGTGCCAATCGAGGGAGCGCCGGTGCGCGGCACCCGTGTCGTCCTGACGCTTTCCGACGACGCCAGGGAATACGCCGAGCAGGCGACGATCGAGCGGGTGGTGGCGGCCTATTCGGCGCACGTGCCGGTGCCGATCGTGCTCAAGGTCGGCGACGGTCAGGCGAACAAGACGCTCGCCGACGGCAGCGCGGTGTGGCGGAAGCCGAGGTCGGAGGTGACGAAGCAGGAATACGGCGAGTTCTACGGGCACGTGTCGGGCCAGTTCGACGAGCCCGCGCTCACCATCCACTACCGTGCCGAGGGCCGCAACGAATACGCGGTGCTGCTGTTCGTGCCGTCGATGAAGCCGTTCGACCTGTTCGACCCGGCACGCAAGGGGCGGGTGAAGCTCTACGTACGCCGCGTGTTCATCACCGACGACGCCGACATCCTGCCGGCGTGGCTGCGTTTCGTGCGTGGCGTGATCGATTCGGAGGACCTTCCGCTTAACCTGTCGCGCGAGATGCTGCAGACAAACCCGATCCTGGCGGCGATCGGCAAGGCGGTGACGAGCCGCGTGCTGTCGGAGCTCGACAAGCTCGCGGAGGCCGAAAAGGAGACCTTCGAGAAAGTGTGGGAGGCTTTCGGCGCGGTGCTCAAGGAAGGCCTCTACGAGGATGCCGACCGCCGCGACGCCATCTACAAGATCGCCCGGTTCAAGACGACGACGGGCGGCAAAACATGGCGCAGCCTCGCAGACTACGTCGCGGCGATGAAGGAGAACCAGAAGGCGATGTACTACGCGCTCGGCGACAGCGAGGCGGCGATCCTGGCGAGCCCGCAGCTGGAAGGCTTCGCCAGCCGCGGCGTCGAGGTGCTGGTGCTGTCCGACCCGGTCGATGCGTTCTGGGTACGGACGGCGATCGGGTTCGATGGCAAGCCTTTCCAGTCGGTGACCCAAGGGGCGGCCGATCTCGCCAGGATCGCGTTGGCCGGGGGTCCCGGCGGCGACGAAGCGGCGCCGGAGGCCGCAGTGGCGACGCTCGCCGCGCACTTCAAGCAGACGCTCGGCGACAAGGTGAGCGACGTGCGCGTATCCGCCCGGCTGGCGACGAGCGCGGTGTGCCTGGTGGCGCCGGATCTCGGCAACGACCGGCAACTGGAGAAGATCCTGTCGCGGGCGGGAGAGCTGAAGAAAACCTCGGCGCCGGTGCTTGAGCTCAATCCGGGCAACGGCCTGATCAAAGCGCTGGCCGCGAAGGCGTCGACGGGAGGCGCGAAACAGGCACTCGAGGACGCCGCCGTCATCCTGTACGGCGAGGCGCGCATTCTCGACGGCGAGCCGCCCGAGGACGCCGCCGATCACGCCCAGCGCGTCGGCCGTCTGATCGAACGGGCGCTGGGGTGACCTCGAGGGGTCTGTTCGGTGCTACTGCGTCGGTGTCATGTCGAGCGTGGCGGCGCCGACGATTGGGCCGGGCAGGCCGTCGGCGGTCTCGGTCTGCAGCAGCACGGCGCAGCGGTCGGCCTTGACCTGAGCCATCTCGCTCTTGGCCAGGTCGACCGACATGGTCTCGCCCTTCCACATCTCGACCGGCCTCAGTTTGCGGACGACATTGTTGTAGGTGATCGTGCGGCCGGAGTTCTCGCCGCGTCCAATCGGCACGGTTACCGAGCGGTCGTACATCACCAGCCACAAGGTCGCGTGCGGCGCGGGGTCGGGTGGCGCCTCGATGGTGGCGGTGACGGTGTCACTGGTCGAGGACAGGGTGATCGGGACCCGGAAGGGGCCGACCTTCCTCAACGCCGCTTCGATGGCCGACTGGTTAGAGCCGACCACATGGGTGCGACCGTCGACCACGACCTGCGGGGTGTAGACCTGGCCGTCGCCGCGCGCGCGCGCATAGTCGCGCTGGCGTTCGGTGTTGTCGGCACTGGCGAGGGTATCGTGCCAGCCGAGATAGTCCCAGTAGTCGACGTTGAAGGACAGTGCCAGCACGTCCTTGCGGTCGGCGTATTGGCCGAGCAGCTTGTCGGCCGGCGGGCAGGACGAGCAGCCCTGGCTGGTGAAGAGTTCGATAACTGCGTCGACGTCGCCGGCAACCGCCCTGTGGGTGGCAAAAACGGCGCCGGTCAGGAGGCCGGCCAAAACAAAGGCGTGTACGAAACTCTTCCGCTTCACCCGAAAATCCCACATGAATTGGGCGGCACCCGGCCGCCGCAGCTATCTGCAAGCTATGGCGGCGACCGGTCAAGTTCGATTCACGTTAGGGTGAGACGGCGAATGGTCCGGGGCCGCCGCCGCAATGGGCGTTGTCTCATCCTGCGAGACATCGGGGCAGCGCGATGGCAAATCTATTACCGGGCGAGCTGGCGCAAGACGTAGTGCAGGATGCCGCCGTGGCGGAAATATTCGAGCTCGTCGAGCGTGTCGATGCGGCAGGTGAGCGGCACGCGCTCGACCCTGCCGTCGGCGCTGGTGATTTCCGCCTCCAGCATCTGGCGCGGCTTGAGGTCGTCGCCGAGGCCGCGGATGGTGACGGTCTCGTCACCCTTGATGCCGAGCGACTTCCATGACGTTCCGGGTGCGAAGGTCAAGGGCAGCACGCCCATGCCGACGAGGTTGGAGCGATGGATACGCTCGAAGCTTTCGGCGATCACCGCCCGCACACCGAGCAGGCGCGTACCCTTGGCCGCCCAGTCGCGCGACGAGCCGGTGCCGTATTCCTTGCCGGCGAAGACCACCAGCGGCACGCCCTCGTCGCGGTAGCGCATGGCCGCGTCGTAGATCGACAACGCCTCGCCGGAAGGTCGGTGGACGGTGACCCCACCCTCGACGCCCGGCATCATCTGATTCCTGATGCGGATGTTGGCGAAGGTGCCGCGCATCATCACCTGATGGTTGCCACGACGTGAGCCGTAGGAATTGAACTCGACCGGGCGGACCTGGTGCGAGACCAGGTACTCGCCGGCCGGACCGTCGCGCTTGATCGAGCCGGCGGGCGAAATGTGGTCCGTGGTGATCGAATCGAGGAAGAGGCCGAGGATGCGGGCGCCGACGACGTCGGTCACCGGCTCCGGTGTCATGGTGATGCCCTCGAAGTAGGGCGGGTTCTGGACATAGGTGGATGAATCGGACCACCGGTAGGTGCGGCCGCCGGCGACCTCGATGGCGCGCCAATGGGCATCGCCCTTGAAAACGTCGGCGTAGCGGGTGCGGAACATCTCCTCGTCGACGGTGGCGCGGACGAGGTCGGCAATCTCGCGCGACGACGGCCACACGTCCTTGAGGTAGGCCGGCTTGCCGTCGGGATCGGTGCCGAGGGGATCGGTCGTCAGGTTGGTACGCAGCGAGCCGGCAAGGGCGTAGGCAACCACCAGCGGCGGCGAGGCGAGATAGTTGACGCGTGTCTCGGGATTGACACGGCCCTCGAAGTTGCGATTGCCAGACAAGACCGAGGCGACCACCAGATCCTTCGAACTGATCGCGTCGGAAATCTCCTCCGGCAGCGGTCCGGAGTTGCCGATGCAGGTGGTGCAGCCGTAGCCGACGAGGTTGAAGCCAAGCGCGTCGAGGTCATCCTGAAGGCCGGCGCGGGCAAGATAGTCCGTCACCACCTGGGAGCCGGGCGCCAGCGACGTCTTCACCCACGGCTTGACCGTCAGGCCCCTGGCGCGGGCGTTGCGGGCAACCAGGCCGGCGGCGATCAGCACGCTCGGGTTCGAGGTGTTGGTGCACGACGTGATGGCGGCGATGACGACGTCGCCGTCGGTCAGACGATAGTTCTTGTCGTCGACGGCGGCGGAGCGGATGAGGCTCGGTACCGAGCCGCCGCCTTCCTCGTCCATGTCGGAAGCCTGGTCGCCGCCGTTGATGTCGCGGAAGTCGGCAAGCGCGGCCTCGAACGCGGTATCGGCGTGGGCGAGGGCAACGCGGTCCTGCGGCCGCTTCGGTCCGGCGAGTGACGGCTCGACCTCCGCGAGATCGAGCGCAAGGGTCGCGGTGAACACCGGGTCGGGGGCGCCGTCGGTGCGGAACATGCCCTGGGCGCTGGCGTAGGCCTCGACGAGCGCGACGCGCTCCGGCGCGCGGCCGGTGGCCTTGAGGTAGGCAATCGTGTCGCCGTCGATGGGGAAGAAGCCGCAGGTGGCGCCGTACTCCGGTGCCATGTTGGAGATGGTCGCCTGGTCCTCCAGCGACAGCCCGGAGAGGCCGTCGCCATAGAACTCGACGAAACTGCCGACGACGCCGTGCCTGCGCAGCATCTGGGTGACCGTGAGCACGAGGTCGGTGGCGGTGACCCCTTCGTTGAGGCGGCCCGACACGCGGAAGCCGACCACCTCCGGGATCAGCATCGAGATCGGCTGGCCGAGCATGGCGGCCTCCGCCTCGATGCCGCCAACGCCCCAGCCGAGCACGGAGAGGCCGTTGATCATGGTGGTGTGGCTGTCGGTGCCGACGAGTGTGTCCGGATACGCGACGGAGCGCCCATCGGCTTCGGCGGTCCACACGGTCTGGGCGAGATACTCGAGGTTGACCTGGTGGCAGATGCCGGTGCCGGGCGGCACGACGCGGAAATTATCGAAGGCCGACTGGCCCCAGCGCAGGAAGGTGTAGCGCTCGACGTTGCGCTCGTACTCGCGCTCGACGTTCTTCTCGAACGCGCCGGGGCGGCCGAAATAGTCGACCATGACGGAATGGTCGATGACGAGGTCAACGGGGATCTGCGGGTTGATGCGGGCCGGGTCGCCGCCGAGCGCGGCCATGGCGTCGCGCATGGCGGCAAGGTCGACCACCGCCGGGACGCCGGTGAAGTCCTGCATCAGCACCCGGGCGGGGCGGAAAGCGATCTCGCGGTCGGAGGTGCGGGTGGCGAGCCAGGCGGCCACGGCGCGGATATCGTCAGCGGTGACGGTGCGGCCGTCCTCGTGGCGGAGCAGATTCTCCAGCAGCACCTTGAGCGAAAATGGCAGCCGGGATATGCCGTCGAGACCGTGCTTCTCTGCCTCGGGCAGGCTGTAGTAGTCGTATTCCTTGCCGGCGACGGCAAGCGTGCGGCGCGAATTGAAACTGTCGAGCGACGAGGGCACGTCCAATCAACTCCCCGATTTTTCAGGCGGGTCAGGCACGCGCTGGACGGAGCTGCAGCAGGCGACGGCGCGCGTTGGCGGCCTTATAGTGAACATCGGTCAGCGATGCCAGACGATCAACCAGCCGGTCCCGAGCCTTCCGCCCGTTCCGATGCCGTCCGCCTGACCGCGACCGAGGTTGCGGCGGTGCGCGGGGGGCGCGAGGTATTCGCCGGGTTGTCGTTCACGGTGGCGGCGGGGGAGCTGCTGGCGGTGACCGGCCCCAACGGTGCCGGCAAGTCTACGCTGTTGCGGCTGATTGCGGGGCTGATCCCGCCGGCAGCGGGGGAAATCGTGCTGGAGCCGGCAAGCGAGCAGAAGACCGGCAGCCGGCTGCACTACGTCGGGCATCTCGACGGGCTGAAAGGAGGCCTGACGGTCCGCAGCAACCTCCAGTTCTGGGCGGACTTGTGGCGCAGTCCCGGCGCTGTCGACGCTGCACTCGCCGCGGTCGACCTGGAGGGGCTGGCGGAGCTCCCCGTGGCGGTGCTCTCGGCCGGGCAGCGGCGGCGCGCCGCGCTCGCCCGCCTCAAACTCGCGGAACGTCCGGTGTGGCTGCTGGACGAGCCTGCGACCGCGTTGGACGCTGCCGCCGAGGCGCGCCTCGGCAGCCTCATCGGCGAGCACCTCGCGGCCGGCGGAATTGTGATCGCGGCCACCCATCTCGACCTGCCGGTCAAACCGACCGCGACGCTGGCGCTCGAAGCCGCATGATCGCCGCGGCGCGCCTCATCGCAATGCAGACGGCGGGGCTGTCGTTCCGCCACGGCGGCGGGGCCTTCGTTGGGCTGGTGTTCTTTCTGGCGGTGGTGACGGTGGTGCCGTTTGGCGTCGGGCCCGACTTGAAACTCCTGTCGCGGATCGGCCCGGCGATCCTATGGATCGGGGCGCTGCTGGCGACGCTGCTTGGTCTCGACCGGCTGTTCCGCGACGACCGCGACGACGGCTCGCTGGACCTCATGGTGCTCACGGACCTGCCGCTGGAGGTGGTGGTGCTGGCGAAATGTGCCGGCGCGTGGCTTGCGACCGGGCTGCCGCTGGTGATCGTGACGCCGGTGCTGGGGCTGCTCCTCGGGGTCGAGCCGGCGGCGCTCGGCGCGACGACGCTGACGCTGCTGGTCGGCACCCCGGCGCTGACGCTCATTGGGGCGATCGGCGCATCGCTGGTCGCTGTGCTCGGCCGCGGCGGCCTCCTGATCGCGGTGCTGGTGCTGCCGTTCACCATCCCGCCGCTGATCTTCGGCGTGAGCGCGGCCTCGGCGGTTTCGCTCGCCGGGCAGAGCTTCATGCCGCCGTTCCTGATCCTTGCGGCCCTGACGCTGATCAGCGCGGTGGTGGCGCCGGTCGCGGCCGCGGCGGCGCTCAGGTCGGGGCTGGACTAAGTCGCGCATTGCCGGGGCGGGCGCGAGTGCCTACAACAGGCGTCATGCCCCTTATCGACCTTGCCAATCCGACCCGGTTCCTCGGTTATTCGGCCAAATTGCTGCCGTGGCTGTGGGGGATCGCCGCGATCGTGATCGCGGTCGGCCTCTATCTCGGGCTGTTCGTCGCCCCGCCCGACTATCAGCAAGGCGACACGGTCCGCATCATGTACATCCACGTGCCCTCGGCGTGGCTGTCGATGATGGGCTACGGGGTGATGGCGGTGGCGGCGCTCGGCACGCTGGTGTGGCGCCATCCCCTCGCCGACGTGACCGCCAAGGCGGCGGCGCCGATCGGGGCGGCTTTCACATTCGTCGCGCTGGTCACGGGATCGCTGTGGGGCAAGCCGATGTGGGGCACCTACTGGGTGTGGGACGCGCGGCTGACTTCGGAACTGGTGCTGCTCCTCGTCTACTTCGGGCTGATCGCGCTGTGGCAGGCGGTGGAGGACCCCGGACGGGCGGCGCGGGCGGCGGCGATCCTGACCCTGGTCGGCACCATCAACCTGCCGATCATCAAATTCTCGGTCGACTGGTGGAACACGCTCCACCAGGGTGAAAGCATCTTCCGCTCCGGCGGCTCGACCATCGACGCCTCGATGCTGACGCCGCTGTTCGTCATGATGGGCGGGATGACGGTACTTTACGTGGCGTTGCTCACAATGGGGACGCGCAACGAGATCTTCCGTCGGCGGGTGCGAACCATGGAGATTTCGGTCGCCGCGAAAGCCGGCGGCGTGAGCGCGGCGCGGGCAGGAGCGGTGGGCTGATGGATCACCTCGG
Source organism: uncultured Alphaproteobacteria bacterium (assembly GCA_963775235.1). Classification (GTDB taxonomy): domain Bacteria; phylum Pseudomonadota; class Alphaproteobacteria; order Rhizobiales; family Kaistiaceae; genus JBBDMC01. The sequence continues at coordinate 881,742 of CAVZHY010000002.1, forward strand.
CTTTATCCTGGCCGCCTATCTGGTGACCGCAGCGGTCGTCGCCGGGATGATCGGCTGGACCGTTCTGGACGGGCGTGCGCTGAGGCGGCGTCTTGCCGACCTTGAGGCACGCGGCGTGCGGCGGCGCTCGGTGGGCGGCGGTTCATGACGACCCTCGACGAAAAGGGCGGCGGACGCACGCGCGTGCGGCTCGTTTATCTCGCGCCGCTTGCGGTGTTCGCCGTATTGGCGGCGGTGTTCCTGCTGCAACTGGAATCGGGCACCGATCCCGGCGCGATCCCCTCGCCACTGATCGGCCACCCCGCACCCACCTTCGACCTGCCGGCGCTCGACGGCGCCAAGGTGCCCGGCCTCAAGCGGGCCGACCTCGACGGCGCGGTGACGCTGGTCAACGTGTTCGCATCCTGGTGCGTGCCGTGCCGGGAGGAGCACCCGGTGCTGGAGGAACTTGCGACCGACAAGCGCTTCCGCCTGGTCGGGATCAACTACAAGGATACGACCGCCAATGCGGAGCGTTTCCTCGGCGACTTCGGCAACCCGTACGCGGCGATCGGCGTCGACGCCAAGGGGCGCTCGGCGATCGACTGGGGCGTCTACGGGGTGCCGGAGACGTTCGTGGTCGGGCCCGACGGCATCATCCGCTACAAGTACATCGGCCCGCTCACCGACGAGGCGGTCGCCAAGACCCTGATGCCGCAGGTCGACAAAGCGCTCGGCGGCTGACGGTTGCAACAAGCTAGATAGTCAGCTAGATTATAGCTATGGAAATCGGATCGTTCGAGGCGAAGAACAAGCTCTCGGCCCTGCTCGAACGGGCGGAGAGGGGCGAGGAGATCATCATCACGCGGCGCGGTACGCCGGTAGCGCGGCTGGTTCCCTTTCGCAGCGCGCCCGGGACCGAAGGGGCGCGCCGGGCCGCTCAAAGAATTCGCGAGCTTGCCAAGACGATGAAACTTGGACCCTTCGAGTGGGATGAGTGGAAGCGGTATCGCGACGAAGGCCGTCCTTGAGCATCGTCCTCGATTCGTCGGTCACGCTGGCGTGGTTTCATGAGGACGAAAGAAGCGCGCGAACGGACCGCGTGCTCGAACTCGGTGGTTCAATCGGGGGCGGTGGTGCCGGCGCACTGGCACCTCGAAATCGCCAACGGGCTACAGCAGGCGATCCGACGGGGGCGCATCGTCGCCGATCAGCGCGACGCTGCCCTGGAGAACCTTGCCGCGCTCGCAATCACTGTCGACTCCGAGACCGGTCGACAGGCCTGGTCGGCGAGTCTTGGCCTGTCCTCGCGCTTCGGGTTGACGGTCTACGACGCGGCGTACCTCGAACTGGCGCATCGCCTCGGCACGCCGCTCGCTTCGCTCGATGCCGAGCTACGTGCTGCCAGTCCCAAGCTCGGCGTCCCGCTGCTGCCCGATTAGTTCACCCGCCGGCCTGCCAGGTGCGGATCGCTTCCAGCGGCCAGATCAGCATGATGATGTTGAGGGTGAGGTTGTCGCGGATCGAATAGCCGACGAACACCTCCAGCCCGGCGATGACGACGACGCTCGCCCACGCCGGCAGCCGCCAGGCGACGACGAAGCCGACGACCATGGCAAGGACATCGAACGTCGAGTTGATGACGCTGTCGCCGAAATAATCGAGCGAGATAGTCACCTCGCGATAGCGGTTGATGATCAGCGGCGTGTTTTCGAACACCTCCCAGCCGACCTCTACGGCGAGCGCCGCCAGCAAGCGGAGGCCCACCGGCCAGCGGCGGGCGACGAGCCAGAGCGCGCCGTAGAAAAGGATGCCGTGGATGATGTGGGAGAAGGTGTACCAGTCGGTGAGGTGCTGGGAGTTCTCGGACGAATAGGTGACGCCGTGCCAGAGCTTGACGTACCCGCATTTGCATATCCACGGGTGGCCCATCAGCCGGTTGGTCAGCTCGCCGGCGGCGATGATGACGACAGCCGCGGCGATCAGGTTCGCTGGTCGGGCCGTCCACCGGGCAATGGCACCCTTCATTGCTGCCCGGCTTCCTCGGAGGGAAGCGAATGGCGGTTGATCAGCGGCATCTGGGTGAGGGTGAAGACGAAAGTGATCGGCAGGATGGCGAACACCTTGAACGTCACCCACGTGTCCGTCGACACCGAGCGCCAGACGATCTCGTTGAGGATTGCGAGGCCCAGGAAGAACAGGCCCCAGCGGAAGGTCAGCTTCCTCCAGCCTTCGTCGGTTAGCCGAAAGACAGAATCGAACATATAGCCGAGGAACGACCTGCCGAAGGCGAGGCCGCCGATCAGGGTGCCACCGAAAAGGAGGTAGATGATCGTCGGCTTCATCTTGATGAAGGTATCGTTTTGAAGCCAAAGCGTCAGTCCGCCGAACACGACCACGACGATGGCCGTTACCAGCGGCATCAGCGGCAGCCGCCGCGTCAGCGCGAACGAAACAGCGAGCGACAGCGAGGACGGCGACGATGAAGACCGCGGTGGCGAAGAAGATCGGCCCGCCGAGGGACGCGATCGCGGGAAACGCCGCCGCCGCCTGCTTGCCGCGGGCGTTGGCGACGAAGAAAAGGACCAGCGGCCCGAGCTCCAACAGCAACTTGAGCCAGGGGTTGAGCTTTTTTTCGGCCGGCGTGTGCGGCTGATTGGGTCCCGATTCGAAGGTCATCTTTGCATTCCCTGTCCGGCCTTCGGCCGTCCTCGCCTCTTGCTTTGTCCGTGTCGCGCTTGTCGGCGCTCCACGGCTCTTGGTCTCGCTATAGCCCCACCAGCGCGCGGGCAAAATCGTCGGCCGCGAACGGGGCGAGGTCGTCGACACCCTCGCCAATGCCGATGAAGTGGACCGGCAGGCCGTACTTCGCGGCGATGGCGACGAGGATGCCGCCGCGCGCGGTGCCATCGAGCTTGGTCATGACGAGGCCGGTAACCCCGGCGCGCTTGCCGAATATCTCCACCTGATTGACGGCGTTCTGTCCGGTGGTGGCATCGAGGGTCAGGAGCACCGAGTGCGGCGCGGTGGGATCGAGCTTGCGGATGACGCGGATCACCTTCTCCAGCTCCGCCATCAATGCGTCCTTGTTCTGCAGGCGGCCAGCGGTGTCGATGAGGAGCACGTCGGCGTGCGCCTCACGCGCGGCGGTCAGGGCGTCCCAGGCAAGGCCGGCGGCATCGGCGCCCTGGGCGCCCGCGACCACGCGAGCGCCGGTACGCTCGCCCCAGATCTTCAACTGCTCGATGGCCGCTGCACGGAAAGTGTCGCCGGCGGCGAGCACCACGGACTTGCCCTCGACGCGGAGCCTGGAGGCGAGCTTGCCGATGGTCGTGGTCTTGCCGGTGCCGTTGACGCCGACCACCAGCACGACATGCGGCTTCCGCGCGGGGTCGATGGCGAGCGGTCGGGCGACCGGGGCCAGAACGCGAGTGACCTCGCCGACGAGCACCTGTTTGATCTCGTCCTCGCCGATCTCCTTGTCATAGCGGCCGGCGCGGAGCTTCCCGACGATGGCGGCCGCGGTTTCGGTGCCGAGGTCGGCCTTGATCAGCATGTTTTCGAGGTCTTCAAGCGCTTCGTCGTCGAGCTTGCGCTTGCGGAAGACCGAGGTGAGCGACTCGGAGAGCGCATTGGAGGAGCGGGAGAGGCCGCTCTTGAGGCGCTGGAACCAGTTGGGCTTCGGCGTCGGCTCTGCGGACGGCGGCGCAGGCTCGTCGGGCGGCGACGTGTCATTGCTGCCGAGCATGCGGCGAAACAGGCCCTTGGCCTCGGCCATCAAGCGGCCTCGCCGAGGGCGGTGGCGACGAGGGCGCGGGCGGTGCGCCCGGTGACACGGGCCCGAACGATCTCTCCAGGTGTGTCGGCGTCGATCTCGGTCAACGTGAAGTGCTCGGTGCGGCCGAAGCCGTTCTGCTCGACCAGCACGTTGCGCAGCGCGCCCTCCTCGTGGTCGAGGTGGGCGGCCAGCGCCGCTTCTCCGGCGGCGCGCAGGCGGGCGGCTCGCTCCCTGACCAGCGAACGGTCGACCTGCGGCATGCGCGCGGCGGGCGTGCCCGGCCGGGGCGAGAAAGGGAAGACGTGAAGGTGGGTGAGGCCGGCCTCAGCGACGATCGACAGCGCGTTGGCGAACATCTCATCCGTCTCGGTGGGGAAACCGGCGATCAGGTCGGCGCCGAAGACGACGTCAGGGCGAAGCCGCCGAACTTCGCTGATGAAGCGGAGGGCGTCGGCGCGGCAGTGCCGCCGCTTCATGCGTTTCAGGATCATGTCGTCGCCGTGCTGAAGCGACAGGTGGAGGTGGGGCTGCAGCCGCTCCTCGTCCGCGATCGCGGCCATCAGGTCCGCGTCGACCTCGATCGTATCGATCGAGGAGAGGCGGAGGCGCGGGAGGTCAGGGACCTCGCGCAGGATCGCGTGGACCAGGACACCGAGGCCGGGGCGTTCGGGAAGATCGGCACCGTAGGCCGTGATATCGACACCGGTCAGCACCACCTCGCGGTATCCGCTGGCGACGAGGCGACGGACCTGCTCGACGATGACTGCAGGCGGCACCGAGCGTGAGTTGCCGCGGCCGTAAGGGATGATGCAGAAGGTGCAGCGGTGGTCGCAGCCGTTCTGCACCTCCAGAAAGGCACGCGTGCGGCCCTCGACGCCCTCGACGAGGTGACCGGCGGCCTTCTTCACGGACATGATATCGTTGACGCGGATGGGGGCGCTCGATCTCGCGCTCTCCCGCACCGTCATTCCGGCGGAAGCCGGAATACCGCGCCACGTGTGACACGGCGTCGTCAGCGGTGGACCCTGGCTTTCGCCGCGGTGACAATTCATAACCGTCTGTCGTCAGCTTCTCGTGGTTGCCGAGGACCAGATCGACCTCCGGCATCGCCGCGAAGGCGTCGGGGTCGATCTGGGCGGCGCAGCCGGATACCACGATCGGCGCTGCCGGATGCGCCCTCCGCGCCCTGCGGATCGCCTGGCGGGCCTGGCGCACGGCCTCGGCGGTGACGGCGCAAGTGTTGACGAGGATGGCACCGTCGAGCCCGGCCTCGGCGGCGCGGGCGCGCATCACCTCCGATTCGAGCGCGTTCAGCCGGCAGCCGAAGGTGATGACGCCAACCGTCATCACGCGGCGCCCCGCGACGGTGATCTGCCAGGCGAGAGTGTTCGGGTCGAGGGTGCCCTCGAACTCCGATTCGATCGGGCCGGTCATCCAGACGTGACCATCGCTGCGCCATTCGACGACCAGCGGGCCGCCGGGAAGGGTCACGGTGACCTTGCGGTCGGTGAGGTTCTTGCGCATCGCGGCGACGGCGGCGGCACAGGCGGCGGTGCCGCAGGCGAGCGTCAGACCGGCGCCGCGCTCCCATGTCTTGACCGTCATGGCGTCTCGGGCGGTGACGTGCGCCAGGGAGATGTTGGCCCGCTCGGGGAAGATCGGATGGTTCTCAAGCAGCGGGCCGAAACGGCCGAGGTCGTAGGCCTCGACGTCATCGACCCAGAAGATTGCGTGCGGATTGCCCATGTTGACCGCCGAGGGCGAGTGGAGCACGGGGTCATCGATCGGGCCGATCTGCAGCTCGATGGCGCGGGTATCGCGGAACTCCTCCGCCAGCGGAATCTCGTCCCAGCGGAAGTGCGGCTCGCCCATGTCAACGGTGATCTGTTGCGGCTGGCCTGTCTCGTAGGCACGCAGCAGCCCCGCGTTGGTCGCGATGGTGGCGCTGTTCCGGCCGCTCTCGCCCATCAACAGCCAGCCGACGCACCGGGTGGCGTTACCACAGGCATCGACCTCGCCGCCGTCCTTGTTGTGGATGCGCATGAAGGCGTCGGCGCCGGGCTTCGACCGCTCGAGGGTGATGAGCTGGTCGAAGCCGATGGCATCCTCGCGGGCGAGTGCGCGAATAGCCTGCTCGGGCAGGCGGACGGGCTCGTGGCGCGCGTCGACAACGAGGAACTCGTTGCCGAGGCCATTCATCTTGCGAAAAAGGATTGCGCCGCCTGCCATCGGGGCCACACCGGAAGTTGCCAATACGCCGGGTTTTCTCGAGTCTATATGGCGGAACGGGCAGGGAATTGCCAGCCGCCCGTCACGCCAGCCTCAAGACGAATTGAGTGGGGTGTGTTGCGGCCGGCGCCTATATTCCACTCAACAAAGGCGCCGGAAAGAATTGGGAGGCATGCAATGAGCGACAAGGCAATTGACCGTGCACGGCGGACATTTTTGATCTCGGGCGGCTCCCTCGCAGCCCTTTTCGGGGTGGGCGGGCTGGCGCGCTGGGTGGGTGCGGCGCAAGCCGACACAATCGTGACCACGCCCGGCAAGGTAACGATCGCGGAATTCTCCGACGCGGGCGCCAGTCTCGGCGAGGAGACCGTCGACAAGGTGGTGAAAAGCGAGGCGGAGTGGCGCAAGCTCCTTTCGCCGCTCGCCTTCGAGGTCACCCGACAGGAGGGGACCGAGATGGCCGGCAGCGGCGAGTACGAATACAACGACGCGAGCGGGCTCTATCGCTGCATCTGCTGCGACACTGCGCTCTACGATTCGGACACCAAGTTCGAATTGGGAACCGGATGGCCGAGCTTCTATCAGCCGATCGCCAAAGAGAACGTGGTCGAGGCCGAGGACACTACCTTCGGCATGGTGCGCACCAAGGTGTCGTGCGTGCGCTGCGATTCCCACCTCGGGCACGTCTTCAACGACGGGCCGAAGCCGACCGGGCTGCGCTACTGCATGAATTCGGTGGCGCTGAGATTCGTGGCGCGCGCCGGAGCGTGAGCGCAAACCGCCTTCCTTCAACACTCCCGCATGGAGATTGAGATGTCGTCAATGTTTCGCAGCATCGGGAAGCACCGGCCCCTCATCGCCGGTGCGGTCGTTGCGGTCGCCGCGGTGGCGATGATGGGTCACAGCCGGCTGGCGGCTGCCGGCGAGGGCGGGGTCAAGATTCCTGCTCCGGCCGTCGACGAAACGGCGACCGGCAGCAGCGAGACGGCGATTTTTGCCGGCGGCTGCTTCTGGGGCGTGCAAGGCGTCTTCGAGCACGTCGCCGGCGTCGAGAGCGCCATCTCAGGCTATGCGGGCGGGACCGTCGTTGACCCGAGCTACCAGCAGGTCAGCATGGAGACTACCGGTCACGCCGAGTCGGTGAAGGTAACGTTCGATCCGGCCAAGGTGAGCTACGGCAAGCTGCTGCAGATCTTCTTCTCTGTCGCGCTCGACCCGACCGAGCTCAATTTCCAGGGGCCGGATCACGGCACCAGCTATCGCTCGGCCCTGTTCACCATGAGCGACGACCAGGCAAAGGTCGCCAAGGCCTACATCGCCCAGCTCGATGCGGCGCACGTGTTCGCGGCCAAGATCGTCACCGAGGTCACGCCCTATACGAACTTCTATCAGGCCGAGGACTACCACCAGGACGCGGCCACCACGATCGCCATCAACCCGATGTACATCACCTACTACGACCTGCCGAAGATCGACAACCTGAAGGCGATGTTCCCGGATGTGTGGAAGGCAAAGCCGACCCTGGTCTTTGCCAGCAACGCCCAGGGCTGAGCCGAACGCGGTCGACGGGTAGTTCGTTCACCAATCGGGCACCAATCGGGCCTATGGTCGCGGGCGTTCGCAAAGTCGGATGCCCGCGATGGCCGTTTCGGCGAGATCAAACCCACTGGCTGCGGCGATAGTGGCCGCGGCGACTGGCTTCGCGGTGTGGGCGGTTCTGTCGTTTGCCGGTGGCCGCATGTACGACGGCACATACTTCGTCCCCGAGGCGTGGGATACACCCGCGTACTTCTCCTACGGCGTGCCAATCCTTCTTGCCGGGGCAGCGGTCGCCGGATTCCTCTCGCCGGCGCGGGTGTGGCGTTGGGCGCTGGCGGTCGTCGCCGGCCACGTCGTCGCCATGGTGCTCATCCACCCGCCGGGAACCGGCCTCGGCCTGCTGCCGGTTGCGATCGTCCTGATCGGGCTTCCGATGACGCTAATCCTGACAATCGCCGCGACCGTCGGCGCGGTGATCTCCCGGCGTGGATGGGCGGGCTCGATCCTCGTCTGACGACTTGGCCTTGATTGACTCCCCTGGTGGCGCCACGTAAACAACGGCCGACTCTGAAAAGAGGCGAGAATTAGAGAAGCCGACCGGGCCGAGACCCCGGAGGTCAGCGTCCGCCAGCGCATTGCGCCCGCGGGCGCGCAACTGCTTGGGAGCACGGGTATTGCATCGCTTCTGCGTCACGGTGAAAGCCGGGGTCCATCGGGCCGCGTCGCTGTCCCTGAGCGGCGCCGGGGCGGGACACGGCGGTTCGCGCCAGTTCGCCGGAACGACCGCGCGAGGAGCCTGACATCATGTTCGAATCCCTGTCGGAGCGCCTCGGCGGCATCCTTGACCGGCTGACCAAGCGCGGTGCGCTGTCGGAGGCCGACGTCGGCGAGGCGATGCGCGAGGTGCGCCGGGCGCTGATCGAGGCCGACGTCGCGCTCGACGTTGTGCGCTCGTTCACCGACAAGGTGAAGGCGCGCGCCGTCGGCCAGGAGGTCGTCCGCTCGGTGACGCCGGGCCAGATGGTGGTCAAGATCGTCCACGATCAGCTGGTCGAGATGCTGGGGTCGGAGGCGAAGGCGATCGACCTCAACGCGCCGGCACCGGTGCCGCTGATGCTGGTCGGCCTGCAGGGCTCCGGCAAGACCACGACGGCGGCGAAGATCGCGCGGCGTTTGTCGGAGCGGCAGAAGCAGAAAGTGCTGATGGCCTCGCTGGACACGCGGCGGCCGGCGGCGCAGGAGCAACTGAAGGTGCTGGGTGAACAGGCCGGGATCGCGACGCTGCCGATCGTCGCCGGCCAGTCGCCGAGCGACATCGCGCGGCGGGCGATCAGCGCGGCGAAGCTCGGCGGCTACGACGCCGTCATCCTGGATACCGCCGGTCGCACCCACATCGACGAGCCGCTGATGGTCGAGATGGCCGAGATCAAGGCCGCGACCAATCCGCATGAGATCCTGCTGGTCGCCGATTCGCTCACCGGCCAGGACGCGGTGAACCTCGCCAAGTCATTCGACGAACGCGTGGGCGTCACCGGCATCGTTCTCACCCGCGTCGACGGCGACGGTCGCGGCGGCGCGGCGCTGTCGATGCGCGCCGTCACCGGCAAGCCGATCAAGCTGATCGGTGTCGGCGAGAAGCTCGATGCGCTGGAGGACTTCGATCCGGGCGGATCGCCGGACGCATCCTCGGCATGGGCGACATCGTCGGCCTGGTCGAGAAGGCGGCGGAGACGTTGGACGCCGAGAAGGCGGCCAAGGCTGCCGAGCGCATGCGCAAGGGCATGTTCGACCTGGAAGACCTCGCCGAGCAACTCGGCCAGATGCAGAGGATCGGCGGCATGTCGGGCGTGATGGGGATGCTCCCCGGCGTCGGCAAGATGAAGAAACAGATCGACGCGATGGGCGTCGACGATTCGGTGTTCAAGCGGCAGATGGCGATCATCGGGTCGATGACGCCGCAGGAGCGCCGCAAGCCCGAGGTGCTGAAGGCAAGCCGCAAGAAGCGCGTGGCGGCGGGCTCCGGGACCCGGGTGGAGGACGTCAACAAACTGCTCAAGATGCACCGGCAGATGTCCGACATGATGAAGCAGATGGGGCGAGGCAAAGGTATGTTTGGCCGCATGGGCGGGATGCTCGGCGGAATGGGCGGTAGTGTGCCGCAGATGGACCCGGCGGCGCTGGAGCGCCTCGCCAAGGGTGGCGCGCTGCCCGGCGGTTTGCCGGGGGGCGGGCTTCCCGGTCTTCCGGCCTCGGCGGTCCCGGCGCGGCGAAGCTGCCCGGGCTCGGCGGAGGGCTGCCCGGGCCTCCCCGGCCTGACGAAGAAGAAATGAACTGCATTCAGATCGAGCAAAGGAACCAAGCATGTCCCTGAAAATTCGCCTTGCCCGCGCCGGCGCCAAGAAGCGGCCGTTCTACCGGGTGGTCGTCGCCGACTCGCACTTTCCCCGCGACGGCCGCTTCATCGAGATCGTCGGCACCTACAATCCGATCCTGCCCAAGACCGACGAGAAGCGGGTGCTGCTCAATACCGAGCGCATCCAGCACTGGCTGAAGGTGGGTGCCCAGCCGACCGACCGGGTGCTGCGCTTCCTCGACGCTGCCGGGCTCGTCAAGCGGGCGCCGCGCAACAACCCGCAGAAGGCAATGCCGGGCAAGAAGGCGCAGGAGCGTGCTGACGCGGCCGCTGCCAAGGCCGCCGCCGCCGAGGGCGGTGGGGCCGCGGCGAGCTAGCCCTGGGGAGATGAGCCCGAACGCGCGCGTGGTTGTTGCTCAGGTCGGGGCTGCCCATGGCGTCAAGGGCGAGGTCCGGCTGAAGGCATTCACGGCGGCGCCCATGGACGTGACCGCCTATGGTGCGCTCGCGGGCAATGACGGGCGCGCGTTTGAAATCGAGACGGCGCGCCCGGCCGCCGGGCCGGCGGGCGACATGCTGGTGGTTCGCTTCAAGGGCATCGAGGATCGCAACGCGGCGGAGGCGCTGAACGGTATCGAATTGTCGGTGCCGCGTGAGCGGCTGCCGCAAGCGAAGGACGACGAATTCTACCACGCCGACCTGATCGGGCTTGCCGCCGAGACCGTGTCGGGTGAGGCGCTCGGGACGATCGTCGCGGTGCAGAACTATGGCGCCGGCGACCTCCTCGAAATTGCCGCCCCCGGTGCGATGCCGGTACTGGTTCCCTTCACGCGCGCCGCCGTGCCGACGGTCGATGTCGCCAGCGGGCGGGTTGTCGTCGATCCGCCGCCTGGGTTGCTCGACAACCGCGAAGAGGATGCGCAGCCGTGATCTTCCGCGCGAGCGTGCTCACACTCTTCCCCGAGTTGTTTCCGGGGCCGCTCGGCGCGAGCCTCGCCGGCAAGGCGCTCGCCGAGAGGCTGTGGTCGCTCGACGTGCGCGACATCCGCGACGCGGCGACAGACAAGCATCGCTCGGTCGATGACACGCCGGCGGGCGGCGGGCCGGGGATGGTGTTGCGCGCCGACGTGCTGGCGTCGGCGATCGACGCGGCGAGCCCGGCGGACGATGACCGTCCGCGGTTGCTGATGAGCGCGCGGGGGAGAAAGCTCGACCAGGCGCTTGCCGGCGTACTTGCCACCGGTCCGGGCGTGGTGGTGGTCGCCGGCCGCTTCGAGGGGGTCGACGAGCGGGTGATCGAGGGGCGGAACCTGCACGAGGTCTCGATTGGCGATTATGTGCTTGCCGGCGGCGAGGTGGCGGCGATGGTGCTGCTGGAAGCGGTGGTCAGGCTTCTGCCCGGCGTGATGGGCAACGCGGATTCCGCGACGAGCGAGAGCTTCGTCGGCGGGCTGCTGGAATATCCGCAGTACACACGGCCCCAGGTCTGGGAAGGGCGCGTGATTCCCGACGTGCTTACTTCCGGCGACCACGGCAGGATCGCCGAATGGCGCCGCCGGGAGGCGCTGAAGGCGACGCGCGAGCGCCGGCCAGACCTGCTGCCGCACGGAAACGCAGGCGACTAGCGGCCGTTATTTGCCCGCGATGGAAGGCGAGGGCGGCCACTTCCAGTTGAGCTTCTCTACGCCGTTGGATTTTGCCCGGGACAGGTACTGCGACACGGTCTTTCCACCGACGACCAGGTCGGGCGCGATCTCGGCCAGCGGGACGACCACGTAGCCATTGTCGAATGCAGCCGGGACGCCGGCATCTCCGGCCGTTACGACGACGTCGATATCGATCACCCTCGGCCCCCACGGAATCTCACGATTCCGGTTGCGGCCAAGCGCCGTCTCGATGGTGCGGCAAAGCGTCTCCAGGTCGTGGCGGTCGAGTCCGGTCCTGAGCGCCACACCGATGTTGACGAACCACTCCTGTGAAACGGGTCCGATCGGGGCGGTGCGGTAGTAGGACGAACGCGCCGTCACCGTCGTCTCGGGCAGCTCGACAAGGCGCCGCACGGCTGCATCGATCGCGGCCTTGCGGTCGCCGATGTTGCTGCCGAGAGAGAGGAGGGCCTCAAGCATCCCGGCTTCGCTCGATCGTGACGGAGATGTCGTCGAGGATGGCCGAAACGGGTGCGGCCGGCTTGTGGACCGTCACGCTCAAGGCGGCGATCTTGGGAAAGGTCCGAAGGAGGTCATCGGCGACGGCGGTTGCCGCCGCCTCAATGAGGTTGAAATGACGGCCGGTGAAGGCGCCGGTCGCGGCCTTTATCACGTCACCGTAGTGGATGCTGTCCTCGAGCCGGTCGGATCTGCCGGCATCGCCCACCTCGGCGGTGATGACCAGGTCGACAAAGAAGCGCTGGCCGAGGTCGCGCTCGGCCTGCTTTGCCCCATGCCGCGCATGAAGGGCCAGCCGATCGATGCGGATGACGACGGTGCCCATGGCCGAAGTTCCTGCTATGCGGAAGCCAATGACGGGCCTGCCGTCCGGCCGATCATAGACTCTGCGGCTGGCAATGGCCATTTTGGGCGCGATCCCGCCCTTCGAGGTGACAACCATGCCGGTGAAGCTGATCGCCTACGTGCTCGACGGGCATACGCTGAATATCCGCCCGGCGCCCGTGGAGCGCATGTGGATGGAGGAGACGGGCGACCGTTTCGCCTATCGCTGCCTGCCGCTCAACATCGCCAACGCCCACGGCTGGGAAATCCTTTGCAACTCAGGCTTCACGGCGGAGTGGAACGGCGAGACAGGCTTCGACGCGGTCAGCATCCTGCCGGACGAGGGAACGATCGCTCCGGCGATCAGCCACTTCGGCAACGGTATTCTCACCTTCCACGTGCCGTGCCTCTTCCGCACCGACCCCGGATACGACCTGATGGTGCAGGGACCGATCAACCGGCCGCGGGATGCCATCGCCGGGCTGACGGGGATCATCGAGACCGACTGGTCGCCCTATTCCTTCACCATGAACTGGATCTTCACCACGGCCGCGACGCCGGTGCGGTTCGAGAAAGACGAGCCATACTGCCACGTCTTCCCGGTCCGGCGCGGCGAGCTTGACGAGGCGGAGCCGGAGTTGCGGGCCCTTTCGGAGAATCCGGAGCTGAAGCGCGCCCACGACCAATGGACCGCCAGCCGCAAGCAGTTCAATACCGACCTGAAGCAGCCCGGTTCAGAGGCCGTGGCCGAGCGCTGGCAGAAGCTCTACTACCGTGGGCTCGGCCCCGGCGGCGCCCGCACGGGCCCGGCGGACCACCGCACGCGCCTCCGGCTGAAGCCGTTCGCCACGGGCAAACCGGGCGATTCTGACGCACAGCCACGGGAATCGACAAACCCATCCGATTAGAGTATGGAACCGCCGGTTTCACCGACAGGCAGGCGGCTTGACGCGCCAGCGGCGCTCGTCGCACGTGTAGCCGGCGAAGGAAGGTCACCTCCCCATGAACATCATCCAAGAGCTCGAGAAAGAGCAAGCGACCGCGGCCCTCGGCGAACGCGCCATCCCGGCGTTCGCGCCGGGCGATACCGTCCGTGTCAATGTCAAGGTGACAGAAGGCACGCGGACGCGCATCCAGGCCTACGAGGGCGTGTGCATCGCGCGCGCCGGCGGCGGGCTCAACGAGAATTTCACAGTCCGGAAGATTTCCTACGGCGAGGGGGTGGAGCGCGTATTCCCGGTGTATTCGCCGTCGATCGAATCGATCGAGGTGGTGCGCCGTGGCAAGGTGCGACGGGCCAAGCTCTATTACCTGCGCGGTCGGCGCGGCAAGTCGGCGCGCATCGCCGAAAAGCAGGATCACCGCACCCGCACGGCCGAAATCGAGGCAGCGCTCGAGGCACCTGGGGCGCCGGAGGCCGCGAAGAAATAGTCCGCGTGCCGCGCGGCCCTTGCTGACGGGCCGGCCATCGTCGTTAACCGTGAACGCGTCGTTAACTTGCGGCGGCCAGCCGGTGTTTCTATCCCGCTCGTGATCAAGCCACATTGGTGGGCTACGACGAGCCGTGCTTACCCGCCGCGCCTTCATTGCCCTGTCAGGAGCAGCCGCATTGGGTGTCGTAGGGACGACATCGTATGCGTTCGCGGTCGAGCCGCGTTTTCGGCTGGTGGTGACGCCCTACCGGCTGACGCCACCGGGCTGGCCGAAGGGCGGGTGCGCGCTGCGCATATCCGTCATCGCCGACATCCATGCCTGTGATCCCTGGATGCCGCTGTCGCGGGTCGAGGAGATCGTTGCGGTATCGAATGGCCTGAAGCCGGACATCGTGCTCCTGCTCGGCGATTTCGTCGGCGCGATGCACCATTTCCAGACGAGCGCCGTGCCCCCCGCCGAATGGGGGCGCGTCCTCGCCCGGCTCGAGGCGCCGCTCGGCGTCCACGCCATCCTTGGCAATCACGACTGGTGGAACGGCGTGGAAGCGGTGCGGGCGGCACTGGTCGGTGCCGATATTCCGGTGATGGAAAACGATGCGGTGCTGATGACGCCCGACGGCGCGCCGCCCTTCTGGGTCGCCGGCCTCGGCGACCAGATCGCCTATCGGCTTGGCGGCGGCCGCTTCCGCGGTGTCGACGACCTGCCGGGAACGCTGGCGCGGATCCCGGACGACGGGACCCCGATCATCCTGGCGGCGCACGAGCCGGACGTCTTCCCCAAGGTGCCCGGCCGGGTCAGCCTCACGCTGTCGGGCCACACTCACGGTGGGCAGGTGGCGCTGCCGGTGGTCGGCCGGATGATCGTGCCGTCGGAGTTTGGACAACGCTACGCCTATGGCCACGTGGTCGAGAACGGCCGTCACCTCATCGTCTCGGGCGGCCTTGGCTGCTCGATGATCCCGGTCCGGTTCGGCGTGCCGCCGGAGGTAGTGGTGATCGACCTCGGCGGCGAGGACGTCAGCCCGCCGATTGTCTAGGCCGGGTCATCGTTTCAGGGGATGACCCGTTCCATCTCCCCTGTTCTTCCGCAATCCCGCCGGAAAAGTGGAATCCGCCTTTCCTGGAATTGCTCAGGCCCGCCGCGGTTGCTATCTAACCGGCCATGAGTGCGACGGTCCCCACGTTCGTCCCGGTGCGGCAACGGCGCCTGCGCGGGACGTTCGACTACGCGGCGATCCCCGACCGGGCGCGCATGCCGTGGCGGTTTCTGGCGCGCCGCATGGCCGTCGACGGCCTCGTCGTGGGCTGAGTCCGCCGGCCTTCCGGCATCCGTTCGCCGTCCCAATTCAGCCCAGGCACCAGGAATCGCACCCATGCCCGCTCCGCAAACGCTCTACGACAAGATCTGGAAAGACCACATCGTCGCGCAGGAGCCCGACGGTACCACGCTCATCTATATCGACCGCCACCTCGTGCACGAGGTAACCAGCCCGCAGGCGTTCGAGGGACTGCGCGCGGCCGGCCGCAAGGTGCACTCGCCGCAACGTACGCTCGCCGTGGTGGACCACAACGTGCCGACGACGGACCGCTCGCACGGCATCAAGAACCCGGAATCGGCCGTGCAGGTGGCAGCACTCGCCAGGAACGCCGCCGACTTCGGCATCGAGTATTTCAACGAGCTCGACCATCGTCAGGGCATCGTCCATATCATCGGGCCCGAGCAGGGCTTCACGCTGCCGGGGATGACGATCGTGTGCGGCGACAGCCACACCTCCACCCACGGCGCCTTCGGCGCCCTCGCCAACGGCATCGGCACCTCGGAGGTGGAGCACGTGCTCGCCACCCAGACGCTGATCCAGCGAAAGGCGAAAAACATGCGCGTCAGCGTCGACGGCAAGCTGCCGGCCGGCGTGACAGCCAAGGACATCATCCTTGCCATCATCGGCCAGATCGGCACGGCGGGCGGCACCGGTCACGTGATCGAATACGCCGGCGAGGCGATCCGTGCCCTGTCGATGGAAGGGCGGATGACGGTGTGCAACATGAGCATCGAAGGTGGGGCTCGGGCCGGCATGGTGGCGCCGGACGAGACAACCTTCGCCTACATCAAGGGCCGCCCGCGGGCGCCGAAGGACGAGGCGTGGGACAAGGGGCTGCGTTGCTGGCAGACCCTCCACTCCGACGAGGGTGCTCAGTTCGACACCGAGGTGAGGCTCGACGCGGCCAAGCTGCCGCCGCTGGTCACCTGGGGCACCAGCCCGGAAAATGTCACCACCATCGACGGGCGGGTGCCGGACCCGGAGGCGATCGAGGCCCCCGACCGGCGGCGGGCGGTCGAGCGGGCGCTGCACTACATGGGGCTCGCCGCGAACACGCCGATCAAGGATATCACCATCGACCATGTCTTCCTCGGCTCCTGCACCAACGGACGGATCGAGGACCTGCGGGCGGCGGCAAAGGTGATCGACGGCAAGAAGGTGCACGAGGGAGTGGCGGCGTTGGTGGTGCCGGGCTCCGGGCTCGTCAAGGAACAGGCGGAGGCGGAGGGGCTGGACCGGGTCTTCCTCGCCGCCGGTTTCGAGTGGCGCGAGCCGGGCTGTTCGATGTGCCTGGCAATGAACGATGATCGCCTCAAGCCCGGCGAGCGCTGCGCCTCGACTTCGAACCGCAACTTCGAGGGGCGCCAGGGCTTCAGGGGCCGCACCCACCTGGTGTCGCCGGCGATGGCGGCGGCGGCGGCAATCGCCGGACGCTTCGTCGATGTGCGTGAGTGGGTATGAGGGTCGAGCCCCGCGTGGCTTCGCGGGGCTCCTCAATCCCGTTAGTGGGGATACGGTCCTGGGCCGCCCGGATACGGGCCCGGGCCACCGGGATATGGACCCGGGCCGCCCGGGTGCGGTCCCGGTTGCGGGTGAGGCCATGGTCCGGGGTGCGGACCGCCGGTGTTCCACTGCGGATAGACCCAGTGGCAGCGTTCGCCGACCTTGATCAGCCGCCAGTGGCGATGACCGTAAGACCAATAACTCACGCGCTTGAACTCGGGCTCGCAGATGCGGTGCGGCCGGAAATATGGCGGCGGCGGGTAGCCCGGGTGGCCGATGCTGCGGCCGGGGTCGCCGCCGTACATCGGTGCGGCGGAGGCGACGGTCGCACTGGTAAGAGCGCCGGCGGCGATGAGGCCGGCAGTCGCAGTCGCAATCAGGGTCTTCTTCAACATGGTCCTCGTCCTTCTTCCATCGAGATTCCGTTTGGCTCGATCGATGACGAGACGGTAGGCGCGATGCCGTGAACCCGGCCTGAGGCGAGGGTTCATCTGCGGTTCACGCAGATGGCGACATTGCGGCGGCTTGACCGCATCACACGGACGCGGGAATGGACGGGCGATGGACAACACCGACTGGACCGGCGCTCAAGCGCCGTCGCTCGATGACATCGAGGCAATCGCCCGGGCAAGCTTCGCGGCGCTGCCGGAAGATTTCCGTGGCCTAGCCGGCGACATCCAGTTTCGCGTCAGTGAATTCCCCGAGGACGACGTGCTCGAAGATCTTGGCGTCGAGTCGCCCTTCGACATCATGGGCCTGTTTCAGGGGGTAGGCCTGGCGCAGGAGTCGGCCACCCCCCACACAGGGCAGATGCCCAACATGATCTGGCTCTACCGCCGGCCGATCCTCGACTATTGGGCGGAGACCGATGACACGCTTGGAGCGATCGTCAGCCACGTACTTGTGCACGAGATTGGCCACCACTTCGGCCTTTCCGACGACGACATGGAAGCCATCGACGCGGCGGACTGAGATCTTGATCTCGATCAGGGCGCGTAGGGACGGTCGGTCTCATTCGTGCTCAGCGTGACCACAAACGGAATTTCACGTTCATGACGACCTTTGGCACAGCGACCCGCTTCGGCTGGGTTGCGCAAACCTTGCACTGGCTGACGGCGATCCTTGTCCTGGCTGCCTTCCTCACGGCGGAAGGAGGCCCCACGTCGCGGGTCTACAGTGACGCGCGCGCTCCAGGGCTTCAGCTTCACGAGACCCTTGGGCTGGCCGTCTTCGTGCTGGTGCTCGTCCGCCTGGCGTGGCGGCTCCTCGACCGCACGCCGCAGGACCCTCCGATGCCGGCGTGGATGTCGCTCGCCTCGAAAGCCACCCACTGGGCGCTTTTTGGTCTGCTGGTACTGGTCCCGGTCACGGCGGTCCTCGGGGCATGGTTCGGTGGCCACCCGGTAACGGTCTACGGCCTTGGTGCGGTCGGGCCGCTGCTTGGGCAGTCGGATGCCGGCGCCGCGCTGGCAGAAATTCACGGGACCCTCGGCGACCTGTTGATGTGGATTGCCGGCCTGCACGCGGCGGCTGCGCTCTATCACCACTTCTTCCTGCGCGATGGCGTGCTGAAAGCGATGCTGCCTGTCCCCGATGCTTGACCGGGGCCGCCTGCCGTCGCATGACAGCGGTCCGGAAAGGACACAAGTCATGGACAAGTTCACCACACTCACCGCCGTCGCCGCGCCGCTCAACATGATCAACGTCGACACCGACATGATCATCCCCAAGGACTACCTGAAGACGATCGAGCGGACCGGTCTCGGCAAAGGATTGTTCGCCGAATTGCGCTACAACGAGGATGGCAGCAACAATCCCGACTTCGTCCTTAACAAGCCGGCCTACAAACAAGCCAAGATCCTTGTCGCCGGCGACAACTTTGGCTGCGGGTCGAGCCGGGAGCACGCGCCGTGGGCGCTGCTCGACTACGGAATCCGTTGCGTGATCTCGACCAGCTTCGGCGACATCTTCCATTCGAACTGCTTCCAGAATGGCATCCTGCCGATCCGGGTCTCGAAGGACGATCTCGCCAAGCTGATGGACGACGCCGAACGCGGCGCCAATGCGAGGCTCACGATCGACCTCGAAAAGCAGGAGATCACCGGTCCGGACGGCGGCGTGGTGCACTTCGACATCGACGGGTTCAAGAAGCACTGCCTGCTGAACGGGCTCGACGACATCGGGCTGACGATGGAGAAGGCGCCGAAAATCGCCACCTTCGAAAAGCAGGCTGCGGTCGAGCGGCCGTGGGTGTGAGGCGAGAAGCGGTCGCCCACCGTCATGCTGTGCGTCAGCGGAGGATGAAGGGCAAACTGATCGTTCAGCCGGCGCGTGCTTCTTCGACAACCATCGCATCGATCGCATCGGCGAGTTCCAGTGTTCGCCTGGCACGGCGTTCGTGCAGGCGCTCGACCATGCGGCCGGCGAGGCGGATTGCACCCCTGCCGCTGTTCTCCGGGTCCGCGAACGCCTCGATCACCTGACGCGACCAGGCGATCTCCTCGTCGGACGGCGCATATATCTCGTTGGCGATGGCGATGTGACTCGGATGGATGACCGTCTTGCCGTCCATCCCAAGATCGCGCCCCTCGATGCACTCGGAACGAAAGCCTTCCAGATCGTCGATCTCGTTATATGGACCATCGAGGACGGCGAGGTTGTGAGCACGGGCTGCAACAACGGTATGCGCGAGGTGCGCGCCGAGCGCGGCGCGGCCGGGGCGGATGCGGGCGCCAAGCTCGGCGGCGAGATCGTTGGTGCCGATGACGAAGCAGGTGAGGGCCGGCGCCGGCATGGCGGCAATCGCCGCGATTGCAGCCGCATTGATGATCGCCGCCGGTGTTTCGATCATCGCCCAGAGGTTCATTTCTTTCGGGGCGTCGGTGGCGGCGATGGCAGCACGGGCCCGGCGGATGTCGTCGGTCCGCGACAGCTTGGGGATGAGGATGGCATCGGGCGGCGTGGCTGCCATGGCAGCGATGTCGCGGGCGATCCACGGCGTGTCCAGGCCATTCACCCGCACGACGATCTCCCGGCGGCCGAGGGTGAGGTCCGGGACCGCAGCAGCGACCGTCTCACGAGCGGCGTCCTTGCGGTCCGGCGCAACCAATTCCTCGAGGTCGAGAATGAGTACATCGGCGGCGAGCGACTTCGCCTTCTCCAGCGCCCGCGGGTTGGAGCCGGGCACGTAAAGAGCGCTTCGCCGCGGTCGCACCATCGCCGGCATGTTGTTCCTCCAAATCGATCGGGAGACTAGCCTTCCGCCGCGTTTTGCTCCACTGGCTTCCGACGCGGTTGGTAGGAGATGCCAGAGTTGGCGAAGCCGGCGGTCATCGTGGTGAATTCGCACGTGGTGCGGGGCGGGGTCGGTGGCCGCGCCTCGGTCTTTGCGCTTGAGCGGACGGGACATCCGGTCTGGTCCGTGCCGACGGTCGTTCTGGCGTGGCACCCCGGCCATGGGCTGGCGACCCGTATCGTCGCCGGGGCAGAGGACTTTGCGCGCGTTGTCGACGACATGGTCGGGTCACGGTGGCTGGGTGAAGTCGGCGCGGTGCTCTCCGGGTATCTCGGCGCTGCAGATCAGGCCGACCAGGTCGCGCGGCTGGTGACGGCCGTGAGATCGCGCAATCCGGCAGCCGTATATTTGTGCGACCCGAACGTCGGCGACGGCGGCGGCCTGTTCATGCCCGAGCCGGTGGCGACTGCGGTCCGCGATCGGCTCGTTCGGATTGCCGACATCGCGACGCCCAACCGGTACGAGCTCTGCTGGCTCACCGGTCAGGACGCGCGTGACAACGGCGGGCTCGCGGCGGCGGCGCGCACTCTCGGTCTGGGCGAGCTGGTCGTCACCTCAGCCTTTGCTGGCGAAGGCGAGATCGGCAATCTGGCGGTCACGGAAGACGGGGCGAAGCTTGTCTCGCATCTCCGGCTCGACAACGTTCCCAACGGCACCGGTGATCTGTTCGCCGCGCTCTACCTTGCCGGGCGGCTCGGGCATCGGTCCGTTCATGACGCTGTCGCCCGCGCCGGAGCGACCGTTCTGGCGGTGGCGAAAGTTGCGGTCGAGACCGGCGCCGACGAATTGCCGCTCGCGGCGGCGCAGGCACTGTTCGAAATGTGAAGGAGTGCGAGGGCTGATGAAGGAATTCCCGTCACGGCTGATCGAGGGTTATCGATCGTTCACGGAAACGAGGCTGGCGGCGGACGCGGCGCGCTACCGGTCGCTCGCCGAGCGCGGCCAGCGGCCGGAGATCATGATCATCGGTTGCTGCGACAGCCGCGCGGCCCCGGAGACGATCTTCGACGCCGCACCCGGCGAGATGTTCGTCCTGCGCAACGTCGCCAACCTGGTGCCGCCGTTCGAGGAGGCGGGCGGCCATCATGGCACCTCGGCGGCGATCGAGTTCGGCGTGACGGAGCTTGCGGTCCGGCACCTGGTGGTCATGGGGCACGGCAGCTGCGGCGGCGTCTCAGCGTTTCTGAGTGGGGCAGCGCCGGGCGGGCATTTCATCGGCGAATGGATCGCGCTGATGGCGCCGGCGGCCGACAAGGCCGAGACAGGCATCGCGGATCGGCAGCGGGCCATGGAATATGCTTCGGTCCGCCAATCGATCGAGAACCTTTCGACCTTTCCGTTCGTGCGCGACCGGGTGGGGTCGGGATCGCTCCTCCTTCACGGCGCCTGGTTCGGTATCGCCACCGGCGAACTCAAAGTGCTCGATCCCGTCTCGCGTGCGTTCGTGACGGTCTAGCCTAAACCTCGTCTTCCTCGAAGCGGTGGAAGACGCCGAAGCGAAAGCCGAGGTAGGAGAGAAGCCCGGCGACGCCGCTCGACAGCACGATGGCCACGACCAATCGAATGTGCGGGACGAGCAACAAGAGAGCCGCGTACGTGGCGTAGTTGGCGCCGTTGGCGATGGAGGCTACGACGAAGAAGCGGACGAACTCCTTCAGCGTCGGGTCATAGGCGACATTGAAGGTGATCCGCCGGTGCATCAGCCACGCGACGACGGTGGCGACCAGAATTCCGATGAGGCGGGCGGAGAACCGGTCGAGATGGACGCCGTGGACGAAACCCCAGGTCAGCCCGACGTCGATGGCAAAGGCCGTCAGGCCGGAAAAGATGAATCCGCCCCAGTGGCGGAAGGAGCGGTGGTCGATCCGGCCGCGTTCCGACGCCATGCCGGCGCTCACGCCGCCCGGCGCTTCGGCTCGATCAGCTTGCGGTTGACCAGGACCTCGGCGATCTGGACGGCGTTGAGCGCGGCGCCCTTCCTGAGGTTGTCCGACACCACCCACAGCATGAGGCCGTTCTCCACCGTCGGGTCCTCGCGGATCCGGCTGATGTACGTGGCGTCCTCGCCGGCGGCCTCGTAGGGGGTGACGTAGCCGCCGTCCTCGTGCTTGTCGACGACAAGGCATCCGGGTGCCTCGCGCAACAGCTCGCGTGCCTCGTCGGCGGTGATCGGATTGGCGAATTCGACGGCCACCGCCTCCGCGTGGGAAACGAACACCGGCACGCGCACGCAGGTCGCCACCAGCTTAATCTTGGGGTCGAGTATCTTCTTCGTCTCGGCCACCATCTTCCACTCCTCCCTGGTGAAACCGTCCTCCATGAAGGTGTCCACCTGCGGGATGAGGTTGAAGGCGATGCGCTTGGGGAACTTCTTTGTGTCGATCGGATCGGAGACGAACACCGCGCGGGTCTGGGTGAACAGCTCGTCGCTCGCCGCCTTGCCGGCGCCCGACACCGACTGGTAGGTGGCAACGACGACGCGGGTGATGCGGGCGCGATCGTGCAGCGGCTTCAGCGCGACGACCAGCTGCGCAGTGGAACAGTTGGGGTTGGCGATGATGTTTTTCCTGGTGAAGCCGGTGATGGCGTCGGCGTTTACCTCCGGCACGATCAGCGGCACCGCGGCGTCGTAACGCCAGGCCGACGAGTTATCGATGACGATGCAGTTCTGACGGCCGATCCGCGGCGACCACTCCTTCGACACGGCGCCGCCGGCCGACATCAGGCAGATGTCAGTGTCGGAAAAGTCGTAGTCGTCGAGTGCCCTCACCTTGAGCACGCCATCCCCGAAGGAGACCTCGGTGCCCTGGCTGCGGCGCGAGGCAAGCGCCACGACGTCATCGGCAGGGAAGCCACGCTCGTGAAGGATGTCGAGCATCTCGCGCCCGACGTTGCCTGTGGCGCCGGCGACGGCGACCTTGTAACCCATGCGCTGACTTCTCCGTTTGTCGGCGGCTTTCTAGGCGTCCGGGTGGCGAAGTCAACGTTCCGGCGTAGTCTCAGCGAGGAAAGGCAGACAACCATGAACGGCAGGCCTCTCAGGATGGCCATCGCGGCAGCGGTGGTTCTGGCGGCTTCGCCGGTGGCGATGGCCCAGGACCGCATGGGCGCGGAGGACCTCGAAGCGATGCTCGACGGCATCACTCTCGACGGCATCTATGCCAACGGCACCTATTTCACCGAGGCCTACCACGACGACCACACCATCCGTTACTGGGACGCCAACGGGGCCGACAGCGGCGAGTGGTCGATCGAAAACGGTCTGTTCTGCACTTTTTACGACAGCCAGCAGGGCGCCTGCTTTGCCGTCCAGCGCGACGGTGACAACTGCTTTTCCTTCTTCGAAATGGACAGGAACGATCCGACGGGTCCGCTTGCCAACTGGAACTCACGTGGCTGGAACCGGGCCAGGCAGTCCACCTGCCCGTCCGCACCGGAAGTCTCCCTGTAGACCATCGGTGCAGACGTCAGCTTGACGCCGCCGTAACGACCCCTTAAATTGCGAATAGTTCTCATTCTCACCCGCCAGAACCGCCCAGTGCACAGCGTCTCCCTCATTGCGGATGTCTTCTCACGAGGCACCTACCGGTGGTCGGGTGGCTAACATCGCAAACCGGTCCCTGACCGATCGGACGATCGAAGCCATCAGCGCCGTGCTCCGCGGCGAGCGCGGTGGTATCGCGAGCGCGCGGCTGTTCGCCGGGCCGGCCGTGATCGCCTCGATCGCCTACGTGGATCCCGGCAATTTCGCGACCAATATCCAGGGCGGCGCCCGATACGGCTATACGCTGTTGTGGGTGGTGCTGACCGCCAACCTGATCGCGATGCTGTTCCAGTCGCTGTCGGCGAAGCTCGGTATCGTTACGGGCGCCAACCTTGCCGAGATGTGCCGTCAACAGTTTCCGCGCCCTGTCGTGTGGGGGATGTGGGGGGTGAGCGAGGTGGCGGCGATGGCCACCGATCTCGCCGAGTTTCTCGGTGGCGCCATCGGCCTGTCGCTGCTGTTCGATCTGCCGCTGATCGTCGGCATGGCGATCACCGCGGTGGTGACGTACGGCATCCTGATGTTCGAACGCGGCGGCTTCCGGCCGATGGAACTGATCATCGCCGCGCTGGTGGCGACTATCGGCGGCTGTTACCTGATCGAGATGTTCATCGCGCCGGTGGATTGGGGAGCCGCGGCGTTCCACACCTTCGTGCCGCAGATGCCCGACGCCCGGGCTCTGATGATCTCGGTCGGCATCATCGGCGCCACCGTCATGCCCCACGCCGTGTACCTGCACTCGGGCCTGACCCAGGCGCGCGTGCCGGTTCGCAACGCCGGTGAACGGCGCATGCTCCTCAAGTTCTCGAACCGGGAAGTCATCCTTGCGCTCGCCGTCGCCGGGCTGGTGAACATGGCGATGGTAATGATGGCAGCCAGCGCGTTTCACGCCGGCCACAGCGACGTGGCAGAGATCGAGACCGCCTACCACACGCTGACGCCGCTGCTCGGCGGTGCCGCCGCCGCCGTTTTTCTGGTGTCGCTCATCGCGTCGGGTACGTCGAGCTCGGTGGTCGGCACCATGGCGGGCCAGATGATCATGCAGGGATTCGTCGGCTTCCGCATCCCGATCTGGGCGCGGCGGCTGGTGACGATGGTGCCGGCCTTCGTCGTGGTCGGTTGGGGTGTGAACGCGACGCAGGCACTGGTCGTCAGCCAGGTGATACTGAGCATCGCGCTGCCGGTGCCGATGATCGCGCTGGTGCTGTTCACGGCGCGCGGCGACATCATGGGCGAGTTCCGCAACCGGCGTCTGACGAACTGGGTCGCCTGGGCGGGAGCGGCAGTCGTGCTGACGCTGAACGTGTTCCTTATAATGCAGACCTTCGGCCTGCAGGTTCCCGGTCTTGCGGGCTAGGCCCTACGGCTGTCGAGTGCTGCGACGATGGCGGCGCCCATCTCCTCCGTGCCGACCTTGGCGGTGCCGGCGCTCCAGATGTCAGCGGTCCTGAGGCCACGGTCGAGGACGGCGGCGATGGCCTCCTCCACTCGATCGGCGGCTTCTCCCATGGCGAAGGAATAGCGGAGCGCCATGGCAAAGCTCGCAATCATGGCGATCGGGTTGGCGATCCCCTTGCCGGCAATGTCGGGGGCGGAGCCGTGGACCGGCTCGTAGAGGGCCTTCCGCCGTCCGGTCCTGGCATCGGGGGCGCCGAGGGAGGCCGAGGGCAGCATGCCGAGCGAACCGGTGAGCATGGCGGCGACGTCGGAGAGCATGTCGCCGAACAGGTTGTCGGTGACGATGACGTCGAACTGCTTGGGCGCGCGGACGAGCTGCATGCCGCCGGCGTCGGCCAGCATGTGTTCCAGCACGACGTCGGTGTATTCGCGCTTTTGGAGCGCGTCGACCACGTCGTGCCACAGGACGCCCGACTTCATGACGTTGCGCTTCTCCATCGAGGTGACCTTGTTGCGCCGGGCCCGGGCCAACTCGAAGGCGACGCGGGCGATGCGCTCGATCTCGTAGGTGTCGTAGACCTGGGTGTCGATGGCGCGCTTCTGGCCGTTGCCGATGTCGGTGATCGTCTTGGGCTCGCCGAAATAGACGCCGCCGGTAAGTTCGCGCACGATGAGGATGTCGAGCCCTTCCACCAGTTCGCGCTTCAGCGACGAGGAATCGGCGAGTGCGGGGTAGACCACGGCGGGTCTGAGGTTGGCGAAGAGTTCGAGGTCCTTGCGCAGGCGCAGGAGGCCTGCCTCCGGCCGCACGTCATAGGGGACGCTGTCCCACTTCGGCCCGCCGACCGCGCCGAAGATCACCGCGTCGGCGGCGAGGGCCTTTGCCATGGTGGCCTCGCTGACGGCCTTGCCATGGGCGTCGTAGGCGCATCCACCGACCAGGTCCTCCTCGTGTTCGAAACGTGCGCCGCCGTGTTCGTTGAACCAGGCGATCACCCGTTTCACTTCCGCCATGACCTCGGGGCCGATGCCGTCGCCGGGAAGAAGCAGGAGATGGTGGATGGGCATGGCGGGCTCCAGTGGCAGATCGTGCAGGCAATGCTGGTTAGTGGGCGCGACGGTCGCTGGCAAGTGCCGGTCGGCTGAGGCGCAATCTTGGGGCGGGGGCTTCGATGCGATCCTTTGACGCGCCGCAGCATCGGCGCTAGAAGGGCCCCGCCAGTCCTTCTTGAGGATTCCCGCCAGCCCCATGTCGAGCGCCGACGCCCGCGCCAACCGGCCGCTTTCGCCACACCTTTCGATCTATCGGTGGCGGCTGACATTCCTGATGTCGGGCTTCCATCGGGTCACCGGCCTCGCCCTTTATTTCGGCGTGCTGCTTCTGGTGTGGTGGCTGGTGGCACTTGCGAGCGGTCCCGATGCGTTTGCCCTCGCCAACCGGGCCCTTGGCTCGTGGCTCGGGCTCCTCGTCCTCTTCGGCTTCTCGTGGGGGCTGATCCATCACGTGATCGGCGGGCTTCGCCATTTCGTCTGGGACTTCGGCATCGGCCTCGGTAAACCGGCGCGCGACCAATGGGCGCTTGCCACCATCATCGGCTCAGTGACCGTCACCATTTTCGTTTGGGTGGTCGGCTTTCTCATCAGGTGAAACGATGCGCACGCCCTTGAGCCGCGTCCGCCATCTCGGCTCCGCCCACGGCGGCACCGAGCACTTCTGGATTGAGCGGGTGACGGCGGCGGCGAGCTTCCTGCTGGCGATCGTCTTCATCGTCGTCATGCTGGGAGTGATCGGCCGGCCCTACGAGGAAGCGCGGGCCGTCATCGGTTCGCCGATCATCGCAGCGCTGTTCGTGATGTTCATCGCGGCTGTGGCGATGCACATGCGGGTCGGCATGGAGGCGATCCTCGTCGACTACGTGTCGAACGAGGCGCAGAAGGTGGTCTGGCTGATCGTCAACACGTTCTATTCGATCGCGGTCGCCGTCATCGCCATCCTGGCGGTCGTCAAGATCGCACTGGGAAGCTGACGATGGCGGATGGCGGCGCGGTGAGCGGAGTACCAGGGGTCAACGGCCGCGCTTATCCGTTCACCGACCATACGTTCGACGTCGTGGTTGTCGGCGCCGGTGGCGCCGGCCTGCGCGCGACGCTCGGGGCGAGCGCGGCAGGCCTCAAGACCGCCTGCATCACGAAGGTCTTTCCCACCCGCTCGCATACCGTCGCGGCCCAAGGCGGCATTGCGGCGGCGCTCGGCAACATGGGCGAGGACGACTGGCGCTGGCACATGTACGACACGGTCAAGGGGTCGGACTGGCTCGGCGACCAAGACGCCATCGAGTACCTGTGCCGCGAGGCGCCGGCGGCGGTCTACGAGCTGGAACACTACGGGCTGCCGTTCTCGCGCACGGAAGACGGCCGCATCTATCAGCGTCCGTTCGGCGGCATGACCACGCACTACGGCGAGGGCGAGGCGGCGATGCGGACCTGCGCGGCGGCCGACCGCACCGGCCACGCCATGCTGCACACGCTCTATGGCCAGTCGCTCCGCCACGCGACCGAGTTCTTCGTCGAATACTTCGCCCTCGACCTGATCATGGACGAAGGGATATGCCGCGGTGTGGTCGCCATCAATCTGGAAGATGGCAGCCTCCATCGCTTTCGCGCCCACAAGACCATCCTCGCCACCGGTGGCTACGGCCGCATCTATCATACCTGCACCGGCGCCCACACCCAGACCGGCGACGGCAACGCCATGGTGCTGAGGGCCGGGCTGCCGCTGCAGGACATGGAGTTCGTCCAGTTCCACCCGACCGGCATCTACGGCGCGGGCTGCCTGATCACCGAGGGCGTGCGCGGCGAGGGCGGATACCTGACCAATTCGCAAGGCGAGCGCTTCATGCAACGCTACGCCCCGCACGCCGGCGATCTTGCCTCGCGCGATGTGGTCTCGCGCGCCATGACGATCGAGATCCGCGAGGGTCGCGGTGTCGGCAAGGAGAAGGACTACATCTATCTCAACATGGCGCACCTCGATCCGGCGGTCATCCACGAACGGCTGCCGGGGATCGCGGAGTTGGCGCGCATCTTCGCCGGTGTTGACGTGACCCGGGAGCCGATCCCGGTGTTGCCTACCGTCCATTACAACATGGGCGGGATACCGACTAATTTTCACGGCGAGGCGCTGACCAAGATCGGCGGCGAAGAGCGCGTGGTACCGGGCCTGATGGCGGTTGGCGAGGCGGCGTGCGTATCGGTGCACGGCGCCAATCGCCTCGGCTCGAACTCGCTAATTGACCTCGTCGTCTTCGGCCGCGCGGCGGCCTTGCGCTGCCGCGAGACGATCGCCGACGGCGAGAAGCACGTCGAGTTGCCGGCAAACGCCGGTGAAGAATCGGTGTCGCGTCTCGATCGCTTCCGCTACGCGGACGGTGGCACGCCGACGGCGGCGCTGCGGCTGAAGATGCAGAAGGTGATGCAGGAAGACTGCGCGGTCTTCCGCACCGGCGAAGTGCTAAGCCAGGGGCACGAGCGCATTCACGCGGTATGGGCACAGACGGATGATCTCAGCGTCACGGACCGCTCGCTCATATGGAATACCGACCTGATCGAAACGCTGGAGTACGACAACCTCATCGTGCAGGCGGTGACGACGATGGATTCGGCCGTCAATCGCACCGAGTCGCGCGGCGCCCACGCCCGCGAGGATTACCCTGAGCGCGATGACAAGAACTGGATGAAACATACTCTTGCCTACATCGATGCGGCCGAGAGGACGGTGCGCCTCGACGACCGCCCGGTCCACTCCTTCACGCTGACCAACGACGTCCAGTACATCGAGCCGAGGGCGCGGGTGTACTAGGCACGCGGCGCGACAAGTCGCCCAGCGGTTGCCGCCCGGGGTTGAATTATCGTCGAGATTGTGCCGGTGCCGCAGCTGGCGCGGGGCTGACCAGCCTCGCGACGGTTTGTTAACAATCCGGAACGGCAGGGATTAGCCATTTCATGCGATCACCGCCGAAAACGGTGTGACGCCGCCGCAATATCGGCCTATATATTAAGGACTTGCCCGGAGCCATGGGGATAGCTGCAAGAAACCGGGGTCGAACTTCGGTTTCTTTGTTGTCGCCGTGGCTTCTTGTACCGGTGCGGCCGATGGCGGCCGCAACGGAACCGTGTTCAGGCCAAGGATCGACTTCGCATGGCGCTCGCAACTCTTTCGTCGTCCGGCTATTCAGTCAAGCCGCTTCCCGACAAGCTTGGTTACGCCCCCGGCGCAACAATTGCTTTCGTCGCACTGCCCGACGAACTGTGCGACCTGCCGACGTCATGCGATTTCGGACGTGTGGCGCGGCGACAGGACTGGTCGCGACCGCTGGGACCCGGCACCTATGACGTCATCCATGCATTCACGCGCAGTCGCGCCGAGCTGGCGGCCGGTCTGAAGAAGTTGCGGCGCGCGCTCAACGCCGACGGCATGATCTGGATCTCGTGGCCGAAGAAGGCATCCAAGGTGCCGACCGACATGAGCGAGGACGTGGTGCGCGCCGAGGCGCTGAAGCTCGATCTCGTCGACGTCAAGGTCGCCGCCATCGACAACACGTGGTCGGGCCTCAAGCTCGTGATCCGCGTCGACCAGCGCTGACGGTCCGCATCGGCATGCACTTATCGTCCGGGCGACAGGTTTCATAATCGTCCGGCCGGGTGTACCACTGCGCCGCGTTGGGGTAACGCTGCGCGAGGTTCAGGATTGCACTGACCGACGCGGGCTCTCGGGGCAGAAGTGATTTCATGGTCCAATTCAACCTTCCCAGGAATTCGCGTGTGGTCAGCGGCCGGACGTGGCCGCCTCCGGCAGGTGCCGACAACGTTACGGAATTCCGCGTCTACCGGTGGAATCCGGACGAACCCGGCAATCCGCGTATGGACACCTACACAGTCGACCGCGGCGACTGCGCGCCGATGGTGCTGGATGGTCTGATCTGGCTGAAGAACAACCTTGATCCGACGCTCACCTTCCGGCGCTCGTGCCGGGAGGGGGTGTGCGGCTCGTGTGCCATGAACATCGACGGCGAGAACACGCTCGCGTGCACCAAGGCGATGGACGACGTCGACGGCGCCATTAACGTGCGGCCGCTGCCGCACCTGCCGGTGGTCAAGGACCTTGTGGTTGATCTCACCACGTTCTACGCCCAGCTCAGATCGATCGAGCCGTGGCTGAAGACAGAGACGCCGGCGCCGGAAAAGGAATGGCGGCAGAGCCATGGCGATCGCGAAAAGCTCGACGGGCTCTACGAGTGCATCCTGTGCGCGTGCTGCTCGACCGCGTGTCCGTCTTACTGGTGGAACGGCGACCGCTTTCTCGGTCCCGCGATCCTGCTGCAGGCCTATCGCTGGCTGATCGATTCACGCGACGAGGAGACCGGTGAACGGCTCGATCAGTTGGAGGATCCCTTCCGCCTCTATCGCTGCCATACCATCCTCAATTGCGCGCAGACCTGCCCGAAGGGGCTGAACCCGGCGAAAGCGATCGCCGAAGTGAAGAAGATGATGGTGGAGCGACGCATCTGACAACGGCGCCATTTCGTCGCCTCGTCTTCATTCGGTTGGTTTCGTTCCTATATTCGACTCTCATCGTAACCGGAACACGAGAGGTGATGCCGTGGACAAACCCACCGAATTCACCGGATCGCCGTGGACGATTGAGGCAGTCGAGAAACTCAGAAAATTGTGGAGTGAAGGTGTTCCCGCCGACATGATCAGCGAGACGTTGGCGCGGCCAGAGCACGTGGTGCGTGCCAAGGCGGCCGAACTCAGACTCCCTCAGCACGTCGAATCCAGATAAGTGTGGTTAGCGCATCTTGCCGCACGTTTTTCGCCCCCGATGCCTCGCCTCGGGGGCGTTTCTATGTTACCCCGCAGACACGCTCCGCCCAAAAGCGGTTACAATTGCACTTCATGATTCGCCTGACGCCGGTTGCAGAGAAACATCGATGGCGCTAAGGCACGTTGCTGTTCCGATCGGACTGGCAATCTCTCTTGCCGGTTGTGGCGCGATTGGTGCGATCGACCTGCCGTGGCGGCACGAGAGGCCACCGGCGCCGATCCAGTCAGCGGCAGTCCCACCGGTCGAGACGACAACTCTGCCACCCCCCGGTGGGGACGACAGTCAGGTTGCGGCGGTCCCGCCGGATGACATGGAAAGCCAGCCACTGCCGCAGCCGGGCGGCAGCGCTACCGCGGGGGCTGCGCCTCCGACGACCAACGGTCTCGGTCGCACCGACCTGCTCGGCGGCTGGACTATCACGGCCAGTGGCGATTCCTGCCAGCTGTTCATGACGCTGACAAGTTGGACCGGCGGCTATCGGGCGTCCACACGCGGCTGCAACAGCGATCTACTCAAATCGATCTCGGCGTGGAATCTCGACGCCGGTCAGGTCGTCCTGGCTGGCCAGGCGGGGACGCCGGTCGCCCATCTGGAATCGTCCGGCAACAACCGCTTCGACGGTACTGCCGTTGCCACGAGTGCGCCCGTCACCTTCTATCGTTAGGCCAGCAGCATCCGCCGCCGATGCGTTCCACGGCTCTTGCACCGCAACATCAATCGGGATAGTCAACCGGCATCGCCCGTTCGGGCGCCCGCCGTAAAATCCCGTCGCAAGGATCTTCCGCTCTATGGCTCGTGCACGGGTTGCATTGATCGGGGCCGGTCAGATCGGTGGCACGCTTGCGCATCTGATCGGCCTGAAGGAACTCGGTGACGTCGTCCTCTTCGACGTGGTCTCGGGCGTGCCGGAAGGCAAGGCGCTCGACATCGCCGAAGCCTCGCCGGTGGCCGGTTTCGACGTCAGTCTCGCCGGAGCCTCGGCGTATGCATCGATCAAGGACGCCGACGTCGCCATCGTGACCGCGGGCGTTCCGCGCAAGCCCGGCATGAGCCGTGACGACCTGCTCGAAATCAATCTCAAGGTGATGGAGCAGGTTGGCGCCGGCATCAAGAAATATGCGCCGAAGGCGTTCGTCATCTGCATCACCAATCCGCTCGACGCCATGGTGTGGGCGCTGCAGCGCTTCTCCGGCCTCCCGAGGGACATGGTCGTCGGCATGGCGGGCGTGCTGGATTCAGCGCGCCTGCGCTACTTCATTGCATCGGAGTTCAACGTCTCGGTCGAGGACGTGACGGCCTTCGTGCTCGGCGGCCACGGCGATACCATGGTGCCGCTGATCCGTTATTCGACGGTCGCCGGCATTCCGTTGCCGGACCTGGTGAGCATGGGATGGACAACCAGGAAGCAACTCGATCAGATCGTGCAGCGCACGCGTGACGGCGGCGCCGAGATCGTCGGCCTGCTCAAGACCGGGTCGGCTTTCTACGCGCCCGCCCACGCGGCGATTGCGATGGCGGAAAGCTACCTCAAGGACAAGAAGCGCGTGCTGCCGTGCGCGGCCTCGCTCAAGGGCGAGTACGGCGTGCGCGACCGGTACATCGGCGTTCCGGCGGTGATCGGAGCCAAAGGCGTCGAGCGGATCATCGAGATCGACCTCAACAAGACCGAGCAAGCAATGTTCGACCATTCGGTGACGGCCGTCGACAGCCTCATCGAGGCCTGTCTCAACATCGTTCCCGCACTCGGCAAGTAGAGCCGTCGCGAGCCGGCTGAGGAGTTCGGGCCGCTCATGAACATCCACGAATATCAGGCCAAGGCGATCCTCAAGGCGTTCGGCGCGCCGGTCGCAAGGGGCGTGGCGGTGCTGGGCCTTGATGAAGTGGAACAGGCGGTGCGGGACGTCGGCGGTCCGGTGTGGGTGGTCAAGGCGCAGATCCACGCCGGCGGCCGCGGCAAGGGGCGTTTCACGCAAGCGTCGGCGGGGACGGGCGGCGGCGTCAGGATCGCGCGGTCCGAGCCCGATGTGATTAGGAACGCCCGCCAGATGCTCGGCGCGGCGCTGGTCACCAAACAGACCGGCCCGGCCGGCCGCGTAGTGCGCCGGCTCTATGTGGAAGAAG
This sequence comes from uncultured Alphaproteobacteria bacterium, assembly GCA_963775235.1. Lineage (GTDB taxonomy): Bacteria > Pseudomonadota > Alphaproteobacteria > Rhizobiales > Kaistiaceae > JBBDMC01. Next base: position 914,606 of record CAVZHY010000002.1, read on the forward strand.
GTTCGTCGATCGAGCGTGAACTCTACCTCTCCTGCCTCGTCGATCGCGCCAGGGGCGAGGTTGCCTTCATCGCCAGCCAGGCAGGCGGCGTCGACATTGAGGAGGTGGCGGCGCGCACGCCGGAGAAGATCGTCACGGTCCACGTCGACCCTGACGTCGGCGCCGACACCGCGGTCGGCGCGGCGGTCGCCACCGGCCTCGGGCTTGGCGATGATCAGGCCGCTCAATGCGTGGCGCTTTGCGCGGCCCTCTATCAGGCGTTCGTCGCCAAGGACATGAGCCTGCTCGAGGTCAATCCGCTGATCGTGACCGAGGCGGGCCGTCTCATCTGCCTCGATGCCAAGATCACGTTCGACGACAACGCGCTCTTTCGCCATCCGGATGTCGTCGCGCTTCGGGATCCGGACGAGGAAGATCCGAAGGAGGTCGAAGCCGCCAGGTACGACCTTTCCTACATCGCGCTCGACGGAACGATCGGTTGCATGGTCAACGGCGCCGGGCTGGCGATGGCGACCATGGACATCATCAAGCTCTATGGCGCGGAACCGGCGAACTTCCTCGACGTCGGTGGCGGCGCCAGCAAGGAGAAGGTCACCGCCGCGTTCAAGATCATCACCGCCGACCCGAAGGTGAAGGGCATTCTGGTCAACATCTTCGGCGGCATCATGCGCTGCGATGTAGTGGCGGAAGGCATCGTTGCTGCGGTGCGCGAGGTTGGCCTCAAGGTGCCGCTGGTGGTGCGCCTGGAGGGGACCAACGTCGCGGAGGGGAAGAAGATCGTCGCGGAATCCGGTCTCAACGTCATCAACGCGGAGGACCTCGACGATGCGGCGCAAAAGGTGGTGGCGGCAATAGGAGCGCCGGCCTGATGCCCATCCTGGTCGATACTGACACCCGTCTCATCTGCCAGGGCTTCACCGGCCGCAACGGAACGTTCCACTCCGAGCAGGCGATCGCGTATGGCACAAAGATGGTCGGGGGCGTGTCGCCCGGTAAGGGGGGCCGCGTGCACCTCGGCCTGCCGGTGTTCGACACGGTCGCCGCCGCCAAGGAGGCGACGGGGGCGAACGCCACCGTCATCTACGTGCCGCCGCCGTCGGCAGCCGACGCCATCCTTGAGGCCGTCGCCGCCGCGATACCCCTGATCGTGTGCATCACCGAAGGCATTCCGGTGCTCGACATGGTCAAGGTCAAGGCAGCGCTGGCCGACTCAGCGAGCCGGTTGATCGGACCCAACTGCCCCGGCGTGTTAACCTCCGGTCAGTGCAAAATCGGCATCATGCCGGGCAGCATTTTCAGCGAGGGCTCGGTCGGTGTCGTCTCGCGCTCCGGCACGCTCACCTACGAGGCGGTCTTCCAGACCACCAATGCCGGCCTTGGCCAGACGACGGCCGTCGGCATCGGTGGCGACCCGGTAAAGGGGATGGACTTCATCGAGGTGCTCGAAATGTTTTTGGCGGACCCGGCGACGGAGTCCATCGTCATGATCGGCGAGATCGGCGGCGCCGCCGAGGAAGAAGCGGCGGCGTTCCTGAAGGAGGAGGCGTCACACGGACGCGGCAAACCAGTGGTCGGCTTCATCGCCGGGCGGACCGCGCCGCCCGGCCGACGGATGGGCCACGCTGGTGCGATCATTGCAGGTGGACGTGGCGGCGCCGAGGACAAGATCGAGGCGATGAAATCGGCCGGAGTGACGGTCTCCGATTCGCCGGCGCGGATCGGGCGAACACTGGTCGAGGTCTTGAACAGTTAGCGCTGAAGCCCAAATCTACCGTTGATTTGGGCGCGATGCATGGCTACAGCGTGGCCCAGGCATGCCGAAGGTTCGGCATGTCCCGTTCGAGGAACGGGAGCGGAATTGGGGTCGATTTCGCTTCGGACGCGCGGTTTGAGAGCGCGGGAGCCTAAACTCCCGTGGACTGGGAAATGGCTCGTCAGGACGCGAATCAAGAATTCGCGGCGACATCGTTCCTCTACGGCGCCAACGCGCCCTATCTCGAAGAACTCCATGCCCGGTACAGCCGCGACCCGGCTGCGGTCGATGCTGAGTGGCGCCAGTTCTTCGAGGGACTGAGGGATGCGCCCGACAACGTCATCGCCGAGGAACGCGGCGCGCCGTGGCAGCGGCGCGACTGGCCGACCATCATGAACGGCGAGCTGGTTGCCGCGCTCGACGGCAACTGGCTGGCCTCGGCTGCAGAAAAGATAAAAGCCGGGGTGAGCGCGCGCGGCGCCGTCATCAGCGACGGGGCCGTCCAGCAGGCGACCCGCGATTTGGTGCGCGCCATCATGATGATCCGCGCCTACCGCATGCGCGGTCACTTCCACGCGCGCCTCGATCCACTGGGTCTGGAGAAGCGGCCAAACGAGGCCGAACTGGATCCCGCCTCCTACGGCTTCACCGAAGCCGACTATGGCCGCAAGATCTTCATCGATTTCGTGCTCGGGCTCCAGTTCGCGACGATACCGGAGATGCTCGAGATTCTCCGGCGGACCTATTGCTCGACGCTCGGCGTTGAATTCATGCACATCTCCGATGCCGCCGAGAAGAGCTGGATTCAGGAGCGCATCGAGGGCCCCGACAAGGGCATCGCCTTCACCGTCGAGGGGAAGAAGGCGATCCTCAACAAGCTGGTCGAGGCGGAAGGGTTCGAGCGCTTCCTCGACGTCAAATACACCGGGACCAAGCGGTTCGGCCTCGACGGGGCGGAGGCGACGGTACCGGCGCTGGAGCAGATCATCAAACGCGGCGGCCAACTCGGCATCCGCGAGATCGTGCTCGGCATGGCCCACCGCGGCCGCCTCAACGTGCTCGCCCAGGTGATGGGCAAGCCGCACCGCGCCATCTTCCACGAATTCAAGGGCGGGTCGGCCTCGCCGGACGAGGTCGAAGGTTCAGGCGACGTCAAATATCATCTCGGCGCCTCCTCCGACCGTGAGTTCGATGGCAACCGCGTGCATCTTTCGCTGACCGCCAACCCGTCGCACCTGGAAATCGTCGACCCGGTCGTTCTCGGCAAGGCGCGCGCGAAACAGGACCAGCGCGCAAACGAGCCACGCGGTGACGTCGTGCCTCTCGATGAGAGGGCGCGCGTGCTGCCGCTGCTCATCCACGGCGATGCCGCCTTCGCCGGCCAGGGAGTCGTGGCGGAATGTTTCGGGCTGTCGGGATTGCGCGGCCATCGTACCGCCGGCTCGATCCATTTCATCGTCAACAACCAGATCGGCTTCACCACCAATCCGCGGTTCGCGCGTTCCTCGCCTTATCCGTCCGACATCGCCAAGATGGTGGAAGCGCCGATCCTGCATGCTAACGGCGACGACCCGGAGGCGGTCGTGTATGCCGCCAAGATCGCCACCGAGTTCCGGCAGAAGTTCCACAAGCCGGTGGTGATCGACATGTTCTGCTATCGCCGCCACGGCCATAACGAAGGTGACGAGCCGGCGTTCACCCAGCCGATCATGTGCAAGGCGATCGCCGGTCATCCGACAACACTCCAGATCTACGGCCAGAAGCTGGTGGATGAGGGGCTGGTCACCGCCGGTCAGATAGAGGAAATGCAAGCGGCATGGCGCGGCAAGCTCGACACGGAATTCGAGGTCGCCAGCGGCTACCGTGCCAACAAGGCGGACTGGCTCGATGGCGCCTGGAGCGGGCTCAAGGTCGCGGAGGCCGGCGATGCTCCACGGCGCGGCGTCACGGGCGTCGATTTGGCCAAGCTCAAGGAATACGGCAACAAGCTGACGGAGCTGCCCGACGACTTCCATGTTCACCGCACGGTCCAGCGTTTCATCGATAACCGTCGCCAGGCGGTCGGGGCTGGCGCCGGCATCGACTGGGCAACCGCCGAAGCTCTCGCCTTCGCATCGCTGATCGACGAGGGTCATCCGGTGCGTCTGTCCGGACAGGACGTGGAGCGCGGCACCTTCTCGCAACGACACTCGGTCCTGTTCGACCAGGAATTGGAAGAGCGCTACATTCCGCTCAACAATGTCGCCAACGGTCACGCGCGCTTCGAGGTGCTCAACTCGATGCTGTCGGAGGAGGCCGTGCTCGGCTTCGAGTACGGCTACTCGTTGGCCGAGCCGAATGCGCTGATTCTTTGGGAGGCGCAGTTCGGCGACTTCGCCAACGGCGCCCAGGTGGTCATCGACCAGTTCATCGCCGCCGGCGAGCGCAAATGGCTGAGGATGTCGGGGCTGGTGCTGTTGTTGCCGCACGGGTACGAGGGGCAGGGGCCGGAGCACTCTTCTGCCCGGCTGGAGCGGTATCTGCAGCTGTGCGCCGAGGACAATATGCAGGTCGCCAACCTGACGACGCCGGCAAACTACTTCCACGCCCTGCGTCGTCAATTGAACCGCGAGTTCCGCAAGCCGCTGGTGCTGATGACGCCGAAATCGCTGCTTCGTCACAAGCGTGCCGTCTCGCGTTTCGACGAGATGGGGCCGGAGTCGTCATTCCATCGCCTGTTGTGGGACGATGCCGAGATGACCGCCGAAGGCGTCCGGCTCAAGCCCGATGCCGAAATCCGCCGCGTCGTGCTGTGCTCGGGCAAGGTCTACTTCGACCTTTATGAGGAACGCGAGAAGCGCGGCATCGACGACGTCTACCTGATGCGAGTCGAGCAGCTCTATCCGTTCCCGGCGAAGGCGCTGATCAACGAGCTTGGCCGTTTTCGTCAGGCCGAAGTGGTTTGGTGCCAGGAGGAGCCGAAGAACATGGGCGCCTGGACGTTCATCGAGCCCTATCTGGTGTGGGTGCTGGAGGGAACCGGTGCGGCCAGCCAACGGCCGCGCTACGTCGGCCGGGCGGCGGCCGCGGCGACAGCGACAGGACTTATGAGCAAGCACCTGGCGCAGCTACGGGCGCTGCTGGACGAGGCCTTTGCCGACTAGAGCGGCGAACGAGGAGCGAAGATGGCGACCGAAATTCGTGTTCCGGCGTTAGGGGAATTGGTGAACGAAGCAACCGTCGGCCAATGGTTCAAGAAGGTAGGTGACGCCGTTGCCGCTGACGAACCCCTGGTGGAGCTCGAGACCGAGAAGATCACCCTGGAAGTACCGGCGCCGGCCTCCGGCGTGATTGAAGCCATCGATGCCAAAGGTGGCGCGACCGTTTCGGTCGGCGCGCTCCTCGGCACCATCAATGCCGGTGCGACGGCGGCAAAAGCCAAACCGGCGTTGGCCGGCAAACCTGGGCCGAAGATCGAGGCGGTCCCGCAGCCGGTCGCGCCGCGTGCCCAGCCGGTTCGATCGAGTGAAATTCCCTCGCCGGCCGCCGTGAAAATCCTGGCCGAGAAGGGGATCGCACCGGCGGCGGTGGCAGGGACCGGCAAGGACGGCCGGATCACCAAGGCCGATGCGCTCGCCGTCAGATCCGAGCCCGCTGCGGCACCGGTTGTGAGGCTTCAGCCCGCGCCCGTTCAGGTTCCGGTCGTTGCGCGCGCGCCGGCTCCTGCCGACGATCAGGCACGGGAGACGCGGGTGCCGATGACGCGGCTCCGCCAGACAATCGCCCGGCGCCTCAAGGAGGCGCAGAACACGGCGGCTATGCTGACCACGTTCAACGAGGTCGACATGACGAGCGTGATGGCGCTGAGGAGCGAGTACCGCGACCTGTTCGAGAAGAAGCACGCGGTGAAGCTGGGCTTCATGGGCTTCTTCGTGAAGGCATGCGTGCAGGCTCTGAAGGAGATTCCGGCGGTCAACGGTGAAATCGACGGCGATGATCTCGTCTTCAAGAACTACTACCACATCGGCGTCGCCGTCGGCACGGAGCGCGGGCTGGTGGTGCCGGTGGTTCGCGATGCTGACGTAAAATCGCTGGCCGAGGTAGAGAAGACGATCGCCGATCTCGGCGGCCGCGCGCGCGGCGGCGAGCTCAGGATCGATGAGATGCAGGGCGGCACCTTCACCATCACCAACGGTGGCATTTACGGGTCGCTGATGTCGACGCCGATCCTCAACGCGCCGCAATCGGGCATCCTCGGCATGCACAAGATCGAGCAGCGGCCGGTGGCGATCGACGGTGAGGTCAAGGTGAGGCCGATGATGTACATCGCCCTGTCCTACGACCACCGCATCGTGGACGGGCGCGAGGCGGTGACTTTCCTGGTGCGGGTCAAGGAGAGCATCGAGGATCCGCAGCGGCTGGTGCTGGACCTCTGAGGCGCATGCGCTGGCCGTCGGCGGTCGGGCTGGCGGTGGTCCTGGTGCCGGCGGTGGCGTTTGCCGCCGGGCCGCAGGCCGATCGCGACGACCTGCTCGCCGTCATGTCGGCGGCGCTCTATCCCATCGAGATCATGGCCTACTGCCATCGTGAAGTGATTGCTGACCCGGTGTTCCGCGATATTGGCGACGCCTGGAATACCCGCAACGGTGGCCTGCTCGCCACGCTGGAGAAGAAGGCGGCAGCGGCCGGCGTGACGGATGCGGCGCGCCGCGCGGCCGACGAGCAGGCACTTGCCGATATCGAGGCGGCGGTGGCAGGCGCGACGGATAAGCCGGCCTACTGCCGCCTAGTCGCCAAAGTGATCGACGGCGGCTACTACGACATCGACCAGCGCACCGACCTGAAGGCAGCGCTGAAGCGAATCTTCGGAGCCGAATAGGGGCGTCGTCGTTGCCGTAGCGCTGACAGGGCGGCCTGCAAGGGCTATGGAGGTGGCGGCGGAAACTTCTGGGCGGAGGCCAAGCGTGCCAGACTCTTACGACCTTGCCGTCATCGGCAGCGGGCCAGGCGGCTACGTGTGCGCCATCAAGGCGGCCCAGCTTGGCCTCAAGGTCGCGGTTGTTGAAAAGCGGACTACCTTCGGCGGCACGTGCCTCAACATCGGCTGCATTCCGTCGAAGGCGCTTCTGTATACCTCGGAGATGTTCGAGGCCGCGGGGCACCATTTTTCCGACCTTCGGCATCGAGGTCGGCACTCCCAGGCTCGAACCTCAAGGCGATGCTCGCGCACAAGGACGCTACGGTGGCGGCGAGCGTCGACGGGGTCGAATATCTGTTCAAGAAGAACAAGATCGACGCAGTCCGTGGCACCGGCACGATCGTCGCGTCCGGGCGAGGTGAGGGTGACGGCCGAGGACGGTGAGAACCGGGTGATTTCGGCCAAGACGATCGTCATCGCCACCGGATCGGATTCGGCGCCGCTGCCGGGGGTGGAGATCGACGAGGAGCGGGTCGTCACCTCGACCGGGGCGCTGGCGCTGGCCGAAGTGCCGAGGCGGCTGCATCGTGGTCGGGGCTGGCGTCATCGGGCTGGAGCTTGGCTCGGTGTGGCGGAGGCTCGGCGCCGATGTGACGGTGGTCGAGTTTCTCGACCGTATCCTGCCCGGCATGGATGGCGAGGTCGCGCGGCAGATGCAGCGCATACTCGCCAAGCAGGGGATGGGCTTCCGGCTTTCCAGCAAGGTCGCTTCGGTCGAACGAAGGGCAAGGCGCTGAGCGTGGCGGTGGAGCCGGCGGCAGGCGGCGATCAGGAAGCGCTCGAAGCCGACGTGGTGCTGGTCGCCATCGGGCGCCGGCCCTATACAGAGGGCCTTGGTCTCGAGGCTGTCGGGGTCGCGCGCGACGAGCGCGGCCGGGTCGACCGTAGACGCACTTTGCGCACCAACGTCGCGGGGATCTTGGCCATCGGCGACGCCATCGCCGGGCCGATGCTCGCCCACAAGGCCGAGGACGAGGGTATCGCGGTGGCTGAGATGGCGGCCGGACAGGCCGGTCACGTCAACTATGACGTGATCCCGAGCGTCGTCTACACCAATGCCCGAAATCGCCGCGGTGGGCGAGACCGAGGAGGAACTGAAGGCGGCAGGTGTCGAATACAGGATCGGCAAATTTCCCTTCTCGGCCAATGGGCGCGCCCGCGCGATGGGCGCCCGCGACGGCTTCGTGAAGGTACTCGCCGACGCGACAAGCGACCGGGTTGTCGGCGCCCACATCGTCGGTCCGTTCGCCGGCGAGCTGATCCAGGAGGCCTCGGTGCTGATGGAATTCGCCGGCGCGGCGGAAGACCTAGCGCGCGTCTGCCACGCCCACCCGACCCTGTCGGAGGCGGTGCGAGAGGCCGCCTTCGCCGCCTGGTCGAAGCCGATCCACATATGAAAAAAGCGCCGGCACGGTGCCGGCGCAATTTCTCAAGATCGATCGCCGGTCAGGGGCTATTGCGCTTGCGTGGCCTCTGCGGGTTCGTCTGGTTGGGGCGTCCGCTTCAGATACGCAAGCAGGGCCGGGTCGATCTTGGTCGCCTGTACGGCCTGCTCCTTGACCGGAGCCGGTGTCGCGGGCTCCGCACTCGCCGTGACATGGAAGTCGCAGGCGAAAGCGGCGGAGCCGGCGACCAAGGTCGCCAAGGCGAACGCTGTGACGGAGGTGGTCAGAACATGCATTTGGGGTCTCCGCTTTTCCCAAGGACCGGTACCTGTCCGATCCGCGATCAAGGCTATCCGGATCGGCCGTGAGAGGGAAAGGCAGAGCCGATCACATCGCCGCGAGCGGTCGGCGCCGCCGACCAGCAAGGGTGAACCAGCCGACGCCCGCCAGAACCAGTGCGGCACCGGCAACATCGGCGAAACCGAGGCGTTCGCCGAGGACGACCACCGCCAGGAAGATCGTCATCACGGGCGACAGGGTGCCGATGGTGGCGTTGGCCTGAGCCGAGATACGGTGAAGCGCGGCATTGAGGAAAAACGAGGGGACGACTGTTGCGCCGATGGCGAGCGCCACCGAGAGAGCGGCCACATGCGGGCCGACGGCGAGATCGCCGGGCGCGTGCGTGGCGAGGAACTGGACGAAGACGCAGATGGCCGCGCCGGTCATTGCCACGCAGGTAAACAGCCTCGGCCCCATCGCGGCGATCACCGGCTTGGCCAGAAGCTGATAGAAGGCGAAGGCGAAGGCCGCGGCGAGCACCAGGGCGGCGCCGAGGGTGATGTCGGAATCCGGCGACTGCTGCCTTTTCGGCGAAGATCAGGGCGAGACCGGCGTAGCTGATGCCGATCGCGGCGAGGATCCTCAGGCGCATCGGCTGGCCGAAGAACATCGCACCCAGCACCACCACGAACAGGGGATAGGTGAACAGGATCAGGCGCTCGAACTGGGCGGAGATGTATTCGAGGCCAAGGAAATCCATGTAACTGGCGAACCAGTAGCCAAGAGCGCCGACCGCGGCTGCCCGCATCGTGGTCGCAAGCGTTGGCAGCGGCGCGCCGCGGCGGCGGTAGTCACGCGACCGTGAGCCATCCGATGGCCAAATAAATTGGCAGCGCGAACCCCATGCGCAGCGCCAGCAGCGTGTTGGCATCGACCGATTGGGCATAGGCAAGCTTGATGAAGATCGCCTTGGTCGAGAACAGAAACGCACCGATGAAGGCGAAGGTGTAGCCGATCCGCGTGTAGCGGAGCGCTGTGCCGTCCGGCGCCTCGGACAGTGTTGACGTCCCGGTCGCCAAGGGCGCGGGGGCGGAATGGGAAGGTGCCGTCATGTTGCGATCGTCCTGTCGCCGCCAGACGATCGCGTTCCCGGCTGTCGGCAGCGCGATCGTCCGCGCGCCGGCTTTGAGTTTGATCTCAGACGACGCCGGATCGCGCGACAGGTGCGGCGATAAGCCAGAGGTTTGTCGCGATGGGGCGGGTCATCATGCCGGCTCACTACCATGTCGGCGGCGGTGCCACAACCGAGCCGCTTTTCCCGTTGATCGGCCGGCTTTCGACGTATCTCGCCTGACGCGGTCTGGGTCGTCTTCCCGTCGTTCGCAGGCGGATTCCAGCTGATCTATCGGACTGTCGCAGGGCGGGCTACACATCCCGGCCGTGATCGCCGTAGCCATCTTCGCCGTGACGTACCTCGTCATGGCTGTCGGCCGCCTGCCCGGCTACCGCCTGGACCGGGCGGGCGCGGCCCTCCTCGGTGCCGGTCTGATGGTCGCCTCCGGCGTCCTCGATCTCGACGACGCCTATGCAGCGGTCGACGCGCGCACGATCACGCTGCTTCTCGGTGCCATGATCGTGGTGGCGCATTTCAGGCTGTCGGGCTTCTTTCAACTCGCGACGGCGTTCGTTGCGGCGCGCGCTCGCCATCCGCTGGCGCTGCTTGCGGGGATCGTCGCGGTTACAGGGTTCCTGTCCGCGTTCCTGGTCAACGACACCATTTGCCTGGCGATGACGCCGCTTGTGCTCGGTCTCGTCAACCGCCTCGGCAGAAGGCCGGTGCCTTATCTGCTGGCGGTCGCCATGGCCTCCAACGCCGGCAGCGTCGCCACCATCACCGGCAATCCGCAGAACATGATCGTCGGCGCCGCTTCGGGGATCCGCTACCCGGACTTCGTGGGCACACTGGCGCCGGTGGCGGTGGTTTCGCTGGTGCTGACGGTGCTTCTCATCGGCGGCCTCAATCGGAAAGAGTTTCTGACGCGCGAGCGATTGCCGCCCGTGGAGTCGGTCGCGGTGCGTTTCCATCGCGCGCTGGTGGCCAAGACATTGGTAGTCACTGCTCGCGATGGTTGCCGCTCTTTTTCGCCGGCGTGCCGGTGTCTCTGGCTGCGATAGTCGCCGGCGGCGTCGCTGCTGTTCACCCGCCGGGTGAAGCCCGCCAAGGTCTATTTCGAGATCGATTGGCCGATGCTGGTGATGTTCGCCGGGCTGTTCATCGTGGTGGCCGGGCTGGAAAAGGCGGTGCTCGGGCCGCAGGCGCTCGCGACGGCTGGGCGTTTCGAACCTCTCATCTCCGCTGCCAGTCCTGTCGGTGCTGACCGCCGTCCTCTCCAATCTGGTCAGCAACGTGCCGGCGGTGCATGGTGCTGAAGCCGTTCGTGCGCGGTCTGGCAGACCCGCAGCGCGCCTGGCTGGTGGTGGCGATGGCCTCGACGCTCGCCGGCAACTTCGCGCTGGTGGGGTCGGTCGCCAACCTGATCGTGGCCGAACAGGCACGGCGCGACCGGGTTAAGATCGGATTTCTGGCGCTATTTCTCGGTGGGGGCGCCATTGACGCTGCTGTCGATCGGTTTCGGCGTGTGGTGGTTGTCCTGAGCCGTCAGGCGCGCGGGTGGGCCTTCTCGTAGGCGGCGAGCAGGCGCTCGGTGTCGACGGCTGTGTAGATCTGGGTCGTCGACAGGCTGGCGTGCCCGAGGAGCTCCTGGATCGATCGCAGGTCGCCGCCGTTCGCCAGAAGATGGGTGGCGAAGGAATGGCGGAGCGCGTGCGGCGTCGCCGTCTCCGGCAGGCCCAGCGCGCTCCTGAGCTTCACCATCGCCCGCTGGACGATGCGCGGATTGAGCGGCCCGCCGCGGGCGCCGACGAAGAGCGGGTCGGTGGGCCCGGCGAAAAAGGGCACTGGCGAAGGTAGTCGTCGATCGCGGCGGCGACCACAGGCAGCACCGGGACAATGCGCTGCTTCCCGCCCTTGCCCTGAACCCTCAGCGCGTCATTCGGCCGGCGCGGCGCCTGGTCGCGCGTGAGCGACAACGCCTCGGAGATGCGCAGGCCGCCACCATAGAGCAGCGTCAGGATCGCGGCGTTGCGGGCGGCGATCCACGGTTCCTCGTCGAGCGCGTTGTCGAGGGCGACCGCCTCGCGCGCGGCGTCCGGGGACAGTGGCTTCGGCAGCGTCTTCTTCTGGCGCGGAGGGCGGATGGCGCGGAGCGCCGCGCCGTTGGCGTCGCCGTTCTTTCTCCAGGAAGCGGATCAGCGAGCGAATGCCGGCGATGCCGCGGGCGAGCGTGCGCGATCCGGCGCCTCGTTCCGCCGCGCCGCCATGAAGGCGCGGATGTCGGTGGTGGCAATCGACCGCAGATCGGCGAGGGTTGGCGGCCCGCCGAGATGGAGCGTCAGGAACGACAGGAACTGGCGGACGTCGCGGGCGTAGGCCTCGGCGCTGTTCGCCGCCAGCCGGCGTTCGCCGGAGAGGTGGCGCTGCCAGCGGCGGACCGCGTCGGTCACGTCCGGGCGGCGTTGACGAGCGGATCGGGCTGGGTCGCGGGGCGTGCCATCGCGAAACCATACGCGCGTCCAGGTGAAGGCGCGGTTAAGGTCGCCGACAAGTGAACAGCCAGGGATAGCCCCCGATGGTATCGTGCCCCGTCATGCAGCCGATGCAGGAGGGATGACATGAGGACGCTCAAGCGCGCCGCCGTTGCCGTCGTGGCGCTCGCCATGACCACCGGCGCGGCCCTTGCCCACCACGGTTGGGCGTGGGTCGATGAAAGCAAGATCTTCGTGCTCAACGGCACGATCGAATTGATCTACCTCGGCAATCCGCACGCCCAGCTCATGGTCAAGACGCAGGATGGCACCTGGGTGGTCGATCTCGCGCCGTTGCCGCGCACGCAAGCGGCCGGGTTTGTGAAGGGCACCGCGCAGGTGGGAGACGCCGTGACGCTGGTCGGCCACCGGGCGCGGAGCAACGATCTCGCCATGAAGGCCAAGCGTGTCGTCACCGGCGGTCAGACGTACAACGTCTATCCGAACGACTTCCCGGCGGACGCCGCGCTCTGAAGGATATGCCGGAAGGCAGCGGGCCTCAGATGATCGACTGGCCGGTCTTCTTCCAGTCGGCGAGGAAGGCGGCGAGGCCCTTGTCGGTCAGCGGATGGTTGATAAGGGCGCGCAGCACCGGCGGCGGCACGGTGGCGACGTCGGCGCCGGCGATAGCGACCTGCTTGACGCTGATTGGCGTGCGGATCGAGGCGGCGAGGATCGCAGTGTTCAGGTCGGCATCGTTGTCGTAGATGGCCGCGGATGTCGCGGATCAGGCCGATGCCGTCCTCGTCCGATGTCGTCCAGCCGGCCGATGAACGGCGAGATGAACGCCGCGCCTGCCTTGGCGGCGAGCAGCGCCTGATTGGCCGAGAAGCAGAGCGTGACGTTGACCTTGTGGCCGCGCCCGGCGAGTGCGCGGCATGCCTTCAGTCCGTCCCAGGTGAGCGGCACCTTGATCACGACGTTGCCGGCGATGCTCGGCAAGCTTCGTGCCCCTGCGCCACCATCCGTCAAAGTCAGTGGCGGTCACCTCGGCGGAGACCGGGCCGGGGACCGCCGCGCAAATCTCGGCGATGACCTCGCGGATCGGCCGGCCGGCCTTGGCGACAAGCGTCGGGTTGGTGGTGACGCCGTCGATGACGCCCATGGCGGCGAGATCGCGGATTTCGTCGATGTCGGCGGTGTCGGCGAAGAGCTTCATCTTGTGGCCTCCACGCTGCCGCCGCGAAGTGACGCTGCAGGCTTTCCTTTAGTTCAAAGCGCGGCCATCGTCAGCCGTTCCGGCCGCAGGCACGGAGAATCGCCTAGGCATTGTCCGACCACACGATCGTTTCGGTGCTGGTGCCGGTCGCGGTGGCCGCGCCCTATACCTACCGCGCGCCGGCGGTGTAGGCGCCGGGCGACTATCGTCGACGTGCCGCTCGGCACGCGCGACGTGGTGGGCGTGGTGTGGGACGACCCGCCCGACCGGGAGATCGGCCACAACCGGCCTCAGGTCGATCAACGGCGTGTTCGACGCGCCGCCGCTTCACCGGGAGATCCGACGGTTCGTCGATTGGGTCGCGGATTACACGCTGACCAGCCGCGGCATGGTGCTGCGCATGGTGCTGCGCTCGTCGCGCGCGCTGGCGCCCGAGGCGCCGGTGCCGGGCGTCGTGCGTGGCCGGGCCGGAGCCGCAGCGCATGACGCCGGCGCGCCGGCGCGTGCTCGGCTGCAATGGAAGGCGGGCTCGCGTGGTCGAAGGGCGGCCTCGCCGCCACCGCCGGCGTTTCGCCGAGCGTCGTCGACGGGCTGGTCAGGGCGGGCACGCTGGAAGTCGTGGAAATGCCGGCGGAGCCCGCCGCACCGGCGCCGGACCCCGGCTACAGCCGTCCCGACTTTTCGGCGGAGCAGCAGGCGGCGGCCGAGGCGCTCACGCAGTGCGGTCGCGGCCGGCGGTTACTCGGTCACGCTCCTCGACGGCGTCACCGGCTCGGGCAAGACCGAGGTCTATTTCGAGGCGGTGGCGGCGGCGCTCGCCGCCGGGCCGCAGGTGCTGGTGCTGATGCCGGAGATCGCGCTCACCGCCGATTTCCTCGCAGCGCTTCGTCGGCCGGTTCGGCGCGCGGCCGGCGGAGTGGCATTCCGACGTGCCGCCGCGCGGGCGCGCGCGGGTGTGGCGCGGCGTCGCCGACGGATCGGTGCGCGCCGTCGTCGGCGCGCGCTCCGCGCTGTTCCTGCCGTTCAGCGAACTCGGCCTCATCGTCGTCGATGAGGAGCACGACCTCGCCTACAAGCAGGAGGATCGCGTCTTCTATTCCGCGCGCGACATGGCGGTGGTGCGCGGCCATCTCGGCGGCTTCCCGGTGGTGCTCTCGTCGGCGACGCCGTCGATCGAGAGTCGCGCGTCAATGCCGATGCCGGCCGCTACCGGCGGATCGTGCTCACCGAGCGGCACCTGGCGGCGCGCGCTGCCGACCATCGACGCCATCGACCTGCGCGTACGACCAGCCGGAGCGCGGCCGCTTCCTCGCGCCGCCGCTGGTCGCGGCAATCGTGAGGACGCTCGCGCGACAGGCAGCAGGCGCTCCTGTTCCTCAACCGCCGCGGCTACGCGCCGCTGACGCTCTGCCGCACCTGCGGCCACCGCTTCCAGTGCCCGAACTGCTCGACGTGGCTGGTGGAGCACCGCTTCCGCGGCGTGCTGATGTGCCACCATTGCGGCCACTGTCGAGAACCAGGCCGCAGCGCCTGTCCCGCACTGCGGCGACACCGAAAGCCTGACGCCGGTCGGGCCGGGCATCGAGCGGCTGGCCGAGGAGGTGGCGGCGCGCTTTCCCGATGCGCGCACGACCGTCGCTTTCCAGCGACATCGTCGGGCGGGGTCGAGCGCGATGCGCCGCGAGCTTGCCGAGATCGCCGAGGGCGAGTTCGACATCGTCATCGGCACGCAGCTCGTCGCCAAGGGCCACAATTTTCCGCTGCTGACGCTGGTCGGCGTGGTCGACGCCGATCTTGGCCTCGCGCACGGCGATCTTCGCGCCGCCGAGCGCACGTTCCAGCTCCTGTCCCAGGTGACCGGCCGCGCCGGACGCTCGGGCGGCGCCAGCCAGGCGCTCCTGCAGACCTGGACGCCGGACCATCCGGTCATCCGCGCCATCGTCTCCGGCGAGCGGCGAGGCGTTCTACGCCCGCGAGATCGCGCGAACGGCGCGCGGCGCGGCTGCCGCCGTTCGGTCGGCTCGCGGCGCTGGTCGTCTCGGGGCTCGAGCGGAACGAGACGCTGGCATACGCGACTGCGCTGAGGCGGGCAGCGCCGCGCGATGATCAGATCGAGGTACTGGGGCCGGCGGAGGCGCCGCTGGCGGTGGTGCGGGGCCGTCATCGCTACCGCCTGCTGGTCCAGGCGCCGCGCACGGCCGACCTGCAGGGCTACGTCCGCGCCTGGCTCGACCGCGGCGCCGAGGCCGCGCGCCTCGCTTCGCGTCCAGGTCGACATCGACCCGCAGAGTTTCCTGTGAGCGGACGCGTCAGGCGCCTTCGAGGTACCCGAATCGCGCCATCTGGCCCTCGTGGGTGGCGACGATGCGGTGCACCTGGTCCTTTGACAGGGTCTCGCGCCAGCCGCCGCTTCGGCCCTGCCGAAAGAAGGGCGCGGTGGCGGCAGGCCCCTTGAGGGCGAAGCCACCGGCATCCTCCTGGCGTCGCAGGCGATTGAACTGGGACAGCTCGATCGCCTTCATCAGCTGATGCCGCGCCGGCCTGAGGCCGGTGTGGCGGGCGAAGGCAGCAAAGGTCTTCCCCGGTTCCGCCAGCATGTCCTCGTAGCGCAGCACATGGACGGCTGACTGTGCCTGCCGCGTCCAGCTCTCGACGTGGTGGCTCCATGAGCTCAGCGGCTCGGGGACCGCATCCGCGCCGGAGAAACAGTAGCCGACCGTGGCCATCACCTCGATGGTCTGGTCGATCGACCAGCCCATGTGCGCCGCCAGTGAACAGGCGACGTCGAGCGGATTGCGGACGACGTATGTCGCACCACGGGTCACCTGTTTGTTCACCGCCGGAGTATCGTCCAGCTCCAACGCCGCCAGATGGGTTGTCACGAAGATGGAGCCGGGGACCTGATCGGCGAGTCGTTTCTGCACCTGCGGCCTCAGCGCGGTCAAAGCGGTGAAATTCTTGACGTCGGTCGGCTCGGCAAGAAAGCCGGTGAAGTTGCCGACCCAGGCCTCCGGTATGCTGTAGGTCTGCAGCCGGTTGAGGTCGACCGTGCCACGCCGGCCCTGAAGAAGCTCCATCAGGGCGTGGAGGAAGATGCGCACCCATGTGTTGCCGGATCGCGGATAGGACGCCAGCCAATAAATGCTCCGGGTCGCCTGGTCTTCCCGTGGTCCAGGAGCGGTGTGCGAGGTCTGCATCGGCAAAAGAAATCCGGATCGGAGGAGGGCGCACAATAGGGCGGCCGGGCCCGGAACGAAACAGTGCCGCGCGATGAACATTGGTCGCCTGCGGCCCTGCGTCGCTGGCGATATTGCTCTGCACCAATGCCTATGCTAAGCGAACCCGCGATTTACGGGGCGAGGCTGTTGACGCGGCGTATTGTCCCGGAAAACCAATCCGTTCAAGGCCTTGCAACGACGGGCCGGGCTCATCCCGATCGGGTCCACCGTGCCGCAGGCAAGAGGTCAAGGTGGCCGAAGGAACATCTCCCATATCCGGTGTGGCGGAGCGCTACGCAACGGCGCTGTTCGAGCTGGCGCTTGAGGCCGATGCGCTTGCCCCGACCGAGGGCGACCTCGGCCGCCTCGCCGCCCTGATCGACGGGAGCGATGACCTGAAACGGCTGGTGAAAAGCCCGGTGTTCTCCACCGAGGAACAGGTGCGCGCGGTCTCGGCCGTACTCGACAAGGCGGAGATTGGCGGGATCGCCGCGAACCTTGTCAAGGTGACTGCCGGCAACCGGCGGCTGTTCGTGCTCCCGGACATCATTGCCGCCTTCAAGCGACTGCGTCGCCGACCATCGGGGGGAGATCGCGGCTGCGGTCACCAGCGCCGAACCGCTCGGCGACAAGCAGGTCTCCGACCTGAAGGCGGCCCTCAAGGAAGCGCTCGGCAAGGACGTCACCCTTGAAACCAGCATCGATCCGTCGTTGATCGGCGGACTGATTGTCAAAGTCGGCAGCCGTATGATCGATGGTTCGCTGAAAACGAAGCTCAACGGGCTCAGGCTCGCCATGAAAGAGGTCGGCTGATGGAAATCCGGGCGGCAGAAATCTCCGCGATCCTCAAGGAGCAGATCAAGAATTTCGGCAAGGAGGCGGAAGTCTCGGAGGTCGGCCAGGTGCTGTCGGTTGGCGACGGCATCGCCCGTGTCTACGGCCTCGACAATGTTCAGGCCGGAGAGATGGTGGAGTTCCCCGGCGGCACCCGCGGTATGGCGCAGAACCTGGAGACCGACAACGTCGGCATCGTCATCTTCGGTTCGGACCGCGAGATCAAGGAAGGGGACACCGTCAAGCGCACCGGTGCGATCGTGGAGGCTCCGGTCGGAAAGGGGCTTCTCGGCCGCGTCGTCGACGCGCTCGGCAATCCGATCGACGGCAAGGGGCCGATCAACGCCGAGGAGCGCCGCCGTGTCGACGTCAAGGCGCCGGGCATCATCCCGCGCCGCTCGGTGCACGAGCCGATGCAGACCGGGCTCAAGGCGATCGACGCGCTCATCCCGATCGGTCGGGGGCAGCGCGAGCTGATCATCGGCGACCGCCAGACAGGCAAGACCGCAATCGCTCTCGACGCCATCCTCAACCAGAAATCGATCAACGCCACCGGCGACGAGTTCGCCAAGCTCTATTGCGTCTACGTCGCGGTTGGGCAGAAGCGCTCGACGGTGGCGCAGTTCGTCAAAGTGTTGGAGGAATACGGCGCGCTCGAATATTCCACGATCGTCGCGGCGACCGCCTCCGATCCGGCGCCGATGCAGTTCCTGGCACCGTTCTCCGGCTGCGCCATGGCCGAATATTTCCGCGACAACGGCATGCATGCGCTGATCGTCTACGACGATCTGTCGAAGCAGGCGGTCGCCTACCGGCAGATGTCGCTGCTGCTGCGACGTCCGCCCGGGCGTGAGGCCTATCCGGGGGACGTGTTCTACCTGCACTCACGGCTGCTTGAGCGTGCCGCCAAGCTCAACGCCGAAAACGGTTCCGGTTCGCTGACGGCGCTGCCGGTGATCGAGACCCAGGCAAACGACGTGTCAGCCTATATTCCGACCAATGTCATCTCGATCACGGACGGCCAGATCTTTCTGGAGACCGACCTGTTCTTCCAGGGCATCCGGCCGGCGGTGAACGTCGGCATCTCGGTGTCGCGGGTGGGCTCGGCGGCGCAGATCAAGGCGATGAAACAGGTCGCCGGCACCATCAAAGGCGAGCTCGCGCAATATCGCGAGATGGCCGCCTTCGCGCAGTTCGGTTCCGACCTCGACGCCGCCACGCAACGCCTGCTCAACCGCGGCGCGCGGCTGACCGAGTTGCTCAAGCAGCCGCAATTCTCGCCGCTCAAGGTCGAAGAGCAGGTGGCCGTCATTTTTGCCGGCGTCAATGGCTATCTCGACAAGCTGCCGGTCAGCCGGGTCACCGAGTTCGAGAAGGGCTTCCTGGCGCTCTTGAGGACCGACCACGGCGATGTGCTTGCCGAGATCCGCGACAAGCGTGAGCTGAGCGAGAGCCTGCGCGACAAGCTCAAGGAAATCGCCAACGGCTTTGCCAAGGTGTTTGGCTGATCCATGCCCAGCCTGAAAGATCTGCGCAATCGCATCGCTTCGGTGAAGGCGACGCAGAAGATCACCCGGGCGATGCAGATGGTCGCTGCGTCCAAGCTCAGGCGGGCGCAGGCGGCGGCTGAGGCGGCGCGGCCGTACGCGTTACGCATGGAATCCGTGCTCGCCAATCTCGCCGAGACGGTCGCCGGCCGCGCCGACGCGCCGCGACTGCTGGGCGGCACCGGTGCCGACGGCACCCACCTGCTGGTGGTGTGCACCGCCGAGCGCGGGCTGTGCGGCGCCTTCAATTCTTCGATTTCGCGCCTTGCCCGCGACCACGCCAACCGGCTTCTCGCCGACGGCAAGGAGGTGAAAATCCTCTGCGTCGGTCGCAAGGGTTTCGAAGCGCTGCGGCGGAATTTCAGCCGGCAGATCATCCAGGCGATCGAGTTGAGGGGTATCCAGCGCGTTTCGTTCGCCGATGCCGACCGGATCGGGCGGAAGGTGCTGGAGCTGTTCGACAACGGCGAGTTCGACGTTGCCACCCTTTTCTATGCCGAGTTCAAATCGGTCATCACCCAGGTGCCGACCGCCCGACAGGTCATCCCCGCCGAAATCGCCGGCGAGAGCAAGGAAGCCGGCGGCGGCGCCATCTACGAGCACGAGCCGGACGAGGAGTCCATCCTCGCCGACCTCTTGCCGCGCAACGTTTCCGTCCAGATCTTTCGGGCGCTGCTCGAAAACGCGGCATCCGAGATGGGCGCCAAGATGACGGCGATGGACAATGCCACGCGCAATGCCGGCGACATGATCGACGCGCTGACGCTCAACTACAACCGCACGCGTCAGGCGCAAATCACCAAAGAGCTGATCGAAATCATTTCCGGCGCCGAGGCGGTGTAGCCGGAGGACAAGGGGAAGTACTATGGCCAAGACCAGCACCGCGAGAGCGAAGGCGAACGTCAAGGGCGTGACCGGCCGCATCGCGCGCGTCACCGGCGCCGTCGTCGACGTTCACTTCACCGACCACCTGCCGGCGATCCTCAACGCTCTGGAAGTCGACAACCACGGTAACCGACTGGTGCTCGAAGTCGCCCAGCATCTCGGCGAGAACACGGTGAGGAGCGTGGCGATGGACTCCACCGACGGCCTGATGCGCGGCCAGGAGGTGACCGACACCGCCGAGCCGATCGCGGTGCCGGTCGGCGATGAAACGCTCGGTCGCATCATGAACGTCATCGGCGAGCCGGTCGACGAAGCCGGGCCGCTCAAGACGCAGCAGAAACGGGCCATCCACCAGCCGGCGCCGGAATATGTCGATCAGTCGACCGAGGCGGAGATCCTGGTGACCGGCATCAAGGTCGTCGATCTGCTCGCGCCCTACGCCCGTGGCGGCAAGATCGGACTGTTCGGCGGTGCCGGGGTCGGCAAGACGGTCATCATCCAGGAACTGATCAACAACATCGCCAAGGCGCACGGCGGATATTCGGTGTTCGCCGGCGTGGGCGAGCGAACGCGCGAAGGCAACGACCTCTACCACGAGATGATCGAGTCGGGCGTCAACAAGGACCCGAAGAAGAACAACGGTTCAACGGCGGGCTCGAAATGCGCGCTGGTCTATGGGCAGATGAACGAGCCGCCCGGTGCCCGCGCCCGCGTCGGCCTCACCGGCCTGACCGTCGCCGAATATTTCCGCGACCAGGGCCAGGACGTGCTGTTCTTCGTCGACAACATTTTCCGGTTCACTCAGGCTGGTTCGGAATTGTCGGCGCTCCTCGGCCGTATCCCTTCCGCGGTCGGTTACCAGCCGACGCTCGCCACCGACATGGGCGCGTTGCAGGAGCGCATCACGTCGACTCACAAGGGGTCGATCACGTCGGTGCAGGCGATCTACGTGCCGGCCGACGATCTCACCGACCCGGCGCCGGCCACATCCTTTGCTCACCTGGACGCGACCACAACCCTCAACCGGTCGATCGCGGAGAAGGGCATCTATCCGGCGGTCGATCCGCTCGATTCGACCTCGCGCATGCTCGATCCGCGTATCGTCGGCGAGGAGCACTACAACGTCGCCCGCCAGGTGCAGGAAATCCTCCAGCGCTACAAGGCATTGCAGGACATCATCGCCATTCTCGGCATGGACGAGCTGTCGGAAGAGGACAAGCTCACGGTCGCCCGCGCCCGCAAGATCGAGCGCTTCCTGTCGCAGCCGTTCCACGTCGCCGAGGTCTTCACCGGGGCGCCGGGCGTGTTCGTCGACCTGGAAGACACCATTAAGGATTTCAAGGCGGTGTGCGCCGGCGAATACGACCACCTGCCGGAGCCGGCCTTCTACATGGTCGGCACGATCGAGGCGGCGGTAGAGAAGGCGAAGAAGCTCGCCGCCGAGGCGGCGTAAGGGCTCGATCCACAATGGCTGATCCCTTCCAGTTCGATCTCGTCTCACCCGAGCGGCTGCTGATGTCGGAGCCGGTCGAACAGGTCGTGGTGCCGGGGTCCGAGGGCTACTTTACCGTCCTCAAGGGCCACGCCCCGTTCATGTCGACGCTGAAGCCGGGCGTGGTCGAGGTCGCCCGCAGCGGCGGCACCGACCGCATCTTCGTGCGTGGCGGGTTCGCCGACGTCTCCAGCGAAGGCCTCACCATCCTTGCCGAACAGGCGATCCCGTTGGCCGAGGTCGCGCCGGAAATGCTGGCGCAAGACGTGCGCAATGCCGAGGAGGACGTGGCCGACGCGAAGGACGCCGAGGCGCGGGCCGTTGCCGAATTGAAGCTTCACCAGCTCCGCGAAGTGCAGACTTCGCTGTCGTCTCACGGCTCCTAGCAGGACCCAACGGCGCAGGCGCGAGACGCGACTGTCCCGGGTCGCCGAAATCAACACCGTGACAGACCGACGCCCTCAGTCGTGCCCGATGCTCATTCGATAGATGACGAGCCGTTCGGTTTCCTCAAAGCCGAGACTGCGGTGAACTGTCTGTGACAGCACGTTGGCGAATCGCACGTCCGATGCCATTTCCGTGCGGCCCCGCGAGCGGCCCCATTCGATGCCGGCCCTCACCAGCTCGCGGGCAACCCCGCGGCGGCGGCAATCCTCGGCGACCCACAGGCCCTCGATATAGGTGACCGGCGAGGTCGTGCAGCCATCGGCATGATTGCGTTCGAACAACTCGATCATGCCAACCAGGCGGCCGTTCGCGGCGGCGCCGAACGCGGCCCAGTCGTCGCTGGCGAGCATCCGGCTGATCTCGGCGGCGAGCTCGGTCGGGTTTTCCCCGCCGTAGAGGGCCTCGCGCATTTGCAGCCACGTAGGGCGATCGGCGGAAGCGAGCCGCCGCACGGTGATGTTCACCCGGCGGCAATGTCGCCGAATGCAGCGACGACCTCGCGGTAAACCTCGCGCTTGAACGGCACGATGAGGTCGGGCAGGCGCGCCAGTTTCTCCCAGCGCCATTCGGAGAACTCGGGCTTGTGTTTGCCGCCGCCGGGGGCGAGGACATTGATCTCGCCGTCGTCGCCATCGAAGCGGAAGGCAAACCACTTCTGGGTCTGGCCACGATAGCGGCCACCCCAGGAAGCCTCCACCAGGTTGGCCGGAAGGTCGTAATCGAACCAGCCCGGCGCTTCGCGGAGCAGGCTGACCTTCTTGATCGAGGTCTCCTCGTAAAGCTCCCTGAGTGCGGCTGCTTGCGGATCCTCTTCCTTGTCGAGACCGCCCTGGGGCATCTGCCACCAGTGCCCTGCGCCTTCGCCTTCGGCGTTAACGTCCGAACGGCGACCGATCCAAACCAGCCCGTCGCGATTGAAAACGGCGATGCCGACGCACGGCCGGTACGGCCGGTTCACGGTCCGCTCGGCGCTCATTTCAGGCCGGCCCCGGCGAGCGCGCTCAGCGGCACGACGGAGATGTTGTGGTCGGCGGCGCTTCTGGCGAAAGCGGTGATCCGTTCGATCGTCGTCGGAAAGGCGGTGGCGGTCGCGATAGCATAGCCGCGGTCGCGGGCGATCGTCTGGAGCTGGCGCAGGCGGTCGTCGATTGCGGCCGCGCTCAAGTCGGTGTCGAGAACCATGTCGGCTTCGAGGAAGGGTGCGCGTCCCTCGGCCACCGAGCCGGCGACGCTGCGTGGCGATGAGCCGTCGTCGAGGTAGAGGAGGCCGCGTTCGCCGATGTCGGCCAGCACCGGGGCGAACGCCGGCGTCTCGCTGGTGAACAGACCGCCCATGTAATTGACGACGCCGACGTAGTTGGTGATGCGGCTCATCAGCCAATGCAGGCGGTCGAGGTTCTCTGCCGGCTTGGCATCCACGGTCAGAGTCTTTGGCCCCGGGTCGACGTGCGGGTAGTTGTACGGCTCCAGCGGGACCTGGAGAAGGATTTCGTGACCGGCCGATCGGGCTTGGGCGAGCACATCTTCGAGGCCGTCACCGTAGGGGGCCAGCGCCAGAGTCACCGTGCCTGGCAGATCGTTGATTGCGTGCCTCGTACCGTCGGGGTCGATCCCGACGCCGCCGACGACGATGGCGACGCGGGCGTTGCCTGTGTCAGGTTCGCTCGGCCGTGCGTAGACGTCGAGGGGCCGCCGGCCATCGCCGCCGACCTTGGGTAGCGGGCCGTATTTGCCGGTCTCGACCAGCGCATGGTCCGGCAGGGAAGCAAGCACCATCGGCTGCGGCTTCGAGGGATCGTAGATCACGACCTTGCCGACTTCGGTGAGTCCGGCGCTGCTGCCGGGCGGCGGCATGACCTCGACCAGCCCGGGTGCGTTGGGGTCAATCGGTCCGCCGCCGGCGGCTGCGCCCGTATCGGCGGTCGGCTGGTCCGACCCGCCGTTCAGCGTAGCGGCCGGCTTGGGAATGGCGCCGGTGCGGTCGGCAGCGTTGGGCTGGCCGGTCCCGGGCGTGGTAATGGCCGCCGTAACAATGGGACCGGTGTAACGGGCAAACCAGACGCCGCCCAGAACCAGCGCCACCAGGGCCCCGCCGCCGGTCAGCGCGAGCACCACGCGCCAACCGCCCGGTTTGCGGGATGACGGGAGTCCCAGCGGCCTCGTCAGGTCATCCGATGCCATGAACCTGCCACCCGATCGCGCCCAAGTGGTGCGGCGGCGCGCCAGGCGCCGCCGGACCGTTCAGTTGGGTATGCCGCGATTCGGGTCAGGCGGGAAAGCGGTGTTGACCTGCAGCCCGCGCAGCAAATCAAGCGCGTAGTTGAGCTGGGTGTCGTCCTTCGGATCGGGAGCGACATAGGCCAGGGACCCGGATTGCTCCTGATCGGTGGTGTTGTCGCCGGGCAAATGCCCGCGCAGGGCCGACTCGCCCTCCGGCGGCGTGTTGATCTGCGCCGCGATGTCCGGAGGAAGCTTCTCGTTGACCACGATGTCCGGATCGATGCCGTGCGCCTGGATTGACCGCCCCGAGGGCGTGTAGTAGCGCGCCGTGGTCAGTCGAAGCGCCCCGTCGGCACCGAGCGGGATGATGGTCTGCACCGACCCTTTGCCGAACGAGCGCGTGCCGATGATGGTGGCGCGGCGATGATCCTGAAGAGCGCCGGAAACGATCTCGGATGCCGAGGCCGAACCGCCGTTGACCAGAACGACCACAGGTTTGCCATTGGCAAGGTCGCCGGAATGGGCGTTGTAACGCTGCGTCTCTTCGACGTGACGGCCGCGGGTCGAGACGATCTCGCCGTGGTCGAGGAACGCATCGGAG
Organism: uncultured Alphaproteobacteria bacterium; assembly: GCA_963775235.1. Taxonomy (GTDB): domain Bacteria; phylum Pseudomonadota; class Alphaproteobacteria; order Rhizobiales; family Kaistiaceae; genus JBBDMC01. The sequence goes on from CAVZHY010000002.1 coordinate 939,028, forward strand.
ACCGAGATCGCCTGGTCGAGCAGACCGCCGGGATTGTTTCTCAGGTCGATGATGTAGCCCTTCACCTTGTCCGGACCGATCTGCTTCTGGAGGTCCGCCATCTGGGCCTTCAGCCCGTCGAAGGTCTGCTCGCTGAATGATGAGATGCGCAGGTACGCCACATCGCCTTCGGCGCGCGAACGCACGGCCTGGATCGTGATCTCGGCGCGGGCGAGTTTGACGTCGAACGGATTGTCGACACCCTCGCGCTGAATGGTCAGCGTGATCGGGGAATCGATCGGGCCGCGCATCTTGTCGACGGCCTGGTTCAGGGTCATGCCCTGAACGCTTTCGCCATCGAGCGCGACGATCAGGTCGCCACCGAGGATTCCGGCCTTCGCGGCGGGCGTGTCGTCGATGGGCGAGACCACCTTGATCACGCCGTCCTGCATGGTCACCTCGATACCGAGACCGCCGAACTTGCCGGACGTCTGCACCTGCATGTCACGGAAGTCTTTCGGGCTGAGATAACTGGAATGCGGGTCGAGACCGGCAAGCATGCCGTTGATCGCCGATTCGATCAGCTGGGTGTCGTCGGGCACCTCGACATAGTCGGCGCGGACGCGCTCGAAGACGTCGCCGAACAGGTTCAGGGCACGATAGGTGTCGGTGGACGCCGCATTGGCCGTGCCTCCGGTGAGCAATTGCGGCTGCGTCACTGCCACGGCCGCGAAAACGCCGATCAAAACGCCGGCGATCAGGTATGAGGCTTTGCGAATCATCCGCCAACCTTTTCTGCGTTGGACGCGGCCCACCACGGGGCCGGGTCGATCGAAGTACCATCCTTGCGGAATTCGATATAGAGCACGGGCTGGGTAACCCCTGCATCCATGGCGCCTACACTCGCCAATCGTTGCGAGGCCATGGCTGCCACCGGTTCACCAGCAAGCACAAACTGGCCGAGCCGAACATCGATCCGTTCCATCCCCGCCAGTAGCACATGATAGCCGTCGCCGGCATTAATGATCAAGAGTTGTCCGTAGCTCCGAAACGGCCCGGCGTATACCACCCAACCGTCGCTGGGCGAGGAGACCTGGGCAGCCGCGCGGGTGGCGAGCGACACCCCCTGCGAGGTGCCGCCGAGGCCGTCCGGGTCACCAAACGCGTGGATCGGCCGGCCGTTGGCCGGCATCGGCAGCAATCCCTTCGCGTCACCGAAAGCCACTGCAGGGGCCAGGCGATCCATGCTGCCCAAGGATTTCGCGGGGCGGCCGCCGGTCTCGGTGCGGGCGATTGCCGCAGCCTTGTCGGCTTCCGCCGAGGCGGCGGCGGCGGTTGCGTCCTGCGTCTCCATGCGGGCAATCAGGTCCTTGAGGCTCGTTGCCTGGTCGGCGAGGGCAGCAGCGTGCGCCTGTTCCTTTGCCAGGGCATCCGCCGAGGCGGTCCGCTGCCGCTGCTTCTCGGCCAGCAGAAGGGCAATGCGGGTGCGTCCCTCGATCAGCGCCGTGGCATTGGCCCGCAGGCGGTCACGCTCCTTCTCCTGTTCGGTCCTCAGGGACACCAGTTGCTGGAGATCGGACGCGACCTTGTCGGCGACGGCGCGGAGGTCGGGTACAACGGCGCCGAGCAGGATCGCGCTCCTGATGGCGGCGAGGGCATCCTGCGGGCGCACCAGGATCGCCGGCGGCGGGTTCTGACCCAGGCGCTGCAGCGCCGCCAGCACCTCGGCCAGCACCTCGCGCCGCTGGTTGAGGGACGTCCTCAGCTTGTCTTCATTGACGAGGAGAGCGGTGAGCCGGCTCTCGCTGTCATCGATCTCCCCCTCCAGCTTCTGCACTTGCTGGCCGGCGTCGACCAGCGCCTGGTTCAAGGTGGCGCGGTCCTTGTCCAGGCCGTCAATCTCCTGCTGAAGCTCGGCCTGGCGCTCATTGGTGACCTGGATGTCGCGGGTGATGGCGTCAAGCTCGGCCTGACGGGCGTTGCGGGTCACGGCGGAAGTGTCGCCTTCGGCGCCGAAGCCTGGCGTGGCGACGAGAAGCGGGATCGCTGCCAGCATTGCTGCCAAACGCCTGTTCATCTCTGGCCTGGCGGCCTCCTGATGTGGTGCTTCGTCCGTCGGCGGCCGCGACAATACACAAGGAGCGACTAACGTTCGGTCACCGTCGCTTATTCGCGATGATACGGGTGACCGGTGAGGATTGTCACGGTCCGGTACAGTTGTTCGGCGAGCATTATTCGCACGAGCTGGTGCGGCCAGGTTGCCGGGCCGAAAGCCAGTCGAAAATCCGCCCGTTCCATCACACCGGCGGCGAGGCCGTCGGCGCCGCCGATAACGAATACCAGCTCCGTGAGTGCTGATTCGCGCCACCTGGCGATGCGCTCGGCCAACCCGCGGCTGGTGAGGGACGCGCCGGTCTCGTCAAGGGCGACGAGGATGGCGCCGCGCTGGACGGCGGCTAGGATTGCCGTCCCTTCCTGATCTATGCGGGCGGCGGCAGCGGCGGCGCGGCCTTCGGCGAATTCCCGCACGGCGATGGTGAGGCCGAGCGGCCGGCCAGTTTTGCCAAAGCGATCGACAAACCGCTCAAGCAGGGCGCGTTCCGGCCCCGCCTTCAGCCGGCCGACGGCGGCGATGGTGACGTGCATCCGTAAGTCGGCGCCGGGCGGCGGCCCGGCGGCTCAAACCGTGGCCGGGGCGGCCGGGCGACCGGCCAGCCACATTTTCTCGAGATTGTAGAACCCGCGGACTTCCGGCCGAAAGATGTGAACGATCACGTCGCCGGCATCGATTAGCACCCAGTCAGCTGTGCGCATGCCTTCGGCCCGCAAAGCGCCACAGCCGGCGTCCTTGAGGTCGCCAATCAGCCGCTCGGCGATGGCGGCCACATGCCGCTGCGAGCGCCCGGAGGTGATCACCATGGTATCGGCGAGGGGGGATTTGCCGGCGAGATCGATTTGCACGAGGTCCTCAGCTTTGGCGTCTTCCAAACTCTTCGAGGACCACCTTAAGCGCGGCCGCCGCTGCGAGTTCACGGCGGGCGGTCGCCAGACGAGGAGGACGTGAGCGCCCCTCCTCCCTACGAAGTGCGGTTGTCAGCGTTTGGTCCTTTCTGCTCAAGCCGCCCACGGCGGCATCGTCTCAAGGATATGCGGACGCCGGTGACGCTTTCAAGACGCGCGGTGTGGGATGCGAAGGGCACCGCGGAGCGCCGTTGAGGAGATTGCGATGTGCGGCGAGGGCAGGAAAACCCAGGCCGGGGGCCTTTTTGCGGCCAGCAACAGCGCGTCGCGCGACCTGATGCGCGATTGCCACAGCGCGCGGGCCGCTGGGGAGGAAAGAGCGGAAAGTGCCATGCCCGGGCGATTGAACACGGCGATTGGCAGGCTCGCGGCGATCGTCATCCAGCCCCGCCAGCGGTGGAAATTCTCCAGGTTGTCAGCGCCCATCATCCACACGCAATGGGCGATGTGCAGGCGCGGCAGCAGGTGGGCCAGCGACTCGGCGGTGAATTTTGTCCCGAGGGCGGCCTCGATCCCGGTCACGCGGATGCGGGGGTGGCGGGCAAGGGCACGGGCGGCAGCGATGCGGCGCGCGAGGTCGCTCGACGGCGCGTTCGGCTTCAGCGGGTTCTGCGGCGAGACCAGCCACCACACCTGATCGAGGCCGAGCGTCCCCAGCGCGACGCGGCTGACGGCGAGGTGGCCTTCATGCGGCGGGTCAAAGGAGCCGCCGAACAAGCCGATGCGCATGCCGGCCGTGAAAGCGGGTATGCGCACGTCAGCCAGCGAAGCTTCGGTTTTGGCGCGGCTCATGCGGTCGGCGGCAAGGGCAGCCTCACGGCCGCACCTGCCCGGAGCCACGGACGCGGTACTTGAAACTGGTGAGTTGCTCGACGCCAACCGGACCACGGGCGTGGAGCCGGCCGGTGGCGATCCCGATCTCGGCGCCCATGCCGAATTCACCGCCGTCGGCAAACTGGGTCGAAGCATTGTGGAGGACAATCGCCGAATCGACCTCGGCAAGGAACCTGTCGGCGGCCGACTGGCTGCGCAGTGATGATGGCGTCGGTGTGGTGGGTGCCATAGCGCTCGATGTGGGCGATGGCGGCGTCGAGGCCGTCGACCACCTTCACCGCGATCACGGCGTCGAGGTATTCGCGGCCCCAATCGGCAGCGGTGGCCGGCGACACGTCCGCGGCGATGGCGCGCGTCGCCTCGTCGCCGCGGACCGCGCAGCCGGCCTTTTGCAGCGCGCCAACAAGTCTTGGCAGATAGGCATTGGCGACGGCGCCATCGACCAGCAGCGTTTCAGCCGCACCGCATACGCTCACCCGACGCATCTTGGCGTTGACGACGATTCGTTCTGCCATCGCCGGGTCAGCCGCTTCGTGCACATAGACGTGACAGACGCCCTCGAGGTGGGCGAAGACGGGCAGGCGGGCCTCGTCCTGCACCCGCTTCACCAGGCTCTTGCCGCCGCGGGGCACAATGACGTCGATTGCGCCGTCGAGGCCAGTCAGCATCAGGCCGACGGCGGCGCGATCGCGGGTCGGCACCATCTGGATGGCGGCTGCCGGCAGTCCCGCGGCGGTGAGACCCTGGGTGAGGCAGCGGTGGATGGCCCCTGACGAGCGGAACGAATCGGAGCCGCCCCGCAGGATCGCGGCGTTGCCGGCCTTGAGGCAGAGCGCGCCGGCGTCCGCAGTCACGTTCGGCCGGCTCTCGTAGATGATCCCGATGACGCCGAGCGGCGTGCGGACACGTTCGATGTGAAGCCCGTTCGGCCGGTCCCAGCCGGCCATCACGGTGCCGACAGGATCGGGCAGGGCGGCGATCTCCTCCAGCCCGCGCGCCATCGCCTCGATCCGTTGCGGCGTCAGCGTGAGACGGTCGACAAAAGCCGCGGAGATGCCCTCGTCGCGCGCATCGGACACGTCGCGGACGTTGTCGGCAAGGATCGCGGCGGCGTCGCTGCGGATCGCGGCGGCCGCCGCGGCGAGGGCGCGGTTCTTCGCTTCCGTCGTTGCAAGCCCAAGCGAATGGGCGGCGGCGCGTGCTGCTACGCCGATGGCGGCCATTTCGGCGCCGATATCGGTTGCGGCGGGACGTTCGCGTGTGTCGGTGACGCTCATGACAGACCTTCCCGAGGCGGCCATTCTAGCGGGTGTTCAGCGGTTTGGCACGGTCAACGGGCGGGCGCAACCCGGCGCGAATTCCCTGGACTTGGGCTGGTGGCGGCGTCATGAGACGTGTGCGGACGTCCCCCATACCCTTGCCGGCATAATGTCCCCCGTCGAACGCGCGATCGCGCCCGAAGAGCAGCAGAACGTCGCCGGCGGTATCGTGCTGATGGTGCTCGCTGTATTCATCTATTCAGCCAACGACGCGCTCGGAAAGTGGCTGGCCGGCACGTACCCGGTCGGCCAGATCCTCCTGTTTCGCGGCGCCGCTGCCGGAATCGTTCTCCTGCCCTTCATCGGCCGCGGTGGCCTGATGCGGTTCGTGCGGGTTGAGCGGCCCGGTCTGCAGGTGGTCCGGGTGATCCTGGCGACGGCCGAACTCGCATGCTTTTACCTCGCGGTTTCGGCGCTGCCGCTCGCGGATACCATGACCTACTACCTGGCTTCACCGATCTTCGTGACGGTGCTGGCGGCCTTCTTCCTGAAAGAGCAGGTCGGCTGGCGCCGATGGATTGCCGTTCTGGTGGGGTTCGCCGGCGTGGCGCTGGCTTTGCGGCCTGCGGGCGGGTCAATCGGCTGGCCGACGCTGGCTGCGCTGGTCGCCAGCACGCTGTTCACGTTTCTCATGATCGTCACGCGCTTGCTGCGCGCCACGCCCGACCTCGTCATGGTCGGTTGGCAGGTTACCGGCTCGCTGATCGTCGGCGCCGTCACCGCGCCTTTCACATGGGTACCGATGACGGCGGCCGACGCCGCGCTGCTCGTGATCGTCGGGGTCGTTTCCATGCTGGCGATCGCCTGCGTCAACCGATCGCTGAAGCTGGCGCCGGCCTCGGTGGTGGTGCCATACCAGTACACGCTGATCGTTTGGGCGGCGATCTTTGGCTACGTCGTCTTCGGCGACCTGCCGGCGCCTGCGGTGGGAGCGGGAGCGGCCGTCATCGTCGGTGCCGGCCTGTTTATTTTCTTGCGCGAGCAGAAAGTGTCGCGCCGGCCGCGGCAGGACCTGCTGACGGAACGATGAGGCGTCACTCGCCCCTCAGCGCCATGTCGTCGCGGTGGATCATCTCGGCGCGTCCGGCGAAACCGAGGATCGCTTCGATCTCGCCGCTGTTCTGCCCGGCAATGCGCTCTGCGTCGGCGGCGTCGTAGGCGACCAGGCCGCGACCGATCTCTTCGCCGTCGAGGCCGACGATCTGCACGGAATCGCCGCGCTGGAAATCGCCCTCGACGCGGCGCACGCCGGCCGGCAACAGGCTCTTGCCGGAGCGCAGGGCGCGGATCGCACCGGCGTCGACGACCAGCGCGCCGCGGGTCTCCAGACGGCCGGAAATCCAGCGCTTGCGCGCCGTCACCGGGTTAAGCTCGGCGGCGAAAAGCGTGCACTTGCCACCGGCCGAGATTCGACGGATCGGATGGTCCTCCTGCCCGCCCGCGATGATCATGGCGGTGCCGGCCGTCGTCGCGATCTTGCCTGCTTCGAGCTTGGTGAGCATGCCGCCCCGGGCCTGCTCCGAGGCAGCGGCCCCTGCCATCGCCTCAATCGCCTGGGTGATGCGGGGAACGGTCTCGATCAGTTCGGCGTCAGGATTGGTCGCCGGCGGTTTGGTGTAGAGCCCGTCCACGTCGGAGAGCAGAATCAGGAGATCGGCGCTCATCATCGTGGCCACGCGAGCGGCGAGGCGGTCATTATCGCCGTAGCGGATTTCGGCGGTGGCGACGGTGTCGTTCTCGTTGATCACCGGCACGGCTGCGAGCCTGAGCAAGGTGGCGATGGTGGAGCGGGCGTTGAGGTAACGCCGCCGCTCCTCCGTATCACCCGGCGTGAGCAGGATCTGGCCGGCGGTGAGGCCGACCTTGCCAAGCACCTCGGTGTAGGCGCGGGCAAGGGCTATCTGGCCGACCGCGGCCGAAGCCTGGCTCTCCTCGAGGCGGAGCGGTCCCGCCGGCAGGGCAAGAACGCCGCGGCCGAGCGCGATCGCCCCGGACGACACCACCAGCACATCACGCCCACCGGCAACCAGGCCGCCAACGTCCTGCGCGAGCGTCTCCAGCCAGCCAAGCCTCAGATGCCCGGTCTTCCGATCGACCAGCAGCGACGAGCCGACCTTGATGACGATGCGGCGGTAAGCCTCCGGCGACCGGGTCATGGCAGGGCGGTCTCTCCGACCGATGCGCGCGCTTCCCCGATTGTCTGCCACAGGGCTCTCAGCACCTCGGCGACCCCGTCGCCGCTGACCGACGATAGTCCAAGCGGCCGACGCGGCACCATCCGCGCAAGGCCTGCGCGCACCTCGGCGAGACGATCGGTGTCGACGGCGTCGGTCTTGCTGATGGCGACGATCTCCGGTTTGTCGACGAGGCCCGCGCCATACGCAGCGAGTTCACGGCGCACCGTGGCGTAGTCGGCCGCGGGGTCGGCAGCGGTGGCATCGACCAGATGGAGAAGAACACTGCAGCGCTCGACGTGGCCGAGGAAACGATCGCCGAGGCCGGCGCCCATGTGCGCCCCTTCAATCAGGCCGGGGATATCGGCAAGGACGAACTCATGGCCATCGACGGCGACCACGCCCAGCGCCGGGTGGAGAGTGGTGAAGGGATAGTCGGCCACCTTGGGCCTGGCGGCCGAGACGGTCGCGAGGAACGTCGACTTGCCGGCGTTGGGAAGTCCGACGAGGCCGGCGTCGGCGATCAGCTTCAGCCGCAGCCACAGCCAGTGCTCGATCCCCTCCTGGCCGGGGTTGGCGCGGCGTGGCGCGCGATTGACGGATGATTTGAAATGGGCGTTGCCAAAGCCGCCATTGCCTCCGCGGGCGATCAGGTAACGCTCGCCGGTTCGGTCGAGGTCAGCGAGCACCGTCGCGTTGTCGGCGTCGAGAATCTCGGTGCCGACGGGCACCTTCAGCAATGCGTCGGCACCCTTGGCGCCGGCCCGGTTGCGGCCCATGCCGTTGCCGCCCTTGCGGGCGGTGAAGTGCTGCTGGTACCGGTAGTCGATGAGGGTATTGAGGCCGTCGACGGCCTCGGCCCACACGTCTCCGCCGCGGCCGCCATCGCCGCCGTCCGGTCCGCCGAACTCGATGAACTTCTCACGCCGGAACGAGACGCAGCCGTTGCCACCGTTGCCGGAGCGCACGTAGACCTTGGCCTGATCGAGGAATTTCATTGTCGCGACGCCCCAGGGCGGCGTTGGTCTTCAAGCCGGCGATATGCGGCTACGCCGCCTCGCGTGGAAGGCGGCGTATCGTGTGAGTGCAGCTCTGACCCGGCCTGCCCGCTCAGTCGGCGGCGGGCATCGGCCTGACCGAAACGTACGTGCGACCCTCGGCCTTCGTCTGGAAGTCGACGGTGCCATGGACCAGCGCGAAAATCGTGTGGTCCCTGCCGACCCCGACGCCGTCTCCGGCGCGCCATTTGGTGCCGCGCTGGCGCACGATGATGCTGCCCGCCATGACCTCCTGACCGCCGAAGCGTTTTACGCCGAGCCGCTGACCCGCGGAGTCGCGACCGTTGCGGGACGAACCGCCGGCCTTTTTGTGAGCCATGGATGCTTCTCCTTACTCTTCGCCCGCGACGAGCTTCTTTGCCTGCTCGACCCAGCCTTCGCGCTCGATGCGGCCCTTGAAGTTCAAGCCCTCGTCGACGCGGGCAATATCCTCGGCGGTCCAGGCGGCGATCTCGGCAAACGTGGTGACACCGAGGCCATGAAGTTTCTTCTCGATCGCCGGGCCGACGCCGGACAACTTCTTCAGATCGTCGCCCGCGGTCGCCGGGGCGGATTCTGATGGTGCCTCTGCAGCCGCCATCTCGCTGGCCTTGGGCTTCGGCGCCGCTGTCGCCTTTGCCTTGGTCGGCGCCTTGCCGTCGGTCAGGATCTCGGTGATGCGCACCAGTGTGTGGTCCTGACGGTGGCCACGGGTGCGCTTGGAGTTCTGCCGGCGCCGCTTTTTGAACACGCGGATTTTGGGCCCGCGGCGGTGCTCGACGATCTCGCCGGCAACCGTCGCGCCTGCCACCAGCGGGCTGCCGACGGTGAGGCCGCTTTCGCCACCGACGAGCAACACCTCGCCGAACGCGATCGAGTCGCCCTGGGCGCCTGCCAGCCTTTCGATCTCCACGAGATCGGTGGCGGCAACGCGGTATTGCTTGCCGCCGGTTCTGATCACTGCGAACATCGGATCGTCCATCCTGCCGCGCCGACCGCCGGGATCGGGCGATACCTGCGCGTTGTAAAGAAATCGAACGGCGCGGCGAGGTTCCGCGCCAGTCGCGGCGGACTATAGGGATGGCGACTTTTCTGTCAAGAATTTGCCGCTCAGCGCCGCAAAATCCGCCGTCCGAGCAGGAAGCCGGCGACACCCACGATGGCGAGCAGGCCGAAAACGGTCCCTTCCCCGCCCTCCATGTCTGCCTTGTCGGCCCTGTCTGCCACCTCCGAAACGATGTCGGCGACCGACGCGGGCGGCCGTTTGCGTCGCTTCTGGGCAGACGCCGCAATCTGGAGAACCAGCGCCACCACGGCCAGACCGCCGGCGATCGAGGCACAGGCGAGGGGCCCGCCGATCGCGTCGGCAAGCCAGACCGTGAGCGCGGCCAACGCGAAGGCGAATGCGATCAGCCACAACACCGCGGCTATCGCCGTAAGAATTGCCCGCCGCTTGGCGCGCTGCACGGCCGCCCTGACCTCTCCCTGCAGGGCAGCGAGGCCGATGCTGGCGAGCAGGCGGGCAACCACGATTTACCTGCGACCCATGATGCCGACAATGAATCCGATGCCGAGGGCCGCCAGAATGGCGGAAATTGGATTGCGGCGGATCTCGCCTTCCAGCGAGGCCATGCGGGCGCGGGCAGCTTCACCTGCGGCGCCGGCGGCGTCGCCGCCGAGCTTCATGGCATCGTTAAGGAACTCCTCGCCGGCAGCCGCCGCGTTACTGGCGGCCGACCTGACGCTATCCTTCATTGTATCGCGCATGGTGGCGCGGGCATCGGACATTTCGGCGGCGAGGCGGCCGACGGTCTCGGTCAACCCCGCAATGTCGGCGCGCAGCGCTTCGAGGTCTTTTTGCAGGTCCTTTTCGGCGGGCATCGTTGCTCTCCTCGGCGGTCGACAAGTCGGCGGTCGACAAGTTTGGCCCCCCGCTACCATATGACATGGCGTTCGCGGCGGCAAAAGCTTGGCGCCATCGTGCTGAATCGCGCCTTGTTCGGGCTTTGAAGCATATGTATATGGTCCGCCGTCGCCCAAGGGCCATGCGGGGAAGCAAGTCTCGCGGAGAGGTGCCGGAGTGGTCGAACGGGGCGGTCTCGAAAACCGTTGAGCGCGCAAGCGTTCCGAGGGTTCGAATCCCTCCCTCTCCGCCACATACTATTGATATTACTACCTTTTCTTAGAGGATTTGGTCAACACCCATCATGCAACCCATCAAAGTCGCGGATTAGACGACGCCGTAGAATTGCTGCACTCTTTGCTGTCTTGCCGAGAGAAGGGCTCGGATTTGAGAAAGCTGTTGAAGCTCAAGGAATGGCTCACTGTTTCAGATGCGGCCCGGCATCTTTCAATACTGTTCGGAGAGGAAGTCAGCGAGGCCGATGTATTGCGGCTCGCACTCGATGGGCACCTGACGCTCTCGGTTGATTTCGTCAACCACGCCAGCGCCCGCTGCGGACCGATCGTCCCTATCGAAGACGCAAAGCGCTATACCTTTCAGACATTCCAGAACGAAACGGTTCAAGCGATCGAGGGGTGCACATCGGCGATGGCAAGGTTCTGGAGCTTAGCGAGAATGTCGAATCTCTCGATGGCGTCTGGGACCTAACGATGCTCGGCGCCGAGCGCTTGGATGTCGAGCACAGGTACCAGATGCTTACCGGAGGCCCAGCCGTTGATCTGGTTGCCTTGGATGGCCCTATTGTCCGCCGAGAGGCAGGGTCCGCCTGTCGCCTTGAATCTCATTTTGGAGACAATGAGTTCTTCGACCTAAAGAAGCCCTTTGATCATCCTTCAAATTACTATCCGGCCGACGGACTTCCGGCCGGCAGCGTATTCGTGGTTCGCACCGCAGCGCTTCAAGAACTTGAAACGCGGCTTTCCGAACTCGACAAGCCAACAGAGAAGCCTATCGAGCGCCGTGTCCGTCGCAACGCAATTCTATCAAGCCTGACGTGGAGGCCCTTGTTCAACATTAATAGCATCGAAAAAAGGGCCAGCAGCGGCCCCACCCGACCCGACCTGACCCGACCTAGGGTGACTTGAGCCAGTCGGTTGCAGCGCGACCTGAATCTAGCGCGAAGCGATGCGTCTATTCGCCCGCGCGTCGCGCCGAACGTTTCAACGAAACGACAAAACCGATCTGCTGAGCCTGTCCGCAGAACGCCGCCCAATCCCGCATCATGCGGCGGCGCTTCTCGAAGAGATCACCTCGCCGATAAGCCGCTTCCACCTTGTCGCCAATTGTGTGGGCCAGCGCCATCTCGGCAGCGTCGCGCGGGTAGTTGGTGCGCTCACTCGCCCAATCCCGGAAAGTCGAGCGGAAGCCATGCGGAACAGCGTCAACCTTCATGCGCCGAAGCACCGCCGTAAGAGTCATATCAGAGAGTGCGCCACCACGCGGGGCGGGAAAGACAAGATTGGTCCCGACGATACGGGGCAGCGACTTGAGAAGCGAAAGGGCAGCTGGTGACAGCGGCACGCGATGTTCCCGGCCCGCCTTCATCCGGTCGGCCGGCACGGTCCAGACGGCCGCCGCTAGGTCTATCTCCGGCCAAGCGGCGCCCCTGACCTCCCCTGACCGGGCGGCGGTGATACGCGTACGATCAGACGGCCATGAGAGCCTCTCGATCGAAGGTCCTGCCGCGACGAAGCAAGGCCCAGTCGATGCGCGCCAGTTTGGCGGCCAGCGCGACCACCACGACATTGGCATGCGCTCGCGCGAGCAACGCCTTCAGCCAGGCGCCCAGCCGGGTCGGTTTGGCGGCCAGATGGGGTAGCGCTGCCCGGGCTCCGTGAATGAGCTGCTTGCGCGGATATCGGTTGCCCCGCTTGCTGATGCCGAGCAACCTGGTCTTGCCGCCGGTCGAGTGCTGACGTGGTGTCAGCCCGAGCCAGCAAGCCAAGTCGCGCCCCTTCGCAAAGGCGCTTGCATCTCCGACCGCCGCCAGCAGTGCCGAGGCGTTGAGGGTTGGCTGTATGTGGCGGTCGTAATCGACCTGTTCTCCCGCCGGGTGGTCGGCTGGTCGATGAGCGTGGCAATGACGGCTCAGTTCGTGACCGATGCGCTGGTGATGGGCGATCTGGCGGCGGGGCAAGCCCGATGCCCTGATGCATCACTCGGACCGCGGAAGCCAATACACGAGCGAGCAGTTCCAGCGGTTGATGGCCGATCACGGCGTCGTCTGCTCGATGAGCCGGTCGGGCAACGTCTGGGACAACGCTGCCATGGAGAGCTTCTTCTCCTCGCTCAAAACCGAGCGAACCGCGCGCAGAACGTAACGAACCAGAGATGAGGCAAGGGCAGACGTGTTCGACTACATCGAGCGCTTCTACAATCCGAAACGACGACACTCGACGATCGGCTATCTAAGCCCCATCGAGTTTGAGCGGCAGGCCGGATTCGCTTAAGTCGGTGTCATCCAAACCGGGTGCAGGCCACTCAGCCACGCCACGACCTCGGCCTTGCCACAGGTATATCCTGCGGAAGCACCACCGAGTGCCTTGCCGAAGGTGCCGGTGACGAGATCGACCCTCCCCTCCACCCGCAATGTTCTGGGGTGCGACCGTTTCTTCCGAGGAAGCCCACCGCGGGGCTGTCATCAACCAGCACCATCTCGCTTTGGTGTTCGGCTAGATCGCAGATGGCGCTGAGATTGGCGATGATACCGTCCAGGGAAATATGTCATCGGTCGCGGTGAGACCGAAGCGTGCGTCGACGGCCTCCTCCAGCATCGTCTCAAGGTCGGCCATGTCATTAGTTGGCGTAGCGCAGCCGTCGCGCCTTGCAGAGCCGTATCCCGTCGATGATAGAAGCGTGTTCAGCGCGTCGGAAATAGTCGCGCCCTTCTCGCCGAGCAGAGTCTCGAACAAACCAATGTTGGCGTCGAAGCAGTAGGAACAGAGGGTGGATTCAAATGCGGTTCTCTTTCACACCTCGAACAAGGAGCGCAGCGCTTCACGGGGCCGCAGCCTGGCCAACATCATTTCACACGTAGCCCGACTTCGCATGGGGGCCGTGAGACGCATCATAGACCAGAAGCTTGCGCTCGTATTGACAAAGGATCCGACCGTCAACGGTCATTCCCGCGGTCGAAACATGTATGATGCCCTGTCCGTCGCGTGATCTCGACCATCGCCGATCAAGAATTTCGCGATTCGGCGAATACGCGATCGCGGTCACGCGCCGGAAAGGGAAACCGGACATTTTCCCATCCCAGATTGGCGGCCACACGGCCGAAGGCCCGTGTGGTGGCTGCGGTAAGCAGGCTCACCAGCCACGGTTCCGAGATCGCGGGCCGTCCGCCACCTGCGGCCGCAGCTTCCTCCCTGTCGACGGCGGCCGGCGCACGGTCTCCGGAGATTAGGCTCCGGCGGCGCGCTTCGGCCCACGTCAGTACGAACCCGGGACGATGTTCTACGATCAACCCCGGCGCCATGGCCTTCAAGTCGATGCCCACCGTTTCCATATAGTGACCTGCCGAAACCTCAATGTGTGAGGGATGCGCCGGCGGGTGACTTGCTGCGGCACCTGGGAGCGGCGGCGCGTTTTGGCGGGGATTGCGATAGATAGCCATATCGCAGCGGATTTCAGCGATCATCGTACCTTCGCGCTGAACTGCCATCACTGCGGAAACCAGACCACAATCCGGATCATCGCCATGGTCCGATGTCGCGATGATCTCAGACTCGACATAGAGTGTGTCACCGCCAAATACCGGCTCGGTCATGCGGATGGAATTGAATCCGACGATGCGTTTGCGGCGTCCGAAGGTCTTCCATGCCATGCCGATGGCGCGTTGCAGGGTCAGGGTGCTGACGACGAGCGGACGCCGGAATTCGGTCTCAGCGGCATATTTCTCGTCGAAATGAATCATGGCTTGGTTCATCGTCCCAAGGGCTTCCTGGACGTTATCGTGCTGGTAAACGGTGATCCCGGGGCGATGGCGAAAGACCTGCCCGACCGCGAAATCCTCAAACCAAAGCCCCGTCATTTCACGGATACGGTCCTCTCCGACCGGGTCGAATGCGGAGAATGACATCTAGTCGTTTCCTTGAGCGCGCTCTTGTGGCGACCACCCGACGGACGGCGGCCTGTTAGGTGTGAGAGCTTTGATCAACAGTGGATGAACGATTATTGACTTTGTCCGGACAACCGGACAAAGTCAATAATGACGCTACAAACGACGTCAGGCGGGGTGGCGAAAGCTGTATGGGACTTCTCTCAGGAGTGCGGATTTTCTCCGTCGAGCAGTATGGTGCAGGGCCGTTCGGCACTCAGGCTCTGGCCGACCTCGGGGCTGAGGTCATCAAGATCGAGAACCCCAACGACGGCGGTGACGTGTCCCGCTCGATCGGACCGTGTTTCGACAATCGGATGCCGGCAACTGCCTCGAGCTTGTTCTACCAGTCATTCAATCGAAACAAGCGAAGCGTAGCACTCGATCTCGGAACCGAAGAAGGTCGATCTGTATTCCGTGACCTCGTGGTTCAGGCAGACGCGGTTGCTTGCAATCTGCGCGGAGACGTTCCATCACGACTGGGCTTGACGTACGATGCCCTCGCCGACGTCAAACGGGACATCGTTTGCTGTCACCTCTCGGCCTACGGACGCGATTCATCGCGAGCGGCCAGGCCCGGATATGACTATCTCGTCCAGGCCGAAACCGGATATTTCTCGATCAACGGCGAGCCGGGGAGCATGCCCTCCCGTTTCGGGCTGTCTATCATCGATTTCATGACGGGCTATTGCCTCGCCTTGTCGATCGTCGCCGGACTATTTGACGCGCGCCGTTGCGGGGTCGGCCGCGACATCGAGGTCAGCCTCTACGACGTCGGGCTGGCCAACCTGAACTACATGGCGGCGTGGGCGTTGAACGGCGACTACCTGCCGGAGCCCACCGCTCGCTCGGCTCACCCTTCTCTCGTCCCTTGCCAACTGTTTCCGACGGCCGATGGCTGGGTCTACATCATGGCCAACAAGGAGAAATTTTTCACGCGACTGTGCAAACAGCTTGGCAAGCCGGAACTCGCGGTCGACCAACGCTTCAACACCTTTGCGGCGCGACTGCAAAACCGGGAGGCGCTCACTGAGATACTCGACGCCATTTTGCGCCGCGAACCAACGACGCGGTGGATCGAGCGCCTTTCGGGGTTCGTCCCGGTTGCGCCGATTACCTCCATGGTGGAAGCCTTGCGGGCGCCGTTCACAGCGGAACGCGGCATGATCGTGAGTGTTGAAGCAAATGACGGCGCCAAACTGCATCTAGTCGGTTCGCCAATCCGAACGGGAGAGGTGGCCCCGACGAAGGCGGCACCGGTGCTCGGGCACGACACCGAGCAGGTTCTGGCTGGTATCGGGTACCGTCCGGAGCGGATCAAGGAACTGCGTGCACGCGGAGTGTTGGGGTGAGCGCGGCTGCCCGGGCTGCGTTGGAGGTATTGCTGGCCCGCGGCGACATTGGGCTGCGGGATCTGCCAGGCGAGATCCGTTTTGTTGGCGACGATCCCGTCATTGCCAGCTGCCACAGGTACGGAACCGCAACCGCCGCCGCCATCGCGGCGAACGCCGCCGGCGTCGCCATCCTTTGGCATTTGCGCAGCGGAGAAATTCAGGACATCGAAGTCGATCTTGCGCAAAGTGTGCACATCGGGCTGCGCACCGCATTCCATCTGCGCCAGAACGGACACGCGTTTTGGGTTGGCGGACTTGCAAACGCTGGATGATCGTTCCGATGGACAGGACTAAACTCAGTTTCAATTCGCCCCGTTACCAGCAAGTGGCTCAGGCGATTGCTGAAGGCATCGCTAAAGGTGATTACCTTGTTGGTAGTCTTTTGCCGGGTGAAGAGGAACTCTGCCGGCAGTTCGGCTTAAGTCGGTTCACTGTTCGACAAGCCCTTCGTATCCTGCAGGACACCGGGCTGGTGACGCGGCGCCAAGGGGTTGGCACAAGCGTGATTGACCGGCACCCGGCCAGCAAGTTCGGCCATGTGATCGAATCCATCGATCAGCTCCTTCAATACGCGACCGCGACACAACTCGTTGACCATCGCTTTGACAACGTCGTCGCCGATGCAAACCTCGCAGCCGAGCTGCGCTGCGGTGAGGGCACGAAGTTCCTGCGCATATCCGCGTTACGTATCACCGACAGGCGTCAACCGCCCATCGCATGGACCCAAATTCATCTTGCTGCAGTCTACGCGGGAATTGCCGATCAGGTGCGAGAGTTCACCGGTCCGATCAGCAGCCTTGTCGAGCAGTTCTACGGTCAGAAAATCGTGGCCATTCGCCAGAACATCTCCGCCACAGCAATTCCGGCGCCGAAGGCTAGGCTGTTGAAGGTCAAGCCGCGTAGTCCTGGTCTCAAGATCGACCGCACCTACGCCGGCTACGATGGCGTGCCCTTCGAGTATGCCTCTTCTGTTCACCCCGGCTCACGGTTCAATCTGTCGATGCAACTCAATTGGATGAATTCGCGCCCGACGCTTCTTTGAGGAGAAATGGCGTAGCACACGGCCCAAGCAATTTGCTCGATCGGCGCGATCAACCCCTGGATCCGCTTAACTGGAACGCTGCGTTCCTCAGCCGGCGATAAGGAAGGTTCTCCAGGGCGCTCGTGTAGGGGCACATTCAGCCAAATGGCCGCGCAAGATGTGGCTCCTTCGAAGTGTGCGCGCCGGCAAGGAGGCATCTGCAGGTGCGCGACAACCGCTGCCGCGCAGGCTGCAAGACCCGTGATTTTGGTGCGCAAAGCGTCGATGTGAATGGCGCCTTCAATCAACGGGCCAGCACACAGACTGAGTCGGTGCGGACATTGACCGAAGGCCCTTTCCTCGGCATGGACGTATAGACGAGCGACGCCCGGCGGACGGTCGCCCTACTCGCCTACGCAACGTGAGATCCATGGACAACAAAAATTCCGAACGCAACATGACGGGCCAACAAGGAACTCCGACCCGGACTTATGATTGGCAGCGGCTACGAGACACGGCTGCAGCGATTTTCCTCGCCGCAGGCTCCAATGAACGCGAGGCCGCGCTGATTGCTGACCATCTCGTCGAGGCCAACCTCGCCGGCCACGACTCGCACGGCGTCGGCGTCATCCCGGGTTACGTGGAAAGCGCAAAGCGCGGCGCACCTTGTCCTCAATCAGGAGCTCCGCGTGTTCCTGGACACCGGCGCGGATGTGCATCTGCGATGGCGGTCACGGCGCCGGGCAGATGATGGCGCATGACGCCATCGCGTTGGGGATCGAGCGCGCGCAGAAGACCGGGAGCTGCATCGTCGGCCTGCGTGACAGCTACCACATTGGCCGGATCGGGCACTGGGCAGAACAATGTGCGTCAGCGGGGCTTGTGTCGATCCATTTCGTCAATGTGATCTCCGCTCCGATGGTTGCGCCCTGCGGCGGCACGGCTCCACGACTGAGCACCAATCCCTTTGCCGCCGGATTCCCCCGCGGCGACGGCGGGCCGCCGGTCATTGTCGATTTCGCCACGAGCAAGCTGGCCCTTGGCAAGGTCCGCGTGGCTCATAACAAGGGCGAACAAGTGGCGCCCGGTGTGCTGGTGGATGCGCAGGGCCGCCCGACGACAGACCCGTCGGTCATGTTCAGCCACGCCGGTCGGGGCGTTGCTGCCCTTCGGCGAGCACAAGGGCGTCGGCGCTTGTCGTTGGCGTGCGAGTTGCTGGGGGCGGCCGTCTTTGGCGCCACCGCCCAGGCGGGCCCTCCCAAGGATTCCGCCGTCCTCAACTCCATGTTCTCGGTGCTTGTCGATCCTGCGGCGATCGGCTTTGCGACAGACTACGCAGAACGCCAGTCATCCGTTACTGCGTGGTTCCAGTCCGAAACGCTCGACGGCGTCTCACTCGTCAAGCTACCCGGAGATCCCGAACGGGAGATGCGGCGGACTCGGCGAGAGAACGGCATCCCGATCGATGCGGTGACCATTTCCCACATTCGCAAGACGGCCGAGTCGGTCGGCGTATCCTTGCGAGATCTCTGAGCAGCGAAGTGGGGCAACTGACGCACCGCGGATGACCAGGCCCCAAGGAAGCGACATATGCGCCTCGCCATGCACGGTGTGCGGCAGATCACTGACGATCAGGTGCGCTATTTCCGCCAGATCGGCGTGACCAACGTAAACCTCAACCAATACTGGCCATCGTTTCCCGGCGACCATCTCACCGTCGACGGCCTGCTCACCCTGAAGCATCGGGCCGAGGACTACGGGTTCACGGTGCCGGTGCTGGAAAACATACCGATCTCATACTACGACAATATCCTTCTCAATCGTCTCGGCCGTGACGAACAGCTTGAGAACCTCAAGAAGACGATGCACAGCATCGGTCGATCCGGCATTCCGGTTTTTGGCTTCAACTTCATGCCGAGTGGCGTTTGGCGAACCAATCTGCCTCTGGATGCCGAGCGGGGGCCCTTCGACTACCGGGAAGCGAGCTCCGGAACTCGGCAAGCAGAAATTGCCGCCGAGGGTTGCGCGCGGGGGCGCGGCCGCCTCGACGTTCGACGCGGAACTGGTGACGGATGCTCCGCTCATTTTTGGCCGTGTTTTCGAAGAAGAGGAAGTCTGGAAAGGGTTCGCGGATTTCATCCGCACGGTCATGCCGATCGCTGAGGAGTACGGCTTGAAGGTCTCGATCCATCCCGACGACCCCCTGCTGCCATCGTTGGGCGGGGTGGCAAGACCGTTCCGGCAGCTCTCAGCGTTCGAGCGCGCGATCGAGATCGCCGACAGCGATCTGTTCGGTGTCACCTTCTGCCTTGGCAACTGGACCCTGATGGGCGTCGACGAGATGCGTAAGGGTTTGCGCTTGTTCGGCGAGGCGGGCCGTATCCATTATGTGCATTTCCAAGCTGTCAGAGGAACGAAGGAGCGCTTCGAAGAGACATTCTTCGACGAGAGCAATGTCTTTCCCGAGGTCATCCGCACGCTGAAACAGCTCGATTACAACGGAGTTCTAGTTCCCGCGCATGCTCCGGTAATGGGCCGCACGAGCGGCCCATTCGAAGATCCCTGGCAGCAGGACCATGAGGGGCTGACACACGCGGTAGGTTATCTCCAGGGTTTAATCCGCGGCATTTGCGGTGAGCCGAACGCTCCCGGGGCAATGGCGTAGGCGGGCAGAGGATGGAACGCGGATGATTGGCTTGCGAGGACTGACCTGGGAGCATCCACGCGGGCATGCCGGACTAGTCGCTGCCAGCCAGGTCATCGAGCAGGAGATGGGTACGGTGCGCGTGGCGTGGGACACTCATTCGCTCGCCGCCTTTTCTGCCAGCCCGATCGCCGAGGTCGTGGGCGACCATGATCTGGTCATCTTCGATCATCCGTTCGTGGGGGACGTCTCGAAAGACAAGGTTCTGCTCGATCTCTCCCGGTTCCTCGACGCCGACTTCGTCGCGAATCTGGAGAAGGACGTCGTCGATCACGGTATCGATATCTATCGCTACGACGGCGGATTGTGGGCGCTGCCGATCGATGCGGCTTGTCAGGTGTCGGCATTGCGGTCGGACCTTTGTGCGCGCGCTGGATTGAACACCGAAGCGCTGCGCGAAATGACGCTGACCGACATCATCGCCCGGCTCAGCGCGAAGAATCTGAAGGCTGGCGATATCTTTCAGTGGCGTCGGCAGTCTGATGACCTTTTTCACTATCTGTTACAAGCTCGGCTCACCGCCCTTTGCCGACGGCCGCATGGTTCCTGCCGCGGTTGGCCGCGAAGCCATCGTCACGATGAGGACGATACTGGCCGCGGCGCCCGCCGACGTGCTCGATTGGGATTCCATCGCATGTCTTGAGGCGATGGCAAGGCGCGACGACCTCGCTTTCTGTCCGTGCATCTTCGGCTTTACGCCTTACAGCATGGAACCATTCGCTCGTGCGGAGGGACGCAGGCCGATAGTGTTCAACACCGGCCCGTCACTCGGGAAGCTGCGCAGACGCGGAGGGATCATTGGCGGAGCTGGAATTGGCATTTCGAGCCGAACCGAGCATCCAAAGGAAGCCCTGGCGTTCGTTCAGCAACTGATGAGCAGGAAAGCGCATCTGACCATGGCCGCCAACCTTTCGCAGCCGGGTCGCCGGTCGACCTGGACGGACGCGGAGACCAACGATCGGGCTCTCGATTTCTACAAGAACACCCTCGATGACATCGACAACGGGTACGTTCGCCCGCGCGTTCCGGGCTTCGTAGCGAAGCAGGACGCCGGCGGCGCGTGCTTGGAGCGGCATCTGCGACAGGAGACCGACGCGGCAGTCGTTGTTGCCGAACTCGAAGAAATCTTTGCCGGCGTGGTCTTGCCATCGGCCCAGTCCGTCACGCCGGGCCGGCCGTAGTTGCGTTCAACGTAGAAGTCCGCGATCATCACAGGTGCAGGCGACAGCCTCGCTCGTTCGCGACCACCAACATCGCAAACGCCTGATATTGACACGTTGCCCAACGCGATATATCGATATATCGGCAGCCAGCGGCTTCACGGTTGATGGAAACCGTGCACTTGCGCGCGTGCGATGGAAGACCGGTGAGGATCCGGCGTAGCCGGGCTAGGAGGGGGCGCAGAGGAATGGCGCGTGCACGCTGTGGGGCCCCGCGTTTTTCATCGGCCAGCGCTGGACAGAGGCGTGCTCTCCGCGCGACGCAATTTGCCGGCGCGATGATGGTGGAGCCTTCTTTTCTATGACCGGCGCCGCGGCCGTGCGACCATTCTCACTGACGGGGCGCATTGCGTTCGTTACCGGCGCCTCTCGCGGGATTGGCTGGTCCATCGCCGACGCGCTTTCTGCGGCTGGTGCCCATGTGGTGCTTAACGGACGCGACCCCGCGACGCTGGCCCCTAACCTCGCCATGATCGCAGCCCGCGGCGGCACGGCGGAAGCGGCGGCATTCGACGTCACCGATGCGGAGGCGGCGACCGAAGCCATCGCTGCCATCGAACGGAATCACCAGCGCCTCGACATCCTCGTCAGCAACGTTGGCGGTGGCGTGCGCAAGCCGCTGCACGAGCAGACGGACGCCGACTTCCTCGGCGCCCTGCAGTCGAACGTCGTCGCCGCGTTCCGCCTGGCACGCGAAGCGGCACGGGTGATGGCGCGGCAGCGGTGGGGACGGATTGTCATCACGTCCTCGATCATGGGAACGATCGCGCGCCCGACCCAACCCGGCTACGTCGCTGCCAAGGCAGCCCTCAACGGCCTCGCGCGCGCGTTGGCGGTGGAGCTTGCTCCGGCCGGCATCTGCGTTAACGCGTTGGCGCCGGGCTATTTTCCGACCGAAGGCAATCGGCAGCTGCGACAGGACAATCCGGCCCTGGTCGCGCGCGTGACCAGCCGGACGCCGATGGGACGCTGGGGCGATTTGGCCGAGATCGGGACGCCGGCCGTTTTTCTCTGCTCGCCGGGCGCATCGTACTGCACCGGTCAAGTCCTCCACGTCGATGGCGGCTTGCTCGCATCGCTTTGACTAGGCTCGCTGGAGAAGGCCGGCATGAAAATCGCCCTCATCAATATCAAACAGGAAACCAACGACTTCAATCCGAGCTTCACGACTCTGCGTCGATTTCCGGTCACAAGGTCTCTACGAAGGCCGGCGAAATCCTTGAGAAGTTGCGCGGCATCGGTGAGGTCGGCGGCTACCTGGAGGCGGTTGCGGAATCCGGGCTTGACATCGAGACCATTCCCATCTTGCGTGCCCACAGCGCCTCGGGCGGGCGAATCGACAGTGGAGGCGCGGCAGTTCTTCCTCGACAAGATCCGAGCCGGACTTGCCAATGCTGGCGGGCCAATCGATGCTCTGGCGCTCCAACTCCACGGCGCCTGCGCGGCCGAAGGCGAGGATGACGTCGAAGGCGAGCAGATCGCGCTTTGCCGCGAAATCCTCGGTCCGGACGTGCCGATCGTGTTGTCGCTCGATCATCACGCCAGCGTCACCCGTCGAATGGTCGCGCGTGCGCGACCGCGATCGTCGGCCACCGCACCCAGCCGCACGATCCTGTCGACACCGGCAGGGTCAGCGACCAAGCTGCTGCTGCGCATTCTGACTGAAAGCCTGAAGCCGACCATGGCATGGCGTCGATTGCCCCTGCTTTCCCATCAGGAGCAGTTCCTGACTTCCAAGCCGCCGATGAAGACCTGGTTCGACCGCGCCCGCGCCATGGAGGCGGCCGATCCCCGGGTTCTTCAGGTCGCTCCGCTTTCCGATGCAGCCATGGCTCGACGTCGCCGAGGGAGGCTGGACGGTGGTCGTCGTCACCAACGACGACCAGGCACTCGGCGAGCGGCTGGCCGACGAGATGGCCGATCTCGCCTGGTCGATGCGGGCCGATTTCCAGAAGAAGGATTCGCATTCCGGTCGACGATGCCGTCCGCATGGCCGACAAGCGCCGAGAAGGGCGTGGTGATGCTCAGCGACACCGGCGACACCGTGTTTGGCGGCGCCGCCGGCGACAGCAATATTATCCTCGAATCGATCCTCCGCCTCGGCATCAAGAGCACGCGCCCTGATTCCGATGATCGCGCCGAATACCGTCGCCAAGTTGGTCGAGGCTGGCGAGGGCGCCACCGTCACGCTGCCCGTCGGCGGCGAGACGTCCGCGGTTTTTCCCGCCGCTGAGGGTGACCGGCACCGTCCGCCGGATCGGCGGCGGCCTCATGCAGATCAACGAGCATCAACACGTCGCGAGATCGACATGGGCCGTACCGTGATCTTCGAGGTCGGCCCGGTGACAATGCTGATCAGCGAACTCAGAGGTGTCGGCGGCAACGTGCCTGCCGTCTATCGAGCGCTCGGGCGTCGAGCCGACCAACTACAAGATGGCCGTGCTTAAGACGGCCTCGAACTTCCAGTATCTTCGAGCCGATCTCGTCGCAGCTCATTCGGGTCGACACCAAGGGTCCGGGGCAATCGGACATCGCCGAGTCTGCCTTGGAAACGCGTTCCGCGGCCGATCTATCCGCTGGACGACATTTCATCGTGGCGAGAGCCGCAGGACCAGCCACGGGAGGCACGGCAGGCCCGGTGAGAATCGCACTCATCAACATCAAGCAGGAGACCAACGACTTTAATCCAAAGCCGACGACGCTTGTCGACTACCGTGCCTTTGGACTTTTCGAGGGGCCGGAGATCGCTTCAGAGGGCGCGGGGCATCGGCGAGATCGGCGGTTACCTCGAGGTGGTCGAGGAATCCGGCCTCGACATCGAGACGGTCCCCATCTTGCGCGCCCGCGCCGTGGCCGGCGGACGAATTGACCAAGAAGCGCGCCAGTTCTTCCTCGACAGGATTCAAGTCGGGCTGGAAGCGGCCAAACCGATTGATGCCCTGGCGCTCCAGCTCCACGGCGCGTGTGCGGCCGATGGCGAGGATGACGTAGAGGGTGAGCAGATCGCACTGTGCCGCGAAATCCTCGGTCCCGACGTCCCGATCATGCTGTCGCTCGACCATCACGCGAGCGTGACGAAGCGGATCATGGCCTGTGCGACTGCGATCGTTGGGCATCGCACGCAGCCGCACGACCAGATCGATACGGGTCGGGTTGCGACGAAGCTGCTGCTGCGCATCCTGACCGAGAACCTGAAGCCGAACATGACGTGGCGCCGATTGCCGCTGCTTTCGCATCAAGAGCAGTTCTTGACGTCCAAGCCCCCAATGAAGATCTGGTTCGACCGGGCTCGGGCGATGGAAACGGCTGATCCCCGGGTTCTCCAGGTCGCACCGTTCCCGATGCAGCCCTGGCTGGACGTTGCCGAGGGCGGCTGGACCGTCGTAGTCGTCACCAACGACGCCGCGGACCTGGGCGAGAGCCTTGCCGATGAGATGGCCGAGCTTGCCTGGTCAATGCGATCCGACTTTCAGAAGAAGGACTCTATTCTCGTCGACGACGCCATCCGGCTCGCCAACGAGACGGAGAAGGGCGTGGTGTCGCTGTCAGATACCGGTGATACGGTGGCCGGCGGCGCCGCGGGCGACAGCAATGTCATCCTTGAAGCCATCCTGCGCATCGGCATCAAGGGCAAGGCCCTGATCCCGCTCGTCGATCCGACGGCCGCTCCGCGTCTGTATGAGGCCGGAGTTGGCGCAACCGAGACGCTGCCGGTCGGTGGCGGCGCGTCCGGCTTCTTCCAGCCGCTCACTGTCACGGGCACCGTGCGCGCCATTGGCGACGGTAAAGTGTCACTGACGGAAGACGGTCAATACCAGCGCAAGATCGACATGGGTCGCACCGTCGTATTCGAGGTCGGTCCCGCGACCCTGCTGATCAGTGAGATGAAGGGCGGCGGGCGGCAACAACCCATCGGTCTACCGGGCGGTTGGAGTCGAGCCGGCGGACTACAAGATGGCCGTTCTCAAGACGGCATCGAACTTTCCAGTATTTCGCTCCGATGTCGTCGCGGCTGATACGGGTCGATACCGGCGGACCCGGCCAATCCGACATCGCCGAACTGCCCTGGAAACGCATCCCGCGACCGATCTATCCCCTCGATGACGTCGCCTCGTGGCGGTAACTGCAGGGCCTGACGCCTTAAAGCACTTGAGATGGAGGCTTGTTCATGCAGTCAAACAAGGTGAGCGAAGAACAAAGAAGGGAGTGACCCGATGACGAATCGATCGAGCAACATTCGGGCCTAAGAGGTCGAACGAGACAGTCCTACAAAGGGAGTTGATCTACCAATGAAATTCCGCTTCACAAAGAAGACTGGACTGTTGGGAACGGCTATTGGCAGCAGCGGTTCCATGGCCATGCCGACCGCCGGTCTGGCCCAGAATCTGAAGGGGGGCACGCTTCACATCGCGCTTCTGAACGACGTCAACAATTTCGACCCGCAGTCCTTCCTTGCGGTGAATTTCCCGCTGATCAAGAATTTCTACGACAGCCTGATCGAGTACGACGAGAAGGGCAACGCGATCCCCAGCCTCGCCACCGCCTGGAAATTGCGCCCGACAGCAAGTCGGTGAAACTGACGCTGCGGGATGGCGTTACTTTCTCCAGCGGTAATCCGTTCAACGCCGACGCGGTGGCCGCTACCCTCAAGAAGGCCTCTGACCCAAACTCGGCAAGAACGTCTACCCGACGATGTCAATCGTGAAGGATTGGACGGTCGGACGACGAGCACGCCATCACCATCAACTTCAAGGACGCCGGTGCCGACGAAGCAGATCACCGACCTTCTGCAGTTCATTTCGGTAATTGATCCGGCAGGCATCGACTCGGTCGAGACAAAGCCGGCCGGAACGGGGGCCTTCACGCTGGTTGAGCGGAAACTCGGCCAGAGCATCGAGATGAAGGCGAATCCGCAACTACTGGCGGAAGGGTCAGCCCGTCGTCGGCAAGCGTCGACTTCTACGGTATTCAGCGACGCCGACGCTGCTTCTGCAGCGCTGGAATTGGGCGCCGTCGACATGATCTACGGCGCCAACCAGCGTGATGCGGCCCGGCAGCAGGACGAAGGCTACCAGTTGATCCAGGGGCCCGGACCGCTGGTTCAGGTGTTCCGCATCAACGCAACTCGGCCCACCCTTCAACAACGAGAAATTCCGGCAGGCATTCAACTACCTGATCAATCGCGCCGGGATCCTCAAGGTGGGCTATGCCAACATCGGCGAAGTCACTGCCTTGCCGTGGGCGCCGGCAAGCCCGGCCTTCGATGCCTCGTACAACGAGAAGTACGCCTATAACCTCGACAAGGCGAAGGAACTTCTCGACGCCTCAGGGCTGACCAAAGAGCAGATGAGCGATTGGAAGCTCCTGGTGAACAGCGGTCAGCAGGACTGCGGTCAACATCAGCCAGATCGTGCAGAGCACGTTGGCCGGCCTCGGCATCAAGTGTCGGTCTCGACCTCAAGCAGGGCGCAGAGTATGTCGACGCCTTGCTGGGCGGCGGCTACACCGCAACGTTCGGCGGCGTCGGCAATGTGCAGAAGTTCCCGACCCGGGTCGCGACGAACAGCATCTACCGGACGAAGAACAATCCGATCCTCGGTGAGCCCAATCCGTTTCCCGACTACGTGGCAGGCGATCGACCAGATCAACAACACGCTCGGGACGGGTGCCGAGATCAAGCACGCCTATGACGATCTGAACAAGGTGCTCGTCAAAGATGCGTTCGCCATCCCGACCAACACCTATGATGTCGGCCTGATCGTGGCGAACAAGAACGTCTCGGGCTTCACGCTTGATATCGACAATATGCTTGTCGCGCGTACGATCGGGTTCAAGAAGTGATCGCGTGGCGAGCCGTAGACATGGCGATCGTTCATCCGGATCGCCATCCACTACCCGGAAGCGCCTCTCGGCGCTATCGCTCGATCGACGGGCGGTCGGAGATGCTTCCGGGTCGTCGCTTTCGACCACCAGGATGGCCATTGTGCGACACGAAATTGGCACTTCTTCACGCGAGAGCGCCCGGCATGACGGCTTCCAGGCCTACGTTCGCATGGGACCGTTCGAATGGCTGAACCCGATTCTGTCGGTTCGCGGTTTGGAGGTGGTGTTCGTCGGGTCGGGGCGCCCGGCGCCCGCGGTGCGCGGCATCGACTTCGACGCCTATCCCAACGAAGTTCTCGGCATCGTCGGCGAGTTGGGCTCGGGCAAGAGCGTTACCTCGCTGGCGGTGAGCGGACTGCTGCCCGATACCGCCCGGGTCAGCGGCTCGATCCGTCTCGGCGATGTCGAAGTCACGTCCGCTGATCCCGAGACGTCTGCGGCGAGTCTGCGCGGTCAGGACGTCGGCATGATCTTTCAGGATCCGACAACGACCCTGAATCCCGTGCTGCCGGTCGGCCGTCAGGTGGTGGAGGGTCAGGTCGCGCATGGCCGCATCCCGTCGAGCCGCGCGCGCGAACGGGCAGTCGAGTTGCTCCGCGAGGTCGACATTCCTGATCCGGAGCGGCGGGCTTCGCAGTACCCTCACCAATTCTCCGGTGGCATGCGTCAGCGCGCGGTGATCGCCATGGCGATGGCCGGCCGACCCCGCCTGATCATCGCCGACGAGCCGACGACGGCGCTTGACGTCACCGTTCAGGCACAGGTTCTGGCCGTCCTGCGCCAAGCGCCAGGCCGAGACCGGGGCGGCCGTCATCCTCATCACTCATGACCTCGGCGTGGTCGCCGAGGTGGCCGATCGGGTGGCGGTGATGTACGGCGGCCGGATTGTCGAGACCGCGCCGGTTGAAGAGCTCTTTCATCGACCGCGTCATCCCTACACGATCGGCCTGCTTCGCAGCCTGCCGCAGATCGACGGCGTTGACCATCGCCTGGTCCCGATCGCGGGGCAGCCGCCGAGCCCGAATCGGCTACCGACCGGCTGCGCCTTTCATCCGCGCTGTCCGATCGGTCGGGATCGTCAGCGGTGCGCAGCGGAGGATCCGTCGCTTGACGTCGGTCGGCGCGTCGCATCTGTCCGCCTGTCATTTCGCGGAGGAGGTCAGCTCCATCCCGGCAGAGACCCTCCCGGCCCCGATGGCTGCAACCGCGAAAGCACAGGCGGCAGATGTTCGGTCCGAGCGAACCGCTGCTCGTCGTCGACGGCCTCAAAGTCTATTTTCCGATCAAAGCGGGCTTCTTCGCCGTCGGGTCGGCTGGGTGCGCGCGGTCGATGGCGTCAGCCTGAGGGTCAGGCGAAGGCGAGACCCTTGGTCTTGGTCGGCGAGTCCGGCTGCGGCAAGACAACCACGGGCCGCGCGATCATGGGCTTGATCCGGGCAACCGCGGGGTCGGTGTCGTTTGCCGGCCAGCAGATCACCGGGCTCCCGGCTCCGGCTCTCCGCAAGGTCCGGCGCCATATGCAGTACATCTTCCAGGATCCCTATTCCTCGCTAAACCCGGTCTTGCCGGTCGGCGACATCATCGCCGAGCCACTGCACATTCACGGCGTGTTCGAAGAGATGGGCGGGAACCGGCGGGTCGGCGATCTGCTTGATCTGGTCGGTCTCTCGCGCAGCTTCGTTGGACGATATCCGAGTGAGTTCTCTGGTGGTCAGCGCCAGCGGATCGGCATCGCGCGGGCACTGGCGCTGCAACCGCGACTGCTGATCCTGGACGAGCCAGTGGCGGCGCTCGATGTCTCCATTCAGGCACAGATCGTCAATCTGCTGCAGGACCTCCAAAGCGAGCTCGGCCTCGCCTACATCTTCATCGCCCACGATCTGTCGGTAATCCGACACATATCCGACCGGGTGGCCGTGATGTATCTGGGCAAGGTTGTCGAGGAAAGCGACAAGACAGTTCTATATGAACAGCCGATCCATCCTTACACACAATCGCTGATGTCGGCGGTCCCGGTTGCCGATCCCGTGGGACGCGATAACCGCCGCCGGATCATTCTGCGGGGCGACATCCCTAGCCCGGCTGCGCCTCCGCCGGGTTGCCCATTCCATCCCCGTTGCTTCAAGGCCGAAGAGCGGTGCTGCGACAGAGGTGCCCGCCTTCGAAGCATTTCCGGGACTGCCCACGTTCTCCGCCTGCCATTTCGCCTGGTCCGCTGGATGTCGCGTACGGTGCGACTTCCGAAGCCTTCTTCCAGAAGGACGCGCCTTCATGACAGGCCGCTTCCGCCGCAAGCTCGATGTCGCCAAGCGCGTCTTCTCGCGGGCGGGCGCCTTCCTTGGCGCGATTTTCCTGGTTGGCATCGCGGCCCTGGCATTTCTGGCCCCGTGGGTGATCCCGATCGATCCGCTGGCACAGGACCTGGTGAACGCGCTGCAAGGCCCGTCGGCCGCACATTGGTTTGGCACGGACGAACTGGGCAGGGACATCATGGTGCGGGTGCTCTACGGCGCGCGCACTTCGCTCATCACTGCCGCCGGCGCCGTGAGCATCGCAGCGGTCGATTGGGATTCCGATCGGCCTGGTCGCCGGGTTCTTCGGCGGCTGGCGCGACGCTCTGTTGATGCGTTTCGTGGACGTGCTTCTCGCCCTCCCCAACATCCTTTTCGCCATGGCGCTCATCTCCGTTCTCGGGCGCAGCCAGATGGCGGCTCTGGTTGCGGTCGGGATCACCGGCATTCCAAGTTTCGCCCGCATCACCCGGGCGCAGGTGCTGTCGCTCCGCAAGCGAGATTTCGTCGTTGCGGTGGAAGCGCTTGGCGGCTCTTCGGCGCACAACATGTTCCGCACGGTGCTGCCCAATTCATGGAGCCCGATCCTGGTCCAGGTGGTGGTGCTGTCGGCCGTCGCCATCCTCCTCGAAGCGGCACTTGCCTTCCTCGGGGTCGGAATCCCCCCGCCGACGCCGAGTTGGGGTGAGATGCTGCGCACGGGCAAATCGTACCTTTACGAGGCCCCTTACTATGCCGTGCTGCCGGGGGTCGTGCTTACCCTCACGATTCTTTCCCTCGACACGTCGGCCGCGCCCTGGCATCGGTCTCTGGAAGACCGACACGAAATCGGCGACGAAGTTCAGGCGGAGAGGGGAATGCTATGACCGGGTATATCCTACGCAGGCTTTCCCAGCTTCTGCCGGTGATGGTGGTTGCGTCGATCGGCATCTGGGCGATGATCTACGCCGTTCCGGGCGGGCCGGTCGGCCTCGATGGTCGGCGAGAACGCAACGCCAAAGAACAGATCGAGGCCACTACTAAGCGTCTCGGTCTCGACCGACCTGTCCTCGTGCAATACTGGTCCTGGCTGACGAACGCAGCAACCGGAGATTTCGGCGTATCACTCCAGAGCCAAGATCCGGTCCTGAGGCTGATCCTCCAACGGATACCTGCCACTCTTCAGCTCGGCTTTGCCGCAATTGTGGTTGGTTTGCTAATAGGAATTCCGGTTGCGGTGGTGAGCGCGTTAAAGCCGGGCTCGTGGATTGACCGCGTATTGAGTTGGTGGAGCGCACTGGCGCTTGGCGTGCCGACATTCTGGCTCGGAATCCTGCTCATTCTGTTCTTCGCAGTACAACTGCGGTGGCTGCCGTCGGCCTCCGCCTTCGTTCCAATCTGGGTGGCGCCGATCCAAGCGCTTCGGAATCTTCTTTTGCCGGCACTGACGCTCGGCGTGTACGTCTCGGGCATTTTTGCGCGGTTCCTGCGTGCTTCACTCCTCGGCGAATTGAAGGCGGACTATGTCCGCACCGCCCGTTCGAAGGGACTGCGCGAGCGCGACGTTGTTGGGCGCCACGTCATGCGCAACGCGCTCCTACCATTCGTCACCATTGTCGGGCTGATGATGGCCAATTTCCTTGGCGGCACGTTGGTCACCGAGGCGGTATTCACCTATCCTGGGCTTGGCCGATTGCTAATTCAGGCAATCAGCGCGCGGGACTACCCCCTGATCCAGGGCACCATCCTGTGCATCCTGATCATCTACGTGTTCATCAACATCCTGGTGGACGTGGCCTACGCCTACGTCGATCCCCGCATAGACTATTCATAAGAGGCGTCATCGACGTCGGGCCGTGCGGGCCGCTCGGGCATCGGAGCGTCACGTTGGAGAAGGGGCCGATATCCCGCTCGGCTGCCCTCAGGTGGGCCAACAGCGCCATGAGGCGGCGGTCGCGCCAGCGCTGGCGCTCAGGCACCTGTTCCTTCGGTACCTCAGCGCGGCGCGCTGCCTCGATTTCGGCCACCGCCTCTGCGGTCCAAGACTCGCTGACATGCAAGTCGTTGCCGACGGATTTGTAGGTGGGGCGCAGGTGCTTGATGTAGGACAGGAACCCGGTTGGTCCGTTGAGGTCCATGACCGCCAGCGGACCGAGAAAGGCCCAGCGAAGTCCGAGCCCGTACCGCATCACCTTGTCGACGTCGTCGGGAGAAACCACGCCACGACCGACCAGCGATATTGCCTCATTGATAAGGGCAATCTGGATGCGACTGAGGACAAACCCGGCCACCTCCTTCTTCACCAATATCGGCTCCTGGCCGGCGGCGGTGAGGAGATCATCCGCAACTTTGAGCGCGTTGCTCGGTCGTCCACGGCGTTGGGACGAGTTCGACGATCGGAAGGAGATGCGGTGGGTTGGCCGGGTGGGCGATCATGCAGCGGCCGCGGCCTGGAAGGTGCTCCTGAAAGCGACTGCCGGGAATGGCGGACGACGACGAGGCGATTACCGTCGCCTCGTCGGCGAGAGCATCAAGGCGCGTGAACAGAGCGGCCTTTGCCTCCGGATCCTCTGTGATCGATTCCTGAATGTAGACGGCGCCCGCCACCGCGGTTTCAAGGTCGGGCGTGCTTTCTATCAGGTCCAGCACGTCCGCAACTGACCCAACCAGTCCGGCCGACTCCAGATCGAGCACTCGCTGGCGGATGGCGTCCATCGCTCGCTTCGTCTGCTCTGCGCCTTGGTCCCAAAGGCGGACCGGATGACCGGCGCGGGCGAAGACGATTGCCCAGCTAGCTCCCACCAGCCCGCAGCCAGCGAGAGCCACCTTTCCCTTCGCGGCGGTCATACGCGTTTTCCCCCAGCCGTTAGTGTGCCTAATTGCCTGTCATGCGCGGGTGCCGGCTGCAACGGCCGGATCGCGACGGCTTCGTCGGTCGACGGAAACACCCTGTGCGCCAGGAACCAATCGCGACCACGGATAAGGTCTTTCTCAAGACTTGCCCGCGCAGCATCGGGATCGTGCCGGGTGATCGCCGAAACCATGTCGCGATGCGCGTCTTGCCCCTCGAACAGACGCATCTCCGCACGCGTCCGTCCAGCCACGCCGATGTCCAGCATCGGTCCAACCTTAAGCCACATCGCTTCGATGAGTGGCATGAGGTGAGCGGAATGCGCGGCGCGATAGATCCCGAAATGGAAGTCGAAGTTGGCTATGCTATAGGCAGCCATGTCGGATTGCTTCGAGGCAACGGTCATTGCCCCGATTGCTCTTTCGGCTGCGGCGAGGTCGACGTCATCGCGAAGCGCCGCCATGGCAGTCGCCTCGCCCTCAAGCAGAAAGCGGATGCGGTAGATTTCTACCAGGCTTTCTCGTGACAGGCTGCGGACCCGAATGGAGCGATTGGCCGCCAGTTCCAGGGCGCCTTCGGCGACCAATCGTTGCACCGCATCCCGAACCGGCTGCACACTGGTGCCAAGTGCCTCGGCCAGCGGCCTAAGGCGCAGCACCTCACCCGAATGAAACCGGCCGCAGAACAGGCAGCGCCGCAACTCATTGTAGACGGCATCGGTCAGGCCGATGGGCATATCATCCCCCGGTTGCGCAAGTCATGCATTGACAGGCTCGTCTCTTCCTAGCACGATATATTGATATATCAGTGGCAATCGGGAGGGCAACTCCTCGTACGAGTTGAACCAAAAGCGCGCCCTAGCGTGTGGCGTGCCTGTGCCGGCGTCGCGCGAGGCTTTTCAGAATGACGACAACCGAAACGGACATGGCCCATCACCAGACTGCGCCACGACGGAAAAGTCATCATTACCTGCGCGGTGACCGGTGGCATTCACACACCGACAATGTCCCCTCACCTTCCGGTCGCGCCGAACGAGATTGCGGCTTCTGCCATCGAGGCGGCCGAAGCGGGAGCTGCCATCCTCCATCTCCACGCTCGCGACCCGGAAACAGGCCGGCCGCGTCAGGATCCCGATCTCTTCATGCAGTTCCTGCCACGAATCAAGCAGGCGACGGATGCCGTTCTAAATATCACGACCGGTGGCGGCCTTGGCATGACGCTGGAAGAGCGGCTGGCGCCAGCACATCGGGCTCAGCCTGAAGTGACCTCGCTCAACATGGGGTCGATGAACTTTTCTGTCGCCCAGCTCGCAGCGAAACACGATACGTGGAAACATGACTGGGAAAAACCTTACCTGGAGTTCGACCTGGGATCTGATTTATCCAAACACGTTCAATATGATCGAACGGGTCATTCGCGAGGTTGGACACGCCTACGGCACCAAATTCGAATATGAATGTTACGACATCGGACACCTCTACAATCTTAAGCAGTTCGTTGACCGCGGATTGATCGAGCCGCCGTTCCTGATTCAAGGTATCTTCGGCATCGCCGGAGGCATGGGGGCGGACCTCGAAAACTTCGTCCATTTTCGCAACATGGCCGACCGCCTGTTCGGGTCCGACTACCGTCTTTCCGCTTTTGGCATCGGCCGGGCGCAGATGCGCTTCCTGACTCTTTCCGCGCTCTTCGGTGGTCATGTGCGGGTCGGTCTCGAGGACAGCCTGTTCATCGGCTACCGAAAGCTCGCCTCGTCGAACGCGGAGCAGGTGGCAAAGATCCGTCGGATTGTCGAGGAACTCGGCCTGGAAATCGCGACTCCTGCGGAGGCGCGCGAGATGCTGGCACTCAAAGGCGGCGATCGGGTCGCGTTCTGAAGCGGAGCGGGGCTGAAGCGGAGCGGGGCTTATGAGTCTACTGCGGGGTGGCACGGCGCTGGCTGGTGCGGGCGTCGGCATCATTGTTCTTTCCACGCGCCACCCGCTGATGCCCGGCAACGTTCAGCATGCCGCCAGTTTCGCACGACCGGTCTTCTACGAAATCGTGTCGGTGAGCGATCCGGCCGTCCTGATGGCGGGGGATCCGTCGGTGGAGCCGCTGATCATTGACGCCGGCGAACGACTTTTGAAGCATGGTGTCAGCATCATCGCCGGCGCCTGCGGTTCGTTCGTATATTACCAGCGCCCCGTTGCGGCGGCGCTGCAGGTGCCGGTATTCCTGTCGATCATGGTGGCAGTGCCGATGCTTCTGTCGGCTTTGGGGCGTGACCACAAGATAGGCGTCATCGCCAGCGCATGCAGCGCTATCAATTCGCGTTCGCTAGGCGCCTGCGGCATCACCGAGACCGACCGGCTGGTAGTTCGCGAGCTCAAGGGAACCGGCGAATTCGACTCCATCCTTCGGCAAAACGAAACGTTCGATCCGGCAAAGCTTCGGAACGAGGTTGTGGCGCTCGCCGAGAAAGCAGTCAACGACGATCCTTCGATCGCGCTGTTTGTGATCCAATGCAGCGACATCCCGCCCTTCTCGCGGGACGTCCGCCAGGCAACCGGCCGACCGTGTTTCGATGCCGTCGGATTGATAGAATGGCTGGCGGCTGCAGCTGACCCGCGCGACTATGCCGGTCGGTGATCAGGCGAGCCTCTGTCCATCCTGCCGATGGTCTGTCGTTTGATCCTTTCCCGTTCCAGGAGGATTGTCTGGCCGCGCCCGCCAGCATGACGGCGACGACGATGAGCTGCTTCAGAATGGCGACACCCTGCCAGGACGGCGTTGCTGCCTGGCTGGTCGAAGTCAGGGCGTTTGGACCATTCTCGACAGTTGTGTCACGACACTCTGCGCTGACAGAACGGCGCCTTCCTGCCACCCTGGCAGGTCGCTGACGTGTTCTCCGGCGAAAAAAAAGGGCCCGTCGACCTCCTGAAGCGCCGGGACGTGCTGTCGCCGGTCTGCCGCACTCCACTCGCACCAAGCACCGCTTGAGAACGGAATTTTCGCCCACGACACCGCGACGCCGCGACCGACGTCTGCGGCATAGCCTGCATGCAGACGCTCGCCGTCGGCGATCACCGAGCGCAGGCGCTCGGCAGGCGTCATGGCGGCGAAAACTGTCCCGAGATCGCTCGTCCAGACGTACGCCCCAAGCAGGATGCCGTCGTCGGACTGAAAGCTGTGGGAGGGGTACCAGAGTTGGGTCGCGTCCCGCGTGGTCCAGGACGTGCCGCCGAAGATGCTCGCCTCCTCCTCCCAGAAACGGCGACGGGCATGCAGGCCGACCTTGGCGGCCGGCACGTAGTTCGCCGCTGAAATCGCGGCCTTCTGGCGCGAACCGAAATCGTTGTCGATGGCAGAGAGCACCGACAACGGTATCGTCACGATTGCGAACGAGGCGTCGATCGCCGTCACAGGACCATCACGGCCTTCGCGGCAGAAGACCCGGACCCCATCGGATCTGCGTCGAATCTCGGTCACGACGGTGTTGTATTTGATCGCAGGCTCGAGACGGGCAGCGAACGCCTCCGCGATCCTGTCCATACCTCCGAGCGGCTCAAGCATCGTCGGCGCGCGGGCGAATGCCTGAGCGAAGTGTGACGCGCGGGACCTGAAACCGGATCGAGTCAATTCGCCGAGGGCAAGCGGCGGTCGCCGATCTGCGAAGGGCGGGAAACCTGCCGCGGGGGCGGGACCGCGATAAGCATCGCCGTCCAGGTCGCCCGTGTCCCGCACCAGCGCCAAAATCGCCTCTCGATCGACCACGCTCACCGGCAGATCCAACTCGCCCTGGTCGATTCCTTTGGCCACCAACTCAGCAATCTGCCCGCGGACATCGTCCTCGACATCGCCGATGCGGACCGGCTTGCCGCCGAAACTTTCGTCGTCCTGGACAAAGGCGTTCGGATTGTGTGTCACGATGGTCTGCAGCGACACGCCCAGTTCACGGCAATAGCCGAGCAGGGCCGAGTGGTGTTGCGGAATCCGTGCTGGACCGGGGTTGAAATACAAACGGTCCGACTTGGGCCACGCCGCCTCCTGCAGGCTGTCGGTCTCCGCGACGGCGTCACCGCCGCGAATCGTCCAGCAGCGGCCGCCCGGGCGCGCACGCGCTTCAAGGACGGTGCAGCGAAAGGCCGCCTTCTGCAGTTCGTAGGCCGCAACCAACCCGGCGATGCCGGCGCCAAGAACCACCACGTGGCGACCGCGGCCCGAGCCAGGCGCGAGCACCGGAGGACCGGCATAGGCCGTCGGCACGGGCATCAGCCCAAGCGCGACCATCGTATTGTAGGCCGCCACGGCCCCGCCGGCCCGTCCGACCAAATGGATGAAGCTTCTCCGGCTAAGCCCCGTCGGGGCCTGTGTTGGGGACATTTGGGCGGCGCCTTCCGGCCAGAAGATAGTCCGAACCCGGTCACGATATAATAGAGGAGACGCCCTGGACGCGGGCGTACGGACGGCGGGCGATAGACACCGTCGGTGGTGAGAACTATAAATTTGCGACCTATTGACGCGCTCGCTGACCTGGGGAGGTAGCGCATGCCGTGGGTGACTCTGCTCATCTTGCACGGGTTGGTTGCGTTCCTGCTGCTCGGCGCGGTCACGCATCAGACCGTCAGCACCGTCTGGCCGTCAAAGAGAAAGCGGCTCTTTGTCGAAAGCTTCGCCGCCGTGAGATCACCGTCTTACGCGAACGCGGTCTGCACTCTCTGGGTGGTCAATATGCTGCTGGGGGCCGTGCTCTACGCCAACTACCGACTGGACGTGCGCGTGCCCCTCGAAGAATTCGGGCAGCACGTGCCGATCGGGTTGTTCGAGACCAAAGAGCACGCGATCGCCCTTGGCCTGGGGCTGCTGCCGACGTACTGGCTCTTCTGGAAACGCGTGCCACTGAGTGACCAGCGTTCCCTGCGCACCGCCCTCACCGTGATCGTGGCGGCTTGTGCCTGGTGGGGCTTCCTTGTTGGCAACATCGTCAACAACACGAGAGGGGTGGGCATATGACCGCGCAGCATTCCAGCGAGGCGTCGACAATGTCAGCTGCCGTCAGAGCCGACATGGCGGCCCGGGCTGACACCACAGCCTCTGCGCGCGACTACGGCATCGCGCGGGTGTTGCCCGTGGTCACGCTCGTGTTTTCCGTCGTCTATTTCTTCGGCGTCTACACCAATTACGGCCCGCTACGATACTATCCATTCGTCAACCAATGGTCGCTGTCTGCCCTGCCGAAAGACGCTGGCCCGGCGATGATGTGGTATGGCTGGGTGATCAACGGCATCGCCGCAGGCGTGATCGTCGCCGCCCTGGCATTGCTCACGCCACGCGGAATCTTGGAACGGTTGTGGCAGTCATGGGCGTGGCTGATCGTGCTTGTTCCGACAGCGATGATCTTCGTGATCGGGTACTTCTTGCGGGGCTATTTCATGTGAATTTGGCGACGCGGGTCGTTCGAGCCGCCGCCCCAAATGGAGGAACGTGCATGAACCTTATCCGGCTGACGGGCGCGTCGTTGGTCGCGATCATGGCGGTGGCCCTGGCCGGTTCACAGCCGGCTTGGAGCAACGGCGCCACCTTTTTCGAAGAGGACGAGGGCGTCCAATACGATGGAACGGTGTATTTCGGTTTCGTCCGGGACCAGCAAAATCTACCGATCAACGACGCCGTCGTGACGATCACCGTGAAGGACACAAACCTACAATACAAGACGGAGACCAACCCGATCGGCATTTACAAGAATGTCGAGGTCGCCAAGGACGTGAACCCCTCGGACGTCGACGTTTCCGTTGACGCGCCCGGGTTCACTTTGGTCAAGGCGGTGAACAAGACGCGTGCCCTTGGGCCCGGCGAGCCTGTCCAGATCGATTTCCAGATGAAGCGGCAATAGCGGCGCGCGCTCTCGCCGACCGGGCCACCTTACGCATGCGCCGCATGTTCTCGCTCGGCGCCTCGTTGGTTGCCGCGGCGCATCTCGTTCTGTTCCTCGCATTGCCGTTGTCGGCCGCCTATGCGCAGGACCAGGCTCGACTGGATGTGATCAGATCGCTGGGTGTGGTGACGTGCGGTTTGCCGGAGCACATGCCCGGCTTCGCGATCGTCCGTTCCCCGACCGATGCAGACGGATTCGATGTCGATTTCTGCCGCGCTCTCGCCGCTGCGATTTTCGGTGCGGCCGATCGGGCCAGATTCGTCGCCGTCGCAACCGCCACGCAGTTCCGGCAATCGCCGGATATCGATGTCGTGTTTCACCAGCTCACCTGGACCTTCGATCGCGAGCTCACATCCGGTCTCAGCTTCGGTCCGGTTACTTTCTACGATGGTCAGGCCTTCCTCGTGCGCGCCGAGGCAGGTTTCTCGACCCTTGCCGACCTGGACGGCGGATCAATTTGCGTCGACTCTCAGTCGCTGTCCGCCGCACAACTGGACGACTATCTGCGACAAACGCACCGCTCGGTCATTATGCGCCTGAGCGACGACCGCAATGCGACCGAGGCAGCGTTCTTCGCCGGTCGCTGCGATGCGCTTTCCGCGGATGCGTCTCTTCTCGTTTCCATCGCCTCGGATCATGATCCGAAAAAGTTCGCCCTCCTCCCTGAGCGCATATCGAAGGAGCCGCTTGCGCCCGTCGTGCGCGCGCAAGATGCAACTTTGCTCGCAGTATTGCGCTGGACGATCTACGCCATGATGGATGCTGAGGAACTCGGGATCACTTCGTCCAACGTCGACGATTCCGGCAGCCTGTCGACGCCGCTGCCGGCTTCAACGGTTCTTGGACTTTCGCCAGACTGGGCACGAAATGTGGTGAAAGAGGTCGGCAACTACGGCGAAGTCTACGCGCGGCACTTCGAGCGGCCAGATACTGTTCAATTCGCTCGCGGCCTGAATGCGCTTTGGAACGCCGGCGGAATTCTCTTCGCGCCGCCCCTGCGTTGACGATCAGGGATCCCGCTCGGGGAATTCCCCCTGTGACGTTGTTCCTGGTGGCCGGCGACCGAACGCCAAGGCCGGTCGGCAGGTGTGGCCGTCATCCTCACCGCCGGCGATATTTGGCGTGGCAATTCGCGCAATCGATACTGATTGTGCTCACCAGCGCGGCTGCCAGGTCATCTAGCGTGGAAACGGTATTCGCAGCAGCGGACGCATCGCTGGAGAGTTGCGCTGCCGCCGCCTTGAAGCCATCCATGTCAGTCCAGATGGCCGGCTGCGCCAATGTTTCGCCGGTGTCGCTTCCCGCCGGGAAGAGGGAAGGAAAGACCTCAAGATTGTGGGAGATCGGCATCAGCGCTGCTCTGGCAATCGCTGGGTCGAACGGCACCACCCCGGTTACCATGTCGCCGGTAAGCGTGGCTGCCGCCGCATTTACGTCCATGAGTCGTTGGCGCAGTGCGATGATGTCGTCCTGAGCCTGCGCGCCGGTCAAAGTGACGACGGCAACTGCCATCGCCGCACTCGCTGATTTGGCGATCATGCCGTTCCTCCGATACCGGCGTTGCGCTGCGCGCCGTGTACTACGCAAAATGCGCCTATGCGGCAGATTGTC
Source organism: uncultured Alphaproteobacteria bacterium (assembly GCA_963775235.1). Taxonomy (GTDB): domain Bacteria; phylum Pseudomonadota; class Alphaproteobacteria; order Rhizobiales; family Kaistiaceae; genus JBBDMC01. The sequence continues at coordinate 978,325 of CAVZHY010000002.1, forward strand.
TCAATCATAACCATCGCTGCGACGTATTGCCTCACCAATAGCGCGAGCCTAGACTTGCCATGACGGTTTCGTCCTGCCGCACGTTCTCGCCGTCGACCGAACAAGAATTGAAAATGCGGCGGACCCCTGGAGGAAACGGATCATGTCTACGCGAGATGATCGAAATCCGTTGGCCAGACTGCGTGCCCTGGCCACGGCCGTCGCCGCTTTGACCCTGCCATTGGGCGGAGGGGCGCTGGCGCAGAGCGTGACCATCGATGACAATGACATCGGTGGCGTCGTAACCGGTCCCAACGGACCGGAAGCCGGCGTTTGGGTCATTGCCGAAACGAGCGAACTTCCGACGAAGTTTGCCCGGATGGTCGTCACCAACGATCAGGGCCAGTACGTGATTCCTGACCTCCCCGATGTGGACTACCAGGTGTGGGTCCGGGGTTATGGCCTTGTTGATTCTGCCAAGGTACGCGGTGAGCCGGGGCACATGCTGAACCTGGAGGCCGTACCTGCGCCCGACGACAAATCGGCGGCGCACTACTATCCCGCGATCTACTGGTATTCGATGCTTCACATTCCGGGCGTCGATCAGTTCGATGGCAAAGGCGATATCCCGGCGGGCCTCACCCAGGACGATTACCTGAAGCAGGTGAAGAACATCGGATGCGTCGGCTGTCATCAACTCGGCCAGGAGGCGACGCGGACGATACCGGCCGCCTTCAGTCACCTGGAGTCCACGGAGGACGCGTGGATCCGGCGCATCCAGTCCGGCCAGGCCGGCGCCAGCATGGCCAGCCAGATGGGCAACTGGAACAACGTTCCGCTTCAATATTATGCCGAGTGGACGGACGCCATCGCGGATGGAGCACTCCCGCCCAAGCCTCCGCGGCCGGAAGGCGTCGAGCGTAATGTGGTGGTGACCTGGTGGGAGTGGTCGGAGCCGAACAAATATTTGCACGACCTGATTTCGACGGACAAGCGTAACCCGACCGTCAACGCGTACGGGCCGCTCTTCGGATCACCGGAGCTGTCAACGGACAACCTCCCGATCCTCGACCCGGTGAAGAATACGGTGACGTATTTCACCGCGCCGACGATGGACCCGGGCAGCATACCGCCTCCCGATCCTGTGGTGGCGCCGTCGGCCTATTGGGGTGAAGAGCCCTTGTGGGACAGCAAGGTCAGCAACCACGACGACATGTTCGACGAAAAGGGACGCCTGTGGCTTTCGGCCAGGGTGCGTGGTCCGGATAATCCGGCTTTCTGCCAGGCGGGCTCGGATCATCCTTCGGCCAAGGTTTTCCCGCTGAAATCGAATGGCCGTCAGATCGCCATGCTTGATCCGGCGACCATGAAATACACGTTCGTCGACACCTGCTTCGGAACCCATCACCTGCAATTCGGCTTCGACGCCGATGACACTGTGTGGGCGAGCGGCACCGGGCCGGTTGTTGGTTGGGTCGACACAAAGAAGTTCCTGGAGACGGGCGACGTGGCCGCTTCGCAGGGGTGGGCACCTTACATCCTCGACATCAACGCGAACGGCAAGGTCGACACCGGTTGGACCGAGCCCGGCAAGCCGATCGATCCGACCAAGGACGCGCGCCTTGCCGGCGGCAACTACGCCGTGATGCCGAACCCGGCAGACGGGTCCGTCTGGTACACGGTCGGTGTGTTCGGCGGAACGCCGGCGTTCGTTCGATACGACCCGAAGACCCAGCTGTCGGAAATCTACAACGTGCCCAAGCCGGCCTTCGGCATTCGTGGCGGCGACATTGACAGCAAGGGTGTCGTCTGGGGGTCGGCGTCAAGCGGACATCTGGTCAGTTTCGACCGTAGCAAGTGCAAAGGCCCGCTCAACGGCCCGAGCGCGACCGGCGACCAGTGCCCCGAAGGGTGGACGCTCTACAAGTATCCGGGGCCCGGCTTCGCTGGTATCGGCGACAACAGCGCCGAGGCGAGCTACTACACCTGGGTCGATCAGCACAACACTCTCGGGCTCGGCAACGACGTGCCGATCTCGACCGGCAACCTAAACGACGCCATGCTGGCACTCGTCGATGGCAAGTGGGTTGTCTTGCGTGTGCCCTACCCGATGGGCCACTACTCCAAGGGGCTTGATGGTCGCATCGACGATCCCAATGCAGGCTGGAAGGGTCGCGGCCTGTGGACAGCGAGCGGTGACCGCACGCCGTGGAACAAGGAAGGCGGCATGGGTACACGCCCGCTTGCCATCCACTTCCAGGTCAGGCCTGATCCGCTGGCGCATTGAACGGCCACCAACTGACTAACCAGGAGGGGCTCGCTCTCATTGAGAGCGGGCCCGCTTTCTATTTTTGACCAGCCCTGTTCTCAATCCGGATCGGGCCGCGGCCCGAAGCGTGAAGCGGGCCGGCATCCCGGACTGGACCGCTGGCGAATAGCCAGTCAATCTCAGACCCCCAAACCTGAGGGAGAGTGAGATTGTCAGAAGCGGTCACGAGAGAAGAAAGCCGACCGGTCGGACGGGCACCGTATCGTGCGGATCATGTCGGGAGCCTGCTGAGACCGCACAGCGTAAAAAAAGCGCGCACGGCGCACTTTGAGGACGGCACAATGTCGGCCGATGATCTTCGTGCGGTTGAAGACGAAGCAATTGCGGAGGCCGTGAGGCATCAGGAGCGGGTTGGGCTGCCGGCGGTGACCGACGGCGAGCTCCGGAGGCGCTTCTGGCACTACGATTTCATGGAGGCACTGACCGGCTTTGCCATGGAGGACCGCGACGAGGAAGGGATCACAATGGTCGGCGTTGCGGTCCCGAAAATTCATCCAATGATCACGGGCAAACTCGACTTCCCCGACGACCACCCGATGCTTGACCACTATCGCTATGTGGCAAGCGTCACCAAGGTCCAGCCCAAGATCTCGATCCCGGGCCCCTCATGTTGCCACTTTCGCACCGCACCGAAAGATATCGCGCCGCCGGAATATCAGGACCTCGAGGTGCTCTTTCACGACCTCGCAAGAACGTATGCGAAGGCGGTGCAGGCTTTCTACGACGCTGGCTGCCGCTACCTTCAGATGGACGATATCTTCTTTGCCTATCTCTGCGATCCAAAGCATCGCGCCGACAAGGCCGCGCTTGGCCAGGACCCCGACTACCTGATCGACCGCTATGCCTGGATGCTTCACGAGGCGATCAAGGATCGCCCGGACGACATGGTCATCGCGATGCATATGTGCCGGGGCAATTTCCGATCTACATGGGCCGCGCAGGGCGCATACGATCCGGCTGCCGATGCGATCTTCAACAAGACCGGGGTCGACATCTATTTCATGGAATACGACAGCGAACGTGCCGGCGGACTGGAGCCGCTACGTCTCCTGCCCAGCGGAAAAAAGCGCGTCCTCCCGGGCTTCATTACGACCAAGACCGCCCAACTGGAGGATATCGACGGCCTCAAGAGGAAGTTCGAATCGGCCTCCAGGTATGCGGACATCAATCAGCTCGGAATTGCGCCGCAATGCGGCTTCTCGTCCACCGAGGAGGGCAACGAAATCACCGCCGACGATCAGTGGCGAAAGCTCGAGTTGGTGGTTAGGACGGCGGAGGCGATTTGGGGCTCCGTTGAGGGATGACCGGCCCTATTGCGCGCAGGGCTATTCGGCTGGGAAGAGAAGGGACTTGATGACTACCGGGACCGCTCCGGTATCGCTCACAATGGCGCCGATATCGATGAAATCGAACTCTTTCAGTTCGATACTGTCGATCGAGATGATCGGGTTGGTCAGACCCTCTTCCGCTCGGAAATGGACGCCGATAAGTCCGCCGATGTCCCCGTCTGCGACGAAGATCAGCGGATGTCCCTTGGCCAGGATGGGTGCGAGGCCCTCAATGACGCCGCGGCAAAGGGCGCCTAGCCGCGCATAGGTCGCAGAGCCGGACCACGGGATGGCGAGGGCGACGGGCCTGTCGCCATTGTCGAGTTCGAGCCGCGAAAGCGCCACACGGATAGCGGCCGCAACGTTGCCGGAGTCGATGGCGTCCGCGGTGAGGTCGATCTTCGGCGCGATCGCGGCGACGTTGCGAACAGGTACGGCGTCGCCCGGATCCAGAAATATTGTGCTGCCGCTCACCTGCACCGCGTATTGCGAAGCGCCGACCACTGTCGCCCGGATGCGCTGTTGCGCATTTTCGATCCGCACGCCCCAGTCTTTCACACGTTGATGAACTTCACGAGCGAGGTCGGGGCCGAGATCGTTGAACTGATCCGCAGTGTTGCCGCTGATGTATTCCGACACTCCGCCGGAGAAGACGACGGCCACCGGGTCCATATCGGCGGGGAGGGGAGGCTGACGGAGGTACCTGCCGAGATCGCCTCCTCGCGCCGCCCGAACGATGCGGTCGGCCATCCGCGCGCTCAACGCTCGCTGCATGGCCGGATCGAGGTGGGCACCGGGCTCCGCAGCGCCGCCGAGATCGGCAATATCCTGGCGTCCGAAGGCCTCGAGCCGCACAATTCGGCGGTCGTCGCCGGTCACCACAAGCCGGGCCCCGGCCTCCACCGCGGTTTGCGCAACAATCTCGCCAGCCTGACAGACCGCGATCTTGGTCGTGCCGCCACCGATGTCGATGTTCATCACTTGGCCGGAGATCTTACGCGAGAGCGCCGCGGCGCCGGAGCCGTGAGCGGCCAATATCGTCTCCAGCGCGTCTCCCGCGCTCACGGCGACGAACTTGCCGGCCTCCGCGGAGAACAGGTTGCCGATCGCGCGCGCGTTGCTGCGCCGCACCGCGAACTCCGGTCAGGATCAACGCCCCGGTGTCGACATCACCCGGAGCAATTTTGGCGGCTTCGTATTCACCCCGGATGAATTCGCCGAGCGCCGCGGCGTCGATCTCCTCACCCTCGACGTATGGAGTCAGCAGAATGCGCGACTGATGCAGCACGTGCCGCGCGACGACCAGGTAACGGGCATCACAACGCTCCAGCACGATCTTCGAAAACATGAGGTGAGACGTCGAGGAGCCGATATCGATTCCGACGCTCGTCAGCTCGATCTCTTCCTCTTCGACGAGAGCGCGGTTGCCCGTCGTGAAGAATACGCGGCCTCCCTTGGCGTCCCTGAGCGGTTGATCGGTCACGGAATTCTTCATCTTCCCTCTGGGCAGACTGTCAGGCGCGTCGGTCGGCCATCGACGTCATCGCTGGTCTTGGCGGTCGCAATGGCGTTCCGCGTTTGTTAATGGTCGAAACCGGTCCTGTCGACTGGCGGCCGGCTCGACACAAGGTTTCGTGCCGCAAGTGCAATCCCGTATTTGCGGGCGGGGAGGGGCAAGCGTGATGACGTTTGACGGAAAGCTCGTATTCGGCGGGGCGCCGCCCGGAACACCATGGGGTACGCTTGCCGCGATCGTTCGGGACTCCCTTGCCGGCGAAGGATACGAAGTTCAGATCGAGACGGAGGCCTCCCGCGGGCGTTGCCCACGCCTGGTGAACGACGGCACCATTCATTTCGGCGCGACGCAGGCGCTCCTGGCCCGATGGGCTTTCGAAGGACGGCATGAGTACAGCGACCAGCCGCCGCGCAATCGTTTGCGGGTGCTGGCGACGATCATGATGCCGGTCTGGCTCGGCGTTGCTCTGCGTTGGGAGATCGGCGCCACGGGTCTCGCCGATATCGCCGAGCGGCGATTGCCGGTCCGTGTATTTGGCGCCAGAGGCGCACTCTATCAGAAGGTCCTCGCACACCACGGCCTCACCCGCGAGTTGATCGAGAGCTGGGGAGGCCGTTTCTACCCGTCGCTGCACAACGCCGGCAGCGGGGTTCAACCCGACTGGTTTCGCGCCGGCGCCGTCGATCTGATCATGGAGAACATCTACGCGGCGTATACCCCCGAGGCAGCCTGCTGGTATGACGCCTCGGTTCTTATGAACCTCCGTTTCCTGCCGCTCGAGCCGGAACTCATGCAGGCGATCGCCGAGGAATACGGGGGCGAACCTGGCGAAATCCCGGCAAGGCTCTTCCCAGGGGTTGTCGCTCCGGTTCCGTCGATATCGCGCCCCTGGCAGCTGATATTTGGCCGCGACGACATGCCCGACGACTTCGCCTATACGGTGGCGCGGGTCCTGGACGAACAGCGGTTCCGGTTCCGTCTGACGCACATTCCCTACTCCTACGACGAGCGCCAGGTCGCTCGAGACAGTGGGATTCCGTTGCATCCCGGTGCCGCCAGATACTATTCGGAACGCAGGTTCGCCTGAGTTCGAATGCGGGCTCAATGGGCCGCGATCCCAATTGGTTGTCGACCGAAAGGATATGTTGATATATTGTTTTGACGCGTTCGGATGCGCCCCAAAGAGGCGTGGCGAGGCATGAAGGGAGGGCGAACACGCCATGGGCAAGAGGCAGCCGGCGCACCGCGGTCGGTGCAGCGTGGTTTCAGCTTCCCTCGCGTCCGGTAAAGGCTAATCGTGAGCGCGGCGGAGGCCGAACTCGCGCGCGTCATGATTGAGGCCGTTCCAACGCCGAACGGATCAGCTCGGGCGACACGGGCCGACGAGGTTCCACCGCTCACTTTCACGGACGTTTCCCGCCGATTCGGGTCGCTGACCGCCGTCGACGGCGTGACGTTTGCTCTGCTTCGGGGCGAGATTCTGACCCTCCTCGGGCCGTCCGGCTGCGGCAAGACAACAACGTTGCGCATGGCCATCGGCCTGGAGCGCGCATCTTCGGGGAAGATTGTCTACGGCCGGCGTGTGGTCGACTGCCGCGACGAAAGGATCTTCGTGCCGCCGGAACGGCGCGACATGGGCATGGTCTTTCAGTCCTACGCTATCTGGCCACACCTCAACGTATTCGAAAATGTTGCTTTTCCACTCCGGTCGAAACGCGCCAGGAATGCGGACGTCGAAAGGGCCGTAGCTGAAACGCTCTCCCTGGTTGGACTGCCGGATATGGCCAAGCGCGCCAGCACCGCGTTGTCCGGTGGCCAGCAGCAACGCGTCGCGGTGGCGCGAGGTCTGGTGGGGCGGCCGGACGTCCTGTTGATGGATGAACCGTTCAGCAATCTCGACGCCAAGCTTCGTGACCAGGTCCGCGCGGAGCTGAAGGCGCTGCAGCGCAGGCTCGGCATTTCGACGCTCTTCGTGACGCACGATCAGTCGGAGGCGCTGGCCCTGTCGGATCGGATCGCGGTCATGCGCGATGGCCGCATCGAGCAGATCGGTGATCCAGTCGAGATATACACCGCAACCGGCGACGGCATTCGTCAGGGATTTTGTCGGTCAGTCGATCCGGATGGCGGGGAGAGTCGTCGAAGCGAGGAGCGGCCGGCCCGCCAAAGTGCGGCTGGGCAATGGCCAGCTTCTTGCGACAGCCGGTCCCAATCACATGAACGCCGTTGCCGTTGACGCACCTTGTCTGGTTGCGGTGCGGCCGGAGGAGATCGTGGTCACTCCAAAAACAGATGGTGACGATCCGGTGTGGTCCGTCAACCGTGTCGATGCGACGATCCGCACGCTTTTGTTCCTGGGTCGCGATTACGAGGCCATCGTGGAGATGCCTCGAGGGCACGAGACGACGCTGTTCCTGCCGCGCAACGTTCCCTGGCACGAAGGTCAGGCAGTCGAGCTGCGGATACCGCCAGAAGCGCTTCAGGTCTGGGACCGTGATGGAGGCGATTCGGGATGAGCGTAAGGGCCCAGACGGCGATCGCACGACCGGACCGGGTCCGCCTCGAGTTTCCGGCGCTGTCGTCGTTTTGGATGACTGCGCTTCTCATCGCGGTGGCGTTCGTCGTCACCTATCCGGTCCTGCAGCTCCTCATCACGAGCTTCCAGATCAACCAGTACGGCCTGAAACCGGTCTACGGGCTAGACAACTGGACAGCGCTCTTCACCGAGCCGCGTCTATCCAAGGCGCTTCTCAACACCGTGGGTCTGGCAATCGCCAGGCAGGGACTGGCGATCATGTTCGGCGTGACGATCGCATGGCTGATCGCGCGATCGAACGTTCCGGGCCGGAGCTGGCTTGAAGTCGGCTTCTGGATCGCTCTGTTCATGCCCGCTCTGCCAGTAACGCTCTCTTGGGTTTTCCTCGCGGCGGGGCGCATGGGCTTCCTGAACCAGATGGCCATGAAGCTGCCGTTCGTCCACGGTCCCATCTTCAACCTGTACAGCTACGGCGGCATCCTTTGGGTGCATATGATGACGGCCACGCTGGCCATCAAGATATTCCTGCTGGTGCCGGCCTTTCGTGCACTCAACTCCGCGCTGGAGGAAGCCGCGCGCGCGTCGGGGGCGACTATGCGCGGAACGCTGCTGCGAGTCGTGGTGCCCGTTCTCGCGCCGACCATCATCGCGGTGTTGTTGATCGGCCTCATTCGTTCGATGCAGGCATTCGAAATCGAACTGATCCTCGGAACGCCAGCGGGGATCGAGGTGTACAGCACCCTCATTTATCACTCGATGACGCAGCAGCCCCCCCTCTACGGAGTTGCGAGTTCGTTATCGGTCATCTTTCTGGTGTCGATGATACCCCTGGTGATTGCTCAGCAGTGGTACGGATACCGTCATCAATACGCGTCCGTGACAGGGAAGTTCAGTAGTCGCCTCTTCGACCTCGGACGCTGGCGGTGGCCGATCTTCGGTGCCATCGCGCTGCTGCTCTTCTTCATGACGGTGGTACCGTTTATCTGCCTGACCGCCGGCACGTTCATGAAGTTGTTCGGCATCTTCAACATCCCCCAGCCGTGGACCACGGGACACTGGCAGTCGGCGTTGTCGGATGGACGGGTGATCCGCGCCCTTTGGAACTCTTTGCGGCTCGGTCTGATTGCCGCGATTGCGGGAATGTCGATCTTCACGCTGGTCGCCTATGTCACCGTCAAGACCAGCTACATCGGCCGACGCCTGCTGGATTTCTTCACGTGGATGCCGGCCCTCATCCCGGGCGTCGTCCTGAGCCTGGGCCTCCTGCAGATGTTCACGAGATCCGTCGTCTTCCGGCCTTTCTACGGATCCATGGCCATTCTTGTCCTGGCGATCCTCATCGGCACGGTCACGGTCGGCAGCCAGGTCATCCGCGGCGCATTGCGCCAGCTCGGGCATGAGTTGGAGGAGGCTGGCTGGGCTGCTGGCGGGCGGCGGCTCTACACGTTCCGACGCATTGTGCTGCCGCTCATCGGACCGTCGGTCGCCGTCATCGGTCTTGAGGTGTTTGCGACGGCGAACTCGGCGGTGGGCCTGATCGCATTTCTTGGGACGGGGTCGGTCCAACCGCTCTCGATGCTGCAACTCACGCTTCTCGACGCCGGCCGGTTCGAGACCGCGGCTATCGTTGGCATCTTCATCATGGTGCTGACGATAAGCTCGGCGCTTCTCGCGCGGTTCATCGCCATGCGAACCGGCCTGCAGCAACAGACGACGTAGGGGGCCACACCGAGAACCACTGAGTGCATGAATCAAACCAGGGAGGAATGGAATGAGACGATTGCGTGGACTGGTCAAACTGCCGCTCCTGGCCGCGCTGGCGGGCACCGTAACGGCTGGTGCAGCGTTTGCCGCGGACCCGACCATCGACGACCTCTACGCCAAGGCCAAGGGCAGTTCCCTGACGCTGGCGGTGCACAGCATCGATGGCATGGAGCAGTGGGCGCAGGCTTTCATCGCCCGGTTTCCCGACGTCAAGGTCGACCTGACGGTAATCAATCCGTCGAAACTCGCGCCTCGCGTGCTCACCGAACAGCAAGGCGGCATCTATGCGTGGGATGTCTACGTCGGCGGCACAGGCAATATGGAGAACCTGGTGGAGCCGGCCGGTGGCCTCGTTCCGGTGGCCGACTATCTGCTCCTGCCCGACGTCAAGGACAAGTCGAATTGGCTGCAGACCGGCAAGGACGACACCTATGTCTTTACATACACAGGGTGGGCCGAGCGGACCATCTTCGCCAATACGGACCGGCTGAAGGAACTTGGGGTCGACCGGATCGCACAATTTTCCGACCTGCTTAATCCGAAACTGAAGGGCGAGATCGCGATCCGTGACCCGGGCCGGCAAAACAATGGCTCCTACACGATAGCCGCCACGGTCCAGCAGATGAACGACGATGCCAAGGGGCTGGCTATCGTCCATGACCTGTTGAGCAAGATGGACGCATTGATCGTCGACAATGCCGAGCAGGTGACCAACCCCGTCATCACCGGCGACAAGGCCGTCGTCGTCGGCGGCGGGCCGGACATCGTCTCTCGGTGCATCCTTGCCGGTGGCTGCACAAACGTCGTGCGAACGCCGCTCGGGCCATACATCAACTATCGCGGCTTGGTCGTCTTCAAAAACCTTCCGCATCCGGATGCGACGAAGCTTTTGATCAATTGGCTTCTCAGCAAGGAGGGCCAGGAGGCCTACGTAAAGGTGTGGGCGAAGTACAATACGAGCGGCGCGGTCAGCCTGCGCAAGGACGTCGCCCCCGATCCCGGTCAGGTCGACAACCTGCCGACCGAGGACCAGTTCAAGACGCTCTACGACCCAACGACCGATCGCGGCAGTGCGCTCGCGGACGCCGTCATGAAAATCAGCAAGGAAACGGCGGGGCAGTAACCGCGTATCTTGGCGTCGAGGAGCCCGGCCGGTCCGGCCGGGCTCTTTTTACGGTGCGGTCACGAGCCGGCGGACCATGTGCGTGCGGCGGAGAAATGCCCATGCCCACACGCAGCAAAGCAGCATTGTGCCGGTGAGGACCGGCAACTTCAGCCCAACCGCGTCCGAGGCGAGCCCCATCAACAGGGATGCCAGCGCCGGCGCGCCACGGAAGACCAGCCCGAAGACGCTGAGTACCCTGCCGCGAACATCATCGGCGGCGGCGAATTGAATCAGGGTCTGCGTGGCGATGCCGGAGCGTGCCATGCCATATCCCACCATCGCCAGGGCCGGAACTGCGATGAACAGGGATTCCGTGAGCAGGAAGAGGCATGCCCCGGCGATGACCACGACGCCGCTTGACAGCAGCATGTGGAACAAGCCCTCCAAGTCCGTCATGCGTCCGAGGAACACGCTCCCGTAGATTGCTCCGAGGCCGACCGCCGTAGTGCACCCGGAAAGGGCCGCCGGTCCCGCCGCGAACACCCTGTCGATGAAACCCGGGAGCAAGTCTATCAATGGCCGCCCGCCTACTCCCAGCGCGGCGAGCATCACCAGAACGGTGGCGATTCCCTGATGGCGGACGGCATAGCCAATGCCCTCGCTGACGCTCCGGGCGAAGCTCGACCGGGTCTGCGACGCGCGCGCCTCGCCATGGATCCTGATCGTGCTCAGTGCCAACAGGAACGCTCCGTAGCTCAGTGCGTTTGCAAAGAAGGCGCCGGCCGGTCCGGTCACGAGGAGAAAGAAGCCGGCAACTGCCGGGCCGACAAAACGCGCGAGCGAAAAAATCGATGAGTGGACGGCGATGGCGCCCGCCAGGTGCTCTCGCGCGACGATTGCCGGCACCAGTGCCGCGCGCGCCGGTTGGTCGAAGGCAGCGATCGTGCCGCCAATCACCGACAGTCCCGCCAGCAACCAGATGTTGATGAGACCGGCCGCCGTCAGGACTGCAAGTGCCGCGGCCTGGGCCAGCGCGAACACCTGCACGGCCCGCGTCAGACGCAGGCGGTCCAGCCGATCGGCAACGGCCCCTGCGATGGGCGAGACGCAGACCGTCGGAAAGAGGTCTGCGAATACGACAAGTCCGAGCCAACCGCCCGAGTCGGTCAAATGCCAGGCTAGCCAGCCGACGGCCAGCCGCTGCATCCAGGTGCCGCTGAGGGAAACGGCGTTACCGATGGTATAGCGGCGATACTGCAGGTTTTGCAGCGCTTCGCGCAGCGGAGCAAGGGCGGACAGGTTCGGGGACAGCGACACCACGTTTCTTGATTCCTTCGACCCCGACCGCGAAAGCCTTGCCCACCGTCGAAGACGTTTTGTCGACTTGAGTAGTTGCTATATCATGATAGCAATTCACCGCCCATTGGCATGGCAAGGCCGCCCGGCGATCCGTAGGTCGGCCAAAGAGGAGACGCATGGCTCATCTCGACAATACCGCGCATTTTCACGAGCCGGTGGGCGGGGGCAACGCGGGCACGGGCACGTTCACGAGGGCCACGCCGCTCTACGACCGGTTTATGGAGTCGGAGGGCGTTCCGATCTACCGCGGGATTGGCGTCCACCGCGTCCAGGACCTGCCGATGAAACCCTGGCGGCGGCTTGGTGGACGCGGCAGCTACATTCAGCTCTACGGCACGGAAGGCCTCTGGGGCAGCTACGTCGTTGAAATACCGGCCGCCGGCGTGTTGAACGCGGAACGCCACCTGTTCGAGAAGACGGTCCTGGTGGTCGAGGGGCGCGGGTCGACCGAAGTCTGGCAATACGAGGGTGGAAGAAAACATACCTTCGAATGGCAGCGGGGCTCTCTGTTCACGATCCCGATCAATGCTTTTCATCGCTTCGTCAACGCCGCAGGCTCGCCGGCGGTGTTGTTGTGCGGCACCTCGGCCCCACCAATCATCAATCACTACAACAACGTCGATTTTGTCTTCAATTGCGACTACGTGTTCGAGGATCGCCTCGGCAACAATCCGGAATACTTCAAGGAGAACGAGGGGATCGAGGCCGATCCGGTGCGTGGTCTCGCGATGCGCCGCACCAACTACATTAGTGACATCATCAATTGTGAGCTTCCGCTCGACAATCGCCGGTCACCTGGCTACCGGCGTGTGGAACCCGAGTTCGGCGGCAGCCGGTTCTACCTGTGGATCGGCCAACATGAGCCCGGGCGCTATTCCAAGGCGCACAAGCATAAGTCGAGCGCCGTTCTCATCTGCCTGAAGGGCAAGGGCTACACCTACACCTGGCATGACAGTCTTGGCCCGACGCCTTGGGCGGAAGGAAAGGGCGACAAGGTGATGCGGCAGGACTACGAATTCGGCGGAATGGTCTCGGCTGCCCCGATGAGCGGCGACTGGTTCCACCAGCATTTCGGCATCAGCAAGGATCCCCTGCGTCTGACCGCATGGTTCGGCGTGGACAATCACTACGCAAAGCGGGCCGGCCGCCCAGACGAAAAATTGATGGATTACGGGGCCATCGATCTCAAGGACGGCGGGACGGCAATCCCGTATTGTGACGAGGATCCGTATGTCCGCACGGAGTTCGATCAGGCGCTTGCGGCGGAAGGAGTGGGAAACCGCATGAAGCCCGAATTCTATCAGCCGAAGCCCGACAGTTCCCCGACACCGCCGGAAAAGCGGCAACCTTAGGGCAGCCGGCGGACGTCACGACTTTCCGGGCGCATTCTTCGATTGCAGCGAGTGATAACGGTTCGCGGCTCTCGCCTCGTCGAGTCGCATGCCCGATTGGACCATCTCCCTGATTCGGTCCTCACTGTCGGCAATCAATTCTGCCGTTGCGATGACCTCCTCCTCAAAGGCGCGCGGTATGACCACGACGCCGTCCGCGTCACCGCGCAGGAGGTCCCCGGAAGCAACGTGGGCTCCGCCGATTGTCACCGGCTCGTCTGTGGCTATCAGTTGGACGCGATCCTTGCCCGTGCGCATCGAGATCGAGCGGCTGAACAGCGGGTAGCCGATGTCGATACTGAGCCGCACGTCCCGACAGGGTCCGTCGATCACGGTGCCGGCCACGCCGCGCCGATGCGCGACGAGTGTGAGGATGTCGCCCCAGACGGTAGCGTCGAAACGCCCGGCGTTATCGAGGACAAGAACGGTGCCCGCAGCGACGTCATCGATGTAGTCGCCCACGTTGCCGGGAGCGGCGGGGTCGATGGGCCCATAGCGGAGCGTCCGGGCACGTCCGGCAAGGCTCATCTTCAGGTCGACGGGGCGGATTCCCAGGCACTGCCCGGCGATGCCGTGGCGATCGAGCGCGTCGGATATCGTTGCGGTGTCGAGCTTGCGGATTCGATCGACATTTCCGCCGTCACGCATCTGGCTCATTCCGCCGCGCCCTTGAGCATGGATTCGTAGTCGGCGCCCATGACAGTGGAGACCGCTTCACCCCGGTCAACCGCCTTGGCCATTGCGCGGCTCTTTGCATCGATGGCCTCGGCCTTGTCGAGAACAACTTCGATGGCGGCAGCCGGAACGATGGCGCAGCCACTCTTGTCGATGGCCATGAAGTCGCCGGGCGCGACTTCGATCCCTCCGACCGAGACGGGCATCTGGTCCGCGACCTCGTGGATGCGACCACGTGCCGTGCGCGCGGTGGCGGAACGCGCGAACACCGGATAGCCCAGGACGACTGCTTCCTCGATATCCCGCGCCGGCCCTTCCACGATCGTGCCGGCAACACCGCGCGCCAGGGCTGCGCGCGAAAGAATGCCGCCCCAGCCGGCCGCGTCGATCCCTGTGGTTTGTTCGACAACAATCACGTTGCCGGGGCCGGCGAGTTCAACCGCATGGGTACACAGGTGACGCTTGGAGCCTTCCGGCGCGTTGCCTGCCGCTAGTCGCACCGTCACGGCGCGGCCGGCGATGGGGCGCCCCACAGTGAGCGGACGCAGCCCCGACACAGACGGCGGCAGACCGAGTGCATCGAGAGCGTCGGAAACGTCGCACACGTCAAGCGCCCGCAACCTCTCCAGGCATCGATCCGCGTCCATGGTCGCGCCCTCAATACGTCGCTGCGCTACTCATTTCCGCCATTCCGCGAAGCTGATGCCGGTGCCGGTGCCGGCCGGCGTGCGGTAGCCTGGGATATAGTCCACCCAGGACAGCGGAAGGTGCTCGGTCGCGCCGGCCAGGCACACCCAATTGAGCATCTCCGAACTGCCGGCTTTCAGCTTGTTCGCGGGCAGTCCGGCGACGTATTTCGCGTCCTTCTCCTGCAGCGCGCGGATGAACCGGCGGTCGAAGTCCTCATCGACGAGGAAGTGGCTCAATCCGCCGGAGGCGATGATACCGATCCGGCCTTCGCCGAAACTCTCGACGGCCGCGCGCATGGCCTTGCCGAGATCATAGCAACGAGACGGCCGCGGCTGGTTCGGGGGGAAGTACGTGTTGAGCAGGACCGGCACGACTGGAACCGGATTACTCTCGTCCATCAGCCATTTGTGGACGAACGCGACAGCGTGGCCTTCGCCGTCGTCTTCCGGCAGGCGGGCGGAACTGGCGATGTCGAAGTCGGCCTCCAGAAGCGATTGGATCAGGTGGAGTCCGAGCCCCTTGTGCACGGGATAATCGCGGGCGTCTTCCGCCTCGAAGTAGCGCGCCCTGATCTTGGCAAACCATTCGGGCACGCCTTCGTCGGCCGTGTATTTGTTGCGTATCGTCTCGCCCCAGTAGATGGCGAAGACCGGCCGGTTGTCGTCCTTGTAGCTTTCGTTCTGGTCGTCCCCGACGACGATCAGCGCATCGAGTTTGGCTTTCGCCAGTGTTGAGCGAAGGCGTGCCATTCCCTGCCGGGCCTGCCGGAGCTTCTCCAGCATCTGATCCTTGGTGACCAGCCCCTCGAGGCCAGGGTCGGCTTTCTCGAGCAACGCGGTGTAATTCGTCGGATTGCCCTCCTTGTCGAAGCGGGCAACTTTCTGGTCCCATTCGGCGAACAGCGGAAGAACGTCGTCGTCCGCCAGAAGCATCGGCGTATGTGACGACGCCATGCCCAAAACGATCTCAGCCATCCTTTTCTCCCGTTAGTTTGTCGCAGCTATGCCATCGCGGGCAGACCGAAGACCTGGCGCGCATTTTCTTCGTAGATGAGGTTCCGGTCCGACGGCGAAAGCCATTCGAAACCGTCGATGTACGGTCGTATGTCGTCCAGCGTCCGGCCGGTTTCCTTGTCGATGGTTGAACCGACACCTGGACACTCGGACCCGAACAGACAGCGGTCGGCGCCGACCGTCCTGATCAGCAGGCGCAGCGCTTCTTCTGAATAGAGCACGGTGTCGAAGTAGAGGTTCCGCATCCGGTCGAGGAAGTCAAAACCCTTGCGGTTGCCGCCCGACTGGAAACGGCCGATCTGATAGGGAATGGCACCGCCGCCGTGCGAGACCAGGATCTTGAGATCGGGAAAGTCTTCGAAGATCGTGGAGTTCACCAGGCCGAAAACGGCGATCAACTCCTCGTTTATGAAATGAAGCGTGTACGGCGAACGCTCGGAATGCGATCCGGTCGCGTGGATGTGGGCGGGCACGTCGAGCTCGCAGAGCTTCTCGTAGAGGGGGTACCAATAGCGGTCGCCAAGCGCCGGCGCCTCGTGGCCGGTGTTCTCGAAGGGGTCCGGATTCAACAGGCAGCCGCGGAAGCCGAGTCTCGTGACGCAACGCTCGAGTTCCGGCAGAACAACCTCAATCGGATCGCCAGCAACTTGCGGTAAGCCCGCCACGCCGATGAAGCGCCCCGGGATGAGCCCTACCGTGCGCGCGATTATGTTGTTCGTCTCCTCGGTGAACCAGTGAACCAGGCGCCCCGGCTTGGCACTGTGCATCATCTGGAAGGGGCGTGGGGATAGAAGCTGCATGTCCGTGCCGGCGCGATCGAGCATGTCCAGGTGACCCGCCGGTGCCATCTCCTTCTTGTTGGCGTGGTACAGGATCTGCTCGTCCGACACCTCGGGCATCCTGCGTCCGTGCTCTCCGAGATGAGACAGAAGATTGGCCTTGTAGACCCAGAGCTCGGCCGGAGCGCTGACGTGCCCGTGGCAATCGATGACCATTCTATTTCCTCCCGTCCTCGCCCCTTCTCAAAGGTCCAGCACCAGCCGATCGCCCTTGCATCCGGCGCAGCAGATCATCAGGGTCTCGTTGGCGGCCCGCTCCTCATCGGTGAGAACCGAGTCCCTGTGGTCGGGCTCGCCGGCGATGAGCCGTGTCTCGCATGACCCGCAGATGCCTTCCTCGCACGAATAGGGCACGCTCACGCCGGCGTCCCGCACCACATCGAGAATCGATTTGCCCTGTGGCACGAACAGCTCGATGCCTGTGCGCGCGAGTTGCACCACGAATCCGCCATCGCGCGCCGCTTCGTGCTTTGCCGTGAAATACTCGACGTGCACTTGCCCCGCGGAGCGGCCGCGCGTTGCATTCTCAAACGCGTCCAGCATGGGCTTCGGGCCACAGCAATAGAGGTGTGCCCGCAGAGACGCGCTCTCGACGATGCGCTTGAGGTCGAGAAGCCTTCCGTCCTGCTCGGCATCGACGTGGAGGTGGATGGCGCCCCCCTTCATTTCCTCGGCAAATGCCAATTCGCCGCGATTTCTGACGGCGTAGTGCAGCGTCCACGACCGGCCCAGTTCGCTTAGGCGGTTTACCATCGCAAAAATCGGCGTGATGCCGATCCCGCCGGCGATCAGAATGCTGTGCTCGGCAGACTCGACGAGGGGGAAGGTATTACGGGGGCTGCTGGTCTGCAGCATGTCGCCGACCCGCACCTCGTCGTGCAGGTAGATCGAGCCGCCCCGGCTGTCCGGGTCGCGCTTCACGGCGACGCGGTATGCATTGGGGGCGGGCGACGGGTTGATGATGGAGTACTGGCGAACGATGCCGTTAGGAAGCCAGATGTCGATGTGATCGCCGGCACCGACACCCGGCAGGGTCCGGCTATCGGCGCGGCGGAATTCGTACGTGTTGATGCCTGTCGCTACGTACTGGATGGCGCTCAGCGTGACGCTCATCCGGTCGGTGCGCTGGTCGCCCCCCGGAGCGAGTGCGGCGGCTCTTGGATTATCGGCGCTGGCTTCCAACACGATTCGAGTCCGGCCTTTTCAGGAAGGCGAGCGGCCCGGGGAGCAGGCTCCAGGTCACCATATGATTTAATGATATATTATTTCCGCGCTGCCAAGGGGCTGCCGCCCACCGACTAGCGGTGCGACTTGAGTTAATGCTATATCAAACCGCGGTTTGCGTCTTGAGGGAGGATAAGCAGATGACGGACGTGCATCCGAAGGACATGTCGCCGGAAGATCGCGACGCTTACCACCGCAACGCCGAAGCAAAGATCAAGACCTTCAAGTACGAAACTCCGGTCCCGAACGGACGGCCCAAGCAGGTCACCTGGCTGGTCAAGCGCCCGATCATGCACGTCGTGGTGCAGTGCGTCCACGAAGGCGGCGAGAACAACCTGCACTACCATACCAAATCCGAGACCACGTGGATGGTGTTGCGCGGGCATGCCGAGTTCACCGGCGCTGACAACAAGGTGTTCGCCAGTCTCGGCCCGATGGAAGGCGTCCTCATCCCGGGCGGCAGCCGGTACAAGTTCGGCAAGGTCGGCGAGGAGGATCTGGAGATCCTGCAGATGGTCGCCATCGAGGACCCGGACGGCGGTGACGCCGAGCGGATCAACCTCGAAGCGCACCGCGAGTGGATGACCTCCGGTGAACTCACCCGGTACTAGCTCGCGCAGGCTTGGTTAGCTGACCAAGCGGACCCAAGCCGCCGCCCGTCTGAATGGGAGCCTCGATTTGAACGTTCACACCTCGTCCAGAGCGGCTGTCGCCGTCCAGCCGTACCTGACTGAAATACGAGATTTCACGATCCCCGAGGTCGGCCCGGATACGGGGTTGCTGCGGGTGGTTGCCACCGGAATCTGCGGCAGCGACTGGACGATGTACAAGAACAAGGAGCCCGGGCCGCGTATTCTCGGTCATGAGATGGTTGGGGTGATCGAGGCTCTCGGCGAGATTGCGGCGGACCGCTGGGGGGTGAAGCAAGGCGATCTCGTGGCGTTGGAGGAATACCTTCCCTGTGGCCATTGCGAGTTCTGCAGGAGCGGGGAATATCGCTCGTGTCTGGAGACGGACACGCAGTTGCCGGGAACCATTCGTTACGGGTCGACGCCCGTCGCCGTGGCGCCAGGCCTCTGGGGCGGATACAGCCAGTACCTCTATCTCCATCCCCGGACCGTGTTCCACAAGGTGCCCGCAGGCGTTCCGCCGCACATCGCCTCAATGGCGCTGCCCATCGGGAACGGTTTCCAGTGGATCCAGTTCGACGCGGGGGGTGGCCCCGGCAAGACGGTCGTCATACAGGGGCCGGGGCAGCAGGGGCTCGGCTGCGTGATCGCCGCGAAGACGGTGGGCTGCGATCGCATTATCGTGACCGGCCTCGGCCGCGACGAGAGCCGGCTCAAGCTCGCGCGCGATCTCGGCGCCGACCACGCGGTCAATGTGGAAGAAGAGGCCCCGGAGGACGCGGTGCGTCGGCTGACCGACGGCAGGATGGCAGATATCGTGGTGGAAGCGACCACTGCCGGACCCGAGATCGTCAACAGTTCGCTCTCGCTCCTGCGCAAGCACGGCGTGCTGGTGTTGGCAACGCGCACGGGGAAGCCGGTACCCGCTTTCGATGCGGACAAGATGGTGAAGATGCAGATCAAGGTGCTTGGCACGCGCGGCCACGGCTACGGGTCGGTCGAAATAGCGCTGAACATGATGCGCAGCAAAAAGTTCCAGCTCGAGCTTCTTTCGAGCCACCTGATTGGTCTGGCCGATCTCGACGATGCCCTGCACATGGTGGGCGGGCAGACGAAGGAACGGTGCATTCACGTTACTGTGGATCCTTGGAAATAGGGGTTAAGCCATGCTGACGCCTCAGGACAACGAACGTCTGGTCCGGGTCGGAATTGGAACTCCCACGGGCAATCTGATGCGCCGATACTGGCAGCCGGCATTGCTCTCAAGCGAACTGCCGGAACCGGATTGCCCGCAGGTGCGGGTGCGATTGCTGGGCGAGAACCTGCTGGCGTTCCGCGACACGTCCGGCAAGGTTGGCCTTGTCGAGGCCTATTGCCCACATCGTCGGGCGCCGCTGTTTTTCGCCAGGAACGAGGAGCACGGAATTCGTTGCGCCTATCACGGCTGGAAGTTCGACGTGACCGGCAAGTGCGTGGACATGCCGTCCGAGCCCCCCGGAACCAGGCTGCGCGACAAGGTGACGCTGAAGGCCTATCCGACGTTCGAGGGCAGCGGTGTGGTGTGGGCCTATCTGGGACCACCAGAAGAACAGCCCGCGCCACCCGATTTCGAGTGGATGCGTGCGCCTGCGACCCACCGTTTCATTTCCAAGACCTACGAGCACTGCAACTATCTGCAGGCGCTGGAGGGTGGGCTCGATACGGCGCACTCGTCATTCGCGCACAACAATAACATCCGCGACAAGAACGAACTGCGCAACCGGGACACGGCGCCGCAAATTGACGTCGAACGCACCGACTATGGTTATTTCTACGTGTCGACCCGCAATCTGGGCGACGACCGCCTGTACGTGCGCATCTATCACTACGTGATGCCCAATCAGCAGATGCGCGGAGCGGTCACCGCCATCGACGGCACGCGGCCGAAAGTACCGAAGCTCGACGGGCATATCTGGGTGCCGATCGACGACGAGAACTGCTTCGTCTACAACTGGGTCTGCAGCTACGACGAAGATGCGCCGCTGACCCCCGAGTTTATCGAGCACTGGGAGGGCTTCGCCGGCCGAGGCGAGGACGATCACATTCCCGGCACCTTCCGCCTCAAGCGGAACGAGACGAACGACTATATGGTCGACCGGCAATTGCAGAAGACCAGGACCTACACCGGCATCACCGGTCTCAACACCCAGGACTTCGCGCTTCAGGAGGGCATGGGTCCGATTGTCGATCGGTCGCGGGAGTTCCTCGGCACGTCCGACAAGGCCATCATCCAGCTACGCCGGCTTCTGCTGGAGGCAACCAAGGTCGTCGAAAAGGGCGAGCGGCCGCGCGGTACCGATCCGCAGAGCTATCGCAGCATTCGTCCTCATGACAACATCCTGCGGACCGGCGAGGATTGGCGCGAGGCATTTGCCTCCGAACTCGTCGCGCGCTGGTAGTTGGGATAGCGGCGCTTGGGTCCCGAACGTCTCGAACTCAGCGCCGCTCTTTCGGACAACGTCCGTACGCGTCCATTGTTGGATGGGACGGTAGCGCCGGATGGCGTTCGGCTGCTGCCTACGCGTTTGCATCCCTCGGAAATGTTCTGGCGCCAGCTTCGCTTCGGGGACTTCGACGTCTCGGAAATGTCGCTGTCGTCGCTCTTGATCGCCGTCTCGCGTGGCGACCGGCGGTGGGCCGCGTTGCCCGTCTATACCATGCGTCGCTTCTTTCACACGGGCATCATGGTGAGCAGCGGCGCTGGGATTGGGACACCGGCGGACCTCCGCGGCAAGCGCGTCGGCGTCCCCGAATATCAGCAGACGGCGGCAATCTGGATTCGCGGCATTCTCGAGGACGAGTTCGGCGTGAAGCCGAACGAGATCGAGTGGCACATGGAGCGCGTACCCGAACGCAGCCACGGCGGCGCCACGGGCTTCGTCCCGCCACCCGGTGTCACGGTGAAGCAGATCCCGGCCAGCACCAATATCGGTCGCATGCTGGTTGCAGGCGAACTGGATGCGGCGATCATCTATCTGAGGGAAAGGAACCTGGTCGACCGCAGCGACGTGGATATCGCCTCGAGTGGGAAAATTCGGCCGCTGTTTGCTGATCCGGTTGCCGAGGGGCGTCGCTATTTCGCAAAAACCGGCATCTATCCGATCAATCACACGGTCGTTGTCCGGCGCGAGCTCGTGGAGCGACACCCCTGGCTCGCGCTGAACCTTTACACTGCCTTCGTCGCTGCCAAGGAAGTGGGCCTCGGCGTGGCGGCGGAGGTTCTGGCGTCCTATAGCGACGTCGGCGGTTCGCCGTTTCCGGCCGATCTTGTCGCAAACGACCCGATGCCGTACGGCTTTGCAACGACATTGCCAATTCTCAGGACCGTCGCCGACTACGTTTACAATCAAGGCTTGATGCAGCGTCGGGTGAAGCCTGAAGAGCTTTTTGCCGAGAGCGCTACCGGCGTGTAGTGGTGATTGCAGGAGCCACTTTCGAGCTCACTGTTCTAGTCTGTGTTTGTCGTACGGCCACCGGTGCCAGGCTGGAGTCCTCAAGAGAGGCGAGGTGCGGCGTGAGAGAGACCGCGTATTGATAGCGTTCCGGTGAGTAGTGTCCGATCAAATATTCGACGGGACGCCCATCGACATCGGTCGTTCTGCGCCGGATCGACAGCAGCGGGGAACCTTCGGGAACGTCCAGTCGCTCAACCAGTACCGTCTCGGCAATAGTCGCTGTTACCAGTTCGTCAATGCTGCCGATCCTTACACCGGCACGGACAAGGAGCTGGCTCAATGGTGTCGTTAACAGGTCCTCGCGTTCCCAGTGTCTTGCAATGTCCGCCGGCACGTAGGTTCTCAGGTGATGATACGGCCTGCCGTCGAAGCGCGACACCCGCGCGGCGTGCTGCACTTCGGTGCCCGGTTCGAGACGCATGGCCTCGATAACGTCCGTCGGACCCGCAATGTACTCGAACTCCTTGACTTCAAACTCTGTGGTCCTGGCGCCGCGCAGCAAGTCGAGCGGCTCTCCGATGGACATCGGCTTGCTCACGCCCACGGAAGAGTGAATCGCCACGGGCCCGCGCGTGATGGTACCGGACGCCACCAACTGGACCCGCGTCCCGCGGCCGCGTTCTCGTACCACCAGCCCCGAAGCCGCCAGCTCGTTCAGAGCCCGGACCGCGGTAATTCGTGAGACCTTGTAACTTTGCGAGATCTCTCGCTCGCCCGGCAGGTAATCGCCCTGGCTGTACTCGCCGTCCCGGATTTTTCCGCGAAAACGTTCAAATATTTGATGGTATAGCGGGACCCGATTTTGAACGTCCAATTCAAGATAACTGTCCCGCGGCAGCTCAGGTGACTTTCGCATGAGCTCTATCTTCCGCGCGTCGTTTCCCGCGTCCGAGACGACGGGATGAGACATCCGCCGAGTATTCCAGATGCCGACGGACAGGACACTGGCACACGTGGCTCAAGCGATCGGAGCGCGCTATATTTCTGAACGACGGGCGCGCGTTGCCAGGCTCGGAGGTGGAATATCGTCATCGCATTGTACTGCCGTACCGCGTCGTCCTCTTAACAGCGAACGTGTTGCCAAGGAAGGGGCGAGCATCGTCTTGGGGGCAGCGGCAGCATGGCGAAGCGACCCGATCTTCCCGTCTGATTGAAAGGAAATTCACGCCATGAGCGAAGCCTTTGACGAACGATATGGGCAGTGGCATTTCCGCATATCGAAGGCTCGCCTGGTCTGGTTCGCCCTCGCCCAAGAACAACCTTTCACGACGACTGCCACCGAGGACCCGTTCGCTCACTACGGCGCCGCCAGGAACTACCGTTTCGCGCTCGGCGAGACCGCCGACGAGGTTCGCGCGGCGCTCAGGGACGAGATCGAAATCGCAAACTGATCAACTCGAACAGACGCCGCCGCTGCGGCCGGCGCTCCGGGACGGCTCGCGTCCGGCTGGTAATTTACCGCAATGTCAAGCGGGTCTACACTGATCCGGTGCCGCCGTCAGGCCGCCGGCCGATCGGCATTTTGGGAGGGAGATAATGGCACCAAATCTTAATTTTAAGCGCCTGGCACTGGGTTCGGTAGGCTTTCTTGCTCTGGTGGCAGGGGTGGGCTGCGGTCCTGCTCGAGCTGCCGATGTGACGGCAGACCGTCTTAACAATGCCGACAGCGAGCCGGAGAACTGGCTCATCTACAATCGCACCTATGATGGGCAGCGGTTTTCACCGCTCTCAATCATCACCCGGGACAACGTCAAGAACCTCAAGCTTGGCCGATATGCCTGATCTGTACGCGATACCTGTTTCCTCTCTTAGCGATAGAGCGATAGACCGATCTCGCTGTGCCAAGAGTGTGCCAGCTGAGGAATCGATCTATCAGAGAGAAATAATACCGACCGCAGTACTCGTTACACTTCAGGTAGTTGGCTTGGCGCACCCGGCGAGATTCGAACTCACGACCTCTGCCTTCGGAGGGCAGCGCTCTATCCAGCTGAGCTACGGGTGCTTCCGCCGACGCCAGGTCGCCGGTCAGCGTGCGCCCGAACCTACATGAGGGCCGGTTGCTGCGCAAATGCGGAACGAGGCTTCCCGGCGTTCCCGTGGAGGTCGGGCGGGAGGTTGCAGGTACCGCTCAGCGTCGCGGCTTGGCCATCGCCCGGCCGGCGCCGCCAAACGATCGATTTCGCCGTCCACAGAAGCAGGCGCGATCGCGCGAAGTTCGCAGGACCGGCCGCATCATTGGTGCGGCGCTCGCCGTCCTGACCGGTGCCGGCCGCTCTTGACGAGGCCGCTTTCTCCTGCTGATGCAACCGTGCGCGAAAGTCGCTAGGGTTCGCCGCGGCGGGCGCGTTAGTGGCAGGGCGCGGTTGTGAACTGGCCGGCTCCGGACGAGCCGGGTCGAGATGCGCGAACGGGGATTCTTTCGGCATGAACGTGTTCAGGTGTGTCATCCGCTTGGCGCCGATTGCGCTGGCACTGGTGGCAATGGCGACGCCGGCTTACGCCGCCGGTGAAGCGCTGCCCTCGCTCGTTCACGACATCGGCGTGGCGCTGCTGCTTTCCGGCATCCTCGCCGTGCTTTTCCAGCGCATCAAGTTCCCCGCCATCGCTGGCTTCATTCTCGCCGGCGTCGTCGCCGGGCCGCTCGGCCTTCAGGAGGTCACCGACCTTCACAATATCGATACCATCGCCCAGCTCGGCTTCGTGCTGCTGCTGTTCATGATCGGCCTCGAGATCGACCTGGCCAAGATCCTCGGCAGCGGCAAGACCATCATCGTCAGCGGGCTCGTTCAGTACCCGCTCACGGTGATTTTCGGGTTCTTTGTGGCGAAGCTGCTGGCCGTCGTCGGCTTTGGCGCATTGGTCGGTGGCGGCCTTGCCCCGCTCTACATCGGCGCCGTCATCGGCGGCTCGTCGACCCTGATCGTCGTCAAGCTGTTTCAGGAAGCGTTCGAACTCGATACGGTTCCCGGCCGCGTCGCCCTCGGCGTCCTGGTCTTCCAGGACATCTGGGCCATCGTTGCAGTCATCCTTCAGCCGAGTCTTGAGGCGCCCCAGGTCCTGCCAATCCTTGGCTCGTTCGCCGGCATCGCCATCCTCGCCGTGGCTGCCGTCCTGGTTGCCCGGGCCGTGATGTCGATCATGTTCAGCTGGATCGCCAAGACCCCGGAGCTTGTCGTCGTCGGCGCCATCAGCTGGTGCTTCGCCGTCGTCTTCGCCGGCGCCAACCTCGATTGGCTGGCGGAAGCGACCTTCGGCGTCGATGCTCACCTCACGGTCGGCTCAGGCATGGCGGCGCTCATTGCCGGTGCCACCATCGCCAACCTGCCCTATTCGACCGAGATCGTCACCAAGGTCGGCATCGTCAAGGATTTTTTCATCACCCTGTTTTTCGTCGGTCTCGGCATGACCATTCCGGCGCCGGATGGTTGGGCGGTTCCGGCACTGGCCGTCATCGTCGCACTGGTCGCCATCCTCGCCCGGCAGCTGATCTTCTTCCCGCTTTTCTATTTCACCGGCATCGACCAGCGGAATGCCGAGGTCACCGCCATCCGCCTGTCGCAGATATCCGAGTTCGCCCTCGTCATTTCGTTCCTCGGCGTCGACCTCGGCCACGTCTCGCCGGAGCTGTCGAGCGTCATCATCTTCGCATTCGTTCTCACCGCGCTTGGCACGACGCCGCTCTATCACGCCGCCTACGGCATTCACGCCCGATTGCGGCCGCTGTTGAGTGCGCTCGGCTTTCGCGAACCCCCCGAGGCGGAAGCCCGACAGGATAAGGAGTGGCGGCTGGCGATCCTTGGTTTCCATCGCGTCGCCTCGTCGCTGCTCTACGACATCGCCCGCCACGACCCGCCGCTCGTCGCCGAGACGGTGGTGATCGATTTCAATGTCGCGCTCCACGATCGCATCCGCGAGGTCGGTGCCCATGTCGAATACGGCGACCTGTCCAACGCGGAGACGTTGCTCCACTCCGGCGTCGATCGCGCCAAGGTCGTCGTTTCCACCGTTCCCGACGACCTCATGCGCGGCACCGACAACCGGCGCCTGGTCGAGTCGGTGCGCAATCTCAATCCCAAGGCGATCATCATCGCCAACGCCGTCAACCTGTCGGATTGCGAGGCGATCTATGAGGCCGGTGCGGACTACGTTTTCCTGTCGCGCATCGAGACTGCGCTTGCCCTCGATGAGGCTATCGGCGCCGCCCTCAACGGTTCGATGACCGAATATCGGGCGACCCGCGACAAGGAATACGGCAAGCCCGGCAGCCGCGGCGAAGTCCTGCGCTGAGGCCTCTACGGCATGAGCTGGCCGCCGTTGACCTCAATGATCTGGCCGACGATGTAGCCGGAGAGCAGGTCTGACGCGAGGAACAGGTAGGCGCCGACGCACTCCTCGGCCACGCCGACCCGGCCCATCGGTATCGTTGCCCGCATCGCCTCCAACTGCTCCGGCGAGGTGTAGCGCTCGTGGAACGGCGTTGCGATCACGCCCGGCGCCACGCCGTTGACGCGGATGCCGTCGCCGACAAGCTCCCTGGCGAGGCCCCGGGTAACGCTCGAGACGAATGCCTTCGACGAGGCATAGAGCCCGGCGCCGGCCGTGCCTCCCTGGCGTGCGGCGATCGACGTGGTGTTGATGATGAAACCGCCGTTCTTCCTCAGCCAGGGGATGGCCGCCCTGGAAGCGGTCAGGACCGAGCGGGCGTTGAGGTTCATCACGGCGTCGTATTGTGCGTCGGTCATGTCGGCGTAGCGCATGCGGCCGAGCATCAGGCCGGCGTTGTTGATGAGGCCGTCCAGGCGGCCGAAGTGGGCTGCCGATTCCTCGACGATGCGCCGGGGCTCGTCCGATACCGACACGTCGCCACGGACGAGAAAAACCTCCCCGCCGGCGTCCTTGATCCCGGCCGCAACCGCCCTCGCCGCCTCCACGCTCGAGTGATAATGGAGCGCCACCTGTGATCCCTGGGCCGCAAAGCCCCGGGCAAGGGCCGCCCCGATGCCGGTCGAGGCCCCGGTGATCAGTACCGCCTTGCCGGCGAGGTCGGGAATGATCAGGCGTGTGGCGGCGGGCGCGTCCATGGCTTGTCCCCGGTTTTTTCAGGATGAATCCTGTTTTATGCTTTCGAAGGCTCGGCGGCCAAGGCCTCCCCCTCCATTCTTCTTGTTTTTTTGTGTAATTCAGGGTCACATGCGCGCCTCCGACCCGTAACCTCTTTCCTATGATGGGCATTGAAATTCGTGATGCGGTTGCGGCCGATCTGGCCGGTCTGAACCGCCTTGAAACACGCGCGTTCGCCGGCGACCGCCTGTCGCCGCGCAGTTTCCGTCGCCTGATGACCAGTGCCAGCGCCAGCCTCAGGGTCGCCGGTTCCACCGACGCCGTCAGCGGGTATTGTCTCGTCTTCTTCCGCCGGGGCGCCACCGTCGCGCGGCTTTATTCGATTGCGGTCGATGCGAGTGCCCGCGGCAGTGGTCTGGCGGCCTCGCTCATGGACGATGCCGAGCGGCTTGCGGCTCGGCGCGGATGCCGTGCCGTGCGGCTGGAGGTCCGTCCCGACAATCAGCCGGCGCTCCGCCTCTACCGGCGCCTTGGCTACCGGCCGATCGGTACCTACCGCCACTACTACGCCGACGGCACCGACGCGCTCCGCCTCGAGAAGCCGCTCGCCGGCGAGGAGGTGGACCAACGGCGACGAAGTTCGCCGCCGGCGGCGCGTCGCCTCCACCGGTCGGCGTCTTCGATGGTTGAGGTCTAGCTATGGCCGACTGGGTGATTCTGGTCGATTCCGCCAAGGACTTCCCCAACGCCGACACGCCGCACAAGGTGATCACGACCAGGGACTACCTGGCTCGCGCCGGCCTGTTCCAGGGCGCCCGTCCCAAGATCATCAATCTGGCGCGTTCCTTCGCCTACCAGAGCCGCGGCTACTATTGCTCGTTGCTCGCCGAGGCACGCGGGCATCGCATCATCCCGTCGACCGAGACGATGATCGACCTCGCCTCGCGCCAGCTCTATGCCCAGGCGCTGCCCGAGCTTGACGACGCGCTGGCAAAGGCGCTTGCGGCGTCCCCCGACAAGACCGTGCCGCCGCGCATTCTCGTTTCCTTCGGGTCGGTCCAGGACCACCGGTTTGACCGCTTTGGCCGCCTGCTGTTCGACTGGTTCCGCTGCCCGGTGCTTGAGGTGACTATCGACAACGGTGGACGGCCCCAGATCCGCAGGCTCGCCTCGGTGCCGGTTACCAAGCTGTCGGCCGACGAACTGCGGATATTCCACGAGGCGCTGCACAGCCACACGCGGCGCGAGTGGCGCTCGAAAAAGGATCGCTTGCCGCTGCGTTACTCCTTCGCCGCGCTCTACAACCCGGCCGAAGAGCTGCCGCCGTCGGACCTGGCGAGCCTCAAGCACTGGGCCCGGGTAGCGGAGAAGCTCGGCGTCGAGGTCGAGCCGATCACCCGCCGCGACCTGCCGCGACTGGCCGAATTCGATGCCCTGTTCATCCGCGAGACGACGTCGCTGCAGGATCACACCTACCGCTTCGCGCGCCGCGCCGCGCAGGAAGGCATGCCGGTCATCGACGATCCGATCTCGATGATCCGCTGCACCAACAAGATCTATCTCCACGAGTTGATGATGGGAAACGGCATCGCCGTGCCACCGACCGTGATCGTCTCCGGGCAGCACGACCTCACCCGCGCCGCTGACGAACTCGGCTTCCCCATGGTCCTCAAGGTGCCCGATTCCTCCTTCTCCCGTGGGGTCAAAAAGGTGGACAGCGCCGCGGCCCTGGCCGCCCTCGCGAAGGAGTGGTTCGAGGACACCGACCTGCTGCTCGCTCAGGCCTTCATGCCTACCACCTTCGACTGGCGGGTGGGCGTTCTCGGCGGCAAACCATTGTTCGTCTGCCAGTACATGATGGCCAAGCGGCATTGGCAGATCGTCAAGCACAACGCCAGCGGCAAGCCGAGCGAAGGCGGTTTCCACACGCCCTCGCTTGGCGAGGCGCCGCCGGCCGTGATCGACACCGGCCTGCGCGCGGCCCAGCTGATCGGCGACGGGCTCTACGGTGTCGACCTCAAGGAGACCGAGAGCGGCCTGTACGTGGTTGAGGTCAACGACAACCCCAACATTGTCCATGGGGTCGAGGATCAGGCCGAGAAGGACCAGGTGTGGATCGAGCTTACCCGTTGGTTCATCGACCGCCTGCTGCGCTGAGCACTGCCTGATATGGTTCCGCCCCCCTGTCTGTCGCGGGCTGGCGCGATGGCGTAAGAGCACGGGCCTCCCCGCATCCCCCGAAGCAGACGATCCATGACGGCTGACCCTGCCCTGACCCACGCCGGCCGCGGCGCGCTTCGCCATCGCGGTTTCAGGCTGTTCCTGGTCGGGCGCTCGTTTTCGGTGTTCGCCACACAGATCGTCAGCGTGGCCGTCGGCTGGCAGGTTTATGCCCTGACCAGCAGCCCGCTCGACCTCGGTCTGGTCGGGCTTTGCCAGTTCGCCCCGTCCCTCGTGCTCGTTCTCGTCACAGGTGCTGTGTCGGACCGCTACAATCGCCGCGTCATCTTCGCCGTCTGTCAGGTGGTCGAAGGCTCCGCCGTGGGCGTTCTATTCCTGCTGACGGCAGGCGGTGCGATCGTGGTCGGGGAGATATTCGCCCTGCTCGTCTTCTTCGGCATTGCCCGCGCGTTCATGAACCCGGCCGGGCAGTCGCTTGTTCCCAATCTGGTGCCGCCGCAGGATCTTGCCAGCGCCATCGCACTGTTTTCGTCATCGTGGCAGGTATCCGTCATCGTCGGCCCGGTCGCCGGAGGTCTCCTCTACGGTGTCTCCGCCGGCGCTGCCTACTCGGTCGCGGTGGCGCTGTTCGCCGCCTCCGCCGTCACTGTCACGCTCGTTCCCCGGCCGGTCCAGAAAACCGCGCACGAACGGACCACATGGTCGACCGTCATGGCCGGCTTCCGCTACGTCTGGAGTGAGAAGGTCGTTCTCGGCGCCATCTCCCTCGATCTCTTCGCGGTGCTTCTCGGCGGCGCCACGGCGCTCCTCCCGGCCTACGCCAGCGACATCCTCGCGGTCGGTCCTTTCGGCCTCGGCCTGTTGCGCTCGGCGAGTGGCATCGGTGCCGTTGTGATGGCGGTATATCTGACCGCGCGGCCGATCCGCGATCACGCCGGGCCGATCATGTTTGTGGCGGTTGCCGTGTTCGGGGCCGCCATCGTTGCCTTCGGCATGTCGACCGCGGTGTGGCTGTCGGTCGGTGCCCTCATCCTTGCCGGCGCCGCCGACATGATCAGCGTCTACGTCCGCGAGACGCTGATCCAGCTGTGGACGCCGGACGCCGTTCGCGGCCGGGTCAGCGCCGTCAATATGGTCTTCGTCGGTGCCTCCAACGAGCTTGGCGAGTTCCGGGCCGGCACGGTGGCGGCGCTGATCGGCATTGTCCCGGCAGTGGTGGTGGGCGGCGTCGGCACCGTCGTCGTTGCCGGCTTGTGGGCTTGGATGTTCCCGGAGCTTCGCCGCGCCCGCCACCTCGCCCGACGAATATGATTTTCAGCGCGCGGCCAAGGCAAACGGCGGCTTTTGGCTTTTCGTTAATCTTTGGTTAACCATGATGCGCAATTCTGCCAGGTGTGCCATTCGGGAGACACGCCATGTCGCCCATTCAGACCACCGCGCTGGCCGTGCTGATCGTCGCTCTGGGTTTGTTCGCCTCCATACGCCTCGGCAACGCGAGCGCGCTCGCGATGTCCTCCGGCCCGCACGCCGGGCCGCTCGTCATCACGGCGGCTCCGTAGCGGCTTCCGCCGTCAGCCCGCGCCGGGGAACGATCGTGCGGCGCCCGTGCGCGTGCCCCGACGTTGTTTCAGCCACCTAAGCGTCGGACGAGCTGCGGCGCCTTGCGGCTATGACCTGCAGGATCGAGGCGACGACCGCCTGGTCCTCGAAGGGCTTGTGCACGACGATAAGGCCCTCGTCGCTTCCCGCGTCGGTGTAACCCGTCACCAGCACGCAGGCCGTGCCATGTCTGGCCAGGTCCTCCATCACCGGCAACGACACCTCGCCCCGCAATTGCACGTCCAGCATGCACACGTCGACGTTGACGCCGGTTTCCAGGATCTGGTGAACGCTCGCGACCGAATTGGCCAGCATCACCGAGGCCGCGCCGGCGGCTTCGGCGATCCTCTGCAAGTCCTGGGCGATAAGAAACTCGTCTTCGACGACGAGGATCGTCAGCCCGGCGAGGGGTGGTTCGTTGCCGTCCACTGATGGGACCCGTTGAGTTGCATCGCGTGACGGCAAAGTACCGATGTCCCGGGTGCCCGTCCCTAACATAAGATACGGTGCGCGACCCGCCGCATCGGCCATAATCTCCCGCCGCGGCTGGTTCGGGGCTGCGCGGCGTCGGAAAGGCGATCGATGAAAAAGGCGAATGCGGGTGGGGTTTGGCGGTATCCGTGCGCGAAATGTCCCCTCCGCGAGATCCCGATCTTTCGCAAGTTCACTCCCGAGGAACTGCGGTTCGTCGCCGACTTCAAGACCGGGGAGCTTCTGGTCGAGCCCGGCACGACCATCGTCTCGGAGGGCAGTGCAAGTGCGCACCGTTATACCGTGCTGTCCGGCTGGGGATTCCGCTACAAGCTGCTCGACAACGGCCGCCGTCAGATCCTGAATTTCATCTTGCCCGGAGATTTCGTCGGCCTGCAGGCTGCCCTGCTGACGGCGATGGAGCATTCGATCGAGGCGTTGACCGAGATGCTGCTCTGCGTATTCCAGCGTGACCGGCTGTGGGAACTCTACACGAATGAACCAGGCCTCGCTTTCGACGTGACCTGGCTTGCGGCGCGCGAGGAGCAGGTGCTCGACGAGAATCTCCTGAGCGTTGGCCAACGCACGGCAGAGGAGCGCGCGGCCTATCTTCTGCTGTTCCTGTTTTCGCGCGCCGAGAGCCGCGGGCTCGCGCGGGGCAATCGCATCGCCTTTCCGTTCACGCAGCCACACATCGCCGATACCCTCGGACTGTCGCTGGTTCACACAAACCGCGTGCTGAACCGGCTGGCGCGGCGAAAACTCATCACCATCAAGCAGCGCCAGATGGAGCTTCTGGATCGCGAACAACTCGCCACCGTTGCCCGTTGGACCCCTGCCGCGTTTCCCCAACGGCCTCTCATCTGATTCGCGAAAGTCGAGGATTCCGGCCACTTTTGCGGTGCATCGCGGCGGCCGTTTACCCGTCCTCAATGTTGACCCGATACGTCGCAATAGTCCCCCGTGTTGCGGAATCTCTGACCTCCAATGGACCAGACCAACCGCCCTGCCGCACTGGCGTTGCGCGGCCTCACCAAGGTGTTCGACCGTCCGGCGGTCGACGCCCTCGATCTCACGATCCGCGCCGGCGAGTTCTATGCCCTTCTCGGCCCCAACGGCGCCGGCAAGACAACGACGCTGCGCATGGTGGTCGGCCTGCTCAAGCCCGATGCCGGCGCCATCTCCGTCCTTGGCGTCGACGCGCTCGCCGACCCCGTGGCCGCGAAGCGGCTGATGGCGTGGGTGTCCGACGAACCGATGATCTACGACAAGCTGACGCCGCTCGAGTATCTTGAGTTCGTCGCCGGCCTCTGGGGCGTCGACCCGGTCGAAGGCGAGCGAGCCGCCCGCGAGCTTATCGACTGGCTCGGTCTTGCTCCCCACGCCAGCGAACGCTGCGAGGGCTTCTCCCGCGGCATGCGCCAGAAGGTTGCGCTGGCCGGCGCGCTCGTGCACGACCCTCGCCTCATCATCCTCGACGAGCCGCTGACCGGGCTCGACGCCGGCACCGCCCGTCAGGTCAAGGATGTCCTCCAGGCGCGCGTCGCGGCCGGCGACACCGTCATCATGACGACCCACATACTGGAGGTCGCCGAGCGCATGGCCGAACGGATCGGCGTCCTGTCCGAGGGGCGCCTGATCGCCGAAGGCACGCTTGCCGAGCTGAGCCTGCGGGCCGGTCGCGGTGGCAGCCTCGAGGACGTGTTCCTGACGCTGGTCGCGGGGAGCGCCGCGGCGTGAGCCGGCCGGCATCCATCTCATGGCTTGCCCGCCACGAGATCCGCCTTGCCTGGCGCGACTGGCAGAGCCTGATGACTGCCGGCAATCGGCGGCGGTTGTCGCGGGCGCTGGTAGTCCTTGCCGTCATCATCCTGGCGCTGCATCTGCCGGCTTTTGCCATCGTCGGTGACTTTGCCCATGACGGCATGAACCCCGACACCGGCCAGCTGGTCACCGTCTCGATCGTCGTGGCTCTCTATTTCTCGTTGCTTCTCAGCCAGGCGATGGAGTCGGTGACTCGCACGCTCTATTCGCGCGGCGACCTCGACCTTGTGCTTTCCTCGCCCGTGAGCCCGCGGCGGCTGTTCGCGGTGCGGATCGCCGCCAACGCCGTGCTGATCGCGATCGTCGGCCTGTTCCTGGCTTCGCCGTTCATCGACGTTCTGACGCTGTCCGGCGGCCCCCGCTGGCTCGGCGGGTTCGGCGTTGCCTTGTCGCTGGCGGTCATCGCCGCAGCGCTGTCGGTCGCCATTACCGTCGGGATGTTCAGGCTGCTCGGGCCGCGCCGCACGCGCGTGGCCGCCCAGATCGTTGCCGCCGTCATCGGTGCCGCCTTCGCCATCGGCATCCAGGTTGCGGCCATCGTCAACTACGGCCAGCTCGCCCGCACGGGGCTCGGCGTCCCGCCGGGCCTCGTTACCCGCCTGCCGGGAGAGACGAGCCTCGTCTGGCTGCTGGCACGCGCGCTCCTCGGTGACTGGAGGGCGCGTGGCCGTCGTCATGACCGTTGCGGTCGTTGTGCTCTCCGTCGTGATTATCGTCTTCGCACCACGCCTCGGCGAGCATTCGCTCGCCGCCAATGATTTCGTTGCGCCGCGCACCCGGCGCCGCCGTCGCGCCGGTCGCTTCGCCATTCAGCCGCCGCGCTGGGCGCTTCGCCGCAAGGAATGGATCCTGCTGCGGCGCGATCCGTGGCTGGTGTCACAGACCCTGACCCAGCTTCTCTACCTCCTCCCGCCAGCGCTGTTGCTGCTCCACAATTTCGGCAGCAGTGCCGGCTCGATGGTGGTCGTGGTGATGGTTCTGGTGACGGTCGGCGGTCAGCTCGGCGGCGCACTCGCATGGCTTGCCATTTCCGGCGAGGACGCTCCGGACCTTGTCGCCACGGCGCCGATGGCCGGCACCGCGGTTGTGCGCGCCAAGGTCGAGGCGGTCATGGCCGCCGTCGCTCTCGTCCTCGGTCCGCTGGTGATTGGTTTTGCCCTGTTCTCGCCCTACCACGCGGCCTTCGCCGCGCTCGGCGTCCTGATCGCCGCCGCCTCGACCATCCAGATCCAGCTGTGGTTCCGGGCCCAGGCGCGGCGGAGCAGCTTCCGACGCCGCCATACCTCGTCGCGCCTGGCCACGCTGGCCGAGGCGATGACGTCCTTTTCCTGGGCGGCCGCGGTTGGCCTCGCCGCTGCCGGCACGTGGCTCGCGGCCATCAGCGCGGTGATCGCGCTCCTGATCCTCGCCGGCGCCCGCGCCGTCAGCCCGCGCAAGGCGCTCGCCTCGTCCGCGTCCGTGCTATAGCCGGTCAGGTCACCGGCGTTCGCGGCCGTCGATCACCCGATAGTCGGTTTCTATGGTGCGTCCGTCATTCCGGCGTCGATCGGCATCGGCCCGCGCGGTCGCCATCAGCTTGCTGAGCCGCCAGCGCCCGACCAGCAGCGCGACGGCCACAACCGGCAGCAGGATAAGCACCAGACCGAGCGACAGCACCACGAAAGCGATCGCGACCGCGACTGCGAGCGCGATCCCGACGAACAGCCCGACACGCGTGTGCCAGCCGGCGTTCTGAAAAGATATCCGGCGGTATTGGATCATTGTCGGCACCTCCATCCCGCATATGTGATCCTTGCGGGCGCCTGACAAGCCATGATTTGGAGGTTGCGTCAGTCGCACTTGGCGGTAGTTTCCGTCTGGCCGTGTGGTAAACCTCGCCGCTTCGCCTGTTCCTCGACCAGCCCACAACGAGTTTTTCGCCTGCCCCATGCCCGGACTTGATACGATCGTCAGCATCCTTCAGGCGCACGGGTCCATTATTCTGCTTCCCCTGGCGATCGTCGAAGGCCCGATCGTGACCGTCGTGGCCGCGTTCCTGGCCAGTCAGGGCTACCTCAACCTCGTTGCCGTCTACGTGGTGGTGGTCGCGGCCGACATCATCGGTGACGTGCTGTTCTATCTCGTCGGCCGCTTCGGCAAACAGCTGCTGCTCGATCGTTGGGGCCACTATGTCGGCATCACGCCCCCGCGATTGCTTCAGTTGGAGGACCATTTCCACAGGCATGGCGGTAAGACCCTGCTGCTCGCCAAGGTCACCCACTCGCTCGGCTTTGCTGCCCTTCTCGGGGCCGGCGCCTCACACATGCATTTCGGCATGTTCATCTGGTACAATGTCGTCGGCACGCTGCCGAAGAGCCTGATCTTTCTGTTGATCGGCTACCTGCTGGGCTATGCCTATCTGCAGGTAAACTCCTATATTGTCGGCTATTCGTTGCTGGTGTTCGTCGTTGCCGCCATCGCTGTCTCCTATTGGCTTATCCGCAGAAGGATTGACAATGGCCGCTCGTGACATCGATCGCATTGGTGCCGCCCGCGCCGTCTCGTGCGTGATCCCTGCCTACAATGAGCAAAGCCGCATCGGTCGTGTCCTCGGCGCCGTCGTCGGTCATCCGCTGGTCCGCGAGATCGTGGTGGTCGATGACGGCTCGACCGATGACACCGCGACCATCGTGATGGCGACCGGAGGCGTGCGCCTGATCAGGCAGGCGCAGAACGGCGGCAAGTGCCATGCCCTGCGCACCGGCATCGAAGCCGCCACCGGTCCGCTGATCCTCCTGCTCGATGCCGACCTCGTCGGGCTCACCCCGGGTCACGTCACCGCCCTCATCCGACCGGTCCTGCTTGATCGGGCCGACATCTCGATCAGCCTGCGCGAGAACACCATGACGCTGTGGCGCCTGATCGGCCTCGACTACCTTTCCGGCGAGCGCGTCTTTCACAAACGTGTGCTGCAGGGTCGCTACGACGAGATGGACGCGCTGCCCCCGTTCGGGTTCGAAGTCTTCCTCAACGATTTGTGCATCGAGCGGCGGGATCGGGTTGCCATCATCGATTGGAAGGACGTCGAAAGCCCGTTCAAGTATCGCAAGTACGGTCTCTTGAGCGGGGTTTGGGGTGACATCCGCATGATGGCGGACGTGGCGACCGCTGTTTCCCCATTGCACCTGGTGCGGCAAATTCCAGCGCTGCGTCGCCTGCGCGTGGCGGCGGCCGACGAAATCGGCGAGACCGGCTTCGCGTTGAGTTCCGGCGAGCGCTGAGGCTCCCCGTCCATTGGCCCGCTGATCCTCCTCATGGCGCCCCGCGGACCACAGTCGCAACCCGACGCAGCGCCGATGGTGCCGGATAGCCGTGGCCCGGATATCTCGTTCGTCATTCCCGCCTACAACGAGGAAGACAACATCGTCGGCTGTCTGGAGGCGGTCACGCGCTCGCTCGCCGGCTCCCACTGCTCCGCCGAAGTGATCGTCGTCAACAACGCCAGCGTTGATCGCACCGCCGAGCGGGCGGCCGCGTTCGCCGGCGTTCGCGTCGTCGATGAGCCGGTCAAGGGGCTCTCCCGCGCGCGCCAGGCCGGGTTCCTCGCCGCCCGCGGCAAGCTCATCGCCAACCTCGACGCCGACACGCGGCCGACCGCGCGCTGGCTCGCCGTCGTCCTCGACACTTTTGGCCGCGATCCCGACCTCGCTGCCCTCAGCGGCCCGTTCATCTACTACGACCTGCCCGTGCTCTGGCGCGGACCCGTGCGGGCGTTTTACGCCCTGGCCTACCTCGCCCATCTGTTCAATCAGCGGGTCCTCCACGTCGGGGCCATGCTGCAGGGGGGCGATTTCGTCGTCCGGCGCACCGCTCTGGAAGCCGTCGGCGGCTACGACACATCGATCGATTTCTACGGCGAGGACACCGATATCGCCCGTCGCCTGAGCAAGGTCGGTCGCGTCAAGTGGACCTTCCGCCTGCCGATCAAATCGTCCGGCCGCCGCCTCATCGAGGAGGGTGTGGTCAGGACCGGCCTTCGCTATGCGCTCAATTTCATCTGGGTGACGTTCGTTGGCCGGCCATGGACCACCACTCATACGGATATACGTTCAGAGTGAGATCGACTTTCTTTCCTGGTCGCTCATGGACGGCCGGGGCCGGAACGTGTCAAACTTCCGTCATTCCGCATTTGTGCCGCAATCGGGAGAATTGCTTTTCCGATGGCCGAAACCGTCACCACGCCGCGCGTCAAGGTCAAGCCCAGGACCGAGCGGCCGCCCCTGCATAAAGTCATCCTGGTCAACGACGACTACACGCCGCGCGAATTCGTCGTCACGGTGCTGAAGGCGGTGTTCTCGATGAGTGAGGATCAGGCCCATCGGGTGATGATCACCGCTCACATGAAGGGCACCTGCGTGGTTGCCGTCTACGCCAGGGACATCGCCGAAACCAAGGCGACCGAGGCGACCGATGCCGGCCGCAGCGCCGGCTACCCGCTGCTCTTCACCACCGAGCCGGAAACCTGAAGTGGAGCATCGCTTTCGCTTCGTCACCCCGGCGAAAGCCGGGGTCCATCACCAACGGTCGCTGTGGATTTCGACTGGAGCCCGCCCCGATTTTGATCGGGGAGCGGAATAACGTGAGTGGGAGCGGCGGCCTCCAACCGCAGTATTGCGTTGCAGGCCCCGCTCACACATCCAGATTGGCCACGCTCAGCGCGTTGGACTGGATGAAGTCCTTGCGCGGTTCCACCTCGTCGCCCATCAGCCGGCCGAAGAGATCGTCGGCCTCGTCCGCCTCGCGCACCTTGACCTGCAGGAGCGTGCGCGCCTCGGGATCGAGCGTCGTCTCCCACAGTTGCTCGGCGTTCATCTCGCCGAGGCCCTTGTAGCGCTGCAGGCTCAGGCCCTTGCGCCCCGCCGCCGTCACCACGCGGAAGAGGTCGCGCGGCCCCTGGATGAGCGTGGTCTCGTCCTTGCGCGTGAGGCTCGGCGCACGGGCGTAGATGTGCTGGAGTTTCGCCGCGTATGCATCGAGCTTGCGCGCGTCGGCGGAGTCGAGCAGCGCCGGATCGATCGTCGCCACCTCCCTGACGCCGCGCACCTCGCGCTCGAAGTGGAACCCGGTCGCGGGTGAGAAGGTCCCCGTCCAGCCGCGCTCGGTCTCCTCGGCGACCGCGTCCAGGCGCTTGGCCACATAGGCCGCCGCGCCCTCCGCCTTGTCGGTCTCGGCCAGGATCGCCGGGTTCAGCGCGCCGGCGATCGCAACCTGCTCGACCACGGCGCGGTTGTAGCGCGAGTGAATGCCTTCGAGCACGTGGACGATTGCGCGCGCCTCGGCGACGATCTCGGCAAGGTCGGCGCCCGCCCGCTCGTCGCCCTGGGCGAGCTTCAGCACCGCACCTTCCAGTCCCGACGAGATCAGGTAGTCCTCCAGTGCCCGCTCGTCCTTGAGGTAGATTTCCGACGACCCGCGCTTGACCTTGTAGAGCGGCGGCTGGGCGATGAAGAGATGGCCGCGATCGATCAGCTCGCGCATCTGCCGGTAGAAGAAGGTGAGCAGCAGCGTGCGGATGTGGGCGCCGTCAACGTCGGCGTCCGTCATGATGATGATCTTGTGGTAGCGCAGTTTGCCAGGATCGAACTCGTCCTTGCCGATCGAGGTGCCGAGCGCGGTGATCAGCATGCCGATCTGCTCCGATGAGATCATCTTGTCGAAGCGCGCCCGCTCGATGTTGAGGATCTTGCCCCTGAGCGGCAGCACGGCCTGGTTCTCGCGATGGCGTCCCTGCTTGGCGGAACCGCCGGCCGAGTCGCCCTCGACGATGAACAGCTCCGATTTCGCCGGGTCGCGTTCCTGGCAGTCGGCGAGCTTGCCCGGCAGCGAAGCGATGTCGAGCGCCCCTTTGCGGCGGGTGAGTTCGCGGGCCTTGCGCGCCGCCTCGCGCGCCGCCGCGGCCTCCACCACCTTGCCGACGATGGTCCGCGCCTCCGCCGGGTGCTCCTCGAACCAGGTGGAAAGTCCCTCGTTGACCAGGCTTTCGACCGCCGGACGTACCTCGGAGGAGACCAGCTTGTCCTTGGTCTGCGAGGAGAACTTCGGGTCTGGCGCCTTGACCGAGAGCACCGCCGTCAGGCCCTCGCGGCAATCGTCGCCGGTCAGCGAAACCTTTTCCTTCCGCGATATCTGCTTGTCGGCGTAACCGGTCACCTGGCGCGTCAGCGCGCCGCGGAAGCCGGCAAGGTGGGTGCCGCCGTCGCGCTGCGGGATGTTGTTGGTGAAGCACAGCACGTTCTCGTGGTAGGAATCGTTCCACCACATGGCCACCTCGACGGTGATGCCGTCGCGTTCCGCCTTGATCGAGATCGGCTCGCCGATCAGCGGGTGTTTGGCGCGGTCGAGGTAGCGCGCGAACGCTTCAAGCCCGCCCTCGTAGAGCATTTCTTCCGACTTCGGCTCGACGCCGCGCTTGTCCGTGAGCACGATGCGGACGCCGGAGTTTAGGAAGGCGAGCTCGCGCAGCCGGTGCTCCAGCGTCGCGTAGTCGAACTCGGTCTTTGTGAACGTCTTCGGCGAGGGCAGGAACGTCACCTCGGTCCCGCTGCGCCCATCCCAGGTGCCGGTGACTTTCAGCCGCTCGTCCGGCACGCCGTCGGTGAAGCGCATCTCGTGCACCTTGCCGTCGAGCCAGATTTTCAGCTTCAGCCATGCCGACAGCGCGTTCACCACCGACACGCCGACGCCGTGGAGACCGCCGGAGACCTTGTAGGCGTTCTGGTCGAATTTTCCGCCGGCGTGGAGCTGGGTCATGATGACCTCGGCCGCTGACACGCCCTCGCCCTTGTGGATGTCGGTCGGGATGCCGCGGCCGTTATCCATGACGGTCACCGAGCCGTCCGGATTGAGCGTTACCGACACCAGGTCGGCATAGCCGGCCAGCGCCTCGTCGATGGCGTTGTCGACGACCTCGTACACCATGTGGTGGAGGCCGGAGCCGTCGTCGGTGTCGCCGATGTACATCCCCGGGCGCTTGCGCACGGCGTCGAGGCCCTTGAGGACCTTGATCGAACTCGGCGCCGTACTCGGCGGGCCGCTGGGCGACGGGTTTCACTTCGTTCATGAGTTGTTCCGTTGAAAACTCGCGGCACCCAAGGTGCCGTGGGGCGGGCATTCGCTGGCCCGCCGAGAGGCCGCTTGGAGCGGCAGGAGGAGCCCTGGAATCACCCGCTTAATATAGCATCGCGAGGGCCGAATTTCGCCCCTTCGCCAAGAATTTAGGGTGAAATTTTTGCACCGCACAAAATGGCGATTTGCGCCGGTCCTTACCCCGGCGGGAGAATGTGCCCGTCCTCCACCCGGAATCGCTGCGTCCGCTGCCCCGTCGCGTCGAAAATCCGGGCGTCGGTGCCGGTCATGAATGCCTGGCAGCCAAGCGCGTCCAGGATCGCGAACAGGGCCTCCCGCCGGCTCTGGTCGAGGTGGGCGGCGATCTCGTCGAGGAGCACGATCGGCGTTTCGCCGGAAAGCCGCACTGAGAGCCGCGCCTCAGCCAGCACCAGGCCGATCAGGAGCGCCTTCTGCTCCCCGGTCGAGCAGGTTTCCGCCGCCGCCTGCTTGGGCCCGTGGCGCACCCGCAGGTCGGACCGGTGCGGGC
Source organism: uncultured Alphaproteobacteria bacterium (assembly GCA_963775235.1). Lineage (GTDB taxonomy): Bacteria > Pseudomonadota > Alphaproteobacteria > Rhizobiales > Kaistiaceae > JBBDMC01. The sequence goes on from CAVZHY010000002.1 coordinate 1,018,965, forward strand.
CCGCGAGCGTCCGGCCGGCGTGGGCATCGCGCGGCCGTTCCCCCTCCAGGTCGGCCCGGTAGAGGTCCTCCGCCGCGCTTGCCGAGTGACCGTCGAGCCAATGTTCCAGCGGTCCCTCCAGCGCGATCTCGGCGAACGGGAAGGGCGACTCGGTCTCGCCCTCGCCGATCAGCGCCGCGATTTGGCCCGCCCACTCCCGCCGCGCCGCGGCGATGGCAACGGCGAGTTCCGCCATTTCGGCCTCGATCGCGTCGAGCCACGCGGAGTGGTCCGGTCCCTCGGCGAGCAGCTTGTTCCGCCCGCGCATTGCCTTGTCGAAGGCATTGACCCGGCTGCCGTGGGCCTTGTCGATCGCAAGCACCGCCCGGTCGAGGAAGCGGCGGCGCTCCGACGCCGGGCCGGTGAACAGCCCGTCCATCGCCGGCGTAAGCCACACGACGTTCAGGTGGTCGATGAGGGCATCGGCCGAGCGGGCAGGGGCGTGGTTGACGCGTACCGAGCGCCGCGCCTCCGGCCCGTCCGGCGTCATCGCCACCCCGGTGCCGAGGTCGACCGCGCCGGCGGCATTCGTGATGGTGGCCGCGACCGCCCAGGTTCCGTCGCCCGGACGTCGCGCCACCTCCTCCAGCGTCGCCCGCCTCAGCCCGCGTCCCGGCGACAGGAACGAGACCGCTTCCAGGAGGTTGGTCTTGCCGGCGCCGTTGGGGCCGGTCAGCACCACCGACCGCGGGTCGAAGGCGACCGCAAGGCTCGCGTAGTTGCGGAAGCTCGTGAGCTTCAGACCCGAGAGGCAGGTCCGGTGAGCAGATTCGGGCGGCATTGCCTCCGTCTTAACCCGGTTCTGCTGGCCCCGCACGCCGCGGCGGCCAGTCGCTGCGGCCCGATCTTGCGCTGCACTGCGGCACAGTCCATATTTGGCGCTCCCGTCAACAAACGAAAGGGGGTGATCCAGTGTCTCATTGTCTTACGCCGCGTGCGGTGGACCTGACCTGGAACCTCGCCGCTTGCGAGGTCCTCGCCTCCTAGTCGGGGCTGAGTTTGGTCAAGCCGCGGCAACGCGGATCGGCAATGGAAGGGCCGTCCCGAGGGACGGCCCTTCGCATTTTTGGCGTCCTCACCGTCATTCCGACGCAAGCCGGAATCCATCACTGAGATTGCAAAGCAGGCGGTGGACCCGGCATTCGCCGGGGTGGCGGCAACGACCGCCGGATGGACGGCGCGTGCCGCCTTAGACCCGCATCGGCATCAGCACGTAGAGCGCATCGTTGGCGCCGTCGTCGAGGATGAGCGTCGGCGACCCGGGGTCGGCGAAGCGGAACTCGGCGGTGCCGGTTTCCAGCTGCCCCGCCACGTCGAGCAGGTAGCGGGCGTTGAAGCCGATCTCGATGTCGTCGAACCGGTAGTCGACGCCAATCTCCTCCACCGCGCTGCCTGAATCGGGATTGTTGACCGACAGTACCATGCGGCTGTCGCTGAGCCCGATCTTCACCGCGCGTCCGCGTTCCGACGAGATGGTCGACACCCGGTCGACCGCCTCGGCGAACTCGTCGCGATCGACCTTGAGCACCTTCTCGTTGCCCTGGGGAATGACGCGGGCGTAGTCCGGGAAGGTGCCGTCGATCAGCTTCGAGGTCAGCACCACGTCTCCGATCGTCACCCGTATCTTGGTGTCCGACAGCTCGATCGCGACGCTCGCATCCGGCGACTCGACCAGCTTCTGGATTTCACCCACGGCCTTCCGCGGCACGATCACCCCCGCCATCCCGGCCGATCCCTCCGGCGCCTCCAGTTGGGACTGGGCCAGGCGATGGCCGTCGGTGGCGACGGCGCGCAGCATCGGCGTCCCGTCCACCGTGACCACGTGCAGGTAGATGCCGTTCAGGTAGTACCGCGTCTCCTCGGTCGAGATGGCGAACTGGGTGCGGTCGATCAGCTTCTTCAGCGCGCTCGCCGGCAGCGTGAAGCGGATCGGGAATTCGCCGGTGGTGAGGTCCGGAAAGTCCGCCTCCGGCAGCACCTGCAGCGTGAAGCGCGAGCGCCCCGATTTCAGCGCCATCTGCGAGCCGTCGCCGGTGTCGAGCGAGACCTCGGCGCCCTCGGGGAATTTGCGCACGATATCGTGGAGGATGTGCGCCGGAACGGTGGTGGCCCCCGCCTGGCCGACTTCGGCCGGCACCGTCTCGGTGATCTCGAGGTCTAGGTCGGTGGCCTTCAGCGTCAGGCGGCCGCCGTCGGCGCGCAACAGCACGTTGGACAGGATCGGGATGGTGTTGCGGCGCTCGACCACGCGGTGAACGTGGCCGAGGGACCTCAGCAGATGCGATCGCTCGACGGTTACGCGCATGGATGGGCCTTCACGTGTGGAGCGGTGGGCGCCGCCGATCGGAGACGGCGGGCGTCACGCGCCCGCCGCGGTCACGGCAAATTGGCCCGGCGCCCCCCGATTGGCAAGGCCCCCGACTCATTCGTCGATCATGCGCTTCAGCAGCTCGATCTCCTCCGCAAGGGTCTTGTCCCCCTAAATCATCTCCTCGATCTTGCGCACCGCGTGCAGCACCGTGGTGTGGTCGCGACCGCCGAAGCGACGGCCGATCTCCGGCAGCGAGCGGGGCGTCAGCACCTTGGCAAGGTACATCGCGACCTGCCGCGGCCGCACGATCGTGCGGGTGCGCCGGCTCGAAAGAAGGTCCGACTTGGACACGTTGTAGTGGCGCGCCACCACCCGCTGGATGTCCTCGATCCGCACCCGCCGAGGCTCGCGTGCGCCGACGAGGTCGCGCAGCGTGATTTCGGCCGAGGCGAGGGTGACCGACTGGCGGGTGAACTGCCACTGGGCGACCAGGCGGTTCAGCGCGCCTTCCAGGTCGCGGCCGTTCGAGATCACGGACCGGGCGACGTATTCGAGGATGAGGTCGGGGATGTCGAGCCCCGGGTTCTGGGCCTGGGCGGTGGCGTATCGCGAGGTCAAAATTTCACGCCGGAGCGCAATGTCCGGCGCCGCGATCTCGAAAGCGATGCCGCCTCTCAGTCGCGATCGCACCCGCTCGTCCAGCGTCTCCAGTTCCGCCGGGGGCCGGTCGGCCGCGACGACGACCTGGCGGGCGCCGTCGATGAGGGCGTTCAGCATGTGGCAGAATTCCTGCTGCACCGACTTGCCTTGCAGGAACTGCATGTCGTCGATCAGCAGAAGGCCGATGTCGCGCAGGCTCTCCTTGAAGGGAATGGCGGTCTGGCTGCGAATCGCCGCGACGAAGCGAAACATGAAGTGCTCGGCGGTGAGGTACACCACCTTGTGGCCCGGATGGGCGAGCCGCGCGGCCCGCGTCGTGGCGTGGAGCAGATGGGTCTTGCCGCGCCCCACCCCGGCGTGGATGTAGAGCGGATTGAACTGGGTCGACTTGCCCAATCCTGCAATTCGGCGACCGCGCGCGCGGCGGCAAAGGCAAGTCGATTCGCGGATCCCTCGCAAAAGGTTTCAAAAGAGTAACGCGGCTCCACGGGCGAGCCGCCGAGCGCACCCTGCGACTCCGGCATCCTGCGGTCGGCCGGGGCGGCGGGTTGCGCCGGCGTCGGCGATGCCGTCGCGGTTGGTTCCGTGTTTTCGGAGCGCGTCGGACCCTTCGTCCGCACCGTCCCGCGCACCATAAGGTCGATGCGCGCGATGCCCTCGTGCTCGAAATTCCAAAGTTTGAGCAGCCGGTCGCCGTAATGCGAGCCGATCCATGACTTCAGAAAACGTGTCGGCACCGACAGGCATACCTGGCTGCCATTGGCTTCCTCGAATTCAACCCGGGCAAACCAGCTGCTGAACACGTCTTCCCCGAGCTCTGTCCGCAGACGCTGCTTCACCCGCAACCACTGTTCCGCGTTCGGCCCGGTTACCGCCATGGGACCGCTCTCCTCTATGTGAAATTTTCCGGGTGCCGCCCGTCCGTTTGCGTGCCGTCCCGGCCTGTCCGGAACGAGCAGATCGCCATTGTATTCAGCTGAATTGGTCATGATTGGGCCTCTCGCGCGCATCGGTACCGCTGAATCCGGCGCGCCTGCCGACACAAATCCAAAGTGGCGGCACTGGTACGCGCGGACAAAATGATTTGGTCGCCGGTCGAGCCGGACGCACTGTTTGACATAGATGCCCCCTTGCGCTGCGCCATGATGGCGCGCGCGATCCAACGTCCGACGCTTTTTTTGTTTTCCCCGGAAGACTTCCCCGCCGGGAAGCTCAGGATTCGTACGCTACAACGCCAACTTGGATATCAAGCCGACAAGACTAACCTGTGCGCAGAACGAAAACGGCGTTGCCTGCTACTCACCTGACACATCGACACGAGCCAAGCTCGATGCGACGACTTCGGTAACCGCGTGTCCCTGTTCCTTGCCCAGCGAAAGTAGACAGGCCCTCACGCGGCTGCAAGCTGCGAAAGTGCGCACGCGGCGAGAATCCTTCCGACTCCTGCCGCCGGCCGCGATTTGGCAAAATGTCAGGTGTGCAGGCCCGACTGTAAGCGCTTGGGAGTCAACGGAATTGATTTTGCGCTGCCGCGTTTTGTTGTCGAAAAATAGCAGTCGAACTTTTTTTGACCGCGAGCCCCTTGACTTGATAGGAATCTCGCCGGGCCCGACCGGCCATCGTTACAACTTGTCGTCATGGTGTTGAATCACAACAGGAATGGGAGTCACGCAGATGACCGGGCGGCTGGTCGCCACCTCATCCGCCTCGCTCGGGCATTTCGCCTTAGCCGTGAAACGAAAAAGCCCGGTCCTTCGACCGGGCTTTTTCGAGTTGCGTGAGGCGGTTACGGCGTTAGCCGCTGATCGCCTTCACCCGTGCAGCAAGCCGCGCCACCTTGCGCGATGCCGCGTTCTTGTGGACCACGCCTTTCGAGGCTGCGCGCATGAGTTCGGGCTGTGCCGCCTTGAGTGCAGCAGCGGCGGCGGTCTTGTCGCCGGCGCCGATCGCTTCCTCGACGGAGCGAACGAACGTGCGCATGCGGCTGAGCCGGCTGCGGTTGACTTCGGTCCGGCGCGCGATCGTGCGCGTCGCCTTCTTGGCTGAGCGGGTATTGGGCATACGATGTCCTGATCTCGATGAAGCCGGCGGCGTCCCGCCGAAAGTCTGGCCTGCTTATAGGTGGCGGGCCTCGGTCCCGTCAATGGTTTACCGGTTGTCTGAACTGCCGGCGCCCGCTTGGCGATAAAGGCCGCCATCCCCTCTTTCTGGTCCTCGGTGGCGAACGTGGCGTGGAACAGCCGGCGCTCGAAGCGGACGCCCTCGCCGAGCGGCGTCTCGAAGGCCCGGTTGACCGCCTCCTTGGCCATCATCACCGCCGGCAGCGAGTAGCCGGCGATCTTGGCGGCGACCGCCATCGCCTCCTCCATCAGCGTGTCGGTCCCCACCACCCGCGAGACCAGCCCGGCACGCTCGGCTTCCGCCGCGTCCATCATCCGCCCGGTCAGGATCATGTCCATCGCCTTGGCCTTGCCGACCGCGCGCGGCAGGCGCTGGGTGCCGCCGATGCCGGGCATGATGCCGAGGGTGATCTCGGGCTGACCGAACTTGGCGTTGTCGGCCGCAATGATGATGTCGCACATCATGGCAAGCTCGCAGCCGCCGCCGAGGCAATAACCGGAGACCGCGGCGATGATCGGCTTCCGCGCCCGCGCTAGCCGCTCCAGCGCCGCCGCCTGGTCGCGGAGATAGGCCTCGACGAAGGTGAGCGAGGCCATCTCCTTGATGTCGGCGCCGGCCGCGAACGCCTTCTGCGATCCCGTGATGACCATGGCGCCGATGTTTGCATCGGCCTCGAACCCGTCGATGGCGGCGACGATCTCGCTCGTCGCCGCCGCGTTGAGCGCGTTCAGCGCCTGTGGCCGGTTGAGCGTGATCAGCCCGACCCGGTCGCGGCTTTCCGTCTCGATGATTGTCGTAATCCATGGCGTTTCCTCTTGATCGCTAGCGCTGGCAGACCGGGCAGAAGAAGGTCGAGCGGCCGGATTGGACCGACCGCCGGATGATGCCGCGGTCCTTTCGCCGGCAGGGCTCGCCCTCCCGGTCGTAGACGGCGAAGGCGTGCTGGAACTCGCCGATCTCGCCGGTTGCGCGGATATGGTCGCGGAGTGACGAGCCGCCGGCATGGATCGCGTCCTCCAGCACCGAACGGATCGCCTCGGCGAGCCGCCTTGCCACCGCCGTCGGCTTGCCGGTTTTGGTCGCCAGATCCCGCGCCGGCCGCTCCGGCGACAGCCGCGCCCGCCACAGCGCCTCGCACGCATAGATGTTGCCGAGGCCGGCGATCGCCTTCTGGTCCATCAGCAGCGCCTTGACCGGCGCCTTGCGTCCCGCGCCAAGGCGGGCCAGTGCGTCGGCGCCGAATTCGTTGCCGAGGGGCTCGATGCCGATGTCGCTGAGGTGCTTCGAGGTGGCGAGATCGGTGCGCGGCACCAGGTCCATCATGCCGAAACGGCGGGGATCGTTGAAGACCACCCGCACCCCCGACGACATGTGAAAGACAACGTGGTCGTGCGCCCTGAGCTTGGTGACCGGGTGGTAATACGTGTCGAGGTTCCTCGCCTCGCCCTCCGCCTCGATGCGGAACGAGCCGGACATGCCGAGATGCATGACAAGCACCGTGTCGTCGTCGAGATCGGCGAGCAGGTACTTGCCGCGCCGCTCGAGCGAGATGACCGTCCGCCCGGTGAGCCGGGCGACGAAGCGGGGCGGGAAGGGGACGCGCAGGTCCGCCCGCCGCTTCTCGACCCGAACGAACCGCGCGCCCTCCATCACCGGGGCGAGGCCGCGGCGCACCGTCTCGACTTCCGGCAGTTCGGGCATCAGCTCGCCGTATCGCTCCGGGAGAGGTTCGCCGTCGGTTCGCCGAAGGTGATGCGGTTGTTGAACGGGTCGATGACCGTCAGCTCGGTCATGCCCCAGCTCCGTTCCTCCAGCCCTGGGCGGTTGTGGCGATACTTCTTGTCGTTCAGCTCGCGGTGGAGCGCCCGCACGCCGGTCATCGGCACGTAGGCGATCGAGCCCGGCGTGCCGTCCCCGTGATGCTCGCTCAGTCGAAAGACGAGACCTTCGCGCGAAATCTGCATGTAGACCGGTCCGTCTCCTTCGAAGCGGTATTCCCAATCCACCTGGAATCCGAGGAAGTCGAGGTAGAATTCGCGTGCTTTTTCCAGTGAAAAGATGCGGAAAATCGGCACGGCGGGCTGAAATGCGATCTTCACGCTGGGACCCCCTGCGATGCCCTGTTAACGCACGTTCGAGGGCCTTTGTAGCGGCGTGTTGCAAGCCGCGCTATCGTTACGGCATGACGTCCCCGTCCAACGGAAGCCAGACCGACTTCGGATTCCGCCGCGTGCCGACCGCCGACAAGCAGCGGCTGGTCGACGGCGTGTTCGATCGCGTCGCCGGTCGCTACGACCTGATGAACGACCTCATGTCCGGCGGCCTCCACCGTCTGTGGAAGGATGCGCTGGTTGCCTGGCTGGCGCCGCCGCGGGTGTCCAGGGTCCGCTACAGCGTCCTCGACGTCGCCGGCGGCACCGGCGACGTCGCCCGGCGCATCGTGGCGCGTTCCGATAGCGCCGGCGTCACCGTTGCCGACATCAACCCGGAGATGCTGGCCGCCGGCCGCGCTCGCTCCGAGCGCCGCCACGCGGCCGATCGCATCGCTTTCGTCGAGGCCAACGCCGAGGACCTGCCGTTCGAGTCGGGCCGTTTTGACGCCGTCACCATCGCCTTCGGCATTCGCAACGTGACGCGCATCGACCGCGCGCTGGCCGAAGCCTTTCGCGTGCTGAAGCCCGGCGGCCGCTTCCTCTGCCTCGAATTCTCCGCCGTCGATGTCGCCGTCCTCGACCGCGTCTATGACTTCTATTCCTTCAACGTCATCCCGAGGCTCGGCGGCTGGGTGGTGGGCGACCCGGAGCCGTATCGCTACCTGGTCGAATCGATCCGTCGCTTCCCCAACCAGGCCCGGTTCGGGGCGATGCTAGAGAGCGCCGGGCTCGGCCGCGTCACCTGGCGTAATCTCTCCGGCGGCGTCGCGGCAATCCATTCCGGCTGGAAGCTCTGAGGCGATGGCCGGCACTTTCGCCGCGCTCGCGCGCCTGACCCGGGCAGGGTTCGTCCTCGCCCGGGAGGGCGCCTTCTCGCTGGTCGAGTTCGAGGCGTTGCCGGCGGGTCCGCGCGCCGTCATCAGCGTCGCGCGCCTGATTGAGCGGCGGTCGGTATCCGAGAAGGACCGCGCCGAGCGGCTGACCGCGGCGCTGAACCGTCTCGGTCCGCCGTACGTCAAGCTTGGCCAGTTTCTGGCGACCCGTCCCGATATCGTCGGCGCCGACGCCGCCGATGCCTTCGGCGCGCTCCGCGACGAGATCGCACCGTTCCCGCAGGACGCCGCCCGGGACGTCGTCGAGCAGGCGCTCGACAGACCGGTCGATGAATTGTTCGCCTCGTTCTCCCCGTCGGTTGCCGCCGCCTCGATCGCCCAGGTCCACAAGGCGACCGTCGCCGGGCCGGTCGGCGCCGCCCGGCCTGTCGCCGTCAAGGTGCTGCGCCCGGGCATCCGCCGCCGTTTTCATCGCGACCTCGATACGTTCTACGCCGGCGCCCGCCTGATCGAGCGCATCGATCCCCAGTCCCGTCGCCTGCGACCGGTCGCCGTCGTCGATACCCTCGCGCGTTCGGTCGCCATCGAGATGGACCTTCGCCTCGAGGCCGCCGCGCTTTCCGAGACGGCCGAGCTCACCGCCGCCGATCAGGGCTATCGCGTCCCCAGGGTCGACTGGGAGCGCACCGCCCGCGACGTGCTGACGCTGGAGTGGGTCGACGGCATCAAGCTCTCCAATGTGGCCGCGCTAAAGGCCGCCGGCCACGACCTGCCGCTCATCGCCCGCCGGCTGATGCAGACGTTTCTGCGTCAGGCGCTGCGCGACGGCTTCTTCCATGCCGACATGCATCAGGGGAATTTCTTCGTCGACGAATCGGGCACCATCGTCGCCGTCGACTTCGGCATCATGGGTCGGCTCGGCAAGCCGGAGCGTCGCTTCCTTGCCGAGATCCTCTATGGCTTCGTCCGCCGCGACTATCGCCGTGTCGCCGAGGTGCATTTCGAGGCCGGCTACGTTCCCGATCGCCACGCCATCGATGACTTCGCCCAGGCGCTGCGTGCCATCGGCGAACCGATCCACGGGCACCGGGCGAGCGACATCTCGATGGCGCGTCTGCTGGCGCTGCTGTTCGAGGTGACCGAGATGTTCGACATGCAGACGCGGCCGGAACTGCTGCTCCTGCAGAAGACCATGGTGGTGGTCGAGGGCGTCTCCCGTTCCCTCGATCCCGACTTCGACATGTGGGCCACCTCCGAGCCGGTCCTCACCGAATGGGTCGAGCACCACCTCGGCCCCGCCGGCCGGATGGAGCTCGCCGCCGAAGGCGTGGGCGCGCTTGGCCGTCTCGCCGGTGAGCTGCCGCGCCTGGCGGAGCGGGCCGAGCGCCTGTCGGCCGAATTCGCCGAGATGGGCGAGCGCGGCATCCGCCTCGACCCCGAGACCATCGCGGGCATCGCCCGCTCCGAGGCCCGCAACGGCCGGTGGGGCAGGGTGGCGCTGGTCGTCATCGCCATCGTGGTGGTCGTCGTCGGGCTCAGGATGGTGATATGATTGCATTGACAGCAGTGATATCACCGCATACATTCGCTGCAGGAGCTTCCGGATGGCTGCAATCACCGTGCGCAACATCGCTGACAGTACCAAGCGTAAACTCCGTGTCCGCGCGGCGTCGCACGGTCGATCGATGGAAGAGGAGGTGCGCCACATCCTTCTCGATGCGGTTGAGCGCAAGACTCGCGTGCCCTCAAACCTTGCCGAGGCAATCGCGGCGATCGTCGATCCCTTAGGGGGAATCGCGCTCGATTTGCCGCCACGCCAGCCCCTGAGACAGCCGCCGAAGTTTGGGCGGTGACGGAGCGCACGTGATTCTTGATACGAACGTCATGTCGGAGATGATGAAGCCGGCAGGCCAGCGCACCGCCGAGGTGTTCGCGTGGCTGGGACGCCAGGCTGGAGAAAGCCTGTACACCACCACGGTCACCGTCGCTGAAATACTGGCCGGTGTCGCGATGCTGCCCCAGGGGCGGCGAAAAGCTTCGCTGGCTATTGCGGTCGATCGGATCCTTAGTCTGTTCGAAGGACGTTGCCTGCCATTCGACCTCGTCGCGGCTCCCTTCTTCGCCGAGGCGGTATCCGTTCGGCGGAGAAGCCGAAAACCGTCGGACTCGTTTGATCTTTTGATTGGTGCCATTGCTCGGGCCAACGGCATGGCTGTGGTAACCCGGAATACCGCCGACTTCGAGGATTGCGGCGTTCGCGTAATCGATCCTTGGAAAGCCGTAGAATAGGATCGCTTCCTATCTAATAGGAAATATCCTATAATCCGCCCATGTCCATCCGCGACGATTTCCTCGCCGGCATTGAGGCGTTCCTGACCAGGACCGGCATGTCGGCCACTCGCTTCGGCAAGGAAGCGGCCACCGACCCGCGCCTGGTGTTCGATCTGCGCACGAAGGGCAGGGCGCCGAGCGCCCGCCTCATGGACCAGGTAAACCAGTACATGGCCGAGCGCCGCCCCGGCGTCCGCAATCCGGCTGAAGCGCTCCCTGGCGTTCGTGGCAAGCGCATCCTCGTCATCGTGGGCGGCGGCATCGCCGCATACAAGGTGCTGGATCTCATCCGCCGCTTGCGCGAGCGCGGCGCCATCGTGACCGCGGTGATGACGCCGGCCGCCGAGGAGTTCGTGACGCCGCTGTCGGTCGGCGCGATCACCGGCACCCGCGTCTTCACTGGTCTTTTCGATCGCGACGAGGAGCATGACGTCGGTCACATTCGGCTTGCCCGCGACGCCGACCTCATCGTGGTCGCGCCGGCGACCGCCGATCTTCTCGCCCGCATGGCCGGCGGCCACGCCGACGATCTCGCCACCGCCGTCCTGCTCGCCACCACGGCGCCGGTTCTCGTCGCGCCGGCCATGAACCCCAGGATGTGGTCGCATGCCGCCACCCGTCGCAACGTCGAGGTGTTGCGTCGCGACGGCATCGGCTTCGTCGGGCCGAACGCCGGCGAGATGGCCGAGGCGGGGGAGGCGGGCCTCGGTCGCATGGCCGAGCCGGCGGAAATCCTTGCAGCGTCCGAGCGCGTTCTGTCGCCGGTCCCGCAGGTGCTCGCCGGACGGCACATCATCGTCACCTCGGGGCCGACCCACGAGCCTATCGACCCGGTCCGTTACCTCGCCAACCGCTCGTCCGGCCGTCAGGGCCACGCCATCGCTGCCGCAGCGGCGGCGGCCGGCGCCCGCGTAACGCTGGTTTCGGGCCCGGTGTCGATCCCCGATCCGCCGGGCGTGACCGTCGTCCGCGTCGAGACGGCGCGCCAGATGCTGGCCGCGGTCGAGGCGGCGCTTCCCGCCGACGTCGCGGTGATGGCCGCCGCTGTTGCCGACTGGCGCGCAGCGTTTGCCGCCGACACCAAGATCAAGAAGCAGAAAGGCAAGCCCCCGCCCGCGCTGGCCTTGGCCGAGAACCCCGATATCCTCTTCACCGTCGGCTACGGCACGCCACGTCCTCCGCTTGTCATCGGCTTTGCCGCCGAGACCAACGACCTTATGAAGAACGCGCGTGCCAAACTGCAGAGCAAGGGCGCCGACTGGATCGTTGCCAATGACGTCTCGCCCGGCAGCGGTATCATGGGCGGGGAGGAGAACGCGGTGCACCTTCTGAGCCGGGATGGCGTTGAAAACTGGCCGCGCATGTCGAAGGCCGAAGTTGCGGAGCGGCTGGTCACGCGGATTGGCGCAGCGCTTGCGCGCGATCGGGTCGCATGAGTGGCCTCGTCGTCCGCATCACCCGCCTGCCGGGCGCCGGGAACCTGCCGTTGCCGGCGCCCCGTTCGGCGGCCGCGGCCGGCCTCGACCTCTGCGCGGCGGTCGCGGAGCCTTTGGTGCTTGCCCCCGGCGCCCGCGCGCTCATTCCGACCGGCTTTGCCATAGCGCTGCCGGCCGGCCACGAAGGCCAGGTGCGCCCGCGGTCGGGCCTCGCTGCCGTTCATGGCGTCACGGTTCTCAACGCGCCCGGCACCATCGACGCCGATTATCGCGGCGAGGTGAAGGTCTTGCTGGTCAATCTCGGCGAGGAACCGTTCACGATTGCCCGCGGCATGCGCATCGCTCAGTTGGTGGTGGCGCCGGTTGCCGCGGTTGACGTGGTCGAGGTGGCGCTGCTCGATGAAACCGGACGCGGGGGTGCCGGTTTCGGCTCCACCGGACTTGCCGACTGAGCTGGCCAGGGGAAGCGATGATTGTGAAATCGGACAAAGAGAAATCCGCGGAAAACGCCGAGCGCCGGCGTCATCGCGGCCGTGGACGTATCTACGACTCGATCACCGACACCATCGGCGACACTCCGATCGTCCGCCTCGACCGCATCGCCGCGATGAAGGATGTCCCCGCCAACCTGCTGGCCAAGCTCGAGTTCTTCAATCCGCTCGGCAGCGTCAAGGACCGCATCGGCGTCTCCATGATCGACGCGCTGGAGGCTGCCGGCCGGGTCGGCGCCGGCACCACGCTGATCGAGCCCACCTCGGGCAACACCGGCATCGCGCTTGCCTTCGTCGCCGCCGCCCGCGGCTACCGGCTGATCCTGGTCATGCCGGAGACCATGTCGGTGGAGCGCCAGAAGATGCTGAAGTTGCTCGGCGCCGAGCTGGTGCTGACCGAAGGTGCCCGCGGCATGCCGGGCGCCATCCAGCGCGCCGCCGAGCTCGCCGGCGAGGTACCCGGCTCCGTTATTCCCCAACAGTTCCAGAACCCGGCCAATCCCGAGATCCACCGCCAGACCACCGCGGAAGAGATCTGGAACGATACCGGGGGTGATATCGATGTGTTCGTCGCCGGCGTCGGCACCGGCGGCACCATCACCGGTGTCGGCCAGGTGCTGAAGGCGAGGAAGCCGGATTTGCGCGTCGTCGCTGTCGAGCCGGCCGGCAGCCCTGTGCTCTCCGGCGGCAAGCCGGGTGCGCACAAGATCCAGGGCATCGGCGCCGGCTTCGTGCCGGCTGTGCTCGACACCGGCGTCTACGACGAGGTCGTGACCGTCGGCAACGACGAGGCCTTCGACTACGCGCGCCTGGTCGCCCGGGTCGAGGGAATCCCGGTCGGCATTTCCTCGGGTGCCGCCATCGCCGCATCGGTCTTGATCGGGCAGCGCCCGGAAATGAAGGGCAAGACCATCGTCCTCGTCGTTCCCTCCTTCGCCGAGCGTTACCTGTCCACCGCCCTGTTCGACGGGCTCGACTGACGGACGCCTCTCCCATCACGATTGCGTGAACGGATTGCCGCGTGCCCGCGCCTCGGCGAGATTCGCGCGGGCGTGACAACAGGGAGGAGGCAACCATGTCGATCAACTGGCTGGCGATCATCGTCGCCGCCATCGTCAAGTTCGCGATCGGCGCCGGCTGGTTCACGGTGCTTTTCGGCAAGCAGTGGCGCGCGCTTCAGGGCGTTCCCGAGGGTGCGCCGCCGACCGGCCTCGCGCAGGCCATGGTCGTGCAGATCATCGGCGACCTGATCATGGCCTACATCCTGGCGCGCTTCATCGAGCACTACGCCGTCGGCGGCATTGGCGGCGGCATCCTCATCGGCTTCATGGCGTGGCTGGGGTTCGTCGCCACCATCATGAGCGGCCAGATCTTCTATGAGAAGAAGCCCCCGATGCTCATCGCCATCAATGCCGCCTATCAGCTTGTCGGCATCGTGGTGATGGGCGCGATCATCGGCGCCTGGCCATGATCGCCGTGGCCGGAACCGCTTGACCGGAAGGCGGAAGCCGGATCGCCGGCACCTGCCCTCGCCAAGCAAGGGCCGGCGGCCTATTTTGCCGCGATGGACTTCTCGGAAGACGAGATCGAGCGCTACGCCCGCCACATCGTGCTGGCAGATGTCGGCGGCCCCGGCCAACAGAAGCTGAAGCGGGCCCGTGTGCTGGTTGTGGGCGCCGGCGGCCTTGGCGCGCCGGTGATCCAGTACCTCGCGGCGGCCGGCGTCGGCGCCCTCGGCATCGTGGACGATGACGAGGTGGCGCTGTCCAATCTTCAGCGGCAGGTGATCCATGAAACCGCCGCGGTCGGCCGTCCCAAGGTGGCAAGTGCCCGCGACTTCGTTGCACGGCTCAATCCCCACGTCGCCGTCGAACCCCTCCGCATGCGCCTCGTCGCCGAAAACGTCGCCCCGCTGGTCGCGAACTACGACGTCGTTGCCGATTGCTCCGACAACTTCACCACCCGCTACATCGTTTCCGACGCCTGCTTCTTCGAGAGGAAGCCGCTGGTGACCGCCGCCGTCAGCGAGTTCGACGGATCGCTGACGACGTTGAGGCCCTTCGAGCGGGGACCCGGCGAAAGCCCCAACCCGACCTACCGCTGCCTGTTTCCGGAGTCACCGCCGGCGGGGCTCCTTCCCACGTGCGCACAGGCCGGCATCCTCGGTGCCCTCGTCGGCGTCATCGGCTCATTACAGGCGCTGGAAGTCATCAAGGAAATCGTGGGCGTCGGCAACGGGCTGGTCGGCAGGCTCCTGCTCTATGACGCGCGCGACGCCCGCTTCCAGGAGATCGCGTACCGGTGGGACCCCGCCAACCCGCTGAACGGCCGCGTCGCCGCCGAATAGCCGGTGTGGCGGGGGGATCGTCGCGTCGCGGTGCGCGCTTGGAGCGCACCCCTGGCGAGCCGCCGCGCCCCTGGCGTTGAGGGCTCCTTAACCACCCGCCGCCATAGTCGCCGTCGTTGGAATTCATCGCCTTGGGACGGACGATGCGCGAACCTTTGCCGGCGCACGAGCGGGCCCTGCCGAACACGGTCCTGTCGTTTCTCTTGGGTGTGGCGTTGGTGATGGCCGCCCTTGTGCTGCCGGCTGCCGCGGGCGACGGCCAGACCGTGACCGGCATCAGCACCGGTGACAGCGGCCTGCCGGTCCCGCGCTTCGTCAGCCTCAAGGCCGGCCGCGTCAACGTGCGGGTCGGGCCCGGCGAGGACTACAAGATCGCCTGGGTGTTCACCCGTGTCGGCCTGCCTATCGAGATCATTCAGGAGTTCGACACGTGGCGCCGGGTTCGCGACGCCGACGGTTCGGTCGGCTGGATCTTCCATAGCCTGCTGTCCGGCAAGCGCACCGCGGTCGTGGCGCCGTGGGACGACGGCACGCCACGTCCGTTGCGCGCCCGCGGCGCGCCCGATTCACCCATCACGGCCTACCTCGAGCCGAAGGTGCTCGCGACCATCGAGCGCTGCCAGGACGGCTGGTGCCACCTCACCGGCGACGGTTTCGACGGCTGGATGGAAGAAGAGCAGCTTTGGGGCGTCTACGCCAACGAGAACGTCGATTAGCGACAAGGCCGCCCGGCCCCGGTAGGCTGCGGCGGTGCCTCTTCGCCAGTGTCGCCCGGATGATCTACTGCGTCGGCAACCGTTTTCAGTATGAGAAGGCCTTTGCCGCCGGCCCGGTGGTCAAGCAGGGTCGCGGCGTCGGCGCCGACGGCCGGCTGTATCCCGGTGGCTGGGTATGGCGCACGGTGGCGGAGGCCGAGCGGTTCATCACCGTCAACGGCCTCAACGCCACCCATCGCGTCTATGGTGTTCTGGCGGACTGGCAGCGCGACGCCGTCGAAAGCGAGGGCGAGGCGACGCGGCGTCTCGGCCGCGACGCGAAGATCGTGCGCCTTACCGAATGACCGCCGGAACCATTGAAGACACAAACGTGCGCTCTCGGCTGCGCAACTCGCAAGGGTGAGTGCGCAATCCGTTCGTCAACGCCCCAACCCACAGCCAAATACGGCCGCAACGGCGACCCCGGGCATGTCTCGGGGGATCACCAGCTTTTGCGGATGTTTGGCGGGCGACGATCGGAGAAAAAAGAAGGGAACAAGCGCGAGACGAGAGCGGCAACAATGCTACGTCGGCGCATACGACCAAAGCAGTCGCCACGCACGACGAAATAACCAAGCTCCAATATAACGCGACAAACGCAACCGATAAGTACATGCCGGACCTATGAACACGGTCCGCCGCTGAGACAAATCGAAGCCTTATTTGTTTACTTTGTCAAGACCTCTCGTGGGCGTTTTCGCCGTTCGCCTGGCGTTCGCCGCACGGTCGGGCACGGGATCGAAGGGTGGACGCGCCGGGCATAACGCCCCGATCCGCCTCGATCAAAACATCTCCGAAAAATAAGTTATCCCCGCGCCGGCGGCCGCACCGATAATCATCGCCATCCTCGCCCGCAAAGGGGCGCGCTCATGAGGCGTCGTCAGCGTGGGGCGGGGGTGCGGCGCCTGCGGCGCGCTCCCGAAAGGGAGCGACCGGCAGCGAGGACAAAACCCTTTGGGCAAACCTCGCGGCCGGCAGGGGACGACGGTCCCCTACGTCTCGGGAGGCCCGCGTTGAGATCGCCCGCCGGCACTACGACCGGCTGCCAGGAGCTGGCCTTAAGGGCGGGGAACAGGCCGGAGCCGCAAATGGCCGAGGCTCCCCGTTCCGGAGCGCGATAACGCGGGTCGTCAAATCGCTGCGGCGGGCGCTCGTTGAGCGCCCACTACTCGGACTACCCGACTGGCGTTCCATGAGCGCCCGCCACCCCCTTCTCGCCAAGAGGCGAAGGAGGACCGAAGGTCCGACAGGGACCAAAAAAAAGAGCGAGAGGCGAGGCGGGACCAGAAGGTCCGACAGGGACCAAAAAAAAGAGGCGAGGAGGGCAAAGCCCGACCGGGATCGCACAGAATCTCGCGAGGGGCACACAGGGACAGCATCACCCGGAGCGGAATCCGCCCGCGGGAACGAGACCACGTGTCCCGGGCGCACACGCCCGTGAAGAACGGAAAGGAGAAGATTGAATGCGAGGCTAGCGCCGGATGCGGCGCAGGCGCACCACCACGTCGACGCGGGTGATCTCATATCCCGGTGGCGGTTCAGGCAGCTGGTCCACCCCCATCTGGTTGTCGGGAATATCCATCACGAAGTTATCGTCTTCGACGAAGAAGTGATGGTGATCGGTGATGTTGGTGTCGAAATAGGTTTTGGAGCCGTCGACCGCGACCTCGCGCAGCAGTCCGGCGCCGGTGAATTGATGCAGCGTGTTGTAGATGGTGGCCAGCGACACCGGCACGCGGTGGGCGAGGGCCTCCTCGTGCAGCGATTCGGCCGAGATATGCCGGTTGCCGCGAGCGAACAATATCTCGGCCAGCGCCATGCGCTGGCGCGTCGGCCTCAGCCCCGAGCGCCTGAGCATTGCGCGGACATCCGGCCGGCTGACCTCGCCGCGGGCATAGGTGGCGTGCGCTTCCATCACGATCGTTCCAATAATGGCGACGGCTGCCGCCTCCACATTCCTCAGGAATATAAGGCTGCATCGGCGGCCGTGCAACGAAGCAGCCCGATCCGGGGCCGGCGCTGCCACCGGGAACCCTTGCCGATCTGGACTCCCACACACGCGCCACCCATCTGTAACCACAGCCGGCAGGACCGGCTGGCGCGGGTCTGTAGCGATAGGTGTCACGCTATGTTAAGAGCTTTTCTCGTCAGACGTGGCGCACGGCCGGAGACGGCCGTCATGCCGCCCAACCGGATGCGGACGACATGACGATGGTAATGCCTGAAACGAAGGACGACCGCGCGTCGAGCTTCGACTACGAGGCCCTGATCGCCTGCGGGCGCGGTGAGCTTTTCGGCAGCGGTAACGCCCAGCTGCCCTTGCCACCCATGCTGATGTTCGATCGCATCACGTCGATCGGCGAGGAGGGTGGCGAGCACGGCCGCGGTCATGTTCGCGCCGAACTGGACGTCAAGCCGGACCTGTGGTTCTTCGCCTGCCACTTCAAGGGCGATCCGGTCATGCCGGGCTGCCTGGGTCTTGATGCCCTTTGGCAGATGCTTGGCTTTTTCCTCGGCTGGCTGGGGGCGCCCGGTCGCGGGCGGGCGTTGTCGATCGGCGAGCTGAAGTTCTCGGGCATGGTGCTGCCCACGGTTCGGCTGGTCGAATACGGGATCGATCTGAAGCGCGTGCTGCGCTCCAAACTCGTCCTCGGCATCGCCGATGGTTGGCTGAAGGCCGATGGAGCGACCATCTATCGCGCGAAGGACCTGAAGGTCGGGTTGTTCCAGGGAGAGGCTCAGCCGGCGATCGGCTGAATGGTTTCGCCCGCCGCGCCGGTGCGCGGCAAACTTCCGCCGGGCGAAAGTGAACGACCGATAGAGCGAGGAAGCCGATATGAAACGGGTCGTCGTAACCGGTATGGGAATAGTCTCATCGATCGGCAACTCGACCCAGGAGGTCGTTGCCAGTCTGCGCGAGGCGAGGTCTGGTACATCGGCCGCTGAAGAATACGCCAAACTCGGCTTCCGCTGCCAGGTCTACGGTTCGCCGAAGCTCGACGCGGCCGAGATTGTCGACCGTCGCGCCATGCGTTTCCACGGCGGCGGCACCGCCTGGAATCACGTCGCCATGGATCAGGCGATTAGGGATTCCGGCCTTGCTCCCGACGAGGTTTCGAACCAGCGCACAGGCCTCATCATCGGCTCCGGCGGTCCATCCACCCACGCGATCGTCGAGGCGGCCGACGCGACCCGCAGCAAGGGGCCCAAGCGCGTCGGACCGTTCGCGGTGCCGAAATCCATGTCCTCGACCGCCTCTGCGACGCTGTCCACATGGTTCAAGATAAGGGGCGTCAGCTACTCGATCTCGTCGGCGTGCGCGACCTCCAACCACTGCATCGGCAACGCCTACCAGCTCATCCAGTTCGGCAAGCAGGACGTGATCTTCGCCGGCGGCTGTGAGGAGCTCGACTGGACCCTCTCGGTCCTGTTCGACGCAATGGGCGCGATGTCGAGCCATTTCAACGACCGCCCCGAGGTCGCCTCGCGCGCCTACGACAAGAACCGGGACGGCTTCGTCATCGCCGGCGGCGCAGGTGTCCTTGTGCTCGAGGAGCTGTCCCACGCCAGGGCGCGCGGCGCCCGTATCTACGGCGAGATCATCGGCTACGGGGCCACTTCCGACGGCGAGGACATGGTGCAGCCGTCCGGGGACGGGGCCCAGCGCTGCATCACCATGGCGCTCGCCGACGTCGGCGACAAGATTGACTATATCAACCCGCACGCCACCTCCACGCCGATCGGCGACGTCAAGGAGATCGAGGCGCTGCGCGGCGTATTCGGCGATGATCTGCCGCCGATCTCGGCAACCAAGTCGCTGACCGGCCATTCGCTGGGCGCCGCCGGAGCTCAGGAGGCGATCTTTTCGCTGCTGATGATGAACAACGGCTTCATCTGCAAGTCGGCCAACATCGACGAACTGGATCCCGATTTCGCCGATGTCCCGATCGTGCGGGAACGCCTTGACGGGGTGGAGGTCAACACCGTCCTTTCGAATTCGTTCGGTTTCGGCGGCGCAAACGCATCTCTGGTGTTCCAGAGGTACAACGGCTGAGGACAGCGGGGGCGTCCACATGGCGACGGGCTTAATGAGTGGCAAGCGCGGCCTCGTCATGGGGGTCGCAAACGATCATTCGATCGCGTGGGGAATTGCCAAACAGCTCGCCGAGAACGGCGCCGAGCTCGCTTTTACCTACCAGACGCCGGCGCTCGGCAAGCGCGTCGTCCCGCTCGCCCGTTCGCTCGGATCAGAAATGGTGCTGGCATGCGACGTCGGCCTTCCTCCCGACGACAGTGATCCGAGCTCCCTCAGCTCGATGTTCGGGGCGCTCGCGTGCGGCTGGCCGTCGATCGATTTCGTGGTGCATGCCATCGCCTTCTCCGACCGTGCCGAGCTCAAGGGCCGCTACGCCGATACCACGCGCGGCAATTTCGTCCGCACGCTCCTGATCTCCTGTTTTTCCTTCACCGAGGTGGCCCAGCGCGCCGCAGGCCTGATGCGGAACGGCGGCGCCATGGTGACGCTGACCTATGGCGGCTCGAACCGCGTTATGCCCAACTATAATGTCATGGGCGTTGCCAAGGCCGCACTGGAAGCGTCGGTGCGCTACCTTGCCGTCGACTTTGGCGAACGCAACATCCGCGTCAACGCCATTTCCGCCGGGCCGGTGCGCACGCTTGCCGGTTCCGGCGTGTCCGATGCCCGGCTGATGTTCAGCTATCAGAAGCGCAACGCGCCGCTGCGCCGAACCGTCACCATCAATGAAATCGGCAAAACGGCGGTCTACCTCCTTTCCGATCTCGCCTCCGGCGTCACCGGTGAGGTCCATCACGTCGATTCCGGCTATAACGTCCTTGCCATGCCGCGCCTCGACGAGCTCAAGGCGATTGACGCCACCCAGGAACCAAACGCGCAGGCCGCCGAATGACTTAGCCGCGGCCGTTTGCCGCCGCTCGGTTTGCGGCGGCCGCCGGGGCTGATAAGCTGGCCTGCCGGGACGGGGCGGGTCAGGTGGCTGGATGACTGTCGGCGCACAACGCCCCCATAGACGTCGCGTTCTCGGGCTTGCCGCCGGTCTCGCCAGCGGCCTGTCTGCCCCGGCGATCGTCGGCGCCGCCGCGCCCATTACCTGGAAAATGGCTACCGCCTGGCCGAAGGATGCACCGGGAGCCGCCGCCAGTGCCGCCCGCCTGGCCGCTGCGATCGGGACGATGTCCGCCGGCCGGCTCGTTATCCAGCCATTCGCCGCGGGCGACCTGGTCATGCCCGCCGATCTGTTCGACGCCGTGACCGCCGGCACCGTCGAACTCGGCCACGGTTCTTCGGCCGCCTGGCGCGACCGCGACCCCGCGTTCGACTTCTTCAGCGGCGTCCCTTTCGGCCTTCTCGTTCATGAGCAGGTCGGCTGGCTGCATTTCGGCGGCGGCCAGCGTCTGTGGGAACGCGCCTACGAGCCGTTCGGCATCCTGCCGCTTCTTGCCGGCGGCTTCGGTATTCTTGCCGCGGGCTGGTTTCGTCACCCGCTCACCGACGTCGCCGGGCTCAGCGGCATGCCGATGCATGCCTCCGGCCTCAGCGGCGAGGTCTGGCGCCGGCTGGGCGTCAAGGTCGTCGATCTCGCGCGCGATGATATCCTGCCGGCGTTCAAGAATGGCACCATCGACGCAGCCGAATGGCTGGGGCCATGGAGCGACCAGCCCCTCAACCTCTCCACGCTGGCCCGGAATTATTATATCCCCGGATTTACCGGACCCGGCCGGACGATCGAACTGATGATCAATCGTGCAGCCTACGATGCCTTGCCCGACGATCTGAGGGCAATCGTGCGTGCGGCCGCGGGGGCCGAAGTCGCCGAAACCGGCGCCGACTTTGCCTTCAACGACATCGCTGCGCTGCACCCCCTGGTCGACGCCGGCGTTGGGGTCCGGGCATTGCCGGATGCGATCGTGCGCGCCGCCGGTGTTGAATCCGAGACCATGCTGAAGGAGATCGCCGCAACCAGCCCGGTTGCCGGTGAGACCTACGATTCGTTCGTGGCCTTTCGTGCAGGCGCCCTCTCTTTCGCCGATCAAGGTGACCGCGAGGCCCTTCGGATGCGCACCCTGGCGATCGGCGGCTGATGTCGGACGCGGCGATCGGTCGCTTGGCTTCCCGCCCCATCGCCGGTCTGCTAAGAGCACGGCGCCATGACGACCGGGCCCCAGAGCCACATCCGCAACTTCGCCATCATCGCCCACATCGACCACGGTAAGTCGACGCTGGCCGATCGTCTCATCCAATCGACCGGCGGCCTCTCCGAACGTGAGATGAAGGCGCAGGTGCTCGATTCGATGGACATCGAGCGCGAGCGCGGCATCACCATCAAGGCGCAAACGGTGCGGCTGAACTACCACGCCGCCGACGGCAGGGACTATGTCCTCAATCTGATCGACACGCCGGGCCACGTGGATTTTGCGTACGAGGTGAACCGTTCGCTCGCCGCCTGCGAAGGTTCTCTCCTCGTCGTCGACGCCAGCCAGGGCGTCGAGGCCCAGACGCTCGCCAACGTCTACCAGGCCATTGACAACAACCATGAGATCGTCCCCGTCCTCAACAAGATCGATCTGCCGGCGGCCGAGCCCGAACGGGTGAAGCAGCAGATCGAGGATGTCATCGGTATCGACGCCGCGAACGCCATCCCGATCTCGGCGAAGACTGGCCAGGGCATCGGTGACGTTCTCGAGGCGATCGTTCACCGGCTCCCGCCCCCCCAGGGAGATCCCGATGCGCCGCTAAAGGCGCTTCTGGTCGATTCCTGGTACGACCCCTACCTCGGCGTCGTCGTTCTGGTCAGGGTCGTCGACGGCGTCCTTCGCAAGGGCATGCGCGTTCGCATGATAGGCACGGGCGCCACCCACGATGTCGATACCGTCGGCATCTTCACGCCCAAGCTCGTCGACTGGCCGCAACTGGGTCCGGGGGAACTCGGCTTTCTCACCGGGTCGATCAAGGCCGTTGCCGACACTCGCGTCGGCGACACCATCACTGACGACCGCCGGCCGGCGGCGCAGGCGCTCCCCGGATTTCGTCCCGCCCAGCCGGTCGTGTTTTGTGGCATCTTTCCCGTCGATGCCGCCGACTTCGAGGACTTGCGCGCCGCTATCGGCAAGCTTCGCCTCAACGACGCCGCCTTCACCTACGAGCCAGAGACCTCCGCTGCCCTCGGCTTCGGATTCCGCTGCGGCTTCCTCGGCCTCCTCCACCTTGAGATCGTGCAGGAGCGACTGACCCGCGAGTTCGACCTCGACCTGATCGCGACGGCGCCCTCGGTTGTCTACCGGATCAAGCTGACCGACGGCAGCGACATCGAACTGCACAACCCGGCGGACATGCCCGACCCGGTCCGCATTACCGAGATCGCCGAACCGTGGCTGCGGGCGACCATCCTGACGCCCGACGACTATCTCGGAGCCATCCTCAAGCTGTGCCAGGAGCGCCGCGGCATCCAGGTCGATCTGTCCTACGTCGGCAATCGCGCCATGGTTCAATATGACCTGCCGCTCAACGAGGTGGTCTTCGACTTCTACGACCGCCTGAAGTCGCTGTCGAAGGGCTATGCCTCGTTCGACTATCACTTGACCGACTACCGGCCGGGCGACCTTGTCAAGATGCAGATTCTGGTGAACGGAGAACCGGTCGATGCGCTTTCGGTCCTCGTCCACCGCTTGGCCGCCGAGCGCCGTGGACGGGCCATGTGCGAGAAACTCAAGGAACTGATCCCGCCGCATCTCTTCCAGATCCCGATCCAGGCAGCCATCGGTGGCCGCATCATCGCCCGCGAGACGGTGCGCGCGCTGAGGAAGGATGTGCTGGCCAAGTGTTACGGCGGCGACGTAACCCGCAAGCGCAAGCTGCTCGAGAAGCAGAAGGCCGGCAAAAAGCGTATGCGTCAGTTCGGAAAGGTCGACATCCCGCAGGAAGCATTCATCGCCGCCTTGAAGATGGAGGAGTAGAGCGTTTCGCTCCGGGTGTCGGCGAGGCCGACCACATGCGCAGGTTGATTAGCCGCAGTGCAACACCTACATTCGTAGAAGCGGTCGACCCCGCCCCGAATAGTTATTTGTATGGGGCGTTTTGCCAGAGGTCATGGCAGCGCCGGAGGGCCTCAAACAAACAGAAGGGCAGGGCACCAGGGTGAGCCGACTGGTCGTCGTTTCCAATCGTGTACCACCGCCAGCCGACAAGGGCGCGCGCGCCGGCGGGCTCGCCGTTGCGCTGAGTGCAGCCCTGGAGCAGCGGGGCGGATTGTGGCTGGGTTGGTCGGGACAGACGTCTGAAGGCGAATCTGAAATCGCAAAATCCCGGCGCGAGGGCAATGTTGAGTTCTCGCTGGTCGACCTCACCGAACGCGATGTGGACGAGTACTACAACGGCTTCGCAAACCGCGCACTTTGGCCCCTCCTGCATTATCGGCTCGATCTTGCCGATTTCGAGCGGCAGGACGTATCGGGCTATTTTCGGGTCAATGCCTTTTTCGCCCGCGTCCTCGCCCCCCAGCTGAAACCCGACGACATCATATGGGTCCAGGACTACCACCTGATTCCGCTCGCAGCCGAACTGCGTGCGCGAGGCATCAAGAACCGCATCGGGTTTTTCCTGCACATCCCATGGCCGCCGCCCGATGTCTGGTTTGCTATGCCGGTCCATCGACGGCTCTTCGAAGCCTTCACTGCCTACGATCTGATCGGCTTCCAGACCGACTATGACGCCGAGAATTTTGCCGCGGGCCTGCTGCGGGACGGCATCGGTGCCGAGGCCCGGCCTGGGCTCTTTCGCGCCGGCACCCGCGAATTTCGCGTCGGCGCCTTCCCGATCGGCATCGAGACGGAGAAATTTGCCGCGTTAGCGGAAGCGGCGGCCGACAATCCCCTTGTCCGCCGCATGAAGTCGAGCATGACCGATCACAGCCTGATCATCGGTGTTGATCGGTTGGATTACTCGAAGGGGATCGACCAGCGGATGCTCTCCTACGAGCGCTTCCTGAGGAACAATCCCGCGTACCACGGCAAGGTCGTCTACCTGCAGGTGACGCCGAAGTCGCGCTCGGACGTGCCGGAGTACGCCGACATGCAGCGGCAGGTGGCCGAAACCGCCGGACGCATCAACGGCACGTTCGGGCATCTCGACTGGACCCCGATCCGCTACGTCAACCGCACGATCAAGCGTTCCACTCTGGCTGGGCTTTTTCGGATGAGCAACGTCGGCCTGGTGACGCCCCTCCGCGACGGCATGAATCTCGTCGCCAAGGAATTCGTCGCCGCCCAGAACGGCGATGACCCCGGCGTTCTGGTACTGTCACGGTTCGCCGGCGCCGCCCGCGAGCTGCGATCCGCCCTGCTGGTCAATCCGTACGACATGGAAAACACGGCCAACGCCATCGCCACGGCACTTTCCATGCGCCGCGCCGATCGTGTCGCCCGCTGGCGCGAGATGTATGATCAACTGGTCAAGAACGACGTCAACCACTGGTGTTCGAGCTTCCTGGACCTGCTCGAAGAACCGACCGTGCTCATGGCGGCCAGCTGACGCTCCAGGGTCGTCCGGCTAGTCCGCCAGCCAGGATTTGGCGGCGTCGACATCGCTCAGGCGAAAAACCCGCACCGCGGCCGGCATCAGACCTTCCATGGCAACCACCGCGCGGTTGAACGGACCGTCGTCGGCCACAAACGCAATCTTGTCGAAGTCGGCGAAATGGCGCGTGCCAAACACCGCCTCGTCGTAGAGGCCTCCGGGCCTGTACCCGGCAAAGTCGGAACCGGTGACGTAGAGCAGCCTGATTCGTCTGCCGCCCTCGAGCGCCCATTCGATCATGGGCTCCAGGACCGCTTGGTGATCCGCCGGGGTTACATGACCATTGGCGACGAAGCCGATGGCGCCCGGTGGCAGGTTGTCGATAGGGGTGAACATGGCGATCTCCTCGTTGTCTGCCGCAGGAGGAGCTTCTACCGTCGCCTTGCGATACTTTGTTGACCGCTTTGTGTATTTTCAGCAGCGCAATACCGGCCGTTCGGTGACCAATGTCTACTCGGCCAGCCACTCCTTGGCCTTGTCGAGGTCGCTGACGGGGAAGCTGCGCACGGCCGCCGGCATCATCACTCCAAATCCCTGCACAAGTGAACGAAAGGCCGGGTTGTCGGAGACGAACGCGATTTTCTCAAAGTCAAAGAAGTGACGCATCCCGAACATGGTGTCGTCCATGGCGGCGCCAATTTCCCAGCCTTCGAATTCGGGACCCGCCAGCAGCAGGAAGCGCAGCTTGCCGCCCTCTGCGATCTTGGCTTCCATTTCCGGTATCAGCACCTTTGTGTAGTCGTCGCCGCTGAGTTTGCCGACGGCCGAGAAACCGATGACGCCTTTGGGAAGATCGAAGATGGGTCGGAACATGGGATTCTCCCGGGAATTGGCAGGTCTGGCCCGCCGATCATAGCTCGGTCCTGGCCAGCGCACGAGCGCGGCGGCGCCGCTCAGATGGTCGCCGGACCATGTCCCGCCCCGGCTCGCGCGTCCGGGGTTGTTCGACGTCCCCGCCATGGCAATAATTGGCGAGTCGCCGAGGGGAGCGCGCGACATCGTTGTCGAAACGGGATGCGGATCATGCCGGTAAGAATGCTGTTCGCAGCTTTGGTGATGTCGGCGCTGTCAGCGACACCGCTGGCCGCCTTCGATGAGTGGCCGGCCAGGAAGCTCTTTAGTGAAGTCGCCGTGCCCTCGCCGGGCGCGTCCCGCCCGATGGGCTCCTACGCCGAGGGATGTCTCGCCGGTGCCGCATCGCTGCCCATTGACGGTCCGCATTGGCAGGTCATGCGCCTGTCGCGCAACCGCAACTGGGGCACTCCCCAGCTCATTTCCTACATTGAGAAATTCTCCGCTGATGCAGCAAAGGTGGGCTGGCCGGGTTTGTTGATCGGTGACATGGCCCAGCCGCGCGGCGGCCCGATGATTACGGGCCACGCCAGCCACCAGGTCGGTCTCGACGTCGACATCTGGTTCACCCCGATGCCGGACCACACCATGAGTGCAGAGGAGCGCGAAACCAAGGAGGCGACATCGTTGCTGATCCCGGGGAAGCTGGCCATCGACCCCGCGAAGTGGTCCGATTCTTATGCGCGCCTGCTCAAGCAGGCGACGTCCTATCCGGAAGTGGTCCGTATCTTCGTCAGCCCGGCAATCAAGAAACAGCTTTGCGAGACCGCCGGCGCCGACACGTCCTGGCTACGCAAATTGCGGCCGTGGACGGATCATGAGGACCACTTCCACGTGCGCCTTGCCTGCCCTCCTGGCGTGGCGGGGTGCACCAACCAGGCTCCGCCGCCGCCCGGCGACGGCTGCGGCGCCGAACTCGCCTCGTGGTTCAAGCCGGCGCCCCCGCCGGCTCCGCACAAAGGTCCGTACCGTGAGCCGCGGGAGGTGACGCTCGCCGACCTGCCAAAAGCCTGCTCCGGCATACTGACATCGGATCCGAACGGATTGGCATCCACCGACCTCACGGTGCCCGCGCCGTTGCCGCATCTCAGCCCCGCAACCAATTGAGCGAGGTGACCCGCAACCTTATGTGAGATGGATGCGACGGGCGAAAGCGCGGGGCTTTGCCCGGTAGATTTTGGCGCCGAGGCGGAAAGCCTGAGCTTCCAGGTCACGCCGTCGCTCCGCGATGACCGACAGCTGACGCAGCAACGCCGGATCGCCTGCTGGCGACAGCGCGAGCTTCTCGGCCAGCATGGCGTGATCGTGGTCCAGCCCGAGTAACTCGCCCAACCGATCGAGCCGCGTGGCAAGGCGCCTTCCTTGGCCGGGAAGTTGGCGGCGCGCCAGACGCATGAGATTCCACAAGCGCTTGACCTCGGCCCGCCAGTGGTGAAGGTCCGGCGTCGCCAGGCTGGTTTGCGCCTGTCGCATGGCGCGTTGCCCACGCCGATACGTCCGCTTGAGCGCCGCATCGTATAGTTCTCGGCCGTCGAAGTCGGTGCTGAACGTGGAAACGACAGCCGCCACGCCCGTCAGACGACGTCTTACTTCGACGAGGGGCGTGTTCTTGCGATGGGCCATCGCCGCCTCGACGTCAAGCACCTCGACAACACGATCGAAGCCGAGGTCCTGCTCCGTGTCGGCGGTTGCCTCGGCGATAGCACGTGCACTGGCGGCTGCGACATCGGCGTCGCGAGCGGCGGCAAGCAGCCGGGCGATGCCGCCAACCGCGTGCCTGGCGTCGATGGCCTTGTCACCGAAGGCGGGTTCGAAAACCCTCAGGAGCGTCCGCATCCGCTTCAGTTGCTGACGCAGCCGGTGAATACGTTGCTCGCTGGGACCGGCGCTTTCGAGCCAAATCAGCGCCTCGCTGAGGTCCTCGCGCAGCAGCCGCACCAGCGCCGCGGCCACGTCTTCCTTTTTGCCTATGCGATGCGCCACCCAACCTCCAACCCTAGAATCGCGACATGCTCGCCGCCCGTCGCGGGGCCGGCCCCGGAATATGCCGGGATTACCCGTCCGCGCCTCAGTGGGCTGTCGCGCCGAGCCCGGCCGGGCAAGGGACACCGGTACCGCCGAGGCCGCAATACCCGTTCGGATTCTTGGCAAGGTACTGCTGGTGATAATCCTCGGCGAAGTAGAAGGGTGGCCGGTCGACGATCTCGGTGGTGATCGGCCCGTAGCCCCTCGACTTCAAAGCGCCTGCGTACATCTCCCTGACCGCTTCCGCCGTCGCCCGCTGTCCTTCATCGGCCACGTAGATGCCAGAACGGTATTGGGTGCCGACATCGTTGCCCTGGCGCATGCCCTGAGTCGGATCGTGCGCCTCGAAGAATGCCTTGACCAGCATCTCGTAACTCACCTTCGCGGGGTCGAAGACGACCAGGGCCACCTCGTTATGTCCCGTCCGGCCGGTGCACACCTCCTGGTAGGTGGGGTTAGGCGTGTAACCGCCGGCGTAACCCACTGCCGTCACGTAGACTCCGGGAATTTGCCAGAACGCCCGTTCGGCACCCCAGAAGCAACCAAGACCGAATACGGCGGTCTTCAGTCCATCGGGGTAGGGGCCTTTCAGCCGGCGGTGGGTGACGAAATGCGTCTCGGCTGTGGGGATGGCGTCGGTACGACCTGCCAACGCTTGCTCCCGCCTCGGCATCTCCGTCTTGCGGCTGACAAAGTCGAATATGCTCATGATCGTGCTCCAGCGTGTTTTCGTTGTCCGGCGTCGGTCAGGCGTAAGCCCGCCGCCGTCGTCTGTGGCGTCCGAGATAGACGAGTAGAAATCCGCATGCCGCCAGCACGAGCCAGGTCGGCAGCATCAGAAGCCAGATGATCAGCGGATCCCACAACCAGTTTCCTATGTAGGCCTGAAGTTCACGTTCCACGAACTTCTGGGCCGACAGCAGCGTCTCCGGGCTGATGTCGTACCAGGTCTTTCCGAGCTGGGTGACCGTCAGCGCCAATTCCGCAATCGTCTTGGTTGCGTCGATCACCAGCGCGACCAGGCCCCCGGCCACCAGCCAAAGGCCCACAAAACGAGCCAGGAGGCCTATCATGGCCGGTTTCGCCAGTCTGGGAAGTGCGCGTCTGGTGACGGCGATGAGATGGTCATTGTTCCTGTCGTCCTCAAGACGATCCTCGTTCAACCGCCGTTCAAACGGTGGCGATCACCGCGTGAAGCTTGTCTGACGCCCGGCCGCGATTATAGTGCCCACGCCGAGAGAAGGCACCTTCTGGAGGGGTGGCCGAGTGGCTGAAGGCGCACGCTTGGAAAGCGTGTATACGGGCAACCGTATCGGGGGTTCGAATCCCCCTCCCTCCGCCAGCCGCCGTTTCACGCCCGTGCGCCCGCGTTCCTGCCAATCCGCAAAACCGTTGTTAACCAAAGGAAAAATCAGTGCTGCCCCTTCGCGGCGGTTCGTTGACATTCGGGTAAATCCGCATCAGGTTTGTAGAATGGTTTGAAGATCGGCGGGTTGGCCGGAGGATTGCGCATGGGCCGAAATAGGGAAAAGCTGTCGGCGTTGTCGCTGTCGAGGATCGCCAAAAGACCTGGCGTCTATTCCGACGGTGGCGGTCTCAACCTCAAGGTTCGCTCCCGGACATCGGCGTCATGGACCTTCCGGTTTATGATCAACCGCGTTGCCCGCGAAATGGGATTGGGGAAATACCCCGACGTGTCACTCGCCAGGGCGCGCGAGCTTGCCGGCGAAATGCGCGGCATGAAGGCGGTCGGCAAGAACCCGATCATCGAACGCGCGCGCGCCAACGCAATGACTTTTCGGGCGTGCGCCGAGCAGTACATTGCTGACCGTCGGGACGGCTGGAAGAACGCCAAGCACGCCGAACAGTGGACGGCGACGCTCCGCCAATACGTCTATCCGAAGTTTGGGGACTTACCCGCGGCCGCAATCGACACTGCCCTTGTGGTGGCCGTCCTCAAGCCGATCTGGCTTGCTAAGCCGGAAACAGCGAAGCGTGTACGGGGACGGATTGAGGCGATCCTAGATTGGGCAAGGGCCCATGGCTATTGCTCGGGCGAAAACCCCGCCCGCCACGGCTATCTCAAAAACCTGCTGCCGGCCCAGCAAAGGCGCGTGAAACACCATGCGGCGCTCACGATCGCTGAGTTGCCGGCCTTCATATCGGCACTCAGGGGCCAGGGTGGCGTCGCGGCTCGCGCGCTCGAATTGGCAATCCTCACGGCTGCCAGAACAGGCGAGGTGATCGGCGCTCAGTGGTCGGAGTTCGATCAGCAAGAAGGTGTCTGGACCGTGCCCGCCGGCCGCATGAAAAGCTCACGTGAGCATCTCGTCCCGCTGTCGGCCCCGGCAGTCGAAATCCTGAGCGAGATCATGCCGAGCAAGCCGGCGGGCGCGCAGTTCGTGTTTCCCGGCGCCAAAGCCGGACAACCGCTGAGCAACATGGCCATGCTTGCTGTGCTCAAGCGGATGGGTCGCAGCGATCTGACAACCCATGGCTTCCGTTCGACGTTCCGCAGTTGGGCCGCTGAAGCCGGTTTTCCGCGCGAAGTCGCCGAGGCCGCCTTGGCGCATGTTGTCGGGGATCGTGTCGAGGCAGCCTATCTTCGGACGACGCTCTTTGAGCGCCGCCGTAAGATGATGGATGCGTGGGCCGACGCATGTTCCACGGCGCTCATGACGGGCGCGAACGTTGTCTTGCTGCACGCGGAGACGAGTGGATGATCGTCGCTGATATTCCCGAAGCACCGTACATCTGGCTCGCACAGGCGGTTTCATTCCTAGCCTTTGGCGAATTTCCGACTGCGGACGATGACGCGTTGAAGCCGTCTGATTCTTTCGAGTGGGATGCGCAAGCCGCTGGCGCAACAAGCCGTCAATGGGATAAGGCATCAAAGCGGCTCTTCGCAGCACACGTCGCTGGCGCTGTCGTGCTTTATGGAAGATACACGCCCCGCTTCGATGGTGATCCGCAGGGCGAGCCCGTTGCCATCCCTTCCGAATTCCTCGCCGGCGAGGATCTCATGGTGGGGCTGAACAACTATATCCTGCACAAGGACGCAGGACGACCGATATACCGCGACGTGTACATTGAGACCGCCAAGTTTGTTCGCTGGCAAAAGCTCACTCCAAGACCACCAAGAAGCCACCGGAAGCCGAAGCCTTCCGACGCACGCGACTTCCAGCGGTGGGCAATGGCTTCCTCCAAGGATCGGACCTTTGGCCCCACCTTGAACGAAGCGGAAGAATGGGCAGGCCAGCGCAGCCTCAACCGGGCATGGGCGCGCGAGCAGCATAAAGCTCTGCCGCCGGAGGTACGTCGTCCTCGCGGCGGGCGCGGAACTACCGCTTATGTCGCGAAGACAGGTGAAGGCGACAATTGAATAGGCCGCTGGTCGCCGGCCTTTATGGTCGTTGGGCGCCAAGCGTCGACGCAAATCGCAGAAATCAGTCGTTTCTAAATGCGCCGGGTTGCGGATGCGCCGTCATCTCGCGGCGCATCTCGACCGCGCATTCTGGCGGCGGGCAAGTTCGCAGCACACCGGGGCCATTCCCCCGACCAGCAATGGAGAACTGCGATGCGAACGACACCAAACGGCTCGGACGACATTCGCGGGGCGCTGAGCATTAGGCGCTTCGGCGAAGTCTACTCAGTTGGGCACACCAAGACCTACGAACTGATAAAGACCGGCCAGCTCCGCGCGATCAAGCTCGGTGCTCGCACCCTGATCACAAGGAAGGACGCGGAGGATTTTCTGTCGCGCCTGCCGACGATTGGAGCGAACCGATGAACGAGCACGGCGTCAGCGCGGACACAGCTCCGAACTGGGAGCACTGCCGGCTGCCCAAATCCACAGTCTACCTCGCTGGCAAGATTGCGAAAGACGATTGGCGTACGAAGCTATTCGGCAAGCGTTTCGGCGGCGTCTTCGAAGAAGAGGACCTTTTCAATCCCGACCTGCGGATCGAGTTGGAGGGCTGCTTTAGCTATGTCGGCCCGTTCTTTGTCGCGTGTGATCATGGCTGCGCACACGGCCGTGCAACGCTCGGTGCCGCAGGCGGCTGCGGCGTTGAGGGCATGCGCCTTGACGATTGGCATCAGAAGATTTTCGACATCAATCGCCATCGGCTGTCCATGGCCGAAGTCGTATTCGCCTACATCAATGAGACCGACTGTCACGGCACACTGATCGAATTGGGGCTGGCGCATGCGCAAAGAAAAAGCATCGTCGTCGCCTTTGGTCCCGACATCGTTCCAGATGAGCTGTGGATGGCCCGCGCGTGCGCGGACCGCATCTTCTCTGGGCCGCTGAAAGCGGTCTGGCATCTGTTCAAATCCGAGTTCGGCGGCCCCTTACGTTTCTCATCATATCCCACGAACACCAAATCGTCGGACGCGCGAGCCGCACCATGAGCACCGTCACAGAAGACAACGCGCCGCCCAGGCCCGTGCTCGAAATTGCGAAAGCGTTCGTCGCGGGGTTGACCGGATCAAGCAAGACGCCGATGCGCCTGAGCTTCATCGACCAGCGCCCGCTTCCTAAGTCGGAGAAGCTGCCGACCGAGCATGCCGAGCGGCCGATCGAAGAACTGTGGCCGGAAGTCGTCCGACGCCAAAAGGAAGGTTATTCCGTCTTTTACCATTTGAACGAAATCAAGCCCGGGCCTGGCAGCGGTTGCAACGGCGCAGTGTGCAATGTCGATGTTGCGGCCGTCCGCGCGTTCGCCATTGATCGCGACAATGGTTCGATTGAGGCATGGGAATATCTCGCGACGCCGAAGATCATCGTACACTCGAAGCGCGGCGACCAGGCGATATGGCCTGTCAAGGATGTTCCGATCGACGGCTTCAAGGTTGGGCAAACGCGCCTCGCGAGCCATTTCGGCACGGATACATCGGTTAGCGATCCGCGACGCCTGTTTCGGCTCCCTGGCTGCCTTCACCTCAAGGACGCCGCCAGCCCATTCCTAGTCACCTTCGATCCGGTCCCGGGCTGGACACCGGACGCGGACCCATTGACCGGTATCCCGGAGTTGCCTCCGGCGAAGCCCGCATCCGCTGCCGCGGGCGAAGCAGTTGACCTCGACCATCTCCGCCAGGTCATCCTGCCGCTGATCGACCCTGGGTGTGACCGCGCTCGATGGATCAGGTGCGTCGCGGCCATTCGCAATTCGCCCGTCGCTGCCGGTGTCGACGATGACGAGGAGAAGCGGCGCCAGATCGCGCATGATTTTTCGGAGGGCAAATACTGGAAGGGTGATCCGCCGGCGAACTACACGGGCGAAGATGATGTCGAGATGGTGTTCAACACTATGCCGCCGAAGGCGGAAGGCGGTGTCGGATACGGAAGCCTGCACAAGTTTGCGACCGACGCTGCCATGGCCGCGGGGCTCCCTTTGCCGCCATCGCGGCCACAGCTATCAGCCTCCGAAATATTTTCAGCGACCTCCGATGATCCGATTGACGTGTTCGATGAGGATGATGACGCCGAGATCGAGTTTCCGGCGACCTGTCTGCCGGGTATTCTGGATCGCTTTTGCCGAGATGAAGCCGCGCGCAAGGGCGTGAATGTGGGAATGGTAGCCTTGCCGGCATTGGCCGTCTGTGGTGCCGCTCTGCACACACAGTTCCAGATACAGCCGACCAACGACACGTCTCGCCTGCAACGCCCGATCTTGTGGGTTGCCATGGTCGGTGGCCCTGGCACGCGCAAGACGCCGGTCATGGGGCCAGTGGTCGCTCCACTGGAAGCCGTGCAAGACAGATGGTTCGACGATGACCAGCATCTGTTTGCTCGATACGAGCAAGAGCGGAACGATTACCTCGCTAGCGGAAAGAAGCGCGAAAACTGCAAGAAGGAAGTCGGCCAAGATATCGCCGCCGCTGCAACCAATGCGGCGACAACGAATGGATCGGAACCGCAGGAACCGCCGCGCCGAAGACTGATCGTCAACGATACGACGACGGAGGCCCTGGCCAACACCCTCGCCAATAACAATGGTCGCGGAGTTCTGATCCATCAGGATGAGTTGGCCGCCGTCATCACCAGCTTTGATGCATACCGTCAGCACGGAAAGGGCCTTGATCAGGCCCGCTACCTGAAGTTTTGGGATGGCGGCAACAGCCCGGTGATTATCGACCGCGCGTCGAAGAAAAGTATGCGTGTCAAGTCGTGGTGGGCGAGCATTCTCGGTGGCATCCAGCCCCACCTCCTGCAACGGAAAGTTGGGGACCTCAGCGCGGACGGATTGCTACAGAGGTTCCTTGTCGTGCTGGCCGACCAACCCGGCGTTGGCGAAGATCGACCGCCAAAGGAAAGCGGGGCTTACGCGGCGCTTATTCGCCACCTGACCGAACTCAGGCCGATCCCGGAGGCGGGCAAGGGCGTCGTTCCGATCCGACTTTCACCGGAAGCCGGAGAGCAGTGGCGCTTGTTCGTGGAAGACGTGCGGGCTGAGATCACGCTGAATCGGGACGGGCAAGAAGCCTACGTTTCGCATCTCGACAAGATGGAGAACCAGTTCGCGCGGCTCTTGCTGATCATGCACGCGGTGGAGGCGGTCGCCGCCACGCCGGAGGGTGGACTTCTCAAGCTGCCGCTGCTCGTAAGCGGCGAGACGGCGAAGCGTGTCCGGCGCCTGTTCGTCCATTTCTTGATCCCGACCTCGAAGCGTTTCTACCGGACAATCTTCGGCTCCAACCGGCATCAGGGTCACGTGCAACAGATCGCGTCTTTCATTCTCACCCATTGCGCTGACAAGAAGCAGATCACACCGAAAGACATTTACCGGCACCACCAGGAGTACCGGCCGGGGAAAGGCGGCACTGGTGAGTTGCAAGACGCGATGCGAACGCTTGAAGCGCATGGCTGGGTCTCTGCCAAAGAAACATCGCAGGGCCGCGGTGTCACCGAGTGGACGATCAATCCCGGGGTCCACGTCAAGTACGCCGAGCGGGCGTCGGCGGAGGCGGCACGCAAGGCTGCTGTCAGGGCTGAGATTGCCAAGGCGGCGGAAATTCGCAAGCGTCACAGAGCGGTTGCGCTGACGCCCGAAAATGAGGTCGCGTGAGCCGATCGCCGAACCGAGGGCGAGTTAGAGTGGCAGTACGGGTTTCGTCACTGAGGCTTCGCCGGGTGTGAAAAGTGTCTTGAGACTTCGAGGGAAAGAGGGGTCAGCACTAGAGAGGGGATCAGCACTAGAGAGGGGATATGTATCTTTCTTCGGTATGCCTGCGCGCAAGACACTTTTCACACTTTTCGTCCGGCGTACCTTGAACCACGCCCGCTCCGTTAGCCGGGAAGCGGCGGTTCAGAGCGTACCGCGCGTGAACGTAATCCTCTCGGAGTAGGGCTTATTGCACCGTGGAAATGCCTCCATTGTTCGGTTTCGACGATCAAGCGTGTCTTTCTCGTGTAGGGATGAATGTGCCGAAGGACAGCCCGCCACCACGTTTAAGGTGGAATTCCTCTCCCCCTTGGCCGCGCCCCGCAGGCGCGGCAGTTCCTCATCAAGCACACGCTGAACATATGCGTCACGCCTCGCGGCCGGCACGTCGGGAGCTGCGTGAGAGGCCGCAGGAGCCGGGAGGATGGCCGGCGGGGCGAGCGGGGGGCGGGCATCGGCCTGTACGCCGCTCACAGCGGGCCGCTGGCCCTCCAGAATGGAGCGCAGCCAGTCGGGCAGCAACTTGATGCTGTCGAGTGCGCCGCTGACAAGCTCGTAAGTCCGCCCGTCGCTGAGGCGCGCCCCAACGCCCACCACGTAACCGGCGGACTTGCAGTCGATGCCCGGCGGCAGCGACCCGCGCAAATCGCTCGGGTTCATGTCAGCTGGACGCCTGAAATAGATGTGAAACCCACCGCCAGCCGTACGCACCACGGGCGCGTCGATCCCGCCGTGCGCGGCGACCAAGGTCTTCCACGCCTCGACCCCATCGGCGCCGCCGTCATGCCGGTCCGCATCGATGGCGACCACCCGGCTTGGGCGGCATGCGATTGCTGGCAGGGCCTCTGGCCACGTCGTGAACCAATCGCGAACGACATCCTCATTTGTCTTCGCCGCATTCGGCCAGCTTCCAAGAGCCCGGTGCGGCCGTTTCGCCTCAGTGAGATCGGGTCCACCTTGCGCCGGGAACACCCACATTCCTGCTCGCACGAGAGCAATGGCCGCATCGAGGTTCAGATTGCCGGACATGCTGAGACCCTATTCGTCGTCCGCCAGGAACCGACCGCACCAGGAATGCGCCCAAGTCATAGGCCAACCCGCGCCGAGCCCGCCGCCCGTTCGACGCGGCGAATTGATCCGGCATTGCCCGTGACGCGGAACGGCACTCTCGCAATTCGGAGCGAAGTACTTGCAACTCAGGCAGTTCCCGAGCCCCCGCGGCGGTGCCCCCGTACGCCGCAGCGAAGTGCTCAAGAATTTCGGCCCGAGTCGGCGGCGGACGCGGCGGCCAATTCAATTCCGGTAGCCGTTGATCGGCCGGCGCCGCCCGTTCGAGCGAAATCAGGCACCGCCCGTCTCCCCGAGGGCGAGGGCGGAGCGGGCTCTGGCAACCTGCACAGAGGCGCGGCGCCCAGGTCGACGTACCCGGTGGCGCGGTGACAGGCGCCCCGTAAAGGCGCCGGATTCATTGCGTTCGCACTCGGACCAATGCGCAACGACCGGCAGTCCGCGAGCGGCGTCGTGGCCAGTCGGATCAGCCTCAGGTCCATCAATCGAGACGCGCCCGGCGGCGAGGCTCTCCAGGTTACCGACGAACCATCCGTTGGTGCCTTCGACCCCGATGAGATGTGGACCGGGCAGACGAAGTCGAAGCGGGTTTCGCCGGCCGATCTCGGGCTCTTCAAAGAAGATCATCCGCATCACCTCTGATGCGGTCAACCCCAGGTGCCGGCCCCAATCGTGGAACCAGTAGGCGGTAGTCACGCCGACTTTGCCGGCGATAAGATGCAGATCATGAACCTTGGCCATCTCGATTTCTCCTTGCGTTTAGGACTTGCCGGGCTTGACGAGCTTGGCCGCCATAGCTGCGAGGACATCCGAGGCCTCGCCTGCGCTGGGAAAGCCGTCTCGCACGATTTCGCCGCCGGCACCGGCTTCGCCGATCACAATCGACCAGCGGTGCTTCTCGCCGCGGTATTCGAGATTCATGCCGCCCGCACTGGCAACTCTCGGAGGCGGCTCAGCGAAATGGTTGAGCAGGACCGTGTGAACGTCGCGATTCGGCAGGACGTTGCGAACGAGCATGTGAACGAACCAGGCGCCAGCCTCATGCTGCACCAGCACGTGGTCGTTCGGCGCGAGAAAATTGGCCACGTGCATGAAAAATTTCGGGTGCTGAGCATCCTGAAGCGTGGCACTCGCCGGGGCCAGCACCTGGTGAAAGCGGAACAGCGATCCGAGACCGCCCCTGATTTCAAGCGGCGGCGCGCGGTCGGACGACAGCGAGATTCCAGTGTCGGTCATGTCTATAACTCCTTGGGGCATGAGCGGCGATTAACTCGCCTCACTCGTGATGATCCCCCCGAGAAGTTTACGGACGACATGACTTTAAGGTTGACCCAAAGAAAAGGGGCCACGGTTTGTGGCCCTCTCGCTCTCTCTCTCGAAAAAAGATGTTGGTGTGCACTACACTCCGCGATCGCGCGCGGCGGAGTGCTCAGCAATTCAACCCGCTTCGCCCACGACGAACGGCGCGCCGTTCTGACGCCGCCCGAGCGCTCATCGCCTCCCTCGCGCGCAACCTCGCGGCGAAGGAAGTTAATCGGCAGGGGAGTGTTGCACTTCGCGTCGGAACTCAGGGGCATATCGAGTAATGCCACTGTTGGCGTTTTAACCAAGTCGAGGCCGCAGGCGAATTTTACTACAAAAAACTTCTACTGCATGTATAGCGTAGTAAATGTCACGTCTCTTATTTTGTTGCCATCATCTAAATATATCATAATCTGAATTCGGGGCGCGTGGGGAACACCTAGAATACAACGCGGCATTCGAAGTGTAATTCCAACAACGTAAGAGTTTCTTTGCGACTCTACTAAAGCGTCTGGTCCTATATAGGAGTATTCAACACCTAAACTGTGCAGATAAGCTTCAATATGGTCCTTTGTTGAACCTGTCGGCAGCGCTTCTCGGAATTGCCACTCAAATTCATTTAGATTCTGTAGAGTTAGATTATTAGGAGAGATCAGATCAGCACCCATAGACAATTCGATTAGCCATCGGTCGGCGCCACGAAATAGGCCAAACGCTACAACGACCATGAGAAATATTGTAGATATTCCAAATTTCTTGCCCATGACTCGCCTCCCCTCGTCACCAACCCAAAGGTGTCGCTATCCATTTAACACTCGGCTGAGTTCCAGCGTGAAGTGCAACACCCCCGGCCCGATTTGGTATCGGGCTGGTTATCCAGACCAGAGGGAGTGTGCCATGCCATCGTATTCACACCTTTCCAGCGACGAAAGATCGGAGATTGCTGTCCTGGCTGCCGCCCGGTCACTCGATCAGCGCGATTGCCAGATCGCTTGGTCGGGCCAAGTCGACAATTGGCCGCGAACTGAAACGCAATCGGCTGCCCAGCGGGCGCTATTCGCCACATCATGCCGACGGAACCTATCTGTTGCGCCGACAGCGCGAGGCGGCGATCGAGCAGGACGCGGCACTCGGTCGCTTTATCCGCGATCGTCTGGCCGAGGGCTGGTCGCCGCAACAGATCGCCGGCTGGCTGAAGGCCGCCAACGAGCCCGGCCTGCGTGGTGTGTGCACCGAAACGATCTACGCCTTCCTCTACCGGGCCAGGCAGAAGGCGGAGGAGCTGTGGCGGTATCTGACCCGCCGGCGCCGAACACGCCGACCCATGCGCGCCAGGCGATCCCTGGCCACCATCAACAACAGAGCTTCCATTCACGATCGGCCTGATGCGGCGGCAAACCGGTCGGAAACCGGCCATTGGGAAGCCGATCTGATCATCTGTAGGCGCACCCGCCCGGTGCTGGTGCTGCATGAACGCAAATCACGCGTCACACTGGCCGCGCGGCTGACCGGCAAAACCGCCGCCGAGACCGTCTCCGTCATGATGAGCCTGTTCCGGCGGCTCGATCCGGTAATGCGCAAGTCGGTGACCTTCGACAACGACACCAGCTTCGCGCAGCACCGCCTGCTCACATCCACGTTCAACATGACGACCTGGTTCTGTGACGCCTATGCCTCCTGGCAAAAGGGCGGTGTCGAGAACGCCAATGGTCGATTGCGCCGATGGCTACCCCGGCACCTGGACATCGATGCCATCGATGACGAGGAGCTGCAGGACATCGTCTTCACCGTCAACCTGACGCCGCGCAAATGCCTCGACTACAGGACGCCGTTCCAGGCCATGCTCGCTGACCTTGGCAAAGACGTCCAAATCCGATTTGCTTGACACCGTTGCGCTTCACCCTGGAATCCACCCCGATCGCATCATGTGAGCGCTTCGCGCGCATCACGGACAGAAGCATGCCCCTGCCGTCGACGCCAAAAAAGTCCCTTGCACGAAACCCGCCCAATGACAGAAGGTGTCCCATCTCTATTTCGCCAATCCGCCACCGGCGACATCGTCGCCAACGCACGCTGGGCACTTCAACCGATCGCTGCTCCAGAAAATCATCAACGATGTCGGGCTGTGTGTACACGACTTTTTGTGCGCTTGTCTGACGTTGGCAAGACCATGCCCAGATCATCGATTAGACTATTGGAAGTGCAACGGCTGTGCTCCGCCGGCCGCTCGCGAAACCGGCCACCATCGCGCCAGATACTCAAATCCGAGTCCTCAAAGATTACAATATGATTCAGTAAACGCTGCATTGTATGCTTATCGAAACGCCATGGAGAATTTGATATCACTCACCATGTAATTTTCATTAAAATAGACCGTAATTGCCAGATCCGTCGGAAACGCGAGCCTATCGCCGCTA
The DNA here is from genome assembly GCA_963775235.1 of uncultured Alphaproteobacteria bacterium. GTDB lineage: Bacteria > Pseudomonadota > Alphaproteobacteria > Rhizobiales > Kaistiaceae > JBBDMC01. The sequence goes on from CAVZHY010000002.1 coordinate 1,058,882, forward strand.
ACGTGAACCAACATGTTAATGATGTTCGAAGCAACACTAGCAGATCGGATCGGAGGCACATAGGAGAACGAAATATAGTTACCTACTAAGTAGGCTTCCACATCCGCAATTCTGGTGCCAATCGGCAAATCATCTTGTATTTGCTTCTTAAAAGCATCCAAGTTCGAGGTTGTGACCTCATCTCCATGAATTTTCGCTAAATTCAAGGCTGCGGACCCCTCTTCTGCTAAGGTTTTCGATCCAGCAAACGGAACAACCGTGCATGCGGAGAGAAAAATCCGGGTCGCAAGCAATCCAACGGCGGTCTTCATGTTGGAAATTTTCCTCTATTAATTGCAGCGGCTACCAACGGGCCGCTGGATTCCATCCAATTGGATTTAGCAGGTCGGCTGGCAACTGAGGTGTTCTCCCAGTGACCAAAAACCATGCCTGTTGCGCATAGGTGTTACTGTTTTGGCTCTTCCACTCATAGGGTATCTGTGCAGCATCGACCATCACCGCAAATTGCTGAAGTTCATTTTCTATCGTTTGATATGGCACGGTAGTGGCGAAAGTTGCGGCCTCAACGTAGGCGTGACCATAATCTGGCACGCTCGGGCCGAAAATAACTGTACTCGCGTTAACCGGTCCCCAGCCTGATGGAATCGGTACTTCGTTTGTTGGAAAAGCATGCGTGACTAGTTGTTGACCACCAGGGCTCGTTATCACGATGAACCCGTGTGAATACAATGAGCTAAAAATGGGCATGTCAATAGGTCTGAAGCGCAGGGAAAGGGTAGTTTTCGTCGAGCCCTCAACGGCCGGCGGCGCTATTCCAAACAGCGCTCTGAGGAAGCTTACAATTGGTCCAGCATTGTTCCCACCCAGCGCCTGATCGCTTGGTTTTGTGTCAGACACGTCTTGGACATTGACATCGGAAGTCTCGACGCCAGCCACTTCTGAATTGAGTGCCACGGATACGTTGGTCGTCGCACCGGAGATTCCGCCGCCGTCTCCGTAGTAGGCATTCCAATCAATCGCCTCCCCAAGGTGCCCGTTTGGATCGCTTAGGTTGACGGGATTGTTGGCGGCGTAGGCGTAGCGGTTGGTGCCGACGGCGGAGGCAAGCACGCCGATGGGGCTGCCCTTGGAGGCGGCCTTCTCGTCGATCGGGTCCCAGTCGTCGGGGGTGACGAAGCGGGCAAGCACCGGGTCGTACCAGCGGGCGTGGAGGTCGATCAGGCCGGGGTCGGCGTCAAGCCGCTCGCCGATGAAGCCGCGGCTCTCCGGCGCGCAGGCGCCGGAGGCGAGCGGCACCTCCTCACCGAACGGCTGGAAGCGCTGACGCAGCGCCACCGCGCCGCTGTCGTCGGTCTCCAGACGCACGGTCGCCAGGTGGTCGCGATGGACGAAGCAGGCGTCGGAGCCGACGATGCGCACGTCCGGGTGCGGGATCTTGGTGTAGGTGCCGGCATCATCGATCTCGGTGGTGCCGATGAGGAAGCTCACCGTCACCGGGCCCGAAACCGGCGTCATCGTGGTCTTCACCCGCGATCCATCGGGGCCGTAGGCATAGTCGGTGGTGGCGGTGGCGGTCTCGACCTCGACCAGGCGGTTGTCGCCGTCATAGGTGAGGGTGCGGCCGGCGCCGGCGGTCATGTTGCCGTTGTCGTCGTAGGTGTAGCTGTCGCTGCCGGCGGCGGTGACCGCATGCGGACGCACCGCCGAGGCCCCTTGCGTCGGGTAGGTGTAAGAACCGATGTCCGACTTGGAGGCCAGGTTGCCGCCGTCGTCATAGGTGAAGGTGCGGCTGGTGTTGGTATCGGACGCGTTGGCGGCCGACAGCAGCCGGTCAATGTCGTGTAGACAGAGGATTCATCGGTGTGCTAGCGCCCGAACCCCGTTTCTGGGATCAGCGGCTCTATGACCTTGAACGGTCCACTGCCAGGCGGGGTATTCCATGTTTGACTGAAGCTGGTTGGTTCGCGTCCGCTTATTCCGACAAATATCACTAGATTGTCATCTTGAATGCGTTTTGGCCCGACATCGATCGTCGGATAGTATTCGTCCTCGCTCACAAACATGACGTCGATCGCCTTGTCGAGGTTCATCAATCTTCCGGGCACCCCGCCGCCATGCACTTCAAATAGCCACGAATTCAGGCAACTGCTGGTTGACACGAGACCTCAAACGTCTAACTGCCTCGGCAACTTTGCTCTCGAACAGAGCCCGGAATTCCTGTTTCTGCATGTTTCAATCCCCGGTATTTCAATTCATTGGACTATCTGCGGCTTGGACATCGAAGAGTAGAGCTGAATATCAAACTCACGATCGGTTCCTTTGGGTACCCCTACCCGTACCCCGGTCTATTTCCTTTGGTTTGCTTTTGGCGGCATTTCGGTCGAAAGATGTTGGAAGCCGTCACTTCCGTAACGGACTTGCGCCAGAGGGCTTTGCCAGGACAAGTCTATGCGGCATCCCTCTATGGTAAGCGATGTTCCGGTCCCACCTTTCGGGCCGAGTTCTGAGCTGAGATTTCTGACGATCGTCGAGGAGACGCTGGCGCCGGGCGCGGTGGTGTCGGAGGTCGCGCGGCGTCACGGGCTGACACCACAACAATTGTTCGGCTGGCGTCGCGCGGCACGACGATCGGCGGGGCGTTTGTAGAACAGTTTGTGTCAGCGAGGTCCGGCGATAGGTCGGGAAGGGTCGTTTTCAGCCGTTTTTCTAGGCAGTATGCGACGGACCCTCCCTCCGCCAGAGATCAGTCAGAAATGGCTTTCAATTGCTAGATTGTTGGTCCGAAGATAGCGACGTACCCACGAATGTGCCCACGACGACTTCGTAGCCGTCAGTGATCGTCGATAGACCGCGAACTACACGGACCGACAAGGGGCCTGACCAAAAGGGCAGCGGGCGTCGGAGGCGCTCGTCAATGAAGGTCGTGCCAAAACCAGTTGGCGCCACACCCCCGTTGGATTTACCCTGCGATAGCTATCAAAACAACGTGCCCCGCCCCCGGGGTTCCCCCAGGGCCGGCCTGTGCTGGTGAGCCAGAGTTGGGGACCCTGTAGCTGTGCCACGGGGCAAAAAGTGGAAGGGCGGGGTCCCCCCGGTGGGAGCGGCTTCCTCGCAGAGCGGGAGCCCAGAAATTTCAAAACCCCGGATGGGGCGCTCCGGGTATCGGACGCGCTTTTTCTTAGCGCCTTCTTCCCTTCACTCCCAAGGTGCCCGCCGCCGGCAGCGGGCCGACACGCCTGCCACACGAGAAGCCCCGGCCGGGAGCCACCGCGCGGCGCTCATCCTCGACGAGGCGAAGGCGCTGGCGCAGGAAGCTGCTCGCGCCTTGACGGATTTCTGAGCGACAATGAACGGACGGGGCTCACCATGCTAGTACTGGCGAAAGGGCATTGAGTTATAGAGTGCACGCACGGCTTCAACGTACGTCCGAAGTGGATTGGCGGCGCAATACTGCCTTAAGAACCCCTGTTGATTATTCATATCGCCACTTAAGTCCTTGTAGCGCCTACTTTGTTGAAACGGGCTGACGTTTAGTCCAGACATAAACCCCTGTGCCCACTCGAAAAAGGAGCTCTCCCAATAGTCTGGGTCTGACTGGTAATAATCGCCAAATTTGGCACAGGAAACTGTCCCAATCCCCTGAAAGACTGAGTCAGCAACAGCCACGTGACTAGAAGAAAGAACTGAGGCTCCGATAAAGAAGCAAAGTAGATTTAGCTTTGACATGGCACGCTTGCCCGTTCGTCATCGCCCAGGTTCAACCGGCGCGTGATTTCGGTCGGCCGAATTCTTTCTGGGCGCGATGGTACGTCCGCCACCGCCCACCGGCAAGCTGGTGGTCAAATATGGTGCAGTCTATGCTCGCCTTGGCGCCACCGACCAGAGGTCACCCGCCATCCGCTCCGGCCCGAAAGCATGGTCTTGATGGCGCACCCGTTCGGCGCCGTCTGCTCGGCGACCTTCCCAACGTTCAGCGCGATAGTCCCAGGGGGTCTGGGTCGCAGCCTGCCAAACTCCAACGCGTCTTGCGCGGGCGCGATCCTCCAGCGCGTCATAGACGTGGGCATATTTTCGAAATGACCACGCGAGTCCGGCATCGATCATCGCCGCGTTGATGTCTGGCCCTGCAACGAAACACACGGCCTGTGTACGTCCGTACTCGTCGAGTCCACGATCATCGCAGGTCACATCCTTGCCAGCGACCAACGATACCATCGCCGCCGTTGCCTGTTGCCCACAAGGCCAAGTGCCGCTGCCGCGCGACATGCATTTCTGACCGGCCTCGGGCGCGTCGTTTCCGAACAGTCGATAGGTCGTGTTTCGGCTGGCAACAGTATCGCCGTCCACAACACGCATCGATTGGCCGAAGCTGTGCAAAGTCCAGCAAAGGTTACGATAGCAACCATGAGGGCACATCGCAGACCCTTCGCCTTTGATCCGCTAAATCTGCACAGCATATGGCCTGCTCGGCGTTCCTTCTGGTAGTGTGCACATATGAATAGAGGACGCTGAACCGGCTGACCAGCACTGCGTTTAGCGTTCAGAGGGGGGAAGAAACCGATGTCTGAACTTGATCAGACGCCATTCGGCGCAACCGAGTTCGCCGTCAATCCGGAGCAGCGGTGTCCGTGCCTACTACTCCTCGACACATCCGGGTCAATGCAGGGTGCCCCAATTGCCGAGTTGAACGCCGGACTCTGTGACACTCAAGGACGAGTTGGTGGCTGACAATCTAGCCGCAAAGAGAGTTGAGGTGGCTGTCGTGACATTCGGCCCTGTCCAGATCGTATCTGGATTTCAGACTGTCGACGCCTTCTCTCCCCCGCACTTATCCGCCAGCGGCGACACCCCCATGGGGGCTGCGATTTCACAGGGACTTCGACCTTCTACGAATGCGAAAAGACGAGTATCTCGCAAATGGCGTTCCTTACTATCGCCCGTGGGTATTTTTGATCACTGACGGTGCTCCCACGGACACTTGGTCACACATTCCACAGATGGTACGCGATGGTGAACAAGAGAGCGCGTTTGCATTTTTTGCGGTAGGCGTCGAGGGAGCCAACATGGAGACGCTCGCTAGCATCGCCGTGCGGGAACCGGCAAAGCTCTCCGGCCTGCGGTTCCGAGACCTCTTTGCTTGGCTGTCTGCATCTCTCAAGAGCGTCTCGCACTCTCAAGTTGGCGACAAGGTTCAGCTCCCCCAGGCGGGATGGACCGAAGTCTGAGGCGGCCGTGGCAGCAAGCGAGTGGCGAGTTGCCTTCGCCTCTGTGATCGGCACCTCACACCTATCCAGCGGCCTGCCCTGCCAAGACTGGGCCGAAGTTAGGTTCGCATCCAGCGTTGAAGGTGAGACGCTAGTCGCCGTCGTTTCGGATGGGGCCGGCAGCGCGTCAGCCGCCCAAGTTGGTGCGGAGGTCGCTGCAGAAACCCTTGCTGAATTGATCGTCAGTCATTTGGAGGGCGGCAATCGCCTGGCTGATCTGACACGCGTGACGGTCGAACGCTGGATAGGACTGGTCAGGGACACCTTGGCAACGCGCGCGGCGGATGATCAGAGCGCACCCGCGGAATATGCTTGCACGCTGTTGGCGGCCATCATTGGCGAGGAAGTATCCGCATTTCTGCAGATCGGCGACGGAGCGATCGTAGTGTCCGATGGCGAGCGAGAGAGTTGGTCGTTCGTATTCTGGCCCCAGCACGGAGAGTTTGCGAACATCACCAACTTTGTCACTTCCGCCAATGCACTTGAGGTCTTCGAATTCGAAGTGGCGCCCCGCCGTTTGGACGAGTTCGCGCTGTTCACCGATGGCCTTGAGCACATGCTGCTTCTGCGCTCACCGCGCTCCGTGCATCAACCGTTCTTCGACACAATGCTGATGCCAGTTCGCGCATCCGTGGCGGACGGCGTCGATGCCGCTCTAAGCGCTGGTCTCGCGGTGTATTTGCGCCAGCCGGTGATCTGCGACCGCACCGATGACGACAAAACGCTGATACTTGCATCGCGTTGTACCCCCACCACTGCACTTCCACAGGAAGTGGCTTCCCATGATTGAGGTTTTCGATCGTTCGGGACAGCCGATCAGGCTGGGCTCAGAGATCGGTCGCGGCGGCGAGGGCGCGGTTTTTGAGGTGCTCGCGCACCCGAACCTTGTCGCGAAGCTTTATCACCAGCCAATTGATCGTGGTCGGGCGTCTAAGATCTCGTGGATGTCGGGTGTCCGAAATGATCGTCTTAACGGTCTCACCGCTTGGCCGATTGACCTTCTGCTGAAGCGGGGCGGCGAGGCGCTCGGCTTCTTAATGCCCCGCGTCGCAGGCTACAAAGACATCCATCGCCTCTATAGTCCAAAAAGCAGGGAACGCGATTTTCCGAAAGCTGACTGGCGGTTCCTTCTGCATGCCGCAGCCAACACGGCACGGGCATTCGCAGTAATTCACGAGACCGGATGCGTCATCGGCGATGTCAACCACGGAAGCGTCTTGGTTGCGGACAATGCGACGGTTCGAGTGATAGACTGCGACAGCTTCCAAGTGACAGCCAATGGCCATACTTACCTTTGCGAGGTCGGGGTAGAGGACTTCACCCCTCCGGAACTGCAAAACCGATCCCTCGCTGGCATTGTCCGGCAACCGAACCACGACAACTTCGGTCTCGCGGTCCTCATCTTCCGCCTGCTTTTCATGGGCAAGCATCCCTTCGCCGGGCGGTTTCTGGGGACCGGCCAAATGCCGCTGTCGAAGGCCATATCGCAGTTCCGATTCGTCTACGGCAGTCGACAAGTCGCCATTCAGATGGAGAGACCCCCGGGGGCTCCGGGGCTGGACATCGTCGGCAACGTCGTCGGTTCACTGTTCGAGCAGGCCTTTGCGCGCGAGATGATATCCAGCGGTCGTCCCTCTGGCCGCGAGTGGGGTGGAGCTCTGTCCGAGGTCGAGAAACAGACGATACAGTGCCGCATGAACGAGGCACATTGGTACCTGCGTTCGCTGGCATCGTGCCCTTGGTGCGCAATGGAGGCTGCAACCGGCGCGACGTTGTTTGGGTTTGTCCCTCATCCTGCGCCAACCGGCGGGATGAACCTGATCTCGTTCTGGCAACAAGTCTTGGCAGTGCAGCAGCCGGGCCCTCTACCACCACTCAATCAGCCCGTTGTCAGACCGTCAGCGGCCGCCATCGCCCTTGGACGAAAGGCGCGCATACGGCACTATGCCGGTCCGGTCGGAGCCATCAGCGCTGTCGTTCTGGGGCTGTTTGTCCTGCCCCTACCCGATCTTTGGTTCGTCCTGATCGGCATGGGCTTTGGGGGATATCACCTTGCACGGATGCTCGTTAGCGAGTCCGGCGAACTGGACAAGCTTAAACAGCGACGGGATCAAGCCCAATCGCGCTGGAACAATATGCAGCGAACATGGAACGAGCGAGCCGGAACAGGCGCTTTCGAGGCCAAGCTGCACCAATTGGAGCACCTCAAACAGGAACTAAGTGGGATCCCTGCCCTGCGACTGCGTAAGCTGGACCAACTCAAGTCACAACAGCGGGCACTTCAGTTGGCAAGGTATCTCGACAACTTTGAGATAGAGACGGCCACCATTCCAGGCGTCGGGCCGGGGCGTAAACAGACCTTGGAGTTATACGGCATCGAGACTGCGGCAGACATAACGCCGGCCAAGGTCGCTGCTGTCCCGGGTTTTGGACCGGTACTCTCAAAGAACCTCCAGCGGTGGCGAAAATCACTGGAGAGTTGATTTACGTTTGATCCCAGGAAAGCAACCGACCCCAGAGACATCGCAAAGATCGAGGGTGAAATACTGGCCGAACGGCGAAGGTTGGAGAGTGCGCTCTGGACCGGGCTCGTGGAACTTCGGCAGATACGCACAAAGATTTTGACGGCCCGAGAACACGCCATGGCAGGTGTCGCAGAGTCGCTGCGCGACTTCACACAAGCGTCTACGGATTTCGATACTGCGCACCGGTAAAGCGTCCGATTCGGTCGCATGATCTCTCAATCGGTTCTTAGGGTCTGAAACCAGAGTGCCTATCTTTGGTCGATTTTTGGTCGACCGCTTCTGAGCCCGATGGAAATATCGCTAAGCGACTGAAATCATTGACGCTGCCTAAGAAATGAGCGTGTTCAACCGGGTTGGCAGTTTCGCCACCGAAAACTGTTCCGCTGTTTTCCGTCGCTTTCCGAAGGCGAGTGCCAAACCTGCTTTACGGAGCCAACTGGATGATAGCGTGCCTCGTAACCACCATCCCGCAAACAAAGAGCAAGATGGAAGCAAGGCCAGCGGCGACGGCGGAAGCCTGAAATATCGAGGTGGCTGTTTTCCACTTGTGCGTGTTTCTTCCCTCCTCAAAGTAAGGGTGATCCCAGGTCTTCCTATGGAGACCCTCTCAATGCTCCGGCGGCGTAGTTCGTCAGGTAGCCGAGGCCCATTCCTGCAACAGCGCAGGCAACACCGGCCGCAAACCAGGTCAGGCTCCGCGTGATTGCGCCGAGGCCGCCTTCGGGCACCGTGTTGCCATTTAGTAAGTTGCCGACGAAGGCCAGTACCGCCACAGCCGCCCCGCCGTTGACCAGCACCGCCGTACGCAAAGTGACCGTGCCTGCGCTGATTGCCGCCTCGTTGAGTTGGTCAAGAAACGCGTCACTTCGGTCGTGGGCACGCTCGGCGTCGCGCCTTCTGATTTCCTCCCGCCATCGGGCATCGTCCGGTACGCAAGCCATATCGCCTGTCCCCCGCACTATTGCGACCCAAACGTTTTTACGATCAGCTTGATGATCAATTCGCCGATCTTTCCCAACCCGTAGCCCAAAGCCAATTCCGACCCCTTGTTCACCGCCTTGGCCGCACCATTTTCAGCCGCGCTCCTCAGCGCGCTGAGCAGACCCTTTTCAACCAGCGGGGCCTTCAACACATGAAGCGCTGTTTCTAGCAAAGCAATCAGTTGGGCGCGTTCAACATCCGAAAGGGCGCGCCGTTCCAACGGGAGATTACTGCCTCTGGCTAGTCGGATGGCCTCATCTATCCGCACTGATATTTCGGCGATCAAGTCTGCATTCGACTTTTGGTCAAGCCCAACCCACGCCACCGCGACAACGGAAGGCCGCGACACCATTTCGTCGACCGGTGCATCCCGCGGCTTCGTGGTTACGTCGATTGGCGTGGTCTCTCCGCGTACCTGGCCTTCTAGCTCCTTGAGCAGCACTTCCGCTCTACCGCCGGCGCGCTTTAGCACGCCGGTATTGAGGCGGCCTCTCATCGCGTCAAACTTCGCAAGATCGACAGCAGATATTCCAAGCCGGTTTCCGTAGCCAAACTCATCGAGAAGTTGCACGGCCTCCAAGATATTAAAGCCCTCCATGATGTCGACTTTTTCGCGACGGTCAGCGTCTTCCAGCCCGCGAAGGTCGTATTCTATCCCTGACAGGAGTTCATAAATTCGGTCGAGAAGGGCTGAGCCGGGCGGTTCCGTTTTGTCGGGCTGATCGTCCTTCGGCACGTCAGCTTCCCTTAGTTCCGCTCGACAGTGGCACCCTCTCTGCCAACTGTAACGCCTTCTGTCGTAGCACGATCTGCCCTTTTCGCCCTGACGGCAATCGCCGCCCAATGCGCCGAGTAGGCGACGGTGAGAATGCTCGCGCGACGCCTTTTTGTCATCAATCCCGTCCACCCAACACAGGCCGACCGCAACGCGGTCGGGCTAATTTGCGGTCCGCAGGACGCTTAGCAACAGGTCGCTGACCTTGCCATCAACGGGCAACCCTCGTGCCTTCTGGAACTCGCGGATGGCAGCTTCCGTCTTCGGCCCAAATCTTCCATCGACCCCGCCAACATCATAGCCGAGCGCCACAAGTCGTTCTTGAGCGTGGCGAGTGCGCTGCTCATCCTGATCTGCTTTCGACGGCTTGGTTGTGTAGTCGATGCGGCCGCCTAGCAGATACCGAAAAGAGAGATTGCACCCCTTGATCTCGGGATTGTCCGTCCCTCCCGCCTTGAAGGGAGAGGTTTGGCCGGAGAGGATGGGATTGTAATCGAGCAGTGCATCCTCCGTCTTCACCAATTCGCCTGACGAGGTTCTGAACTCACCGACGGCGAGAACGTTTTCCAGTCGCCGACCCGAAACGTTTTTCACTTCGCCAACAACGAACACGAAATCGTATTCCTTGGTGCAGCGCCACGATTGCACCTCCAGCGGCGGCGAGTAGTCATTCGGCTGCGAAGCGCTCGGCGCGTGATTTGACGCTGAGTTTGACGACGGTGTGCGGTTGTCAGGCGCCCGTCCGATGAAATACAGCGCGGCCAGGGCCAGCAGCACCACAAACCAAAATACGCGCTTCATCTCGGGCGCCTTCCCGACGAGGTTATTGACGCGGTCGGCCTGCGCACAACCGAAGGCGAGGACCGAGTTTCCCCAGAAGGTTGATCCGCTCGCGGCTCGTGCCCCGATCCGATCAACACGGCCCGCGCCTCGTGCAAAGCATTCTCCAGCAAGAACGCGAGCATGTCGGCGCCAGTGTCCGCGGCCAATGTGCGCAATCGCTCTGTGTCGGCGATGATCATTCGCAGCGCGTCGACCTTCTCGGCTTCGGTCATCGTTCGCACCATGGCCGTGGCGTCGTCGGGCAGCTTGTTGCTTCGCAGACGAACGGGACGGCCAAGCCTTCCGCAATCAGAATGTCGCCCACGTCACGGCCGTTGACGCGGAGCGTGCCGCAACTGCGTGCGTAGTTGCATATCATGGTGCCCTTGGTCCCGGGCACGCATGAACATGCGACCTTCGTCAGCTCCAATTTTCCACCGGCCACCAATTGGTTGAGACGGGCGGTAGCCTTGTCGCGATGGCATTGCGCCTCTCGCGTCTCGGGAGCGTTGAAGCCAACAAGGCGGGTGCCGTTGACCTCGCCCTTGACGTGGATGGTGTCGCCATCGGTGACGGTGAATTGATTTTTGGAGATTGGCGCGGCGCCGAGCGCACTGCTGATGACAAGCGCCAGGGCGGCGATGATCAAACGGAACGGCGAGAACTCCTCAAGGCCGCTTTCGCCGTGCATCGACGATGCGCAACAGGTGAGACGCGATCATCACCTGCTCTTGTGCTACGCGAACATCGTCTGTTTTCACCTCTCGGTGAGATTGCGGATTTTTGAAGAGTCCGATCGCGCCGGTGAACAGACTAACGACGGCTTCTTGTTCGGCCGGATGCTGATCGCGGTCAGTCAAATGTCCTACGTATGGCTTGAAAGCATCCTTCATGAGGTTCACGCCAATATCTGCGTCCTTGAGGTTGGCGGCCTCACGCACCGCCACCTCGACCGCTTTAAAGGCGGCTGACACAGCGTCGTCGAGATCGCCGCGCATCAATGCGCGCCAAACTTTGTCCCTGATCGTCGGATGGATCAGGACCTTTGGAAATTCCCTCGCGGCCCGCAGTTTGTGAAAATCGAATCCATCGGCGATAGCCTTTCCATCAGGGGTGAACATTCGCCAGCCGTGTTGGCCGTTCATGCCGGGCGACGGTTCGATGAATCCCTCTCGCTCTGCCCAATTCCAAGCGCGGCTTAGGTGCATCTCGATTTGTTGTTCTTTGTGGCCGGAATAGATCGACGGACCGGTGTTCGGGCGGAGCATGTGCCTTGTCACGTCGCGTGGTACGAATCCCGCGCTCTGCACGTGTGGGCCCGCCATTCTTAACAGGACAGGGGCGAGGTCCTCGATCGGAGTGTCGAGCAAATCCTCGGCGGTTGGAAACACAGACAGGAGGGTTTCGTTCGTCACCGGAGGGACCGTCACCGAAACAATAGAGGCGCAGCGCGGTCCCGATCATCAATGATGTGATGTGAAAATGAAAGCGGGCACCTTCGGGTGCCCGCAGAAGATCAGTCGACCTCGGATCGTCGATCGAGGCGTCGTCGCCGTTCCGGCGCATCGTCAAAGCTTGACGCTATAAGTGGCGGTAGAATGCCCTTGGACAGTCGAGTTCGGGCAAAGGTCTATGGTCCAAGCCAACACCGAAGGGGAGCCAATCTCGCCCCGCCGTGGCCTTCGTCGCGACGAGGCGGCGCTCTACATCGGCGTCGGCGCGACCAAGTTCGACGAGATGGTCGCCGACGGCCGGATCAGAGTCGTGCAACAAAAGACGGGCGCGAGGCTCGTCATCACCGCGCACCCGGACCTCAAGGCCATCCTCGACGCGGCCCCGACTGATCACGTCACCATTCTCACCACCGCCTACGGCAAGCCTTTCAGCGTGAAGGGGTTCGGGCAGTTCTTGTCGGCGGCGATCGCTGAGGCCGGCCTCCCCTCACGGTGCAAGGCCCACGGACTGCGCAAGGCCGCCGCTCGTCGGCTGGCCGAGGCCGAACGCAGCGCCATCGAGATCATGGCGGTGACGGGACACAAGACGCTGGCTGAGGTTGAGCACGCTACTGAGGGCGGCTGACCAAGAGCGGCCCAACGCTAACGCGTATCGGAAGGCAGGCCAAATGGAACGGGGCCGTATAACCACAATGGGGGCGCAAGTCTGCAAAGCGGAATTTCCGAATTTTTTTGCCTCGTCGCCAGCGACCGCCCCACCGCTCATGTGGATGTGGGCGAATAGATGCTGTTGAGCACCGGCAACACGCCCTCATGTTCAATGTGCATATTTAGCCATGTGCGCTCGATAAGATTCAGGTCTAGAGTCTCAAACCAATAAAAGAACATTGCTCTGCCGAATTTGGTCTCTGCTGTTTTCTCGGGATCGTCTAGATGCTCACTCATCCGCTTGCGGAGATTGGTCGCAAGGCCAATGTAGAGCACAACCTTGGAAAACGAGGTTAGCGCATAGCAGCCCGACACTTCGGGGATGAAGCGCGCACGTTTCCGTAGGAACGTCTCGGAGTTCGTTGCGCGCGGGACTAAACGGTCAACGTTCATATCTCTATTGCGGCGTCAGAATGCGTAGCAATTCTGTTCAGGGCCTTCGACATTTCCGAATAGATCACATTGACAGCGGCGGCGTTCAAGTAACTCGCGTTGCTGCCCTTCGCCCACCACTCGGGATGCCCCACCCCAGCGTATTCGCCCTCGACGTTCTCGAAGCATCTCGTCAGAAGGTCCTCCATCACACCGACCGTGTATTTCCCGCGATCATGCAGCTTGGCGAAAAACGGCGTTGAAAATTTGCAGAATAATTCAACGCCGTTGTACTTGAACAGAACCGAATCCTGCCCATCATCCAATAGAACTGCAACTGCCTTCCAATAATTCAAAAATATTTTCTTCTCAATGTCAAAGTCCTTGAGCACCGCAAGGGGGTTGTTTGCGGTAAGGACGTATTTGACGATGGCTTTGACGAAAGTTCTTTGATTTACTGTCGTGCCCTCGTTTGAAGCGGCGCTAGCCATAAGGACCTTGCCCCTCCATGGCGAATCTTCTGTTTCATTCAAATAGATCACCACTTTGAGCGCCTTATCAACCTCGCCGCGCTCCACGACTTGCATGATCCACTTCGGAAGGCTCGGAATGTCCTCAACACTGAGCGCCTGTGTAAGTCGCGCGACGATTCTTTGCTCCACTGCTTTGTCCACGCTCTTCTGGGTGGTGTTCACGATGAGGAAGTGACACATCTGCGCGATGAACGGCAGATTGACAGCAATGTTCACAGGCACCTCGAAGTCGAGAACTCGCAAGTCTTTCTGGGCGGCCATTCTGAGCCCTTCAAGTCGGTGCTGACCGTCGACCACAGCGAAGGGACAAGTGACCGATGTATCAATCTCGATTGTGTGGTCCTTCTCGTTGAACGGCACTGATTTTTCCGTGGCGAGGAATACTGAGGTCGGGAGGAACGCGTCTTTGCTGTCTTGGCCCTTCAGGATGTAGTCTGCCAGCTTCTTTGCCCGGGCTGTGTTCAAGAGACGCTGGTATCCCTTCTCAGCCACGGGATCGAGCCTTTCGACGCTGTAAAAGTCTCCAATCATTAAGTCCTGGACGCGAAGAGCGGTCGTAAACAGCGTAAGGGCGCCCTGCCTTACACGCGCCGCCGGAACTCGAATCTTTGCCATGGTGTGCGACTCCAAGCATGAAAGTTGCTCGTTGGCCAACGGGCAAACACGGATCAGCACCGCCCAATAGCGCGATTGAATTTCCGTCGCCTTGTGGGCGCGCTCCACCGAACGAAGGGCCACACCCTAGCAAATCATGCTGGCTTGTTCAGCACCACTTATTGGACCGCGCGACGGCAGCAACCGGGGGCACCTGTAGACTGCCAAAACGTCACGCGAATAAGCGACTTACAACCCCGCCGCTCCAGAGTTACAACCCTATTGATTCTAAAGGGAAAAAGTAGCGTGGTGGCGCTCCCTAGGGGACCACGCACAGACTGAATTATCAGCTACTTACCCGCCAGTGGGACACTCGAACTTTCCGTCGTGTCTTTAGGCTTTTCCTGCTAAGTGTCCCACCAGCCCCAACCTTGGCCAATAACGCGCGCCGCTCAGTCCGGGTCTGCTCTTGAACGATGAGGCGATCGTAGGCGAAGAACGCATGCCCTTTGAGGGCTCCGTCCATTGTGCGGCCGGGTCCGACCGGGAGATGAGCTTCTGCTTTACCTCGCTGGCCGCGCCCCAAGCTGCCTCGTTCAGCCTCTTGAGGCAAGGCGGACGGCGGAAACTACTCACCGCTCACGGCCGACAGCTGGTGTTCGGGCACAACGCGTTCAGTCCGTTCAAGTGCGCTCTTGACACGATAGAGCCGCTCGCCGGCTTCGGCAGGCAGCAACCGCATAACCTCGTATTCACCGCGCGCGGCGCCCACCCGCATCCGCGCCAGGAAGTCCACTTTCTCGCCGATGCGATATTTGTGATTTTGCATGATCAACAAATAGACCTTCGCCCAGAAACGACAATGGGCACGCGGCCCTCTTCTCAGGACCACCGCGTTTTCAGGGGCAATCTGCGAGCGGCTCGCGACCTAGGAGGACCAAATCGATGTGGCCCTCAATGTGGTTGGCGGACGCGCACGGCGCGGGTGGTGGTCGACATCGATCCTGCTGTTTTGTCCCTGCAAATTCGGAAAGACTGCGCGATTTGCCGCATCCGTCATCTGTCGCAAAAGCGCCGCTGCCGACCGCCACGGTGAGCGAGGGCCGATATTTACAAGGCATCTGAGTAATAAATCCTTTGGAGCCCATTGTAAATCTGCCGTTGAGTGTTATTTTCAAATCAGGCGTCCGGCGACGGGTAAAGAATTGTCTACAAATGAGTAATGAGTAACCACGTCATCGGGCGAAAATACTTTACGCGACTATCTGTATTTAGAACGACCTGAACGCCAGCCGGCGAACAGGACAGCAAGTTCAAAGTCTTACGATGAGCAATTTGGCCAAAAACGAGAATATATCAGCCGATGAAAGACCGCTGCCGGTGAAGCCGCCGGGCCGAAGGCGGACACGAAACCGGCGACCAAGGATCCAGCAGGCGACACATCAAAGAGCCGGATCGCTGCTCCAAAGTCCGACAGCAAGCACTAACCGGCCAACCGCTCTGAGGGCGGTCAATGATTTTGGCCGGCGAACCATCGCCGGCTCAGTTCCAATGGCCCCGCAGGAGGACGACCTATGGACAGACAACGCTTTGCCACCGGTCAGATCGTCGGCGTAGCGCCCGGCTCGCTATCAGGTCCCCGTAAGGCAGATCATTACAGGGTTGTGCGCCGCCATCCGACGGAGAACCGATCGGCCACGTACTATGTTCGCAGCCTCCTGGACGGCAGCCAACGGATGGCGCCGGAGGGAGAGCTGTCGGCGATCACGCCTGCGGCTCATCAGGTGGCCGGCCTCGGCAAGGTTTTGCGATTGTTTCCTGAGGTCGTACCGTTTCACCAATGCGTGATGAAATGACCACCCGCACGGTCGTGGAAAAAGTAACGTTCACCAGCGTTTCCGGTTCCCAACATGGACAAGGCCTATCCGCCTGGCATGTATGAGATCGAGATCGATCAGAGCCCTCGACACACTTTCGTTGCTGGCCCACCGGCGAACCGCCACGCGAATCCGTCTGCACAGTCCAGGTCTGATCCAGTTGCTGACGGTCGATCAAAAGGATCTTGATGCCGCCCTGGTCAATGACGCGCTGCCAGCGTAGGCCGCGCCCACTGGAGGCAATCGTGCGGGACATTGCATTTAGGCAGCACGGGCCGCGCCGGTCTCTCCGGTCAGGTCGTAGAGGACGCACCGGTCTCATATTGATTGTGCTGGCGAGCGCATTGTGGTCGGGACCGGCTGCGGCCGCGGCATGTTTCGCTATGGCGAAGTCGTTACTCTGACTGGTAGCCACTTCGCCCTGGTGGCGCCGCCCGCAGACGGAATAGTCCGGGACCCAAGAAACGACGCTGCACGACGGGCCGATCTTCTGGTCCTGAATTCTTCTTTCTGTGTCAATGCCGATGAGCTCAGCGGGGGCGTCTCGGAAGCATTAACGATCCAGCTGAATTGTCCGGCTGTCGACGTGACCGATGGAAGCACGATCACCCTGACTGGCCGCCTCGTGGGCGCGTACACCGGGAACGGTCATACGCCAGTTCTGTTGGCGTGCCAGAAGTGAGATTGATCCGCGGGGAAGACCAACAAGCGTGATCGTCGGCCTCGAAAACGTACAGGAGAGTACGGTGTTGAGTTTCCCGAACCAAAGCCGCACTTATGATCCGGCCGCCGATCGCGTTCGTTTTTGGGGCCATGACGGCGCGCTGGAAATCACTTTCTTTCTCCAACTGACTGCGCTGTTTCGGCTCTACCCGCAAACAAGCAACACGGAAGCCGAAGTCTTAGCGGCCTTCGACGAAGGATGGAGCCTTGGGGTCTGTCAGGATTTCCGTGTAAGGGCCGGGTTTGTCATGCGAGCCTGAACCGGCCTTCGAAGATGATGGCGAGTTGGGCCTTGGCCATCACCCATTCACGAGCCGGCATCTTCCACTCCTTCTGGGTCAGGCTCAAGACCAGGAAGAGCAGCTTCAACGCCGCCTCGTCGGTCGGGAAGTGGCCGCGAGCTCGAACCGCCCGGCGCAATTTGGCGTTCAAAGCCTCTATGGCATTGGTCGTGTAGATCATCCGACGGACGTCATCGGGGAAGGCAAAGAAGGGAATGACCTCGGTCCAGTTCCGCCGCCAGGATTGGGCGATCGCCGGGTATTTGCGGCCCCATGGCCCCTCGGCAAAGGCCTCCAGGGCGGCGCTGCCGGCATCGGCGTTCTTGGCCCGGTAGATTCCCTTCAGAGCCGCGGCAACCGCCTTGCGGTCCTTGTAGGAGACGAACTCCAGCGAATGGCGCAGCAGATGGACGATGCAGGTCTGAACCTGGGTCTGCGGGAAGACGGCGGTGATCGCTTCCGGGAAGCCCTTCAGCCCGTCGACAATGGCGATCAGCACGTCCTCGACGCCGCGGTCCTTGAGCTCGTTCATGACCCGCAGCCAGAACTTGGCGCCCTCGCTCTGCTCGATCCACAGGCCGAGAATCTCCTTGGTTCCGTCGGGGCGCACGCCGAGAGCGACATAGACGGCCTTGTTGCGGACCGTGCCTTCGTCGCGCACCTTGATGCGGATGGCGTCGAAGAAGACCAGGGCATAGAGCGGCTCGAGCGGCCGGTTCTGCCATTCGGCGATCTCGTCCAGCACGGCGTCGGTGACGGCGCTGACCAGGTCGGGGGAGACGTCGATCCCGTAGAGATCGCGCAGATGCCCCTGAATCTCCCGCACGCTCATGCCGCGGCCGTACATCGAGATGATCTTGTCGTCGAACCCGGGGAAGCGCCGCTGATATTTGGCGATCAGTTGCGGGTCGAAGGTCGACCGCCGATCACGCGGCACCTCGATCTCGATCTTGCCGGTGTCGGTCAGGACCGTCTTCCTGCCATAGCCGTTGCGGCTGTTCCCATCGTCCTCGCCGGCGTCGAGATGATGGTCCATCTCGGCGTTCAGCGCCCGCTCGGCCAGCGCCTTCTTCAATTCGTCGAGCAGCCCGTCCTTGTCGAATGCCGTCTTGCGCATCTGCCCCGGCCAGTAGCTGATCAAGAAGCGCATCCGGGATCGTCGGGTTGTTTGCGTCGTGCCATGCGATGTCTCCTTCGCTCTCATCGTCATGGCCCTCACACGAAATTTCCGACAGTCCCGAGAGAGTTGCGAGGAAGGCGTACGCCCACGACCGAAGAAGCTTCTACGTCCTCGGCCCGGAAAGTCTCTGACCACGCGGGTTCAATCGCGGACTGCCCCACCACTCCATCTAACCTATTGAATTTGCAGTAGAATGCAAGTCCGCGGGCGCCCCCTAGGGGACCACGCAAGAGCTGATTTGTCAGCTAGTTATCCGCCCGTGGGACACTCAACCTTTCCATCGTGCTCTGCGCTTTCTCTGCCAAGTGTCCCACCAGCCCCAACCTTGGGCCAATAACGCGCACCGCTCAGTCCGGGTCTGCTCTTGAACGATGAGGCGATCGTAGGCGAAGAACGCACGCCCTTTGAGGGCACCGACGCCGCAAATCTGCTCGTCTGTTTCACTGGTTTGCGACCGGCCACGATCACGCTCGCCCAAACGCGGTGCCTGGGACGCAAATCCAGCCTCGATCGTCATCGCCCGGCGTGGTCCGCGACCGCCGAAGCGACCAACCCAGCTGCGCCAACGATGTCCATCAGCGCGCTCGCCCCCAGCGGCGCACATCCGGCGCCCCACGTGCGGCGGCGAAATCGCCATAAACTACCCGCTGCCGCGACACGTACCCTTCCCGCGATTTCCTCCCTTGGAGGTTTTCGAACGCCGGCAACCAGCCGTGGAATTCGCGGCACCGTTCGTCACCGGCCGGCATCCGAAAACCTTCACAGGAGGGGCCTTGCAACGGCGTGCCTCGAGTGCCTTATAGTTCAATAATTCGTCTCAACAGGGCAAGTGCGACAGCTTAAGTCCGATTAACGGCTCGAAGCTTGCGAGTAGCTGTTTGAACGTGCTCATCAACCGTTCGCTTGGTTATACCCAGGATTTCGCCGATCTCCCAAGCCGACTTGCCCCGTGCCACCCACGTGAGCACCTCGCGCTCCCGCGGGGTGAGAATGTGCTGCGGAGGCGCATCGATCGTCTCGACGATTTCGGGGGTGCCCTCCTGAACCGCAATCGTGAAGAAGTGGTGTGCGCCGCACCCAACATTTCGCCAGCGCTGCTTCCATCCAGCGGAAAACTGCACACGATGACGATGCGCTGCCCAGCAATAGTATCGTCGAGGGCGTGCTCGAACGCCTCAAATTCCTTCTTGCTTCGCTTCTGGATCCATGCCGGACCGCCGTTTAACCGCAGACCGGAGAGGCCCTTGGCTAAAGCCTTCGCATTCCGATCCCGCAAAACGTCCATCACCCTGGGAATTTCGAAATGCCCGCATGACAGAAACCAGTCCTCGTGTGACATAATTTCAATCCTGCCGGCGGCAACCTGCTCGTCTGCATCCGGGATCGTTTGCCTCAGCCAGTTCCGGGCCTCGTTCATCGTCAAATCGCCCGCCGTCAACGTCCACAGACAAAACTCGTTGCGCTCAAGCCCGGTCCGGAAGTATGCGGCCAAAGTCTCGAGGAAATCCCGCCTTGTCTCATAGAACAGACAGAAGTGTGTGCCCCAAGGCATGTCGCCGACGAGGCTTATGCCGGTGTTTGTCACCGCGGGTTCCATACAGACCTCTTCAGTTGGCTCGATGGCAACCGAGGCTGTCGACGGAAGTCTCGGAGCCAGTGCTCCGGGGACACCGTCAACAATCACAATGTACAGCCGGGAACCATTGCCCGACATTCGTTAGTCCGATGAGGCCGAGGGACAGCAGTCGGTCCCTTGGTGAGCCTCGACCTCTGCGGCGACTACTGTCGAAAAAATGTCCGACATTCGAGATGCACGGTGCCCCGACGATGTGGAGGCACTCATGCGCGTGATCGACTACGCAAAAACCGTAGCGATGGAACGGCAGGAGTACCTTACGGCATATTTTCTCGAAATGGCATTGCTGAGCATGAGTTTGCCGGAGGTGGACAGAAGAACGCCCCACCCGGTCCGGGCGTCATGATCGCCTGGTAGTCCCTCACGCATTTGTTCCCGAGCTCAGACCGGCAACGAAGGACGTTTGAGATGGTGTTCCCGGGACACCGTCAACAGTCACAATATACAGCCGCGACCATAGTCCGACATTCGTCGCCCCACCAGGCGCCGGACAGCCGTTGATGCCACTCAAATTCTCGAGTCCTCTATCGTATGCGGCGATTGTCGACGCGCTGACTAGCGTTCTCGATCTGATCGAGAACCCGGTTCTGGTGAAAGACAGGCAGCATCAATTCGTGCTCATCAACCAAGCGGCTTGTGACCTGCTCGGACGCGGCCGGCAGGAGGTCATTGGACGAACCGACCACGACATCCTGCCATCAGAGCAGGCCGACGCGTACGTCGCCAACGATCGGCTGGTATTCGAGACCGGGCGTTCCAATCAGAACGAAGAACTTCTGACTGACCGCGCTGGAAATCTTCGCAACCTCGTGACCCGGAAGAGCCTGCTCCGCCTTGCGGCCGAGGACCTCGTTTTCGTTTGCATCCGGGACATCACCGAGTTTCGACGCGCTGAAGCACAAGTCCTCCACGGCACGGCGCATGACGGGATGACGGGGCTCACCAATGCAGTCCAGTTCCGGCACGAGTTGACACAGCTTCTTTCTCACACGCGGCCCGAAGGAGAGAAGACGGCGCTGTTCTTGGTCGACCTGGATCGATTCAGGAACCTCAACTACGCTCTCGGCCGTAGCGCCGGCGACAATCTGCTTGTTCAATTTTCGCAGTTTCTCTCCAGGATTGTGCAACCCGGGGATCTGCTTGCGCGCGTCGGCGGGGATGAATTTGCTTTAGCTCATTCGCGTCCAGGACAGCCGAATGCTGCTAAAGCCGTCGCTGCCGCGATTCTTAAGCGGCTCGAAGCGCCGCTAATCCTTGGTACACGACAAATGCATCTTTCGGCCACCATAGGGATTGCGGTGGCCGGTCCCGGCGATGATTGCGAGGCGCTGCTTCGCCGCGCCGAACTTGCGCTCAGGCAGGCCAAGCGCGCGGGGGGCAACCGGCAAAGCTTCTTCGAGCCCGGCATGGGACCACGAAAAGCATCAGGACCCTATCTCGAAGATGATCTGAGAGTGGCCCTCGCGGAGGAGCAATTCTCTGTCATGTATCAGCCGATAGTCCAGGTTTCCGATCTGGAAATTTTGGGCTACGAGGCCCTCATACGCTGGGCGCATCCGGTGCTTGGGCAAATCGGGCCGTCCTTCTTCATTCCACTTGCGGAATCCGAAGGCTTCATTGTCGCGATTGGCGAGTGGGTGTTACGCAAAGCGTGCGCTCAAGCATCGCTCACTTCTCAGCGACTGACCGTTTCTGTCAACGTTTCTCCAATCCAGTTCACGCGAAGCGACCTCGTCACTTTGGTGCGTTCGATCCTTAAAGAGACCGGCATCGATCCAACGCGCGTCGAACTCGAGATCACTGAGACTGCGGTGATCGGAGACGTCGAACTGGCCCGCCGCATCTTCGCAGATCTCCACGAGATCGGTGTGCGGGTCGTACTCGACGATTTCGGGGCGGGCTATTCTTCGCTGGAGGTGCTGAAGACGTTGCCGTTCGACAAGCTCAAGATCGACCGCAGCCTCCTTCGGGATGTTGGTCACACTGAGCAGGCCGATGCGATCATCGGGGCGGTTCTGCGCATGAGCCGTGCGCTGGGCCTTCAAGTCGTTGCCGAGGGCGTTGAGACGGTGGAGCAACTCGCCCTGCTACGCCGCGAGAACTGTGCGGCGCTCCAGGGATTTCTGTTTGGCCACCCGGTTGAAAATCCATTTTCGCCAACCCGGCGCGTCCTGATCCACGTATCGGGCAATCCGGGACAGAATTGAAGGCAATTGGCGACATCCAGCATCGGCCACGGCAGCGCCCCTTTCTTCGGCGGTCAGGACCATCCAAGGTCCGCCTTCTACCGGCCGATCCGCTCCGCCACGACGTCGATACCGATCTGTTTTGACCAGCGGGCTCGGCGCGCAGGTACCACAACGATGTTCGCGGCATGGCTGTCTATGAGGTCGGCGTCGCCTCCTTCGCTCGGCACATTCGGTATCTAGGCGGTGAGATTTGGTGGTTGAAAATGGAACGGGCAGCTTCGCCTTCGCGGCTTCTCCCTGAATTCGACGACTTTCTGTTCGCGTCGATCGGCGAGGAACCAAGCGGGATGCTGCTTAGCGTGGTCTCGGCGCTGGCAAGACTCGATGTCGACCCGTGGCAGGAGGCTGCCAAGTTGGCCCGCTTGCCCGTCGAGGCAGCGACCCAGAGACTCGCCTCGTTGATTGCCACCCTTCCCGAGGGGACCCAATGACAATCGCCAAGCGCCTGATCGGGCTCTTGCCTCGTCCAGCCAACTTTCCCGCCCCGACGCCAAAGTCCTTGCCCGGCATCGACATCGCCCAAAAATCCCCTGCCCTGGTTTACGTGCTTCTTGTCGTGTTCGTGCTGAGCGCCCAATTGTTCGCGGCGAGCCACCAACCGCCGGCGCAAGTCGGTGACGGGGAATCCTCCTTCGTCCACCACCCTTTCGCCCAACACGCAAGCCGCGCCGGCCCAACGGTGAAGATCGATCGGACAAGGCTGAAGGGGATATCAGTCCGACCAAAAGACGCAGTCGAATTTGAATGGGCGCGCCGACCGGAGCAGATGGGACAACAGGCTCGCCCTCGCCCGCAGGCGGCCGGTCCAGCCTTTTCCGCGCGCCGGCGGGGGGCGACAGCTCTCTCTGAGCAAGTAATTGGGCGAGCGGCCCATCACCATTGGCGCCATGTTTCGGTCATCCGCCTGCTGCGGTTTACGCGCACCTTCATACTGGCGGCTTACCGCTGTGGCGATGATCTCGTCAAACGCCCCTTCATGCCGAAGAGCTTGAGTTCGCCCATGGTTGCCGTCGTCTGGTGCCGGCTCAGTCGATGACGTGGACGGTACCCACGCCCGGGATCGATCGTCCGCAACTGCGGATGCCCGATGCCGCACTCGGCGAGATGATTGATTGGGATCAAAGCAAACCGGCGCATCCGGCCTATGGGTTCGCTATAGCCCACCTCCTTTTCACGGGCTTGATGGAGGAAGAAATGATCGACAAGGATCGGATCGTCGGATCAGTGAAGGTAGTCGGAGGCAAGGTTAAGGAGGCCGTCGGCAAGGCACTCGGTGACGCCAAGTTGGAGGCAAAGGGCAAGGCCGACAAGATCGAGGGCAAGGCTCAGAATGCCGTCGGCGGCCTCAAAGACACGCTCAAAGGCAAATGAGGCGGTCACCCCTGTGGATCGTACCGGTCTCTACCTAATCATCGGCATGCTGGTCGTCGTCATGGGGGTGGTCGGCTACCTGTACTATCAGGAGCGTCAGAAAACCGCGGGC
Organism: uncultured Alphaproteobacteria bacterium; assembly: GCA_963775235.1. Classification (GTDB taxonomy): domain Bacteria; phylum Pseudomonadota; class Alphaproteobacteria; order Rhizobiales; family Kaistiaceae; genus JBBDMC01. The sequence continues at coordinate 1,082,339 of CAVZHY010000002.1, forward strand.
GTCGACATCAGCGTCGGCCAGAGCGGCATCTCCATCGAGACGAAGTAGGTCAGCCGAGCTTTCCTCGTGGGCCGCCCTAACGACGACCTGCGAGGAGACTCAAATGTTCGATGAGTTCCAGCCAACAGGAGATAGGACATGTCCATCGGGCTCATACTTATCATCGTTCTCATAGTCTTGTTGCTTGGCGGCTTCAGCGGCCGCTTCGGCGGCTACGGCTACGGCTTTGGTCACGGCGGCGTCGGCGTCATCGGTGTCATTCTGATCATATTCGTCGTCCTGGTTCTGATGGGTCGGCTTTGATTTTACTTTCGGAACATCGAACGCTCTCGCTTGAAGTCGCGGCGTTTTGCTCAAGCCATCAGCGGGAGGGCCCAACGAATGAGGTGTCGTCATGAAAGGCTTTGTGCAAGACATCGAGGATCTCGTTGTCAAGAATATTCAGTTTCGCCAGGTGCTTTACACGGCAAAGCACTGCCAGCTCGTGGTGATGTCCCTAAAGCCCAAGGAAGAGATCGGGGCAGAAGTCCACAGGCTCGACCAATTCTTCCGAGTGGAAAAGGGGAGTGGTGAGGCGATTGTTGATGGCGCTCGAACCGCGATCCGAGCGGGATTTGCGATCGTGGTGCCAGCCGGCGCCAAACACAACATCATCAATACCGGCAGTGTTCCACTGAAGCTTTATACGCTCTATGCACCGCCAAATCATCGCGACGGTGTCGTTCACCATACCCGCGCCGACGCGGAGGCCGATAACGAACACTTCGACGGCAAGACGACGGAATAGTTGCCCGCGACTGCGCCTATGAGACATATTTTGCGAGGTTTCAGAACGAAGGGTCTATGGCCTCGGCCGGACCAATTGCGTTGGACCAATCCCGGTGACAAAATCCAGAGCTACAATGCGACTGACATTATTCGGTGGAGAAATGGAACTGATGGCCAGTAGCGGACCTCGCGTCAACATCATTTTGGCCGTTGTTATTATCGTCGCCGTTGGCGCGCTTTGGGTCTTGTTTGCGAAGGGTCACTTGCCGTTTGATATACGGGCGCAATAAAGAAATGCTGGCCGGCGGTGCCGCAATTGTCCAGGCGGGCTTGGATCGACTTCAGTGCGCGACGCGGGCTGGCGGAATATTCGAACGCGGCTCGCGAGCAAGTGCGTGAGGTGCATCACTAGTTTCTCGCGAGCGCCGACGGCATCAGTTTGATCCCGCAACAGCCGCGCCGTCTCGGCATTGATGGCAAGCCGCACGCCGTTACGACGAAGGCGCAGCCTATCGCGGTCCCCGAGAGCGTTGCGGTGTGAACCGGCAAAGGCCCGAAAGAGATCCATGGGTTCCGCGCCTCGACAGTGGACCGAACAGCGTCAAGATGGCTACCCTGCCGGCCGGTTGTTCTCAACCGCATGGGCCGGGCGCGATACGTGAATGGTTCCGATGATGCGATCAGACAGGACGGGCGAGCCAACGACCCCCTGGGCCGTCGACCTTAACCCCAAGCCAAACGCGCCGTGATGTCGGCTCACTCTCATTCTGCTTTTCGTTTTTTCAATGGTGAATTGCTTCAGCTGCGGTCGCACAGTTGTCTCCTCCCAAAATGATTCGCACGTTGTTTCGGTCATCGGCGAGTTAAGCAAAGCCGGATCGGTTCCCACCGGGATGCCGGCTTTCCTCACGCGCGCCACCATGTTGCCGAGATCCTCGGTGGTCACACCATCGACTGGCATGGCTTGCCGGATGTCATCAATTGTCGGGCGGCCACGCCGCCAGGCCAGCTGCATTACGCGATCAAACGCTGTGCTCAAGATCATTGACGTGCCTGCCTCGAATTAGAGCATTCGTCGATTGACGGAGAATTGCTTGTGGCCGCGTACGTGAGAATGAGTTGTCCCGCCACGAGCCCGTCGACTTGCCTTGCGTCCGCGACTTTCCACAGCAACTTCATCGCTTTGCTCATCAACTTCGTCATCACCTGGCTTTGTCCCAGGAGACCGGCAGCGGCGCGGTCAGGACGCCACCTAACATCGGTGGCTCGGGGCCTAACGCCTCCCCCAACTTCTTCCTCCCCAGGTCCGTTGCAATCCGGCGCCTCGAACAAGCCCGATGATCAACAAAAGAATGATCGCGCCGATAGTGGCGTTGATGATCGCGGCAACAAGGCCCGACCCCAAGTGGATGTTGAGCTGTGGAAGCAGCCAACTGCCAATGAAGGCGCCCAGGATTCCAACGATCACATCGCCGACGATACCGAAACCGGTCCCGCGCATGATTTGACCGGCCGCCCATCCGGCAACGAGCCCGACAAACAATATGACCAGGAGACTTTCCGTCGATATGTGCATTTTCGTGTTCTCCAAATTCGTCAAGCAGCTGACCAGCCTTCGATGCGTCCGCGCCGATGTGATGAACACAGCCAGCTCACTAATGGGCGAGCGGCACACAGCAGACAGCCTACTCCTAGTCAAAGTGCGCCGACGCGAAGGTCACGGCTGTGCGGAATTGCTCACTCCGCAATCTTAATGGTATCCCCCGGTCGAGTATCGCGGGACACTGTCGAGCCCGAAGCGCTTGACGCGACCGAAAGACAGACTGCCCAGTTATGAGCAATTGCGCTCAGTCTTGCAGCGGTGGCGGGCCTAGCGTGCCTTGGCGGGTCTCCGTGGCCATCCTGGTCCATGGCGCCGGTCGTGGTAGCCTATCAGGCGATGCGCGGGGCCTCGTTCCTGGTCGCAGCGACCTTCGCGGCCGAGATCGGCGATGTCCGCCGCTTCGATACGCCTTCTCAGCTTATGGCGTTCCTCGGCCTGGTTCCGGGAGAGCGCTCGACCCGTGACACGGTTCGGCGCTCGGGCCTGACGCTTGCCGGCAATAGACGCGCCCGCCGGGCCCTGATCGAAGCCGCCTGGACCTACCGCTACCCCGCCAGGGTCAGCGAGTCCCTGAGAGCCCGGCTCGAAGGTCTGCCCAAACCAGTGCGCGACATCGCCTGGAAGGCTCTTGCGTCTTCGGCCTTGACTGGGAACATGAGAGACTAGGCTTTCCGACCGAGGCGGGGTGCAAGCGAGGCCAGGAAATCCATTACGCCACGAATCCGCGGGACGTGTGCGAGGTCGCGGTGAACAACCAACCAATTCTCCATCGATAGGACCTGGTCGGGAGGCAGCAGGCAGATGAGGTCGGGCGACGGATCGCCGGCGAAACACGGCAGGATCGCCAAACCGACCCCGGCCTTACAGGCCTCCATCTGCACGCGCGGCGACGTCGCAGTCAGCACCACCCGGGCCGTCGACGCGTGCGCCGCGAACCACGGACCACCGGTCAGGTGGGCGAGGTCAGCCGTCCAGGTTATGATGTCGAGACCGGAAAAGTCGCGCAGCCCGGGCCGCAGGCCGTTGACTTCGCTGTAGGACCGCGCGGCATAGAGAGCGAAGTCAACTTTTCCTATCCGACGGATGACGAGATCGTTCTGAGATGGACGGGTGGCACGCAGCGCAATATCGGCTTCGCGCCGGTAGAGGTCGGTGAGACCGACGCCGGCAACGATCTCGAGATACACCTCGGGGTACCGCGCGCGAAAACCGCCGAGAAGCGGGGCGATGACGAGCGCCGCCATATCATCGGTAGCCGCGAGTCTCACGATCCCCGAAGGACTTGCATCGCGGCCGATACCTTCCCGTTCGAACGACAGTACAGCATTTTCCGCCGTCTCGGCAGTCGCAAACAGCGAGAAACCCGTTTCCGTGAGATGGTAGCCACTCTGCCTGCGGTCAAACAGGTGGACTCCAAGCAGCTCCTCAAGCAAGGCGATCCGCCGACCGACCGTCGGCGCACTTGTCTTCAGTATTCTGGCGGCCGCCGTCAAGCTACCGTTGCGCGCGACCGCGAGGAAGAACGCGAGATCGTTCCAATCCATGCGGCTTTTCAGTTTCGAAATATGATCTTTCACAAGTTGGCCTATGTCGACGTGCGCCATCGCCGCTAGGTTGTTAGGGCGTTTGCTTCAGGAGGAAATTATGGACAACCATTCGACGCCGCCGCAAGCGACCATTCTCGACATCATCGCTGGGTTCTGGCTCTCGCGGGCACTTTTCCTAGCCGCTAAGCTGAAGCTCGCGGACGTAATCGGCGATAGTCCCATTTCACTTGCCGCGCTCGCAGCGAAGATCAATGCGAGATCGGAGCCTCTGAGCCGGCTCATGCGAGCGTTAACGACCAACGGCATCTTCCACGAGGAAACGGACGGAACATACAGACAGACGAACTTGTCCGAGGTACTAAGGACTGGGCGGCCCGGAAGTGTTCGCGGGCTCGCCGAAGTGGAACTCGGTCGCGACCATTACGCCGCCTGGGGCGAGGTGGAAAGTTGCCTCACCGAGGAAGGAACGGCGTTCGGGCGCGTGTTCGGCGAACCGGTGTGGGACTATTATTCCGCGCGCCCCGAATTGGCCGCGCTGTTCGGCGAGGCGATGACGAATCTCAGCGGCATCTCGAACGCAGGAGTTCTGGGGAGCTACAAGGTCGCGCCTTTCAGGAAAGCTATCGACGTCGGCGGCGGCCAGGGCGCGTTCCTAAGCGCTGTCCTCGACCAGTGCCCGGACGGCCAGGGTGTCCTCTTCGACCTGCCCTCAGTGACGGCCACGGCCTCCAGCATTACCGGAAGAAATCGGCGTCTGACGATCGAGTCTGGCGACTTCTTCAATGCTGTTCCCGCCGGTGGGGACCTCTATCTGCTCAAGTTCGTGTTGCATGATTGGGACGACGAGGCGTGCCAGAAAATTCTGTCGAACATCCGCCAGGTGATGGCACCACAGGGACGGCTTCTAATCGTCGAGCAGCTCCTGCCGGCGGCGAACCAGCATCACCTCAGCCCCCTGATGGATCTCAATATGATGGTAATGACGGGCGGAATCGAGCGGGTCGCCGATGACTACGAACGCCTGTGTGCGCAGGCGGGGTTCCGCCTAGACGGCGTTGTCGCTACACATTCGCCGTTCAGCGTTCTGGAGGTACGTCCCGTCCGCGCTCAGTAGGTTTGCGCCGGATACACTTGCCCTACTTCAATGGTGCAAGACTTCAACACAACATGCCGGTGGTCCATTCCCGACGATCAGATGACGGGCAGCGCGACCCTTGTCGGTCTCGCGGCCAAGTTTACTACGTCATGAGAGCACACACGTCGCCATTCCCTTTCTGGCGACGACGGTCTTACCAACTCCAGGCAAGCTTCAGGATTTGATGCGGGTCGGGGTGGTCGACCTCCCAGACAATGGACTTGTGACCAAACAGGTCCAACAATTCGGCGCTGCTATCGGCTGGCTTCGCATCGGCGCCATTGATAACGCGGCACGACAGGACCTTTGGCGGCCGCGCAACGGGAAAATGCACCAACAGGGTAAAATGCCTGGTCGGATACGTGAACTCCTGGGTCCAATGCTCGTGCGGTTTGGGAAATGAATCGACCAGGTTGGCCGTGTAGGTGTTCGTCAGCGAGTCTCCCTTGCGCAGCGGGGTGCCCAGATCGATCGTCGAAACATAGAACCCGTGCTGGACAACGGTCGTCACGATCGTGCCGCGCATCGTGGCGAAGGCTGTAGCTTTGCGCTCGGCGGTGACCGCCTCCTGGTAGGACGCGGTCGGACGGTTCACCACAAAGGAAGTCGTTTTTCGTATCGGACGCGCCTGCCGGCGGCATCGCCGAGAAACACCTGGACGAGCGTGAACACCGATTCCAACGCAGGTCGGGCGAGCGAATGGCGCGCACGCCGATTCCAGGGGAGCTGTTGGACAACGGGTCCGAGAGCCCACGCGGTTCCCGCCCAGATTTCGCGTCGGGCATACCCGGTTAGTGCGGCACCGAGGAGTGCGAGCAGTAACGCCACGGCCGCCCGCGCGTCGTGGGTAATGAAGGTGAAAGCCGAATCCCATCCAGGAATCACTCCCTTATTGTGGCGCACTTCCCGCGGGAAGTGCGCCTCTATCCCCAGGTGGAACTTCCGGCTGGTGGAGAGGGGCCTAGCCCTTTCCGCCGCCGCTGCGGGTCGTGATGTTGCTCATATTTGTCTGCTCCTTCGCGCGTCGCCCATCACTGACGATATCCGTTTTCCAGATATCTGTAAACCGGATTTAGTGAGAGCGCCCCTTATGGAGGGCACTCTCATGTCGGAAACTGTGGGCTCGCACCGAAGCGAGGCGCTCAGGCTGTTCCTGATCGAGAAGCGGAAATCAGCCAACCTGACGCAGGCTGAAGTCGCCGCGCGCATCGGCCGTCACCAACCGTACATCTCGGACATCGAAGCGGGCCAGCGCCGGGTCGACGTTGTGCAATTCCTGCACCTCGCAGAAGTCATTGGCTTTGACCCACACGAGGCGATCAGACGGTTGAGGGCGATCCCGGCCGACTAGCTTTCGAAGCGCAGTTAGGCGGTGACCGGAGCAGACCGCAGAAAGCGTTGCCGCAGATTGATATTCCTCTGGTGAGACAAGAAGCCGGCATTCCTCCGGAGCCGACGCCATTCTGACTGCGCGGCCGGGACGCCGGTCAAGGCCGCCGTAGGCGCCCCGAGAGGGGTTGCCTTGACGGGCGTCTGAACGGACGCGCTACACTACAATCTCTTGACGTCGTCCCACAGACAGACCATCTCACAATAATTGCGCAGAGAGTTTTACGCAGCTGCCCAGGGCACTCGCGGCTTACGTGATTTGAAGTAGCGAAGACGTTTCGCGCTTGGCGTGACGTGCATTCGCTCGCCCGTGCGGAGCTGTGTATGTCTGAGCGCAATCGGTCGGCAGCTCTGCCGCCTAACCTACCGCCCCGGGGCCTCTCTCGCGAAGAGTCAGCCGCTTACGTCGGGGTCTCCCCTTCCCTTTTTGACCAAATGGTCGAAGATGGGCGGATGCCACGCCCGAAACGCATCAACGCACGCGTGGTTTGGGATCGCCATCAACTGGACTCTGCTTTTGCTGGTCTGCCAGTGCAGGGCGCAGACAGCGAGGCCGGCAATCCATGGGACAACGTCAGGCAAGCGTAATCAGAGGCTATCGTGCAGCTACGGCTTCGTTACCTGGTTGAAGATCGCGATCGCCACGGCAACATTCGCCTTTATGTGAGGCGCCGCGGCCAGGCGAAGATCCGCATTCGTGCCAAGCTGGGTACGCCGGAATTCTTGAAGGCGTATGAAGCCGCTCTCCGCGGCGTTTCGCAATCGGTTCGCCCATTACCGCAGCAAGTCCGGCGCGGTTCGTTCACAAGCTTGTCCCTAAGCTACTTCGCAAGCGCAGAATTCAAGCGACTGGACGTGAGCACCCAGAACTGGCGCAAGCGTGCATTGCAGAGGTTATGTATTGACCACGGTGAGAAGCCATTTGCCTTGCTCCAGCCACGTCATATCCGGTCGCTTCGCGACGAGCTTAGCGACCACCCGGGCGCTGCTAACACCCGTCTCAAAGCGTTAAAGGCGCTTTTTTTATGGGCGGTTGAGGCTGATGAGGCCTCAAGCAATCCTGCTCGCGACGTGAAGCTCATACGCTACGCCACGTCCGGGCATCACGCCTGGACGAGTAAGGAGATCGTACAGTTCGAGGCGCGGCATCCGATCGGCACCAAAGCGCGGCTCGCGTTCGCGTTGCTGCTTTTTACGGCCGGCCGTCGCGAAGACGCGGTGCGATTAGGGCCGCGCAACGTCATCGATGGCCGGTTACGGTTCGTCCAAGCAAAGAACGAACACCGGAAGCCAGTGGAAATCGACATCCCAATACATCCAGAATTGGCGCGGATTCTGGCCGCCACTCGCACTGGAGGAGAGACGTTCCTGATAACGGAGTTCAACAAGCCCTACCGAGCTGCGGGGTTCGGAAATAAGTTCCGCGAATGGTGTGATCAAGCGGCGCTTCCGCATTGCTCCGCGCACGGGCTACGAAAAGCCGCCGCAACCCGCCTCGCCGAGAACGGTGCAACGACCCACGAAATAATGGCGATCACGGGCCACCAGAGTCTTGAAGAGGTGGAGCGATATACGCGCGCCGCGCAGCGCTCGAGACTCGCCGACGGCGCGGTCGCAAAGTTGCAGTCGCGCGCGAAAAGTGTCCCACTTTCTCCACCTGCAGCTCATCAGTGGGACACTCAGGACGAAAAGCTAAGCCGAGACAATATATTGGTAAATCCACTGGCGCTCCCTAGGGGACTCGAACCCCCTGCTTTCGCTATCCAAGGCGCACCGCGCAGGCTACAAGCTATCTCGGTTATATCGGCCGGAAACGTAGGGAGTCCCTTGCTTTGCGGACTGGGCAAGACACTCCTACGCGCGCGAAGGCGGGTTGGTAGGCCGATGATTATTCAGTGCGTGTCGGCGGTGGGGAGCTTTGATCATCCCGCCTGGGCGCTATCCCGAGGCCGAGCCACCGCGCTTTCATCTTGGCGGCCTCAAGCTCCATGAAAAGGAATGTCATTCGCGCTCTGTGAAAATCGTCCAGTGGCTTCTTCATCTCTTCTTCGACCGCGACCAGGAACCGCTCAATCTCCTTCGTCAGGAAATTCAAATGCCAGCGGGCGGCCCCTTCAGAGGCTTTGCTCATGGCGCACTCCCTCAACTTGCTCGCTCAACTCGAACGGCTCCGTGTGTGTGTCTGCCTGAACCTCCACCTATCAGGTGCGCGGGCTCGGCCCGCGAAGAAGCGCCGCTCGTTTATGGGGCGGAATGTCAAGTTGAATCTCGGGAGAAGCCGCTAGCGATCCATGAGACCACAAATCCCACCAACAATAAGCACAACGGCGGCAACACGACGATGGCAAGCGCCGAAAGTGCCATGCTAGATAACAGGCGGTCGAACGGATTGGCCGAGAAATAACTCAAGACGAAGCCCAATTGAGACAACTCCTTGCGCTCCACGATGCCGACCGGCAGCACCCATAGGGCCGCCACGACAAGCCAAAGCCGAAAGAAACCGCGTCGCCATCGAATGAGCATCTTGCCGTCGATCAGCAGAATATAAAAATTCCGCCTCGGTCACCGTTGGCGATTGCGTTCTTGCACATGAACGACGACGACCCTGAATTCGGCTGCTGCGGACGTGGGGCGGCCGTCGCCGCAGCCCGTTGATTGGCGCGCAGCTCCTCAAGCTTGAGCCGGCAGTTCGCATAGCCCTCGGTCTGAAGCTTGAAACCGAACTCTTGGCACTTGGCGTCATCGGCCGCCTTTAGCGCCTCCTGGGCTTCCTTCGACGGCCTGAATAGGTCCCCTATCGCGCCGAGCAGGCCGCCCCCGTGAGGTTTGTTCTGAGCGAACGCTGTGCCCCCATTAAGCGCGAGACCAACAGCAAGGCAGAGTGTCATGGCGCCTCTCATCGCGGCCCTCATTCAAATGGGCTACGGGCGCATGTGCCCCAACGCTCAATTGCCATTGCCGAAAATGTTCCGTCTCCAAGTGGCAACGCGACCACGCCGGCGTACACAAACTTGCCGTCGTGTTTCGTAATCGCGATCACGCCGGTTGTGTCGTTGGCTACAATCAGATTGCTGGATAAGAGCGACATTTTCATATCGAACGAAATGAACCCGTCGCCATTGGGGTTCGGGATTAGTCCATCCGGCCGTCGGCTCTTCAAAAGCTCCCCAACAGCGTTCGTGTAGGGGTAGATAACGAACCGGTTCTGTTCGTCGATGAGCATCCCAAGCTGGTTGGGATGCTTCCCTACTTCGTCGGTGCTTTCGCAGTTCAGGATGACAGGGTCGGCACCAGCTTCTCGCAGCGCCGCGCATGTCAAACTCAGCGCCAGCATGACTGTTGCGCGTCGCATTCATGGACACCGTGTGAGCGTTTCGTTCGCCCGAACCATAGCACCGGGTCACCGGTCGGTGGACAGAAAATGAGATGTGTAGTCCGTGGACCGATAGTCGCCACTGCGGTCCCGTCGCCACATGGCGATCAAGGACGGGGTGGGGATTGTAGCGATTGTCGCACGCAATGTGCGGGAAAGGCGGAAGGCGCTTGGCTTGTCGCAAGAGGCCCTGGCACATGAAGCCGGGATCGACCGGACCTACGTGAGCCAAATTGAGCGACGGATTCGGAACCCCACCGTGACAATGTTAGCGAGGTTGGCCATCGCTTTGAGTACCACCGCAGATCGGCTGCTGGTCGAAAGCGAGCCCGAGCGAAAACGGAGCAACCGCCGCAAGCATTGACCGAGCGTCGCCCGCTCTCGCGCGGTGCTTGAAAAATATCGGCAAGCTCGCAAGCGGGCTCCAGGTCGAGCCGGCGGTGTTGCTCGCGTTACCGTCTGGGACGAAAGCCCGGCGCCGTTGATGGGGCTTAACAGGCGCCGCAGCTTCTCCCACGTTATCGGTGGTGATGAAACTACGCGGAGCTTTCAGGCGTGGCCGTATAGCTGTTCTCACCGTGCTCGATGCGGAAGTACGTCCCCTTCAGCCGAAACCTCTCGGGCAATTGATTTCTTGCATTTGGGTTGGGAACCAACTGGAAGTCAGCGCCCATCTGTCTCGGTTGCCAGGACGGTGGCTGCGGTAATCCGGTCGCTCATTGAATCAGTGTTTTCGCGCTTCGGTGAGCGGTCTCCTCTGCAGATTTCAGCATCTCACTCGAAGAAGTCCTCGTCGATACGCTTCACGTGCAATGTTTCTTCTACCTTGCAGCCGACGTTATGGCGGATCATCAACTGAGCCAGCTCATCGCCATCAATTAACACGATGCGCTTACCCAGCGCGGTGGCCGTATCGGTCGCGCTCCTAGAGAATGCCGAAGTAGTCACGAAGAGTCCCTTCGATGCCTTGTGCATGTCGAGGCTGCCGAAAAAATCGCGTATGGCACCTGCCCCAATATTGTTGTCGTACTTGTACCGTTTGGCCTGCACGTAGAACTCTATCGAGCCCGAGTGGGTCCTGGTCGATAACGCCGTCCACGCCATCGTCGCCAGAGCGGCCAATTGCCCTGCCAGCATTTTCGTCTGAGCCGCCATAGCCCATCGCGAGCAGCAAATTCACGATCAGCCGCTCGAAAAACTCCGGCGGCGCGGTTGCGATCCTATCGAGGAGTTCTTGCGCTAGAGCCTGGTTGATCTGCCGGTTGGCGGCACGCATTACCTCATCTGGCGTACTCTCAGTGGCTGGGCCTGCGCCCGGGAGCAGGGTGGGTGCATCGTCAAGTGAGCCGCCGTCGCGGTGCCGTTGCTTAAACTCCTGGAACTCCGGAAAGGTGACGAGAAGCTCGTTGTCCACCCGAGAGGGGGTCTTGGCCAGAACCTCGCGACCGCGCGCCGTGATCCGGAAATGCGCCCGTCGCGTCACCTCCAATAGACCCGCCTGCTTCAGGTAGGTCTTTGCCCAATGCACCCGATTTGCGAAGGTGGTTTGCTTGCCGCTCGGCAGGAGTTCGGCACGCTCGTCGGGCGTCAGGCCAAGTTCTTTTGCCAGTTCCTCGATGACAACACTGATTTTCACCTCGCCGCTTGCGGCCTTCCGCAGCACCGGCAGCATGAGGGATTGGTAGTCGGGTATCGCCATCGCCCCTGGCCCCTGCATCAATTCTCAGGGGTTAGTATTGCCATACGGACCAGCGATTGTCCCAGGCCTTAGGCCGGAAGGGCGAGACCCCCCAAAGGGGTTCTCCGGTCATCCTCACCCGCAAGACTGCAACGGTGCAACGGGCCGTCCAAGCGCCTCCGGCGGAGGCAAGATCATCTCGACTTTATCGGGGAGAGGATCGTCGGTGACCAGTCGAGACGGACGGCCAGCTTTCTCCTCCAAGTTTCTCAAATGGCCAAGCTCGGCCGCTCTAGCTGCACGGCGGCTCGCAGTTGATTTGTCCACATCGAGCGCCTGCGCGAGAGGACCAAGAGGGACGCCGGAAGGGAACTTCTTGGACAGCCCCCGTACCGCTTCCACCGTCGCCCGGATTGCCTGCGTAACCGTCACGCCAAGGCTATCGCTCAGCAAATCCGCGACGAGCTCTCGCACCGTGGCGTAGTCGTCCAGCGTGGCGATTATTCGACCCTGGGCGTCTCGTTCCCTCGTGACTTGGTGGAGGATCGCGTGGGTTTCGATCAGCCCGAGAATCATTGGAACGTCTCGACGGAGTCTCAGGGCGACGGGGGGAATCGCATCCGCCAACTGCCGAGCATAGGGCACCACCACGCGAAGCTCTCCAAGTGTAAGCCACTCCTGGAGGGCAATCCAGGGTGATAAATCCGGGACAGCACTCGCTTGAGGATTGGCCCGAAGGTCCGCGTGCGCCAGCATCACTGCCTTGGTCTGATCAGGGCCATCGTCGATGGGGATGCTCAGTAGACGTGTTTCGAGTTCCGGGTCGAGTTGGAACGCGGTGGTGGTTACAAAGAGGTTCGTCGGCCCTTCGCGGATGATATGTTTAGCTTCCGGGCCCTGGGCTCCGATCACAACGGTCTCGTAGTTGATCCGGTTCTCGCTGATGAGGCTGCGCATAAGGTATGCACCTAAGCCGTCAGCGAGGCCCGACGCTTCAGCCACGACGATGGTCCGATGCCTCACCGGCTCTTGGCTGTACGCAAGCGCCTTCTGGCTCATGGCGCTCAGTTGGTAAGCCGCTGATGTTGGAAAGAACGACAACACCCTGTGAGCGAGGTACGACTTCCCCGAACTCGATGGGGCCTTGATCGCGGCAGAGATTGGCCGGTCAAGAAGGCGGCTGGTCAGCACCAAATAGGTCAACTTCGCCGCACGTTCTTCGCCAACCACGCCTTGGCTCGCGAGTTCGGCAACGAAGACATCGAGGATGCTTGGTGCATTTGCGAGTGGCCCGCACTTCTCCCAAGCAGTTTTTCTGCGCTCCTCAATTGCCGGTTCTTTGCCGCTTCCGATGCGTTGCATCGTTGCAGTGTTGCGGCGTAGGAGGGGGGTCGGTTGGTGTTGCGAGTCGGCGCGCACTGATGCACTCCAGTCTGGGGCCTTTCGGAGGGCGCTTGTCATGCTGCCTCCCTGGCTTGAGTGACAATTTCCATCCTCCGCCGCCATTCCTCAGCAGCCTCCTTCGTAATGAGCCTACGCGACCCGACTTTGATCGTCCGCGGTCCGAGGCCGATCTTTCGCTGGTTATAGAAAGTGGCCCGGGAGATGCTGTGAGCCTTGCAGAACTCGGCAACCGAAAGGGCCGCCTTAGTCATGGCTCGCCTCCCTTGTGATGACGTTGAGCGCTTCCCGTACCCCCTGTTGGCGCGATGAGATTGCGGGGTCTATGGAAGTGCCTTGGCGGACTCGGAGCCCCTCCGCAACGTCAGCGGCAAAGTCTCGGTCGGTGCTCAAGGCCACTAGTTCTAGGTCCGATAGGTTCGTTCCGCGGTACAGTGCTATGCATGTGATCATTGGGTGTTTCTCTTTTGGGTAGTTTGGTTCACAAAAAAAGGGCCCGCACGTTGGGGCCCTCTCACCTATATCCGGCGGAAACGGCAAAACGTTACATGGCACCGGTGGCTTCTTTAATCTTCTTGAGTGCCCGACTGTGGGCGGTCCGAACAGCCCCGGGATTGACGCCGAGTCTGGCTGCAGTTTTGTCCGTCGCTTCGCCCTGCAAGATCGCGTTTATGACTTGTGCCTCTCTTGTGCCGAGCCTCGCTCGGGCCACGATCCGCTCCACATCGAGCCCGATCTCCACTTCAGAGTGGTGATTGGCTTTGTCAGCAAGGAACGCTTCGATCTGGAACTCTTCGAGCCCATCTATTTCGTCGGTCGCGCGGTGTTTTCTCCACTCCGTCCCCAAGAGGTCTTCGACTACGAGGTTATTGAGCCGACGCCAGAATGCCTTTCTGGGTCCCGGGTCAGAGAAATCAACGGCTTCTTTCGCGGAAAGAAACAAGGCCGTCACAACCGACGCCTTGAGTTCGATCTCGGGGTGAGTGCCGTTGGCCCGCGCCCTTGCCGCCAGTTCTTCCATGACGGCCCGACCAATAACGGCCCATCGCTGTGGCGCAATCGGCCGTCTGAGCCAGCAGTGCCCGATCCACTGTGCCGCGATCTCGCGCTCAGAGTCGTCGTATTTTGGGTTTGCCACAACGAAAAGGTCCTGCCACGTGACGGTCTCATCCAGCCCCACGAGATGCGGCGTTGGCAGCTTGGAAACGAGGTCCTTGTCACTCAACAGGCGCATTCTCCCGACACCCGCTAGTTTCGCCCATCGGGCGGCTTGGCCATTTGTCGTGCCCGTCCCCTTGCCCGAGCCTTTTCTCGCATCAAGCGACCGGCGGTGTCCGACAAATGGCGGAGTGGTATGACCTTGCCGGTAGACGTTGATCCCGCGTACTTCGCCCACCCTTCCATCAGTTTGCGGCGGCGATCAAGCATGTCGCCACGCTGGTACGCGGCTTCGGTCTTGTCGCGTAGAGCGTGCGCCAAGGCCGCCTCCGGCGATTTCACGCGGGAAGCTGACGCGATTGTGCCCGCACGGGCAATCGCACAATGTTATCAGCGGCACGCTCGCCATTGATCACTTGTTCCAACCACGCGGACCAGGCTTCCATCGCCCTTCGACGCGGCTCCAAGTTTGCGGCGAGATTGTAGACCCGTTCTGTGACCTCCTGGGGCGTGTGGTTCAAGAGCGCCTTCAGGACCTCGGGCGCGGTGCCCAACTCGCCGAGGACCGTGGCGAAGGTCCTACGCAGATCATGGACGGTCGCATCGCCGATGCCGAGGGTACTTCTGTTCTTGTTGAGGCCGCGTGTGAGCGCCGCTGGTTCAAGCGGCTTCTGACCCTGGGGCGATGGGAACAACCATCTCGACGGCGTTGGGTCGTAGGCTGCTCGATCTCGGCGATTAGCCCGGGCAGGCAGAGGCTTCACTCGTAGTGGGTCGGCGTCAGCGATGATGCCAAGGGCGAGCGGGGGCAATGGGATCAGGTTCGGCCGCCCGTTCTTGGTCCGACTACCGGGCAGGGTCCACAGTGCCTCCGCGTCATCAATCTCGCTGCGCTCGATGCCCGCAACCTCACCGCGACGCTGGCCGGTTGCCATACAGAACCGAATGGCAAGGGCTGTCCGTCGGTCTATGTGGGCCTTGTCGAGCCCGTGCCAAAGTGAATGAATTTCATCGGCGCTTAACACGCGGTCGCGCGGCTGCTCCTGCAATCGCTCGATCCCGACGGCCGGCGATGCATCCAGGACCCCACGTGCCACGCCAACGCGAAACATCTTAGAGAGTAATGACGCGGTACGGTTCCGCATGACGGGGCTGCCCCGCGCCTCGATCCGATCAAGCAGCAACACCGTGTCGCGTGCTGTGATGTCCTTCGCCTTCCGCTTGCCCCATCGCGGGATGATCTCGCGGTTCAAAGTGCGCTCGTCCTGGGAGGCGCTGCGCTTTCTCGTCCTGGCGTGTCGCTCAGGTATTCCGCCGCTAGATCGGCGACGGTCTCCGCCTCCCGTTCGGCCTCCTTCCCAGCGATCAATTCCGCGCCTGGGTCGGTCCCGAGTTTGATCTTCTTTTTGGCCGTGGCGTGCGCAACGCGGGCATCCGCCAGCGTCATTTCGGGAATAGGAACCGTAACCTCACCCTCCCGCGGCCGTCCTTCGAAATGATAGACGCCAATCCATGTTCGCTTTCCGGAAGTGCCCACGCGGGACGCCGAACCCGCCACCTTCCCAAACCTCATAACGCGCGGCCCGCGGTTTCAGCGCGGCAACCCCCTTGTCGGTGAACTTCATGCCTCACCCCATCTACCGCATCTGCTACCCACAGCCCGATGTGGGTAGCAATATCGGGTGGCTGCAGGCGAACGTCAATGGACACCGCCGCACAACTCGCTGGAAAATATGAGAGATGGACGGGGCCTCGACGAACATCGGTGTGCAGCGACGTGCAAACACCCCTGACTGGGG
>CAVZHY010000003.1:0-54282 GCA_963775235.1 uncultured Alphaproteobacteria bacterium
AGCCGGACAATGGCGACAAGGACGTGTTCGTCCATGCCAGCGCGCTCGAACGCGCCGGCGGTGCAGTCCCTGAAGGGGGCGGAGCACAGAAGGTGTCCTACAGTGCAGGAACCGATCCGAAGTGGGGCGGAGTACGCGGTCGAGCAAGCTCGAAGTCGTCTGACGGATACAACGGGGTTTTGACCTCGCCCTTTCTCCGCCGCCGCTCTCGAAAGGAGCGGCGGTTGATGTGGCGAACGAACGGCACGCGTTGACCATCAGGCCCGATATGAAGGTCACGTCGGGGGATCACCGATCAAGCTGGCCAACTATGACCGGGTACTTCCTTTGCCGGCCGGTGGCCAACGCGCCGGGCAGTTGAGGGCGTCGGTCGAGACCATCGCTCCTCTCCCGTCTCGACCTCCACGAACTCGGCGGCCAATTCGAAGCCTTCGGCCGCCGCGCAACGCGCAACCGCCTCGCGCTGGGATTCGATGCCAAGGCCGGAACGGCCCTACCTGGCGGTGGAAACCCGATATAAGCGCGGCATGTTGAAGCGTCATGCCACCGGTGAGTCTTGTACGTGGCTGGCGTCGTTGGCAATTTTTGGTCTGGACGGCTCCAGGGTGGACGATCCGGCGTTAGGTCACCCCGCGTCTTGCGGCACGTTTCCACGCTCCATCATCTGACCGAGGGCGGCCACCACGTTTTCAACTGATGTTGGCTTGAGCCAAACCGGCACGTCGGGCGCGATGCGCAAGATCTCCGCCGGGACGCCCGCCCCGTGTGAATGATCACCGGAATGCCCTGGTTGATGAGCGCGATCGCCACTGGAGCAATGTCGCGATCGGCCAGATTCGGCGTCGGAATCGCTCCCTCGACACTCTCGCTCCGCAGTGCGCGCAGTGCAGCGCCGACGCTCGAAAACGGACCGATGACTTTGCCACCGGCCCGCTCCACCTCATCAGCCAGATCGAAGGCGATCAGCATCTCGTCTTCGACTATGGGCACCTGCGCGCCGCCAAACATCGGGACAGTAAATCCAGTTGGCGTACGGCTCGACTGGCCCAAAGGCCTGCAGGTCAGCTAAGAGGACGCGATGAACCTCCGCAAATTTCGTTCATTCTACACATTGTGCGAATGCGTACAAACGACCAACGGCCTTGCGTCTGCTTTGGTTCCACGCGAGAACCTATTTTATCGGCTGCATGGGTTCCCCGGGCGCGGCCGGCTGAGAGACATTCGCACTGCTCTTGCCCAGAATCAGGCAAGACGCACATGTCTCCGAGACCACCGACCGATAATCGCCTGCTCGCATCATTGAACGCTGCTGATCGTGCCCGACTGGAGCCTCATCTCGAGTTCGTCGCGCTGCACGTCCGGGAGGTCCTGGAGCACCCGAACCGTCCCATCACTTACGTTCACTTTCCGCTCTCGGGGGTCGCCTCTGTCATCGCCAACGCCCCCGAGTACCGCTTGGAAGTCGGCATCATCGGGCGCGAGGGCATGACCGGTATCTCAATCATCCTCGGCGCGGAGGACTCTCCTCACGAATGCTTCATCCAGATTGCCGGTGAGAGCCTTCGTATCGACGTGGCGGAGCTGAAGCAGGCGCTCGCCGAGCGACCGTCGTTGCAAGCCCGTTGCCTGCTCTACGTTCGCGCTTTCCTGCTGCAGACCGCCGAAACGGCATTGGCCAATGGTCGCTGCACCATAGAAGAGCGCTTGGCGCGCTGGTTGCTGATGTCGCATGACCGGCTCGACGGAGACGATGTTCCGATCACCCACGAGTTCCTGTCGCTGATGCTGGGCGTGCGTCGCCCCGGCGTCACCGTCGCGCTTCAGAACCTGGAGGGGTCGAAGGTCATTCGCAATACGCGAGGCCTGGTCACCATCATCGACCGGGAAGAAATGGAGCAGATCGCCGGCGGCGCCTATAGCACCCCGCCGAACCGCTGATTGCGGACCCGCAAGGGACCACGCTTAATCTGCTCGACCGGAAGCCGGCTAGCATTGTTCATTTGGTGCCTCCTTTCTGCATCCATCCGGGTTTTAGCGCGAGCTTCTGTCGTCTACCGTACAGTCCACGGTTCTCGGTTGTGGCAAGCGGGCTGACGGTTTTATGGTCGCGCCTGGCGGGGGACACGATCGCGTCAAGGTCGACCCATGACAGCAAAGAGCGAAATTGCCGAATTGATCACCCCGGCGGCGGCCACCGGATTCCGTGTCGGCAGCACCGCGCCGGAGCGTTGGCGGATAACGGCGCGCCTGAGCGACGAGCCCACGCTGAATGAACCGGGCAGCAGTACCTTCCACACCGCCGAAGCGATCTGCTTTCTCAGGAGGGTGGCCGCGGCAAAGTCTTATCGGCTGCTGACGGTCCAGAGTAAGTTCCGTTCAATTCCTGCGGACAATAGGCCAGCCATGCTTCGAGCGCCCAAGACAATCTCGTTCGGAAGCAAAATGTGATAAGTGCAGCTGGATTGGCGGCCCGCCTGGAAGCGAAAGGCCGGCTCCAGTCTCAGGTCGTCCAAATGTGCGGCCGCATCGTCCAGACTTCCGGTCCGTTGAAGCTTGCCATCGTCGATGGATTGGATGTCCGCGATGACCATCGGACCAATGTCCCGCGCCGCTACAACGGGGCACCCGATCAGGAGCTCCTGGTCATTCGGGACAACCACAAGACGGGCGAGCGGTCGCTCGATCTGCTCAAATGGGGCCTCATCCCGAACTGGTCACAGGCTGCCGGCGGCGGACGCAGGCCGATCATCGCAAGGGCTGAGTAACTTTTGACCAGACCGATGTTCCTCGAGCCTACCGCGAACGTCGATGCATCGTTCCCGTGGACGGTTTTTCGAGTGGCAGGCGACCAACGGCGACAAACAGCCCCACGCGATCGCCATGAAGAACGGCGCTCCTTTCGGGCTAGCCGGTCTGTGGGAGAACTGGAAGGACCCCGAAACGCGCGAGTGGGTGCGAACCTTCACCATCGTCACTGTGCGCAGCAACGACCTTATCGCCCGCATCCACGACCGGATACCGGCAATCCTGCGACCGCAGGGCTGTGATCGCTGGCTCGGGACCGACCCCGATCCGTACGATCTTCTGGTCACGTTCCCGTCGGAGCCGATGCGCATGTGGCAGATCTGGCCGACTTTACCACCGCCCTCAACACCGGCCGCACGTCGCCGCAAACGACGGCAAAGTCACCGCGCGCCTTCTCGTGGTGTTCATGGGGCAAACCGCGGGTCGATGATCGGCGGGTGATCAGCGGCATCGTGCACGTTCTGAAGTCTGGCGGTCGCTGGGTCGATGCGCCATCGATCTACGGGCCTCGCAAGACCCTGTACAATCGGTTTGTCCGATGGGCCACCAAGGGCGTTTGGGTCGACATCTTCCATGCCTTGGCCTCGGCCGGCGGACCTCCGGCACAGGTGCTGATCGACACCTCGGCAGTGAAGGCGCACCGCTGCGATGCCGGCGGAAAAGGGGGGAGCGCAATCAAGCGATCGGGCGGTCACGCGGTGGACGTACCACCAAAATCCACACTCTGACCGATGGCTTGTGCCGCCCCATCGCTTTCCTTCTAACCGGCGGCCAAGTCGCTGACTGCACGGCCGCTGACCTGCTGCTGGAACGGATGCCAAAGAGCCCGATCCTGCTCGGCGACAAGGGCTATGACACCAACGCGATCCGTCACAAGGTCGAGGGGAAAGGGACGATGCCCAACATTCCCCCGAAGACCAATCGACGCTGGAAGAACTGCTTCTCGCCGTTCCTTTATCGGGATCGCAATGCCATCGAGCGCATGTTCGGCAGGCTCAAGGACTTCCGTCGGATCGCCACCCGCTATGACCGGTCGGCGACCAACTTCCTGGCCACCGTCTGTCTCGCCGCCACCATCAGCTACTGGTTATGAGCTCGACGTGTAAAGGCGCGGCTAGCTTCAACTGCGCTCTTATTTGCGCTAAGCTACATCCATGTCTAGGCGCGAAGTTGACAAGTACTTGGCAGCTTTGGAGGAGCCTAAACGCGGCACGCTAGGAGCGCTCCGGCGGACAATTCTCGACATCGTTCCCGAGGCAGAAGAATGCATCTCCTACGGAGTGCCGGCCTTCAGGCTGGGGGGCAAGGTCATTGCGGGCTTTGCGGCTTTCAAGAACCACCTCAGTTACCTGCCTCACAGCGGTTCAGTGATTTCTGAGCTTGGAGCAGCAATCTCACAATACAAGACCTCATCAGGGGCGCTACAGTTCCCAATCGACAGGCCGTTGCCGAAGGCGCTCGTCGAGAAGCTCATTGCCGTGAGAAAGCGGCAAGCATTCGGCCGTTAGGCCAGTATCGAGGACATCGCTACCACCACGGCCAGTCGGCGACCAACCGCCTCGCGGCCACCGTCCGCTGTTGGTTATGACTCCGGATCCTAACCGGAGTAGGTCGGGGCAAGTCTTCGCGGATCTGCAGACCAGGCTTTGGCCGCGGCCAGCGGCAAGATGCTGGTGAGCTAGCTGTGCGATCTCTGCCCAGAAGGCGGACACTGCCTTCAGCCTTGACGGATTTGCTTTGTCCACAAACTCGCTCTCTATGATCAGCGAGGTAGAGTCGGAATGATCAGCGAGGTAGAGTCGGAGCAGTTGGGGGGTCCGGGCGGCACTTCGTGTGCCGACTGCAACGTGGCGTGCCGCGTGCGGCGGGTTTTGGGTTTAGCGATGGTGCTCGCCGCCGCGATCTGGCAGACGATCCGGGGCCTCAGTTGCCATCCCTGTGCGAAGCCGCTGTTTCAGCGCAGCCATTCGGGCGGTGTGATCCGCTGTCACCCGCGTCGGCGTGCCGGCTTTTGCCTTGGCGGTAAACGCACGCGGATGGGTTCGGTTTCCACAACGTCGGCGGTCAGCATCGCTTCAGTTATGTCGACCCATTCGGTCGCTGCCAGCGACAGGGGCGCGCCGAGCGGCGCAATGAAACCGTAGTCGTTCGCCATGGTGGGCTGGAAGGGCCTCAGCTCGATGGCCATGCCTTTCAAGAGGCTTGCGATCAGGGCCGGAACGATCGCGACGCCCAGCCCCTCGGCGACCAACGCGCAGCTTGCCTCGACCGAGTGGGTTTCGATGCGGCAGCGCAACGTCGGCATCAGCCCGCGCAGCCGCTCATTGAGCTCGCGCCGGTAGACGCGCTGGCGCCCGAGCAGGATGAGATCGCTATGGAGCAGGTCGGAGAGGTCGACGGTTTCTTTCGAGGTGAGCGGATGACCGCGCGGCATGGCGCAGACCATACGGCTTCTCACCAGCGGGATGACGTGAACGCTTTGCTCCTCGGTGGGCAGGCGGACGAAACCGAGGTCGGCGGTGCGGTCGACGACCAGCTGCTCGATGACGTCGTAGGGACCCGACAGGATCTCGATGGCACCGCGCGGGCGCTCGGCGAGGAACGCGGTGATGATCCTAGGCAGCAAGGTAGTAGTCATCGAATGGGGGAAGGCGACCTTGATGAACAGGTCGGCAGCGGCGCCGGTCCTCAGGTCATCGGCCTTGCGGCGCATGAGGGCGATCCGATCGATCGTGTCGCCCACCTCCGGGATCAGCGCGTGCGCTTCCGGGGTCGGCACCAGGCGGCCGCGGTCGCGGTAGAACAGCGGAAAGCCGAGCTCGGCTTCCAGCGCGGTCAGCTGGCGGCTGATCGCCGACTGCGACATCTGCAGGGCCGAGCCGGCGGCAATAGTCGACCCGGTGGTCATCACCGCCCTGAAAACTTCCAGATGCTTAAGGTTCATCGCGATTCGCCGGCAACCCGCTTTTCACATCGCCTAATGCGATCTTGTCATAATCTTGCGGTCCAGTCCCGGAAGTGACTACGCTTGCCGATCGGGGATCGGGATGAGCGCAAGCAGGGCTCCGGGTGGACACGGCGGGATGAGACGGCGATGACCGTCTTCATCATCCGCCGGCTGGCGCAGAGCGTCCTGGTACTGTTCGCCACCTCGTTCCTGGTCTTTGTCGGCGTCTACGCCATCGGCAACCCCATCGACATCCTGGTTTCGCCGGATTCAAGCCAGGCCGACATCCAGCAGGCGATCCACAACCTGGGCCTCGACCGCTCGCTGCCGGAGCAGTACCTGACGTTCCTGTGGAACGCGCTGCACGGCGATCTTGGACGGTCGTTCGTGTTCAACCAGCCGTCGATCGAACTGATCTTCAACCGGCTGCCGGCGACGCTTGAACTGGCGTTCGTGGCGCTGGCCATGTCGCTGCTGATCGGCATCCCGCTCGGGCTGTGGGCGGGGCTGAAGCCCAACACGGTGCTCGACGAGACGGTGATGACCGGCTCGATCCTCGGCTTCAGCCTGCCCAACTTCTGGCAGGGGATGATGCTGATCATGATCTTCTCGGTGTGGCTCGGCTGGCTGCCGTCCACCGGCCGTGGCGAGACGGTCACCGTGCTTGGCATCACCACCAGCCTGCTGACGGTCTCCGGCCTCAGCCACCTGATCCTGCCGGCGCTCAACCTGTCGCTGTTCAAGATATCGCTGGTGCTGAGGCTGACGCGCACCGGCGTGCGCGAGACCATGCCGCTCGATTTCGTCAAGTTCGCGCGTGCCAAGGGGCTGAGCGAGCGGCGCATCCTGTTCGTGCACGTGCTGAAGACGATCCTCATCCCGATCGTCACCGTCATCGGCGTCGAGCTCGGCAACATCATCGCCTTCGCGGTGGTGACCGAGACGATCTTCGCCTGGCCGGGGATCGGCAAGCTGCTGATCGATTCGATCATGCGGCTCGACCGCCCGGTGATCGTGGCCTACCTGCTGGTAGTAGTGTCGATGTTCATCGTCATCAACTTCATCGTCGACATCCTCTACTCGGTCCTCGACCCGCGCATCAGGCTGGCGTCGGCATGAGCGCGACCTTCGCCATCCGGCTGCCATCGCACGACACGCTGGTCGGCCGGTCGGTCCGCGGCGTCATGGCGAGCCCGAAGGCGCTGGTGGCGGGAGTGATCTGCATCATCCTGCTGGTGACGGCGCTGATCGGGCCGTGGCTGGCGCCGCAGAACCCGTACGATCTCATGCAGATCAACATTCTCGATTCCAAGCTGCCGCCGGGCTCGACCGGCTTCGACGGCCACTTCTACCTGCTTGGCACCGATGGGCAGGGCCGCGACATGCTGTCGGCGATGATCTATGGCCTCCGGACCAGCCTCGCCGTCGGCGTCGCCAGCGGTGTTTTCGCGCTGATCGTCGGCACTGCGCTCGGGCTCTCGGCCGCCTATTTCGGCGGCCGCGTCGAGTCGCTGATCATGCGCGCCGTCGACCTGATGCTCGGTTTGCCGACGATCCTGGTGGCGCTCATGCTGCTCGCGGCTCTTGGCCAGGGGCTGTGGAAGGTGATTTTGGCGCTGATCCTGGTGCAGTGGGCGTTCTTCGCCCGCGCCGTGCGCTCGGCGGCACTGGTGGAAAAAGGCAAGGAATACGTCGAGGCGGCGATCGGCCTCGGTCTTGGCTCGCGCCGCATCCTGTTCGGCCAGATCCTGCCCAACTGCATGCCGCCGATCATCGTCGTCGGGACGCTGCAGGTCGCCAACGCCATCTCGGCGGAGGCGACGCTGTCGTTTCTCGGCATCGGCCTGCCGATCACCAAACCGTCGCTCGGGCTCTTGATCGCCAACGGCTATCAGGTGCTGCTGTCGGGACAGTACTGGATCAGCATCTATCCGGGCCTGCTGCTCCTGCTGCTGGTGTTCAGCATCAACATCGTCGGCGACCGGTTGCGCGAAGTCCTCAACCCGCGGCTGGCGGAGTGAACCGGCGATGACCGCGACGCTCGAGATCGAAGGCCTCAAGACACACTTCTTCACCCGCGCCGGGGTGATCAAGGCGGTGGACGGGGTCGATCTCACGGTCGGTGCCGGCGAGGTAGTCGGGCTGGTCGGCGAGTCCGGGTCGGGCAAATCGATCACCGGCTTTTCGATCATCGGCCTGGTCGATCCGCCGGGGCGGGTCGTCGAAGGCGCGATCCGCTTCCACGGCGAGAACCTGGTGGGTCTGGCACCCGAGGCCATGCGGCGCCTGCGCGGCAAGCGGATCGCCATGATCTTCCAGGACCCGATGATGACGCTGAACCCGGTCCTGTCGATCGAGACGCAGATGGTGGAGGCGGTGCTCGCCCACGATCGCGTCGGCAAGGCTGAGGCGCGCGAGCGCTCGCGCGACGCGCTTGGGCTCGTCGGCATTCCGGCGCCGGAAGAACGTCTCGCCTCCTATCCGCACCAGTTCTCCGGCGGCATGCGCCAGCGGGTGGCGATCGCCATCGCGCTCCTGCACCGGCCCGACCTCATCATCGCCGACGAGCCGACGACGGCGCTCGACGTGACCATCCAGTCGCAGATTCTCCACGAGATCCAGGAGCTGACGCGGCAACTCGGCTCGGCGCTGGTGTGGATCACCCACGATCTTGGCGTGGTCGCCGGCCTCGCCGACCGCATCTCGGTGATGTACGCCGGGCGCATCGTCGAGTCGGGCTCGGTCGAGGCGGTGCTCGATCGGCCGGCGCATCCCTACACCATAGGGCTGATGAACTCCGTGCCGGCGAACGTGCCGCGCGGCCAGCCACTGCGGCCGATTTCCGGCATGGCACCGTCGCCGCTGGCGCGGCCGAGCGGCTGCCCCTTCCGCGACCGCTGTTTCGCCGCCGCGGCGGATTGCGGCCTCGAGCCGCCGCTCACCACGACCGCCGACGGGCGGACGTGGTGCTGCCACCACCCGCAACTGAGGGCGGCGGCATGAACGCGCCGCTGATCGAGGCGCGCGATGTGTCGCGGCGGTTCAGCCGCAACCTCGACTATGCCGAGAAGCTGGCGCGCCGGCTCGGCGCCCACATCGAGGAGAGGGTCGTCCACGCCGTCGACCATGCCACGATCACGGTGAACGCAGGCGAGGTGGTGGGGCTCGTCGGGGAATCGGGCTGCGGCAAATCGACGGTCGGACGCGTCCTCGCCGGCCTGTTGCCGCCGAGCGATGGCGCGGTGCTGTGGGACGGCGCCGACATCACCACGCTCGCCGCCGACGAGGTGAAACGGGTGCGGCTGGCGCGCCAGATGATCTTCCAGGACCCGATGTCGTCGCTCAATCCGCGCAAGCGGGTGGCGCAGATCATCGGCGAGGCGCCGGTATTGCATGGCATCGTCAGCCGCCGCGAGGTTGATACCTACGTCAGCGAAACGATGACGATGGTCGGGCTCGACCCGTCCTATCGCCACCGCTATCCGCACCAGTTCTCCGGCGGCCAGCGACAGCGCATCGGCATCGCGCGGGCCCTGGCGGTGAAGCCGCGGTTCATCATCTGCGACGAGTCGGTGGCTGCCCTGGACGTGTCGATCCAGGCCCAGATCATCAACCTGTTCATGCAGTTGAAGAACGAATTCGGGCTGACCTACCTGTTCATCAGTCACGACCTCGGCGTGGTGAAGCACATCAGCGACCAGGTGGTGATCATGTACCTCGGCCGCGTCGTGGAGAGCGCGCCGGCCGACGCCTTTTTCGCCGAGCCGAACCATCCCTACACGATCGCGCTGCTGCGCGAGGCGCCGTCGATCAGCGAGCGGCGGCGAAATTTCAAGCCGGTCGCCGGTGAGATCCCGTCGCCGCTCAATCCGCCGCCCGGCTGCCATTTCCATCCGCGCTGCCCGAGCGCCTTCGACCGTTGCCGTCGCGAGGCGCCGGCGCTGAAGGAAATCGCGTCGGGTCATTTGAGCGCCTGCCATCTCAACGACCTGCCCGCCGGGCAGGCGAATGCCACTACCACCACAGCCAAAGAGGGAGCATCGACATGAAACGCATCGCACTTGCGCTGGCGGCCGCCGCAATCGGTGGGGCCGGCATGATGGGGGCAGCAACCGCCGCCGATCTGATCATCGGCAGCTCGACCGAGCCATTGTCCATCGATCCGGACTTCTCGCGGACGGGCAACAACCAGCAGATCGCGGCCCACATCTTCGACCAGCTGGTGGACCAGGATGTCAACCTGCAAATCCACCCGGGGCTGGCGACGTCGTGGAAGAACACCGACCCGATGACCTGGGTGGTGACGCTGCGTCAGGACGCCAAGTTCACCGACGGCAACCCGGTAACGGCGGCCGACGTCATCTACTCGATGGAGCGGGTGAAGGACATTCCCAACAGCCCGGCGCCGTTCACCGCCAACGTTGCCGGTATCGCCAGCATGACGGCGGTCGACGACCACACCATCGAGTTCAAGACCAAAACGCCGATGCCGCAATTCATCGAGTCGGCGGGGCTGCTCTACATCGTCGAAAAGAAGGTGGCGGACGGCAAGCCTATCGAGGCCTTCAACGATGGGTCGGCGGCGATCGGCAGCGGGCCCTACAAGTTCAAGGAATGGGTGCCCGGCGATCACCTGACGATGGTGCGCAACGACAACTACTGGGGCGAGGAGCCGGATTACCAGACGGTCACATTCAAGTTCATCTCCAACGACGCGGCGCGGGTGGCGGCGCTTCGTTCGGGCGCGGTCGACCTGATCGACGCTGTGCCGCCGAACGACGTCGACTCGCTGAAGGGCGTGAAGGGACTCAAGCTGTTTCCCGTTTCGTCGACGCGGTTGATCTATCTGGCGATGGACTCCGACCGCGACACAAGCCCGTTCATCACCGACCTCGACGGCAAGCCGCTGACGCCCAACCCGCTCAAGGATGCGCGTGTGCGCGCGGCGCTTTCCAAGATGATCGACCGCCCCCTCATCATCGATCGTATCCTCAACGGCGCCGGTGTGCCGGCGGGGCAGATGGTCGGCGAGGGGATGGGCGGCTACAACCCGGAACTGAAGCCGGACACCTTTGACCTCGCGGCGGCCAAGAAGCTGCTGACGGAGGCCGGGCTGCCAAACGGATTCGGGCTCACCATCCACTCCTCCAACGACCGCTTCCCCGGCGACGGCGACGTTGCCCAGGCCATCGGGCAGATGTTCGCCCGCGGCGGGCTCAAGGTGAACGCGGTGACGACGCTGCCATACAACGTCTATGCGGCGGCGGCGACCAAGCTCGAGTACAGCGTGTTTCTCTACTCGATCGGTAACTCGACACCGAGCTCGGCCCAATCGCTGAACAACGTGCTGATGACCTACAGCAAGGAGGCGGGCACCGGTGGCTTCAACCGCGGTCGCTATTCCAACGCCGAGTATGATGCCAAGGTCAAAGAAGCACTCGCCGAATTCGACGACGCCAAGCGGGAGAAGCTGCTGGAGGAGGCCGCCGCTATCGGCTTCAACGACCACGGCATCCTGCCGCTCTACTGGCAAGAGGTCTACTGGGCCGGCAAGGACTCGGTGGACTATACGCCGAGCCGGCGCGAGGACACGCTCGCCATGAATGCCCGCATGGCCAAATGAGGGCGGGGCTCCGGTGGACAAGACCATCCTGCCGCCTCCGGAGCCGGTCACGACCGGGGTCGTCGTGCATCGGGACATCATGGTCCCGATGCGCGATGGCATCCGCCTGGCGACGGACGTTTACCGGCCGGCCGACGCAAACGGGCCGGTCGGCGAACAGCTGCCCGTGATCGTCGAACGCACCGCCTACGGAAAACGCGAGCGGTCGCGCTCCGAGATCGAAGTCGGCATGATGCAGCCAATGACGCGGGCCGAGGTCGCGACCCATTTCGTTCGTTACGGCTACTGCGTCGTCTACCAGGATTGCCGCGGACGCTACGGCTCCGAAGGCGAGTTTACCAAGTACCTGTCGGAGGGGTCGGACGGCTACGACACGCTGGTGTGGCTTGCCGAGCAGCCGTGGGCCAACGGGCGGGTCGGCACCATGGGCCTCTCCTACGCCGCCCACACGCAGATGGCGCTCGCCTGCCTTGATCCGCCGGGGCTCGCCTGCATGGTGCTTGATTGCGGCGGGTTCGCCAACGCCTATCGCTGCGGCATCCGCCAGGGCGGCGCCTTCGAACTGAAGCAGGCGACCTGGGCCTACAACAACGCACGGGAAAGCGCGGCGGTGCGTGGCGACACGGTGGCGCAGAACGCGCTCGCGGCCGAGGACCTGCGCGCCTGGTTCGCGGCGATGCCGTGGAGCGAGGGACGCTCGCCGGTGCGGTGGATGCCAGACTACGAGGACTACCTGCTCGAACAGTGGCGGCGGGGCAGCTTCGACGACTACTGGAAGCGCGTCGGCCTGTGGGCCGAGGGCTACTACGACCGCATCCCGAAGATCCCGATCGCGTTGATGTCGAGCTGGTACGACGCCTACGTCGCCTCGACGCTCTCCAACTACGCAGGATTGTCGCGTCCCGACCGGCCACAGCCGCGCCTGATCATGGGGCCGTGGCTGCACGGCGCCCGCAACTCGACGATCGCCGGCGACGCCGAGTTCGGGGCGGAGGCGACCGTCGGCGGGCACGTGTGCGCGTCGTGGCTGGAGTTCCGCCGCCGCTGGTTCGACCGCTGGCTGAAACAGGTGGAAAACGGCGTCGAGTCCGAGCCGCGGGTCAGCATCTTCCTGATGGGTGGCGGCACCGCCAGGCGCACGCCTGCCGGCAGGTTCGACCACGGCGGCGGCTGGATCGAGGGAACGGACTGGCCGCTGCCCGGCACCGACTTCCGGTCCTTCCACCTTCACGCCGACGGCCGGCTGGGGGAGGAGCCGCCTGCGGTCGGCTCGCCGCCGTTCGTCTACGATTTCGACCCGACGAACCCGGTCCCCACGATCGGCGGGGCGCTCACCAGCGGACAACCGGTGTTCGCCGGTGGTGCGTTCGATCAGCGCGAGGGATCGGACTTCTACGGAAGCACGCGACCAGGCCTGCCGCTCTCGGCGCGCTCCGACGTGCTCGCCTTCGAGACCGAACCGCTGTCGGCGGACGTCGCCGTGGTCGGGCCGATCGCGGTGGAGCTTTGCGTTTCTTCCGACGCACCCGACACCGACTTCACCGCCAAGCTGATTGATGTGCACCCGCCGAGCGCGGACTACCCAACCGGCATCGCGATGATCCTGTCTGATGGCATTATCCGCTGCCGCTATCGCAACAGCTGGGAAAGGCCGGAGCCGATCGAGCCCGGCGCTGTGTTCCGGGTGCGGATCGAGCCGTTCGCCACTGCCAATCTGTTCAAGGCCGGCCACCGCATTCGGCTGGACATTTCGTCGAGCAACTTCCCGAAGTTCGACGTCAATCCAAACACCGGGGCGGAGGAAGGTCGCGGGCGCACGACGGGGGTCGCGCGCAATACGGTCTATTGCGACGCGACGCGGCCGTCGCGTGTCATTCTTCCGATCGTCGAGGTGGCGTCCCTGACGCAGCTCCGCGCGCCCGGCTGAGGTCCTCTCACACGGCGAGATTGAGACGTGCGCGCTCGCCGGCGGAAAGGCCGGCCGCCAGCCGGTCCATGACGGTGGCAGCGGTGGCGCCGTCAAGAGCGCGGGGTGCCGGCGCCTCGCCGGAACCGTCCTCCAGCCGTCCCGCCGCGATCGGGACGATGTCGATGCGATCGAGCTCGCCGCCGGAAGCGCAGCGGCACCGGCAGACAGCACCGGTCCACACGCCGATGCCGCGAGCATCGTAGATGGCCGGGCGGTGGGTGTGGAAGATGAAATTGCCCAGGCCGGCGAAGATCGGCCGGCCGCGATAAAACGAAACCGGCTGGAGGACGGGCGCTCCTGTGCCGACGATAATGTCGGCGCCGTGATCGATCAGGTCGCGGGCAAGGTCGGTAAACCAGGCGGGCGCCGCGCCCCACTCCGGCTCCCAGTGGTGATGGTGCAACGATACGAGGACCAGGTCCGCCGCGGCACGTGCCTCCGCTAGGCGCCGATGCATAAGGGCAAGGTCGGCCGGGTCCGGCCGCCGCTCGTCGGCGACGGTCGGGCTTTCGCGGGCCGTCAACCCGAAGAAGTCGAGCGTGTCCGATGTGAGGGCGCCCCGATAGCCGACGGCGGCACGCCCGGCCTGACGGCGGTCCTCTCCGGTCTCTGCGAGGAGGCGGGCGAGGACGGCATAGTCGGCCGGAGGCACGTTGAGGGTGCGGCGGATGCGGAGCGGGTGGATGCCGGCGCGGTGCTCACCGGCGTACACGATGTCGGGCTGGGGACCGCAGTCGGCGGCGAGGATGGCGACGCGGGTGCCGGCAACGGCTCTGACCGTTGGCCGGCTTGCATAGTCAAGGTGCTTGCCGCTGCCGGTGAGCGTCAAAGCCAACCGGGCGACGGCTTTGTGGGCAGCCTCGATGCCGGGAGGGCCGAGGTCGAAGGCGTGGTTGTTGGCGTGGCCGAGATCGGTGAGGCCGAGGCGGGCCAGTGCCTCCAACGCCTCGAACGAGGCGATGTGGAGGGTGCGTGTCTTCGTCGGCCAAGCATGGTCGGCCGCGACTGTCGCCTCGAAGTTGGAAAAGACGACATCGGACGCTGCGAGAAGATCAGCTAACCCACCAGTTGTCGCGGCAACCGGCCTTTCGACAAGCGACTGGCCAGCTACAGATATCGTGGGGCTGGAGTTGTGCACGGCGCGATCATAGGACCAAAAGACCGCGATCGCTCACTGCTGAATCAAAAAAACAACTGACAAGTGGCCCGCCAGAGCTGTGGCGACGCTCTGCCGATCGGTCCACTGTCCGTCGTCGGAACGAATGGGACGAATGAGCTTTCATCGCGACCACACTTGAATGTCCCCCAGCGCTAGCAAAAAAACTTGGTCTTGTTGCGCCGAAGGAAACGGGACCTATCTCAGGCGGACCGCGCGCGCTTGAATGAGGCGCGTCTTGTCGCGTGGCGTTTTGGCTGGCGATCGCGTCCCGGCCGGTGTTGCGTTTGCTTTTGCAGCTCGCTTGGCCTTGGCCCGTGGCTTGTTCGACGCGCGAGCATGCTTAGCGTGTATTCGCTCAACGCTCCGCTTGGGCGGTTCCTCTTGGGCTCAGCTCACCGCCTCCTCAAACGCCACGGGCGCCACCAGGAATCGTTTCGTGATGGATCATCCCGGTGCCTTCGTCACGCCAAACGTGGGTGATGATACTCTCCGGCTCGTCATCGGCGTACCAAGCGTAGACGAGGAGCGATGGCCGGAACGGCGTGAAGATATATCAAGGTCGCCGATCTCTACATTCGTCCAGGGGATGAGCGTTGCCGTGAGATTGCCTCCTGTCTTGTGGCCGCGTTGCCACCATGGGTGGCTGGAGGCCCGACTTAAAGAGATTCCACGAAGTGAGCGTCAGCGTTCGATTCTTATCAGGCGAAAGGATGTTAGCTCGAAAAACGACGTTCTGCTTTTTCTTCGGGGAGGGTTGTCACCCGATCCGTTTTGTTGGTCCGTAACCTCAATCGCCTCAACCGAACACCACCTGCATTCTTCGCCATGGGGATGTCGTCGCCCGATGCGATCATGGGTGAAGACGACTTGGCGCAGTCCTTGCGTGGGTCTTAGTTGGGATAATCAAGAGGTGCGCGCCAACGCCACTGCGCAGCGGGCAAAGAAATTGGCCGCAATCAGCAACGGTGTCAAAAGCAGCCTGACCGCGGCCCTCGCCGCAGGGCTACGAGTTCGACCGGATCATCCGCTTCGGGCGATCCGGTCGATTGTGGACGAGGCTCGGTCGAGTTTGGAGCGTGAGTTCGCGGTGCGCTATTCGCGACGCGCGTCGATCGCAGGAGTTCGCCGACTCAGCGGAAGTTAGGCGCGCAAGCGACGCCGGCGATACCTCGACTGTCACCGCACCGTGCTGACAATGGCGCTCATGTTTCTTTTGAAGTCGGCGGCGACGTTCACCGCGCGTGCGGTAGCCATCGTCGGCTTTCAGGCGCCGCAAGGGCTCGCGGAAAGGCCTCGAGTGTGGCCGAACAGTAACGGACGCCTGTCGGCTGCCGATATAGCATTCCGGGGTGGCCAAAGGGCAAGGAGCGGCGATCCACAGTCGCCCAACTGCGGGAGGATCAAATGAAGCGTTCATTGCTATTGTCGACAGCCGCGCTGGGCGTGGCAATCCTTCCGCTTGGCGCCGTCCAGGCGCAAGCGCCGACACCCTTCGATAATCCGGGTCTCTATTTCGGCCCGTACGCGGGCGTCGCGACCGACATGTTCCACAGCGACGACGGCGGGGGTGCGGTGCTCGGGACGCTGGATGCATTCGTCGGCGGATTCATCGTCGGCGACCGGTTTAAGCGCCAACCGGGTCAGATCTGGTCGGCGGCCGTAGAGGGCGAAATCGGCTTCGTTGGAAAGGGCAACCAAAACGTCCACGATCAGCAGGTGGAACTTCTCCAGGATAACAACGTCGACATCTGCGGATACGATCAAAACGCGGTCGGGCGCGTGAGATTTCTGGCCGGGCTGCCAGGCAGCAATATTGAGCCGTTCGGGGCAATCGGCGTGGCGGTGACGAACGCCGACGTCTGCTACGAAAATTTGGTCGCCGGTGGGACATACGTGGGCCTGACGCTTGGCGCCGGCGCCAACATTGCGCTCGGCCCCAACTTTTTCGTCCGTCCCGAGGTGCTCTACGACATCTACGGAAAGAAGAACTACGAAGATTTTTCCGTAGGCTTGCAGACCCTCACCGCACGTGTAGCGGCCGTCTTCAGATTTCCAGCGCCGCGGTAGGTTGCCGCGCCATTTCCTCGAATTGCCCGACGCCGATCGTCGGGTCTCAAAGACGATTGTGGCGAAGCACCAACGCAAGAAGGTTATCTGCGAATTGAACGGCCTTCTGGCGGAAAGAAATTTGATCGTGGATTTTCATTTCCACGCCAGACGTCGGTGATATTGCCTTGCGAGCACGAGTCGGCCACGATCTGACTGCTGGAGGGCAGTGCGGGCAGAGACGAGCGGTCAGCGATCTACCCGCCATCTGGAGGGGATTCTATGCGGCTAACTTCCGTTCTTTCGCTGGCAGCAGCGGCTGCCGTTACAATTGGCGTTTCGACCGCGGTTCAGGCGGCATGCAGCAGCCTGCCAGGTCATGATGAGCTTGCAAAAGCCCTCAAGACGTCTGTCAAGGCGTCCGGTGGGCCGACGAACGGTGGCCTCGATAATCACATGTGGGCCACCATCGTCGATGTCGACGGCACGGTTTGCGCGGTTGCGATGAGCGGTGACAACTTCACTAAACAATGGCTAGGCAGTCGTGCGATCTCTGCGCAGAAGGCGAACACTGCCAATGCTTTCAGCCTTGACGGATTTGCCTTGTCCACGGGCAATCTGTTTTCGGCGGTTCAGCCTGGAGGCAGCCTGTTTGGGTTGCAGGCAAGCAACCCCGTCGACACTGCAGTAGCATATGGCGGCCGCGCCGATGATTTTGGCACCGCAGCCGATCCCATGATTGGATTGCGGATCGGCGGGGTGAACGTCTTTGGCGGCGGCCTTGCTTTATACGATCAGCGAGGGAAGGTCGGAGCAGTGGGGGTTTCGGGCGACACTTCGTGTGCCGACCACAATGTAGCGTGGCGCGTGCGGCGGGCCCTGGCCTTGGCCATGGTGCCCAAGGGTGTCAGTCCCAACGGTGACGATGGCATAGTCTACGACATCAAGGCCGGTGTCAGTGCGGGCGGCTTTGGTCATCCCACCTGCGGCGGCCACGAGGCCGACGTCGCGAAGGAGATCGGCTCAGGAGTGGTGGTACAGTAAAGAGATCCGCCACAGTGAACCTGTCGTGGCCCCAAGCGGCCACGCGGTCAGCACATTCAGTCTAGGCTTGCACGTCGCGGCAGGTCGCCGATGGCCTATTGAGCGCTTGGAACCTGCCACTTTAGATCTGGAAACCGCGCACAGTGGCGATCGAGAGTGACCCATTGGCAGCCGGATTCAATCCTCGAAGACCCGGATCAGAGTCAGGCGCTCACGCACCGGCTTCGCCTGGTTGCCGAGCAGATACATCGGACCACGCTTGAGGCGGTCCGACTGCGCGAGACGCTACGCCGCCCAGCGTCTTCACAGAAAAGCCCCCGACATCGGCAGGGTGCCCAGACGCCGGGGACCTTCCTCCCTCCAAGCCGCGCACAAAGGTGGCGCAGCGGCTCGGACGTTGACATAAGGCTATAGCGACGACCCTGCACCTCAAGTCCCTTGCGCCACCCGACCAGCGCCAAGACGTCGTTGGCACAGTGGCTCGCCCCTCCCGTCGTTGCAACATCAACCGACGGCAATGCGCCGCGGCTTCGCTTTCTCGGCTTTTGGCAGGACGAGCGTCATCACGCCGTCGGCGAGCTCCGCCTTTATACCCGATTGCTCGATCTTGCTTGATAGCTCGAAACTGCGGCTGTAATTGCCGATGTTGTATTCGGTGTAGAGCGGCTGCAGCCCCTCATATTTCGAGAAGTCGACCTTGCCGTTGACCGTCAGCACGTCGCTTTCGACATTCACCTCGACGTTGCTCTTGTCGACGCCTGGCAATTCCATCACAACCGTGAGCGCCTGCTCGGTTTCGAATATGTCGGTAACCGGCACAAACACGCGCGCAGGAACGGTGCTCTCCTGTTTCTTCTCCACTTCGCGCTTGCGCTGAACCTGAAGCTCCTGGGCGGCCATGTTAGCCTCTCCTCTTGGCATAATGGTCACTTGATCTTGATGGTGCGCGGCTTTTCGCTCTCCGCGCGCGGCACAAAGAGTGCCAGCACCCCGTCTCGGTACTCCGCCTTGATCGCGTCCGGATTGATCTGGACCGGCAGGGTGATCGAACGGTCGAAGACCCCGGCGACCCGCTCACGGCGGTGGATGCTGGCGTTCTGTTCATAATCGAACGTTTTTTCGCCCGAGACCCGGATGGTGTTTTCCTTGGCCTCGATGTTCAGTTCTTTCTTGTCCATGCCGGGCAGTTCGATCACGGCGACGAAGTCGTCCCCTTGCTGGAAGATATTGATCGGCGGATAGGCCCCGAAACCCGTGGTGCCCCTGCCGATCCAGCCGCTCTCGAAGCGGGATTCCAGCGCCCGCTGCAGTGCCAGCACGGCCGCGAATGGATCTCTGAACCCATTGCTCATATGAGTGCCTCCTGTGAACCTAATGCAGCGCCGATAGTCCGGCGCCGCCATCCAGATCGCGCCGCTTGACCCGCAGAAGTCTCGATCAATCCGCGCCGCGCCTGGCGCCGCACCCAAGTGGCATCCAGGTGCCGGCCTGTCGGTCCAGAGCCCGCAACGCTTCGAGAATTTCGTCGACCGAGACCGCAGCGCCGCTGCCAGGTGCGCGACGCAATGTCGGCGCCGCTTCAACGGCGCAAGCGTCCGACGCCCATGAGGCTAGGATCGCATCGTTTTTCCTGAAGGGTCAGGTCGGCATCGCCCACCACCTCACTGGGGTGGCCGAATGCCTGGGCCGGGTGGAGCAGACTGTTGAAATCGAAGTCCTGTGCGTCCTTTTCGGACCGCGTGTCGCTGTGTTTCATAGCCACATCCTCGCGCTGAGCAACATGGATACGAATGGGGGCAATCCGCCCTGCCGGACCTCACCGTCGCGTCCAGCGATCAAAGATCTTGTTTATGCGCTGCCGGTTTTCAACGTGAACATACGCGGAACAGATGAACCGGACAGGCCGGACCGTATCATCCGTCGACGTCGGGCAGTGGTGCATCGCTCCAAGGCGGCCGTGATCAGCCGCGCCAGCTCCTGTCTCAGGGCCTTCGCCTTGTCCAGGGTGAGCGTCGTGTGCGGCGGGCCTATCGCGAGCGGGGTTGGTTGGCCGCGATCCGATCAAGCCCGCCATAAACTCGGCCGCTTCCTTGTCGCCCGGCGGTGCCAGTGCGCGCCAGTGTGAAAACGAGGGCCGCGCGCGCCGCAGCGTCGACGCGCCTCATGGCCGTCCCGCGCGCGCCGGATGTGGCGACCAGTAACCGGTGCACGCCTGCAAGGTAGCGAGCCAGCCCTCCCTCGATGATCGGCCGCGACGCCGGGCTTCATACCGCTCCCGACCTGGCGGCAGCGTGAGGCACGATCGCAGATCCCGGGGAGCGGCGGCGCGTTGCGCTCGCCGCCATCTACGCGTGGTTCCGCGAGACCGAGCCAATGACTGCAAGCGACCGCCAGTGGGCCGAGCACGCAGCGAACGGGGCGGCCTCGTCGGGGAAGTGGCTGTAGGCGGTCACCCGCCGAACGCTTCATTCTGGCAGAACAAAGCCAAATCCGCGCGGTTGAAGGCGCCGACGGCGCTATTCGGGGAATCCCGCCTCCGGAGGCGATCCCCAACTGGGGCATCAGGTCAGACACCGTCCTGGCCCGAAGAGAAACCCGAGCGAGCGACAGAAGGGCCACCCCCTCAGCCGGGCGGCCGCTGCCTTCAATACGACCGTACATCACAAGCGGTGGAAGAGCTCTCCATTGTTGAGGTCATGTTCTCCCATTCGGGAATGCCGAAGGTGCAGACCGCCACCGACTTTCCCGATTGTAACGTGATGACGATGGTCGGCTTATCCACATCCGGCGTGACTGGAATGTACGTCGACGCCTGCACCACGTATCCGCTGGCAATCAGGTCTTTGAATGGCTGCTCCTTCTCCTGCGCCTCTGCTGGGATTGAACCCGCTAACAGAACAGAAGCTGCGGCCATCCAACCGCCGACAAAAAGCCAAGCGTTCACGTCGACAACCTCCCGCTTGCGGTTCGCACCGCCAGTCGCCCCGAACGATAAAATCGCGGTTCTAGGGCACAGGGGGAGGTTTGAAGGCAGCAGCCGGGCATCCGAGCGCAGACCGTCGCCTTGCTCTTAAGACTGGAGGCCCTGTTGGCTGAAAGGCAAACATCGGGTTTGGTTCCGCATCACCGATGTTTGCCCGTCAATGACAAGTCAGTCTGGTCGCGCGGACTAAGCGGCCTGTTGCTTGTGATGTTTACGCCACCTGCCAACGCCACCGACACCCAGCAATGCAGTGCCCATCAACACTAATCCACCAGGCAGCGCGACCGCGGGGGGATTGATATTCTCGTTTCAGTGGGCGCCTGCCACACACTCTTGGCCAAACACAAACCAATTCCTTCCACGCCCGTACTTGCAATTTTCCACAAATCGGGCGCGTCCACAATAGCGGCGCAGCAATGTCGGCCCAAAGCCCAGAGGCAACGCGGCCATTTTGCGGCATCGACCGCCGACGACTGCAACTGGAGTCCTGCGGTTGCCCCGCGAAATCATGATCGCTGAATCCGTTTGCCAAAACGAGAACAGCCGACGCTTTGCGCCGGTCGGTTCACGATCGGCCGCTGACCAAGAGCACCTCCCATACGAGGACTACAGTACGCCTCAAGGCTCCCCGCCACTGGTATTGCCGGAGGCCGCAAACAAGCGGATATTCCCGCGCCGTAGCAGATGATTTGCACCAATGCCGGTAAGGCTGAGTTCAGTGGCAAAGGGGAATGCGATGGCACAAACGTTCGGAAAGGGCTTTGCTTCGGCGGCCTGTGCGAGCGCCACGTTGGTACTTCTGTGGTGGCAGGGTGCGTCCGCGCAGACGCCGCTGGAACGTGGCAGTTATCTTGTGAGGGCGATCGCCGCTTGCGGTGACTGCCATACGCCAACGGATGCTGCCGGTGCGCCCATACCGAACATGGAACTTGCTGGAGGGCGGGAGTTCAAGACACCAACCTACGATGCTTTTTCGGCGAATCTCACGCCTGACAAGGACACGGGCATTGGAAGTTGGACAGACGAGCAGATTATCCGGGCAATGCGTGAAGGTATTGACGACGAAGGAGCAGCGGTCGGCCCGCCGATGCCCGTCCCCACCTACAACAACATGTCAGACGAGGATGCCAAGGCTATCGTCGCCTATCTGCGGGCACTGAAGCCGGTGCACAACGATGTGCAGGAATCAAAGTACAGCGTGCCCATGCCCAAATATCCCGCGGCAAAGGGTCTGCCGGCGCCGCCGCAGGGCGACAAGGCCGCCTATGGTGGTTACATCGTCAATGCGCTCGCACACTGCTTCGAATGCCACACCACGCGAGTGAATGGACAGCTCGATGCCGCCAATCATTTGGGTGCCGGCGGGCAACAGTTCGGCGGCCCCAAAGGTCCCATGGCGGCCAACATCACGCCAGACCCAGATACGGGCATTGGGAAATGGACCGATGATCAAATCAAAACAGCCATGACGCAGGGCGTCGACCCTGAAGGCCGGCATCTGTCGCCGATCATGCCGTTCAACGCATTCAGGCACATGACAACAGACGATCTCGATGCGGTCGTTGCCTACATCCGCACCATTCCCGCGGTCAAAAACGCCGTACCACACGGCGGCTGATTGCCGACGCCACTAGGCCACCATGGGACCCGACGAGCAATTCCTGATAGATGCCGACGAGCTTGGGGATAAGTGGGACAAGAGCGCTGTCGAAGGACGAGGCGCTGCTCGCCGCGCGTCTGCTGCAGGAGGCCGAGATCGAAGTCGTGCCGACGCGCTCGTTGCTCGAGGCTGCGGCGCGCTTGGCGATCGAGCTCGATCACCCGGCCTACGACTGTCTCTATTTGGCGCTCGCGCTCGACCAGGACTGCCGCTTTGTGACCGCCGATGATCGCTTCAATCGCAAGGTTGCTGGCGGCCGGCTGAGCGGAAAGGTCGTCTCCTTGGCGGCCCCATGAGCACGCCGCCCGTCTATAGGCAGCAACCGAGAAGCCGATGCGGCCCAAGGCGCATGCATCAGGGCGCTTTGCCCGTCTTGCAAATTGGGGCGCAACGCCAATAGATTACGGGCGACAAAAAAAGCTTGACCGCACAGCCAGGTGTCTCTAAGGTCCAATAGTTTCGGTGCGCACGCGCACAGCAGTTTTATTGGTATTGGTATTGGTATTGGATCTGGTGGGCTAACGCTCCTAGATTTTGGTTGGGCCTTGTGCTTGTACGATGCAATGCGTGCGCTTCGTGTAAAGCACGAGGTTGGCATGCGCGTATACTTTCGGGAACTGCGGGTCGGCTGCTCTTCCGTTCCTTGGACGGGAGAGGGCGATGTCTGACGACCACGTCGGTTACGGCAAACCGCCGAGACATACCCGATTTCGACCGGGCGTAAGCGGCAATCCGCGAGGCCGACCGAAGCGCGTTCCCGACATTTTCGACGACCTGCGCGCCGAACTCGTCCGCCACCTCCCGTCCGAGCGACCCGGCGGTCGGGGCCTTACTGTTCAGCGCATGATCGCGAAGGTCTTGGTCGGAAAAGCGGCGACGGGCGATCTCCGTGCCATCGGTATGCTGCTCGCCGTCGCGGACGCGCTGTCGTCCAGCGACTCGCACAACGGAATAATTATCCATGACGAGAACGAGGAATTATCTGAGTTCGCGCGTGATGTATTAAAAATTGAAGCAACAGAAGGCATTGACAATGAAAAAGATGAATTCTTGAAGAGGTATTTGACTTGATCCGAGTTGACTTCCTGAGTTTTGCGACGGCTGCTTTCTTTGTGGCGAGCGGCGGCCGCCACTTGTCGGAGGATGGCTACATCGACGTGCTGCTGAAGTTCCTGGCAGACTTTGCGGAAGGCGCTATCGACCGTCAGGTGATCAATATTGGGCCGCGACAGGGGAAGTCCAGTCTTGCCGCGGTCCTCATAGCGTAGGGCTTAGCGCAAAATCCGAGCCTCCGCATCCTGCTGCTAAGTTACAAACAGAGCGTGGTGCGCGAGATCGTCGACATGGTTCGCAGAATTCTGTCCGCCGAGTGGTTCACAAGGGTATTCCCGACAAGGATTTGCGAGGGCCAAAACCGCGCGACAGACTTTCGGACGACAGCCGGAGGCGCTGTCGTGGGGACGCACCTGGGGAAGGGCATTACAGGCTCAGGCGGCGATTGGGTCGTAATCGACGATCCGCATGACATCACCCAGGCGGACTTACCCGCTGCGCTTCAAGCCGCGATCGATCTTTTCGAGAAGGTGGTTCTTAACCGCCGCGACATGCCGAAGAATAGCCGCATGATCTGCGTCGGTCACCGCGTGCATCGCAAGGATCTATCCGCATATCTGATAAGAGAGTTGGAATTCTCGCAACTGAAGCTGCCGCTCATCGCTGTCCTTGATCAAGAGTACGACGGACTTCGTGGCGTTTGGCGTCGACGCGCGGGCGAGCTGTTACGGCCAGATGCATTCACCAAGCGCGACGTCGATGAACTTCGCCGGACGGAAAATTTCGAGGCCATCTATCAGCAGGAGCCGCCAGGGGAGGCCTGGAATATCTCGCCCGATGATTTCCTCTGTTCGACGCGATTCCAGCCAACGCAGGGCCGGTCGTGCTCAGCAGCTTGACCCCGGCCGTACCCCGGGCGAGGGCAACAGCTACACGGTCGTGCAGGTGTGGAGAGCTTGTGGCGATCGGCACTTCCTCGTCGACCAGGTTCGTGACCGATTTTACCCTGGCGATCTCCTTAAGAGAGTGTGCGGCATCGCCACTGCCCATCGGCCGAGGGCGGTGCTGATCGAGTTGCGTCGGCATGGATTTGCTGGTGGAAGAACTGGCGCGCAAGGGCAGGGGCATGCAGTTTGAAGTCGTTCCGGTGGATCCGCGCGGTCGCAGCAAGGTGGAGCGTTTCGATGCCGCGGTCCCTCTCATCAAAGCCCGTCGGATTTGGTTGCCAAAAGACGCGGTGTGGGTGCCGGTCTACCGCGACGAGCACTGCAACTTCCCCGATTTCGGAATTCAGCGACCAGGTCGATTCCACCTCGCAATACGTGGCGGTCGCACCGGGACTGCAACTATCCAACCAATCGCCGCGGCCGCTCGGGACCATCTGCTCGTCCACCTGGAGCGGCACGGCCGAGAACATCCCGCGTCATTTGTTACCCGCTCGCGGGCCGTACGTATTCACCCGCAAGCCCAAGTGAGCGTCCGCATCGCCCGCATGGAGTTGAGCACCGCCGAGCGACACGCGCGTTAGTGGCAAGGGGAAACCAAACAGGATCACGGCTTCAATTGCTGGTGTGGATCTTTCAGCAAATGGACCTGATACCGGACCGCAACCGCAGACCAAGGCCGGCACTATGCAACCAATGACGACTCCTGCACACGTCGCTCCGGCCGGTATCTGTCCGGCCGGAGAACGCACTCGACCAAAAGCCGTAAGTGCTGCCGAGAGTGACTGATGGGCCGTAGCGGAGGGGTCGGGCCAGAGATCGCGAACGCCGAATGTCCCTTCAAAGCGTGTGCCGCCGTTCTTGTTGAGAATGACCAGAACGCCGGATCAGCTTGACGAATCCGGGCCTCGGGCTCGCTTTTTGCAGTCATAAGCGGCCAAACCCATTATCGTCTTTGGTCGGTTTGTGGGCCGGCTCGCGCGCCGCGAAGGGCCAGCCGCGGTGCTCTGTCGGCTGCCGGCTTCACCCCAATAGCGGGTCCCGACCCGACGCATCGGCGTGCAGGGCAGACAAAGTCATGCGGACGCTCCCTGAAGGCGGTTGATCGGCAGTTGTCGACAGCGGTGCCCGGTGGCATCGAACGCGCTTTGGCAACAGCGGCGGCGGTCGGCACCGAGCGTGGCTCGCCCTGCCGAGGGCGCATCGGGGTCACAAGTGAAGGCAACCTCGATCGTTCGTGGCGCGTCGGTGAACCGCGCCATGGGATAGTCGCGCCAGGTCCCGGCGGCGACGTGACCCCTCTCGGCAGCGCCTCGAATAGCACCCAGCTTGGCGCTTGCTGAACGCCACCCTCGATCTGGTTCCGCGCTCCGTTCGTGTGGACCATCCGCCCCGCATCGATGGCGCACCACCCCGCTGAACGTCGACACGATGATCTTCATCGACCGAGACCTCGGGCGACTTCGGCAACGCACGTGTCGTGGTAGATAGTGCAGGCGAGGCCGCGGTTACGCCGGCAGACGGCGGGCTCTTTCCAACCACTAGTGTCGCGCACAGTCTCCAAGACACGCGCGAGCCGCGCATCGTCGATGTGTTTCAAGCGGAGGGCGATAGGGTCCTCGCCGGTCTCATCGGCTAGTTCGTCCAAGAAGTCGGGACCCAAACATCGGCAGGGCGGTGCGGAATGGCAAGTTGCCGACTGACAAGGCAAATCGGCGGCCCGCGATTACGTTGACTTGGATCAACGAGTCCCCACACGCGCTGAGCCACAGTGTAGTCAATGGTCGACCGGTCCATGGAAAGGAGTCTCAGAATGAGCAAGGAACGCTGGCAGGACTGGGTGAGCCTGGTCGCAGGAATTTGGCTATTCCTTTCCCCTTGGGTGCTTAAAGCGCCGCTGAACGGCGGCGCAACGTGGAGTTTCTGTATCGTGGGCGCGGTGATCGCCATTGCCGCCGTTGCGGCTCTGGCCGCCTATCAGCTATGGGAGGAATGGGTCGACGTGATGCTGGGCGTATTGCTGATCATCTCGCCATGGGCATTGGGCTTCGCAAGCACGACCACGCTTAGGTGGAATGCGGTGATTGTAGGTGTGGTAGTCGTCCTGGCGTCCGGCTGGGTGCTATCGTCCGATTCAGGCGCCATGGGCAAGGGATGAACCGGTGGCTAAGACACTGGGGCATTGCGATTGAACTCAGGTCGATGCGGCGAGGATCGCGGAATCCGGGCGGTCCTCGCCTTGGGTCGCCCTCGGCATCGGCAGGGGCCAACGGTGCGCTTGGTCGCTGGTCTAGATGCGTGTGCCTTGGCTGCTCAGGTGTGGCGTGTCGCCGGCCCGCCAGAAAATTGCAGACCACGATTTCGAGCGGTCGTCTTCGACCGCGATGGGGTAGGCGCACGGCTGCGGGTTGATCGTCAGCCGCAGGCGGCGGTCAAGCTCGTCATAGGCGCCCATGACCGAAATCTGCGCTGCAGCCATGGCTCGCCACTTGCGCGCGAGCTCCCGAAAAACGGGACTTCGATGACGAGGCGTCCGGCTGGCCATTGGGATCCAGACGTGCTTCCTTGCGTAGTGCGCGTCACGGAGTTTTTCCGGAAGCGGCAGGTCTACAGCGTAAACGATCACGCCGAGCGGAGCGCAGTTCTACGGGTCGGCGGCGTCCAGAAAGGCAGAAGGCCGATCTGTCCAGTTGTGATCGGCGTGGCGGCAAGGCCCAAGAGCCCTGCGAAGGGCTGTGTGCACTTCGTCCATTGCGGAATTTGACAGGCACGCTATCGAATTCGCGATAGCCATCTTGGGATCCACGGAGGCCGCCCCGATGTTCACCCGGCCAAGATCGATCGCCGCCGCCTGCCTCGGCGGCCTGTTCCTGACCGCTGCCACCAGCCTCGCTGAGGCCGCCGACGCCACCGCCCTGCTCAAGGCCGCGTTCGACAATTGGCGCGCCACTAGCTCCGAGACCTCGATCAGCATGACCGTCCACCGGCCGACCTGGGAGCGGCACCTGGAGATGACCGGCTGGACCGAGGGCAGCGACAAGGCGCTGGTGCGCTTCACGGCACCCGCCGCGGATGCCGGCAACGCGACCCTGAAGGTCGGCAACCAGATGTGGGTCTTCAACCCCAAGCTCAATCAGGTGATCAGCCTGCCCGCGAGCCTGATGGGGCAGTCGTGGATGGGCTCCGACTTCTCTTACAACGACCTCTCCAAGGCCGAGGACGTCCTCACCGAATACACCCACAAGATCGTCGGCACGTCGAGTTCCGGCGGCCACACCGTCTACACCATCGACGCGATCCCGAAGCCCGGCGCGCCGGTGGTGTGGGGCAAGCAGCAGGCCAAGGTCCGCGACGACGGCATCTTCCTCGCGGTCACCTACTTCGACCAGGACATGAAGCCGGTGCGCACCATGACGACCGACAAGATCGGCTCCCTCGGCGGCCGCACCTATCCGCTGGTGCTCACCATGCGGCCGGAGGCGAACCCCGACCAGTGGACGCGCATCGAGACCACCGCCGGCAAGTTCGACATCTCGCTGCCCGACTACATCTTCACCCGCTCGAATCTGCAGAACCCGCGAGGTTGAGGCCATGCTGTTCGCCACGGCGTGGCGCAATCTGTGGCGTCAGCCCACGCGCACGGGGCTCAGTCTGGTGACCATGGCGCTCGCCGCCGCGCTGCTGGTGTTCATGCTGTCCTTCCAGCTCGGCGTCTACGCCACCATGAAGGCCAATGCGCTGAGGATCTTCGACGGCTTCGCCCAGATCCAGCCGCCCGGCTACAGCGACGATCCCGACATCCGCAAGGTGATCGACGCGCCCGGCAAGGTCGCGGACAAGGCCACCGCCATTCCGGGCATCACCGCCGCCGCGCCC
The DNA here is from genome assembly GCA_963775235.1 of uncultured Alphaproteobacteria bacterium. Taxonomy (GTDB): domain Bacteria; phylum Pseudomonadota; class Alphaproteobacteria; order Rhizobiales; family Kaistiaceae; genus JBBDMC01. The sequence continues at coordinate 28,110 of CAVZHY010000003.1, forward strand.
CGCGCCACGTCCTACGTCATTCTTGCCAACGGCGAGTTGAGCTACGGCGCCGCGGTCGAGGGCGTCGATCCGGCGCGCGAGCAAAAGGTTTCCACCCTCGCCAACACCGTCCGCGAAGGGCCGCTACCTCGCCGCCGGCGACACCGACGCGATCGTGCTCGGCGACGCGCTCGCCCGCAACCTCAAGCTCAACCTCGGCGACAAGGTGACCCTGCTCGGCTCGGCCATGGACGGGACCGTCGCCGCCGACAGCCTGCGTCTCGTCGGCATCTTTCACACCGGCATGAGCGACATCGACCGCCAGATCGCCGAAATGCCGCTCGCCCGTTTCCAGGACACCTTCGCCATGGGCGACGCGGCCAACGTCATCGCGCTCGCCGGCCCCAGCCTCTCTGCCGTCAACGCCGCGCTGCCGGCGCTGGCGACAACGCTCGCGCCCGACGGCCTCGTGGTCGAAAGCTGGGGCGCGCTGGAGCCGGCCCTCAAGCAGGCCATCACCCTCGATTTCTCCACCTCGATGCTGTGGTACGTGAGCCTCGTCGTCGTGGTGGTGTTCATCATCCTCAACACGCTGCTGATGTCGGTGCTGGAGCGCACCCGCGAGTTCGGCATGCTGCTCGCCATCGGCATGCGCGCCGGCCTGATCGGACGGATGCTGTGGATCGAGCTGGTGCTGCTCGCCGTCGTCGGCAACGCCCTCGGCATCCTGCTCGGGGGCGGCGTCGCACTGTGGTTCGCGCACCACGGCATCGCCTTCGGCGCCATCGAGGGCCTGATGGCCCAATGGGGCCTGCCCGGGCGCCTCTATCCGACGCTCAGCCTGGTGAGCGCCCTTGCCGGCCCTGCGGTCATCGTCGCGGCGGTCGCCATCGCCGGGCTCATCCCGTTCCGGCGCATCCGCCGGCTGGAGCCGGTTGCCGCCATGGGGGCCGCATGATCGGCGCGCTCGGGCTGCTCGCGCCGCTTGCCTGGCGCAACCTCTGGCGCAATCCGCGCCGCACGTTCATCACCCTGATCGTCGTCGCCGTCGGCCTCTATTCGATCCTGGTGTTCGCCGCGGTCCTCGACGCCTGGGCAAGGTCGAGCCGCGACGCGAGCCTCAACCTCCTGACCGGCAGCGGCCAGATCCATGCCGCGGGTTATCTCGACGACCCCGACGGTCGCCCACCGCATGCCGCCGCCCGGTCGCGGCCCTCAAGTCGGCGCTCGATGCGCTCGCCATCCGCGCCTGGGTCGCGCGCGTGCGCGTTCCCGTCGTCGTGCAGAGCGAATACAAGACCCTGCCCTTGACCCTCGTCGGCGTCGATCCGGCGGGCGAGAAGGCGCATCTCGACCATCCCCGACATGCTCGTCGACGGCCACTACTTGGCGGGACGCAGACGACGCCGGCATCGTCCTCGGCCGCCACCTCGCCGATCGGCTGAAGACGCGCGTCGGCAAGCGGGTCATCATCATGGCCCAGGCCGCCGACGGCAGCCTCGCCCAGCAGGCCTACAACGTCGTCGGCCTGTTTGCCGGCAACCAGACCGCCGAGGACCAGTTCGCCTTCACCGGCATCGCCACCAGCCAGAAGATGCTGGGCATCGGTTCCGACATCTCCGAGATCAGCTTCGCCGTCCCGGACGAACAGCAGCTTGCCGGCGTCGTCGCCGCGTTGCGCCGCGCCGCGCCCGACCTCGACGTCAGCACCTGGGCCGACCTCTCGCCGCTGACCGCCGCCGTCAACGGCTTCATGGAGGCCTTCGTCTACATCTGGCTGTGGATCATGTTCGTCTTCATGGCGATCGGCATCGTCAACACCCAGCTCATGGCGGTGTTCGAGCGCGTGCGCGAGTTCGGCCTGTTGCAGGCGCTCGGCATGCGCCCGCGTCTGATCCTCGTGCAGGTGACGCTCGAATCGGCGATGCTGATCGGGGTCGGCGTCGTCGCCGGCTTCGCCGCCGCGGTGGTGACCATCGTGCCGCTGCGCGGCGGCATCGACCTGTCGTTCCTCGCCCGCGGTGCGGAGTATTTCGGCGCCGGCCACGTCCTTTATCCTGAGCTCGCGCCCGGCCAGTTCGTCGAGCTGTCGGCCATCGTCTGGCTGCTCGGCATCGTCGTCGCGCTGTGGCCGGCGCGCCGGGCGGCGCGGGCCAATCCGGTTGAAGCGATGAGCCACCCGTCATGACCAAGCCCGGCAACCCGATCGTCACCTGCCGCGGCGTCGAGAAGCGCTACCGCGTCGGCGCCATCGAGGTGCCGGCGCTGAACGGCGTCGACCTCGACATCGTCGCCGGCGATTTCGCCACGCTCGCCGGTCCTTCCGGTTCCGGCAAGACGACGCTCCTCAACATGATCGGCGGCCTCGACCGGCCGACCGCCGGCGCCGTCACCGTCGACGGCCAGCCGCTCGCCGACCTCGACAAGAACGCCCTCACCGAGCTCCGCCTGCACAAGATCGGCTTCGTCTTTCAGGCCTACAATCTGATCCCGGTGCTGTCGGCGGCCGAGAACATCGAGTTCATCCTTCGGCTGCTCGGCGTCGATGCCGCCGAGCGCCACGCCCGCGCCGTCGCCGCGCTTGCCGATGTCGGCCTCGCCGGCATGGAGGACCGCCGCCCCGCCTGGCTCTCGGGCGGCCAGCAGCAGCGTGTCGCCGTCGCCCGCGCGCTGGTGGCCCGCCCCGCGATCGTGCTCGCCGACGAGCCGACCGCCAACCTCGATTCGAAGACCGCCGACGATCTTGTCGCCCTGATGGCGCGCCTTAATGTGTCCTCCGGCACCACGTTCCTGATCGGCACCCACGATCAGCGCGTGATCGCCCGTTCCAAACGCCATATCGAGATGACCGATGGACGAATCACCGCCGACGAGCGCCGCGATGTCGCCTTTGCCGCTGAATAGCCGCGGCGCGCTGCGCGTGCTCTGCGCGCTGGCGCTGCGCTGGCGTTGGCCTCGCCCGCGCTGGCCGGTGACATCCACGGACGCATCGCCATCGGCGACACCGCCGCCTTCAACGACGCCGACAGCCTCGACGCCCTCCTCGGCTACCAGGACCGCAACGATTTCACGGGCAACCTCCGCCTGACCTGGGAGCCGACCTGGGGGCCGTGGGACTTCTCCGCCCACTACGTCGTCTCCGCCGATGTCGGCGAGGGCGTCGCCCTCGCCAACGCGCTGGCGCCGTACTATCCGGCGCCGCCGCCGGCCACCTGGCTCGATCTCTCCGGCACCCTCGTCACCGGCACCGACGCCCTCGTCACCCATCGCATCGACCGCCTGTCGCTCGGCTACACCGCGCCCCATTTCGTCGCCCGCGTCGGCCGCCAGGCGCTGACCTGGGGCTCCGGTCTGGTCTTCCACCCGATGGACCTGGTCGATCCCTTCGCGCCCAACGCCACCGACACCGAATACAAGCCCGGCGTCGACATGGCCTACTTCCAGGCGCTGTTCGGCGACGGCTCCGACCTGCAGGCGATCGCCGTGCCGCGCCCGGCCGTCGCCGGCGGCCCGCTGACCTGGGACGCGAGCTCGTTCGCGCTCCACTACAGCCGCGCCATCGGCGATTTGCAGACGACGTGGCTCGTCGCGCGCGACCACGGCGACCTGGGTCGCCGGCCTCGGCGTCGGCGGCCCGCTCGGCGGCGCGGTGTGGAACGTCGAGATCATTCCCACCTTCGAGATGGCCGGCCCGACCCGCATCTCGGCGCTCGCCAACATCAGCGGTGCGACGACGCTCTTCGGGCGCAACGCCACCTGGTTCGCCGAGTATTTCCACAACGATTTCGGCGTCGCCTCGGGCGCCGCCCTCGACAGCCTGCCGCCCGATCTCGCCGACCGACTCGCGCGCGGCCAGGTGTTCAACGCCGGCCGCGACTATCTCGCCGGCGGCATGACGCTGGAGGTGACGCCGCTCCTCTCGGTCTCGCCGTCGCTGATCGTCAACCTCAACGACTGGAGCTTCGATGCCGCGGTCGAGGCCAAACGCTCGCTCAGCGACAACCTCGATCTGATCGCCGGCGCCAATCTGCCGATCGGGCCCGACGGCACCGAATACGGCGGCCTGCCGATCACCGGCGGTGCCACCACCTACGCGACGCCGGCCGCCACCGCGTACGCCGAACTTCGCCAGCTATTTCTGAATGGTCGCCCACCCTCCGGGCAGTTCGGCGGCGATCTCGTATGCCTGTCGGTCTCCGAGACGTCGACCGCGGGCGCTGCACCCCAACTCATGCCGGCTTGCCACATCGGTAAGACCGGCCCACATCTCTAGCCGCGCGCCGCTGGTTCGGTGGCGGCAAAGGTGGATCGGAGCTTGAATCACGTCTGAGGCAGCACCATCCGACCCTGCATCGCCGATGGCGTTGCCGCTGGTGCCCTGAATTTACTTCCGCTTTCGCACGCGTAGCGACAATCATGTTGGCGTGGAACGCACTAGTCGTGAATGACCCGACACCCGCCGTATGCCTCAGCGCCTTGATTTCGATCAAGAGGGAATGGGCCCGTCCAGCAAAGCGTGATAGCGTTCGCGTTGCGCCTGATAGCTGTGCTGATCTTTTGGCGGGCCGAAGGCCATCCCTGGGCCCACGTTCCCTGCTGCGGCGACACAAGCGCGATGGAAGGCTCGCTGGCACTAGGCGGCGAGATGCCAACAAATGGAGAAACATCCATGTCCAAGTTACTGATTTCGGTCGCGGCGCTTGCGTTCTTCGCGTCAGTCCAGTCCTCCTTCGCCGAGGATCTCAGTGCCGGTGGCGACCTCTACAACGACAATTGTGCCATTTGTCATGGAAACAAGGCAGAGGGGTACCCGAAAGAAGTGGTGCCCGACGGCGCGGTGCGCATAAAGAAGCTGGCCGGTGATTCCGCCTATTGGGACTTCGCTGTCTTCAAGAAAGCGGTGCAGGACGGCAAGGACGACCATGATCGGCCGATGAGGGTTATGCCCGTATTCGCAAAAACCGGTCTTTATGAGCCGCCCGGCCAGATGCTCACGGATGACGATCTCCACAACATCCAAGCCTACATTCAAAGTCTTGCTCCCAAGGGGTAGGCTGTCCCTGAACCGGTTCAGCAACGGGGCTGTCGGGGAGCGCTATTCCATGCATCAATTCGCTGGGCGCAACGCGCAACGGCAGTCGTCGCAGCTTGGCTGACGTACTTGACCACAGGGGCGTCCGAACTGCACAAGCCGCAGCACGCATCTAGCGTCAGGTACGTCACCAAAAGGGGGACAGCTAGCCAACAGGGTGGGTCAAGTACCCAGTAACGACGTGCAGATGAAACGAGTGAGAACGAAAGCTCTCACCCGTCTAGGTGGCTCTACGCAGCCGTGGCCTGTGGGGGATGATTCGGATCGCCCGCAGAATACCTGTAGAACCAGATTTGGTACATGGAAACGCACCATTGAAAGGCAAAACTCAGCCCCATCAAAGCGCCGCTGATGATGATGATCCAAGCGAATTTGGGATTGAGCTTGGTCAGATACCAGGAGCCGATGTCAGTGATCATGGTCAGGAACGGCACCGCGATGACAAGCGCCTTGAACCATACCGGGCGCACATAGGCGTGGCTGAAGATCATTCCCATGATGAAGAAGATGAACGTCATGCCGAACAGATGGATGTGCGAGACCCGCACCAAGGTGGCGAGACTCATCCCGGTATCGGGCTTGGCGAACTCCGCAAGAGCCTCGAAGGTGTCGAACTTGGGCGCGCCGGCTTCGCTTCCGTCGTGACACCGCATGCATCGGTTTTCGATGATCGGCTTGATGTCCTTGTCGTATTGCGCCTTGTCGGCGCCGTCGGATGCCCAGTCGATGATCGCCCGCCGTTCCCGGGATGGGGCGTTGCCCGACATTGCCCCGAGCAGGGCCACCTGAAGCCTGTTGCTGTTTGCGTTGCCGCTATAGGCGATGGCGATGTCGGCGGCATTGATGCCCGGATTCCCGTCCAGACCCGCATGCGTGGTGTAGACTTGGATCATCGCGAAGACATAGCCGAGCCCCAGCGTGATGAGGGTTGCGGTGAACAGCGTGCGCAAGCTGAAAGGGAATTCGCTGTAGTGAAAGAACATGCGGTGGACTTGGGGCATGCGGGTCGCTCAATCCTGTTGAAGATCAGTCGCTCGATCATAGACCTCGGTTCGAGTCGGGTACACCGTGCTGGCTCTGGCGGTGTTCAAACCCAATCAAAGCAAAGGCATCTGGGCAAGGCGCGTGCCCAATTCATCACGTCCGTTCCTGGCGCATTGCGTCATCTCGCTGTGGTGTGGAATTTGGTCGCTATCGAAACATAGCGGACTCTGGCAGGTCGTTCGCCCGGTAGGACTCTATGGGTTCACGGCCTAGCACTACTTCGGCAGATTATCGGCTGATAGGGTTCTGCGGCAGTGAGGGCACCGGGCAGGCGGCGGCTGCGCGAGCGCCACGAGGATGGTTTTCCGGATCGCGGGGAGGCTTGGTTGTGGCGGCGGCCCGGGATTCTCTTTTTCCCCCTGCCGCCTGCTTTAGACGGCGGGACTGCAGGAAGGCGTAGGCTGATCTCAGCAAGTCGGTCAGGGTCGGAGCCAGTTCCGGAATGCGCCAAGGAGCGGAGCCCCTGGGGGCTGCCCGATCAACTCAGGTGGAGCGGCTTGTCTCGCACCGAGATGCTTCCCACGCCCCCCCACCGAGCCACGGATGACGAACGTGCGGTCAAAGATTTTCCGGGCCGAGAACGTAAAAGCTTCGTCGGTCGCGAGCATACGCCTTTCTCGCCACGTCGCAGATCCGGTTCCATCCTTCGTCGAAGGCCGCCAAGATTCCTGCCTCCGTGTTACTTGCTCGCGGGTAAAGCCGTAACAGCGCATTCAGTTGGAGAAAGAAGGTGATTTCCAGCGTGCCGTCATGGCCCCAAAAACGGATGCGATCGGCGGCGGCGTCATAGGTGCGACTTTGGTTCGGAAAACTCAACATGGTACTCTCCTGTATCCTTTGAAGCATGGGTGACTTGTTGATCTTCCCTGCGGCTCAGTCTCACTTCTGGCACGCCAACAGAACCGGAATCTGACACGTTCCGGGTGTGCGCGCCGAAGAGCGACCTGTCAGGGTGACGGTGCTACCGTCGGTCACGTCGATCGCCGGACAATTCAGTTGGATTGTCGAGGCTTGTGATACCGTCGCTCAGCACGTCCGCATCGACGCAATATGGAGCGCTGAGGATTAGGAGATCGGCCCATCGCGCGGCGTCGTTTCTTGGGTCGCGCACTATTCCATCGGCGGGCGGTGCAACCAAGGTGAAGTGGCGGCCGGTGAGAGTGACAGCCTCGCCGTATCGAAAGCATGCGGCGGCCGCCGAGGCCGGTCCGGACCACAACACACTCGCCGGCACGACCACCATGAGACCCGTGCGCACGCCAAGACCCGACGGGAGAGGTCGGCGCGGGCTGTCTTGCTCACATGCGATGTGTTGCACGATTGCTTCCGGTGGGCGTAGGCCTAGGCTGCCGGTGCGTCGTTGACCAGCGCGGCATCAAGGTCCTTTTGATCGATCGCCAGGAGTTGCATCAACCCGGGACTTTGCAGACGAATTCGGGTGGCAGTTCGCCGGTGGGCCAGCAACGAGACGGTGTCGAGGGGCTCTTGATCAATCTCGATCTCATAGATGCCAGGCGGATAGGCCCTGTCCATGTTGGGCAACCGGAAACGCCGCGTGAACGTCACTTTTGCCACGACTGTGTGTGTCGTCATGTCGTCACGCTGCGACCAAACGGTACGACCTCCGGAAACAGGCGCAGAACCTTGCCGGTGCCGCTCACCTGCACCCGGGGCAGGGCCGCCGATAGTTCGTCTTCTGGCACCATCCGTTCGGTTGCGTCCGCGAGGCTGCGAACGTGGTACATGGCCGGCCGGCGCTTCACCGGATAGCGTCGCACAATCCTGAATTGATCTGCCGTGCGGGGGCCCGATAGCGAACCGGGCGCGACGCCGACGACCTGACCGGGGGCAAAGAGCTGTCTGTCCATAGGTTGTCTTCCTGTCGGGCCGCTGAAGCGGAGCCGGCGATGGCTCGCCGGCCTCAATCCCGGCCCGCCCTCAAGGCGGTTGCGCGCTAGTGCTTGCTGTCGGATGTTGGTGCAGCGGTCGGGCTATTGGCCGGGTCGCCTGCTGGAGCCTTGGTCTCCGGTTTCGTGTCAGTGTTCAGTGTAGTGCCTTCGCTGGCAGCGGTTCTTTTGTTCGCCGACACATTCTCGTTCTTTGCCAAATTGCTCATAGTATAGACTCCGATTTCGGGTTCCTGTCCGCCTGTTGGCGTCCATGTCTTTGGTAATTCTAAATTTTTTCGTAAGTTATTGTCACCCATGCCCCCCAATCGCTTGAGTTTATTTCTACTAGAAAGAGCGGGCGAACGAATCTCAATATAACGCTATGCTTCATAATTACAATGGGCTGCGAAATATTAAATTGGTCCGTCGTCGTTGACCAACGCCTTTTACCGGCCTTGCTAGCGGTACGAGCGACTGAAGAGCCGTTTTGACGCCGAACCGGGGTAACTATCTTCGTCTTTCCAATTCCCGCCGGTGTCGCATTGCTGCCCGTGCCCTATGGAATCCTGCGCAAGTACGCGCGATTGGGCGCGCGAGATCGCCGCGCTTGGCCACGAGGTGCGCCTAATCGCGCCGATCTATGTGAAGTTCTTTGTGAAGCGCCAGAAGAATGGCGCTGCCGATGCGGAAGCGATCGTCGAACCGGCGTCGCGACCGACCATGCGCTTCGTTACTGTGAAGAGCCTCGAGAAGCGGGCTGCGGCGATGATGTTCAAGATGCGTGATCTGCTGGTTCGTCAGAGGACGCAGGCGATCAACGCCTTGCGTGGTCGCCGGTCGGACGATCAGCCATTGATGAAAGATCTTCTGCACCAACCGTTGAAGCCATGGTCCTGGTTGATCTCGCTTCGTCCAAAGATGCCAGCGTCCATGACCTGACGCTCGCGTTTGTGGCCGCTATCAAATCGGAATCGACGCATGGCTGACCGGTGCCCAATCCGCGGGGCTTGCGGCAAGGACCAAGCCGAAGCCGGGCCTCATCGATGATTTCGAGCTCCCGTCTCGCTAACCGCCGCAACCGAGCATTGTGGGTCTTCCATGAGGCTCGTGCGATCCGGTATCCTGATTCGCCGATCAAATCCGAGCGAGATATGCATCTGTAAGGCGGGGAAGTCGTGTGTTCGCTTTGAACAAGAAAGTGGCATTCATCACGGGCGGCGGCGGCGGCGTGGGCGGCGCAACGGCCCGCGTAATGGCGGGTCTCGGCGCCAAGGTCGCAGTAATCGATCGTGCGAGTTCGGCGGCCGTCAGCGTTGCCGATGAAATCTCTGGCAGCGGCGGCGCGGCCATTGCGATCGCGGCGGATGTGGCAAAGAGCGAAGACGTGGCGGAGGCGATGGCGCGCACGGTTGCAGCGTACGAAGGCCTCGACATCCTGGTCGTGAACGCGGCGATCCAGCGTCACGATCGCGATCTGCCGGTGCACGAACTAACCGACGAGGCCTGGGACGAAACCCAGGCGGTCAATCTGCGCGGCGCCTTTCTCACGCTGCGCGCCGGCGTGCGCCAGATGCTCGGCCAGGGGCGGGGTGGGGCGATTGTCATCGTGAGCTCGGTGGCGGCGCTCGGCGGCAGCCGACGCAACAGCTCCTACTCCGCCAGCAAAGGCGGCCTCATCGCGCTCGGGCGGACCGTCGCCCTGGGCTACGCCGGCCACGGCATACGCTGCAACATCGTCTGCCCCGGCGCGCTGTCGCGCATGCCCAATCACGACCTTGTGACCGAAGCGGCCGGGTGGCGGCAGCGCCTCTCCGACAAGATCCCCCTCGGCCGGCTTGGTGAGCCGGAGGAAATCGCGCCGATGATCGTGTTTCTCGCGTCCCCCGCCGCGAGCTACGCAACCGGCGGCGTGTTCGTGGTGGACGGCGGTCTGACCATCGCCTGACGGATCTAGACCCTATGTTCGCGGACTGAAAGGGCTGGCGGCCCGTCCCGCGACATGTCTGCATCGAGGATTGCGCCGGACTGGCCGGCGCCGAGCCTCAAGCATGGGGGCCGAGCCTGATGGATAGTAGCATCTTTGTGGGTTTGGACGTGCACAAGGCAACGGTGTCGGTTGCGGTGGCGGAAGGCGTATGGGGCGGCGAAGTGCGCTCTTTGGGCACCGTGAGGAATACCGTCAGCGAGATCGGCAAGATGGTGGAACGACTGGCCGGGCGTGATCGTCGGCTGAAGTTCTGCTACGAGGCCGCGGCCCGTGCGGCTATGGGCTTCATCGCCTGCTCACGGCCCTTGGTCACGACTGTACGGTCGTTGCGCCCTCGCTGATCCCGGTGCGAACCGGCGACCAAGTCAAGACCGACCGCCGAGATGCATTCATGCTCGCGAAACTGCACCGCGCCGGCGAGCTCATTGCGGTCTGGGTGCCGGACGCTGCCCATGAGGCGATGCGTGATCTGGTTCGGGCTCGTGCGACGGCGGTACGGGTGCTCGGCAAGGCGCGGCAGCATCTCCAGAGCTTCCTGCTGCGGCATGGCCGGGTCTATGTGGCAAGACGGGCTGGACGCTGGCCTATCGCCGTTGGCTCACAACGGTGCGGTTCGATCACCCGGCCCAGCAAGTGGTGCTGCAGGACTACATCGATGCTGTCAGCGACGCTGAAGCCCGCATCGACCGGCTTACCAGGCAGATCGAGGAGCTGGCGCCGCAGTGGTCGATGGCGCCGGTCGTGGCAGCGCTGCAGGCCATGCGTGGAGTAGGCTTCGTCGTCGCCGTCACAGTACCGCTGAGGTTGGCGACTTCTCGCGCTTCGACAATCCTCGCCAGCTGATGGCCTATCTTGGTCTGGTGCCATCGGAACATTCGAGCGGCGCAACGATGCGACGCGGCGGGATCACCAAGGCCGGCAACAGCCTGGCCCGGCGGGCTCTCATCGAGGGCGCCTGGACCTATCGCTTGCAGGCCCGTGTCAGCCGCAAGCTGCTGGATCGCCTCGAGCGACTGCCACAGACCATCCGAGATATCGCCTGGAAGGCTCAGCTCAGACTGTGCACCCGCTATCGTCGCCTCATATCGCTGGGCAAGGCCAGGGTGGTGGTAACGACAGCTATTGCTCGCGAGATGGTCGGATTCTTGTGGGCCATCGCCCGCCAGGTGCAGGTCGGCTGCGCCGTCTGAGGAGGCCCTGCACCGTCACATCGGAGTTCACGGCTGGAGGTAGGGCGCGGTGGGGAATCCTCGTGCCTGTTAGGAGCCGGCCATGCCGACGCTCGTCCTCTAGACCGAGGCAGCCCCAAGACGAAACCACGGTCATGCGGTAACCAACCCGCGCATGAGAGCTTGCTCAACCGTCGTCTTTGGCCCTGCCTCCTGCCGTGGACACCGCCGATCTGTCATACCGGGCGTAGGCCCGGGCCACTTTGCGTGACCAAAATCATTGACGGCGAACATGAGAGCAGGCTGAGGAAAAAGGTCGCGCGCATCGCATTGCCCTGATTCAAGCGATGGAGCTTGATTCCATCGGGAGGCAGCAATGCGGGGATCGGATCAGAATTCGGGTTCGCTGTTTTGGTCATCAGCCGCCGGACGCGGCTGTCCTCGCGAGCGCACTTCGGATTGACGCCGAAGAAGTATCAATCGGGAGAAACTGACGTGACCGGCCGCATCTCAAAAATCGGCGACCGCGGTGTGCGCACCGCGCTCTACGAGGCGGCCAAGGTCATCCTGACCCGGCAGGTCAAAGGCTCGCGCCTGAAGAGTTGGGCGATGCGCCTGGCGGCGCGCGCCGGCATGCGCAAGGCCAAGGTCGCGCTCGCCCGCAAGCTTGCCGTCGTCCGCATGCTGGTCGACGGGACGAGCTTCATCGTCGACAAGGCGGCTGCGGCCGCAACGGTATAAGGAAAGGAGATCGCGGGTTCGGGGGCACGGCACCGGCCCCCGGAGCAGGGTCCCGTCGCCGGGAAGATGGATCAGGTCAGACCGCATATTGCACCGCGGCGCCGCTTGGATGACCGCGCGCGTTTAGATTGGCCGACCTGTTCCTCATCCGACCCCATCAGGTGGCGGCTACGCGCCGGCCCGGACAGAAGCAAGACACCGGCAACAGGATCATGGCTCAGAGCGATTGACGAACTACGGCCCGTGACAGAAGTGCAATATCTGTTTTCCGACCCTTGGGGCTTGGAAGGTGTGCCCCACCGATCCCGGCGGCAAGGATTGTCAGTCGTGCAATCCTTGAGATGGGACTTTCTACTGGACTCGCCGATCATCCCCTCAATGATGACCGAGCACCCCCGGCCGCAGTCACTGCAATCCAGTCTCTACGACGTCCGCCCGTGACGTCAAAGCGCGCGACGATCAGTCGACCACCGACGTTGCAGTTGGGGTTTGTTCGCGCTGGATAAGCGAGTTGTCCCTCTTTCCATAGTTTTTCTGGCAGCCTCCTACGAAATTTTTTCGGGGTTCTGATCCATCGCGCTCAGGTGCTCCTCGAATAGCCCGGGTTGAGGCTGATCTGAGTCAACCGTGAGTGACTCGTCTGCGCCGCTGGCCGAGGAGCCTGTACTCGTGCCATGTCAATACCAGGACTATGATGTCAAACAACGTTAGGAAAAAAAGCCAGCCTGAGAACGACAAAAGAACTTGATAGGTCTGGTAACCGATGAGAAGTGCGAGCGCTAATATAAAGGCCGGATATGCCCAACGCTTTTCGGTGAAGATTCCGGTGACGAGCACCAGCTCGACAAACCCGTGACTGAGAAGGAAGAAAACTGCCGACCCCTTGGCGCCAGTCGCGAGTGATTGAGCGCCGCGTTCCACCAAATTCGCAACCAAATCGTGGGGGTCTTGCCGAAGCTCATTTCGTGTGAGGAAGTTGGCAATTGCAAGCACCGTCGAGCTGCTAGTCCACGCCAAGACGATGCCGGCGGCAATCTCAAAGAGACTGTGGACAAGCTTTAACAGCAATGAGATCTGGAAGATCAGGTGAATGTTCGATTCGCTGAACAGCGAACGCATCCAGCCCTCGTTTGGATTATCAGCTCGTTTCGAATGATCAGCAGGCATCGCTATCGATTAGCCTCTTGGACCATCCGTCCTCCTGGAGGGACACGGGACAACGACAGCAATCGCTGGTTCCGGCGTTACGCATCGTGCTCCTCGTTCTCGTGGCGGCGGAACGCCTCCTCACCGGACCTGATAAGCAGCCGCGTCGCGGCCAAGCCCGCAGGCGCCTCGATAGCCCACCAGAATCCGCTCGCGTGACTGCCCCGTCGGGTCCGCCAAAAGCTGAAATTCCAAGAGGGAGGCGTTCGAATACGCTACGGGCTCAAAAGGCGGCCTGCACACACACAGAAACGCTAGTGCGAAGAGTGTCGGCGCGCACGAAACCCCAGCGGCATCGTTCACCCATGCCTGATTCGTGTCTACCCTTGACGATCCGGTCTGTCGCCGAAGGTCATGCGATTTCCTTAGCCGACGGCGATCAGCACATATGCATCCACCGTTGTGGCCAGTCCGGCCATACGACTGGCGGCGCTTTGACGGCGACGCGACCTTGGACTCGCCGAGGAGGTCGCCAGGGGCCTTACTGTTGGGCATGGGGTGATCCACTGTGATCTGTCGCTTAGAATCGGACGATTGCCACTGATAGTGCCCCGGCGCCCGTGACCGTCACCACAAGATCCGTGGTGCTCTGCGAGGCACTTCCTGACCGGGCGAATCGACCTTTGAACCCCGGGGCCGTCGAAGATGAAAAAATTGTAATGGAACTGAGTTCCGGCCGCTGACGTTATGGGCGCACCAGATCGAGCGTTCGACCTGGCGATGAGACCCCAGATCATTCAACGGAGGATTCCCGATGCGCAAGTCTTTGATCGCGTTGAGCGCGGCTGCTCTTCTTGGTGCCGTGTCGGTTGCGAATGCGGCCGATCTCACCGGCACGATCAAATCGATCGACACCGCGGCCAAAACGATTACGCTCGATAACGGCCAGACCTTCCAGCTTGGGACGGGTGTGCAAGCCTCAACCCTGAAGGTGGGTGAGAAGGTGAAGGTCACGTATACCGGCAGCGGCGCAAGCATGCAGGCAACCGCCGTGGCACCGGCTGCCTGATTACGTTCGTTCCACGCGACTGCGGCTCCGTCCTACCGATTGGACGGAGCCATTTTATTGTGGAGGCGGTGCCGAACCACCGCCTCTTTCCCCAACCCAAAAGGCAAGGGCGAGCATCGCCAAGCTCCAGTTTCAGGCTCCGCTCTAATGCTCAGGCGGATTGGATCGACGACAGCAGGTCCGCCGAGTCGGTTCCGATAACCACCTGCCACGTCGTGGTGACTATCGAATAGAACCCGTCCTTCGGATTGTCTTTGTTGTGCTTGAGCGCGTGCTGGACCGTTACAGAAGACAGCCGCACCGCGATTTTGCTGACCTGGGGGATCGCATCCTTGGCGACCGAGATGATCAGCACCTCGTCCCCATTATCGGCTTTGTCGACTTTGTCCACCTTTCCAACGGCCTTGCCGTCTTTGGTGACCACCTCGAGTCCGACCAGCTGGCCGGTCGAAATCGCAAGATTCGGCGCTCCGGCCCCAACAGGCCCAACCGTAACACTCACATCACTCGGACCGCCTTTGGCGGCTTCAATCGCAAAACCTGGCCCTGTCGACAGCCCGGTGGCCAAGAAAACCGCTACCAGTAGGGGCGTTCTGTTCCCGTTCATCCGCGCTTGCTCCCTCTCACTGATATTCTCGTTCCTTCATTGGGCCCCGGCCCGTTGATACAATAAGCTGCGGGCGGCACCCGCGCCACCTCTTTGGCGACGGGAATGCCAACCCGGACCGCGCGAGCGCGGTGTTTCCGGCAACGGCGCCGATGCCGACTACACGCAAGATTCAACGCTGATGCGATGAAACCGCGGTGTCGCCCGAAGGTGCCCGCGCGCAAGGTGTCTCGATCAATCTACGAAGGCGCGCGCAATATGGCCCATGACATTGCCAGGACCGAAGAAGGCCGAGCATCCCGGAACCTGCGCGGCTGACCAGCCGTCACTGGAGCCACGCGGCAGCTAATCAACCCAGACCACGCGCCGCCTTCTTTAACGAAGTCCCCCAACAGCGGACTTTCTGCCAAGGCGCTCAGCGGCCGCAGGGCAGCTCCACCAATTAAATGATCTCACGCCGGCCTCAAATCAGACAGTCACTCCCGGCGGCAGGCGCGGCCTAAGGCCCGGCTTTCGGTGGCGAGGTCAGCTCGAGGTGATCAGGATTGCTATTGCTTGCCGCGAGGCCGTGGTCAAGGAATCTGCCCTCAATCGTGTAGCGCCGGCGCGGCACGATCTGGTCAATGCCGACACCCACCACCGGCAGGTCAAAACGCGAGACGGACCCGCTCGGCTCGTCTGAAAAGAGAATGTAGCCATTTTCCCGAGCCAGAAGATAGCCGGTGAGGGCGACCTCCTGACCAACAAACCCTCCAGGATGCCGGGTGACGGCACCGACCCTGTGCACGACAGGAGCGGCAGTCGATAAACAAGTGAAGGCGCCAAGGCAGGTGGCCGCGCTCGCGACTAGCATCAAGTTCGACGGTCGTCGAGCATGCGCCACGTCAGTTTGCCTTGATGATGTCGAGGCCGTCAGGAATGGCCAAGTAACCTGGCGCCGATCCGCGCCGGTCGGTGACGCCGTATTGCCACAGGATCTTCTTGGACCACTTGTCGATCACTATGACGCGATGATTGAGGTCGTCATTTGCCATGATGTTGCCGTTAGGCAATTCAATCGCCAGGGATGGCCGATTGAGTGAGCCCGCGCCGGCGGGGGCGTAGTCCCACATGACCTGTCCAGCGGCGCTGATCTCGGTAATCCTGCCGGGGTGCGTGTAGCTGGCGATGAGGAAATTGCCGGCCTTGGTCGGTTGCGGATCGGACGGATAGCGCAGCGGTAGGCTGAGTTTAAGCACCGGCCGCCAATTCGCGTCGAGTTCAACCATGGAATGGTCGCGGATCGTGCTGATCAGTATATGTCCATCGGCCAGCGGCGTATCGCCATTCGGCGACGCGAGAAGCGGTGCCTGACTGCCGCAGCGGTCGGTCAATCCAGCCTGCCGCACGATCCGCTTGTCGGGCGAAATCTCCAGGACCCGACAGTTCCGGATATCCGCGACGATGACATCACCGTTGGGAAGTTGGTACGCATCGTCGGGGAAGTTGAGCCGGCCGTTGCTGGCGCCGGGCTTACCGAGTTGGCCGTATTGCCAAATGACCGTCTTGCTGGCGATATCGATGATTTGGATCACCTGCTGGTGCTCGAGGCTGACGACAATTCTGTTGCCGCTGTCGGCAAAGAAGGCATCATCCGCACCGGTACTGCGTGGCAGTCCGTTGAAGTCATACTCCCACAAAATCTTCTTTTCAGGACTGACGAGTAGCACCCGATTGTTCCCACGATCCGCGATAAGGACGTTGTAGCCGCCAACGGCCGATGGATCGGCCGGCTCGGTCGGCCCAGACAGGTTGGCGGCAGCGGCTGCGTGTGCTTGCGACAGCCCCCAGAAGGCCAACAGCGCGCCGACACAACCGAAGGCCCGGGCGCGGCAAAGTAGATACGCGAATGGCATCATCGGCGGCGTAGGTCGCACGCCGAACCTGTCAATTCACTGTGGCTCGGCAACCGGTCACAGCAACGGAAGCCGCCCGGCCAACGGCGAACGTCCGGTTGTCGCTCAAGAACGGACTTCAAACGGGCGTATCGGAGGTCGGAAATGCGCCCGTAGTCGGACCCAGACTACAAACGGCGGTGTAGTGAATTCGGTCGGAATCAACCGCTGACGCGCAGCACAAATGCGCGGCACGGATAGTGGGTCTGCGTTGGTAGCGCACCTCCGCTACCAGAGCCTGCAATATCAAATACTTAGAACCTCAAACGCTACCGCCTCCCACGACGCAAGATGTCTGCCGCCGCGTCCGTGCTGCCGGCCTCATCAAGTGGGGCCACTCCCGACGACACGTCGTGGGTGGACCAACGGCCGAGCTTTGGAGGCGCAACCAAGTCCGTGCAGGGGGGTACCAACGACTGAAGAGCGATCGATTCGAATGTCTGAGAAGCGCCCGACCCGCTTCCGAATTCATGGACCGCGGTAAGCTCTAACAGTCTGGAAGCGAAGCGAGGAGGGCGAATGAAGCGACCGACGTTCACGGAGGCGGATCGCCTTTCGCAAGCGTCCACACACGATTGATGTTGGTCCAAGGCTAACGCGGGTAGGGGGTAGGAGCCTTTGGTGACTGGGCCACTCAAGCAGCAGCGCCATTCGGAATGCGGTTAATTCGAGCCGCTGCATCCATGACTTGCCGGAGGAGCATATCTTGCTTCTCGGCCGGCGCACGCACCAAAGGAGAAAGCGCCGTGAGAGCGGCCTTCAACACCCCGACGTTGAACTGCGCCGACAGCAGGAAGTCTTCGTTGAGTTTCCGGTCAACCGATGCATCGTCGTCACCGACGAGCACGGAACCACCGACCACGGTCGCACGGAAGACCTACACACGGCGGAAGCCTCGGACTCTTTGCCAGCAGGGCCGATCACCAGGGCAGCTGGCAGGTGGCGCTGGCTGGGTCTATCCGATGGGCGGTGACGGGATTGAAATTTACCGGTGACAACTGGACACTCTCGCTGGGCCTTCGATGCCCCCAACGTCCGACCGAACCGACATGCTCTTTTGTGGCCCGCAATACCGCATGATGCACGGAACGGAACCGAGAGACCATCGGAGCGCGGTAGCCAACCCGCGGATGAGAGTTCTGATCAACCGTCGTCTCTGAGCTCCACTTCCGGCCCTGTGCAGCCAAAACTCCATCCCGCCACTTCCCGGCTTTCGCCTGTAAGCCGATCTCTTGCGTCTTCGGCCTTGATTGGGAACATGAGAGACTAGTATCCGCCGCGGTTCTCCAGAAAACGACGCGGATTGTCGACCAGCATCTTCTCGATTGCGCGGGCCGAAACGCCGCGCGCGGCGAGCGCGGGCATCACCCTGGTCGGAATGAGTTCCAGCCGCCAAGCGGCCCGCCACGGCTGCTCCGCCCTGTAGCCGGCCGGCCACCAGTCGGAGAAAACGCTGCTGTCGTGGGAGAGGAGGATCTGGTCCTCGTAGCCGTGCTCGACGAGCGTGGCGACGATTTCGACCCGCCCTTCGAGGTCTGGCATTCCCGGCAGCTCAAGGCCGAACCGATCGGCACCGACGAACGCGCCCGCGTCAAGAAGGCGGTGGAGATAGTCGTAGTCGTTGGTATCGCCGCTGTGGCCGATAACGACGCGGGTGGGATCCACGCCCTCTTCGTCGAAGACGCGCAACTGGTCGAGGCCGGATTTGCTGGAGGCGTCCGTGTGGGTGGTGATCGGTGTTCCGGTTTCGCGATGCGCGTGCGCCACCGCCCGCAGCACGCGGTCGACATTGGCGGTGATGCCCGTCTTGTCCGATGCACATTTGATTACACCGGCCTTGATCCCGGTCCCCTGGATTCCCGCACGGATGTCGCGAACGAACATGCGCATCAGAACATCGTCAACGGTGCCGTCGCTGACCTGCGTCGGCGGGCGGAACTTGAAAAACATCGGCAGCGCATCTAACGTATAAAGACCGGTGGCGACGACGATATTGACGTCGGCAAGCGCGTTGGCCTCAGCGACCGCGGCGATGTCGCGGCTGTGCCCCATCGCGGTGCAATCAATGATCGTGTCGATACCGGCGGCTCTGGCGCTGGCGAGGCGTTCCCCGATCATGGAGATCACGCGCGACCGTTCGCCGCCCCAGCTCAAGTCGGGATAGTCGCGCTGCACCCAATCGGTGACCGTGACGACGTGCTCGTGGGCGAGCGTGCGTCCGAGCTTGGCAAGTTCAACTGGCCCGCGCACCGTCTCAACAAACGCCATTGACCCTTCCTCACGACTGCGGTCGTTGATTATTGCGATTTGGTGCCGAAGCGTTCGACGTGGCGGTCCCACGCTTCCGGATTGATGAGGTGGGGCGGCCGCTCTCCCTTCAGCGCGCGCAACGCCAGGGAAGCGGCGATGATCGCCGATTTGGCGAACGTGTCCGGGGCGGCGCCGGCGATATGCGGAGTGATAATGACGTTATCCATCTGGAACAGCGGGTGGCCATCGGGGAGCGGCTCGGGCTCGGTCACATCGAGGCCGGCGGCTGCAATCTTCCGCGCCTTGAGAGCCGCGACCAGCGCGTCGGTGTCGACGCTGGCGCCACGCGCGGTGTTGATAAGGATGGCGTTGTCCCTCATGCGCGCGAGGGTATCGGTGTTTATGAGATTGCGGGTACCTGCGGTCAGCGGCACGTGCAGCGACACAACGTCGGCACGGGACAGCACCGTGTTCATATCGTCGACCAGCAACACACCCTGGCGCTCGGCCTCGAGAGAATCGAAGAATGGATCGTATGCGATCACCTCCATCCCGAGACCGAGACGTGCGCGCTCCGCCACGTGGCGACCGACAAAGCCGTACCCCAACAGCCCCAAAAGGCGCCCCTTGAGCATGCCGAGCGGCCAGCCGGAGGTCTGCACCGCCTGGCGCGAACTCGCCTTCCGTTCGGCATGCGCGCGGCGGTCGGAGTCGGCGATATGGCGGCTGAGGGCCAACATGAGGCCAATAGCGTGCTCGGCCACCACATCGGCGTTGCCCCCCGGCGCGTTGAACACAAGTATTCCGGCGGCGGTCATCGCCGCTACATCGACGCTGTCGTAGCCGGCCGCGCCGATGAAGACGACCTCCAGTCGCGGCGCTCTCGCGATGAAATCGGCGTCGACCCGCAGCGGCTCTCCCAATCCCATTGCGTTGATCGCGCTCGCCTCCGCCAGTTTGGCGGGCAGCGTTTGCTCCATCGCTTGTCGGCGTTCTGCCAGACGCGCCGGCGCCACGCGCCCGAACGCGCGCTCCTCGGCACTCAGGCAGTAGTCGACGGCCAGCCCCGCCTCGGAGAACATCGTCTCGACCTCGTCGGCGCCGGGAAAGGCGGGGATCAGCACACGCTTCTGCCCGGTCACGATGCGACTTCCTCTTTGAACTTCGCAGCGGCCGCCTGGGCGATCTTCAGATCGGCGGCGACGCCCTTGGTGAGATAGGCGCGATCGCTGCCCAGCGTCATGAAACGGAACTCGCGCGCGAGGAACCAGTCGAGTTGGGCCTCTGAAAACGACAGGGTACCGACGAAACGTCCGTTGCGTCGCGCTGCCGCAACGATCCGGTCGTATGCTTCGACCAGTTTCCGGTGCGGTTCTCCGGGTCCCGGCAGGTCAAGGCCCATGCTGAGCGCCAGATCGGCCGGGCCGACGAAGAGGCCGTCGACGCCCGGTGTCGCGGCGATCTCCTCGATATTGTCGAGGCCCTCTTTCGTCTCGATCATGGCGAGCGCCAGTACGTCGCGGTTGGCGTCGTCGGTGGTGGCGTATTTCACGCGCGTGGCACCGAACGAGCGAATGCCATCGGGCGGGTAGCGAAGCGCCTGGGCCATGCGTCGCGCGTCGTCGGCCGTGCTGACCATCGGCACGATGACGCCCACCGCGCCAAGGTCCAGCGCCCGCATGATCATGGTCTCGTCGAGCCAGCCGATACGGACGATGGTAGCGCAGCCGCCGAGGTCGAGCGCCTGGATGGCCGGCAGGAGGCTGTCCCAGGTCGCACCGCCGTGCTGAATATCAATGACGACCCACGGCAGCCCGGCCCGCGCCAGCGTCTCGCAAGCGAGCGAGTTCGGGTACCAGACCCAGCCTCCGATAGCCGGTAGGCCGGCGGACAATGATTTACGAACGGGATTCATGACACCTCTTGGAGCTGGAGGCCGTTACCGGCCAAGGTAAGCCTTGCGGATTTCGGGATCGGCGGCAACGGACTGCGCCGTGCCCTCGATCACCAGTGCACCGTTCTGGAGAACGTAGGCGCGGTGAGCAAGGCCGAGGGCGACGGCGGCGTTCTGTTCGGAGAGCAGGATGCCGACGCCGGCCCTGCTTATGCGGCGAACGAACTCCACGATGCCGCCGACGACGATTGGCGCGAGGCCAAGCGTCGGCTCGTCAAGCAGCAGGATCTTCGGCCCGGCCATCATCGCGCGCCCGATGGCGAGCATCTGCTGCTCACCGCCCGAGAGGGTACCGGCGGCCTGATTCTCGCGCTCTTTGAGACGCGGAAACAGGGCGCACATTTCGTCGCGGCGCTGTCTTTTCTCCGAGTCATCGGAGCCGATGTAACCGAGGTCGAGATTTTCCGCGACGCTGAGTTCGGGAAACACATGCCGCCCTTCCGGCGACAGCGACAGACCCGCGGCGATGCGTTCGCGCGTACCCCTCCCGCCGATCGGCGTGTCGCCAAGTGAAATCCGGGCTTTCTCGGCGGGGACAAGGCCCATGATCGCCTTCAGCATCGTCGACTTGCCCGCGCCATTGGCGCCGATCAGCGCGACCACTTCTCCGGTAGCGACCTCCAGGGACACGCCGGCGAGCGCGAGCGTTCCGCCGTAGCGTACGTGGATGTCGGCGACGGAGAGCTTCACGACGCGGGCTCGGCGACAGGTGCGGGCGGGGTCAACTCCACTTCGCCAAGGTAGGCGGCGACCACTTCGCGGTTGGCGGTGATGTCCGCCGGTGTTCCCTCCGCGATCTTGACGCCGTGGTGAATGACGACGATGCGGTCCGCGATCGTCATCAGCATCGGCAGGTTGTGGTCGACGACCACCAGCGTCAGCCCCTTCTTGCGGAGGTCGGAAAGTGCGGTCGCCAGACGCTGCGCTTCGGCGGGATTGAGGCCGGCGGCGGGCTCGTCGAGAAGGAGAATCCGCGGGCTTGCCGCCAGTGCCACGGCGACGCCAAGGAGCTTTTGTTCGCCGTAGGGGAGGCTGCCGGCAGTCTCGTCAAGCCGATCCATCAGGCCGACCTCCCTGAGACACCCGAGCGCAATCGCGAGCCGCCGGGTCTCGCGGCGAAGATGTCCGGGCGTCCGTATGAGCGAGGCCCAAAACGACGATGGCTCGACCAGATGTGCGCCGGCGAGCGCGTTCTCCAGCACCGTTTGCGGTCCCATCAGCGCGGTTTGCTGGAAGGTGCGCACGAGGCCAAGTTCGGCGATCCGATGCGAGGGAAGCGCGACCACGTCGGTGCCGAATGCGGCAACGCGCCCGGCATCGATCGACTGGAAGCCGGTGAGCATGTTGAACAGTGTCGTCTTGCCGGCGCCGTTCGGTCCGATCAGTCCAACGATCTCGCCGGCCGCGACGGTGAGCGAGATGTCCTGTACCGCCCGGACGCCGCCGAAGCTCTTGGTGACAGAGTGGGCGACGAGCGCCGGCGATCCTGGCGTGCCGGCCGTCCGCAGGGCGAGCGGCGCCGGATCCGGAAGGTCGGTCCGCGTCCGCGCCGGGCGTGCGCGCCGCCAGCCAAGCCGTTCCGGGATCGACACCAGGCCGCCCGGAAGCATCAGCACCGAAATGAGCATGATCAGGGCGAAGGCACCGAAATTCCAGTCTCCGAGCGGGCGGAACGCCTCGGGCAGAATGGCGAAAATGAAGCCGCCGATGACCGGACCGAGGACCGTCGCCTTGCCGCCGAGGATGACCGCAAGGATCGCGGTCGCCGAGTAGTTGATGCCGAACAGATCGGGCGAAATGACGAAGATCTTCGGGACGAACAACGCACCGGCGAGGGCGGCGATCGCGCCGGAGATGGTGACGTTCACCACGCGCAGGCGCTTGCTGGCGATGCCGATCGCCTCGGCGAGGTCGGGTGCCTCGCGGATCGCGATCCAGGCGCGGCCGACCGGACTGCGGAAGAGGTTGCGGACGAGCACGATCGTGATCGTGAGCGCGACGATGAGCAGCGCAAGATACGCCTGCAGGCTCGACCAGCCGAACAGCCCCCTCCACGGGGGCGCTCCCGCGTTGACCATGGTGCCCATCGGCCCGCGCGTGAGGTCCTGCCAGTCGGAGGCGACAAGGCCGAGGAGCTGCGCCACCACCAGCGTCGATATGGCGAAATAGGCGCCGGCAAGCCGCGCGGCCGCGAACCCCACGAGCACGCCGAGGATCGCGCCGGGAACGATTGCCAGCGGTACGATCATCCAGAAATTGAGGCCGGCTAGGGCGACCAGAAGGCCGATGAAATAGGCGCCGAGGCCGAAAAAGGCGGCGTGGCCGAAGGTCGGGTAGCCGAGACGGCCGAACACCACCGCCACGCTCAGCGCGAGGATGGCAAGGACCGCCGCCGTCGACAGCACGTCGAGGTAGTAGGCGGAAGCGATGGCGGAAGGAACGACGACCGCTGCCACCAGCCCGACCGCGAGCCAGGCAAGCAGGCGGATCATGTGGCCCGCGCGAACAATCCACGCGGACGGACGAGGAGAACCGCGAGCATCAACAGCAGAACGAAGCCGCTCACCACGGTGGCATCGACGAAGAAGCCCAGCATCGCCTCGATGATGCCGATAAGCAGCGCCGCCACCACCGCGCCGGAGGTGTTGCCGAGACCGGCGACGACGACGATTGCGAATCCCTTGAGCAAGGAGGCATCGCCGATTTGCGGAGAGAAGGACATGATCGGGGCGAGGAGGCCCCCGCCGAGCCCGGCGATGGCAGCGGCGAGGACAAACGTGCGCGTGCTGACTTTCCTGATGTCGATGCCGACCACGCGCGCGGCGTAGGGGTTTTGCGCGACGGCACGCATCTCCACGCCGAAGCGCGTACGGCGCAACAGCAGTTCAAGCACGATCAGGGTGACGACGGCGGCGCCGATCACGAAAAGGCGGTGGTTGGTGAGCGACAGCGGGCCGAGCGCCGTCTGTCCCGGCACGCCGGTGATCAGCGCCGGGGCCCGTCCCCAGGTCGACAGCACGGTTTCGTGCAGCAACACGCCGACGGCGAAGGTGGCGAGGAACACGTCGGTGCGGGCGCCCGGCCGGTTCGCCAGCGGTTGCACGGCAACGAGGTTCATCAGGTAACCGATGGCGGCGCCCACGACGATCGCCGCCGGCAGGGCGGCAAGGTAGGGCAGGCCGAGCATCCTGGTGACAAGCAGCACACCGAGAGCGCCGATCATGACGATCTCGCCGTGCCCGAAATTGATGACGTGCAGGACGCCGAAAATAAGGGTGAGGCCGAGTGCGACCAGCGCGTACCCGAGCCCCACCGATATGCCGTTGACGAACTGCTGAAGCAGCGCTTCCCACATCAGTCCGCGGTTCCCGGCGCCTTCGCGCCAGTCTTACTGTACCGTGGCGATCTTGCCATCCTTAACCTGGATCATCACGGGCGTGCCGCCGACAACCTGGTTGCCGTCGAAGGTCAACGGCCCGATCGGTCCGTCCCAGGTTCCGGCCCGCATCGCGTCAGCGATCTTGTCGGTGTCGGTGGCGGTGCCCGCCTTGTTGATGGCGCCAGCCAGAATCAGGATGCTCTGGTAGGCGAGGAAATCGACTTTGCCCGGCTCCTCGTTGAACTTCGCCCGGAACGCGGAGACGAAGGCCTTGTTTTCGGGGGTCGCAAGGTCCGGCGTCCAGTTGTCGACGCTAATGGCGCCTTCCGCAGCGTCACCCGCCGCGGTGATCAGTTGCGGCGTCAGCGCGCCCGGCACGATGCAGCGGGCGCCGGGAACGCCCGCCTCCTTCATCGCGCGCAGCACAGCCGCGCCCTGTTCTGTCGCCACGAAACCGAGGCAGGTTACGTCAGGGTTGTCGGCCTTGACCTTGGTAGCGATCGTGCTGAAGTCGGTCTGGTTGAGGATCTGGTACTGCTCGCTGTCAACCAGGCGGTCGCCGAAGATCCCCTTCAGCGTGTCGATCATCGTCTTTCCGTAGTCGCTGATATCCGCAACCACCACCACGCGCTTCGGATTGACGGAGCGGTCGAGCACCTTGGTCAGGTCCCCCATGTCGGTCACCGCCAGGGAATTGAGGCGGAAGCCCTTGGCATGTTTGGTAAGATCGGGGCTCTTGGTCACCGAGGACATGAACATGCCGTCGTTTTCCTCGACGATCTGCATGACCGCGTTGGCCACCGCCGTGTTGATGCCGCCGGTAACGACCTTGACGCCGTCTTCGCTCATCAGGCGGCGGGCGGCCGCTACGCCTTCTGCCGGCTGGAAGTTGTCGTCATAGGTGATGATCTTCAGGCTCTTGCCGAGAACGCCGCCGCTGGCGTTGACCTGGTCTGCCGCGAACTCGGAGCTGCGCCGCCCCTGCTCGCCGGTCAGCGTCTTGATTGGATAGATCGCGCCGATCGTCACCGTGTCGTCGGCCGCGTTGGCCGGACCGACTGCGATCGCAGCAACCATCGCCAGAGCGCCGAGCGCTGCCGTCACATGTCTCATGGAACCTCCCTAGGTACGCGCCCCACGGGTCACGGGTGGGTAAAGCCAACATTTGCACGTTGTGACTGATTGTGCAATGTTTGGTGCATCCTACAGAAGCGCGTACGGCGCGTCGCCGGGCAGGGCCCGGGAAAACACCGCAGGAAGCAGCGCGGAGGCAGCCGGATGGCAGGCGTGCGCGGGATTGGTCACGCCGTCCTTGAGACGCCGGACCTGGACCGACAGGTTGCCTACTACCAGGACATCATGGGCCTCGACATGGTCGCGCGCGAAGCCGCGGCCGCCTATCTCGCCTGTCCTAGGGGAGGGGTCTCGGTCGTCCTCGCCACCGGCGACAGGGCGGCCTGCCGCTCGGTTGGCTTCGAAGTCGCCAGCGAGGCGGATCTTGCCGCGATCGTCACAGAGGCGCGTGGCCGGGGCGTCGCCGTCGCGGAACGAAGTGATCCCCACCCCGGTGTCGCCCGCTCGGTGCTTCTGGAGACTTCCGCACGCAACGCATGTCGAACTCCACATGGAAGCCGCGCCTGCCGCCGAACGCGCCCCCGGCGCCAGTCCGATCGCCCCGAAAAAGCTTGGCCATGTCGCCTTCAACGTATTCGACGTGGCCAAGGCCGTCGGGTTCTACACCGACATCCTTGGCTTCCGCGTGTCTGACTGGATGGGCGATTTCTTTGCGTTTCTGCGGTGCGGGCCGGACCATCACACCATCAACCTCCTGCCCGGCAAGCAGCAAAAGATGCATCACATCGCATTCGAGGCGGCGGACTGGGTGGCCATTCGCACCGCTTGCGATCACCTCGGACCACGCGGTTATCCGCTG
>CAVZHY010000004.1:0-288544 GCA_963775235.1 uncultured Alphaproteobacteria bacterium
TCTCGATGATGATCATGCGACCGCCGCAGCACGGGCACGCAGGCGAGATCATCGGCGGTTCATCGATCGTGCCGGCGTCGATGGGATTGCTCGGAGGCTTGGGCACGTGGAGCAGCTCGCGGGCGTGCGCGATGTTGGCGGCACGGCCACCGCTGGCAAGCAGGCCATAGTGGCGGATGCGATGGAGGCCGTGCGGCAGCACGTGGATGAGGAAGCGACGGATGAACTCGGACGTGGCAAGCGTCATCGTCTTGTATCGGCCGGGTCCCTCGATCCGGTAGTCCTTGACCTTGAAGGTCACGCCCTTCTCGTCGGCGGCGATGAGGCGGCTGTTGGAGATGGCGACGCGGTGGGTGTAGCGCGACAGGTACGCCAGCACCGCCTCGGGCCCACCGAACGGGCGCTTGCTGTAGACGACCCATTCGCTTCTGCGTAACGGCGCCAGGTACGCCGCGAACGCATCGTCCCTGGCCAGGCCGGCGTGATCACCAAAGAACTTCAGGCGGCCCGCGTCGTGGGCGGCAGTCAGCTTCTCCAGGAACAGTCGCCGGAACAGCCGCGAGAGCACACGCACGGGAAGGAAGAAGCCGGGGCGGCAAGCGACCCAGCTCTTGCCATCGAGCGATAGGCCGCCGCCGGGCACGATCATGTGGACGTGCGGATGGTGGGTTAGCGCCGAGCCCCAGGTGTGCAGCACCGAGGTGACACCGATCCGGGCACCAAGGTGCTTAGGGTCGGCGGCGATCGTGATCAGCGTCTCGGCCGAAGCCTTGAACAGGAGGTCGTAGATGACGGCCTTGTTCTGGTAGGCGATATCAGCGATCGGCGCCGGCAGCGTGAAGACGATGTGGAAGTAGCCGACGGGGAGCAGATCGGCCTGGCGCTCGGCCAGCCATTGCTTGGCCGCCGCGCCCTGGCACTTCGGGCAATGCCGGTTGCGGCAGGAGTTGTAGGCGATGCGGGTGTGGGTGCAATCCTCGCAGCGTTCGACATGCCCGCCGAGGGCCGCCGTGCGGCAGCTCTCGATGGCGCTCATCACCTTGAGCTGGCCGAGGCTGACATGGCCGGCGTTGGCCTGACGCCACGCCGGACCATGGCCGCGGAAGATATCCGCGACCTCCACAACCGGACGCGACACGCGCGTCGCGCTTCAGGGGGGCGGTGCGCCCGCTGTGTTGTTCCTGATCAGCTTGTCGAGCGGGCTCATGACCTCCCGGATCGTCCTGGTGGCCACCTGGGTATAGAGCGCCGTGGTGTCGAGCTTGGCGTGCCCGAGAAGGACCTGGATCACCCGGATGTCGATGTGCTGTTCCAGAAGATGGGTGGCGAAGCTGTGCCGTAGGGTATGCAGCGACACCGGCTTCTCCAGCTCGGCCATGTCGGCCGCGGCATGGCAGGCGCGGTTGAGCTGGCGTGTCGTGAGCGGTGCCCCGAGCACGCGACCAGGAAACAGCCAGCCCCGCGGTTGCTCGACGCGCCACCAATCGCGCAACAGTTCGAGCAGTTGCGGCGACAGCATCACGTAACGATCCTTGCGGCCCTTGCCCTGCTCGACGCGGATGACCATGCGCTGGCTGTCGATGTCGGTGGGCTTGAGCGAGATCACCTCGGACGCGCGCAGGCCAGCGCCGTACGCCACACTGAACGCCGCCTTGTACTTGAGCCCCGGCGCCGCCTCCAGGAACCGCGAGACCTCCTCGGGGCTCAGAACGACGGGCAGCTTCCGGGGTTGGCGTACGAACGGCAGATGGCTCGCCATATCGGCGCGACCGAGCGTAACCCGGAAGAAAAACCGCAGCCCGGAGACGGTGCCGTTCATGTTGGCCGCAGAGATGCCCTCCGCGGAGAGGTGAAGCTGAAAACCGCGCACATCCTCGTTGCTGGCGGTGTCCGGCGAGCGGCCGAGGAACCTGGCCAGGTTGCTGACGCTGCGGATGTAGTCGTGCTGTGTCTTCGCGCCGAAGCCACGGATCGTCATATCTTCGATCATGCGCCGGCGCAGCGGGCTCATCGCCTCGTTGGTCATGGGAATGCTCCTGTCCTGAGCGAGGTTGCTAACCCCTCAGTTCAAGACAGGAAGTCCCCCGCCGCCACTGGCCGCCCCAATCGCCGCAGCACCCTATCGCGCGAGCGATTTAGTCCTTTGGCGCATGTCGGACCATCGTCGTCGAGGTGGCAATGTCCGGTTTCGGCGGGATTGCAGAACCACGACTCAAGAGGCGTTGGTGGTTTCGGCGCTATGTGGCCTGCCGGCCAGCAACCGTCTGATGCTAGGCGCCCGCAAGCGCCTGCGCGGGTGTCTGAGACTGCCCTGGCACCTTTGGCCGCGTGCGGCGGGACGTGATCATGATCGTCGACTTTGAGGGCGAGCGAGCGACGGCGCACCCCTCCCGGGCACCCGCCCACATCTGGAGCGTAATTGCTCAACAAAGCCAGATACTTGGCTACGTACAAGACTCAAACGGTGGTATGACGTTTGTACACGAGCCACCGAGTCTTTCGCTGATGCAACATGCCGTCGCCTACTATCGCGTCTCAACCGCCAGACAGGGCCGTTCTGGCCTCGGCATCGATGGGCAGCGTGAAGCTGTCACGCGGTTCGCAGCGCAGAAGGCTTCGAACTGGTCGCCGAGTTCGTCGAGGTCGAAACAGGGAAGGGAGCCGATGCCCTCGACCGGCGGCCTCAGCTGGCCGCAGCGTTGGCCACAGGGCGGCAGCGCAAGTGTCCGGTCATCGTCGCCAAGCTCGACCGGCTTTCGCGCGACGTGGCCTTCATTGCCGGCCTCATGGCCCAACGTGTGCCCTTCATTGTTGCGGAACTCGGCGTCGACGCCGATCCGTTCATGCTGCACATCTATGCGGCGCTGGCGGAGAAGGAACGGCGGCTGATCTCGGAACGGACGCGGTCGGCACTGGCGGCGCGCAAGGCGCAGGGCGCGAAGCTGGGCAACCGTACGAACGCGGCCGAAGCACTGGCGAACGGTCGGCGGTCGTTGATCGAGGAAGCCGATGCATTCGCGGCAAACGTTCTGCCGATCATCGACTCGTTGCGAGCCGCCGGCGTGACCGATCTTCGCGGGCTTGCCTCGGCACTCAACAGCCGCGGAGTGCGAACGGCGCGCGGAGGCCGGTGGCACGTGTCGAACGTGCGGAACCTGCTGTTGCGGTCGGATCGCCTTTCATAGGCGGGAAATTCGTCATGAACGCCGAAGCACCGCTACAAGGGATACGTATGCCCTCGAAGCTCATGAACGCGAGAAGGTCTCTTGCGACGAAGGAGTGGCAGTGCCGCCACGACGTACTCGGCCATTGCATTCTCGTGCCCAAAGCAATTGCAAAGGGTCGCACCAGGAGGGAGCAACGTCGTGTCGATGTTGTCATAGCCCGTGCCGGGAGAGTGATAGAGGCGCAGACGCGATGGATACGGCATTTCGACGGTCAGGGTGGTTCCAATGGTGACTTCGGCCGAGGCATAATCGGCGCGCCCCCCCTCTGTCATCCGCGGGTCGCTGATGTTCACAATCTAATGTTCCTGCTCAAGCAAGGTTTCGAACCCAGCTCGATAATTCAATGCGGTTTCGCCAAAAAAAGGATCTTCATACCCCGTATTCCCGGATGGCGTCTAAAGACAGGGGTCTCGCACGATGACTTTGACACAGCCTAATTGTGGTGGCGCGCCCCGTAAAACGAACACTTCTGTTATCAAGGCGAAGTCATGATTTCTGGGCGAACAACTGCCTGCGCGAACCAGAGGCGCACGGCGTGGCCCAGCGAGCCATCGTAATAGATGTCGTATGCCGATTCTGAAACGTCACGGACGATAATGGCGGAATGGTGTGCGAACAGGGTGCGCGTGCCGGTGCCAGGTGGAAACGCCTTGTCACGCAGGTCGAGCAGAGTACCTTTGGACAACAAGCGTGCGGCATCGGCACCGGCGATCCTGAGGCCTTCGAAGCCGCCAGTGACATCGAAAACACTGACAGTCTTGCCTTCTACGGCGCGGACTAGGGCCGTCATCAGTTCCCGTCTATTCATCGCGTCGGTGCCGATCAGCCATTGATACGGAGAATGCCACAGGCAGAATCCGTTTCCTGATCGAGAAGTCGTGCACTGCCGAGGGTTCGCAGGAGCCGGGTATCCGAGCGCGTCTGCGAGGGCGGCGTTGATGCCGGAAATGACGCGTGCCTGGGTGACCAAAAAAAAGGCCCGTCCGCTGATGCTTGTGACTGATAAGCGGTGCATCAAGTCATGTGCCAGCGGGACACGCGCCGCTACGGCAACCGGAGCAAGATTTGGCTGAGCCACCTCAGGCATTCATCCTGATCCCTTCAGGATCGTAAAAACAGGGTGCAACTACCTTCGCCCGGGCGACGGCGCCCCCGTGATAGACTTCAACCTCGTCTTGGTGTCTCTCACGCCCGCGTTCCAGGACCGCGAGGGCAATGGGTCGCCCTGCGCTAGGGCTCCAGTAGCCCGAGGTTACGCGTCCTTGCGTTCGCACCGGCCGGGTCTCCAACGGGCCGGCAACAATCTGCGCACCGGCGGTTAGGATCGTGCGGCCGTCAAGAGGTTCCAGGCCGACTAATTGCCCTCGGTTCGCCATTTGCGCCTTGGCCGAAGTCAGCGACCGGCGGCCGATAAAATGGACCTTCTTCGTCGCACCAAGACGACCAAACCCTATGTCGTCGGGAACCGTCGTCGGATCGGTTTCGGCCCCAACATGGACGAAACCCTTCTCGGTGCGCATGACCATCAGCGCTTCGATCCCAAAGGCGGCGATGCCGTGATCGCTACCCGCCTCGAGCACGTGGTGCCAGAGCACAGGGATGTCGGTAACCGGTGCGCTGATCTCATAGGTGAGTTCACCGGTGAAACTCACGCGTAGAACGCGAACCGAAATGCCTTCGATTGTGCCGGTTCGCACCGACATGTGTGGGAAGGCGTTGGCCGAGAAGTCGATGTCGGAGCACAGCCGGCACACCACAGCTCGCGCAGCCGGGCCGGAGAGCGTGATCGTACCCCAATGCGTCGTGAACGGCTGGATCACAATATCCATGTGAGGCCACTCGCATTGGTGCCAGCGCTGAAGCCATTGGGATGTGGCGGTAGCTCCGCTACTGGTGGTCGTCATCATGAAGTGCTGATCGGCAAGGCGACAGAAGACGCCATCGTCCAATATGCTGCCATCCTCTCTCAGCAACAGACCGTAGCGTGCACGTCCCGTCTTCAGAGTTCCGACGTCATTCATATAGATTAGATTCAGGAAGGCAACGGCATCCGGCCCGACAATGTCTATCTTGCCGAGCGGTGAATAGTCGAGGATACCAACCTTCCTGCGAACAAGAAGGACTTCAGCGCCAATGGCGCTGTCGTTCGCCTGGTAATACGCGGGGCGAAGCCACCCTCCATAATCTTCCATTTTGCCGCCGTGTGCCAGGTGCCATTCGTGCAGCGGCAGTCTGCGTAGCGGACGGTAGAGAGCGCCCCGCTCGGCCCCCGCGAGAGCACCCAGTGTGACCGGCGTATACGGCGGCCTGAACTTGGTGGTACCAATGTCTGCGATGTCGCGGTCAGTCTCGCGCGCCAACACAGCCATGCCGGTCACGTTCGATGTCTTGCCCTGGTCGGGGGCCATGCCAATCGTGGTGTAGCGCTTAAAATGCTCGATCGAGGTGAAGTTTTCGCGCACTGCCACCCCGATATCGCTCGCGGTCACGTCGTGGAGGAAGTCGATCCAGCTGGATCGAATAGCCTTTTCGGTGCGCGCCCCCCAGAAAGCTGTGCTCGCATAGGGAACTGGCGATGGGGGAACGATCGCCGCAGCTGACGGATGTGTCGGTTCCTCGCCGGGCACCCGCGAACCGGCAAGCGCTGCCGCGCATCGGTCTGCATCATCGAGTGCATCAGACAAATCAAAATGGCCGTTCACTGCTCCGGCAGCGACGATCCCGTCGGGCAGATCTGCGGGCAGGAAGCACAAGCGGTCCACATCCCACACCGGCCTTGCGGCGCCGTGTGAAGAGAGATGGACCAACGGGCTCCACCCGCCCGCCATCCCAAGGCAGTCGCATGCGATCCGGCGACGGGCGCTTCTGTCGAGTAATGCGACCTCGATGCCGCGAACTCGACGACGACCGAACACATTCGTGACCATCGCGCCCGCAACGATTTCGATCCGGCGTGCCGCGCACGCCGCGGCCAGCGGCTCTTCTGCCCTGGGGCGAACGTCAATGATCGCGGCGACCGCAATGCCGCAATCGTGGCAGTCGAGGGCTGAAGAGTAGCCGGACGTGTTATTCACCATGAATGCGATGCTGCGGCCTGTAGCCACCCCAAAACGGTTAGCGTAGCCCGCAACGGCGGAAGCGAGCATGACGCCAGGACGGTCGTTGTTGGGAAATGGTAGCGGTCTTTCGTGAGCGCCGCTCGCGAGCACGACCGTGCCTGCGCGGATGCACAAGAAACGGCTGCGCGCCGTCGTGGATGATGCATCAGTAGCGAGTTTCTGATGAACCGTCGCCCAGTTACCGTCGTAGTGGCCGGTCGCCGTTGCGTCCGTCATCACGGTTACGTTCGGTCGCGCCCGCAGTGAATTGACGACCCGTGCTGCCCATGCCGACCCCGCCATACCTTCAATCATCGCCGATCGGGTGAGGAGCGATCCGCCGACCTCCGTGTCCTGTTCGACAATTATCACGCTCAGATTGGCCGCCGCGAGCAACGTGGCAGCGCGCAACCCGGCGGGCCCGGCTCCGACGACGAGAACATCACAGTGCGCGCTGTCATGTTCGTAGAGATCGGGGTCAGGACCGCGCGGCGCCCGTCCCAATCCGGAGTTCGCCCGGATAGCCGGCTCGAACCAGCGCCAGTGTGGCCACATGAACGTCTTGTAGTAGAAGCCAGCTGCGAGCACAGGCTTCGCGAAACCCCAGACGGCGCCGATGTCGAAATCGACATTGGGCCAGCAGTTAACCGACCGCGCCATGAGGCCGTCGCGAAGGGGTGTCATGGTTGCAAGCGCGTTCGGCTCGACACGTGGATCAATTCCGAGGTCGACAATGCCGCCCATGTCCTCCTCGCGCAGACCGACGATTCCGCGGGGCCGGTGATACTTGAAACTACGCGCTACGATTGACACGTCGTTCGCCAGGAGCGCCGATGCGAGAGTGTCGCCCGTCAGTCCCACCAAGGCACGATCGTTGAAGGTGAACCGCAAGGGATTTGTGCGGTCGACACTGCCTCCCGTTTCGAGTCGATAACCCACCTCAGATCTCCACCGCGCTGCGCGGACGTGCCTTGGCTGTGGGGAAGACGTCGACGATCTCGTTTGTCAACGTGTTGCGCGCGACGGTGAACCACTCCCCGCAGCCAAACTGATGGACCCAGCGCTCCCGGATGACGCCGCGTGAGTTGGTCTCCATGTAGAGGTAGGCTGCCCAATCGGCGTCACTCACCTCCCGCCAATTCTCTGGCCTCAACGTGTCGGCATCGCCGCCGCAGCTGAACTCGACCTCGGCACGCTCGCCGCACCATGGGCAATTGAAGTTGAGCATGGCCTTCGCGATCGGTTAGTGGGCAATGCCGGCCGCGCCGGCCTCGTCGATCAACTTCAGCGCCGTGAAGCGGTCGAACCCAAAGGGTCGACTCATCGCGTGGTGGCTACCGGTTGCCAGCAAGTGCGCAAGCAGCCAGCCACCCGCCGGAATCGCTTTGAAGCCTCCGGTTCCCCAGCCGCAATTGATGAACAGATCCCTCACCGGAGATCTCGTCGATAATCGGGCTGGAATCGGGTACGACGTCGACGGTACCGCCCCACTGCCGCATCAGCTTAACGCGCGACAACGACGGAAAGGTCTCAATCAGGCCGGCAGCTACAGACTGCAAAGTGCTAATTGCCCCGCGCTGGGTGTATGAGCTGTAACGGTCAAGCGCGCCGCCGAAGACGATTTCACCCTTATCACTCTGGCTAGCATAGGTGCCCGGTCCGTGAACTGCCATGACGACCGAATTGAGCACCGGCTTTATTGGCTCTGTGACTGCGGCCTGAAGGGTCATGCTGCGGATCGGTACCTTGAACCCGGCAAGGTCAGCGAGCGCCGTTGTCTGTCCCGCGACCGCGATTGCGGCGCGGGCACAGACGATGCGGCCGCGAGACGTCTCGAACTCCCACGAGCTTGCCAGCGCGGATGTCGAACCCGGTAACGGCGCAATCCTGGATTATGTCGACGCCGAGTGCGTCCGCACTGCGCGCATAACCCCAAGCGATTGCGTCATGGCGGGCGATGCCGCCACGCCGTTGCAGGATTCCCCCGATTGGCGCGTAACGGGCATTCGGATCACGATTGAGGAGTGGCTCGAATGCAAGGGTCTCGTCGCGAGAAAGCAGCTCAGCTTCGACACCGCTTAACTGCATGGCCTGGACGGCGCGCCTACTGATGTCGAGGTCATGTCGCGTGAAGAGCGGCAGGAGCACACCACGCTGACTGAGCATGATGTTGTAGTTGAGGTCCCTCGAAAGGCCTTCGTACAGTTTGAGCGCGAAGTCGTAGACCGCGGCGCTCTCCGGGTAGAGGTAGTTCGAACGTATGATCGCTGTATTGCGACCGGTATTGCCACCGCCGACCCAGCTCCGCTCCAGCAGCGCGACGTTCGTGGCACCGTGTACACGAGCGAGATAGTAGGCAGTCGCCAGCCCGTGTCCGCCACCGCCAATGATAACAAAGTCGTAGCTTTTCTTCGGCTCCGCCAGCCGCCAGGCGGGGGGCCAATCGCGTTGCCGTCTCACGCCGTTGCGGAGCAACGCAGACAATGAGTAGCGCTTCAACGTCACAACGCAGCTTCGCCGGATCAATGTACTACTATATAGGACTGTCGTCTATCATTAGAAACGTTGATTGACAAGCAGCTAGTGCGGTCAATTCGCTGAGGGCGGCGACAATGAATGGAGATTCGCTAACTCGTTAGGGAATAAGTCACCAACACCAAAGCGCGAGCCGGTTTCTCATGCAAATTGCGTAGAGCGTGAGGCACATCAGCCGGATAGCTCGCTGTATCGCCGACGTTGACCTGGATAGACCTTTGTCCACTATCAATGGTGAACGCCCCCTCGATCACCACCAAGTGCTCGACGGCGCCCGGACCGTGGGGGCGGGATTCCAGGGAGGAGTGCGGCTCGGCCACAATGTCGTACCACTCCACGACGCCGGCAAGATCGACCGGGCTCAAAATTCGAATTGTGCACCCGCCGTCTGCGCTCTTGAGGGTCGGGATCTCATTCGGTCGCCGATGCTGCAGCGGCGTTTCGGTGGAGTCAGCGCCCACGAGCTGTTCAATTCCGATCTGGAACGTAGAGGCTAATCGCCAGACCGTACCCAACGTCGGGTTAGTTTCGTTTCGTTCGATCTTCGAGAGCATCGATTTGGATATGCCCGAAAGCTCGGCCAACCTGTCCAGGCTGTGGCCGCGACTCCTGCGCATTTCGGCAATGACTTTGCCGATACTCGGCGGTGTCGCACTAGCGCGCTTGCCCATGACGCGCGCAGGTTTTCGCAGGCCGCGACTTGATTTTGTGCTGCGTTTCATCAGATACCATTTTGTTGATGCAGGCTATTTCCAAGTCAGAAGACGGGCAACTATTTTCACTCTTACGCTGCGTACTTTCACAATGGGACCATTGTCAGCGGAAGACAATCTCATGATACTGTGGAGAGGATTGTTCGACCACCTCGAATTGCGGCAAGCCAATCACTCATTCATTAGTCTCATAGAACAGGCGACAGTATCGGATGACCTCCGGACAGAGCCTTTCTCGCGCTCAACGCGCGACCTTGTCTCTTTCAACTGACATCCCGAGCCGCCAAATCATTTCGCTTAACGGCGCCCAGGTTCCTTCAGGATCGGCAGAAGAAGTCGCGATGGCATCTCGGTGTTGTGAAAAACCGTTTGCCGCGCAACGCGCAGTTCGGGATCGCTCCAGTACTCGCGGCCGGTGTTGTGGTTGCGGTCGAAGTTCGGGAAGTCGGAGCTGGAAACATCAAGACGAATCCGCGAGCCTTTCTGGAACCTTATTCCGACAGGCATCATCGTGATCACGAACTCCTGTGGCACTCCGGGATCGAGCGCTTTCTCCTGATCGTAGCCGAAGCGATAACGCGCTCGCACAATGCCGTAGCTGAGGTTGATAGATATGCCGTCGACACCCACTTCGCAAAGCTTGACAGTAAAATCAGTGTCTGGCGCGCTGGACGCAGCCCAAAGATGGCATTCCACCGGGCCTATTGCGAGAACGTCGCACTCCAGTGGTCGTGTCTGATAGACGAGGATATCCTTGCGGCGGTCAAGTGGCGCTTGGTTTGACGGCAGTGCCTGATAGTCCAACCCCATGACGCTCATCACCGGATCGCGCGGGTCGTATACGTAGAAATCTGGCTCAGACGAGCTTGGTTCAGGCTCGAGCATGCCGGCGCCGCGTGGGCCATTCGCGGCACCGGCGCTGCTGAGAAAATAAGATGTGAATTCGGTCCCTTCGAGCGGCCAACTACCGAAGCCACGCCACTCATTATCGTTGACCACAAAGACGTTAACCGTCGGATCCTTTTCGGATCCGTTCTCGATTTCCTTAATATGGTGGTCGAACCAGCGCACCGCCTGATGCGGATATGACGCGGTTGCCTGTGGCGCCGTAGTCGCGCGGGCCGAGGTTGCTAAACCAATTGTCGGTCGAATGACCCCACGGGCCGATCACCAGGCGGTGCTTGTCGCGATTCGCCGTCGGTCCTTTGGCGACCACGCCGGTGAAGTTGTTGACGTGGTGGGCAAGCCGGTCCCACCAGCCGGTGGTGAACGAGACCGGCACATTCACCTTGTCGTGGATGGCGGGGAAGTTCCACATGTCGAGCTGCACTTCCCTGAAATAGCGGTGGAATTGCTCCGTTAGTGTCGAAGAGAACTCCTCCGGGATCGACACTAGCGGCAGCCGCCACAGCCACTTTCCCCGATCTATCCGGTTCCAAATGTCATCAGCGGCTTCCCGTGTGTACGGAACAAATGGATCACCATCTCGGCGTCGCGCGTCGGCCGCCATACTATAGATCCAATGCAGGCGGCGACCGGTCTCGAAGATGCCGAATGTCATGCTGGTGTGTTTGTCCGCCATCCCGCTGGAATAGAGCGCGACAAGCGACGGCGGCCGCTCTCCCGACGCCCTCAATGCCAGTCCAGTGGGATAAGAATTGCCCCACATGCCGACCTGTCCGCTGGAGCCGTCGAGAGCGGCAGCCCATTCGACGCTGTCATAGCCGTCGAGGGATTCGACCGCGTTTCCGGGAAAGCCGAACGTCCAGGCAAACTCGCCATCGGATTCACCCCTCCCGCGGCAGTCCTGAACGACGACAATGTACCCGAGTGAGGCCATCAGCGGCGCGTTGCCGATGTACAGGATACTCGACTTGTCGTAGGGCGTGCGGCAGAGCAACACCGGATAGCGGCCGCGAAACCTGGGTCGATAGATGTCGGCGCGCAGGATCGTTCCGTCACGCACCGCGCACGGCACATTTTGCTGGAACGTCACGGATGATGCGGGGGAATCGGCGGGCTTGAACGACATATATCGGTTCCTTGGCGGAGGTGGCAGACGGTCGGTGGGACCACGCAAACGCGCACGCCACAGGGTGCTCGCGCGGCGTGGGAGAGGACTAATCCATCTTGTAGAGGGCGGGCGCGTCCAGCGGGATCTGGAGCAGGTCCTCGCCCCAGATTATGTCGCCGTCGAAGATCGCAGCCATCTCGCGGATGATGCGCTCGCGGATGCCGGGTTGGTCGATCTGCTCGAGCATATGTGTCAGCACCACCGTCTTTACCCCTGCATCGCGGGCAACCGTGGCGGTATCGACATGGTTTCCGCAGACCTTGCGGTAGATTTCCGTCGGCTCGGTTCCGGAGAAATAGTGATTCATGTGAATCAGCACGTCGGCACCGCGCGCCAGAGCCACAATCTCCGGACACACGCCGCCGCTGTCGCCGGAGTAGCACAGCACCTTGCCGTCGGCTTCAAGGCGATAGCCGTAGCAGCGCAGATAAGGCTGCACGTGCCAACCCTCGGCGACGGTGAGCGTCCAGGTCCCGTTGTTGACGATGTTGCCCGGTTCCAGTTCTGTGACTTCCGGTGCGGGGCGCTTGCGCGGAGGCACGCCGCCGCGCGCCTCGAAGATGTCGATGCTGCCCTGATGCTCGATCCTGGCGCGGATGTCATCGGCGTAGACACCGTCCTCGCCGAAAAGCTGCTCAGTCATCCGCCGAATGGGCGGCGGCCCGAACACCTTCAGCTCCGGCACGCGGCCAGCGCCCTGATCCCAACGCGTCAGCAGAAGGCGCGGATAGTCGATGCAATGATCGTAGTGAAGGTGCGAAAAGAAGAGGTGCGTGATGTCGACGGCCCTGCGACCCAGTTCAAGGAGGCGATGATGCGCGCCCGGACCGTGGTCGAAGACGATCACGTCTTCACCAATCTCAACCAGATAACCGGAGCTCTGGCGTTTCAGTGATGGGGTCGGGGTACCGGTGCCCAGCATGGTGACTTTCATTCGACTGCCCTCGGAAAATTGATCATTGGTCGCTTGCCGGAGCTTTGAGCCCTTCGAACGGAAACTTGCCGTCGAGGTCGAGAACGGCGGAGAGAAGAGTCCGGGTGTAGGGGTGGCGCGGGTTCGTGAAGATATCGGCCGGTGTGCCCTGCTCGACTAGGTTTCCCCTCTGCATGACGAGCACGCGATCGCAGACCTGATTCACGACGGCAAGATCGTGCGCGATCAGAATGATCGAAAGCCCGAACTCGTTGCGCAACTTAAGGAGAAGGTTGAGCACCTGGGCCTGAATCGACACGTCCAGCGCGCTGACCGGCTCATCGGCGACGATCACCGACGGGTGAGGAGCAAGCGCGCGTGCAATAGCGATACGCTGGCGTTGGCCCCCCGAGAAAGCGTGCGGATAGCGATCCAGCGCCGCCGGGCCGAGCCCCACGGCCTCAATGACTTCGCGGCACCGCGCTCCATGGTCGACGTCAACGGCAAGCGATTTCAGCGGTTCGGCAATTGACTGGCCGACCGTCATCCGTGGATCGAGCGACGAATACGGATCCTGGAAGACTATTTGAACACTGCGGCGAAAATTGCGAGCGTTTGCCTTATTGCTGAAATCGACTGGGCGGTGCCTAAAGATGATTTCTCCAGAGTTGGGACGTGTCAGCCCGACCAGGATGTTGGCGACCGTGGATTTGCCCGACCCCGACTCGCCTACAAGACCCAGAAATTCCGATTCCCCGAGTTCCAGACTGACATCGTTCACTGCCACGACGGGGGCGCGCTTGCCTAACCTTGCCCTCGGCAATCGATACTGCTTGACCAGATGGCGGCCTTCCAGCAACGCGGTCACGACGTGGCCCCGACGGGGTGCCAGCAGGCAAACCTGTGATTGCCCTCGCTCTGGAATTCCGGCATCACCTCGCAGGCAGTGGTCGCCGCGGGACAGCGTGTGCGGAAAGGGCATCCTGTTGGAAAGTCACCCGCCGCCGGTACCGACCCCGGAATCGATCTCAGCCCGGCAGCGCGGGACTGGTCCCGCCGCAGAGCCGGCATCGAACTGATCAGCGCGGCAGTGTATTGGTGACGCGGCGCGTTCAGGAGCCGGGAAGTCTCGGCTTCTTCGACGACGAAGCCTCCGTACAAGACTGCTGTGCGCTCGCACAGGAAGGCAACCAGTGGAAAGTCATGCGTAATCAGCACCAGCGTGGTGCCGGTGCGGTCGATCACCCGCCTGATGAGCTTGGCAACCGCCGCTTTCACGGTGACGTCGAGCGCGGTGGTGGGTTCGTCGGCGATCAGCACCTCCGGTTCACCGGCGAGCGCCATCGCGAGGTTGACGCGCTGGCGTTGTCCCCCCGACAACTGGTGGGGATAGGCGCGGTATCGTTCTTCGGGCCGGTCGATCTGAACGCTCTTGAGCAACTCGATGGCCTCGGCCCTTGCTGCTTCGCGGCTGAGGCCGCGCATGCGTAGCGGCAATGTCATCTGGCGTCCGACCGTCATCAGAGGGTCGAGTGAGGTAAGGGAATCCTGAAAGATCATGGACACCTTGCGCCCGCGTACCGCATTCATTTCATGGTCGGTTTTCTCGAGCAGATGCTCCCCGGAGAGCACAACGGCTCCCGTGGCACCAGCGCCGTCCGGCAGCAGTCCGATCACGGCCAGCGCGGTCATTGTCTTGCCGCTGCCGGACTCTCCGACGATGCCGAACCGCTCTCCTTTCCGGCAGCTTATGCTGATGCCATTCAGGATCGGCGTGCTTCCGATCCTGACCCGGAGGTCCTTGATCTCGAGTATCAGTCGACCTCCGTTTGACTTCGCCGATCAAGCCGGTCTCGCAGGCCGTTGCCGACCAGATTGAATGGCATGACGGCCAGGACGATCGTCAGGCCGGGGACGATGGCAAGCCAGGGCGCCACGCTGTAGTACTGCTGGCTCTCCTTGAGCATTCGTCCCCAACTCGGTTCCGGCGGCTGTGTGCCAACGCCCAGGAACGCCAGGGAGGCTTCGACCAGTATCCCCAGCGCCATTACCAAAGTGACCTGCACCAGGATGATCGAGATGACGTTCGGGAGGATGTGGCGCCACGCGATGTACCAGTCGCCGCGACCGTAACTCCGCGCCGCCTTGATAAATGCGCGTTCCCTGACGGTCAGCGCCGCGCTGCGGGTCACACGGGCGATCAGCGGAAAGAACCACAGCCCCAGCGCGATGATCGTCGTTCCGGCAGAGCCGCCAAGCTTGGCCGCGAGCACAAGGGCCAGTAGCACCGCAGGGATCGCGTAAATGATATCGACAAACCGCATCAGGCTTTGCTCGGCCAGTCCACGCAACATGGCCGCGACCAGGCCCACGGCAACGCCGAGGACGACGGAAACCGCCGTACCCAGCGAAATGATGACGAGCGTGTTCGACGTCGCGCGCATCATCTGAGCAACCAGGTCCCTGCCGAGGTAGTCCGTGCCAAGCAGGTGGCCCCGGGTCAAGGGGGGAGTAGCTTGGAGCGGATGTCGACCATAGAATTGAGTTCAGACCGCCCGGCAGCCAAAAGCGAGAAACGATGCCGACTACAACGAAAGCGCAATCCCACGAGACCGATCACGCATACCGGGCCGCACCGGCACCCTGCGCTTTGACGCCGGCGCATCGGCGGCCTGCTGTCCAGGTCCTCTCGTCGACGACCGCGTCATGCTTCGGCGCCGCCCAACCGGATACGAGGATCGATCAGCCCATAGGCGAGATCGGTCAGGAAATTCAGCGTCAGCACCAGCGTCGTCAGAACCATGACGGTCGATTCCACGACGACATTGTCGCGCGCAGAGACCGCATCGACAACCAGTCGCCCGACTCCAGGCAGATAAAAGACGCTTTCGATGACGACCGCGCCGCCGATGAGATGGCCGAACTGCAGCCCAAGACGGTGATGAGCGGGATCGACGCATTGCGCAGACCGTGCCGAAACACGGCCCGCCATTTGCTGAGCCCGAGGCTGCGCGCGGTGCGCATGTAGTCATCGCCGAGCACGTCGAGAATGGCGGCCCGTGCGTATCGGGCCAGGATTGCCGAACCCACCAGGGCGAGTGCCGCCGTCGGCAGTATGAGCGACCGCAAGGCGCCGACGACGCTCTGAGACGGCCGCGTATAGCCGCCAGTCGGCAGCAGGCCGAGGTAGAGCGCAAAAACGAGGGAAAGAATGATTCCCGACCAGAACGTCGGGATCGCGATTCCCACCTGGCTGATGCCGTGGACGAACCTGCCGATGAAAGACTTTTTCTTCACGGCGGCGATCAGGCCTAGTGGTAACCCGACCAACGCCGACACGACCAGGGAGGTGAGGGCGAGTGGCAGCGTCAGCGCCAGGCGCCGCAATAGCTCGGTGCCGATGTCGTATTTCGTGATGTAAGACTTGCCAAAGTCGAACGTGAGCAGGCCCAGCACCCAGTGCAGGTACCTGATCACGAGAGGCTGATCGAGGCCGAGTTGCGTCCGCAGCGCAGCCAGCGTCTCCGGGGCCGCCTCCTGTCCAAGAATAACCGTGGCGGCGTCACCCCCCAGCGCGTTCATCAGCAGAAAAATCAGGATGGAGGCACCGAAGAGCGAGCCGACGAAGATTCCTGTTCTTGTCAGCAGAAAGCGAACCATCGCCGGCCTCTTGTGGTGCCTCGGGACCTCTATCGGTTGACGACCACGTTCCTGAGGTCAATGACTGTGTCCGGGTGGAACGGCCGCCAGCCGGTCACGTAAGACCATGAACAGCGAGCTGGACTTGTGCATAGAACGGACAACCACCACGTCGCCGCGGCACACATGCGACGCCTCCTTGAAGGCAGCGTTCGCCTCAGCCGCACTCGGCGCGGTCTTTCCCTGCTTGATAAGCGCATCAAACTTCGGGTCGCAGTAGTTCTGGTACCAGAAAACATCGCAGGTCATATTCGTGAGCAGGCGTTCGGAGATCACTCCGACCGGAGAGACTTGGTATTCCCGCTTGTTTATGAGCTTGTCGAGACCCGTTGCCAAATCGAATGACACCATCTTTGGGCTAAAGCCGGCCGCGGCGAGCTGGCCCAGGAGTATCTCGGCTTGATCGGTGCTGGGGTTGTTGGTGATTGCCAAAATCTCCACGCTGACACCGGTCAGCCCCTCCTCGGCAAGAATGGCTTTGGCTTTCGCCGGGTCATAGGGATAGGGGTCATAGTTCGGGTCGAAATAGGCATCGAGCGGCGATGCAAAGACGCGTGTCTTCGTCCCGAACCCGTTGTTCATCCCATCGATGATTGCCTGGCTGTCGACGGCATATGCCAGGGCCTGCCGCACGCGCGGATTGTCGAACGGGGGGGCTTTGTGATTGACCGACAGCAAACTGACAGAGCTGATGGCTCCCGGTTCGACGACCAAATTGGGATTGTTCCGCACCTCTCCTAAGCGAGATGTCGCCTCAAGGCGTCCGATCGCGTCAAGATCTCCCGCAAGCAACGCATTTAGGGCGGCGTTGGCATCCGGAATGTAACGCCATTCGACGCGATCGACCTTGGCGGGAGTGCCCCAATATTTGTCGAACCGTCTAAAGATCAGAGAT
Source organism: uncultured Alphaproteobacteria bacterium (assembly GCA_963775235.1). Classification (GTDB taxonomy): domain Bacteria; phylum Pseudomonadota; class Alphaproteobacteria; order Rhizobiales; family Kaistiaceae; genus JBBDMC01. Next base: position 17,155 of record CAVZHY010000004.1, read on the forward strand.
TCGCCATGATTCCACTGGACGAACTCGAAAGGTCCGGTGCCGACCGGATGGCTGGCCATGTCGGCGATGTTGCGCTCCGCCATGATGAAGCCGGCACGCTTGGCCATGTTGGTCAGAAACGTGCTATCGGGCTGTTTGAGCTTGACTTCGACCGTATCGGGATCTGTGACCTTGACCGTGTCGATACCCTTGAATGCGAATGCCTGAGCATGGCCCTTGTGGTCCCTGCCGTAGGTCAGGGTCCACACGACATCGTCCGGGGTCAGCAGGTTGCCATCGTGGAAGTAAACGTTCTTGCGGATCTTGAACGTATAAGTCAGCCCATCCTCCGAGACGTTCCAGCTCTCTGCCAGCAAAGGCTGCAGCTGGCCCTTGTCGTCAATCTGAACCAGCGTCTCCATCGTGTTGTAGAGAAGGACCTGGGCAACAGCCGCCGCGATATTGGAGGTGGAGTCAAGGCTGGGAGGCTCCTGCGAGGTCGTTTGGCCTAGGCGCAGCACAGTCTCCGCGGACGCACTGCCACATGCCCCGACGGTCAACGCCATCGCCATCAACAGCGCGTACCTGAGCTTCCTTGTCATCGTGGTCCCTCCCTTGTCACAATCGTGGACAGCCGTCCACTATATGTCTACGTTAGCGAAAATATTTGAAAATGTAACCCTAGAAAGAAGTGGGCGGCTCTTGTTTGATAGCGGAAACTTCTGTGACAAGTACCGCTCGCTATGCGGGGGCGACGAACATTTTTGCGGTCCCCGCGCGAGAGCAAGACGCGTCGAACCGATTTGCTGTGATTCGATTGCAAGACACGGTGCCTAGCAACCTTGCTCAAACAGGGCTGCCGATCCTCACAGCCAATCGATTACGAAGGCATGTGCGTCAGTGAAAATCACCGCAATCCGTACGCTGGTCGTCAATGCCGAGATGCGAAACTGGGTGTTCGTAAGGGTTGAAACGGACGAGCCCGGACTCCATGGCTGGGGCGAAGCAACCCTTGAATGGAAGACCCGCTCGGTTGTCGGCGCGGTTGAGGATCTAGCACCTCTCATGCTCGGACGCGATCCTCGTGACATCGACCAGGCTGTGCGCATCATGCGGAAGCACTCGTTCTGGCGGCTAGGAGTGATAGGCAACAGCGCCATTTCCGGCATCGAGATCGCCCTCTGGGACATCCTCGGCAAATCGCTGGGCGTGCCGGTGTGGCGGCTCCTCGGCGGCAAGGCGCGCGACAAAGTGAAAGTCTACACCCATCTTGGATTTGGGGACATGCGTGCTGTTTATGAGACTTATGACGCAGCCCCGCTGGTTGAGCATGCACAAAAGGTCGTCGAGAGCGGCTATGGGGCGTTAAAGGCGCTGTTCATTCCTTACAGCCATTTCCATGCTTCGTTTTCCGCAATCGAAAAGGTCGGGAAGATGATGGACGCGTTGCGCGCGGCCGTTGGACCGACCGTCGAGATCATGGTCGATTTCCACGGCCGGCCGGCATCGGCTGGCGCGGCATTAGCTTTCATCGACGCGCTGGCTCCAGGTCGACCGATGTTTGTCGAAGAAGTGCTCCCTCCGGGTGACACCGCCACCCTGGCCGTAGTCGCCGCGAAGACAAGGGTGCCGCTCGCCACCGGCGAGCAACTCGTCGACCGCTTCGAGTTCGACGAATTGTTCCGTGCCAGAGCCGTCGATGTGGTCCAGCCCGACATCTGCCATTGTGGCGGCCTCAGTGAGGCCAAGAAGATCGCGGCGATGGCAGAAGCTGCTTCAATGGGCGTCGCTCCGCACAATCCACAGGGGCCGATTGCCGGAGCCGCCGCATTACATTTTGCTATCGCGACACCGAATCACCTCATCCAGGAAGAGATGGTTGGCGCCGTAAGCTGGTACTTCGACGTGGTCAGTTCGCCGGTCCGTATGATCGACGGGTTTTGGCAGGTTCCCGAGGAGCCTGGCCTTGGAATACAAATCAACGAGCGGGAGGCACTGCGCCACCCTTTTCAGCAGGAAGTCATTCACGCGACCAACGCCGTGCTCAACGACGGCACGATTGTCGATTGGTGAACTTAGCCGTAGACGTACGAGAACCGTTTTTGGTGGAGCCTGTTGAGGCGTCTGATGCAACAAGACTATCAAGTGCACACTGAGGTCAGGATCTGATGACATCTCTCCCCGCCGATATCGACCGGCTCTTCACCGCAATCCTGTCGGACGCTTTGGACTCTTGCGGCGAGATGAACCAAGCCCTTCCGGCGTGGATACGTCCTCTCGACGCCTCACGAACAATGATCGGCCGAGCCCGCACGGCGATTTACCGCGAGGTCGTAGGGGTTCCAGCGAAACACAATCCCTATCGGCTGGAGATCGAACTCCTGGATAGCTTGGAGCCGGGCGACGTAGCCGTCATGGCGTGCGGCGGAAGCCGGCGCATCGCTCCATGGGGAGGGCTCCTCTCAACTGCGGCCCAAGCACGCAAGGCTGTCGGCTGCGTGACTGACGGGTTCGTTCGCGACACCAAGACGATCGGACAGCTGGGTTTTCCAGTGTTCCATGCTGGCATCGCGCCTCTGGATTCAAAAGGCCGCGGTGAAGTCGTCGCGATCGACGTCCCGGTACGCTGTGCTGATGTGATTGTGGCGACAGGGGACTTGTTGTTTGGTGACGCCGACGGGGTGGTCGTCATTCCTGCCGCAATTGAAACACAGGTGGTTGAGATCGCGTTGAAGAGAACTCGAGGCTGAACGGGAAACGCAGTCGGCTTTGAGAGACGGAGCCAAACTGGCGTTTGTCTTCGAGCGCTTCGGCGTTCTCTGAAAACCCCATGCGGCGCCCGAGGGCGCTTTGAGGGCACATTGTCGAAAGGACTTTGCGCTCCTCCATTGGAGGAACAGGGCGCCAGGTGACGTCTCACCTGGGATCAATGGAGCCACAGCATAGGCGATCCCCGAGTCAACCGCTGGTTGGCGGCGGCTGTCTCGATCGACAACCGAAGCAGGGAAAAACGCACCAAATCCGCCATTTTTCAGAGAATGTTCGAGCCGGGTTTCTCTCCCTCCGCCAGGCAGTCTTTGGAAACTAATGGTTCGCTTGACGCGGTGGCGAAAAGCCTCGAGGTTTCCACGGCTTGCGAGCGAATCGGCGCTGGCGCATGCAATTCTGAGAACGCCCGATAGGCGCACTCGGCGCGACGAAGGCGCGGCTTTCTCATGCGTCCAACCGGCTGGTTCGCTTGCAGCCAGTTGGCCAAAGGCGCCGGTGGTTGGATGCAGCCCGCAAGTGCATTGGGTCGCGGGGCTGACGCGCAATGAACCGGGCCGGCGATGGGACCCAGTCATGGCGCATATACCGGGTTCACCTGTTGGTGCAGGCCCGCGCATCTTCACGATCGCTCCGCCGCTGGAAGCCGCTTTGAATCTCCGTACCGTTAGCTGGCGCGCGTCCTTCTGTTAACCCGGTTGACCGGGCGCGCATCAAGACAGTCCCCACGATTGCCCGCCGGTCCTGAACGATAGACGTGACCTGCAGGCCCAGATTGCGTGCTATGTTTGTTCTTTTGGGAGTTTCATGAGGATGACGTGACCGAACTCCGAAAACCCGTCAAGAATCTCAGCGGCGTGACGACACAAGTGGTGTTTTTCCATGGGTTAAATGGAAGATATGAGACCACATTCGCGTCATCGGGCGTTCCCCCCGAGTTGTGGCCAGAATGGTTGGACGCCGATCTCGGTGCGAGTGTCGCGGTTTGGGGAATAGACTACGGGGCTGCTGCATTGCGTTGGCAACCCGGCAAATCGATGGCTTTGCCGGATCGTGCCGCAAACGTTCTTCCGCTGCTGGCCAATGAGCCGGGTCTTCAAGCCGGGGACGTTGTGTTGGTCGGCTACAGCCTTGGGGGCCTGGTTGTGAAGCAGGTCCTCCGGCTTGCACAAGACCAACGTTCAACGGACGCCCACATCGCAAGTTTTGTCCGAAGGGTGCGCAAGGTCGCCTTTATCGCCACACCGCACTTCGGGTCGGATCATGCGACTTGGGGCAATCGCCTGTCCGTCCTTTTACTGCCGCGCGAAACCGTTGCCGGGCTGAGCCGCAACGACGCGCAGCTGCGGGACCTCAATCGCTGGTACCGGACATTTTGCGAAGAGAACCAGACACAGAATCTCATTCTGTTTGAGACAAATCCAATCGCCCGGCATGTACGCGTTCCAATGATGGGATGGGAGATCCCGTTCGGAATGGGGACTGTGGTTAAGCCGGACAGCTCCGATCCCGGCGTGCCCAGCCCTGTGACGATCATTCCGATAGACGCGGACCACCGATGCATAGTCTCTCCGAAAAATCGCGACGCGCAGACATATGTACATATTCGCGATTTCGTGGTCGGTGCCAACGCCGGCGTCCACCGCGATACGGCGATAGAAATCCGCCTGACGACCATTGATGAAAGTGTGAAGACCCAAACCGGGGCCGTGGAAGCTCTGCAAGGCGACCTGAAGACAGGACTGCGTGAGGTCACAGCCGCGATTGATAGGACCAGTCTCGGCTCTGCAACTCAACGATCTGCAGCGTCAGAAAATGCCCTTGTCACCAGCGAAACGTTGCGACGCTTGGCGTGGCTGCGAAACTCCCGGTACATGGTTGGTTTTGATGCCAAGGCTGAATGTAGCCGTTTGGCGGACGACTTGCGAAGAGGCGATCTGACGGCTGCATCTCGTAACGCTAAGCGCATGTCGTTCGCATGGTGTGCGCGGATCGCATCGTCAAGCGACGTATCGCTATCGCAGACTTTTCTGGATGAGGCGAACCGATTTGGCGGCGGCGAGGAAAACGCAATTGCCGAAGCCTTTCTTCAGGTTTCGCGGGACAATGACAAACCCGGAGCCTTGGCGAAGGTTGCGGCGATCGACTCTCCCGCGGCACGTTCGGCAAGCGTAACTCTAGCAGCGCACGGCGTGGAGCCGACCGAGGTCCTGCGTTGGGTGGATGACGCCGGCATTTCATTTGATCGTTTGGACGGCCCCCGCGCCAGCGAGAAGACTCGGTGGTGTTGGAGCGCTGAAGGAAACGCCGGGGGTCTCAGGCGGACCGAGCCCGCTTGGATGAGGCGCGTTTTGCCGGGCGGCGTTTGGCAGCGGGTCGTTTTCTGGTCGACGTTGCGCTTGTTTTTGCAGCCCGCTTGCCCTTGGCCCGTGGCTTATTCGACGCGCGAGCGTGCTTGACGTGAATTCGCTCAACGCTTCGCTTGGGTGCCTCCTCTTGGGCTCGGCTCACTGCCTCCTCAAACGTTACCGGTGCTACCAGAACAGTTTCGTGATGGATCATCCCAGTGTTTTCGTCGCGCCAAACGTGGGTGACGATGCTTTCCGGTTCGTCATCGACATACCAGGTGTAGACGAGGAACGATGGCAGGAACGGCGTAAAGACATCGAGGTCGCCGATCTCGACATTGGTCCAGGGGATGAGCGTTGCCATGAGATTGCCTCCTGTCTTGTTGGCCGCGTCGCCACGATCGGTGGCTGGACGCCCGAGTGAAAGAGATTCCGCGAAGAAGGCGCAGTCATTGATTTTGGTCAATCGAAGGGAAGTCGGCTCGAAAATGCCGCTCTGCTCGTCAGGCGTGCGACGGGGTCAGATATTCCGGTGGCTACTATAGCCGTTTGCAGGGGAGCTCCATCTACGGGAAATCTCGATCGACGCCGAGCGGGGAATGCTCGTCTCGATTAACCGATACTTTCGTTCTCCCACCCGGACGACGCCAATCGCGATGCGCGGAAGGACCGGGTTACCGTTCGCCATTTGATGAAGATGGCTTCCGGCTTCGACTGCCAAGCCACCCCCCGACGAGCCGACGCTTTACCAGGTGATTGCCAGCGCGGACTGGGTCGGCAACCGGCGTCATCGCTCCGCGTTCAAGCGGCTGCGAGCCGATCCGCTCCGCCGCGGCCATCACTTTGATACCCGAGCTGTTTTGACCAGCGGGTACGGCGCGCTGGTTCCAAAATGCCGTTCGTAGCGGAGGCAAGCACTTCGCCCTTGACTCCGGATGGGAAGGACCAATCGTTCGCAGTCCGGGCGCCCACAAGAGAACGTCAAACAGTACTGCGCAAGCCGAAGGCTCGCCGGACAGACGATGAAACAGAGGCCGTCGAACCGGGGGCTCCTAACGTTAGGCCGGAGCCGTCTCAAATTCGGCGACCCCCCTTGATCGGGCTAAAATGGACCGTGACCTGAATTGTGATCTGGATGACTTTTCGGAACATCCCCGGTCGCGGCACGTTCGGTATCTAGTGGTGAGATTTGGCGGTTGAAAATGGAACGCGCAGCTTCGCCTTCACGGCTTTCCCCTGAATTCGACGACTTTCTGTTCGCGTCGATCGGCGAGGAACCGAGCGGCATGCTGCTCAGCGTGGTCTCGGCGCTGGCACGAACTCGATGTCGACCCGTGGCAGGAGGCCGCCAAATTGGCCCGCTTGCCCGTCGAGGCAGCGACCCACAGACTGGCCTCGTTGATTGCCTCCCTTCCCGAACCGCGGGGGCCGCGATGGGACCCAATGACAATCGCCACCCGCCTGATTGGGCTTCTGCCTCGTCCAGCCAGCTTTCCTGCTACGACGCCAAAGTCTTTGCCCGGCGTCGCCGTCGCCCAAAAATCCCCGGGCCTAGTTTACGCGATTCTTGTCGTGATCGTATTGAGCGCCCAATGGATCGTGGCGAGCGGCCAACCGCCGGCGCAAGTCGGTGACAGGAATCCGCCCGCGTCGAGCACCCTCTCCCCCAACACGCAAACGTCACCGGCGCAACGGTGAAGTTCAATCGGACAAGGCGGGAAGGAGATGTCATGACCGACAAGGACGCAGTCAAATCTGAACGGCCAACCCCAGCAGGCGGAGCCAGAGCAGGCAACGCCACCGGAGCAGATGGACAACAGACGCAGCCATGCCCCACAGACGGGCCGGTCCAGTCCTTTCCCCGGCTCGCCAGGCGGCGACCCGGTCTCCGGAGCAACTGATTGGGCAAGCGGCCCGTCAGCATTGGCGCCAGGTTTCGGTCGTGGCAACCTTGATACCCTGGACTACGGTTGAAGGGGCGCCGTCGACGCCGTCTCGCCCGTGCTTCCCTCGCTTGTCGTCGTCTCGCCAAGCAACCCGGCACGCCGTTTTCGCGATCCGCCTGAGCTCGCGATGAGCCGGATCGAATCTTCCTTGGAGCAGGGAGCGGGGCGAGTTGGTGGCGCGTCATGCCCTTGCTGATGCTGGCCATTCCGCCCGCGAACGTGCCTCATCGTCTGAAGGGCCAAGAGTCCAGTCGCACGAATAATTCGTATGACAATATTTGCGCAAAGCGCGCCCCCAAAAAGGAGCACTCCATGGCTGACAAAGATCGCCGCGTCGTCTCTCCTGACATGGCGAAGAAGCGCCCCTTGACCGGCGTCTCCAAGACGCAGGAAGAGATCGATAAAGACGCGGCAGGGAGGGCACCTGGGCCCGGAGCCGTTGATCGTCCGGGCTTCGACCTCGGGGGCTCCACCGGCGACACGCAAGCGGGTAGCGGGCTTGGGTTGGGAGTGGATGCGGCAGAAGACCGCTCGGATCGGAGCCTACCCGGGCGCCGAACGGACAGCAAACTTACCATTCCCCGCTGGAATGGGCCGGGTCCGGCGAAAACCCCGCCAGGAAGCAAGGACTAGCAAGGGCTTCGACGAGCTCGATTGCACGTGCAAAACCCGTCAGGCAGTAAGTGGCCGCTTCTTGCAAAAAGAGAGGTCCGGGCTTTGCGAGCAAGCGGCTGGGCTTCGATTCCCCTAGCGCTGGCACCGAACGGTGTACTGCCGCCGCGGGAGGCGTTAGCTCAGGATGGTGTCCATCAAAGCGGCAATAGCCCACTTGGGGGTGGCTTTTCCAGATCGCGGTTCACTCGCGAGGCTCCCGTTGACTTGCGCTGAGCCGGCTGATGCTTAGATTCTGGTCGAGCAGCACCACCGCGAAGGAGGTTGCGTCGTGACGACTGTCAAAGCCGCATTCGAACCTTCTGATTTTCTCGCCAAAGGTAGCCGCGGAAGAACAGTGTCGAATTACATCAAAGATCAGGTGATCTTCTCGCAAGGGGAATCCGCCGACGCGGTGTTCTACATTCAGACTGGCCAGGTAAAGGTCACCGTTGTTTCCGAGCAGGGGAAGGAAGCAATTGTTGCGGCCTTGGGTCCTGACGAGTTTTGCGGCGAGGGAGCCTTGGCGGGACAGGCGCTGCGCATGGGCACGGCTTCGGCGATGACGGATTGCGTGGTTACGCGCGTGGAGAAGGGCACCTTCATTCGCGTCCTTCATGAGGAGCCGGCGTTCGCCGAGATGTTTCTTGCCCACGTTCTGACGCGCACCATGCGGGTTGAAGCGGACCTGGTCGATCAACTGTTCAATTCGAGTGAGAAGCGGCTGGCGCGGACGCTCCTCCTGCTCGCGAATTTCGGCAAGGAAGGTAGCCCGCAGCCGATCCTCGCCAAGGTCAGCCAGGAGACGCTCGCCGAAATGATCGGCACGACGCGCTCACGTGTAAGTCATTTCATGAACAAGTTTCGCCGGCTGGGTCTCATCACCTACAACGGCAGCATCGAGGTGCACAGCTCGCTGTTGAATGTTGTTCTGCACGATCAGCCACACATCGAACGTGATTGAGTCTTGTTGCTGGCACCAGGCCCCTATCGTCGGCCAATCAATTCGCTCCGTCCGAACCATCCGGCAGCCCGGTGGTCAAAATTGGACAGCGCCCCCCGAGTGCCGGCGATAAGGTCCAGCATCATCGGCAGACTGGACAATAGAAAAAAACAGGGAGCCGTTGACTGGCCCAACTTCCGGAGCGCCCACGTCCACCCCGACCCCAAGGATGCCCGGATGCGGTCTTAGTTCAGAGTAGCGTTAGTGAGAAGCCCCAGCATGCGCCCCCGCCAGCTGGGGCTTTTCTTTGTTGGGTCAGAGCTCCGGTCCCGCCGCAGGCGTGCGGCATAGGAGGCCTTGGCGGTCGGCCACGCGGCAAAACGCTCACGCCAGAGCAACCCGACAGTGGCTGAAGCGCGTCCGGGCCAACCAGCTCTCAATGCAGAGCCGACCCGTGACAGATGAGCTGCCCAGCATCTGTCTTGCGGGCGCACCAAACGTCGCATTGGGTCAACACTCCCCGTCGAGCCGGCTGGGACGGAAGTCCGGTTTCGGGTCGAACGCTGAAATCAACGTTGCCCACCGCATCGTCCGGAATGCGCCGATTCTGTTGAAGAAGTCAGCGGTCTACGGGTTTCATTTGTCGGAGGCGTGCAAATCTCGGCGGCGGTGATCCCACGTTGTCGCGCTGCGCGTTTTCTGCCTACCGGATCGCCACAGCCTGTGGCGGCCGCCAGCGCGCGCCGCGACGCGGGCCTGCTCTGGTGTCAGCGCGTCAAACCTGCCGATGGTCGCCTGGCGCAGGATGCCCGCGCGGCCATCGATTATGCTACTCTCGCGATCGGTGGAGCATCTCGTTTAAGAGTTGTGGCTCCGCGCTGCGCGCCGTGATGCCGCTATCTCGGAGACAAAGCATGTCCGAAAGCAATGCCAAATTGGATCCGCGGTTCATCGAGCAACAGCGAAAGCGTCTTGTGGCGCTACGCGCCCAACTCCTGGGCGGAGAGGAGCAAGGTCTGAAGCAGGCACGGGCGATTGGCGGAGACTATCGAGAGGAGGCTCAGGAGCTCGAAGATGAAGCCCAGCGCATGGAGGAAAGACAGATCCAGTATGGATTATATGGCGTCGAGGAAGGACGACTTCGTGCGATCGATCGGGCGCTCCAGAAGATTGATGAGGGAACGTACGGTCTCTCAGACTTGAGCGGCGAAGCGATACCAAAAGCACGGCTGAAGATTCTTCCCGAAGCATTCCTCACCGTGCAGGAGGAGGAAAGTAGGGAGCTGCGCGCCAAATGACTGCGTCCCGGTTGAGCAGCTTCAGCTTTGATGAGAAAACTCTCGCGCTTCTTGCCCTTTATCTCCGGGGCCATCAGCCATTTCGGCGCCAGACCGCGTCCTGCCCAGGCGCCGCCATTTGGGCCACGGTATTTTGGCGGAGCTGATCGGCCCCCACCGCGTAGTCCGGGCAATATGTTAGTTTGGTATCGGCAGTTGGGCTGGTCGGGCGGGCCGAGCCGGCCTTGCAGCGAAGGCCGGTAAAGCAGGGTCCCGCAAAATCGCCCTCAAGGCCCTGGTGGGATCGACCGGCATATAAGCGACTTCGCCCTGAGACACCGCTTGGTATCAATGGGAGAAGGCGGTGACAGTGGCATCTAACTTACGGGTCCTTCTGATAGTGGCCAGAAAGTGTTCTCGCGGCCGCGCCGCAACACCGCAGACAACCGGATTGTTTGTGCTTATGCTCGGGCTGTCCGGGTGCCTACAACACATCGATATCGTCAATGTCGACCCCGGCACTATCTGCAAAGCATACAACTATTCCATACCTGACAATATCGCTGCGCAGCACGCGCTGAGTGGCGGATCGATTGGGCAGCTAGTATTTGGCGGCGGTCCGGGCGGGCCAATCGCTTATTCACCGTACGGGTCTCCGGGTACCTTTTCTCGGCCGGGCGCCTTTAAGTTCGTGCCAGCGACAGGTTCGGAGCCTCGCAACCGTATAGTCGGGACAATCGAGGGCAATGATTTTGGTGACTGGTCGCTGTATCTCACTGGCGCCTTCCTTGGCCGGCAGCGCGCGCAGAGTGGCAACACGTTCATAATGACGGCCCACCTCAATATCCCCGCACCAAGCATAATTGACGTGCATTCCCAGGTCCGCGGCAACGTGGTTCTTGCAAGTGCCGGCCAAGACTTGCAGGTTGATTTTACCGTCGCCCCAGCGTGTGTGTACCAGGTGCGCGTCGTGTCTGAGTACGGGGATGTGGAGGTACCCGCGTCGGTCTCTACCGGCCCTGGTGGGAAGGGTAAATTCGAAATCAGTGGCCGGGGCAGACCGCGGGAACGACCGTATGGGGTAAGGATCTTGATTGTGTCAAACGCACCCGCACACACTGCGGTGAAAGCCCAGATTGTGGGCAGCGTCAAGTAAGAAGGATCGCACCGCGGGGCCGCGGCGTTGTACGATCGGCCGCTGGACCCGAACCAAACCAATCGGTCGTTCAAACGGGCTGCTCCCGGAGAGCCATGCCAGCGCCTTTGCGTATCTCATTTCGCAACTCCTCTTTGGAAGGCTTTCGAACGCTGGCCCTTAAACCGAGGAGTTCGCCCGCGTCGTTGGCGGCACGCGGCCGAAGACCTTTGCGCAAGCTGATATGTTCCCGGCACAATCGGGCTGTCGGACCTGTTGTCGACAGGTGCGACAATCGTCGTCTCTGCCGCTCGCCATCAGCTCGGTGCGGGTTCGGCAATCGTTGATCGCATCCAGATATGCCGCGTCTCACCGCTACAATCTTCGGAATGGCCGCCGGTCGCCTGGAAGTGCGGCAAAAGGCGCAACTGCAATCGCGCCCGACGATGAAAGAATTCGATATTTCCCGCCGCGCCCTGGTCATGGGGGGATTGGCGAGCCTGGTTGGTGCGAGCTTTCCCGGCATCGCTCGAGCCACGACGGCGATTGTTTTTCCCGCTGCGGCCGGCAATCGGCGGTTCTCGGTCCTGTACGGGGGCAAGACGATCGGCGCGCACACGGTCCGGTTTTCGTCGGCTGCCGGCGAGACGCGGGTGAACACGGAGATCCAGCTCCTGGTGAAGGGGCTCTTTGGGTCCACCGCCTTCGCGTTCAGTCACCACTCCGAAGAGGCTTGGCGCGCTGGGCAACTGATCTCACTGAGCAGCGAAACGGTTGAGAGCGGCGAGACACTCAATGTTGAGGGCGCGGCGATCCAGCAGGGCTTTCGCGTGATCAGCAAGGGTGGTCCCTTCATTGCCTCCGCTGCAACCTTGACGTCGAACAACCTGTGGACCCCGGCGGTGCTGGAGCAGGCGACCGTGGTCGATGCGCAGCATGGAGGTATCATCGGTATCAGCGCACACAAGCATCCCGACGAGCAAATCGTGATCGCTGGCCGCAAGCTCGGCGCCACACGCTACACATTCATCACGCCCTATATCGCCGGCACGATCTGGTATGACAAGGCCAGCCTCTGGGTGGGCGGTGAGTTCGAGTTGAGCGGCGCGAAGATCCAATACCGGCTTGACGCGTGAAGCCCCCTAAACCCTGCGGGCGCTGAGGATGACAATGCCGTTCGGACGAACACTCTTGGTTAGCGCGGCGATCGGGATGAGCGCACTCGCCGGGCGCGTCGCAGTCTCCGCCGATCTCACTCCGGTTACTATCTCTACCGGAACACCCGGCGGCATTGATCATCCTGTCGGAAATGCCGTCTGTCGCATGTTCAATCTGGACAGCGAACATCAGGCAAGGCCGTGCATCGCGATGAGCTCGGATGGCTCGGTTGAGAACATCAGACGAGTCGAGAGTGGCGAGGCAACGTTCGGGCTTGCTGAGACCGATATCGTGTATGCGGCTTTCCATGGCGAGGGACCTTTTGCCGGCGCCGGCCCTGATCTAAAACTGCGTTTGTTGATTGCGCTCTATCCAGAGGACTTCACCGTCATCACTCGGGCGGACACCGGCATCCACGATTTCCAGGATCTGCGCGGCAAGAGCATCGGCATCGGAATGAGCGGGGCAGGATTCACTTTCACGCGCGATGCCATCTTGGGATTCTACGGCTGGACCATCACGGACGCCGAGCGGCTTCGTGAGCTCGGGCCAGCCGAACAGAACCAGGCGCTTTGCGGCCACAAGGTCGACGCCATCATATTCTCGGCGGGGCACCCCGATGGGCTGACCCAAGATGCCACGACGGATTGCCCGGCGCAGTTGGTGCCAGTTGCCGGGCCACTCGTCGATCAGCTTTTGGCGAAATATCCCTACTATGTGGCCTCGGTCATCCCCGGCGGGATGTACGCGGGCAATCCTGACGATGTCCCGACGATCGGCTCGCGGGCCGTACTTTTTACATCGAGCGATCAACCAGATGTACTGGCCTATGCCGTGGTCAAGGCCGTATTCGACAACTTCGCAGATTTCATGCGCCTGCATCCCGCACTGGCGACCCTGAACATCAGAGACATGGTGCCCAGCGAGGCCGTGGTTCCAATTCATGCAGGGGCGCTGGCGTATTTTCGTCAGGCCGGCCTCGTCCCGTAGCGATCACGCCCACGGCAGCGGCGCCGGTGCGCGTCTCCTCGTTTGCCCGCGGCCTTGACCACTTCATGTCCGGGTTGGGTCCAGATCCGGACGTCGTCCGAGGTTCCACGTTTGCCATAGACGGCCGCCAATTGACCCGAGGTCGTTGGTCCCGTGCGCTACCGCGTAAACCAGCTTTATTCGATGATCCAGAAGGGCCCTGCCTTGGTGAGCTTCGCGGCTGGGGCGACCTGCACTCGTTTCGGATGCCAGGAACTCGGAATCTCGAACAACCCGTTCCTAATCTGATGGCTGCGAGCGGCCGTCGAAGGCGCGCATGCGCGACGAGCAATTTCGTGCTCGCAGGTCCGAAGCCCCGCAAAAGGTCCGCTGATCAACGCACCCTTCTTCTCCACCGCATACCAGCCGCTCTTAATCCCGCGCCTGTCGGACTCGTCTTCGCTCACGTATCGGGGAATAAGAGTGGTCAAGGTGTTTCCAGAGCCTCGGGCGTCGGGAGCAAGGATCATTCGTCGAAACGGCTGGCTGGCGTAGCCTGGTTTGAGCTCGTCGAGCCTGGTCGCAAGGACATCCGTCTCGCCTGTGGCCGCCCTCGCGGCGCGGTCAAACATTCATGCGGGTCAAAACGAAGCGCCCCGGGAGAACCAGGCGCTCCCAACATTCCTCAGCGCGTCAGGCAGCGACCTTGGTCGGCTTGACCTCCAGAAGCTTGCCGGAGCTCGTGATTGGGATCGCCCGAGGCTTCATCGCCTCCGGGATCTCTCGCACAAGATCGACGCTTAAGAGCCCGTTCTCCAAGCTCGCGCTTTCGACCCGGACATGGTCGGCGAGCTGGAAGCTACGCTCGAAGGTCCGCTCGGCGATGCCCTTGTAGAGCACGTCGCCACTCGTCTCCTCGTCATTGGTCTGTTTTTCTCCGCGGATCGTCAGCCTGTTCTCTTTCGTCTCGACGAAGAGATCAGCCTCGGTGAAGCCAGCCACCGCGACCGAGATGCGAAAAGCGTCTTCACCGCTCCGCTCGATATTGTACGGCGGATAGGCCGGCGCCGGACCTTGCATGCCGTCGAGTTGGTCGAGCATGGAGAACATTCGGTCGAAGCCGACGGTTGAACGGTAAAGGGGAGCAAAGTCAAATGCACGCATAGCATGACCTCCTTGTTGAGCGACATGCGAAGGGCCCGCCTCGAAAGGCCTGACCTCCCGTATCACGCAGCCTTGTGGCCTGCGCATTACTTACTTGGGAAGCTTTCAAGCAGTTCACAAGGGGTGAGAAGAAATAACATTTCGCAGATACACAGAAATTGTCACGTCAACTTACCGACGGACACTGAAATACGGGAGTGATTTAACACACACTCGTCTGGATAATGAATGGTACCGTGGAAACAACTCCGCCCGCAGATCTCTGTGCAGTCCGTTGTTCATTGGTCGCTCACCGCGGACTTCCGCTCGCTACCCTACTCGCGACGGCCGCGGTCGTCATTCGGTTTTAGTTCGCTTGGAGCTTTGCTGCGATTGCATCCGCTTCGCTGTCGAACAGGATGCCGTGCCTTGTCTTGCTGTTATCGGTCCACCTGCCCAAGCGCCACGCTGAAATAGCTCCGTTCGACGTCAACATGTTCAGTCTCAACGCGAGGCGGTTTAGGCCCGGTAGATTTCCAGGGCTGACCGAAAATACGGCTTCAATCATGGCCGTCTTCCTCTTGCCAATCGGCCCGCTGGCCCCGTGGCCTTCGGGCGAGTCAACTGAGCCGCGGTGAAGTTTGAGCCGGGGTGAGTTGTTGCTCAGCCAAAAATAACAAACAACATCAACAAAAATAAGTACCACGGTCCCGATCATAATAACGTTAAAGACATTACCCATGAGATCATAGATGGTGCGCGCGCGATAAAAGACAAGTACAAATCGGACCGGAGCCTGCTGCGTACAACTGGCGGCCGTTCCCGCGCTGTCCGATCTTAACACGGCGGATCAGTGCGGTTTGGCGGGCCGGCGCCCGGGATCGGATCATGGATGCCATCCCAACTGCTCATGACGCGGCGATAAGAGAGGTCTCCGTGAAAATCGGACGCCTCCAAGAACCGCCTGATGACAATGGCGAGATCAGCCTCGGCAAGGGTTGGCGCCATGGCGGCCGGATTGGCAGGGGTAATCGGTCTTTCGGCTTCCCCAGCCACGAGGTCTTGGGGCCCGTCCGGCGGTTCGGTCAGGCAGGTGCGACCCGGCCGATGAGCCAAACGGCGCGTTTCATGTTGTAGACGATGTTGGCGAGGCCGATCTTCACCGTGGCTCGGGCGATGGCAATGGTGCGGACGACAAGGCCCATCGGTCCCTTCTGGCGGGCGAAGACATGCTCGACCGCTGAGCGCACCTTGGACTTGGACGCGTTCGCCCGGGCGATGTTCACCGGCATCGGCTTGTCCTTCGGCTTCTTGCGGTGGATGCGTGAGACGAGCCTATTGTCGACGAGGTGCTTCTCATTTGCCTTCGAGCGATAGGCGGTGTCCGCCCAGACCTCGCTGCCGGTGTTCGCCTTTGATGTCAGGTTGGGGAGTTGCGCACCATCGTGGCGCGCCGCGTCGGTCGTCGCCCATGTCCTGATCAGCCCATGCCGTCGGTCGATGCCGATGTGGTTCTTGTAGCCGAAGGCCGGGACCGCCAGATCGATGCGTGGTGAGCCGTCATCGGACGGCTTCGCCTTCGACCACTTCACCGTCCAGCGCGCATCGCGATCCTTCTGCGCGAGTTTGGCCGGCTTGTCCTTCCAACCCGCGGGAATGCGGCCTTCCTTGATGGCACGCTTCTCGCCGTCGGTGTTGCGCTACTTCGGCGCTGCCACGATCGAGGCGTCGATGATCTGGCCGCCCATGGCCAGGAACCCGGCCTTGGTCAGCGCCGCCTCATAGGACTTGAACAGAACCTCGATCGGCGGCCGACTGTCGATCCGCGCCCGCGTCAGCGCCTCACGGAACGTCCAGATCGTATTGGCGTCCGGCACCGCATCGGCCAGCCCCAGACCGAGGAAGTGCATGAACGACAGCCGGGTCCTTGATCAGATACTCGGCCCGCTCGTCCGACAGGCCGTGGGCCGCCTGCAGAATGAGCACCTTGAACATCAACACGTGGTCGAACGCCGGGCGCCCGCCCTTCGATCCGTCCGATCGTGGCACGGCTCGCGCCAGATCCGCGCGCAACAGCTCGAAATCGACAATGGCGTTGAGCCGCTCAAGATCGTCGCCCTTGGCCGACAATTCGTTCAGCCGCTCGTCAATATCGAAAAACCCGCTCTGCCCCCGCATTCCGTCTCTCCCAATTCAACGGGACCTAGGGAATCACCTCAGCCCGGAAACCGCGAGGTTTTTGGAGGCGCCCAATCCGCCCATCTCTGGCCATTGTGTAGAGGACGGCCACGGAGGCCGACAAAGGCACGCCGGGCCCGCCGCCGCTCTTAAGACTGAGCGCAATTGCGCATGAGGCTCTCGGGTCCATGCGCGGAGGCTGGGCAGTCGGTGCTTCGGTTACGTCAAGCACTTCGGGTTCGACAGTGTCCTGCGATAGCCGACGGGGGTAGCCACCAAGATTACAGAGTGAGCAATTCCGCACAGCCTTTAACTTCGCGTCGGCGCACTTTGGTTAGGATCACCCTCTGCGCCGATCGCCCATTGAGTCCATGACACCGGGGCCAACTCGTCGAAGGCTGTTCAGCTGCTCAACGAATCTGGAGAACACGAAAATGCAGATATCGACAGAAAGTCTCCTGGTCATATTATTTGTCGGGCTCGTTGCTGGATGGGCGGCCGGTCAAATCATGCGCGGGACCGGTTTCGGTATCGTCGGCGATGTGATCGTTGGAATCCTGGGCGCCTTCATTGGCAGTTGGCTGCTTCCACAGCTCAACATTCACTTGGGGTCGGGCCTTGTTGCCGCGATCATCAACGCCACTCTCGGCGCGATCATTCTTTTGGTGATCATCGGGCTTGTTCGAGGTGCGGGATCGCAGCGGACCTGGGGAGGAAGAAGTTGGGGGAGGCGTTAGGCTCCCAGCCACCGATTGTTAGGTGGCGTCCTGGCTGCGCTACCACCGGTCTCCGCAGACAAAGCCAGCGATGACGAAGTAGATGACCAAAGGCGGTGAAGTTGCTGTGGAAAGTCGCGGACGCAAGGCAAGGCGACGGGCTCGTGGCGGGACAACTCATTCTCACGTACGAGGCCACAAGCAATTCACCATTAATCGATGAATATTCTAATTCGAGGCAGTCACTTCAATGATCTTGAGGACAGCGTTTGATCGCCTAGTGCAGGCGGGCTGGCGGCGTGGCCACCCGACAATTGATGACATCCGACAAGCCATGCCGGTCGATGGAGTGACCGCCGAGGATCTCACCAACATGGTGGCACGCGTGAACAAAGCCGGCATCCCGGTGGGGACTGTCCCCGCTTTGCTGAACTCGCAGATCACCGAAATAACCACCGCGCGCGAATCATTGCCGTCCTCGCCGGGATCGTCCGTTTCTGCAACGTACCACCCAACATCGCTCAGCCTGAGCGCTGCTTCTTTCCAGGCGCAAGTGCCGACGCCGTCGGAACCTGCCCAGGTCATAGAGAAGGCAGACTGTCTAGCTAACCGACCTTGAGAATTGGCGCAAAATATGAACGACGCTACCGCGTGCTCGTCGTCGAGGATATCTGACCGGCGACCACCGCACGAAAGCTTGGATGCGCCTAGGAGGAGACAAATATGCGACCGCAACAGAAGCAATTCACCATTGAAAAAACGAAAAGCAGAATGAGAGTGAGCCGACATCACGGCGCGTTTGGCTTGGGGTTAAGGTCGACGGCCCAGGGGGTCGTTGGCTCGCCCGTCCTGTCTGATCGCATCATCGGAACCATTCACGTATCGCGCCCGGCCCATGCGGTTGAGAACAACCGGCCGGCAGGGTAGCCATCTTGACGCTGTTCGGTCCACTGTCGAGGCGCGGAACCCATGGATCTCTTTCGGGCCTTTGCCGGTTCACACCGCAACGCTCTCGGGGACCGCGATAGGCTGCGCCTTCGTCGTAACGGCGTGCGGCTTGCCATCAATGCCGAGACGGCGCGGCTGTTGCGGGATCAAACTGATGCGGTCGGCGCTCGCGAGAAACTAGTGATGCACCTCACGCACTTGCTCGCGAGCCGCGTTCGAACATTCCGCCAGCCCGCGTCGCGCACTGAAGTCGATCCAAGCCCGCCTGGACAATTGCGGCACCGCCGGCCAGCATTTCTTTATTGCGCCCGTATATCAAACGGCAAGTGACCCTTCGCAAACAAGACCCAAAGCGCGCCAACGGCGACGATAATAACAACGGCCAAAATGATGTTGACACGAGGTCCGCTACTGGCCATCAGTTCCATTTCTCCACCGAATAATGTCAGTCGCATTGTAGCTCTGGATTTTGTCACCGGGATTGGTCCAACACAATTGGTCCGGCCGAGGCCATAGACCCTTCCTTCTGAAACCTCGCAAAATATGTCTCATAGGCGCAGTCGCGGGCAACTATTCCGTCGTCTTGCCGTCGAAGTGTTCGTTATCGGCCTCCGCGTCGGCGCGGGTATGGTGAACGACACCGTCGCGATGATTCGGCGGTGCATAGAGTGTATAAAGCTTCAGTGGAACACTGCCGGTATTGATGATGTTGTGTTTGGCGCCGGCTGGCACCACGATCGCAAATCCCGCTCGGATCGCGGTTCGAGCGCCATCAACAATCGCCTCACCGCTCCCCTCTTCCACTCGGAAGAATTGGTCGAGCCTGTGGACTTCTGCCCCGATCTCTTCCTTGGGCTTTAGGGACATCACCACGAGCTGGCAGTGCTTTGCCGTGTAAAGCACCTGGCGAAACTGAATATTCTTGACAACGAGATCCTCGATGTCTTGCACAAAGCCTTTCATGACGACACCTCATTCGTTGGGCCCTCCCGCTGATGGCTTGAGCAAAACGCCGCGACTTCAAGCGAGAGCGTTCGATGTTCCGAAAGTAAAATCAAAGCCGACCCATCAGAACCAGGACGACGAATATGATCAGAATGACGCCGATGACGCCGATGCCGCCGTGACCGAAGCCGTAACCGTAGCCGCCGAAGCGGCCACTGAAGCCGCCAAGCAAAAAGACTATGAGAACGATGATAAGTATGAGTCCGATGGACATATCCTATCTCCTGTTGGCTGGAACTCATCGAACATTTGAGTCTCCTCGCAGGTCGTCGTTGAGGCGGCCCACGAGGAAAGCTCGGCTGACCTACTTCGTCTCGATGGAGATGCCGCTCTGGCCGACGCTGATGTCGACGCCCGCGGTTTTCTGACGCTCCTGATAGTACAGGTAGCCGACCACCCCCATGACGACGACCAGCATGCCGATGATTAGGTAGAGACCGGTACGATTCACAGGGGTGACCGCCTCATTTGCCTTTGAGCGTGTCTTTGAGGTCGCCGACGGCATTCTGAGCCTTGCCCTCGATCTTGTCGGCCTTGCCCTTTGCCTCCAACTTGGCGTCACCGAGTGCCTTGCCGACGGCCTCCTTAACCTTGCCTCCGACTACCTTCACTGATCCGACGATCCGATCCTTGTCGATCATTTCTTCCTCCATCAAGCCCGTGAAAAGGAGGTGGGCTATAGCGAACCCATAGGCCGGATGCGCCGGTTTGCTTTGATCCCAATCAATCATCTCGCCGAGTGCGGCATCGGGCATCCGCAGTTGCGGACGATCGATCCCGGGCGTGGGTACCCGTCCACGTCATCGACTGAGCCGGCACCAGACGACGGCAACCATGGGCGAACTCAAGCTCTTCGGCATGAAGGGGCGTTTGACGAGATCATCGCCACAGCGGTAAGCCGCCAGTATGAAGGTGCGCGTAAACCGCAGCAGGCGGATGACCGAAACATGGCGCCAATGGTGATGGGCCGCTCGCCCAATTACTTGCTCAGAGAGAGCTGTCGCCCCCCGCCGGCGCGCGGAAAAGGCTGGACCGGCCGCCTGCGGGCGAGGGCGAGCCTGTTGTCCCATCTGCTCCGGTCGGCGCGCCCATTCAAATTCGACTGCGTCTTTTGGTCGGACTGATATCCCCTTCAGCCTTGTCCGATCGATCTTCACCGTTGGGCCGGCGCGGCTTGCGTGTTGGGCGAAAGGGTGGTGGACGAAGGAGGATTCCCGTCACCGACTTGCGCCGGCGGTTGGTGGCTCGCCGCGAACAATTGGGCGCTCAGCACGAACACGACAAGAAGCACGTAAACCAGGGCAGGGGATTTTTGGGCGATGTCGATGCCGGGCAAGGACTTTGGCGTCGGGGCGGGAAAGTTGGCTGGACGAGGCAAGAGCCCGATCAGGCGCCTGGCGATTGTCATTGGGTCCCATCGCGGCCTCTGCGCCTCGGGAAGGGCGGCAATCAACGAGGCGAGTCTCTGGGTCGCTGCCTCGACGGGCAAGCGGGCCAACTTGGCAGCCTCCTGCCACGGGTCGACATCGAGTTCTTGCCAGCGCCGAGACCACGCTGAGCAGCATCCCGCTTGGTCCTCGCCGATCGACGCGAACAGAAAGTCGTCGAATTCAGGGGGAAGCCGCGAAGGCGAAGCTGCCCGTTCCATTTTCAACCACCAAATCTCACCGCCTAGAGACCGAACGTGCCGCGACCGGGGATGTTCCGAAAAGTCATCCAGATCACAATTCAGGTCACGGTCCATTTTAGCCCGATCAAGGGGGGTCGCCGAATTTGAGACGGCTCCGGCCTAACGTTAGGAGCCCCCGGTTCGACGGCCTCTGTTTCATCGTCTGTCCGGCGAGCCTTCGGCTTGCGCAGTACTGTTTGACGTTCTCTTGTGGGCGCCCGGACTGCGAACGATTGGTCCTTCCCATCCGGAGTCAAGGGCGAAGTGCTTGCCTCCGCTACGAACGGCATTTTGGAACCAGCGCGCCGTACCCGCTGGTCAAAACAGCTCGGGTATCAAAGTGATGGCCGCGGCGGAGCGGATCGGCTCGCAGCCGCTTGAACGCGGAGCGATGACGCCGGTTGCCGACCCAGTCCGCGCTGGCAATCACCTGGTAAAGCGTCGGCTCGTCGGGGGGTGGCTTGGCAGTCGAAGCCGGAAGCCATCTTCATCAAATGGCGAACGGTAACCCGGTCCTTCCGCGCATCGCGATTGGCGTCGTCCGGGTGGGAGAACGAAAGTATCGGTTAATCGAGACGAGCATTCCCCGCTCGGCGTCGATCGAGATTTCCCGTAGATGGAGCTCCCCTGCAAACGGCTATAGTAGCCACCGGAATATCTGACCCCGTCGCACGCCTGACGAGCAGAGCGGCATTTTCGAGCCGACTTCCCTTCGATTGACCAAAATCAATGACTGCGCCTTCTTCGCGGAATCTCTTTCACTCGGGCGTCCAGCCACCGATCGTGGCGACGCGGCCAACAAGACAGGAGGCAATCTCATGGCAACGCTCATCCCCTGGACCAATGTCGAGATCGGCGACTTCGATGTCTTTACGCCGTTCCTGCCATCGTTCCTCGTCTACACCTGGTATGTCGATGACGAACTAAATCGCCCCTGAAAGGCCGGCCGCACGTAAGCGTGCCGGATAAGCGTGGCGTCGCGGACTTTCTGCAACCCCATCACACCGACGAGGTTGCCCTCCTCTTCCCAGCCTGAAAACACCACTCCGGCAGCGATCTCACCCTGCAGCTCCGACCGCGACATGTAGGGCTCGTGCCAGCAATCGGCAGGTATGACGCCGCGATAGGCCGCGGCCGCTTCGTTGATGATAGCGTCTATCGTGGCAACATCGGCGTCAGTGCAAAGACGGATCTTCGGGATCCTCAATGGCGTTGTGCCAACGAGCAACTCGTCGGTCGCTAAACTATACCGAGGTCCGCTTCGGCTCCTTGCGAAGTCTCGCTCTGCCGCACTTGGTCATCTTTCGCATACGGCGCGACCCGGGCCTCGGCTGTAGTGCCCGCCCGAGTATCTGACCCAGTCGCACGCGTGACCGGTGTCGACCATTGCCCCGGCGATGTCCTGACCGGCGACGAAGCATTGCGCAACAATCCGGTCGTAGCTCGTCGGCTTCGACCGCCCGTCGCAGACGGTGCCTTCGCCCACAGGGACACAGGTGACGATTTGGCTGCCGATCATGTCCTCCAGTGCGCGCTTCGAGGCGGGACCGGCTAAATCTTCGAGTTCGGGGGCGTCGACGCCGCAGAGTCTGATCTTGTGGCAGGCGGCCGGGTCACAAATCCAGAAGGTGTCGCCATCGACGACTTTGTTGACGGTCCCCTTGATTTCGGCTGCCCACAGCGGAATGACGAACGACAGCAGGATGGCAATTGCCGCGGCTGAACGTCGGGCTATCTGAGACCAGCGATGCGTCGACATCACGACTCACGTCCGTCGCCCCTTACATCGTCGGGGCTATCTGGCGCGTATCCGTTCATGATGAGAAACAGTTCGACAATACGCTGATCGACTGGACCGGGAGGCAGGTTGTCGTCAAGTCGGCGGGCGGTCTCACGCTCGAAGCGTTCTGCAGCGGCACGGACCTGCGGATCGAGGGCTGCAAGGTTCATTTGCGTGCCCGAGGTTCTCGGGTTGCCGGAGTGAGCGAGGTGGTTTCAGGGCGCACCTTGCCATTCTTGTCCACCTTGGCAAAGCCTTGCAGGCGTGGACGGTTATGCCCAGCGGCGGCGCATGCGCGCTCCGATGTCAATTCGCGGAAGCGTTGGCTGCTTTGATTTCTCTTCAGATTTCGGCGTTTGCCAGAACAGCGGCTGGAAATTCGGCAGAATCAAGTCCGGAATGAACCGCGTCCGCTGCGCGTAGACGTGCCGGTCGCCATTACGGGCCTGACCAGACACGTAGCAACGCTGCGGGACGATCAGATCAAGGCTGTCTCGCGCGCGGGTCATGGCGACGTAGAGGAGCCGTCGCTCTTCCTCGATTTCCTCGGTCGTTCCCACCGCAAGGTCAGATGGAATGCATCCATCGATGACATTGAGAACGTAGACCGACCTCCATTCCTGGCCTTTCGCAGAGTGAATCGTCGAAAGGATCAGATAGTCCTCGTCCAGTAGCGGCGGCACCGCGTTGTCACTGATGGCATCCGGCGGGTCGAGGGTGCGCTCGGTCAAAAACCTTTCGCGCGAAGGATAGCCGCCGGAAACCTGCTCAAGCTGGATGAGATCATTTCTGCGGGCGATGGCATCGTCGTGGATTTGCTCCAGGTGCGGCTCGTACCAAGTGCGCACGCGCTCCATTTCGGCCGGCCAAGTATCCGTGTTGCGCCGGAGAGCAGACATCAATGCCACGAACGCTGGCCAGTATTCGCGCGTCCGTAGGGGAGGTTCGTATGAACTCAAAGTCGACGCCGCGTCGGAAGCGTCGATGAGCCGGTCGAGCACCCCGGCCGCAGCCGACGGGCCAACGCCCGGCAAGATTTGTAGCACGCGAAATCCTGCCACGCGGTCGCGAGGATTCTCGGCAAAGCGGAGCACTGCCAAAAGATCTTTGACATGCGCCGTGTCGAGAAACTTGAGACCCCCGAACTTGACGAAGGGAATTTTTCGCCGCGTCAACTCAATCTCCAGGGGAGCGCTGTGGTGGGATGCACGAAAGAGCACCGCCTGCTGCTTCAGCAGGGTACCCAGTTCCCTGCTCTCCAGCACGCGATCGGCCACGCAGCACGCTTGGTCCGCTTCGTCTGCGACCGCAACCAGCGCCGGTCGACATTCGCCTCCGCTGCGCTCGGTCCACAAATTCTTGCTATGTCGTTCGGCGGCAAGACCAATCACCGCGTTGGAGGCAGAGAGGATCGGTTGGATCGACCGGTAGTCCTGCGCAAGCGTCACAATCGTCGCGGCAGGGCAGAACTGGGATGGGAAATCCAAAATGTTTCTGATGGTCGCCGCGCGGAATGAATAGATCGATTGGGCATCGTCGCCGACGACCGCCAAGCCCCTGCCGTCCGGCTTCAGCGCCAGCAGGATCGAAGCCTGGAGCCTGTTGGTGTCCTGGTACTCATCGACGAGAACGTGGTCGAAGCGCGCCGAAATATCCGCGGCAATGGACGCTTCTTCCAACATGGCGGCCCAGTAGATGAGCAGATCGTCATAGTCGAGGACGTTCTGCGCCTGCTTAGCCTCGACATAGGCACCGAACAGTCGTTCGAGCTCTGATTGCCACGAAGCGCACCAAGGGAAGTGCCGCGTTAGCACGTCGCCCAAGGCCGCTTGCTCGTTGGTGGTTCGTGAATAAATCGCGAGACACGTTGCCTTGCCTGGGAAGCGCGTATCCGCCTCCGAGAGGCCGAGATCGTGGCGGACGAGATTGATCAGGTCCGCCGAATCCTCGCGGTCGTGGATCGTGAAGGCAGCATCGAGGCCGATCTGCGGGGCATACTCACGCAACAGTCGGGCACCGACCCCATGGAAGGTCCCGGACCACGGCAGATTGGCGCTGGCGGCTTGGCGCCGAGGGCGCCCGCAACAATCCGCCCGGCGCGTCGACTCATCTCGGAGGCGGCGCGCCGCGAGAACGTCATCAAGAGGATGCGGTGGGGATCGACGCCACTGACGACGAGATGGGCAACCCGGTGTGCTAGCGTGTTTGTCTTACCCGACCCCGCCCCGGCGATTACGAGCAGCGGACCGCTATTGACGTTACCCGCAGCGATGCCGTGCTCAGCTGCTCGGCGCTGATCCCGGTTAAGGCGGTCCAGATATGGAAATGACATTCGGCGACTCATTCATGGCGGCTGGCATCGGCAGCAGACATGATTTATGGTTTGTTCGCAATGGGCGTTGTGCGGGCTGAACGAACCGCGGGATCATGAATTGCCTCGTCAACTCACTGTAGTTGCCGCGACGCCCTTAGGAAGGGCGGGTCACCCCCAAAGACGACCGGCCCCCATCTTTCTTTCAAGCGGAAATCCTCCAGCAGCGGAGCGGGATCGTCGCGCCGATGTGGCCTCAGATGCTAGGTTGGCGCACGCAGGGTTCGCGTATGACTTTGAGCGCGTTCTCCCTGGCGTCGTGGTCGCGATGACCGTCGAAGGCACGCAATCTGAAGGTCGCTCATGAGCCTGCTCGTTCTGGGATTGCTGCTATTCCTAGGCACCCATACCATCCCCGTGGTCGCCCCGCGTTGGCGCCAGGGAATGATTGCGCGGCTGGGCGAGGCGCCTTTCAAGGGACTGTACGCGCTGGCCTCGCTTGTCGGCTTCGTATTTATCATCTGGGGTTTCGCCAAAGCTTCGACCCATCCAGCCCTGATCTACACGCCCGCTTTGGGCGCAAGGCGAATCACCGCCGCGCTGATGCCGTTCGCCCTTATCCTTGCTGTAGCGAGCGTGTTGCCTCCTGGCCGCATCAAACGCTGGGTCCGGCATCCATTGCTCATCGGGACCATCTTGTTTGCGGTCGGCCATCTTCTGGCCAACGGCGATTTGGCCGGCATCATTCTATTCGGAGCATTTCTCCTCTGGGCGATCGTGGATCTCGCCAGCGCGTTCCGCTGGTCCCCGGCAACAACACCTGCCGGCGGACTATCCACTGCCGGCGACGTCGCCGCCATTGTCGCTGGGCTGGTGCTGTACGGCCTCCTTGTTTGGCGCCTGCATTATTGGCTGTTCGGCGTCAGTCCTATGGTCTGAGACTCGAGCAACCTGCTCCTTGGGCGTCAGGTTCGGTCCGTGCCCTTCCATCGGGTCGCCCACCTCGATCTTGTAGTTGGACCGCAGGACCTGGTCGACGATGACGTCGGCGACCCGATTGCGCTCTTCCTCAGTCAGCTTGCGCCTCATGCCGTGTACAAAGCGGAGGCCACGGGTGAGACCCATCCTGATCGTCAACCGCAGGTCGTCGCGAATTGTCCATGGCATGGCCGATCACAGCACCACTAGGAATAAATTCAAGCCCCATTATTTCGTCAATAAAACGCGCGGAGGTTGTGCAGTGTCCCGCCTTCAGGCCGATAGCCGTTCTCGCCTCACCGTGAGATCGGGTAACACCTCTGTCTTGCGCCGACGGTGTATCGAGGCGGCCGCTAGCAAGAGTGCCAGGCCCGTAGCGAACAGAGCAATCGGCAGACCATCGTGATCCAGGCACCGAAGAGTTTCGTCGAGCAGGTCTTGTGGCCGGAGTTCCAGGAATTGAACGCGGCCTTGGTCGCCTACCTCTCCGAAATCACCGAGAAAGTCATTCGCGAAGAGGTCCACGGCGAAACCGGTGAGGCCGAGGAAATTGACGAACCGGCGCGGATCGCGCGCTGACGATGTCTGGCGCTGAAGGCGCGCGCAGCGCCGAAACAGATGAATTGGCAATCCGCATGAAACCACAACCGCAATCATCGACCCAGGAAGTGCTCGCCGGCCTCGTCGAGCGGGTCACCTTCCACAACGCCGAGAACGGCTTCTGTGTTCTCCGGGCGAAGGCTCGGGGACCTTCCAAGCCCTGTTCAGTCCACGGAGAATGTTGTGATGCGACGGGCTGGCGGAGCGTGCAGTCTGCTGCGAACTCGTCTCAACTCGAAAGTGCCGCTTTTTCTGGGTGAGCGTTGTGCAGCCCATGCTCAAGGCCATCTCGGCCTATAGCAACAAAGCTGGTGGTTACAATAGGTTAGTCGCCACCACGCTGTCGCCCGGCAGGCCACCGCGTGCTGGGCGGAACCAAGGCATCACGCAAGCGAACTGAACAATCGGAGTGTTGAGAAACTGTGGGCTTGCGCTGCACCATCCGCGGTAATGCAGATGCCGAACGAATTTGTCATTTTCCAGAGAAATGGCAGATTTCCAACATTCCACCGCAGAATGACGCGAAACTGGGAACCGTACGACTGATAAGTCACTGTGCGTGATGCTGAAGTCGGACAACGCCGACATCCAGGCCGGCATCGCCGCAATGTCCGCGCGGGCCGGTGAAGTGGCGTCAATTCGGGCTCGACCAGCCTATGGGATGGACGCGGCCGGGTCGCTAACCTCCGCTTTGCCGAGGCCAGATCCACGCCAGGCAGGACGATCCCCATTTTCGAGGCACCGGTACGAGTTGATGATGATGATGTCCTGTTTAGGAGGGGTTTGCCGTTCCGACTTGTTTCGTGACCCAATCAAGAATTTAATGGAAGCGGGTTCGATCGGAGACGGTCGATGAGAACAGCAACCAACTCTTTCGCCGTTGCGGTTTTTGTTTTGATTTTGGCAGTCGGCGTATTCCTCGACTACGCCGTTTACGGCGGCGTGCCGGCGGCGCTCGCCAACTGGATCACCGTGCCGACGGTGGTCATCGCCTTCGCCGTCGCCTTCTCGATCAAGGTCGCGGCGCAATGGGAACGGGTGGTGGTGCTGCGGCTGGGCAGCTTCCACACGCTGCGCGGACCAGGACTTTTCTTCATCGTGCCGATCGTCGATGTGATCGCTTACTGGATCGACACTCGCGTGATCACCACCACCTTCAAGGCCGAGAAGACCCTGACCAAGGACACGGTGCCGGTCGATGTCGATGCGGTGCTATTCTGGAAGGTTGTTGATCCCCAGAAGGCGGCTCTGGACGTCGCCGACTACCGAAGTGCGATCAGCTGGGCCGCCCAGACGGCGCTGCGCGATGTGATCGGCAAGACGATGCTGTCGGACATGCTCGAGGGCCGGGAGAAGATCAGCGGCGAGTTGCAGCGAATCATCGACGAGCGCACCGAGCCGTGGGGGGTCAACGTCATATCGGTGGAGGTCAAGGACGTGCTGATCCCCGCCGCCCTTGAGGACGCCATGTCGATGCAGGCCCAGGCCGAGCGTGAACGCCAGGCGCGCGTCATCCTCGGCGACTCCGAGCGCCAGGTGGCCGAGAAATTCGGCGAGGCGGCCAAGACCTATGCCAACAATCCGATCGCTCTTCATCTGCGGGCGATGAACATGCTCTACGAAGGCCTCAAGCAGAACGCGACCATCGTGATCGTGCCGAGCACCGCCGCCGACAGTATGCAGCTTGGCGGAATAGCGGGCCTGACGGCCATGACGATGGCGTTGCAGGAACGCCAGGACGGCGCGACCGGCGACTCAGGCCAAGGATGACCAGTAGCCGACAGGGCACACTGCGAATGGTCTCCAACAGAGGCACGCGCAGAGCTGCCTCAGCGTCCACGGTCGTGGAATACTGGCGCTGATCACTAAGCCCCAGTTTTTCCCACAACCAGGCGAAGTCGTAAGTCGCCATAGGATCGGCGCTGGGCATTTTCGCCGAGTGGTTTTCGAGCGTCTTGAGCCAGGCAATAACCTTCTGGTGACCCCCCACTTCCTGACCGCCTTGACCGGTGTCGCGTTGCCCAACGCCGGGGACCGTCGGACTACATCATCACGATGGGAGGAGTGCGCCGGGAATACCGCACAGCCCACTTGTGGCTACCGGGGAACTCCGCCACCGTGCTATCATCGGCGCCGTCAAAGAGTTCATCTGGGGAATGTGAAGTGAAACGTTCCGCAGACAACAGAAGCACATCGAAGCTCGACGAGCTAATCGCCGATCCCATCGTGCAGCTGACGATGCGTGCCGACGGCGTGGCCGAATCCGAGTTCCACGACCTGCTGCGCGCCGCTGTATGGACGATCGCCAATCAAAGCGGCCGGGGCGCCGACGGTGAATCATCCTTGTGACGCCGATCTGGTTGTCTGGGCGCCGTGAAGTGGAGACCCCAATGGCCAAAGATGCTGTGCAGGTTGCATGGTTTGAGGAAATCGACCGCGATGACGTCGCCCACGTCGGCGGCAAGAACGCTTCCCTCGGTGAGATGGTCCAAAAGCTCGGAGCCCGCGGCGTTCACGTGCCGCCCGGGTTCGCGACAACCGCCGACGCTTATTGGCGCTTTGTCGAAGCCAACGGCCTCGCTCAGCTGATCGCGGCAGCATTGGCTGACCTCGCTGCCGGCAAGGCGACGCTTGCCGAAACCGGTGAGACACTCCGCCGCGCCTTTGTCAAGGGCGAGTGGCCCGCCGCCACCGCTGCGGCCATAACCAAAGCATACCGCGAGCTCTGCAAGCGGGCCGGCAAGGATCAGGTCGAGGTCGCGGTGCGCTCTTCCGCCACCGCCGAGGATCTGCCCGATGCCAGCTTCGCCGGCCAGCAGGAGACCTACCTCAACATCCGCGGCGAAGCCGCCCTGCTTAACGCCTGCCGCCGCTGCTTCGCCTCGTTATTCACCGACCGCGCCATCGCCTACCGAACGGCGAAGGGCTTCGATCACATGAAGATCGCCCTGTCGATCGGCGTCCAGCGCATGGTGCGCTCGGACATTGGCGGCTCCGGCGTGATGTTTTCCATCGACACGGAGACCGGCTTCGACAAGGTCGTGCTGATCGATGCGGCATTCGGTCTAGGCGAAAATGTCGTGCAGGGCGCTGTCGACCCCGACGAATACCAGGTCTTCAAGCCGCTGCTCGCCGACCCCAAACTGGCGCCTATCATGGAAAAGAAGCGCGGCGAGAAGACCATCAAGATGATTTACGGCGCGTCGGCCGATCGCCCCACTTACAACGTGCCGACCTCGAAGGCCGAACGCATGGCCTACGTGCTCAACGATGAGGAGATTCTGACGCTTGCCCGGTGGGCGGTCGTCATCGAAGCCCACTACGGCTGCCCGATGGACATGGAGTGGGCCCAGGACGGAGAGAGTGGCGAGATCTTCATCGTCCAGGCCCGCCCCGAGACCGTGCAGTCGCGCCGCACCGCAACCGCCTTCAAGCGGTACAAGATCTTGGAGAAAGGCAAGAAGCTGGTCACCGGGCTCTCCATCGGCGACGCGGTGGTCGCCGGGCGGGTGTGCCTCATCGACAGTGCCAGAGACATCGACAAGTTCGTCGACGGCGCCGTTCTGGTGACCGAAACCACCGATCCCGACTGGGTGCCGATCATGAAGCGCGCCGCGGCAATCGTCACCGACCACGGCGGACGCACGTCTCACGCCGCTATCGTCAGCCGCGAGCTCGGCCTGCCGGCGATCGTCGGCACCGGCAACGCCACCCACCTTCTCCACAGCGAGCAAGAGGTGACGGTATCGTGCGCCGAGGGCGATCAAGGATTCATCTACGAGGGCGCGGCCAAGTTCGCCGTCGAGGAAGTCGATCTTAGCGGCGTCCCCGCAACCCGCACCAAGGTCATGCTCAATCTCGGCAACCCCGGCGCAGCGTTCCGCTGGTGGCGCATCCCCGCCGACGGCGTCGGCCTCGCCCGCATGGAGTTCGTGGTTTCCAACCACATCCGCATCCATCCCATGGCCCTGATTCACTTCGACACGCTCAAGGACGAGGCAGCCAAGCGCGAAATCGCCGAGTTGACAGCGGGCTATGGCGAGCGAACCGAGTACTTCGTCGACCGACTGTCCCGCGGCCTGTCTCGCATCGCCGCCCCGTTCTACCCGAAGCCGGTGATCGTGCGGCTGAGCGACTTCAAGACCAACGAGTACGCCGGCCTGATCGGCGGCGCGGAATTTGAGCCCAAGGAAGAGAATCCGATGATCGGCTTCCGCGGTGCCTCGCGCTACTACTCGCCGCGCTATCAGGCGGGTTTCGCGCTCGAATGTATGGCGATCCGCCGGCTGCGCAACGACATGGGCTTCAAGAACGTGTTGGTCATGATCCCGTTCTGCCGGTCGACTCACGAGGCGACCCAGGTGCTCGACGTCATGGCACAAAACGGTCTGAAACGGGGTGAAGACGGGCTCGAGGTCTACGTCATGTGCGAGATTCCCTCCAACGTCATCCTCGCCAAGCAGTTCGCCGAGTTGTTCGACGGCTTCTCGATCGGCTCGAACGATCTCACTCAGCTCACCCTCGGGGTCGATCGCGATTCAGGCGAGCTCGCCGCCCTGTTCGATGAGCAAGATCCGGCGGTTGAATGGATGATCGGCAATGTGCTGCAGGAGGCCCACAAGGCGATGGCCAAGGTCGGACTGTGCGGCCAGGCACCGAGCAATCACCCCGAGTTCGCCGAATTCCTTGTCACCCATGGTATCGACTCGATCTCGGTCACCCCCGATTCGTTCATCGCCGTGAAGCAGCACGTCGCCACCGCCGAGGCCAGGAAGCAGGGAGCCCAGCGCCGCGCCGCCGGACATTGAGCTGGCCAATGATCGCGTGGGATAGTCGCCAGCAACACACCGAAGGCCCACGCGTCAGCACGGGAGCGACGTAGCAGCTTGGCGAGCTCGTTCTCATAGATCGCGCTCATGGATCGCGGCGGGCTCGATGCCCTGATCGCTGCGCTGGCCACGCACGGCTACCGGGTGGTCGGGCCGACTGTTCGCGACCAGGCGATCGTCTACGACGACATCCACGGCACCGCCGATCTGCCGGTCGGCTGGACCGACGTACAGGACGGCGGCCGCCACCGCCTCAAGCGCCGTGGCGCCGAGGCCGGCGACGACGGCGTATTCGGCTGAAAGCGCTCCCACCGGCAAGACCTCGCCGGCATCAGCCTCGTGTGCTTGTGATGACGGCGCCCTTGAAGCGCTGCGGGACGATGGCGCGTTTGGATTGAAACATTGGCATGAATTCAACCGCGTCGCTGTGGTTGCCGATCAAGCGTGGCTGCGCGCTTCCATCAGCATGTTCGCGCCGTTCACTCCCGCGACCGTGCGGCTCTTCGGCCTGTCGGAATTGCCCGCCGCAAAGGACTGGATCGTACCGGCAAAACAGGCAGGCGCCTGACGGTGCTTTTCTGCGCCGATAGCCCATGCCTATACTTACCGGCGGCAAGCCCGTGTCCGGACATGGAGGGCCGCTTTGGAATCTCGCGAGGAGTTCGCTCGGCAAAGGCCAGCAGCACCGTATGCTGCGCGAAACGACAGCGCCGAATTTCCTCGATTCGTCCCTTGAGTGGCGGCGCCTCTTTTCCGAAATCTGGGGGACGTTTCTTCTCGTCGTGGTCGCCGCAGGCGCGGACGTGGTAGCGGCCAAAAGCAGCGGCGCGGTGACGCTCGGCATGGCCGTCGTGGCTCCCGGCCTGATGGTGATGGTCATCATCTACTTCATGGGCACTGTGAGCGGCGCGCATCTCAATCCGGCCGTCACCCTCGCCTTTGCCGTGCGTGGGAATTTTCCCTGGAGCCGGGTGCCCGGCTACGTCCTGGCGCAGATCGCGGGCGGCGTTGCGGCGGCAATCTTTCTTCGCGTCATGTTCGGAACGATCGGCAACCTCGGCGCCACCTTGCCGGGCACGGACGTGAGTGCCGTGCAGGCGCTCGCCATGGAGGTGCTGCTCACTACCGGCCTGGTGAACACGATTCTGGGTACCGCATCGGGCGCCCGCAATATCGGCACCAACGGCGCCGTGGCGGTCGGCGCTTACATTGCGCTTGCTGGCCTGTGGGCCGCGCCGATCAGCGGTGCTTCAATGAACCCGGTGCGCTCGCTGGCTCCCGACCTGCTCATTGGCGACTTTTCCGCGGCATGGATCCATTTGATCGGCCCGCTTGTTGGAGCGATGATCGCCGTTGCGTTCGAGTGGATACTGAAGGGCCCGCCGACGACCACCGGGACGATTGCGGCGCAGGGCACACTGGAGGGCGATGAGGCCGCTCCACTCCCATAGCCGCAGGACGCGAGGCCCGGCTCCTATTGCGCTGCGATGTCGTGAGCGTGGACATCGTGCGCCGAGTGTGCGCGCAGAACCTCCAGTGCCGTTTCTTCCTCCTTGGCGCTGCGCACATTCACCCAGAGCAGCAATCCGCCGTGCGCCAGCTGCTCCTGAACGCGTGCCGCGTGTTGTTCATGCATGACCCGGCTGAGGGCGGCGCCAATCAAACCCCCGGTGCCTGCCGCGACGAGGACGGGCAAAAGGGCGCCGACCCCGAAGAGCACGAGGGCTCCGACCGATGCGAGGATCGGGGCTGGCAGATAATCCATCTCCAGCCGGGATACCCGCGAAAAAAAAAGTGCCCCGCGGCACGTTCGGATCGTCCTCGACGTCCTTCACCTGCTGGTAGCGGTGGCCGATCTTCTCCGCCACGGCCGCCTCGCTGGCCAGCAGCGAGAATGCGGCGCGATCAAACCCTCGCGTTTCGAGCGCGTAGACCGCACTGTCAAGGGATTTGGTGTCATCAAACACGGCGACCACTTCTCGAATAGTCTCAGCCATCGGGGCGTTTCCTCGGTTTGTGGGTCGTCGGAAGAGAGCGCGGACAATTCCGAAGCGTGCCGGGCGATTTGCTCGTCTTCCTGAGAGGGCGGATCGGCACAGGCCAGCCGTGCGTCGCGCAGCCAGATTCGCGCTGCACCAACATGGGCCCATATCGCCACCGGCCGAGGCGCCTCGGTTGCGATTCTGTGGCGCTCGCCGAGTTCGCTTGCCGTCGCTTCAAGCGGATCTCGATGGACATTCGGTGTCGGCGCGTCATCATTGGGCATGAGTTGGAAGCCGAAGAGGCGTGTGACGCGTCATGGCCGCTTGGCGCTGTGCCAAGTGCGTCGGATGACGACGAACGATCAGCAAGGGGACGGTCGCGTGCGCGATCAGATAGGTCGCAACGCTGCCGAAGGGGACGTCCCAGCGCCGCGCGCGCCCATGCGCTGCAATCAAGATCAGGTCGGGCGCCTCTTCGGCAATTGCTCGGATAAGGCCGGTGCGAACGTCTGCGCCGCGCAAGAGCAGCGTCCGAACCGAAAAGCCGCTGTTCACGTGTGCGCGGATCCGATCCAGGTATTCTTGGCCGACGCGCTCATTGCGCTGAATGAGTTGTTCGCGCAATTCAATCGCTTCGCTTTCAAGCGGGCCGGCTTCGGTCAACTCCGGGATGGGGACGACATGAACGAGAACGAGTTCCGCACGCTCCGCCCGGGCCAGACGGATCGCCAGAGGGAGCACGCTCTCCGCGTGCGATGATCCGTCCAACGGCACCAGGAGCCGATGGTAATGGACCGGATCGGCGGTTGTGCAGCTGGACGGGATAAGCAGCAGCGAGCCATCGACACGGTCTATCAGTTTTTGTGCTGTGCTTCCCAGGCCCCACTCCGTCACCCCGCTGTCCCCGTGCGTGCAAAGCGCCGTGAGTTCGACATCGTGATTACGGATCCAGAGACTGATCTGGTCGGCGGCCGTGCCTTCAATTACTTCTGCTTCGATGTGTTCAACTTCTCGTCGACGTCCCTCTACCAGCCTCCCAACGTCATTCTTCGCCTCGCGCAGGCGAATATCCCATTCGACCGGATCCACCGGAACAGCATGTGCGGGCTTCGCCTCAAGCACCCGAAGGAATGTAACTGGAGATCCCAGCGCTGCGGCAACCGTCAAAGCGTGTGGGATGACCTTCTCGGCGAATCCCGACGCATCCACACAAGCCGCAATCCGGCGAACCCCCTGCCTGCTAATCAGCCCCTCTCTGGTCGTTTTCTCAAAATCTGCATCGCCATCTGCGCTACTGTCCACAGCAGACGGCGGGGATTCGATGGGAATCGGCATGGGCCGCGCTCCCGGCGTTCGATCTGGGTCGACCGAGTTCTTGGAGACTCGGGGCCGCTAAACCGTGGCATCTGTCACCCTTCAGGGATCGTCCCAGATGACCAACGCGTCAGCGTCTCTTGTCGAGAATAACAAATGTATCACGCCAAAGCAGCCGCCACAGGAAGTCGCCGCTTTTGAGCACGGTGCGCTGGACAATGGCTGACCGTGTGGGCCTCTGTTGGGCAGTCCTGCCGAAACAGGTGTTCGCCCCGGTCGCGTATATCATGACATCGGTTTCGGACCCGCGCTCGCATTCTTGACGTCCGGGACCAAGGCTCAGTCCCTCTTCTCGCAGCGGAAACTACGGCACAGCAACTACGACTCGGGTCGCGAGGCTCACGAGCTTTTGCGACACCCGAAGAAATCGGGCTATAGGTGCCTGAAGGCCGACACAACGCCCGCAGCGGCCAAGGCCCGCTGCTCGACCGGGACGCGTGCCAGCGGGTTGAAACCGACCGGATATTCCGTGTCAGCGACGTTGAGGTAACAGACTTGGTTGGTGCGATTCGGTGGGATTGCGTCGATGATCGCCTCAGCCAAGTCGCCGTGCGGGTCGAGCACGGCGACGCCTTCCCCCGCCATGATGTCGGCCATGGCCAAATTGAACAGGATCGTGCTTTTCCCCGATCCTGACTTGCCCGCGAGGAAAACGTGTCGCTCCCGCTCTGAGCGGGAGAGCGACACGCTTCCGCCCGTGGTGGTCTCAGCAATAATGGGTTGGTGTTCCGGCTGCATATGCCCGGGCAGCTCCCGGTGCGAAGCACCGCTCGCGAAAGCGGGGCCGGCCAATCGTGCCGTCGACTCGCGTGTGGAGAAAGCGAGCCGCAGCTGGCCCGCCTGGCTGCCTATGGTGGAGCTAGCCTCGCGTGACGCGTCTAACCTTGATCCCTCCGGGCCGTCAGATGTGATCGTTTTTCAACGACTTAGCGACCGCCTGTTGGCGGCGACCCGGTAGACAGCGAGACGCGGATGGGGCACCGCGCGGCCGCTTCTGTGTCGCGGGACCATTGGCAGCCTACCCTCGGCCTGACAAACGTTCGTCTTGACCTGATCAAACACCCGACCTCACTTGTTTGCAAATTCGTCGGGGCTTTCTATGATCGGATCGCTCATGATTTTCTCGATGAACTGAATGGCGGCGGCGGACGATTGGGTTGTCCGGCCCCGCTGGAGATCATCGAAAGAGCGGGTCAGAATGTTGCGGATGTCGTCGGGATCGAGAACCCGTTCTGGCCAAGCATCTGAAGCAGGCGTTGGAGAATGACACCAATCGCCAGGGCCGCACCATCTGTTGAGTCTGCGCGTGCAATCATCGCAATCCCTCCCTCTCGACAAACGTAGCGAATGGCGCCGGCTATGTGAAATGCAAAGCCAGGTTCGTATTCCCTTGATGACCCAGGCCTCAATACGATCGAGTGGCGCGGGAGGTGGCGGGTGGCGCTTGGACCCACGTTGAACCCCTTGTCGGCCGGCGCGGCGGCAGCTGACGGCCGACAAACATCACGACACTCCAACAGCATCCATCGCCTGGAATGTCCGCAGAAGCGCGTAACGGTTGGACGCGTAGTGAAGCTCCTGCAGCTGGCTAAGTTGGCGAACGTGCGTGGCCAGCAACTTTTCATAATGTGACTTTGATTTATAAAATCGCGGAACGTCAGTCGGCCATTTGTCGAGGTCGACCTTCGTGCCATCCGGAATACGAAAGTCCGACGAGTTGATCTTCATTTCAGGCCCTCAACTTGTTCCGGGCTCGGCTTCAACGCCTCCTGCCGGCCTGGCGCCTCACCTACGCGAAATCTACCGTGCACCGACCAGCTCCTCAAAACCCGCGATCACGTCGAACAGTTCCTCATCGATGCCACTCTGGCGCAAACGGTGGAATGTTCCTTTGAGGTCCTCCAACAATTCATCGATATTCTTGTCGGCGCGCTGCATCGCGGCGAGGCGGCTCGCGTTTTCGCTCGCGAGAGATTCGGCACATGCCTGAAAGAGCGAGATGAAGAGATGCTCGCGGATGAGGGCGCGCAAGGTCGTGACGCTGTCGCCGATGATCTCGGGTAAGTTCTTCGCCGGCCAGGGGAGTTCGGCCAACTCGCGGCGCCAGTTTTCGTCCAGCGGGAGCAGTCGCTGACTGACAGGCGCGTAGCCCGTGTCGGATGTGGGGCGGTTGTGGAAGAGGTGGAGTTCGATGCCTTTAGCTTGGTGATCGTGCGTCTCGATCTCAATGAGAATCCGGCCGACGAGCGGGGCGATGGCCTTGACGGAAATCGGCACGGTGAAGAGCTCCATTAGCGGCACAGCGGCGTCTGCCAAGCGCGCGTGGACCCGCTCACCAACCGCCCAGACCCGGTGTTTGCCGGGTAGGTTCGCGAGGGCCGTGATGGCATGCTCGGCGATCACCTCGTTGAATTGGCCAACCAGTCCCTGATCGGAACCGAACACAACGGCACCTATCGCACCCTTATCAGACTGTCCTGTGCGTCCTGCTATTGATGCCGACGGCGCGGTTTCGCGAAGGCACACGCTCAAGCCTAGTTCCACGGTCCGATAGTAGTCGGCCAACGCGCGCACGGACCTCTCGTACTGTCCGATACTCGACGCGGCCAAGGCTTTCATCGTGCGGACGACGGACTGGAGTTCCCCCGCGCTGTCGATTTTTCGGCGCAAACTCGCCGTGGTCTCGCTCATGCCTTTTCCTTCGGTTCAGCCTTGGGCTTCACCTCCGCCTGGGTCCCCAGCCTGGCCTCCGGTTCACGCTTGCGCCGGGCTCCTGCCACTGGTTTGGGCTGCCCATCGGCCGGCGGCTGCGCTTCCGCCCCGGAGTCCGCTTTGGGAGAGAACTCGTCAAGCGCTCGCCGGGCGACGTCGACGATGGCTTTGCGGTCGTCATCGCTCAACTTGTCCGCGGTAGCCAATCGCTCGGCTATCTCTGCCGGTATCGTTGACGCAGCCTTTTGTACCGCGTGCTCGGCCTCCGTCATGCGGTCAATCGGCACCGGGTCGAAGAGTTGCGCCGTCAACGCCAGCAGCACGGCGATTTGCGCGGGCACGGACACCGGGGCCAGTTCCGACTGCTTCAGGCAGGCGCGGATTCGCCGTCCATGCTCGATGATTTTGCGGGTATCTTCGTCGACGCGGGCGCCGAACCGGGCAAAGGTCTCGAGTTCCTCGAATTGCGCGTAGCCGAGCTTGAGGTCTCCCGCCACAGCCCGGTAAGCTGCCTGTTGTGCTTTGCCGCCGACGCGTGAAACGGATTTGCCGACGTCGATCGCGGGCAATACGCCGAGTTCGAACAAGGACGGCGAAAGGCAAATCTGTCCATCGGTAATCGAAATCAGGTTGGTCGGAATGTACGCGGAAATATTCTGCGCTTCGGTTTCGATGATGGGCAGGGCGGTCAGCGATCCGCCCCCGCGTTCCTGGTTCAGATGCGTCGCGCGTTCCAGCAGACGCGAATGGATATAAAAGATGTCGCCTGGGAAGGCTTCACGACCGGGTGGCCGGCGGAGCAAAAGCGAAAGCTCGCGATAGGCACGAGCGTGATGCGTGAGGTCGTCGTAGACAATGAGCACGTCGCGACCCGCTTCCATGAAATGCTCCGCAACACTGGTTGCGGCGTAAGGAGCGATGTAGGCGAGGCCTGGCGGGTCGTTGCCCTCGGTCACAACGATCACGGTGTATTCCAGCCCACCGTTCTCGCGCAGGACGGCAACGGTCTTCGCGACCGCGGAAGCGCGTTGGCCAATGGCGCAATAGACGCACACGACATCCTGGCCGCGTTGGTTGAGGATAGCGTCAATCGCAATGGCGGTCTTGCCCGTTTGACGGTCGCCCAGGATCAATTCACGTTGGCCGCGCCCAATGGGAATAAGCGCATCGACGACCGTAAGGCCGGACTGGAGAGGCACGGTGACGGGCGCGCGGTCCATGATGGGCGGCGCGGGGCGTTCGATGGGCAGGCGCTCGGTGGCGGCGATCGCGCCATTGCCGTCAAGTGGCCGACCGAGCGGGTCGATGACGCGTCCCAACAGGCTATCGCCCACGGCCACATCCATGACCCGGCTGGTGCGCCGGACTTCATCGCCGGCATGCAAATGCCAGTATTCGCCGAGTAGCACGACGCCGATCTCGTCCTCGTCGACGTTGAACGCGATGCCGAATACGCCGCCGGGGAACTCAAGGAGTTCCTCGAAGCCCGCGTTGGGAAGACCGGCGATCCTGGCGATGCCAGTCGAAACGTTTGTGATCGTGCCGACCTCGCGCGGAGCCAGTTCCGGCGTGAAAGCTCCACGCCCCCGGCTTAGTCCGTCAAACACGCGGTCGAGAACGTGTTGCAGGTCTTCGGGCGCCGTGCTCATCGGCCCGCCGTTTCGGGTTGTGACTTGGTTTTCGGCGCTTGCGCTGCTTTGGCTTCAGGTTTGGCATTGGTTTTGGGATTTGGCTTGGCTTCGGTTTCAGGGTCATGCTCGGGCGCGGGCTTGTCGTGAGCCTCGGATGCAGATTCGATTTTGGCCTTGGGCTTGTCTTTCTCTTTCAATAGCTCCCTGACGCTCTCTTCGAGCGACGCAAGGTAGTCGGCGATGCTCCACGCTACCTTTTGTCCACTGGCGCTGAGTTCGATCCCGCCGATGAGGTCAGGCGCGGTTTCGAACTTCAGTTGGATGTCAGATGAAAAGGTCTCGTTGATCGCGTTCTGTATCGCCGCTCGTTGGTCCTGAGGCAGGTCAATCGCGCAGCGCACTATCGCTGGAGCAGACGCGGTCTTGAGGGTTTCGCCTAGCTTGGCTTTCGCCGGGCCATCCATCTCGCGCACGCGGCGGGTGAACACTTCGCCGATCCGTTCTTCGAGGCTGGTCGTGGCGAGGTCCGCCAACGCCTTTCGCGCGACGGCGAACACCTCCTTCTGGATAAGCCGGCTGATGGCTTGATCGAGGTTTCGGGCGTCGCTCTCCATCGCTTCGCGGCGCTTGGCGCTCAGCGCATCGGCGGCCTCTCGTGCTTCGTCAAGAAGCCGCTGGCGTTCCGCCTTCGCCGCGTTCGTTGCCTTGGTGAGCAGAGCGGCGCGCTCCCGATCGAACGCATCGCTCTTCGCCTGGAGGTCGTCACGCTCGGTCTTGGCTTCCGCCTTTTTCTTGTCGGCGTCGGCGAGCTCCGCGGCAACCCGCTTTTCGCGCGCGTCGATGGCCGCAAGGATCGGCTTGTACAGAAAGTGCTTCAGCAACCAGACCAGGATCAGGAAGTTGAGC
Organism: uncultured Alphaproteobacteria bacterium; assembly: GCA_963775235.1. Lineage (GTDB taxonomy): Bacteria > Pseudomonadota > Alphaproteobacteria > Rhizobiales > Kaistiaceae > JBBDMC01. The sequence continues at coordinate 57,089 of CAVZHY010000004.1, forward strand.
GCCTGCGCACCGACGGTGAACCAGTCGATGAGCATTCGCTATTTTCCCGCGGTCTGGGCGATGACATAGTTCCAGAATGGATTGGCGAAAATCAGAATCATAGAGACCACGAAGCAGTAGATGGCCGTGGACTCGATCATCGCCAGACCGACAAACAGGGTCCGGGTGATGGTGGCGGAGGCATCGGGCTGCTGCGCTAGGGAAGTGAGCGCGGTCGCGACAGCCCTGCCTTCCGACAGCGCGGGTCCCATTGTGCCAAAGCCGGTTGTGATGCCGGCAGTGACGATGGATACCATGGATACCAGCGCGATGAGGGTCATGTTGTCCATAGTCGATCCTTCATTGGTTTCGCTGTTCAAGCTTCAGGCGATGGTTTGGCTTTAGTCGTGCGCGTGGCGGCCGCGATGTAAACCGCAGCCAAGATGCTGAAAATGTAGGCCTGCACCATGCCAGTGAGCAGACCGAGTGCGGTCATCACGATCGGAAAGATGAAGGGCGTTATCGTGAGCAGGATGCCGACAATCATTGCCCCGCTCATCATGTTGCCGAACAGGCGGACGGCAAGGGCCAGGGTGCGGGAGAGTTCGCTGATGATGTTGAACGGGAGCATGATGAAAGTCGGCTGCACGTAGAACTTGAGGTAGCCGCCTAAGCCCTGCTCCTCGATCCCGAATAGCGGCACAGCCACAAGCACCGATAGCGCGAGCGCTGCGGTGGTCGAGAGCGAGGCTGTTGGCGGTTCGTACCCTGGGATGATGGTGCACAGCGCGGCCGTAGCGACGAACAGGAAGAGCGTACCAAGAAAGCCGAGATACTTCTCGGGGTGACGCACTCCGACATCTGCGATTTGCTTTTCGATCGAGGTGACGACGATCTCGAGCAGGTTCTGCCAGCGGGAGCGATCCAGGCCCGTGGAAAGTTTCCGCGTGACAACGACAGAACCGACGACCAGCACGAACATCAGTCCCCACGTGAAGGCAATCGTGCCGTTGAGTCTAAGAAACCCGCTTTCCCAGAAGATCATCTGATCAGGACTAAGGCGCATGGCTGGCTTCCTGGGTTGCGCGGATTTGCCGTTCTCTCGTCGACCGCGTCAGCAGCGTCACGACCATTTGTGCCATGACAAATCCGACGAGACATGGGAGCAGCCGCTGCCAGTCACCGTTGGCGACGACATAGAATCCGACGAGAACGATGCTGATCCGCAGCAGCAGGCTGCCGAAGAACCAAAACGCCGGCCGCTTGGACGAAAGGCCCTTGCCAACCGTCCACCAAAGGCCGCCGAAGAAGATCGCGCCGAGCAGCCCACCCGCCGCCCAGGCGAACACTAGGGTCAGCGTTTCATTCATCGTTGTGCTCCTCATCCCGCATAGCCCTGTCTTGGCTGGCGACCCAATGCCAGGCGTTCAGACAGCCGATAAAGAGACCGGCCACCAAGAGGGCCAGCGTCCAGGAGTGTTGGCCCGGATGCCGTTGGTCCAACCAGGTGCCGAGCGCTGCTCCAACAAGAGTCGGAACGACCACCGACCAGCCTATTAGGCCCATCATGCCCAAGCCGAACCAGACGCCTTGCGATGAGTCACGCCGCGCCTTGAGCTTGCGTGCCGCCTTCGCGCCCACCTGCGCCGCGAAGGTCGGATCGCTCTTCGACGGATTCCTGTTCGGTTCGTCACTCATGCTGAAAGGTCGCTAGTCGGCGCAGAAATCCTGTTTCCAGCTTTGCCATCGCCGTGTGCACACCTTGCTCGTCCTCGTCGAGGGTCAGAAACTCCTGTTCCACCAAATCGTGCAATCGGCCGAGTTCGGTTCCGGCAATCGCCCTGCGCACGGAGACGACAACGTTCGGCCCGGTCTTGACGAGCAGTCCTGCGTCCACCGCGACGTAGCTTTCGCCTTCCGTGCTAGTTTCGAAGACAAGGATACCGGGCGTGAGCACGGCGACACAGTCGAGGCGGCGTGGCAGGAGTCCAACGGAGCCCGCGAGTGTCTCTGCAACGACGCGCGACACTTCGCTCTTTTCGGCGAAGATCTGAAAAGGCACGAGCACCTTAAGAATTCATGAGCATCGGCGGGCGGTTCGACCTTCGTTTGAATTTTCGCCTCGGGCTTCGGATGCGGCCGGGGTGTGCCCTTGGCCGGAGAGTTCGGCGGCACGCTTCGGTTCCACCTCGACTTGGGTTTTTGACCGAGGTTCGGCCGGGGTTACGGGTTGACCAGGTTTCGCCTTTGCTTTCGCCTCGTCAATCGCTCCGATCATGTAGAGAGCACTCTCGGGGTAGTCTTTGAACTCGTCGCGAAGAATCCGCTCACATCCGTCGAGGGCATCCGTGAGACCCACGAGTTTACCCTTGAGCCCGGTGAACTGCTCGGTCGTGAAGAAAGGCTGCGTCAGAAAGCGCTCCAAGCGGCGGGCGCGGGCGACGACTTTTCGGTCCTCGGGCGAGAGCTGCTCGAGGCCGAGCATGGCAATGATGTCCTTGAGTTCAGCATAGTGCGCGAGCGTGCGCCGGATTTCCTGCGCCAAGGCATAATGCCGTTCACCGACGATACCCGGCGTGGCCATCTTGGAGCTGGACTGCAGCGGATCGATCGCGGGGTAGAGACCCTCGCTTGCCCGTTTGCGCGAGAGCACGATCGAGGCGGAGAGGTGCGAGAACGTATGTACCGCCGCCGGATCGGTGAAATCATCGGCCGGCACGTAGACAGCCTGGATCGAGGTGATCGCGCCTGAATCGGTGTTGGCGATGCGCTCCTCTAACCCCGACAATTCGGTGCCCATCGTGGGCTGATAGCCAAGACGCGACGGCATCTGCCCCATCAAGCCCGAAACCTCCGAGCCGGCCTGGATGAACCGGAAGATATTGTCGATGAGCAGCAGCACATCGCGGTGTTCATCGTCGCGAAAATACTCGGCCATCGTCAGCGCCGCATGGCCGACGCGAAAACGGGCGCCTGGCGGTTCGTTCATTTGGCCGAAGAGCATTACCATGCTCGGCAACACACCGGCCTCCTTCATGTCGCGGTAAAGCTCCTCGCCTTCGCGACAGCGTTCGCCAATCCCACAGAAGATGCTTACGCCCTCCTGATGCACGATCATGTTGTGGATCATCTCGGTGAGCAGCACCGTCTTGCCCACGCCGGCACCGCCGAACAGCCCCGCTTTGCCACCGAGCTCCAGCGGCGCGAGCACATCGATGAACTTGATGCCCGTCTCAAAGATTTCAGACGCGGTGGATCGCCGCGCGAGCGCGGGCGGAGCCCGATGCACCGAACGCCATTGCACGTCGTTCAGCCCCGCAATGCCGTCGATGGTGTTGCCGAATACGTCGAACATGCGGGACAGCACGCCTTTGCCTACAGGCGCCTCCAAGGGGCCGCCCGTGTCCTCCACGGCCATGCCGCGGGCAAGCCCTTCGGTGGGCGTCAGCGCAATCCCCCGGACACGATGCGCGTCAATCTGCGCCAGCACTTCAATGACAATCTGCTTCTTCGCTCCGGTGCGCAAAACCGAATAGATGGGAGGCAAATGCCGATCGAACTTTGCATCGACGACGCTTCCGCGGATCGAGACCACCGTACCGAGGGATTGGCTATTCACAGCATTTCCCCCCGACCCGCGCCCTTTAGAAACAGAAGAACAACGCCGACTCCAACTTCAGCGCTGCTACATCCGGTGCCTCAGGACGCCGCATTCGGTTTGTAGATAATCATACGGTAGCAATCCATGTGCCGCACATGGAACTGGTACGCGAGGGCCCAAAGGTAAAGGCGGAACTTGCGGAACTCGAAGGCCCCGAATTCCCTGGTCACGAAGTCTTTGTTCTTCTCCAGGTTGAGCGCCCACTGCCTGAAGGTCAGGAAGTAGCTCCGCGCGTCATTGAACACCTCGACCAAGTCCAGCGACGTCTTCGCCAGCTTGTTGAGAAGATCGTCGAGTACGAGATAAGAGTGGTTGCCCGGATAGATATAGCGGGCCATGAAGGACGAGAACTCGAACTTCTGGCGGGACGCGCTGCCATCAAGGAAGACGGCGCCGCCGGGCTTGAGAAGGTGTTCGAATTTGGTCAGCACGCGCTCGTATTTTGGTAGGTGTTCGATCACCCCCATAATGACGATGGCGTCGAATTTCTCCTTGGGCTCATAGGTCAGAAAATCGGTGAAGAGGATGCGGAAGCGGTCCGAGACATCGGAGAGCTTCCTGGTCAGATAGTCCCGCGACACCACGGAGTTCGTGATGCCGGTGAAATCGATGCCCGTTTGCAGCGCATGACGGGCAAAAGCCCCCCAGCCTGGGCCGATCTCAAGTACGCGCTTGCCAGGGCCGAACTCGCAGCGCTGTATAGCGTAGTCGAACTTCCGCTCCAGCGCCGTCGCCAGGCACTCGTCTTCGCTGGCGTAAACAGCTTGGCTGTAGGCCGGATGGGTCTCGTCGAGAAAACTCAGGAACAGGCGCGGGTCGGCGTCATAGTGCGACCTGATCGCCTGCTCATTGGTGTAAATCTGTCCGAAGAGGAGCGGCTGGAGGAAACGCCAGATATTGGCAAGCGGGTGCCGGTCGTCAAGCGACGCCCGCAGCGCGAAGGGCTGCAGCATGTCGCCGTCGAGGTCGATATCGCCGCGCATGTAGGCCTCGGCAATATTGCCCTCGTCGAGGCTGCGTACCGCTTTGACGGCGCGATCATTGTGGAGCGTTGCGCGGAAGAGGGGATCGCCACTCCCCACGGCGCGCACTCTACCGTCTGGCATTTCGACTGAAAACGGCATTGTGTTGGCGCCGACGCGGGCAATAAGGGCACTGACCGCTCTCTCAGCGACGGTCACAGACATATGCAGCCTTAAGGCTGATGACCGAAAAAAAATTTGGCCGACGTCCGCCGGATGACGGTCTCTCTGGGCTGAGATTGCCGCCGTGGACGGGCATTTGCAAGCTTGGACCTTCGCCAGTGGAACTGCCTTGCGCCAGAACTCCCGGGCCGTAACTGTGTGTTGCGAACCACGATCGATTCGATTTGCTTGAGACCCTCGCAAAGGTGGCGGTGCCGGATCTCAGTCCAGCGGTGGTCAACAACTGGGCGGACGCCGTTCGGTTTGCGGATGCCAATCACGTAAGAGACGAAACGGTCCGGGCCTTCCTCTAGGTCAAGGGCGGCATCAACCGAGCGGCCAGACTGTACCGGCAGAGCTGGTCGGAGGCCAATGACGACACGGCGAGCGACGACGAGAGGCGCGTTCGGCGACGTGACCCTAAGAGCCGGTACGGGTTGCCGCACGGAATGCGGTCTCTCCACTAGAGAGCGCGCCGGTGGACCGCGCAAAAAGCGATGGCATGAATGTCGAAGGCGGTAGTCATTGGATCAGGGGAGGCGGCGACCGCCTTGTTATCGGATGGCCGATGACACGCGACACTGCCTTGTTCGGCAACCGACGGACCGGGACGAGTGGCCTGTCTTGGCGCATCCTGCGCGAGTTCGAAACGCCGAGAGTTCCTGGCGGATCGTTGACAATGAAGATTGTACATGCTGCACCGGGGCTTGCGGCTCGATCATGGCCAAGCGCGGATGGCCTGCGCTTCAGCGCTTCAGATACTCCGCCGCCTGGCCGGCCTTGCTGGCGGCGGTAAACAGTGCCCGATGATCACTTTCCAACAGACTGATCCAGTCGGCGATGTAACCGGCGTGGCGGAGTTGGCCGCGGACACCGAATTCAGCACAGAGGAACGCCGCGGTCAGTTCCGCGATCAGTTCCTCGGCCGCATAAGCCAGGGAGCCGAAACGGTTGGCGACGTCGCGGTCAAGCCTGTCGGCATGGCCGGTCCAGTGGCCAAGTTCGTGGAACAGAGTGGCGTAGTTGCTTGGCAAGTCGTCGAAGGCAGCAGCCGGGGGCATCTGAATGCGGTCGGGCAGCGGCAGATAGGCGGGATGAAAATCTCCAAATCGGATTTCCGCGCCGGTCTTGGCGACGAAAGCGTCGAGCTCAGAGTCGGTGACTGGTGGCGGATCCGGGTCCGCCCCGACCAAACCATCGACCTGGGCGATGTTGAAGACGATGTAGCTACGCAGCAACGGAACGAAGGCCGCCTCATCATCGGTCTCGTCGTCTGAGGCGCGCGGGATGGTCCGGACCAACACGATTTCGGTACCGCGCTCGCCCTTGCGGATGCGACCGCCGAGGGCATTGGCCTGCTTGAGGGTCAGCCAGCGATGGCTGTCGTAGCTGTTCCGCCGGGCTGCACTCCACAGCAAGGGAATGTTGATGCCGTGATAGGGGCGGCCGGTGGCGGCATTGACTGGCGTCAGCCCGGCAACCTTGCCGGAAGACCATGGCTGCACCCAGGGGACGGCACCGGCGTGTAACTCGGCGATGATGTCTTCCGTGACGGTCCGGGAGAGCTGATTCACTCTCGACATGGTGATGCTCTCCGTTGAGGTGGAAGAAATTGGCGGAACGCAGAGGGCTGGCGCCGGCCAGGGCGCCCAGACTGCAGTTCGCGTGGTGGGTTTTGGTTCGGCGCCGGCGGCGCCGGCAGCGCTTGGGAAGGCGACCGACTTAATGGCCCAGCTGGTGCCGCGGTCGCCGATCCCCTGAGCAAGGATCTGTTGCATGGGTGGCAAAAGCGCCAGGGTCAGCGAGGGCGGGCAGTCGGCCTGATCGCTCAAGCCAAGCCGAGCCCCGTCAGGCCATTCTACGGCGTGGGGCTCGGCAGCTGGCCTATTTGTCGGGAAGAAGAAGCGCCACCTGGTTGCGCCGCCGGGCGACCGCCGCATGCTTGGGACAATCGCGCCAGCGCAAGGTGAGGGTTTCGCCGGTCATGCTGGTGACGATCGCCTCCCACCAGCCGGTGTCGGTGCTTTCGAAACCGATGACCAGGCTGCCGACCCGGATATCATCCCAGCTTTTCGGCAGGTGGGGTGTCTCGGCGACGGGCTTGGCGGCCGCTGGGGGTGCGACAGGCGCTGGCTTGGTCGAGGTCACGGCGGGTTTGGTCGTTTTTTCGGGCTGATTGCTCATGGTTTTGGTTCCTTAGAATCAGAACGGGCCCCGAGAGGCCCGTTGGATGTCCTGCTGGACGATGATGACGCTGTTTTCTTTCGCTGGTATGGCTTCAGTCAAATCATGTCGTTATTGCGCACGTTCATATCAGTAATAATCGAGCGCGCGTCATGAAACTAGCAAATTGATAGCGGCTTGTCAACATGCTATTACATCGGCTAAATTTGACGTCGTGTTGACGATGCCGCCATTCGGCGAGTGTGAGCTTTACATATGGCTATTTATTCTTGACTCTTAGCTTCAGCGTCTTCCGCCGGAGCGGCCGGATGCAGGACTAATCGACTACATCGGCCTCCTACGGGGCAGTCCGCGCGCGCGCAGGGAAACCGGTCGTCGATGTGCCGTCCATTGCAGATGTCCAACTGGCTCTCGGCGCAGAAGGTCCAGATGGCCACCTCGATCTGTCGGGGAAAGCACCGGGGATAGCTGGCGTCGATGATGCGGGCATCGATCCGGTCGGCGAGCTGATAGATGACACCGGCGCAGCCCCGGGCGCTGAAGCAGATGTGACCATACTGATGGTGCAGGTCGAACGCGGCCAGGATGCCGGTCCGGTGGAAGAAATTGTGCAGCAGGCTGTCGATCGTCACCATGGTGCGACCGACCTTCTGCCAATCGCGCCGCTCGCTGCCACCGGCCATCAGCAGCGAACCGATCATCATGGCAATCAGCTTGGCAGAGACCGCATGAATGGCGCCGAACTCGGCCATCAGCCGATCGTGCTTGGCCTGGATTGGATCGGCGAGCTTCACGCCGTCGATCTCGGCAAACAGCTGATCGATGAAGCCGACCAGGTCGGCGTGGCAAATGTCGCGCAGGAAGAGATAGAGTGAGACTGCGAGTTGGTTGAGGCCGCCACGGCGCAGGGGAAGGGCAGGGACGGGGCAGTTCGGCAGCTCGGCCGGATTGCGACAGGTCTGGGCCGTCTTGCGATAGCCGCAGTCCCGGTAGGCGGCGAAGCCAGTGAGTTTTTCGCAACGGCAGTGACGGGTGCCGAGCAGATCTTCGACCACCGCCCAGCTGGCGTTGCCATGCCGGTCAATGTAGTCGGCGGCGATCCGGTCTGAGATGCCCTGGAAGCTGAAGCCGGTGATCAGCCAATCGTAGAGGGCAGGGGTGTCGCGCTCGCGGATTGCTTGTCGGAGCCACCTCGGGCCCGCTCCGCGAAACGCATTTCCCAGCAGCTCGCTGTTGCCCGGCAGCAGGCAGATGGTCCTGACCAGATCCACCGCGTCGGCAATGGTGGTGACCATCGCCGGTCAGTACTCTTCCGCCAGCATGACGGTCAGGACGCGGACGGTGCGCTTGGGGTCCGCTGGGTCGGGCGACTGAAACCGGCGGCTCCGGTCAAGGTAGTCGATTTTGAAGATGACGTGCACGCCAGCCACGGTCAACGAAGCGCAGTCGTGTTGTCCCCAGGGATCGTTGTCCGAGTTGAAGTCACTGAAGCCCGCGACAGCGGTGAAGATGGCGTTGACGGTCGGCAGTCCCAGTGAGGTGATGGCATTAGTCATTTGTACGATGCCGCCCCGGCCGTGAACGCGCATATGGTCATTGCAATCACGTATCCGCGCCGTGCGATCGGGTGTGTCGACGGCGGCCGCCAATACAGATGTCTCCTGCCCGTTGATCACGGTTTGTTCTTTTCGAGGTTCGCGCATTGCTTGGGTCCTTTCCGGTGTACGTGAGGGTGCGGGGGGTGGTGGATTAGCTCAGATCAGCTGGATCAGCCGACGCTGAGCTTCGGTGTCGCCGTCGACGTAGGCCTGAGTCGTTTTGATTGATTGGTGACCGACGAGCTGCTGCACATCGCGGAGCGAACCACCGGCTTCGTGGATCAACCGCGCGGCCCGGGTCACGAACGTGCGGCGGCCAGAGTGTGACGAGCAGCCCTCCAGACCGACCGTTTGGAAGACCGCACCGAACCAGTTGACGACGGCCTTGGCGGTCATTGGCCGATTTCGTTCCGACTGGACGACGGCGGCGGTTTGCTCGGGACCGTGTGCGGAGGTTCTCTGAAGAGAGATCAGGGCCGAGCGCAGGTCCGGGTGGATCGGGACGCGCCGGCCGCTGCCTTTCTTGGCCGCCTTGGCCGGCAGTTCAAGCACGGTGCCGATCTTGCCGTGGGCGTCGGTGACCATTGGCCAGGTCAGTCGGGCGATCTCGCAAGCCCGAAGTCCGGCCTTGACGCTCAACAGCACCATCACCCGGTTTCGCTCAGGATGCCGCTGGCGCCGAACCAGGTTGAGGACCCAGCGCAGGTCGGTGTCGCTCAGGACCTTGGCCGGTTGGCCGCGCATTGACCTCAGCCCGCCCAACAAGAGCGGGCAACTTGGTGACTGGGCGTCGGAGGCATGACGATCATCCTTGAATCAGGAGGGGCCCGCGTCGGGCCCCTGAATACTCGGTTTCGGGTTCATTTCTTGGCGGCGAGCTGGTGCGCTGCTTAACACAAGCACATCACCTCAGTACAACTACAATAGCGTGAGTCGCATGTCTCCGCAACGCTTATGTATTCGATCTGAGCTGGAGAGATGATCTCAAGTTTAAGCGCTCACATGTCCTACCTGGACATTTGCAAAAGCTGGTCTGAGCTTCTCGGTGCCGTCCACCACTTTCGCAGCGTCTCCGCCGGCGAACCCGTGCTGGGCCATCCGCCTCAGACTCACCACCCCGCCACAACCACGGCTGGGCGGCTTTGGCCCTCGACCACAGGCGGCCTTGAGTGCCAAAGAAATCGACGATCTGGCCGACGACGATTGGCTCGATGTTGGAGGCGGAGCAATACGCCGCGCAGGTCTATCGTGAAACGTTGGCCGCCAACGGCCTCGTCGGCTCGATGGGCCGACGGCAACTCCTATGAGAATATCAAGGATTCATGAAGACGCTGAAGGTCGAGGCCGCCTATCCGATGGCCTACGAAACCTTTGCCGATGTCGGCGCTCGTGAAAGATCGATGCTACCTATATGCTACCTGAGTGGCGTTGACGGTGTTAGTCACGGGAGACGGTATCATCACACAACAACATGTATACATTGACGAATATGCTGGTGCCCAGGGGCGGAATCGAACCACCGACACGCGGATTTTCAGTCCGCTGCTCTACCAACTGAGCTACCTGGGCTGAGGCGGCGGGGAGGGGACAACGCTGCCGCGCCGGAGCGCCGGCGGTTATATTGAAACCGCCGCTGGGTGTCCAGTTCACGGTGGTGACGAGCCGATCATAGCGTCAATCCACTCGGTGAGCGAATCGGCCAGCTCGCCGTGTACGTCGGCCGCCTTGCGGCCGGTGCGGGCGGGAACACGGAAGGAGTGGTCCGCGTCCTTGATCAAACGCAGCGTCGCCCGATTTCCCAGACGGTCGACCAGCGGCTCGAGCAGGCTTAAGTCGGCGAACTCGTCCCGCGTCCCTTGCAGGAACAACATTGGCACGGTCACGTCGAAGAGGTGATCGCCGCGCTGGTCTGCGGGCTTGCCTGGAGGATGCAGTGGGAAGCCGAGGAGAGCGATTCCGACGACGCCGACGAGCGGCTCGGCCGCGGCCGCCGCTGATGTCATCCGCCCACCGAACGACTTGCCGCCGGCAATAAGCGGCAGGCGCGGGGCAAGGCGGTTCGCGTCGGCGGCGGCTGCGCGCACGGTCGCCTGCGCCACCGCCGGGGTGTCGGGGCGCCGGACGCCTTTCTCCATGTAGGGAAACTGATAACGCAGCGTCGCAACGCCGCGTTCAGCCAATGCATCAGCCATTGCCGCCAGGAACGGGTGGTTCATGCCAGCGCCAGCACCGTGGGCCAACACAAACACGGCCCGCGCGTTTGGCGGCGCCAGGAACAGGCCCGACACGTGCTGTCCCCGGTCAACCGTGAAGGAGACGGCGTTCGCCTCACGCCTCGTCATGGTCGCGTTCTACGTGCTCCTCAGCCTCCACCGCAGGAATGGCGTACGCACCCGAGAGCCAGCGGTTGAGATCAATGTCGGCGCACCTCTGCGAACAGAAGGGGTGGTCGGCCTGAGTCGCCTTCTTCCCGCAAATGGGGCATTTGCGCGCCGAACGTAGGCGCACGACCGAGCCTTTTTTCCGGCTGTCGTCGGATTTCACGTTTGTCATGGCGTCAGCCCGGCGTCAGCCAGTTGAAACGGACCGGATAGCCCTCGCCCGCGAGCAACGTCATCGTTTCGTAAAGCGGCAAGCCGACGACACCGGTATAGGAGCCGATCAGCTTAATGACGAAACCGCCGGCGATACCCTGGATGGCGTAGCCGCCGGCTTTGCCGCGCCATTCACCGGAGGCAAGGTACGATTCGATGTCTTCCCGCGACAGCCGCTTGAAACGCACGCGCGTTTCGACCATGCGGCGGCGTACATATCCTGTTGCCGTGGCCAGCGACAGCGCTGTGTAGACCCGGTGCGATCGGCCCGACAACTGACGAAGACACGCTGCAGCCTCCTCTATTTGCTCTGCCTTGGGCAATATGGTCCGGCCAACGCTCACGACTGTGTCAGCTGCAATCACCAGCGCCCCCGTCAGTTCAGGCTCAGCCTTCAGTCTCTCCGCAGCCGCGTCGGCCTTTTCGCGTGCCAGCCGGCGGGCCAGATTACGCGGCGTTTCCCGCTTGCGCGGCGTTTCGTCAATTGTAACCGGCATCAGCCGATCCGGCTCGATGCCGATCTGGGCAAGCAACGCCAGCCGTCGCGGCGATCCCGACGCAAGAACGAGCTTGATCCGTCCGGCCATAGTGTCGTGTGGCGTTTGCGGCGCGCCGAAACCTATTTGAAGCGGTAGGTCACGCGGCCCTTGGTGAGGTCGTAGGGCGTCATCTCGACCAGAACCTTGTCACCTGCGAGTACGCGGATGCGGTTCTTGCGCATGCGGCCGGCGGTGTGGGCGATGATCTCGTGGTCGTTCTCAAGCTTCACGCGAAAAGTCGCGTTGGGCAGGAGTTCAGTGACAACACCGGGTAATTCGATGATTTCTTCTTTGGCCATTGAGTTCCTTCTAAAGGCCCCACAACAGGAGGGGCGGACGGTAGCGGATTACGTTCCGAAAGTGAACAGAATCTCACCCTTTCCAATGCAAAGCGGAGACCAGGGTGAACAGCCGGCGGGCCGTCGCCAGATCGACGGTGATCTTGCCGCGCAGCCGCTCGCGCAGGATCTCTGCACCCTCGTTGTGCAGCCCGCGACGGCCGACATCGATCGCCTCGATCTGGGCCCGACTGGAATTGCGTACGGCGGCATAATAAGCGTCGCAAATAAGAAAGTAGTCCTTGATGACCCGGCGCAGCGGCGTCAGCGAGAGGATATGGCGAACCACGGGCGCCCCGTCGACGTCGCTCACGTCAAGAACGAGGCTACGATCCGCAACCGAGAGCCGCAGCCGGAAACGATCTCCGGGCCGACCGACGGGCGAGAACTGATTGTCGGCGATCAGGTCGCGGATGGCGGTCGCCCGTTCCTCATCGATGTACGCCGGGCCTGGCGAAATCGAACGGGAGTCGAACTCGACCGCGACGAGGCGGCCTTCGGCGGCCTTCGTCGCCTTTCCGGTCAACGTGCCCTCGCACGATTGAGCCTGACGGAGACCGAGCGGGCGTGGGCGGTGAGGCCCTCAGCCTCGGCCAGCGTCATCGCTGGCTCTGCCAGAGCACCCAATTGCTCGGGACCGAGCTTCAGTATCGATGTCCGTTTGAGGAAATCGAGCACTGACAATCCCGAAGAAAAACGGGCCGACTGTGCCGTCGGCAACACGTGGTTGGAACCCGCGACATAGTCGCCGATCGCTTCCGGCGTGTGGCGACCGAGGAATGCAGCACCCGCGTTTCTGAGGCGCAAGAGCCACGCTTCTGGTTCGGCCATCGCTAGTTCGATGTGCTCCGGGGCGATCCGGTTCGCAAGGTCCATGGCCGCTGCAAGCGAGCCGACGCCGATAACGGCGCCATGGTCGCGCCAGCTTGCCGCCGCAATGTGGGCCCGCGGCAGCGTCTTCAACTGCCGCTCGACCGCCGCAATAACCTGGTCGGCAAGTGTGGGCGAGTCTGTGATGAGTATCGACTGCGCCGCAATGTCATGTTCGGCCTGCGCGAGAAGATCGGCCGCGATCCAGTCAGGATCATTCTCGCCGTCGGCGACGATCAACACCTCAGACGGTCCGGCGATCATGTCAATGCCGACGACCCCGAACACGCGGCGTTTGGCGGCGGCAACGTAAGCGTTACCGGGCCCGACGATCTTGGCGACCGGCGCGATTGTTTCGGTCCCGTAGGCGAGTGCGGCGATCGCCTGGGCCCCGCCGACGCGGTAGATCTCGTCAATGCCGGCCAGACGCGCCGCGACCAGCACCAGTGGGTTAATGACGCCATCCGGCGTCGGCGTCACCATCACCATCCGGTCCACGCCAGCGATCTTGGCCGGAACGGCGTTCATCAGAACGGAGGAGGGATAAGCCGCCGTGCCGCCCGGCACGTAGAGTCCAACCGTCTCGATCGCCGTCCATCGGCTGCCAAGTTCGACGCCAAGCGCGTCGACGTAACGATCGTCCTCGGGCATCTGCCGACGGTGATGCTGGGCGATCCGGTCACGAGCGAATGCCAATGCCGCCAGCTGATCGCCCGTTATGGCCGCCTCCGCCGCAGCTACCTCATCCGGGCCGATCGCCAGCCGCTCAGCCGTCACCGCAAGCCGGTCGTAGCGCTCCGTATATTCAATCAAAGCTGCGTCGCCACGGGAGCGCACATCCTCGACGATTGCGCCAGCGCTCGCTGCTACATCTTCCGCGACCTCGCGTTTGGCCGTAAGCAACGCCCGGAAGCGTGTCTCGAAGTCGCTGTCGGATTGAGTAAGTCTAACGACCATGCGACGCCTCCCGTCTGACGGCCTGCGGGAAGTCAGGCGCCGGTTTTGGCTTCGCCTTCGGCGAGGTCATGGCTGGGTTTGGCCGCGGTAGCCCATGTCGCTCCAAGGTCGGCCAAGCGAGCCTCGACGACTTCGACGGTGAGCTCGACGGCCCCGCCACCTGCAAAAACGAGCGTTAGCCGACCGGCCGGTGCCTCGGTGGCCTCGAAACGTATGGCTAAGAGCTCGAGCACGGATTGCGGGCGGGTGCGGTCGATGCCGCTCGTTCGCGCAGACAAAACCCGGTCGATGATCAACATGGCATGCCGGCGTTCGAAACCGCCACGATTGCCATCTGCCGCCTCCTCCCAGGTGAAGCGGTTCATCACTGCAGCGAACCGCCTCGCCTTTGGCAGATACACCATGTCGCCGACCTTCAGGACCGCGTCCTGAGCGTGCGCCGAAACTACGGACAGGTCTTCCTCGTCAATGGCGGCAAGTTTGAGCATGGGGGCGTTGGTCATGGCCGGTGATCCGTCGCGGACCGGGTCCCGCCACAGGTAATGCGCGGGTGCAGCGTCCGCAATATCCGGCAGCTCCGGGCTAGGCCGCGAGACGTTCAATCGCCGCGCCGCAAGACCCAAGCTTCTCCTCAATCCGCTCGAAGCCGCGATCGAGGTGGTAAACCCGGTTGACGATCGTCTCGCCCTGCGCCGCCAGTCCGGCGATGACCAGCGACACCGAGGCGCGTAAGTCGGTCGCCATGACCTGGGCACCCTTGAGGTGGCTGACGCCCCTGATGGTCGCAACCTGCCCGTCCAGGTGAATATCGGCGCCAAGACGGGCAAGCTCCTGGACGTGCATGAAGCGATTCTCGAAGATGGTCTCTCGGATGTGCGACGTACCTTCGGCGCGGCACACCAACGCCATCAGCTGTGCCTGCAGGTCAGTCGGGAAACCGGGGAACGGCGCCGTTGTCACATCCACCGGCACGAGGTCACTGCCATTGCGCCTGACACGGATGCCCGAGTTGGTGGCAGTGACTTCGGCCCCGACCTCAGCCAGCACTTCCAACGGTCTTTCCAATGTTGCCGGGCTCGCGCCCTCCAGAAAGACGTCACCGCCGGTCATGGCGGCGGCTATCGCATAAGTGCCGGTTTCGATACGGTCGGGCATCACCGGATGGCGCGCCGACCCCAGCCGCTCGACACCCTCCACACGGATGGTCGACGTGCCGGCACCGGCAATTCGGGCACCCATTTTGGTGAGGCACTGGGCAACGTCGACGATCTCCGGCTCGCGCGCGGCATTTTCGATGACGGTCTCTCCCTTGGCGAGGGCCGCGGCCATCATGGTGACGTGGGTCGCCCCGACGGTAACCTTGGGAAAAACGATCCGGTTGCCGACGAGGCCCTTGGGAGCGCGGGCGATCACATATCCACCATCGATATCGATGTCGGCGCCTAAGGCCTTCAGCGCGTCAATGAAGAGATCGACCGGCCGCGTGCCAATGGCGCAACCGCCTGGCAGGGACACGCGCGCTCCACCCATGCGTGCAACGAGCGGGCCAATCACCCAGAAGCTCGCGCGCATCTTCGAAACCATCTCGTAAGGCGCAGTAGTATCGACAATCCCGCCGGCGGTAAGCTCCAGCGTTTCGCCGCTCATGCCGTTCTGGCCGGCGCGTTTGCCGTGGACCATGCAGTCCACGCCATGATTACCGAGGATGCGCTTCAGCATCCCCACGTCGGCAAGCCGCGGCACATTGTCGAGGGTCAGGGTATCTTCGGTGAGCAGGCTCGCAATCATCAGCGGCAGCGCGGCGTTCTTGGCGCCGGAGATTGCGATTGTGCCGTTGAGTGGATTGCCGCCGACGATGCGGATCCGGTCCATCGGGTCGCCCCTTCCTCCGAAATCGGCCGAAATCCAAGGCAAATCGCCGAAGCCGATGGGTCGGTCTAGCCCATGAATGGGGCCCCGACAAGGACGCTGGAGGGCAAAATTAGGCCTGATCCGGGGTGTGCTTGCCCTGCTGCGATCCCGTGGTCCTGGCTGCTTTGCCTGCTGCTTTGCGGCGTTTTAG
The DNA here is from genome assembly GCA_963775235.1 of uncultured Alphaproteobacteria bacterium. Taxonomy (GTDB): domain Bacteria; phylum Pseudomonadota; class Alphaproteobacteria; order Rhizobiales; family Kaistiaceae; genus JBBDMC01. The sequence goes on from CAVZHY010000004.1 coordinate 73,055, forward strand.
ATTCGCGCGCAACGCCTCGGCCAGCCGTTTGTCGCGCGCAGCGACGTCCTTCCGGCGGTTGATCGGGTCCTTCATCGTTGATCCTCGTCGCGTTCGCTTGAATGGCCCACGTCGGTATGGCAGGTAATCCGGGGCGCCGAAAGTGTCCGCTGCCGTAGCTCAGTGGTAGAGCACTCCCTTGGTAAGGGAGAGGTCGACAGTTCAATCCTGTCCGGCAGCACCATCGCGCCAAACCGCCGCATTTCCTTGGCAGAAGTGACGTCCGGAGCCCCGCGCCGCCAGTGCGACAGGCGATTGTTGCCGTTTGACCGCCGGTGTGCATTATCGCTCTGCGCGGATCGCCAGTTGACCGCGCCAAAGGAGGAAATGTCATGTCAGCAGTCTGGATCAACCGCATTGGGGCAGTCAGTGTTGCCGTCGCCGCCCTGACTCTCGGCTCGGGCGTGTGGGCGCAGGACCTGACCGGGGATCCGGCCAAAGGTGCCAACGTTTTCAAGAAGTGCGTGGCCTGTCATCGCGTCGGCCCCGACGCCAAGAACGCGGTCGGCCCGGTTCTGAACGGGGTCGTTGGCCGGGCCGCCGGCACGTATCCGGGATACAGCTATTCCGATGATCTGAAGAATTCCGGCATTACCTGGGACAAGGCAACCCTCGAGAAGTGGGTCCAGGGGCCGAAGCAACTCGTTCCAGGGACCAAGATGACGTTTGCCGGGTTGAACAACGCGCAGGATGCCGCCGACGTAGTCGCCTACCTTGGCCAATTCGACAAGGACGGCAACAAGGCCTCGCAGTAGGGCGCGACAATCCGCCCCGGTAGAACAGGGCAGTCCACGCGCTAGAAAATGCCGCCCCCCGGGCGGTGGACTTGGGGGTCGGTGGTGGGTATTTTGGGGCTGCTCCAGGGAAGAGGATGGCGATGGACTACGGGTCGATTTTCGCCGAGGCGATCGCGGCGCTGCATTCGGAGAAGCGCTACCGGGTGTTCGCCGACCTGGAGCGGATCGCCGGCCGCTTCCCGTACGCGCTGAGCCATTCGGAGACGGGCAGCCGCGAGATCGTGGTGTGGTGCTCGAACGACTACCTGGGGATGGGGCAGCATCCGGCGGTGCTTTCTGCGATGCAGGAGACGGCCGCGGCGATGGGGGTGGGGGCAGGGGGCACCCGCAACATCTCGGGGACCAACCACCCGCTGGTTCTGCTGGAGGAAGAGCTTGCCGACCTGCACGGCAAGGAGGCGGGGCTGGTGTTCACCTCCGGCTTCATCTCCAACGAGGCGACGATCTCGACCATCGCCAAGCTGCTGCCGGACTGCATCATCTTCTCCGACGAACTGAACCACGCCTCGATGATCGAGGGGGTGCGGCGGTCGGGCGCCCAGAAGATGATCTTCCGCCACAACGACCTTGCCCACCTTGAGGAGCAGTTGAAGTCGGTGTCGCCGGGACGGGCGAAGCTGATCGTGTTTGAATCGGTCTATTCGATGGACGGGGACGTGGCGCCGATCGGGGCGATGGCGGACCTGGCGGAGAAGTACGGGGCGATGACCTACCTCGACGAGGTGCATGCGGTGGGCATGTACGGGCCGCGGGGGGGTGGGATTGCCGAGCGCGACGGGGTGATGGACCGCATCGACGTGATCGAGGGGACGCTGGCGAAGGCGTTCGGGGCGCTTGGCGGCTACATCGCGGCGAGCCGGGCGATTGTTGACGCGGTGCGCTCGTATGCGCCGGGGTTCATCTTCACCACGGCGCTGCCGCCGGCGATCGCGGCTGCGGCGCTGACCTCGATCCGCCACCTGAAGGGGTCGGGCGCCGAACGGGAGGCACAGCAGCGCAACGTTGCGGCGACCAAGCGGGGGCTGGCGGCGGCGGGGCTGCCGGTGATGGCGAGCACGACCCACATCGTGCCGGTGATGGTGGGGGACGCCGACCTGGTGAAGCAGGCGAGCGACCTTCTCCTGGCCGAGCACGCAATCTACATCCAGCCGATCAACTACCCGACGGTACCGCGGGGCCAGGAGCGGCTGAGGATCACACCGACGCCGTTCCACGACGGGGTGCTGATTGGCCAGCTGACGGCGGCGCTGAGCGCGGTTTGGGAGAAACTCGGACTGCCGCGCACCTTCGGCCCGGCCGAGGACGACCGCCCGGCGAGCGCCGGCGCAATCGCCGGCAGCGCCCGCCTCGTCTTCCCGCCCGCCGGCGGCTGACCGCCCGACATCTCGAACGCGTCATCGACCGGGGTGAGCCGGGCGACGCCTAACCGCTTGGCGGCTTCGCTCCGTCGACTGCGCGACCTCGTGCGAGCAGCGGGGCGTATACCGCGATGACGAGGAACCGGGCCACCTGGTGACCGGCAACGAAGGCTGAATTGAGGTTGAGCGCAAAGGCCATGGCGGTCATGACGTCCAGGCCGCCCGGAGCGAACGCGAGCGCAAGCTCGCTGAACGACCTCCCGGTCACGACCGCGGCGCCGTACGCCCCGATCGCCGACAGCGCGACGGCCACGACGAGCGAGCCGAGCGACGCCAGAATGGTGCCGCGCAGCATGGCAAACGTCGTGCCTATGAATCGGCTGCCGATGAAGCCGCCGAGCGCGACATACAACGCCGCCTGCAATTGCGGCGGGAAATAGCCAGTCGCCAGACCGGTGCCGTGAAGAACGCCGCTGGCGACCATCGCACCGATCATCGGGGCCGCGGGGATTCCGACGAAACCGAAGACGATGCCGCCCGCAGCGCCCGCAAGCAGGGTGATGACGAGATCGAAGGACGAACCGGTGACACGAGAAACCGCCACCGTGCCTTCCACCACTTTCAGCAGGCTTGGCGTAAGGCCGGCGAGGACGAACACCCGCACCGTCTGGGACAACGCGATGCGGCCAATGTCGGCCCCGAATGGCACCGCCAGCAGGATCACGTAGTTGGCCATCCCGGGCATGGCGGCGAAAAACGAAGTCTGACGATCCCAGCCGCAGATCCGCCTGAGAAAGAAATCGCAGGCCGCATGGACGGCAACGAGGGTCAACAGCAGGATTGCGAGACTCGCCGGCCATTGACCGAGTTCGCCGAGAAGTTCCGGAGAAACGCCGACCCCGAGGGAACTGCCGATCATGACCAGGGCGACGTCGCGCAATGCCTTCGGGTATTCGAGCCGTGCGCCCGCCATTGCGGTAACGGCAACGGCGACCATGGCGCCAGTGAGCCAGGCGGCCGGCAGTGAGAGGAGCGCGAATGCCCCGCCGCCCGCGGCCGCGATGGCCAGGGTCAGCAGGGTGCGACCGATTCCCTCGACACCCCAGAGCGATTTCGCTTTTCTCTGAGCCGCGAAATCGCCCTGGCTCTTTGTTTCTCCGCGATTCCGGACGGAAAACCGGTTCCCACTTTTCCTGGAATTGCTCTTGTCGCGCAGGTTCATCGCCGCCGCATCCACGCGGCCAGTCGGGCCATTGCCTCTTCGAGCTGGGTGGCGTCACGCGCAAAACACAGGCGCATGAAGCCGGCGCCGCTTTCTCCGAATGCGGTGCCCGGGGCCACGCCGACGTTGGCCTCGTCGATCAGGCGTCGCGCAAGCGCGCGAGTGTCGTCAACGCTGTCGACGGTGAAGAAAAGGTAGAACGCACCGGCCGGTGTCGCGAACCGCACGCGCCCCGTCGCCGCCAGGGCATCAGAGACGATGCGCCGGCCGATCCGCGCCCGCTCGATTTGTTGGCCGACGAATTCGTCGCCTTCCTCAAGCGCGACGATCGCCGCCCGCTGCATGAAAGCCGCGACCCCGGAAGTCGAGTACTGGACGAGGTTCTCGATCACCTGACCGAGCACCGGCGGCGCCGATATCCAGCCGATCCGCCAGCCGGTCATCGCCCAGTTCTTGGAGAAGGTGTTGACGAAAATGATCCGCTCGTCTGGATCGCAGACGTCATAGAACGACGGTGAACGCTCGCCATCGAAGAAATAGCGGTTGTAGACTTCGTCGGCGATGATCCACAGACCACGACGACGCGCGAAGTCCACGATCGCGCGAAGGTCGTCGATGCCCGCCGCCCAGCCGGTCGGATTGGCGGGCGAATTGATAAAGATTGCACGCGTGCGCTCGCCCGCCGCGTCGAACAAACGGTCGAGGTCGAGCGACCAGCCGTCGTTGCCGAAGCGCATCGGGACCGCCACCGGCCGGGCACCGCAGACCCCGACGGCGGCCGAGATGTTCGGCCACGCGGGCGTCGGCACCAGCACTTCGTCGCCGGTGCCCGCCACCATCCGGCAGGCGATCTGGATTGCCTGCATGCCGCCGCCGGTGACGAAGAACCGTTCGGCCGGGAACGGTCTTCCGTAGTGACGCCGGTGATAGTCGGCGAGCGCCTGCCTGAGTTCGGGCAGCCCTCGCTGATTGGTGTAAAATGTCTCGCCGGCTTGAAGGGACCTGACCGCGGCCGCTGCGATGAACCCCGGGGTCGGCAGATCACCTTCCCCGACCCAGAGCGGAATCAACCCCTCCCGGCCGCGGCCATAGTTGAACGCCTCGACGATGCCGCTCTCGGGCGCGTCGCGCGCCTCGGCGCGGAGCGCCGAGACCAGGTCTTGGGGGTGCACCGCTGGCGTCTCTCGCAGAAGCAGAGGGAACGCGGCACCAAAGGCTCCCTTCGGCGCCGCACGACAGGTTTGTCAGGACGGGAGCACCACCGGGGGGGCTGGCGCGCCCGACGGTTGCCCGACCGCGTCAGGTCTTGGCGAGGAGATCGCGGATCTCGCCCAGCAGCACGACTTCGCGGGTGGGCGGCGGGGGTGCAACGGGCACCACCGGCGTGGGCGCCCGCTTCAGCCGATTCATCCCCTTGACCACGAAGAACAGGATCCAGGCGACGATCAGGAAATTGATCACCAGCGTGATGAAATGCCCGTAGGCGATGGTGGCGCCGGCCTCGCGAGCCTGGTCGAGAGTTGGCTGCGGTGCACCGCTCAACTGGACGTACATCTGCGAGAAATCGATGCCGCCGGTGATGAGGCCGATGACCGGCATCAGCAGGTCATTCACTACCGACTGCACGAGCCCGCCGAACGCCGCGCCGATGATGACGCCGATGGCGAGGTCCACCATATTGCCCTTGACGGCGAATTCCCGGAATTCCTTAAGCATCTGATTGCTCCTGGCATCGTCTGTGCCGGGCGCGGTCAACTTGTCTTGCCCGCCTCTAAAGCTTCATATCGCCAGTCGGGTCGGCAGACAATCGGGAGGCTCGCCTGCCCCGGGGCTGCCAGCCGATTGCGCGATGCCGCGGTGGCCGGCAGATTTCGGGGGCCGGGCGATTCGGGAGAATTGCGTCAGGAGAAAAAGACATGGCCGATGCCAACCAATCAGCCTGGTGGGTCAAGAGCGGCGAGCTCGCCATGATCGTCGTGGCGGGCCTCGCCGTCCTGGTGTCCGTGCTGCTGTTGCTCGCCGGCTGGTTCGACCGTGGCACGCTGTTCGGGCTCCCGTTCGGCTATTTCCTTGTCGCGCTCGCGGCGCCGGTAATTCTCGGCCTTGCGATCTTCTGGTTCGCCGACCGCCAGCGCATGCTTGATGGCGTCTACGATGTGATCGAGGACTAGGGGTCCCGACATGACCATGGCGATGGCCAGGAACGAAGCTGCCGGCACCGTCCGCAGGATTGCGATCCTGTTTGCCATTGCGTTCGTCGCGGTGGTCGTCGTGCTCGCCCTGCTCGGGCAGTTCGGTCTTTCCGACGCGGCGCTGGCGGCGATCCTGGCCGGAGCCACGCTCGTCACCTTCATCGTCGTCGGGTTCAATGCCCGCACGATGCAAACCTCGCTCTTCTACCTCGCCGGCCGCGCGGTGCCGCCAGTCGCCAATGGCATGGCCGGCGCGGGCGCCTTCATGTCGGGCGCAGTATTTCTCGGCCTTGCCGGTGTCTTCTTCGCTGACCCTCGGGCGGCACTGGCACTCACTCTCGGCTGGTCGTTCGGCTTCGTCATGCTGGCGGTCCTGTTCGCCCCCTACCTGCGCAAGTCCGGCGCATATGGCGTCGCCGATTTTCTCGCCATCCGCTACGGCGGCAGGGCGGTGCGCGTAATCGCGGCGTTGGTCGTGAGCCTGTCCCTTATCGTGGCGCTGGCGGCCGCACTCGCCACCTCCGCTTTCGTCGGAACGGCCGCGTTCGGGCTTTCGCCGGCGACGGGGGTGGCGACGGGCGCCGTCGTCGTTTTGGGCTGTACGCTGCTCGGTGGCATGCAGGGCGTCACCATCGCCGGCATTGTCCAGTACATCGTGGCTGCGATCGCGTTCCTCGCCCCGGCGGTGTTCGTCTCCGCCAGCGATTTTTCACTGCCGGTGCCTGAACTCACCTTCGGTGGCGCGGCAGCGCAGGCAACCGCGCTTGCCGCTGCCGGCGGGCAACTGGCGTCGGCCGGCGTCGGGCGTTTCCTTCCGTTCGCCCCGACGGGCGGGTTCGGATTTTTCGCGGCGATCGTGTCGCTGTCCGCCGGTGTCGCGGTCCTGCCGCACCTGCTGATGCGATCGGCCACGGCCAGCGACGTCCGGTCGGCACGCTCATCGGTTGGCTGGTCGCTGGTCTTCGTGCTGGTCATTGCCTTGACCGCGCCGGCCTACGCCGCCTTCGCCAGGCTCGCCATCATGCGCGGGGTCGTGGGCGCGGCGGCGAACGCGCTGCCCGACTGGATATTCACCTTCGGCAACCTTGGCCTGGTGAAGATTTGCGGTACCGACGCGGTGTCATCCAATGCGGTCACCGCGGCCTGCGCCGCCGGCCCGATCTTCGCTCCGCAACTGGCCGTCAGCGGGGATGCCGTTGTGCTCGCCTGGCCCGATATTCTCGGACTGCCGTTCATCCTGATCATACTGGTGGCGGTCGGCGCCCTCGCGGCCGCGCTCGGCGCCGCCAGCGCTCTTGCGTTTGCCATTGCCGGATCGCTCGGCCACGACCTCTACGCCCGCGTTTTCGCCCGGAGGGCGTCGGCTGGCCGCCAGCTTGCGGTCACCCGGTTCCTGCTGATCGCCGTGGTGGCGGTGGGGGGGTGGATTGCCGTCAGCCGCGCCGACGACGCCTTCGCGCTGGCGCTGACCGCGCTCTCGTTGTCGGCCGGCGGCTTGTTTCCGGCCATGTTCGCGGCGGTCTGGTGGCGACGGGCCAACGGCGTCGCTGCCGCGACCGGGATGGTCGCCGGTTTCGCGGCAACCGCGGTCATCATCCTGATGCACCGTTATCCGGGCCTGCTGCCGACCGGGCTGCCGCGCATCGGCTCGATGGGCCTGTCGGAGCTGTCCGCGGCGATCGTCGGATTGCCCGTGGGCTTCGCCGCGATCGCCGCCGTCAGCCTGCTCACCGCGCCGCCGTCTGCCGATCGCCTGGCCGTGCTCGACGCCATCCGACGTCCCGGCGGGCGTCCATTTGTCCAGGAGGGCGAAAGCTGACCATGTCCGAACCGCGCCGCGGCCTGTTCGCGCCAATTGAGCCCTACGCCACCCACCGGCTCAAGGTGTCGGCGCTTCACGATCTGCACGTCGCCGAGTACGGCAATCCGCACGGCAAGCCGGTGGTCATCCTCCACGGCGGGCCGGGCGCAGGTATCAACGCCACGATGCCGCGCTACCACGATCCCGACGCCTACCGGCTGGTGCTGTTCGATCAGCGCGGCTGCGGCCGCTCCACGCCCTACGCCGAGCTCGAGGAGAACACGACCTGGCACCTCGTCTCCGACATCGAGACGATCCGCCGGCACCTCGGCATCGACCGCTGGCAGGTGTTCGGTGGCTCCTGGGGCTCATGCCTGGCGCTGGCCTACGCCGAGACGCACCCCGAACGGGTAAGCGAGCTGATCGTGCGGGGCATCTTCACGCTGCGCCGCTGGGAGATCGAATGGTTCTATCAGGAGGGCGCCTCGCGCCTGCTGCCGGAGGCCTTCGCCGAATACGTAAAGCCCATACCCGAGGGCGAACGAGGCGACATGGTCGCCGCTTACCACCGGCGGCTCACCGGCACGGACGAGGAGGCTAAGCTCGCCTGCGCCAGGGCCTGGTCGATGTGGGAAGGCGCCTCATTGTCGCTGCTGCCGGATCCGGGCCGGGTCGCCGCCTTCGGCGAACCTCGCTACGCCGTCGCGTTCGCCCGTATCGAGTGCCACTACTTCTACAATCGGGGCTTCCTCGATTTCGACGGCCAGTTGATCGCCAACGCCGGCCGCATCGCGGGGATTCCGGGTGTCATCGTTCATGGCCGCTACGATCTGTGCACGCCGGTCGCCAACGCATGGGACCTGGCGCAGATGTGGCCGCGGGCGACGCTGCGCATCGTCGCCGACAGTGGTCACGCGATGACCGAGCCGGGCATCATCCACGAGCTCGTGATGGCGACGGAGATGTACAAGAGCGGACCGGCTGCGGACCTTGCCGGGTCGTGACGCCGGCACTTTTCTGCCGTTTCCGCCAGCCTTCATCCGGATTTGCCGGCCTGCCGGCACCTCAAAAAAGCGGCGACTGAACCCCCGGCGTATGCGAATATTGACCTATGGCAATGCCCGGGGGCAGCGGCGCCCCACTCGCGGAGCGCGAGCCGTTGCTGGTGCGATTGGCCGAACTGGCCTTCGTCACGGTCATCTATTTTTTGGTGGCCAAGGGAAGCCTGGCTTTCGCCTCGATCAATCCCAGCGCCAACCCAATATGGCCACCGACCGGTCTTGCAATCGGCATCGTGCTCATCCGCGGCTATCGCGTTCTTCCTGCGATATTTGTCGGAGCTTTTGCGGCCAATGCCGTCACCACCGGTGGCTGGGCACTGCCATTGGCCATCGCCGCCGGCAACACCGGTGAGGCGTTTGTTGGAGCCTGGCTGATCGACAAGTGGTTCGGCGGCGTGGGTGCATTTCAGACACCGTCGGGAATCGCAAGAGCCACATGTGCCTTTGTCTTGAGCACGGTGATCAGTGCCACCGTCGGAGTAGCGGCCCTTCGCATCGCCGGAGCGGTCACCTGGGCCGCGTCTGCGGCCGTCTGGATGACCTGGTGGTTGGGGGATGTGGCAGGCGCAGTCATGGTCGCGCCGGCAATTGTTCTCTGGGCAAACCGTCGCCGGCTCGGGTCGACGATCGACGGAAGTGAAGCACTGGCGATGCACGCTTCGGCCGTCATCGTGGGGCTGCTGGCTTTCGGTCCGTTGTTGCCGACTGCTCCGGGAAGAAACGGCGTGGCATTTGTCGCAACGGTGCCGCTCATGTGGGCTGCATTGCGCGGGGGACCGCGCAACACGTCAACCGTCGCTCTTATTCTGTCGGCCTTCGCGGTCTGGGGGGTCGCAACCGGCCACGGGCCATTCATTCAATCGACGCTGAACGCTTCATTCCTGCTGCTGGTTTCGTTCATTGTCAGCATGACGCTTCCAAGCCTGGCTTTGAGTGCCGCCGTGACCTCAAGAGACCAGGCGCTCGCCGAAGCCGATTTGGCGGTGCGCGCCGGTCGGGTCGGAATCTGGGATTGGAATCTGCTGACAAATGACGTCGTCTATTCGGAGCAGGCGAAGTTGATCTTCGGTTTTCCTCCTGGTGCGCCGGTCACCTACGAGCAGGTGCGCAAAGCCACGCATCCTGATGATTTTGCGACTGTCTCCGCACTGGTGCTCCGGGCGCATGATCCGATGATCCGCGACAAGACACCTTACGAATATCGGATTACCCGGGCCGATCATTCGGAGCGCTGGGTGGCCGCAAGCGGCAGCACGATCTTCGATGGCGCGAAGGCAGTCCGTTACCTTGGGACCGTTCAGGACGTCACCGAGCAAAAGCGACTGTTGCATGCATTGAAGGACAGCAACACCAAGGTGAAGCTGGCCATGGCGGCCGGGCAGACACTGCCCACCTGGGCGTGCTTCACCGCGCGAACCATGTCGAAGAGGCGTCGCACTGCCTTTTCCACAAACCCGGATTGATCGGCAGGTGGCGCCGGCTCGGCGTCCGGGCGCGCCGCGAGGGCGTCGAACCGCGTGGCAAGGCTATCGACGCGCGCGTTCAGCGCATTGAGGTCGGTGGAAAGCTGACCGACTTTGCCCGAGAGATCGTCGAGCTTTTGATCAAGGCCGGATTGATCGCCAAGCGGCTCGCATCGCCAGACGCCGTCGCGCTCCGTGCAATGGGAAAGCGAGCCGGTCCTGGTGTCGAGGCGGGTGAAGCCTTCCGGACCCGGCGCGATCTGGTAGCGGCCGGTCCCGCTGGCGGCATTCTGGGCGACCGCCGGCGCAACCATGAGGAGAATCACGGCGACGGGAATCAGGTATCGGCGCATGGCGCGAACTCCGTGACGAAACGCGCGGGATGGCCTCCACTCGCGCATATAGCACAAAGGCGTGCCGAACTGCATTGCCCCGATCAGACCCGGCGGATAGGGTCGCCGCGAATCCTGCGCGCGTGGTGTCATGGCGACGATCTACAAGATATGCCCGGCCGCCGAATGGCGCGCAGCCGTCGAAGCAGGCGCGTTCCGCGGTTCGGAGGTGGATGTCCGCGACGGCTTCATTCATTTCTCGACGGCCGGACAGGTGGCCGAGACGGCGACCAGGCACTTCGCCGGGGCGCGCGGCCTGGTTCTGGTCGCCTTCGACGGGACGCGGCTGGGGTCAGCGCTGCGATACGAACCGTCGCGCGGCGGAGATCTGTTCCCGCACCTCTACGGGCCGCTCGATCCCTCGCTGGCGCTCTGGGTCAAGCCGTTGCCGCTCGGGACTGACGGTCGCCACGTCATCCCCGATCTCGCGCCGTGAGCTACCGTCTGGTCCGGCCGCTCCTCTTCGCGCTCGATGCGGAGATGGCGCACCGGCTGACCCTGCAGGCGCTGGCTCTGCGCGGCCGGCGATCGCCGCCGGCGCCCGATGCTCGTCTCATGCGCCACGTCCTTGGCCTCGACTTTCCCAACCCGCTCGGCCTCGCCGCCGGCTTCGACAAGAACGGTGAGGTGCCCGGCCCGGCGCTCGGCCTCGGATTCGGGTTCGTCGAGGTCGGTACCGTGACGCCGCGGCCGCAGGCCGGCAATTCACGGCCGCGTGTTTTCCGGCTGCCGGAGGACCACGCGATTATCAACCGGCTGGGGTTCAACAACGATGGCTTCGAAGCGCTGGAGCGTCACCTTCGCCGACGAGGCGGCGGAGGCATCGTCGGCGTCAATATCGGGGCCAATCGCGACAGCGTCGACCGCACCGCCGACTACGCTGCCGGAGTTGCCCGCTTTGCAGCGATTGCGGATTACCTGACCGTCAATATCTCCTCCCCCAACACACCCGGCCTCCGCGACCTCCAGGAGCGCACGGCCCTGGGCGATCTTCTCGCCCGCGTGAACGAAGCGCGACAGGCTGCGGCAAGCCTTGTTCCGATCCTCGTCAAGATCGCCCCCGATCTTGATGACGATGCCATTGCGGCGACCGTCGACGCCGCCGTCGACGCCGGAATCGACGGCATGATCGTCACCAACACCACCGTGGCGCGCGATGGGTTGGGCGACGCGGCACGGGCAGGGGAGGTGGGCGGCCTTTCCGGGCGGCCGCTCTTTCGCCGTTCCACGGTGGTCCTCGCAAAGGTGCGTCGACGGGCCGAAAACCGCCTGGCGCTTGTGGGCGTCGGCGGCATCGATTCAACCGACAGCGCCTGGTCCAAGATCGCGGCCGGCGCCGACCTGGTCCAGCTTTACACCGGCATGGTCTACGCGGGACCGCGCCTGCCTGCGCGCATCCTCACCGGCCTCGCCGAGCGCCTCGATCGTGAAGGGATGGCCTCGATCGCCGACGTCGTCGGCACCGAAACGGATCGCTGGGCCGCGCTCGGCCTTTGAAGCGGGTCCCGCTTCGCGGAATCGGCGACCCGCCGTCTCGTCATTTCCACGCAATTTCGACCGGAAAAGCGGAAGCCACTTTTTCCGGTAATGGCTTCAGACCTTGGCGCGACCGCGGCTGCCGAACTTGAGCAGTCGGATCACCAGCCACACCGGGAAGACGATAATGGCGCCGATGAGGAAATAACGCCAGGCCCACACGATGGTGTCGAAACCGGACTCATAGATTTGCCGGATCAGGCGCCTGAGGCTGTTAACGATGTCGAACGGCGACACGCCGAGCGCGCTCAGGACGACACCGACGATGAACGACAGCACCACCAGGCGAATGATAACGCCGCCGGGCGAGCCGCCGAAGAAGCGCGCGACCGTATCTCTGTTCATCCTGACCTCCGCGCCACACCTCTACGCCGCCCTTATTAGGCGACGCCAGGAGCGCCGTCCAATCGTCACCGGGCCCGGACAAGGGCTTGACAGAGCCAGCCGGGCGCCCTTCAAGTCGTCATGACGCGGGTGTAGTTCAATGGCAGAACGGCAGCTTCCCAAGCTGCATACGAGGGTTCGATTCCCTTCACCCGCTCCAGCACTTAGCCCATCCACCATAGACGGGTTTTGCTCGTGGTTTTGCAATTCACGTTCTCCTTTCCGCCTGATTGAGTTGATCGATCAGCGCACGAGTCGCTGCCGTCCGGTCGACGTAGCGCCGGATGATCTTGTCGACCGACTGCTCCTCCCAGCCCATGATCTCGGCTATCGCGCGCACGGGGATCCCGGCGAGGTAAAATCGCGTCGCCGCCGTGCCTCGGAGGTCGTTGAAGTGCAGGTCGACCTCGGCCAGCCCAGCGTCGATCTTCGCCTTGTTGAAACTTGAACCGAGACCGTTCTCGGTCCACGGCCTTCTGCGTGAACTGGTGAGGACCGTAGTCGCGCGCTTGGGGATAGCACCGATCACGTCGCGCAACGCATCGTAAAGCGGGATGATGGCCTCCCGCCTCAGCCGGCTCTTGCGGGTCCGAACAACGATTGCGTCTTCACCAATATGCGTCCACGACAGGCGCACCAAGTCGCCGAGCCGCAGGCCGGTGTGGGCGGAGAGATCGACAGCGTATGCGATCTCGATCGAACACATCCTTTTCAGCCGCGCGATATCATCGGGCGACCAGATGACCTCGGCGCGGCTGACGGAATAGAGCTGCTTTATGCCTTCGCACGGGTTGGCGCCGAGACGTCCGAGTTCTACACCGTGGGAAAGCACGCGCGACAGCACCTGCATCGCATAGTCCGCGGTGCGGGGTCGGTCGGCGTAGCGGCTCCGCCACCGGCGAATCACGGGCCTGATTTTGTCGGGACGATCGAATTGCGCCAAGCGAAGGGGACCGAAGTGCTCCCCGATACGATCGAGCCATGTCGACCAATTGCGTCTCGTGGATTCGGCGAGCTCGATGTAGGGGCCAGCACGATACAGCGCCACCAGCGACCGCAAGGTGCCATCATCCGGGCCCCGGCGGCCGTCGCGGGCTTCGTGATACGAGGCGATGAATTCCGGCGATCCCGGCTGACCACGCAGCCGCGGGCCACCGCGCCATGCGTAATAGTAGATTTTGCCCTTCGCGCGAACCTTGGCAACGCCCTTCAGATCAACCCGGACCATTTCGAGCCTCGAATTCGTGTAGTTCGCAATCGAGATCGTCTTCGACAGGAGATGTTTCCCTCAGCGCCACAATAACGATCTTGCCGTCTGCGCCAACCTCCACCCGTCCGACCTCGACTCCTGCAGCGCGCACGGCGCGCACCGCTCGTGTGAGGTCGGCCTGCCGAAATGGCGATGCGCCCCTGTTCATCTGTCGGAGCTGTGGTCGTCTTGCGCATGGATCGCCATTGCATGGGCTCTGCGGTGGGTCGCAGGGTCAGGGGCCCGATCGGCGACCGCGGCCGCTATCTCGCGCAGCTGACGCCTTGCGTCGCCGGGTCCAAGGGCAACATTCGCCTCGACCACGTCCAGCAGAAGGTCGAGCTCGAGTACGAAGATGGTCCCACCGCGAGAGCTAGCATCACGGATCACGTCCGCCGAGACATCGTCGGCCACCCCTGGCTCTGCCGCGGGGCCGGTGCGCAGGTCAAGCTTGACGACGACGATGCGCCGGACTGGATCGCGGCGCGCGTCGACCAGCTCGTCGATCGCAGGTACCACGGCGGTACCGACGGCCACCAGGTGCTCGGGCGACCACGCCCATTCCGCCAGGCGCCGCGCCGCAGGGGCCTTGGCTGCATGCTGATAGCCAGTGAAGATCACGTGGTCCCCCCGCCGCGGCGCGCCGTCCTGGTGCTGAGGGCGATCGCTGCCGCCGCTCGCGACGATCGCCGCCCCCCGGCACCAAGCTGAACAGTTCAAGCCAGGATGCCGCCATTGAATCCAGTCGTTGTCGCTCATACCGCGGCCGCGCCGTCCATGAACTGCCGCCGCTGCTGCGCCCTGTCGTGTTCGGCCATGCCTAGTGCGTCACCCTTATCGCGATGGGCCGCGGACGTCGGCGAGACGAAGCTCAACGATCGCCACACTGCCTCGGCTTAGCGGCCCCACGCCAAGTTCCACTTTGATGGTCTCGCCATCTATGCGATTTGTCACTGGGAGACATTGGGACTTACGGGGGGCATGTCCCCCCCCCGGCGGCTATTCGTCTGCGCCGCGGTCATAGATCGCGTACCGGGCCCGCATGTGCGCCAGCGTCCGCTCAACATTCTCTTTCGTAAATTTCTTTGTCCCCATCTGCCGCCTAAGCCGGCGAAGGCGCGTTTTTAGCCTTGGCAGTTGTTCGCATATCTCATGGGTGTCGAAGAATTCTTCTGCAATCGTCTGCGCAATTTTATAATCGCCAATCCCTTTCGGAATGCCCTCCGAATGGTGCTTAAGGATCAGTTCGAGAACTCGGACATTGTCCTTTGTGATGAGCGGCGTCTTGGTTTCCGCGGAGAGCTGAGTATCCGCTGCCCTCAGGGCCCGCGCCCTAACGCTGGTGAAGAAGGGCATCTTGCCAAACAGCCCGAGCGTTGAGTCCTCTACGTCCATGGGGAGGTCGTGCAGCAGGTCGCGATCGATGATCACAGGCTCGTAGCCGCCGCGAGGTATCCCGGTCACCTCGAACTCAGGCCCGTTTAGGTACAATTGAAGCTCCCAGGTCGCCATCTTGTACGAATTGCGCATTCGAACTGGGTCACGACGCTCTTGCAGCGCCATTTTTTCCTCGAGGTAGATGCGCCACGGGAGGTTGCCGGATTGCTCCATCCACCGCTCCAAGCGGTCACCCCGGGGATGATCCTGGTCACGGTAGTTGCGAGGAGCAGCCGCGACTTCCGCCGCCGAAACTGCCCGATGGGCCTCGGTCGATTTCATCTTCGTCCCTGCATCATGGGCGCGACGAGCCGCGCTGCTTTTCTTCCTCGAGTTTCGTCCCAACAGGCGGTGAGGGGAGCGGGCCGGATGGAGGGGAGCCCCAGCCGACCGCATTGAATTTCCGAATCACTCCCTTGGTTCAATCAACCCCTCGATCAGGCGGCGAAGACAACCCTGTGCTCGCGCCATCCACAGGACGTGCAGCCGCGGGTGCCCGCACCGACCGGTTACGGGGCGAGGAACGCCTGGACATTTTCTAGCATTGCCTCGAGCCGGTCATCCTAGCGGCCCGCAAGGCGGTCGGCGTGGGGCAGGGCCGCTCCGACCATTGCCGTCGCGCCGGGCCTTCGTGGTCGGCATGGGATCGCAAAGCGCGTCGAGGGCAGTCTCACATGCTTCCCATGCCGATACCGGCTGGCGAGCGAGGGCGGCGACGTTGAGCCTCCGCTTGCGTCCGTCGCTGTTCGTTCAGCATGCCTTCCAATTCCGCGTGCGGCTGTGACCGATGCGGAGCCAAGAGTTCGGTCGCATTGACCCCGTGCTCCTCCACACGCGCCTCGATCAGAGAGTCGAGACAGCTGTCGAAATTCCTCGTGGAATTGCAACTCGCAGCCGGCGACCCTGACCAGGCAAGGATCGAATATGCCAGGGAACCACGCTTCTGCCCGATCGCGAGCGAGGATTGCCCTGTCTTGCTCCGTCCTGGTCGGGTCGATGGCCGCCACCGCGGCGAGCACCGGGTCATTTATGCCGACCCCGAGGTCTTTGCTTTTTTCTCAATGACTTTCATGGTTTCCTCGCTGTCGGCGGCGCCGGCGACCGCCGCGGTGGTGCCTTCGGAAGGACTCGCGCCGTTCACAAAATGGCGGTCGGAGTCCGGTTACTGTTCAGCCGCGGCCCTTGCATTCGATTTGCCAAAGCGTCTGCTTTGCGCCGATTCTGTTGAAGAAGTCGGTTGCCGAGCGGCTATGGCGTGGCCGAGGGTTGGCCGCGTGCCAGCCCAACCGCCTCAGGCGGCCAATGGCTGCGGCATCGGGATCAGCTCGGCGAGTTTTCTGAGGTTCTGGGCGGTGGCTGCGAGGTGGAACTCATCGCGGGCGCCGTTCGGCCCTCGTAATCGGAGCCGGTCGAGGCGCAGGATGCGTTTGAGGTGTGCGAACAGCATCTCGATCTTCTTGCGCAGGTTCCGGGATGCTCGGGCTTCTTCGGTCCTGGCAATGTCACGGGCCATATCGCGGGCGCCTTCGTAGATTGATCGAGGCACCTTGCGCGCGGGTACCTTCGGGCAACACTGCGGCTTCATCGGGCATGGGTCGCAGTCGTGCTTGCTGGCGAGGTAGAGGAGCGTTGCTCCGTCGTTCACCAGCGTACGGGTGGAGGTGAGCCTCTTGCCGGCTGGGCAGACGTAGACATCACCCTCATGGTCGTAGGTGAAGTCCTCGCGCGAGAACGTCCCGTCGGTTCGCGCCGATTTGTCGAAGACCGGGATATGCGGCTCGATCCCGCGCTCATGCACCAGCCACCCGAGCATCTCGGCCGAGCCGTAGGCGCTGTCGGCGGCGAGCCGCTCCGGGTAGAGATCGGAAGATGTGGACTGGGAAGCGATAGCGCTCACCCGCCGATCCGTTAGAGAGTATCTCGAGAGGCTGGACGAGGCAGCTTGGGGCGCGGCCAGCGAGGTAAAGCCGAAGTTCAGCTCCCGGTCGGACCCGGCCGCACATCACGCGATCATCGTCGACGTTGAGGCGAGCCGGGCCATTCGGCAGGCGGAGGTTGGCGCGGCGCGGACCATGATCGAGCGTGCCGAAGAGCGCTTGGGGCCTTCCGCAGAGCGCTGCTTGTTGGCATCGGCTTTGATCAGGCTAGCGTCGGCTGCGAACCCGTCCCCACCAACCAGCCCTTCCGCCATGCAGCGCCGGACGACCGTCTCGAACACCTTCCGCAGCAAATCGCTGTCGCGGAAGCGGCCATGCCGGTTCTTCAAGAAGGTCGAGTGGTCCGGCACCTCGCCGTCGAGGCCGAGCCGGCAGAACCAGCGATAGGCGAGGTTGAGGTGGACCTCCTCGCACAGGCGTCGTTCCGAACGGATGCCGAAGCAGTAGCCGACAATCAGCATCCGGAGCATCAACTCGGGATCGACCGACGGTCGCCCAATCGCTGTAGAAGGGAGCCAGGTCTCGCCGCGCCTGCGACAGATCGACGAAACGGTCGATCGACCTCACCAGATGATCAGCCGGCACATGCCGGTCGAGCGAAAAGTCGTAGAAGAGCTCGTCCTGCTCCACCAGTCGCGGCCCCATCATCAACTCAGTCCCTCCATCTCAAAGGGACTGAATCAGCGTATCCCGCCTCCTGTAACGTCGGCCCTTTTTCAACAGAATCCGCCAAGAGCAGCCGTTCGCACGTCCTACGAGCGCCCATTGGCTGCGCTGAGCAAACGGCTTCAAGCGTTGGCGGCATCCAGCATCGGCTACCGCAGCGCCCCTTTCTTCGGCGGTCAGGACCATCCAAGGTCCGCCTTCTACCGGCCGATCCGCTCCGCCACGACGTCGATACCGATCTGTTTTGACCAGCGGGCTCGGCGCGCAGGTACCACAACGATGTTCGCGGCATGGCTGTCTATGAGGTCGGCGTCGCCTCCTTCGCTCGGCACATTCGGTATCTAGGCGGTGAGATTTGGTGGTTGAAAATGGAACGGGCAGCTTCGCCTTCGCGGCTTCCCCCTGAATTCGACGACTTTCTGTTCGCGTCGATCGGCGAGGAACCAAGCGGGATGCTGCTCAGCGTGGTCTCGGCGCTGGCAGAGACTCGATGTCGACCCGTGGCAGGAGGCTGCCAAGTTGGCCCGCTTGCCCGTCGAGGCAGCGACCCAGAGACTCGCCTCGTTGATTGCCGCCCTTCCCGAGGCGCAGAGGCCGCGATGGGACCCAATGACAATCGCCAGGCGCCTGATCGGGCTCTTGCCTCGTCCACCCAACTTTCCCGCCCCGACGCAAAAGTCCTTGCCCGGCATCGACGTCGCCCAAAAATCCCCGGCCCTAGTTTACGTGATTCTTGTCGTGTTCGTGCTGAGTGCCCAATTGTTCGCGGCGAGCCACCAACCGCCGGCGCAAGTCGGCGACGGGAATCCTCCTTCGTCCAACTCCCTTTCGCCCAACACGCAAACGGTGCCGGCCCAACGGTGAAGATCGATCGGACAAGGCTGAAGGAGATGTCATGTCCGACCAAAAGACGCAGTCGAATCTGAACTGCCAACCCCAGCAGGCGCACCCAGAGCAGGCAACGCCACCGGAGCAGATGGGACAACAGACGCAGCCATGGCCCGCAGCCTGGCTGGTCCACCCCTTTCCGCGCGCCGGCGGGCGGCGACCGCCGTTCCGCAGCAACTGATTGGGCAAGCGGCTCGTCAGCATTGGCGCTGCGCATGTCGTCGTCTCGCCAAGCAAACCGGCGCCCCGTTTCGCGATCCGCCCGAGACTGGCTGCGATCGCGTCTAGGATTGCAACACGGCATTGGATCGATTGAGCAAGAACTCGATGAGCCAACTGCCGACAACAAACGCGACGATCAATCCCACCGCCCAAGGCTGTGTAAGGGCCGTCGACCATAGAAAGAATGCCAGGACCATGGCGATGGCCAGGAAGCCGAGCGCCACAAGCAGCCGGGAGCCCTTCGTTTCGTCGATCAACCGCCAATGCGCTACCTAGATGGCCAAATTGGAGAACAGGAATGTCGCGCTGGCGATGCTGGCGAGAGCATTGAGGTCGAATACGTTGATCGCAAGCAAGATCGCGGCGACACCGAGCAGGAGGCCGAGCGTGCCTTTGCCCCACACGAGTCGCTTGAACATGTTCGGCAGTTGGCCGGTATTGGCCATCGCCGTTGAAATCTGCATTGCCGTGAAGATCCACGCATTGACCCCCGAGGCAGTGGCAAGCGGCGCGGCTATAGAGACGATGACATAGCCGGCCGGTCCCAGGACCGGCCGCGCCGCCACGGCGACGGCAGTGTCTGCATTGGCTGAGAGATCAGCGACCGGCACGCTGCCCAATACGATCACGGCGAATCCCACGTACAGCAACATGACTACGCCGATCGCGAGGTAGATCGCGCGCGGTATCGTCCGTTTGGGATGCTTGACGCTGCCGGCCGCGTTGGTCACTCCGCCGAACCCAGCATAGGCCAGGAACGTCAAACCGACGCTGCTGATGACCGATTGGAGATCGGGGGTGGCCTGCTTGACCGGCGCGTGAATCATCATTCCGTAGGCGCCCGCCATCATCAGCACGGCGAGGTCATCAGCTTGATCCCGACCAGAACGAGCTCGGCTTTGCCGACAAGCCCCGAACCGGCGACATTCAATAAAACCAGCAGGACAGTGATGCCGGATGCGAAAGCGTTGATCCAAAAGAAGTTCGTGCCGCCAAATGCAAGCGGCGCCGCATATGGGCCAAACGCCTTTGCGACCAGGGCAATACTCGCTGCAATGGTGAGCAGGTAGGTGAGTGACAACGTGCCTGAGAGTCGGCCTGTGCCAAAGGCCTGATCGAAATAGGCGACGAGTCCGCCGGCATCAGGATAGCGCGCGGCAAGCTTGGCGTAAGAATACCCCGACAGGAGCGCGACGGTGCCGCCAAGCAGAAACGCGATATAGGTTTCGTTGCCCGCGACCAGCGCAACCACGCCGAGGAGCGCAAAAATGCCGGCGCCTACCATCGCGCCGACACCCATAGCCGTCACCGACCAAATGTTCATCGAGTGCGCAGAGCCCGGCTTGCCGGGTGCCGCAGTCCCGGCCCTTGTGCTAGGCGAAACTGTGCTTACCAACTCGCTCATGTCTACAACCCGCCCCCGGAGGCGCGAACCATGGCGCAATGCGAGAAGTTCGCTCGCCGGCTGGCCACTGTTCCTGCAATGGTCGGGGCGATACGCGAAGGTGTTGACCGAATGGCGACCAGCTGGGGGGCGACGGCTGTTGGTTATGATCCCTTGTGGGCACCCGTTGGCCCTCCCGCTCCAGCAGCTCCTTCAAACGGCTCGAAATCTGAATCCGAGGCCTTCCACGTCGGTTTATGGAACGCGTAAACAACAAAGGGGATGGCCGCGAAGATTGCGCAGCCCAGGAGCAAGATGCCAATATAGATTACGGGACTGCCCGTACTGATCTGCTTGGGCGGAATGAAACTGATCGCCATAGCGATCAATGCGCCGGCCAAGCCGACGATTCCGACGAACCAGATGCCAACAGTGCCGCCCGGAATCTTGAACGGGCGCTGCTTGTCCGGCTGCGAGTAGCGCAGGCTCAGCGCCGCCACATACATGATCAGATACATCAGCAAATAGATGATCGTCGCCATCTGGCTGAGAAGTTGGTAGGTCGATTGAACCGACGGTAAAACCGTGAATGCGATGCAAAGGATCGTAACCAGGGCGCCCTGCAAGAGCAGGATGGAGACCGGAATGCCGTGGGAATTCGTCTTCTGCAGAAGGTGGGGGAGATAGCCGGCCTTCCCCACGGCCAGAAGCCCCGTGGAAGGTCCGGCAACGATAACCGCGGCCTGCCCGAGCACACCGAATGCCAACATGGCGGCCATGACATTGCCGAGCCACGGGAGGCCGATTGCTGACCAGAGGTCGCGATAGGCGATCAGCAAGCTCTGGTTCAAATTGATCGAGTTGTGCGGAATTACCACGCCAACGGCCAGTGTACCCAACACGAATATGGCCACCACCAGAACGGTGGCAACCAAAACGGACAGCGGATAGCTCCGCGTCGGGTTCTTGAGATTGGTGATATGCACGGCCTGCATTTCCATGCCGGCGAAGAAGAGAAACACGCCGGCAGCCAGCACCATGTTGTTGAAATTGCCAAAGTCGGGGATAACCCCGGTGTTCAGGGGCAACTGGATCGGATTGCCAAAAGCGACATAGAGACCGCCAAGGGCGATGAGGATGGCGGCAGGAATGATCGTGCCAAACAGGCCGCCGAGCGAACTCAGCCTTGACGAAGCGCCGATGCCGCGAAACGTGATGAGCGTAACGCTCCAATACACCACGAGCAGGACGACGATCGTGTACAGCTTGTTTCCGGCCAAAGATTGGTCGAAGCTCTGAGGCCACCAGATGTACGCCAGCGACACGGCCCCATATATGAGCACCGTTGGAAACCAGATGACGATCGCCTGCCACTGGTAGTAGATTGCGGCGAAGCCCCATCTGGGCCCGAACGCCTCCCCAACCCACCTGAACACGCCACCCTGTTTGGGATACGCAGCGGCCAGCTCGGCCGCCACGAGCGCCGTTGGCACAAGAAACACGACCGCCGCAAACACATAATAGAAAATCGACGTCAGCCCATACTCAGCCTGCGACGGCAAACCTCTCAGGCTCACGATGGTTGTCACATTCATGATGGCGAAGGCCATCATGCCGATGACGGCAGTCTTCTTCCCTGCCTTGGCGCCGGCGTCATGCCTCTGGCGCTCCCGCGGCGTTGCAGGCTCGACGCTCTTGGGCGAGGTTGGGGATTCTTTGGGTGCAGTGCGCTCAGCGGTGACGGTGGACATCTTCGGCTGGTCCTTGGGTGAGGAAGAGACAGTCGGGCAAGGCGCCCCGACTGTCAGTAGCGACGTCGACGCGCTAGGACTTCGTCACCTCGTCGCGTGCAGCGCGCACGCAATGCAGGGCCCATTGCATGATCTCCGGTGTGACGAAGACGTTCATAGGGAACGATTTGATCGCATAGATCACCGCGTCTTTGTCGGTGCCCTCGCGGTTATACTCCGCATTGCGGAAGCCGGTGCTGAAGCTCATGTAGGGCGTGTATTTGCCGTCGATCTGCTTGCCTGCCCGGAACCACTCAAAGAGCTTGTCGCCCACCGCCTTGGTCAGCTCATTGTGTTTGACCAAATCGCTGCGCGCTTTCGGCTCTTTGAGTTCCTTTTCGTACTGCGCCTCCGCGTCAACGCCCTTGGGATAGACGCGGAACAAAGTGATCAAGCCGGAGTCATCCGGATTGACGCACACCATGTCCGAATGGGTCTTCAACAGGTCGTAGAGATAGTACTTGGTCTCGAGGATGCCGCCGAGGATCGCTTGCATGCCCTCCTTGCCGAAGTACTTGAGCGTCGCCCAGCCGGCGAGAGAGCCGGACGACGTGCGAGAAACTTCCAGTGTGTAGTACATGGGGTTGTAGGGCGTGCGCACTTGCAGATAAGCGTCGCCGGCCCAGTGATGGAGCTTCTCGAACTCGTCCGCATTTTTGTAGAGGAAGCAGCTGCTGACGTAAGGAGCCCAGCCCACCTTGTGGAAGTCGATACCAATCGCGTCCGCGTAGCTCAGCTCTGCCAGGGCCTGGCCGTTCTGCTTCAGAGTTGGCAGGATGCGAGCCGAGAATTCCAGCGGGTTCTTTTCAAAGTCATAGTCCTTGAAATAGACCCACGACCAGCCGACCACGGCGTCGGCGTATAGGATAGCTTTGCCGAAGCCTGCCGGATTGGGATACCGGTCCAATAGCTTACGGACCGCTGCGATCGGATCGATTGCGCTCGCGTCGGTCGTGCCCATGGTGCAGACCACGGTGGCGACAGGAATCTTCTTGGATGCCAGGTCCTTCAGGATCTCTTCCAGATGCGCAACGTCCATTTGGTTGGTGTCGACATCGGTCCGGACGTGGACGATGTTGTCCATCCCCAGGCCCATCCACGCCGAGGCGTTTCTCTGCACGAAGTGGGATTGCTGCGAGCAGATCACTTTCGCGTCGGTCCGAATGCCCTTGAGCATCGAATCCGGCAGCACACGGGTCAGGCCGTATTTCAGACCGTAGGTCCAGCAGCCGCCGCCGCCCCAGGTGTAGATCGCACCGGTCTTGACCGGATCCCAGCCGACGAGGTTGCCCAACATGCCGGCGGTCTCGAGTTCGGCACGATGGACGTTCCAGGCATATTCGCCCTCCAGGATGTTGGGAGAGAAGACCTGCGACAGCATCGACGCGATGATCGCCGCTGTGTTGGATTGGGGAATGACGTTGCACATCGTGAGCGGGTTGCCCCAGTTCGGGGCGCCCTGGAAAAGCTCGACGACGTCGTCGAGGACCTCGTCGAGGTCGCTCATTTCCTGGTTGATTTCGACGTTCTTGACGTCGGGATATTTGTAAGTCAGCGCCGGCTTGTCACCGAGGTAGGCCGGGCCGCCCTTTTCCGGGCGAAGCTTGTCGAGCTTTTCGACGAACTTCTCGATCTGCTGTGCCAGAGGATCCTCCGTGCCCCGGAAAGGAGACGGGAACTCGCTGGCCATGTCAGTATGATACTTGGCCCATTTAGGCGCCTTGCCGTGGGCACTGCCGTCGGTCTTCCAGTGATTTTCATAGTCTTTCGGGGTCGGGGCGGGGCCGTCGGGTGCAATTGGAACAATCTTGTTCATGTGTCGGATCCTTTTCGCGCAATGGGGCTTTGCGCATGACAATGGGATTACCGGGGCGGTGCTGGGAGCGAACTAGCCGATCTAGGTTGCGACGCGTTCGCGGACGGCGAAGCCGAGCATGTATTCCTTGAGCTCATGGAACGAGACCGACGAGCCAGGATGTACACTACCGAGCCGACTGACTTCGCGGTCTACCCGGAGAAATGAGTTGTCGCTCTTTGCTGACAGGACCGAGAGCATGGCCTCGGCAAAGACGGACTGGCGAGCGTCTGGCGGACACATGAGGGACATGGCACCTTCCTTCCGTTTTGTTGGGAGCGAAAACCGTGGTCGCTCGCTCGGGCATCGGCGCCTGTTTCGTCTGCCAATGACGGCAAAACGCTAGCGGCGTCGGGAGGATCGCCGCTGTGCTCTTTTGACCAGCGGGTGGCATGCGCGGATTGGCGAAATGTCACACCCCGCTCGTCCACTTTTGCGGTGCTGTGCCAACGTGAGGGGCGCATCGCTCTTGCGGCGCCGGAGTTGCTTCAGGCAATTAGCGAGTAGTCTCAGGAACGCGTTCGCCCGTCTCCGGCCGGTGCGAAATCGAAGGCCAGGATTGTGGTCGGCTGCCCCGAAAGCGGGGCGGATCGCGGAGCGAAGCGTTGCGCGGTAAATGTGGGACGTAAGCGGTCGAGACGAATCGGTCGCGCCTCTAACGCTGTCCTGCGGAGGCGGCTAGTGATCGCTGAATTGGCTGCCCGACGCAATCGCCGAGAGGAGGGATCAGCAGAGTACCTACATGACGGCTTTGGTACTGACCGACGTCGTCCGGCACCACCCAGGCACCCATCATGAAAACGGGCCCCAGGGGGTACGCGTGCTTGCCTCGCGCCAATTTGGACCCGAGACTACAAGTGGAGCGTACCCGTAAGTGCCAGCACCACGGCTACAACAAGAACTACCCCGATAAGGCCGGACGGCCCGTAGCCCCAGCTGCGCGAATGGGGCCAGGCCGGAATGACTCCGATCAGCAGCAGAACGAGAACCAAAAGAACGATCGTGCCGATACCCATCTTAATTCTCCTTTGGACGGTTGCGTCAAACTCGCGCCTGACGCCTACTTGTCTGCAAGCGCGTCCTTGACGCAGCCGATTGCGTTTTGAATCTTGCCTTCGGTCTTTTCGGCTTTGCCGTCCGATTCCAGGTTGGCATCACCGACCGTCTTGCCCACGGCCTGCTTGACCGCCCTTTGACTTCCTTCGCCGATCCGACAACCCAATCTCTATCCATGATTTCTTTCCAAGGTTCAGACGATGCTCTTGGTTTGTGATGTTAAATTTACACGCTGCAGCAGTGACCGTCTGTTCACAATGGCTCACGGGACTTCGGAGCGCGCAGGTCGGGTCTTGGCGTTCAAAGCGGGGACGCAGTTCGCAGGGAAAGTTCCGCTCACAGCAAAGCCGGCTTCCGCAACCCGGGCCGGCACCCAGAACGGGTCGCCTCCGTCAGCCGGTGGTATGCTGGATGGCGCCTGTCGGGGGACCGTCCCGGCCAGCCTTCATGACCTGGACGGCGGTCAAGACCTGACCGTGCTGCTCGCCCAATCGGGCCAGCCGTCCCGCTAGTTGCGCAAACGTCGCGCGTCGCGGCATTGCGAACGAGTAGGTGCCTGCTTCAAACACGGCAGTCACGTGATTGTGCGGACGTTCCTGATGGGCGAGGCGTTGCACGAGTTTTGCCATCGTTAGACGCTCCCGAGGATGCGATCATGTAATGCCTGACTCCCGTGCTGGGTAGGCGAACCACTTATGGCGGATCGATCACCGGCTGGGCTGGTCAAAACTGCACAGCACGCCACGGTCCCCGTACAACCGCTCCATGGTCGCCAAGCGTCGTCTCCGACCTCCGGCTAGACGAGGGGACAAGGAGCAAATCAGCGCGTATCGGGTGCCCATCGGCTGGCCGCGTAGGCGGGCCATTGCCTCGCCCCATCGGCACGCGGGGAACACGGCCGCTCGACCATCGGGACGCGTGAGCCGCTTTGCACATCCCTCGCGGTCGGTAAAGCCTAGTCTTGAACTTCGCGTGGCTCGCAGTTCGGCCGAGCGTCACGCGCCGTAATGCGTCGCCGATGCGTTTGGCTTCACGGCCGTGCCAAACGCGGGGCGACTTGGCCCTGCGCTCAGATCTCCCGGCCAGAGAGGAACCTAATGGCTACGACTCCGGAAAAAGACTTGCATATCGACCTCGAAGCAATTCGCTCCGACATTGCGGCGCTCGCCGAAGGCGTCGGCAAGCTCGCCAACGAGGCGTCCAACGCGCAAACCGCGAGGGCCAAGACGCTGAAGAAAGCCGCCATTGGGGCCACCGGCGTCGGGGCGGAGGTGTGGAACGGGGCCGCCCAACTCGGCCACGATTCCGCCGGAGCCGCGGCGGACGCAGCCCACGCCGGCATGTCCAACCTCGAAAAGCGGTTTAGGCAAAACCCGGTGACTGCGATCCTCATCGCACTGGTCGTCGGATTCGTCGTCGGTGTTGTTGGCCTGAAGCGAAGATGATCTTCCGGCGGCTGACTTCGGAAGGCGGCCCACTGTGGTGTTTAGGGCGGTTTTGCCGATCATGTGAGGCGGCCAGCTGCCAGGCGCTTCTCGGGCGTTTGTCGTTGTCGCCGGTCAACGCCTCGTCGGCGACGCTCTCTAGGTGGCTGGACTAACGACCGCGCTTGGCGTGATCGGCCAGCAAATCTTCTTGAGGTGACCATGACAAGTTCGATCCCGCAACCCGATGCGACAACCCGTACCGAGCTAGCCAAGGCGCTGGCGCTGCCGTTTGCGGTCCGCGTTTCGATCGTCGGCACCTTCCTGATCCTGCTCGTCGGCGCCATCTACTACGCGCGCGCCTTCTTCCTGCCTCTCGTCCTCGCAACATTGGTGACCCTGGCCCTGGCACCGCTGGTACGCGAACTCGGACGGCGCGGCCTGCCGGCCCCGGTTTCCGCGGTGATGCTGGTCATCGTCCTCGCCGGCGGCCTGGCGACGGTGACGACGTTGCTGAGCGCGCCGGTCTCACGAATAGTCGCCGAAGCGCCGTCGACCATCAGCCAGGTGCGAGAGCGGTTCGCGTTTCTGCGGACGCCCTTCGCCGCGATGAACGAAGCCAGCCAAGGGTTGCAGACAATGGTCGACGACACCACGAGTGCCGTTGGTAGCAAGAACCCGCAGAGGGTCGTTGTCGTCCAGTCCGGCCTTCTCGCTTGGGCGGCGGGCACCGCTGCCAATATCGGCACGACGCTTGGCGCTACTTTGATCCTCTCGCTGTTTCTCCTCGCCTCTGGCGACACGCTTCGTGCCAAGCTGATCCGCGTCTCGCCACACCTCCGCGAAAAGAAGCGATCGCTGCGCGTGCTGCGAGACATCGAAAATGTGGTCTCTCGCTATCTCCTGACGATTACAGCGATCAATACCGGCCTGGGACTTTCGGTCGGTATTGTGATGGCCGGCTTGGGAATGCCCAATCCGATCCTGTGGGGCATCGGCGCGGCTTTGTTGAATTTCGTTCCGTATCTTGGCGGCCTGATTGGCACCACGCTGGCCATCGCCGTCGCCTCTATCACCTACCCGACGCTTGTCCACGCAGCGCTGCCGCCGCTCGTGTACGTGGGGCTGCAGATTGTCGAAAGCAACTTCGTCACGCCGACGATCGTCGGTCGTCGACTCGAACTGAACACGGTCGCGATCCTGATCTTCCTGGCGCTCGCCGCGTGGATGTGGGGCATCGTCGGCGTCATCATCGGCGTGCCGGTTCTCGTCGTCATCAAGGTGTTCAGCAGCAATTTCCCGAACCTGGCGGGGCTGGCCGAGTTCCTTTCTGCAGAGCGGGTAACAGCCGAAGACACCGAGCCAGAACACGCGGTCGACCTTAACGCGTCTCGGACGCTCTCCACCCACTCGCAACGCCATGGGGCGGCGGGATCGACATTGCGCCCTGTCGATATATGACTGCGGCGCTACCCGCGAAGTCGGCATCGATTCCATTCGCGCGTTCGGCTCATCTCCACAGTCAACGGGTGCTGCAACAGTCGCGACCGTCCGCAACGTGAGCCCCTTTGCACATCTCCCGCGGTCAACGGAGCCTAGACTCCATCACCATCGGCAAACCGAAACAGGAGCCGACGGCTGAGAGAGCCGATGCGATGCTCCCCCTGAAAAAGAAATCGAATGGAGAACAATCAATGAAAAGCTTCACCAATCTCATGGCCGCTGCAGCAGTGATCGCCTTGATGTCGCCAGCCATGGCCCAGGACTACCAGAGCCCGCCGGCCGCATCGCCGGCAGCTCCGGCGTTGCCGAACCTAGCCCCCGTGCTACCCAACGCGGCAATGCCCACCGCGCCCGATGCGATGGCCCCGGTCGTCGCCCCCGCGCTGGATCTGGCAGGCACCCATAATTCGAAATTCATCGAACAGCAGGGTGCCCTGCAGACGCTGGCATCGTCGTGGATCGGCTCGTCAGTGTCCAATTCCTCCGACGAAAGCCTCGCAAACATCAACGACGTTGTGTTCGATGAAAACCACCAGATCGTCGCCATCGTCGTCGGCGTCGGCGGTCTTCTCGGTATGGGGGAGAAGAATGTCGGGATCTCGATCAGCGCGGTCAAGGCCAGTGCAGACGCTGACGGTAAGGTCAAGTTTGTCATCGATGTCAGCGCCGACGAACTGAATAACGCGCCTGCGTTCACGACTCTCGCCCACTCGAACGGGCAAGCGATGCAGTCACGGCCATCGACGGCGGCCACTGCGAGTGTCGCAATTCCATCCTCGCCGATCGTGCCAACGAACTAAGTCGATCGTCGTTTCAACGACTACCCCGCCGGCCTCGCCGCCGGCGGGATACATTCGGTTGCCGCGGCGGTGTGCAGGCGACCCCGGTCCTCGCGAGCACAATTATCCAGCCCGCGATTTTCGGGGCATTGCCGGCCCTGACCCGGCGTTGAGAACACGACGACCTCATCGTTCAGTTCTGATGCGGTAGGGTGACGCTGAGGCGCAGTGCCAGCAACAAGACTCAATCAGGTTCGATGTGCGGCTGATCGTGCAGAACGACATTCAATAGTGAGCGGTGCACCTCGATGCTGCCGTTGTAGGTGATGAGATTCAGCCGGCGAAATTTGTTCATGAAATGACTTACACGTGAGCGCGTCGTGCCGATCATTTCGGCGAGCGTCTCCTGGCTGACTTTGGCGAGGATCGGCTGCGATCGCGGTATGCGTCGATTTGTCGGCGTCGCACGAAAGGAGAATCCGAGCTGGCGACACGTCTCCCGGCCGCGAAGCAGAAGCCGAACGGCATCACATTTTCAATTTGATGACCCCGGCGAGTGTCTCGCGCCCACGAGGCTTCAAGGAGAACGATCTATCGCCAAGGGAAGCTTTGTTGCGGCTTCACGGATTTGAGCGGCTCCCGCTGGATGGCGGACAACGCCGAACCTCGCAGAATGGTAACTGCCCCTCCTGCGGTGACTTACTGTTGCGGGAGTAACATGCAGACACCCTCGTTGTTCACCACGTAGCCCTCCTGGCACGGTGGCTGGCGTTGAAGCTGCGGCGGTAGCGGTGCAGGCCCCAATTCGGCAGGCGGAGCGGGCGGTGCCGGCTCTGCGGGCGGTGGCGGCGGGGGCGGCGCTTCGCCAGGCGGTGCCGGTGTTGGTGCGGGAGCCAGCTCCGGCGGCGGCGCGGGTGTCAGGGCCGGCGCCGGGACAGGTGCCGGGAGGGGCTGCGCCTCTGCAGGTGACGTGGTCGGCTGCGGCGGTGCCGGGACTGGGGCCGGCGTAGGCAGCGCGGCCCGGGGTGGCGCTGCCGGGGCCGGTTTCCCAGGCGGCGATCGCGGTGTAGGGGCCGGCTCAGCGGCAGGGGTCGATGCGGGCGGCGGGGCCTGCTCTGCCACTGGCGGCGCGGGTGGCGTCAGGGGTGCAGCTTCCGCGGGAGGCGGCGGCGGGGCCGCATCCTCCGCTGGAGCCTGAGGTGTAACCTCCTCGGCGGGCGGTGGCGCTGCCGCAGGCGCGGCGCAGGTTCCATCCGCCTGGCGCACGGTTCCCTCATCGCAGGGGGCTGGCCCTTCGATCGCAGGCGCTGGTTGCGCAGGTGCCGCTTGCTCTACAGGTGCCGCGGGCTCTTCGGGCGCAGGCGGTTCCGCACCGACCATCGGAGGCGCCTCCGTCGGAGGCGGTGTTGCGTCGGGTGGCGGCGGCGGAGGGACGAGAGCCTCGGTGGTCGCCTCATTGCCGGACTGGCCGACGGTCTTGCTCTCCTGGGCGACCTTCTCTACCGGCGCCACCTCGGTTGGTTTTTCCGCCGCCGGCAGTTCGCTTGCCGCCGGGTGGAAGACATCGATCGTGTCGCCCTCGACCTTGCCGGACTTGCTTGCATCCGGCGAGAGCGCGACGTTGTAGGCGGCGACCTTCTGCTGTGTCTTCTCCTCGACGAAGTTGACGTTGACGACGTTGTTGACCACCACGTTGTTGACGATGGTGACGTTGCCGATCGATTGCGTCTGATTGACGATATTGGTGACCTGGTTGTTGTCGCCAATGACGACAGTGGCGAGGTTCGGCGCCTGGAAATCGCGAGCGGGAACCGCCTGCCAATAATAGTCCGGGATATTGCCGAAGGAGATGTCGACGCTGATCCCGAAGGAGTCCTTCGGGTCAGGGGGGAGCGGAGCCCAGGCGAGATAGTCGTCGGACTGCCGCCAGGCGACCCACGCCGGCGCCCACCGCGTTCCAGGCACCCAGAACCAGCCGACTGTCGGGGAATATGCCCATCGGCCGTAGTGATACGTTGCCCAGCCGAACGGCTCGTTGGACACCCACATCCAGCCTTGGGTTCGGGTGTAGGCCCAGCGGCCATCGGTGTACGGGCGCCAGTTCGCCGCAACGCGCGGCACCCAAACGTAGCGCTCGTGAATCAGGACCCAGATGCCAAGAGGAGACAGAGGTACATAGAACGAGCCGAGGCTGACGTTTACCGCGCCGCCCGAAGTGTAAAGCGAAATCTGTGCGTAGAACGGTCGGCTCGGGTAATAGCTCGCCCAATAGGAGTCAATCTTGAAGGAAACGATGGGCAGGTACGCGTAGCGCACGTAATTTGCGGTCGTCAGGTAGGTTCCCCTGTACCAGAGCTGCAGGTACCTTGCGCTGAACCATCCGCGGTTTCCCCGGTATGCGCCGTCGCACCATGACAGGTCGCCGAGGCAGCCAAACAGGGTGACCGGCGTGCCAACCGGCGCGGTCGAAATCACCGGAAACCGCGTGCTGGGACCGGCGCGCTGATTGAGGTTTACCGACGCGTAGGCCGACACCGACTCGGCGAAGCTGCGGCCGGGGGCGATCAACAAACACAGCGCGATGAGACCGCCAAAGATCATAGAACCGCTTCTGAGAAAGCTTGAATGGGTCACGAACACCTCTGGTTTCGGTTTGGGCCCAAAGCCCGGCTGACGGCTGGGTCGGATGGTTCGGGCTTCCTCCTGGCGGCATCACCCGTAAAATAAGGCTTGAGCGAGCAACACGGCCCGGGCTCACACGAGGATTCGTCGCCGGGGCCTAACGCCTTCCCCAAATTCCTCCCCAAGTCCCCTGCGATCCGGCGCCACGAACCAGCCCGATTATCAGCAACAGGATGAGTGCACCCACGGTGGCGTTTAAGATCGCCGGAAGAAGGCCTGAGCCGAGGTGGATGCCGATTTGGGGAAGCAGCCAGCTGCCGATGAAGGCGCCCAGAATCCCAACGATCACATCGCCAACGATCCCGAAACTGGTGCCGCGCCAGATCTGACCGGCCGCCCAGCCGGCAATGAGGCCGACAAACAGTATGATCAGTAGACTTTCAGTGGACATCTGCATTTCGTGATCTCCAGAATTGGTCAAACAGCTGAACAGCCTTCAGCTCCGGGTCGCGGTGATGCGGGCGAATACGCAACCTCCTCATCAGGATAGGTCGACGACACGCGAAAAGACTGTGCGGAATTGCTCACAACGAACCCGGACAAACTGCGTGTGGGATGGTCGTCGAGCCGGCACCAGATGGAGTGCGGTGTTCGGGCAGCCCGCCCGATCAACCTCGGCGAGCGGCGACCAAGTCCGAGAAGTTGATCCCTGAACCTCTTGGTCACCTAGTCGAAGCCGGCTAACCGCTCATCGGTGGGGCTTTGTTCGTGGCGGCGGCAGCATCTGCTGCTGTGTCGAACAGGATGACATGGCGCGTCTTGCTCGCATCGGTCCAGCGGCCGAGATGCCAATCCGAGATCACGCCGCAATTCTTCATTTCGTTCAATCTCGCAGCCAGCCGATTGAGACCGGGGAGATTCGGCGGGGAGACGGCGTAAACATGTGCGATCATGGTTGTTCCGACCGCGGGGTTAGCGCGCCGAGCCCGGGAGGCGGCCGGTGCTCGAGAAAAAAGCCTTCAGCCGAAACGGAGCAGTCGCCTTCATCGTCCGCCTCCGGTCGCATGCAAATATTCATCCGTCTAGCCGTTATCAGTACCGCGGTCAGCGCCTCGGCGTGTTGCTCGCCCAAATCTGTGAGCCGACAGGCCAAGTCCGCGATCGTTGCCCGATCCGTCATTTCGAAGCAAAATGAACCGGCTTCGAACACGGCCGTCACTCGATGCCGCGGCCGCCCTGCGCCCGACACGATGTGTACATACCCACCCTCCTCGGGCGGTTCGGGGGGTCGATGGGGGCGTGCGGGCACCTGAATCTCGATTGCCCTGCCACCGGGGCGGCAGCGCGCGTTTGATCTCACCTGTGTGCTCTCGGGCATCGTCTGGTCCAAGCAGGATTGGTGGCGGGTAGCACTATGCGCCGAACTCCGGCGTCGGGGACGCTATGCCCGCGTCTCCGTTGAGACTGTCCAGAATTGCTCACGGCGCCCCGCGAATGGGTCAACGCCGGCCCCTGGTAGGCGGCAAGAACAGCCTGCGACCGTTCGATCCGTCGGTGAAATTGGGTGCCTCGCTGTAGGTGAGCGAGTTGACGTTCGAACCGGCTGGCATTGGACCGAAGCCAAAAGTAACAAACCATATCCACAAAGCAGAGCATGGCTGCTCCGATTATCGTGGCGGGCAAGACCTCGGGGCTCATGTGAATTTCCTTCACAGTTTGGTCGTCGCGGTTCGAAGAAGCGTGGCGACCGATCGCGGAGGCATGAACGATCGACGAAGCATCAACGATTTGCTTCGTGGCCGGTTGACTCGCCGAGTAAGGGTGCTTTGACAGTTCTCACTGTACGGTGATCGCGACCCGGCGAATGAGCCCGATTGCTCACGCCGGCAATCGATCGATCCGCCATGCCGTAAGGGGATTAGATTCCCTGGGTGGTCTGTCTTGCTCAGACCCAGCGCGCCATGCCGCGCACGCTTAAGGTATGGTTGCCCCAACGTCGCGCCGCAGATCACCGCCCACCTCCGACCCTGGCGCAGACACGGCGAACGCCGCGAGCGGGCAGACACAACTCTCAAATGTGAGTTGATGGAACGCTTGCCCAATTCATGCTGTCTCCAACCCCGGCAAATTGGCGCGCGTCGCTTTCCGCCTGGCCCGCGCGGCCGCCATCCTGACTGTCGCCGCCACGGCGCAGCCCGCTTTCGCCGCCGACCAGTGCGCCGTGCTGCAGGCCCAGTATGGTGCGGCGCTCGGTGACGCTGGCAGAGAGGCGGCCAACGCCTCGGTGCTGACAGCCCAACTGGATCGCGCGCGGCTTGCGGCGCAGCAGAACGGTTGCAATCGGCTCGCCCTGTTTGGACCGCGACGCAGCCCGCTGTGCCCGGCGATCCAAGGCGACGTTGCGCGGTTACAGCGCGACATCGCGCGTCAGGCCCGTGGATCTGTCCTGCGGCCGGCCACCCGGGTTGATTTTTTGCGCGCCCAGCTTGTTTCGAATGGCTGCGGGACTGCCGTCGCGTCAAGTCGAACATACAAGACACTGTGTGTGCGCATTTGCGATGGCTACTACTTTCCGATCAGCAACGGCACCGACCGCAGTCGCCTCAGCGTCGACGCTGGTGTTTGCAAGTCAATGTACGCCCTGCCGGCCGATGCCGAGCTCTTTACCATGCGCGCCGACGGCGAGGTTGCTGATGCGGCGGCTCTCGATGGAACCCAGCGATACGGCGAGCAGCCCTTCGCATTCTCCTATCGCTCGACGTTCGACGCGGGCTGCGCTGCTCAACTGACAGAGGGCCTGACGGCGTTGCAGGCGAGGCTTGCGGCAGTCGTGTTGTCGAAGACTGCGGCGCCGCCCATCGTCGTTCTGGTGCCGGTCCCGACGACGCCCGCGACTCCGTTCGAAAACGCGGCGAACAGTATCTACCGCACCGGCGGGTTCAGTCTGGCGCCTATCCTGCCGACGCCCGCCACCTCGATTGTGGTCACGCGACCGATTCGTTTCGTCGGCGCGGCATATTACGAGCGCCTGTTCACCGACCCTTTGGCGCCACCCTTGCTGAGCCCGCCAGTCGCGGCGCCCGTCCTGCCGGCGGTTCAGTGACAGATACAATTTGCGCTTTGTCGGCGAATTCGCGGCGTGCCATTCGATCCAAATACATGAGCCGCTTTGCTCATCCGTGGCGGTTGAATGCGCCTAGAGTGGATTCATCATCAGCACCCGATCAAGCAGGCGCCGACAGCTGATTAATCCTGCGGGCGCGCACTGCAAACGAAAACAAATGGAGTGACAATCATGAAAATCCGCACACTAGCCATTGGCGCTGCAGCGGCGGCATTGCTCGCCGCGCCTTCGATAGCCGAAGCCGCTTGGGGACAAGCCACGGGTAGCGTCAACATGCGCACGTGCGCGAGCACATCGTGCGCCAAGATGGCCATCGTGCCGGCAGGCGCGAAGATCTGGGTCGGCGGTAGCCAAGGCGGCTGGTACCTTGTCACCTTCAACGGCCGTCAGGGCTACGTGTCCGGCCGCTACGTTGCGGTTGGTCTCGCCGACCGCGGCGCCCCCGGCCCCAATCCCGGCTACAGCCAAAGGGGACCAGCGCCGCAGTACGGCTATGCGCAGCAGCCGTGGTGGGATAACCAACATCAGGCTTGGTACGACGGTCACCGCTGGTACCGCAATGGCGTCTGGTACAACCGGCCGAGCGGCTTCCAGTTCGGCTTCACATTCGGCGGTTAGTCCCGCCTGACCGTGCTTGCGCTGGCCCGTCGCTCGTTCCGAGCGGCGGGCTCTTCGCTTTGGGTCTCCGAGTCACTGCGAATGACAGATCACAGGCGCTCCGTTGAGGGCAAGCCGGAGGCCCAGGACGTGACATCAATTTTGAGCAGCGCTTAGTCGCCTCGATCGCTTACGTTGCTTCCTGCCGCCGATGAGATGACTGCGGCCAACATCTAAACCCACCAAGAGAGAAAACTCCGCTATAATGATGCGCCTTCTATTCACTGCCGCCGCCGTCGCGTTAGCGACCTCGGCCTACGCTGCACCGACCACAACGATGGAGACGATGGGGGCCAACAAGATCCTCGCCGACGCCCAAGGCATGGTGCTCTACACGTACGATAAAGACACCAAGGGCGAGCCTTCGTCCGCGTGCACCGCCACCTGCCCAGCCAACTGGCCGGCCTTTGTCCCTGCGGCCGCCGATG
Organism: uncultured Alphaproteobacteria bacterium; assembly: GCA_963775235.1. Lineage (GTDB taxonomy): Bacteria > Pseudomonadota > Alphaproteobacteria > Rhizobiales > Kaistiaceae > JBBDMC01. Next base: position 108,321 of record CAVZHY010000004.1, read on the forward strand.
TGGCGGACGGCGACTGGACGATCACCAACGGCCTGGCCGAAGATGGTAAGACGTAGTCAAGCAGTGGGCGTACAAAGGCGTTCCCGTATACTATTATGCCAAGGACGCAAAGGCGGGCGATGCGACTGGCGACGGTGTCGGCAGCATTTGGCACGTCGTGACGATGTAAAGAAGCTTTCTCCACGCGGCGCCCGCCATCCGACCAGAAACGGGCGCCGTCACCTCGGTCGACGGGCACCGATTGTATTTGGTCGCGATATTCGAAATTGCCTCAGGCAGCGTCTACCGGGATGTGGCGCCATCGGCCGGATCAAAGCTGACAGTTGTGAGGTCGGGTTGCGCAAGCGGGGACGTTGCCGCTTAGCCCGGCGCCAGGGCCTCTCATGCTGTACGTTCGCGGCGGCTGGTGGGCGCCTCACCCTAAAAGAAGGAGCCCCAGCCGGCGGGGGAGCGTGTGCCAGGGCTCCCTACGCTCGCTACACTGAACTATGGCCGCCTCCGGACATCCTAAGGTCGGAAATGTCAGCGCTCCGAAAGTTCGGCCAGTCACCGGTTCTCTGAATTTTTTGTCCAGTCCGCCGACGATCTTTAACATTATCGCCCACGTCGGTGGGAAACTGTGCAATTCTGACCACTCCCCGGTCGCCCGAGGGTTCGGAGGGAGCGGGCAGCCGCCCATGGCAATCACCTGAAACCATCCGCCCGACGAAATTACACGAGGTGCCGCAGTCGGATTGAACTGCCCGAATCGGACGGCCGTTTCGTCTCGGACTGGCCTCAGGCCCGGGCCTTCGCGGTCCGCCATGGCCAGAGCGTTATGCGATCCCCAACGCCTTCGCGCTGCCGCCGGTGCAGGTAGCAGTCGACTGCTGCGACCGTGGAAGATCGTGGGCAGATAACGCTAGTTGCCGCGCCTGAGCGTACGTGAAGCGGGGGGGCCTGCTTCGGAGATCGGGGGCTGGTCGTGCAGAACAACGCTCAACAATGAGCTATGGACTTCGATGCCGCCGTTGTAATCGATAAAGCCGAGTTTTCGAAACTTGTTCATGAAGAAGCTGACGCGCGACCGCGTCGTTCCGATCATCTCCGCAAGGGTCTCCTGGCTGATCTTGGCGATCACCGGCTCCGGCTGCGTTTCCTTGCCAAAGTTGGCCAGCAGGAGGAGCAGCCGCGCCAGGCGCTTCTCGCTCGAGTTAAACAGCTGATCGACGAGATCGGCTTCGACACGAACCGACCAACTCAGAAGGTGCGCAATAAACATTTCGGAGAATTCGGGCTCCTGATGGATGACCCGAAGTATGGCAGCCTTGTCGAGCCGTACGACAACGGAGTCGGTCAAAGCGGCGACCGTTGCTATGCGCAGCGCCTGGCCAGCCAGGCATCCCTCGCCGACAAAGTCGTTGGTCGCCAGAATTGCTATGACGGCTTCCTTGCCTTGCTCCGAAACGACCGTGACCTTCACCTTGCCCTTCTGAACGTAAAACACCGCGTTGGCCGGATCGCCCTGCGAAAAAACGACCTCACCCTTCTTGTACGTGGCGATACTTCGGCCCTCGCCGATCTTGGCAAGAAAGGTCTTCGGCGAAAATGGTGCGGGGATTTTGGCCGCCATTCGGAATTGAACCTCGAATTCTGATCTTTACGACTTGTGAGCAGATGTGACCGGACCATCACGTCTGCAACGGGCTAGCTCATGGCGTAGCCCACCTCGTATCACACGTGGAGCTTCGCACAACCGAGAGGAACGAAATCATGGACAAGGATCGTGTCGCCGGGTCGGCCAAGCAAATCAGGGGAAATTGAAGCAGGCGACGGGAAAGGCAATGGGCGACGCCAAAATGGAGTCGGATGGAACTGCCGAGAAGGTCGAGCGCAAGGTTCCAAACGCCGTCGGCGGCCTCAAGGACGCGTTGAAGGGGAAACAGGCGCCGTGGGCCGGCGCGGCGCGCGTGACGTTCCCTGGGCCTGGCTCGTTCCACAATTCCTAAGTCTGGCTCATTCTACGGCGGGCGGATGCTCAATCTTGCTCAGACGTCATCTCCGTCGCGCTGCAAACTTCACGTTTGCAACGCCCCGCGTTGTCTCGATCGCCAGGCGCCGAATCTGAAACAGAGGCGATCAGCCGTGAGGCTGACACCAAAGAAGGCGCTCAGATGAACCTGCCCATAGGACAAAAAGGTGCACCGCAATGGCGTTGACGCTTGGCAAGCCCAAAGGCCCGACCACCAGCCCGACGGACATCGAGGAAGCAGCAAAATACGGTGTAACGCGAGTTCCGGTGGATTATTTCCACTACGGCGAATACCGCTACACCAATCTGGCGGATGCAATTGCTGAGGCAAAACGCGCCCGGACATCCAGGTAAGCATGGCTTGAGACGCGATGTGCGTGCACAAGCGTCTCGGGGAACTGTCGAATGAACCAGGAATCGGCGGGCCTGCCGTCCGAGATTGCCGATTGGTTCACCAAACCCTTCGCGCGATTTCTCGAGATCGAAGCCGCTGCCGGCGGAGTTTTACTCGTTGCGACGGTGGCTGCCCTGATCCTGTCCAATTCGGGATGGTCCACGCCCTTCATGGCGATCTGGGAGACGCCAACCGGCTTTCACATCGGGTCCCTGGATTTCACCCGTTCATTGCGGCATTGGATCAACGACGGGTTGATGACCTTCTTCTTCTTTGTGATCGCCTTGGAACTCAAGCGCGAGCTCGTCCTGGGCGAATTGCGGAACCTGCGCATTGCGGCTCTGCCTCTCGCGGGAGCCTTGGGTGGCATGCTCGTTCCGGTGTCCCTTTACATTGCGCTTATGGATGGCCACCCAGGCATGCACGGCTGGGGGACAGTGATGGCCACCGACACCGCGTTTGTGATCGGGTGCCTCACCCTTTTCGGCTCCCGCATCCCACCTAGTCTGCGTCTTTTCTTGCTTTCTCTAGCAATCTTCGACGACGTGGGGGCCATTCTGGTCGTGGCTGTCAGCTACGGAGCTGCTCTGAATTGGGCAGCATTGGGTCTCGCGATTTTCGGACTCGCGATGGTTGCAGTGTGCGCGCGCCTCGGTATCAGGAACATTGGTGTCTACTTTATTCTAGGAGGCGCTGTCTGGCTCTGCTTCGATGCCTCCGGCATCCATCCAACGATCGCAGGAGTAGTTCTAGGATTGATGACCCCGGCGCGCGGATGGGTGAGTGACAGGCGCCTACGCGTGATACTCGGCCGGGTACTTTCTTATCCGATTGGCGACAATTGGAGTGGAGATACCGCCGAACGCCGCGACCTCAAGCGAGCGGGCACTGCGGCGGCGGAGGCTCTTTCGCCCGTGGAGCGGCTCGAAACGATGCTGCACCCCTGGGTGGGGTTCGGGATCATGCCAATCTTCGCGCTGGCCAATGCGGGCGTTGAGATCTCCCGCGCGGACGTGGGACAGCCGGTCTCGGTGGCGATCGCTGCGGGCCTGGTCGTCGGCAAGCCAGTTGGCGTCTTCATGTTTAGCTTTCTCGCTGATCGACTTCGACTGGGTGTTCGGGCATCCGGCTTGAGCTGGCGCCTCCTCGCGGCAGGCGCCTTCTTGACCGGAATCGGGTTCACGATGTCGCTGTTCATTGCCGGGTTGGCCTATACCCCCGCAATGCTTGCCGCCGGCAAGCTCGGCATACTCGTCGCGTCCGTCACTTCCGCCTCGGCCGGTCTTCTAATTCTCGCTTGGCTGACCGCTGGCGAAAAACCGCGAAAGGCTTCTCGTGGAGCGGCGCGATGAAATTGTTCGAATGCCAGAATTGCGGCCAACTGCTTTATTTCGAAAATACGCGCTGTGAGCGCTGTGGCAGCCAACTGGGCTATGTGCCCGATCGAACGAACCTGAGTGCGCTCGTTGCCGATGGCGATCGATGGCGTCTCTTCGACATGCACGACGATCTCCGGCGATTTTGTGCCAATGCTGCTTACGGGGTCTGCAACTGGATGATGCCGGCCGCAGGCCCGCAGCAATTCTGCCGAGCCTGCCGGCTGAACCGAACGATTCCAGATCTTTCCAGGCCGGGAAACCTCGTGCTTTGGCAGCGATTGGAGACAGCCAAACACCGTCTCGTTTACGGGCTCCTCCGGCTCAAGCTGCCGCTCGTCAGCAAATACGAAGATGACGAAAATGGGCTTGTTTTCGACTTCGTTTCCAGTTCGGGAATGCTCCTGGAAGGACAGCAAGTCGCAACGGGCCACGCCAACGGGCTGATAACCATCGATATTTCCGAGGCTGACGATGCCGAGCGCGAACGGCATCGCCGCGACTTGGCGGAGCCGTATCGCACGCTCCTCGGACATTTCCGCCACGAAGTCGGTCACCACTATTGGCAGCGCATGGTGCGGGACGGCGTTTGGCACGCAGCTTTCCGCGATCTTTTCGGCGACGAACGTCAGCCTTATGCGACGGCTCTTCAAAGACACTACGCGACCGGGCCCAGGCCCGACTGGCAGGAGCATCATGTCAGCAGCTACGCTGGTGCCCATCCGTGGGAGGATTTCGCAGAAACCTGGGCCCACTATCTGCACATCGTCGACACGCTCGAGACGGCGGCCGCCTTCGGATTGCAGGTGCATCCTACGGTCGGACGCTTGCCTCGCCTCGACCTGAAAATTGACTTTGATCCGTACGACCAGGACGACTTCGACGCGTTGATCCGAGCGTGGCTTCCGCTTACCTACGCCGTCAACAGCCTCAACCAAAGCATGGGCCAGCCGGATCTATATCCGTTCGTTTTGGCACCAACGGTCATGGGCAAGCTGCGATTCGTCCACGGCCTCATTTTTGGGACCGGGGAAGCTGGGCCCCGATCAGCCCGAGCCGGCGGCGACGCGCGTTAAGTCCGTGAAGTTGGCCGCTGACTCCGTGCCGACTTTTGTCCGGCGTCCTTGCCTGCGACTGAGGCGATCGTCTCGCTAAGCTCCGCGAACGACATCGGGCAATTTGGATATTCGCTGATCAACCGTTCGGCCTCAACACCCGCCGATAGTTCGGAGCCTTTCTGCCGAGCCCTGTCGACGAGGTTCTGAACACGATCGAGAAGTTGTTGACGCGTCACGGCGCTCGCGGGATTGGAGAGGGGCATCGTCTCCCCCTTTCGTTTGCAGGGGGAGCACAATGGCGGCGCTCTCAGTCGCCGGCTCCTGTTTCAAATATGCGCGGCGATGTCCCGACAATACGCTCAATCGCTCCGAATGGCGACCACAAGAAACCATGGCCGCCAGCAACTTTGAGTCAATTGGTCAGGACATCTCGGGCGACCACCTCGGTGACGACGCTCGCCGTCGACGTGGCGCCCCAACGGGCCGCCGACCTCCCGATATCGTCGGGCCTCTGAACGATCGGGGAAACCGATTCAGAGAGAAACCACGAGACTATGCACAGTGCCGTCGAGACTGACGCGCACGCTCCCGTCAGAGCAGCTGATACCAACGCCATCAAGGACCGCCTGGGTGACGCGGCGACCGGCGTGGGAGGGGTTCTCGACGCGAATGTCGAAACAGGTCGACCCAACCTTCACCGTGACCTCAAACCCCGGCCACTTGGGTGGAATGCAGGGATCGACGACAAGAAAGGCGCCTTCGCGGCGGATGCCTAGAATGCCCTCGATGCCGGCGCGATACATCCACCCAGCCGAACCGGTGTACCAGGTCCACCCACCTCGGCCGGCGTGAGGAGCGACGGAGAAGATATCCGCTGCGACGACGTAGGGCTCAACCTTGTAGCGCTCGACTTCCCGGGGTGTGCGCGCATGGTTGATCGGATTGACCAGGGCGAAAAGCTCGGCGGCCATCTCTCCGGCGCCCAGATTTGCAAATGCGAGTATTACCCACATGGCAGCGTGGCTATACTGCCCGCCGTTTTCGCGGAGCCCGGGCGGATAGCCCTTGATATACCCCGGGTCGAGGGGCGTCTTGTCGAAGGGAGGCCAAAACAGAAGCGCGAGCCCTTCGTTTCGACGGACAAGTCTGCTGTCCACGGACCGCATGGCCTGGGCGACGCGGGCGCGATCCATTCCACCTGACAACACGGCCCAGGATTGAGCTATTGAGTTGATTCGGCATTCCACGCCGTCTTTGGAGCCGAGCCAGGTTCCGTCGTCGAACGTTGCACGACGATACCATTCGCCATCCCATGCTTCGCGTTCGAGTGCGTCACGCACCGACGCGGCGTGTGACCGCCAGCGCTGAGCACGTTCAGCGTCGCGGTCCTCCGCCAGCGGAGCAAACAACTCGAGGGTGCGTACCAGGAACCAGCCGAGCCACACACTCTCGCCCCGACCACCTTCGCCCACCCGATTCATCCCATCGTTCCAGTCCCCTGTGCCGATGAGAGGAAGTCCATGTTCGCCGGTCAGATCAATGCTTTGATCCAGTCCGCGTGCGCAATGTTCGAATAACGTGGCCGATTCGTCGGCCATCGTCGGCTGAAAGAATGCCTCTGGCTCAGTTGGACGGAGGACCGGACCTTGGAGAAACGGCACATTCTCGTCGAGAATGGCGACCTCACCCGATGCCGTGATGTAGGTTGCCGTCGCGAAGGCAAGCCAGACGCGGTCGTCGGAGATCCGCGTTCTCACCCCGTGGCCGGAATGCGGCAGCCACCAATGCTGAACGTCACCTTCTACGAACTGTCGGGTCGCGGCATCCAGGATGTGGCGTCGCGTCTCATCCGGTGCGGCGAACGACAAGGCAGTGCCGTCCTGAAGCTGATCGCGGAACCCGTACGCTCCGCCTGCCTGATAGAAAGCGGAGCGGGCCCAGATGCGGCAGGCTAGCGTCTGGTAAAGGAGCCAGCCGTTGAGCATGATGTCCATGGCCCGGTCTGGCGTCTTGACCTGGATCGCTCCGAGAAACCCTTCCCAATAGTCGGTCACTTCGTCGAGAGCCGCGTCGAGATCGGTCTTGCGGTAGTGCGCGACCAGTGTGCTCGCCTCTTCCGCCGAGGCGCATTGCCCGAGGAGCGAGACGATTTCCACCGTCTCCCCGGCACCAAGCTCGACGACGCATTGCAGGGCCGCGCAAGGATCGCGGCCGGCGCCGGTCCATCCCGACATGGGCGCCCCACCGAGGAGCGCCGCCGGCGCGCCGGGCCCGCCGTTGCGGCCGAGAAACTCGGTCCGATCGGCGGTCCAGCCCGTCTGGCGACCACCCAGATCAGCAAAGGCAACCCGGCCTGAAAACCCGATGCTCCACCGATTGCGGGCCAGCAGAGCACCGGTTGTGCCGTCGATCTCGGTCGCGATGTACGGGCCGGACGCTCCTCGCGCCGTGCCCAGCACCCATTCCTGGTAGGCAGTCACTGACAAGCTGCGCCGCCGGCCCGAAAGGTTGCGCAGCGTCAGCCGTGAAATCTTCACCGGGTCGGCGCGCGGCACGTACTGCAGTAAGTCGAGCACGATGCCATGGGCCTGGTGCTCGAAGCGGCTGTAGCCGCGGCCGTGACGAGCAACGTAGGTTCCGCCATCGATGATCGGCCGCCCTGTCGCGCACCACAACTCGCCGCTCACCTGGTCGCGAACGTAGATCGCCTCGCCCACCGGATCTGCGACGGGATCGTTCGACCAGGGCGTCAGCTGGTTCTCGCGGCTGTTGGTGGCCCAAGTGTAGCCACTGCCCTCGGCCGCGACCTGAAACCCGAACCCGCGGTTTGCAATCACGTTGATCCACGGCGCCGGGGTCGTCTGATGAGCGTTGAGAATGGCTACGTATTCCCGCCCATCCTTGGCGAAGCCGCCAAGACCATTGAAGAATTCCAGATCCAGGTTTGGCGGCGACGGTTGAGATATTGTTGTCGCGCCCCGTTTCAACGCCCGGGCCGGTAATGGCCACTCTTGCGACGGCGGCAATCGGGCGATCTGATCGCCAATCGCCCCACCACGGGCGCTGAGCACAACCCGGGCGACGGATTGCAGCAGGTCTCGCGCGGTGCTGCCGATCAATTGGGAGCGGAGCACGTAGACGGCGCCCTGGGCGAGTTCATCGCCCACACGCGGCCGCGATTGACTGCTGCGCACCGCTGTCTCGACGGCGACCTGCAGGTCCTGCGCATAGGATGCGGCGCGTTCGTTCAGGATGACGAGGTCGACGGCAAGGCGTTTCATGCGCCAATATTCATGCGCCCGCAGCAGTTGGCGCACCGGCGCAATATCCTCGATGTCGTCGATGCGCAGCAGGACGATTGGCAGGTCGCCGGAAATGCCATAAGGCCACAAATCCGTCTGCGAGCCACCGCCGCGCAGCATGACCTCGGAGGGCACCCTAAAGCGCGGATCGGCGTAGAGGATCGGCGCGGCCAGCTGCTGAAAGTCCGCCGCTTCAGCGGCATCAACGTCGAGGTGACGAAGCTGGACCTGCGCCTGCGTCCACGCCAGCGTCCTCGCCCGATCGAAGGCGTTGCGGTCATGGTGCTTGTCTACTAGATCGAGAAGCTCCGCCCGCGACGCCGCAACGACCGTCCAGAAGGCGACGCGCACCACCTTGCCGGGCTGAATCTCGATGCAACGTCTGAGTGAAAAGATCGGGTCGAGAACCGTCCCGACCGTTTGCGACAGCCGGCGACCGTACTGCACGGCGGCGCTCGCGCCGACAGACCTGCCGCGGTCGAGGAACCGCGCCCGATCGGACTCGTACTGCGAGTCAGTCACGGTCCCACCTTCTACCACCGCCACGTGGGCCGCCCATATTTCGGGCTCACCCGGCGAGCGCAATCGCCGTGTCGCGATGAGTGCCTCGAATTCCGGCAGGTATTCGGTCTGCACGAACATCTTGGCGAAGACCGGGTGGGCATTGTCGGCGGCTGGCGTGGTCAGCACCAGCTCGGCGTAGGACGTGAGTTCGATCTCCCTCGCCCGGCGGCCGCTGTTGGCCAAGGATATGCGTCGGACCTCGCCGTCATCCTCGCCGGAGACGAGAACCTCCATGGTCGTGGTCAGGGCACCATCGGGGTGGACAAACTCGGCAGAGTCCTCGCGGAACACGACCTCGTCGAGGTCTGCTTCCCTGCCAAGCGGCTGCGCACCGGCGGACCACACCTTGCCGCTGCTGGTATCCCGCAGGAAAATGAAGGAGCCCCAGTCGTCGCGAGTGGAGTCCTCCCGCCAGCGCGTGACAGCAAGACTGCGCCAGCGGCTGTAACCCGCCCCCGAGGCGGTCAGCATCACCGCGTATCGGCCGTTCGACAGCAAATGGGTTACGGTCGCGCTGGCTGCCGCCGGTGAAAGACGACGCACAACCGAGGTCTCGGGGGCAACCGCCGCCGAAGCCTTCACCGCCTCCGCGCGCGGACGGGTTATGGCTACTTCCCGTGGCAAGCGTTCCTGAAGCAGGAGTTCGCTCGCCTGGATCATCGGCTCTCGATGAAACCGCGCCCGCATCTGACCGCGCAGCAGGGCGTTGGCAATCGCGACGATGGTCATGCCCTGATGATGGGTCATGAAAGCGCGGACAATCGCGAAGTCCTCATTGTCGGGAAGGCGGGACCGGGTGAAATCGACGGCCTCATAGAAACCATAGCGGCCGGCGGCTCCCATCGCGGCGAGCCGCGCGTAGTTTGCGCGCGCCGCGCGTCCATCGACCATGGTCGCGAGGCCGGTCGCGTACGGGGCGATCACGATGTTCTCAGATAGGCCACGTTTGAGGCCGAGACTCGGAACCCCGAAGGTCATGTATTGAAACGTGAATTCCAGATCGCGCGCATTGTAGGCGGACTCGGAAATGCCCCATGGAACGCCAAGCGACCGAGCATAGGCGTGCTGACGCTCGACTATCAGGCGATTGGTTTGTTCGAGCAGGCTGCCGACGGGCGCCCGCATGACCAGCGACGGCATCAGGTACTCGAACATCGATCCGGACCAAGAGATCAGTGCGGATCCGCCGCCGACTGGCGTTACAGCCCGACCGAGCCGAAACCAATGTCGAGTCTCGACATCTCCCTTCGCCACGGCAAACAGACTTGCTAGCCGCGCCTCGGAAGCGAGCAGGTCGTAGCAGCTTGGATCGAGTCCATGGTCGGCGACGGAATAGCCGATCGACAGGAGGCCCCGCTCGGGGTCGAGGAGAAAAGCGAAGTCCATTGCCAGCGCCATGGAACGGGCAGCATCTGCCAACGCCGTCAGCCGGCTGGCGTTGGGGCGCGCCTCTCCGCTGGCCTGGAGGCGGTCGCGAGCATGCTCGGCGACCGACTTGGCCAGTGCCATGCTCCAGAAAACCAGATCGGGAACCGCCTCACCCAGGTCGCGGGGAACAAGGCTTTGCGCCTCGGTCACGGCCTTTTCAGCGAGCCGATTCAGCACGGGCGAGACGATCTCCAGCCCCTGCGCGCTGCTGAGGTGAGCATCGATCGCATCGAGAATCGAAGCGAGTTGGTGCTCACGCCGGGTGCCGCCGCTTGGCTGCGCATCGAACGCTTCGCGCAACAGGCGGAGATTGTCGATCATGCCACGCCGAGCCGCGGCTGCGAGAGGAATATCGCTCCACTCTTCGCAGGCATTGGCGAGGGCAATCAGGTGACCAGCCAGATTCCCGCTGTCGACCGACGAGACGTAAGCGGGATCGAGGACGCGCAGATCCTGGGTTTCGTACCAATTGAAGAAGTGCCCCTTGAAGCGCGAGAGCTTCCGCATGGATGCGAACGCAGCCTCCAGGCGCTCGATCGTCTCTACCGTCCCGGCCCAGCCGAAGTCGCGAGCGGCAACGGCCGCGAGAAGATACAGTCCCATGTTGGTAGGCGAAGTTCGGTGCGCGATGACGGGCTTCGGATCCTCCTGGAAATTGTCGGGAGGCAGCATGTTGTCAGACGGCGTCACGAACGTCTCGAAGAAGCGCCAGGTGCGACGAGCGATGAGACGCAAGTCGCGTTCATCGGCATCCGAGATTCCCCGTCGCGCCGCTGGCTTCGACGGCCGGCTGCCCCACAGAGCGATTGCCGGGGCTCCCAGCCAGAGAAGTGCGAACGGCATGACCAGCGGCCACGAGGATGGCGCCATCGCGACGGCGCATACCGCCACCGCCAGTCCAAGCGCCGTGCCCTGCGCCATGCTCCCATAGAAGCCGGCCAGGCCTAGCCGCGGACTCGCGGCCGACTGGGCAGCGGTCGTCCATTCGAGAAGGTGGCGGTGCGTCCACAACAGGCGCGTCAACGTTCTGACGATGGCGTCGCCCATCCGCCACGCCTGGTCCGGAAGGAACGCCAGCGTAAGCAGCGTCTTTGCGCCGGCGAGTTTGAAGTCGGTTGCCAGCGTGCCGATGTGATTGCTCAGGCGAACACTGGGGCGGCGTGGCAGTAGGGAAAGGAACGATTGCAGGAACGCAGGCAACGCCACGGCCGCAACCAGCAGCAGGACCGCCGTGATCGCCGCGGGCATGGGCGTCAGCCAGCTCAGGCCAAAGGCTGCCAGCGTGATCGGCGCTATCAGCGATCGCCTGAGGTTGTCCAACATCTTGCCGCGGCCGATTGGCGGCACCCTGCCTCCTTCCGTTGGCTGTCCGAACACCCAGGGAAGAAGCTGCCAGTCACCCCGCGTCCAGCGGTGCTGGCGCCTGACGGCGATGTCGTAGCGGGAAGGGAATTCTTCGACGACCTCCACGTCAGAGGCGAGACCGGCGCGCGCAAAGATGCCCTCAAAAAGATCGTGACTGAGCATGGTGTTGTCAGGCACGCGATCGGCAAGAGCCGCCTCGAAAGCGTCGACCTGATAGATTCCCTTGCCCGTATACGAGCCCTCGCCGAAGAGGTCCTGGTACACGTCGGAGACAGCGGCCGCGTATGGATCCATTCCGCCCGGACCAGAGAAGATCTTCTGATAGAACGAGCCCTCCTGACCCACCGGCAGCGACGGAGTGACGCGCGGCTGAAGAACGGCGTAGCCATCGACAATGCGTTGCTTGTTGGCGTCAAATCTCGGTTGATTGAGCGGATGGGCCATCTTGCCGATCAGGCGGCGGGCCGCATCCCTCGGTAGTCTGGTGTCGGCATCAAGCGTAATGACGTAGCGAACGTCGGCCGGCACGTGCGGTTCGCTATTTCCGATCGCCATGAACGTCGTGTCAGTGGCGCCACGCAGAAGGCGGTCAAGTTCGTGCAGCTTGCCTCTCTTGCGCTCCCAGCCCATCCATTTTTGCTCGCCGGCGTTGAATACGCGGCGGCGGTGCAGCAGCAGGAAGCGGCTGCCGGCCGCACTCGCTGGATGACGCCGGTTCAGCCGGTCAATCGCCGCCGCAGCGACGTCAAGAAGATGAGCGTCGCCATCGAGAACCTCTTGTTCGGCGTCGACGCCATCCGACAGGAGCGCGAACACGACATCGCCGCCGGCGCCGGAGAGGTAGTGGACCTCCAGTCGTTCAACCTGCTCCAGAAGGGCGGATTCATTGGTCAGCAATGTCGGCACGGCGACCAATGTTCGATACTGTGGCGGGACGCCCGCCTTGAGCTCAAGACCCGGCAGGGTCATCGCGCCAAAGCTCCATGTGATGACGCGATCGACCAGCGTGGTCGCGACTTCTGTAGCCGGGAAAAAGCCGACCAAGGCGAGGAGTGTGAGCCAGCCGGTCGCTATCCCAGGACTTGCGATCGCCCAAAGCGCAGGCGCCAGCAACAAGGTGGCGACAGTCAGGATCGCGCCGACGTAGCCACCGATACCAAACCGGATGCTGAAGCGGTTTAGCCGCAGTCGTGGAGGCGCCCGAAAACCGATTGCTGCCTCGAGTGCGCGGCGTCCGGCGGCGATCAGGTGATAGCCAGGATCGCCGACCCGCTCGTTCTCCACAGCGTCGCATGATCCAGCGGTCGCGGCATGCGCTGCCGCGTTCAGCGCAATATCCGCGATCTCAAGCTCCGAGGATGACGAGCCGCGCGCCAGTTGTTCGATTGCGCCTCGGTATAGATCGCGGGTCTGGAAATCCATGGCGCCAAACCCGCTTGCCGCGCGCAGCCGTTCGTCGACAAGGCTCACGCTCTCGAACCATGCCAACCAGTCAATGTCTGAAATCAGCCGCATGCCCGCAATGATGTTGCGGATTGTGACGTTGGAGGCGCCCTGCCGCTGCTGGGCGTGCTGAACTGCGGCTTCGATCGAAGTACCCTGCAGCCGGAGCCGCTCCTCCAGCCACCCGAGCGCCGGCACGATCTGCGGATCGACCTCGCGCAGGCGTTTCGCCAGTTGCGCGGCGAAGAGCTCGAATACCGGCCCGGAATGGCCTGTAGATACGTCTGCCTCCGTCACGACCCGCATACCGTCCGACGCGAGAAGCCGGTCGGCGAGTTCGTCCGCGTCCGCGCGCGCCGCGCGCCCAATCGCAATTTGGTCCGCGAGCCGTCGAAGGTTCTCAATCAGGACCACACGCAGTGTCGTCGGTACTGCCCACAGTTCACCGATCGTGAGGGGTTGAACCCGTTGGTAGGCGACGACAAAGCGACGGAGTACATCGTGATCGAAGTGACTGTCAGTGTGCGCGACATAGGCCCACGACAGCCCGAAGACCCTCGGGTAGCCGGCGAACGGTCCGTCAACAAGCTTCGGCAACTGGCGGTAAAAGCCGCGCGGCAGGTCGTCGCGGATTTCGCGGATCTGCTCCTCGACCAGGTGATAGTTGTCGAGCAGCCATTCGGCGGCCGGGACCACCCCGCGACCGCCGGCCAACTCCGCGGCGCTCGCCCGATAAGCCTCAAGTAGCACCGCCGCGTCTTCATTGACCCTGGCATGCAAGGACACGACGACCGGCGGGCGCGACGTTACCGACTGAGCGGCGGCAAGGCTTTCCGCGTGCTGCTCAAGCCGCTCAAGGCCAAACAGCTCTTGGCGCACGGGCGCATGATCGCTCCACGGAGACGGCAGACGGCGGCCGAAAAGACCACGAAGGATCGTTTTGATGGTGCGCCTTTCGGGCCGCGTGGGCTCAAGATCAGGGTGCAGGCAGGCTCACCCAGCCGCGCGCATGTTGGTGCCTATGCCTCCGGCCCCGACCTTGGTCGCCTCAGAGGCCGATGAGCGCGCCCGAGCGGTCCGCCCATCAGATATCCTGCTGAGCAGCATTTCCGTTATCTAAGAAATCCCTCAGAATATTTCAACAACGATCGGAATAACAACGGGTTGGAATCCAAGGTAGTGGGCCAGTCCAATCAGAATTGGCCCACTACCCAATCCAGAATTTTAAGTCGAAGATCTTCTTGAAAACAAACAAAAACTACGTCTGCGCCAACAAAATCGACATTGTTCGCCGGCAAGGCGTCTTGTAAGGCCGCGGCAAACACCCCACGTTAGCACTCTTCAAGATAGAGTGCTAACCGACCAAAGTTCGTGTGCAACCTTTGGCGGCCCCTCCACCAAAGGAAACAACCCATGAAATTCCGCCCGCTGCATGACCGCGTGGTCGTTCGCCGCCTTGAAGGCGAAGAGAAGTCGAAAGGTGGCATCATCATTCCCGATACCGCCAAGGAGAAGCCGCAGGAAGGCGAAGTGACCGCGGTGGGTCCTGGCGCCCGCGACGAAGCGGGCAAGCTGGTTCCGCTCGACGTCAAGGCTGGCGACCGCATCCTGTTCGGCAAGTGGTCGGGCACGGAAGTCAAGATCGACGGCGAGGAACTCCTGATCATGAAGGAGTCCGACGTCATGGGGGTGATCGAAGGCAAGGTTGCGGCCCGCAAGGCAGCCTGACTTCGCACCCCTTTCCGCAGATTTCACTCTCAAAGGACTTGAACATCATGACTGCCAAAGACGTAATCTTTTCGACCGATGCCCGTGATCGGATGTTGCGTGGCATCGACACTCTCGCCAACGCGGTTCGGGTCACCCTCGGCCCCAAGGGCCGCAACGTCATTCTCGACAAGTCATATGGCGCTCCGCGCATCACCAAGGACGGCGTGACCGTCGCCAAGGAGATCGAGCTGGAGGACAAGTTCGAGAACATGGGCGCACAGATGGTGCGCGAGGTGGCCTCGAAGACCAATGACATCGCCGGTGACGGCACGACCACGGCGACGGTTCTTGCCCACAGCATCGTCAAGGAGGGCGCCAAGGCGGTCGCCGCCGGCATGAACCCGATGGACCTCAAGCGCGGCATCGAGCTTGCCGTGACGGAAGTGGTCTCCGACCTCAAGCGCCGTTCGAAGAATATCAAGACGTCCGAAGAGATCGCCCAGGTTGGCGCCATTGCCGCCAACGGCGAGAAGATGATCGGCGACATGATCGCCAAGGCAATGAAGAAGGTCGGCAACGAGGGCGTCATCACGGTCGAGGAATCCAAGGCGCTCGAGTTCGAACTCGAGGTAGTCGAGGGCATGCAGTTCGACCGCGGCTACCTGTCGCCGTACTTCATCACCAACACCGAGAAGATGCTGACCGAGCTCGAGGACCCCTACATCCTCCTGCACGAGAAGAAACTCTCCAATCTTCAAGCCCTTCTTCCCGTCCTCGAGGCGGTAGTTCAGGCCGCCAAGCCCCTCCTCATCATCTCCGAGGATGTCGAGGGCGAGGCGTTGGCAACGCTCGTCGTCAACAAGCTGCGCGGCGGTCTCAAGGTAGCGGCAGTCAAGGCGCCGGGCTTCGGTGATCGCCGCAAGGCGATGCTGGAGGACATCGCCGTGCTGACCGGCGGTCAGGTCATCTCGGAAGACCTTGGCATCAAGCTGGAGAACGTCACCCTGCAAATGCTTGGTCGTGCCAAGAAGGTGTCGATTGCCAAGGAAAACACGACGATCGTCGCCGGCTCCGGCAAGAAGAAAGAGATCGAGGGCCGCATAAACCAGATCAAGGCCCAGATCGAGGAAACCACTTCGGACTACGACAAGGAAAAGCTGCAGGAGCGGCTGGCCAAGCTCGCCGGCGGCGTCGCGGTGATCCGCGTCGGCGGCGCCACCGAGACCGAAGTGAAGGAGAAGAAGGACCGCGTCGACGATGCGCTCAATGCAACCCGCGCGGCGGTCGAGGAAGGCATCGTGCCGGGCGGCGGCGTCGCGCTGCTGCGCGCACGCAAGGCGGTCGACAAGCTGAAATCGGACAATGCCGATACCCAGGCCGGTATCAACATCGTGCTGCGCGCGCTTGAGGCCCCGATTCGGCAGATCGTTGAGAACTCCGGTGTCGAGGGATCGATCGTGGTCTCCAAGGTGCTGGAATCGAAGTCTGACTCCTACGGCTTCGATGCCCAGAACGAAGCCTATGTCGACATGGTCGCCGCCGGCATCGTCGACCCAACCAAGGTCGTGCGCATCGCGCTCCAGGACGCGGCCTCGGTCGCCGGTCTCCTCGTCACCACCGAGGCGATGGTCGCCGAGCATCCCAAGAAAGAGAGCGCTCCGGCGATGCCCGGTGGCGGCATGGACTACTAGCACTACTTTGGCAGGTTCATCGCAGCGCTTTCCATCAAGAGCCTGTCACAGTGAGGGCACCGCAAAGGCGGCGGCCGCGCGAAGTGATCGAGGATGGCTTGCCTGATGGCCGGCATGCTTGGCTGCGGCGGCGGGCCAGCGAATCCTTTTTTCCCCGGCGTAGTACTTTCGCTCGCCGCCCGGTCGTCGTTCCCCGACCAGCCACACCTCGTCGCCCGGCATGCGTTGAACACGATTGTCAGCCATCCGGTGCGTATGGCCATCGGCGATCCGCACACGGCGCGCCGCGAAGTGGCACGACAGTGGGCCTTTGCTGCCCCGTCGCCAAGTGACCTGTCGCCACTTCTCATCGGCCAGCATTGCCTCGGCGGCGACCGGCGCCGTGTCGGGAATGTGGTACTTGCGACGCCTTCCGGTTTTGGCGACAGGAAATATCAATCCGACATCGCAGGGATAGACGGTCTGGCGTCGCGACAGGCCGACCGCCCAGGACAAGCCGCGCTCGCTCAAGGCCTGTCGGAATGATGCGCTCGATCCGTAACCGGAATCGGCAAGCACGCAGCCAAACCGCGCGCCGGAGGCGATGACGCGGTCGATCTCCTCGACCGCGATCGGATGCTTTGTCAAACCGTGCTGCCGCGCCCTCGGAACGCGAGCCTTCGCCATGCGCGCGGGATCGTTCGTCCAACTCTCGGGCAGGAATAGCCGCAGACCGATCATCACCGGCACCTCGCGTGAGGCCAGCGTCAGCGAAATCAGCGACTGGCAGTTGACGTTCTTGCCAAGCGCCGAGGCGTACTGGGCAGCGACGCCGACCGAATGATCGCCCTTCTTCGGTAATGCAGTATCGTCGATGATCAACCAGGCATTGTCGCCGCCAACCAACTTGTCGGCTTCAACGAGCAGCGCTGTTTCGAGCGCAGATGCATCCAGACGCCGCTGCCGATGAAATGATGAAGCCGGTCATAGCTCACGTCGCTATCACGTGCCGCCTTCGGCTGAACGGTCTCGCGATCGCCAGGGCCGATCAGCCCCGCTACGTAGGCGGGGCACATCTGGCGTCGCCGCTTGTGCCCCAGTTGCGCCAGAAACGGCTGAAGCCATTCCAGCAAGTCCTCATTCCACCTCGCCATGACGCGCTCCTCTTCATCGGAGCGCGCTGCATCAAGCCGTCTTGGATAACAAATCGTAACCTGCCAAAGTAGTGCTAGTGGATCGAATCTAACACTTGGTGCCCTCGTCTGACTGCGGCGATGATGCGGTCTGGCTCTGCGGTCCAAGTGAAGGGCTTGGGGTCATTGTTGGTCTCGGCGAGGAAGCGGTTGATGGCGGCCTGGAGATCGACGACCGAGCGGAAGACGCCGCGCTTCAGTCGGCGTCGGCAGAGTTTGGCAAAGAAGCCCTCGCGTTGAGCCAGGAGCACGAGGTTGGCGTGAAGTGGAAGATGAACCGCTCGTGCCGGGCAAGCCAAGCGCGAACCTTGGGATGCTTGTGGGCGGCATAATTGTCGGGGATGACGGGACGACCTTGCCGACCGGTACCTTGGCCTCAATCGCGTTCAGAAAGCGGATGAACTCCTGATGGCGATGGCGCTGCATGTTGCGGCCGATCACGGTAGGCCGGCCGACCGTGATCGCCGGCACCGCACCGTCGACGCCGAGCCCGTGCAGGTCCAGCGCCTCGACGAAGGCATCGATCACCTGAACCGAGTTACCCTCATCCACCCAGTCCTCGAGGCATTCCGGCAGAAGGGAACATTGCGAGCGGTCGGCTCCTTCGACAAAACGACCCATCCGATCCTCCCGCATCCCAACGGAGAGACCCTACCTGACTCGCCCGTTTCCACAATGGGTCAAAGCCGGAAGTCGCGGAACGGGCGGGAAGCGTCTGATTGCCGGTCAATAGCGGACCTTGGGGCGTGACAATTCGGCGTCGCGACACGCCAAACGCCGCCGATACTCGACGCTCGGCCATCTCAGCCCGCGTGTCCATGAAACGGCAGCCGGCCATATCGCTAGGTTCGAACCCCTTGAGTTGAGAGCTAGGCTCAGGAAGAACAACAATCTCAACCTTGACCTGTCGTTTTTCAACGGGCCAAGTCGCTTTTTCCTAACGGGGTGTGAATGTACCGCGTCGGGCCCGACCTCCGGAAGGACCCGCGAGCTACATTTCGGCCGGGAGGCGAGCAAAAGCCCACGGATCGCATTTCAAGCGCGAAGCACGCTTCGCTTTTTCGCAGGGTCAGTCGCCGTCGAGCGCGCGTTGCAGGAGGACAAGGTCCGCGCCGGGCACCGCGACTCCGCTGCCGTCGCTTCCGCTCCAACCGTCGGCCTTATGGCCGCAATGCTGCGCGCCAGCTCGGCCCGCCATCAGCGCGCGGCCGTCCAATGCGACGCATGCGTCGCATTCGGTGGCGAGCCAGCGTCCTTCGAGGCAGCGCCTGTGCCGCCTCTAAAGACGAGGAGGAACGAGAGCTGATCCCGCAGTGTACTCCCCTCGGTCGTCTTGTTCCTATTGTGACTCTCCGTGGGGCAATCGTTTTTGGACCCTAGCCCTCCCTTTTTCGGTACGCCGAGCCATGACCGCCATTTCGCCGCGATGATGCGCACGACGTTCGGGAGGTTCTTTGCCCCTCGCCTCGGGCGCTCAGTCACCTCGATATGCCCAAGGCGCCGGGCTTCATGCAGGGCGGTCTGGACGGTCGTTCGGCAGACGCCCGCCAGAGCTGCGATCCTGTCGATCGGCCAGTCGCAGACGCCATGTTTCTTCACCTCGCCCGCGATGACGCAAAGCACCGCACGCAGCCCCTCGGTATAGAAAGCCCTCATTGCGGGTGGCATCGTGCTCGACCCGCCCATCGTGCGCCGCCGTGCCCGCGATGCCTCTTGATCAGGTGACCGCGGATGCTGACGGGATCGTATCCGCTTCATGAGTCGGCCGAACTGATCAGGCAGCGGCCGCAGCCTGGGCGTGTTGCGATACCATGGCCGCAATCGCTCGATCTGGGCCGAAATCTCGCTCGCCTCGATATCGCTGAGCTGCCCGTTAGCATAGGCAGCAGATAACACCCTGGTGAGGGATTCTAACTCGTTTGGATCGGTCGCGCGCGCCAGCGCCTCGCGCATGACCGCGTAGGCCCGGCTAGTGGCGCCAGGAGGGCATCGGAGCTCCGCGGCGGTCATCGCCGTCCCTTCCCGCCATGGCGCTGCCTGTAGGCCACCGAAACGGCCGCTGCAGCGTCAGAGCGCTTGCGAAACGTTCCCAGCGATCCGCCGAGGCTGTCGTAAGCCCGCCACCGTCCGTTGGGTTGACCAATGACCTCGCCGGTGCGCTCGCGCCCGCCGCATAGCTCGCTCGCGCACAGGATTGCATGGCCGGGATTGCCCTGCACGGCATTGGTTACCGGGGCGGTCATTCCGCCCTCTCAGTAATCGGGAACGCGGTGCCGGCGACGGCGCGCGCCATCGCACTGGGGAAACCAAAGCGGCGCTCGATGAGAAAGGCTTGGCGGTCAAACGGCAGCGCGGCGGAGATTGTGTGTGCAGACAAACTTGAGGCCTTCGAAGCCCTGCCGTTCGCCGCGGGGGAGCTTCGCTTTTCGGCCTCGGTGGTTTTGCTTCGGCGGTCTAGGCCGTTGATGCGATTGATAGGCGAGAGAGCAGGTTTTGCAGCTATCTCGTTGAGCCGATGTGATACATTCCCGCTTCCCAAGCTGCATACGAGGGTTCGATTCCCTTCACCCGCTCCAGCAGTGTGGCAGAGCCGCTCGTGATATTTTGCATGTTTTTTGCACGCCAACCGAGGGCTGCGGAGCACCTCAAATCAACGCGCCGCCAGGGAGGTGCATCATCCCCCCAAATGATCGCCTGAAAAAACGCCCGCTCGGCGACACCAAGCTGATGGTAACGCCAGTCTGCTTCGGCACTTCGTCGCTCGCGGACATGCCGGATACGTATGGTTTCAGCGTGAGCGCGGACCAGGCGCGTGCGACGGTGCGAGCCATCTTCGACGGGCCGGCGAATTTTCTGGACACCGCGCGTATCTACGGGTGGGGGCGAAGCGAAGAGCGCATCGGCGACGTGATCCGCGAACTGGGCGGATTGCCGGCCCAGGCCGTTGTCTCGACGAAGATTGATCGCGATTTCAAGACCGGCCGGTTCGACGCCGACCGCGCCCGCCGCTCCATCGAGGCGAGCCTCAAGGCGCTGGGCCTCGGCAAGGTCCACCTTCTACACCTGCACGACCCGGAACACGCGCCGTCCATGGCCGACATCGTCGGGCCGCGCGGCGCCCTGGCCGAACTGTTCAAGCTGAAGGAGGAAGGATTGGCGGATGCCGTCGGCCTCGCGGCAGGCAGGACCGACGTAATGATGCCGCTGTTACGCGATTGGGATTTTGACGCGCTGATAACACACAACCGTTTCACCCTCGTCAATCGCAATGCGGAGCCGATGATCGAGTTTGCCGTTGCCAAAGGTATCGCCGTGCTCAACGCCGCACCCTACGCAAGCGGCGTTCTGGCGAAGGGAACCCGGACATACCCGCGCTACGTCTATCAGGAAGCAACCGCCGCTGCTCTCGATCCCATTCGTCGCATCGAGGCGATTTGCGCGCGCCATGGCGTGCCGACCGGCGCCGCCGCGCTGCAGTTCTCGCTTCGCGATCGTCGCATCGCCTCCACCATCTGCGGCGTCTCGAAGCCAGAGCGGGTTGCCCAGACCGTCGAGTGGGCGAATTGGCCGATACCTGATGCCGCCTGGGACGAGTTGCTGGCATTGCCCTTCACGACCGACGACCCTGAAGCGACGCGCGACTACAAGCCCGGCTGACCACGCCGGCCATAACCAGCCGGGGCGGGTGTCGAAAACGATGCTTGGCAGCTAATATGGGCCGAGTGGGGAGGCCCGGACATCAACGATGAGCGACGTTGAGCTGCGTGGAATCCGCAAGAGCTATGGCTCGGTGGAAGCCATAAAGATGCTGGATCTGGTCGTGGAGGACGGGCAGTTGTGCGCCCTTCTGGGGCCGTCCGGCTGCGGCAAGTCGACCTTGCTGCGGGTGATCGCAGGGCTTGAGGCAGCCACCGCCGGCGAGGTTCTGATCGACGGTCTCGACGTGACCAATGCGCCGCCGGCAAAGCGGCGGATCGCCATGGTGTTCCAGTCCTATGCCCTCTATCCGCACATGACCGTGAGGCAGAACATCTCGTTCTCGCTGCGTGTCGCCAAGGCGCCGAAAGAGACCGTCGACCGACGGACCGAGGAAGTGGCGCGCATGCTGCGTCTGGACGAACTGCTCGAGCGGCGTCCGGCACAGCTTTCCGGCGGCCAGCGCCAGCGCGTGGCGATCGGCCGCGCGCTCGTGCGCGACCCGAAGGTCTTCCTGTTCGACGAGCCACTGTCGAACCTCGACGCCATTTTGCGCGTGCAGATGCGCGTCGAGATCGCCAGGCTGCACCAGCAGCTCAAGACGACCATGATCTACGTCACGCACGATCAGATCGAGGCGATGACGCTCGCCGACCGCATTGTCGTCCTCGATCACGGCGAAATCTCGCAGATCGGAACGCCGCTCGACCTCTACCAGCGCCCGGCCAACAAATTCGTGGCGTCGTTCATCGGCACGCCGCCGATGAACTTCGTGCCCGTCGAGGCGCGCGTATCAAACGGCCGCGGAGCGACGGTAGGGCTTCCCGGTGGTGCCGAGATCAGCCTGTCGACCCGCAACGGTATCGGCAAGCCGGGCCCGGGTTACGAAGTCGGCATCCGGCCCGAGCACATCGTTATCTCGGACCCTGGCGATCCGAAGGCTGCGCTGGCCGGAACGGTTCAGATCGTCGAGAGACTGGGTAACGTGACGATCGTCTACGCCGATACGCCCGCGGGGCAGATCGTCATCCAGGACGCGGGTGAGGCGACGACGAAGCCGGGCGACAGGATTGGCATCGTCCTCGATACGCAGCGGGCCCACCTTTTCGACGCCGCCCAAATAGCCCTTTGAGCGGACGCGCCGGTCACATCACGGCGCCGATCTGCCAGGGAACGAATTCATTGCTCCCGTAGCCGAGCTCTTCGGACTTGGTCTTTTTGCCCGACGCCACGGTGATCATTTCCTCGAAGATTTCCCGGCCCTTCTGGTCGATTGAGACGCCGTCAAGAATGTCGCCGCAGTTAATGTCCATGTCCTCTGTCATGCGACGGTAGGTGTCCGAATTCGTTGCCAGCTTGATCGACGGCGCCGGCTTGTAGCCGAAAGCCGACCCGCGGCCGGTCGTGAACACGATGATGTTGCATCCGGACGCGACCTGACCGGTCACCGATACCGGATCGTACCCCGGCGAATCCATGAAGACGAAACCTCGCGTTGTCACCGGTTCGGCGTAGAGAAACACGCCGCGCAGTGTTGTGCTGCCGCCCTTGGCCGCCGCGCCGAGCGACTTTTCCAGGATGGTCGTCAGCCCCCCGGCCTTGTTCCCCGGCGACGGATTGTTGTCCATGCTGCCGCCGTTGCGGGCGACGTAGTCCTCCCACCAGCGTATCCGCTCGACCAGCTTTTCGCCGATTTCGCGGGTGGCGGCGCGGCGGGTGAGCAAATGCTCGGCACCGTATATTTCCGGCGTCTCGGCAAGCACCGCCGTGCCGCCTTGCTCGACCAGCAGGTCCGCCGCCCGTCCGAGCGCGGGGTTGGCCGTGATGCCGGAGTAGCCGTCGGAGCCGCCGCATTGGAGGGCGAGCATCAACTCGGAGACCGGTATCGGCTCGCGCTTAGCCGCGGCCACCTCCGGCAGCATCTCGCGAATCACGGCGAGGCCGTGCTCGATGGTTTTTCGCGTGCCGCCGGTCGCCTGAATCGTCATGGTGTGGAAAGTCCCTGACCGGCGGATGCCGTAGTCCTCCATCAGTCCGGGTATCTGCATCACCTCGCACCCGAGTCCGACCAGCAGTGCCCCGCCGATGTTCGGATGGGTGGCATAGCCCCACTCGGTCCGTTGCAAGGTGGCAAAGCCCTCGCTGCCCCGTCCCGCCATGCCGCACCCGGTGCCATGAACGAACGGAACGATGCCGTCGATCTGCGGGTAGTCGGCAAGCATTCCGGACCGGTTCGCCTCCTCGGCGATGAATCGGGCGACGGAGGCGGAGCAATTCACGCTCGTCAGGATGCCGATGAAATTGCGCGTTCCGGCCTTGCCGCTGGCGCGACGGAAGCCCTCGAAGGTCCGGCGCTCCGGTTCCGGCACGATCGGCTCGTCTCGCGCCGCCTCGGCATAGTGATAGTCGCGCGCGAAAGTATGAAACGCGCAGTTGTGGGTGTGGACGTGTTCGCCCGCGCCTACGGGACCCGTGGCAAAGCCGATGATCTGGCCGAATTTCATGATGGCATCGCCTTCGGCGAGGTCCGCCAATGCCATCTTGTGGCCTTTGGGAATGCGATGGCGTGCGGTGACCCCACGCACAATGACTCCAGGCGGGATCGCGTCGACCGCCACGGCGACGTTGTCTCTCTCGTCGAGCTGCAGGATGCGCGGGGTCGACCCGGGCTTGTCGGGCTCAGCGGTGACAAACATTGTTTTGTGTTCGCTCATGTCGGGCGGTTGCCTGCGATGGGTTGAGTTGACCAAGCATATGGTGGGGGCTGCAATTTGAGCAGGTTGCCATTTCCATGAAATGGTGACCCGCTCTAGAGTAGGGAGCCCAGGCGCGCATACCGCGACCGCCTGCGGGCGGAGGTGGCTGAGATTGCTGAAATCGCTCGATCCGATGCTCAACGCGGATGTGCTCTTTGCCCTGCGCGCCATGGGTCATGGTGACGATGTGGCGCTTTGCGACACCAATTTCCCGGCCGATGCGATCGCACGCCGGACAGTGCTCGGCCGGGTGCTGCGGATCGACAACGTGACGGCGGCACGGGCCGCGCGGGCGGTGCTTTCCGTCCTGCCGCTGGATTCGTTCGTCGAGCATCCGGCGTTGCGGATGGAGGTGGTCGGACGACCCGATGAGGTGCCGCAGGTTCAGACCGAAGTGCAGCAGGAAATCGACGCGGCCGAGGGGCGGGCGGTGCCAATGGGCTCGGTCGAGCGGTTCGCGTTCTATGACCTGGCGCGCAAATCCTATTGTGTGATCCAGACCGGCGAGCGGCGCTTCTATGGCTGTTTCATCTTCAGGAAGGGCGTCATCCCGCCGGACGCCGTGTAGCTCGCGATGGCGCTGATCGTCGATACCCACTGCCACCTCATCTACCGGGAGCGACTGCGCTATCCGTGGCTGGCGGGCGTACCTGCGCTCAACCATGATTTCCCGCTCGACCGGTATAGCGCCGAGGCCGGGCCGGCCGGTATCGGCACCGTATTGCACATGGAAGTTGACGTCGCCGAAACCGACATCCGCGGCGAGACGGATTTTATCGGCGGCCTGGGCCTCGCGGGCCTCGTCGCCGCCTGCCGCCCCGAGTCGCCCGAATTCGAGGCGTATCTCGAGTGGGCCGTGGCCGACAAACGTATCAGGGGATTCCGCCGCATCCTCCACACCCAACCCGATGATCTCGGCCTCGGCCGGACGTTCCTGGCAAACCTCCGACGCATCGGCGAGCGCGGCTTTCCGTTCGACCTCTGCCTGCTCGCGCGGCAATTGCCGATCGGCCTGACCATCGCCAGAGCCTGCCCAGGCCTTCAGTTCGTTCTCGATCATTGCGGCAATCCCGACGTCGCGACGGGTGCGCTCGACCCGTGGCGCGACGACGTCGCGGCGTTGGCGCGGTTGCCCAACGTCGCGTGCAAGGTCTCCGGCATCATTGCAAACGCCGCCAGCACGGGATGGACCGCCGGCGATCTGCGATCGTTCGTGGAACACATCATCGACGTCTTCGGGTGGGACCGCGTGGTCTGGGGGAGCGACTGGCCAGTATGCACCCTCACCGGCAACCTCACGCGTTGGGTGGCGGCGACGCGGGAGATCGTCGCCACGGCCAGCGAGGACGAACAGGACCGACTTTTTTCCCGCAATGCGAGACGCATATACGGCATGTCCTGACGGTGCGAGCGCCTGCGTGAGAGCGGTCAACCCTTGATTGCTCCGAGCAGGATGCCGCGCGCGATGTGCTTCTGAAGGGCGATCGCCACGGCGATGACCGGGGCGACCATGATCACGATCAGTACCGACATGTACCACCACTGCGGTCCGCGCGTGCCGTTCTGTGCCGCAACGAGGATCGGCATCGTCTGCGCGTTGGCATTGGAGAGGAAGAGGGCCAGCAGGTACTCGTTCCAGCACAGGATCAGCACCAGCATGAATGTGGCCACGAGGCCCGAACGGGCAAGTGGCAGGCCGATGCGGAAAAAGACACCGAATCGCGAGCACCCGTCGACCTGCGCGCTTTCCTCGATCTCGATCGGGATCGCGGCGAAGAAATCGCGCATCAGCCACACCACGATCGGCAGGTTCACCGCCGTGTAGGTGGCGATCAGCGCCACCCGCGTGTCGAGCAGGTGAAGCCGTTGAAACATGATGTAGATCGGCAGAACCGCCACGACCGGCGGCATGATGCGGTTCGAGATGATCCAGAACTCGATGTCGTTGTTGCCGAGCGCCCTTCGGAACCGTCGTGAGAGCGTCGACAGGAAGAGAACGAAAAGCGCAGCCCCGGCGGCGAGCGCGATTTGCCAGACGACACCGAAATAGGCGACGGCGACCACGATGCCGATGAGAACGAGCAGGAAGGCGAGTACCGCCCCAAGCTTGACTTGAAAACGAATGCGAACAAGCGCGTAGGCAGCCAGGCCGCCGATAGCCACAGAAATGGAAGTGGCGGCCAGGGCAACGATGACCGAGTTTGCGTAGGGGCGCAGCGTATCGCGTCCGAGGCCGACAAAGATGTAGTCCCAGGCGTCCAGCGACGGCTTGAAGTCGACAAAGGGCAGGTAGAAGGGGCCGTCGTCCACCTGGATCGGCAGCTTGAACGATGTGATGAGCACCCAGTACAGCGGCAGGACGCAGACCGCCGCCCACGTGACCAGGATCGAGTAGGTTGCGACCTTGGCCAGCGGGGCGAGCTCTCCGATGCGCCGCGGCGTCGTCAGTCGCGTCCAAACCGTCTCCGGCGCGCTCATTGCTGATACCTTCGCGCGCGCCGCACCGCGAAATTGAAGAAAGAGACGCAGGTAACGGTGGCGATGAACAGCAGCATGTAGCCGATCGCGGCCGAGCCGCCGAGGTCCTGCGTTCGCCACGCAATGAACGCGTGCAGCGTCAATGATTCGGTCGCCAGTCCCGGGCCGCCGTTGGTAAGAACGTTGGGCAGGTCGACGATCTTGAAGGCTTCAATCAGGCGAATGAGCACAACGGTCGCCGCCACCGGTGCCATCGCCGGCCACGTGACGTGCCGGAATGTCTGGAACGGACCCGCACCGTCCAGACGGGCCGCCTCCATCTGCTCGTGCGGGCGGCTCTCGACCGCCGCAAGCAGCACGATGAACATGAACGGCGTCCACTGCCATGTGTCTCCGATCAGCACCACCAGCCGGGCCGACCAGGGATCGGTCGCCCACGCGAACTGACCGAGATGCAGCGCGAAGCGCAGCGGCGCGAGCGGCCCCTTGTCCATGTCGGCGAGCATGCGGAACGTGTAGGCGATGCCGACCGGCGTCACCATCAGCGGGATGAAGAAGATCACGCGGAACCAGTTTCGCCAGCGGATGGGTTGGGCGCAGAGGAGAGCAAGTCCAAGGCCGAGGCCGAACTGCACGGCCACGCCCGCGACGACGTAGATGATCGTCGTCATCACCGAACCCGGAAAGCCGCCTGCCGCGACCGTGCCGTCGAACAGGAGGACCAGCGCCAGTGCGAGGCTTGCCGTAATCAGGCGGCCGATGAAACCGAACGGGCGCGTCGTCCCCGATTCGAGGTAGCGATATAGCCAGTAGACGAGGCCTCCCGCCGCCACCACCGCCAGACCCCATTGCAGGGGGCCAAAGGCACCGAAGGTGCCGAGGAAATGATACTGCTGGGCGCCCACCAGCAGGCGCTTGAAGTTGTAGAGGCCAACGAAGGTCAGCTTGTAGCCGCCCGGCGCCAGTGCAAACCGCACCAGCGACAGATAGGCCGAGAGAATCAGCGGAAAGATCGCGAAAGCGAGCACGATCAGCACCGCCGGCAAAACCATCAGGCGGCCCGCGTGGCGGTCGGCCCAGTCTGCCAGCCGCACGGTCGCGGGCCTCCTGGCCAATACGCTTATCGCTGCAACCGACATCGCCTGATCCGTGGTCTGCCCGCCGCACGATTGGGCGCGCGGCGGGCGTTGTTCAGGGGACCGGATCCCGGCCTATTTTGCGACCCCGAGGCTCGCCTTGTAAGCGGCGAGTTGGGAGTCCTTGCCGATCTGATCGTTCAGATCGTTCCAGCCGCTGACGATCGCCTTGACGGTGGCATCGGCGTCGATCTCGCCCGACACGAACCGCGAGATCGCCTCGTCGAGCACGACCTGCTGATACTTCTGGTTCTGCGGAATGCGCAGGTCGAGGATCATGTTCGGGCTGTTCAGGCTGTCCTGGATGGCGCCGAGGTAGTTCTTGGCGGCCGCTTCGCTGAATCCGGCCTTCTCCCATGGCCCCAGGTCCTTGAACTGCGAGGTTCGATAGGGGTTGAAGCCGGTCTTGCCGATGGTGACGTCGACGTTGGATTGCGCTGGCGCCGAGACATAGGCGAGATAGGCGAACGCCGCGTCCTTCACCTTGTCTGCCGCGTGCGCGTTGATCCCGCCGCTCCACCCGCCGAAGGCGGCGAATGGCGCGTGATTGATGCCGTCGGTGGCATACGGGCAGGTGTCGGCAGTGCACGCCGCGAGCTTGCCGGTGTCGCGGTTCAACACCTCCTTCGATCCGGGCAGGATGATGGCGCCGACCTTGTCGATAACCTTCGAACTTGCCGGATCGACGGCGAGCGGACCGATGTCACCCCAGTCGAGTGACAGGGCGCAACGGCCGGAGGTGAAAAGTCCGCGGGTGTCGCCGACGTCGAGGTTGATCTCGTTCGGCGGCCCGTATTTGGTCGTCTCATTGTAGACGTCGAGCGCCTTGCGGAAGCCCTCGTTGTCAATCAGCGGTGTCATGTTGCGCGGATCGAAGAAGACGCCGTCGGCGGTGCCCTTGGCCTGGATGTAGGCGCCGG
The DNA here is from genome assembly GCA_963775235.1 of uncultured Alphaproteobacteria bacterium. Classification (GTDB taxonomy): domain Bacteria; phylum Pseudomonadota; class Alphaproteobacteria; order Rhizobiales; family Kaistiaceae; genus JBBDMC01. The sequence continues at coordinate 136,821 of CAVZHY010000004.1, forward strand.
CGATAGCCGTGATCCACCAGTAGGCCTGGGCGTTGCGCTTCTTGGAGATGCACGAGCCGTAGTCGGGCGTGCCGTCACCGTTCAGGTCCTTGCCGTTCAACGTCTTGGCGTCGGCGACGTAGTCATCCCAGGTCAGAGGCGGCTTCAGGCCCGCATCCTTGAAGACGTCGGTCCGGTAGTAGACGAGCAGGAAATCGCCATCGAGCGGGACCATGTAGGTCTTGCCCTCGTACTTCGCGGAAAAGTCGCGGAAGAACGGGCCAATGTCGTCCCACTGCAGGTCCTTGTCCTTGGTGACGCGGTCCGAGAGGTCCTCCAGAAAGCCGCCGGAGACGTAGTCGCCCATCCACTGTGGCGCGAACACGGCCGCGTCGACCGAGTTGGTACCGCTCGACCAGTCGGTCAGCAGCTTGGTGTAAAGATCGGCATTCGGCACCGTGATGACGTTGATCTTGGCGCCGGTCGCTTTCTCGAATTCGGGCGCATGACGCTGCAGCGGCTCGGCAATCTGCGGCCCGGTAAACGTCATGAGGTTGACGGTCACGCCGTCGTACTTCATCTGGGCGTTGGCGACCGTGCCAACGCTGCCGGCCACGACGAGACCGGCAAGTCCGCTCAGGATCTTTCCAACCTTCATCTCTTCCTCCCATCCGCGACGGCTCCTGCCGTCAACTCCCGACGTTGGCCCGCAGGCCCTCCGGTTACGTTGCGAACAGGTCGGGTTGCTCGCTCGCAAGCTTCTTGAGTTCGACCACGATGGTATCGAGGTGCTCGGCCATCGCCGAAGCGGCGGCATCCGCGTCGCGGGCGCTGAGCGCGGCGAAGATCGCGCGATGTTCGCGCAGCGTCGCATGCGTCCGCCTTGACGCCGGCAGGAAGAGGCGCCGGGCCCGCTCCAGCTGCGCGCGCGACCGCTCCGCGACCTCCATCGCCCCACGCATGGCCAGGGTCTCGAAGATCATCGCGTGAAAGCGCAGGTCGAGCGCGTAGAACCCCTCCGCGTCTTTTTCCCTCAGCGCGGTGGCCTGATAGGCGATGTTGCGCTCCAGACCTTTGACCGCCTCGTCCGTCATGCGGGGCGCGATCGACTCCACGGTCGCCACTTCGATCGCGCGCCGAACGAACGCGGCGTCCAGAACGTCCGACAGCCGAAGGCGAGAGGCGTAGGTGCCCTTCTGCGGCACGACCTCCACCAGCCGCTCCTCGGCCAGTCGCGCCAGGGCTTCGGCCACAGGCTGCCGCGAGACCCGAAGGCGCTGACAAACTTCCTCTTTGTCGATTTGGCCGCCGGGCTTCAGGACGAGCGTGACAATTGCCTGATGAAGGTCGTCGTACACCACAGCCGCCTTGGACGCACCGCGGCGGGCCGACGACGATCGGGCGATAGACTCGCGTGGCACGGGTTGCCCATCCAGTTCAACGCCAGCTAAAATGTTAGCATGTTTCTATTGCCTTGCAACAAATTCTGGTTCTGCGGCAGAGACGCAAGAACTCCTTGTGATCGTCCGCAAACGGTCGCCCGAGGCGATCTTCTGGCTAAAAATGCGGGCGGACTCACGGAGCGGAAAGCGAGCGGGATCGAAGGGCCGGTGACGATCAGCTCTCGGGATGACGCACCGCACTGAGATTGCGCTTTACGATGCGGGTAGGTTCACGCGGGGTTCTGGCATAGCCTCGGTTCCTCAGCGCATCGCCCTTGGTAATGTTTCTCTGACGCAGCCCCAGTCGCGAAGCCAATCGTCGCCCGAATGACCACAAACATTCAGATCGCGGTTGCCCTCCTTGCCGTACTGGCAGTCGTGGCGGTCGCCGCCCGGAAGCTTCGAACCGCGCCGTCTATCCTACTCGTGATAGTAGGCGTGGCGCTGGCGCTGGTGCCTGGCCTCCCGGCCATCCAGTTCGCCCCGGATTTCGTGCTCCTCGTATTGTTGCCGCCGATCATTTATTTGGCCGGCGTTTTCATGAGCTGGCGCGAATTTCGCCTCAACCTCAACGCGATTGCTTTGCTGGCGTTTGGCTGTGTCGTTTTCACCACCGTGGCCGTGGCAGCCACAGTGCATTGGATCTTTGCCTGGCCATGGGCGGTAGGGTTCCTTCTCGGAGCCATCGTCGCGCCGACTGACGTCGTCGCGCCGCTCGCCTTGGCCCAGCATTTGAACGTTCCCCGTCGTTTGTTGGTGATTCTCGAAGGGGAGGGGCTCGTCAACGATGCAACCGCATTGGTCCTCTATCGCTTTGCGGTCATCGCAATTGCCAGTGGAAGCTTCTCCTTGGGCGAAGCAATCGGCGAATTTGCTCTCATCGTCGTCGGTGAGATCGCCTACGGCGTGGCCGTTGGGTGGCTGCTCCTTCGGCTTCGCCGCTGGGTGGGAGACCCCCGCGTGGAGATCGTGTTGTCTATCATCACCCCGTACGCGGCCTATTGGATTCCCCACCAGCTTGGGGGTTCTGGCGTGCTCGCCGCGGCAGCAGCTGGACTTTACGTCAGCTGGCAGGGGCCGCTGCTGATCCCGTCACCGACGCGCCTCCAAGGCATATTCTTCTGGGATCTGATCGTCTACGTGATTGAGGGAATGCTGTTTCTGCTCACCGGCCTGCAAGCCCGCGCGCTGCTTGCCGACGCCGGCGCGGTCTCGTGGCGTCAACTCGCGGCGATCACCGCGGTAACCTGCGCAGTCCTGATCGTTGCGCGCTTCGCCTGGGTGCTTCCGACAACTTATGTTCGACGTTGGTGGAGAAGGCGGGCCGGGCGGGGCGAACTGCAGGCACGGTGGCAGGCGCCGTTCATGGTCGCCTATACAGGGGTACGCGGCGTGGTGTCGCTCGCCGCTGCTCTTGCCATTCCCCTCACGCTTGCGACCGGCGAGCCTTTTCCGGACCGCAACTTGATCCTCGTGGTGACATTCGGCGTCATCATATTCACGCTGCTTGGGCTCGGATCGCCCCTGCCGACCGTCATTCGCCTGCTCGGACTGGCGCGCGACGGATATCAAGAGCGCCGCACCGAGCAAGACGCCGAACGAAACGCACGCTTCGAGATCCTAGATGTGGCGCAGAAGCGGCTGCATGAGATTGCGTCGGCGCGCAACCTACCTCAACAGGCGACCGCGCTGTTGTCGAGCTATTTTGACGGCCTTCGACGACAGCTTCCCAGGTCCTCGGATAGCGACATCGAATCCCCGAGTCTGGCCGGCCTTCGCGTGGAACTCATCGAAGCGGAGCGTCGTTACCTGCACGAGATGCTCCGCCAGGGGCGCATTACCGACGAATCGCGTCGGCGCATAGAGCGGGAACTTGACCTCGAAGAGGCGACACTGGCGTCACGGGTAGCAGACCGGAAGTAAATGAGGTCAATGCAGTATGACGCGCTCGCGATCCAAGAAGTCCAACGCTCAAGCTGGCGCTAAACGGCGCCCGTGAAGAAAGGGCGTGACAAGCGGCATGCTGGACGGGCATCGTCCATCGGCTGGCGGAAGTCGATGGTGCCTCAAGTGCAGACATTCCAAATGCCAGACGTGACCGGATACGGTGGAAAGGCCATGCCGCCACGTGGCGCCAGGGCTGGTCACCCGCGTCTCTGCCTCACGGCCAAGTCGCGTGTAGCCTGTTCCATGAGTTCCCCACGGCGAAGTCGGTTCCTCCTCGCGGACGCTGACTCCCTCCAGAGCGCCACGCGCGCCGCTATCGTGATCCCGGCTGTGTTCGCGGTCGCCGACAAGGTGATTGCCCAGCCCCAGACGTCGATCATGGCCGCCTTTGGATCGTTCGCCATGCTGGTGCTGGTCGAGTTTGGAGGTCCTACCCGGACCCGCCTCGCCGCCTATGCCGGCTTGGGACTGGTTGGCGCGGTATTCACTACACTCGGCACTCTGTGCTCGCGCGATCCGTTGCTCGCCGTTGCGGCGATGGCAGCGGTCGGCTTCGTCATCCTCTTTGCGGGCGCATTCGGCAGCTACCTTGCCGCCGGGTTGACGGCCGCAATGCTCACGTTCGTTCTGCCGGTGACGATTGCGGCGCCGAATTCGACAATTCCGGCCCGTCTCGAAGGCTGGGCGCTCGCCGTTGTCGCCGGTATCGGCGCAGCGATGCTGCTGTGGCCGACCCGGCAGAGCGCCGAGCTGCGCCGCGACATCGCGGTCGCGTTGCGCGCGATCGCTGCCTTCGCCGAGAGCGACCGCGAGGGCTCGAGCGAGGAGGCGCAGGCGGCGCGGCAAGCGGTCGACGGGCTCCAACGCCGCTTCCTCGGTTCCCAGCATCGTCCGACGGCTGGTGCCGCCGCCACGGCTGCCCTTGCATCGCTTCCGGATGAGCTGGACTGGCTGCTCTCCTTTTTGGCGCCTTCGAGCGCGAATCCGCCGAAGCTGAAGATCGCATGTTCGGAGGACGAGGAAGCGCTGGCCGCAATCGCGGCCGTCCTTCGCCTCAGCGCCGACCGTCTCGAAGGCGGCGGCCACCGTCCTGACCTTGCCCGGCTCGACGCTGCGCGAGAGGGAGTTGCGCGAGCGGTGATGCGGCGCCTTCCCGAGCTGCTATCAAGTTTCGATGAAGATACCCTCATGGCGGCGCTGGATGCGCCATTCCGCATTCGCGCAGCATCGTACTCGGCCCGCCAGATCGCTGGCTATGCGTTGCTCGCAACAGGAGCCAAACCACCCGAGCTCAACGAGCGCGATCTTGCCAGGCCACCAGCCGGGCATCCCGGTCTTGTAACGACAGTGCAGACCGCCGTCGCTCACGTCGGTAGTGGCTCTGTCTGGTTCCAGAACAGCGTTCGCGGTGCTGTCGGCCTTGCAATGGCAGTCTTCATCGCCCAGGAAGCCGGCCTCCAACACGGCTTCTGGGTCGTGCTTGGCACGCTGTCGGTGCTGCGCTCGAATGCACTCTCCACCGGCCGTTCGGTCGTCAGCGCACTCGCGGGGACTTCAATCGGGATCGTCGTCGGCGCCCTGCTGGTGATCGCCATCGGAACCCACGCGGCTGTCCTCTGGGCCTTGCTTCCGCCCGCAATCCTTCTCGCCGCGTATGCACCGAGGGCGATTTCGTTTGCCGCCGGCCAAGCGGCCTTCACCGTCCTCGTCGTCATCCTGTTCAACATCATCCAGCCGGTCGGGTGGACAGTCGGGATCGTTCGCATCGAGGACGTGGCGATCGGCTTCGCTATCAGCCTTGGCGTCGGCCTTCTCTTCTGGCCGCGCGGTGCGACCGCTCGCCTCCGTCGCGACCTCGCCGCCGCCTACGCCGGCGCCGCCGATTTCGTCATGGCTGCCGCGCGTCAACTGACCGAAGAGGGCGCCGCCGATGCGGCGACCCAAGCCGCACAAGAGGCCGAGACGGGCATTCACCGCCTCGATGACGCCTTCCGTCAGTACCTGACCGAACGCTCCGCGACCAGTGTCAAGGTCGAAGACATTGCCGTGCTCGTTGGCGGAGCCACACGCGTGCGCCGTTCCGCGTTGTCACTTGCCGCGCTCGCAGCGATGGTGGATGCCCCAGCGAAGCTTGACAGCTGTGCCCGCCATCTCGATCATGAACTTCAGGCCGTGCATGCGTGGTACGTCACGCTCGGACACTCTTTGATCCATCACCAGCCAATCCCGCCGCAGCATATCCGCGACCGCGAAGGGCACGCCAAACTGCTGGGCTGCATTCTTGATGCTACCCGCACGCGTCAGCCGGAGACGCTCAATGCGGCCGTCGTCGTGCTTTGGGCAAGCCAGTACCTCGACCATCTCTGGCGCCTGGAAGGGCATCTTGCGGCGCACACGCTCGTCGCCGAGCCGCCGCGGCGCGGCCTGCCCACAAGCCTAAGGGCGCTCGCCTCCTGAGGGTTGCGTCGAGGGCACGAAATGGTTCGGGCCTTGTTTCGTGCCGGCGGCAAAGTGTAATGCCGGCCTTTCTTCAGCCGCTTGCCGCCCGGTTCGATGCATCGAGATACTGTCGCAGGAAGCGTCGGGCGGCTTTGGCCGCGCGCCTGGCGCGATCCTTCGCCGATAGGTGAGCATAGGCCGCATTGGGGACTTCTACGCTAATTGGAAGTCGTGTCGGCAGGGCGTCGAGGAAAGCATGGAGTGGAAGTGCTCCGTCGCCAGGATGCAGCCGGCCACTGCGCGCCTCCTCGGCCAGCGTCTTATCCTCTGGCCGCCCCGCAGGAGCGTCGCAAAGCTGGGCAAGAGCAATGGTGTCGGGGGCCAATGCCCGGACTTCAGCGGGCGAGCCCCCCGAGCGTGCGAGATGCAGGGGGTCCACCAGCAATCCCAGATTCGGTCTTGCGATAGCGGCGCATATCGCTCTTGCTTCCTCGATCGTCGCGATCGCCCTGAACCGCATGAATTCCAGGGCAACACGCATTCCACGCTGGGCCGCCATTTCACTGATTCCGTCAAGAAGATCGGTTGCCCGCGCAAGTTCGGGATCCTCGCCCACCACCTGGACAAAGTCGAAACCGATCTCGGCCGCCGCATCCAGCATGGGCAGGTAGCTCTGCACCGCTGCGCCCTCGGCAAGCGTCAGTACTTCAGCGTCAAGTGCCTTCAGTCCGGTCGACGCGAGCGCTCGGTGAATATCGCGAATCAGTGATGGGTTCCCAACAGCCGAGGGCTGATCCGCGATATGGCTGGGGGAGCGGATGCGGAGGCCGGCCGCGTCGAACCCTGCCGCAGCGGCAACTTCGACATGCTCAACCGGCCCCACCCCGTCCACCGTCAGGTAGGCGAGTGAGAGGGACCCCTCACGCCACACGGTCGATCTGCATTGCTGCCCGCAAGCGCGGCCGCCGGCGCACAGGCCGGCGGCCGCTCTCATGCATCAGGGTTGGCCCCACTTGCCATCGCGGAACAGAAGCACCGCTGTGCCGTAGTGCGGTATCCGGTCCGCGTCGATGCTATAGGTGCCCTGGCCGACGACGACCGGGACATCCTTCGTCTCCGACATCGCCTGGCGGATCCTGTCGCGGGTTGGCTCGGCCCCGGCATTTTTGACAGCGTTGGCGACGACCAACATCATCGAGTAGCCCATGCCGGCCCACCCGTCGGGGGCGACATTGTACTTCTTCGTGTAGTTGGCGATGAACGTCTTCGCGAAATCGTTGACGCCGTTCGGCAGATAGTCGGCCGGAATGTAGGTGTTGTTCACCGCCGCGCCCGCCTTGGTGTATTGATCGGACGTCATGCCGGTGTTGCCGATCAGGATGGCATTAGGATCGAGCCCGGCCTGTTTGGCCTGAACGACGATGTTCGCCCCCTGAGCCGGCGGGGTCGACATGAACAGGCAGTCTGCCTTGCTGGCGACGATTTTGGTGGCAAGCGCTGTGAAGTCCGTGTCAGCGGCCAGGATCAATTCTTCTCCCGCTATGTTTACGCCGCCGGCCTTGATGGTGTCGCGCAGGATGTTGCTTTGGCGGACATAGCCTTCGTTGTCTCGGATGAACACCACGAAGCAGGACTTCGGCTTCACTTGCTCGGCGACGGCCTTGCCGAGTTGAGCCATGTAGGCTTCAGCGATCTCGGTCGACTTGAAGACCCAGGGCCCCGCCTGCAGCACCGCCGGGTCAGTGGCGGTGGAATACATCGGCACCTTGAGGTCAACGGCGACGGGCGCGGTCGCCATCGCCTCGCCGGTCGACACCGGCCCGATGATCATTCCGACGTTGTCGGCGGTCGCCATCTTGTTGATGAGGGTAATCGCCTGCTGCTTGTCGGACTGGTTGTCGGCGTAGATGACCGTGACCTTTGTATCCCCGAAGAAGTTCTTCGCCTGTAGCTCCTCCTCTGCCATCTTCACGCCGTTCACCAAGGGCGCGCCGACAAAAGCGAAAGTGCCGGTCGTGGCCATGACCACGCCGATCTTCACCTCGGCCGCCGAGGCACTGCAGGCGGCGGCAATTTGCGCCGTGATCCCCGCCGCTATCAGTATTGAACGTGCAGTCTTCATCACTTCCTCCCTTGCATGCGGACGTGCTGTCCGCGGTTAGTTGCCGAGCAGTTCATTGGTTCCCAGATAGTGCGCGATGACCGCGGGATCATTTGCCAGATCCCCGCTCGGCCCGTCCTGCACGACCTGGCCCTGTTCGATGATGTAGGCGTGCGCGGCTGCTTCGAGCGCCTGCCGCGCATTCTGCTCGACCAACAGGATTGTGAGCCCGTCTGCACTCAGTGTGCGCAGTGCATCGAAGACCTGTTTGACGACCAGCGGGGCGAGACCAAGGCTCGGCTCGTCGAGAAGAAGAAGCCGTGGCGATCCCATGAGGGCGCGGCCGACAGCCAGCATCTGCTGTTGGCCACCAGATAACGAGCCCGCCCGCTGTAGCCGGCGCTCCGCCAGGACCGGGAACAGCGCAAATATCCGCGATTGCAGATAGCGCGCGGGCCGGCCGTGAAGGGCAGTAGCTCCCACCTGGAGGTTCTCCAGCACCGTCATCTCGGGCAGCACCTGGCGCCCCTCGGGAACCTGGATGAGGCCCATGCGCGAAATCGTCCACGGCGAGGCATTGGTGATGTCCTTGCCGTCGAAGCGGATCGTCCCGGCTGCGGGGACAACGACCCCGCTGATGCAGTTGAGGAGTGTCGACTTGCCGGCTCCATTCGGCCCGATCAATGCCACGGTGCGCCCCGCCTCAACGGAAAGGGAGACGCCCCGGAGCGCCCGGATGCCGGCGTAGGATGCCGTCAGGTCCTTGACCTCGAGCATCATCAGCTCCCCAGGTACGCGTCGATGACCAGGGGGTTTTGCACGACGGCCCTCGGCTCGCCCTCGGCGATCAGTCGCCCGCCGTCGAGCACGTACACAAACTCGCAGAGTCCCGTGACGAAGCGAAGATTATGCTCGATCAGAAGGATGCCGATGCCTCCCCGGACAATCTCCCTGAAGATTGCACCGAGGGCGCCGGCCTCCACGTCGTTCATTCCGGCCACCGGCTCGTCGAGAAGAAGCAACGTAGGCTCCGAGGCCAGGGCGCGCATCATCTCGACTCGGCGTTGGTGACCATAAGCGAGTCCGCCAGCCGGGTGCCGCTCGTAGGCCGTCATCCCGAATCGCTTGAGGAGCAGACGAGCCCGTTCCCTGAGCTCGGCTGTCTCGCGGCGAGCCGAGGGCAGGCCGAGCAAGCTGGAGATGGTTGAGCAGCGCTCGTGCCGGTGAAAGCCTATCACCACGTTATCGAGGACCGTCGCCTCCGATAGCAAGCGGATGTTCTGGAAGGTCCTGGCAATACCGGATCGGCAGACTTCCGTAGCGGGCGCTTGGGTGAGATCGCGCTCATCATATACGATATGACCGGCGTCCGCCTTCAACATGCCGGTGATCAGGTTGACGACCGTCGTCTTTCCCGCGCCATTGGGACCGATCATTCCGGTGATCCGTCCGCGCGGGATCGTCATGACGATCTCGTCGGCTGCGGTGACGCCACCGAAATGCTTGGAGACATGGTCAAGCTGAAGCGCGCTCATGGTCTTGTCCCTGGAGAGCGAGGTTCAGACGAGCGAGCTTACGACGCCGAAGTGTATCTAGAACCGTGTCGGCGATACCGCGCGGCATGTAGGTGATGACGACAACCAGCATCACGCCGTAGATGAGGATTCGGTTTTCCGCCAGCGGGCGGGCCAGCTCGGGCAGAGCGATGAGCAACGCGGTACCCACAATCGGACCGAGCACAGAGCGACGCCCTCCAAAAACAACGTACGACAGAATGCTGATGAGGAAGGGGAAGCCGAACTGGTTCGGCTCAAGAGCGTAGTTGTGGAAGGCATCAAGGCCGCCGAAGAAGCCAGCGATGGCGCCCGACAACACAAAAGCAATCGCCTGATAGTAGGTCACTGAGATCGACAGCGACGACGCCATCGTCTCATCCTGGCGGATCGCCTCGAACGCCCGGCCGATGCGCGTCGCGTTGATTGCAAGCATCAGGTAGACGACACCCGCGGCGGCGATGATCAGCGTTGGCGTACCGACCACCTTCGGGATGTTGTTGAAGCCCATCGGTCCGCCGGTCAGGTCCTGTGCGAAAATGTTGAGAGAGACCACGATCTCGACGAAGGCCAAGGTGGCGATCGCCTGGTAGACGCCGCGAAGGCGGGCCAGTGGCCATGACAAGACCAGGGCCACGGCTGCGCCCGCGACGGCGCCGGCAAAAATCGCGATCGGTGCCGGCCATCCATGGCGAACCCCAAGGATTGCCGCGGTATAGGCGCCAATGGCTGCGAGCCCCGCAGTCGCAATCGAGAAGACGCCCGAGCGCAGCACGATGTATTGGCTGAACGCGTATCCGAGATGCAGGAAGAAAAGATCGAAAAGCGGTCGGTAGGCGACGTAGATGCCGATCATCGCGCCGCCCTCATGGAGCCCGCCGCCGCGCGGCCCAGCAATCCGTTCGGGCGCAGAAGCAAGATCAGGAAGAGTATCGAGAAGCTGATCGTATCGGTCAGCCCCGACGGAAGGTAGGCGATAGTAAGCGTCTGTATCATCCCGAAGAGCAAACCTGCGAGAAGCGCGCCGGAGATGCTGCCCAAACCGCCGAGGATGATCACGACGAAGCCGCGCAGGAGGTATGGTTCGCCCATCAGGAAATCGATCGAGTTGAACGCAAGACCGACGAGGACGCCGGCTGCGCCTGCGAGCGCGCCGGAGAGAAAGAAGGTCTGGAAATAGACAAAGCTCGGGTTGACGCCGCAGAGCACAGCAGCCCGCTCATTGCTGGCAACCGCCCGCACCTGCCGGCCGAAGGCGGTGCGGTACAGGTAGAGCGTGAGCACCACCGCCAGCACGGCGGCGCAGGCCAACATGAAGAGTTGAAGGGCCGAGACGCGCAAACCCGCAAATTCGAAAATCTTGATCGGAAATGTTCCGAACGGGAAACGCATCACCTGGGTGTTCGATATCCTCTGGGCGATCGTCGTCATGATCAGATTGACGCCGATCGACGATATGATGGCCCCGAACTCGGCCTCGCCGCTTTTGTGCAGACGCCGAAACGCCACGATCTCCACGATGACCGCCAGAAGGCCAGCGCCGATGATGGCGAGGGCGAAGCTGAGCCAGAGCGGCAGCCCGGCCTCGACCGAGTACAGCGCGATGAAGGCCCCCGTCATGAAGATCGCGCCATGCGCCAGGTTCAGGATGTGATGGATGCCGAACACCAGTGTGAAGCCGAGCGCAAACAACGCGTAGACGCCGCCGACAACCAATCCATTCAGGATCTGCTGCGCGATCAAGGTGTAACCCTCATCCCCCTTGTCCGTAGTCCGCCGTCAGCGGATCGGCGAGAAGCTCGTCGGGGTCAGGATCTGCGATTCCTGTCTGATCAGAAGCGGCATGATTTCTGCCAGGAACGACTGCCAGCCCGGGTCGGCAGCGAGCGTAGCGCGTCGGCGCAGGCGATCGTCGAGTCCCTCGTAGCCCCACAGGTGGACGGTCTGGCTCAGCACGCCGATTTCGGTCGAGAAATAGCCGAGCAGATTGCCGAGAATACGCGTCTGGATCGACAGGCCCCGCGCCTGATAGGCAGACATGAAGGTCGGCACGGCGCCGGGATGAAACGTGTAGGTGCGCATTTCGACCAGCATGGGCGTTCCCCGAAGGATCAGAAGTTCGACAGGCCAAGGGACAATCCCCCGTCGACGACCAACGATGCCCCGGTCGTCCACTCGGCACGGATCAGATATTCGACACCCTCGGCAATCTCGTCGGGCGTTCCCACGCGGCCGACCGGATGATCATGGGCGATCGCCGCCATCCGCGCCGCGTGCTGCTCCTCGGTGAAAAGGCCGGCGCGGATATTGAGTTCGGTCGGCACGGCGCCAGGAACGACGCAATTGACGGTAATGCCCTTTGGACCGAGTTCGGCTGCCAGGACGCCGGTCAGCGCCTCGACCGCGCCCTTGGTGGCGGCGTAGGGCGAGGCGCCAGGATAGGCCCGACGGGTGTGAACCGAGCCGAAGAAAATGACAGCACCGCCCCTCTTCGCCAGATGCGGCACGGCAAGGCCGGTCAGCATCATCGGCGCCACCACATTGGAGCGGAAGATATCGGTGACGGCGCCCTCGTCCAGCTCGGCGATGGGGCCACGCAGCATGTTGCCCGCGCAATTCACGAGTGCTTGCAAACCTTTGCCGTGCTCGACGGCAGCCTCAATCATGAGCGCGCGGTCGGCGGCAGCGGTGATATCGCCCGCGACCGCTCGACAGTTCAGGCCGGCCGCCTTCGCTGAAGCCTCAAGCTTGTCGGCGCGGCGGCCGGAGATCGTCACCCGCGCGCCGTGCTTTGCAAGATAGAGGGCGGTTCCCGCGCCGATCCCGGAGCCGCCTCCGGTGATGAGAACCGAAAGTCCTTCGATCGGTCTCATGCGCGTGCGCGCTCCGCGGTGCCGCGCGGTTGGATCGCCTCGCCGAGCGTCCAGCGAGTCACACGCGCTATGAGCGCGGCGTGCCCCGGCGTCAGGATCGAGGCAGCGTCGTGGCCGAGGGAGAGATAGGAGCGCCGGCCGCCCGGCCCGTCCTTGATGAAGCCGACCGGCCACCAATCTGACCCGCCGGCAAGGCGCCCCTCGGCGATCACCTCGACGTCCGGCGCAACATGCAGGTCCTGGTAGAGTTCGTCGGTCACAGTGAATTCAGGAAGACCCTCGGCCAATGCGTGATTGGTCGGCAGTACCTCGACCGGTCCGATCGGTGGGTGGTGTGAGTGCCCCCAGCGCCAGGTGACGCCCAGCGTGTCGTGCCAGCCAGACCAATCGTCAAAGCAGATGCTGGCCGTATGAACGCCCAGAAGCGCCCCACCGCGTTGGAGGTGCGCGACAATGGCCTGTTGCCCTTCGCGAGAAAGGGACAGCGCCCACTCCGCGCGAAAAGGCTCGTATTTTTCGTGCTGGGTCATGCGCCAGCGAAGGCAATGGATCGTGAGGAGGTCGAAGTCTCTGCCGGCGACCCGCCGCAATCCTGCTTCGACGTCGAACGTGATTTCGGAGACGACCCCATGGTCTGCCAGGACGTCGGCAAGGGCCCGGGCGCTTTCGTTGAACGGATGGTATATCCCGCCGGTGATGATGAGGTTGCGGCGCGTTGTCATTTTGCGCGCTCCTTCGCATCGCGGGGTAGCTGGCTGAGCAGGCTGACGCAGACGCCACCATCAACCACGAGCTGGTGGCCGTTGATGTAGGAGGCATCTGCCGAGGCCAAGAACGCCACGGCGGCCGCCACGTCCTCGGCCTCTCCCAACCGGCGCGAGGGCACGGCCTCGCCACGAAGCTTGCGGATCGCAGGATCGGCATAGAAGGGCGTCGAAATCCCGGCGTCGATAAATCCCGGCGCGACGGCGTTGACGCGGAGGCCAAGCGGCCCCCACTCCTGAGCCATTTGTTCGACAAGCTTGGCAAGCCCCGCCTTGGCGGCGGGGTAGCCGCCCGAGTTGGGCCCGGACGTCACCGCGTTGATCGAGGTGATGGCGACAATCACGCCAGACCCGCGCGGGATCATTTTTCGCGCTGCAGCACGCATGGTGACGAACGCGCCGATCAGGTTGATCTCGATCACGCGTCTGAAGTCAGCAAGGGCGATTTGGGAAAGCGGACCGAAACGCCCAATGCCGGCGTTGGCGACCAACAGATCAAGATCGCCGAAGGATTGGAGCGCGTCCTCCACCGCCGCCTCATCGGAAACGTCGGCCGTGAGCGCACGCGCGCCTATCGCCTGCGCCGCTTTCATGGTGGCGGCTTCGTCGAGATCGAGGAGCGCGACCCGCCAGCCAGATTTTGCCAGCCGGGTGCCAGTTGCCCGGCCGATGTCACCGGCACCGCCGGTCACCACCGCGGACTTCATTCTGGCCACCTCAGCTCAGGGTCGAAGACAACCGGGTACCGGCCCCAATTTGGCCGTTGGGTATACGTCGCCTCCGTCGGAGGATCAGAGGAGTCGGGCCTTGCCCCCTCGGCGAGCAGGCGGCGTACAAACAACGTGACGATTCCGTACTGATGTGTCTCGGGCGTGCTCGTCGGGATGGGCAGAACGCCGCCATCGAGATCGCGGCCGAGACACGCATGGGGCCCTGAGCCGAAAGTGAGTCCGAAGGGCAATCGGCCGGTCGGGATCGCACGATGGGGATCAAATTCGTGCGCCGTCGGACCGAACGCCCCGGGATCTCGGTTTGATGCGGCGAGATCGATAACAACGAGGTCGGACTCGCTCAGTTCGCCGGCGCCATCCAGCGAAATGGGGCAGACCGGTTTCCGCCATGAGACGGGGCTCGCCGGATGGAGGCGAAGGCTCTCATGGACGCATCGCTGGACGAAAAGCGGATCACGCTTCATCCGCTCCCCATCCTCGGGATGAGCGCGCCGCCAGTTGAAGATCTCATGCATCGCATGCGTCGTCGAGTTGGCGGTCGAGTGCGCGCCGGCCTGGAGGTAGAACGCGATCTCGCGACGCAGCACGTCGGGCGGCATGTCGAGTTGGTCTTCGTTGCGCAGCAGCACCGTGAGCACGTCACGCGGCAACGCGTCCTCGGCGATTTCTCCCGCCCGGAACCTCTCGAGCAGTGCTTGTCGACGGGCGATCGAAGGGGCGAGGAAGGTTTTGTCGAATTTTTCCAACGCATGGCGGACCTCGCCGCGGACTTCCTCGCGGTTCCGCCGCGAATGGACCAGCGTCGCGCCCTCACTGAACGTGACAACGAGCTTGAGGAGCGCCTCGGTCTCCTGCGCCGACCGCTGCGGCCGATCGATGCCGGCGAAGTCGGCGGTAAGATTCATCGTCACCCGATAGCCGAGATCGACAAGATCGGCCCAGCCGGCCGCCACGGCTGAAGCGATGGTTTCCTCAAGCGTGCGAGGGAAGACCTCGGTCTCGTACCAGCGGAAGAAATTGCGGCGAAATACCTTGAACTCGAGCATTCGGCGGCTCCGGTGTGCATCGCCGTGGAGGACCAACAGAACGTCCTCCATGATGACCGCGCCTTCGTCGTAGAGCGCCTGCGCCAGATTGGGATTACGAAGCGCCGCGACGGCTTCGTCGGGATGGCTGAGGGTAATCGTGCGCATCGGCGAGCTCATCGGCCAAGGAGAACCGGATAGGACGCCCAGTTGGGGCGGCCAGATGCCAGGTCCATCCGCGGGGGGGCGGCGGGATCCGGCCGCGCTTTGGCGTCGATGAGCGCCAGAAGGATCAGCGCGATCGTGCCGTAGTGATGGTTCTGCGGGTCGGTATCCGGCTGCGGCAGCACGCCCGCGGCGAGATTGCGGCCGATGCAGGCGTGCATCCCGGTACCGAAGGACAGCCCGTAAGGGCCGCTGGGATACTCGGTCCGTCGTGGGTTGAAAGTCTCCGCATCGGCGCCAAACACCTCGCGATCCTTGTTGGCGGCAAGGAGGTCGATGACGATCTGATCGTCGGGGGTGAGCTTGCTGCCGCCCGGTAGCTCAATGGGCCCGGTCGGCCGCCTCCGGGCGATTGGACTCGACGGATGCAGCCGGATGCTCTCGTGCGCGCAGCGCTGGACAAAAAGCCGGTCCGATTTCAGCCGCGTGGCGTCCTCGGGGTGGTGCTTCATCCACTCGAAGAGTTCATGCATCGCATGGGTCATCGAATGGATGGAGGTAAATGCGCCGGCGAGCAGGAAGAAAGCCATCTCCTTCATCAGCACATCGTGGGGAGCGCTCGCCGTCACCTCGTTTTGGAGAAGCGCCGTGAGGACGTCGCGGGGGAGGTCGTCTTCGGAGCGTTTGCCGGCCTCCACCTCCCGCAAGAGCGCGCGGCGTCGATTTTCCGACGGGCTGTAGAAGAGGCGATCGAAGTCGTCGAGTCCGCTCTGGATCTCGCGCTTGATCGGCTCCTTATCGAGCGTGGTCTGGCCGAGGGTCGGCGCCTTGCCGAAGGTCCGCAGCAGGCGGAGAAGGGTCATGGTCTCTTCCGCCGTCCGTTCAGGCCGATCGATGCCCGAGAAATCGGCCGTCAGGTTCAACATGATGCGGTAGCCGATGTCGACAAGGTCGCCTGCGCCGCTTGCGATGAAGGGTGAGAGCGTCTCCTCCAGAGTGCGTGGGAAAATGGCGGTTTCGTAGTACCGGAAGAAGTCGCGGCGGAAGACTCTGGTCTCGACGGTGCGGCGGGTGCGGTGCTCGGCGCCGTGCAGGTTCACCAGAACCTTCGCCATCAGGATCGCGGCCTCGTCGTAGAGCGCCTGCTTCAAGTCGGCCCGGCGCAAGAGGCTGTCCGCTTCCTTGTATGATCGCACAGTAATGGTCTGCACGGCTCCCCCCTTCGCCACGTGCCGATCGGCATCGACGCTTACATCGACTGGCGTCAATGCAACTCCTCGATCACCAGCTCGCGGTTGACGGGCGGCCGGGTGTTGGAGAAGGCGAGTTCACGGCTGAGATGCTTCCCCATCGTCGCGAGGCGCCATCCAGGAATGTTCTTCCGGGACGGCAGCGGCGAAAGATCCTTGGTAACGCCGGCGATCATGACGTGCTTGATCCGGTCGGTTTCGCCGAGGATCGTCACATCCAGGGAAGGATCGCCATCGACGCAGATGATGTCAGCCTGGTGGCCAGGCAGGATCGCTCCGACCTTCCCCAGCATCTTCAGGCCGAAGGCGCTGGCCTGGGTTCCGGCATGCAGCGCTTCGAGCTCAGTCATGCCGAAATAGCGGACGAACACCTCCATTTCGCGGTAATGCCAATCGCCATAAGGCACCATGGAGAAGCCGGATTCGCTGCCGGTCAGCAGCGGTACACCTGCCCGATAGGCACGGGTGAGCGCGTCGGCGCTGTCAGTGATCTCATGCTCGAAATGCGCCACGAGAGACGGATCGGTCCCGAGCTTGGAACCGAAGTCCACCATGTTCGCCTGGAAGGTGAGTGCGGGCGAGATCGGGATCTTGCGTTCCACCACCGCTTCGAGCGCCCGTTCGTCCATGTTGGTGGCGTGGAAGATGAGATCAAAGCCAGAGGTCGCCGCCCGGTACGTCGCTTCCCCCCCGCGGCAATGGCCCATGACTGGAGTGTCGAGTTCGTGCGCAGTGTCGCACAGGAGTTTCAGCTCCTCGGCCGTCCACACGCACATCTCACCCTTGCGTGCGAGTCGCGGCACGATCCCGGTGACATGAACCTTGATCCAATCGGCACCATGTTTGATCTGGCGCCGCACCTCCGCAACGATCTCGTCCTTGTCGCGGACGGTCTTGTAGTATCCGGTCACGCCATCGTCGCTGACCAACCGACCGGCGGTGCCGCCGACCGTTGTGGTCAGCGCGTAAGCACCGCACGACATCCGCGGTCCCTCGACGACCCCCGCTTCGATTGCGTCGCGAAGGTCGATCATGTTCTCGAAGGTCGAATCCGGATCCAGAATCCCCGTGACGCCGGCGCGAAGAAGCTTGCGGGCGTTGTAGGCGGCGACCAGGGCGGAGAGGGCGTTCCGCCGATGGTAGAAAATCTCGGCGTTCGAGCCGGCATCGTCGAACGCAAGATGGCAGTGTGTGTCGATCAGTCCGGGCATGACCGTCATGCCCCGCACCTCAAGCTTCTGCGCTCGGCGCACATGGGCCGCGCGCTTGTCGGCCTCATCGCCAACGGCGACGATCGTGCTCCCTTCGACCAATACTGATCCGGAACGGGGTGCCGCGCCGGTGCCGTCAATGATGTTGCCGCCGGCGATCAGAAGCATTTCGGTCATGAGACACCCCCTTCCTGGACGGATGCGACTTGGCCTAAGGCCCGTTCTTCAGCGCGCCTGAAAAGCCGCCGCGCGTTGTCGGCGAGATAAGGCTCCGGGTGGTGCGCCTCGGCGGCATCGGGTGCGTCCCAGCCGGCGAAGTTCGTCCCGTACAGGAGCCGGTCGCGGCCGACGATCGAGATGAGCAGATCGAGGGCGGCTTGGCTGTTGAGATGGTTGTCGAGCCAGAGACGGGCGAAGCGATCCTCGAAGGCGCCGTCGGCGCGCAGCGTCGTTGGGGACCAAGGGCGCTTTCGCGCCGCTTTGGCCATCCGCCCGATCAAGTACCCCGTCGAGCCGCCGCCGTGGCTCAAACACAGATCCAGTCTGGGATGGCGGTCCAGGACGCCGCCGTAAATAAGTGTCGCCGCCGCGATTGCCTCCTGGGCGGCGAAGCCGACCACGACGTCAAGGTCGAAACGGCGAAGGTTGGGATCCGCCGGCGGGCCGTCAATGCCCGCTGGCCCAGGATGAATGAAGAGCGGAACTCCGAGGTCTACTGCGGTTTCATACAGCCGATCGAAGTGGGCGCTGTCGAGCGGATGAGGCGAATCGGAGCCCAAATAGCCGCCCAAGAAACCGAGATCGACGACCGAGCGCTTCAGCTCCTCGCAAGCCGCTGCGCTGTCCTGAACCGGAAGTGCGGCAAAGGCGGCGAGACGGCCGCGATGATGAGCAATCATCCGAGCCAGCAAGTCGTTATGCGTCCGGCAAAAGCGGATCGCCTCCTTGGCCGGGATGAAATGAAAATACGTGAGGGGGTTGGGCGAGAGAATCTGAAAATCGATCCCCGCCTCAGTCATCCGCCGGAGCCGCAGCTCGACATCCATAAAGGGGCTGCCGACGTAGCGCACCCCGTCAAGTTGGTAGTCGCCGACGCGAAACCAGGGCTGCCCGGACTCGGACGCCCCGATTGTCGGTCCGTAGGCTTCCGCCGCGCCCATCGTCTCGGCGATGACCACGTGGGCATGGACGTCGATGACGGACGCACCGCCGATGCCACTCATCGACCGGCGCACCCGCAACTACGGTCCCTCTCGCGTGCCATCAATCCTCCCGACGGGACGGCATCTCCCCGCCGTCCCAAAGTCCTTTCCATTTCGATAACATCGCTTTCGATGCATCACAAGGAGGCGAGGCGGCTAGGCATTGCCGGCAAAGCCTTGCGCGCACGCCGCAGCTAGTGGAGATTGCCACCCCGCCGTGCCGGGTGAACGGCAGAGGAGTTGGGACGCCTGATGGAAAAGACTGCGGAGCGACGAGCCTCTGCCGCCGATCGTGCTGAGCCTGTCGGCGGGGCCGGGACCACTGCGCATGTCAGTTCTGGCAAAGACCGCCTGCCGCCTGTCGTGGAGCGCGTGACCTTCCTGACACACCGCGTCGACGCCAGGATCGCGCAGGTCTGCAATCCGGTATTCGCCCGCTACGACGTCGACATCTACAGCTCGCGCATTCTGGCGCTGTTGCTGGAGCGGACGGAAATGCGCGTAGGCGAGCTTGTCGACCTCATGGTGCTGCCCCAATCGACAATTTCACACCAGCTTCAGCGGCTGGAGAAGCGGGGGCTGATCCGCCGCCGCCGGACGCGCTCCGACAACCGCTCTGTCGCCGTAACGCTCACCGCTCAGGGCCGCCGAAGGGCCGAGCAGTGCAATGACCTGTCGGTTGCGGTCTACCGCAGGATTATCGCCGATTTTGACGGTCGGGAAATCGATGATCTGACCCGACTGCTCACAAAGATGTTCGATACCCTTGAGAGCTTCTCCCTTCCGGAAGCGAACGAGTGAACGATTGGTCGCCGGAGATACGTTACTGCCGCGTTCTGCCATACCAGGTGAATTCGGGCGTTCGCACGTCTGCCGCATGTAGCCCTAGCCCTAGATGAGTTGGTCGAGCATTTCTTTGGAGAACGGCCGCAGTTGATCCACCTGGCCGGTCTCAACCTTGTGCGCCCAGTCGGGGTTGGCGAGGAGCGCGCGACCCAGTGCAATCAAGTCGAAATCGCCGCGATCGAGCGCTTCGGCGACGCGTATGACCTCCTGCGGTACGACGTCAGCTCGTATCTTGCCCATCTTGGACTTGAACTCATTGCTTAGAGTGACCGAACCGACTGCCATGACCGGCTTGCCGGTGATCTGCTTCGTCCACGCCGATAGCGTTCGCGAGTCGCCGGCGAACGCGGGCTCCCAGTAGCGGCGGGTCGAGCAGTGAAAGAGGTCCACGCCAGCAGCGGCGAGGGGCATGAGCAAGGCAGACAATTCATCCGGCGTAACCGCAATTCTCGCGTCGTAGTCGAGTTGCTTCCACTGCGAGAAGCGGAAGCCGATTGCGAAGTCCGGACCGACGCGCCGCCTCACCTCCCGGACCAGGTCAGCGGCAAAGCGCGCTCGATCCCGTCCATAGATGTCGGTTCGAATGTTGGTAGAGCCCCACAAGAACTGGTCGATGAGATACCCGTGGGCGGCGTGAAGCTCGATGCCGTCGAAACTAGCCTGTTGGGCGGCGACCGCAGCAGCAGCGAAAGCATCGATGGTCAGATCGATATCGCGAGGCGTCATTGCCCGGCCGTATGGCCGACCAGGCCCCGCCATCCCCGATGGACTGATACGCACCAGCGAGCGAAGCGAGTCCGTCATTCCGATCAGCGACGGCTCGAAGGCGCCGACGTGCCAAAGCTGCGCCAGGATTGCGGCCCCGCAGCCATGCACCCGGTTGACGACTTGCCGCCAACCGGCCCTGACGTCCTCGCCGTAGAAACGTGGCACAGATCCGCCAAAGGCCCCGACGGCGTCGGGTGCCGACCCCTCGGTTATGACGAGGCCGACGCCGCCTGCGGCACGACGCTCGTAGTAGGCCGCCATCGCCTCGGTCGGCACGCCCTTGGACGCCCTCTCTCGCGTCATCGGCGCCATCGCGACGCGGTTGCGACTCTTGAGTGGCCCGGAACTGAATCCGCGGAAAAGCGGAGCCACCGCGCCCCGCCATTGGCTTGGCGTTCTCACCTTCTCAGTTGCGTCATCGAGCAAGGTCAGGAAGTCCTTACGGCGAGCCTCAAAGCGTGCCTTTGATGACTCCGCCGTCGACCGGAATTGCCGTACCGGTGATGTAACTGGCCTGGTTCGACGCGAGGAAGACCACCATCGCCGCAATCTCCTCCGGCTCTGCCATTCGGCCAAGCGGAATGTGGTCCGTTATCCGTTGCTCCTGCTCGGTCAGGCTGATCGAGGAGGCGTTGGCACGCGACGCCATGATCGCTTCCACCCGGCCCGTCCGAGTTCACCCGGGACAGACCGTGTTGACAAGAATGTTGTCTGCCCCGACCTCGGCGGCCAAGGTCTTGGCCCAACCAATGTTTGCCAGGCGGAGGCTGTTGGACAGCATCAGCCCTTCAATGGGTTGTTTCACCGAATATGAAGATATCATGATGATGCGGCCCCATCGGCGACTGCGCATCCCGGGGAGCACCTTGCGGGCGGCCCGCACCGCCGAAAGGTGTGTGAGCTCAAACGCGCCCTGCCACTTCGAATCCGGCAGATCCTCGAAGCGGCCGGGGGGTGGACCGCCGGCATTGTTGACCAGAATATCAATTCGTCCGAAGGACGCATCCACCTCGTCGACGAGACGGTCGATATCCGCTGACCTGCTCACATCGGCCTGAACCGCCAGCGGCTCGCTCATGGCCACGTCGGCGATTTGCCGGCGCGCCACGTCGAGCCGCCCTTTGTCCCGCCCGCAGATCGCGACCTTGGCTCCCTCGCGAGCAAGCCCGATCGCGACAGCTTTGCCAATCCCGTCGCTTCCAGCCGTCACCAGCGCCGTCTTGCTGCCCAGACCTGTATCCACGTGCTGCCTCCCGAAGTCCATTATCGGTTCCGAAGACTACGCATTGGCCTCAAACTGGGGAAGTGATCGGCGTCGCCGGCAGGATGCCGATGGCAGGCGATGCAAAAGGCGGAAATCCCGGATTTTGCGGACATGTGGCAATCGGGTTGTGGGGGCAACCGCCGCGCTGCCCAAGGTGGTCAGCTGGTTGGACTGCGCCGGCCAAACGGGCGGCAAGCGGGCGCCGGCGGCAAGAGGGCACGTACGTCCGCGAAGGGAAACGTCGGCTCGAATCGGAAGCATTCAGCATAGCGACCCGCCTCGGCGTTGCACTGCATCGCCCGAAAGCGCGTCCACGTCTCCGACATTTCAACGAATCGCTCCGGTTGCTGCGAGGAGTGGCAGCGAATCGCATCGCGCTTGGTTTCGATGTGGGAGGTGACGTCCACATACATCGTCGGCTCGAAGGCAACGCCCATCAGCGTGTCGGCGTAGACTACCGGCACCAGGAACCGGGCCGCATCGCGAACCAGGCGGCTGAGTGCACGGTGATCGGGATGGTAATCGTTGGGCGCATGGGTAATGACAAGATCGGGCTTGAGGCGGGCAAGCTCCGCCTCGATCAGAGCCGCCGCATCACCATCACCGGCAAGCTCTCCGTCGACCCGGTCGAGGAACGCCGGCGTGACGCCAAGGACCGCTGCCGCATGCTGCGCTTCCCGCCGCCGTGTGCGACGCAACACATCGGGATCAAGATCGCCGCCCTTGGACCCGTCTGTCGCGATCACCCAGCCGATCTCTGCTCCGGCGGCCTGCGCAGCCGCAAGCGTGCCGAAGAAGAATATTTCAACGTCGTCCGGATGGGCGCCAAATCCGATGACGCGCATCGCTGGTCCCCCTTTGGAGTCAAATTGTCCTGTAAATCTCTAACATCGCGACGAGTGATCGCGTACACCGCCACAATCGGTCAGCTGACCGGATCGTGCCTCGACAGGTTGATCGATGATCAAAGGCATCGCCCAGGGCTTTCTCGCCTACAGCCTGTTCTCATGGGGTGACGCCTCGGTCAAGGCTCTTACTGGTGGGCCCTCAGTTTTCGAAATCGGCTTCTTTGTCACGCTGTTCGCATCGGCGATGTTCGTCTCCTTTGGCCGGCCGCGAGGCGAGCGGTGGCGCGACATCTTCCGCATGAAGCACCCAGGTCTGGTGATGACGCGAACCGTGGCCGGCATCATCGCCGGCGTCTGCAGCGTCATCGCCTTCACCAGCATTCCGTTCGCCGAGGCGTATGCACTCATATTTCTGTCGCCCGCGATCGTGACCATTCTCTCGATGGTGCTGCTTGGCGAGCAGATCGGCTGGCGCCGGTGGCTCGCGGTGATCGTCGGGTTCGCCGGAGTGCTCGCTATCGTCCGACCCGGGTTCCGTGAATTGCTGCCCGGCCACTTTGCTGCGTTGACCGTGTCGCTGTGCGCGGCCACCACAGTACTGGTGCTGCGCCGCATCGGCCGCACCGAGAAGCGTACTACTCTGATCGGTGTCGTGCTGCTGAGCGCGCTCGTTTTTAACGGCGTGCTGATGCTGCCGGGCTTTCGATGGCCGTCGCCAGAGCAGTTTCTTTTCCTGGCGGCCTCCGGTTTCCTTTCTGCGGGCGGCCACCTCAACCTGTTGGGAGCCGCGCGCCTCGCCCCAGCCAATCAGGTCGCACCCACGCAATATTGCCAGATGGTCTGGGCTGTCATCGTTGGCTGGCTCGTTTACGCCGAGATGCCCGATCGCTTCGCCATCACCGGCCTTGTGCTCATCGCCCTGTCGGGCCTCTTCACCATCATGCGCGAGGAGCAGGTGTCGGGTTGGTGGCGGCGCGTCATCCTGCTGCGCAATCGGCCATGACATCACCGTTTCTGGTTGGCGAGAAGTTCGACCACCATCGCGGCCGTCCACGTGAAATGGCGTCCGCCGAGACCGCTGCCGTCGGTTGGGTCGTAGTACTCGGCAAATCCGCTGGCGCGGATGAGTGCCAGGCTGTCGGCGTCTATGGCGGCGGCCGCCTCGCCGGCACCGGATCGTTTCAACCCGTCGGCGAGCATGTAGTTGACGATCAGCCAGCAGGGGCCGCGCCAATAGCGGTGGCTGTCGAAACGCGGGTCGGCCGGGTCGTGCGAGGCCACGCCGAAGGCAACCTGCTCGCGCCAGCGCGTGATCGTCGCCACCAGCCGCTCGGTGTTGCCAAGTCCTGCAAACAGCGGAAAGACCCCGCCGACCGATCGGCTTTGGATAAGCCGATCAGTGATGCGGTCGAAACAGAGGAACTGTCCGGCCGCCTCGCTCCATAGCGCGCTGAAGGCAGCGCGTGCCTTGGCAGCGCGTGCCCGGGCCGCGGCGGCGAGCTCGGTTTGACCAAGCGCGCCGGCAAGCTCCGCCAGTCCCTCGTCCGAACGCACCAGAATCGCGTTAAAACCGGGATCGACGACACGGAAAGGAGAGGCGTCGTGCAGGCGTCTGTTGTCCCAGCCAAGCGCGCGGAAATGTTGGACCAGCCAAAGGTAGCGGTCGTATTCGGCCTGCGTCGGGCGTTCTGCAGCGTTCACATGCTGCGTGTCGCGCCGCCGGTAGGGGGTGACCCCGTCGGTCGGCACGCGCGCCAGCGCCTCGTCCCAGTCAATCGAGTTGTCGCGGCCCGATTCCCATGGGTGCAGGATCGCCACCAGCCCCGTGCCCTGCGGGTCACGGTCGGAGTACAGCCAGCGATGCCATGCGTCGGCCTTGGGGAGCAGCGCCAGCGCCTGCTCGCGCGCCAGCGCCTTGTCGCCCGCCTCTGCGTAGAGCCGGTTGAGCACGAAGCCGAGCACCGGCGGCTGGGTGATGCCGGACGTTGGCGTTGGCCGCCCGGTAGCCCACACCTCCGGCCCGGGGAAATAGCCCTCATCCTCTCCATGGAAGACGATGTGCGGCACCATGCCGTCCGGCCATTGATGGGCGAGCAAAGTCGCAAGTTCCGTCCAGGCGCGCTGTTCGCTGAAGTGGCGCAGTCCCAGCGCGGTCAGGCAGGAGTCCCAGTTCCATTGGAACGGGTAGAGCCCTTTGGTCGGGACCGTGTAGGCTCCGCGGTCGTTGTCGCGGAGAATCGCCCCCGCGTTGTCGAAGAGATTCTTGTCCTGCGGTCTGATCGTCATGCGTGTTCTGGCTCGGGCAGGGTCCAGGCAAGGGCGTAGCCGGTCTCCGCATCGAACCAGCGAATCCGTTCCGGCCGCGGCTTGAGCTTCAGGGTGTCGCCGGGCTTGACGGCAAGGTCGCTGTCGAGAACAGCGCGGAAGATGGCATCGGCGACCTTCATCGTCACAAGCTGATGCGCACCGAGCGGCTCGACGACGCGAACCGCGCCGGTCAGCCCGTCTTCGCTTATGCTCAAGTCCTCCGGACGGATGCCGAAGACGAACTCGCCGCGTTCACTCGCCGGGCCGGTGACGTCGATGTCGGCGACCCGCCACTTGCCGTCGTGCCGATGCGCGGGGAGGAAGTTCATCGGAGGACTGCCGATGAATTCGCCGACGAACCGGGTCGCCGGATGCCGGTAGACATCAATCGGCGGCGCCGCCTGGACAATGCGACCCTTGTGCATGATCGCAATGCGATCACCGAGGCTCATCGCCTCGACCTGGTCGTGGGTGACGTAGATCGTGGTCGTGCGGCTCTGGTGCACAACGCCCTTCAGTTCGGCCCGCATCTCCATGCGCAGAAGCGCGTCGAGGTTGGACAGCGGCTCGTCCATCAACAGCACCTCCGGCTCCATGGCGAGCGCTCGTGCCACGGCGACACGCTGGCGTTGCCCGCCGGAGAGCTGGCCGGAATATCGGGCAAGCAGCTGTTCGATGTGCAGGAGCTCGGCCGAGCGCTTGACCTTGGTGTCGATCTCCGCTTCCGGCAAACGTTTCATCCTGAGCCCGAAGGCGATGTTCTCGAAGACCGTGAGGTGCGGGAAGACGGCATAGTTCTGGAACACCATGGCGATACCGCGCGATCGCGGCGGCAGTTCGTTCACCCGCTTGCCGCCGATGCGTATCTCGCCTCGGGTGGGCGTATCGAGCCCGGCGATCAACCGCAAGAGCGTGGTCTTGCCACAACCCGAGGCGCCGAGCAGCACGAGGAACTCACGGTCGGCAACAGCGAGGTCGATGTCGACGAGTGCATCGAAGCTGCCGAAGCGCTTGGCGACGTCCCTGATCTCGATTGCGGCCATCCTGTGCTCCTCCTCAGCGGTTGGCGATGCCCCATAGGGAGAAGAGGTATTTCCTCACCACGAACAGGAAGATCAGCGCCGGCAGCACCAGCACCGCGCCGCCGGCGAAACGCAGCGGCAGGGGCGAATAGTCGAGGCTCTGGAGCAGGAAGGCCGTCAGCGTCCGGTTCTGTATGGTCAGCACCGCCGCGGCGAATACTTCGTTCCACGAGGTGACGAAGGCGAACACGCCGGAAGCGGCAATGCCCGGCAGCGCCAGCGGCAGCACCACCTTGCGGAAGGCCTGGAAGCGCGTGCATCCGAGCGTGAACGCAGCTTCCTCAAGTTCGAACGGGATCGACAGAAACAGCGAGTAGGTGATCAGGATGGCGAACGGCAGCGCCAGCGTCGTGTGGACGATGGCGAGCCCGATCTGGGTGTCGTCGAGCCCGGTGTGGATAAAGAACACGGCCAGCGGCAGCGCGAGCAGCGGCAGCGGGAAGGCGCGCGTCATCAGCACCAGGATGCGGAAGCTGTTGGCGCCACGGAAGCGGAAGCGGGAGAGCGCGTAGCCAGCCGGCGCGCCGAGACCGACCGCGAACACCATGGTCAGCACCGCGACAGCGACCGAATTGAACAGCGCCCACGGAACGCCCCTGAAGTTGATGAAGAAGCGGATGCTGCCGAAGTCGAACTCGGGGAAGAAAACCTTGGGGAATCCATTGACCGCACTCGGGCTCGACAGGGTGTTGACCAGGATAAGGTAGATCGGCAGCAGCACCCATATCATCAGCAACAACGCGGCAGCGCCGAGCAGCCAGCGGACGGCGGAACGCGGTCTGACCACGGCTGTCGGCAGGGCGGTTGATGCGGCAGTCACGCGCGCACCTCCTCGCGCTGGCGCAACGCCCACAGGTAGAAGATCGTGATCGACACGGAAATGGCGAGGATCAGGAGCGCATAGGCGGAGGCGACCTTGGGATCCTGGAGCGTGAACTGCCACTGATAGGTCTCGCCGACCAGAACGGGGAACTGGGTGCCGGCGAGGGCGGCCACCACCGCGAACACCTCGAAGGCGAGGATCGTCCTGAGGATCAGGGCCGTCTGGATGCTCGGCTTTAGCAGCGGCAGCGTCACCTTAATGAGCCGGCGCCAGGGTCCTGCCCCATACACAGCCGCCGCCTCGTAGAATTCCTTCGGTATCAGTCCCATCCCGGCGACCAAAACCACCAGCACGATGGCCGTCGACCGCCACAGTTCGGCCAGCACCACCGCGAACAGGATGAAACCGTAGTTCTGGTAGCTCAGCCAGTTGACCGGCTGACGGATCAGGCCGAAAGCCTGCAGCGCGCTGTTGAGGAATCCGCTCTGTTGCAGGATGGCGAGCCATACCAGGCCGGCGGCGAGATCGGAAATCCCCAGCGGGATGGTCAGCACGTAGAGCACCAGATCGCGGCCGCGGACGATCTGCATCACCAGCGTTGCCATGGTAAGCGCGAGCACCAACTGCAGCGGCACGATGATGGCGGCGAGCAACAGCGTGTTCTTCAGCGCCAGCGGAAATTTCCAGTGGGTGACCATCGTGTGGAAGTTGCCGAGCGACGGGGCGCCGCCGACCGTGAAGGCCTCCACCGTCACCTGTATCAATGGCCAAACAAAGAAGACCAACAGGAACAAGGTGGATGGCAGCAACAACAGGTAGGGCAGCGCCCGGCTCTCGCGCATTGCCGTTCTCCAGCGATCGGCCCTTCCCGGCTATCGCAGCCGGGAAGGGCGATCCGCCAGACTAATCAACGGGGCAGGCGCCAGTGGAGGGCTTATCTGGCGCCCAGCAGGGGGCCTTTGCCTGCTCCATAATCGCCTTCAACTGCGCGGCCTCGTCGTCGAGCACCTTGCCGATGTCCTCGTTGTTGAGGACTATGCGCTGAAGGGTGTCGATGTACACCTGGTTGAACTTGCCGCCGAGGTCGCCGAGCCCGACGGGCAGGAGACCGGGGTTGGCGTCGGACGATCCCGATTGCGCCGCCACCGCCGCCCCTTCGGCAGTTACGGCCGGCGGCATGTCGGCCGGCAGCGGCGCGTCGACGACGGGGAAGAATCCGTTCGCCTTGAGCATGGCGATCTGGGTCGGCGGCTGCATCATGTAGGTGAGCAGCTTCTTGGCGCCGTCCATGTCGGGCGCAGTCTTGGGGATTGCGAGACCGGCGACCACCGGCATGAAGCCGCGTCCGGTCGGGCCGGCCGGCACCGGGAAGGCGACGAAATCGTCCGGCTTCTGGTTGATGGCGTCGGCGAGCCGGGCGGTATGGTCCCACGCCACCCACACCTCGCCGCTCAGCAACTGCTCCTGCATGAACCCGTAGTTGGTCGAGGCCGGGTTGGTGACCGCCCACAGTTCCTTCATCTTGCCCCACATCGCGGCAGCCTCCGGCGAGCGGAACTTGGTGACCATCGAATCGGTGAAGGACGGGTAGAGGTAGCCCTGCACGAAACGGTGGATGAGCCCCTTGGGCCCGAGCGGCAGGCCAAATTTCGGCCCTCCGGTCTTGTCGGCAAGATTTTTCGCCCACGCGATCAGTTGGTCGTAAGTGAGCGCATTGATGTCGGCACCCTCGGGTAGATACGGGAGTGCCTTCTTGTTGGCGGCCATGATGTAGGTCGCCTGCATCCACGGAATATATTTCTGCTCGTTGGTGCCGAGCTTGCCGAGAGCGAGATAGGTTTGATTGACGCCGACGCCCGACAGCGACTGGACGATGCCTGAGAGGTCGATCAGATCATCAGGGAAGCTCGAGAAGTCGCCGTGCAATCCCCCGATCAGATCGATGGTACCCTTGCCGGCCTTCTGCTCGGCGTTGATGCGCGTCATATACGGTGCCGGATCCTGCGGCTGGAAATCGACATCGCCGCTGAAGCCCGATAGCACGGTGTCCCGGATCGCCTGCTGCTCGTTGACCGGCGTTCCCTGATTCGACCAGAACAGAATCGGGGCAGCGAGCGCAGACGACGTTGCCCCGGCCCCGGCGACAAGCATGGCGGCCGCCATCGCTTGGATCAGTCTTCCAATTTTTTTCATCGTTTCCTCCATTGTTGCTCTTCTGTTGACTACTATTGGAATCGCCTCAAGGCACCGGGCCGTGGCTGCCCCGCATTACGAATTCCGGCATCATCAGGCGTGGCGACACCATGGCTTCCGGATTGTCGAGGAGTTCGGTGATCATGCTTGCCATAACGGCTGCACTTTCCCGTGCGTTCTGGTCGAAGGTGGTCAGCGGCGGGCTGGCGTAAGCGGCGACCGGCACGTTATCGAACCCGATGACCGAAAGCCTGTCCGGCACCGCAATTGAACGGTTTCGGCACATCTCCAGCACCGCAAGTGCTTGAGCGTCAGTGATGCCGAGGATTGCGGTCGGCGCATTCTCTTGCGCCAGCAGCCGGTCAGCCGCGACCAACGCGGCCTCATGGTCGAACATCGGCACTTTGAAGACTGCCGCCGGCGGCAACGTAAGGCCGGCCTCGCCCAGCGCCTGTTCGAGACCGCGCCGGCGCAGGTGCGCGAAAGTGAACGGCTCGGCGATCGTGATGAGTCCAAAGCGGCGGTGACCGAGTGAGAGGAGCAAGCGGGCCGCTTCTGCAAAGGCGGCCTCGCCGTCAGTGTCGAACCACGCAAACGGGCCGCTGTCCGTGAGCAGGCGTCCGTGGGTCACAAACGGGAAGCCGCGCTCGATGAGGAAGTGGGTGCGTGCATCGTCGAACTCGAGCCGATTGAGAATGATCGCGTCCGCTCGGTCACCATCGACGATGTGCCTGAGCACGTCGAGTTCGCTCTCCGTGCCGGTCGCCGGCGCCAGAAAGAGATCGCGCCCTTGCAGGGCGAAGCCCTCGCTCAGTCCGACGACGAACTGGCCGAGAAAAGCGTCGATGAGGTGACCGCCCCGGACGGGGAGCACCATGCCGATGAAATCGGTACGGCCCGAGACCAGCATGCGGCCGATGCGACTGGGTACATAGCCCCGTTTGCGCGCGATCAATTCCACCCGCGCCCTGGTTTCGGCGCTGACATCACCGTACCCGGCAAGCGCGCGCGAGACGGTCGTGATCGACACACCGAGCTCGGAAGCGAGCTGCTTCAGTCCGGTCTGTCGACGGGACGGTGAGACTGGCTTCATGGCGCGGCCCAAAACGTTTTGGAAGATTGTGATCTAAACGTCTGCGAGTCAAGCGCAGTCGTGCTGGCTACAAGGTCCCAGCCATCAACATGGCTGGCGCCGGCGATCCCGCCTCGTGGCTTACGGGCATCGCGCCCCAGGTCATATGCCGACGGTCGCAATCCCGTGCGTAATCGACCCCGAAGTCGGCAGCAGCGGAATCAAGCACGACTGCAGCGCGTGGTAGAGGTCAGGCTTTCCTTCGAAGAAGGCAGGTGCCGGGGCTACCGGATCCGCGACCTCGGAAAACCACCCGCCGTGATCACGGTCGATCAGATGATTGTCGATGAAATCCCATACGCGCCGATACCATGCTTCGTAATCGGCACGGCCATTGATGGTGTTCAAAAAGGCGGCTGCTCCAACGCCCTCTGCCTGAGGCCAGAACAAGCGGCGACGAACAAGCGGTGCGCCCTGCCAATCGACGGTGTAGTAGAAGCCTCCTCGCTCGTAGTCCCAGCCGTCTGCTACCGCCCGCGCAAACAAACCCTCGGCAGCATCAACCGCCCACGCAAGACGACGCCCTCCGGTTTCCCAGAGCTGCAGTAAAAGACGCGTCCATTCGAGCCCGTGGCCTGGTGTGGTGCCTGCCGGATGGAAGACCTCCTCGCCGGCGTAGTTGCTATCGACTTGCCAGTGATCATCGAAATGCTCCGGCACCCGCCACGCCAGCGCGCTGGCGTGGCGGCGAATGATGAGCGAGGCGATGCTCTCAGCCATCCTGAGCCATGATTTGTCGCCGGTCGCTTCGAACGCCGCCATGCAGGCTTCTGTGAGATGCATGTTGGCATTCTGGCCACGATAACGGTCGACAGGCATCCAATCACGGTTGAACTCTTCAACAGCAGCGCCCGCCGACTTGTCCCAGAACCGTGTGAGCAGGATTTCGCTTACGTCCCCAAACAGGCGATCGGCGTCGGGATGACCGACGACCTTGGCCGAGGACGCGGCGAGAAGAACAAAAGCGTGGCCATACGCTTTTTTGCGGTCGTCGCCGGGACCAGCTTTGCCAACTGACCACAGGTAGCCACCGTGGGTGCTATCGCGGTGGCCATTCCACAGGAAGTCCATGCCATGATCGATGAAGCGTTCCGCGCCCGGTCGTCCCGCCAAGCGAGCGATGGCGAAGCAGTGAACCATACGCGCCGTGGCGGGCAACAGCCGCGGGGGCGCTTGGCCGCTGTCAGCGTCACGTAAAATCGGTTGTCCGACATTGTCCAAAGAGAAGAAACCCCCTGCAGGATCAATGCTATGAGGCTCGAAGAAGCTGAGCAGGCGGTTGGCCTGGTCGACTAACCACATCCGGTGATAGGGAAGTGCTGTCCATCTCTTCGCGGTCATGATCCGTCTCGATGCGCCGCCGATCCGGGCTTACCGTATTCTAGTATCGTCGCGCGCCCCGACCCTCAATCTCAACCAGCGTTCAACGATGGACCATGGTTGCCAGTTGCAACGCCGGAAGACCAATGTGAAAACTTGCAAACCAAAACGGCGCGGCGGGGGGAATGCCAATGCCACAGCCCGCGATGCCTTCGCTGGCCCGTCAGCGGAGACCGGTGATCGTCCGGCCGGTTGCAAGTCCTGCCGATCGCCGTCGCTTTATCCGCTTGCCGTGGAGGGTCAACGCCCGAGACCCCCTGTGGGTGCCGCCGCTGCTGCGCGACGTTCGCGCCGTGCTCGCCCCGACACACCCCTTTTACCGTCACGCCGAGGTGCAATGTTTTCTGGCATGGCGAGGCTCAGAGGCGGTAGGGCGAGTGGCTTCGATCGTCAACCGCAACCACATCAAATTCTACAAGGAGCCGGCAGGCTTCTTCGGTCTTTTCGAATGCGATCCTGATCCCGAAGCGGCGCGCCTTTTGCTGGACGCGGCCGCGGACTTCGCACGGCAGCGAAGTCTCGAGATATTGCGCGGCCCTTTCAATCTTTCGACCAACGAGGAACTGGCTTCGCCGGGTATATTGATCTCTGGCTTCCACCGACCGCCGAGCGTGCTGATGTCTCACAATCCGCAGTACTACGCGGAACTCATCGAATCTGCCGGGTTTGTGAAGGCGAAGGACACGTTCGCGTACTGGATTGCGGACGCAAGGCAGTTGTCCGAGCGTCTGACGCTTGGCCTCGAGAAACTGGAGCCGCGGCACGATGTTCGAATACGGTCGGTTGAGATGCGACGGCTGGATGAGGAGCTTGCTCTCATTCAGGAAATCTACAACGAAGCCTGGAGTCGGAATTGGGGCTTCGTACCCATGACGGCAGAAGAAGTCAGCCACCTTTCCGAACAGTTGAAGCCGATTGTCGAGCCGAAACTGTGCGTCATTGCCGAGGTCGATGGGGCTCCTGTGGGGTTCGGCTTGGCGATCCCGAATTTCAATCAGGCCCTGAACCATATTAACGGCCGGCTGTTCCCGTTCGGACTTCTCAAGCTGCTTTGGTATCGGCGCTACATCGACGAGGCGCGCATGTTCGCGTTGGGCGTGAAGAGCGCGTATCGGCACCGAGGGCTCGATGCGATGATTATCATGCGCGTATTCACGGAAGCCACGCGCATGGGCATCCGACAAGGCGAATGCTCGGCCATTCTGGAGGATAATTGGGCCATGAGGCGTGGTGTCGAGCGCCTCGGAGCGGTGGCGGACAAGACCTACCGCATCTACCAGAAGAGCATCACTCGCTGATAGCGGAGCGCAAACCATGAGATCGGCGCCGATTTCGATCTCCGTGCTTTCAGGCTTGACGCGCATTTGGACAAGAAACCCGTTTTCGCGGGTTCTCGGTCGATTGTTCTCACCCGGATAGCGATGCGCCGAGCGCTTTGACCCAGCCAAGGCCCGCCTCGGTCGAGCCTCGCGGCCTGTATTCGCAACCGACCCAGCCGTCGTAGCCGAGGGCGTCCAGCTCGGCGAAGATGGCAGGATACGAAATCTCACCCTCATCGGGTTCCGCGCGACTTGGTACCGCCGCGATCTGCACGTGGCCGATAACCTTATGGTTCCGTCGCAGTCTGGCGATGACCTGACCCTCCGTTCGGGCCACGTGGTAGACGTCAAACATCAGCCGAATGGACTCCGATCCGATCTCTTCGATCAGCGACACCGCGTCACCGACGGTCGAATAGAAATAGTCCGGCGCGTCGTTCGGGTTGATAGGCTCAAGAAGGAGCGTGACCCCCTCCTTCGCGACCTTCTTCACGGCATGCTTCAGGTTCTCGCGGAACACCTCGCGCGCCACGTCCTGGTCCTGCGCCGGCACCTTGCCGGCCATGGCATGGATGGCCGTCGCCCCGGACGCCCGGCAAAACGCCAGCGACTGGTCAATGGCCGCCTGGAATTCGGCTTCGCGGCCGGCAAGGGCGCCAAGCCCGAAGTCTCCTCTGTCGGCATTTCCGACGACGGTGTTTACCCCGAGAAGCTTCAGCCCATGGCGCCGGCAGGCAGCTCGCACCGCCTCGGCCGGCGTCTCATACGGCCAGTGCAACTCGATCGCCCGGAAGCCGGCTTCGGCGGCTCGATCGATCCTTTCAAGCAGCGGAAGCCCGGGCCAAAGAAAGCCCAGGTTGGCCGAGAAGCGTGGCATCACCACCACTTCGGCATGAAGAACCACCCAAAAGGCCAACTTCCGCCCGGATGTGCCGGCGGACATCTCACACGCACCGCATCTCGCAGAACCTTTGGTGCCGGTCAATGGTGCGAGTTGCCCGCCCGGCAGTTGTCAGTTTGCGAGGACTTTCTCCGGCGTCCGCACGGGCTCCTGCGGCACGGGCCTCGTCGGCGTTCGCACCGGCGTCGCCGGGACGGCAACCGGATTAGGCACCAACTCTGGTATGTCGATGGGCTGAGAGCCGGGTTGGTGTGCGCGAATCATGTCCGATCTCCTTGCTCGAACACCTGGGACTGTTCGACCAGCGCCGCCCGGTACGTCCGCAGCATGGACTGCACTTCCTCCAAAATGCCGCCGGACGGTCTCGCCGGTATCTCGCGCCAGGTCTGTTTCCAAAAGCGTCCTTTCTCGCGGATGCGAACGGCCTCTTCGAAGGCGTAAGCGACAAGTTCCTGCAGTGCCGCAAGGAACTGATCGTCATCCTCGCTCGTCGGGTCGGCCGTCCGGACCCAGGGTGCGTCGACCAGCCCGCCAAGCAGATGCCGGTCCAACAGCGTTTTCATGTCGCGTACGAACTGTTCGCCGAGCTCTTTCCAATAGCCGTTGTGCTCGAGATGCATCATCAGCGTGGCCAGCAGGTTGATGTTCTCGATATCCAAACGGCTGCTGCTGCCGGCGAGAAGGTCGCTGCGGCCGTTGTCGATTGGAAGATGCGGCTGGACGAGCCGCTCCCCCGGCGACCCATGCCACCACTCAAAGTCTCGGTCGAAGTCGCCTTCGGCATCGTAAAGCACCAGGCGCGTGCCCCGTGGATGATAATAGTGGTGTGAAAACGTCGTCTTGAGGTCTTCCAGGCTGTAGCGCCGAAGGGTGTCGGAGCCGAGGTAGAACGCGATGCCGAGCATGGCGGCGCAGTGCGCGGAGAGCCTGCCCGGAGAGCACACCTGGATCTGAATCTGCGGGTTGCCAAACAGCTTGGCGCCCGTGAATTGCCCGATGCATTCGAGCAGAAGGATCGCCGCTCTTGCGCTGCCAACCGGCGGCAGGACCAGACACATGGTAGCCTGCGCCTGCCTGTAAATGTTGATGTCGAGGATTTGTTGGGGGCCGCCGAGCCCCTTCACCAGATCAACGAATTGCCTGGCGTCACCGCGACAGTGAATCTTCAGGCCGACGGACAGCAGGCCATGCTCGACCCGACGGCGTCTGAGTGACAGGGCATCAACCTTTGCAGGAGCGCGAGAGTGCAGAAGAGCCAGAAGGTCTTCCAGGCTGTAACGATACGTCACCCGACCAACCCCTTCACCGCCCCGATCGTCCCTACGCAAGACGACATTGTCGACCCGGGCCTGATGACCCCGGTTTTTAGCCGGGGATACTGCTGATCCTAGGTCTCAGGGATGCTGAGTTTCGGACCACCATTTGAATGCCGCACGGTCCCGGATAGTTCCATGCAACTTGGGCCGGTATGGGGCAACGCAAACGATTGATTTGGCCGCCGCCGGGGGACGCTCCGGCCGGCAGCGAAAGCGACAGTCTGACGCGTGACGGAACATGCGTGCGCCCAAGGCGTTGCTCCAGAGGATGTGATCCCAAGGTGCTTTCGCCCGGTCAGTTCCCTTGCTTTTGAGGCCTCTTATGGCACGCAGCGCGCATACGCGTCTTCAAGCCGGTATCTCGCTTCTTTCCGCTGCCGCGGTTCTGGGCGTCGCCATATCGATCTTCAACTTCTTCTGGCCCGGCAACGGCATTCATGGCTCATACGGCGCGGGCCTGGTCATCGGATCGACGGTCCTGATGACCATCTCTTCTATTCTCATCGCATTCGATCTCGTCGCCTGGCGGTGGCTCCGCGTAGTCCTGATGATACTGGTGCTGCTCGACATCCTCGGGACTGCGTTCGCGGCTATCCTGCTGGAAAGCTGGGTGCTTTTCGCCTTCATGGTGATCGCCTTGGCGGGCTGGGTTTGGCACCTGTTCGGCGACGGGCACGTTGCTGCCGTCGAGATGTCACCGGAGGCGGCAGAATGACTCTGCACCCGACTCTCGCTGCTGCCGTCGTCCTTACGGCCTCGCTTTTGGGCCCCGCTGCCCTCGCGCAGGACCCCGCGGTTCCACCGCCCGCCCCCACAAGTGCGCCGCCTTCGCCCGCTGTCGGGGCGTCGTCGCAATACCAATATCCGGTGCCTGCACAGACGTCGGCGAAGGACCAGACCTGGTACACGTTCAACGCCGATCTGAGGGCACAGAAATATTCGACCTCAGAGCAAATCACGCCGGACAACGTCGGCAAGCTGGGCGTGGCATGGCAGCTGCATACCGGAGACGTTTCGGACGGCTCGGGCAAGAAACCGCCGTCCGTGTGGTCGGCAACGCCTTTGTTCGTCAACGATACGCTGTACGTGAGCACGCCCTTCTACCGCATCTTCGCGGTCGATCCCGGTACCGGCGAGGTCAAATGGAAGTTCGATCCGCATGCCGTGCTCAAGGCGGAGACGCAGCCGGATCTGAAAACACGCGGCGTCTCTTATTGGGCGGCGCCGAACCCGGTGGCCGGCCAGCCATGCGAGAAGATTGTCTACATCGGTACCATGGATGCCAAGCTTTACGCGGTCGATGCCGATACAGGGAAGGCGTGCACGTCCTTCGGCAAGGACGGGATGCTGGACGTGAACCAATGGAACCCGCGAAAAGACGATTGGCCGCTGTCGCTCCTGCAGCCGCCGACCGTATACAAGAACATGCTGTTCATCGGCTGGGCCGGGAAGGACTGGGCCGAGCAGGTGGCCCCGCCCGGCAACGTGTTTGCCGTGGATGCGCAAACCGGGGCACTCAAGTGGACATTCAACGTGCTTCCACCCGACGTGGCCAAGCAGAGCGGCACCGCCAACGTATGGGCGTCGATGTCGGTGGACCCGACAAACAACCTGCTGTTCCTGCCGGTCAGTTCCCCAAGTCCCAACTTTTACGGCGGCAACCGCCTCGAGAAGGTGCCGCTGGCGACCACCGTGACTGCTCTCGATCCCGATACCGGGAAAGTGGTTTGGAGCCGTCAGCTCGTCCATCATGACATCTGGGACTACGACACCAATTCGGCGCCTGTGCTCGTCGACATCAAGAAGGACGGCAACACGATTCCGGCACTCGTTCAGTCGACGAAACAAGGGTACATATTCGTGCTCAATCGGCTGACGGGCGATCCGATCTACCCGATCGATGAGGTCCCGGTGCCGAAGAGCAACGTCGTCGGCGAGCAGGCGGCGGCTACCCAGCCCGAGGAAAAGACGCCTGAGCCCACGGTTCCCGATCAATGGCCGGGCGTGTTCGGCTTGGGCAATCTGGTCAGCGGAGGCAGTTGCGCCAGCGAGGCAAAATCGTTGCGGTATGATGGCCGCTTCACGCCCCCGAGCCTGCAAGGGACGCTGACCTACCCTGCTACCGCAGGTGGCATCGAATGGGGCGGCGGCGCGGTCGATCCAACTACCGACACCTACGTCGTCAACAGTTCCAGCGTCGTGCAGATATACAAACTGATCCCCCGCAAGGAGTACGACGCGAAAACCAAAAATGGGACGCCGAGCGGATATTCCGCGCAGAAGGGCTCACCCTACGGCTTTTACCTGCACAATTTCACCAACTGGCTAGGGATGCCGTGCTGGAACCCGCCGTATGGGACGCTATCGGCGTACAATCTGGACACGGGCAAGCTTCTGTGGCGGGAACCGTTCGGCAGGGTGCAGAAGTACGGCTTTTACATGCCGGCAGCGTGGGGTTCGCCGACGATCGGCAGCCCGGTGGTGACGAAAAGCGGCCTGATCTTTCTCGGCGGCTCGATGGACTCGATGGTGCGGGCCGTCGACCTGAAGACGGGGAAGGAACTGTGGAAGTCGCTGGTCGACGCGCCCGCCGTCGCCATGCCGGCGGTCTATACCTTCAAGGGCCGCGAGTACGTGGTGTTTGCCGCCGGCGGCAACACCATTCTCTCTCCGAAAGTCAGCGACCAGCTGGTTGCCTTTGCTCTGCCGCAATAGTCGCCGCGCGCCAGCCAACAACGTGAGGCATGAGGCCGCCCGATCCGAACGAGGGTGGAAATCGGGTTTGCGACTTCAGCGACCGCCCGTGATCTGAAACTCACTCACGTTGGCCGGTGGAACCGTAGCGGCGGTTTGGTTATGGTTTGCGGGCAAACTGCAGAGCCCGGCGATCATGCCAATCCGGCAAGTGCCGATTAAAGGAAACCGCCCGCTGACCAGGCAAACCTCCAGGGCCGCCGAACGACGGCCGGTCGTTGCTGACGATGACGACAACCGGACCTCGGAGCCCAACGGTGAGGTGCGACTGGGGGATCTCGACGATCTCATCGGCTTTAATTTGCGGCTTGCCCAGCACGCCTCGTTTCGCGCGTTCGCCCGCCGGGTCGGTCTCAGCGATCTCAAACCTGGCCGCTTCGCCGCCATGATGGTCATCCGCAATAATCCGGGCATCACCCAAAGCCAGCTCGGCCGCGCCATTGCCCGCGACAAGTCCTCCGTGACACCGCTCGTACGCGAGCTCAACCGTGACGGACTGGTTAAGCGGCTGCCCTCCACAACCGATCGTCGTAGCGTCGCGCTCAGCCTCACCCGGGATGGCGAAAAGATGCTGCGCCGATTGTTGGGACATGCCGTTGAGCACGATCGAGACCTCGACGCTGTCGTGGGGCCTCAGAAGCGCGAGCTTATTCGCCTGCTGAAGAAGATCGTTGACGCTCTGGCTTGAACCGTGACGGCGTCTCCGCGCCGCCCTGCGGCTCGCAATCAACGCGATTGGCGGTTGACTCCACAGGGGGTTATAGTTTGCCATAAAACCATATTTCGGCCGCGCGTGCCGCGCGCCGGGATGGTAAAAGCAGGCAACGAAAGACCGGGACAGCCAAGCGGCAAAGCCCGGCCCACAGGCCCGACAGGGCTACGATTTGGAGGAACGACGACATGCTTACTCGCAGACGCTTCCTTGCTACCGCGGCCGTGGGTGCGCTGGCGGCCCCCGCCATCGTGCGCCGCGCCTATGCCGCGCCGGAATTCACACTGAAGCTCCATCATCTGCTCGGACCGACCTCTCCGGCCCAGGTAATGATGCTTCAGCCGTTCGCTGACCGGATTCTCAAGGATTCCGACGGCCGGGTTAAGATCGATATCTATCCGTCGATGTCGCTTGGCGGCGCTCCGCCCCAACTCGTCCGCCAGGTGGCCGACGGCGTGGTCGACATCATCTGGACTGTGAATGGCTACACGCCGGGGCTGTTCCCGCGCTGCGAAGTGTTCGAGCTGCCGACGATCTTCAAGAACAACATCCCGGCGACTAACCTTGCCATGTACGACATGTTCGACCAGTGGCTCGCACCCGAGTTCAAGGACGTCCACGTTCTGTGGCTGCACGTCCACGCCGGTCAGGCGATCCAGACGGCCAACAAGCTCATCCGCAAACCCGAGGACTTCAAAGGCTTGAAGATCCGCGTGCCAGGCCCGACCGGCACCGACGTCATTAAGACCCTCGGCGCCACCCCGGTGGATATGCCCGTCCCCGACCTGCCCCAGGCTCTCACCACCCACGTCGTCGACGGAGCGCTCATCCCCTGGGAAATTTCTCCGTCCCTCAAGCTGCAGGACGTGACCAAGTACGACATCGAGGGCAAGAACAAGTGGCGCCTCGGCACCACCACCTTCCAGGTGACGATGAACCAGGGCACCTGGCAGAAGCTCCCTGACGACCTGAAGACCGTGTTTAACAATGCCACCAACCGGGATTGGTGGAAGCAGGTCGGCGACATCTGGCGCCAGGATGACGACGGCGCCATCAAGATTCTGACTGATGCGGGCAACGAATACGTCGAGCTGACCCAGGAGGAAACCGACGCCTTCGAGAAGGCGCTGGCGCCTGTGGTTGACCACTGGGTCGCGCAGCGTTCCGGTCAGATCGACGCGAAGGGAATTGTCGACGCCGCAAAGGCCGCCATCGCCAAAAACACGGCATGAGCTTCGACTTTCACGAGGACGTGGTCGGGGTCCGTGGGCCCCGACCATCGTTTGAATGGCATCCGGGCTGGCTTCGTTTCATCAGATTTGTCATTCGCTGGTGGGCGTTGCTGGGTGGCTTCATCCTGGTGGCGCTGACGGTGATGACCGCTGCCAGCACCTTTTCGAACCTTCTCTTCAACAAGCCGTTTCCGGGCGACTACGAACTGATGAAGCATTTCGTCGCCATCGCGATATTCTGCTTCCTTCCGTATTGCCAACTGACCGGCGCGAACGTCACTGTCGACATCTTCACCGAAGGCATGAGCGAGCGCGCCAAGGCAGCGATGCTCTCCTTCTC
This sequence comes from uncultured Alphaproteobacteria bacterium, assembly GCA_963775235.1. Taxonomy (GTDB): domain Bacteria; phylum Pseudomonadota; class Alphaproteobacteria; order Rhizobiales; family Kaistiaceae; genus JBBDMC01. The sequence goes on from CAVZHY010000004.1 coordinate 176,720, forward strand.
GTCGCTGTTCGCCGTTATCTTTGCGGTCGTCCTTTTCCGGCAGATGTATCTGGGCTTCCTGGACTACATGCGCTACCCGGAGACGACGGCGTTGCTCCACATCCCGCTGTGGACAGCATTCCCGCCCGCGCTGATCTCGCTGTTTCTGTTGTTCGTGGCAGGGGTGACGACCCTGATTGAGGGTGTGCACGACGTGGCCTGGGGACAGCCACCGCCCCGGCAGGCCCCACCCGTCGAATAGGATCCGGCGCAGATGGACCCGTTTCTGATCGGGCTGATCGGGCTTCTCGCCCTGCTCGTCCTGATCGCGGTACGCGTTCCCATCGCCTACACGATGATCCTGGTCGGCGTTATTGGCACCAGCCTGGAGTCCGGCCCGACGGTCGTGTTCTACCAACTCAAGGACCTGGCGTATTCGCAGTTCTCGACCTACGACCTGTCGGTGCTGCCGATGTTCATCCTCATGGGGGCGCTGGCCGCACGCTGCGGTCTCAGCAAGGACATGTTTCGGGGGGCGGACGCCTGGTTCGGACGTTTTCGCGGGGGCGTCGCCATGGCGGCCGTTGCCGCCTGCGGCGGGTTCGGTGCGGTCTGCGGTTCATCAACCGCGACCGCGTCGACCATGGGCATCGTCGCTCTGCCGGAGCTGAGGCGCTACAAATATTCGCCGGCCCTCGCCACCGGAACGATTGCAGCCGGCGGCACCCTTGGCATCCTTATTCCGCCTTCGGTCGTCCTTATCGTCTACGCCATCATCGTCGAGACCAATATCGTCACCTTGTTCGAGGCGTCCCTCCTGCCCGGTATCCTCGCCGTCTTCATGTTCCTTGCCACGGTCGCCATCTACGTGCGGCTTGTGCCAGATGCCGGCCCGCGCGGCAGGCGCGTTTCGCGGCAGGAGTTCATCTCGGCAACCCTGGCGGTCATCCCGATCGCGGTCATTTTTATCGTGGTTATCGGGGGTATTTACGGAGGCCTCTACAACCCCACCCCGGCCGGTGCCATTGGCGTGTTCATGGTCGCGGCCTACGGCGTATTGCGTCGACGCCTGTCCTGGCACGATACGATCGAAGCGCTGATCGAGACAGCCCGCACCAGCGGCATGATCTATCTGATCCTGCTCGGTGCCGCGCTACTGTCGATTTTCATGGCAAGGGCCGGCGTTCCGCAGGCGGCCGCAGCACTTCTGCAGAACAGCGGCCTCCCGCCGCTGGCGATCCTGGCTCTGATCATCCTTATGTTCATCGTGCTCGGCATGCTCATGGACAGCTTGTCGATGATCATCCTGGCGATCCCGTTTTTCTGGCCTATGGTGTCGGGATTGGATTTCGGCCTGCCGCTCGACGACGTCAAAATCTGGTTCGGCATCATCTCGCTGGTGGTGGTGGAACTCGGCCTGATCACGCCGCCTGTCGGCCTCAACGTGTTCATCATCAATTCCCTGGCACCGGACGTGCCAATGCGCGAGACCTTCAAAGGCGTCGTGCCGTTCTTCATATCCGAGATGGTGCGTGTCACCCTGCTGGTGGCATTTCCCGCGATCTCGCTGGCGCTTCCTCACTGGATCGTCGGCTGAGGGAAAGCGGTACTGCCATTCCGGGGACCGCCATTGCCGATGGTTGCAGGCCGTGGCGTCTGCCCCGATCAACGAAGGCCCGCACACTTTAGTCGAGCGGAGCGGCCGACCATGACGCTTGATCTTGAATCTCGCACCGGCTGGCCGCCGGAGCTTCGCCTGGTCCTTGATCGGTATCCGCGTGCTGTCTGGCCGGAGCATGCCAACCTGGGCGAACTCGCCCGCTTCTGGCTCCAGATCCACGATGGCTTCCGCGACATGGCTCGCACACTCGGCGGGGCAACGCTGGACCTCCGCGAGGGGCAGGTTACGCACGATCGGTTTCGCTCGTGGTTCGCGCCGCGCTTGCGGATGTTTCTCCACCATCTCGAAGGGCACCATCAGATCGAGGATTTCCAGTTTTTCCCACGGTTCGGCGCCGCAGAGCCCCGGTTGCTGACGGGTTTCGCGGTGCTCGAAAGTGATCACGGGGTCATCCATGAGGCGATGGACAAGCTGGTCGAGACGGCCAACGGCTTTCTCAACGTTCCAGTAAACAACTCCGATCCGCTGCGCCGCAGCGGCGACCGCTATGCCGACGCCAGCGACCGCCTGATGCGGCTGCTCACTCGGCACCTGGACGATGAAGAAGATCTGATCGTTCCTCTGATTCTCGAGCGCGGCGAGCACGACCTCGGTCTTTAGCCTGGGCGATTGTGCCCTATCGGACGATTGCCTAGTGTCGGAGCAGAAGGCGCCGCGATCGCGTGCGCCGGCTCGGAGAGCACGACCATGGCAACTATCGGATTGGTCGGACTTGGCGTCATGGGTGCCAACCTCGCGCTGAACATGGCCGAGAAGGGCTACGCCGTGGCGGTCTACAACCGCACCACGGCCAAGACGGACGCTTTCGTGGCCAACGCCGGCAATCTCGCCGGCAGGCTGACGCCGTGCCACACGGTGAGCGAACTGGTGGCCGCGATTGAGCCGCCGCGCCCGGTCGTTATTCTGGTTCCGGCGGGACCTCCGGTCGACGAGCAGGCGAATGCGCTCGCGGCGGTACTCAGTGACGGCGATCTGCTGATCGACGCAGGCAACGCCAATTTCCACGATACCCGCCGCCGGGTCGGGATTTACACAGACCAGGGGCTGGATTTCCTCGGCATCGGCATCTCCGGTGGCGAGGAGGGCGCCCGCCACGGTCCCTCGATCATGGCCGGCGGGGCTGAGACAGCGTGGCAGCGGGTCGCCCCGATCTTCCGTGACGTCGCCGCCAGGTTCGACGGCGAACCCTGTGCTGCACTGGTCGGCCCTGAAGGCGCCGGCCATTTCGTCAAGAGCCATCCACAACGGCATCGAATACGCCGACATGCAGATGATCGCCGAGGTCTACGGCATCATGCGCGACGGGCTGGGGATGTCGCCGGACGAGATGTCCGCAGTCTTCGCCGGCTGGAACGACGGGCGGCTGAAATCGTATCTGATCGAAATCACCGCAACCGTGCTTTCCACCATCGACCCCGACACCGGCAAGCCGCTCGTGGAAATCATCCGCGACTCGGCCGGCCAGAAAGGGACCGGCCGGTGGGCGGCGATGGAAGCCGAAGACCTTGGTGTTCCGGCGACCGTGATCGAAGCGGCCGTCGCGGCCCGAGCGGTCTCGGCGGCGCGCGACGCACGGCTTGCCGGCGCCGCTTATTTCGGTACGCCGCGGACGGACCTCGCGGGCGCGCTCGGCGAGCGCGCCGCTGCGCTGCGCCTGCTCGAGCAAGCGCTCACGGCGGGGAAAATTATCGCGTATTCCCAAGGGTTTGCAGTGATGGCCCGGGCGTCCGCGACCTGGGAGTGGAACCTGCCGCTCGGAACAATTGCGAAAATCTGGCGCGCCGGCTGCATCATCCGCTCGGTGTTTCTCGATGATATTGCAAGGGCTTACGGCGAAAGAGGAGGAGAGACCGATCTGATGCTGGCGGAGCCGTTCGCCGGTGAGCTGAAGGCGACGGAATCGGGTCTGCGCCGCGTGGTTGCCGAGGCGACGCTGAAGGGAATCCCGGTACCGGCGCTCAGCCAGGCCATTGGTTTCTTTGATCTTTCCAGAGCGCGGCGGACGACGGCGGATTTGATCCAGGGCCAGCGCGACTTCTTCGGCGCCCACGGCTTCGAGCGCACCGACCGCGACGGAACCGGCTTTCATGGCCCCTGGTCCGGGAGTTGACGGCCCCTGTTGCGACCTACTGAACGCGTACTGTGACCCGGTCTGCGTTGCCGTTGCGATCGACCACGGACAACGTCACGAACCCGGCGCCGTCCGGTCGCCATGTTTCGGCCCGCGCGAACGGCGAACGGCCGATCGGCACCCCGTTGGCGAAGAAGGTGAGGGGGAGGGCACCGTCGCGCACCTTGATGGTGAGGGGGGTCGCATCGCCGTCGGCGATGCCGAGGTCTACGGCGACGCCATCCTGCGGGTAGGCGATCACCGGGTGGTCGCGGGCGACGATCTCCGGCGGGCCGGGGTCGTGGAAGTGGCGGAGCGGCGCCGGCAATGCGGCGGTGGTGGCGACGATGACGCCGGCGGGCTGCGGCTTGAGCGGCACGCGCTTCGGCCCGATGCGGTCGAACGCCTCGAACAGGATCGGCGCCGCGCTTTCGATGCCGGAGAGGCCGGGCACCGGCGTGCCGTCCGGCCGCCCGACCCAGACCCCGACGACGTACGCGCCGTCGAAGCCGATCGCCCACGCATCGCGGTAGCCGTACGACGTGCCGGTCTTGTAGGCGACGCGTCCGGCCGAGCCGTTCACCGGCGGCGGAACGCCGGCGAGAATGTCGTCAACGTACCAGGCCGCGACCGGTGACAGCACCGGCGCACCGCCCGCCGCCAGTGTTTCGTCGATGCCGTCACGGAGCGCCACCGCGGTGCCGCCACGCGCCATTGCGGCGTAGAGCGAGACGAGATCGCGGAGCGTCACGCCGACGCCGCCGAGGCCGATGGCGAGACCGGGCGCCGAACTGTCGGGGAGCGCAGCGTAGACACCAGCCCGCTTCAGCCGCGCTACCAGTTGCGCCGGGCCGACGGCGTTCAGCACCTTCACCGCCGGAATGTTGAGGGACTGTGTCAGCGCCTCGCGCATCGTCACCGTGCCGCGATTGCGCCCGTCGAAATTCTGCGGCGCGTAGGCGCCGAACCCGATCGGCCGGTCCTCGATCAGACTCTCGGGGTGCGCGAGGCCCTGCTCGAAGGCGAGGCCGTAGATCAATGGCTTCAGCGTCGAACCGGGCGAGCGTACCGCACGCGTCATATCGACGAAGCCATCGCGCGCTTCCTCGAACAGACCGGCCGAGCCGACCGAGGCGACGATGGCGCCGCTGAGATGATCGGTGACGAGGATCGCGATCGACAGCTTGGGTCCGAGCGCGGCGACGCGGTCGGCCGCAAGCGCTTCGAGCGAAGCCTGAAGGTCGCGGTCGATGGTGAGGCGGTGGACGGACGCGGCCGGATCGGCGGCGCGCGCTTCCATGGCGAGGTGGGGCGCCAGCATCGGGAACGGACGGCGCGCGCCCGGCATCCGCTCGCCCTTTGCGGCAACGGCAGTCTCGGCATCGATGACGCCGGCACCGGCGAGCCGGTCGAGCACGCGGTCGCGGGCCGCGTGCGCCGCCTCCGGGTTGGTGTCCGGCGCCCGCGCGGTCGGCGACTGCGGCAAAGCGACGAGCAGCGCCGCCTCGGCGGTCGTCAGCCGCTTCGGCTCCTTGCCGAAGTAGGCGAGGGAGGCGGCGCGAATCCCTTCGATGTTGCCACCGTACGGCGCGAGGGTCAGGTAGAGGTCGAGGATATCGTCCTTGGAGAAGCGCGCCTCCAGCGCCCGCGCCAGCGCGATCTGGCGAAGCTTGCCGGCGACGCTCCGCGTCGAGCCGCCGTCGATCAGCCGCGCCACCTGCATGGTCAGTGTCGAACCGCCGCTGACGATGTGACCGCCGGCGAGCACGAACTGAACGGCTGCGCGGACGAAGGCGCGGGTGTCGATACCGTGGTGGTCGTAGAAGCGGCGGTCTTCGTAGCCGATCAGCATGTGGATGAACTTCGGGTCGACGTCGGCGACGGTCACCGGCAGCCGCCAGCGCCCGTCGGCGATGGTGAAGGGTCGGAGCAGCCGGGCGTCGCGGTCGAGGACGACCGTCGAGGTCGCGATCGCCGCGGGACCGGGGAGGGGAGGCAGGGACGTCTCGATCCCGCGCCAGGCGACGAACCCCGTCAGCCCGCCGACGAAGGCGAGGGAGAGGGAAACGCCGACGAGGATTTTGGCGACGGAGGTCAGTCTCTGATGTTGTGAAACTCGGTGACGAAAATCACGCGATTTCAAGCTAGGCCGAGCATCCATTGATCGTACTCGACGTTGATGGTGTCAAACACTCGTTCGTCGGGAACGTTCGTTCGGTCAGCAAATAGCATCAGGTGTCTGACTAAGGCCGGCATGAAGCGAGTCAAGAAAACTTCGTCTCCCAGCTCGAAGGTTATGACACCACCAGCGTCTCCCAGCCTTATTAGGGCGCGCGTCATGTTATTCCCGCCATACAGATATTCACACTCTTCTTCGTTCAAATCAAAACGCACTGTAGGCTGATGCTGCCCAACGGCAGGCCAGGCAACTAACGGAACCGAACCTGACTCGCTCGCAGAGCCGAGTACGAAGTAGCGGGCGAATTGTCGGACGGCTCGTGCCAGCCATTCATCGTTCCAACCGATGAAGCGGGACAAGTTGGAACTGGTCAGGAACCAAGTGAGGCCTCGCTTCAATTCTCTCGCCTTGCGTTCGTATCTTTCCAGGATATCGTCGCGGATGAGTGCTTCACGGCGCATTTCTGCCGTGGGGGCCGGTCCATCGCGAAGCGACTCTATGCTCGCGATCAATTCCGCTTGTCCGACGACTTCGATTTCGATTGACCGAGCGTCACCGCGACCGGCAGCCTTCGCGAGCTCAAGACACGAGATGCCCAGATCGTTGTCGGGGATGAGGATCCCAGTGTTCTCGTCAAACGGCAGCAAGAGCACAGCCTCTGGTCGGGCAAGGGTGTCTGTCTTCCCGGCCGTTGCAAGCCTCCTGAGCTCTTCAGAAGCCTGTGCTAAGTCGCTTGTGTCGTTGATGTCAATTGCGAAGCCCTTCGGCGTCGAACGCAGACTGTCGGGGGTGACATGTTCCCAAAACAAACGACCCGATTTGGGACGGGAGTGAACGACGATCACCGGAAGCGAATGACCCAACCAGTAGTTTGCCATGGCCTCGGTGCAGTACAACGTGTAGCCACGGCGGGTGTGTCGAACTACCGTGTCACCGCTTTTCGATTGGACCGCGATCTGCCTGCCCGTGGCCACACGATTGGTTGCACCCTGAGGTTCGGTGATTTCAATAATTCCATCGACGCCATAGTCATGAACGCTCTGCCTGCGAAAAATAAACCCCATCTTCGTCACAACCCGATCGACTTCCGTCTCACCCAAGTGGCCAACAAGAGCACTCGGGCTGACTTTTGGTAGCGCGGGTTGCTTAGGGAGGTGTGTCACGTGCAGCCTCGCCTCGCTTCGCCTACCGCGTCGGGCCGACGACTTCGACGGTGCCGGCGGCGGTGCGGGCGTTGAGCTCCGGCCGGTACATGTCCTCCACCGTCGCCGCCGGGGCGGCGAACGTGCCGGGCGAGACCGCCCGCAGGGTGTAGGCGACGCTGTAGTCGAGCGGGTCGCCGTCGGTGCGGTCGAAGGCGGCGACGAAGCGGTCGGTGCGCGCCTCGGTGTGGTTGGGGGTGTCGGTCGAAAGCCACGAGAAGGCGGAGGTGTCGCCGCTCGCCGAGATGTCCGGGTTCTCGATCTCGAACCCGGCCGGGATCGGATCGACCACCATGATGTGTCCGCCCTGCTGGTTCGCGGCCGTCACGTGCAGCACGACGACGAAGCGGTCGTTCTGCTTCACCGTCGCGAGGTCGGTGAGGTCGCCGTCAGGCGTGTAGACCTCGCGCTCGATGCGGAAGCCGTTGCCGCCGGCAGGCTCGGGGTTGGTCGGGACGCCGGTTGCCGCAACGAGCGCGTCCAGCGGCTCGACGCCGAGATTGCCGACGGTCACCGGCTTCGCGGCGAGCTCGTCATCGGTGAAGCGGCGGAAGAGGGGCGCGGCAACGGTGGCGCCGTCGATGGTGAAATTCGCCTCCGCCGCGTCCTTGATGAGCGCAGCGGCGGCGAGCAGCATCCAGGAATCCTCCTGGGTGCTGGTGGAGCGTTTGGCGAGGTCCGCCGCGGCGATGCGGGTGGCGAGCGCGCGCACGTCGACGCCGTCGGTCTTCGTCTCGGCGGCGAGCGTCAACACCGCCGCGTTGTCGCGGAGCGCGGTGCCGTAGTCGCGGCGCCAGCCGGTGATCGCTTCGTTGCGGTCGATGTCGGCCATGGCCGCGGCGAACGCGCGTGTCGCGCGCGGGCGATCGCCGTAGAGCGCCATCGCCGCGCCGATCTGCGCCTTGGCGAGCGGCGTCGCGAAGCTGGCGAGCTTGGAATCGGCGTAGTAGCGAAGGTCGCCGATCGCCGCCCGGCCGGTGCGGGCGAGCACGTAGAGCGCATAGGCGATATCCTCGCCGCCGCGATCGAAGTCGCTGGCGTAGGCGACCGCGTTGGCGAGATTGTCGAGCGCCAGCGTGCGGGCGAGCGCTGGCACATCGTAGCCATGGTCGGCGGCGCGGGTGATGAAGTCGGTGACGTAGGCATCGAGCCAGAGATCGCCGCCGGCATCCTGCGGCCCCCAGAGGCCGAAGGCGCCGTTCGCCGCCTGGTCGGCAAGCACGCCCTTGAATCGCCTTGTTGACGCGTTCCTTCACCGCCGCGTCGGCGCCGAGACCGACCGACGACGCGACGTCATCGAGATAGACGAGCGGCATCGCGCGGCTGGTAAGCTGCTCGACGCAGCCGTAGGGGTAGCGGTCGAGCGCCGCCAGAATGCCGGCGACGTCGAGCGGGCCGGCGCCGCCGAGCGACACCGCCACCGAGCCGGTGCCGGGGACGAAATCGGCGGTCAGCGCGCCGTCGACGGTGAGCGTGCCGCCGCCGAGGACGGCGATGGTGCTGCGGTGGGTGACCGGCAGGCCGGCCGGGCGGACGCCGAGGGTGAGTTGGCTCGGGAATTCTTCGCCGGAAGGGGCGGCGAGGTTCACCGCGAGATCGAAGTCGCCGATCGCGGTGGCGTCGATCGGCAGCGTAAAAGTCGTGCGCTGCTCTCTCGTCGAGATGGAACGGCGCGCTCGGCGGCGCTCGCGTCGACCTCGACGCCGTCGCCGCTCGCGATCGACAGGCGGTAGTCGCCGGCAGGACCTGCGACGTTGTTGACCTCGACCAGCAGGCGCGAAGTGTCGCCGAGCGACAGGAAGCGCGGGATGCTGGCGGTGACCACCACCGGGTCGCGCACGATGACGTCCTTGGCCGCGTGGCCGACGCCATCCTTGCTCCACGCCATCGCCATCACGCGCACGGTGCCGTTGAAGTCGGGAAGGTCGAAGCTGACGGACGCCTTGCCGGCGTCATCGACGCGCACGATGCCGGAGTAGTAGGCGAGCAGCTTCTGGGTCGGCGGCGGCGCCGACAGGCGCACCGCGCCGCTGTCGCCGCCGGAGCGCACCGTGCCGGGCGCGCCCTGCGTGCGGTCGATCAGCAGGCCGTAGATATCGCGGATGTCCATGCCGAGGCGACGCTGGCCGAAGTACCAGTCGTCCGGGGCGGGGGCAGTGAAATTGGTGAGGTTGAGAATGCCGACGTCGACGGCGGCGACCGTTACGTAGGCTTCCGTGCCGGGCGCGAGATTGGCGACCGATACCGGGATGGTCATCGGCTGGCGCGGCCGCATCTCGTCGGGAAGGTCGAGCGAGACAGCAAGGTCGCGATCGCCCGGATCGACCTTCGCCCAGGTGAGGCCGAGGGCGCGCGCCGGCATGCGCTTCGCCGCGATGTCCATCGGGCGGTAGAGCGTGGCGGTGACGTAGGCGCCGGGGCCCCATTCCTCCGTCACGGCGAGATCGACGGTGGTGCCGTCGGCCGGAACATCGACCGATTTCATGGCGATCAGGCGATTGTCGATGACGGTGATGAGGGCGGTGCCGGGGAAACTGCGGGTCGAGGCGGAGCTTCGCCGTCTCGCCGACGTGGTAGGCGGGCTTGTCGAGCGCCACCTGCAGCGTGTCGGGCGTGTCCGACGAGGCGACGGCGCGGTACCAGCCGGCGTAGAACTCGACGCTCGTAGCCGCCGGCGCGTCGTCGTCCTCGACCGTCAGGCGATAGCGGCCCCAGTCGACGTTGGCGGCGATCTTCGCCGGCGCGTCGGCGGTGAAATCGACGGTGCCGCCGTCGACGCGCGCGGCGTTGGTGATCAACTCGTAGTTCCAGCGGCCGTTGCTGTTGTACCACTGGTAGTCGCTCTCCAGCCGCTCGAGCTTCCATTTGACGCCGGTCTTGGCGGCGCGCGAACCGTCGGGCGCGACCATGATCGCCTCGAAGGCGGCGGTGGCGCCCTCGCTGACGTCGCCGTCGAACAGCGGCTTGACGCCGATCATCGGCGCGCCTGGAACGACCGGGCGGGTGAGGGTGCGCTCGACGGCGCGGCCGTTGGTGTCGGCGAGCCGCACGATGAGGTCGGCGGTGAACGGATGGGTCGACGTTTCCGGTGCGGGCAGCGTCACGTCGAACGACGCCTTGCCGTCGGCGTCGGTGGTCGCGTCGACCTCGAGCGGCTCGCGCGTCGGCTGGATGCTCTCTTCGGCTGAGGCCGAAGCGATAGCCGGGGAATGCGGCGAGCGTGTCGGTCGGCTTCAGCGCCACCTCGCCCTCGACCGTGAGGTCGGGCGCCGGGGCGCCGTAGAGGTAGCGGGCGGCGAGGTCGACGGTGGCGGGGGAGGCCGGGTCGAAGGCCGCGGCGTCGGTGGCAAGCTCGAAGGCGAGCCGCTCCGGCTCGAAGTCCTCCACCAGCACCGAGGTCTCGGCGATCGGGTCGCCCTTCGGGGTCGGCGTAGAGCTTGACCCGCCAGGCGCCGCGCATGGCGTTCGCCTGCAGCGTCACGTCGGCGCTGTAGCCGCCGAGGCCGCCGTCGGAGAGGACGGTGCGCAGGAACTCGACGCCGTCCGGCCGGTCGACGACGAGCGTGAGCGGCAGGTCGCCGATGGCGCGGGCGCGGTCGTCACGGACGAGCGCGGTAAGGTGGACCACTTCGCCCGGCCGGTAGATGCCGCGCTCCGGCGTCAGGAACACGTCGAGCGCGCCGGCAGCCGGGCGGCCGCCGACGCCGCGGTCGGTGAGGTCGAAGGCGGCGCGGGTGAGGTCGATGAAGCCGTAGTCGTCGCCGGTCTCGGCGACGACCAGTTGCGGCGCCATGCCGCCGGTGCCACGCGCCAGCCCCGGTGCGAAGTCCGCGCGGCCGGCGGCGTCGGTGGTGGACTTCGCCGAGCACCTCGTTGTTGACCGCCACCAGGCGGACCTTGGCGCCGGCGATCGGCTGCGGCGGTCGCGAGCGAGCGCACCAGCGCATGGACGCCGTCGTCGCCGGACATCGCCGTCAGCCCGAGGTCGGAGATGACGAACCACTGGGTGGCGATCGGCCCCCACTGGTTGGCGTCGCCGGTGGCTGGCGCCGCGGTGATGGCGTAGACGCCGGGCTTCATATCCGGCAGGGCGTCGGCGATCGGGATGGCGGTGACGACGGTCTCGTTGAGCTTCGACGACTGGATGCCGATCTCGCCCTCCCAGATCTTGGCGCCGCTCTCGTCGGCGATCTGCTGGCGCGGAGTACGAGTTGAGCGCCGCCATGAAGGGGCCGTCGCGCACCACCTCGGCGAGCGAGCGGTCGCCGATCCGGTAGATCGTCGCCTTGGCCGTGTCGGTGTTGACCGAGGAGAGCGGGATCGAGGCGCCGGGGCCGGCCGGCAGCACGTAGGCGTTGCCGGCGAAGCCGACCCACGGCGCGCGGTCGCGCACGTAGACGCTGAGCTCGACCGGGTGGGCGAGCGTCTCGCCGTCCGCCGCCGGCAGTCCGCCGCGCACGCGGATGGTGTAGCGGGTGCCGTGGACGACGCCGTCGATGCAGATCTGGTTCGCTTGCGGCTCGACCGCGAGCCCGTCGCCGCCCTCGACCGTGACGAAGTCGGCAAGGTCCGGCCGCTTCACCGCCAGCGCGTCGGAGAAGCGGATGCAGATCTGCGGCGTCGCGCTGTCGGCCTCGACCTCGTGCGAGAGGATGCGGAAGCCGTGCTCGGCCACGCCTTCTCGTAGGTGGCGCGAAGTGCCGGCGTCTCGACCAGGGCGAGGCTGGCGCGGTAGGCGCGGATGGCCGGCTTCCAGTTCTCCCGCCGGGCGAGCGCGTCGCCGAGCATCGGCAAGCGCGCGGGCCTGGTCGGGCGCGGCGGAGGCGCGGAGGTAGGCGTTGATGGCGGCGGCCGCGGCGTCCGACCATGCGCCCATGCGGTCGGTGTAGTCCGACGGGTTGCGCGCGAGGCTCGCCTCGGCGAAGGCGAGCCAGGTCGCCGGATCGTCGTCGGCGATCGCCAGCGCCTGCCCGAACGCGACGGCTGCCTTGTCGTTCTGGCCGGCGCTGGCCGCGACGGCACCGGCATTCGATCAGCGCGCCGTAGCTGCCGCGGCTGGCGGCGAACCGCCGTTTGAACTCGCCGACCAGCGCGCGCGCCGCCGTCGATCTCGCTTTGCGGCAGGAAGCTGAGATCACCGAGGCGCTGACGCTCGAGTGATGGCGTGACTTCGGCGGCCTCGACCACCCTTCCCGCCGTCGCGTCCGGCGTCGAGGTGAGGGCGCCGAAGTCCGACTTCAGGAAGCACCAGCCGGCTTTGGTGTTGAAGGTGAACGCGCGGCACGCGTCGTTGGAGAGGCACGCGGCCTGGCACTGATCGACGCCAACGTTCTTTATCGTGCTGAGGTCGTGGCCCGGATAATCGGCTTGCGGCGTCACGATCAGGCGCCGGTCCGCGGCCACGGCGCTGCCAGCCGCCACGGCTGCGGCAAACAGAATCGCCGCGATGCCAAGGGTCATGCCTGCTCGAAAAACGGCGGTCCGCATCGCCTCACTCCACTGTCGCCCACCCGCCGCGGCGATATTAGGAAGCGACCGTGGCCGCGTAAAGCGAACGCGCTGACGGACAGGCGCTCATTTCTTCACCACCGCCCAATGCTGCACTGCCGAAAGAATTGGCATCGCGACGCAAAGCGCCGCGATTTCAGGGCGCGGCACGCTGGCACGCGAATTGCGGAAAGGCTCCACGGCGTCCTCCCGAGACGTCCGATCCAACAGGGGGAGTTACATGAAGTATATGCGCAACGCCGCGTTCGCGGCCTGGGCCGCGGCGGCCCTCTCGGTTCCGCTCGCCGCGCCCGCTCGTGCTGCCGACGACACCATCAAGGTCGGCATTCTGCATTCGCTGTCAGGTACGATGGCAATCTCCGAGACGACGCTCAAGGACGTGATGCTCATGCTGATCGATGAGCAGAACAAGAAGGGTGGCCTGCTCGGCAAGAAGCTGGAGCCGGTGGTCGTCGACCCGGCTTCCGACTGGCCCACATTTGCCGAGAAGGCCCGCGAGCTCATCAGCCAGGACGGCGTCGCCGTCGTATTCGGCTGCTGGACGTCGGCTTCGCGCAAGTCCGTTCTGCCGGTCTTCAACGAGCTCAATTCGATTCTTTTCTACCCGGTTCAGTACGAGGGCCAGGAAAGCGAGCGCAACGTCTTCTACACCGGCGCCGCGCCGAACCAGCAGGCGATTCCCGCGGTCGACTATCTGATGAGTGACGAGGGAGGCGCGGTGAAGCGGTGGGTGCTGGAAGGCACCGACTACGTCTATCCGCGCACCACCAACAAGATCCTCCAGGCTTATCTCAAGTCGAAGGGCGTCGCTGACGACGATATTCTGGTCAACTACACGCCATTCAGCTTTTCTGACTGGCAGACCGAAGTCGCGCGTATCAAGGCTTTCGGATCAGCCGGCAAGAAGACGGCCGTGGTCTCGACCATCAATGGCGATGCCAACGTGCCGTTCTACAAGGAACTCGGCAACCAAGGCATCAAGGCGACCGACATTCCGGTTGTGGCCTTCTCGGTCGGCGAAGAGGAACTCGCCGGTCTGGATACCGCTCCGCTCGTCGGCCACCTGGCGGCATGGAACTACTTCGAATCGATCGACACGCCGGAAAACAAGGACTTCATCGACAAGTGGCACGCGTACATCGGCAACGACAAGCGGACCACCAATGACCCGATGGAAGCTCACTACATCGGCTTCAACATGTGGGTGAAGGCGGTCGAGAAGGCCGGGACCACCGATCCCGACAAGGTCATCGCCGCGCTGCCGGGTATCCAAGTCCCGAACCTGACCGGGGGCATGTCGGAGATGCTGCCCAACCACCACATCACCAAGCCGGTCTACATCGGGGAAATCCGCGACGACGGGCAGTTCGACGTCGTCTGGCAGACCGATGATCTGGTGCCCGGCAAGCCGTGGTCGCCATACCTGCCCGAATCGAAGGATCTGGTCTCCGACTGGGTCAAGCTGGACTGCGGCAGCTACAACACCGTCACCAAGGCCTGCGTCGGATCGAACTGATCACGCACTGTCCGACAACCGGGAGGCGGCGACCCGCCGCCTCCCATTTCGACCACGGGCCGGCAACGAGTTGATGCACGCACTCCGGACGATCCTGCTGACCGCACTGACAGCGGTGGTTCTCGTCTCAGGCGCCCGGGCGCAGACGGCAGGCCTCGCCGACGCGCTTGCTCTTTTGACCGCCAACAGCTTTCCGAAGACCGAAACCGCCGTCAACGAAATTGCCGACAGCGGCGACCCCGCCGCGCAGGCGATCCTCGAAGCCGTGCAGACGGGCAAGCTCGTCTATGCCAACGATTCGAAGGCCGTCTTCATCAAGACCGAACTCGGGCGACCTTGTCGACGCTGCCACCGGCGCCACCTACACCGGACCGCCGCCGCAGGACCTGAAAACAGTTCGTCTCAACAACCGTGTGCGGAGCACGGTTATCGCCGCGCTCGGCACCCTGCAGCTTCACTCACCCGATCGCGGCAAACGCCTTGCCGCCGCCGCCGCCGTGTTCAATGCGCACGACCCTTCGGCCTTGCCGGCACTTGATGCCGCCATTTCGAAGGAGACCGATGCGAGCGTTTTGCGGGCGCTTCAGCAGGCGCGGGCCGCCATCATCATCGCCAGCGTGGACAGTGCCGAGGCAGACAAGATCGACGCGATCAAGACGATCAGCGACCGCGGCGATCGGGACGCGCTCGCCTTTCTCACCGGCATAAGCGACACCACGCCAGCCGTCCGGGCCGCGGCGGATGCTGCGATCACCCGGGTTAACGGTCTCCTCGCCATCTGGGGCGTGCTGCAGAGCCTGTGGTACAGCCTGTCGCTCGGATCGGTCCTGCTTCTCGCCGCCATCGGCCTTGCCATCACGTTTGGCGTCATGGGTGTCATCAACATGGCCCACGGCGAGATGGTCATGCTCGGGGCCTACACCACGTTCGTGGTTCAGGAGACGATCCGCAACCAGGCACCGTGGCTGTTCGATTGGTCGCTGGCGGTCGCCCTGCCGCTGGCGTTTCTCGTCGCCGGCGCGGTGGGGATCGTGATCGAGCGGGGCATCATCAGGTTCCTCTATGGGCGCCCGCTCGAAACGCTGCTGGCGACATGGGGCGTGTCGCTCGTCCTGCAGCAAGCCGTGCGCACGATCTTCGGCCCGAACAACCGTCAGGTCGGCAACCCGTCGTGGATGTCGGGCGCCTTCGATCTTGGCAACCTGACGATCACCTACAACCGCATGTGGATCATCGTATTCGCCTTCGCGGTGTTCTGCGTGCTGCTGCTGGTGCTGCGCTTCACCTCGTTCGGCTTGCAGATGCGGGCGGTAACGCAGAACCGCCCGATGGCGTCTGCCATGGGCATCCGCACGCCATGGATCGATGCCCTGACATTTGGCCTGGGGTCCGGCATCGCCGGTATCGCCGGCGTCGCGCTCTCCCAGATCGACAACGTCAGTCCGAACCTCGGCCAAAACTACATCGTCGACTCTTTCATGGTGGTGGTGTTTGGCGGCGTCGGCAACCTTTGGGGAACGCTGATCGCGGCGTTGTCGCTCGGCGCGGCCAACAAGCTGCTTGAGCCCTTTGCCGGCGCGGTCCTCGGCAAGATCGTCGTGCTGGTCTTCATCATCCTGTTCATCCAGCGCCGTCCGCGCGGTCTGTTTGCGCTCCGCGGCAGGGCGATCGAAGCATGATCAACCCGTTCTTCTCGCGCGCCGTCGATCGCACGACCCTGATTGCGCTGCTGGTGATCCTGGTCGCCGGCGCCGGCGTGCCGGTGCTCAATCTTTATGTGCCGGTGTCGTGCCCGCTGCACATCCCGAGTTACGTTGTTCCCCTGGTCGGCAAGTACCTGACCTATGCGCTGCTGGCGCTGTCGGTCGGGCTGATCTGGGGCTATGCGGGCATCCTGTCGCTCGGCCACGGCGCCTTCTTCGCGCTCGGCGGCTACACCATGGGCATGTATCTCATGCGCCAGATCGGCGCGCGTGGCGTCTACGGCGATCCGATCCTTCCCGACTTCATGGTCTTCATCAACTGGAAGTCCCTGCCCTGGTACTGGTACGGCTTCAACCATTTCTGGTTCGCCGCCATCATGGTGGTGCTGGTGCCGGGCCTCCTGGCGTTCGTTTTCGGCTGGTTCGCCTTTCGCAGCCGGGTTACCGGCGTCTATCTGTCGATCATCACCCAGGCCATGACCTACGCGCTGATGCTGTCGTTCTTCCGCAACGACATGGGCTTCGGCGGCAACAACGGACTGACCGACTTCAAGGACATTCTCGGCTCCAACGTCCAGACCGATGGCACGCGCGGCGTGCTCTTCTTCGCATCAGCCTTCGCACTGGCGCTCGGGCTGTTTGTTTGCCGCGCGGTGATCGCGTCGAAGTACGGCAAGGTGTTGATCGCCATTCGCGATGCGGAGAGCCGGACGCGGTTCCTGGGGTATCGGGTCGAGAGCTACAAGCTGGTCGTTTTCGTATTGTCGGCCGCCATGGCCGGCATCGCCGGCGCCCTCTACGTTCCGCAAGTCGGTATCATCAACCCAAGCGAGTTCGCGCCGGCCAATTCGATCGAGATCGTCATCTGGGTGGCGGTCGGCGGACGCGGAACGCTGGTCGGACCGATCGTCGGTGCCATTCTCACCAACTTCGCCAAGACCTGGTTCACTACCGGCGCCCTTGCCCCGTACTGGCTCTTCGTGCTCGGCGGTCTGTTTATCGCCGTCACGCTGTTTCTGCCGAGGGGCATTGTCGGCACGCTCGCGGGACTTCTCGTCCGCGACCGCCGCGCCTCCCCGTCGGCGGCCGAGGCGCCGACGCCCAATCCGCAGGCAGCCGAGTAGGGCCGATGCAGGAGAAGGCCCGCCATTCGCTGCTCTACCTCGACGGCGTCACCGTTTCGTTCGACGGATTCAAGGCGCTAAACGAATTGTCGCTGGTCATAGAGCCCGGCGAGATGCGCGCCATCATCGGTCCAAACGGCGCCGGCAAGACGACGATGATGGACGTCATCACCGGCAAGACGCGCGCCGACAAGGGCGACGTCTACTTCGACGGCACCGTCGATCTCGGTCGCCTCGACGAGGCGGCGATCGCCGAGCTCGGCATCGGCCGCAAGTTCCAGAAGCCGACCGTATTCGAGAACCACACCGTGTGGGACAACCTCGACCTGGCACTCGCCACCGGCCGGCGGCCTTTCAATGCGCTGTTCGGCCTCAGGCGCCCGTCCGACGACAAGCGCATCGGGGAATTATTGTCGATCATCCGCCTGGGCGACAGACGCAATGACCGCGCCGCCTACCTCAGCCATGGACAGAAGCAGTGGCTGGAGATCGGCATGCTGCTCGCGCAGGAGCCGAAGCTTCTTCTGGTCGACGAGCCGGCCGCCGGCATGACCGACGCCGAGACCGAGGGGACGGCCGAACTGCTCAAAGAGATTGCACAGGAGAAGTCGGTCGTCGTCGTCGAGCACGACATGGCCTTTGTCCGATCGCTTGCCGTCAAGGTGACGGTGCTGCACGAGGGCTCGGTGATCTCGGAAGGGTCGATCGACCACGTGTCGCAGGATCCGCGGGTGATCGAGGTCTATCTGGGACGCTGATGCCGCCATGCTGGTAGCCACTAACGTCGACCTGTTCTACGGCGCCGCCCAGGCCCTGCGCGGCGTCTCGCTCACCGCCGAGGTCGGCAAGGTCACCGCCCTGATGGGGCGCAACGGCGTCGGCAAGACATCGTTCCTGCGCGCCGTCGTCGGCCAGCAGCCGATCGCGCGCGGCACCGTCACCTTTGACGGCACGCCGCTCGGCCGGATGGCCCCGCACGAGCGCGCCCGCCTCGGCATCGGCTACGTGCCGCAGGGGCGGGAGATCTTTCCGCTGCTGACGGTGAAGGAGAACCTGGAGACCGGCTTCGCGCCGCTGGGGCGCGGCGAACGGTCGATCCCCTCCGACATCTTCGATCTCTTTCCGGTGCTGCGCGACATGCTGCGGCGACGCGGCGGCGACCTGTCCGGCGGTCAGCAGCAGCAACTCGCGATCGCGCGCGCCCTCGTCACCCGGCCGAAACTCCTGGTGCTCGACGAGCCAACCGAAGGCATCCAGCCTTCGATCATCAAGGACATCGGTCGCGCCATCGAATGGCTGCGGGCACAGGGGACGCTGGCAATTCTGCTGGTCGAGCAGTACTTCGACTTCGTCCATCAGCTCGCCGATACCTTTGCCGTCATGGACCGCGGCGAGATCGTGCTGTCCGGCAGGCGCGACCAGATGGAGCCCGGCGAGGTCCGGCGGCACCTGACGGTCTAGCGGCCAGGCTTGCTGGTGGCCGGTGATTTGACTCCGCGACATGCCCTCACTCATGATGTAGGTCAAAGCGTCGCACCCACGCGGCGCCACGCATGCTGAGTTCGAGGGGATCGCAACCGAAGATTGCGCACTTGACCTGCGGTCCTGATCCTCTTTGACTGACAATGCGACCAAGGGAGGTTCCCGCAATGAAGCTACGCCATGTCTTGACGGCCGCAGCGGCCGTGACGGTTCTGGCCGCCGGTCCGGTAGCGGCTGAGGATCTTGCGTTTCCGATCGACCAGAATTCGCAATTCAACTGGAAGAGCTACCATGACTTCGCTGACAAGTATGACCTGACCGGCCAGACGCTCAGCGTTTTCAGTCCGTGGCTGACCGCCGACGAGGTCGGGTTCAAGAAGGTGCTCGCCTATTTCGCAGCCGCGACGGGCGCCACCGTCAACCACTCCGGCTCTGATTCGTTCGAGCAGCAGATCGTGATCGACACCCAGGCGGGCAGCCCGGCCAACATCGCGATCTTTCCGCAGCCGGGCCTCGCGGCCGACGTGGCGTCGAAGGGGTACCTGAGCCCGCTCGGCGACGACACCAAGAAATGGCTGCTGGACAACTACGCGGCCGGGCAGTCGTGGGTGGACCTGTCCACCTACAAGGACAAGGACGGCAATCCGCAGTTGTTCGCGCTGCCCTGGAAGGCCGACCTGAAGAGCCTCGTCTGGTACGTGCCGGAGAACTTCCAGGAAGCCGGCTACAAGATTCCGAAGACGATGGAAGACCTGAAGGCGCTGACCCAGCAGATCGTCGACGACGGCGGCACGCCGTGGTGCATCGGTCTGGGTTCCGGCGCGGCGACCGGCTGGCCGGCAACGGACTGGGTCGAGGACTTCATGCTGCGGCTTAATTCGCCGGACGTCTACGACGGCTGGGTGAATAACTCGGTGAAGTTCAACGATCCGAAGGTGATCAAGGCGATCGACGAATTCGGCTGGTTCGCCAAGAACCCGAAGTTCGTCGACGGCGGCCCCGCGGCGGTTGCTTCGACCGACTTCCGCGACAGCCCGAAGGGCCTCTTTACGTCGCCGCCCAAGTGCTACATGCACCGCCAGGCGTCGTTCATCCCGGCCTTCTTCCCCGACGGCACCAAGCTCGGTACCGACGCGGACTTCTTCTACTTCCCGCCCTACGCCAGCGAAAACCTCGGCAACCCGGTCCTCGGCGCCGGCACGCTCATCACCATCACCAAGGACTCGCCGGCGGCGCGCGCCTTCATCGAATTCATGAAGACGCCGATCGCGTCCGAAGTCGCCATGGCCGCGTGGAACTTCTTCACGCCGTACAAAGGGGTCAACACGGACGTCTATCCCACCGACACGCTGAAGAAGGAAAACGCGATCATTCAGAACGCGACGACCTTCCGCTTCGACGGGTCGGACCAGATGCCCGGCAAGATTGGCGCCGGCTCGTTCTGGACCGGCATGGTCGACTATGTTGGCGGCAAGTCGGCCAAGGATGTCGCCGACGAAATCCAGAAGTCGTGGGACGCGATCAAGTAGTCATGTAACCTGAGCCGCAACTCAAGTCCCGGGCCGTTCGGCCCGGGACCAATAAAACAGGCCGACGAAATCAACCCGGCCGAGGGAAGAACGTCCGGAGAAAGCGGTGCCGCGTCGGCGGCGCCGGACCTGCGGGGTGGGGGTGACGCATGGGGCATCTGATCAGCGCCGCGGTTACCGTCGTTCTGGGCGTAGCGCTTGCCGCCGGCTACTTCTACGCTGCAAATCGGCTTCTCGACCTTGTCTGGCCGCCGCGCGGCCCGGCAATTCAGGCTGCCCGCAACCAGAGGATCACCGCCGCTATCCGGCCCTGGCTGTTCCTCGGGCCGGCGATCTTGTTTCTAGGCCTTTACCTCGTCTATCCGGTTGTCAACTCGCTACGCCTGAGCTTCTTCGGTCGTGACGGCACCCACTTCGTCGGCCTGTCCAACTACGTGTGGGCCGCCGGCGATACACAGTTCCGCGAGTCGATCTTCAACAACATTCTGTGGCTGGTCGTCGTCCCGGCGGCGAGCACATTTTGCGGGCTGGTGATCGCCTACCTGACGGACCGCATCTGGTGGGGCAACATCGCCAAGAGCCTTGTCTTCATGCCGATGGCTATTTCGTTCATCGGCGCCAGCGTCATCTGGAAATTCATCTACGATTTCCGCGGCCAGGACGCCCAACAGATCGGTCTGCTCAACGCCATCGTTCAATTGTTCGGCGGTTCGCCCCAGGCGTGGATCACCATTCCCTTCTGGAACAATTTCTTCCTGATGGTGATCCTCGTCTGGATCCAGACCGGTTTCGCCATGGTGATTCTCTCCGCGGCGCTTCGAGGCGTTCCGGAAGAGACCATCGAGGCGGCGACGATCGACGGCGCCAAGGGCTGGCATATCTTCTTCTACATAATGGTCCCCCAGATCTGGCCCACCATCGCGGTGGTGTGGACGACGATCACGATCACCGTCCTCAAGGTCTTCGACATCGTGCTTGCGATGACCAATGGTCAGTGGGACACGGAGGTGCTTGCCAACCTGATGTACGACTGGATGTTCCGCGGCGGCGGCGACTTCGGTCGCGGCGCCACCATCGCTGTGGTCATCATGCTCGCCGTCGTGCCGATCATGATCTGGAATATCCGGCGCCTGAACGCCGAGACGGTGAGGCGCTGACAGATGGTTCGGGTGCGACGCCACAGGCGCAAATGGGGAATCTATTTCGTCCACCTCTCGGTGGTCCTGATCGTCGTGATCTGGACCATTCCCACGTTTGGCATCCTGGTCTCGTCGTTTCGCGACCGGGATCAACTCGCGGTGTCGGGCTGGTGGACGTCGCTGACCACCAGCAAACAGAACATCGTCGACCGCGCCGCGCCCCCTTCGAGCCAGACCCAGGACGGTAATCAGTACGTGGTGTCCGGCAACGTGCTGGAAGGCAAGGGCGGACAGGTGACGGCTTTTGGCGTCCGCATCACCAATCCCACCGAGTTCGATGCCGGCGCCACCGCCGACCTTCCCGGCGGTGGTACCCTGACCATCAATCAGGACGGCAGCTATCGCCTTGTCTCCGATGCGCCGTTCGAGGGGGCGACCGGCAGGCGCATCTACTACACCGCCGCCGTGCCGCCGAAATTCACGCTCGCCAACTACCAGAAAGTGCTGGGATCGGAGGGCATCGGCCAGTCCTTCATCAATTCCTTGACGGTGGCTATTCCGGCGACCGTCATCCCCATTCTCATTGCCGCCTATGCCGCCTATGCGCTCGCCTGGATGCGGTTTCCCGGCCGGGCTCTGCTGCTGTCGATCATCGTCGGACTTCTGGTCGTGCCGCTGCAGATGTCCCTGATCCCGCTGCTGCGGCTCTACAACGATGTCGGCGGGTTCCTCGGGGTGCCGGCCAAGACTTATCTCGGCATATGGCTGGCGCACACCGGATTCGGCTTGCCGCTAGCAATTTACCTGTTGCGCAACTACATCGCCGGCCTTCCCAACGAGATCATGGAATCGGCGCGCGTCGATGGCGCCACCGACTTCGAGATTTTCGTTCGCATCGTGCTGCCGCTGTCGGTGCCGGCGCTTGCCTCGTTCGCCATCTTCCAGTTCCTTTGGGTGTGGAACGACCTGCTGGTCGCCATCGTCTTCCTCGGCAACACCAATCAGCAACTGGTGTTGACCGGGCGGCTGCGCGAACTGCTGGGCTCTCGCGGCGGCGACTGGGAGATTCTGACGACATCCGCCTTTGTCTCGATTGTTGTGCCGCTGATTGTCTTCTTCTCGCTCCAGCGCTACCTGGTGCGGGGCCTGCTGGCGGGCTCGGTCAAGGGCGGCTGATGACTGCCGAGGACCGCGCGCGAATTGGGGAAGTGAAATGGCCGAACTTCGCCTGAAGAACGTCCGCAAGTCGTTTGGCGCCGTCGACGTCATCAAGGGCGTCGACCTCGACATCCGGTCCGGCGAATTCGTGGTCTTCGTCGGTCCGTCAGGCTGCGGGAAATCGACCCTTCTTCGCCTGATCGCCGGCCTTGAAGAGATCACGTCAGGCTCCATTGAATTCGACGGCGAGGAAGTCAACGACCTGCCGCCGGCGTTACGCGGCATCGCCATGGTCTTCCAGTCGTACGCGCTCTATCCGCACATGACCGTCTTCAACAACATGGCGTTCGGCATGAAGCTGGCGAAGGCACCGAAGGCCGAGATCGACAAGGCGGTTCGCCACGCCGCGGAAACGCTTCAGCTCACCCCCTATCTCGACCGCCTGCCGAAGCAGCTCTCCGGCGGGCAGCGCCAGCGCGTCGCCATCGGGCGCGCCATCGTACGCAACCCCAGGGTCTTCCTGTTCGATGAGCCGCTGTCCAACCTCGACGCCGCATTGCGCGTGTCGATGCGCATCGAGATTGCCAAGCTCCACGAACGCCTGTCCGATGTGACCATGATCTACGTCACCCACGATCAGGTCGAGGCGATGACGCTCGCGGATCGCATCGTCGTCCTCAACTACGGCGTGGTCGAGCAGGTAGGCTCGCCGATGGTGCTGTACGATCGGCCGCAGAACCTGTTTGTCGCGACCTTCATCGGCTCGCCGGCCATGAACATCGTGCCGTGCATCATCGAAGGCGGTGGTGGCGACGCGCGGGTTAAGCCCGAGAACCACGCGACCGTCAGCGTGGACGTGAAAATCCCGGCGGGCGTCGGCGGCGCAAAAGGCTCATTCGGAGTCCGCCCTGAGGACCTTAGGCTGACCACGGGAGACGATGCCATCTTCCGCGGCCACGTCGACGTTATCGAGCACTTGGGGGAACTGACGTTGGCCTACGTCGATTGCGGCTATGACGAACCGGTTATCGCCAAGCTGGACGGCAACGTTCCGATGAAGCGCCATGAGCAGGTTGGCCTGGCCGCACCCAAAAGCGCGCTCCATGTCTTCGACGAGAAAGGCATGGCCTTTGCACGGAGCGGCGCATAAGGCCGCTCACTTCTGCAGGACGAACAATGGAGCCTTCCCCAGCCGGCGCCCGACGTGCGCCCGCGGCCGCCGAATGGTGGCGCGGCGCCGTCATCTATCAGATCTACCCCCGCTCGTTCCAGGACACGACCGGCAGCGGCATCGGCGACCTTGCCGGCATAACGCGGCGCTTGCCCTACGTCGCCGACCTCGGCGTCGACGCCATCTGGATTTCGCCGTTCTTCGTCTCGCCGATGAAGGATTTCGGCTATGACGTTGCCGACCACACCGACGTCGACCCGTTGTTCGGCACCCTTGCCGATTTCGATGCCCTCGTCGCCGAGGCCCACCGTCTCGGCCTCAAGGTCATCATCGACCTGGTCCTGAGCCACACCTCGGACCAACACGCGTGGTTCCGGGAAAGCCGGCTAGACCCAGATAACCCAAAGTCGGACTGGTACGTCTGGCTCGATGCCAAGCCCGACGGTACCGCGCCCAACAACTGGCTTTCCATCTTCGGCGGGCCTGCCTGGCAATGGGACAGCCACCGGCGCCAGTACTATCTCCACAACTTCCTGGCCGAACAGCCTGACCTGAACTATCACAATCGGGCGGTTCAGGACGCTGCCCTCGCCGTCGTCACGTTCTGGCTCGACCGCGGCGTCGACGGGTTCCGCCTCGACGCCATCAACTTCCTGTTCGAGCATCACGCCCACACTGACAACCCGGTTGCGGAGCTTCCTCCCGGCGAACTCCTCCCGGTCAATCCTTACGGATTTCAGGCGCACCGCTACGACAAGAACCAGCCGGAGACCGTTGGGTTTCTCAAGCGGTTTCGGGCGCTGCTCGACCGCTATCCGGGCACTGCCAGCGTTGGCGAGATCGGCGACGGCGACCAGTCCTTGGCGCTGATGGCCGAATACACCTCCGGCGGCGACAAGCTGCACATGTGCTACACGTTCGATTTTCTTGGGTCTGCTTTCTCGCGCGATTCCATCCGTCATCACGTCGAGCTGTTCGAAAGCCTCGTTGATGACGGCTGGGCGTGCTGGGCCTTTTCAAACCACGATGTCCCGCGCCACCTGAGCCGCTGGGCCGATCGCGGATTCGATCGCGAGCACCTTGCCCGCCTTGCCGCCGGCATCATTCTGTCGCTGCGCGGCTCGGTATCGCTTTACCAGGGCGAGGAATTGGGACTGACGGAAGCCGAACTCGCATTCAGCGATCTGGTCGATCCGTACAGCATCCGCTTCTGGCCCGATTTCAAGGGCCGCGACGGCTGCCGCACGCCGATGGTGTGGGAAGCCGACGCCCCTAACGGCGGGTTTTCGGTGGCACGGCCGTGGCTGCCGGTGCCGGCCGAACATCTGGCGCGTGCGGTCGACCGCCAGGAGCCGGTTCCCGGCTCTGTCCTGTGGGAATATCGCCGGCTCATTCACTTTCGCCGCGATCATCCGGCACTGCGTCACGGCACCATCGCATTGCTCGACGCGCCGGGCGAGGTTCTCGCCCTGACGCGCCGGACCGACAACGAGCACATCCTGTGCCTGTTCAACCTCGGGACCAGCGAAACGGTTTTCCATCTCCCGGCGGGTATGACGATCACAGCGCTCACCGGACATGGCTTCTCCGGCATGCTCTATGCTGATCGCCACGCCGTCGGGCTGTCGCAGGGCGACGGCTTTTTCGGGCTGATCGCCTGAAACCGGAATCGCGTTCCAATTTTCCGCGGCATCATCGGCAAAATGTCCTCTGTCGGGACGCGCTGCGATGATTGGAATCTTTTTGCCGCGATCTTCCGGTCTTTAGAACTTCGCGCGTCGTGGCGCGTGGACGATTGCTTGAGGATCGGCTGTACGTTTGCCGACTTTCGATTTTGACGAGGCCCCGCAATGCCACGTTCCACCCGCAAGCTCGCGGTCTTCCCCGCCTTTCACAAGGTGGCTGGCCGCCGCGTGGTCATCGTCGGCGGCGGCGGGATGGCGGCCGCCAAGGTCCGGCTCCTGTCGGAGACCGCGGCCGAGATCGTCGTTTTTGCCGAGGCGCTGAGCCAGGAAGCCGGCGCCGCGCTCATTGCCGCCGGTGGCGATTGGCGCGGCCGGCGGCCGAGCCTCGCCGATCTGACCGGCGCCGCGCTTATCTTCGCCGCCACCGGCGAGCAGGAACTGGACCAGGAAATCCGGTCGCTTGCCCGCGAGGCGGGCGTGCCCGTCAACGTCGTCGACCGCCCGGACCTTTGCGATTTTTACACACCCGCGCTCGTCAATCGCGCACCCCTGGCGGTCGCGATCGGGACAGAAGGCGCCGCCCCGGTGCTCGCCCGCCACGTGCGTTCCCGCATGGAGGCCCTTCTGGCGCCGGCGCTCGGGGACCTCGCAGGGCTCGCCGCGAAGCTGCGGGGCATGGTCAAGGAGAGGCGGGCGACCGTCGATGACCGGCGCCGGTTCTGGGCGCGCTTCTTTTCCGGCTCCATCGCGGAAAAAGTGTTCGCGGGCCGTATCGATGATGCGGAAGCTGAGGCGCGCAGCCAACTCATCGACGATCAATTTCCGGTCGGTCATGTGTCGCTGGTCGGGGCTGGTCCCGGCGCCGAGGACCTGCTCACGCTCCGCGCCCAGCGGGCCCTGCAGGAGGCCGACGTCATCGTGTACGACCGGCTGGTGCCGGAAGGCGTCGTCGCCCAGGGGCGCCGCGAAGCGCGCCGGGTGTATGTGGGCAAGGCCAAGGGCGATCACGTCGTGAGGCAGGAGCAGATCAATGCGCTGCTCGTGCGCGAGGCCAAGGCCGGCAACCGCGTCGTCCGCCTCAAGTCCGGCGATCCGTTGATCTTCGGACGGGCGGGGGAGGAGATCGCGGCGCTTCGTTCCGCAGGAGTCTCGTTCGACATTGTGCCGGGCATCACCGCGGCGTTCGCCGCCGCCGCCGCGGCGGAAATCCCACTGACCATGCGGGGGACCGCCGCGGGCCTGGTGTTCGCCTCCGGCCACGATTCTACCGGCGAGACGCTGCCCGGCTGGGCCGGCGTGGCGGTCGCCGGCGTCACCGTTGCCGTGTACATGGGCCGCACAGTCGCCGGCCGCGTCGCCACACGCCTGATCGAGGCCGGCATGAGCCCATCGACACCAGTGACCGCGATCGAGAACGCGTCGCGTCACGACCAGCGCGCCTACATCGGCCGGCTCGACCAACTGGACGCGCTTGCCGGGCGCCATGACATCAGCGGACCGGTCCTCATCATCGTCGGCGAGGTGGTGGCGGAGAGCGGCGTTGCCGGTCTTCCACTGTCGTTGGCCGCAGCGGCGGCGGCTTGACGGGGCAACAGGGATGTATAAGGCGGCAAAACAGGGACGGGCCAAGGTCATCACGGCCAACGATCTTCGCACGGGCATCGTCGTCTTCCTCGACGCCGAGGGCCGCTGGCCGGTGGACATCGCGGCCGCGCGTGTCGTTCCGGATGGCCCGCAGCTCGACGAAGCTGTCGCCTACGCAAACGCACAGGCCGATGCGAGGGTCGTGGTCGAGCCCTACCCGATCGACGTCGAGATCGAGAACGCCGTCCCGGTGCCAGTGCGCCTGCGCGAGAAGATCCGCGCCGAGCGCGGTCCGACAATCGTCTACGGTGAAGCAGAACGGGCCAAGTTGGTCGGAAGTCCGACAGGATGACCAGCAAGAGGCGAGGAGCGCCGCAAGCGCGACCGGAGCAAATGCAATAGGCGAGGAGCGCCACAGGCGCGACCGGGACCAAAGCAAGAGGCGAGGAGCGCCCCAGGCGCGATTGGGACCAAAGCAAGAGGCGAGGAGCGCCCCAGGCGCGACCGGGACCAAAGCAATAGGCGAGGAGCGCCCCAGGCGCGATTGGGACCAAAGCAAGAGGCGAGGAGCGCCCCAGGCGCGATTGGGACCAAAGCAAGAGGCGAGGAGCGCCCCAGGCGCGACCGGGAAGGCAAAACGTGTACAGGTACGACGAATTCGACCGTGCGTTCGTGACCGAGCGAGTGGCCCAGTTCCGTGGCCAGGTCGCCCGCCGGCTGTCGGGCGAGCTGACCGAGGAGCAATTCAAACCGCTGCGCCTGATGAACGGTGTCTACCTGCAGCTCCACGCCTACATGCTGAGGATCGCCATCCCGTATGGCGTTCTCAACGCCGGCCAAGTGCGGATGCTCGCACACATTGCGCGAACCTACGACCGGGGCTACGGGCACTTCACGACCCGCCAGAACCTCCAGTTCCACTGGCCGGCCCTCAAGGACATCCCCGACATCCTGCGCGATCTCGCCACGGTCGAGATGCATGCAATCCAGACGTCGGGCAATTGCATTCGCAACGTCACCGCCGACCATTTCGCCGGCGCGGCAGCCGACGAGGTTGTCGATCCGCGGCCGTACGCCGAGATCCTGCGGCAGTGGTCGTCGCTCCATCCGGAGTTCGTCTACCTGCCGCGGAAGTTCAAGATCGCGGTGACCGGGGCGCCCCACGACCGTGCCGCCATCCAGGTTCATGACATCGGCCTCCATGCGAAGCGTTCGGACGATGGCCACATCGGCTTTGCGGTCTACGCCGGCGGCGGCCTTGGCCGCACACCGCTGATCGGCCACAAGCTCCACGATTTCCTGCCGGAAGAGGACCTCGTCAGCTACGTCGAGGCGATTCTGCGCGTTTACAACCTGTTCGGCCGCCGCGACAACAAGTTCAAGGCGCGCATCAAGATACTCGTCCACGAAACGGGCGCCGACGAAATTCGCCGTCAGGTGGAGGAGGAATGGGCGCGCATCCGCCATGGTGCCCTGGCGCTGCCGGCCGAAGAGATCGAGCGCATCCGTGCCTATTTCGCGCCGCCGCCGCTCGATCCATGCCCCGCCGTCAGCGACAAACTTGAGCGCGCGAGAGGCTCCGACGCGGCGCTTGACGCCTGGGTCAACCAGAACACGGTGCCCCACCGCGTCCCGGGCCACGCGCTGGTCACGATTTCGCTCAAGCCGATCGGCGGCACGCCCGGTGACGCCACCGCCGAGCAGATGGAAACGATCGCCGACCTGGCCGAGCGCCACAGTTACGGCGAAGTCCGCGTGAGCCACGAGCAGAACCTTGTTCTGCCACACGTAACTCTCGACGACCTGCCGGAATTGCATGCCGCGCTAGCCACCGCCGGGCTGGCCACGCCGAACGCCGGCCTCGTCACCGACATTATTGCCTGTCCCGGGCTCGACTATTGCGGGCTTGCCAACGCCCGTTCCATCCCGATCGCGCAGCGCATTTCCGAGCGCTTCGCCGACCACACGCGCCAGACGGTCATCGGCGTTCTCAAGATCAAGATATCGGGGTGCATCAACGCCTGCGGCCATCACCACGTCGGCCACATCGGCATTCTCGGTGTCGAGAAGAAGGGCGAGGAGTTTTACCAGATCACGCTTGGCGGTTCCGGCGACGAGCGCGTGTCGATCGGCGAAATCATCGGGCCGGGATTTTCCTCCGAGACCGTCGTCGACGCCGTCGAGACCGTTGTCGATACATACCTGAAGGTGCGCGCCGGCCCGCAGGAGGATTTTCTCGCCGCCTACCGCCGGCTCGGCCAGGCGCCGTTCAAGGAGGCGCTGTATGGCGGCGCTTGAAGCGCTCGCGCTGGCGCTTGACCCGGAGAACGGCACACGGGCCGAGGCTGCGCTGCTGAACGCGCGCTTTGGCGAGCGGGATGCGGTCCTGCTTGTCAGGCTCGCGGTGAAGGAGCTTTTTCCCGGCCGCGTGGCGTTGGTGTCGAGTTTTGGCGCCGAGTCGGCCGTGCTTCTGCACATGGTGTCCGAAGTCGACAGGTCGGTTCCCGTCATCTTCCTGGACACCGGCCGCCTGTTCGCCGAGACGCTGGAGTATCGCACCCAGCTGACACGACGACTGGGACTGACCGACGTTCGCACAGTCGCCCCCGATGCCGCCCGGCTCAGCGAAACCGACCCTTATCGCGGCTCTGGATGACCAACCCGGACCGGTGCTGCCACGTCCGCAAGACCGAGCCGCTGGAGCGGGCGCTTCGCGGATTCGACGCCTGGTTCACCGGCCGCAAGCGGTTCCAGAACAACGCCCGCGCGAGGCTGCCGGTGTTCGAGGTCGATGGCGGGGAGCGCATCAAGCTCAACCCGCTCGCGGCGTGGTCCGCGGCCGACCTTGCCAACTATGCGGCCCTGCACGATTTGCCAGCCCATCCGCTCGTCCGACGCGGCTATCCATCGATCGGTTGCGTACCGTGCACCACCCGTGTCGAGGTGGGCGAGGACGGACGGGCGGGGCGCTGGCGTGGCCGGGACAAGACCGAGTGCGGTATCCATTTGGACCTCGAAGCCGGCGGCAGCGGCATCTAGCAATGCGTGTTTGGAAGGAGGGCCGCTTTGTGGTCGATGATTGGCGTGTCGTCGGCGATGATGATCCGATTCTGGACGAGGAAAAGACGGTCGTCAGTCTCGCGCGCTGGCGGGCCGGGCGCGGTAGCCTCGTGGAGCACGAAGGCAATGTTGGCCTGCTGATCGCCCCGGCCGAGGCGTGGTTGGACGTAGTCCACGACCTTCCCCGTTTCCCGGTGGTTGTGCTCACTATCCCCAAATTTGCCGACGGTCGCGCCCTGTCGATCGCGCGCCTGCTTCGCGAACGCGACGGTTACCGCGGCGAAATCCGCGTCACGGGCGCCTACATCATCGACCAGGTGCCGCTGATGGCCCGCGTCGGCATCAACGCGTTCTCCACTGATGATCCGGTCCTCATCCGCGCCCTCGAGAACGGTGAGTGGCCGGAGGTGCCTCACTACCTGCAGCCCGCGCTCGATCGCGGCACCGAGGCTGCCGCCGGCGGACGCCCGTGGGCCCGCCTGCGGGTGACCAACGATCCAGAGTAGTCGGCCGCCGTCAGGCGCCGCCGTCGTCGTGCCAGGTGCGGCCATCGCGTTCGATCAGCGCGATCGCCGCCGTCGGCCCCCATGTCCCCGCGGCGTAGGGCTTGGGTGCCTCCTCCGACTTCGTCCAGGCGGCAGCAATCGGATCGATCCATGCCCACGCTGCCTCGACCTCGTCCCGACGCATGAACAGCGTCTGGTTGCCGCGGATCACGTCGAGGATCAGCCGTTCGTACGCATCGGGGCTCCTTATGCCGAAGGCTTCGGCGAAACTCATATCAAGCGGCACGTAGCGCAGCCGCATGCCGCCAGGGCCAGGGTCCTTGATCATCAGCCACAGCATCACGCCCTCGTCCGGTTGCAGCCGCAGCACCAGCTGATTTGCTTCTATCCCGCCCGCTCCGGCCTCGAAGATCGAATGGGGGATGCTGCGGAAATTGATGACGATCTCGGAGGAGCGCACCGGCAGCCGCTTCCCCGTGCGGATGTAGAACGGCACGCCGGCCCAGCGCCAGTTGCTGATCTCGGCCTTCAGCGCGATGAACGTCTCGGTCATACTGTCGGCGTTGTTGACCTCCTGGGTGTAGGCGGGCAGGTTGCCATGCGCTCCACCGCGGTACTGCCCCCGCACGATCAGGCCGGAGGCGTTGCCGGCGTTGATCGGTTTCAGCGCGCGCAGGACTTTCAGTTTTTCGTCGCGCACGCAGTCGGCGTCCATGTGCGTTGGCGGCTCCATGGCAACCAGGCAGAGCAGTTGCAACAGGTGGTTCTGCACCATGTCCCGCAACGCCCCTGTGTGGTCGTAATAGCCGCCGCGCCCCTCGACGCCGATGCTCTCGGCGACCGTGATCTGCACGTGGTCGATATGCGCGTCGTTCCACAATGGCTCGAACAGCGCGTTGGCAAAACGGAGCGCCATCAGGTTCTGGACGGTCTCTTTGCCGAGGTAGTGGTCGATCCGATAGATTTGCCGCTCGTCGAAGACGCGGCCGACGGCATCGTTGACCGCCATCGCTGATTCCAAGTCGCTCCCGATCGGCTTTTCCATGATGACCCGCGTGTCGGGGGTGACCAGGCCGCCGTCGCCGAGTTTCCTGGAGATCGTCCCGAACAGTTCCGGCGCCACCGCCAGGTAGAACGCGCGGACACGATCCCCGCTCTCCCTGAGCATCCGGCCCAGTTCGTCCCAGCCGGCGTCCGCATCGGCGTCGATCTGAACGAAGTGCAGCCGCCTCACGAAGGTCTCGACGACGGCCGGGTCGAGGTCGGTTTCGTTCACGTGCTGGTTAAGTGCCTGGCGCGCCGCCTCGCGGTAACTGTCGTCACGCATCGGCCGCCGCGAGGCCCCGATAATCCGCGCTACGGTCGGGATCTGACCGTCGCGATGGCGTTGATAGAGCGCTGGCAGCAGCTTGCGGAAGGCAAGGTCGCCGGACCCGCCGAAGACGACGAGGTCGAATGGCTCAACGGCAATGATCCTGCTGGTCATGGCAGTGGCAGCTCCGGCCGTGGTCGCGAGGAGAATGGGGGGAAGGGGCCCCGGTCCGCAGCGGTCTACACCGATGGGCTGGTTTTTGGCAAAGGAATCAGTGTACCGCCGGGGTATGACTGGAGAAAATCCGCCGCGGCTCTTTGGTTCCGCGACAAGATAGAGGCAAACATGACGACGCCAATTTGCGTTGTGCCGGCCGGCGACTGGACCGGAGAAGGCGCCCTTTGGCACGCTGAAGAGCGGGCCATCTACTGGGTGGACATCAACCGGTTCCTGATCCACCGATTCGACACGGAAACCGGCAACGTCCGCAACTGGTTCTTTTCCGAGCCCCCGACGGCGCTCGCGCTCACCGACCGCACCGATACGCTGCTGGTAGCTCTGGCGTCGAAGATCATCCTGTGGCAGCCCGGTAACGACGCCCGTGCCGACTTTTCCAGTCCCGAGCGCAATTGGCCGGCCGCCCGGCTCAACGATGGCCGTCCTGACCCGGCCGGCAATTTTTGGGTGGGCTCGATGCAGAACAACGTTGGCGTCAAACCCTCCGAACCGATGCCGGAGCCGGTCAACATCGGCCGTCTTTTCTGCGTCCATGCCGACGGGACGAGCACCGTTGAGAAAACCGGTATCGGTGTGTCAAACACGCTTGTCTGGAGTCCCGACAACACGCGCTTCTACTTCGCCGACACGCGCCTCAACACGATATTCGTCTGGGACTATGACCTGAGGACCGGGCGTATCGCCAACGAGCGGCCGTTCTTCGCGGGGTTTGAGCGCGGCGGCCCTGACGGGTCGGCGATCGATCGTGAAGGCTTCGTCTGGAACGCTCGTTTCGGCGGAGGCTGCGTCGTGCGTATCGCCCCGGACGGTGAGATTGACGCCATCGTCGACATTCCGGCAGCAGCGGTCACCACCTGCACCTTCGGCGGACCGCAACTCAAGACCCTCTTCGTCACCACCGGCGGCGGTGGCGCCGGGCGCGCCAACGATGAGCGACTGGCGGGCGGACTGTTCGCGCTCGCAGTCGACGTGCCGGGATTGCCGGAGAACCGCTTCCACCTCGGCGGCTGAAGTCTGTTCCCACTTGTGGCTTCCGGCCGGCGCGGTGGTGAAACCCGCGGCCCGGTCCGGTCTTTCATGCCTACGCAATTCCGCAGGGAAAGTGGCAATCCATTTTTTCCGGAATTGCTCTAGAAGCTCCCGGCCATGACCGAACGTGCCGAAGCGCCTTTCCCGATGCGTGTGTGGAGCGCGGAAATCCGCGCCACCGCAACGCTTGCATGGCCGCTGATCCTGACCAACGTCGCCCAGGTGGCGCTCGCGACCACCGACGTCATCATGATGGGCTGGCTCGGGCCGGATGCACTCGCCGCCGGCGCCCTCGCGGTCAATCTCAATTTCGCCTTCCTCATCTTCGGCATCGGGCTCGTCACCGCGACGTCACCGCTGATCGCGATCGAACTCGGCCGCCATCGTCATTCGGTGCGCGAGGTGCGCCGCACGGTCCGGCAAGGCCTATGGGCGGCGATCGCCATCACCGTCCCGGTTTGGGCGATCCTCTGGCATGCCGAGCTGATCCTGGTCGCTCTCGGCCAGCAGCCCCGTCTGGCGAGAATGGCCGCCGGCTATCTCCACACCTTCCAGTGGGGCTTCTTGCCGTTTCTGTTCTACGTCGTGCTGCGCAATTTCGTCGCCGCCCTGGAGCGGCCGCTGGCGGCGCTGTGGATCGGCGGCATCGCCATCGCCGTCAACGCGATGGCGGTGTGGACGCTGATGTTCGGCCACTTCGGCTTCCCGGCCCTGGGGCTGCCGGGCGCCGGCATCGGGACGACGCTGACGAACACGTTCATGGCGGTTGGCCTCGGCGTGATGCTGGGGTTGGACCGCCGCTTCCGCCGCTATCGGCTGTTCGGCCGCCTGTGGCGGGCGGACTGGCCGCGCTTCCGCCAGATCTGGCGGGTCGGCCTGCCGATCGCGGCGACGCTTGCCTTCGAGGTGACGATCTTCAATGCGGCCGCCTTCCTGATGGGGCTGATCAGCGCGGACGCGCTGGCCGCCCACGCCGTCGCCATCCAGATTCCCTCGCTCGCCTTCATGGTACCGCTGGGCCTCGCCATGGCCGCTTCGGTCAGGGTAGGGCGGGCGTACGGCGCCGGCGACACTGCTGCGGTGGCGCGCGCAGGGTGGTCGGCCTACGGGCTGGCTCTGGTCTACGCATGCGGGACGGCGGCCGCAATGCTCTTCGCCGGCCGCTACCTCGTCGGCGCCTTCCTCGATCTCGATGCACCGGAGAACCAGGCAGTCATCGGGCTCGCCGTGACGTTTCTCGTCTATGCGGGCCTGTTCCAACTCGTCGACGCCGCACAGGCGGTGGCCTCCGGCATGCTGCGAGGGCTCGGCGACACCCGGGTGCCGATGCTCTACGCCGGGGCCGGCTATTGGGGGATCGGCCTGCCGCTCGGAGCGCTCCTCGCGTTTCGGTTGGGTCTTGGTGGCGCCGGCATCTGGATCGGCCTCGCTACGGGACTTGCGGTGGTGGCGGTGCTGATGACCATCCGCTGGCTCCGCCGTGACGGCCTCGGGTTGACGCGTCCGTCGGCGGCCGGTGATCACGCTGGCGCGCCCGCCGAAGTGGCCGCCGAGGTCCCGGCGATTGGCCCCGGTCCGCTGGTCTAGGACTCAGACCAGCCGATTGCGGAACATCCATGCCGCCACCGGCAGCGTGATCGCTGCAATCACCACCAATGGCCACAGATCGGGGAAAATCTGGGCGAAGCCCGCGCCTTCGAGATAGACGCGGCGCGTGATGTCGACCGCGTACCGCAGCGGATTGATGAACGTGAAGGCCTGGAATAATTCCGGCATGTTGCCGATCGGCGTGGCGAACCCGGAAAGCAGAATGAATGGCATCAGCAGTACGAAAGAGAACAGCATCGCCTGCTGCATGGTGGCCACGATCGAGGAGACGAACAGGCCGATGCCGACCGCCGCCGCCACGAACAGGATGAGCCCGACGTAAAGCGTGAGGAATGAGCCCGCAAAGGGGATACGGAACCAAAGCTGGGCGACAAGGAGGATGAGGGTAGCCTGGACGAGCCCGACGAAGATTGCCGGCACCGCCTTGCCCGCCATTATCTCGACCGGGCGCATCGGCGTCACGAGCAGCTGATCGAAGGTCCCGTCCTCGCGCTCGCGTGCCACCGACAGGGCCGTCAGCAGCAGCGTCTGCAACAGGGTGATGGTGCCGATGAGGGCGGGGATCATGTTCCAGCTGGTCTCGAGATTCTCGTTGTACCAGGCGCGTATGACCGGGGTGACCGGCGGACCGCTCAGCCCGTGATCCCGCTGCCATTCGGCGTTGAACTGCTCGACCACGCCATTGAGATAGCCAAGGGCGGTGCCGGCGGTGTTGGAGTTGCGCCCGTCGGCGACCGCCATGACGTCGGCGGTCTGGCCCGCGGCGAGGCGCCGGGCGAAATCCTGACCGATCTGGACCACCAGCAGTGCGCGACGCCGGTCGATCAGGTCTTGCGCGTCGGCTGCCCTGCCGACGTTGGCGACGCGGTCGAAGATCCCCGACCCATCGAGCATGGCAAAGAAGTCCTGCGATGCGGCGCTGTGGTCCTGATCGAAGACCGCGTAAGGGACGTGGTTCAGGTCGAAGCTGGCCGCATAGCCGAAGAGCAACGTCTGGACGATCGCCGGCAGAAACAGGATCACGCGGCTGCGCGGGTCCCTGAGCAAGGCCAGCATTTCCTTGCGCACCAGGGTGAGGATGCGGCGGAAAGCCGGGCCCATCATGACCTCAGGCGAGCTTCTTGCGGGTGGCGGCGAGCGCCAGGCCCAGCAGCACTGCAGCCATCACGGCCAGCACCGCCACATTCGGCAGGATGACGCTCCAGATGTCGCCGGCGAGGAAGATGGTTTGCAGCAGGGCGACGAAGTATCGGGCGGGGAGGATGTAGGTGATCAGCTGGACCACCACCGGCATCGAGCGGATGTCGAACAAAAAGCCGGACAGGAGCATCGCCGGCAGGAAGGTGGCGAGGAGGGCGATCTGGCTTGCAACGAACTGGCTCTTGGTCACCGACGAGGCGACAAGCCCGATGCCGAGCGACACCAGGAGATAGAGCGTCGACACGCCGGTCAGAACCAGGAGCGAGCCGCGCAGCGGGACGTGGAAAAGAAACCGCGATGCGAGCACGCTCAGCCCCAGCCCGATCATGCCCAGGACGAAATAAGGAACGGTCTTGCCGAGCAGGATCTCGTCCGCCTTCACCGGCGTGACGAAGATCGCCTCCAGCGTGCCGCGCTCCCATTCGCGCGCCATGACCAGCGCCGTCAGGAAGGCGCCGATCAGCGTGATAATCAGCACGATCAGACCGGGCACCAGAAAGTAGTGGCTGTCGTTGGCCTCGTTGAACCAGATGCGACTTTGCAAAGCGACCGGTCCGGCGTCGGTGGCCGGGTTGCCTTCAGCGGCGCTACGCTCACCTGCGAGACCGATCGCGCCCAGCGAATAGCCCTCAATGATGCGCGCCGTATTGGCGTCGGTTCCGTGCAGGATCACCTGCACCTCGGCGTCCCCCTGTGCGACCCGGCGCGCAAAGTCGCCGGGGAAGTGAATGATGCCCTCGACTTTGTGGTCGATCATGGCACGGTTGGCATCGGCCATCGAGGTCATCGCCTCGGCCTTGAAATAGGGCGACAGCTGGAAGCCGGCAGCGATGGCGCTCGCTTCCGCCGACGGCTTTTCGATGACCAGCGCAATGGGCGCATTGCGCACGTCGAGCGAGAGGGCATAGCCGAAGAGGGCGATCATCATCACCGGCATGGCGATGCCGAGGGTGATGCTGCTCGGGTCGCGCAGCACCTGGCGAGTCTCCTTGACAATCAGAGCCCAGATACGCCGCGCCTTGCCCGAATGCGAATTGAACGACGTCTCACTCATCGCTGCTTCAGGCGGCGTGCGCCGCCTGCTCCTCGGATGTCCGCCGCCGGGCCTCCTCGACAATGGCGATGAACGCGTCCTCCATCGTCGGCTCGGCTCCATCACGCGCTGGCGCGCGGGCCCGGATCTCGGCCGGGGTCCCCTCGGCGTGCAGTTCGCCGGCGTCGAGGATCACAACCCGGTCGCAATACTCGGCCTCCTCCATGAAGTGGGTGGTCACGATCACCGTTACGCCGTTCTCGGCGAGTGCGGTGATGCGACGCCAGAATTCGCGGCGGGCGAGGGGGTCCGCACCGCTGGTCGGTTCGTCGAGGAAGAGAATTTGCGGCGCGTGCAGAAGCGCGGCCGCCATCGCCAGGCGCTGCTTGTAGCCGCCGGGCAACTGCCCTGCCGCCAGCCGCGCCAGCGGCGTCAACTCGAACTGCTCCATCGCCCAGTTGATCCGCGTCGCCTTGCCGCGCCCGTTAAGGCCGTATGCGCCGGCGAAGAAATCGAGGTTTTCGGCGACCGACAATTGCCCGTAGAGCGAGAATTTTTGCGCCACGTAGCCGATACGCTGGCGTGCGGAGGCCCGTGCCCGCCTGAGATCGACTCCGGCGACCTCAAGGGTGCCGGCGGTCGCCGGCAATAGCCCGCACAGCATGCGAAACGTGGTGGTCTTGCCGGCGCCGTTGGGGCCGAGGAGACCGAAAATTTCGCCCGCTTTCACCTCGAAACTGATGCGGTCGACAGCCGTGAAGGCGCCAAACCGGCGCACGAGATCGCGCACTTCGACAGCAATGCCGCTTGGAGGTTTACCGGCCGACGGCCCAAGCGTCATCGGCGCGGCCGTCTGGCGCGCATCGGTCTGCTTCAGGAGCACCATGAAGCCGTCCTCGAAGCGTGGCTTGACCGGCGTCGACTCGATCCCGCTGAGACCGGCGGCGGCCGATCGTTCCTCCGCGGCCACCAGCCGCACCTTGCCCGCATGCGGCACCGCGTCGACGATGGCCGGGTCGTCGAGCAGGCGCGCCTGCAGCGCGCGAGCCACCTGACCAGCGCCAGGCGTGGCAACAAAGGTGCGGTTGGCGGCGAGCTCGCTCACCGACGCCGGCGGTCCCTCCGCCAGCACCTTGCCCTCGTGCATTACCACGACCTGCTGGCAACGCTCCGCCTCGTCGAGATACGAGGTGCTGAGGAGCACGCTCAAGCCCTCGTCGTTGACGAGATGAAGGATGATCTCCCAGAGCTCCCGTCGCGACAGCGGATCGACGCCCACCGTCGGTTCGTCGAGAAGCAGGAGGTCCGGCGCCCTTACCAGCGTGCAGGCAAGGCCGAGCTTCTGTTTCATACCTCCCGACAGCCGCCCGGCGAGGCGTTTGGTGAAAGGCCCGAGGTCGGTCATCTCCATGAGACGCGGATAGATCGTGCGGCGCTGCTCGGCGGACACGCCGCGCAGGTCGGCGTAGAGGTCCATGTTCTCGCGAACGCTGAGGTCCTCGTAGAGACCGAACTTCTGCGGCATATAGCCGACCCGGTCCTGTACCGACTGCGGGTCACGGGCAACGTCTATGCCGAGCACGGAAAGATCGCCGCCGTCGGCGGTCAGCAGCCCCGCGATCAGGCGGATGAGCGTCGTCTTGCCGGCCCCGTCGGGGCCGACCAAAGCCGTCAGGCCGCCGTGACGGACGGTGAGCGAGACCTCGTCCAGAGCGACGACGGTTTCTCCGGTCTCGCGTTTGAAGACCTTGCGGACGCCGCGGCCGGCAATCGCGTCCGCTTTGCCGACGCTCATTGGTTTGCCTCGTCCGACGCCGTCGCGGTGCCGGAGGCTGTTTCCAGACGCACGGTCGCCGGCATGCCGAGCCGCAGCACGTTGTCCGGGTCATCGACCAGCACGCGCACCTCGTAAACGAGGCTGGTGCGCAGTTCCTGTGTCTGAATCGATTTCGGTGTGAATTCTGCGACCGGCGAGATGAATCCGATATGTCCGCTCAACGTCCCGTTGCGCAGACCGTCGACGGCGACGGACACCGTCATCCCTGATTTGATTCTCGGGAGATCCGGCTCCGCGACGTAGGCGCGCACCCACTTCGGATCGACGACGGCGATGGAGAATACCGGGCGTTGCGGGCTGGCGATTTCGCCCGGCTCCATAAGACGCGAGCGGATCACGCCGCCGACGGGGGCGACGAGGTTGGTGTCGTCGAACTGCTGATTGAGGAGCGCAAGCTGAGCGTCGGCGGCGTCGAGTTGCGCCTCCGCCTGCTGGATGTCCTGCTTCTGCGGCCCGGCGATGGCGAGCGCCAGCGTCTGCTCCGCCGCCGTCTGCCGCGCCGTGGCGGCGTCAAAGGCAGCTTTGGCCGCATCGACCTGGCTTTGAGCGACGGTCGTACCTCCGCCGGGACTGTTCGTCAGCGTGCTCAGGCGTTTGTAGACCAGGCTGGCGTTGACCGCGTCGGCCTTGGCCGCATCGACGTTTGCCTGCGCTTGCGCGATTTCTTCCGGCCGGCTTCCGGCCTTGAGCTTCTCCACGACGGCGGTCTGTGCGGCGATCTGGGCCTTGGCCTGTTCGATCTGGGGCGTCAGCCGGCTGGTCTCCAGCCGGGCCAGCACGTCGCCCTGCTTCACGACGTCGCCTTCGTCGACCAGCACCTCGGCGATGCGTCCACTGTCGTTGAAGGCGACATCCACCTGACGGAGATCAACGTTGCCATAGAGCACGATCTCATTGGTCGTCGCGGAGCTGTGGGTGTACCACCAATAAAAACCGCCGCCGGCGGCGATGAGCAGCACCACCAGGATGACGATCACGCGCCTCATGGTCTGGTCCTTGCGAGGATCGCGTCCGTGTTGTCGCGCACGATCCGCTTGATCATTTCGCGCTCTCGGTCGCCGATCGCATGCCATCGCATGCTTCGAAGCACGAGCGTTTGAGCCACGCGGAAGACCAGTACCTGGCCAATGACGGTGAAAACCTTGAGACGCACCTCATCGCTCTCAGGCTCATCGAAAATGGTCGCGAGCAGCCGCGTGCCGGTTGCCACCGCGCCACCGAGAAAGCGGTAGATGACGTCGAACGCCGCCGTCGGCTGCAGTTGCTCCCGCACGATGAAACGCGCCCAGCGTTCCGCGTCGGCCGCACCAAGGATCACCTCGATGAACGTGTCGATGAGTCTTGTCAGCGCAGCGCGCGCGTCTTCGGGGGTCGCGACCGCGCCGGGGTCAGCGACGGCGGCGAGCATCGGGCCCATGCGCGCCAGGATACTCGTCGCCACATGTTCGGCGACGGCCAGGTGAAGGGCCTCCTTGCCACCGAAGTGGTAAACGATGGCTGCGAGGTTGGCGTTGGCCGCCTTGGCGATCTCACGCGTGCTGGCACCCTCGAAACCGAGCCGCCCGAATACATCTAAGGCGGCCTCGATGAGTTGCGCCCGCGTCTCGGCGCCGCGGTCGCGCCGCGCGCGGTGATAGGACCGCGACGCCGCCGGCGCGCGATCGTCGCGCTTCTGTCGGCTGGCCCGCGATGCTGCCTTGCGTTTCGTCTTCTGCGCCATTGCTTTCGACCAGTGAGCGTTTTGAAAACGGCAATTCAATCACACGATTGACTTTTGATGTCAATCGGTCGATTGAATTAATTATTAATGGGCGGTTGCGGCGCGGACGGGCAGACCAAACGGGAAGAGGTGGCAATGAACGCGACGCTGCGGCGGCGGATTGGCGACGTTGCCGGTCTCAGGCACCGGCCTCGGCGGGTTCAGATCGCGGCCGTGGCCGCGGCGGTAGCAGGAAGGAGAGGAAAAACACGCCTGTCAGCGCACCGATCTCCCACCGCAGCGATCGGGTCATCGCTGTCACGAAATTGCGCTCGTTGGCCTCCTTGGCGTAGCGCGAAATCACGGCGCTGACTTTGGTCCCGAGCGCCGGCTGCGCCGCGGCAAAAGCTTGCTCGGCCTGATCCGCCTGCTGGCAGCTCTGCGGTATCGCGGTAAAATCCTTGGCGTTCGCACGATCGTGAAAGCACGTTTCGAACGTGCCAACCACCTGCGGCGCGGCAAAGCTGGGGAGGCCCGCAGCAGTGAGGTCGGTGGTAAGCGCGACGCGCACGCTGTCGACGCTCTCACTCGCCTGGCTGCCGAGGAGCCCGAAGAAGATAACACCAATAGCGGCGACCCCGACCGCCCCACCGATCTGGCCGACCGCGTTGATGATGCCCGAAGCCGAGCCTGCGTCGCCGAGCGGCACCTCGCCGAGGACGAAGGGATAAACCGGGGCAACCACGAACCCCATCCCGGCGCCGCCGATGATCAACGCCGGGATCAGCTCATAAGGTGTCACCGAACCGCCGAAATGCAGGATCGTCACCATGAACAGTCCGAAAGCGACGACCATCGTCACCGGGCCGGCCGCGATGATTTTGCGCCCGAACCGCGGCACCAGCACCGGACCCGACAGGCCGGCGGCGAGGCTGACGCCGATGGAAAACGGAATGCCGGTGAGGCCGGCCTTGAGCACGCTGTAGCCGAGGCCCACTTGCAGGAACAGCGTCAACGTCAGGAAGAAGGACGCGACGATCGCATAGAAGCAGACCGTCAACAGCGTGCCGCCGATGAACGACCGCCGGGTGAACAGGTGTGGCACCACGAGAGGGGAGCCGTCGCGGCGCTCCTTCCAGATCTGGCTCGCCGCAAAGATCGCGAAAACGACAATCGATCCCGCCATCGACACGAACGTCCAGGCCGGCCAGCCAAGTTGGCGTCCTTCGATCAGCGGATACATGAGCATCAGCATGGCGACCAGTATCAATGCCACACCGATCGGATCGACGCGCAGCGGGTGCGGCGAGCGCGCGTTGGGCAGGTAGATAACGCCCAGCACGAGCGCCGCGATGGCGACCGGCAGGTTGATGAGAAAGATCGTGCGCCAGCCGAAGCCGAAGGCGTTGCCGGTGATCAGGAGCGCACCGAGGATCGGTCCGCCCACAGTCGCGATCCCGGCAAGGGCGCCATAGAAAGCCGAAACACCCGAGCGTTCCGCCGTCGTCGTGTACATGATCTGGATGGTGGACAGAATCTGCGGAACCATCAGCGCCGCGCAGAACCCCTGCAGCAGTCGCGAACCGATCAGCATCTCGGTCGATGCAGAGAACCCGCACATCGCCGAAGCGATCGCAAATCCGCCGATGCCGACGAGGAACAGCCGCTTGTAGCCGAAGATGTCGCCGAGCCGCCCGCCGGTGATGAGGAAAAGGGCGAAGGTCAGTGCGTAACCCGCGATGATCCATTGGATCGAAGCGTAGCTGGCGCCGAGGCTCGCATGGATCGATGGGATCGCGATGTTGACGATGGTCGTGTCGAGCAGGTCCATGAAGAAGGCGAGGAGGATGACCCACAGCGCGATCGTCCTCTGGCGGGCGGTCAGACCGGCACCGACCGCGGGCCGCGCTGTTTCAGCGGAGGACATAGGCGAAGCCTCCAAATCTGGAGCGAGCTCCTGATACGGGCTCTGACTCCGCTTCGCAATATGGCCAACAGCACGTGAAGTCCCGCTACAGGCGGTCGCGCAGAGCGTACCAGGTCATTCCGGCGACCAGCGTCGGGTAGCGCAGAAGCCTGCCACCCGGGAATCGCGGTGTCGGGAGTGCGGCGAAACGGTCAAGGCGCGCTGGATCGCCGTTGATCGCGTCAGCCAGAATTTTCCCGGCGTACGGCGCGATCGCCACGCCCTGGCCGGAATATCCGCCGGCGGCGTACACTCCGGGCCGTACCCGGCGGATGAACGGCAGGCGCTGGCGCGTAATCGCCAGCGTACCGCCCCAGGCAAAGTCGACCTTCACCTCTGCGAGTTGCGGATAGATGCGCGCGAGATGACGGTGAACGAACCCGGCGAGGTCCGCTGGCGGTCGCAGCGAATAAGTCTCGCCGCCGCCGAACAGGAGGCGGCCGTCCGCACTGGGGCGGAAGTAATAGACGACGAAGCGGGTGTCGGAGACCGCCTCGCCGCCGGAAATCAACCCGGCCGGCTTGCCGGCGCCGATCGGCGCCGTGGCGAGGATGTAGTTGTCGATCGGCATGACGCGCGTTTCCACCTCGCCGTCGATTCCTTCAAGGTAGCCGTTGCCGGCGAGAATGAGGATGTCGGCGGCGACGCTGACCTCAGGCAATGGGCCGCCTTCTCCCTCCCCGGAAAGGAGAGGGTCGTCGCGAAGCGGCGGGGAGGGATCATCTGCGGCGCCGAACGCGATCCCCTCCCGGCGAGCGTCGCTCGCCGACCTCCCCCTTTCAGGGGGAGGAGATTCCAAGTGGCATGCGATACGAAATCCGGTCGTCGCCGAACCGCTGACCTTGACCGCGCGCGTGTTCTCGTGGATGCGCGCGCCGGCCGACGCGGCCGCCCGCG
Organism: uncultured Alphaproteobacteria bacterium; assembly: GCA_963775235.1. GTDB lineage: Bacteria > Pseudomonadota > Alphaproteobacteria > Rhizobiales > Kaistiaceae > JBBDMC01. The sequence goes on from CAVZHY010000004.1 coordinate 219,854, forward strand.
CCAGCCCTTGCGCGAACCTCAGCGGGTCGAGATGCCCTGCGCCCATATCCCGGCGCCCACCGAAGTAGACGCCGGTACCGATCGCGGCGGCGAGCGCATCACGGCCGAGCCATTCGACCGGCTCGTAACCATAGTCGCGCTTGAGCTTGTCGACGTAGGCGATCTCGCCAGCGACCAGCCGCGCCTTGTGCACCGTCTCGATCAGTCCGTCGCGCCACTCGCATGCGATCGCGTTCTTGGCGATCAGGTCCTTGGTGAACGCCTTTGCCTCCTCGGCGAGCGTCCACAACCGGCGAGCTTCGTCGCGGCCCAGGTGCGCCTCCAGCCAGTCCTGGTCGCGCCGCTGGCCGGAATGGAGCTGGCCGCCGTTGCGGCCCGATGCGCCCCAGCCGACCCGGTTCGCTTCGATAACGACCACGTCGACGCCGGCCTCCGCCAACGCCAGCGCTGCGGCAAGGCCGGTGTAGCCGCCGCCAACGATGACGACATTTGCTTTTGTGCTTCCGGCTAGCGGCGGGAAGGAGAGCGACGGGTCCGCAGTCGCGGCGTAGAGGGAAGGCGCGTGGTCGCGTCTCACCCGCTCTTCCGCCCGGTGCGGGGGTAGGGGGTACCGTCGCGATGAGCGTAACCCGACTGGCCGGCCACGATCCTGAGGTCGATGTCCGGATAGGTGACCGCATCGCCGCCCGGATGTCGTGTCCCCACTTCGATGATGACTGCGTCCGCCCTGGAACGGTTCTGCAGGCAGTGGCCGTTCGGGTCGCCGGCCCTGAAGCCGGCACAGTCGCCGGCTCGCAGCGTCTCCTCGCCCTCGTCGGTCACCAGCACGACCTCGCCTCTGAGTACATAGACGAACTCGTCCTCGTGCTCATGCCAATGGCGCTGGCTCGACCACGCGCCAGGAGGCAGCGTGCACATGTTGAGGCCGAACTGCGTCAGGCCCGCAGCGTCCCCGAGTTTGACCCGACGGCGGGCGAGACACGGCGCGTCGTATGGCGACGGATAGAGCGTACCGGTGACGGACGGCGCGGCGGCGGTGTCGATCTTCTTCGGCATTTGCCTCGCTTCAAACGTTGAGCAGCAGGTACTCGCGCTCCCATGAACTGATGACCTGCATGAAGGTCTCGAACTCGGCCTGCTTGATGGCGCGATACGTGGATACGAACCGTTCGCCGAAGATCTCGACCAGCTCTTCGCACTCCTCGAACAGCGCCACGGCCTCCAGGAGCCCGCGCGGCAGCGCCACCTCCTCCTCGTTGGCGGCGCCGTCAACCGGTTCGGACGGCTTCAGACCCTCGACCATGCCGAGGTAGCCGCAGGCAAGCGATGCGGCGATCGCCAGATAGGGGTTGGCGTCCGACGAGGGCAGGCGGTTTTCCACCCGCCTCGCCGCCGGCGACGAGTTCGGCACCCTTAGCCCGACCGTGCGGTTGTCGTAGCCCCACATGGTGTTCACCGGAGCCGATCCAAACGGAATCAGCCGTCTGTACGAGTTGACGTAAGGCGCCAGAATGCAGGTGACGGCCGGCAGGTACTTTTGCGATCCCGCGATGAATGCAAAGAACTCGTCGGTCGGATCACCGGCCTCGTCGGAGAAAATGTTCGCACCCGTCTCCAGATCGATGACCGACTGATGGATGTGCATCGATGATCCCGGCTCGCGGCCCATCGGCTTGGCCATGAACGTTGCGTACATGTTGTGACGCAGGGCGGCCTCGCGGATCGTCCGCTTGAACTGGAACACCTGGTCGGCCAGCACCACCGGCTCGCCGTGCCTCAGGTTGATTTCCATCTGCGCAGCACCTTCCTCGTGGATCAGCGTATCGATCTCGAGTTCCTGCGCCTCGGAGAAATCGTAAATGTCGTCGAACAGTTCGTCGAATTCGTTGACCGCCGCGATCGAGTACGACTGGCGGGCCGACTCCGGACGGCCCGAGCGACCACTTGGCGGCTCCAGCGGATAGTCCGGATCGGTATTGGGCTTGACCAGGTAGAATTCGATTTCCGGCGCGACCACCGGCCGCCACCCACGCACGGCGTACATTTCGACGACGCGGCGCAGCACCTGGCGCGGGGCAATTTCCACCGGCCGTCCGTCGCTGTGATACGCATCATGGATAAGTTGCGCTGTCGGGTCTTCTTCCCATGGCACCACCGTCAGCGTGGACAGGTCCGGCTCCAGCAGCACGTCGCGGTCGGCACGGTCGTTCTGAAAGGATTCGTCGTTCCGCGGCCAGTCGCCGGCAATCGTCTGGGTGAAGATCGACCCGGGCATTGCCATCGTCGGACCGGCCAGGAACTTCGCCACCGGCATCATCTTGCCGCGCGCGACGCCAGCCTGATCGGGAACCACGCACTCAATGTCCTCTATCTGGCGCGATTCCAGCCACTTGCGGGCTTCCGCCAGCGTTGCAGCGCCCCGCGCCGGCTCATTCATCTTCCGGGTTGTCTTCTTCCTTGCCACGGTTCACCTGTCGCCATTCCGCAAAACGGCCGAACCTTCAGCGATTCAGCAAATTCGCGGTTGAAAAATCAGCCTCAACGGATTGTACGCACCGCCTTGCCGGGCCCCGATCAGGGCCGCCGATCTGGCACAATAGTAGCATGGCCCCCTGTGATCGCGGTTGTCGTTGACCGCGATCAACCTTAACGTTGCTTGGTTAATTCCCTGGGTGCTAGCGTCGGTGCCAGCCGCTGCCCCAATCCTCGCGAAGGAGAGCCGAATGCGGTCGCTGTTGCGTGTCTTCCTGCCGATCGCCCTTGCAGCCACGGCGACCGCCGCCCTGGCCCAGGACAAGGTCGTCAACGTCTATAACTGGTCGGACTACATCGACCCTGATGTCCTGACCGAATTCACCGATCAGACCGGCATCAAGGTGGTCTACGACGTCTACGACAATAACGAGATCGTCGAGACCAAGCTGCTCGCCGGCGGCTCGGGGTACGACATTGTCGTCCCGTCGGCTTCCAACGTCGCTCGCCAGATCCAGGCTGGCACGCTGCAGAAGGTCGACAAGTCGAAGCTGCCCAACCTGTCGCATATGTGGCCGTTTATCACCAAGCAGCTTCAGACCTATGACCCGGGCAACGACTACGCCGTCAATTACATGTGGGGCACGACGGGCATCGGTTACAACGTCGACAAGATCAAACAGATCATGCCGGATGCACCGCTCAATTCATGGGACATGATCTTCAAGCCCGAGGTCGTGTCGAAATTCGCCGACTGCGGGATACAACTCCTCGATTCCTCGGACGACCTTGTTCCCGCCGCGCTCAACTACCTCGGCCTCCCGCCCAATTCGCACAAGCCGGACGATATCCAAAAGGCTGGCGACCTGCTGAAGAGCATCCGTCCGTACATCCAGAAATTCCACTCGTCCGAGTACATTAACGCATTAGCCAATGGCGACATCTGCCTTGCGGTTGGCTATTCGGGTGATGTGCTGCAGGCGCGTGACCGCGCCGATGACGCCGGCAACGGCGTGCAGATCGCCTATTCGATCCCGAAGGAAGGGGCGCTGATGTGGTTCGACAGCTTCGTCATTCCCAAGGATGCGCCCCACTTCGACAACGCGCTTGCATTCATAAACTTCATGCAGGACCCCAAGAACGCGGCGCGCAATTCCAACTACGTCTACTACGCCAACGGCAATATCGATTTACAGCAGTACGTCGATGATGACGTCATCAACGATCCAGCGATCTATCCGCCGCAGGCAACCCTGGATAAGCTTTACACCACAACCGCTTACGAGCCGGCGGTCCAGCGGGTTGTGACGCGCCTGTGGACGGACGTGAAGGCCGGCAATTGAGGCATACCGGAGAAGATGGCCGCGGCACACCGCCGCGGCCGTCGCATTGGCGGGGGCGGTGATGGCGCAGGCGCTGGGTCCGGTCCGCCGGACATTCGCTCCGTGGAACGATCCTGAGGCCAGGCCGTTCATCGAGTTCAAGGGCGTCAGCAAGCGCTTCGACGATTTCACCGCCGTCGACAACGTCAATCTCGGCATCTACGAGCGCGAGTTCTTCGCGCTGCTGGGGCCCTCCGGCTGCGGCAAGACCACGCTCATGCGCATGATCGCCGGCTTCGAGGAGCCGAGCCAAGGCAGCATCTACGTTGACGGCCAGAACCTCGCCGGCATCCCGCCGTACCGCCGGCCGTCCAACATGATGTTCCAGTCCTACGCCTTGTTTCCGCACATGACGGTCGAAGGCAACATCGGCTTCGGCCTCCGGCAGGCGCGCATGTCCAAGGCCGAGATTGCCGCCCGCGTCGAGGAAATGCTGAAGCTGGTCAAGCTCATGCCGTTCGCCAAGCGGAAACCCAATCAGCTTTCCGGCGGCCAGAAGCAGCGCGTTGCCCTTGCCCGGTCGCTCGCCAAAAAGCCCAAGGTCCTGTTGCTGGACGAGCCGCTGGGAGCCCTCGACAAGAAGTTGCGTGAGGAGACCCAATTCGAGCTCACCGACCTCCAGCAGCAACTCGGGCTTACATTCCTGATTGTGACCCACGATCAGGAGGAAGCAATGACCGTCGCCGACCGCATCGCGGTCATGGAGCGCGGGCGGATCGTGCAGGTCGCGACTCCCGCCGAAATCTACGAGCAGCCCAATTCGCGCTACGTCGCCGACTTCATCGGGGACATCAACCTGCTGGAAGGCCACATCACCGGTACCGCGGGGTCCTCGGTACGCATGGCCTGCGCCGGCACCGGAGCCAGCGTCTTCGTCGAGCAGCAGATGGACGCCACGGCCGGTGACACTGCGTGGTTTGCCATTCGTCCTGAGAAGGTCGCGATCTCCCTCGATCGCCCGGCCGATGTCACGGTCAACACCGTTGCCGGCAAGGTATGGGACATCGGCTATCTGGGCGACGTGTCGATCTATCACGTCCGCCTGAAGACGGGGGCGATCGTCAAGGCCACCGTCACCAATCGCACGCGGCTGGTGGAGCGGCCGATCACCTGGGAGGACGACGTATGGCTGTCGTGGTCCCGCGACGCCGGCGTTGTGCTGACGAACTGATAGGTCGGTTTGAGGCGCGGGGAGGGGAGCACCGTGGAGCGACAGGGCAAGGCAAGGCGGAACCCATGGCGCTGGCTGGTCGTGATCATTCCGTACGCCTGGCTGGTCGGACTGTTCTTGGTGCCGTTCCTCATCGTCTTCAAGATCTCGTTTTCGACGACCGTCCTCGCGGTGCCGCCGTATGCGCCGTCGCTGGATTTCTCTGCCGGCCTGTCCGGTCTGATTAATGAAATCAGGCAGTTTACCGTCGACAACTATGTCTGGCTCACTCAGGACGCGCTCTATGCCCGAGCCTACCTGTCGAGCCTGCTCATCGCCGCAGTGTCGACCATCCTGGTCCTCCTTGTCGGCTATCCGATCGCTTACGGCATGGCACGCGCGCCGAGGGCCTGGCAGCCGACGCTGCTGATGATGGCCATCCTGCCGTTCTGGACCTCGTTCCTGATCCGCGTCTACGCCTGGATCGGTATCCTGAAGAAAGAGGGGCTGCTCAACCAGCTCCTGCTCTGGCTTCACCTCATCAGCGAGCCGCTGACTATCCTGAGCACCAACTGGGCTGTCTACATCGGCATCGTCTATTCCTATCTGCCGTTCATGATCCTGCCGCTGTTCGCCGCTCTCGAACGCATGGACGAGTCGCTGCTCGAGGCGGCTTCCGATCTCGGCTCACCGCCTCTGCGTGCCTTCTGGCAGGTGACCTTTCCGCTGTCGTTGCCGGGCGTCGTTGCCGGCTGCCTCCTGGTGTTCATCCCCGTGACCGGCGAGTTCGTCATCCCCGATCTTCTCGGCGGATCCGGGACGCTGATGATCGGCCGGACGCTGTGGGCGGAGTTCTTCAACAACCGGGATTGGCCTGTTGCCTCGGCGGTCGCCGTCATCCTGCTTTTGATCCTGGTGGTGCCGATCGTCATCTTCCAAAACCGCGCCGCGGGCGCTGAGGGCGGACTGGGAACATGATGTTCAGGCACCGGCGGGAGAGGGCGGCCATTCCGCGGCCGCGAACCGCGAGGCATGTCGCCTGATGCGCCGATTCTCCTGGTTCAACCTCACCTCGGTCACGTGCGGCTTCGCCTTTCTCTATCTGCCGATCGTGATCCTGGTGATCTACTCCTTCAACCAATCGCGCCTTGTCACCGTGTGGGGCGGATTTTCAGCCAAATGGTACGGGGCTCTGCTGAGCGACCAGGCCCTTCTCGACGCTGCCTGGGTGACGCTGAGGGTTGCGCTCCTTTCCGCCTCGGTTGCCACCGTCCTCGGGACCCTTGCCGCGGTCGTTCTCGACCGTTTCGGACGCTTCAAGGGTCGCGCGCTCTTTTCCGGCATGATCTATGCAGCGCTGGTCATGCCCGACGTCATTACCGGGCTGTCGCTGCTCCTGCTTTTCGTGGCCGTCGGCATTGCCCGCGGATTCTGGACCATCGTGCTGGCCCACATCACGTTTTCGATGTGCTACGTGGCCGTCGTCGTCCAGTCCCGGCTGGTGACCTTCGACCGCAGCCTCGAGGAGGCTGCCGCCGACCTCGGTTGTCCACCGCTGAAGACATTCCTTGTGATCACGCTGCCCATCGTTGCGCCGGCTGTCGTCGCGGGCTGGATGCTGGCGTTCACCCTTTCGCTTGACGATCTGGTGATCGCCTCGTTTACGACCGGTCCCGGTGCCACCACGCTGCCGATGAAGATCTACAGCCAGGTGCGCCTGGGCGTGACACCGGAAATCAATGCCGTCTGTACTATCCTCATCGCATTCGTGACCACCGGGGTCATCGTCGCCTCGGTGTTCAGCAAACGTCGCGAGGTGGAGCGCCAGCGTGCCGAGCGTCTGGCCGCAGCGGCCCCGTAGCGATCAGGGCTGCTGAACCGGTATCGGGCCCGTCGGTCGTGGCGGTTTGATGTGCCGCCGCACGTCCGGCGGGGTGTCCTCGATAGCACCGGCGACCAGTTCCTGCCCCGCCATCTGCAGATCGTTGGTCTTCTGCCTCAGATCGGCAAAAGCAGCCTCAAGCGCGGGGCGGTCGAGCGGCTCGGCCCGCATCGCCTGGAACATCTTCTGCCGGGCCGCCTCCACGTCATCGACCTTCGTGCGGAACTGGTCGCGATTGTTGCGCGCGCGCTTGGCCACCGCCTGCCGGATTTCCGGGGGAAAGTCACGCATCCCCATTGCCACCAGCCGCTCGATATCGCCCGGTCCCGGCCGCGGGCCGGCCGCCCGCCCGACCGCGAACCCGGCGATCAGAAGATTGGCCGCCAGCGACACGAACAGCAGCGCCAATAGGGTGACCGCGAAAGGCCCGCGGATGGTCATAGCAGCCCTCCCGACGGGTCGATTGTATCGAGCGTCGTCGTTGCAGTGCCAAATGCGAGCCCGGCAAGCGCGGAGTCGTCCTGGCTTTGCGGTATTGCGAGACCGAGAACGAAGCCGACGGCGAGAAATGCAGCCATCGCCGCACCCGACCAGGCGAGTAGCCGCCGCGTCGGTCGCACTGTGACCTCGCGGTGCCGGTCGCCCCGGATGCCGGAGATGATCGCGCCGATCGCTGCCGCGTCGACGGGTGCAGGACGCGTTACGGTGGCCAGCAGCGCATCAAGCCGCGCCGCTTCGGCAAGCATCCGTCTCGCCGCTGCGTCGCCGTCGGCGAACGCCTTCGCCTCAACGCGCACCGCCTCCGGCCAACGCCCGATGTCCCCGCCGTAGCGGTCGAGTGCCTGCTCGAACTGGTCCTTTGTCATCGTTCATGTCTCCCCTCGCGAGTCGCGGGCGGCGAGCCTGGTCCTCAGCGTTCGTCGCGCCCTGACCAGCAACTGCTCCACCGCCCCGACCGACAGCCCCATCATTTCCGCTATTTCCGCGGTTGCCCGTTCGCCATCGGCGACGAGCAGGATCGCGGCACGCTGACGCGGCGGCAACGCGCGAATGTCACGGACCACCGTCGCCAGCTCGCCGCCGGCCGCGAGCCGCTGATCGGCGGCCGGATCCGGGTCATGCAACTCAGCCGCGTCCTCAAGTCCAAAGAAGCGGCGCACCCGTCGCCGTCGACTGGCATCGATCGCCCGGTTGATGGCGATCCGGGTCAGGTAGGCGGAAAGTGGGGGCCCGCCCGGCTGCCAACGCCTCGCGTTGCGCCACAAGCTCCAGAACGTCTCCTGGACGATGTCGTCGGCCTCGGAGACGCCATCGGCGAAACTCAGCGCCAACGCCTTGAGCCGGCCGCTGTGACGCCGGACGATCTCGGTGAACGCGCGTTCGTCGCCGGCGGCGATCCGTTCGACGAGGATCTCATCCGATTCCTGGCTCGTCGCCGCGACCGTCACACCCGAACCGCGCGCTCCTTCACTACGACCGCCGTACCTCGGCGCCGATGCTTTGTTGCGCGGTGCGAGCGACGGAGCAAGCGTCATGAACGAAGTCATGGCTTCTCGCCCCGTTCGCCCGGCGTTCCGATGGCTAGCGTGCCCCGCCGAGTCCCAAGCGCGGGGACCTGGCGGCGGCGAATTCGTCCTTCGAGATGACGCCGTCGCCGTTGGTGTCGAGGTAATCGAACACGCGCAAACGCTGCGCCGTCAGCCCTGTCTCGCTGCCTTGTCCGGCGTCGGGGCTGGCACTCTGCGGCCCGTTCGGGCCCGGGCCTGCGCCCATGCTCGGCCCTGGACCCTGGCCCATGCTCGGCCCTGGACCTTGGCCCATGCTCGGCCCGGGACCCTGTCCCATGTTGGGTCCGGGACCTTGAGGTCCGTTCGGCCCGGGATGCCCGCGGCGAATTTGCGGCCGTTCGGCCATTTGTGGTTCCATCATCTCCGGTCCCATGCGGTTGCCACGCCAATTGTTCCCGGGCTGCCCGCCAGGACCGCGGCGGAAACTGAACTGATCGTTGGCGTTGCCATGCCCGTTGCCCATTCGTCCCATACGCATGTGGTTCAGGGCCCCTTGAAGCTCCTGCTCCGACAAAGTGCCGTTGTGGTCGGCGTCGAGAGCGGCAAATATCGCGTTAGTCAGGGCGCTGGCCTCGTCCTTGTCAATCGCGCCATCGCCGTTGCGGTCGAGCAAGTTGAACATGATGGACGGTTCCATCCTCCCGTCGGACTTGAGCGTCGGGGCCGCAGAAAGGGGCTGCGTGGTTGCGACCGCCGCTGCGAGCGCCGCCCCGGCGATGATCAAGGCTTTCGCGTGCATAGGAAATTCCTTCGTGCCGGGCGTCGCCAATCGACGCCCTTCACGGTAGTCACGCGGTAAGCGGCCGGCTCCTACGCTCGCGCAACGGCATCAGCCGCGAGGAGAAGCCTCGTTGCCGCGACCAGCGCTTTCAGAATTGAGGGTGAATTCCGGCGCCCACCACGTTCCGCCGATTGTGAGCGGAACCTCATGCGTCGGTCCGGTTGCGGCGGTGGAGAGCGTCGCTTTGGCGTTGACAATGCCGCTCACCACAGACCCCCAGCCGCTGACGGCAACGCGGTAGCCCTTGCCCTCAGCAACCAGATCATGGGTTTCCAATGTGCCGCCGCCGATCGACAGGCTTCCTGCCAGGCTTGTGAAGTCAGTCGCCGTCGTCGTGGGACCGATCGGGGCCGCCGGAGGATCGACGGCCAGAGCAGCCAGGGCGTTGACATCGACGCCGGTGAGCGAACCATCGGCGAGGGCAAACATGATCGTGCCGGTGATCGACTGGGCAAATTCGCCCCAGTTTTGCCCCTGACCGCTGGCGTCGATAACCGCAGCACCGGTCCCGTCGAGGACCGGAATGTGCGCGAGGTCGCTGAGCGCGACATGTGTTGGCACTCCGGCAAAGTTGGCATGCGCGGTCGCCGACAGCGTCGCGCCGTCCATCGCCGCAGTAATGTTGCCTTCGAGGCGCCCGCCGTAGAACTGCGCCTCCTTCACATCGACGGTGGCTTTTCCGTCGTTGGCCGATGCCGAAAGGACCGCCTGTCCGATCCGTGCGGTTCCGATCAAAATCTGCTCTGCGGATATGTTAAGGGCGATATCGACGCCGTCGGCAATCGGCAGATGGGTTGGGGCGACCAGCGCGGATCCGTTCGACACCAGGTCTGCACGCATGGCTTCGGCGTAAGGCGACAGATCCAGCTTGGCCGTCGTCAGGGTGGCGCGGATCGCGGGCCAAGGACCGGCGAAGTGCGCCGACAGAGTCCCCTTTGCACTGTTGCCGTCAAGTTCGATCGTCGCGTCCGAGAACGACATTGTCGGACCGGACCAGTCAAGCGCCCCCTTGATCGATGCCGCACCGAGGATCGACCCCGTTCCCATGGGAGTGCCCATCCACTCAATGGTTCGCCGCAAAGACGACGTCGTCAGCGAGGCATCACCATGGAAGCGGAAATCGTCCAGGCTGCTGAGGTTGCCGCTGAACGATACCCTGAGCGGCGTAGAACCGATTGCGAAACGCACCGCGGAAGGATTCCCCGCTGCCAGTTCGAACGGCTTGGCGACTGATCCACTGAATTCCACCGTTTCCCCGTGCCATTGCAGGGTGCCCGTTCCGCTGAACGCATCCGCGGCCTCCGGCCACGAGGCATCGAGTTCGACGTCATTCATTTCCTCGTGCTGATCCGAGGCCAGGTTGTCGTAGATGATCGTGCCGTTGGTAAGCGTGATACGTCCGACGGCAGCCGCCGTCCGTGGCGTCGCGCTCGATGCGGTCGAACCTTCGGTCCGCGGACCGCGCCAGTTGGTTTGTCCCTTTTCGTCGACGACGAGATGGATGCGCGGCTGGTCGAGCGCGAACTCTTCGAATTGCACGCGCCCAAGAAGGAGTGGCAGAACCCGCAGCCTTGTGGTTACGGTCGCCGCAGCTATGAACGGGTCGTCGCCCATCCCCTCGCGGTTGGCGATGGTGAGATCGCCGACGCTGACGGAAAGGTGTGGATAGATCGACAAACTCGGATCGCCCTTGAGCGTGACTTCGCGCCCCGTCAGCTCGGAAATCCGGTCGGCAATCCTCTGCTTGAAAAGGTCGGCGGAAACCAGATCGGGCAACACCGTCGCCGCAAGCGCCACGACACCGACGATGACGATAGCGATGGCCAGACGGGCAATGCGTTTCATGCGATCGGGGCTTCCCTCGCCGCGGTCTTTTTCGATAGGAAGAACGGCCGCGTTTCGCAAGGAAATTCTGTCCATTGACGGGCGGTGACACGACGTGGCCAGCACAATTCGCAAGGGGCGTCGGCACGGCGTCGATAGTGAGGGAAAACCAATGAATTCCGACGAACCCTCATGGCGCCCGTCTCCCGAGGCAGTCGCTGCGGCGCCGATGACCGCGTTCGCGGCTGAAGCGGCGCGCCTCGCCCGCCACCCGTTCGGCACCTACCGCTCGCTTCACGCCTGGTCTGTTGACGACCGTGCCGCGTTCTGGAGCCTGGTATGGGACTTCGCCGGGGTCATCGGCGACAAGGGGGAACGGATCCTCGTCAACGGCGACGAGATGCCCGGCGCTCGCTTCTTTCCTGACGCCACCCTTAACTTCGCCGAGAACCTGCTGCGCCGTCACGACGACACCGACGCGATTGTCTTTCGCGCCGAAGGCAGGGCTACCCGGCGCCTGTCGTGGGGCCAACTCACCGACCTTGTTTCGCGCCTGCAGCAGGCTTTTCGCGCTGCTGGTGTCGGTCCCGGCGACCGGGTCGCCGCGTTGATGCCGAACATGCCCGAGGCGGTGGCTGCCGCTCTCGCCGCCGCTTCGATCGGTGCGGTATGGTCCTCGGCCTCGCCCGATTTCGGACCGGCTGGAGTCGTCGATCGTTTCGGGCAGATCGAACCAAAGCTGTTCATCGCCTGCGACGGTTACGTGTACGGCGGCAAGACCTTCGAGGTCGGCGAGAAATTGCGGGCGGTCATCGCCGACCTGCCGACGGTGGCTGCGACCATCATCGTGCCCCACCTCGGCATCGCCGATCGCGTCGCCGAGGCCGTCCCGAATGCGCGCACGCTCGACGCAGCGCTCGCACCGCATGCACCGCAGCCGGTCGTCTTCACGCGGCTGCCATTCGCACATCCGCTATACATCCTGTTTTCCTCGGGGACGACCGGGGTGCCCAAGTGCATCGTCCACTCAGCCGGCGGTGTGCTCGTCCAGCACCTCAAGGAGCAGCAACTTCACTGCAGCATCAAGCAGGGTGACCGGGTTTTCTACTTCACCACCCTCGGCTGGATGATGTGGAACTGGCTCGTTTCGTCGCTGGCCTCGGAGGCTACGCTGGTTCTCTTCGACGGCTCGCCGTTTCATCCCTCGCCAGCCGCGCTGTTCGAGTACGCCGAGAGCGAGCGCGTGACCTTCTTCGGCACCTCGGCGAAGTTCATCGACGCGGTGAAGAAGGCCGACTATCGCCCGGTCGATCATCATTATCTCGCCGCCGTGCGCACGATCGCGTCGACTGGCTCGCCGCTCGCGCCCGAGAGCTTCGACTTTGTCTACGATGCCATAAAACCGGACGTGCACCTCGCCTCGATCTCAGGCGGCACCGACATCGTTTCATGCTTCGTGCTTGGCGTTCCAATCGAACCGGTGTGGCGCGGGGAGATTCAGGGTCCTGGCCTTGGCCTCGCCGTCGACGTGTTCGACGAGGACGGGCAACCCCTCGTCTCCGGCAAGGGTGAACTGGTGTGCGTCAAGACGTTTCCCGCCATGCCGCTCGGATTCTGGAATGATCCCGACGGGACGCGCTATCGCGCCGCCTATTTCGAGCGCTTTCCCGGCGTGTGGCATCACGGCGACTTCGCCGAGTGGACGACCCACGGCGGCATGATCATCCATGGTCGTTCCGACGCCACCCTCAACCCCGGCGGTGTGCGCATCGGGACGGCCGAGATCTACCGCCAGGTCGAGCAGATCCCTGAGGTCGTGGAAGCGCTGGCGATCGGGCAGGACTGGCAGGGCGACGTCCGTGTCGTGCTTTTCGTGCGCCTCGCCGGCGGGGCCACGCTCGACGAAGACCTGATCCGGCGCATCCAGAGTCGCATACGTTACGGCGCCAGCCCACGCCATGTGCCGGCCAGGATCGTTGCCGTCGCCGACATCCCGCGCACCAAGTCTGGCAAGATCGTCGAGATCGCGGTGCGCAACATCGTCCACGGCCGGCCGGTCAGGAACCAGGAAGCCCTGGCCAATCCCGAGGCACTCGACTATTTCCGCGACCTCGCAGTGCTGGCTGAATGAGCGTGGCGATCGATAGCAGTTCCTGAATTCAACGTGCCGTTCGGGCCGCCCAGTGCAGGCGACCCGAATTTGGCGCGCGAAGCGGCGTCAGAATTTCATCATGTCGACGCTGGTCAGCGTCACGTGGCTGCTGACCCCGGGCGCCTGCGACAGGTTGTAGACCACGTACTGCTCGAAGTAGGTGTCTTCCGCCGAAATCCCGTCGACCGGCACGATGACCGAGAAGCCACGCAGCGCCGCTGCGCTGCCGGTGTAAAGGATCACGCCCTGCGCTGCCGTACCTACAGTGATCACGGTCTTGATGCCCTTGTCGGCGAGAATCTTTGCGAGGTCGGTCTTATCAAACTTGTCGACGCTGGCCTTCACGATCGGCTCGCCTTCCTTCGGCGCGACGTCCTCCCAGATGTCCTCGGGTTTGGCGCTGCTGCTGATGGAGTAGATCACCGGGACACCGGCCGCGCGCGCTTCGCCGAGCAGCTTCTTCACCGTCGGCAGCGAATCGACGCAGCGCGGCCGCCGGTCGTTGTTGCAATTGGAGTGGAGGAAATCGAGCATCAGCAGTGCGGTGGTCGAATGATCGACAGTCACCTGCTTCAACTCAGGCGGAGGCGGAGCCTTCACGCTCGCCCAGTCGTCGATGATATTGCCGGCGCTTGCCGACGAGGCCGCAAGGCCGCCGGCGATCACCAAAACCGCGGCGAAGACGGCAACCCGTAACCCGGACACGCTGTCGCTATCTGTCATCTTTACCTCCCGTGGTTGCTCTTGATTGCGCGACATCGGCCCGGAACCGCGGGGACCACGCCACGACAGGCGAGAGTTTGACCCCCGGAGCCGCTTCGTCAACCCGAACGTTCCGCTGGCTAACCGGCCAGCACCCGTGTCGTCGGAAACGTGATTTTGACCAGCGTCCCCTGGTCGATGGCGCTGTCGATTGCGAGGCTTGCCCGATTGGCCTCGACCAGCGCCTTCGTCAGCGGCAGGCCGAGCCCGGTGCCTTTCTCTTCGGCGTTCTTGGCGGAGGTCACCTGGCGGAAAGGCTTCATCGCGGTCTCAATATCCTTGTCCGACATGCCGATGCCGGTGTCGCGGATGCGCACCACGACCTCGCCGGTATCCTCCAGCATCGACGAGACAATCACCTGTCCACCGGGCCTGGTGAACTTGACAGCATTGGACATCAGGTTGAGCAAAATCTGCCTGAACGAGCGCTGATCCGCGACGATATCCGGCACTTCGGCTGACAACGACGTGCGGATGATGATGCGCCGCCGATTGGCCTGAGGCTGCATCAGGGCGACGCACTCCTGGATGACGGCGTTGACCGTGACCGACACGAACGAAAGGTCGAGTTTGCCGGCCTCGATCTTCGACAAGTCGAGCAGGTCGTTGATCAGACTCATCAAGTGCGTGCCGGACTTATGAATATCGCCGAGGTAGGCGCGGTAGCGCTCGTTGCCGATGGGGCCGAACCGCTCCTCCATCATGACTTCCGCGAAGCCGAGGATGGCGTTGAGCGGCGTGCGAATTTCGTGACTGACCTTGGCGAGGAAATCCGACTTCTGTGCGTTGGCGACCTCGGCGGAGTGGCGCGCCGCGGTCAATTCTTCCTCGACGTTTTTCCAATGCGTGATGTCGCGCAACACCGCACAGAATTTGTCAGAGTTCGCCAATGCGACCCATGGTCATGAACAGCGGTATCAATCCGCCCTGCGGCACCTTGCCGATCACTTCGCGCCCATCGTTGAGGACGCTGGCTACCCCGTTGGTCGCGAGACCATCGAGGTAGTCAAGGGCCGGTTTGCCGCTCTCCTCGGCCATGAGATCGGTGATGGATTTGCCGACGAGATCATCAGCCTCGACGCCGAACAGCGCTTCCGCCGCACGGTTCATGCTGCTGATGACACCGGCACGATCGATGACGATGACCCCATCGGTGGCTGTATCGAGAATTGCGCGGAGCTCAGCCACCTCCGCTTCGGCTGCCGCCTGGGCGGTCGCCCCTTGTGCCTCTCCCGCCTGCCCGCGCCGGGGGCTGATCGTCAGCATCAGCGCGTTGGCAGGTCCCCACTGGACGGTGTTGAGGCGCACCGCGACCGGCACGTACATGCCGTCCCGCCGTCGTGCCGTCAGGCTGCCGACGCCGGTCGCTCTTTCACCACCCCAGCCCGCCGGCCGGTCCGGGAAGATCGCGTCGAGGCCGCCGGCGGCTACGAACTGCTCGAAGGTGTCGTCGCCCACGAGATCGAGCAGGGCGCGGTTGGCGAACAGCACCTCGTGATTGCGCATGACGGCCAGGCCGACCGGGATGCGGTCGAGGATACGGAAGTCGATGGCGACGGACGGGCCAGCGGCCGCCGATATCTCAACCTCGCCGGGCGTCGTATCCGCATCTGTCTTCACCCGTGCGGGCTTTGCCCTGCTGGCAGCGAGCGCCTCGGCAATGCGCCGGAAGGCGTCCTGTTCGCTCCCGCTCAGCCGCTCGCCCGCCACCGCAGACGGGGCCAGCGCACCCGGAAGGCGGACCACGTTGGATGCAGCCGCCTCTTCAGGCGCCTCGGTTGCGGCGGGCATCTCCGGCGAGGGGCCTTCTTCGACCCTCCTGCGCGCGGCGTCATCGAACTCCGCGTCGCTCGCAACCGACGCGTCACCGCCATGTTCCGGGGCAAGCCCGACACGCAGCGCGTCGGCAAGCGTCGGGCGCGGCCTGTCGTCGCGCAACCGGTCGTCGGGACGGCAGACGCCGAAGCCCCGGAAGCCCGCCTCGGCGACAGGCATCGCTGAAAGATCGACGGCGATGCGCTCACCAGTGCCGGCTACCGGCCAATAGACCGTGGCATTCCACGGCGCGTTCGCGGCGAGCGCGCTTCCGGCCCTGTTTTCGGGATCGAGGTCAAGGACGCTTGCGACCTTGGCCCATGTGGTTCCCACCACGGCCGCGTTGCCGCTGCCGACTGCTTCGGCGAGCTGCGACGAGACGAATGTGAATCGACCAGCGCTGTCGCACGCCCAGGTGAAACGCCGCACGGGCGTCACAACGGTCGGTTCCACCACCGTTTCAGGCGGGGGCAGGCTGATCTCGGGCGTTAGCGGCGGTTCTGAGGCGATCTCTGGCGAGGGTTCTTCGGCTGCTGCGGCGCTTGGCTCGCCCAGCCCCCCTTCGACCTCGCCCGGGCGCGCGAGGACGAGAAAACACCGATGACCGTCGGCCCGAAATCCGACCGCCCTGGCACCATTGACGTCGCCAACAACGGCGATCGGCCGATCCACGATCCGGTCGCCCAAGTCGGCCCGGGCGACGACGTTGTCGATTGCACCGCGTGTCTTCGTCCTCGCGTAATAGTCCGCCGAGGCAGCCAGCAGCCTGCCGCCACTCGCGATGACGGCGACGGCGTAGCCACCGTCGGCCATGGCCTCCACCAAACGTTCCGCGCGCGCTGTCAACGACCCGCCACCGACACTGCTGGCGGCGATGACCATCACGGCGCTCGTTCCGTCGGCGAGATTGAGCCGCCGGCAGGCCGCCGGCAGAGCCGTCAGGCTGACGCCGAATCCGATCCGCAGGATCTCCACCCGCAGCGCGTCTGCCGGCAGCACCCGCGCCAGTCGGGCGATCTGCGCCTTCAAGGGATTCAACGCCGAGGGCCGCCAGGCCAGGAGTTCACCAATGGTTCGCTTGCCGAAAAAGCCGGCGGCGGAAGAGTTCGCCCAAAGCAGCCGCGTCCCGTCTCCTGCCGCGACGAACGCCGGGCGTGGATCGAGCAGCGCCTCCCCGACCGCTTCGATCGCAAGGAGATCAAGATATGTACGGATCGTAGCGTCCATCACGCGTCGCCACCTGGTGCACCCCGACACCGACAGCCTTAACCGGTCGTTAATACCGCCCCGCTTCCTGCCGGTCCACGTAAGGTAGGCATTCGTCCTCCGCAGGATGGCGGCAACGTTAACACGAGCGGTTGCCACCCATGACTCCAAGCACGGGATTCAAGGCGCCGCCGAACCCGTCAAGCCGGTCGTATCCCTAACTTATTTGTGCATCGCAACAAATATGTTGCATCGCACAAACGGCGGCGCTATATGTGGTTCAGCGCCGTGGCCAGCGTTGCCAGGCGATCCCTGAGGACTGTTGCAAGGAAGAAATCCGCCATGCCCACCAACTCAACCACGTCTCCCAAAACCCCGAAGGCCGCTAAACCTAGCGCGGCTGCACCGTTCCAGGCATTCAGTTTCCCGTCTGCCGGATTCGAGTTCCCCAATGCATTCCGCGAGTTCGCGGAGAAATCAATCGCTCAGGCGCGGGACGGCTACGCCCGCATGAAGAGCGCTGCCGAAGATGCCACCGATCTGGTCGAGGGCACGATCGAGACGGCGCGCGACGGCGCCTTCGCCATTGGCGCCAAGGCGCTCGACGCTGCGAAATCCAACAGCGACGCCTCTTTTGCGCTCGCGCGCGACCTGCTCACAGCCAAAACGATGTCGGACGTCCTGGAACTGCAGAGCACCTTTGCCCGCAGCCAGTTCGAAGCCGTGAGCGCCCAGGTCAAGGAACTTCAGGCGTTGACCGGGAAGCTGTTCGCCGACACCACCAAGCCCGTGACGGAGAAGGTCGAGAAGACTTTGAAGGACCTCAAGGTCGCCTAGAGGCCTCGGCCAGCTGTCGCTGATTTTCGGCCCGGCACGCAATTGCGCGTTCCGGGCTTTTTTCTTTTGCGCCTTCGGCTCGCGATTGGTCGCCTTTACGCTTGAACCGGGCAGCGGTTGCACCTAGTTTCGCCCCGCTCGCACGTGCAGCCGTAGCTCAGTTGGTAGAGCGGCGGATTGTGGATCCGTAGGTCGCTGGTTCGAGCCCAGCCGGCTGTACCAATCATATCAAAATCGGATCTCGCCATCCGATAGTTCGTTTCTACATGGCCTCGCCGTCAGTGGATGCACCTCGGTGTAGGGTCGATCAGGCTGCGGGCATTTCAATCGTTCGCGTTCGTCGCATTCATCGGCGTCCGCAACGTCTCTTTAGTTGTCGAATTTAGATGTCTGCTAGTCCTTAGCGCGGCAGCGCCAGCTCGGTGTCAGCCGTGGTCGACGGTCGCCGCAAAGATAGGCAAGGCCTTTCTGACCATCTCGTCCGAAGCTGTCAGGCTGATGCGGCAGTAGTCGGCAGAGTTCATCAGGCTCCCCGGCATGACGAATACGTCCTCATCGGCGAGGCGGTTCCAGAACCGCTCCGGCTCCCCTTCCGGCCATCGTGCCCACAGGTAGAACGTCCCCTCGGGGGGCAGCACCGTATAGCCGATACGCGACAGCCCCGCCGTCAGGTCATCTCGCCTCCGCGCCAGCGCGGCCTGGTCGATCGAGAGGTTCTCCAGATCGGGCACGGAGTACTGCATCACTGCATTCGGGAAACACCATCCGAGGGCCATCTGCGCAGAAAACATAGCGTCGCGCAGGACCTGCCGGTCGGACATCGGCATGAGCGGCGAAAACGCGAGGTAGCCGAGCCGTTGCCCCGGAGACAGCAGAACCTTGCCGTAGCTGTACGAGATCAACGTCCACGGGTAGAGCGCCGCAGGACTGATGAAAGTGCGGCCGTCAAACCGAAGCCGGCGATAAGGTTCATCCGAGAGCAGAAAGATGCGATGGCCGAAGCGCTTCGAGGCGCGATCGAGGAGATCGGCGAGCTCTGTCAGACTTGATCGATCGTAGATGCGACCGGTTGGGTTATGTGGCGTGTTCACGATGACCAGTCGCGTTTTTGCACCAATCGCTGCGTCAATCGCCGCGAGATCGAGATCGAAATTTGGTCGTTTCAGGCGAACGGGCCGAGGTATGGCGTCAGCCGCAAGCAGCATGGGCTCGTAGCAGAACCATGCCGGCTCGGAATAGACGGCCTCGTCTCCAGCATCGAGAACCAGGCGGAACGCCAACATGATGGCCGCGAACGCACCCGCGGTCATGGCGATGTCGGCCGGTTCGAACGCCAATCCGAGTTCGCGTCCTACATGATCGGCCAGGAAGGCGGTGGGTTCTTCTTCGCTCGTCTTGTAAGCAAACCAGTTTTCATCCATCGGGACGGCGTGCTGCCGAAGCGCCTCGACGATGCCGGGGAGCGGCATTTCGTGGGGGTTCCCGAAGGTGAAATCTGCGATCCCTGCCTCAAACCGGCGTTCGCCATACCGTGATTTAAAGTAGAACTGCTTGATCTTGTCGAACGACGCGTCGGCGGCCGCGATGCGGTTGGAAACGACCGTCATGACTCACCTTTCTGTTTCAGCCCAGCTGTGCAGTCGGCGTCGACCGTGAGATGGCGACTTCCTCGGCCGTCATATCGGCAGGAATATTGGCGAAGAGAGGGGTGCTCAAATAGCGCTCGCCGGTGTCTGGCAGCATGCAAAGGATGGTCGAGCCCTTTTCCGCCTTCGCGGCGATCTGGAGTGCCCCTGCAAAAGTTCCTCCCGAGGTAATGCCGACGAAGATGCCTTCTCTGGTTGCCAATTCCTGGCTGTAGCGAATGGCATCTGCCCCCGAAATTGGCAGAATGCGGTCAATCAGGCGCATATCGACCGCGTCGCCTGTCAATTTCGGAATGAAGTCGGGGGTCCAGCCCTGCATCGGGTGAGACTTGAAGCTTGGATGCGCCGCCGCCGGCGAGCCATCCGCGTTTCGCTTCTGCCCAATCTTGCTACCAAGCAGTGGCGCGTCCTCCGGCTCGCAAACGATGACCTTCGTCTCCGGCCGCTCCTTCCTGAGGACCCGCGCCACGCCTTTCAGCGTTCCGCCGGTGCCGTAGCCGGTGACCCAGTACTCGAGCCGTTCCCCGGCAAAGTCGTCGATGATCTCCCGCGCCGTCGTCCGCGAGTGGAAGTCCGCGTTCGCCTCGTTCTCGAACTGCCGCGTCATGAACCAGCCGTGTGCCTTGGCCAGTTCAACGGTCTTCTTGATCATCCCTACCGCGCGTTCGGCGGCTGGCGTGATTATCACCTTGGCGCCAAGGAACCGCATGAGCTTGCGCCGCTCAACGCTGAACGGCTCGGCCATGGTCACCACCAGCGGGTAGCCTTTCGCCGCACAGACCATTGCAAGGCCGATGCCGGTGTTGCCACTCGTTGCCTCGATGACCGTCTGGCCCGGTTTCAGCTCGCCGGATTTCTCGGCTGCTTCGATAACGCCGAGAGCGAGCCGATCCTTGACGGACCCTAAAGGGTTGAAGGCCTCGACCTTGACGTAGAGATTGATCCCATCGGGAGCGAGACGGTTGATCCGCACGACCGGCGTGTTGCCGACCGTCTCCAGTATGCTCTGATACTTGCGTCCCATGTCTTTCCTCCTCCCAAGTACACATGTCCATGGTGCGAAATCCAGGACCTGTCGGCCATAAGAGGAACGTAGTGTACGATATTGTTGGCCGCTGTGGGCGCGTTCACACCGCGGCTGCGATCGCGCCGTGTCCCTACGGATTATGTTCGCTCGCGCTGCGAAACGCAGCGGCAGTTTGCGAATTGATACGCCTTTCAGTGTTCGCGTGGCCGCGGAGCTCGTCACCGACAGGCTGTCAGCTCGGGATCCGCGTCCACCACCGGTAGCGGCTCCGTAAGCGTAAGGGCTTCCGGTACAACTCGGCGCGCCAAGCGGGGGATTGGTCGGAGCGTTTCCGGTTTATTGCACTCTATCGCGCCGGTACGTCGTTGGCTAACATCAACTCCAAAGCTGGCGGGTAGGGAACGGAGGCCCACAATGGATAAGGCCATCGCCAAGCTCAATATCGAGCATTTCCGGAAAAAGCTCACCCAGGACCTGGACGAGGCGGCGCGCCAGACCATCCGGCGGCTGCTGGCCGAAGAAGAAGCCAAATTGGCGGCGTTGGAAGGCCACGCGACCAAGGAAAAGGACTCGCGCGAAGCCCTGAGCTTTCGACCTTCTTCTCACCCATGGGGCTGGGGACGCAGATCGCTTGGCCACGGATTGCCAGGGTCAGGCACTGCGTTGCCGCGGGCGAGCGTTCTCTGAGGACGATGGGGTGCATCCGCGGCTGCTAATGCCAGAAGACATTCGACGCACGTAATCGGGAGGCTGGAACAAAGCAGTCCGATAAGCGTTCTGCCAGTCGATGCGGCCCACGGAGGGAAGGATGTCATGCCATCGATCACGAAGGGCCGGAGGGTCGTCCTCGCGGCTGCTCAGCCCCGGCTGCAAATCACCTCATTCGGCGCCAGATGGTATGGAATTGTCGCCACGGTCACCGCGCTTGCCATCTTCCTGGACTACGTCATGAGATGAGCGGGTGGCTTCGACGCCAGGCATCCGCCCCTCTGAACCGTTCTGGCGGCACGTCGAACAAATGGACCGCCACTACCCCGGCTGTGGAAGAATGTCGGTCGCCATCAGCTTGCCACCGCTTTCCTCGATGAATCGGACCCTGACACTCTCTCCAACCTGTAGGGCCTTGGCATCAGCCCCGGTTGGCAACACGTAAGTTTTGCCGTCATCGAGCGTAATTGTGCCGCCCGTTGCATCGACGGCGACGATGGACCCTGACGTTCCGTCCGCAACCGCGGCCAGCGTCGATGCGGTGAGCACCGAAACAGCGCCAGCGGTGATGATAAGTTTTCGCATTGGCCGTACTCCAACGATTCTGGACCCGAGCATTTTCGGCCCGTTCCTTTGTGCGTCTTCGGAACGTCAATTCGCCGCAGGCGGAGTGGTTCCGCACAAGACCTGTGCTTCGAGGAGAGAAAGAATCTGCCGTGTCGCCCCGTGTTCGGATACGCGGCCCATTCGCGTGGTCGGACAGTCAAAGCGCCGCGCCGCAATCTTCTTCCGGAACTGCGGCGATTGTCGTACGTTAACAGACCGGCTGGGAGCGAACCCGTATGGAGTTTGAGATGCAAATAGCCGCCCCCAAGGCCCGTCGGCCGTCGCGAAACGTTCAAAGTCGACTGCGCTCACTGGAGCGACAAGCGCGCAAGATCGAGGAGATGCTCCTGCCCGACCGTGCCGGGCTTGCCGCCTCGACGGGTCGTCGAAAGTCTCCGAAGGGTCACTCTTTGCCGCTGCACGATCAGGCACTGACGTAGCCGAAAATGCGCAGCCAACGGCAGACGCCCTGGCACGGGTCAACGGCGCGTGGAGATGACCTGCGAAGCGGGCAGAAGTCCCAAGTATTCTTTCTGAACAACTAACGCGCCGCGTAGAACTGTAGAAATTGTCTTTGTAAGTCCGGGGCCCGCGACCGCGCGCCGCGAGCTTTTCGCGCGCCTGCTCTTAGCAAAATCATAACAACTTGTACGCGAACATTGTGGCGGTAAACGCTGCGGATGTGCCAGTTCCGATGACCCATCACCGCATTCTAGACCTCGCCACGACCAGGAAGGCAGCGAAGCACGGTCTGCGAACGACCGAAAAAGCCGATGCGTTACTGCAGTCCAACGAGCGCCTGGCTCACTTCGCGTATGTCGCCTCGCACGAATTGCAGGAACCGCTGCGAATGATGGCGAGCTACCTTTCGCTCCTCAGTCAGCGCTGTCGCGGCAAGCTCGACGCCGAGGCCGAGGAATTCATCGCCCTGGCGATTGACGGCGCTCAGCGCATGAAGGCGCTGATCAACGATCTCCTCAGCCACGCCAGCGTCAGCAGCCAAATGATGGACGTTGCGACGGTTGATACCGATGCGGTTGTTGCCGGAGTTGTCAGATCGCTCGCCTCCACAATCCACGAAACGAGCGCTCGGGTCATGCATGATGCGCTGCCCGCCGTGCGCGGCGATTCCGGTCAACTGGAGCGGCTGTTCGCGCGTCTGATCGAAAACGCCATCAAGTACCGGTCGGCAGCGGCGCCTTTGGTACGCGTGTCCGCTGCGCGCGAGGGAGCCTTCTGGCGGTTCTCGGTCGCCGACAATGGCATCGGCATCGAACCGCGGTTTCGTGAACAGGTGTTTGAAATGTTCAGGCGGCTGAACAGCTACGCCGACTATCCCGGCACGGGCATCGGGTTATCCGTGTGCAAGATGGTAGTGGAACGTCATGGCGGCAGGATCTGGGTCGGACAGGCCGCCGGCGGGGGCTCAGTCTTTCAGTTCACGCTCCCGGCGATTGACGCCGACGGCGGCAATCCATGACCAACTACGTTGGTCCATCGAGACTTTCCGACTTTCAGTCGTCCACTTGCCGTAAGGGGGCCTGCTTGAGAACAGGTGTCGAAATGGATGCTCATGGAAAGCATCTCAATGTCCTCATGATCGAAGACAACGGCGGCGATCGTCGCCTGGCCGAAATCGCCTTGCGACACGCCGCGGGCGACACGCAAATGGGAATCGACTTCATTGCCGCTCCGTCTCTGGTCCAAGGGCTCGACCGTATCAAGCAGCCGGAAAGCGAGGTGGACGTCGTCCTGCTCGATCTTGGGCTGCCCGATGCCAACGGCCTCGAGGGATTGCGCGAAATCCGCCGCGCTGCTCCCGGCACGCCGGTCATTGTTCTCACCGGCCTCTCCGACCTCGGCGTTGCCACCGACGCGCTGAAAAGCGGCGCCGGCGACTATCTCGACAAGGGCGAGCTTCAGCCGGCAACACTGCTGCGGTCGATCCGCTATGCCATCGAGCGCAAGAAGAGCGAAGCCGAGTTGATCCGGCTGGCTCAGACCGATCCGCTGACCGGGCTGCTCAACCGGCGCGCGTTTTTTGAACAGACTGAACACGCCCTCGCGCAAGCCCAACGTTCGCACCTTGCCTGCGCCGTCATCATGTTCGATCTCGACCGGTTCAAGGAAGTCAACGACCTGTTTGGTCACAAGGTCGGTGATGATCTCTTGGTCTCAGTCGCGGCCGCGCTGCACCGGAACCTTCGCTCGACCGATAGTTGCGGCCGCCTCGGCGGCGATGAGTTCGCCATTCTTGCGCCCAACCTCAGATCGGCCAACGATGCCATGGAACTCGCCGAAAAAGTCGTCGGCCTGATCAGCTCGATCACCGATCTCGGCGACGTGAAGGTCGACCTCAAAATCAGCGCCGGAATCTCGGTTTTCCCGATGGACGACAGCGATGCCGAGGGTCTGCTTTCCCACGCCGACATGGCCATGTACAAGTCCAAGGCCAGCAAGCGCGGAGCCGTCAACTTCTTCGATGCCGGGATGGATGCCGCAGTCAAGGAACGCCGCGCGCTTAAACGCAGAATGCGCGACGACATCGAGAACGACGGGTTTTTTCTCTACTACCAGCCGATCGTCGACGCCACCACCCGCACTATGATTGGGGTGGAAGCCCTCGCACGTTGGCGCGATGCCGAGAACAAGATCATCCTGCCCGATCTGTTCATTCCGCTCGCCGAGGAGTCAGGCGCGATCACGCCCCTTGGCGGCCGACTGCTCGCCGAAGCATGCACCTGCCTGCGCCGGTTGGCCGAGCACAACAAACCGTTCATCCCGGTCTCACTCAACATTTCCAACATCGAGTGCCGCGATCCAGGCTTTGGAATGCGGCTGATCGCGGCCGTAGAGCGTTTTCAGGTGCCACCCAACCTGATCAACATCGAAATCACGGAGTTGAGCATAATCCAGAACATGCAGGTGACCCGGGATAATTTGAAACTGCTCAAGCACTACGGGATCGGCATTTACATGGACGATTTCGGCACCGGGTATTCATCGCTGTCGCTGTTGCGCGATCTGCCGCTGGATGCGCTGAAGATCGACCGCAGTTTTGTTTGCGACCTGGGCAGCGTTGGCGGCTCCGAACCGATTGTTCAGGCGATCGTGGAGCTTTCGAAGAAACTTGGCTTCGCCACCATCGCCGAAGGCGTCGAGACGGAGGAGCAGGCGGATTTTCTTCGTGACGTCGGAGTCGATGGATTGCAGGGCTATTATTTCTCCAAGCCGATGCCGGCGGAGCAGTTCACCGCGATGCTCGACGACACCCACATGGTGGCCTGAACCGTTTCGGCTTATCAGAAGCGGTAGCCCGTCTGGTCGAGGAACAGCTTCAGTCGCTGAGGAAACTTCAAGACCCTCCGCTCCCGGCTCGGGCATTGGTCGGGCTGCTGGCCGTTGACGCAGACCTCCTCGCCGGGATTGTGCGCGACATCCCAGTGCGCATTCAACGCCGCCCACGCTGCCGCGCCCTCGCCGACGCGCACCTTCTGCGCCACCCAGCCGGCCAGGTAGCCCGGTGAGGTCCACTGTTGCGCCGGGTCGACCGAATCCTCGATCTGGGCCAGCCAATCGCGCTGCGCGTCAGCATATCGCGGGTCCGCCGACACATCCACGACCTTGCCGTCCTTGACCGTGTAGACGGCCAGCGGCGCGGCGCTGCATGCGTAGCAGTCGAAGCGATAGAGGAAGCGGTTGTCGACCGTGGTTATCTCCGCCAGGCCATCGTTGTCGAGGTCGTGCAGAAGGTCGCCGTCGCCGTCGAAGTCGCCGACCCGGACCGCGGTCCATTTGCCGGCGACCTCAGTAGCAACGATCGCCGTGTTGCAACAGTGCGCGCCGCCCGAGTAGCTGGAGAAGAAGACTTCCCGTTGGCGGTTACCAGGATCGATTTCGGCGATGCTCGCCTCGGCCAGTGGAACGTCGAAGCCGGAACTGACCCCTTGTATTTCCAGCACTTTGGTTCCGCTGGCGACTACCGTCAGCACAGGTACGTCGGCCTGAGGGTCAACCTTGGGCAGACGCTCCATGGTGATCGTCGCAGTGAGGTCGCCGACTGTGACTGTGGCGCTCTTCGCGCCGTCGGCGAAGACGGTCGTCGGAAATTCCGGCGCCGGCTGGGCCTCCTCGCCGCCAGCTTGCCGCAACATCGCCACGCCGGCGAGTGCAGCAAGCAGGAGGCGTTTCCTCGCCGTCGACAACGATCGACCTCCTCTGTCGCATCGGCAGTTTACAGCCAGCGCCCTCCCAAACAAAATCTCGAACTGGCGGGCCGCAGGGGGGCTCTGCTAGGTTGGCGGCGACGTCCCGGGTCGGAGGCCGAAATGTCGGAAACCACTTTCAAATCCATACGCCTCGATCTCGCCCGCACCGCCGAGTTCCCGGAGGGCAGCAGCCACCATTCCTATCGTTTTGTGGCGCCCTTGGACGGCGACGGTCATCTCGATGCCGCCGCCTGGAAGCAGCACCGCGAGCGCTGCCGGGTCGTGCGTACCTGGGGCGACGAGGAGGAAGACATCGGTCACCTCGTCCACCGGCCGGGTGGGTCGTGGGGCTTCCATTTCGACGTCGAGGGCGACGAGGGCGACGAATCCGGCTACCGGCTCGGCAGCCATCGCTTCGCCCTCGGCGAGTACGTGTCCATCCGCGAGGCCGACGGCAGCCTGAACACGTTTCGGGTCGTCTCGATCATCGACACATGAGGCAGATCATGCGGGTGCTGCTCACCTTGACAGTCCTCATGGTCGCCGGAGAAGCGTTGGCTCAGCAGGTAGGCAACCCCGTCGACGGGCTGTCCTATGCAAACCACTCATGCGCCGAATGTCACGCCGTGGCGTCTGGCGACATGAACAGTCCCGCGTCGGCGGCGCCGTCGTTTCAGGAGATCGCCAATACGCCTGGCATGTCCGAGGTTGCCCTCATCTCGTTTTTCCAGACCCCGCATCCCTCAATGCCCAATCTGATCGTGCCAGCCGACAACGCGCGCGATCTCATCGCGTACATTCTGAGCCTCAAGCACTGAGTTGGCGCGGGCAAAATCCAGGCGCCCGGCACCGGCCCGGGCCGCGCCGGGCGAGCCGCTCGCCTTCCGGCCGGTGACCACCGCTACCCGCGCCGATTTTGAACGTCTGTTCTCAGCACCCGGGGCGCCGAAGCACTGCTGGTGCATGGTCTGGCGCCGCACCGCCGAGGAGGCGAAGCACCACGACGGTCCAAGCCGCAAGCGCCAGATGATGAGCCGGATCGCCGCTGGCACTCCCGTGGGCCTCATCGCTTATCAGGGAAACGAGCCGGTCGCCTGGGTCTCGGTCGCGCCGCGCAATACATACCGCAATCTGGGCGGCCCGCCGCCGACGGCTGACGAGGTCATCTGGTCGATTGCATGCTTCTTTGTGCCGCGACGTTTGCGTGGCCAGGGGACGATTCGCCTCCTGATCGCGGGGGCCGCGGACTATGCGCGTCGCGGGGGTGCGACGGTCGTCGAAGCCTATCCGGTCGAAGAGGACGCCCCCAGTTATCGCTTCATGGGGTTCGTATCCACGTTTGCCGCCTCCGGCTTCCACCAGGTCGGCCGCGCCGGGAACCGCCGCCATGTCATGCGGCTCGCCGTCGCGGCGGCAACCTGACCGCAAAAAATAGCGGCCCGCAGATTGACCATCCGTTTGGCGGAGCTAGATGAATTGTATGCCTCGGTGGGCTTGGGGGTTTCGGTCTCGCAAGAGAGTCCGCACGGAGGCGAAATATGAAGCACAGGACAGCCGAGGAGCTTCAGCAGCTAGCCGCGGTCCACCCCGCACCGCAAGCAAGGCCCATGTCCAGGGCCGAGCGCCTTACCCGGTGGGCCGAACTCCTCGAAAGCGACGGCAGTCGCCGCCTAAACACGCTGCTGGGTACCGAATACCAGATGGGTGCCGCTCGTAACGAGATGCGAGCGGACAATTCGCCGATCTCGGTCGCTTTCTCCGATCCGGTATTGCGTGGGGAGGGCATGAAAGACGACACCTACGGAGAGGCCAAACGGTTCTTCGACCTATCCGACTGGCAGGTCCACGACATTCTTTGCTATTGCCACTACGGCGCCACCATGACGGCAGATATGGCCGCCCGCGGTGTCCGTTCGGCTGTCGCCGGACGACAGAACCCCGGCTTCTTCAGCCGCATGCGTCACGTCATCAGCGGCTGATGAGTGCCGCGACGGCGGCCGCGGAGAAGCTGAGCGTGCGCGTCTAGAGTAAGCTTCCCTGCGAATCGTCGTCGCGGACCCGCCGCCTGCGGCGGGGCGGCGCCGCCCCGCTTGCGATGGCGCTAACGTGCCCGTCCTGGAATTCGACGTCGAGCACCGTTCCTGTAGGGGCCATCGTTGCCGAGCGCACCGGGATGCCTTCGGCGTCGCTGACCAGCGCAAACCCCCGCGCGAGCACGCTGCGGTAGGAAACCGCCTCCAGCAGGCGATCGCCGGCCGAAAGCCGTGTTCGGGCCCGCTCGACCCGCCGATGCGCTGCAGTCGTGCTGCGGCCGGCCAGCGTGGATAGCCGTTCCCGGGCCCGTGCCGTCAGCCGGTCGAGGCCGGCAAGGGAGAGCCGGCCGGCCGCACGTGCGAATTGGGTTCGGTGCGCGCGCGCGTTGGCGAGGAGCGCCAGACCGATCCGGTTGGCAAGTTCGTCGAACATGCGCCGCGGCATGGCAAAGAGGTCGTCGGCCCGCGGCATGGAGCGCGACGCTGCCCGCAGTTCCCGCTGGCCCGCTTCGACGCGCCTTAGGGCGGCGGCCGTCAGTCGCCCGCCAAGCTGATCGACGTTCGCGATCAGTTCGGACCGTACGGGCACCGCCATTTCGGCTGCAGCCGTCGGTGTCGGCGCCCGCCGATCGGCCGCGAGATCGATGAGGGTGAAGTCGGTCTCGTGACCGACCGCCGCGATGAGCGGGATAGTGGAATTCGCGGCCGCCCTGACAACGATCTCCTCATTGAAACTCCACAGGTCCTCCAGGCTGCCGCCGCCGCGTGCCACGATCAGGAGATCCGGCCGCGGGAACCGTCCGCCGGATCCGAGCCGGTTGAGGCCGTCGATGGCGGCAGCCACCTCTGCCGCCGAAGTCTCGCCCTGCACGCGTACTGGCCATACGATTACCCGCGTCGGGAAGCGGTCGGCGAGCCGGTGGAGAATGTCGCGGATGACCGCACCGGTGGGCGAGGTGACAACGCCGATGACGCGCGGCAGGTAGGGAAGGGGGATCTTGCGGGCGTCGCCGAACAGGCCCTCGGCCGCCAGCGCCTTGCGCCGCCTGTCGAGCAGCGCCATCAGCGCGCCGACACCGGCCGGCTCCAGCGCGTCGATGACGATCTGATATTTCGATTGCCCGGGGAAGGTCGTGAGCCGGCCGGTGGCGATCACCTCGACGCCTTCCTCGGGCCTGAACTTCAGCCGCGGGACCGTTGTGCGCCACACCACCGCCTCCATCCGCGCCTTGTCATCCTTGAGCGTGAAATAGCAGTGCCCGGAAGCGTGAGCGCCGCGGAAGCCCGAGATCTCGCCGCGCACACGGACATAGCCGAAGGCATCCTCCACCGTGCGTTTCACGGCGGCCGAGATTTCCGAGACGGTGTATTCGGCGATGTTGGCGTTGGGAGTGACCATGATGCCAAGCCCTGCCCGCTGGGCCTTCGGCGGTCAAGCCCCGTGCCGATGGGCCTTGCCGCGCATGGTGCTTCGGCCTATCGCGAATGTGATGACCGGCTTCGATTTCCGCGCTCCGCGCCTGTTCGCTCACGTCCCGCTGGCCCCCGGTGCCCGTGTTGAACTCGACCGCGGACAGATCAATCATCTTGTCAATGTCTTGCGCATGAGGGTCGGCGACGGGGTGCTGGTCTTCAACGGCCGCGACGGAGAATGGACAGCACGTCTGGTCGCTGAGGGCCGTAAGAGCTGGTATCTGGAAGCCGGCGTGCCCGCGCGACCGCAGCCGCTGGCGCCCGATCTCCACTACCTTTTCGCGCCATTGAAACAGGCCCGCCTGGATTACCTGGTGCAGAAGGCGGTCGAGATGGGGGTGGGGCGCCTCCGTCCGGTCATCACCCGCCACGGACAGGTCGCCCGCCTCAATCGCGCCCGCGCCGAGGCCAACGCCATCGAGGCGGCGGAGCAGTGCGGCATCCTGTCGATTCCCGTCATCGACGAGCCGGCGCCGCTGGCGACTTTGCTCGACGGCTGGGACAAGGCCGAGCATGCCCGGCGTATCATCTTCTGCGATGAGGGCGAGGGGCGCGCCGACCCGTTGGCGGTCCTAAGAGCACTGCAGCCGTCGCCGCTCGCCGTCCTTGTCGGCCCTGAAGGGGGATTCTCCGCCGAGGAGCAGCACGGCTGCACACCCTGTCATTCGTGACCGCTCTACCGCTCGGTCCGCGTATCCTCCGCGCAGACACCGCCGCCGTTGCCGCCCTGGCGCTGGTCCAGGCTGCCCTGGGGGACTGGCAAGCCGGCGCTCCCGCCCCACATTGAGCGGTGGCCGGCAGATTGCCGCCCGCCTTTGCCATCGCTAAGGTGCCCGCCCGCTCCATCGGAAAGACACCCCCTCATAATGGCCCGCGACGCCTCTGACGCGACGCCCGTCGAATCCCGCGACCAACTGGTCCTTGCTATCGAATCGGGCTCAAAGCCGCGATCGCAGTGGCGCGTGGGCACCGAGCACGAGAAGTTCGGTTTCACCCTCGATGGCCATGCGCCGGTCCCCTACGAAGGACCGCGTGGGATCCGGCGCCTGTTGGAGGCAATGGAGGGTCTCCTCGGGTGGCAGCCGATCGAGGATGACGGCCGCATCATCGGATTAACCGACCCGCTCGGGCTCGCCGCGATCTCGTTGGAGCCAGGTGGCCAGTTCGAGCTTTCCGGGGCCCCACTTGCTACTGTCCACCAAACCTGCCGGGAGGTGAACTCCCATCTCGCCCAGGTGCGAGAGGCCTCCGGACCGCTCGGTATCGGCTTTCTAGGGGCCGGCTTCGCCCCCACGTGGTCCCTTGACGCGACACCGCGCATGCCGAAGTCGCGCTACGCGATCATGACGCGGTACATGCCGACCGTCGGTCGCCTCGGCCTCGACATGATGTACCGGACGTGCACCATCCAAGCCAATCTGGACTTCTCCGACGAGGCCGACATGGTCAAGAAAATGCGCGTTGGCCTCGCGCTGCAGCCGATCGTCACCGCGCTGTTCGCCAATTCCCCGTTCACTGAGGGAAAGCCTAACGGCTATCGCTCATACCGGTCGGCGGTCTGGCTCGACACTGACCCGAACCGCACCGGGATGTTGCCGCTTGCTTTCGAAGATGGATTCGGCTTCGAGCGCTACGTCGACTGGGCCCTCGACGTGCCGATGTATTTCGTCAAACGGGGCGACGTCTACCACGATGTCGCTGGTGCCTCGTTCCGGGACCTCATGGCCGGGAAGCTCGACCACTTGCCCGGCGAGCGCGCCACGGCGTCCGACTGGGACAATCACCTCACCACCATCTTCACTGAGGTCCGGCTCAAGCGGTTCCTGGAAATGCGCGGTGCCGACGGCGGCGGTGGCCGCCTGATCTGCGCGGTACCGGCGTTGTGGGTCGGGCTCCTCTATGATCCGGTCTCGCTTGATGCCGCCTGGGAGATCGTCAAGGACTGGACCGCCGACGAGAGGGAAGACCTGCGTCGCAGGGTTCCACTGACCGCTCTCGAAACGCCGGTACGCAATCGTACCGTCCACGACGTCGCCCGTGATATCCTGGCACTCGCGCACGATGGGCTTGGTCGTCGCGGCCACGAGAACGACGAGGGTCTCGATGAAACGATCTTCCTGTCGTCCCTGGACGAAATCGTGGCCACGGGAACAACGCCGGCGGATCGACTGCTGGCGGAATATTTAGGGGAGTGGCAGGGCGACGTTGACCGCATCTTTGCCCAACATGCCTACTAGCGCTCGTCGTAACTCTTGATCCGTGTCAAGGCGAACGAACTTGTCTGGCGCGATAGTCGCGCCGTCAAATGCGGCTGGGAGCCCGAAAATGAAGAAATCAGCGAATTCGATCGCCGATATGCACGTCGTCATCGATCTCGCGGGAGAGCGCCGCGCCGTGTCAATCGCGGCCGACATCGCCAGTCGCCTCGACGCACACCTGACCGGTCTAGCGCTCGCGGTCGAGCCGTTGATCCCGGCGTACACCATGGCGACGCCGATTCCGACCGACTTCATCATCCAGGCGCGGGAACAGGCGCTCGCCGACGCCAAGGCCGCTACCGCAGCGTTCGAAAAGGTTGCCCAAGCTACCGGCATTGCCTTCAGAACTTCGCGCCGTGGAATCCATTGCCGGCGAGGGCTTCTTGGAGGCCGTCCGCGATCTCCGCGCCACCGACCTTGTTGTTGTTGGCCAGGACGATCCCGATCGGCCGGAACCGTTACGACCTTCATTGATCGAATCAATTCTGTTCGAGGCGGCGGCGCCGACCCTGATCATTCCCTATACGGGAGTCACCAAGTTCAAGACCGGGCGCGTCGTGATTGCCTGGGACAGCAGTGCCTCGGCAACGCGGTCCGTGCGTGCTGCTCTGCCACTCTTGCAGTTCGCCGATGAGGTGATCGTGGTGATGATTGAAGAGGCGCGCAAATGGCAGGGCGGCGCCCCGGGCGCCGACATCGGCACCCACCTTGCCCGTCACGGCCTCAACGTGGAGATCAAGCGCATCGACAACGCGCTCCAGGATGTTGCCGCGACCCTGCTCAACTTCACCGCGGACGAAGCAGCCGACTGGATGGTGATGGGCGCCTATGGTCACAGCCGCATGCGCGAATTGCTGCTCGGCGGCGCTACCCGGGGCGCGCTCGCTTCAATGACCCTGCCGATTATGATGGCGCACTGACGGCGTCTGTTTTCGTTCCTGGCGGAATGGAAATGCGCTGCCGTGCGTTGCGGCGAACGTCTTTTGCTCAATACGGCAAAAGGCGCGAATTGCGACCCTTGAGGCAAATGGGGGACGGCGCCTACATGGCTCTGAGACCAAATTCCTGAAGGAGATCCATGATGGCACTTCGCATTGGCGACACGGCCCCGGACTTTGAGGCCGATACCACCGAGGGGCATATCCGCTTTCACGATTGGCTTGGCAACTCCTGGGGCGTCCTGTTTTCGCACCCCAAGGACTTCACGCCCGTATGCACCACCGAACTCGGTGCCGTGGCCGAAACTCAAGCCGGAGTTCGACAAGCGCGGCGTCAAGGTGATCGGGCTCAGCGTTGATCCGGTCAAGAGTCATTCCAGCTGGGCGAAGGACATCGAGGAGACGCAAGGCGCAGCGCCCAATTTCCCGATCATTGGCGACAGCGATCTCGCCGTATCGAAGCTTTACGACATGCTGCCGGCCGCCGCCGGAAACACGTCGGAGGGGCGCACCCCGAACGACAATCAGACGGTTCGACACGTGTTCGTCATCGGGCCGGACAAGAAGGTCAAACTGTTCATTGCCTACCCGATGAGCACCGGCCGCAACTTCCAGGAGATCTTGCGCGCTGTCAATTCGCTCCAACTCAGCGCGAAGCACCGGGTTTCAACTCCGGCCGACTGGAAAAACGGCGACGATGTCATCATCGGCGGCGCAATTTCGGACGAGGAGGCCAAGAAAATCTGGCCCGACGGTTGGAAGACGCCGAAACCCTACATGCGCATCGCGCGGCAACCCCACTCCTGATCTGGAGGTTGCCTGCAATCCCAACGGCGCGCCAAAAGCGCGCCGTCTTTGTCTATAGAAACCGGTAGTCGGTCCCTTCCAGCACCAGGCAGGTGAGGGAGCCGCCGTACACGAGGCCGGTGTCGATGTTGATACGGTTGGATTGAACTTCCGGCGCCGGCACCGGCGTGTGGCCGTGCACGACGACCACTCCGTGTTCGCTGTTGTCGGTTAGGAATTCATCCCGGATCCAGATGAGGTCCTTTGGATCCTGTCGGTCAAGCGGCACCCCCGGCCTGATCCCTGCGTGGCAGAAGAAGTAATCGCCGAAACGAACCGAGAGGGGCAGGCCATCGATGAACGAGCGGTGGGCCGCCGGCATGCGCTCCTTGAGTTCGCGACGGAGCGCCGCGAGGGTTGGGTGTCGATCGGGCGACAGACCATAGGATACCAGCGTCTCAAGGCCACCGTTGGCGAGGAAAATGCCACCGGCGGACGCGTCGGCGAGGAAATCCGCCAGCATCTGGTCGTGATTTCCTCTCAGGCATATCACCCGGTGATCGGCGGCGGTCATGCCGACCAACCGTTCGATCACCGCTGCGGAATCAGGCCCGCGATCGGTGTAGTCGCCGACGTGAATGATGCGGTGGTCGGCAACCGGCCACGCCGCGAGATCGGCCGCGATCCTGTCGTGCGCCTGGCCGAGCTCGCGGTTGCAGCCGTGGACGTCGCCGACGGCATAAATTCGCATTCCCGCCGGGGCGCGGGCTTCACCGGTCCGCATCGCATTTAGCCCTCGTTGGACGGTCGCTGCCGTGCTACCGGTCGGTCGCCGGCGATCTCCGGCATCTTGCCGGCACCGCTGCGAATGCGCATGCTTGTGGTCGAAAACTTCGCAGGAACGCCGCTCGGCCTGATTGGCCGCGCGCTGGCCGAGACCGGCGCCGAGATTGACCTGCGCCGGATGTGGCGGGGCGAAACGTTGCCCGCCGGCAATTCCGACTACGACGGTTTCGTCATCCTTGGCGGAGAGCAGAGTGCTCTCGATGACGCCGACCACCCCTATCTTCCCGCTTTGGCCGCACTGGCGCGAACCTTCGGCGACGTCGACAAGGCGGTTCTCGGCGTCTGTCTTGGCGCACAAATCATCGCCCGCGGGTATGGCGCCCGGAACCTGCTCGGCAGACCGATCGAATTCGGCTGGCGTACGGTGCGCCCGACCGCGGCGGGCCGCCACGACCCGGTCATTGCCGAGTTGGGGGAGGGGACTCCGGTTTTCCATTGGCACCTCGATACCTTCACCTTGCCGCGCGGAGCGACGCACTTGGCCGAAAGCGACATGACCGAACAGCAGGCCTTCCGCATCGGCCGCGCCGTCTACGGCATCCAGTTCCACTTCGAGGCGGACACCGCGCTTGTCCGCCGCTGGAGCCGCGACTTTGCAGCCGTTATCGCGCGTTACGAACCCGATTGGCCGCGCCGCCTGCCATCAGAGGCGGAACGATATGCGCCCGCCGCCGACCGCACCGGCATGGCCATCGCCCGTGCCTGGGTTAGCCTCATCCAGTGAGCCGTCGCCGTCTTTATCCGACGATGACGATATGCAGTCGCCGCGGTCCGTGTGCGCCGAGAAGGATCTTCTGCTCGATATCGCCCGAGCGCGATGGCCCTGTCACCATGTTGACGGTTCGCGGCATGACGCCCTTGCCGAACAACGCGCGCAGCCTGTCCCACGCCGTCTCGTAGTCGCCGACCACGTCCTCCGCCTTGAGCGCGACGATGTGGGTCTCCGGGAGCAGGTTTAGCGTGGTTGGATTATCTCGCCCCGAGGTGAGCACCAGCGTTCCGCTCTCGGCCACGCCAGCAACGGCATGGCTAACACCCACGTCGTCCTCGCCACCGGTCGCCCCGTGTTTGACCTCGATCGCAGTGCGCCTCCACGGCAGCCGCGCGAGCATCGGGTCGTCGCCCGTTTTCACCACCGCAGGCAGATTGTACTCCCTGAGGTAGGCGGCAATTGCCTCCGGAATATCGTCTGCAGTCTGGACTCGTCCCACCGTCGCCGCGGCGCGTTCGGCCATGGTGACGAACAAGGCGATGCGGTCCGATTGTGGCAGCTGCGCGCGCTTTGGGATTATGCCTTTCGGTGCTTTCCGCAAGCGGTCGTCGACAGTGGCGTTGCGACCGACCTCGTTGCCGGTCACGCCGAGCGAGCCCCGGATTCTCGCCAGGATGGCGTCGCGTGAGGTCACCGCCGGCGTCCCTCCGCCCACATCTCCTGGAACGTCTGACCCTCTGGCGCCGGCAGGTCGCGATGCCTGGTCCAGCCGCCGGCGAGCGGCAACCGCCGGAAACGGCCCCGGCGCGCGCCGAGATTGCCGAGGACGCGCATCGCCAGGCGCGTCGCGCGTTGGTAGAGGTGCGGACGAGTGGCAAAATAGGCCCAGAAGCCCAGTCCCCACCGGTACGGTTTGGGGGACAGCCGTTGTTCGAATTCGCGCTCCCTCCAATGGCGCATCAGGTCCGGCAGCGGAATTTTCATCGGACAAACCGCCTCGCAACGCCCGCAAAAACTCGAAGCGTTCGGGAGATTGGCCGCCTTGTCCACTCCGATCAGCATCGGCGTGAGCACGGCCCCCATCGGCCCGGAGTACACCCAGCCGTACGCGTGACCGCCGATCGTCTGGTAGACCGGGCAGTGGTTCATGCAAGCGCCGCAGCGAATGCAGCGCAGGATGTCCTGGAACTCTGACCCGATTACGCTCGAGCGGCCGTTGTCGAGGATAACGACGTGATACTCTTGGGGCCCGTCGGGATCGTCCACGCGGCGCGGCCCGGTGGAGAAGGTGGTGTAGACCGACATGTCCTGACCGGTGGCCGAGCGCGCCAAGACCCGCAGGATCTGGCTTACATCCTCCAGAGTTGGCGTGATCTTCTCGATGGTCGTCAGCACGACGTGGACCGGCGGCAGCGTCTGGGTGAGGTCACCATTGCCCTCGTTGGTGACTATGATGGACGTGCCGGTCTCGGCGATCAGGAAGTTCGCTCCCGTGATCCCGACGTCCGCCGCGAGAAAACGCCGGCGCAGCATTTCGCGGGCTTCGGCAAGCAGCGCCGTCGGCTCGGCGAGGTCGCGTTCCGGCGGCAGATTGGTGTGGGCCCGGCGGAAGTCGGCTTCGACCTGGTCGCGCGTGGTGTGGATTGCAGGGGCGATGATGTGGCTGGGCGGCTCGTCGCGGAGTTGGATGATGTATTCGCCGAGGTCTGTCTCGATCGGCTCGATGCCGTTCGCCGAGAGGTGCTCGTTGAGACCGATTTCCTCGCTGATCATGGACTTGCCCTTGGTGACGGTGCGTGCGCCCACGCGCCGGCAGATGGCAAGGATTGTGTCGCGCGCCTGCTGTGGCGTTTCCGCGTAGTGGACTTCGCCGCCGGATTCCCTCACCTTCTCCTCGTACGCCTCGAGGTAGAGGTCGAGGTGGGCAAAGGTGTGGTTCTTGATGTCGCGCGCTGCCTCGCGCAGCGCATCGAACTCAGGCAACGCATCGACCGCTTTCGTCCGCTTGTCGATGAACCCTGTCCGAACGTTGCCGAGCGCCTGCTGCAACTGCTCGTCGGCGAGCGCGTGACGCGCGTTTTCCCTGAAATCTGGCGAAGCGATTTCCATTATTCTGCTTTCGCTTCCCCTATGGCTGGCGTCGCCGTCATGCCCGCGAGCACTTCAGCTACGTGCCGGCTAGCCACCGCGCGCCCGTCGCGCTTCAGCTTTCCGGCGATGTTCAACAGGCAACCGAGGTCGCCCGCGAGCACAGTGCCGGCGCCGGAGGCCGCGATCGCCGCCGCCTTTCGCTGGACCATGGCGTTGGAGATGTCCGGATACTTGATGCAGAACATGCCGCCAAATCCGCAGCACGCTTCTGTCTCCGCCATTTCGGCAATCGCCAGCCCGCCGACGGACCCGAGCAACCGGCGCGCTTGGTCGCGCACACCCATTTCGCGCAAGCTCGAACAGGAGTCGTGATAGGTAACCGTCCCGGCGAAATGACGCGTTGACCCGCTCCACCCCGCGCACATCGACCAGGAAGCCGACGATCTCGTGCACCTTGCCGGCGAAGCCACGCGCGCGGTCGCCCCAGCCCGCTTCGTCGGCGAGAAGCTTTGGGTAGTGGACTTTCAGCATTCCCGCGCACGACCCCGACGGCGCCACTACATAGTCGTATGGTTCAAACGCGGCGATTGTCTGCTTCGCAAGAGCGATCGCGTCGCGCCGATCACCCGAATTGTACGCCGGTTGGCCACAGCAGGTCTGGGCAGCCGGCACCTCGACCCGGCAGCCGGCTTCTTCCAAGAGCTTCACAGTCGCGAAGCCAACGCTTGGACGAAAAAGATCGACCAGGCAGGTGACGAACAGGCCGACGTGCGGGCCGCTTTCTTCTGGTGCCATGAACTCTTTCTTCGACGCCCCTGCGCGCAGCGCCGGATCGATAGCAGGCCCGACCCGTTCAGATCAACAATGCGCCACCTTTCACGATCGTTTTGGCCGCTGGGGCAATTGCGCTATGATGGTGGCCAGAAACGCTTACCAGCCAAGGACTTCGTCTGTGTCGATTCCA
The DNA here is from genome assembly GCA_963775235.1 of uncultured Alphaproteobacteria bacterium. Classification (GTDB taxonomy): domain Bacteria; phylum Pseudomonadota; class Alphaproteobacteria; order Rhizobiales; family Kaistiaceae; genus JBBDMC01. Next base: position 257,981 of record CAVZHY010000004.1, read on the forward strand.
CTGCCCGACCCGGATCCCGCCATTGTCGGTCGCACATCGGAAATCGTGGCGGGTCTGGCCGCCATCGTGGGCGCCGACGCCGTGATTTCGACCTCCGACGAGCGCCGCGCGTACGAGACGGATGCGTTCACAGCGTATCGCGCCGCCCCGCTTGCCGTCGTTCTTCCCGCATCCACCGAGGAAGTCGCGGCCATACTCGAGTTTCTCAACGAGAACCGGGTCAAGGTCGTCGCTCGCGGTGCCGGCACGTCGCTCTCCGGCGGCGCCCTTCCTTCGGTCGACTGCGTCGTCGTCGGCCTTTCGCGCCTCAACCGGATCCTGGCAGTCGACTACGAGGACCGCGTCGCTACGGTCCAGGCCGGCGTGACCAACATCAACATCACCAACGCCGTGGCTGCCCGTGGTTTTTTCTACGCGCCCGATCCCTCGAGCCAACTCGCTTGTACGATTGCCGGGAACGTTGCCATGAATTCCGGTGGCGCCCATTGCCTCAAGCACGGCGTTACCACCAACAACCTGCTTGGGGTCAAGCTGGTGCTGGTCGACGGAACCATCTTGACGCTCGGCGGCGGCCATCTCGATGCTGACGGGTATGATCTGCTGGGCCTCATTACCGGCTCAGAAGGCCAGCTCGGCATCGTGACCGAGGCGACGGTGAGGATTCTGCGTGCTGCCGAAGGCGCGCGCCCGATGCTCATGGGCTTTGCCTCGGCCGAGGCAGCCGGCGGTTGCGTCGCCGCCATCATTGGATCGGGCATCATTCCCGTCGCTGTCGAGTACATGGACCGGCCGGCGATCAAGGTGTGTGAGGCTTTTGCCCACGCCGGCTACCCGCTCGACGTTGAGGCTTTGCTGATTGTTGAGGTGGAAGGCTCCGAGAGCGAGATCGAAGACCTCATCGTCCGCATCAAGGCAATCGCCCAAGGCTTCTCGCCGCTCACCATGCGCGTGTCGACGTCGGAAGCCGAAAGCGCCGCCATCTGGCGGGGACGCAAGGCTGCCTTCGGCGCCATGGGCCGCATCTCGGACTACCTGTGCATGGACGGTGTCATCCCGACCGGCAAGCTCCCCGAGGCTCTCCGGCGGGTGGCCGAAATCTGCGCTCGCTACGGTCTGTCGGTCGCCAACATCTTCCACGCCGGCGACGGTAATCTGCACCCGCTCATCCTCTACAACATGAACGATCCCGAGGAACTTGCCAGAGCCGAAGACGCCGGCGCCGACATTCTCAAGCTTTGCGTCGAACTCGGAGGCTGCCTGACCGGCGAGCACGGCGTCGGTTTCGAGAAGCGCGAACTTATGCCGTTCCAGTTCTCACGTCAGGACCTGGACCAGCAGATGCGGATCAAGACGGCGTTCGACCCGCAGTGGCTCCTGAACCCCGCCAAGGTCTTTCCCCTCGAAGGGCGTCCGGCGGTTGCGTCCTAGCGCAGGTGCTCGGCGAAAAATGCAACAATTCGGCGCCGCGCATCGACGGCGGCGACTGCGTTGTGCGCTGCGCCGCCCACCGCCCGGCTCATAAATCTGACAACCGTCGGGACTTCTGAAGCGTCGTGGCGATTTATGAAGGCATGGTCGATGCCCGGGTACTCCTTCACGTCGTGGGGAATGCCTGCAGTCGTCAACGCCCGTTCCAGGCGGTCCGCCGCTCCTCTCAGGCTGCGGTCGGTGCCACCGAAGCTCCCCACGATTGGACAAGCAGTTGCAAGCAGTGTGTCGGCATCGCGCGGGACCCTCCCGTAGTTCACACTCGACGCCGAAAACCCATAACGCCGGGGCGCCATCAACACCGCGAAACCGCCGCCGAGACAGAACCCAATCAGCCCGATCCGGCCCGTGCAATCCTCGCGGTCGGCGAGAAGACCCCGCGCCGCTTCGACATCATCGAACGCAGGGCCCCGGCGCCTGAGAGTGTCGCGCATGACCGCGATAAGGCAGCGGAGCCGCCCGGCGCGCGAATAGAGGTCCGGCGCGAGCGCCAGAAAGCCTTCGCTCGCCAGCCAGTTTGCCTGATTGCGCACGTCCTGTGACATGCCGAGAAGGTCGTGGAGCACAACCACACCCGGCCACGGTCCGTTCCCCCCAGGTTTGGCAAGCCAGCCGGGGATTGCCCGGTCCGCCATCGGAATACGGATGTCCGTCATCGTTGTACAACGTCTTCAACAGCGCTTGAGCAGCACCAAGCCGAGGTGTACCGGTAACGCGGGCGATAAGCGTCGTTGAGGGGAGGGATCATGAAAACATCAGTGTTGTGTCTGGTCGTTGCTGCGGGCTCGGTTCTCGTGGCGTTACCCGCCAATGCCCAATCGCAGGATGCGCTGCTCAAGCGCGGTGCGTATCTCGTCAACGGACCGGCCGCCTGCGCCAACTGTCACACGCCGCGCGCGCCCGACTTCTCTCTTCTGACGGACCTGCCGTTCGCCGGTGGGTTCAAGCTCGTCGACCCGGCCTTCACGGTCTACTCGGCCAACATCACGCCCGACAAAGCCACCGGCATAGGCAATTGGACGGACGAACAGATCATCACCGCCATCCGCGAGGGCAAGGACGATGAAGGTCATATCATCTTCCCGCCGATGCCGGTGCCTACCTACAACAACATGTCCGACGACGATGTAAAGGCGATCGTGGCCTACCTGCACACGCTGAAGCCGATCAACCACCAGGTACCGGAATCGACCTGGAACATACCGCAACAGGCGATGCCGCCGGCCAAGGGTCTGCCGGCACCGCCCGTCACCGACAAGGTCGCCTATGGTCACTACATTGTGACGGCGATCGCCCACTGCTTCGAATGCCATACCCCGCTCGGACCAGGCGGACAGCCCGACATGAGCAGGCTCGGCGCCGGTGGTATGGATATCCAGCTCGCCCCCGGCATGGACGTGAAGACCGCCAACATCACCTCCGATCCCGATACCGGCATCGGGAAGTGGAGCGACGATGACATCAAAAAGGCGCTGACCGAGGGACTGACCCCGTCTGGCGGCAAAATCGCGCCGCCGATGCCGTTCCCCTGGTTCAAGAACATGACGCCCGAGGACCTCGATGCAGTGGTCGCGTTCGTGCGCACCATCCCGCCAGTCGTGAACAAGGTCGAGCGCACCGACTTCCAGAAGCAGGCGTTCCCCTGATCGCCCCGACTGCGCATCGCCAATAGCCCGGCACGCCCGGTGGTGCCGGGCGTTCTGGTGCTATCGCCGCGGCGAACGCGGTCACGGCCCCAGCCTGCCCACCTGGGGAGTAGCGGGCCGCCGGTGGTCTCCACACATGGGCATTTCGACACCACCCATGGAGCATCTATGGCCGAAGCCGCCCACAAACCCCTTGTCGACTTGTCCGCTGCCCTCGTCGACAGTGACCGCCGCGGTGGCCCCCAGTCTCGTTTCCATCCGTTCCGGCCGCGCCCGGTCAAGCGGCTTCGCCTGGAAGCAGAACCTGATCGTTACCGCCGACGACACGCTTTCTGACGATGGCGAGACCACGGTGACGCTGGCAAGCGGCGAGGCCGTTCCAGCCCGCATCGCCGGCCGCGATCCGACCACCGACGTCGCGCTGCTTCGGATCGAGCACGCCGACGTTGCCTCGGCACCCCTTGGCGCCGGCATCGCCCGCGCGGGTGCCCTGGTGCTGGCGATCGGGGCGGAGAAGGGGGGTCAGTCGGCAGCCCTGGGCGTTGTCGCCCACGCCGCAGGCGCATGGCGTTCATTGCGCGGCGGCGACATTGATGCCCGCATCGAACTCGATGTCAGGCTCCGCCGCAGCGCCGAAGGCGGACTGGTCGTCGATGCCGGCGGCCAGGCGATCGGCATGGCCGTGTTTGGACCCCGACGCCGTGTCCTGGTTATCCCGACTGCCACCATCGAACGCACCGCGGCGCGGCTGGAGGCCCACGGCCATATCGCGCGCGGCTACCTCGGCCTTGGGCTGCAGGCAGTGGCCGTCGATGACGGCGGGTCCGGAATAATGGTGATGAGCGTTGATCCCAAGGGACCCTCGGCTGTGGCGGGTGTCCGCCAAGGCGATATTCTGCTCGCAGTCGATGGCGAGGCGATGCGTTCGGTGCAGGGGCTGTTGCGCGTGCTCGGCCCTGACAGCGTGGGCCGAACGCTGAAGTTCGACCTCCGCCGCGCCGGCGAACCGGTCACAATTTCGCTCACCATCGCGGAGAAGCCGACGAACTGATGAAGGCGAACCCGGACCCGATCCGCCTTTCCCTCGACGTTGCGGACCCCGGTCTCGCAGAGCGCCTCGCAGCCATCCTTGCCGGCGTCCCGGGCCTGAGGCTCGTCGCGCCGGGCGAGGCGGCCGATCTCTCGGTGGCAGTGGCAGCTCCGACGCCGGCGTCCGTCGAGCCGGATGTCGGCCTGACGCCGCGTGAACTGGATGTGCTTGCCCTTTTGGTCGAGGGCGCCTCCAACAAGACGATCGCCCGCCGGCTCGGCATTTCTGTCCATACCGCCAAGTTCCATGTCGGTTCTCTCATCGACAAGCTTGATGCCATCGGCCGGACCGATGTTGTCGCCCACGCCGCCCGCCGTGGCGTCATTCACCTCTGAGCCTCGGTGGGCCTTTGGGCAGTTTGACAAACGACCGGGTGCGGGCCGTTCAGATCCTACCGCCACGGCTGGGGGTGGAGTCGCGCGGTATGGGGCGCCAGTCTTGAGCCGATGGCCACGAGGACATTGCGCGATGTTCTCAAGTGAAACGACGGCACTGATGACGAATTGATGGCAAGGCGGGCGGGAAAGCCCCTCTGCACAAGCGCCGGCATGCCGCCGCCGACCAGGATGATTCGGACCCGCGGCAAAGCGCTTCGGCGCCGCCGCGCGTTGGCGACGAACAACTGATCAACCGGAGATCGCGGCGAGCCGCCCATTGCCAATACAATGCTCACTCCCCCGGCCCTGCGGGGACTAGAGGCTGCGACCTTGGCGGATGTTTGGCGCGGGAATGGCGGAAAAGCGTGCCGGATGTGGCGGGCCGGCACCCGAAACGAAGGTCCGCAAAGCAGCCTGGCTGTCCGTCGCTGCAACGATCTCACTCTAATCCCTTTCGCCACCTCACGATTCCACGCTAGGTTTGAGGCGAAATCGGCGGGCCTGGGACCAGGGAATATGGAAGCGCTGACGCCAGGCGATGAGGTCAAACTCGCGGCAATCGTCGCCGAGGCGGCGCGAATGCGCACGCCGCTTGCCATCGAGGGTGGTGGTACCCGCGTCAATCTCGGCCGCCCGATGCAGACCGCCGCGACCGTCTCCACGGTGGCGCTCACGGGCGTTACGCTTTACGAACCGGCCGAACTCGTGCTTTCAGCCCGCGCTGGCACGCCGCTGGCCGAGGTGGAGGCGCTGCTTGCTTCCAAGGGCCAGCGTCTCGCTTTTGAGCCCATCGACCATCGCTTTATTTCCGGCGCCGACGGCGAGCCGACCATAGGCTCCGTCGCTGCTGCCAATCTGTCCGGCCCCCGCCGCATCCAGGTTGGCGCCGCCCGCGACAGCCTTATCGGCCTGCGGGCCGTGAACGGCATGGGCGAGGTAGTCAAATTTGGCGGCCGCGTCATGAAAAACGTGACGGGATACGATCTCGTCAAGTTCCTCGCCGGATCATATGGAACCCTTGCGGTGCTTAGCGAGGTGACGTTCAAAGTCTTGCCGGTGCCGGAGACCGAGGCGACCCTGGTGCTCTCCGGCCTCGCCGACGCCGATGCGGTCAAGGCGCTATCGACCGCACTCGTTTCGCCGCACGCCGTCAGCGGCGCCGCCCACAGCCCGGCGCGCGGCGTGCGGCCTGCCGAAACCATGATCCGGGTCGAGGGCTTCGCCAATTCGGTCGCCGCCCGCGCGTCTCGTCTTGCCGCCGAGCTCACTCCGTTCGGCTCTGCCGAGATGCTCGACGCGACCGACTCTGCCCGCGCATGGCGCATGATCCGCGATCTTGCCGCCCTGGGCGCACCAGTCGATGCGCCGGTCTGGAGGGTGTCGGTGCGCCCGAGCGATGGTCCCGCCGTCGCTGAAGCCGCCCGGGAGCACTTCGACTGCCACGTCCTCTACGATTGGGGCGGCGGCCTTGTCTGGATCGCCGGAGGGGAGGAGCCGGACGGCGGCGCCGCGGCGATCCGCGCCGCACTTCCCCCGCGCGGCGGGCATGCCACCCTCATCCGGGGTGCGGACGCGATCCGCAATTCAGTCGCCGTTTTCCAACCACTCTCCGAGCCCGTGATGGCGTTGACCCAGAAGCTTAAGGCAGCCTTCGACCCGGTCGGCATCCTCAATCCCGGCCGCATGCACGCCGGCGTGTGATTCATGCAGACCGCCTTCACCCTCGCTCAGCTCGCCGACCCGGAGATCGCTAACGCCGACAGGATTCTGCGCTCGTGTGTTCATTGCGGGTTTTGCACCGCCACCTGTCCGACCTATGTCCTCCTCGGCGACGAGTTGGATAGCCCGCGTGGTCGCATCTACCTCATCAAGGACATGCTGGAGGCGGGGGTCGCAGCCAGTCGTGAGGTGACGCTGCATATCGACCGCTGTCTTTCCTGCCTCGCCTGCATGACCACATGTCCTTCCGGGGTCGACTACATGCACCTCGTCGACCATGCCCGCGCCTACATCGAGAAGACCTATCGGCGACCGTTCATCGACCGGCTGACGCGCTTTGCGCTTGCGAAGGTACTGCCTTATCCGGGCCGCTTCCGCGTGGCGCTGGCTGCCGCATTCTTCGCAAGGCCATTCCGGGGCCTGTTCAGGTTCGTTCCAGGGCTCGCGCGCCTGGTCCCGATGCTTGGGCTGGCTCCATCCAAGCTGCCGCCGCCGGGCGCCGACCGACCAGCCGTTTTCCAGGCGACAAACGAACGACGGCAAAGGGTCGTCTTGCTGCGCGGCTGCGCCCAGTCAGTTCTGGACCCGGCAATCAACGAGGCCGCCATTCGTCTGCTGAACCGCTCGGGAGTTGAGGTCGTTCTGGCCGAAGGGGAGGGCTGCTGCGGAGCGCTTGTCCACCACATGGGCCGCACCGACGATGCCCACGCGGCCGCCCGCCGCAACATTGACGCCTGGGAGAAAATTGACGACCTCGATGCGATCGTTGTCACCACCTCAGGCTGCGGAACGACGGTCAAGGACTACGGCTTCATGCTGCGCCATGACGTCGTCTATGCTGCGAGGGCGCAAAGGGTCTCGGCCCTTGCCAAGGATATCTCGGAGTATCTTCACACGCTTGGTTTGGGAACCCCGACGACCGATGTTGGCAATCTCAAGGTTGCCTACCACGCTGCCTGTTCGCTGCAGCACGGCCAGCAAATCCAAACGGCGCCGAAATCACTTCTGCTACGCGCCGGCTTTGACGTGCGCGACCCTGCCGAGGCCCATCTTTGTTGCGGGTCCGCCGGCACGTACAACCTGTTACAGCCCGCCATCTCCGCGCGCTTGCGCGACCGTAAGGCAGCCAACATAGCCGCAACCCGGGCCGACGTCGTCGCTGCTGGCAACATCGGTTGTCTCGTCCAGATCAGCCACGGCATCGACCTGCCGGTCGTCCATACTGTTCAACTCCTCGACTGGGCCCACGGCGGCCCGAAGCCGGAACAGCTCGGCGGCTGACCGAGCAACTCGTGCGGGCAAATTGATCCACGTCATGCCGCGGGCAGCGGGAAGATGCGACCAAATCGGATCGAAACGCATGAGCGGCCGCGATGAAGCGAAAACTCGACCTCTCTGTCTATCTGATCACCGACCGCGACCTATGCGGCCCGCGGGGTGTCGTTGACACGGTGCGCGACGCGGTGGCTGGCGGCCCCGCCGCCGTCGAGCTGCGCGATCCGGCGGCGAGGACCGGCGAACTGATCGACCAGGCACGTGCCCTTGCCGAGATCCTCAAGCCTGCCGGTATCATCTTTGTGGTAAGCGATCGGGTCGACGTGGCGCTAGCCGCCGACGCCGACGGCGTGCATGTCCGTCAGGGCGAGATGACGCCGGTGGACGCCCGCTCGCTGATCGGCCGAAAACGCCTGCTCGGCCTTTCGATCACCGACGACAGCGAACTCGCCGCGGCCGACCTTGCCGCCGTCGACTATCTCGTCGTAGGCCCGACCTATCAGTCGCTGGTCAAGCCTGATACCGCGAGGCCGATCGCGATGGCCGGCGTGCACCAGATCCGGAAACGGACCAAGTTGCCCATCATCGCGATCGGTGGTCTCCATGCGGGCAACGCTGCCGACGCGATCGCGGCCGGAGCTGACGGCGTTGCCGTGGTGTCAGCGATCTGCGCCGCGCCCGACCCCGGCGCGGCTACGCGCGAACTCAGGGACGTGGTGACCGCGGCGCTGGCCGAGCGTCCGCCCGGGATGATCTGACCGGCCTCAGGTCTTCAGGCGATAGCCAGTCCTGAATATCCAGGCCACGATCGCCAGGCAAACGGCGAGGAACACGAAGGTCATGAACAGGCTGAACACGGGGCTGACGTCGGCGATGGAATAGAAACTCCAACGGAAACCGCTGACGAGATAGACCACCGGGTTGAAGAGAGACACCGACCGCCAGAACTGCGGCAGCATCTTGATCGAGTAGAACGTGCCGCCAAGGAAGGTCAGTGGTGTCACGAAAAGGAGCGGTACCAACGACAATTTCTCGAACCCGTCGGCCCACAGACCGATGATGAAACCGAAAAGACAGAAGGTCACCGCGGTCAGAATCATGAACGTCGCCATAACCGCCACGTGGTCGATATGGATCGGCACGAAGAAGGATGCCGTGGCGAGGATCACCAGACCGAGCATCACGGATTTTGTCGCCGCGGCGCCGACGAAGGCAATGACGATCTCGAGGTAGGAGATCGGCGCCGACAGGAGCTCGTAGATGGTTCCGATGAACTTCGGGAAGTAGATGCCGATCGAGGCGTTGGAAATGCTGAGGGTCAGCAGCGTCAGCATGATCAGCCCCGGCACGATGAACGAGCCGTAGCCGATACCATCGATCTGGCTGATGCGGGAGCCGATCGCCGAACCGAAGACGATGAAATAGAGCGACGTAGTGATGACCGGCGCGACGATCGATTGCAGCAGCGTGCGAAAGGTGCGCGCCATCTCGAATTTGTAGATCGTCCAGATCGCAACAAAATTCATCGGTTGTCGCTCCTGAGGAGGCTGACGAATATCTCTTCCAGCGAGCTCTGGTCGGTCTTGAGGTCGTTGAACCGAACGTTGGCTGCCGACAGATCGCTGAGGAGCCGCGTGATGCCGGTGCGCTCGGCCCTGGTATCGTAAGTGTAGACGAGCGTGCAGCCGTTGTCCGATAGCTCAAGACCGTAGTCGGTGAGCCCCGGTGGGATCGAGACCAGCGGCTGCGGAAGATAGAGCATCAACTGCTTCTTTCCGAGCTTACGCATCAGCTCGGCCGTCTCCTCGATCACGATGATTTCGCCGTGATTGATCACTCCCACGCGGTCAGCCATCTCCTCGGCTTCTTCGATGTAGTGAGTGGTCAGGATGACGGTAGTACCCGCTTCCCTGAGCTCACGCACCAGCCGCCACATGTCCTGCCGCAGTTCGACGTCCACACCCGCCGTCGGTTCGTCGAGGAAGAGGATCTCCGGCTCGTGGGCGATCGCCTTGGCGATCAACACACGTCGTTTCATCCCACCGGAGAGCGTGATGATCTTGTCGTCTTTCTTGTCCCACAGCGACAGGATCTTCAGCACCTTCTCGATGTGGGCAGGATCGGCGCGCTTACCGAACACACCGCGGCTGAATGACACTGTCGTCCAGACGCTGACGAATGCGTCTACGGTCAACTCCTGCGGCACCAGCCCGATCATCGATCGCGTCGCACGAAATTCACGAATAACGTCATGGCCACCGACCACGACGCTGCCCGAAGTCGGCGTCGAAATTCCGCAGATGATGTTTATCAGCGTCGTTTTGCCGGCGCCGTTTGGCCCCAGCAAGGCGAAAATCTCACCAGGTCGGATGTCAAGGTTGATGCCCTTCAGGGCCTCGAAGCCGGAGGCATAGGTCTTTGAGAGGCTCGATACGGAGATGATCGGAGTCATTGAAAACACATGCGCGGTTGCAGGCCGGTCGCCACCGCCGGCCGGGGCCCCGATATAGGGGCCGCGGGCTGAGAGCGCCAGCCGCTTCTGCGGGTTCAGTCCGCCGGCCACTTGTGCCATACACCCGTGGATCGGGGCCGAGTATATTATCCCCGTCGAGGATGGAGACTAAGCAATGTCCGTCGCAGAGACGAGGTCTCGTGTTCCAGGTGTCGAAATCAGGGGGCCGTCCGGGCCACGCTACGACGAGATCCTTGATGACAATACGCTCGCCTTCCTCGCCGACCTGCACCGCAAGTTCAATCCCTCGCGCTTGCGCCTGCTAACCCGCCGAGACGAGCGACAACAGCGGCTCGACGCCGGCGAGCTGCCCGATTTCGTCGCTGAGACCGGTCATGTCCGCGCCGCCGATTGGAAGATCGCGCCGATGCCGGCCGACCTCAACGACCGGCGCGTCGAGATCACCGGTCCGACCGATCGCAAAATGATCATCAACGCACTTAACAGCGGTGCGAAGGTGTTTATGGCGGACTTCGAGGACGCCAACTCGCCGACCTGGGCTAATATGGTCGAGGGCCAGATCAACCTGAAGGACCGCTGGGCGAACCGGATCGACTTTACCGATCCGGCGACCGGCAAAGCCTACAAACTCTCGCAAAACCCCGCCGTGCTCATGGTGCGTCCGCGCGGTTGGCATTTGCCGGAAGACCATCTCGTCGTGGACGGCACCCCGATGTCGGGAGGCCTGTTCGATTTCGGCCTCTATTTCTTTCTAAACGCCAGGGCGACGCTTTCCGCCGGTACCGGCCCGTATTTCTACCTGCCGAAGATGGAGAGCCATCTTGAGGCCCGGCTGTGGAATGAGGTCTTCGTCCACGCCCAACAGGCCCTGGGCATCCCGCTAGGAACGATAAAGGCGACGGTTCTGATCGAAACGCTGCCGGCTGCCTTCGAAATGGACGAGATCATCTACGAGCTGCGCGACCACATGGCCGGGCTCAATTGCGGTCGCTGGGACTACATCTTCTCGTTCATCAAGACTCTGCGGAACAAGCCGGAATATCTCCTGCCCGACCGCGGGCAGTTGGTCATGGGCAAAGCCTTCCTTCACGCCTATTCGGAGCTGCTCATCAAGACCTGCCACCGCCGGGGCACCTTCGCCATGGGCGGCATGGCTGCCCAGATCCCTGACCGCCGCAATCCCGAGGTCAACGACGCGGCGCTCGTCAAGGTTCGTGCCGACAAGGAACGCGAAGCCAAGGCGGGTCACGACGGAACCTGGGTCGCTCACCCGGACCTGGTGCCGGTTGCTCTCGAAGTCTTCGACAAATTCATGCCCCGGCCGAACCAGCTCGATCATATGCGGGACGACGTCTCTGTCGGCCAAAAGCAGTTGCTCGAAGTGCATCAGGGCACGCGCACTGAAACCGGCCTGCGCGAAAACATCCGCGTCGGCGTCCAGTATATCGAAGGGTGGCTGAGGGGCCGCGGGGCCGTGCCGCTCTACAATCTGATGGAGGACGCCGCCACAGCCGAGATCAGCCGCTCGCAGATTTGGCAGGAGCTCCACTTCCACGCCGAGCTCAACGACGGCCAGAAGGTGAATGAAGATCTGTTCGACAAGTGCCTCGCCGAAGAGATGGAGCGGGTCAAGATCGAGGTGGGCAACGAAACGTACGCCGCCGGCCGGTTCCCGGAAGCCATCGACTTGTTCAGGACGATGTCGACGGCCAAGACTCTCGCCCCATTCCTGACGCTGCCGGCTTACCGATTGATTGTGTAAGGAGCCAGTAGCAGACGGGAAGGCCGTTCACGCGGCACTATCCGCGCCCGGCGTGTGGTGTCCTCTGAGCGGTAGCTCTTCCATCGCAATCATACCGGCGAGCCCGAGCGCGAGGGCAATTGCCGCGGTAGCGAAGACAGCGCGGAACATCGACGTAAAGTCCGTCCCCGCCTGCGCACCCTCCAGGACCAGAGCCCGAATCGATTGACCGTTACCCGCGCCAATCGACGCAAGGAACACGGCGCTGAAAACGGCGACGAGGAGGGCACCGCCGAGAGAACGGAAGAAATTCATCAGCCCTGTCGCCGTTCCGATCTGATACTGCGGCACGGCGTTCTGGATGCACGTGGTCGTCACCGGGAATATCGTGCCGAGTCCGATCCCCGCGATCGCGAAGACGACCTCGACCTCAGCAAACGACATTGACGTTGGCCAGACTGCCAGCACGGCCAAGGCGAACGTCGAGACCGCCAACCCCAGGACCGCCACCCACTTGTACGCCCGGAAATGCAGCATCACGCGTCCCGCGCCGGTGGCGCCCGCAACCGTGCCGCCCATGAACGCCATCAGGCCGGCGCCGGATTGTCCCGCCGTCAGGCCGAGGACCGCCTCGAAATAGAGCGGGATGAACACCGTCAGGCCAATCATCGCCCCGACGGTAAAGAAGGTTGCGATAATCCCGTCACGCACCACCCGGTTTCCCAGCACGCTGAGCGGGATGAACGGCTCTGGTGCCGTGGTCAGGCGGAGCCCCAAGAGAACCCAGGACGCCGCCGATAGGCACGCCAGACCGATCATCGGGATCGAGGTCCAGGGATAGGTCGCGCCACCCCAGGTCAGCACCAGGAGCAGCGCCACGGTAGCAACAATCATCAATAGCGCGCCGACCACATCCACGCGGTGTGGCCGGTCGTGTCGCGGCAGCAGCCGCAACACTCGGTTGGTCATCCAATATGCGGCGAGCCCAAGCGGCAGGTTGACCCAGAAGATGAACGACCAGTGCAGGAACTCGGCGAAGAAGCCACCGAGCACCGGGCCGGCGATGGACGAGGTCACGAAAACCGAGGCGAAATAGGCCTGATACTTCCCGCGCTCGCGCGGAACGATCAGATCACCGACGATCGTCTGGGCGAGCGAGATCAAACCACCGCCGCCGAGACCCTGGATCGCCCGCGCCGCGATCAGCAGGAAGATATTCCGCGAAAGGGCCGCGACAACCGATCCGGCGAGGAAGACGGCGATCGCCAGGAGCAGCATCGACCGGCGGCCGTGGATGTCGCTGAGCTTGCCGTAGAGGGGCGTGACCGCAGTCGAGGTGACGAGGTAGGCACTGATCACCCACGACAGGTTCTGCACGTCGTTGACTTCGCGCCCGATGGTCGGCAGAGCCGTTGCGACGATGGTCTGGTCGAGTGCGCCCAGCAGCATCGCGAGCAGGATGCCGAACAGGATGGTGCGAATTTGCGCGTGACTGAGTGCCCCGGTCGGGGCGAGCGGCTTGGTCATCGGGGCGTCGGTCTGCTTCGACGCCAGTGAGGCGGCGTCGGGGCACGCGGGAGGCAGTGCCCGCTCAACCTAACAGAAGCGGGCCGCCTTTTCGCGAGAGAATTTTGACGGGGAAAGAGCGCCGGGACGGCAACCCTCCGCGCCGTTCTAGAGGACGATGACCTTGGCCCCGACGCTGGCCCGTTTGTAGAGATCGACAACGTCATCGTTGATGAGACGAACGCAGCCTGACGAAACGTCGAGCCCGATCGTCCATGGCTCGCTCGTGCCGTGGATGCGATAGCCTGTGTCGCCCCCGCCGTTGTAGAGGTACATCGCGCGCGCACCCAGTGGATTGCCCTCGCCGCCGGCCATGTAGGTCGGCAGCGTGTGACCGCGACGGGCCTCGCGGGCGATCATTACCGCCGGCGGCCGCCACGCCGGCCATTCCTGCTTGTTGCCGATGTGGACCGTCCCCGACCAGCCGAAACCGGAGCGGCCAACACCGACGCCGTAGCGAATGGCGCGATTGCCACCGAGGACGAAGTACAGAAAATGCGCTTTGGTATCGACGACGATGGTTCCGGGTGCTTCATTGGTTGAATAGCGCACCTGTTGCCGATGGAATTGCGACGGCACCACCCGTGAGCGCGGCACATCCTCCGGATAGATGGCGTGGCCGGGAGGCGCGTAGCTCGCCTGCGTGGTCGCCGAGGAGGACGGGAACAACGACTGGAAAAGGCCCTGCGCCTGCGCGGCGCCGCTGAACGCGACCCCCGCACCAACCACCACCGCGATAATCAAACGTCCCCGCAAACATCGCACTGCCCCCGCTCATGAGCCGCATCCGGCTCGAGGTATACGAATGTGCCCGCCGCCGGGCAACGGCGGTGAGGTCACGACATGGTGAGGTCCGGGCCGCCCGCGTCGTTCACGGGCGGCCACGTTCCCCTCGGCCGTTCGCGGCCGCCCCCCGTTAGATTACGATCACTTTTGTCCCTACATCAACGCGATCGTAAAGGTCGATAACATCCTCATTTCGGATGCGAATGCAGCCCGATGACACCGCCTGCCCGATAGTCCATGGCTGATCGGAGCCGTGGATACGATAGAGGGTTGAGCCGAGGTAGAGCGCGCGCGCGCCAAGCGGGTTGTCGATGCCGCCAGCTATTGGGGTCTGCAAGCCGGGCTGGCGGTCATGCACGTCCTGGGGCGGTGCCCAGTCCGGCCAGTCGGCCTTGCGCGAAATGTAGTGGACGCCCGCCCATTCGAAGCCTGGCCGGCCGACGCCTACGCCGTAGCGCTTGGCCTTGCCGTGGACAAGGATCAGATAGAGATACCGCGCATCGGTATCGATGATGATTGTGCCCGCTGCCTCGGACGTCACGTAGTCGACCGTACGCGGCAGAAATGCCGGGTCGATCGGGCGGCCGGGCGCGGGCGCGGGAGAGGTTGCCGGGAGCCCGCTGCGCGCGATGTTGGCGAAGGCCAATCGGACCCGGTTTCCCGTGTCGAGTTGGACAACCCACGGGCTGGTGAGGTCGGAACTGACGACCGGCGGGGGCTGCGTTGTCGCCGGATCGGCGGCCGCCGGACCGGCAATCACGAACGCCAGCCCGGCAAGGGCGGTGGCGAACAAAGCTCGCTTCATCGACACACTCGTTACAAAGCGTCAACACTCGGGGTCACGCCCCGCAGGCAGGGAACCGGCCTTGGTTGACGCCTTCGAGCTGTTGTCCTTGGACCGTTCCACCTGGCAAGTTAGGGAGGGAATCCAACCGAATGGTGAATCGTCGGTAGCCGGTCGTGTGTATGGATAATGAAGGGTTGGCGAACATGCCTAACCAAACGTTAGCCCTTGCTAGCCGTGAGACGACTGGCAAGTATGGCCGCAATCTATCGAGGCACAAATGACCGAGCGCACGGGGCTCATCGTCGGAGCGGACGGCAAACGCCGCTGTCCCTGGGGAGATAGTCCCGCAGAATATGCAGCCTACCACGACCACGAGTGGGGCAGGCCCACGGCGGATGATCGGCGCATGTTCGAAAAGCTCTGCCTCGAAGGCTTTCAGGCAGGCCTGTCGTGGCTGACGATTCTGAGGAAACGGGAGAATTTTCGCGCCGCTTTTGCGGATTTCGACGTTGAGCGCTTGGCGCGCTTCAACTCCCGCGACGTCGACCGCCTTCTCGCCGACCCCGGTATCGTGCGCCATCGCGGCAAGATCGAATCGGTGATCAACAACGCGCGGCGGGCGCGCGATCTTGCCGCCGAGAAGGGATCGCTGGCGGCATTTTTCTGGAGTTACGAACCGTCGCCCAAAACACGCCCGCGTCACCTCGATTGGGAAGCGCTCAGGGCGATGGGGACGTCACCCGAATCGGTCGCGTTGTCGAAGGACTTGAAAAAGCGCGGGTGGACCTTCGTCGGCCCGACAACCGTGTACGCCTTCATGCAGGCGATGGGCCTCGTTAACGACCACCTCGACGGCTGTTTCTGCCGCGCCGGCGTTGAGCGTGAGCGCAGGGCGTTTGCGCGACCTGGGCCCCGGAAGACCGCGGGCGCCGGCTGAATCAGCGCTGTTGCGCCAGTTCGATCGCACGCCTCGCGATTTCGTCGCGTCCAATTCCGATATCGGCCAGTTGACGATCGCTCATCCGACTAAGGGCGCGGTGGTACTGCGCGACACGCATTCCTTCCACAAGCCCGGCGAAAATCTTCGAAACCGTGTTCATTGCCCTGCTCCTGAGGTTGCAGAGGCAACATAGGCGTCCTGCTGCAATGCAAAAAGCGCATATGTTGCAATGCAGCAATGCAAGTTGCGTGGAGCTAACCGGCACCCTTCGTGCGACCGGCCGCGGCTTTCAGCCTCGCGAGGAGAGCCGCCAACGCCTTGTTTTGAGGGGCGTTCCAGGGGGCAGCCCGGCTTGCGACCAGGTATGCCTCCGAATTGAGAATGACTCCGTCGGCGAGCACCTTCAGCCCGTTTGCCTTGAGTGTCGCGCCGGTTGAAGTGATGTCCACGACAAGGTCGGCTGCTCCCGAGGCCGGCGCTCCCTCGGTGGCGCCGAGGCTTTCCACTATTTTGTAGTCAGCGATGCCATGGCCCGCGAAGAAACGCCGGGTAATGTTGACGTACTTCGTGGCAACCGTCAGCCGTCGACCGTGATGCGACCGGAAACCGGCGGCGACATCCTCTAGGTCCGCCATGGTGATGACGTCAATCCACGGTTGGGGCACCGCCACCACAACGTCGCAGTGCCCGAAACCAAGCGGCGCGACCAACTCGACCTTTTCCCGCCAGCCGACGACCGTCTCCTCGACCTGGTCGCGGCCCGTGATGCCGAGGTGAACCGCGCCGGCGCCAACCTCGCGCGCGATCTCCGGCGCGGAAAGATAAGCGACCTCGAGATCGTTGATCCCTTCGATGCGGCCGCGATAGCTACGCTCGCCGCCCGCCGGCACCATCTCCAGACCGGCCCGCATGAAGAATGCCTGAGCATCTTCCTGCAACCGGCCCTTCGATGGGACTGCCAGGACGAGAGGAGCGCTCACCGCTTGCCTCCAACCCGATCCAGCCAGATCGCAAATCCCACGGCTGGCACCGTTCCAACGCGGGTGTCGTCCTTCGGATGCGGGATCAACGACATGAGCCGGTCGTAGCGACCGCCACCAATGACTGGCCCGACGGTCGAGCGCTTGCCCCGATGAAATTCGAAGACGAAGCCGGTGTAGTAGTCGACCCGACGCCCGAAATCTGTGGAGAATCCGAGATCATCGATTGCTATGCCGCGCTTGGCAAATGCATCGGTCCTTTTCCGGAAACGATCGGTCGCCCGGTTGAGATCGAGTTCGGCGCGCCGCGCCAGCGCTTCGATCTCGTCGATGGCCTGCGGCGGCGGTCCGGCGATGGTCAGGAATTCCGAAAGCACCCCGGCCTGATGCCCACTGATGCCCTCGGCGAGCGCGGCTTTCTCGACGAAACGATCGGCGATCTCTTCAGCCGTGCGTCCGCCAATGACGCCGAGACCCGTCGAGGCGAAGAGTTCCGCCACGACAGCCTCCACGGCTATCCTGTCAGCGCCGGCAAGCGCCGACAGCTCATCGTCGTTGGCATCGGATTCGCCACCGCCGCTGGCTTCCGCGATCAGGGCTCTCAACCGCTTCGGATCGCCGAACGCCCGGGCGAGCCGTC
Organism: uncultured Alphaproteobacteria bacterium; assembly: GCA_963775235.1. Classification (GTDB taxonomy): domain Bacteria; phylum Pseudomonadota; class Alphaproteobacteria; order Rhizobiales; family Kaistiaceae; genus JBBDMC01. The sequence goes on from CAVZHY010000004.1 coordinate 275,489, forward strand.
GCCGCCAGGGCTCGCTAAGGTCAAGGGCCGCCAGAAGCGCCGCGAACAGCCCGGAGTCGCCGATGCGCACCACCGGCCGGTTAACGCCCAGTTCCTTGGCTGCCGCGAAGGCCAGCTGGAGCACGTCCGCATCGGCGGCGAGACTATCCGTGCGGCCAATCGATTCGATACCGGCCTGAAGGAATTCGCCGGGCTCATCGCCGCGTTGTCGGAATACGGGACCCAGGTACGCATAATCAGCTCGCCGCTTGGCGGCCCCGGTGGCGAGATGGTGCAGACAGACCGGGATAGTGTAATCGGGCCTCAGCGCCAGCTCGTTGCCGTCGGCGCTGGTCAGGAACAGCCGCCGCCGAAGATCCTCGCCGGCAACCTCCACGAAAACGCTGGCGGCGTAGACGATCGGCGGCTCGACAACGGTATAGCCGGCATCGGTGATGAGGGCACGGAGCGGGGCGTAAGCGTCACGAGGTTCGCCGGCGGCTTGCGGCGCGCGTTTCGCCGCGCTCATGGCGGGCGGCGCTCGCCGCGACCGAGCAGCCGGTTGACCGCCTCGACCAGATCGGCCTCGGCGACTTCCTCCTGCCCCGGCCGCTCTTCCCGCCACTGGACGTTGTCGGCGACTTTTTCGGAGAGCTTCTTGCCGAGGGCGAGGTCCTTGATCTGGACGACGCCGCGCTTCTTCTCGTCCTCGCCCTGGATGATGGCGAGGGGCGCGTTACGCCGGTCGGCGTACTTCATCTGCGCGCGCATGCCGGAATCGCCGAGGTAGAGCTCAGCTGGCACCTCGGAGGCACGCAGGCGCGACACCATTTTCTGATAGTCGGCGATGCGTTCACGGTCCATGACCAGCACTACCACCGGACCGGGAACGTCGGCCTTGGCCTGGCCGAGGGCGGCAAGCGCCGCTTGCAGCCGCGAGACGCCGAGAGAGAAGCCGGTGGCGGGCACGTTCTCGCCCATGAACCGGCCGACGAGGCCGTCGTAGCGTCCGCCGCCGCCGACCGAACCGAATACGACCTTTTCGCCGCGCTCGTTCGGAATGTCGAACAGGAGCTCGGCTTCGAAGACGGCGCCAGTGTAGTACTCGAGCCCGCGGACGACGCCCGAACTCATCATCACGCGGTTTGACCCATATCCTGCGGCCGACAGCAGCCTGCTCAACTGCTGCAGTTCTTCGATACCCTCAAGCCCGACAGCGGAGTTGCCGACACTCTCCCACCACTCGCCAAGCGTGATCTCATTCAGAATGACGCTGCGCCCGTCTTCGACGCGACGATCGTCGGGCAGCACTTCGTATGGGCAGCCGTCAAGTCGAACTCGGAAGCCACCACCGCGCGCAAGGACCCGAATAATTTCGGTCACGGGCCCAAGATCAAGTCCAGCCCCTTTCGCAAAGTCTCCGCTCTCATCTGTGCGGCCTGGGCCGAGCAGCAACCGCACGCCCTCAATCCCGAGCCGATCCAGTTTGTCTATTGCCCTCAGCACCGTCAGCTTCTGGTGCTCGTCGGTGACGCCGATCGCCTCCATCACCCCATCGAGAACCTTGCGGCTGTTCACCTTGATCACATACTGGCCGCGCTTGATGCCGAGTTCCTCCAGCGTGTCGGCGGCCATCATGCACATCTCGGCGTCCGCGGCGGGGGAGGCGGCGCCGACCGTGTCGGCGTCCACCTGCATGAACTGGCGGAAGCGCCCCGGCCCCGGCTTCTCGTTGCGGAATACCCAGCCCCAGCGGTAGCTGCGATAGGGCTTCGGCAGCCGCTCCCAGTTTTCTGCGACATAGCGGGCGAGGGGAGCGGTCAGGTCATAACGTAGCGACACCCATTCGTCGTCGTCCTGGAAGGAGAACACCCCCTCGTTCGGCCGGTCCTGATCGGGCAGGAACTTGCCAAGCGCGTCGGAATACTCGAATAGCGGCGTCTCCACCGGCTCAAAGCCGTAACGCTCGTAGACGCGGCGGATGCGTGCCACCATCTGCTCGCTGGTGCGGATCTCGGCGGCTGTGCGGTCGGTGAGGCCGCGCGGCAGGCGGGCTTTGGGCTTCTCGTCGTTGCTCACGTCGGACGTCTTCTTCGGCTGACCCAAAAAACCGCCGGCTTCCTAACCCGACCACCGCCCCGCGGCAAACGATTCCACGTGACGGAAAAAAGAAGGGCCGCCCAGCGGCGGCCCTTCGGCGTTCTTCGATGAAGGCCGGGCCTAGAAGTCCATGCCGCCCATGCCGCCGCCACCAGGCATCGCCGGAGCACTCTCCTTCTTGGGATGCTCGGCAACCATCGCCTCGGTGGTGACCAGCAGTCCAGCGACCGAGGCCGCGTCCTGCAGCGCCGTGCGCACGACCTTGGTCGGGTCGATGATGCCGGCGCTGACGAGGTCGCCGTAGCTCTCCGCCTGGGCGTCAAAGCCGAACGAGTTCGGACTTCGAGTCCAGCACCTTGGAGACCACGATCGAACCCTCGACCCCGGCATTTTCCGCGATCTGGCGGATTGGCGACTCGAGAGCCTTAAGGACGATATGAATGCCCGCCTGGATATCCGGGTTGTCCGACTTCAGTTTCTCGACCGCCCGCTTCGAACGCAGCAACGCCACGCCGCCGCCCGGAACGATACCTTCCTCGACCGCCGCGCGGGTGGCATTGAGGGCATCGTCGACGCGGTCCTTCTTTTCCTTGACCTCCACTTCGGTGGCGCCGCCAACGCGGATCACCGCCACGCCGCCAGCGAGCTTGGCCAGCCGCTCCTGCAGCTTCTCACGGTCGTAGTCGGAGGTGGTCTCTTCGATCTGCGCCTTGATCTGGTTAATGCGGCCCTCGATCTCTTTCTTCTTGCCGGCGCCGTCGACGATCGTGGTGTTCTCCTTGGCGATCGACACGCGCTTGGCCTTGCCGAGCATCTGCAAGGTGACATTCTCGAGCTTGATGCCGAGGTCCTCTGAGATCACTTGGCCGCCAGTGAGGACGGCGATGTCCTCGAGCATCGCCTTGCGGCGATCGCCGAAGCCCGGCGCCTTGACTGCCGCGACCTTGAGACCGCCGCGCAGCTTGTTGACCACCAGCGTGGCCAGCGCCTCGCCCTCGACGTCCTCGGCAACAATCAGCAGAGGCCGCGACGACTGCACGACGGCTTCCAGCACCGGCAGCATCGCCTGCAGGTTCGAGAGCTTCTTCTCGTGCAGGAGGATGTAGGGGTCCTCAAGCTCGGTGACCATCTTCTCGGCGTTGGTGATGAAATACGGCGACAGATAGCCGCGGTCGAACTGCATGCCCTCGACGACCTCGAGCTCGAACTCGAGCGCCTTCGACTCCTCGACGGTGATGACACCCTCGTTGCCGACCTTCTGCATCGCCTCGGCGATCTTCTCGCCGATTACCTTTTCGCCGTTTGCGGCAATCGAGCCAACCTGCGCGATTTCGGCGGAAGTCTTGATCTTCTTCGAGCGCTTTTCGAGATCTGCCACCGCCTCACTGACCGCAAGGTCGATGCCGCGCTTGAGGTCCATCGGGTTCATACCCGCGGCCACCGCCTTGGCACCATCGCGGACGATCGCGTGGGCAAGAACGGTTGCCGTGGTCGTGCCGTCACCCGCGATGTCGTTAGTTTTCGAGGCCACCTCGCGCACCATCTGCGCGCCCATGTTCTCGAACTTGTCCTCGAGCTCGATCTCTTTGGCGACAGTCACTCCGTCCTTGGTGATGCGCGGAGCGCCGAACGACTTGTCGAGCACGACGTTACGACCCTTGGGGCCGAGCGTCACCCTCACTGCATTGGCGAGGATGTCGACGCCGCGCAGCATCTTGTCGCGCGCGTCGGTTGAAAATCTTACGTCTTTCGCAGCCATGTCTGTTGTTTCCCTTGTCTGGTCTCGTTGTCGTCAGGCTGCCTTGCGGCCCGCCGCCTTTGCTTCGATGACCCCCATGACGTCGGACTCCTTCATGATCAGGAAGTCCTCGCCGTCAATCTTGACTTCCGTGCCCGACCACTTGCCGAACAGGATGCGGTCGCCGGCCTTGACGTCGAGCGGGACGAGCTTGCCCGTCTCGTCGCGCGCGCCGGGGCCCACAGCCACGATCTCGCCCTCCTGGGGCTTCTCCTTGGCGGTGTCGGGGATGATAATGCCGCCGGCAGTCTTCTCTTCAGATTCGACCCGGCGAACGACCACACGGTCGTGGAGAGGGCGGAATTTCATTGGGTTCTGTTCCTCTTGAGGATTTTGATCCGGCCTCGGATCGTTTTTTGGATTGGCGCCTGTTAGCACTCGCCCGATGCGAGTGCCAATGCCGCGCCGCATGTAGGAGGGTGGTCCGGTCCTGTCAAGGCCCAATCTTTTGGGCCCGCGGCCGGGGACTGGACACTACTGCTAGTGGATGGAATCTAACACTTGGTGCCCTCGTCTGACGGCGGCGATGATGCGGTCGGGGTCTGCGGTCCAAGTGAACGGCTTGGGGTCATTGTTGGTTTCTTCGACGAAGCAGTTGATGGCGGCCTGGAGATCGACGACCGATCGGAAGACGCCGCGCTTCAGTCGGCGCCGGGAGAGCTTGGCGAAGAAGCCCTCGACGGCGTTGAGCCAGGAGCACGAGGTTGGCGTGAAGTGGAAAACGAAGCGCTCGTGCCGGGCAAGCCAGGCGCGAACCTTTGGATGCTTGTGGACGGCATAATTGTCGAGGATGACGTGGACGACCTTGCCGACCGGTACCTCAGCCTCGACCGCGTTCAGAAAGCGGATGAACTCCTGATGGCGATGGCGCTGCATGTTGCGGCCGATCACGGTGCCGTCGAGGACGTTCAGGGCAGCGAACAAGGTCGTGGTGCCATGACGTTTGTAGTCATGCGTCATGGTGCCGAGGCGCCCCTTCTTCAGCGGCAGCCCCGGCTGAGTGCGGTCGAGAGCCTGGATTTGGCTTTTTTCGTCGACGGACAGCACGATGGCATGCGCCGGCGGGTCGACATAGAGCCCGACCACGTCGCGCAATTTGGTGACGAACTTGGGGTCGGTAGAGAGTTTGAACTGACGGTAGCGGTGCGGTTGCAGCCCGTGCTCCTTCCAGATGCGCCGCACGGCACTGGCGCTGATGCCACTCGCTCGCGCCATCATGTCGGCGGTCCAGTGGGTGGCCTCGGCCGGCGGCTCGGTCTGCGTCAGCGCGACCACGCGTTCGATCACCTCCTGGCTCAGCGGCGGAATGCGCGAGGGGCGCGTCTTGTCGCGCAGAAGGCCGTCGACGCCCTCCCGCATAAAGCGCTCCTGCCAGCGCCAGACACAGGTCTTGGATGTTCCGGTCTGCCGCATGATCGTGGTGGTGCCGACGCCATCGGCGCTCAGCAGGACGATCGCCGCGCGCCAGACATGCTTTTGCGGCGCATTGCGATCCCTGGTGATGGCCTCAAGTCGACTGCGGTTGGAGCGGCTCAGCAAAATGAAAATTCCGGTGCGCATGCACCAGATTCGCATGCCAGCCCGCCCAACGGAATCCCAACGGGGATTCTTTTGTCAGGCGGAAACCACTAGCGCAGGCCCGCACGAAGTGTTTATTCCCGCGGTCTAAGAAGAAGCTTTGCGGGGAACGATGAACTATTTAATTTCACTAAGTGTTATTGGTCCTCCTTAACTCCCCTTAAACAGGTAATAGCTAGCGTCGGGCAACCTGGTTTTGGAGTGTCCAAGTGTTCGGCGCAGCTTTTATGAGGTTCGCCCGCTCGTGCGGCGGCAGCGTTCTTCCCACCTTCGCCATCGCGTTTATCCCGCTGTTCATCGCCATGGGAGGCGTCGTCGACTACACCAACGCCTTCGACAAGAAGGAGGTGGTCCAGGACGCGATGGATTTTGCCGCCCTCGCCGCCGGCAAGAAGATCGGCCTGCTGACCATGGACGAACTCCGGCAGGACGTTGACCATTATTACACTTCCAACATCGGCGACAATCTCGCCGATCCGCCGGCCCTGACCACGTCCGTCAACGTCTCCACCATCACCCTGACCACCGACCTGCACGTGCCGACCTATTTCCTCGGCATCATCGGACTGCACGAACTGGTGTTTCACCTGAAGTCGCAGGCAACCCTGGCGCTGGGCACGCTGGAAGTCGCGATTGTGCTCGACAACTCCGGCTCGATGAACACCAACGACAACATCGGAACTCTGCGGACAGCCGCGAACAAACTTGCCACCACGTTATGGGGTCTCGGCGCCACCTCGACCAAGCCGGACCCGGTCAAGATCGGACTGGTGCCGTTCGCCGCCGCGGTCAACGTCGGCTCGCAGTACCAGAACGATGCCACCGCCACGTGGCTCGATAAGACAGGCGTCGGAACGTACAACCTCGACATCATGGATGGTACCGCGACCACCGCCAACCCGTTCACTTTGTTGGCGGGGCTGAAGAACTCCAGCGGCAACGCGGTCACCTGGGGTGGGTGCGTTGAGGCTCGACCTATTCCTTACGACGTCGCCGACACCGCCGCGGTCACTACTACGCCGGCGACCATGTTCGTGCCGATGTTCGCGCCAGACGATCCCGACAACTGGACGTGCTCGACGAGTTCATGCAGCAATGTGGGGTCGAGCAACTCGAACCGTCGTTACCTCGGCGCTCCGGCCGGAGGGTCCAACGGTCAGAGCTACAACAATTACTTGCCGGATGTCGCCGGCACGCCTGCGACCGTGAACTCCTCGACCGATCTGTTCACGTCGAACGGGCATGGTCTCACCTCGGGAACACAGGTGGTTTTCCAGACCACGGGGTCGATGCCGGGCGGGCTGAGTAGCGGTACGGCTTACTACGTAATCAGCTCTGGCCTGACGACCAACGCGTTCAAGGTGTCCACATCGAGCGGTGGGAGCACACTTAACGTCACCAGCAGCGGGTCGGGGACGCTCAGCTTCACCAAGCCGGCCAACTGGACGTGCCAGAGTGGCAATGCAAACTGCGGCGGCAGCGGCAATGGTGTCGCCGAGACGACGGCGATGCAGTCGACCGCCAAGTACGGGACCTCGACAAACCAAGTCACCACAACCAACCTGACCGTCGCGGGCATCCCTGGCGGTCCCAACTTCATGTGCACCAGCCAGGCCCTGACGCCACTCACCACCAGCGAGTCGACGATCACCAACGCCATTAACTCGATGGTGGCCATAGGCGCCACGAACATCGAGGAAGGGTTCATGTGGGGCTGGCGCGTGCTTTCGTCGGCGGCGCCGTTCACCGAGGGCCGCGACGACACGGCAGCGGATAATCAAAAGATACTGATCTTCATGACCGACGGCGAGAACACCTATTACCCCGTCAGCAAATACCCCGGCACGTGGTACGGCGCCTGGGGCTTCATCTCCAAGGGCCATCTCGGCACCACCTCGACCGACCAATCGACCGAAGAATCCAAGATGGACGATCGCACCGCGCTGGCCTGCCAGAATGTCAAGACCGCGGGCGTCACGGTCTATACCGTCGCTTTCACCGGGTCCGGCGGCATACCGCAGTCGACGCAGGACATGCTGCAGGCCTGCGCCACCGATCCGTCGATGTACTACCTGGCGGCCGATCAGACGGCGCTCCTCGATGCCTTCCACGCAATCGGAGATCAAATCACGCTGCTGCGCATCTCGCAGTAGGACCCGCGAGGGGACAGATATTTTCGCAGCGCCGCATCAATGGCGCGGGCTCGAAAAGGTTAACTGTTGCCCCGAATTAGGCGAGCGGTAACCGCCTTTATTAAGTTTTAAGCAGTACCCGACGTGTTGTCATGTGCGCAATCTGACAACCGAGACGCACGACTATGTCGTATGTGCTGCTGAAACGCTTCGCCCGCTCGTGCAGCGGCAGCGTTCTTCCCACCTTCGCCATCGCGTTTATCCCGCTGTTCATCGCCATGGGAGGCGTCGTCGACTACACCAACGCCTTCGACAAGAAGGAGGTGGTCCAGGACGCGATGGATTCTGCCGCCCTCGCCGCCGGCAAGAAGATCGGCCTGCTGACCATGGACGAACTCCGGCAGGACGTTGACCATTATTACACTTCCAACATCGGCGACAATCTCGCCGATCCGCCGACCCTGACCACGTCCGTCAACGTCTCCACCATCACGCTGACCACCGACCTGCACGTGCCGACCTATTTCCTCGGCATCATCGGACTGCACGAACTGGTGTTTCACCTGAAGTCGCAGGCAACGCTGGCGCTGGGCACGCTTGAGGTGATGATGGTGCTCGACAACTCCGGTTCGATGACCACGAACAACAACATCGCGACCCTTCGTCAGGCGGCCACCAATCTCACCGATACGCTCTATAACCTCGGCGCCACCTCGACCAAGCCGGACCCGGTCAAGGTCGGACTTGTGCCCTTCGCGGCCGCCGTCAACATCGGCTCGCAGTACCAGAACGATGCCACCGCCACGTGGCTCGACAAGAACGGCATCGCCACCTATGCCGCCGACACGATGGACGGCAGCACCGATGACGTGAATCCGTTCTCCCTCATAAGTGACATGCGCAACACCTCATGGGGTGGCTGCGTCGAGATGCGGCCGATGCCTTACGATGTCACCGACGATACACCGACGTCGACGAATCCGGATACAATGATCGCTCCCATGTTCGCGCCTGACGTGCCCGACAACTGGACGTGCTCCGGAGGCGGTGGCGGCGGACGTCGCGGGGGTTCGAGCAGTGGGTGCTCGGGGGCGGGCAGCGGTTCCGAGAACTACAACAACTATCTTTCCGACAATGGCGGCAGCTGCAGCTTCAGCGGCGGCACCACCAGCTCAAACGAGCAGAGTCGGTACGAGGCGACCTGCAAGTATCACAACGCGACTCCGGCCAACATCACCGTTGGTGGCATTCCCGGCGGCCCCAACTTCATGTGCACGACCACGGCCCTGATGCCGCTGTCGACGGATGAAAACGCCGTGAAAAATTCCATCTCCGGCATGATCGCCGAGGGCGCCACCAACCTCCAGTCCGGCCTGATGTGGGGATGGCGTGCCCTGTCGCCCGGCGAGCCGCTGACCCAGGGTCGCGCTTACACGGCGACCGACAACCAGAAGATCCTCATCCTGATGACCGATGGTGAGAACACTTACTATCCGAACAGTGAGATGCTGGGCTCGTGGTACGGCGCCTGGGGCTTCATCTCCGAAGGCCACCTCGGCACCACCTCGACGAATCAGTCCTACGAAGAATCAAAGATGGACGATCGCACGGCGCTTGCCTGCCAGAACGTCAAGGACGCCGGTATCACCGTCTACACTGTTGCCTTCACCGGGTCAGGCGGCATACCGCAGTCGACGCGCGACATGCTGCAAGCCTGCGCCACTGACCCGTCGATGTACTTCCTGGCGGCTGATCAGACCGCGCTGCTTGACGCCTTCCACGCCATCGGCGACCAGATCACGCTCCTGCGCATCTCGCAGTAAGGCTGTGTGAGCCTCGGGACCCCTGATACTACTCGACGATCGAGAGCGGCAACGTCACCGTAGCCGACTTTGCCGACGCCCTGTCACCGATCGTCAGACGCAGTTGATAGTCGCCCGGCTTGAGCTGAGGAAGAGGGACGGCAATCGTCAGGTGGACCTCGTGGCTCTGGGTTTGGCCTTGCCATGCCAGGTCGCCCAGATCGTCGGTCTTGGCAAGGATAAGGCCACCAGGCGTACGAATCTCGAGGCCGGTGGTCATCTCCACACGCACGGACGCCCCGTCTGCAATAAACCCGTACCCGACCGGCGCAAGATAGACCGTCGCCGTGTCGCCGGATCGAAACGTCGCATTGCCCCGCGGGTTGTACTGGCCGGCCGCCACGTTGACAAAGGACGCGAGGCGAAACTGCAGCGGCGACGCGCGCCAGAAGGCGTCGGTCGCTTGGTCGAACGCTGCCAGAGCTTCGCCCGGTTTGCCGGTGTCAAGCAGGTCGTCGGCCTTGGCGGCCAACTGGCTTATGTCGCCGGCATGCGCTCCCGGCGCGATTGCCGTGCTGGCTCCCGCCACGATGACCGTGGCGGCGAGCCGCCTGAGCATTCTGAACATGGTCTTTCCCCGGCCTCGTTTGGCGTGCCGCAGTCGGCATGATCGAATCCCCCCGGCTTTGGCGCAAGTCGAGGGCAATCGCAACCGTTTGCAGGGGGTTCACGCCGGCTGGTGGTGGCGACGCAGCCAGGATTCACGCTTGCGGTAGATGGTCGACGGGCTGACTTCCAGAGCCGCCGCCGCGCGGGCGATGTTGCCGCCGAAGGCAGCCAGCGCGGCCTCTATGATCTCGCGCTCCTGCTGCCACAGCGGCCCAACCGGGAGGCATGGCCGTTCCGGGATCTTCTCGCTTGCCCAAGCACGGTCGTTTGCGCCAATCGTCACCGGCAGCATCGCCTCGTCGACCCTCTGCCCGTTGCCAAGCACCACGATGCGTCGAATGAGGTTGGCGAGCTCTCGCACGTTACCGGGCCACGAGTAGCGCATCAGCCGATCGGTAACGGCATCGTCGAAGCCGTCGAAATCGCGTCCCTCCTCGTTCGCGAACCGATCGAGGAACGTGGACGCCAGCAGCAGGATATCCTCATGCCGCTGCCTCAACGGGGGCAGGTGGATGGGCAGCACGTGTAAACGGTAAAAGAGGTCCGAACGGAACCGGCCGGCAGCGACTTCGGCGAATGGATCGCGGTTGGTCGCACACACGATCCGCACGTCGATCGGTTTCAATTCGCTGCCGCCGACGCGCTGGACTGTTCCTGATTGGAGAAAGCGCAATAGTTTCGCCTGCAGGCCAAGATCCATTTCCGCGATTTCGTCGAGAAACAGCGTTCCGCCGTCGGCGCGTTCGGCAGCACCAGCGCGATTGTCGGCGGCGCCGGTGAAGGCACCGCGCACGTGACCGAAAATCTCGCTCTCCATCAGATCCTTCGGGATTGCGCTGCAGTTGATCGCGACCAACGGTCGCCCGGTCACGCCGGCGAATTGATGTATCGCCTCAGCGCAGAGTTCTTTGCCGGTGCCGCTTTCCCCTGTGATGAAGACCGGCGCGCGCGACGGTGCGATCAGCCCGATCTCGTCGTAGACCGCCTGCATCGCTTTGGAACGACCGATGAAGCCGGCGAAATCCGCATTGGCCGGCGCCCGTTTCTTGCTCGCCACTGGTGACCTGCTTCGCTGCCAGTTGCCCACCGCCGCCTCCAGGCGCTCGATCAGGCCCCGCGCACCGATCGGCTTCGGCAGGAAATCGACTGCACCGCTCTTGATCGCGGCAATCGCCGTTGTCAGCGAACCGTCGATGCTGGTGACGATCAGCGGCATGGCCGCGTCGGTGACGTCAGACAGATGGCCCGCGCCACCGATCGTTTCGAGATCGGCGATCATTATCGCATCACTGCGGCGGTCGACGGCGGCCAGGGCCTCAGCGGTGGTCGCATACGCGCTCGCGGAAAAACGCCCGTCCGCCCGCTCGACCCAGCCTGCCAGGGTCCGGCGCTGGTTGGCATCGAAGTCCACAATGATGACGTTGAGCGGCCCCGAAGACGGGCCCCGAGATGCCATAAGCGAGCGACCCCCCGTCCTGCGGCACTTCAGTTGTGACGTTGTCGCGATCATCGCCCCGCACAGTAAATAAACCGTGTTTTGGGCCGCCCTTGCCTGTCCCGAATTGACGCGCCGGAGGCTTGACCGCGCTCCGTGCAGGCGGCAGGTTCACCGTCCCTCTGATCGCCGACGGACGTCGACCATGCCATCTGGCGCCCGCCCAACGGCGCTCATACCATTCGCGCTTAACTCGGTGCCCGATCAGCTGACGGGCGGCGTCGTCGCCGTTGGTAATTTCGACGGCGTCCATCCCGGCCACGTCGCGTTACTGCAGGCAACACGTTCGCAAGCCGATCGAACTCGGCGTACCGGCGCTGGTGCTGACCTTTGAGCCTCATCCACGCACGGTGTTCCGGCCCGACACCCCGGTCTTTCGCCTGACGCCGTTGGCCGCGAAGGCCCGCCTGTTGAAGGCGCTCGCGATTGATGGGCTGGTTGTCGCCACCTTCGATCGCACTTTCTCGATGATCACGGCAGAGGCTTTCGTCGACACGATCCTTGTCGGGCGTCTGCGGCTCGCGGCGGCGGTCATCGGATACAATTTTCATTTTGGAAAAGGCAGGGCTGGCACGCCAGCCATGCTCGCCGCGGAAGGCGAGCGCCTGGGCTTTGCGGTGAGCGTGATCGATAAAGTCACTGGCAGCGGCATTGCCCCCGTTGCCTCAACCGCCATCCGCGAAGCTCTCGCCGCCGGCAACGCCGTCGGCGCCAACCAACTGCTTGGCTACCGTTGGTTCGTAATCGGGAAAATCGTTGCCGGCGAACGTCGCGGCCGCGAACTCGGCTATCCGACCGCCAACCTGCAACTAGGGTCGGATTGCCAACTGCGACATGGTGTCTACGCCGTCCGCCTGCGGCGCGCCGATGGATTGAGCATCGACGGGGTGGCCAGTTTCGGGCGCCGGCCGACGTTCGATAACGGCCCGCCATTGCTCGAGGTCTTTTTGTTCGACTTTTCGGGCGACCTCTATGGCGAAGAGGTCGTGGTGACCTTCTTCGACTGGATCCGACCCGAGGAAAAGTTTTCGTCAGCGGGAGTGCTGATTGAGGCAATGGACCAGGATTGTCGCACGGCGCGTGCCATGCTCGCCGCCGCCGGCCCCGGCAGTCGGCTTGATCAGGCATTGGCGGCGCTCCGCTGATCCCCGGCCGGGTTGTGGCCTCGAGGCGATTCGGATAGAAAAATCTTGGGTCAGCCGGATTCTTGCCCGGTTTTGGCGCCATATGGCGCGCCCAGAGAGCCTGGCGCACGCGAATTCGCGGACGGACAACGAATGGCCAAGCTTCAAGTGCGGGCGTATGCTGGCCGGCGTCGCGGTCGTGGCGGCGGGCCTTTCGCTGGCCGCCTGCAACTCCATAACATACGGCACCGGAACGACTCCGGGGGCACAGACCCTCAAGGACGTGACCGGCATTGCTTCCCTTTCCAGCAAAAGAACGACGCCAGAATCGACTACGAGCCCCGTCCGTCAGCAATACGTAATGGCTGGCCACCACAAA
>CAVZHY010000005.1:0-635133 GCA_963775235.1 uncultured Alphaproteobacteria bacterium
CATTGTCTGACTCCTTGTAGTAGTCGGCGAGATCCGCAATCACCGCCTCACGCGGTCCAAGGTCGATGGGCAGCCCGTTGATCGTGATCCCCTTGGCCACGACGGCATCGCGGGCCGTGACGACCGGAATGCCGTCGTTGTTAGGACCGTTGCCGGACACATCGATTGTACGGCGTGGCGAAATCACGCCACTGCTATCGAAGAGATTGGCGGAGAACGTCAGGTCTCCGGAAATCGAGGTCGTTCGCAGGAACTGCGGAGGTGCTGTGCTTAGCCGATCTGCAAAGGCATTTGCACTCGCAGCGCTGTCGATGACGGTCCACGGAACCACGACCGTCTGGGTGTCGGAGAACTCGACATAGGTGACGGCAATCCGGCCCGTCGCCCCTTGCAGGATTGCATTGATGAAGTCCGGGCTTCGAAAAGCATCGACGTAGCCGTTGCGGGCAACCACCTGCTCGTCGCGGTCCATTGGCGAGGAGACGTCGACGGTCACCACGAGCTCAAGGTTGACTTGAGTGCTGGGTTGGGCCTGGGCGGCCGCCACTGAGCCGAGGACTGTGGTCAAGAGACCGGCGATGACGCACCGTGAGGCATTCACAAGACAAGGCTGCATGGTCGAGCTTCCCTTCGCGCCCCGCCCCACCCTCTACCCCCGATTCTACCCCCGAACTGATCCTTGACTCAAAGCCAACAGAACGTCACGCGATCAACTTTGAAATGGGGTGGAGGAGACAGCCACCATCGTGCCAAAGCCTGGAGACAACCTGATGTCACCAGGCATCGCCTATGGCTCTTTCACTGTCTCACCGGAGCGCGGTCTTGAGGCACATGCGAATGGTGGGCGCGACAGGGATTGAACCTGTGACCCCTCCCGTGTGAAGGGAGTGCTCTCCCGCTGAGCTACGCGCCCGTTGCCTGCGCTCCCCGGATAAGTGCCCGACTGGCTCGGGGACCGGGAGCAGGGCAGCCCGCCGAGCTTCCTCGACCGGCACGACGTGCTCATAGCGCGCCGCGCTCGTCCGGTCCAGCCAAGCCCCGGTGGCCACCAGATCCGCTCGTATCCAGCCCGGCATATCGCCGCATCCAAGCAGCCCACGTGTGCCGGAAGACGTGGAATGTGACTGAGCGGTCGATCCCGGCCGCCTCGCGAGCGAGCCGTAGCAGCAGGTACAGGCGGCCGTTCTTGCCGAAGCGGAACACTGGTCCAGCTCGATTCAGGCCGCGCGGGTGGCGTCGCAAGGCATCGACCACCATCGGCGGCAGGAATGCCGTCCGGGGCAGCCCGTTCTTCGTTCGCGGAATGAATGCCCAGCCTTCGTCGACGTCGATGCGGTCGCCCGTGAGGCCAAGCGCTTCCTCGATGCGCCGAAGCACGAATCGCTCCAGTGCGTGACCGTCGCCGGCAAGTACTGGTTCCCGTCGCTGAAGGCGTCTCTCACAAGGGCGCAATAGCGTTGGATGCTACGCGGCGTGCGGGGAAGACCCGCACTGGCGTAGCGATCGAGTGTCTCCTCGACCGATAGGGTGAACTCGCTGTCGGGCGCTCGTCGCGACAGGTCGCGCCTGGTCGGAACCTTTCGCCGCCTGTCGCGGGTCTTGGTTATCCATTCCTCGATGATAACGCGGCTCCCCTCCACCTCTCGCCGGTTATCCCCAGAGCCACGCGGGAGCAAACGGTTGTTCCCGCGTCAGAATTGCGCTCGCCGCTCCTCGATCGCCATGGCGGCAAATAGAAGGGGAACCGGACCTCGACCAATGGCTGCCGCTGGTCAGCCTCTGGCGCGTCTCGGACGTGGTTCGCCTCATCCGTACGCGGAAGGTTGGTGCTGGTGGGACCCTTAGCGGGGGAAGCCCAGGACACGATAGGAAAGTCGACTATCCCACTGGCGGGTAAGTAGCTGACAAAATCAGCCTTTGCGCGGTCCCCTAGGGAGCGCCAATGATTTCAATGGCTTACTTCTGTCCATGCCAATCGTCGCCATTAGCGGGCTAAATCTTGGCTAATATGCCGGCGAGGCTGGCTGCACCAGCAAAAGCGAAGGGCCACCCTCGGTCGGAGGGCGGCCCTTAAGGGTCATCCATGTTCGCGCGCCCGGCGTTAGCCGGGACTGATTGTCAGGGTGGCCCCCGTTTCCTTGATGAAGGACCAGAACCGACTGTTAACTCGGTCAGTCTCCCGCTCTGCTTCTCGCATGGAGTCCGCCTGTTCCAACCACTTCACAGCGTCCTCGAGCGTCATCCAGGCCGTGGGGTGACGCTCGCGTACCAGGTCGTAGATGCGATATGTGTCGTGCCCGCGATACTTGAGCAACCAATAGCCATAGCCAAGCAAGTCACGCTGCGTGTTTCGGTATGTTTTCCAGCGTATTCATCTTTCATCGGTCACAGACCCCTTTTTCCGTGGATGCCGGCTGGACTCTCGGCTTGATCGGGGAGTATCGAGGGCCAGCCCTCATCCCGCCCTTGATACGGCAGAGTGCGGCCTTGATCAAGCCAGCGCGACGCCGGCCAAAGTTCAGGTCGCGGTCCGACGGGCTGCCCGTTCAGTCGAGCGCGAAACGTGCAAGATGTCGGCGGCTCGCGCGGGGCCGCCGCCACGGGCGGCAGCGGTTACCAGCGCGCCTCCACTTCAACCCAGGACGCGAAAATGAAGTGGGGTGCGCTTCCAGCGCGACGCGGTGCGCTGAAGTGGGCCTCGTGCGTAGGAGGGGACAGGCCAACTTGTGCAGCATCCGCGAAGATTCCCAAACACACAAATCAGCTATCCTGATCGACGCATCTGATAGTCGACGCCGGTCATTCGAATTCGCCACTTCAGCATATCGATGCTCACGCCGAAATGGTTCGTCGCCGCCTCCTCGGTCATGCGGCGCGACCTCATCCATAGGGCTGACGCGGAGAAGACGTCCCGGCGAGCCAGTCGGCCTCGGCTTCCTGGACGTGGCTGTAGTTGCCGCTCATAAAATGACCGTCGTCAGTCTGTTGCGCCGCGGGCAAATCGTGCCCTAGGACGATGCGCCACAACTCGTGCATGATCACGGCGTTCCGGCGCCGCAGAGACATGCTGGGATTGTAAACCACGAGGAATTGGTCGGCTTCGTGGATAACGAACGCAAACCACTCATCCTGAGCGACTTGCAGAAGCTGGGTTCGATCCGCCTTTCCCAGCCCGCGAACGTCGGACGCCGACCACACCGCGACCCCCAGGTGGGTGGCCAACCGTTCGGCGGATAGCGCCCCGACGGGCGCTATCCCAAGCGCCTTACGTATTTCAACTGACCGTCGCTCGCATTAGTGACTTGAACCCGCGCTCGAAGTGAGACTCTATGGCGGCGGCGGCTACTTTGACTCTCTGGTACTGGCGGGCGCCCGCGATGATGAGATTGGCGAGTGACTTTGGCGGTCTTCAAACCTGAAGGCCTGTCCGCGCTTGAACCCCACGTGAACCTCGGGCAGCCGTTCGGCGGCATGGTGGCCTTCGCCGATCACTAGGCCCGGGTTGATCCCAAGCCAAACGCAGATTTTCCGAAGGGTACGACTGTCGGGGAGATGGCCACGCTCAACACGCGACAACGTGGCTGGGCTGATACCAATTTCGGCAGCTGCTGCTCGTATGCCCATGCTTCCTCGCTTCCGGGCCACCCTTCGACCCAGCTCCTCCGGCGATAGTTGCGCCATCGAGTCTCCTGTGTTTCAGAAAACGAAATCAGTGTTTCACAAAGGGAAACGAATTCTGATAGTGTCTCAGCTGTGAAACGAATTCGGATCGAATCACGTACCGTTCGCGGTCGTCAAGCGCGAGCACAATCCCGGGGCACCCCTGATGGTGTCAGCAAAGAACAGGGTGGTCTTGTGGGCCCGCGCCGCCGGCCGATGCGAAATACGCCGGCTGCAATACGTCTCTCATCGGCGACCTGATCGCCGGCAAAGACGAGCTCAACGCGGCCTATGTGGCCCACATTGTTGCGGAGACGCCCGGTGGCCCGCGCGGTGATCCGGTGCGCTCGCCACTCCTCGCCGACGACATCCATAACCTGATGCTGATGTGCGACCGCCATCACCGAATCGTCGATCGCGAGGCGGTGGCGGAACACCCCGAATCCTATTGCTCGCCATGAAGACCCGGCACGAGGCGCGCATCGAGGTGCTAACCGAAATCCAGGACGAGCGCGCCAGCCACATCCTGTTGTTCGGCGCCCGCGTCGGCGAGCATGACTATCCGGTGCGTTTGGACCTCGCGCGGGCGGCTATTTTACCCGACCGGTATCCCGCCGAGCGCCAGCCGATCCAACTCGACCTGGCCCGCCTCGATTTCCAGGATCACGAGCCCGAATACTGGCAGATGCAGGTGGGCAACCTGCAGCGCCAGTTTGCTCGCAAGGTCCGCGACCGGCTTCGTGCCGGCGACATTGGCCACCTTTCGCTGTTCGCGCTGGCGCCGCAGCCGCTGCTGGTCGAACTTGGGCGCCTGCTCTCCGACATCGCCGCCGTGTCTGTCTATCAGCTCCATCGCATATCTTCAGCACCGCAGAACGGAAATGGCTGTGAAGAGAATGCGCTCTATGCGAACAGAAATGGAGTACGAGATTTTCAAGGGTCGCGAAACACTAAGACCTCAGGAAATATAAACTGATGAAGAGCTTATACTGAATTCTATAAGGGCATTTCAAGAAAGTCTGCATTTGATTGAGGATCTCAAGCCATGCATAGTACACAACCTAACCGACAGGGCCTTCATTGCGTCGGACGACCCTACGATATTCACAAACAGGTTTCACCTCCAGAGGCTCGGTCGACACAACTTCGGTGTGGCGTCGTCGGGCGCTTTATTGTTCATGCCGCTCACTTCGAACTACCTGTTCATGTGCTATGACGGCGGCGTTTACACGATGCCGGACCGCGCGGGAAATTGGTTGAAGCTGAAAAGGCCCCAGGACGTCCTGTCTCTTAATCAGCTTCAATACCTCAGCTCGTCCGAGAACATCTATTTCGAGCGTTGGTCTGAACGCTCCGAAATCGCAAGAGAATTCGAGCAGATTGTGGCGCACCGCCCGAAGCTGTGGTCGCAAACCACCCTACTTGTGCAGGATGGCGTCGATGAAGTTGGAGAGCGTTACCGACCTGCATCGGACGAGGAGCGCAAGACAGCGAGAGTGACTTTGTCCGCTACGTCAATGTACTACCCAGCGCCTATCTCTTGGTTATCGCCCCTCAAATATCGTCAGCCGCCTAAGGTGTTCTTCAACGGCACCGCGGTGGGACACGTCCGCAAGGCGGAGTGGCTTGACGGTGTCTAACAACGTTTAGGCACCCCCAGGGCAAGTGGGGGCTCTCATGCCATGCCCATGCCGAAACATCGGGCGCGTCTAACACGGCTCATAGTACACGCTTTTGCCCACTTCGATGCATCGGTCGCTGCCGAGCGGTGGCGGCGGAAGTACTGCTTGGAGCGCGGCGAACACCACGAAGAGAGCCATAGCCCCGACCAGTTTCAAGCCCATCTCGCGCCAGAAGAGCAGGTCACCGTAGTCTCTGAACGAGAAGAGACCGAACGCGACTTGGGCGAGCAGAGCAATCGCGCCAAGCACCGCGCCGCCGCCTAAAATGAGATTCACAATGCCACCCAGCGGCGTGAAGAATAGGAAGAGACCGACGACCAGAACTACGAAGGCGGCCGTGACGAGCTTCTCGAAGGGAGACATGGGCCTGCTCACAGTCCGTCGAGTGTTCGGCAATTGTCCCGACTCAACCGTTACGAATGGGTTGCTTTGAACTACGACCCAGGGGCTTTGCAGCTGGCTAAAATCTGAGGGAATGAGACAACGAACTCGCAATCAGAACGGCTCAGATTGGACGCACCACCGAGAGGAGTGCACCATGCCCGTCTTTCAACTCGACCCCATAAGTCCTGACGCACCCGAATGGAACCGTTCCTCTGTCAGAAACGAATCTATTTGGGTCAGCGCTCCGTATGACGGAAAGGCCCGAGAGATGGTGGCCAACATAACGGTGACGGCGGTAACGGCACCGCCGCGCAGTCGAATGCCACAATCACCGTGGCTAAGTTCGGTCTCGGCATCTTGCACAATAGATGCGTCGAGACCTGATATCGCCGACGGTGAGGCCGTCACTGCTTCAGGAAAGAAACTGCCCTACGCATGAAAGGGGGCCGCAGAGGCGACAAACCTCAGCCTGAAGGCTGGTGTTCGGAATGCCGGAATTGGGCCTGTATCAGTAGGACTGCCGGAGCCGCACGCTTACCAAGCCGTCGCCTGCAGATAGCCAGTATTCCGGATGACGCGGCGTAACCTTGCCGGGTTCGATGAATGACACTGCGAAGACCTCGCTCTCGATGACATAGAGGTTATTCACACACGCTTCCGCCAGTGCCTCAAGCCTTGAATGGTCCTGCACGACATCCGACGAGTTCAGGTGATGAAAGTCGTCGCGCGCGTCGAAAATGGAGAGGGCCGCGTCGCGCGCATGCGCAGAGATGATTTTGTTCTCCCATAGCTTCGTCCAGCGACGCTCGGCAGTCTTAGCTCCCCGCACGCGCCTCTTTTCGCACAGGAATTTTGACAGCGCCTCCACGTAGGCTTGAGCCACGGATATCGCTCCGTAGTACGTGGCGGCCACATACATCGTCGCGCACTCCGAAGCCGCAGCTGAGAACCACTCCGACGGTATGAATGCTTGCAGTTTAACGCGCCGAGCCCGCTCTACGCGCGAGGCGAGTCCAGCCTCGAAGGAGGCTCGTATCTGCTCCGCTGTTGGAGGAGGTACCAAAGTAGCACTCATCGTCCTCAACCCCGCTCTCACCGCATGACGACGTTTTCCGCCCACGCCTCCAGCGCCGCCCGCCTCTCGGCCATGTACTTCGGTCGGACCGGACGGGCCGGATAGGCTCAGCGTAAGCGTCGGCGGCTACGGCCCATTAACCAGTCCCCGATAGTACTGCCAAAGCAAGGAGTAGACCGATGGCGGAAGCCTCGCGGTGATTGAGTGGGGTGCTTTACTCGGCGCGATGATTGCGGCGCATTCCGCGTTCGTAGCGGACCCCGAAGCTAGATATAACAGCCCGGCAACCGCACTCGTCGGCGTGCCGCTGTTCGGTGCCGTGTGGGGTGCCTGCGTCGGCGCGGTGATACACTTCACATCCGAGGGCGTCCTGCTCGGCCTGGGGTTCTTGGGTTGGACGTAACCGCGTCGCCCGAATCAGAGCGAGACTACGTGCCCGGCTCAACGCTCCTTCCGTCCCCGGATTTTCCCCGACTGGCTGCTTCAAGTTCCGACTACGTTCGAGGCTTGCCCGGCCGAGAGAGTGTAGTCGAAGAGCCCGATGTCCGCGACTTATCGACCGTGCGCACTGGGGCAGGGACGCTGGACGGAACCCGTGTGAAGGGAGTGCTCTCCCGCTGAGCTACGCGCCCGTCTGCCGGTGACCGGAAGTGCAGCGATTTAAGGGGCCGTCGGAATCCAAGTCAAGAAGCACCGGCCGGCAGCGGCAGGGCGGCGACGGTATCCCACAAAGCGTCGAAGTGGTCGATCACCCTGGTCGCGCCGAGCTGGGCAACCGGCACCGCGCTGTAGCCGAAGCTGACGGCGATCACCGGGACGCTTGCCGCAATCGCCGTGTCCACGTCGGTCAGCGAGTCGCCCACCATCACGGCGTTTCCCCCCTTTCCGCCGGCGAGCCTGATCGTTTCGATCAGGTGGCGCGGGTCGGGTTTGCGGAAGCCGAAGGTGTCCTGGCCCGTGATCGCGGCGAACCGGTCGGCGAGGCCGAGGACCTTGAGCAACTTTTTCGCCGGGGCCTCGTGCTTGTTGGTACAGACGGCGAGACGCCATCCGGCCGCAGCAAACCGGTCGAGCGCGGCTTCGGCGCCCGGAAATGGCCGGCTGCTCTCGGCGATATGCTCCCCGTAGTAGGCCAGGTATCGCTCGGTGAGGTCGTCGAGCCGCGCCGCCTCGACCCGCTCGCCATGGGCGGCGAACGCCGATTCCAGCATCACGCGTGCGCCGTGGCCGACCATCGCCACGGCCTGATCGAGTGGGATGGTCGGCAGCCCTTCGGCGTGAACGATGACGTTCAATGTGGCCGCAAGGTCGCCGGCGGTGTCGACCAGCGTGCCGTCGAGGTCGAGGACGAGGGTAGGGGGATTGGCCATGCCTGACGTCACAAGGCCCCGTAGCCGCGCGCCATCAGCGCGGCAAAAATCGGTATGAGACCGAACACCACCGCCTCCCAATGCATGTAGCCCCTGACGGCCCTGATCTCGGCCGACTCCGGTCGAAACGATTCGTTTCCCTTCATCGCGGCCCGCCATCCGATGATGCGCATCGTCGGCGGCACCGACAGCAGGCCGACCGTCAGGAATGCCGCAATCTTGGCCCAGAAGAACAGGTCGGTCAGGTAAAAGGTCGGGCCCTTCAGGCCAAAGAAAACCCGGCTGAATCCGACCACCAGGATCAGCCCGGCAGTCGCGCCATAGGCGATGTCGAGCCGTCCCACCCGCCTGACGTGCGCGCTCGTCATTTCCGGGCGGATCAGCATGATCTCCATCACCAGCACCACCACCAGGGTGAACATCAACAGGTGGTGGCCGATGGCGAGCAGGAGGTCGGTTGTCATCGGGCTCTCCCCGCAGAATCGATAGGGCCTAGATAACCGATAAATCTGCGTCCTGTCGCCCGTGGCGTCACTCGCCGGCAGGTGCTAACAAACCCGCAACTCGAGGAGAAAACGATGGACCTCAGGGACCCGGGCCTTCTTCGCCAGCAGTGCTTCATGGGCGGTGAGTGGCTTGGCGCGCCCGAGATCGAGGTGAACGATCCTGCCGGCGGCGCCGCGATCGCGCGCGTTCCCCGCTTCGGCGCGGAGGAAACCCGTGCCGCCATCGACAAGGCCGCCGCAGCCTTTCCCGGTTGGGCGCGGAAAACCGGCAAGGAGCGCTCGAAGGTCTTGCGCACCTGGTTCGACCTGATCATGGCCAACCGGGACGACATCGCCCTGATCATGACCACGGAGCAGGGCAAGCCGCTCGCCGAGGCGCTGGGCGAGGTCGACTATGCCGCTGCCTTCGTCGAGTTCAACGCCGAGGAGGCCAAGCGCGTCTACGGCGAGACCGGTGTCAGCCACCGGGCCGACGCCCGCATGGTCAACATCAGGCAGCCGATCGGCGTCGTCGCGGCCATCACCCCGTGGAACTTTCCCGCCGCCATGATCACGCGCAAATGCGCCCCTGCGCTCGCCGCCGGTTGCACAGTGGTCTGCAAGCCGGCGAGCGAAACGCCGCTGACGGCGCTGGCGCTGGCGGTGCTTGCCGAGCGCGCCGGTCTCCCGGCCGGCACCTTCAACGTCCTCACCGGAAAGGCTTCGGCGATCGGCGAGGAGATGACCACCAACCCGAAAGTTCGCTGCATCGCCTTCACGGGATCGACGGAGATCGGCAAGGTGCTGATGCGTCAGGCCGCCGGTACCGTGAAGAAGGTCGCGCTCGAGCTCGGCGGCAACGCGCCGTTCATCGTCTTCGACGACGCCGACCTCGATGCCGCGGTCGCGGGCGCGATCTTCTCCAAGTTCCGCAACATGGGCCAGACCTGCATCTGCGCCAACCGCATCTTCGTGCAGGACAAGGTCTACGACGCCTTCGCCGAGAAGCTGGCGAGCGCGGTGATGAAGCTGAAGGTCGGGCGCGGCACCGAGGTTGGCGTCGTCCAGGGTCCGCTGATCAACATGGCGGCGGTCGAAAAGGTCGAGCACCACATTCAGGATGCCGTCGCCAAGGGCGCCGCCGTCGTCACCGGCGGCCATCGCCATAAGCTCGGCGGTACGTTCTTCGAGCCGACGGTTCTGAAGGGGGTGACCACGCGCATGCTGATCACCCGCGAGGAGACCTTCGGGCCGGTGGCGCCGCTTTACCGGTTCAGGGACGAGGCGGAAGCCATCGCCCTTGCCAACGACACGCCTTTCGGCCTCGCCGCCTATTTCTACGCCCGCGACCTCGGACGCGTCTGGCGCGTCGCCGAAGCGCTGGAGTACGGCATGGTTGGCATCAACACCGGCGCCATTTCGACCGAGCTCGCTCCCTTCGGCGGCGTCAAGGAATCGGGGCTTGGCCGCGAAGGTTCCCACTACGGCATCGAGGAATTCGTCGAGGTCAAATACATGCTGATGGGCGGGCTCGACCGCTGATGCTGGAGAAGGCGCCGGCAAGCGACGACATGCGGCGGCGCGCCGCCGAGGCGGCCCTCGATGACGTCGGGCCGGGGATGAAGCTCGGGCTCGGCACCGGGCGCACCGCCGAACATTTCGTGCGTGCCCTCGGGGCACGCGTCCGCGCCGGCCTTGCGGTTGTGGGCGTTCCCACCTCTGAGCGTACCGCCGAGCTTGCCCGCGCCGAGGGCATTTCGCTCGCGACCCTCGACGAGGAGCCAGCGCTCGATCTGGTGGTTGACGGCGCCGACGAGATCGATCCGATGCTGCGGCTCATCAAGGGCGGCGGCGGCGCGCTTCTGCGCGAGAAGATCATCGCCACGGCCGCCCGGCGCATGACGGTGATTGCCGAAGCGGCAAAGCTGGTCGACATGCTCGGCGCGTTTCCGCTGCCGGTGGAGATCATTCCGTTCGGGGCCACGGCAACGAAGCGCGCCATCGAGCGCGCCACTGCCGGTATGGGTCTCGCCGGCGTGATGACGCTGCGCGGCCGCGATGGCCGCCCGTTTGTGACCGACAGCGGCAACCATATTGTCGACATATCCTTCGGTCGAATTCCCGATCCTGACCGGCTGGCGCGAGCACTGGATGCCATCCCCGGGGTCGTGGAGCACGGTCTTTTCGTCGGTCTTGCCACGTCGGCGATCGTCGCCGACGATCGCGGCGTCCGGCGGCTGACGAAATGAGCCTTCATCTGCCACGGAGCGCCTTCATGTTCTCGATCGCTAAATACATCTCCATCGTCGCCGTCGGTACAGTCATCGCGGCCGCGCCTTTCACCGTTGCCTCTGCGCAGGAGATCAGCCCCTCCCAGCTCGCCGCCGCCCAACTGGTGGTCAAGAGCGCGCCGGAGCTCGGCAACTTCGACATCCTGCTCCCGCAGATGGCGACCATGCTGAAGAACGATCTCATCGGCCAGCGGCCGGACCTCTACAAGCAGATCGGTCAGATCGTCGATGCCGATGTCGGGAAGCTTGTCTCGCGCCGCGCCGAGCTCGATACCGATATCGCCCGCGTCTGGGCGAAGAGCTTCACCGAGGACGAGCTCAAGCAGATCAATGCTTTCTTCTCCAGCGACGTCGGCGAGAAGTACAAGACTTTGGCCGCTTCGACGGTCGGCCCCGACATCGTCAAGGCCAGCCAGAACTGGCGCGACCGCGTGAAGGGCGAATTGCAGGACATGGTGACCGCCGACCTCAAGAAGGCGGGCTACGAGCTCTGAGCCGCGCAGCCGTGTCCCGCTACGACTACGATCTGTTTGTCATCGGCGCCGGCTCGGCCGGGGTGCGCGCCGCGCGCCGCGCGGCCGAGCTCGGCAAGCGTGTGGCGGTGGCGGAGGAGGATCGCGTCGGTGGCACGTGCGTCCTTCGCGGCTGCGTGCCGAAGAAGCTGTTTGTCCACGCCTCCCACTACGCCGAGCAGTTCGAGGACGCGGTGGGATTCGGCTGGCGGGTGGAGGGACTCCATTTCGACTGGCCGACGCTGGTCCACAACGTCGCCGGCGACGTTTCATGGCTGAGCGGCATCTACATCCGCAACCTGGAGAAGGCCGGCGCCAAGATCATCCACAGCCGGGCTGTTTTCACTGACCGCCACACGATCAACCTGCTCGCCGAGAACCGGTCCGTCACCGCCGAGCAGGTCCTGATCGCCACCGGCGGCGAACCGCGCCGCGACCTCGCCATCCCCGGGGTCGAACACGCCATCACCTCCAACGAGTTCTTCAACCTGCCGCGCCAGCCGAAGCGCGTGCTGGTGGTCGGCGGCAGTTATGTCGCCGTCGAACTCGCATCGGTGTTCGCGGCCCTCGGCACCCAGACGACGCTTGCCTACCGCGGCGATCAGATCCTGCGCGGATTTGACGACGAGGTCCGGCAGACGCTCCGTGCCGGGATGGAGCGCCGGGGCATCACCATATTGACCAGCGAAGACCTCGCCAGGATCGAGCGGACCCCGGACTGCCTGGCGGTGGCGACGAGGTCCGGCAGCCGTCTTGCCGTCGACGAGGTCCTCCTCGCCATCGGTCGCCGGCCGAACGTCAAGGACCTCGGGCTCGACCGTGCCGGCGTCGTCACCAACGCCGAAGGTGCCATTACGGTCGATGCCTATTCGAAGAGCAGCGTCGATAACATCTACGCTGTTGGAGACGTCACCAATCGCATGCAGTTCACGCCGGTCGCCATCCGTGAGGCGGCGGCGTTCGTGGATACCGTCTTCGCTAGGCGGCCTACGGCCGTGGACTACGAGAACGTGCCCAACGCCGTCTTCTCCACGCCCGAGGTCGGCACCGTCGGGCTAACCGAGGAGGCCGCCCGCGCCCGCTACGCCGCGATCGACATCTATCGGGCCAGCGTCAAGCCGCTGCCCAACCGGGTCGCCGGCCGCGACGAGCGCATGATGATAAAGGTGATCGTCGACGGCGACACCGACCGTGTCCTTGGCTGCCACATCGTCGGACCGCTCGCCAGCGAGCTGGTGCAGCTCATTGCCGTGGCGGTCAAGATGGGGGCGACCAAGGCTGACCTCGACGCCGTCACCGCGCTCCACCCGACCCTTGCCGAGGAGATTGTCACCCTCGGGCATCCGACCGAGCGCATTCGCCGGGAGGCGGCCGAATAGGCTGCGCCTCCGGCGCCCTGGCGCGAGCGTTTGGCAAGCCGGACCGGGCTCATGTATAACCCGCGCCGCCGGGCCTCGATCCCGGCGGAGTATGCCGCCATGAAGCAGAGCTGGACGCCCGACAGTTGGCGCTCGAAGCCGATCGAGCAGGCCCCGGTCTATCCCGACCCGGCGGCGCTCGCCGCGGTGGAGGCCCGAATCGCCTCGTACCCGCCCCTGGTATTCGCGGGCGAGGCGCGCAAGCTGAAGGCCGGGCTTGCCAAGGTCGCGGCGGGCAAGGCGTTTTTGCTGCAAGGCGGGGATTGCGCCGAGAGCTTCGCTGAGCATGGCGCCGACACCATCCGCGACTTCTTCCGCGTCTTCCTGCAGATGGCGGTGGCGCTGACCTACGCCGGCGCCGTTCCGGTCATCAAGGTCGGCCGCATCGCCGGGCAGTTCGCCAAGCCGCGTTCGGCGCCCATGGAGCGCCAGGGTGATGTCGAACTGCCCAGTTATCGCGGCGACATCGTCAACGGCATCGAGTTCACGGAGGCATCCCGGACGCCGGATCCTGCCCGCATCGAGATGGCCTATCGGCAGTCGGCCGCGACGCTCAACCTGTTGCGCGCCTTCGCCACCGGCGGCTACGCCAATCTCGAGAACGCGCACCGCTGGATGCTGGGGTTCGTGAAGGACAGCCCGCAGTCCTCCCGCTACCGGGAAATCGCCGACCGCATCACCGAGACGCTCGATTTCATGCGGGCCTGCGGCATCGATCCGGAGTCCCATCCGGAGCTGCGCTCGACCGATTTCTTCACCAGCCACGAGGCGCTGCTGCTCGGCTTCGAGCAGGCAATGACCCGCGTCGATTCAACTACGGGCGACTGGTACACCACCTCCGGCCACATGGTCTGGGTCGGCGATCGCACGCGGCAGGCCGACCACGCCCATGTGGAATATTGTCGCGGTGTCAAGAATCCGCTCGGCCTGAAGTGCGGTCCGTCGCTCGCGCCCGACGCGCTCATCGAGCTCATCGACATCCTCAACCCGGACAATGAGCCGGGCCGGCTGACCCTGATCTGCCGCTTCGGCGCAGGCAAGGTGGCCGACCATCTGCCGAAGCTGATCCGCGCCGTCGAGCGCGAGGGGCGGACCGTCGCATGGTGCTGCGATCCCATGCACGGAAACACCATCACGATGAACCACTTCAAGACACGCACGTTCGACACGATACTGAGGGAAGTCGAGGCGTTTTTCGCGGTTCACCGTGCGGAAGGCACTCATCCCGGCGGCGTCCACATCGAGATGACCGGCAACAACGTGACCGAGTGCACCGGCGGCGCGCGGGCTATTTCGGCGGAGGATTTGTCCGACCGTTATCACACCCACTGCGATCCGCGTCTCAACGCCGATCAGGCGCTCGAGCTTGCCTTCCTTGTCGCCGAATTGCTCAAGCGCGACCGGATCGAGCAGGCCGGCCGCTCCGTGGTGGCCTCGGCCGGCTGAACAGCCTTACGCGGGCGCAAGGACGCTCAAAGCGGCAACGAAACCTTACCAAGGTTTAATCGTTGTGCCTTGCTCTTGCCAGATTTCCGCCGCATTTGGTTCGGAACTCTACGCGGCATTTCTTTCGCAGGCCTGTGAGCAATCACAGAATACTTGCTTCGGGCTTAATGTCATCCGATTGAGAGGGGAGAGCAAACCGTGCATAGCGCTCGCGCTATTCTTGGATCGATCGTCGTCGCCGGCGGATTGGTCTTTGCCGCTACCGCCGGAGCCCAGTCGATTGCTTCCGGCCAGGACCAACTCAAGGGCCTTTGGTTGACGACGGCCTATCCGTCCTTGACCGAACACGTCGGTGACAGCATCACCCTCGACCTCAACCTGCGCAACATGGACATGCCGCCGGAGCGGGTGGCGCTTGCCGTCGACGGCCTGCCCACCGGCTGGACTTATGAAATCGACGGCGGCGGTAAGCCCGTGACGCAGGCGATCGTCGACCCCAACGACCAGCGCTCGCTCACGCTCAAGATCACGCCGCCGAGCGGGGTCAAGACCGGCACCTATCCGTTCACGGTGACTGGCAAGTCGGACGCCAACGACCTAAGCCTGCCGGTGTCGCTGGCGCTTGCCGAGGCGCAGCCGGACAAGGTCTCGCTCGAGCCGAAACTGCCGGCGCTGCGCGGCACGCCAAAGTCGAACTTCGACTTCGACGTGACGGTCAAGAACGAGGGCGCCTCGGACCAGACCTACAACCTCGTCGCTGACGGGCCGGCCGGGTTTGTGACGACGTTCCAGCAGCAGTACGGAACGCAGGAGCTCACCAGCATCCCGGTCAAGGCCGGCAAGTCCCAGGACCTCAAGGTCAGCGTCAAGCTTCCCGAGAACGTCGCTGCCGGCGAGTACACGGTGACGGCCGAGGCGGCGAGCCCTACCGTATCCGGCAAGACGCCGCTGGTGCTGGACGTTACCGGTCAGCCCCAGCTCAGCCTCAGCGGACCGGAGGGGCGCCTCTCGGGTGACGCCACCGCCGGCAAGGCACGCACGTTCAAATTCACTATCGAGAATACGGGCACCGCCCCGGCCCAGAACGTCAAGATGACCGCTTCGTCGCCGTCAGGCTGGAAGGTCGATTTCGATCCGAAGACGATTGACGCGATCGCGCCCAATGCCACGTCGGACGTCAATGTCTCCATCACCCCGTCCGATAACGCGATCGCCGGCGATTTCGTGGTCAGCGTCAACGCCGATGGCGACGGCGCCTCGGACAACGCGTCCTTCCGCGTCACGGTTCTCACCTCAACCATGTGGGGCATGGCCGGTCTCGGCATCATCGGTGCCGCGGTCGTGGCGCTTGCCTTTGCGGTGACGAGGTACGGCCGGCGATGACCGAGACCGTTATCGAAGCCAGGGGCCTGAGCAAACGCTACGGCAGGACGGTCGCGGTCGATCATCTCGACCTGTACGTAAACCGGGGCGAGGTGTTCGGCGTGCTCGGACCCAACGGCTCGGGCAAGACCACCACCATCCTGATGCTGCTTGGGCTGACGGAGCCGACGAGCGGCAGCGTCCGCGTTCTCGGGTACGACCCCCTTCGCCAGCCGCTCCAGGTGAAACGGCGGGTAGGCTACCTACCGGACATGGTCGGGTTCTACGATCTCCTCACGGCGCGGGAGAACCTCGCCTACACGGCTCGCCTCGCCGGCAAGACCTCGGACGAAAGTGCCGGCGCCATCGATGACGCTCTGGCGCGCGTCGGCCTCGCCGAGGTCGCCAACCGCCGGGTAGGCACGTACTCGCACGGCATGCGTCAACGCCTTGGCCTCGCGGAGCTTCTGGTCAAGCGTGCCGAGATCGCGATCCTCGACGAACCCACCAACGGCCTTGACCCGCAAGCGACCCAGGAACTGCTCGCGCTTATCGCGGAATTACGCAACGACGGCATGACCATCCTCCTGTCGTCGCACCTGCTCGGGCTTGTGCAGACCGTCTGCGACCGGGTTGCTCTCTTCCGCAAGGGACGTGTCGGACTGATCGGCAAGGTTCCCGAACTTGCCCTGCAGGTGCTGGGCGGCACTTACGTCGTCGAGGTCGAGGCCGACGGCATCGATCTCGCCGCCACCTTGGCAGGACTGGAGGGCATCGGTTCGGTCACCGACGTCGGCGACGGCGTAAGCCGGGTCGACGCCGACCGGGACCTCAGGCCAGAGATCGCCCGGCGGGTCGTCAGCGCCGGCGGCGCCTTGCGCAATATGGCCATACGGCGCGCGAGCCTCGACGAGGTCTACGTCCGCTACTTCGAGCAGTCGCAGGAGGTGGCCGATGCGGCGTGAAGGTTCACCGTTCACAGGGCTGTCGACGATCGCCCTGAAGGAGGCGGCCGACCACATGACCAGCATCCGCATGCATCTGGTCATGCTGCTGGTCCTGCTCGACCGCCCTCGGCGCGATCTACGCGGCCATCGGTCAGATCAAGCAGACGGTCGGCGAGGATCCCTTCCTGTTCCTGCGCCTGTTCACCACGTCCCAGGACCCGCTGCCATCGTTCGTCACGTTCCTCGGCTTCCTGCTGCCCCTGGTCTCGATCGCACTCGCATTCGACACCATCAACGGGGAATACTCGCGGCGCACCATGAGCCGCATCCTCGCCCAGCCGATCTATCGGGACGCCGTTCTCACCGGCAAGTTCATCGGTGGCCTGCTGGTGCTCGCGATCTGCCTGGTTACGCTGTGGCTCCTGATGACCGGCCTCGGCATCCTGCTGCTCGGGCTGCCGCCGAGCGGCGAGGAGGTACTGCGCGGCATCGCCTTCCTGCTTGCTTCGCTCGCTTATGGGGGCGTGTGGCTGGCGATCGCGCTGCTCTTCTCGACCGTGTTCCGCGCGCCGGCCACGTCCGCCCTCGCGGCGCTGACCTTGTGGCTGCTCTTCACCATCTTCTGGCCGATGATCGCACCGCTCATCGCCAACGCGGTGGCGCCGGTCGATCCGCTGAACCCCTTCACCGCGATCGCCAATGCCCAATGGCAGGCGGGCATCGCCCGCATCTCGCCGAACACGCTCTACGGCGAAATGACGCTCGGCCTGCTCGACCCGTCGACCCGCACCCTCGGGCTGCTGTTCCTCAGCCAGCTCCAGGGGGCCCTCATCGGCGCGCCGCTGCCCTTCTCGCAGAGCGCGCTCCTGATCTGGCCGCAGCTTGCCGGCCTGATTGCGGTCACGGTCGTGGTCTTCACGGTCGCCTACGTCTCCTTCCAGAGGCAGGAAATAAGGGCCTGAGACAGTCGCGCAGCCACCCTCCCGACGCGATGGTGACCGCCCGGCGTCTGCCTGACGCCGGGTGGTCGCGTTCTGGTCGACGAGCCATCACGCATTGCCGCTGTCGTCATCTCGGGGCAGGATAGGGGACAGCAGCCTTCCTCCTTCCGCCAGCCTCGGACAGATCGATGAACCTCGCCGCCCTGGTCGCTCATCACGCGCGCTATCACGGCGATAGGATCGCCGTCGAAGCCC
The DNA here is from genome assembly GCA_963775235.1 of uncultured Alphaproteobacteria bacterium. Lineage (GTDB taxonomy): Bacteria > Pseudomonadota > Alphaproteobacteria > Rhizobiales > Kaistiaceae > JBBDMC01. The sequence continues at coordinate 17,829 of CAVZHY010000005.1, forward strand.
GCGACTTCACCGCAACGTACAGTGATTTCGACGTGCTTGTCCGGCGCGTCGCGGCGCGTCTGCGTGCTGCCGGTGTCGGCGTCGGCGACCTGGTCGGCGTGCGCATGCGCGACACCCCCATGCACTTGGCCACGCTCATCGGCATCTTTCGCCTCGGCGCCATCGAACTGCCGCTGGATTGGCGGGGGGCCGAGGCCGAGATCGGGCGCGTCGTCACCCGGTTTCCGCCGAAGGTCGTCGTCACCGATGGCGGCCGCGGGCTGCCGGACGGACTCGCCCTGGTTACTCTCGATGCCATCGAGGACACCGCGCCGGACACCGGCTCCGCCGTTGCTCTTTCCAACCACCCGGCCGTCTACAACCTGACCTCCGGCACCACCGGCGAGCCGAAGGCGATCATCCTCACCCATGAGCAGTTCTTCGCCAGGGCAGCGATGCTTCTCCTCGACGAGGTGACCTTGCCAGGCGATCGCTTCCTGGGGCTTCTGCCGCTTGCTTATTCCAACGGCCGCGTGATCGCCTTCTCCCTGTTGTCCATCGGCGCCACGGTGATGATGTTTCCGCCATTGTTTGAGCCAAGGGAACTCGTCGACTTTGTCACCGCTCACCACGTCACTGCGCTCATCGTTTCGCCCAACGTCGTGCGCCAGCTCTTGGCAGTGGATCGCGGCGACGGGCATCTGATGCCCGGGCTGCGCGTCTTCATGTCCGTCGGCTCCAAGCTCCAGCCCGAGGAACGTGCAGCGATCAAGACGCGGATTGCACCGTTCGTCATGGACTATTACGGCAGCACCGGCGGCGGCCCGACCGCCATCATCTCACGGGACGAAGAGGGCGCCGACCCTACGTCGATGGGCCGACCGATGATCACCGTGAATGTTGAGGTCGTTGACGAGGAGGGCGCGGTTACGCCAGTCGGCACGGTCGGGCGCATTCGCGTCAGCGGTCCGGGCGTCACGACCGCATTTGCTGGTGTCGTCGTGCCGGGCGACGAGGGCATCCGCGAGGGCTGGTACTATCCGGGCGACCTCGGCAGCTTCGATGATCGCGGCCTCCTTCACCTTCATGGCCGCGCTTCCGAACTGATCAAGCGCGGCGGTCTCATGGTCTACGCCCAGGAGGTGGAGCAGGCGCTGAGGCGCCACCCCGGCGTTGCCGACGCCGCCGTGGTCGGCACGCCGTCGGAGACCCTGGGCCAGGAAGTCGTCGCCTTTGTCGTTCTGAAGACAGCGGTGGAAGAGGGGGATCTCACCCGGCATTGCCGCCGCGAGCTCGCGCCCTTCAAGGTTCCGGCGCGTTTCACCATCGTCGAGGCCCTGCCGCGTAACGCCAGCGGCAAAGTCGTCAAGGCCGAGCTGTTGAAGCTGGCGCAGGCCGGTTAGGCCGCGTTGCCCCCGCCATGACGCCGGGCTAAACCGGCGCCATGGCCGCTATCCTGACCGACACCATCCGCTTCGCTGTCGCCCAGCTCGATTCCATCGTGGGCGATGTCGAGGCCAATCTTGCGAGCGCGCGGGCCGCCCGTGCGGAGGCCGCGGCAACCGGCGCCGATCTTCTGGTGCTGCCGGAACTCTTCGTCGGCGGCTATCCGCCGGAGGACCTCGTCCTCAAGCCCGCATTCCCGGATGCCTGCCGTCGCGCCGTCGAGGCGCTGGCCGCCGATACCGCCGACGGCGGCCCCGGCGTCGTCATCGGCGCGCCATGGCCGGACGGCGGCAAGGTCTACAACGCCGTCGCGCTTCTCGATGGTGGCAAGGTCGCTGGCCTGCGCTACAAGGTGGAACTCCCAAACTACGGTGTCTTCGATGAGCTGAGGGTGTTCGCCGTCGGGCCGCTGCCTGGGCCGATCGGCTTCCGCGGCATCCGCCTCGGCCTGCCGGTCTGCGAGGACATCTGGTTCGAGCAGGTGTCCGAGTGCCTGATGGAGACCGGCGCCCAGATTCTGCGTGGTCGCCAACGGCTCCCCTTACTGGCAGGGCAAAGCCGATGTCCGCCAGCAGATCGCGGTCGCCCGCGTGGTCGAGACCGGCCTGCCGATCATCTATTGCAACCAGTGCGGCGGGCAGGACGAGCTGGTCTTCGACGGCGGCTCCTTCGGCCTCCACGGCGACCGCACGCTCGCCTTCCAGATGCCGCAGTTCGCGCCGGCGGTGACGACCGTCACCTGGTCGAAGCAATCGGGCGCCTGGCGCTGCGTTGAGGGCCCCATGGCGGCGCTTCCCGATCTCGATGAGGCGAACTGGCGCGCCTGCGTGCTTGGCCTGCGCGATTACGTCGACAAGAACGGCTTCCCCGGCGTCGTCCTCGGCCTCTCGGGCGGCATCGATTCCGCCGTCTCCGCCGCCATCGCCGTCGACGCCCTCGGTCCGGGCCGCGTCCACTGCGTCATGCTGCCCTACCGCTTCACCTCCGAGCAGAGCCTCAACGACGCCGCCGCCCTCGCCGAACGCCTCGGCGTGCGTTACGACGTCGCCCCGATCGCCGCGCCGGTGGAGGGGTTCAACGGCGCGCTGGCGCCGCTCTTCGCCGGCCGCGCTCCCGACGTCACCGAGGAGAACATCCAGGCCCGGGTCCGCGGCACCATGCTGATGGCGATCTCCAACAAGTTCGGTGCGATGCTCGTCACCACCGGCAACAAGTCGGAGGTCTCTGTTGGCTACGCCACCCTCTACGGCGACATGAACGGCGGCTTCAATCCGGTCAAGGACCTCTACAAGACCGAGGTCTACCAACTCGCCCGCTGGCGCAACGCCAATCTCGCGACTGGCCTGTTGGGCCCCGAAGGCGAGGTCATCCCGGCCGCCATCATTACCCGGGCGCCGACGGCGGAGCTGCGCGACAACCAGACCGACCAGGATTCGCTGCCACCCTACGACGTGCTCGACGACATCCTGGAATGCCTGGTGGAGGGCGATATGCGGATTTCCGAGGTCGTCGCCCGCGGTCACGACGAGACGACGGTGCGGCGCGTCGAGAAATTGCTGTACGGTGCCGAGTACAAGCGCCGCCAGGCGGCGCCCGGCGTCAAGATCACCCGCCGGAACTTCGGCCGCGATCGCCGCTACCCGATCACCAACCGCTTCCGCGATCGGGGCTAGCCGGTGCAATGGTCCCCGCAGCAGGACGCCGCCCTCGGTGCCGTCGGGCGCTGGCTCAAGGCCGGCGGCCGCCAGGTTTTCCGTCTGTTCGGCTACGCCGGCACCGGCAAGACCACGCTCGCCCGCCACATCGCTGAAAGCGCCGACGGCGCCGTCGTGTTCGCCGCCTTCACCGGCAAGGCCGCCCACGTCATGCGGGCCAAGGGCTGCTCGGGTGCCAGCACCATCCACAGCCTGATCTATCGCTCCCGCGGCGAAGACGAGAACGGCCCGACCTTCGCGCTCAACCACGACAGTGCCGCCGGCAAGTCCGCGCTCGTCATCATCGACGAGTGTTCGATGGTCGACGAGGAGGTCGGCCGCGACCTCCTCTCGTTCGGCACGCCGATCCTCGTCCTCGGAGACCCGGCCCAGTTGCCGCCCGTCGCCGGCGGCGGCTTCTTCACCTCGGCCGCGCCCGACGTCATGCTTACCGAGGTCCACCGCCAGGCGGCCGACGATCCGATCATCCGCATGTCGATGATCGTCCGCGAGGGCGGCACCCTTGGCGCGGGGTCCTACGGCGGCAGCCGCGTGGTCGGGCGCAACGACATCGACGAGACGGACGTGCTCCAGGCCGATCAGGTCCTGGTCGGCCGCAACAACACGCGGCGGAGCTACAACGCCCGCGTCCGCCAGTTACTCGGCCGCGAGGCGGGCGTACCGGTTGCCGGCGATACGTTGGTGTGCCTCCGCAACGAGCGCAAACGCGGCCTCCTCAACGGCAGCCTCTGGCGCGTCGAGCGGGCGCGCCAGCCGCGCAAGGGCCTGCTCCGTTACACCCTGTCGCCGGAGGAGACCGACTTCGGCAAGCCCCGGACCGTCGTCTCGATCAACCCGGCCTACTTCGACGGTACCGCCGACGCCCTGTCAAAGGCCGAGCAGCGCCGCTCGGACGCCTTCGACTATGGCTACGTCCTCACCGTTCACAAGGCGCAAGGGTCGCAGTGGGACAACGTCGTGCTGTTCGACGAGAGCTTCGCGTTCCGCGAGAACCGCGCCCGCTGGCTCTACACGGGCATCACCCGCGCCGCGACGCGGCTGACCGTCGTGCGCTAACCCCCACCGCCTTCCCGCGGCGCCCCCTACCGCTTTCCCCGCGAAAACGGGGACACAGGGTCCAGAGCTACAGCGGAATTGTCGAAGGATTATCCCGCTCAGATCTGGCCGACTGCGTTCGGCGGCGTCGGCGCCGCGCTGGTGGCGGCGGGAGTCGGGTTGCCCGGGAACAGATATTCGACGAGCGGCCCGCCCGCGCGTGCGTTGCCGTCGCCGAGCACGACCACCTTGGTGCCCATCGGCACCCGGTTGTAGAGATCGATGACGTCCTGATTGAGCAGCCGCACGCACCCGCTTGAGACTGCCTTGCCGATGCTTTCCGGGTCGTTGGTGCCGTGCAACCGGTAGAGCGTGTCCTGGTTGCCCTGGAACAGGTACATCGCCCGCGCGCCGAGCGGATTGTCGAGCCGCCCGCCCGGCATGCCGTCGGCCCATTCGGCCGCATTCGGATCGCGCGCAACCATCTCCTTCGGCGGAATCCAGCGCGGCCACTCCTGCTTGTTCTTGATCGTCGCCTCGCCCGACCAGGCAAACCCCTCGCGCCCGACGCCGATGCCGTAGCGCATCGATTTGTTATCGGCCTCCACCAGATAAAGGTAGCGGTTGAGGGTATCGACCACGATGGTGCCAGGATCGTTCGGGATATAGCCCGGCGTCCTCACTTCCCGGCGCACATAGCGCGGGTCGAGCCGCCCCAGCGGGACGGCGGGAATCGTCACGCCGTCGTCCACCATCTGGCCGTACATCTGGCTGTAGGCGTCCGCGCTCGGGGCGGTCGAGGCGGTTGTGAGCGTGTTTTCAATGTCGGTGCAGCCCGCCGCCAACGACAAAAGCCCGATGGCGGCAAGCACGCGCATTGCGCCGTAGCCGTCGGTCCTGACTTTGAGAAACGCCGCCAAAATTCACCTCCCTGGCATCGCTTTCGACACCCCGGCGTCGATACGTGCCCAGATTGCGAAACGGTGCCGACCCGCGAGCAGCGAAATTTGGCAGAGGTGAGGCCGGGAGGGAAGGGGGTGTTTCGCGGCAGTAGGGAAATCGTGGCAACCGCGCCTATTGGGCCACATAATACTCCGGCCCCACCACCCTGATCTTCTTCGGCTGGTCGCCTGCGCCTGACACGGCAGCGACGGCAGTCCCTGGCGAGGTTCCGACCGGTTGCGGCAAGAGGCCACCCGCCCGGTTCGCCAGCGTCTCCGGATCCTCGCCCGGCGCCGGGGCCGGCAACGGTGTCGGCGCGCTGATTGCGGGCACGAGCGGTGTCGGCATGCCGACCGGCCCGCCAACGGCACCGCCGGGCGTCAGCGCCGCCGCCTGGGCCGCGAGTTGGTCGAACATGCTTCCCGAGCCCGACGCCGTGGCGCCGGCAGCGGAGTGGCAACTGCAACTCGGATCGTACTCGGTGCGGTAGCGAAAAGCGGTCGGTAGCGCTGTATAGGGTTGTCCGTCGACCGAGACCATCTGGCTCGGGTCCTCGCCGGGGTTGTGATAGACGTAGAGGTTCACCTCCGCCCCCGGACACATCGACTGGCAGGTCTGCTGGTCGGCGGCGAACTGGCCCTGGACCGTGGAGAAGCTGATCGGGAAATAGTAGCCGTCGCAGGTTCGCACACACAGCGTGCGATACGTCCCGTATTGGCTGTTGTCGTGGAAATAATTGTCTTCGCCCCAGGTGCGCAGGCGCGCCTGTCCGAACAGCGTTGCCAGGATGCCCCGGTTGCCCGACCCGTTGTCGTAGGTGGCATAGTTGCCGCCGCACCGGTTGTAGGACAGCTGCCGCAGGATGTCGTTGCGCTGCCGCGAGACCGTCAGGGGGTCCGACCCCTGCTGGTCGCGTGCCGCCGTCAGCCGTGTGAGGTTGGCGCGCATCTGGTCGATGGTCGACATCAGCTGCCCGCACTTGGGGTCTGGCCGGCGAGGGCCGAACAGAAAACCGCCGCCCAGGCACCCGGCGCGCCGGGCTTCGGCCATCGCCTGGTTGAGTTCGGCCTGCTGCTGGCTGACCGCGGCATCGTACGAACGGTACTGGGCGTCGGACTGTCCGCCCCGGCTGTCGAGCGCGGCCAGTTGCGCCTGGAGATTCAGGCACACGTTATCCTGCGCCGTCGCGATCCCGGTGCCTTCGGCGATCGCAAGCACGGCCGACACCGTCAGTGAAACCCAGCGCCCTGATCCCATCACAGGTCCGTCGTCTTCCGGCTCAGCGCCAGCGCTGGCCCCGGCTGGATCCCCGTCGGCGAAACCACGTTTTCCGCCTTGCCCGCCATCTTCCCGTCAGTATGGGGAGTCCTTATTGGCCGGTCAAACGGTAGAGGGGCGAGGTTGCCATTTTGTTGCCGGTTCAGGCGCCGGGCTGGGCGGCGGGGTGTGCCTCGACGAAGGCCGGATTGGCGCTCGCGACCGCGTCGACCGCCACGATCTTCGGGAAATCGACGATGTCCACATTGTAGCGCCGGGCGTTGAACACCTGCGGTACCAGGCAGATGTCGGCGATCGTCGGCTCCGGCCCGAAGCAATAGGAAGGCGCTTCGATCAGTTGCTCGACGGCGGCAAATCCGGCCCGGATCCAATGTGCGTACCATCGATCGATTGTCGCTTTGTCATGGCGCAGATCTGCGCCCAGATAGTCGAGCACGCTGGTGTTGTTGAGCGGCTGGATTTCGCAGGCGATCGCCAGCGCGACGGCAAGTACGCGGGCGCGCTCCGCCGGATCGTCCGGGATCAGCGGCGGTTCGGGGTGCGCCAGGTCCAGGTATTCGATGATCGCGACAGATTGTGTGAGGATCGTTCCGTCGTCGAGCACCAGCGCCGGCACCCTGTGTTGCGGATTGACGCTGCCATAGGCATCCCGGCGCTGTTCCCTGTCGGTCAGGCTGACGGTCACCGTCTCGAAGGCAATGCCCTTGAGGTTGAGGGCGATGCGGACGCGATAGGACGCCGAGGAGGTGGGGAAGGAATAGAGCTTCATCGCGCGGCCTCTTGTCTGAGACCGGCATAGGAATGCCGAAGCCGCCGCCGGGTCCATGCCGCCGGCGCCCGCGACGCCGATTGGCTGGCCCTGATTTCAGCCTGCGAGCCCGGTTGCAGGCGATCTCCAACATTCCGGGCTGCAGCGGAATTGACCGAATCACTGACGACTTGCACGGTATGCGTGAGTTGGTTCAACCGTATGTGTGTCATCAGCGCGTCATAGCTGAACCCCGCAGGCGCGCTATGACGGGCCCAGAATGGCCAATGGCTCCGACGTTCATTCTCTACCGGATTCTCGGCAACGACCTGCCGCCGCGCCACGGCGAGCGCCAGACTCTGGAGAACCTCCGCTTCATCCTCGATCGCGAGCCGGTTTTCGAGCAGTGCGAGAAGCGCTGGGTCATAAACCGCGTGGCCGACGTCGAGCGCGAAACGGAACTGGTTGCCCTTCTCGAGGAGCATCGACAGACCTTCCTGCACATTCCGTTCGATCTCGCGGAGTACAGCGCGCGTTTCCTTGATGCCGACGGATTGCCGGATGCATTCAGGCCAATCGAGATCGCCGCCGGGAAACTTCCGCCGAAGGGTGGCGGCTACGCTTACGAATGGCTCTACAGGGAGAAGAACCTCTACGCCGTCAACGTGAACGGTGCCCGCAATGCCGCGATCGACGACGGCCTCAGGGCGGGAGCCATGTGGATCATGCCCTGGGACGGCGCGTGCTTCCTCACGCAGGCCGGCTTCGCAGCGATACGCGAACTGGCACGGGCGAACCAGGAAGCCCGGTATCTCGTCGTTCCTATGGCCCGCACGGCGGACAATCGCGCCCTCCTGCGGCCCGACTTCGCGCCGGACCCCGTCGATGAGCCCCAGCTCGTGTTTCGTCGCGACGCGCGCGATCGATTTGACGAGGCACTGCGATACGGCCATCGTCCGAAGGCGGAGCTCTTGCGATGCCTCGGTGTTCCCGGACCATGGCACCGCTGGCCGGCGACGGCCTGGGAACAGCGGCGCCGTGCAGTTGCCGCGGACGCGGGCAGCTTCGCCACCGGCGGGTGGGTGGCCCGTCTCAATCCGCAGGCCTCGAAGCGGGTGGAGGTGAGCAGCTCGGCGCGCGGGCTGGCACGCTACAAGGGCGTTGCGGCGCACTGCGCCACTCTCGACGCGCGCCTGGTCGCGGACACCCGGACGAAGAACGAGCTGAACTGCTACCGGCATCTGTTGCAGCAGGTCACGCGAAGGGGTCCGGCCGCCAGGGCCATTGCCGAAGTCGCGGATGGCTTCCTCGATGTCGCTCCCGTCAGTGTCACCCAAAAGCGCACGCCTCCCGACGGCATACGCCCGAACGACTACGTCAGCGTCGGAACTGATTTCCACCAGCAGGCTGACAGCGCCTCGACCATTCGCCATGGAGAGGCGAACCTGAACGCGATCCAGGAGGCGATGGACTGCGACCATCATCGGCTCCGCACGACGATCAACGCAGTCACGGCCTTGTCGCTCGCCGCGGAATTCGACGGGCGAGCGCCGGTACGGCGAGCACGCCATGGCGTTCGTTCGCACCTGGTTCATCGACGACGAGACGAGAATGAGGCCGAACCTGCGTTTCGCGCAGATTCGACCGGACCAGCCCCATCAGAGCAACCCGGCCGGCGTGGTTGACGTCCGCGACCTCTGGGCCTTTTGCGACGCCCTGACGTTGCTGCGCAAGAGCGACGCCATGGGCGACGGGGACGAGTTGCTGGTGCGGAAGTGGTTTCGCGGGCTGGCTGACTACCTGCGCAAGCGGGCCGGCGGCGCCGCGGCGTCGACCGGCAACGTCGGCATTTACCACGACCTCATCGTCGCGACGATCGCCGCCTACGCCAATGACACGACAACCGTGTCGACGGTCCTGACGCGCGCGAGCCTGCGCATTCGCGGCCACATCGGCCTCACGGGAAAACAGGAATTGGAGGCACTCCGGGCGAGTCCGCTGCACGCGTCTCTGTTCGCGCTGCAGGGGCTGATCAATTTGGCATGGCTTGGCCGAAACTCCGGCATCGACCTGTGGAAATATGCCGGCGCTGCACATCGCAGCATCCCGATGGCCGCCCGCTTCGTCGCCGTCAATCGCCATCAATTCAGCGATTACGCGGCGTCGGCCCTTCGATTTGACGACCGCATCGAGGCCGCGCTCCGTGCGATTCCCGAAGATGCAGCCGATGTCGAAGTGATCACCGGCCTGTCGCGCGGAGCGATCGCCTATCCCGAGCTGCTGCGTGCTGAAGATGGCTTCGCGCCCTGGTGGCCCATCCTGCTCTCGACCGACGAGGAAATCCTCGCCAGCCCGTGGTCACCCGGCCGGCATGCAACGGGCGCTGGCGCGAACAGTCGCCCGCTCGACACGAACGCCTTGGGCGACGAGCGAGGCAGGCGATCTCGCGGCATGGCGCTTTAGTTTCCCGCCCACCGGCGTTCCCGCGAAAACGAACCGCACCGGGCAGACGAGCCCCGACAGTGCGGTGAAAACCCTATTGCCCCTGGCAGATCGGTGTTGGCCGTGGCGGCGGTGCCGGATGATCCTTCCTGTATTGGGCGATGATCGGCTCGAGGGTTTCCTTGGCCAAAATTTCGGAGCGCGGATTTCCTTCAGGCAGGAAGCGTTCCAATACAGTCCCGCGTGCGACAGCGATCGTCCGGCGGTCACCGCTCGCGCGACGGCCTCGATGTCGGCGGAGTCAGGATAGATGTACAGCGTCGTCGGATCGTCCTTCGTCATCGCGATGATTTCCGGGCGTCCGATGGCGACCAGCTGGTGCAGCCGTCGCTGCGGCCGCCGGCAGTAATCCACCAGCTTTCCAAACGGAACGTAGCCGTCGTGGTCCGCGTATGGGCTGTGCGGATTTTTCGAAGACAGACATTCCTCAACAGGACGGCCGGGTGTCCGCCGATCTCGCGCTGTCTGGCATTTGCGGTTTCGCCTTCGCCGTCGAACTGGACGAACGGGCGCATCAAGACCGCATCTGTTTCGTGGAGATGCGATAATAGCCTTTGAAGGACGTTTTGGTCTCGCCGGTCATATAGGCTCCGCCGGCCGTCAGTTTGGAATCGATGCGCATTGCTGAAGTTCTTCGCGCACTGTCTTCCGTTCGCGAAATCCGCCGACGCCTTTCAAATCGCGACCGCCGCCGTGGCCCGCCGAAATCGCACGAAACGATCGTTCGGCTTCGCAGATCACGTAGAACCGGTGGCCCAGGCTGCCGTCGCTCCAGTCATTGGGGCGCGTCGCGTCCATGGCGAAGTAGCAGGGATTCTTGACCATGCCTTCGCTCACCTTCTGCTGGTAAAGCGCGCGCGCCCTCTGCAGGACCGACTGGCGCGATCTGGCCGTCGCCTTCGCCGACATGGGCCCTCAGCCAAGCTGGAACGTCCAACGCTTGCTCCGCCGCTGAAGATCGCAGCGACGTCGAAAAGGCGATGACGATGACGACGACGCTGAAGATATTGGCGATCTTCAGAAGGACGGATCTGGACCACACCGGATCAATTCTCCTGTCGAAGGGTCTTGCGATTGTTTGCCGCGCTGCCTGGCGGAATCGTTCAACAAAGGCTTCGCCCCAACAAGACCATGCGCCGCATGTCCGTTCAAGCCTTGCCGCGAGTAAGGCATTCCACGCAGCGCCGAACGTCAGCCGCGGCGCGCCGCCTTGATCGCGGCGACGTCGATCTTCTTCATGTCCATCATCGCGTCGAAAGCGCGTTTGGCTTCACCGCCGCCGGCCGCCAGCGCCTCCATCAGCACGCGCGGCGTGATTTGCCAGGAGATGCCCCACTTGTCTTTGCACCAGCCGCACGCGCTCTCCTGACCGCCGTTACCGACAATGGCGTTCCAGTACCGGTCGGTCTCTTCCTGGTCGTCTGTGGCAATCTGGAACGAAAAGGCTTCGGTATGCTTGAACGCCGAACCGCCGTTGAGGCCGATGCAGGGCACGCCGGCGACCGTGAATTCGACGGTCAGCACGTTGCCCGCTTTGCCGGATGGATAGTCACTGGGTGCACGATGGACGGCACCCACCGCGCTGTCGGGAAACGTTTCGGCGTAGAAGCGCGCAGCCTCCTCGGCATCCTTGTCGTACCACAGGCAGATCGTGTTCTTGGCCATCGTCAGTCCTTTCGCTTTCATAGCGTGATTCAACGCCTTTTCCCCTTCCTCTCTCTGACAGAGATAGGGTGCCGGACCGCTTCGCCCCGACCTCGTGCGCCTCGTTCGCCGCGCAAGCAGTCCGTCCCCGGCACGGGTCCGCCCACGCGGTAGTGCCGGAGCGGATCGCGAAGAACGCAGCAGCGGATTTTGTCTGACGGTCGGTGGAACAATCCGAGCGATCCACCGTTGCCCGAGCACGCGTCCGCTGCTTTCTCGCTCAACGCGATTAGCTTGGATGTACTTTTTGACGCGCTCCCCGGACACCCGGAAGGAGGCAGGCAATGGACCCTGTAAGCTTTATTTTCGGCATTGGCGTCGGTCTGGCGATCGGGATCGCCTATCACGAGTATGGAAAAGGTCGCCGCCGCGGCGATACGGAGTAAGGCGGAAGGAGATCGCAGGGAGGGCTCTCCCTGGTAACCGGCGGTCTGATCGTCGGTCACCCCTTGATACTGGGGGAGCGACGGCCGTGCTCGATCAGGGCAAGTCCGAGCACTGCGCCAAAGCCTATTGCCGCACCGTGGATGTCACGCACTGTCAAAAGCAGCACGCCGATACCCAAAGTCACGCAGCTGTGCAGCCGTTCGCCGCCGACTGTCGGGCGAATGAGGCAGAAGCTCGCCAAACTCCCCGCCAAAGCGAAATTGCCGACTGAATTCCCTGCGCCGATCGGCTGCCAGGCAAGCGCGACACATTCGCTCAACACGCCTCCTGCGACGAAGATACCGAGCATTCGCGCGGCGCCCCACAGCCGCTCTGACACGCTCCCGACCAGGAGCAGGGCGACAAGGTTGATGAGACTTCCAGTGATGCCGCCGTCCTGGACCAGCAGGGCCGTTCCGACCCGCCACCAGTCCCCGTTCATGATGGCCCCGCTGTCGCGGCGAAGCAGGGGAAGGACTGCAGGGCTAAAGGACTGCAGAAAGCTCGGAACGGCGATCGTGGCCGTCAAGAGCAGCGTTGCCACCGGCAGCCACGATCCGGCAGTAAACTGCTTTGTGGGAGGAGTCCCGGCGCCGTCCTGGGACTTGAGGTGAAGCCAGCCGGCAGCGAATGAGCTGGAGAAGCCGAAAGCATACAGAAGTGAAAGAAACAAATGCAAACCGCTTCTCCGATTTCACGCAGCCACGGCCGTCGGTCTCATGGGTGGCGATGCGTCGTTTGACCAGACCGCCTCAATCCCGCCGCTGCGCGAAGACGACCGCGCCGAGGTAGACCAGCGCCGACAGCGCCGTGATCCAGAAGCTCGTCGGCCAGTCGGTGTAGTAGGCGAGCACGATGCCGAGCCACGCCTGCGCCAGCGCCAGGCCCGGCGCCAGCAGCAGGCCCGTCCGCAGCCGGTGGGTGAGGAGCTGCGCCGCCGCCGGCGGCCCGATCATCAGCGTAAAGACCAGGAGCACCCCGACGATCTGGATCGACTGCGCCACGGCCAGCGCGACGAGGGCGAGGAACAGCGTCGCGATCAGCCGGATCGACACGCCCTTGGCCTCGGCGAGCTCCGGTTGCAGGCTGGCGAAGAGCAGCGGCCGGCTGATGACGGCGAGCGCGGCGAGCGTCAGCTGCTCCGAGCCACGCCAGCGACGTCAGCACCGACGGCGGAACCGCGAGCACGCTGCCGAACAGGAGCGCCGTCGCCTGGGTGGCGCTGGTCGTGTAGAGGCTGAGGAACAGGAGGCCGAAGCCCAGCGACAGCGACAGCACGATGCCGACGGCGACGTCGCGGCCGGAGAGCCGCTCGCCGAGCAGCCCCATCGCGACCGCGGCGGCGAGCGTGAAAGCGATCAGCCCGCCGAGCGGCGACAGGCCGACCAGCACGGCCCCGGTGGCGCCGGCGAAGCCGACGTGGGCGAGCGCGTGCCCGGCGAAGGCCTGCCCGCGCAGCACCAGAAAATAGCCGACCGTCCCGGCGACGATCGCGACGATGCCGCTCGCCGCGAACGCGCGCACCATGAAGTCATAGGTGAGCATGGTCGTCATGATCGTGCCCGTGGCGTTCGTGCCCGTGGAGTCGTGGTTGTGCCGGTGGGCCTCGCGCTCGACGTCGTCGCCGCCGGACATGATGAAGATGTGCCCGCCGACGCGCACCACCTCGATCGGCGCGCCGAAGAGGCGCGACATGGTCGCGGGCGTCACCACTTCATCGACCGTGCCGAGCGCCGCCTGGCGGTGGCCGAGGTAGAGCACGCGATCGATCGCCGGCATGCAGCTGGTTCAGTTCGTGGCCGCTGAACAGGACGGTGAGGTTGAGTTCGCGCGACAGGCGACGGACGAGATCGACGGCGAGCCGCTGCTGGTGCGGGTCGAGGCTGATCAGCGGTTCGTCGAGCAGCAGGAGCTTCGGCTTGCCGATCAGCGCCTGGGCGAGCAGCAGGCGCTGGCGCTGGCCGCCGGACATCTCGTCGAGCGGACGGCGCGCCAGCGCCTCCGCCTCGACCGCGGCGAGCACACGGTCGATTTCGCGGGCGTCGGCGGCCGTGATGATCGGCGGCCCCCAGCGATGGCCGTCGACCGCGCTCGCCAGGAAATCGCGGCCGGTGAGGCGCAGGCCGGCGGGAGCGGTGCGCGTCTGCGGCAGGTAGCCGATGGCGGCGTTGCCGCGCCGCGCCGGCTGGCCGAAGACGCTGATGCGTGCCGGCGGCCGGGCGCACGAGGCCGAGCACGGCGCGCATCAGCGTGGTCTTGCCGGAGCCGTTGGCGCCGAGCACGCCAATGAATTCGCCGTCCTCGATCGCCAGGCTGACGTCGGCGAGAACCGTCTCGCCGCCGATCGCAAGCGTTACACGGTCGAGGGTGACGGCACTCACGCCGGCGGGCCCGCCAACGCCTTCTCCGTTGCGTCGATCTCGTCGAGCATCCATTCGACGTAGCTCTATGCCGGCGGGTTCGGTCTCGGTGACACCGACGACCGGGACGCTGGCTGCCGTGGGCAAGCGGCAGCAGATGCTCGGTCAGCGGGTCGCTCACCTGGTTGTTGTAGAAGAACACCTTGACCCTGCCGCCCTTGAGATCGCTCTCCATCGCCGCCGATGCGCTCGCCGACGGCTCGGTCTCGTTCATGATCGCCGTCTGGAAGCCCTGGTTGCGCATGTCGAGGCCAAGCGCCTCGGCCATGTAGCCGAACACCGGCTCGCTCGCCGTCACCGGCTTGCCGGCGAAGCGCTGCTTCACCTCAGCGACCTTCTGCTTCACCGCATCGAGCGACGCCACGAACGCCTGGCACGGCTGCGCAGAATCATCGGCCTGCGCGGGGTCGACCGACGCCAGCGCCTTCGCCACCGCTTGCGCCACCGCTCGGCATGGCCGCCGGGTCGTACCAGAGGTGCGGGTTGTCGCCGGGCTTGCGGCCGAGCAGGTTCGCGACGTTGATCACGATCCGCTGCGGCCGGTCGGTCGCGGCGATCAGCTTGTCCATCCACGGGTCGTAGTCGGCGCCGTTGTAGATGACGATGCGCGCGTCGGCGACCGCCCGCGCCGTCGACGGTGTTGCCTCGTAGTCGTGCGGGTCAAGGTTCGGGTTGGCGATGATGCTGTTGACGTCGACGCTGATCGCCGCCGACCGCCGCCGCGGCCTCGCCGTAGAAATTCTCCGCCGCCACCACGGCAATCGGCTGCGCATGCGCGGCCGTCGTCATCACCGACACCACCGCGATCGCCGACAGAACGTGCCTCATCCCGAGCTCCTGGAACGGTCGATCGTCTCGACCCGCGAACGTTATAACATAACGATTATTGTCGACAACCGACGGCGTGTGTCCTCATGTTCTGGCAGGGCAACGCATGAGGCAGCACAGCCATCGCAACGCGATTCACAACAGGGCCGCAATGGTCACGTTATCGGGCATGCAGGTCTGCGGCAGCCCGTGTTGCCCCTGCCACTGGCCGATGGCGATGCGGGTCTTGTAGCCGACCAGGCCGTCGGCCCCGCCGACATCAAATCCCTCGGCTATCAGCTTGTCCTGCAAGGCTTTTATGTCGCCGCGGGTGAGCTTTCCGACTGCCTTCCAGGCGCCTGCGAGCGGCTTGTTGTCGGAGAAGCGGTCTGCAAGGTGACCGACGTAGAGGGCGTAGAGGTCGGAGTTATTATACTGCTTGATTACATAGAAATTCTGTGTGACAATGAACGCAGGTCCAAAACGACCTGCGGGCATCAAGAGAAACGCCCGATTGTTCTTGTCGGTCGGCAACGCGGTGCCGTCGGCCCGGCGCACCCCCATCGCCGCCCATTCGGCCGTCGCCTTGCCCTGGTCGGGACCCTCCAGCGCGCACGAAACATGAGGTGGGACAGTGGCTTCGAAGCCCCACCCGAGCCCTCGCGCCCAGCCCTCGCTGGCGAGCAGGTTGGCAATCGAGGCGAGAGTATCGGGCGCCGAGTTCCAAATATCGCGGCGGCCGTCGTTGTCGAAGTCGACAGCATAGCGCAAATACAGGCTCGGCAGAAATTGCGGTTGGCCGAGGCCGCCCGCCCACGAGCTGCGCATTCCGTCCGCAGTGATGTCGCCGCGGTCGAGAATCTCAAGCGCGGCAAGGAGTTGCGTTCGGAAAAGGTCGCCCCGCCGGCCCATGAATGCCTGGGTCGCCAGTACCCGGATCGCCGGTTCCGGCAGCCGGAATGTGCCGTAGGCACTTTCCTTTCCCCAGATCGCCACAAGTATATCGGCTGGAACGCCATAGCGTTTTACTATGGCATCAAGGGTGCGTCGCCACTGGGCCAGCCGGCTTTTCCCCTGTTTCGCCAATGTGTTAAGGCCCGATTCCGTAAAGTAGGCGGCGGGGCTTCTGAACTCCGCCTGCCACTCGATCGTCGGCGGTTTCACCGGCTCTCCCGGCGGCTGTAGCTCCGGCAGCGTCCAGTCGAGCGACACCCCTTCGAAAGCCTTGTCGAACGTGGCTTTCGACACTCCGGCAGCCCTTGCCTGCGGCCATAAATCGCCGGTGAGCCACGTCTGAAACTCCCGCTCCACCGCGACTTTGTCGGGCGCCGCCATCGCCGTGGAAACCACCATCGCGGCTGCGAAAACGAGAGGCGCCAGGCGAGTCATTGTACGAAGATGAGGACCCACCGCCGGTCCGGCAAGCTTGACCTTTCGGGCAAAATCATCCATCTGAGCCCCATGACGGCAGCAACGCGTTTGCGCGCGATTTGCATTTGCGGAATCATTATTACCGGCTAGCAACCACGCTGGCTGAGGCCGTCCTCTCACTGCCCATCAAATCGAGACGACAAGCCCCGGCCGGCGGGCGAGGAACGTTATCGGCATGGGCTTGCGCCTCCACAATACGCTGACCCGGACAAAGGAAGACTTCGTTCCGATCGACCCGAAGAACGTGCGCATGTACGTCTGCGGGCCGACGGTCTATGACTTCGCCCACATCGGCAATGCGCGGCCGCTCATCGTATTCGACGTGCTCTTCCGCCTGCTCCGCCACATCTACGGCGCCGACCACGTCACCTATGTCCGCAACATCACCGACGTCGACGACAAGATCAACGCGCGCGCCGCCCAAGAATATCCGGAACTGCCGCTGAACCAGGCGATCCGCAAGGTTACAGAGAAGACCGAGAAGCAGTTCCACGAGGACGTCGCCGCTCTCGGCTGCCTGCCGCCGAACGTCGAGCCGCGCGCGACCGAACACATCGACGACATGAAGGCGATGATCGAAGACCTCGTCGCCAACGGCTGCGCCTACATTGCCGAGGACCACGTCCTTTTCCACGTCGCGGCGATGAAAGACTACGGAAAGCTTTCAAATCGCTCGCTCGACGACATGATCGCCGGCGCGCGGGTCGAGGTCGCGCCCTACAAGCAGGACCCGATGGACTTCGTCCTGTGGAAACCGTCGAAGCAAGAGGCAAGGAGCGAAGCGGCCGGGAAGATGACAGGTGGAGAACCCGCCTGGCCATCGCCGGCCGGCATCGCGACGCCCGGCCGGCCAGGCTGGCACCTGGAATGCTCCGCCATGTCGGACAAGTGGCTGTGGCAGGCGGCCAAGCCCACGCTGGGGGAGGCGGGTCTCGCCCATCCCCACGAGTTCGATATCCACGGCGGCGGCATCGACCTCGTCTTCCCCCACCACGAGAACGAGATTGCCCAGTCACGATGCGCCTTCCACACGCCGGTGATGGCCAACTATTGGCTCCACAACGGCTACCTCCAGGTGGAGGGCGAGAAGATGTCGAAGAGCGCGGGAAATTTCGTGACGATTCGGGATTTGCTGAAAGCGGTGATTGGACGGGCTCAGTGGTCCGGTTTGCGATGTTACAGACCCACTATCGACAGCCGATCGATTGGACCGCTGATCGACTAGAGAAATCGCGGTCAGAAATGGGAAACTGGGCCGGCCTTTTCTATGGCTCCGAGGCGCAAAATGACTACGTGCAGCGTCAGTTGACGCGCAAGCTACCCTCACCGAGCAAAGAACTCGTCGAAGCTCTTTCTGACGACCTCAATACGCCTCAGGCGATTGCATTGCTCCGGGACAAGTTTGCGCGCTCTGTTAGCAAAGGGCTTACAGCCGAGTTTATGCAGGACTGTGAGTTCCTGGTCTTATCGTGTCGGGAAAATCGAGCCGCAGCGATTCGGTCTGCCTAAGCTTCATTCGACAGCATCCCCCTCGATTGAAGCGAGAGCCGGATCGCCAATAACAATCCGATTTTGGTCAGCCAGGCGAAGACTCTTTGGGCCTATGGGTATCGAGAATCCGAGTTTCGTCGATATTGGCGTTGTCGACGAAGCTGATCACAAGCGGCTATCGATCGCTCATCGCCGCCCGCGCCGAGGCCCGCAAGGTGAAGAACTACGCAGAGGCCGATCGTATCCGCGCCGAGCTCGACGCCTTGGGTATTACGCTGAAAGACTTGAAAGACCTTGATACTGGTGAACTCGTGACCACTTGGGAGGTGAAGCGATGACCATTGAGATCGACCACATGGGACTGAGCGTTTCCGACTATGGCCGCGCGAAAGCTTTTTACGTTGAAGCACTCAAACCGCTGAACATCGGCGTCGTGATGGAGTTCGGCGATGCTGCCGGCCTCGGGCCGGAGGGCAAGCCATTCTTGTGGATTTCGGGCGGCGGCAAGGCGACGCCGCCGCTGCACCTCGCGTTCCGTGCGGGCAATCGGCAGCAAGTGGATGAATTTTACAGTGCAGCGATGGCTGCCGGCGGCACCGACAACGGTCCTCCCGGTCTCCGCCCGCACTACCACCAGAACTACTATGCCGCTTTCGTCCACGACCCCGACGGCAACAATATCGAGGCGGTTTGCCACGCCTCCATGGAGGACATCGAGGCCGCCAACCGCCCGGCGCGCAAGCGTTCAGTGAAGAAGCGGGCGCCTGCCAAAAAGACGGCCGCTAAGCGACGCGGTGCCAAGAAACCCGCGGCCAAGAAGCGTGCCGTCAAGAAAGTCAGTGCGCGGAAAACGGCCACTCGCAAGCCGGCGAAGAAGACGTCGGCACGCCGCAGCGCCAAGAAGCCGGGCCGCGGGCGAAAGACGAGGCGATGAGCTTCGTCCGCATCACGGGCGGCTGCCAATGCGGCGCCGTCCGCTATGCCCTGCATGAGCAGCCGGACGACCCGCACATCTGCCATTGCCGCATGTGCCAGAAGGCGTTCGGCTCGTTCTTCGCGCCGCTGACCGGGGTGTCTCTCGACAAGTTCGAGGTCACCCGCGGCGCTCTCGCAATCTTCATGAGTTCGGACCAAACAGAGCGGGGGTTCTGCCGGGACTGCGGCACCCCGCTCAGCTTCCACTACGTCGGCCGCCGGCGCATCGCAGTCTCGATCGGGTCCCTCGACGAGCCGACCATGGTGAGGCCCGGTCGGCAATATGGCATCGAGGCCCGCATGCCATGGTTCGGCGAGCTGCCGGACCTGCCCGGCGAAACGACCACTGAACAGGACGCGCCGGCGCTGGCCACCGCCATCGCCACTTCCAACCATCAGCACCCCGACCACGACACCGAGGCTTGGCCGCCAGCCTGAGATATCGCCATGGGTAAGGAACGCCTATACCTGTTCGACACGACCCTCAGAGACGGCGCCCAGACCAGCGGCGTCGACTTCTCGCTCGCCGACAAGGTGCTGATCGCCGGCATGCTCGACGATCTGGGTGTCGACTACGTCGAGGGTGGCTATCCCGGCGCCAACCCCACAGACACGGCGCTATTCGAGACCAAGCGCACCCGACGCGCCACCTTCACTGCCTTCGGTATGACCAAGCGAGCCGGCGTCAGCCTCTCCAACGATCCGGGCCTGCGCGATCTGCTCGCGGCCGACGCCGATGCCATCTGCTTCGTCGCCAAGACCTGGGACTACCACGTCCGTGTCGCCCTGCAGACCACGGAGCAGGAGAACCTGGAAGGCATCCGCCAGTCGGTCACCGCCGCGCGTGAGGCGGGCAGGGAAGTCCTGCTCGACTGCGAGCATTTTTTCGACGGCTACAAGGCCAACCCCGCCTATGCACTCGCCTGCGCCAAGGCGGCCTACGATGCGGGCGCCCGCTGGGTCGTGCTCTGTGACACCAACGGCGGTGCCATGCCGGAGGAGGTGGAAACAATCGTTGCCGAAGTCGCCAAGACGATCCCCGGCGACCATCTCGGCATCCACGCCCACAACGACACCGACCAGGCGATCGCCAACTCGCTCGCCGCCGTGCGCGCCGGCGCTCGCCAAGTGCAGGGCACGCTCAACGGTATCGGCGAGCGCTGCGGCAATGCCAGCCTGACTTCGCTCATCCCGACGCTGATGCTGAAGCCCGCTTACACAGAGCACTATGACGTCGGCGTCAGCGAGGCAGGGCTTGCCGGGCTGACGGCGCTTGCCCACCGCTTCGACGAACTGGTCAACCGCGCTCCCAACCGGCAGGCGCCGTACGTTGGTGCAAGCGCCTTCACCACCAAGGCGGGCATCCACGCCTCCGCCATCGTTCGCGATCCGAAAACCTACGAGCACGTGCCTCCGGAAAAGGTGGGTAACCGCCGCCACGTGCTTGTTTCAGACCAGGCCGGCAAGGCGAACCTGATCACCGAACTGTCGCGCCTGGGCATCGTCGTGGCGCGCGGCGACGACCGACTTGACGCGCTCCTTCGCGAGGTGAAGGCCCGCGAGGCGATCGGCTACGCCTACGAAGGCGCCGACGCCTCGTTCGAGCTGCTGGCGCGGCGCACCCTCGGCACGGTTCCCGACTATTTCCACGTCGAAAGCTTCCACGTCACGGTGGAGCGCCGTCACAATGCCGTCGGCAAGCTCGTGTCGGTTTCCGAGGCGGTGGTCAAGATGAATGTGGGCGGAGAGCGGCTGTTGAGCGTCGCTGAGGGTAATGGCCCCGTCAACGCCCTCGACCGGGCGCTCCGCAAGGACCTCGGCGTCTACCGGCACGCCATCGCCGATCTCGAGCTCACGGACTATCGGGTCCGCATCCTCAACGGCGGTACAGAGGCTGTGACCCGCGTCCTGATCGAATCGACGGACGCCGGCAGCGACACCTGGTTCACGGTTGGTGTTTCGGAAAACATCGTCGATGCGTCGTTCGAGGCGCTGATCGATTCGATGACCTACAAGTTGATGCGGTCCGGCGTCGAACCCGCCTGAGGCGCTTGGCGCCTACATCAGGTCGGCGCCGCCCGGTTGCGCTACGGCGCGGGTCGTCTCGTCAGCGAGGGCAGCCCGCAACATCGGGATGACTGCGTCGACATTCGTGCAGAACGACACCGGCAACTCATTGCCTCCGGGCACGAAAGCCTTGCGCAGAAAACCGTCCTCGGTCATGCGCTGGAAGAGCGCGACCAGCGAATCCCAGAAGCCGTTGATGTTGACGATGAGGATCGGCCGTCGGTGCTGCTCGAGTTGGGCCCACGTTGCCATCTCGACGACCTCTTCGAGCGTACCGATGCCCCCAGGCAGCGCCACGAAGGCGTCGGCCCGCTCGAACATGATCCGCTTGCGCTCGTGCATGTCGGCGGTGACGATCAGCTCCGGCACCTCCTTAAGCATCACCTCACGGTCCTTCAGGAACTGCGGGATGATGCCGGTGACGGCGCCGCCGTTCCTGAGTACCGTGCGGGCCAGTACCCCCATCAGTCCGACCGAACCGCCGCCGTAGACGAGCCGGATACCTGCCTTGGCCAACCCGCGGCCGAGGCGCTCGGCGGCGGCGACGTAGTCCGGCCCGGCTCCCTCGTTGGAGCCGCAATAGACGCAGATGCTTCGCAATTCGGCCATGATTCGGTGTGGCATCGGCAGGTGGCGGGCGTCAAGCCTGCCCCGTCGACCTTGCTTGTACCGCAGGCCCGACCGCGTATAGACTCCAGCCCCGGCGAGAGATTCGGACGAATCAATGGATAAACGCCGGTTTACCGGATTGGTTGCGCTCATCGTCTTCGTGGGCGCCATTGCGGGCCTCAGTTACTACGATTGGCACCGAACGACGGCCGACACGCCCGTCGCGTTCGCGCCTGCGCTTTCGGCCGACGAGTCGATTCCGGCTGGCGATACACCCATCGTGCCGCCGGCCTCGCTGGTCGCGCGGCCGGTGACCGACCACGCTGCGCCCGCTCCCGAAGCCACAATAACGCCTCCGCCGGCCGAACAGCCGCCGACCATGGCCGTACCGGCGCCAGAAGTCGCTACCGCTGCGCCCCTGCCGGCCGGACCGCCGCCGACCATGGCCGGACCGGCGCCAGAAGTCGCTACCGCTGCGCCCCCGCCGGCCGGACCGCCGCCGACCATGGCCGGACCGGCGCCAGAAGTCGCTACCGCTGCGCCCCCGCCGGCCGGACCGCCGCCGACCATGGCCGGACCGGCGCCAGAAGTCGCCGCCGCTGCCCCTCCGCCGGCCGAGCCGCCGCCGACCCCGGCTGGGCCGGCGCCAGAAGTCGCCGCCGCTGCCCCTCCGCCGGCCGAACCGCTGCCGAACATGGCCGCGCCGGAACCAGAGGTCGCCGCTGCGCCCCCGCCGGCCGAACCGCTGCCGACCATGGCCGCGCCGGAACCAGAGGTCGCCGCTGCGCCCCCGCCGGCCGAACCGCTGCCGACCATGGCCGCGCCGGAACCAGAGGTCGCCGCTGCGCCCCCGCCGGCCGAACCACCGCCGACCGTGGCCGCGCCGGAGCCAGAGGTCGCCGCTGCGGCCCCGAGCGCGGTGACAGGCGCGCCCGCCGGACAGAAGATCGCGGCAGCCGAGCCTCCGGCCACTTCGGTTGAGCCGGCTGCCATACCGCCGATTTCGCCGACCTTTGATGTTGTCCGGGTCGAACCCTCCGGAGACGCCGTCGTCGCCGGTCTCGCTGCACCCGATTCGACCGTCGAGGTCCTCGACGGTCCAACCGCCGTCGCCACCGCTGAGGCCAACACCCGTGGCGAGTGGGCAATGGCCCTCGACAAGCCGCTGCCGCCGGGGACGCATGATCTAGCGATACGCACCACCTCAAAGGACAAGGCGATAACCACGTTGTCGGATCAGCGCGTGGCTGTGTCGGTTCCTGACAAGAAGTCGGATGACGTTCTCGTCGTTCTCAACAGCCCCGATGCGCCGAGCAAGGTTCTGCAGATTCCCCAAGCCAGCCCGCCGGAGGTGGCTGCCGCGCCACCACCTGCTGCTGAGCCTCACCCCGCCGTGCCCGGTCCGGAAATAGCCGATGCCGCCCCACCGTCCGAACCACCGACGCCGCAGGTCGCGCCGTCAGAACCAAAGGTGGCCGTGATGCCCCCCCAGCCGCCGCCTGTCGAGAAGACGCCACCGGCGGAAGCGGTTGCGCCCCGCGAAGCACCGGCCGAGCCACGGGTCGCCGAGTCACCACCACTGCGGACGCCGTCAGCAGCGGCTGATACCAAGGAACCTGAGGTCGCGATGGCGCCCGTGTCAGGGCCATCGATGGCGCCCGCGCCAGAATCATCGGTGGCGCCCGCCAGTCAGCCCGAACCCGCACGTGCGCCGGTCGCCGCATCGGAGCAGCCACCAAAGACGGAGCCTGCGCCGCAGCCCGAGGTCACCGTCGCGGCGGTGGAGGCCGACACGACCGGCAATATCTATGTGGCGGGAACCGCCGAGACCAACGAGCCCGTCCGAGTCTACGTTGACAACCAGCCGATCGGTGAGACCAAACCGACCGAAGGCGGCACCTGGCTTGTCGAGACCAAGCGGGACATGCCGGCAGGGACGTATCAGGTGCGCGCCGATCAGGTCGACAAGAACACTGGCGATGTCATTGCCCGTGCCGAAGTGCCCTTCGAACGCGAGGTGGATGTGGCGACGCTCAGGCCAACTACGACCGCGGCTGCCGCCGGCGGCGCCGAGATGACCGGTGACACGCCCGCAGTCCAGACTGTCATCATCAAGCGCGGTGACAACCTGTGGCACATCGCTCGCGACCTTTACGGGCATGGCATCCGCTACTCGACCATCTACGAGGCCAATCGCGACCAGATCCGCAGTCCGCACTGGATTTATCCGGGCCAGGTCTTTGTGGTACCGGCCGGCAACGCCAACTGGCAGAACTAACGGTCGGCCCGACGCGCGCTTGAAATCGCAGTGAATGGGCTTAACTGGGCTTTGCCCAGCGCTGCCAGCGCTTCACAGAAACCTCGCATTCGGCGGGCGGTCGCGCCCCAGGACAGGCTGATGACGCTGACCGACGATGCGCCGAAACCTGCGCCTGCGCCGGTGCGACAGAAGTCGACGCTCGCGACGCTCCGCGACTTGCAGCCGTACATGTGGCCGGGCGACCGGCCCGACCTGAAACGGCGCGTGGTGGTGGCGTTGGGTATCCTTGTCCTCGCCAAGGTCATCACCGTACTCGTTCCCTACACATACAAGTGGGCAACGGACGCGCTTACTGCGCCGCCAAGCGTCGGACCCGGAGGGGCGGTAAGTGTTGGCTTGGCGACGTTGGTGACAGTTCCGATCATTCTGGTCGTTGCCAACGGCGTCGGCCGCATTCTCATGAACGTGTTCAATAACCTTCGCGACGCGCTGTTCGCGAAGGTCGGCCAGCACGCCGTGCGCAATCTCGCGTACAAGACGTTCGTGCACATGCACCAGTTGTCGCTGCGCTACCATCTGCAGCGGCGCACCGGCGGGCTCGCGCGCGTCATCGAGCGCGGCACCAACGGGATCGAGACGATCGTCCGCTTCACCATCCTCAATACGCTGCCGACGGTCTTCGAGTTCAGTTTCGCCGCCGCCGTCATCGCCTATCAGTTCGACTGGGCGTATCTGTTGGTGGTCGCGGTGACGATCGTGCTCTACGTCTGGTTTACCGTGCGCGCCTCCGACCGGCGCATCAAGATCCGCCGACTGATGAACGAATCCGATCAGGATGCCCATTCGAAGGCGATCGACTCGCTGCTGAACTTCGAAACGGTGAAGTATTTCGGCAATGAGAACATGGAGGCCGGTCGATTCGATCGCGCCATGGCCCGCTACGAGCAGGCGGCAATCCGCATCTGGACATCGCTTGCCTGGCTCAACATTGGTCAGATCGTGATCTTCACCACCGGCGCGACGATCTGCATGGTCCTGTCGGGTACCGCGGTGATGCGGGGAGAGCAGACGATCGGCGATTTCGTGCTCATCAATGCTCTGCTCATCCAGCTTTCCATCCCGCTCAATTTCATCGGCTCGGTGTACCGCGAGATCAAGCAAGGCCTCATCGATATCGAGGCCATGTTCGCGCTCCTCAACGTGGCTCCCGAGATCGCGGACAAGCCAGGCGCTCCGAACCTGACGGTCGGCGGCGGTGCCGTGCGGTTCGAGGACGTCCGTTTCAGCTATGACCCGGCCCGCCCGATCATAAAGGGCATCTCGTTCGACGTCCCTGCTGGCCACATCGTCGCCATCGTCGGTCCGTCGGGGGCGGGAAAGTCGACCATTTCCCGGCTCCTGTTTCGTTTCTATGAAGTGACGGGCGGCCGCATCACGATCGACGGGCAGGATATCAGCAGCGTCACCCAGGAATCGCTCCGCGCCGCCATCGGTATGGTTCCGCAGGATACCGTGCTGTTCAACGACACGATCGGTTACAACATCCGTTACGGACGTCCCGAGGCAAGTGACGAAGACGTCCGCGCCGCCGCGCGCACGGCGCAGATTGCCGACTTCATCGCAGGCTTGCCGGATGGCTATGAGACCGAGGTCGGCGAGCGCGGCCTCAAGCTTTCGGGCGGCGAGAAGCAGCGCGTCGCCATTGCGCGCACGGTCCTCAAGGGCCCGCCGATCCTGATCCTCGACGAGGCGACCTCCGCCCTCGACATCCACACCGAGCGCGAAATTCAGGCGGCCCTCGATCGCGTCTCGGCGGACCGAACCACACTGGTCATCGCCCATCGTCTTTCGACGGTGGTCCACGCCGATGAGATCATCGTTCTCGACGACGGGCGCATCGTCGAGCGCGGCGGCCACGATGACCTTATCCGCCGCGGTGGGCTCTACGCATCCATGTGGCGTCGTCAGCGCGAGGCGGCCGAGGCGGCGGAGCGGCTGCGCGTCGTGGAGAACGAGACACGCGCTGCCGAACATGCGCCGACGGATCGGGAGACCGTACCGGCGCGGTAATGTCCCCGGCCGCCGCCTGGGAGCCGCGGCCGGATGCACAGCCGGTCGGCGGTTGGCGATGCGGGTGAGAAAGCCTACTTCAGATAGGCTTCCGCGGCGTATCGGCGCATCATCCGCTGGCTGTTGAAATAGTAGGGAACGTAGCCGATGGATGGCCTCATCATTCGCCGCCAGCGGTCTGGTTGCTCGTAGTAGAGCGGCAGCACGAGTTTCTCCGAGCTTTTCGTAAAGAGGCGTTGCGTCCGTGGGTGCCGGTCCGCCCTCGCCGTCGACCCCGATCGCCCAGCCGGTGACGCCCTCGATGCACGCCTCGACCCACCACCCGTCGAGCACGCTGAGGTTGAGAACCCCGTTCAGCGCCGCCTTCATGCCGCTGGTGCCGGAGGCCTCCAGGGGCGGCAGCGGCGTGTTGAGCCAGACATCCGCGCCCGCCACGCAGCGCCTTGGCGATCGCCATGTCGTAGTCCGGCAGGAAGAGCGCAGTCGATCTTGCCCGCTAGTTGCTCTGCATGACCCGATGCAGCTCGGCGATCGCTTCTTTGCCGCTCGGCATCGTGCGGGTGCGCCTTGCCGGCCATGACGATCTGGAGGGGATGGCGCTCGGCGATGCGCCTGAGCCGATCCAGATCAGTGAACAGCAGCAGCCGGGCGCTTGTAGCCGGTCATGCGCCGCGCGAAGCCCGATGATCGGCATATCCGGATTGAGCGCCAGGCCCGTGATTTCCTTGACCGTGTCCGACAGTTCGCTCTTGGCGGCTTGATGGCAGCTCCAGATCTCGTCCTCGGGGAGCTGCGAACGCCCGAACCAGAATTTCCGGTTCGTGCTGCCAGTGCGGAAAATGCGGCGTGAACAGAGCGGTGCGAAATCGCTCGTGTGGCCCAGGTCCCGGCGTGAACGCCATTGGTGACGGCGTGGAATGCGATAGCCGGGGAACATGCGCTCGGTCGTCTCGGCATGACGCCGGGCTACACCGTTTACGTAGCCGGAGAGGTTGAGGGCGAGCCGGGTCATGTTAAGGCGATCGGCGCCTGCCGAGGCTCTTCAGGGCGCCCGTATCCACGAAATCGGCCAAGAAGCGTGTGAACAGCTCATAGGAGAAGCGAGTCGTGCCCCGCCTCGACCGGCGTGTGGGTGGTGAAGACACAGCGACGGCGCACTTCGGCGATCTCGTACGGAGACTACGCGGTCTCGCAGGCGATCGCTCTGGCGGAGGTCGAAAGGTTGGAGCAGATCGAGCGTGAGAAAGGCGGCGTGGCCCTCGTTGATGTGGTAGGTCTGAATGTCGAAGCCGAGCGCCTGGAGCAGCCGAATGCCGCCAATCCCGAGGACTATCTCCTGCTTCATCCGGTAGGCGTCGTCGTCGCCATAGAGGTAATGGGTGATGTCCGGTCCTCTTGAGTCGTTCTGCTCGAGATCGGTGTCGAGCAGCAGGATCGGGACCTATGTGGCCGTCGGGGGAGGCATGGACATAGAGCCAAGGGCGGATCCATACTTGTCGCGGCCTCGATGGTCACCGCGATCGGCGCGTCGAGCTGGCGTGCACAACAGTCGGCCGGATCCCACCAGTCGGGCGCTCTTGCCGGCGCCCGTCGGAGTCGATCACCTGGCGGAAGTAGCCGGCGCGGCTGGCCAGCGTCACAAAGACCATGGGCAGCTCGAGGTCGGCGCCGGACGCGGGCCGTATCGCCGGCCAGATATCCGAGGCCGCCCGCATAGGTGTGCATCTCTGAGCGGACGGCCAGTTCCATCGAAAAATAGGCAATGTGAGTGCGTGGGAGGAAAGGGCTGAGCGGCATGCAACCTCGCTTCGCGAATCCGCCCGGTCCAATCCGGGGGGCGCGCGATGCACGTCCACGTGGCCACCGGTTTTGTCAAGGGCTGCCGGTGACTGGCGCGTCGCAAGCGTGGTTAACAGTCTGAGGCCAGGTTCGCTTTGTCGTCTCCCGCGACCGGCTTCACTTGATAGGGTTTCCGTGCTTTCTAACGCGGGCGCCACCGTTGGCCGGACAGCCGGCGGCACCGGGGTGGCGCGGCCAGGGACCGATGGAATCCACTCTCGATTCAATCAAGGGCTTGCTGGTGCCGGTCCGGCGCGAGGGCTGGCCGTTCATTGCCGGCCTTGTGGTTGCCGCGCTCCTGCTTGGTTGGGCCTGGCAGCCGTTGTTCTGGATAGGGCTGATCCTGGCCGCGTGGTGCACATTCTTCTTTCGCGATCCACGGCGGGTGACGCCGATCGATCCTGCCCTCGTCATTTCTCCCGCCGATGGCCGCGTGGCGGCCATCGCCAGCGTCGCGCCACCGCCCGAGCTGCAGCTCGCCGCGGGCGCATGGCGACGGGTCTCGATTTTCATGAACCTCTTCGATTGCCACGTAAACCGTGCGCCGCTGCCCGGTCTTATCAGCCGCATCGTTTATACCCCCGGCAAGTTCTTCAACGCCGAACTCGATAAGGCAAGCGAGGACAACGAGCGCAACGGCCTCATCCTTGACACCGACCACGGTCCGGTCGCGGTCGTCCAGATCGCGGGACTGATCGCGCGGCGCATCGCCTGTTTTCCGGCCGAGGGCGACAGCCTGCTTGCCGGCGAGCGCTTCGGCCTGATTCGGTTCGGCTCGCGGGTGGATGTCTACCTGCCGCCGAGCGCAAACGTACTCGTTGCCGAAGGCCAGACGGCGATCGCCGGCGAGACGGTGATCGCCCGTTTCGGTATGCCATTGCCGGAAGTTCGAGTACGGGTGGATTGAACAGATGTCGCTGTTTCAGCCATTCGACCCGGACGAACTCCCCGGCCGCAAGCGCTTGCGTCAGTTGCAGCAGGTCCCGGTCCGCACGGTGCTGCCGAACCTGATAACGCTGCTGGCGTTGTGCGCGGGTCTCACTTCCATCCGCATGGCCACCGAGCAACGCTTCGATCTGGCCGTTGCGTTCATTGCCGTCGCTGCCGCCCTCGATGGCATCGACGGCCGTATGGCCCGCTTTCTCAAGTCCACGTCGCGTTTTGGCGCCGAACTGGATTCGATCACAGATTTTCTCAACTTCGGTGTGGCTCCGGCGATCCTGGTCTACGTATGGGCGCTGGACGACCTGCGGTCGCTTGGCTGGATCGCGTCGCTTATCTTCGCCATCTGTGCGGCATTGAGGCTGGCGCGTTTTAACCTTGCCCTCGACGCCGTCGACAAACCCGAATGGAAGGCAAGTTTCTTTGTGGGGGTCCCGGCTCCGGCCGGTGCCATGACCGTGATGCTGCCGCTCTACGTCGAGCTTATTGGCATTCCTCACGGTTTCCTCACGGCGCCGGTCGTCTTCGTCTATACGATCGCCGTCGGTTTGTTGATGGTGAGCCGGTTGCCGACGTGGTCGGGCAAGCTCATCGGCCAGCGCATGCCGCGCGACATGGTGGCGCCGCTGTTCGTCCTCGGCGTTCTGCTGGTCGCCTTCCTGCTGAGTTTCCCGTTCGAAACAATGGCGTCGCTGACCCTGGCCTACTGGGCATGTCTGCCGTTGAGCTGGCGCTCATACGAACGACACCTGCGTGCCGAGGCGGGCAAGGTCGCTCGCGACAAGTCCGGTGAGGATCAGTCGTCTCGCGCTGGCGATCGCTCGTCACCGCCGACTACTGACGGCGATCGATGAGCTGCGGTGGATGAAGGTCGACCGGGGTCTTCGGGAACACCTTGCGCGCCGCGCCGAGCGCCGAAGAGCCCGTTTCCGGCGACATCAGCACCAGCATCTGTCGGAGACGTTTGACGTTGTCGTCGATCGCGTCCTGGAAATGCGGGTCGTCGGCCGTCAATTCCGGTTTGGTACTCATTCCGCTGTTACCCGTCCTGGTCGCGGTGGCGAGAATGAGCATGGCGTTCGAACGTTAACGGCTCGTTAAGAATTGCGTCATTTGTGACCCGGAGCCAGCCATCATGACGGAAAAGTACCCCCGCAACATGGTGGGATATGGCCGCAAGCCGCCCGATCCACGTTGGCCGGGCGATGCTGTGGTCGCTGTTCAGTTCGTGGTCAATTACGAGGAGGGTGGAGAGAACAACATTCTCGACGGCGATCCAGCTTCGGAGGCGTTCCTTTCGGAGATCGTCGGCGCACAGCCTTGGCCCGGCATGCGCCACATGAACATGGAATCGATCTACGAGTACGGATCGCGCGCCGGATTCTGGCGCCTGTGGCGCATGTTCACCGAGCGCGGAATCCAGCCGACGGTCTTTGGTGTTGCCCTCGCGCTCCAACGTAATCCCGAGGCGGTGGCGGCGATGAAGGAAGCCGGCTGGGAGATTGCCAGCCACGGGCTGAAGTGGATCGAATACAAGGATTTCACTAAGGCTGCCGAGCGCCAGCATCTCATGGAGGCGATACGGATCCACGAGGAAGTCACTGGGGTAAGGCCGCTCGGAATCTACACTGGCCGCTCCTCGGCCCATACCGTCAGCCTGGCGGCGGAGGAGGGGGGTTTCGTGTACTGCTCGGACGCCTACGCCGACGATCTGCCGTATTGGATCGACGGCTCGCGGGGGCCGTTCCTGATCGTGCCATACACGCTTGATGCCAACGACATGCGTTTTGCAACCGCACAGGGCTTCAATTCCGGCGACCAGTTTTTCAGTTACCTCAAGGACGGCTTCGACTACCTTTACGCAGAGGGCGAGGGCGGGGCGCCCAAAATGATGTCGGTCGGGCTCCACTGCCGCCTTGCCGGACGTCCCGGCCGGGCCGCGGCGCTCGCCCGCTTCCTTGACTACGTGAATTCGAAGGACCAAGTGTGGCTGCCTCGGCGCATCGACATCGCCTGGCACTGGCATGCCCACCACAAGCCCGGCTAGGCCGAGGCGCTAACGCCAGCGGGTCTGTATCAGGCGGCTTGGCTTTTGATTTCGTCGAACGCGACGCCCATCAGATGGTCAGTGCGCCACATGATGGTGCACTGACGGTGCGCGCTTGAGGAATCAAGCGCGATTTCGAACTGGGACGGAATACCAAACAGGCTTGGCATCTCGAGCATGGCTCCGCCCGGCGACAGGTTCCGGACCCGGCAATCGAACACCGAATAGCCGTGGTTGAAGATGATGCGTGCGCCCTTGAGGACCCGCTGGCGCGGCTCGTGACGGCTATCGGGCCCATCACCTTGCCCATGCGCTTCCATCTTTTGCCTCCGGCAAACCTTGTCCCGCACTTGGGACTTTTGACGATGTATTTCAATGGTTGCGCGCCTGTAAACGAATTAGCTTCATTAATCTTAAAAGCCGGACCATCAACCACGCGGAATTCAGCTCGGCGGCAGGTTTCAGACCTGCCAAGGACGATGCAGGCCCACCGCCCGTCATGGAAGCGACACCGATCCGAAATCGTGGTGTCGCGCACGACACTTAGTTTCGGCACGGCTGAGAAACGAAATCGGGGAGTGAACCACCCTCGATGATCGTGGCCGCGTATACGCTGTCGGCGGCCGATGGTTCGTGTAGGGTCGTCCGTCGTGTGACGCCGACCTTTGCCGCCGCGAGGTCGGCGTCATTTTTTCGCATGATCCGGCACGCTGCCGCCGGTTGGCGCATGAAGCGCTGCACTGTGTCTTGAAAGCCACGGCTAAATGGCGGCGGTGCTGGGTTTTGATGATCGCTGGGCCGGTCCAAAGATGCCGTGTGGGGGATTGCGGAATCGCCGCAATGTCCACATTATTCCCGGCGAATAGATGCCGTTCGGTAGTTCGCGAAAAAGCGTCGGAAACATGCGCACTGGGCCACGTCGGGTAGAGTGGCGGCGGAAACTCGCCGCCACCGCTGTCATGTGTTTGTTGTGCTTGGAGACCTTGCCCGCAGTCGGGGCCGCCGACGCCGCGGGGCCTTTCGATGGGCTGAGCGGGCTTTGGTCGGGAAGCGGCACGGTCACTTACGCCAGCGGCACCAAGGAGCGCTTGCGCTGCCGGGTTCAGTACGTTCAGAGCAATGTGGACAATCTCCAGCAAGCGCTTCGCTGCGCGTCCGACAGCTACAAATTCGAAATCAACGCCTACTTCGACCACGTCAACGGCAAAATCGCCGGCACGTGGGCCGAGTTGACCATGGATGTGCGCGGCACCATCGACGGAACCGTGGATGGCGGTGTCATCAAGGGTGACCTGGACGGGCCGGGCTTCGTGGCTCAACTCATCGTCAACACGCGCGGCGATCGCCAGCACGTCACGATTGAAGCCAATCTTCAGGAGATCCGGGCGGTTGACATCGAAGTGCGAAAGACCGCGAGCGCAAACTAACCGGTAGGTCTGCACCGGCCGGCATAACCCGCGCCAAGCGCGGTGCATTACGCCACACGGGTGCAGCCGGCGCCACGCAAACCGGAGAGATGACCCATGGCCAAAATGCCGCGATTGCCAGGGATCACGCTGGGGGTTGAGCGGCTCGGTCTCTTTGCTCTGCGGTTTCCGCTCGTCGCCGCCCTGTTGGCTGTTCTGGTGGCGCTCGCAGCCGCCTATGGCGTCAGCTTGCTCAAGGTCGACGATTCACTGAGCCAGCTGTTTCGATCCAATACCCCCGAGTATCGTCAGTATGAGGAGGTGTCCCGCCGCTTCCCCTCGGCCGAGTACGATGTTCTTCTGGTCGTTGAGGGCGACGTCCTCGATCGCGATTCCCTGCAGGCGTATCGCGATCTGACCACCGACGTTCAGTTGGTCGACGGAACAACCGGCGTCTTGTCGCTGTTCTCGGCGCGCCAGCCGCCGGAAGGCGGCCACCTGCCCGAACCGCTCTTCCCGCTCGATCTACCGACCGGTGACGCTTACCAGACGTTCGTCGGCAAGGTCATGAGCAACGAAATTATTCGTGGCAAGCTTCTGTCAGAGGATGGCACTCTCGCCCTCGCCGTCATCTCACTCGATCCGGCGGTCTTCGGCAGCAGCGGTCTCGGGCGCGTCGTCGATGATATACGCCAGTACGTCAATGAAGACCTCGCCGGCACCAAGGTCACCGGGCGATTGTCCGGCGTGCCGGTGATGCAACTGGAGATCCGCAACGCCGTCCAACACGATCAGTTGATTTACAACGCCATCGGATTCATCGCCGGGTGCATGATTGCGGTCGTGTTCTTCCGTCGCATCTCGTTCATGATCATCGCCGCCGGCCCGCCGCTGGTCGCCATGCTTTGGTCGCTCGGTTTCCTCGGGTGGCTCGATTTCCGTCTGAACATGTTCCTCAACGTCATGACTCCGCTGATCATGGTCATGGCGTTCTCCGACTCGATGCAGCTCACCTTCGCTGCGCGTGATCGTTTGCTGAAGGGCGAGACCAAATACCAGGCTATGCGCAACGTGATCCTGACGGTGGGACCGGCCTGCGTGCTAACTTCGCTCGCCGCCGCGCTGTCCTTCGTGGCGCTCCTGTTTTCCGACTCGGACCTCATCCGGGCCTTCGGAGCCGCTGGCGCCATGTCTGCGGCCATTGCGTTTGTCGCGGTCATCATGCTGGTGCCGTTGCTCACCGTACTGTTGGTGCGCAACGAGGACCGCTTTGCCCAAAAAGTCGCCGGGTCGGATGTGGCGATCGACGGCCTGAGACGTTTCTGCGACTGGGTCGCCGGCAAGATGGCGCGGCGGCCGCTGCTCTACAGCCTGGTCAGTGTGGTCATCGTGGTTGCCCTGACCTTCGGATACGCCAGCCTCGATCCTCGCTATCGCCTTGCCGACCAGGTGCCCAACAAGGAGCAGGCCGTAGCGGCCAGCCAATCCCTCGACCAGAAGCTGACGGGCGCTAACCCAATCGATGTCCTCATTCAGTTCCCGCCCGGCAAAGGGCTCTACGATCCCGAAACCCTCGATACAATTGCGGCCGTGCACGCTAAGGTCGAGGGCGCTGCTGGCGTGGGCAACGTCTGGTCGTTGGAGAGCCTGCGCCAATGGCTAAAGGAGAAGGCGGGTGTCGCCGACACGGCGACCCTCAAGCAGTACGTCGACATGCTGCCTGAAGCACTGACCCGTCGGTTTGTGTCCAAGGAACAGGACGCTGTGGTTGTGTCGGGCCGCGTGCCCGACAGCGATGCCAGTCAGCTTCTCCCGGTCATCAATCACCTCGACACGAGCATCAATGAGGTCCGCGAGGCCCATCCCGGCTATCAGATCTCGGTTACCGGCCTTTCGGCGATCGCTGCCCGCAACAGCGCCTCGATGATCGGCAAGCTGAGCACCGGTCTGACGATCGAGATGGCATTTGTCGCCGTCCTCCTCGGCATCGCGTTCCGCTCTTTCTTTGTTGGGGCCGTTGCTGTCCTTCCGGGCCTCTTCCCGATCGTGATCGCCGGCGCGGTGTTGCGCGTGCTGGGCGAAGGTTTGCAGTTTGCCAGCATCGTTGCCCTGACGGTCGCTTTCGGCCTCGGACTGAGCGCGACCATCCAATATCTCAACCGGCTGCGGCTGGAGTATGCGTCTGGCGAAGACCCCGAGGCTGCCGTCAGGCGGGCAACTGCGATGGTCGGCCCCGCCCTGATCCTGACTTCACTGGTGCTCGCTTTCGGTCTCGGCGTCACCATTTTTTCGGATTTGCCGTCACTGCGTCTGTTTGGATGGCTGGGCGCGTTCACGCTGCTCGCCGCGCTCGGCGGCGACCTGTTGATATTGCCGGCAACCGCCGTCTTCCTGCGACGCCTGATGCGGACCTTTCGTGGACCGCAGCGATCGGCGCCAGTCGCGAGCGAGACGGCGTCCGAAAACAGGCATTCGTCGGACCTCGGCATGGAGACGCCGGGCGCCGACGGCACACCCTGACAAGATCTATCGCCACCGCGGCGTCGACGCTGTGGCCATAACAAGCAAAAACGGGAGGAGTCGATGAGGCGTTCGTGGATCGACGCGAGGCTCGTGAGCGTCGCATGTTTGCTGACGGCTTTCCTCGCGGTTTCAATTGTGCCAGTCGCGGCGGCGCCCCAGGACGAGGTACTGGCGGCCATGGACAAGTGGGCGGAGACCTATGCCTCCGCTACTGGTCCCGAGCCGATGCTCGCGCTCTACACGCCCGACGCGGTCTTCTGGGGAACAAATGCCCGTGAGCCCTTCGTTGGCCCGGCCGCCTTTGCACCGTATTTCAAGCTGCAATTCGACAACTACACCAATCGCAAAGTCGTGTTTCACAATCCGCAAATTCGTGTCTATGGCGACGGCATGTTCGCGACCAGCACCGGAACCTACGAATTCAACGTGACTCTTCCTAACGGGCAGCCTGTTCGGGTCGAAAACCGTTACAGTTTTGCGCTGGTAAAGGTGGGCGGCAGATGGTTGATCGCGCAGCACCATTCCTCCGCCATGCCGCCGCCGTAGCGTCGCGGCGCTGAGAGGTCGCGCACGAATCTGAGAGCGCGCCCGCCCGAAGGGCGTCTTGCGGGTTGCGTCTTTTGCCCTAAGAATCCTTTGGACGCCGGATGTCGGGTACACGTGCCAGCCGCTTCAGCCCTTCTTGATGATCGGAAGGACGATGCGCGAAGGCATCCGGGTGTCGTGGAACACGGTCTGGTGCGCCACCCGCAACTCGGGATCGCTCCAGTAGTCGCGCCCGGTGTTATGGTTGCGGTCGAAATTGGGGAAGTCGGAACTGGCGACGTCGAGACGGATTCGCGACCCCTTCCTCAATCTGATCCCCACCGGCATCATCGTGATGACGAACTCCTGCGGCACTCCGGGATCGAGCATTTTCTCCTGCTCGTAGCCTTCGCGATACCGCGCGCGCATGATGCCGTAGCTGAGGTTTATCGCCAGGCCGTCGGCCCCGACTTCGCAGAGCTTCACCGCGAAATCCGTATCGGGCGCGTCGGAGGCAGCCCACAGGTGACAAACCACGGGGCCAATAGCGAGGATGTCGCGATCCAACGGCGGCGTCTGATACACCAAAATGTCCTTGCGACGATCGAGAGGCGCCTGGTTTGACGGCAGTGCCTGCGAATCCAGCCCCATCAGGCTCATCACCGGGTCCCCGGGATCGTAGACATAGCGATCCGGTTCGGACGCCTTCGGCTCGAGCGAGAGGGTCCCGTCGCCGCCTCGGCCATTTGCCGAACCGGCGCCGCCCAGAAAATAAGATGTGAATTCGGTCCCTTCGAGCGGCCAACTATCGTAGCCACGCCACTCATTATCGTTGACCACAAAGACGTTGACCGTCGGATCCTTTTCGGACCCGTTCGCGATTTCCTTGATGTGGTGGTCGAACCAGCGCACGGCCTGATGCGGGTATGACCGGTTGCCGGCGGGCCCGTAGTCGCGCGGGCCGAGGTTGCCGAACCAGTGATCGGTCGAATGCCCCCACGGGCCGATGACCAGCCGATGCTTGTCGCGATTCACCTGCGGTCCTCTGGCGGCAACTCCGGTGAAGTTCTTGGTGTGGTGGGCGAGCCGGTCCCACCAGCCGGTGGTGAACGAGATCGGCACATTCCACTTGCTGTCGACCGCGGGGAAGTTCCACATGTCGCGGTGCGCTTCGCGAAAATAGAGGTGGAACTGCTCGGTCAGCGTCGACGAGAAGTCTTCCGG
Source organism: uncultured Alphaproteobacteria bacterium (assembly GCA_963775235.1). Classification (GTDB taxonomy): domain Bacteria; phylum Pseudomonadota; class Alphaproteobacteria; order Rhizobiales; family Kaistiaceae; genus JBBDMC01. The sequence goes on from CAVZHY010000005.1 coordinate 54,240, forward strand.
GATGGTCTCCAGCGGCAGTTGCCAGATCCATTTGCCGCGCAACACCCGGTTCCAGATGTCTGTGGCCTCGTCGCGGACGTGGGGAGCGTAGGGATCACCGGCCCGACGGCGTGCATCGGCCGCCATAGTGTAAACCCACTGCAGGCGGCGCCCGGTCTCGAAGATGCCGAACGTCATATTGGTCTGCCGATCGGCGACACCGCTTGAATAGATCGTTGCCAGCGATGGCGGCTGCTCGCCGGCTGCTCTCAGCGCCAGTCCGGTGGGATAGGAGTTACCCCACATGCCGACCTTGCCCGTGGAACCGGGAAGATCGGCGGCCCACTCGACGCTGTCGTAACCGTCGAGCGACTCAAGTGCATTTCCGGAAAAACCGAACGTCCAGGCAAACTCGCCATCGGATTCACTTCGCCCCCGGCAATCCTGAACGACGACGATGTACCCGAGTGCAGCCATCGCCGGCGCGTCATGAATGTAAAGCTCGCTCGATTTGTCGTAGGGCGTACGGCAGAGAAGCACGGGATAGCGGCCGCGAAACCTGGGTCGATAGATGTCGGCGCGCAGGATCGTTCCGTCACGCACCGCGCACGGCACATTTTGCTGGAACGTCACGGATGATGCGGGGGAATCGGCGGGCTTGAACGACATATATCGGTTCCTTGGCGGAGGTGGCAGACGGTCGGTGGGACCACGCAAACGCGAACGCCACAGGCGTGGGCTCGCGCGGTGTGGGAGAGGACTAATCCATCTTGTAGAGGGCGGGCGCCTCCAGCGGGATCTGGAGCAGGTCCTCGCCCCAGATGATGTCGCCGTCGAAGATCGCAGCCATCTCGCGGATGATGCGCTCGCGGATGCCGGGCTGGTCGATCTGCTCGAGCATATGCGTCAGCACCACCGTCTTTACCCCTGCATCGCGGGCAACCGTGGCGGTATCGACATGGTTCCCGCAGACCTTGCGGTAGATTTCCGTCGGTTCGGTTCCGGAGAAATAGTGATTCATGTGAATCAGCACGTCGGCACCGCGCGCCAGAGCCACAATCTCCGGACACACGCCGCCGCTGTCGCCGGAGTAGCACAGCACCTTGCCGTCGGCCTCAAGGCGATAGCCGTAGCAGCGCAGATAAGGCTGCACGTGCCAACCCTCGGCGACGGTGAGCGTCCAGGTCCCGCTGTTGACGATGTTGCCCGGTTCCAGTTCTGTGACTTCCGGCGCGGGGCGCTTGCGCGGAGGCACGCCGCCGCGCGCCTCGAAGATGTCGATGCTGCCCTGATGCTCGATCCTGGCGCGGATGTCATCGGCGTAGACACCGTCCTCGCCGAAAAGCTGCTCAGTCATCCGCCGAATGGGCGGCGGCCCGAACACCTTCAGCTCCGGCACGCGGCCAGCGCCCTGATCCCAACGCGTCAGCAGAAGGCGCGGATAGTCGATGCAATGATCGTAGTGAAGGTGGGAAAAGAAGAGGTGCGTGATGTCGACGGCCCTGCGACCCAGTTCAAGGAGGCGATGATGCGCGCCCGGACCGTGGTCGAAGACGATCATGTCTTCACCAATCTCAACCAGATAACCGGAGCTCTGGCGTTTCAGTGATGGGGTCGGGGTACCGGTGCCCAGCATGGTGACTTTCATTCGACTGCCCTCGGAAAATTGATCATTGGTCGCTTGCCGGAGCTTTGAGCCCTTCGAACGGAAACTTGCCGTCGAGGTCGAGAACGGCGGAGAGAAGAGTCCGGGTGTAGGGGTGGCGCGGGTTCGTGAAGATATCGGCCGGTGTGCCCTGCTCGACCAGGTTTCCCCTCTGCATGACGAGCACGCGATCGCAGACCTGATTCACGACGGCAAGATCGTGCGCGATCAGAATGATCGAAAGCCCGAACTCGTTGCGCAACTGAAGGAGAAGGTTGAGCACCTGGGCCTGAATCGACACGTCCAGCGCGCTGACCGGCTCATCGGCGACGATCACCGACGGGTGAGGAGCAAGCGCGCGTGCAATAGCGATACGCTGGCGTTGGCCCCCCGAGAAAGCGTGCGGATAGCGATCCAGCGCCGCCGGGCCGAGCCCCACGGCCTCAATGACTTCGCGGCACCGCGCTCCATGGTCGACGTCAACGGCAAGCGATTTCAGCGGTTCGGCAATTGACTGGCCGACCGTCATCCGTGGATCGAGCGACGAATACGGATCCTGGAAGACTATTTGAACACTGCGGCGAAAATTGCGAGCGTTTGCCTTATTGCTGAAATCGACTGGGCGGTGCCTGAAGATGATTTCTCCAGAGTTGGGACGTGTCAGCCCGACCAGGATGTTGGCGACCGTGGATTTGCCCGACCCCGACTCGCCTACAAGACCCAGAAATTCCGATTCCCCGAGTTCCAGACTGACATCGTTCACTGCCACGACGGGGGCGCGCTTGCCTAACCTTGCCCTCGGCAATCGATACTGCTTGACCAGATGGCGGCCTTCCAGCAACGCGGTCACGACGTGGCCCCGACGGGGTGCCAGCAGGCAAACCTGTGATTGCCCTCGCTCTGGAATTCCGGCATCACCTCGCAGGCAGTGGTCGCCGCGGGACAGCGTGTGCGGAAAGGGCATCCTGTTGGAAAGTCACCCGCCGCCGGTACCGACCCCGGAATCGATCTCAGCCCGGCAGCGCGGGACTGGTCCCGCCGCAGAGCCGGCATCGAACTGATCAGCGCGGCAGTGTATTGGTGACGCGGCGCGTTCAGGAGCCGGGAAGTCTCGGCTTCTTCGACGACGAAGCCTCCGTACAAGACTGCTGTGCGCTCGCACAGGAAGGCAACCAGTGGAAAGTCATGCGTAATCAGCACCAGCGTGGTGCCGGTGCGGTCGATCACCCGCCTGATGAGCTTGGCAACCGCCGCTTTCACGGTGACGTCGAGCGCGGTGGTGGGTTCGTCGGCGATCAGCACCTCCGGTTCACCGGCGAGCGCCATCGCGAGGTTGACGCGCTGGCGTTGTCCCCCCGACAACTGGTGGGGATAGGCGCGGTATCGTTCTTCGGGCCGGTCGATCTGAACGCTCTTGAGCAACTCGATGGCCTCGGCCCTTGCTGCTTCGCGGCTGAGGCCGCGCATGCGTAGCGGCAATGTCATCTGGCGTCCGACCGTCATCAGAGGGTCGAGTGAGGTAAGGGAATCCTGAAAGATCATGGACACCTTGCGCCCGCGTACCGCATTCATTTCATGGTCGGTTTTCTCGAGCAGATGCTCCCCGGAGAGCACAACGGCTCCCGTGGCACCAGCGCCGTCCGGCAGCAGTCCGATCACGGCCAGCGCGGTCATTGTCTTGCCGCTGCCCAACTCTCCGACGATGCCGAACCGCTCTCCTTTCCGGCAGCTTATGCTGACGCCATTCAGGATCGGCGTGCTTCCGATCCTGACCCGGAGGTCCTTGATCTCGAGTATCAGTCGACCTCCGTCTGACTTCGCCGGTCGAGCCGGTCACGCAGGCCGTTGCCCACCAGGTTGAATGACATGACGGCCAGGACGATCGTCAGGCCGGGGACGATGGCAAGCCAGGGCGCCACGCTGTAGTACTGCTGGCTCTCCTTGAGCATTCGTCCCCAACTCGGTTCCGGCGGCTGTGTGCCAACGCCCAGGAACGCAAGGGAGGCTTCGACAAGTATCCCCAGCGCCATTACCAAGGTGACCTGCACCAGGATAATCGACATGACGTTCGGGAGGATGTGGCGCCACGCAATGAACCAGTCGCTGCGACCGTAACTCCGCGCCGCCTTGATGAATCCGCGTTCCCTTACGGTCAGCGCTGCACTGCGAGTCACACGGGCTATCAGCGGAAAGAACCACAGGCCGAGAGCGATGATCGTGGTTCCGACCGAGCCGCCAAGCTTGGCCGCGAGCACAAGGGCCAGTAGCACCGCAGGGATCGCGTAAATGATATCGACAAACCGCATCAGGCTTTGCTCGGCCAGTCCACGCAACATGGCCGCGATTAGGCCAACGGTAACGCCGAGGACGATGGAAACCGCGGTACCGAGCGAGATGATGACGAGCGTGTTGGAAGTCGCGCGCATCATCTGAGCAACCAGGTCCCTGCCGAGGTAGTCCGTGCCCAGTGGGTGGCCCGGGGTGAAGGGGGGGAGAAGCTTGGAGCCGATGTCGACCATTAGAATTGAGTTCAGCCCGCCCGGCAGCCAAAAGCGTGAAACGATGCCGACTACGACGAAAGCAGCAACTCCCACGAGCCCGATCACCATACCGGGCCGCAAGGGCACCCTGCGCTTTGACGCCGGCGCATCGGCGGCCTGCTGATCCAGGATCCTCTCGCCGACGACCGCAGTCATGCCTCAGCGCCGCCCAATCGGATACGAGGATCGATGAGCCCGTAGGCGAGGTCGGTCAGAAAATTGAGCGTCAGCACCAGCGTCGTCAGAACCATGACAGTCGATTCCACCACCACACTGTCGCGCGCGGAGACCGCATCGACAACCAGTCGTCCGACGCCAGGCAGGTAAAACACGCTTTCGATCACCACCGCGCCGCCGATGAGGTGGCCGAACTGCAGCCCAAGCACGGTGATGAGTGGAATCGACGCATTGCGCAGCCCGTGTCGAAACACGGCCCTCCATTTGCTGAGGCCGAGGCTGCGCGCGGTGCGCATGTAATCATCGCCGAGCACGTCGAGAATAGCGGCGCGCGCGTATCGGGCCAGGATTGCCGAGCCCACCAGGGCGAGTGCCGCCGTCGGCAGTATAAGCGACCGCAAGGCGCCGACGACGCTCTGAGACGGCCGCGTATAGCCGCCAGTCGGCAGCAGGCCGAGGTAGAGCGCAAAAACGAGGGAAAGAATGATTCCCGACCAGAACGTCGGGATCGCGATTCCCACCTGGCTGATGCCGTGGACGAACCTGCCGATGAAAGACTTTTTTTTCACGGCGGCGATCAGGCCGAGTGGCAACCCGACCAACGCCGACACGACCAGGGAGGTGAGGGCGAGTGGCAGCGTCAGCGCCAGGCGCCGCAATAGCTCGGTGCCGATGTCGTATTTCGTGATGTAAGACTTGCCAAAGTCGAACGTGAGCAGGCCCAGCACCCAGTGCAGGTACCTGATCACGAGAGGCTGATCGAGGCCCAATTGGGTCCGCAGCGCAGCCAGCGTCTCCGGGGTGGCCTGCTGGCCGAGGATGACAGTGGCGGCGTCACCCCCGAGCGCGTTCATCAGCAGAAAAATCAGGATGGAGGCACCGAAGAGCGAGCCGACGAAGATTCCTGTTCTTGTCAGCAGAAAGCGAACCATCGCCGGCCTCTATCGGTGCCTCTCAGTCCCTATCGGTTGACGGCCACGGTCCTTACATCGACCACGGTGTCCGGATGGAACGGCCGCCAGCCGGTCACGTATTTCGCATGAACGCCGAGTTGGACGGCGGCGAACAGCGGAACGACCGCGGCGCTGTCGGCCAGCACATGTGAGGCCTCCTTGAAGGCAGCGTTCGCCTCAGCCGCACTCGGCGCGGTCTTTCCCTGCTTGATAAGCGCATCAAACTTCGGATCGCAATAGTTCATGTACCACAGCACATCGCAGGTCATGTTGGTTATCAGACGCTCGGAAATCACGCCTAGCGGCGAAATCTGATAGCTCCGCTGTTTGATGATCGTATCCAGGCCGGTGGCAAGGTCGAAGGACTTGATACTTGGCGAGAAGCCGGCCGCCGCGAGTTGGCCAAGCAGCACCTGGGCTTCATCGATGCTTGGATTGTCAGTGATCGCGGTGATTTCGACTTTGGCGCCGGTTTGACCTTCCTGTGCAAGGATCGCCTTGGCTTTCGCCGGGTCGTAAGGATAGGGATCGTAGGTGGGGTCGAAATACGCATCGAGCGGCGATGCAAAGACGCGCGTCTTCGTCCCGTACCCACTGTTCGTCCCGTCGATGACCGCCTGGCTGTCGATGGCATATGCCACCGCCTGCCGCATGCGCGGATTGTCGAAGGGAGGAGCCTTGACGTTGATCGCGAGCAGGTTGACCGTGCTCGTAGCACCGGGCTCAACGACAAAGTTCGGATTCTTCTGAATTTCGCCCATGCGAGAGGTGACGTTGAGCCGCCGGATGGCGTCAATGTCTCCGGCCAGTAGAGCATTGAGTTCCGCGTTGGCGTCCGGAATGTAACGCCATTCGACGCGGTCTACCTTGGCGGGTGTGCCCCAGTATTTGTCGAAGCGCTTGTAGATCAGCGACTCGCCATGATTCCACTCAGCGAACTCGAAAGGCCCCGTGCCGATGGGATGGGTTGCCATGTCGGCAATGTTGCGCTCGGACATGATGAAACCGGCGCGCTTGGCCATGTTGGTCAGAAACGTGCTGTCCGGTTCCTTGAGTTTGACTTCGACCGTGTCGGGACCCGTGACCTTGATCGTATCGATACCGGTGAACGCGAACGCCTGAGCATGGCCCTTGTGGTCCCGCCCGTAGGTAAGGCTCCACGCGACGTCGTCCGGGGTGAGCAGGTTGCCATCGTGGAAGTAAACGTTCTTGCGGATCTTGAACGTGTACGTCAGGCCGTCGCCTGAAACGTTCCAGCTCTCCGCCAGCAGAGGCTGCAGTTGCCCGTTGTCGTCAATCTGAACCAGCGTCTCCATCAAGTTATAGAGAAGATGCTCTGCGATTGCCGCCCCGATATTGGTCGTCGCGTCGAGTGTCGGCGGCTCCTGGGAGCTAGCTTCACCGATGCGCAGGACAGTCTCGGCGGACGCGCTTCCGTATGCCCCCGCAAACGTCGCCAAGGCGACCAAACATGCATATTTGAACTTGCTTCTCATCTGGCTCTCCCGAACAGGTGGCTGTGGACGAGCGTCCCGCAATTTCCAAAATATCGGAAATTCGATGGGACGAAAGATGCCCCGAGGCTTGCACCAAGTACCGGGTGACCTCTGGAGAAGTTGCCCAAAAGCAGCCCGAGAAAGATTCCTACCGTGTCAAACGGGAGGCGAACCATCGCCCGGTGTCTTGCGTAGCGAGACGGCTAGCGGTCTACTGCCACGTTTGCGAGATCGACGACTGTATCCGGGTGGAACGGTCGCCAGCCGCTCAAGTATTTCCAATGAACACCAAGTTGGACTGCCGCGTAAAACGGGATGACCGCGGCGTCATCGGCCTCGTCCAATCGAGATACGACGTCGAGTCGGGAGGTGGCGCCGCCGGGATCGCCGCTTTCGTTTCATCGGGCGTCAAATCCATGCGCGCCTGCCCGAAACGGAATACGTCCGGATAAGACGGGTGGGCGCCCAGCCGGATGTCGCGCGTGACGAGTTTCTCGATGGTTCGTTGAATCGCAACCGCATCGCCGGCGTGCAGGCCCGCAGCGAGGTGCACCGAAGTCGCAATGGCCAATACGTCTTCGTCGAAGCGTGGTCGAAGGTGCCGTTCGTGGAGCCGCTCGCCGGTTCGGGGGAGCTCGAGCGCGGCCATGACGTCGAAATCGATGCCCAACGGCGGAATCGCGAAGAACTCAGCGACGTCGCTGCCGATATCGATCGAAGATGTCATCTTGGTCTGTGCATGCTGCAAATCGAGGGATCCCCTCAGCGAGCCTTATAGTGCCATGCGCTTCGCCAAAACCAGGGTTTTGCCGTCTCCCGTCAACCCCAGGGTCCTGTTCCGGGCCTCTGTCCGTGTTTCTACAGAGCAGGGCGTCATACCGTGGAAACCTTGGCAATCCGGAGGGCGGCAGGCCTTGCGCGTGAGGCTTTGATAGACCCATAACCGTTGTTCCCGGCGGATGTGCGCGCGACGGAAGGCCCACGGATCACATGGCAAGCATTTTCGACGAACCGAAGATCGACTGCCATGCGCACGTCCTTGATCCCGGCCCATTTTCCGTACGGCAAGAATATTGAATACAAGCCAGCCGGTCAGGAGATCGGCACTACAGCACAGCTTCGCCAGGTCATGAAGACTTATGGCGTACGTCATCTGCTCCTGGTCCAGCCCAATTCCGGGTACGGCCCTGACAACAGTTGCATGCTGGATGCCATCGAACGTCACCCGGACACATTCAAGGGCGTGGCGATCGCCAATCTGGACGCGGACATGGCAACCCTTCGCAACCTGAAGGAGCCGGGGCGTGGTCGGCATCGCCTTCAACCCGACCTTTCACGGCGGCAACTACTATGCTCGCGCTGCCCCCTTGATGGAGAAGCTGGCTGAGCTCGATATGTTCGTGCAGATCCAGAGTGAACATGAACTACTTCTGATGTTCGTGCCTTGGATCGAGCAGATACCGGTGAGGGTGCTGATAGACCATTGCGGCCGCCCGACGGTCGAAGCCGGGCTCGATCAGCCTGGTTTCCAGGGGCTGCTGAAGCTTGCCGAAACCGGACGCGTCTATGTCAAGCTGTCCGGCTACGCCAAGTTCGCCCGGTCGGCCTATCCGTTCGAAGACGCCTGGCCCTACGTGCGCGGCGCTCGTCGATGCGTTCACCCTGGAACGCTGCATTTGGGCGTCGGACTGGCCATATCTGCGCGCCACGGAGCGGCAGGACTACGGCCCGCTGGTGAAACTGGTCGAGATGCTGTTTCCCGATCCGGACGATCGCCGCATTCTCTTCTGGGAAACACCGCGCCGCCTGTTCGTCTTCGGCGCCAGACGTCGAGGCGACATAGTGCGCGACCGTCGCGCCAACCGCCGCTTGATGGACACTGCACGTGCTGACGCTTCGTCAGATCGAGGTCGTCCGCGCCATCATGGTGACCGGTACCATCGCGGGCGCCGCCAAGCTCCTCAACGTTTCGGCGCCGGGCATCAGCCGTCTCATGAAATATACCGAGGACACCCTCGGCGTGCGCCTGTTCAACCGCCGCCACGGGCGTTACGTGCCGACGCCGGAGGCGCGAAGCATCTTCGATCTCCTCGACAGCGTTTATCGCAAGGTGGAGGACCTGCAGTTCGCCATCGATCAACTCGGCAAGGGCAAGGGGCGCGAACTGAGCTTTGCCTCGGTGCCGAGCATCGCCAACGTCATGGTGCCGCGCGCGGTGGAGCGCCTAAGGCAGCAGTTTCCGCAGCTGGCGATCGACATCAATATCGTGAGACTCGACGAGGTGGTCGACTACCTTTTGCTCGCGCGCGGTGAGGTGGCGGCGGTGAGTTCGCGCTTCGACCACTCAATCATTGACTTCGCGCCGCTTGCCACAGGGCGGCTCCTTTGTGTCGTCCCCATCGGCAGCGCGTGGGCGGGAAGGACATCTGTCCGACCGGCCGAGATTGTCGAGCACATGCTGATCGGCGTCGAGCCGAATGACCCTCATGGCAATATCATCACCGAGATATTCCGCAGAGAGGGGCTGGAGTATCGCACCAACATCAAGGCGCGCTTCGGAACCACAACCAGCAGCCTCGTGGCAGCCGGACTGGGTATTGCTATCGTCGACGAGTTCACCGCCGCCTACGGCATGTTGCCGGGCGTGAAGTGCCTCGAGATCGAGGCGCAAACTTCCTTCGCAACCTATGCGGCCTATCGCAATGACGTGGCCTTGTCCGTCTACGCGGAGGTCTTCGTCGAACTGCTTCGGGCAGAGATGAGGGCCACAGCTGGAATTGATGCCTCAAAAAAATAACATGATGTTATGTGTTAGGCCAATTTTTGTAATTGCCATTCCGTTTGCGCGGGTCCAAAAACAGACAAAACAGATCTCGACGCGCGCAGGTGAACGAGCCGGCGGTGGCATAGCCGAAAGCTTCGCCAGCGCGTCCTGAAGCGGGGAGGCTCGAATAGCGGATGCCACGGAAGCGCGCGGTCACAGGCAGGACTGTCATCATTCCGCTGGTCGGCCATCCGGTGGAACAGGTGAAGACCCCTGGCCCAATGAATCGGTGGTTCAACGAGCGCGGAATTGACGCGGTCGTGGTCCCTGTCGATATCCGCCCCGAGCGCGTGGGCAGCTTCTTCGATGTCCTCAAGGCGACGGAGAATTGCGTCGGCTGCACTATTACCATGCCGCACAAGCAAGCCGCCTTCGCCGCTGCCGATGAAGTGACCGAGCGCGCCCGCAGGGCGCGAGCCGTCAACATCATCAGGCGTTCTGCGACCGGCAAACTCGTCGGCGACATGACCGATGGGATGGCCATGGTCGCCGCGCTCAAAAGCCACCAAGTCAGCATGCCGAACCGCAACGCGCTGATCGTTGGCGCCGGCGGCGCGGGCACGGCGATTGCCCACGCAATCGCCGAGGAAGGCGCTGCCTCGCTGACGATCGTCGAGCGCGATCAGATGCGCCATCGGGCCCTGGTCGCAGACCTCGCGCGCTTCTATCCGAACGCCGCCATCTTCGACCGCCTGCCGGCTGACAGGACGATCGACCTCGCCATCAACGCATCACCGACCGGGATGCAGCCGAACGATCCATTTCCGTTCCCGCTAGACCAACTCGCCTCGGCTGTGATCGTCGCCGATGCGGTAACCAAGCCGGTCGTCACACCATGGCTCGCCGAGGCGTCGCGGCGCGGCATGAGGATCCAGACCGGTGAGGAAATGGCACTCGCGCAGGTCTCCATCCTGTTGCACTACCTTCGCTTTTTGTCGGCTCTACCGCGCCCGGATGACGATCTGCAGGTGGCGCGACAAGAGACGGAACAGCGACAGGCGGCACAATGAAGACCTCGATCGCGACCGTGTCCATCAGCGGAGACCTCAGGGAGAAGCTTGAGGCGATTTCGTCGGCCGGCTTCGATGGCGTCGAGATCTTCGAGAATGACTTCCTGGCCTTTACCGGATCGCCCCGCGAGGTGGGCCAGATGGTGCGTGATGTCGGGCTTGAGATCACGCTGTTCCAGCCGTTCCGAGACTTCGAAGGGATGCCCGAGCCGCAGCGTGCGCGTGCCTTCGATCGTGCCGAACGCAAGTTCGACGTCATGCAGGAGCTCGGCGCGGAGCTCATGCTGGTGTGCTCCAACGTTTCCCCGATTGCGTTGGGCGGAATTGATCGCGCTGCCGACGATTTCCGGGAGCTTGGGGAGCGCGCCGGCAAACGCGGGTTGCGGGTCGGGTATGAGGCGCTCGCCTGGGGCCGCCACATCAACGACCATCGCGATGCGTGGGAGATCGTGCGGCGCGCGAACAGTCCGAATGTCGGCCTGATCCTCGATTCCTTCCACACGTTGTCGCGCAGGATCGAGGTTGAATTCGATCCGTGCCATTCCGGGCGACCGCATCTTCATCGTGCAGCTGGCGGACGCGCCCAGGATCGACATGGACCTCCTTTACTGGAGCCGCCACTTCCGCAACATGCCGGGCGAGGGAGACCTGCCTGTTCTCGAATTCATGCGCGCGGTGGCCGCAACCCGGTATGGCGGACCGCTGTCGCTCGAGATATTCAACGACCAGTTTCGCCGCGGATCGCCGAAGCTCATCTCGGTCGACGGCCATCGGTCGCTCGTCAATCTGATGGACGACGTGCGCCGGCAGGAGCCTGACATTGCGATCGAGGTGCCGACGATGCCACTGCGCAGTCCGGTCCGTGGCGTCGAGTTCGTCGAATTCGCCGCCAACATGGCCGACGCCGACGACCTCGCGGCCCTTTTCCATGCGATGGGGTTCCGGGCCTGCGCGCGCCACAAGTCCAAGTCTGTCATCGCTGTTCCGCCAGGGCGGCATCAACATCGTAATCAACACTGAAAGTGAAGGGCTTGCCCGTTCGACGTTCCTCGTGCACGGCACCTCGGCCTACGCGATCGGGCTGAAGGTCGATGATGCCAGGGCGACGGCCGAACGGGCGAGAGCGCTTGGTGCCGAGCCGTTCGAGCAACCGGTGGGACCGGGTGAACTCGTTATCCCCGCCATCCGCGGCGTCGGTGGAGGCCTCGTTTACTTCATCGACGACAAGACCGAGCTCGGCGATGTGTGGGAGATAGAGTTCGTGGCGCTGGACGATGAGGCCGCGCCGAAGTCTGCCGGCCTCCGGCGGGTCGACCACATCGCGCAGACAATGCCGGCCGACGAGATGTCGACATGGCTTCTTTTTTACACTTCGATTTTCGCGCTGACCAAGACGGCCCTTGTCGACATCCCCGATCCCGCGGGTCTCGTGCGCAGTCAGGTTGTCGAAAGCCCGGACGGGGCCCTTCGCGTAACGATGAATGGCGCGGAGAACTGGCGGACGTTCGCCGGTCACTTCATCGCCGAGAGCTTCGGTTCGAGCATCCAGCATCTGGCTTTTGCCACAGACGACATCTTCGCCACCGCAGACGCGCTCAAGGCCAACGGCTTTGCGACGCTGCAGATTCCGCGCAACTACTATGACGATGTCGAAGCCCGTTTCGGCCTCGAACCGCAATTCGCCGACCGCTTGCGCAAGGAAAATATCCTCTACGACCGCGACGGGGACGGTGAGTACTTTCAGTTCTACAGCCCCAATTTCGGTGAAGGCTTCTTCTTCGAAATCGTCGAACGGCGCGGCGGCTACCGCGGATACGGGGCGCCTAATGCACCGTTCCGAATTGCGGCGCAGAGGCGCCATCTGAAACGCAAGGGCATGCCGGCAATCTGAAAACGTTCGGGATTGAGGGAGAGGATTCTGGCAAGCACATGAGCGACGCGAACAGCACACCTCCACGTGCCTTCGTGATGGGCCACCCGGTTGCCCATTCGCGTTCGCCGATGCTGCACGGCTACTGGCTCAAGCATTACGGCATACCGGGCAGCTACGAACGCGTCGATGTTGCCCCTGATGACCTTCCGGCCTTCTTCGAGGGTTTCAGAGAGGCGGGGTGGGCCGGCGGCAACGTGACGGTGCCGCACAAGCTCGCCGTCATGCGCTACGCCAACCGCATAGACGATGCGGCCGAAGCGATGGGTGCCGTCAACACGCTCTGGTGGGACGGCGCCGACGCTTGTCGGTGGCAATACGGATGCGATCGGTTTCATCGGCAATCTCGATGAGCTGGTGCCGGGCTGGGATAGGACCGCAAGGCGCGCCCTGGTGCTTGGGGCGGGCGGCGCGACCCGCGCCGCCGTCCATGGACTTCTCGGCCGCGGGCTGGAAGTGGACCTTTGCAATCGCACCCCTGCCAAGGCGGAAGCGCTTGCGGACCACTTCGGCAAGGGGGTGACTGCTAACGGACTCGACGCGATCGAGGCGCTGATGGGCAATACCGACCTTCTCGTGAACACGACGAGCCTCGGCATGGTCGGGCAGCCACCGCTGGACATCGACCTCTCGCCGCTGAAGCGCGACGCAATCGTGTACGACGTGGTGTACGTGCCGCTGGAGACCGCACTCCTGAAGGCGGCCAAGGCGCGCGGCCACCGCACCGTCGACGGATTGGGCATGCTGCTGCACCAGGCGGTCGAGGGCTTCCGCCATTGGTTCGGCTACACGCCAGAAGTGACCGAAGAGCTGCGGACCCTGCTGTCTGACGATATCCGCGCCAAGACGCCGGTGACCTGAGCGATGGGGGCCGGCGGCGACCTTCCGGGTCGATGTCGGGTGCGGGAGCGCAGGGCCGTTGAAAGGATTTGTGACTTCCATGGGAAGTCGGCCGCGATCGGTGACCGGCCGGAGACGCTGATAGGCAGACTCCCCGCGAAGACCGGGGATCAGAGGGAGGAAAGATCATGCAATCCAGACGATTTGTTATCGCCGCTTTGGCGCTCAGTGCGTCGGTTTTCATTCTGGGTGCGCCGCTGACGGCGGCGCGCGCCGCCGACGACACCGTTCTCATACCGTGCGTCTGCGAACTGTCGGGGGACGGCGCGGTGTCGGGTACCAACTTTCGGGACGGCGCGCATATCGCAGTCGATGAAATCAACGCGGCCGGCGGCATCCTCGGAAAGAAGATCCAGATGGCCGATTACGATACCCAGACCGATCCGCAGACCTCGCGCGCTCTGATCCAGAAGGCGGTCGACTCAGGCGCCTATGCGATCATGGGCACGGTCTATTCCGGCTCCACCATCGTCAACATGATCGTTGCGCAGCAGGCTGGCGTGCCGCAATTCACCGGTGCGGAAGCGCCGAATATTACCCAGCAAGGCAACTCCATTCATCTTCCGCACCTCCTCCGGCGCGGAAAAGGGCGTGCCGTCGCTGACGCCCTATTTCAGGGACACGCTGAAGGCCAAGAAGATCGCCGTTGCGTGGGTCAACAACGACTTCGGCAAGGGCGGGACATGACGTCTTCATCGACGAGATGAAGCGCGCCGGCATAGACGTCGTGGCCGACGTGCCGAGCGAGCAGGGCCAGGCAGACTTTGCCGCCGATGTCTCCAAGATAAAGCAGTCCGGGGCGGAGGCCGCGTTCGTCTATCTGAACGAGGAGGAGGATGCCCGCTTTCTCAAAGAGGCCAAGAAGCAGGGACTTACCATCCCGCTGGTCGGCGAGGTGACGCTGACCGGTCAGAAGGTGATCGACCTTGCCGGCGGCGCGGCCGAGGGCGCATACGCCCATGTCGGGCTGGCGACCAGCGCCCCGGTTTTCGCCGACTTCGTTAAGAAATTTCACGACACATACAACCGCGATACCGATCACAACGGCATCAAGGGCTACATCGGCGTCTATACCATCAAATACGTGACGGAAATGGTCGGCAAGCTCGACCCGAAGGCCTTGGCCGACAAGCTGCACGGGCTTACCCTCAAGGCCGCTGACTATCCACACGTGTTGCTCGACACGAGCTGGGACGACACCGGAGAGATGGAGCGCACCAGCTTCATGACCGAGGTCAAGAACAACCAGCAGGTGGTTATCGGCGAGGTTCCCGCCGAGTGATCCGGTCGCGCCGCGACTGAGCTGCGGCGCCCGTACGCGGGCGCCGCACGCCGTTTCCACGCATCGGGTGGCTCGCGATGGCCGAGTTCCTGCAAGTGCTGCTTTCGGGGCTGGCGACGGGATCGATCTACGCGCTCGCCGCAGTCGGCTTCACGCTGGTCTGGCAGGCCGCTCAAACGGTGAACTTTGCCCAGGGCGAGTTCGTTATGCTACCGGCCTTCTTTGTGCTGATAGCGATCCATTGGCTCGGCTGGCCGCTCTGGGCGGCGCTTCTCTTCGGGCTCATGTCCGCGGTGATCGTGCTGGGCTTTCTCTTCAAGAAACTGGTGGTGGAGCCCATCCTGCCGAATACCGGCCTGCCACTGATCATCGCCACCATGGCCCTCAGCATTCTTCTCAAGCAAGGGGTTAAGCAGTTCTACGGCGCCGAAGCACAGCCGTTTCCCGCCTTGTTTCCCCAGACCATGATGCACGTAGCCGGCGCAGTATTCTCGGTCCAGGACGTACTGAATCTGGTTATTTCTCTTGCAGTCGTGGTGGCGCTGACGCTCTTCCTCGACCGTACACGCACCGGGCGATGTATACAGGCGACCGCCCAAAATCCTGCCGTTGCAGAAATCCTTGGCGTCAAAACCAGGCGCATGGTGCTTTACACCTTCCTGATCAACGCTGCGCTCGCAGCGCTCGCTTCCTTCCTGATCTCGCCGGTATACCTTGCCAAATTCTCCAACGGCGAGACACTGGGGATCGTTGCTTTCATCGCGGCGATCGTGGGAGGGTTCAATCAGATCCGCGGGGCCCTCGCGGGCGGGCTGCTCATCGGCGTGCTCGATAATCTGATTGCGACCTACGTCACCACGAGCTACCGCGCCGCACTGCCCTTGGTTCTCCTGATCGTCGTTATTTTGTGGAGACCGCAAGGCCTGCTCGGAACGTCTGAGGGAAGAGAAGTGTGATGCGGGCCTTTGCCACGCCGCTGCTGCTCTTGGTCGGACTCGCGGCGCTGATCCTCGCGCCGATCGGGCAGGGCGGTTATGTCGTCTACCTGCTCTGCTCCTGGCTGGTTTTCTCCATCGCCGCCATCGGGCTTAATTTGACGCTCGGCTATGCCGGACAAATCTCGCTGGCCCAGGCATCTTTCATGGCCATCGGCGCCTACACCACGGCGATCCTGACGCTCGCCGGCTGGCCGTGGATTGCCGGCATGCTGCTCGGCGTCATCGAGTGTCTGCTGGTCGGATTCCTGCTCGGTTTTCCAGCGCTCCGGGTGAAGGGACATTTCCTCGCCTTCGTCACGCTGGCCTTCAACTCGTTGGTCTTCCTGGTAAGCCGAAACGAGGACTGGCTTACCGGCGGCAGCTACGGCCTTGCCAACATGCCGCGGCCAACGGTCCTTGGCTTTTCTACGATGAGACAGCCGGCCTTCTACTACTTCACGCTCGCCGTCTTCGTGATCGCCGCCGCGCTGATGTACGGTATCGTGCGTTCGCCGTGGGGACGCGCGTTCAGGGCGCTACGCGAGAACCCGATCCGCGCTGAGAGCCTGGGCGTCGACACCCGCCGGCTGACGCTCATCGCGTTTGCGATCGGTTCGGCTTACGGCGGCGTCGCAGGCGCCCTGGTGACGCCGCTCGTCCAGTTCATCGATCCCGGCTCGTTCGCCTTGGCGCACTCGCTGCGCATCCTTCTGATGGTTGTCGTCGGCGGCTCAGGCTTCTTCTTCGGCCCTTTGCTCGGCGCTGCCGTCGTCATACTGCTGCCTGAGGCCCTCCGCTTCACTGAGGGCTATTATCTGATGATCTATGCGGCGCTCGTTATCCTGCTCATGACCTTTTGCCCCTCCGGGTTGATGGGACTTTGGGTCAGGCTGCGTGATCGCCTTTGGCGGACGACGGTCATCCCAGCCAACATGAAGGCTGGGGCTCAGCTTTGAGCGATGTCCGGCCCGTCCTGTCGGTCCGCGACCTGTCGAAGGCGTTTGCCGCGATCAGGGCCGTGACCTCCGTCAGCTTCGATGTCTATCCGGGCGAGATACTGGGACTTATCGGCCCGAACGGTTCGGGCAAGACAACACTGTTTAACTGCATCCTCGGGCAGCTCAGGCCGGACAGCGGCACGGTGGAGGTCAACGGCCGTTCCGTCTCGGGCCGCCGGGCCTGCGACCTCAACAAGCTGGGTGTCGGGCGGACGTTCCAGCAACTCTCGGTCTTTCCCCGGATGACCGTACTCGACAACATCATCGTCGCCGGGCAGGAGCATCACGGCACGATGTTGAGCCGCCTGTTCGGTGCCGCGGACGCCGGGCTCACCGCCGAAGCCGATAGACTGATCGAATTCTTCCGTCTTACCCATCTGCGCGACCAGTTGGCGGGGACGCTTTCCTACGGCCAGCAGAAGCTTGTCGATGCCGCGATGGCTTTCATGGCGGGACCCGGACTTGTGCTCCTTGATGAGCCGGCCGGTGGCGTCAACTTGACCATGCTCGCCAGCCTGAGGGAGCGGCTGCTCACATACAACCGCGAGCACGGCACAACGTTCGTGGTGATCGAACACAACATGGACTTCGTCATGTCCCTGTGCAGCCGCATTGTGGTGCTTGCCGAGGGCAGCATCATTGCGGAGGGCGAGCCCGAGCAGATCCGGCTCAACCGGACGGTCATCGACGCGTATCTCGGCGGTTGAGCCATGCTAGAGCTGAAGGCCGTCTACGGTGGTTATGGCCGGATGACGATCCTGAACGGAGTCAGCTTCGCGATTCCAGAGGGCTCAATCACGACCATCATCGGTCCGAATGGTGCCGGCAAGTCGACAGTGTTCAAGGCCATCTTCGGCCTCCTGGACATCCATTCGGGCGAAGTCTTGCTCAACGGCCGCGACGTTACGCGCCGGACCCCGGCGCAGATGATCGAGCACGGCGTCACTTTCGTCCCACAGGGACGTAACGTCATCCCCCAGCTTTCGGTCTGGCATAACCTTGAGTTGGGCGGAGTGACCGTACGCGACCAGGCCCACGTCCGGGCCCGCATGGAAGAGGTCATGGACCAGTTCCCCGCTTTGCGAGACCACCGGAAACGCAAGGCGATCGAGTTGTCGGGCGGCCAACAGAAGCAGCTTGAGATCGCCCGTGCGCTGCTGCTCGACCCAAAGCTGATCCTGGTCGACGAGCCGTCGATCGGGCTCTCGCCGACCCTCGTTCAGGATGTCTTCTCAACTCTGAAGCGGCTGCGTGACCGCGGCGTAACCGTGTTGATGGTCGAGCAGAACGCCAAAGCAGCCCTCGCCATCTCCGACTACGGGCTTGTGCTGGAGCTCGGCAAGAACCGCTTGCATGATCGGGCTGAGAAGCTCCTTGCCGATCCGCGGGTGGGCCACCTGTTCTTGGGCGGCCATATCGACGAGACCTAGCGCAACCATCAGCTCAGGTTAGCCGCGCCAGTTCGCGCAGCTTTTCCGGCGTCGCCGCGGGATAGCCAAAGAAATTCAGATAGGCGGGGATCTGCTCGAACAGCATATCTGTACCGGGCTGAACAGCGCAGCCCCGCATACGCGCGGCCATGAGGAACGGCGTCTCCCCGTGCGGCCGCATCACGACATCACCAACCAGAGTGGACGGGTCGAGGCGCGCCGTGTCGACGGGCAGGGGGTCGTCGTCGCCCGAGCCGAGCGGTGTGGCGTTGACGACGATGTCCCAGCCGGCGGGGTCGTTCGACCCGGTCTCGATCGCGATGCCAGGGAAATGTTTCCTGAGCGCGACAGCCAGACGACCGGCTGCCGCCGCGTCGACGTCGAACAGACCGATGCGAACCGCTCCGGCCTCAGCCAGAGCGCTGGCGATCGCCGACCCGACGCCGCCCGTTCCGACGACCAACGCGCCAACGCCGGCAATCGTTCGTCCCTTGCGCACCACGCCCCGGACGAACCCCTCGCCATCGAACATATCCCCGAAAAGAAGGCCCTTATCATCGCGTTTGACCGCGTTGCATGCCCCGCAGATCTGGACCGCGGTGCTGGCGCGATCCAGAAGTGCAACGACAGTCCGTTTGTGGGGCATGGTAATCAGCGCGCCCGCGATGTTGCGGAGCCGGAAAAGCAGCCTGAGGAAATCGGGAAAGTCAGCCGCCTCGCAGCCCATGGGCACTACAACGGCTTCGATGCCCGCAGATTCGAACCACGGATTGTAGATCATCGGCGACTTGAAGCTGTCAGTAGGGACCCCGAGATGCGCGATGATTTTTGTGCGGCCGGTGATCATTCTGCTGCGGCCTCCGGGCTCGACGTCAAGTCGGTCGGGAACTGCCCAACCGGGGCGCCAGTCTATCGCAACCGGAGTAAAGGCTGAATTAGATCAACTGCCTGCCCGTCGTGGACATTTTTGTCGAACCATTTGCGCCTTGCACCGGATCCCGAGTTTCGACGGGATTCTCGAAGGCGTCAGGCATCTCGGCCCGCTGGCACAACCGCCCACCGGGACTCAGACAAGGCGGAGGTCCGATTCGGACAGAAAGCTGGGGCGACCCGACCTTACCAATTCGCAGATGGTGTTGAGCCATCTTGACCCACCCCTGGTGGCGGCAACGGACACTGACACCCACGCCCGAGAGCACCTTGGCCATGCCTTCGGCAGCGAAAATGCGCACATGTGGCGGTGACGCCGGGTGGCATCGCGGTCAAAGCCAAACGGGTTCTGGAAAGAATCGAAGGATCTCCAGAACTATGGCGGCAGTATCAAGATTTCGTTCCCGCTGAATTGATGCCGCGCGCGCTCCTCGCTTCGCGCGCCATTGCACATCACTGCCCGCCAGACCAATCGGCGGTCGACCGATCAATGCAGCCGGGCTCGGATTCGGATGCAACTGCTCGTCGAAGACGTGCCCGGCTTAGCGATATGGATCTATCCAGCCGGGCCGGTTGCCGGTTGGCTGTTCGGTGTCGGGGCGGTGATTGCCGGCGCGGGTGGCGTGCTGGTCGTTCCGGCGACAGGACTGGTCGCCACCGGACTAACGCCGTATCCCCACCAGTCACCGCTCCATCCCCAGCCGACTATGATCACCAGGATGATAAGGGCGGCCCATAGCCACCAGCTGCTGCCACCGCCCACCCGGCGAGGAAGGGGCCTGCCTGGCTCCGTCTCCGGTTGTCTGTAGTCTGTCATAAGCCACTCCTGTAGCGGATTGTTTCCGCCAGTCCCAACGACGGTCCGGCGATCTGGTTCCAAGCCTGCCTTCCCGGTCCGCTGTCGGCACGGGGAGGGGAGCCGGCGGGCCCTTATGTAGAAACAGCCTGCCGCGAGAGCAGGACCTCGGATGTTCCCGCATTTCTTCGCTGGCAACCGACGGCAACGGTGGAACCGACCCGCCGGCAGCGACGTTCATCTGACGTTCGAAAAAACGTGCACCGGCAGAGGGTTAAGATCGTGGAGAGCGAGCGATTGCGGGCGCGGATCGCCGGCGCGGCGGCGGCGGATTCCGCTGGCCTTGTGTACGTCAATGATGACACGCCGGGCATTTGCCGCCGCAGGCAGGGCACGGGCTTCAGCTACGCCGACGCCGACGGCAAGAGGATAACCGATCCTGCTGTCCTGGCGCGGATTCGATCACTCGCGATCCCGCCCGCTTGGACTCATGTGTGGGTGTCGACCGAGCCGGGCGGTCACCTTCAGGCCGCCGGGCGAGACGCACGCGGCCGCAAGCAATACATCTACCACACCCGCTGGCGGGAAGTGCGCGACAGCAACAAGTTCGTGCACATGCTCGATTTCGCCCAAGCGCTGCCGCGCATCCGCAGACGGATTATGAAGGACATGAGCCGACGCGGCCTCCCTCGCGACAAGGTGCTGGCGACGATGGTCAATCTGCTTGAGCAGACGTTGGTGCGCGTGGGCAACGGCGAATACGCCGCGCACAACAAGAGCTACGGTCTGACGACGTTGCGCGACCGGCACGCGGCGATCGACGGCGCAGAGCTGCGCTTCACATTCGTGGGCAAAAGCGGCAGACACTGGCGTCTGAAGCTGCGCGACCGCCGTATCGCCGGGATCGTCAAGCGTTGTCAGGACATTCCGGGCCAGCGTCTGTTCCAGTACCTGGACTCGGACGGCATTGGGCATCCGGTCACCTCTTCCGATGTAAATGCCTACCTTCGCGATGCAGCGGGCGCGGAGGTCTCCACGAAAGACTACCGCACGTGGTCAGCCACGGTCCTCGCAGCAGGCGTGCTTGCCGAGCTCGGCCCTTTCCGATCACAGGCCGAGGCCAGGGCCAACGTAAAGGAGGCGATCGAACGGGCTGCGGACCGCCTCGGCAACACCCCCGCCGTCTGCCGCAAGTGCTACGTCCATCCCGATCTCATCGCGCGCTACCTCAAAGGCGCTCTGATTGAGCGACTGGCGCGTCCCGCCATCCCGCGCGCCGCACCGGCGGGCCTTGAGCCTTGGGAGAAGCGGGTTTACGCCGCGCTTGGCGACCGCGCCCACCAAAGCAAGCGCCGACACGACAAGCGGCCTCCCGCCGCGCGTGGCCGGCTCAACCGCCCCGTGCCGGCGCGAGGCCCAGCTCGACCAGCGACATCCCGCCGGTCGGCAGCTTCTGCCGCGCAATAAGTCGCGAAGACCGCCGGGCCGGCTGGCGCAGGCGCCCTGGCGATCTTCGCTGCATAGCGGCAACGTTGTCTGCTAAAATTCGTGGACCGTTGCGTTCAGTTCACTATCTCCACCACCACGCGCGTCTGTGGATTGACGATGACGCGATGGCTGTTGACGTTCGCGAACACGTACGTCTGCGTGTCCGGGATTGGGTATAACGCCACTTCCTGAGGAAGTGGCTGGCCGACCACGACCTGTTGCTGAAGCGTCACGGCGGGCACCTGGTCCGTGACGACGTAGGAGCAGCTGCTCGGAGGCAAGGCCTTCGATCCGATGGCACCACCGACGACGCCACCGATTGCGGCGCCTGCAGGCCCGCCTACCACTGCTCCAGCAGCAGCGCCAGCGGCGGCTCCGCCCGCGGCTCCGGCGGCATTGGAACACAGTGCAAACGCCTGCGTGCCGAACAGCAGTGCACTTCCGCATACGAGAGCGGTCAAGGTCTTACGCATTTGATCCTCCGGTCGTTCACCCCCCGAAACAAACGCGACCGGAAAGCCTTGGTTCCGGCTTCCACACCCGTCTGGCGCCGGCCAAGCCGATGTTTCTCAGGGAGCGAGGGCGCGAAAACCCTGATATTGGCGGAAACTCCGGTTCCGTCGCGACGACCACGGTCCCGCTCCCACTGGACACAACCCGCCTCACGTTGCTGCTGCGTCTTCGCTGGGAACGTTTGGGGAGAACGAGAGGGAACCTTTTACGCGCCCCGCCGTTTTACATCTGCTTTCCGGGCGGCACTCCCCCGCCCCCTCATCCGCCTGGAGGCGACGCAGACGGGGATTGGTCCGGCTCTTTGCCGGACCGGTCCCCGATTGCGCTCTAAAGAGGGCCCTGCCGCGTCTCTGGCGCACACAGCCGGAAAAATCGAGCGCCGTCAGCCGGGCAGCAAATCGGTCAGGGCGCCCAGCAAGTCCTTTTCCATCACCGGCTTCGTCAGTCGCCTCACCGATGCGAAGTGTTCGGGGATTACAGCGTCGTCAAAGCCGGTGGCAAATACAAACGGGACGCTCGCTTCCTGCAGCCTTTCTGCGAGACGAAAGACCGTCTCCCGACCAAGCTGCACATCCAGTACGGCGGCGTCCAGGCGCCGCACCGTAAGTCCGTCGAGCGCGGCCGCGACGTTGTGAAAGGGGCCAACGACCTCGGCACCGAGGCTTTGGAGTTGATGCACCAGATCGAGGGCGATCAGAAAATCGTCTTCGATCACCATAATTCGTTTGCCCGAAATCGCTGCGTCGCCGACCGCCACCTTACGCCTCGCCGGTCAGCGGGAGCTCAATGGTGCATCTGAGCCGGCCATCGGCGAGGTTGAAGCTGGTGCGCGCTCCCAGCGAATACGCCAGGGCATTCTCGATCAGCGCCCGGCCAAAGCCGCTCGCAGGTGGTCCGGGCGCGACGTGCCCGATACCGGTTTCGAGCCACCGCAAGGTCAGAGCGGGACCGCCAAGCGGCACGGCGCGGGTGTCCCACGAGACGGCGATGCGGCCATCGGCGGTGGTGAGAGCGCCGTGCTTGCGGGCGTTGGTCGCCAGTTCGTGCAATGCCAGCGCCAGCATCTGCACGACCGCATTGTCGAGCCGGACTTTTGGTCCGGAAATGGAAACCTTGTCGTTCGCATTCAACGCGTTCAATTCCTGGTCGACGATTGCGTCAACAGTGATCGGCTCCACTTCGGAACGCGACAGCAAGCCCTGCACGCGCGACAATGCGCCCAGCCGCTCAGCGAAGCTGTGGCGAAAACTGTCAAGATCGCGACTGCTTCTGATGGTCTGATTGGCGATCGATTGAATGACCGCGATGAGATTGCGCGTTCGGTGTTGCAACTCAGCGACCATGACTGCCAGCCGCTCGGCTGACAGCCGTTCCTCTGTTACGTCGACGTTGACGCCGATCATGCCAAGGAACGTACCGTCGCGAGCGAATCGGGGACGCGCGTCGGTGCGAAGCACGCGGTAGGCGCCGTCATATCGTTTGTAGCGGCCCTCGATGACGACCGTCTTCTGCCCCTCCACCGCTGCTCCCATGGATGCACCGATTTGTGCAGCGTCCTGCGGGTGCATGGTGCTCTGCCAGTCGAATTCAGCCAGGTCGATGTTGTCGACGCCCCAGAACTCCCGCAGCAGGCGGTTCAGATGCAGGCAGCGTCCCTGGGCGTCGCTGGTCCAGATCATGACCGGAGCGAGCTCCGACATCAGACGGAAGCGTTCCTCGGATTCCCGGAGTTCCCCTTCGGCGGCGCGCCTGGCCGCTTCGGCTCTGTCCCGCTCGACGCTGAAGCCGATCTGTCTGGCGATCGCGATCGCCAGCCTGGTTTCCGAGGCCGAAAATTCATGGACACCGGCATAGTACGTCATGAATTTTCCGATCACCCGCTGCCCGGATATGATCGGAATGAACGCCAACGCCCGGATGCCTTCCTCCGCGACCGCTGATTTGATCCAGGTCGCTTCATCGGTCTCTTCTATGTCCCGCACAAGGATCGGCTCCGCGCCGACATCGTCCTGGTTCCAGGGGGAATGACCTTCGAGCCTTGTGCGATACGAATCCGACAACCCCCGCCACGCGACGAATCGCATGACACCGCTCTTGTCGAACAACAGAATCGAGGCGCGGCCGCCCAAGGCGGCGACAATGCCGTCCAGCGCAGCGTCGAATGCTTCCGTCAGGGATTGGGCCCTGTAAAGCCCGTCCGTCAGTCGGTAGAGCGTTGCGAGTTCATCCAACCGCAGGGCTGAATTCTTGCCGGCGTCTTCCAGAGCCCCCATGAACCCCCCACTATCCTCACCTCGTTGCCTGAAACAATCCACCGCAAATACTCAATGCACCAGAATGCCGTTGG
Organism: uncultured Alphaproteobacteria bacterium; assembly: GCA_963775235.1. Lineage (GTDB taxonomy): Bacteria > Pseudomonadota > Alphaproteobacteria > Rhizobiales > Kaistiaceae > JBBDMC01. Next base: position 78,455 of record CAVZHY010000005.1, read on the forward strand.
TTCCATCGTGGCAGATCGCTGGGTCCGCCCACTTGAGCGGTGGCGGCTCGATGGCGCGACAAGGCGGAGACTGGCATACTCTGCTGGTCCCTGGTTAGCGAACGGGGCCCAGCCGACCGTGTTGCGGGAGCGGATTGGTCGGGTTGAGCTGGCCTGACGCTGCGTCCGACGAGAGGTCTTATGGTCAGCGGCTCCTCCCTGAAATCGCGCCAAATCGGCCGGTCCGGCCCCATGGTGTCGTGCCTGGGTCTAGGTTGCATGTCATTGTCCGGCGCCTATGGCGCTTACGACGATGCAAGCTCCCTTGAGACGATGCGATATGCTCTCGATTGCGGTGTCACCTTGCTCGACACTGCCGACAGTTACGGGGCGGGGCACAGCGAGGATCTTGTGGGGCGAGCTGTCAGGGGCCGCCGGGATCAGGTCGTCATCGCTACGAAGTTCGGGCGTGTGCGCACCGCTTCCCAAGAAGGCGTGAGCGGCCGCCCTGAGTACGTTCAGCAGGCTTGCGAGGCCAGTCTTCGACGTCTCGGCATCGACACCATCGACATCTACTTCCAGCACCGCGTCGATCCCGACGTCCCGATTGAGGAAACCGTCGGCGCGATGGCGAAACTCGTGAAAAACGGAAAGGTTCGCTACTTGGGGCTTTCAGAAGCCCGGCCCGAGACCATCCGTCGAGCGATGAAAGTTCACCCGATCGTCGCCGTCGAGACGGAGTTTTCACTTCTCTACCGACTTGAGGCCCAGGAGACCCTGCAAACGACGCGTGAGCTCGGGATCGGGTTCGTCGCCTATGCGCCGCTCGGCCGGGGGCTGTTGACCGGGAGCATCCGCGATCAATCCCAGGTCGCTGGAACCAAGCCCTCGCAGCACCCCCGATTCATGCCCGGTAACTTTGAAGAGAACCGCGCTTTGGTCGAGGGCGTCGAAAGCTTGGCTCGCGAAAAGAACTGTACGCCGTCGCAGCTGGTGCTGGCATGGTTGCTCATGCAAGGCGACGACATTGTTCCGATTCCCGGAACAAAACGACGCCAACATATCGACGAGAACCTGGGTTCACTGCACGTTTCGCTGACGCCAGAAGATGTCGTGCGGATCGGCCAGGCAATTCCGCCGGGCGCGGCCGCAGGGGACCGCTATCCCGCCGCTGCAATGCGGGAGGTCTACCGCTGATCCATTCTCACGCCGACAACCGTGGCTCGTCGGATCGCCAATCTGCCGGACATCTGAAAAGCGCGAATCCCGACGGGTGCCAGGCTCGCAAATGCTTGATTTACAAGGCGCGGGGACTAGTGGTTTCCGCCTGACAAAAGAATCCCCGTTGGGATTCCGTTGGGCGGGCTGGCATGCGAATCTGGTGCATGCGCACCGGAATTTTCATTTCGCTGAGCCGCTCCAACCGCAGTCGACTTGAGGCCATCACCAGGGATCGCAATGCGCCGCAAAAGCATGTCTGGCGCGCGGCGATCGTCCTGCTGAGCGCCGATGGCGTCGGCACCACCACGATCATGCGGCAGACCGGAACATCCAAGACCTGTGTCTGGCGCTGGCAGGAGCGCTTTATGCGGGAGGGCGTCGACGGCCTTCTGCGCGACAAGACGCGCCCCTCGCGCATTCCGCCGCTGAGCCAGGAGGTGATCGAACGCGTGGTCGCGCTGACGCAGACCGAGCCGCCGGCCGAGGCCACCCACTGGACCGCCGACATGATGGCGCGAGCGAGTGGCATCAGCGCCAGTGCCGTGCGGCGCATCTGGAAGGAGCACGGGCTGCAACCGCACCGCTACCGTCAGTTCAAACTCTCTACCGACCCCAAGTTCGTCACCAAATTGCGCGACGTGGTCGGGCTCTATGTCGACCCGCCGGCGCATGCCATCGTGCTGTCCGTCGACGAAAAAAGCCAAATCCAGGCTCTCGACCGCACTCAGCCGGGGCTGCCGCTGAAGAAGGGGCGCCTCGGCACCATGACGCATGACTACAAACGTCATGGCACCACGACCTTGTTCGCTGCCCTGAACGTCCTCGACGGCACCGTGATCGGCCGCAACATGCAGCGCCATCGCCATCAGGAGTTCATCCGCTTTCTGAACGCGGTCGAGGCTGAGGTACCGGTCGGCAAGGTCGTCCACGTCATCCTCGACAATTATGCCGTCCACAAGCATCCAAAGGTTCGCGCCTGGCTTGCCCGGCACGAGCGCTTCGTCTTCCACTTCACGCCAACCTCGTGCTCCTGGCTCAACGCCGTCGAGGGCTTCTTCGCCAAGCTCTCCCGGCGCCGACTGAAGCGCGGCGTCTTCCGATCGGTCGTCGATCTCCAGGCCGCCATCAACTGCTTCGTCGAAGAGACCAACAATGACCCCAAGCCGTTCACTTGGACCGCAGACCCCGACCGCATCATCGCCGCCGTCAGACGAGGGCACCAAGTGTTAGATTCCATCCACTAGATGGGTAATCCGCCCGTTCTCAAACCGGGGTACGACAACGAGAAGCAGTCGGTCGCGTGGTGCGACAATGATCCCGACATCGCCGTTGATGATCGCTACATGAGCCGCGTCAGCACGCCCGGAGAAGAAGCGCGCAACTTGATCGGAACCCAACAACCGACTCCCTGACCCCACGCGCGCCGCCTGTTCGTCCGCAGTAAGGATAACACTTGGATCGAGGAAAGTCGCGGTGATCTCCGACAGGTTTCGCAGGATGTTGAGGTCATCCAGATCGACCGGCTGATCGAACAGCCGCTGCTCCACGAACGTCTTGATCTTGCCGAACAGCATGTCCTGCCCGCCGACCAGCCTCAAGTCGCGCATGATCGTGCGCGCGAAATAGCCGATGACGTTCTGGTGGGTGGGCGTGAACTCTGTGTCCATGCGCGTGACATGGCTCTGGCCGCCCCTGTCGATGTCTGTGAAGACGATCTCGCGCTGCTCCTCCTCGGAGAAGGGCTTCACCGGCAGCCGCGGGTTCGCGAACGCGGAGACGGACACGCGCGTCATAAAGCTCGACTTCTCGGTGATGCCGGTGGTCGCCGCCCCCATCACGACCATTAATTTCCTGGCCTCCGCCGAGACGTCGGCAGCCGCGAATGCGTTCGGCGTCAGCAGGAAACCGGCGAGGACATCGACTGCGTCGCGCACGACCAGTTCCTGCGCGAGGCGCCTGGCAACCTCGGGTGCGCTGTGCCGCCGACGTCCTTGCGAATGATCTCGACGGTCTTACCGGCAACCTCGGCGCCGTTTTGCTCCAAGAAGAGTTTGATGCCCTCGTCGACGTGGGCCGCGGGGTCGGCGAATTGGCCGGAATAGGGCAGTATGACACCAGCTCTGACGACACTTTGCGCGTTGGCGCCGACCGCCGCCGTAAACGATGCGGCCGCAGCGACGAGCCCGATCCAGACGCTCCGCATGACACCCACCCTCCCGGAAAAGCAGGGCTTCTCGGTCCCTGACCAGCGCGAACCAATAGCATGGGCCAGATGGCGCCGCGATGGGAGCACCGGCTCTCAAGGGCCTAAATGGTTGGCACCGGTGTGGCGGCCCGGCCACAGTCAAAGAATCTCACGTTCTGCGCTCCCGAAAATGATCCGATCGCAGCCCATTCGAACTACAATCGAGAGCCGCCTGAACGCGTGGTTGGGAGATTGCGTGGGAGGGCGACAGTCGTCAGGTGGTGCGAGGCGCGACATGCTTTCGAAGATTTCACGACTCCTTCTGCTGGGAACCATGTTGTCCCCCGTCTGCGCTCCGGTCCTGGCAGCCGACCTGAGCGGCGCCGCCACCTATGTGGCACCGCCCAGCACCGGTGCGGCCATGCCCGCCCCCGCGCCGAGCGGGATCAGCGGCTATCTCGAAGGTTTCGTTGGCTACGCCAACAACGACGCTTACGATCCCGGCACACTCTTCGGCGGTGCTGGACGCTTCAACATCTGGACGTCACCGCACACGGCCTTGCAAGTCGATGCCTGGGGCGACTCCTACTCCATTTCGAGCGGTCCCAAGGACGGGGCTTTCGGCGTGGCCGGTCATTTCGCATGGCGCGATCCCAACAGCTATGCTCTGGGTGGGCTCGTCTCCTATGGTCACGATTCTTTCTCCAGCGACTCCTGGGCCAACATTGGCATCGACGCTCAGAAGTATTTCGGGAACCTGACGGCCTACGGCCAAGCGGGCTTCACCTTCGGCACGAGCGGCAACGCATCCGCAACCAGCGCGCAAGGGTTCTACGTGATGGGAACCTTGCGCTACTTTGTTACCCCCAACTTCGCCATCTCCGGGAATTTCGGGGGGAACTGGTTCACCAACACCTACAGCACCCACTCCAACGGCATGCGGTGGGGCCTGAAAATGGAAGCCAAGCCGCAGTCAATACCTGTTTCAGCATACATCAGCTACCAGGGGTCCAGCCAGGCATCCATCAACGAGAACTCGATCGTCGGCGGCGTCCGACTCCTGTTCGGTCAGGGTTCGCTGCAAGCGATGGAGCGCAGTGGCGCCGGCTTTGAGGACCAGAACCCCGTATACGGCTACGAGCGGCCGCATTTTTGGACTCCCTACTAGGCGCCAGCGGCGTAAAAAACGGGGCGCGTGGGCGCGGCCGGTCGCGCCCCGCGTTGTATCGCCCTCGCCCAACTCGGTGCTTCATTGATCGTGGCTGGATCAGGCGCTCTCTATGACGCGTTTGCCGAAGTCGCCCGGCGTCAGGAACTTTGCGTCGCGATCGTCGGCGAACCGCGGAACCTGACTTACCTGGCCCTGAAGACCGCCATCGACAAAGTCGCTGCCGCGATGGCCGCGCACGGCATGGGCGGCGGGCGGCTGACGGTGGCCGACTTCACTCGCCCCGAACTCAACGTCATCACCCTGTTTGCAGCCAGCAGGATCGGAGCCGATCTCGCCTTCGCGCCTCTCGCCGACGCGTCCAGGCTGTCCCAGAAGGTCGACTTCAAGCTCACGGATGACGGCATACCGCCAGCGCAACGCGACGACGCCCTCGTTGTCGACCAGAGTTGGTTCGCCCCCCGCGCCGGCACCAGCCTGCCGGCGTCAGCCGCACGAGACGCCGCACGTCTGATATTCGGAACCTCCGGCTCCACGGGGGAGCGCAAGTACGTCGCACTGAGCGAGGGCCAGATACTCGGCCGGCTGCAAGGCAGGCAGTCCTACATCGGCCCTGATACTCGCCTGCTGTGCACCATCGGCTCCCGCACGGCGGTGACGATCGAGTCGCGCGTGGCGGCCCTCCTCGCAGGCGGCTCCATTGCAGTTTTGCCGATCAACGCCGATCTTCCCCACCATATCGATGTCTTCGCGATCAGCACCATGATGTCCACTCCCCTGATCGTTGACGACCTCATCAAGATGGACCTTCCAAAGCGGATATTCTCGTCTCTCAAAACACTGACAATCGGCGGGGCATCGCCGGCGCCGGCGCTCTTGCAGGCCGCCTCCGAGCGGATTTGCAGCAACATCATCATTGGCTACGGCAACACCGAGCTGGGCAGCATCGCCCAATACCGCTACAGCCGCGGCGACTACGCACGGGGGAAGGTTGGCAAGGTTTTGCCGGATATCGAGATGATGCTTGCCGATGGCCATGGGCCCGCGGTGACCGGTCAAGTAGGCCAGATTCGGATCCGCCGCCCTGGCGCCAAGGCGGTCGCGGGTTACGTCAGCGCCGGCGGGCACGCCGACCCGGGTCGCTTCACCAAAGACGGCTGGTTCGTGCCCGGCGATCTTGGCGTCATGGATGCCGAGGGCAACCTGACGTTGGCCGGCCGCGACGACGACGTCATCAACGCCAGCGGCAACAAATACAGCATCGACTTGATCGAGAGCGTCATCGAGGAGAAGACGGGTTGCCGGTGTGCGGTGCTGCGCGGCGAGCGCACCGAAGCGGGCGAGACGCTGACAGTCGTTATCGATTCGACAAGGCCAGTTCGGGCGAGCGACGTTTTAGCCTTGGCGAAAGCGCGCTTCCTCCGTCTCGACATTGGCGCTGTCTACGTCGTCGCCGAAATCAAAACCACCGATGCCAAAAAGGACCGGACCGCCCTGGCGCGATTGCTTGGGACGGAACCTGGCCTGTTCAGACGGCTTTGAACACTCAAGTGATGTCGTCGTCTCCTTGTTCATCAGCTGATTATCCATGAACACTGCTCGAGGCTCGAAATCGCTTTAACTCATCGCCGATATGCAGCGCCGCCCCCTGGGGTCGAGACCAGCTCGACCGAAGCATCGTTACCTTGGAACACGAGGTGAACGGCGGCCAACACACGCACGTCGCCTCCCAGCTCGGTCTCGGCTACGCAGGTCTCGACGACGGCGAACGCGCCCACCACGTCTTCGATCTCATTAATCCGATTCACCATGCCTCAACGCGCGCCGATGCCGAGCGTTACAGGGTGGAACCATGTGTCATTGCGGCAGATGTAGTGGGTGTCGCGCCGCACACTGGTCAAGGCGGCTGGACCTGGTACACCGGCTCCGCGGTATGGACGTGGCGTCTCGGCGTCGAAGGCATTCTGGGACCTCGCCTGCAAAATGGTTGCGTCCTTGTCGACCCGTGCTTGCCCAAGAACTGGGGCTATTTCGACACCGAGGTTACAGGCCCCGCCGGCGCGCTTTCGATCCGCGTCGCAGATCCGGAGCATCTCGGCTGCGGTGTCGTCGAAATAAACGATCAACGGTTTGCTGGAAGTGCTTGGCCGCGAGATTGGCTGGGGGACTAGGATTCGAACCTAGACTGGCGGAGTCAGAGTCCGCTGTCCTACCGTTAGACGATCCCCCAATCCGTTGCTACGGCGCCGCAAGGACGGGCGCCGATAAGGCGAAGTGGGTTAATGTTCCTATAGGCACGCCGCCTGTCGCCGTCAACCGCGGGTTCGGCGCGCGACACCGCCGATCCTCTGTTTGCGCCCCCGCTGCCACCTGCTAGATTGGTCGACGAACAGGAAACCGAAGCGGCGTTCGCGCCTGGAGCGGCGAGCGCCCGGAGAAGGTAAGGATTTGTCGACGGGCGACGATCCGCTGGGCGCGGACGCGCTCGCTGGCGATGCGGTGGAGGTTGCTCCGCCGGACGCGGCCGGGCCGCCAGGCCTGCCGCCAGGACCGGCAGCACCGCATCGCGGCGGAAAATCGACGAAGCGCCGCGGGCATCGTCGCCGGCGGCGAGGGCCGGTCTTTGCCCAGGGCATGCGGCCGGCGAACCCGCGTCCTTCGGCCTCGCCGTCGGAAGGAATGGCGGCGTCGCCGATCACGGTCGCGAGGCCGAGTGGCGATCGCGGTCCGCTCTACGCCGCCCTCGACCTTGGCACCAACAATTGCCGACTACTGATCGCCGCGCCCCGCGATCGCGGCTTCCGCGTTGTCGATGCGTTCTCGCGGATCGTCAGGCTGGGGGAGGGGATTGGGGTCAACGGTCGCCTCGGGGAGGCGGCGATGGTCCGCTCCATCGAAGCGCTCAAGATATGTGCAGCAAAGATTGCCGACCGAAAAGTCGGTCGCGTTCGCTTGATCGCCACCGAGGCGTGCCGCATCGCCGCCAACGGCCGGGAATTCATCGACCGGGTACGCGTCGAGAGCGGTCTGGAACTGGAAATCGTCTCGCCGGAGACTGAAGCGCACCTGGCCGTCGCTGGATGTGCTTCGCTGGTCGATCCGACGGCGTCGGGCGTCATCCTGTTCGACATCGGCGGGGGTTCGTCGGAGCTGGTGTGGATCGACCTTACTCCAGCCACTGACGGCCGGCGGCGCCGGATCACCGATCGCTTGCGCACCTGGATGTCGCTGCCGGTGGGTGTGGTCAACATCAGTGAGCGCCACGGGGCGCAATCGGTTACACCGGAAGGATTCGCCATGATGGTGGCGGAAGTCGGCGAGATGCTGTCGAATTTTCCGGACGGTGCCGCGCTCGATCGGACGGTCGCGGAGGGCCGCGTCCACATGCTCGGCACGTCCGGCACCGTCACCACTTTGGCGGGCGTTCACCTCAAGCTGCCCCGCTACGACCGCCGCCGCGTCGACGGCACCTGGCTTACCGGGCGAGAGGTCGACGGTCTGGTTGCGGCGGTGGTCGCCATGGATCACGCCGCCCGCGTCGCCAATCCGTGCATTGGCCGCGAGCGTGCCGAGCTGGTGCTCGCCGGCTGCGCCATCCTCCAGGCCATACGGGCGCGTTGGCCATGCGACCGGCTTCGGGTCGCCGACCGCGGACTCAGGGAAGGCATGTTGGTCGAGCTGATGGCGGAGGACGGCGTCTGGCGGCCGCGATCGGGCCGTCGGCAGGGCGAACCCCGGCACGGCCGTGGCTGAACGGCACGGCGGCTCGGGTCGGCGGTCGCTCAAGGTCCGCGTCAAGACCGCGAAACGGCGGAAGGCTTCCTCGAACCGGTGGCTTGAACGCCAGCTCAACGATCCTTACGTCGCCCGCGCGCGCGCCGAGGGCCACCGCGCGCGTTCGGCGTATAAGCTTATCGAGATCGACGACCGGTTCCATTTGTTGGCTCCTGGCAGGCGTGTCGTCGACCTCGGCGCCGCCCCTGGCGGTTGGTCGGAGGTCGCCGCGGGGCGCGTTGGGTCGACCCATGCCCGGCCTCTGGTCGTCGCCGTCGATCAACTCCCCATGGATCCAGTGCCCGGCGTTGTCATCCTGGAGATGGATTTCCTTGACGCCGCGACGCCGGAAGCGATCCACGCCGCCCTTGCGGGTGATCGACCCGATGTTGTCCTCTCCGACATGGCTGCGCCGACGACGGGCCACCGCCAGACGGATCACCTGCGCACGATGCACCTTTGCGAGGCGGCCGCCCACTACGCCTTGTCGACGCTGGCACCAGGCGGCGCTTTCGTGGCCAAAGTGTTCCGCGGCGGCACTGAAAGCGCGTTGCTGGCTCGCCTCAAGCGTGCGTTCACCAGTGTGCAACACGTCAAACCGCCGGCGAGCCGCGCCGGTTCGGTCGAAATCTATCTTGTCGCGCGCGGATTTCGTGGCGGTTGATCAGCCGCGCTCACGCATGGTCGTCAGCAGGTCGGGAGCGATCCGTCGTCTGCCTGACACTTCGTCCCCGGCATCCGGCGGCAGGCGCCACAGCGGGATGATCGCCGCCAGGCTGATGACGCCGATTGTGGCGAAGGCGGGCCAGAACGAGCTGGCTACGAGCTGGGTGCCGTTGAAATATGTCGTCAGCTCGAGCACGGTCGCCCCAACGGTGATACCCAGTGACAGTGACAATTGCTGGGCGACGCTGGACAGGGTCGTGGCGCCGCTCATGCGGGCGGTTGGAACGTCGGCGAAAGCCAGCGCGCTGGCGCTGGTGAACTGAAGCGAGCGGAAGAATCCGCCGATCAGCAGGGCGCCGGTCATCAGGGCCACCGGCGTCGCCGGCGTGAAGAGTGCCGGCATACCGACCGAGAAAGCAGCAATGGCCGTGTTCGCCAGCAAGACGCGACGAAATCCGTAACGCCTGAGGATCCGTGGCGCGGTAAACTTCATGCCGATTGCTCCGAGCGCTCCGGCAAACGTGATCGACCCCGACTGGAATGCTGTCATCCCGAAGCCGACCTGGAGGAGGAGCGGCAGAATAAAGGGAGTGGCCCCCATGCCGAGACGAAAGAGCAGCGCCGCGGCGAGGCTGTACCCGAAGCTTGGAATCCGCAGGAGGGTCAGGTCAATGATCGGAGCCACCGTGGGCCGGCTGGCGTGGACCACGTAGCCGACGATCAGAACCGCCCCCGCCACGAGTACCGCAAGGTTGACGGCGGAAGGTAAGAGTCCGAGACCGAAGGTCGTCGATGCCGTCATCAAGGCCGCCAGTCCGAGGCCCGAGAGGACAAACCCGAACATGTCGAAGGGAACGCGGCCCTCGCCCCGAACATCTGGAATGTAAAGCGTCGCCAGCGTCAGCCCGAGAATGCCGACCGGCACGTTGATCCAGAAGATCCAGGGCCAGCTGAAATAGGTGGTGATAAAACCGCCGAGCGGCGGTCCGAGCACGGGTCCGAAAAGCGCTGGCACGGTCAGCCAGGCCAGCGCGCCCACCAGTTCCGTTTTCGATACAGTCCGCAGGATCACCAGCCGGCCGACCGGCACCATCATCGAACCGCCCACGCCCTGAATGATGCGTCCGAGCACGATCATGCCGATCGAGCCCGAAAACGCGCACACGATCGAGCCCGCTGTGAAGGTCGTGATCGCCAGTCGGAAGATCAGTCGCGCTCCGAAGCGGTCTGCCAACCACCCGGATGTCGGGATGAAGATGGCCAATGCCAGCAAATACGAGGTTAGGGCGAGCTTGAGGTGGATCGGGCTGATCCCGAAGTCGGCCGCGATCGCGGGCAAGGCCGTCGACAAGACAGTCGAATCCAAACTCTCCATGAACAGCGCGCACGCGACGATCAGGGGAACCAGGATTCGGTCAGGCATGGCTCGGATAAGGCGGGGACAATGCGGCGGACGCCACGTGCCGCCCTTATTGTGGCGAAGTCTATGGCAGGTGGCAAACGCCAGGCCTCTTTTTTAAGAAAATCAGCTTGGCGGGCGCGGCCCTTGCGAATCTTTGCGGGCGTGATATTCGAACGCGCCAACATTCCCTTGCGCGGCGGCCACCGGCACCCACCCTTCGACGGCGGGCTGCGCTTCCCCATATTCGGGAGTTGGCACCATGGCAGATCTGGTTGACCAGTCGGCGAACGGCATTGCGCTCGCCTTCGATGATGTCCTGCTGGCCCCCGGATATTCGGCGGTCCTGCCCGCCGAGGCCGATGTCCGCACCCGCCTGACGCGGTCGATCTCCCTCAACCTGCCGATCATTTCGGCGGCCATGGACACGGTCACAGAGGCGCGCCTTGCCATCGCCATGGCACAGGCCGGCGGTCTCGGCGTCGTCCATCGCAACCTCGACCCCGACGAGCAGGCCGAGGCCGTGCGCCAGGTCAAGAAGTTCGAGTCAGGAATGGTCGTTAACCCGGTCACGATCCATCCCGACGCGACCCTCGCTGACGCGCTGTCGCTGATGCGGCGGTACGATATCTCCGGCATTCCCGTCGTCGAAAACGGTGCGGGCCCCGGCCGTCTCGTCGGCATACTGACCAACCGTGACGTTCGTTTTGCCTCCGACCCGTCCGAGAAAGTCGCCGCGCTGATGACCCGCGACCAACTGGTGACGGTGACTGAAGTCGGTCGACCAGGAGGAGGCCAAGCGTCTGCTCCATCAGCACCGGATCGAGAAACTCCTCGTCGTTGACGACGACTACCGCTGCGTCGGGCTCATCACCGTCAAGGACATCGAAAAGTCGAGCCTCAATCCCAACGCCACCAAGGACGAACAGGGCCGCTTGCGCGTCGCCGCCGCATCGAGCGTCGGAGATGCCGGCTTCGAGCGCAGCGAGCGGCTGATCGATGCCGACGTCGACCTGGTCGTCATCGATACTGCCCACGGCCACTCCGCCCGCGTCATCGAGGCGGTGAGGCGGGTCAAGGCCATCTCCAACCGCGTTCAGGTGGTCGCCGGCAACATCGCCACCGCCGACGGCGCCAAGGCGTTGATCGACGCCGGTGCCGACGCGGTCAAGGTCGGCATCGGTCCGGGCTCGATCTGCACCACTCGCATCGTCGCTGGCGTCGGCGTTCCGCAACTGACCGCGATCATGGACGTGGTCCGGGCCGGAGATGCGGCCGACGTCCCGGTCATCGCCGACGGCGGTATCAAGTACTCCGGCGACCTCGCAAAGGCGCTCGCCGCCGGCGCCTCCTCGGCCATGATCGGGTCGCTGCTCGCCGGCACGGACGAGAGCCCTGGCGAGGTCTACCTGCACCAGGGCCGTTCCTATAAAGCGTACCGCGGAATGGGCTCGGTCGGCGCCATGGCGCGCGGGTCGGCCGACCGCTATTTCCAGGCCGAGGTGCGGGACACCCTGAAGCTGGTGCCGGAGGGGATCGAAGGCCAGGTACCCTACAAGGGGCCGGCCGCCGGCGTTCTCCACCAGCTTGCCGGGGGCCTGCGTGCCGCCATGGGTTACGTCGGCGCCGCGAACCTTGAAGAGTTCCGCGCCAAGGCTCGCTTCGTCCGCATATCGGCCGCGGCGCTGCGCGAGAGCCACGCCCACGACGTCGACATTACCCGCGAGAGCCCCAACTATCCGGGCGGTGCATGATCTCCGCATGAAATTCGGCGGAAGGCTCGCAGCGGCGATCGAGGTCCTCGCCGACATCGAAGGACGCCATCGCCCGGTCGCCGAGGCGCTGAAGGACTGGGGTGTCTCCCATCGCTTCGCCGGGTCGGGCGATCGCGCCGTCATCGGCAACATCGTCTACGACGGTCTGCGCTGGCGGGCTTCGTCCGCCTGGATCGCAGGTGACGATACGCCCCGCGCGGTCGTCCTCGCCACGATCGCGCGGCGCTGGGGCCTCGGCGCCGCCGGCCTCGCCGTGCATTTGGCCGATGATGCGCACGCCCCCGAGCCGCTGATGGCAACCGAAGCCGGTCGCTTCGACCGTGCCGACCTCTCGGAGGCTCCGCCCCATGTCCGCGCCGACGTGCCGGAATGGCTGGCTGCACGGCTGGAGCGGGTGTTCGGGGACACCTGGGTCGCAGAGGGCGAAGCACTGGCCCACCGCCCGCCGCTCGACCTTCGCACCAACCGGCTCAAGGCTGACCGCGACAAGGCTTTGAAATCGCTCGCACGGTTTGGCGCCGCCGCGACGCCATTCTCGCCCGACGGCCTGCGCATTCCGCCGACCGAAAAGGAGGGGCGCCATCCCAACGTCCAGGTCGAGCCGGCATTTCAGAAGGGCTGGTTCGAGGTGCAGGACGAGGGAAGCCAGATCGCCGCCTCTATGGTTGCGGCCCAACCCGGCGAGCAGATCCTCGATCTTTGCGCCGGCGCCGGCGGCAAGACACTGGCGCTTGCGGCGAGGATGGCGAACAAGGGTCAGGTCTTCGCCACCGACAGCGACCGAGCGCGGCTCGCGCCGATTTTCGACCGTCTGCGCCGCGCCGGCACGCGCAACGTGCAGGTGCGCGACGCCGGGGCGTCCCTCGACGACCTCGCGGGCTGCGCCGACGCGGTGCTAGTCGATGCGCCGTGCACCGGCACCGGTGTCTGGCGCCGGCGCCCGGATGCCAAATGGCGCCTCACCGATCGCGCACTGGCAGCACGCGTCGGCGAGCAGGCGGCGCTGCTGGAGTCGGCTGCCGCGTTCGTCAAATCCGGCGGACGGTTGGTGTACGCCACGTGTTCGCTGCTGCCCGACGAGAATGCCGACCGCATCGGTGCGTTCCTCGCCAGGCGGGAGGACTTCGCCGTGGTGCCGCCCGTTTCGGCGATCGCCGCCGCAGGGCTATCGCCCGAACTTGCCGGTCATGCCCTCGTGCTCGACACCGGCCTCGTTCTCACGCCACGCAGCACCGGCACCGACGGCTTCTTCATCGCGGTCATGCGGCGGCAATGACGCAGCCCGATCCCGCAACCCATGTCCAGCCCATCGGCGACCTTGCCGTGCTGTTCGTCATGGCGACCGAGCAGGAGTACGGGCCGCATCTCCGCCGCCTCATCGCTCCGCTGATCACCGGCGTCGGGCCGGTGGAGGCCGCGGCCGCCACTGCCGCAGCGCTGGCGGAACTCGAACGCCTGCCGGACCTGGTGTTCTCCCTCGGCTCTGCCGGATCGCGCACGCTGGAGCACGCCGGCATCTACCAGATCGCGAGCCTCGCCTACCGTGACATGGACGCCTCGGCCCTCGGCTTCGAGAAGGGCCGCACGCCGTTCCTCGATGAGCCGGCCGTCGTCACCATCCCCCACCGACTGCCCGACATCCCGGCGGCGTCGATTTCCACCGGCGCCGCCATCATCTCGGGTCAGCGCTACGACGATATCGCCGCCGACATGGTCGATATGGAATTCTTTCGCCGTCTATCGCGCTGCCCGCCGTTTCGCCGTGCCGGTGATCGGTCTCCGCGGCATCAGCGACGGTCGGGGCGACCTCACCGGCCTCCACGACTGGACCGAGTACCTCCACGTCATCGACGAGAAGCTTGCCGCCGCGCTGGAGGCGTTCGCGGGGCACGTCACGGCCGGCCGCTTCCGCCTCGCCACAGACCGCTGATCGTTGCAGACTCGCCGCGATTTCCGTACCAGACGCCCTTTCCCAGCCACCCAGCGAGCCGCCCGGCACCCATGACCGACACCGTCCTCATCATCGACTTCGGCAGTCAGGTGACCCAGCTCATCGCGCGGCGCGTGCGCGAGGCCGGCGTCTATTCCGAGATCGCGCCCTTCTCCGCCGCCGAGGAAGCGATCGCCCGCCTCAAGCCGAAGGCGATCATCCTCTCTGGCGGCCCGGCGAGCGTGCTGGACAAGGACGCACCGCTGCCGCCGATGTCGGTCTACGAGGCGGGCGTGCCCCTCCTCGGCATCTGCTACGGGGAGCAGGCGATGGCGCTCCAACTCGGCGGCCACGTCGAGGGCGAGCACAATCGCGAATTCGGCCGCGCCTTTGTCTCGGTGACGAAACCGTCCGCCCTGTACGATGGCGTGTGGCACGTTGGCGAGCGCCATCAGGTCTGGATGAGCCATGGCGACCGCGTGACCGCGTTGCCGGAGGGCTTCGCCGTCATCGGCACGTCGGAAGGCGCGCCCTTCGCGATGATTGCCGATGAGGACCGGCGCTGGTACGCCATCCAGTTCCATCCGGAAGTCGTTCACACGCCGGACGGCGCGCGGCTGCTCGCCAATTTCGTCCACCGCGTCGCCGGACTGAAGAGCGACTGGACGGTCGCCGCCTTCCGCGACCAGGCAATCGCACGCATCCGCGCCGAGGTCGGGGATGACGGAAGGGTGATCTGCGGCCTTTCCGGCGGCGTCGATTCCTCCGTCGCCGCACTCCTCCTCCACGAGGCGATCGGTGACCGCCTGTTGTGCGTCTTCGTCGACCACGGCCTGTTGCGTGAAGGCGAGGCGGAGGAGGTCGTCTCCCTCTTCCGCGGCCACTACAACATTCCGCTGATCCACACCGACCGCAGCCAGCAGTTCCTCGCTGGCCTTGCCGGCGTCACCGAGCCGGAGGAGAAGCGCAAGATCATCGGCCGCCTGTTCGTCGAGGCCTTCGAAGAGGAGGCGAACAAGCTCGGCAAGATCGATTTCCTCGCCCAGGGCACCCTCTATCCCGACGTGATCGAAAGCGTCTCCGCCCTCGGCGGTCCGTCTGCGACCATCAAGTCGCACCACAATGTCGGCGGCCTGCCGCTCGGCATGCGCATGAAGGTGATCGAACCGCTGCGCGAGCTGTTCAAGGACGAGGTGAGGGCGCTCGGCCGCGAGCTTGGCCTGCCCGAGGCCTTCGTTGGCCGCCATCCGTTCCCCGGTCCCGGCCTCGCCATCCGCATCCCCGGCGAGATCACCCGCGACAAGCTTGCGATCCTCAGGCGCGCCGACGCCATCTATCTCGACGAGATCAGAAAGGCCGGCCTCTACGACGCCATCTGGCAGGCGTTCGCCGTCCTACTGCCGGTGCAGGACCGTCGGCGTCATGGGCGACAGCCGCACCTACGATCACGTCTGCGCGCTCCGTGCCGTAACCTCGTCCGACGGCATGACCGCCGATTTCTACCCCTTCGACATGAGCTTCCTCGGCCGCGCTGCCACCCGCATCATCAACGAGGTCAACGGCATCAATCGCGTCGTCTACGACGTCACCTCGAAGCCGCCGGGCACCATCGAGTGGGAGTGAGAGGTCAAAAATTATCCTTATAATTCAGTGTCTTATATAGGATTAGGAATGGCCGGCAACACATCGTTGGTTCGGCCGTCAGATCTGGTAACCGCTTGAACTGAAAAGGGAGTTCCTACGGCCGAAGTATTCTTGAGTTGCGGAAAGCGGGATAAGGTGACGGTCTTTCTGACGGTCTTTTCTGACGGTCTTTTTTGAAGTGGTCACCTGCCGAAATCAAAAGACCGTCAGATAGCGCGGATAGCGCTGACGGTCTTTTCCTGGCCGGTAAGTTTTTGATACTGTACTGAAAAGGGTAAATTATAGCCTCTTCGGAGCGTTTTTTGCGACTTAGGCATGATCGCCGAAACCGTTCCCGGAAAGAGTCATGCTGGGCTTCAGCTCTTGAAATGGCCGGGCATTGGCCGTACATTGGCGGTAGGAGTATCGCCATGGCAAACGTAGCCTCGAAATCGGCCCGCGGTCGCACCCGCGCGCAACGCCTTGAGACGCGGGTGACGGCGGAGCAGAAGACGCTTATCGAACATGCCGCCGCCCTCCAGGGACGGACGGTCACAGATTTCGTGCTGACCAGCGTCCAGGATGCTGCACGGCGGGCGATTGAGGAACACCAGCAGATCGAACTGTCGGTGCGCGACAGCCAGGCGTTTGTTGATGCGCTGTTGAATCCGAAGCCCGTCAATGACCGCCTGCGCGACACGGTGCGCCGCTATCGCGAAGCCACCGGCGTATAGCCGGTGCCGGGCGCTCCGGAGGGATCGCTTCGGGTCGAGGCGCTTGGTCCGCAGCACGATCGTGGTTCGTTCGTCAGCGGCGCCGAAGCGCTCGATCGCTATCTACGAAGCCAGGCTGGCCAGGATGCCCGCAAGAACATGGCGGCGCCGTTCGTACTCGTGCTGCCGGACGGCGCCATCGGCGGCTATTACACTCTGTCCGCGACCGGCGTGAAACTCGCCGAGTTTCCGGCTGATATCACCCGCAAGCTGCCGCGCTATCCACTCGTCCCGGCGACGCTTTTGGGCCGGCTCGCCGTCGATCGAAACTATCAAGGGCGAGGGTACGGCCGATTTCTGTTAGCGGACGCGTTGCATCGCGCGGTTCGTAGCGAGATCGCCTCGTTTGCCGTTATCGTGGATGCCAAAGATGAGGCGGCCCGTCAGTTCTATTTACGTGAGAGCTTTCTGCCACTTCCCGATCAACCGATGAAGCTCTTCCGGCCGATGGAAGACCTGGCGAAGCTCTTCGAAGGATAGCGGACGGCGATCACCTGGAGAGCCCGCTCTATGAAGACTTGGCTGAGCGGAGATGTGTCGAAACGACTGGCGCTGGGCGGTGACGCCGAGACTGCGCACGAACTTGAGCTCGAGATTGAGCAGGTTCGAGCCCGTTTAGCCGCAAATGAGGCGGAGCGGAAAGAGCTTGAGGCCGCGCTGAGGGATCTCGTGAGCCGGTGCTCGGCGGCGGCTGCAGATTATTCATCACCCACAATTGCAGATGCGCCGAGGGTCATGGCCGCGTCATCCGCCGCGGAAAAGATCGCGCTGTTTCGGCGCCTATTCGCAGGCCGCGCTGACGTATTCCCTGTCAGGTGGGAAAACCGGAAGACCGCCAAGTCCGGCTATGCGCCCGCGTGCGCCAACGAGTGGGTTAAGGGGATATGCGGCAAGCCCCAGGTCAAATGCGGGGAATGCCCTCATCAAGCCTTCATCCCGGTCACCGACGACGTCATCGAAAAGCATCTGCGCGGCGGCGAGGGCGCACGCGGCTCTGGTGGCGATTTCGTGGCGGGTGTTTATCCGCTGCTTCCTGACGAGACCTGCTGGTTTCTGGCCGCCGATTTTGACGAGGAGAGCTGGGCGGCTGACGCCTTGGCCGTGCTGGAGACTTGTCAGGCCAAGGGCGTGCCCGCGGCCCTTGAGCGGTCTCGATCCGGCAATGGCGGGCATGTGTGGATTTTCTTCTCCGAGCCGGTTTCGGCGCGCACCGCTCGGCAGCTTGGCGCGGCCATGCTGACGGAGACGATGGAGCGTCGACCCGAAATAGGTTTCGCCTCATATGATCGCTTTTTCCCGAGCCAGGACACCATGCCGGTCGGCGGCTTCGGCAATCTAATCGCCTTGCCTTTGCAGCGCCGTGCGCGCGAGCTTGGAAACAGCGTCTTCATCGACCAAGATCTTCGTCCATACGACGACCAATGGGCATTTCTGGCCGCGAGGCCACGGCTATCGGCCAAGGCCGCCGCCGAAATCGTCGACGATGCGGAGACGCGAGGCCGTATTCTGGGCGTCCGCATGCCCGTCGAAGATGAGGATGCGGACGAGCCCTGGCGCATGACGCCGTCTCGGCGCCCCAAAGCGGGCCCGGTCGGCAGTCCCCTATCGGGCAAGATCACGATAGTGGTCGCCGACCAACTCTATATAGACCGGACCGATTTGCCGCCGGCAATGACGACGCGGCTCATACGCTTGGCGGCCTTCCAAAACCCAGAGTTCTATCGTGCGCAGTCCATGCGTTTCCCGACCTTCGGCAAGCCTCGGATTATCTCCTGCGCCGAACTTCATCGGCGTCATGTGGCGCTGCCTCGCGGATGCCTCGACGAAGCTGTTGAGTTGATCCGAGCCGAGGGCGCCGAGGTTGAGTTGAATGATCTGAGGGTGATCGGCGATCCACTTGCCGAGCCGAGTACGGTTTCAGGGGACGCTGCACGAGCCGCAGGTCAAGGCGTTCGAGGCTCTTCTTCCGCATGAGCATGGCGTGCTCGCGGCGACGACCGCTTTCGGCAAGACGGTGGTGGCCGCGGCCCTTATTGCGCAACGCGGACGCAATGCGCTCGTTCTTGTCCATCGCCGCGAGTTGCTCACCCAGTGGGTGGAGCGGCTAAGGACATTCCTCGATATCGATCCGAAGGACATCGGCGTCATCGGCGGCGGACGCCGCAAGCCGACTGGCGTCATTGATGTCGCGCTGATCCAGAGCCTCGTGCGCCGAGGCGAAGTATCCGACATGGTAGCGGACTACGGCCATCTGGTTGTCGATGAGTGCCATCATCTTTCGGCGGCGAGTTTTGAGCTCGTAGCCCGCCGGGCGAAAGCGCGCTATGTCCTCGGACTGTCCGCGACGGTGGCCCGCAAAGATGGTCATCATCCGATCATCTTCATGCAATGCGGGCCTGTTCGGCATCGCGTTGATGCGCGTGCCCAGGCGGCGGGGCGGGGGATCGTTCACCGCGTCACAACTCGATCGACGCAGTTTCGATTGCCGCCGCCCTTGGAAGAGTCGGACCGTCCTTCCATGCCGGCGGTTTATGCGGCCATCGCGCGGGACGAGATGCGTAATAACCTGATCTTCGACGATGTGCTGAAGGCGTTGGAGGCGAAGCGCTCACCGATCGTGCTCACCGAGCGCCGGGATCATCTCGAATATCTGCAAGGCCGCTTTTCGCGCTTCGTGCGCAATCTTGTCGTCCTTCGAGGCGGAATGTCGGTGGCCGAACGCAAGGTATCAGAAGCCGGGCTGCGAGTGGCAGGCGATCAGGAACGGCTGATCCTCGCGACAGGGCGTTACATCGGCGAGGGATTTGATGATCCAAGATTGGACGCGCTGTTCTTGACGATGCCCATTTCATGGAAGGGCACGTTGGCACAATATGTCGGTCGGCTTCACCGGGAGCAGGCTCGTAAAACAGAGGTTCTCGTCGTCGACTATGTCGATGACCTCGTGCCCATACTTGCGCGGATGGCGGCAAAGCGGCGATCTGGGTATCGAGCGCTCGGCTATACAGTTGAGTGATCCACCGGCGCACGTGTGGCGAGGCGACTCTGGACCGCTGCGAAATTCTCGATACGCCGGCTGAGTGTTCCGGCGAAGTCTTCTTGGAGTGGAATATACGCCGATGCAAGCCAAACGCCGAGCCAAGAGCTCAACGACCGTCGCGAAAAAAGAACCCAAGCTCTCGCACACTCATGCGCCTGCTGATCTATCGCCTGTGGAATGGCAGAGAGGCTTGCGCCGCCAGTTCGGCCGCGAGCAAGCCTTCGGGCTCGAGAACCTGACGAACGAGCCGTTTTTCTCCGAGTTTCGCGTCAGCAACCCAGTCTCGAAGTCGAGCTATCGCGTGGTGATCCGGGGCATGGGACCCGGCGGCAATTTCTGCTCGTGCCCCGATTATGCAACGAGCGAGCTCGGCAGCTGTAAGCACATCGAGTTCACGCTTTCTCGGCTGGAGAAGAAGCGTGGCGCCAAAGCTGCGTTTGCGCGCGGCTACCGGCCGGCCTTTTCCGAGCTATATCTTCGCAACGACGGCAGACGCCGCATCCATTTTCGGGCTGGTAGCGACTGCCCGCCAGCTTTGCGCGAGGCCGCCGCTTCATTGTTCGATGCCGGTCAAGACGGAATACTTCCGGACGACCGTTTCGGCGAACTCGAGCCGTTCATGGCCGTGGCGTCGAAGTCGGGTCACGAGTTCCGCGCCTATGGCGATGCGCTCGATTTCATTGCGGGAAGGCGGGATGCGGAGCGCCGGGCCCTGAAACTCGCAGAACTGTTTCCTCAGGGAGCCGCCGCTCCCGATCTACAAGCCCTTCTGAAAGTGTCGCTCTATCCGTATCAGGCCGAGGGCGCGCTGTTCGCAGTCCGGGCTGGCAGGGCATTGATCGGCGACGACATGGGACTGGGCAAAACCGTTCAGGCCATCGCCGCCATGGAAATATTGGCGCGGCATTTCGGCGTATCGAAAGTACTGGTGATCTGCCCGACCTCGCTCAAATACCAGTGGCAGAGCGAGATTCTGCGTTTCTCCGGCAGGAAAGGCGAGAACGCGGCGCGGGTCATCAATGGGGGCAGGGCACAGCGGCAGGTCGACTATCGTTTGGACCATTTCTGCAAGATCACGAATTACGAGAAGCTCCAGCCTGACCTCGACCTGATCACTACCTGGGCGCCCGATCTCGTCATCGTCGACGAGGCGCAGCGGGTGAAGAACTGGAACACGATCGCGGCGCGGGCCTTGAAGCGCATCGACAGTCCCTACGCGATCGTGCTGACCGGCACCCCCTTGGAGAACAAGCTCGAAGAGCTGATCTCGATCGTTCAGTTCGTCGATCAGCACCGGCTGGGGCCGACGTGGAAGCTGCTGCACGAGCACCAGGTCAAGGACGAAGGCGGGCGCGTCACCGGCTATAAGGGCCTCGAGAAGATCGGCCAGACTTTGGCGCCGATCATGATCCGCCGGCGCAAATCCGAGGTGCTAAAGCAATTGCCGAACCGTCTCGACCAGAACCTCCTGGTGCCGATGACAGAGATGCAGATGCTCTATCACCAGGAAAACGCCGATGTGGTGGCAAAAATCGTCCAGCGCTGGCGAAAGACCCGGTTCCTGTCGGACAAGGATCAGCGGCGGATGACCTGTGCGCTGCAGAACATGCGTATGTCGTGCAACAGCACCTATCTCTTGGACCAAGAGACAGACCATGGCGTTAAGGCCGATGAATTGGCGGCGCTGTTCGACGATCTGTTCGCTGAGCCGAAAGCCAAGGCGGTGGTGTTCTCGCAATGGACGCGGACCCACGACATCATTATCCGGCGCCTCGAAGCGCGTGGCTTGGGCTATGTCAGCTTCCACGGCGGGGTGCCGTCGGACAAGCGGCCGGCACTGGTCGAGCGCTTTCGCGACGATCCGGCCTGCCGGGTTTTCTTGTCCACCGACGCCGGCAGCACGGGCCTTAATCTGCAGCACGCCTCGACTGTCGTGAACATGGACCTGCCATGGAATCCGGCGGTCCTCGAGCAGCGCATCGCGCGGATCCATCGCATTGGTCAGGCGCAGCCCGTGCGGGTCATCAATTTCGTCGCGAAGGGCACCATCGAGGAAGGGATGCTTTCGGTGCTGGCGTTCAAGCGCTCGCTGTCGGCCGGAATTCTCGACGGCGGCAGCGGCGAGATTTCGTTGGGTGGCTCGCGTCTCAACCGCTTCATGAAGGAGGTGGAGAACGTCACCGGGCGCATGGGCGAAAGCGAGGCCGTGACGCCGGCAGAGGAGGTCGGGAACAGCATCGTCGCTGCTGACGATACCGCGCCCGCGCAAGACGCGAAGGCGGATATCGGTACTGGCGATATTGCGCGGTCGAACGGGCCCGCAGTGCCGCGGAGCGATTCCGAGCCCGATCCGTGGCTTGCCTTGGCGCAGGTGGGTGCGCAGTTTGTTGCCGCCCTGGCGGCCGCCAACGATTCCAAGGCTCCGGCGCATCCATGGATCGAACGCGATCCGGCAACTGGCGTGCGGAGCCTCAAAATGCCGCTGCCGCCGCCGGAGACCGCGCGACAACTTGCCGATGCGCTTTCGGCGCTCGCGGACGGGTTGCGAGGCAGGACTGCGTGACGGTCTTGCGAACTTCGCTTGCCCTGTATCCCACACCCTCGGCCTCGGAGATCGCGAATCGTCGCGGCTTAGGGGCTGAGGTCCAGTTCCGTCCCGGTTCGCAGACGTTCCATATAGGCGCGATAGGGCTCATCAACCGCAATGGACCGGGTTTGTATGTGATCAAGAGAGCACAAACATGGCCAGCGCGAACGCCTTGTGCTATAGGTGCTGACGGTCTTTTTTCATCCTGGCGCAGAATGCGCTCCGCGATCGACAACGCGAAAAATTGACCGATAGTTGGCGATAGTTGTCGAAGTCGCGCAGAATTTGAATCGCGCGAATTTTCCTTTGAAATCAAAAGCGAAAAAATTTGACGGACCGACGGTCGGATTTGGACCGTCAGAAGAAATATTTTGCGCTTATAAATCAGCGGGTTACGATGCGTTGGGAGGATCGAGTGGGAATAAGGGCGCCGCATCATCGGGAGGCCTAAGTGACCGCAGTCATATACGGGATCAGGAACTGCAGCACGATGAAGAAGGCCTTTGCCTGGCTCGATGAGCACGGGGTCGATTACGCCTTCCACGACTACAAGAAAGAAGGCGTGGACCGCGCGCGGCTGGAGCGCTGGTGCGGCCGCGCCGGCTGGGAGATGGTCCTCAACCGCGCCGGCACCACCTTCCGTAAGTTGCCCGACAAGGCGAAAGCGAGCCTCGACGACGGGAAGGCGATCGCGCTGATGCTCGACCAGCCCTCGATGATCAAGCGCCCGGTGCTGGAGACCGGCCGGACCCTCGAGATCGGCTTCAGCCCCGAACGCTACGCCGCCCTGTTCGACGCCTGATCCATGGACGAAGCCCGTCGTTGTTCACGCTCGCTCGCCAAACGTGGGGTGTAGTCCATCCGAACGTCGGCTGTTACTCACCCAACAGAGCAGCGATCATAATACGCCGTGACATTCTCATGGGCGCTGCAGGAATCGCAAGTAGAAAGCTGCGAACACCAGGACAATTCCAATATTCACGATCAGCCGTTCCCAGAACCGGTTTCTGAAGAACAGGAAATCGACTGCAACTATAATTGCTACCATGAGCACGCCGCAGAGCACCCCGGTTGCATCTCTTCTCATTTTAAATATCCGAAAACTCGGGATCGCCCGGATGCCGACGATAACCCAAATCTTTCGGGCTGCGCGAAAGATAAAGGCGTGATTTTAGAAGCGGCTGGCGCGCCGCCAGCGTCAAAACGCACCGGCATCCCCCATGGTTGCCCCGAATTTCGCTCCGCGTAATGCGGGCCCGATCCCGCGGCGGCCGCGTCCCCGCTCCGCGGCGGAAGTCGGATAGGTCCGATTTCAGCAAACGGCGAGAGGGACATTGCGTGGGGGTTTCGAGCCACCGTAGCACACGATGGTCGTCATCATCGTGTCGATGAAGGGCAGTTCAGGCTCATCAACCATCGGACGACGATAGCGCGCTGTCGCTTTGAGGACAGCAACCAGCCCTATCCCCCGGTTCCGGCCTTCATCCGGGATTAACCCTGGCCAAAAATGGTCGCCGCCGCCCGGCAAAGAGCCGGACGGCGGCGGGGTCAGGACTGAAACCGACGTCTTTGCGGGGTGGGGGACAGACGCCGATGCGAGCGGGGACTCGCGATCAGTCCATGATGATTTCCACTGAAATGTAGTGCGTGCCGGCGCGGCCGCCAGTGACCCCGGTCACTTTTTGGCCGCGGCCGGCTCCGCGGCGTTTGGTCTCGCCCGCGACCTGCTGTAAAAGGGCGCGGGGCTGATTCGACGGCACGGGACAGGGGCGTCCCGAACCGGGAGATCGTTGGCAGCGGTCATGCGAAGATCCCTCCTGATTGTGGCGCTCATCGTCATGCTTGTGGCGCTCGACGCCTACGCGAATGACTTTCAGTTCACGGGCCGGCTGATCTCGGAAGTCAGGGAGTTTGCCCGGCTGGTGAACCGCTTCGTCGGCCATGCGTTCAGCTTCCTCGACTGACCGGAACCCCGCCGCCGCTAGTTCACCACGCTGATGCGCGTGTTGGCCTTGCCGTACGCGTTGACCAGATCGTAGAAGATCCTGGCGTTGTCGGGGTGCAGCCGCACACAGCCGTGCGAGGCCGGCCGACCGAGCTGGCTGATCTCCGTCGTCCCGTGGATGGCGTAGCCCTTGTAGAAGAACACCGACCACGGCATCGGCGCGTTATGGTATTTGGCCGAGCGGTCGTGCGGCGACAGCCACTGCGGCTGTCAGCTTCCCGTCGGGGTGTGATAACGGCCGCCGCCGGTGGAGACGGGAAACGTCTCGGTCAGCCGGCCGTCGACGTAAACGGTCATCGTCTGGTCGGAAATGTCGACGCGGGCCGTCAGGATGTGCGGCTGCGGCGCCGGCCCGTCGACCACGGGCGAGGCGAGGGCGACCCTGGTGCCGGGCCCCGCCGCCATGGCCGGCATGGCGCCGACCCCCGCCGTCATCAGCATCACTGCCGCCCCAAGACCCCATGAGCGCACCGTCTTCCGGCATTGTTTGCCCTTGTCCCGATCGTCCCGCATGACTGCCTCCTCTACGCAACGCGTGACAACGATTTCCCGTCTCTTCACTCCATTCTGATTGCCAGCATGGCGAGTTCCGCTGCATGCGACGCCGCAAATCGAGCGCAGCCGCGCATCTCACCCGCATCGATTTCCTGGATCCTGCGTCTGTGGAAACGGCCGTCCGCCGGCGGCGCCGAAAACTCGGTCTTGCCCGCGCCCGACGCGACCCGTGACGATGCAACCCACGCCGCGACGAGCGCACGCGCTCCGATCAGCGGTTTCATCGTACCCAGCCAAACGCTACAGGCGACCCGCCACAAAGGCCGCCACGCCTCCTCAACAGGGCTGGAATCGTACGCCATGCGGCGAACCCCGGAAACCGCCAATCGTTGGATTTCCGTGCCGGCCCGTGCAAAATTACGTGAGCACTGTCCTGAGTGCCCGTTTGCAACACGGCGAGTGCGACGATATATGGTGCGGCGAGCGGTGGCGCGGCACGCGCGCGACCGGTCGTTTGAGGCAACATGGCTGATATTTTCCGCGAAGTTGACGAGGATCTCCGGCGCGAGCAGGTCCGCAAGCTGTGGGACCGCTTCGGCCCTTACGTCATCGGCGTGGCGGTTCTGATCGTCGTGGCGACCGCCGGCTATCGCGGCTGGGAATACTGGAAGCTCCGTCAGGCGCAGGCGACCGGTGACCGGTTCGTCGCCGCGCTGCGGCTGGCCGACCAGGACCAGCACGACGAGGCGATCACTGCGCTGCAGGCCATCGAAAAGAGCGGCAGCGGCGCGTATCCGGTCCTCGCCTCGTTCCGCATCGCCGCCGAGAAGGCCGCCGCCGGGGACGACACCGGTGCCATTGCCGAGTACGACGCCATCGCCGCCCGCGGTGGCATTTCGGTCGACCTGCGCACGCTCGCGCGCCTCCGCGCTGCCCTCCTCGTGGTCGACAGCGGCGACTTCGCCGATCTCAAGAAGCGTGTCGGCGACCTTGCGACCGTGGGGAATCCCTGGCGTCACACCGCCCGCGAGATCCTCGGCCTCGGCGCGTGGCGGGCCGGCGATCTTGCCACCGCCAAGAGCTACTTCGACGAGATCGACAGCGATCAGGAAACCCCGCAGGACCTCCGCCAGCGCGCCCAGTTGATGCTGGCGCTGATCGCGGCGGCGCAGTCTCCGACGGCCGCACCTGCCAAGCCCGAGGGCTGAGCGCCCCCGCTTGGCTGAGCGTTCTGGCGGCGCCCGGTACGTTTCCGATGTCGGCTGAGCCTCGTCTGACCCGCGTCGCCATCGTCGGCCGGCCGAACGTCGGCAAGTCGACGCTGTTCAACCGCCTGGTCGGCCATCGGGTGGCGCTGGTCGACAACCTGCCGGGCGTGACCCGCGATCGCCGGGAGGGCGACGCCCGCCTTGGCCATCTCCGCTTCACCGCCATCGACACCGCCGGCCTCGACGAGGCCGACGCCGGCAGCCTTGCCGCCCGTATGACCGCGCAGACGGAGGCGGCAGTGCGCACGGCAGACGCGGTCCTCTTCCTCGTCGATGCGCGCGCCGGGCTGACGCCGCTCGATCGCCGCTTCGCCGATGTTCTGCGCGGTGCCGGCAAGCCGATGGTGCTGGTCGCCAACAAGACCGAGAGCGCTGCCGCCGATGCGGGGCTGCTTGAGGCCTATGCCCTCGGCCTCGGCGAGCCGGTCGCGATTTCCGCCGAGCACGGTGACGGCATGGCCGATCTCGTCGAGGCGCTGGAGCCTCACCTGCCGTCGCCGGCAGGGGCGGAAACGGAAAGCACTGGACAGCATTTGCGCGTCGCCGTCGTCGGCAGGCCCAATGTCGGCAAGTCGACGCTGATCAATCGCATCATCGGCGATGAGCGGCTCCTGACCGGTCCGGAAGCCGGCATCACCCGCGACGCCATCGCCGTCGACTGGACGTGGCGCGATCAGCCCTTCCGCCTGTTCGATACCGCCGGCCTCCGCCGCAAGGCGCGCGTCGACGAAAAGCTCGAAAAGCTCGCCGTCGGGGATGCGCTCCGCGCCATCCGTTTCGCCGAGGTGGTGATCCTGGTCGTGGACGTCGGCCAGCCCTTCGAGAAGCAGGACCTCCAGATCGCCGACCTGATCGAGCAGGAGGGGCGTGCCGTCGTCATCGCGCTCGCCAAGTGGGACCTCGTCACCGACCGTCAGGCGACGCGCGCCGACCTTGCCGAGAAGGCCGGCCGCCTGCTGCCCCAGCTTGCCGGCATCGACCTGGTGCCTGTGTCGGGGCTGACCGGGGAGGGGATCGACCGCCTGCTCGCCGCGGTCGTCAAGGCTCACGCCATTTGGAATAAGCGGCTCCCGACCGCCCGGCTCAACCGGTGGCTTGGTGACGCGGTGGAGCGCCACCCTCCGCCCGCGGTTTCCGGCCGCCGAATCCGCCTGCGTTACCTGACCCAGCTCAAGGGCCGGCCGCCGACGTTCGTGGCGTTCTGCTCGCGCCCGGACAAGCTCCCCGACGCCTACCGCCGTTATCTGATGAACGGCCTTCGTGCCGATTTCGGCCTCGCCGGCACGCCGCTCCGCCTGATCCTCAGGCGGGGCGAGAATCCGTATGCGAGCCGGAAACGTCGGCCCAGGACTTGAGCGCCCTCAGCGTCGGCGTCTTCTTGGTCTGGTGTCCGCCCATGCGGTGCAGGAGCCGGTCGAGCGCGTCGATGGCGACGCCCACGTTGGGCCCTTTGTTGAGCATCACGCATTCGGCGCGCCCCGCCATCGCCGCGTCGGTCATCTCGCCACGCGACGGCAGCCCGGTTTTGACCAGCTCTTCCAGCACCTGGGTCGCCCAGATCGCCGGCACGTGCGCCGCCTCACAGATCCACAGGATCTCCTCCTGCATTTCGGCCAGCCGCTCGAAGCCGAGTTCCACGGCAAGATCACCACGCGCGATCATCACCGCCAGCGGCTGACGGCCAGCCGCCTGGATGATGATTTCAGGCAGGTTCCTCACCGCCCGAGGAGTCTCGATCTTGGCCACAAGGCCGATTTCCTGCCAGTCGAGCCGCCGCCGGCTGAGCTCCTCCTGGACGAGTGCGACATGCTCGGCCGTTTCCACAAACGAGTAGCCGATGAAGTCCGCGTGGTCGGAAATGAAATCGAGGTCGGCAAAATCCTCCTCAGACAGCGGCGACAAGCCGAGATCGACGTTCGGAAAGACAAGGCCCTTCTCGGCCTTGAGCCCCCCTTCAGCTTGCCGTCGTCGATGCGCACGACCAGACCATCCGTCGTCTGGCGTGTGACCGCACCGCGCAGCACGCCGTCGTCGTATGACATGCGGTCGCCGACCTTTACCCGGTGGAATGCGCCGGACAGCGTGCAGGTGCACTGAAAGGGGAATTCTCCGCGTGCGGGGTCGATCGCCTCGGCCAGCAGCAGGTCGTCGCCGACCATCACCCGCTCGTGGCCTGCCGCGCTGTAAACATCGCCGGTCCGCACCTTCGGTCCGGCTATGTCCATCAGGATGCGGATGCGGCCGGTCTCGCGGGCGGCGCGGCGCGTGTTCTCGATCATGCGCGCCCACACGTCCAGGTCGTCGTGGGCGCAGTTAATCCGCACCAGGTTGGCGCCGCGCCGGGCGAAATCGAGCACCAGGCCGGGATCGTTGGCCGCCTCCGTGCCTAGCGTCACCATGATGCGCCCCGCACGGCCCTGTGAGGGCGGCCCGAACAGCGTCAGCGCATTCTCCGTGAGCAGCCTTTCACCGCGGAAGAACTGGCGCTCCGACGGCATCCGCGCGTGGTCGGGCGGTGCTTCGTCTACCATCAGGCTGAGCGCGGCGCCCACCGCGTCGAGCGTCGCCAGCACGCGGCCCTCGGCGCGGCCGAGGGACGACAGGCCGAGCGCCATCAGTCGTCGTTGCAGGTGGCGCAGGTCGATCTGTCGGAAAACCAGATAGTGGGCAAGGTTGAGCGCGCTCGGGCCGAAACCGCGTCGCTCGATCCCCTGGCGCCACCGTCGGTTGAGAACCTTGCCGCTGGTCGCGACCCGCGTCCGGACTGCCGCAACCTCAGCGGCCACACTCTGCAGCCGATCCTGCCACGCTGCGTCCATTGCATTCCAGCCTTGACCGCATCATCCGGTACACCGGATTTGTGACACGTCTCGGTCGCCGCGGATTGCCCTGGATCAAGGATCGCCGCAGAATGCGTGGATCAAGACGACCACGCGCCGAGCGCGACCGTTTCGCCGCTCCGAAAATCGAACATGGCACCGTTGTCGTCGTAATCCGGTGACAGCATGCGGACGATGTCCGGCGCCAACGCTTCCGGCGGCTTCAGCGTCGCCGGGTCCTCCCCGGGCATTGCCTGGGCGCGCATGGCGGTCCTGAGCGGACCCGGGTTCATCAGGTTGACCCTGATTGCAGTCTGCCGCACCTCGCCGGCGTAAGTTCGCGCCAGCGCCTCCAGTGCCGCCTTGGAGACAGTGTAGACGCCCCAGTAGGGACGGCACGAACGCGTCACCCCCGACGTCATGAATAGCGCGCGTCCGGCCGTCGACTGGCGAAGCAGCGGATCGAGCGAGCGGATCAGCCGCCAGTTGGCGGTGACGTTGACCGCCATCACATCGTCCCAGACCTTCGGCTCCAGATGCGCCAGCGGCGTGACGGCGCCGAGCAGTCCAGCGTTGGCGAAAAGACCGTCGAGGCGCCCCCAGCGCTCGTAAATCACCGCTCCAAGCCGGTCGATCGCGGGAAAATCATTGAGGTCGAGAGGAACCAGCGTGAGGGCGCCACCCCTCGCGCGCACCGCGTCGTCCAGCTCTTCCAGCCCACCGACAGTGCGCGCGACCGCAACCACGTGCGCGCCAGCCTCCGCCAGCGCCAGCGCTGCGGCCCGCCCGATGCCGCGCGAAGCACCGGTGATGACGACGATCCGGTCAGTGAGTGGTCCCATCGCGTGTTCGCTTACCAAGCCGGCACGAAATGCGCGAGTCGCTTTGGCTCATTTCTCCCGCGTTCCGCGATCCGCCTCTCTCATGGGGAGAGAGCCTGCCCCCGGCTTTGACGGGGGTCGGAATCCTGATTGGCCTGCCAATCGGGATTCCGGGTGAGGGGATATAGCCTTCACCGATCAGACGCGCCGTTCGCCCCGGGAGAGATGAAGCCCGTGTCCAGCTTTAAAAACCATAGGACGCCATTTCAGGGAGGTCTGAAGCCGGAGCCGTCAGCCGGTCTCCGCCAGCATCCGGAACGGGCGGGCGTTGTTGCTGTTTTCGCGATCGCTGAGCCGGGTCGGATAGGCGCCGGTGAAGCACGCGTCGCAGAACTGCGGTTGGTCGGGATCGCGCGCTTTTTTGCCCACCGCCCGGTAGAGGGCGTCGATCGACAGGAATTCCAGGCTGTCGACCTTGATGAACTTGGCCATTTCCGCAACCGACATGCGCGCGGCGATGAGCTTGGATTGCTCCGGGGTGTCGACGCCGTAGAAACACGAGTTCATCGTCGGGGGGCTCGCGATGCGCATGTGCACCTCCCGCGCGCCGGCCTCCCGGATCATTTGCACGATCTTCAGCGACGTCGTCCCGCGCACGATCGAATCGTCCACCAGCACGACGCGTCTGCCGGCCAGCACGTCGCGGTTGGCGTTGTGCTTGAGGCGCACGCCCATGTGGCGGATCGCTTCGCTTGGCTCGATAAACGTGCGCCCGACATAGTGGTTGCGGATGATGCCGAGGTCGAACGGCAGGCCCGCCGCGTCCGCATAACCGATCGCGGCCGGCGTGCCGGAGTCGGGCACCGGCACCACCAAGTCGGCGGCGACGGCGCGCTCGCGGGCGAGCTCGGCACCGATGCGCTTTCGGACTTCGTAAACGCCGCGCCCTTCCACCACCGAGTCGGGCCGCGAGAAATAGACATACTCGAAGATACAGAATCGCTGCTTCATCGCGCCGAACGGGAACTGGCTTTCGATGCCATCCGTGGTGACTATCACCATTTCACCGGGTGCAACGTCCCGCACGAATTGCGCGCCGATGATGTCGAGCGCGCAGGTTTCGGAAGCGAGGATGGTCGCCCCGTCGAGGTCGCCGATCACCAGCGGCCGGACCCCGAGCGGATCGCGGCAGCCGATCATCTTCTTGGCCGACAGGCAGACGAGCGAGTAGGCGCCCTCGACCTGGGTGAGGGCGTCGATCACCCGCTCGACCAGGTGGCCGCGGGCCGAGGTCGCGATCAGGTGGAGGATCACTTCGGTGTCGGAGGTCGACTGGAAGATCGATCCCCGCCGTTGCAGGCGGTCCTGCAGCGTCAGCGCGTTGGTCAGGTTGCCGTTGTGAGCGACGGCAAAGCCGCCGCCTGAGAACTCGGCGAACAGCGGCTGGATGTTGCGCTCGATGGGGGCGCCGTGGGTCGAGTAGCGCACGTGACCGATCGCCCGGTCGCCGGCGAGCCCCTCGACCACGTCTCGCTTGGTGAAGTTGTCCCCGACGAGGCCCGCACGGCGGGCGCTATGGAACCGCTCGCCGTCGAACGTGACGATGCCTGCCGCTTCCTGGCCCCGGTGCTGCAGCGCATGCAGGCCAAGCACGGTCAGCGGTGCGGCATCCGGGTGCCCGAAGACGCCGAAGACGCCACACTCTTCGTGAAATTTGTCGTCGTCGAACGGCAGCCCGATCGTCTGGTTCATGTCAGTGATGTTGCCTCGTCAGTCGCCCGGCGGAACGTCGTCGTTATTCTGGATCAGCGTGTCGAGACCCTGCCGGGCGCCGTTGTCGTAGCCGGGACTGTTGGGGTCGGCGACAGTATTACCCGATGCATCGTCCGCCGGCGCCTCCGTGCTTGTGCCGGTCACGTCCTCGCCGTCGGTGCCGTGGAGGCGCTGGACGATGCTCGTCTCGATGTCTTGCGGCAGCGCCGCGACCAGCTTCTGGCCGAGGTCCTCCAGCATCGTCTTGGACTGTGCATTGGCGACCCACGTCGGCGGCGGCTGCACCAGCCAGTTGAAGAACAGGAGCGCGATGACCACCAGCAGGATGCCCCGGGCGGCGCCGAACAGGAAGCCGAGCGCCCGGTCGACGGCGCCAATGCGGCTATCGATAACGAAGTCGGAGAACTTCATGGTGATGTAGCTGGCGACGATCAGCGCGATGAAGAAGATCGCCGCCGCCGACACGATCATCTGGACGGTGTGACTGGCGATGTACGGTGCCACGAGAGGCACGACCGGCTTGTACAGCAGGTAGGCAGCCGCGGCGGCGGCCACCCACGAGGCGATCGACAGCACCTCGCGGACGAACCCGCGCACCATGGCGAGGACCGCCGAAATCAGCACCACCACCACAACGAGCAGATCAAGGAGGGTCAGGGGATAACCTCACGGCATCTTCGGGCGCCCAAAAGCGGAAACGGGCCGCGCTGTCCGCAGATCCTGCTAGCACGAATTCAGCCGTCCGTAACGCATCGCAACAGGAAAAACACCCCCAAAACAATGCATCGCAATAGGGGCAAAACGGCGCAGATCTAAGGCGATGAGCGCCGTCCCGCCGCCGCAATTCCACCGACCAGCTCGTCCACCCGCCCGATGACCGTGACGCCGCGGGCGGGATCGTTGTTTTTGGCCGGCGGCGCAGCCGCCCGACCGAACCCGAGCTTCTGTGCCTCCTTGAGCCGCGCGCCGGCGTGGGCGACGGGCCGGATAGCGCCAGAGAGGCTTACTTCGCCGAAATAGACCTGGTCGGCCGGCAATGGCGCATTCACCCTCGAAGAAACAAGCGCAGCGGCCACCGCGAGGTCGGCGGCGGGCTCGGTGATCCGTAAGCCCCCGGCAACGTTGAGATAAACGTCGCAGTCGCCGAGACGCAGGCCTCCATGGGCCTCCAGGACCGCGAGCACCATGGCCAGCCGGTTGCTGTCCCAACCAATTACTGAGCGCCGCGGTGTGCCGAGGGCGCTTGGCGCGACCAGTGCCTGGATCTCAACCAGCAGCGGCCGCGTCCCTTCCATGCCGGCGAAGACCGCCGCACCGGGGGTTGAAGCGCTGCGTTCGCCCAGAAACAGCGCTGACGGGTTCGTCACTTCGCCGAGGCCGGCGCCGGTCATCTCGAAGACGCCGATCTCGTCCGTGGGGCCGAAACGGTTCTTGACCGCCCTCAGAATGCGGAACTGGTGGCTACCGTCGCCTTCGAAGTAGAGGACGCCATCGACCATGTGTTCCAAGACGCGCGGCCCGGCGATCTGCCCGTCCTTGGTGACGTGACCGACGAATATCACCGTCGTGCCTGTCCGTTTGGCATAGCGGATCAGCGCTTGGGCGGATGCGCGCACCTGCGTGACTGTGCCGGGGGCCGATTTCGCTGCGTCGGTCCATAGCGTCTGGATCGAGTCGACCACGAGCAGTCGTGGCGGCGGATCGGCGTCGAGAGTTGCCAGGATGTCTTCGACGCTTGTCTCGGCCGCCAGCCGCACCGGCGCTTGACGAAGTCCGAGGCGTTCCGCCCGCAATTGGATCTGGGCAACCGCCTCTTCCCCGGAGACGTAGACGACCGAATGGCCTGCGCCCGCGAGCACACCGGCGACCTGCAGGAGCAGGGTCGATTTGCCGATACCCGGGTCGCCCCCGACCAAAAGGGCCGAACCCCGCACGAGGCCGCCGCCGGTGACCCGGTCGAACTCATCGATACCGGATCTCAGCCGCGGCGCCTGTTCGGCGTCGCCGGCAAGGACAACGAGTTCGATCGTGCGGCCCCTCGGCCGCGCAGCCGATTTCGGCCCCCCGCCGACGCCAGCTCCCGTCGCACCCTCCTCCGTGAGTGTGTTCCACTCCTCACACTCGTCGCAGCGGCCCTGCCAGCGGGTACTGACCGCCCCACAGATCTGACAAACGTATTGCGTCCTGACGCGTGCCGCGAAGCCCATCCGGCGAATCTCCGTTCTTGTTATGTTCTAGCAACGTCGCCAGCAAAATCAACCGGAATCGCAAGGTAGGCGCGTTCATACCGTCGGCCGAGGCTGGTCAGCAGCTCATATCCGATGGTGCCGGCGTGATCGGCTACCTCATCCACCGATACGTTCGGGCCAAATAATTCGACCCGGTCACCGCGCTCGACGCCGTGAATGTGGGTGACGTCAATGGCCAGGAGATCCATGGACACTCTCCCGATCAACGGCGCGGAGCTCCCCCGCACGAACGCGCGTGCGCCCGGCCGCGCACTCGAGGAGCCGGCAGCACGGTGGTAGCCGTCGGCATAGCCAACGCCGAGCACTGCCACGCGTGTCGGCTGCAGACACGTTTCCGCGGCGCCGTACCCAACAGTGTCGTCGCGCTTCACGTCGCGCACGTGCAGGACCTCTGCCTCGAGGGTCACGACTGTCCGCATTGGATTGGGGCCCGTCTGCACGGCGCGCCCGCCGTAAAGCGCGATGCCCGGGCGCACGAGATCGAAATGATAGTCGCGGCCGAGAAAGATGCCCGCCGAATTGCTCAGGGATGCCGGAATATTCGGCAAAAGTACCCTTACCGCGCGGAACGCGTTCAGCTGCCGCCGGTTCAAGGGGTGGTCCGGCGTGTCGGCACATGCCAGGTGACTCGTCAGGAGCGACGGCTCAATCGTCTCAACGAGTTCCCGTTGTTCGGCAAGGTTGCGTGCTTCGGCCGGGGTCAGGCCCAAACGATTCATGCCTGTGTCGACGTGAATGGCGGCTCCCGTGCGTGCGCCCCCTCGCTTTACGGACGCCCATTCCTCAATTTCGAGGATCGACCCCAGCACTGGCCTCAGGTCGTTTACCACCAGCGTGTCGACGCTACCGATGATAAGCCCGTCGAGCACGTAGATTGCGGCGTCACGGACCGTTCGCCGGAGCCGAACACCTTCGTCCGGCAGGGCAACGAAAAAAGTGTGGCAACCAGCCTCCGCCAACGCCTCCGCGGCTTGTTCCAGGCCAATCCCGTAGCCGTCGCCCTTGACCACGGCAGCTGTGGCCACCTCATCACCGACATGGTCGGCCAGCGCTTGCCAATTGGCGGCCAGCGCCGGGAGATCAATTGTCAGCCGGCCTCCCGTGACCATGGTCCGATCGCGTAGCGACGATGTGTCCATGACCGCAGACTAGCCGATTTTGACGACCAGTGGCCGACGCGGCGCTAACGGCCCACCGACTGCACGTAAAGGTCCATCAGGCGCGGCCAACCTTTGGCCGCCGCCATCGCTGTTCGATAAGCCTCCCAACCTTCGCCGTGGCGTGGAAAGTCGCGGTGGACGAGGATGACGTCCGTGGACCCCGGGCTGGTTTCGGTGAAACGCACGTCGACGCGGCTAGCGGCCGCCTCATTATCCGCGGCGGATCGATCCGGACCGATCTGCCAGGCGAGCACGATGTGGTTCGGGCGCGCCACGGTAAGCACGGAGCCCCACACAGATTCGACTCCGTCTTTGGTCCGCTCGTAGCAGCGACCACCGTGCTTGGGTTCGATCACGATTTCGGCGAGATTGTTGCCGGCCCACGTGTAGTCGCGGGGCCACCAAACGTCGAACTCATCAACAAACGCTGCGAAAGCGCGCTCAACCGGAAGCGGCACGCTCCGGCTGACGACCAGCAAATCCTTGCCGCCTTCCGCGGTCTTTTCCTGCTTCTTGCTGGTTAGCCACTTGAACATTGGCAACCTTCGTCAGAGCTCCGGCTACCCTTCGAAGGGTACCGGCAGTGACTCCTCACTGGCGAGATTGGAGAATTGGGTCAGTGTGTCCTCAAAGTGCAGGCGCACAGTCCCTGTCGGACCATGGCGCTGCTTGCCTATGATGACCTCGGCGATACCGTGGACCCGGCTCATCTCATCTTGCCAGGTCTCGTATTCCATCGTTCCGGGTCTGGGCTCCTTGTTCTTCAGATAGTATTCCTCCCGGAAAACGAAAAGAACTACGTCAGCATCCTGCTCGATGGAGCCGGATTCACGCAAATCCGAGAGCTGAGGGCGCTTGTCGTCGCGGCTCTCGACCTGGCGCGACAACTGGGACAGGGCGAGGATCGGCACGTTCAATTCCTTCGAGAGCGCCTTCAGATGATTGGTGATCTCGGTCACCTCCTGCACGCGGTTGTCCGAGCGCCGGTTGTTGGATTGCAGAAGCTGGATGTAGTCGACGACCAGCAGATCGAGGCCGCGTTGGCGCTTGAGCCGACGAGCGCGGGCCGCGACCTGGGAAATGGTGAGACCGCCGGTCTGATCGACGTAGAGCGGGATCTTCTGCATTTCACGCGCCGCCTCGACGATGTTGGCGAAGTCGCGTTCGTCGATCCGACCGCGGCGGATGTGAGCGGATGACACGCCCGATCGCTCCGCGATGATGCGGGTGGCAAGCTGTTCCGAAGACATTTCCAGACTGAAGAAACCAACGATGCCGCCGTCGACCGTCTTCATCGAGCCGTCCGGCTGCAGTTCCCCCCGCCACGCCTTTGCGATGTTGTACGAGATGTTGGTGGCGAGCGCCGTCTTCCCCATGCCCGGCCGCCCTGCAAGGATGACAAGGTCCGATGCCTGCAGACCTCCCATCAGGCGGTCCAGATCTTCCAGCCCGCTTGCCAAGCCCGACAGATGACCGTCGCGCTTGTAGGCGGCGCTGGCCATGTCGATGGCACTGAGAAGGGCCGTTTCGAAGGAATGGAAGCCGGCGTCGTAGCGGCCGCGCTCGGCAAGCTCGAACAGCCGCTTCTCCGTGTCCTCGATCTGCGTTGCCGGCGTGTGCTCAACCGTTGCATCGTAAGCAACGTTGACCATGTCTTCGCCGATGCCGATCAGCGAACGGCGAATGGCGAGATCGTAGATGGTCCGCCCGTAGTCCTCAGCGTTGATGATGGTGGTCGCTTCCGCCGCCAGCCGCGCCAGGTATTGGGCGAGATTGATGTCGCCGATGGCGAGGTCGGCCGGCAGGAACGTCTTTATGGTGACCGGCGTCGCGATCTTGTTGAGGCGAATCAGCTGTCCCGCGACTTCGTATATTGTCCGGTGAACGGGCTCGAAGAAGTGAGTTGGTTCGAGAAAATCGGAGACGCGATAGAACGCCTCATTGTTCACCAGGATAGCGCCGAGCAGTGCTTGCTCTGCCTCGACGTTCTGAGGCGCCGTGCGATACGTCTCGGCAGCCGTGTCGGCAATCGCACGCGCGGCAAAGGCCATTCCTCGATGTCTCCGTCTAACCGGTTCAGGCAACGCGCGTGCGGCCATCACCTCCGCGGGTGCGGGCAATCAACCGCGCGCAACAAAGGGGACAATGATTTCGGCGGTTGCCGCAATCGACGCGGGAAACGGAAACGAAACCAGTCCCGTTCACACGAGTTGGGTTTACCACGGACAGCGGATTCGCCACGCACGACATTACGACTCTCACGCGATTTACAGCGTCGGTACCGAAGCCCTTGCGGCGCACGGGCCCGTGGCGCAGGTGAGAATTTGTCTCACCCGATTTGCAAGAAAAAAAGGCGGACTGGAGCCCGTCTTTTCGTTCGTCCACTCGGGGCCGTTCAGAGATGGGGCCGACTGTTGCCCGGCGGTGCCGGTGCTGATGACGCGCGCCGACTGGACGGCGGTTATTCGCCCGCCATCTTCAGCGGCACGCGACGCGTCGCTTCGCTTTCGCGATCGCGCAACGCATCCTCGGTCGCGACCATGTAGTTGCGAGTGAGGGGGAGGACTTCCAGGTTCTTGGCAAGCTGGATCTGGAAGTTCATCAGCGCGCCGACCCTGAACGCGATTTCCGACGCGGCGAGGTAGAACTCCCACATGCGGCAGAAGCGCTCGTCATAAAGTGCCGCCACCTCTTCACGATGGGCGAGGAAACGCTCTCGCCATGCCTTCAGGGTTTTGGCGTAATGAAGGCGAAGGATTTCCATGTCAGTGAGCTTCAGTCCGCTTCTCTCGACCCGCGGAATGACTTCGGACACTGCCGGAATGTACCCACCGGGAAAGATGTATCGTTGGATCCAGGCACTGGTATCGCCGGGCGGGCCGAAGCGGCCGATGGAGTGGAGGAGCATCACCCCGTCCGGGGTCAGCAGATCGCGGCAGGTGTTGAAGAACGTACCAAAGTGGCCGACGCCGACGTGTTCGAACATGCCAACCGAAACGATGCGATCGAATGGGCCTTCGACAAACCGATAGTCCTGGAGCAGAAATCGAACTCGATCGGCCAGGCCCATTTCCTCCGCCCGCCGATTTGAAACGGCCAGTTGCTCCTCGGACAAGGTGACGCCCACGACCTCGACATCGGCGTGCTCCGCCAGATAGAGGCCGAGGCCGCCCCAGCCAGATCCGATATCCAGCACCCGTTGTCCGGGTTGCAGCGCCAGCTTGGCGGCGATGTGCCGCTTCTTGGCGAGTTGGGCGTCGTCGAGTGTCGTCACCCCGTCTGCAAAATAAGCGCACGAATACTGCAGGTCATTGTCGAGAAACAGCGAGTAGAGCCGACCGTCGAGGTCGTAGTGGGCATGGACATTCCGCCGTGAGCGGCTCGGCGGATTGAACTGACGAATGCGTCTCGTCATGCGCCGCATGAGCGCGGTCAGGATTGTCGGCCAGGGCGGCATGATGCCCTTTACGTTGCTCAGCACCAGATAGAGGAAGTCGTAGAGCGAACCCTGTTCGATCACGTATCCGCCGTCTACGAACTCTTCGCCGAGTTTGAGGTCGGGATTGCGGACAAGATTGCTGACTGCCCGTGAGGAAGTAAACCGTGATTTTGGACTGGCTCGCCCGAGCCATCGCCGTAAACGCGCAACTGGCCGTCGGGACCGACAATCTCCAACGATCCGGTCCTGATGGCACGCGTCAGATAACTGTGTAGCAAGCCCATCATGAATTCCGCCGGCCCCTCATCGTCTGCGGCTCCCCCCATCGAAACCCGCTGCCGCCATTGGCGTTGTCAGTGTAACGCCGCCAAGGCTTTTGGCTCAAGCATCCGCACTCATTCGGCTTCGGACGGAACTTCTGCGTCCGCCTCGGGCGTCTCCTCCACCGCAGGCTCGGCCGCCTCTTCAGGCTCGGCGCCCATGGTAAGGTCTTCCCCGCGCGCTTGCCGTTCCGCCTCGTCGTCGCTACGCGCGACGTTGACGGTAACCGTGGTCTCGACCTCCGGATGGAGCACGATCTTGACCGAGTGGAGCCCTATCGCCTTGATCGGCTGGTTGAGGTCGATCTGGGTGCGGGCGACGTTGAACCCGCCGGCCCCCATGACCTCGACCAGATCTCGGGCCGAGACCGAGCCGTATAGTTGGCCGGTTTCGCCCGCTTGGCGAATGACCGTGAACGAACGACCGGCGACCTTGGCAACCACGGCCTCGGCCTCCCCGCGGCGTTCCAGGTCACGCGCCTCGAGATCGGCGCGTTCCGAACTCAAAACGTTTGCGGTTGGCATCGTTCGCTCTCAGCGCCTTGCCCTGAGGAAACAGATAGTTTCGCGCGTAACCATCGCGGACGCGAACAACGTCTCCCATCTGGCCGAGCCGCGCGATGCGTTCAAGCAGAATGATTTCCATGGATACTTGCTCCGTTCGATGTTGGCCGTTCAGCGCGGATGTCCGCTACCAAAGCGGCGCGCGCGCAGATGCAGGAAGCCCTCGCCGACGCCGAGTGCCGCGAACAGGACAATCGGAAAGCCGGAGAGGAAGACAAGGACGTATGTGATGACCAGGATAATACCGCGCCCGGCCATGCCGGCCGTCAGCGCATGGAGAACCGCAAGGCCGACGAGCGCCAGCGCCGCGGCGAGCGCGCCTGCGGCAACGGCGGCAGCGTGGCCGAGAGCGCCGGGGACGAAGGCCAGCACCAGGGCAACGGCGAGGGCGATCGCGAGCTGATTGGGTAGCGCCACGGTCCACAGGTGGTCGCGCGGCCGCCGAAGGCGACCTGAGACGCGAGTCACGACCGCCCCCAGCCACAAGTCAAAGACGACAACGACCAATGCGACGACCGCGCCAATGAAAGGCAGGAGCGCAACGTTCAGCCGTGCGAACGGTTCAATCTCAGCAGCCGTGGGCGCCGTACCGGCAGGATTCGCGTCGGCAAGCCACTGCGCGAGGGCGGTGGTCATCTCTCCCACCAACGCCTGCGGATCGAAGCCAATGATTGCTCCAATAATCCACAAACCGCCGATCACCGCGATGGCAGCGGCGAAGAGCAGCCTGCCCAGCGGATACCATTCGCTTTCCCCGTCGGAGCCGACGACGCGCGACAGACCTGCAAGGTATGCCAGGAATGCCAGCGGCGCGCCAAATAGGAAGACAAAAAGGGCGGCGCCCGGGACGTGGGTCAGAAAGAGCACGCCTGCGGCGCCGACAACCGCGGCGACACCGCCGCCGACGATGCTCCAGCCCAAACCGGCGATCGCGATCGGCAGGCCGGTCAACGCGAACAAAGGAAAGGCGAGGGCGGTCCCGCTTGCCGGCGCAAGAAACAGCAGCACGGCGGCCAAACCCGCGCCGATGCCGACCAGCATGCTTTGCATCATCGCTGTCCCGCCTTTCGAGCGGTTAGGGACGGGTCGTAACGCCCCGTCCCAACTGATTCAATCGAACTGCCCGCCGCTTACTTGATTACGTAGGGCAACAGTCCCAGAAAACGGGCCCGCTTGATCGCGCGGGCAAGCTCGCGCTGTTTGTTGGCGGATACCGCCGTGATGCGCGAGGGAACGATCTTGCCGCGCTCCGATATGTAGCGCTGGAGGAGACGGACGTCCTTGTAGTCGATCTTCGGCGCGTTGGCGCCCGAAAACGGGCAGGTCTTGCGGCGGCGGAAGAAGGGACGACGCGACGGAAGCTGGTTGATATCGACCATCAGGCGTCTCCCTCGCTCTCGCCCGAAGCACTTGCCTCGGCGCGGCCACCTTCGCCGTCATCCCGCCGCGGCCTTTCGCGATCGCTGCGTGGACCGCGGTCGCGGTCGCCGAACCGTCCCCCGCGCCGATCGTCACGGTCACGCCGATCGTCGCGGTCCCGCTTCTGCATCATCGCCGACGGCTCCTCTTCGTGGGCGTCGACCCTCAAGGTCAGCGAACGAATCACGTCTTCGCTGAGGCGCTGCTGGCGCTCCACCTCGGCGACCGCCGCCGGCGGAGCGTCGATGTTCATCAGCGTGAAGTACGCTTTGCGGTTCTTCTTGATACGGTACGTCAGCGACTTGAGGCCCCAGTTTTCGACCTTGCCGACGGTACCGCCGTTCTGTTCGATCACCGCCTTGAACTGCTCGGTGAGCGCATCGACCTGCTGGCCAGACACGTCCTGTCGCGCCAGAAACACATGCTCGTATAGAGGCATATCGCCTTTCCTTCATTTTCGCCGGCGCTGAGCCTCACCGAAGCCCTTGCGGAAAGGCGTCGGAGACACTTCGAGAGCGAGAGCACGGGAAGTCGGATCGCTGAGGATCCTGCGGCGCTGGCCGCCTTCCGTTCAGCCCCCGGCCGGGGTCCGTCAGGACCGGGTGGTTATAGGGATTGTCGGCGCGAATGCAAGGCCTGCCAAAGCCGGGTAGTGGGCCATCAGACTGGCCCACTACCCAAAGCCGATGGGTTGACAGCCAAACCGCAACACGGTCAAAGGCGCGCGCGTTGTTTTAGGGGGAGGCACTTCGGCCGATGGCGGTCGCATTCATGTTTCCGGGGCAGGGCAGCCAATCCGTCGGCATGGGCGGGGCGTTGGCCGAGGCTTTTTTCGAAGCGCGCGCCGTCTTTGAGGCGGTCGACGATGCCCTCGGCGAGAAACTCTCAGAAAGGATCTGGGAGGGCTCCATCGAGACATTGACCCTGACTGAGAACGCGCAGCCGGCCCTGATGGCTGTAAGCCTCGCCGTCGTTCGGGTATTGGAAGCCCGAGGCATCGACATCGGGCGCACTGTCGACTACGTCGCCGGCCACTCGCTCGGCGAGTATTCGGCGCTCGCCGCAGCCGGCAGCCTCTCGGTTGCCGATGCAGCCCGGCTTCTGCGCATTCGCGGGCGCGCGATGCAGGATGCGGTGCCCGTTGGAACGGGTGCTATGGCTGCCCTTATCGGCCTTGATTTGACGGTTGCCGCCGAGGTCGCCGCCGAGGCCGCCGGTGATGCGGTTTGTCAGGTGGCGAACGACAACGGAGGCGGTCAGGTCGTGGTCTCCGGCGACAGAAGGGCTGTTGAGCGGGCCGTTGAGATTGCGAAGACCCGCGGCGCGAAGCGCGCGATTCTGCTTCCTGTCAGTGCCCCGTTCCATTGTGCCCTCATGGCGCCGGCAGCGGCCGCGATGGAGGAGGCGCTGGCCGAGGTCGATCTGAAGGCGCCTGCCGTTCCCGTGGTTGCCAACGTAACCGCAACCCCCGTGTCCGATCCTGAAGAGATCCGTCGCCGGCTGGTTGAGCAGGTCACCGGCATGGTGCGGTGGCGTGAAACGACGGAATGCCTGGCGGCCGCCGGGGTCAATCTGTTCGTTGAGATCGGCGCCGGCAAGGTGCTATCCGGTTTGACACGGCGAATCATTGAAGGTGCCGAGGCGCTTTCGGTCGGCACGCCAACCGATGTTGACATGGTCGTCGCCCGGCTCGCCTGACATACGAATGGAGACGCTGTGTTCGAATTGACCGACAAGCGCGC
Organism: uncultured Alphaproteobacteria bacterium; assembly: GCA_963775235.1. Lineage (GTDB taxonomy): Bacteria > Pseudomonadota > Alphaproteobacteria > Rhizobiales > Kaistiaceae > JBBDMC01. The sequence goes on from CAVZHY010000005.1 coordinate 120,649, forward strand.
TTTGGTGACGGGTGCAAGCGGCGCCATCGGCGGCGCGATTGCCCGCGCGCTGCATGCCCGGGGGGCCACTGTGGCGCTATCCGGCACCCGTGCTGAGGCGCTCGAAGTGCTTGCGGGTGAGTTGTCGAGCGCGTGCCACGTGCTTCCCTGCGATTTGTCCGATCCTGCCGCCGCCAATGCGCTTGTCCCGGCCGCCGACGAGGCTTTGGGCGGTCCTGTCGAGATCCTGGTGAACAACGCCGGGATGAACCGTGACGGCTTGGTGGCCCGCATGAGTGACCAGGACTGGCAGGATGTGATCGACGTTGATCTGACCGCCGCCTTCCGTCTCTCGAGGGCGGTGCTGCGTGGCATGATGCGCCAGCGACGCGGCAGGATCATTTCGATCACTTCCGTCGTTGGAGCCGTTGGCAATCCGGGCCAGGCAAACTACGCGGCGGCCAAGGCGGGCCTTGCCGGGATGACCAAATCGCTGGCGGCCGAGATTGCCAGCCGCAATATCACCGTCAATTGCATAGCTCCGGGTTTCATCGCCTCTCCCATGACCGAAGCCCTGAACGACAAGCAGCGCCAGACGATCCTCGATCGCGTGCCTGTCGGGCGTCTCGGCACGCCGGCCGAAGTCGCCGCCGCTGCGGTGTTCCTCGCATCAGACGAGGCCGCGTACGTGACCGGTCAGACCATTCACGTCAACGGCGGCATGGCGATGATATGACGAATGAAACCGCATCGATCTCCGCCCTTTCGCTACCCGCAGAGGGCGCTTTGGCGCTGTTGGCAAAGGCCGAAGAAGTGTGTTACGACCGCCGTTCAGGCCGGGGCCGGACGGTGCGTGCCGGGCGCCGATTCTTTGAGGGCTGCGGCGGTGACACCGTGCTGATTTTGTCGGGCGCAATTTTCCGTTCCGTGCAGACACTGAAGATCGACTGCTCGCGGAGCGAGGCTCTTTCGAGTAGATCAAGACAAGGCAACTGAGGTTCTGCAAATGAGCGACGTCGCTGAGCGGGTGAAAAAGATTGTTGTGGAGCATCTTGGTGTCGATGCTGAAAAGGTCACCGAGGGGGCCAGCTTTATCGACGATCTGGGCGCCGACAGTCTGGATACGGTCGAACTCGTCATGGCCTTTGAGGAAGAGTTCGGCGTTGAGATCCCGGATGACGCGGCCGAGACGATCCTCACCGTCGGCGACGCGATCAATTTCCTGCAAAAGAACACTGCCTGATCCGGACTGGCGCGTGGAGCGGCTGACACCGGTCTCCTCAGGTGGGGCCGCGACTTTGCCATGAGACGGGTCGTCGTCACCGGATTGGGGATGGTGTCGCCGCTTGGCTGCGGCGTTGAGATCACGTGGGCCAACATCCTTGCCGGCAAGACCGGCATCCGCCGGATCGAAAGTTTCCCGGTACACGACCTTGCATGTCAGGTCGCTGCGCAGCTGCCGCTCGGCGCTGCGGCGGAGGGCGGGTTCAATCCTGACGAATGGATGGAGCCCAAGGAAAGCCGCAAAGTCGACCCGTTCATCGTCTACGCGGTCGCCGCCGCTACCCAGGCTCTCGACGATGCGGACTGGCATCCCGACAACTATGACGACCAGATCATCAGCGGCGTTCTCATCGGTTCAGGTATCGGGGGGCTGTCAGGTATTGAGGATGCCGCGCTCACCTTGCGCGACCGCGGTCCGCGCCGCATCAGCCCGTTCTTCATTCCAGGTCGCCTGATCAACCTCGCCTCCGGCCAGGTCTCGATCCGTCATAAATTAAAAGGGCCGAACCATGCGGTGGTGACCGCGTGCTCCACCGGGGCTCACGCCATCGGCGATGCCAGCCGACTGATCGGGCTCGGGGATGCTGACGTGATGGTGGCCGGCGGTGCGGAATCATCTGTCGGCCGGCTGGCGATTGCGGGTTTTGCGGCATGCAAAGCGTTGTCGACCCATTTCAACGACCGTCCGAGCGAGGCATCGCGCCCCTACGACCGCGACCGGGACGGTTTCGTCATGGGCGAGGGCGCTGGCGTCCTTGTGCTGGAGGAGCGCGAGCATGCGCTTGCCCGCGGTGCAAAAATCTACGGAGAGGTCGTCGGCTATGGCTTGTCCGGCGACGCCTACCACATCACCGCGCCGGCTGAAGATGGCGACGGCGCCCAGCGTTGCATGAAAATGGCCCTCGACCGAGCTGCCGTATCCCCGAATGAGATCGACTATATCAACGCCCACGGCACCTCGACCCAACTCGGCGACGAAATCGAACTGCGAGCGGTCGAGCGCCTTGTCGGCGACTCAGCCAGTGGCATCAGCATGTCTTCGACCAAGTCGGCGACCGGCCATTTGCTCGGTGCCGCCGGCGCCATCGAGGCGATTTTTTCGCTCCTGGCCATTCGCGACAACGTTGTCCCGCCCACCCTCAACCTCGATAATCCATCGGTGGTGACGGCGATCGACCTGGTGCCGCACAAAGCCAAGGAGAGGCGCGTCGATGTTGTCGTTTCCAACTCTTTTGGCTTCGGCGGGACGAATGCTTCTTTGGTCCTCCGGCGCCATGCCTGATCAATCGAACCATCCCGCTTTGGCCATATTCGGTGCTACAGTCCTTCCTCGGAGGAGTTTGACCGCGGCGACCGAGGGTCCGAGCTGACTAGATGGCGGACGTAAGAAAAGAGTCCCACAGCGACGATGCCGAATCCCTGTCGGCACGGCTGACATCCTCGCTGGGACGCGCGTCGCCAAAGAGCCCCGCCGAAGCACTGCAGCCCGAGCCCGTTCCACCACCGCCGTCGCGTTCGCGCGCCGTCAGGCATCCACTGGTGGTGTTCTTGAATTTTGTCTTGACCGTGGTGATCGTCGGTGTGGTCGCCGTGGGTGGAGCCATCTTCATTGGCAAGGTTCAATTCGATCGGCCAGGGGCTCTGGAGCAGGCACGCGCGTTCAACGTCGAAAGCGAGACCGGGCTCAGTGCAATTGCCGACAAGCTTCAGCAGGACGGCATAATCTCGAGCAAATGGCTGTTTGTCGCCGGCGTCATCCTGAGCAGGGAACAACGAGATCTAAAGGCCGGCGAGTATCTGCTCGCGGCACATGCGAGCATGCGCGACATCATGGATGCCATGGTATCCGGGCGTGGGATTCTTTATTCGGTGACGATCCCGGAAGGCCTCACCAGTCAGCAGGTGGTCGATCGCTTGATGGCCGACGACCTATTGGCAGGCGACGTGACCGAAATCCCCCCCGAGGGGACGCTCCTGCCTGACACATACAAATTCACCCGGGGTGACACGCGGCAGGATATTCTCGATCGCATGCGGCATGAGCGTGACGCGGTCCTGGCCGATGTCTGGAGTCATCGCGCTCCTGACCTGCCGGTCAAGACCCCGGACGAACTCGTTGTGCTTGCTTCGATCGTGGAGAAAGAGACAGCGCTTGCCGACGAGCGCAGCCGAATCGCAGCAGTCTTCATCAACCGCCTCAAGCTCAACATGCGGCTGCAGTCGGACCCGACAGTCATCTACGCCCTGTTCAAGGGGGCTGGAAAGCCGCGCGGCTTCACCCTCAGTCGCAAAGATCTGGACACCGATTCCCCGTACAACACGTACGCGGTCGACGGATTGCCACCGGGACCGATCGCAAATCCGGGTCGTGCCTCGCTCGAGGCGGTCGCCAATCCCTCCCGCACGCGGGACCTGTTCTTCGTGGCCGATGGCTCAGGTGGGCACACGTTCGCCGAAACCTACGAAGCGCACCTCCGGAACGTTGCCCGATGGCGTGATTTGAACCAGAACGCCGAGACGCCTGTCGCGGCCGACAATGCGGCATCAACCTCTGGCGGGGCCGCGGCGGCAGCGGCCGCTGAGGCGACAGCAGGCAAAGGGGCCGCGCGGCCCGGCGCGGCGCCGAGTGCGGATACGCCAATGGCCCTGTCGCCAACCGCCGCCGTTCCCGCTGACGGTCCCATGCAAATTCAGCCTCGCATCGCGCCGCAATAGCCCTTCCCGCCGGCTTGAACCCTGCACTCAGTCCGGGTCTTATACGGTCGGCGCGTTTTTGGCGGTCGATTCTCTGGGATTTCCGTTCCACCATGCCTCTTTCCAGCATGACCGGCTTTGCCCGCGTTGACGGTGGCGGCGCAGGTTATCGATGGACTTGGGAGCTCAGGTCGGTCAACGGCAAGGGCCTCGACATTCGGCTGCGCCTGCCGTCGGGCTTCGAGTACATCGAGGTTGCGGCGCGCGAGCACCTGAGCGCCGGGTTGGCGCGTGGCAATGTCCAGGCGACGCTCACGACGCAACAACAGCCCGTTGCCGGACGCTTCCGGATCAACGAAGAAGTGCTGGCCGAAGTCACCGCGGCGATGGCAAAGATCGCGGGGCGCCTTCAGGTGCAACCGCCGACGCTTGATGGAATTTTGTCGATCCGCGGCGTCCTGGAGGCGGCGGAGGCCGAGCCGGACAGTGAGGCGCGCGACCGGCTGAGCGAAATGGTCATGACCGACCTTGCAGCCGCGGTTGCGGATCTTGTCGCGGTCCGCAAGCGGGAAGGCAACGCCATCGCCGCGGTCCTTCGCACCCGGCTTGAAGAAATCGAGCGCCTCGTGCGTTCTGCTGAAGCTTCGCCGGCGCGCACGCCCGACGCCATCCGCGCGCGCCTCGCTGAGCAGATCGCGGCACTTCTCGATGCTGCTCCGACGCTCGATCCCGACCGTCTCTACCAGGAGGCGGTCCTGCTCGCCAACAAGGCAGATATCCGCGAGGAAATCGATCGTCTCGACGCTCACATAATCGCAGCGCGTGACCTCATCGCAGAAAGTGGTCCGGTTGGTCGCCGCCTCGACTTCCTCGCCCAGGAGTTCAGTCGCGAAGTCAACACGCTGTGCGCCAAATCCAACGACCGCACTGTGACCGCGATGGGTCTTGAGTTGAAGACTTTGGTCGATCAGTTGCGGGAGCAAATCCAGAATCTGGAGTAGTCATGACGGAAGCCGGAGCCTCGTCAAGGCGCGGTCTGCTGCTGGTGCTTTCGTCGCCTTCGGGCGCCGGTAAGTCCACGCTGGCGCGCATGCTGATCGAGACCGACGGGGATCTCGCGCTCTCGATATCGATCACCACCAGGCCGCGCCGTCCAAGCGAAGTTGATGGAGTGCACTATCATTTCGTCGACAGCGCCCGCTTCAACCAGATGCGCGAACGCGGCGAGCTGCTTGAATGGGCTGAAGTCCACGGCAATCTCTATGGCACCCCACGCGCACCCGTCGAGCAGGGACTCAAGATGGGTGGTGATGTCCTCTTCGATATCGATTGGCAGGGAACGCGCCAGATCGCAGAGGCGATGCCCGACGACATCGTCCGCGTTTTTCTGCTGCCTCCGTCGATGACGGAGTTGCGGGCCCGGCTCGAGCGACGGGCGGAGGATAACGTCCAAGCAATTCACCGTCGTCTTGCAAATGCGCGTGCAGAAATTGAGCATTGGAACGAGTACGAGTACGTGATCGTCAATGACGATCTGCAACGGTCGTTGGAAAGCGTGCGCGCGATCTTGACTGCCGAACGTCAGAAGCGTGTTCGTCACCCGGGGCTGGCGACGATGGTCGCCGAACTGCTGTCGCAGCAATAGGCCCCGCTATCGCGGAGGGCCCTGGCGCTCCTTCTCCAAGACATGCGCCAAAGCCACGAAACCGGCAACGTCAATTTCCTCGGCGCGTCGCGTGCCCTCGATACCGGCCTTGCCAAGCAAATCGGCGGTTTCGACGCCCAGTGCCTTGAGGCTCTGCCGAAGCATCTTGCGGCGTTGTCCAAATGCCGCCTGCGTCACGCGCTCCAACGTGGTGATATTGCACGCAAGCGGCATGGGCCGGGGGACAAGATGGACCAGCGAGGAATTCACCTTGGGCGGAGGAGTGAATGCGCGCGCCGGTACGTGGAAGAGGATGGACGCCTCGCAGCGCCACCTGGCCAAGACACTCAAACGTCCGTACGCATCTGAACCCGGGCCTGCAACGATCCGTTCGGCGACCTCCTGCTGAAACATTAGCGTCATGGACACGTACCACGGCGGCCACGGTTCGGCTTTTAGCCAGCCGATCAGGAGGGGCGTGGCGATGTTATACGGCAGGTTGGCGACAATCTTGGCGGGAGGGTGCGCGAGCACGGCCATGTCGACGGCGAGCGCATCACCAGCGACGATCTCCAGCCGTCCGGGGTAACGCCGTGCCAGTTCCTGCAACGCCGCGATGCAGCGTTCGTCCCGTTCGATTGCAACGACCCGATGCGCGCCCGCCGCCAGCAGGGCCCGCGTCAGCCCGCCGGGACCCGGACCGATCTCGACGACGGTGACGTTCCCCAAGTCGCCAGCCGCACGCGCGATCCGGCCCGTGAGATTGAGGTCAAGCAGGAAATTCTGGCCGAGCGACTTGCGAGCGCGGAGCCCGTGCCGACGAATGACTTCCCGAAGTGGCGGCAGATCGTCGGTCCCGCTCATTGCGCCATTTCGTTCCGCCAAAGCGTGGCGGCCAGCCGCAAGGCGGCCGCCGAGACTCGACGGATCGCCCCGACCGGTGCCGGCAATGTCGAGGGCGGTGCCATGGTCGGGCGAGGTGCGTATGAAAGCGAGGCCGAGGGTGACATTGACGGTATCGGCGAACGACAACGTCTTGACCGGTATCAGTGCCTGATCGTGGTACATGCACAGGGCCGCGTCGTAACCCGCCCGCGCCGCCGGATGGAACATCGTATCAGCGGACATTGGTCCAACAGTCGCGATTCCTTCGGCATTGAGCGCGGCCACAGCAGGCCGCACGATGCAGTCCTCCTCGTCCCCCATAGCGCCGCCCTCGCCAGCGTGCGGGTTCAGCCCCGATACAGCAAGTCGCGGATGCGGTGTGGCAAATCGTCGTTGAAGTTCTCGGCACACCGTGCGGGCAGTCTCGACGATCAGGTCCTGTGACAGAGCCTGGGGGACATCCTTAAGTGGAATATGGATCGTAACGGGAACCGTCTTCAGTTCCGGGCCGGCGAGCATCATGACCGGCCGGGCGGCCGTGTTCGTCCACGCGGCCGACAAAGTGCCCAGGAACTCCGTGTGCCCGGGATGGCGAAACCCGGCATCGTATAATGTCTTCTTGTTGATCGGATTGGTCACGACCGCAGCAGCGCCGCCGCCGCGAACATCACCGACGGCCCGCGCGATTGCCTCGATCACCGCCGGTGCATTGCCCGGATCGGGCGCGCCGGCTATTGCGTTCACTGCCGCTTCCAGCGGGACGACGGGCAGGGCATGCTTGAAACAGGTCGCAACGTCGGAGACCGACACGGGCTCGATCGGACAAGCGAGGCCGAGAGCTTTGGCCCGCGCTTTTAAGGACGCGGGATCACTCAGACAATAGAATGCAGGAAGCCCCAGTTCTTGCCGACGCGTCCACGCGACGAGCGTCAAATCCGGACCGATGCCGGCCGGTTCACCCATCGTCAGGGCAAGCGGCGGCAACCGCGGCGCTTCTTCTCGCGCCATCTTTCCTCAGCGGTATTCAATAATGGCGCGATCGCGCAGCTCTTTTAGATAGTCCTTGCCGATCTCGTCGCTCTGCTTGGAGAGCAACTCATTCTGCACCTCAGCCTGAGCGATGGCGGTACTGTGGATGTCCCGTGTCGAACACACGGCGATCAACTCGATACCTTGGTCAGTCTGAGTCGGGGGCGCAGCCTTGCCGACGGACGTCTTCAGAATTGCATCGCCTTGAGGGCCCTGGAGTTCAGAAGAGTTGCGCCGCCCGATTTCCTTGACCACCACACCCCTCAACTGCTTGGCCTGCTCGAGGCTGTTTTCGCATCCATTGAACCGCGAACGAAACGCCTCTGCCTCGCGCCGGCGCTGGGCGTAGAGATCGTTTGGCGACCCGGACGGCACAACGAAGACGATCTGCTGCAGGGTGTATTCAGTTGTCGTCAGGTCCTTGGGGTCGCCCTTGGCCAGCAGCGCTTTGGTGACGTCGGCCGTATTGACCTGCGCCTGCGCCTGTGTCCGACGTATCACCAACTGCCGCCACGTCAGTTGAGCGCGTAAACGGTCTTTCAGCGTCGCGCTATCGATTCCCTCACCGGCAAGCGCCTTGGTCAGCTCCGCCGGCGTCATCTTCAGATTCTGCGCGATCGATGCGTAAGCATCATCCACCTGGCCGTCCGGCACACGAACACCGCGCTTGGCCGCTTCGTACATCTTGATTGTTTCGTCGACGAGCTCGTCAGTCGCGGCTTTCTCGCCGCCAGTGGCCCCGCCGATGCGCATCAGGGCCGCGCGTTGCGTGATGTCATATCGCGTGATCGGCTGGTCGTTGACCAGCACCGGGATATCGCTGCGCCCCTTGAGGGTGTCCACCGGGACGTCCGGTTTGTCGCCGCCCGGAGTCCTGGCGACCGTCACGGCTGGTGTACGGTTGAACATTCCCGACACTGCGCTGCATCCAGACATCCCGCCGACGGTAAGCAGGAGGGCGGCCAAGGCTGCACCGCGGTTGAGACGGAAATTGCCGAGCGTTGTCAATGGTTTTGTCCAACAGTAGGCCATGCGCGGCGCATCATTGCTTGGATTGGGGCGAAATAAAGGGAAGGTCGCGGCGAATCGGAGCGCTCAATTGGTCAACTTGCTCAGGTTGGTGTTGACGCTGCTCTCGCCCAGGGTGCGCAGTTGCAGCCGGAAATTCAACCACCGGTCGGGAGCGATATCCGTGTAGCTTTCGCGAGTCGCGCTGTAAGCCAGCGAAAATGTCAGACAATCGTTGTCGAAGGCAATTCCGAAGCTGTCACTCGCAACGGCGGAGTTGGCGATGTCGTATGTCACGGAGCCAAACGCCCGCCAATTGGAAGCAAGATTGACCGAGGCCGCGCCGCGAACCACCGATGCGGGCGTCGAAATGCCGCTGTTTGGATCGCTCCGCAAGTAGAGATAAGCGGTGGATGCCGTCACTGGACCGAGCGCCGTCGTCGCTTCAAGCTCCAGACGGTTGAGTACGAAGGTCGATTGGTCGAATCGAGTCCGCGCTGCGAAGCGTGGTCCCAGACCAGTGTCGACCGAAACGCCGGCGACATAGTCTGAAAGCTTGTTCTCGAGACCGGAATCCGGACCAACGTGGGCGAGATCTGGCGTCGCATATGAGTTGTCGCCGGCAAGGTGGATCGATTGGCCGACGGCGCCGTCGATCGAAGCCCCGCCCGCGAGATCCGCGGTGTATTTGACGCCGAGGTTGGCGACAGTACCGCCCTCGACGCGATCGTCGCCGGAGAACTTGTCGATTTGAAACAGGTCAGAGGTGTCGAAGACCAGACTCTGCGAGTCATTGTTTGGCAGCGTTCCGATATCCATTTCGTTCGGACGCACAATGAGTTGCGCGATGGGTGTGATCGTCTGGGTGGTGGCGCCGCTGGTGACCAATAGTGGCAGGCTCCACTCGACCGCCGCAGTCGGCATGAACCGGAACGCCGTCGATTCGGTGGTCAGGCCGTCGCCGGTCGCCATCGCCGTTTGTCCGTCCATGAAGAACGCATCCCCGCGTAACGACAGATACGGCGTAATCACCTGACCGAGGGGGCCAATGATCTGGCGCTGCCAGGATACCTCTTTGGTTGTCCGCACCGTCGTGCCTGCAGTCCCATGGTAATAGGCGGCAGGGTCGCCCATTACCATAAACGGATCATCTTCGGCGCGCGTCAGCGACGTCAGGTTGGAGCTAAACGATACTTCGCCGCCGAAGACGGGATCGTCGACCACGCGATGGTAATCGATGACGGGAACTGCGACTGCCTGGCGTCCCTGACTGAAAGCGTTGTCTGGATCGAAGGGATCCGCGGGGTTGCCGGTCCTGTCGGTGAGCACGCGGAAGTAAGAAGCTCGTGCCTCGGCAAAGTTGCGGTCGTTGATGCCGGTCAGGTGGATGGTCGAGATTGTCTCGGACTTGTCATCGTTGAGGACCGAATAATCCCGGGTGAATGTGCGGTCGCTGGCCAGCGTCCCATCCCAGCCGAGGGTCCAATCCCGGTTGATATAGAACTCGCCGGTGGTCCGGATGCCACCGCGCCAGTCCCGGTACGAAGCGGAGTCCGGGTCAAACGCGTCCTTGTGAGCCTGCCTGATCCCTGCTGCTGTGACCGTGTATTGACCGTGGGCCAGCCGCTGTCGCCATTCCGCCTGACCCAGGAACCCTTGCCGTGAGAAGACCGTCGGCGTGATTGTAAGGTCGTAATTCGGTGCCAGCGCCCAAAAATATGGCAGCGATGCGTACGCACCAAGCTTGGCCGAATACCCGCTTGTCGGCGACAGGAAGCCAGTCTTGCGCTGCACTGCAGGATCGGCCATCGCGAAATACGGAAGCCACGCCACCGGCAGCCCGAAAAATTCGATCCGGGCATCGGTGAAATACACCATGTGCTCTTTTTGGTTCACTACGATTTTGGCGGCCTTGACGTTCCAAAGCGGAGGCTTTTGCGGGTTGTCCTTGCACTGTTGGCACGCGGTGTAAGCGCCGTTCACGAATGTGGTGATCTCGCCGCCTTGGCGTTTGGCGCTGTCTGCGGTGAAGTGCACCCGCTGCGGCGTGTCGACCCTCAACGATTCAACGAACCCATCGCGGAAGTCGTCGGTGACATCGACAAAATTCGAAGAGATGGTGGCGCCCGTAGGATCGGTGAGCGTAACGCCGCCCTCGGCAATCAATCGCCCGCTTCGCTTGTTGTAGGTGACTTTCTCTGCCTGGAGCGTGTAGGCACGGTAGTAGATGTGGACGTTGCCCACCGCCGCAACGGTATCATTGTCGTAGTCATAGAGGAGCTGGTCGGACTCCAGCAGCATTTGATCCCCCGCGTGCGACACGCTGGCCACGGCGGCGCTGCTTGCCTGGTCGTGATAGACGGCAGGGCCGGCATCGGCTGCCCGCGCAGCCGTCCAGGGCGACACGGAGATGACCACGGCCGCAACGCCAGCCAGCCAAAGCGTCCGGCCGCCGGCCCCTATCACACTCGCACGGAGCAACCTGGCCCCGCTCATCCGTCCTCCAGATGCAACAGCACCGTCGCGCCGACCAGCATCGCCACGATCGCGGGCAACCATGCCGCTAGCGGCGGCGGCACGATGCCTCCACTTCCCAAATCCCAAGCGACCTTCATCACAACATAAAGCATGAAGCCCACGGCCACACCAGCGACAATCATCCTCCCAAGGTTGCGCGAACGCGAGAATCTCAGCGAGACGTTGGCGGCAACAAGCACCATGGCCAGAAGCAGAACCGGTTGCGATAACAATACGTTAAATTGGAGCTCATAGCGATCGGGCGGAACGCCTGCACGGCGGGCCGCAGCAGCTAAGCCCGGAAGCGCCCAAAATGAAACCGAATCAAGTGCTAAGAACTTTCGCTTCACTTCGTTTGGTGAGAGATTTGTGCTTAGCGAGTACACCGCATGCTTCTCGGGGTTGCTGCTTGGTGCCGTAACGGTTGCATCTTCAATTCGCCACTCGCCAGGGAGGTATTGCGCCCGGGGGGCATCGATCCTTTCGCGAAATTTGCCGTCCGCGTCGAAGACGTAAGCTGTCACTCCACTGAGTCCCAGGCCAGCGTCATAGGATCGTTCGGCTCCGATGATCGATTCGACTCCACCGGCGGACTGACGAACCCAGATCGGTCCGTCTGCCACGTCCGCTGGTTTCTCTCCGTTGCCGAAAATCGCCGCGCTAATGAGATTTGACCGGGCGAGCAACGAGGCCGCGAGCGGGTTGTACACGGTGGTTGCAACGACACCGAACAGCAGTCCAACGACACAGGCCGGCAACAGGAACTGCCAGGCGGACACCCCGGCCGCGCGGGCGACCACCACCTCCAGGCGTCGGTTGGCGACCACGAAGGCCGCGATCGAGGCATAAAGGACTATGAACGGCAAAGCGTCTTCCGATGTGCTCGGCACGCGGAAGAGGGACAGCAGCGCGATCTGGAGGCCGGCAGCATCGATCTTGAAGGCACGGTTAAAGAACTCGACAAAGGTCGTCAGCGTTATCAGCAGCATCGACAACAGGAAAAACGCGATCACCATTTTGGCGAAGTGTCGCGCGAAATAGAATGACAGCGTGCGCCCAATCATTGCGTGACGATCAATTCGTCCCTTCGGCCGCAGGTTGCTCGTCAGGCCGGAGAATGCCGCTGATCCGGCCGAACAACGCCTCACCCAGCGCGACGACGCGTTCGGGGGGATGCACTTGCGCGCCAACGAGCACCAACACTATCGAAAGCAATACCGCGCCCAGGGGCGCCGCATACATCAAGATGATCAGGGCAGGGTTCGTCGCGGCGAACGTGGGAAGGAACAGGCCAAGGGCACCCATGGCCAAAACGATAACCGTCAACAGGGCAACGCTGGCCGCACGGCTTTGGCGCGGCAAATCGGCCTGACCGATGAACAGCAAGGGCAACAACGCGAAGGCCAGGCTGTAGAGCGGCATTGACAGCCGGCTGTGCAACTCTGTTCGAAACGCTTCGGGAAATTGCCGAAAATAAGAGTCGTTCGGGTCGGGATTGAGCAAATAGACGGTTGAGCGTTCACGCGGCGGCACGGTCTTCGCAGTTCCACCGCTCGACAGGCTCGTAAGATCGAACGCATAGGAACTGAACTCGATCATCGAAATTGACTGGTCGATCTTGCTGCGCTGCTGAATGACTCCATCGGACATGACAAGGAAAACGCCGAGCGGATTGTCGAGAATCGCACCCTTACTCGCCAGATAGGTCATTGTCCGCCCGGGATCACGATCGTCGACCACGAATATACCCTGCAGCGTGCCGTCCGGATTGCGGCCGCGCATATGAAACGTCAGGCCATCGCCAAGCGACATGAACTGACCGGGATTGATAATCGATGTCAGGATGCCGCCACGCACGCTGGTCAGCAGCAACTCGCCCAAACGTATCGATAACGGGGCGAAATAAAGGGTCATCGTCCCCACCGCGATCACTGTGATCAGCCCTATGAGAAGAACCGGTTTGAGAATGGCGATCTGGGGCGCGCCGCTGGCGTTGATCACTGCCAGCTCTAAATCGCCGTTGAGCGAGGTGAGCGTGTAGACGACCGCAATCAAGACGGCGACCGGCAGGACAATCGTAACCAGTACGGGCACCAGAAACAGAGACACGTGCAGGAAGGTCCACAAACTCTGTCCGTTGTTTGTAACCAGATTGAATTGACGCAGGGCCTGAGCGAGCCAGACCATCATTCCGAGCGCGAGGAAGATCAGCGCAAGCGCGCTTGCCATGCGACGGAAGATGTAGCGCTCGATCAGCTTCATTCCCGCCTCTGAACCTGATGCTCCCCGCGCGTCGGGGGGATTATGATGTGATCGGCGGTCGGCGCAACACCCCGTGGCGCCTAAACCGTGATACTGGCTGCGGCCCACCGGTCTGCTATCGTGGACTGTGTCAACCTATCATCCATCTCAATCTGGACCATTCATGACCGATTTCGCCAATATCACCTTCGCCGCGCCCCGTCGAAAGCCGGCCGGTACGCTCGTCGTCCTCGTTGGTGAAGGCCTGATGCTTGGGCCGCAGGCCCGGGCCCTGGCACTCGACGATCTCTGGCGGCGTGCGGCTTCGGCGGCGGATTTCAAGGGCAAGATTCGGACAAGCCTTGAATTGCTGGCTCCGGCAGGAACTGAACTCGATCGCCTGGTCCTTCTGGGAACTGGAGACCCGTCCAAGATCAACGAGGACGATTGGCCGACGCTCGGTGGGATCGCCGTGGCGGCCATCGGAAAGGCGAAGGCCGCGACCGTGCTGTTCGAGCGCCCCGACGGTCGGCGGGCAACCCGGGCCGCAGCCGCCGATTTCGCGCTCGGCATGAAGTTGCGCGCGTATCGCTTCGACAAATACCGACAGAACAAAAACGACGACGCCACGTCGCCTAAGGCTCCTGCCGAGATCACCATCGTGACAACCGATACGCCCGCGGCACGCCTGGCCTGGGCCGCACGGGCTGCCGCTGCCGACGGAACTCTTTTGGCCCGTGACCTCGTCAATGAGCCGGCCAATGTGCTGGGGCCGGCGGAATTCGCCGACCGGGTCAAATCGCTGACAAAGCTCGGAGTCAAGGTCGAGATCCGCGGCGAACCGGAGATAAGGAAGCTTGGGATGCGCGCGCTGCTGGGCGTCGCCCAGGGCTCGGCTCGGCCCCCACGTCTGGTCGTGATGCGATGGAACGGCGGTCAGGCCAAGGATCAGCCGATCGCGTTCGTCGGCAAGGGCGTTGTATTCGACACGGGGGGGATTTCCATCAAGCCGGCCGGCGGGATGGAGGATATGAAGGGGGACATGGCCGGTGCGGCCGCGGTCACCGGCCTGTTGCACACGCTGGCGGCTCGCAAGGCGAAGGTCAACGCCATCGGGGTGATCGGGATCGTTGAGAATATGCCGAGCGGTACCGCCCAACGCCCCGGCGATATCGTGACTGCAATGACGGGTCGCACCATCGAGATCATCAATACCGACGCCGAGGGCCGTCTGGTGCTCGCCGACGTCCTTGCCTATACGGAGGACCGCTTCAAACCAAAGTTCATGATCGATCTCGCCACGCTCACGGGCGCCATCATTGTTGCCCTCGGCCATCACCACGCTGGCATGTTCTCGACCGACGATGCCCTCGCCGGTGCGCTGAGCGCCGCGGGCGAGGCAACCGGCGAGCGAGTATGGCGAATGCCGCTTGCCAAGCCATACGACAAGCAAATCGAACTCCAAGTTCGCCGACGTGAAGAACACCGGCGGCCGCGATGCCGGCGCCATCACCGCGGCTCAGTTTCTGAGGCGGTTCGTCAAGGATACGCCCTGGGTTCACCTCGACGTCGCCGGCACCGCGATCGGCTCGCCGCAGACGGACGTAAACCGATCCTGGGCATCGGGGTGGGGTGTACGCCTCCTCGACCGCCTGGTCGCGGACAAATACGAGCGATGACGGAGGTGCTGTTCTACCACCTCCAGCGTCAGCCGCTGGAGCGGGTGCTACCTGAACTGTTGGAAAAATGCCTGCAACGTCAGTGGCGTACGGTCGTCGAGGTCGGCTCCGACGAGCGCTGCGCGGCGCTGGACGCGCACCTGTGGACGTATAGGCAGGAAGGATTTTTGCCGCATGGGACGGCGAAGGACGGGCACGCGGGCGAGCAGCCGATCTGGCTGACGACGGGCGACGACAACCCCAACCAGGCGACCGTGCGCTTCCTCACCGACGGCGCCGAAATGGCGGATTTCCGCGGGTATGAACGTGTGATCGTCGTGTTCGACGGCAATGATAACGAAGCGGTTGAAAAGGCACGCAAATCCTGGACGGCCGCGAAGGCCGCCGGCCACGCGGCGACCTACTGGCAGCAGAACGAGCGCGGCGGCTGGGAGAAGAAAGCCCAATCCGCGTAACGGGTTAGCTGGCCTCCGCCAACTCCAGCTCGGCGCTCGTGGCAAGCCACAGTTCCTCGGCCTCGGCGAGCGCCCGGACAGCGTCCGAACGGGCCTTGGCGAGGGTGGCGGCAGCGGCCGGGTCGCGGTCGTAAAGACCGGAATCGGAAAGCCTTACGTCAAGTTCCTGTATCTCTTTGCGAAGCTTGTTCATCAACGCCTCGCTGGCCTTTATCTTTTGACGAATGTGAGCGGTCTCCGCCCGCCGGGCGGCGGCGTCACGACGGCGGGCCCGGCCCGTATTGCTGGGTTTTTTTTGCCTGTTGGGATCCCCGTTGCGCGCGGTGTCCGCCCCGTTGCGTTGTGCTGCTGGAGACTGCGGGCCGCCGATCCCATCGCGGTCGAGGACGGCGCGGCGATAATCCTCCATGTCGCCCTCCCACGGCTGCACTGTCCCCCCGGCGACGACCCACAGACGGTCGGCGGAAGTCTCGACCAGGTGCCGGTCGTGGCTGATGAGGATGACGGCGCCGGAGTACTCGGCAAGCGCGACGACGAGGGCCTCGCGCGCGTCGATGTCGAGATGGTTCGTCGGCTCATCGAGGATCATGAGGTTGGGGCCGGCGAAGGTGGCGAGGCCGAGCAGTAGCCGCGCCTTCTCTCCGCCGGAGAGGTCGCCGGCCGGTGTGTTCATGCGCATGAGCGGGAAGCCGAAGCCGCCGGCGCGCGACCGCACCACTGCCTCGGCGGCATCCGGCATCAGAGCGCGGACATGATCGTAAGCCGACTTAGTAGCATCGAGTTCGTCGATCTGGTGCTGGGCGAAATAGGCGACGGACAGGCGGTCGAAGCGGTGGAGCCGGCCGCTCTGAGGCGCCACCCGGCCGGCGATGAGCTTGGCCAGCGTCGACTTGCCGTTGCCGTTGGCGCCGAGAAGGGCGATGCGATCGTCGTCGTCGATGCGCAAGGTAAGCCGGCTAAGGACCGGGTGGCCGGGGGCATAGCCGACCGCGACGTCTTCCATGGTGACGAGCGGCGGAGCGGCGGGCCTCGCCGGCTCGGGAAAGCGGAAGGGGACGATGCTCTCATCGGTAATCGCGGCGATCGGCTCCAGCTTCGCCAGCATCTTGACCCGCGACTGGGCCTGGCGCGCCTTCGACGCCTTGTAACGGAAGCGGTCGACGAACGCCTGCAGGTGGCGGCGCTGGTCCGCCTGCTTCTTGCGCAGCTTCGCCTGCAAGGCCTGCGCCTCGCGGCGCTGGCGATCGAAGGAATCGTAGCCGCCGCGGTAGAGTGCGAGCTTGCCGCGGTCGAGGTGGACGATGAGGTCGAGCCGGTTGAGAAGGTCGCGGTCGTGGCTGATGACGAGGACAGTGTGCGGATAGCGCGCCAGAAAGCTCTCCAGCCACACGACGCCCTCCAGGTCGAGGTAGTTGGTGGGCTCGTCGAGGAGCAGGAGGTCGGGCGCGGCGAAAAGGGCGGCGGCGAGCGCGACGCGCATGCGCCAGCCGCCGGAGAGGGCGGAGGCCGGACCGCGCTTGGCGGCGGCGTCGAACCCGAGGCCGGCGAGAATCGCCGCCGCGCGCGCCTCCGCCGAATGGGCGTCGATGTCGGCAAGCCGGGTGTGGACCTCGGCGATGCGATGGGCGTCCGTCGCGTGCTCGGCCTCTGCGAGGAGGGCGGCGCGCTCCGTGTCGGCGGCGAGCACGATGTCGATCAGCGGCTCCTCGCCGGAGGGCGCCTCCTGCGCGACCTGACCGACGCGGGCATTCCGCGGCAGCGACACCGCGCCTGTCTCCGGCGTGAGCGCGCCGGCGATCAGGTGGAAGAGCGTGGTCTTGCCGGCGCCGTTGCGGCCGACCAGCCCGGCCTTGGCATCGGCCGGCAGCGCGACCGTGGCGTGGTCGATCAGGACCCGGTCGCCGATGCGGTAGGTAAGGTCATTGATGTGCAGCATGGCGGCGGTCTTGTGCCGCGAAGGGAAGGGCGGGGCAAGGGGAGGGGGGACAGCCGTAGTTCAGATAAAGCCTTGCCAGATTCGAGATTTACTCTGACGAGAAACGAGTTCTATGACCATCGACGGGTTCCGCCGGCTTGCCCGGCCCGCGTCCACCGCGATGTAAACGGCGTCGCTTCAGCGGCAGAGAAAAGCAATTGATCACGCCTCCAATCTCAATATTGAAATCACTATGGTCGCGCGGGCCAGAGGGCCGCTGGGGTATCATTGCGATCAAGGAGCTCTTTCTAACGCCCGAGCCAAACTTTGATCCCAACTATTTCAAATTCCAAAGTGATGTGCAGCTTCTGACGTCCACACCCAGCAAAAACATCCACGAGATGTTGGCTTCATTTGGCACGACAGATTTTCTTAGAGCGTGTTTGAGAAGTGGTGATTGCGTCACGGCCATCGTCTGATGAGTGTCGCGGTGGCGGCTATGGTGATGAGAGTTTCGGCGACAGTGGTGAGCTGCTCGTAGTCGCGGACGAAGCGGCGGTTCTTGACGATCCAGGCGAAGGTCCGCTCGACCACCCAGCGGCGGCGCAGCACCTCGAAGCCCTTGGTGGCCGGATCGCGTTTGACGATCTCGACGACGATGTGCGCCTTATCCTTGGCCCAGCGCACCAGCCGACCGGCGTAGCCGCCATCGGCAAAGGCGCGTTCAACGAAAGGGTATCGCGCGCGTGAGGCTTTGAGCACCGCCTTGCCGCCATCGCGATCCTGGATGCCCGCCGAGTGCACGCGGACAATGAGGAGCCGACCGTCGGTGTCGGTCATGATATGGCGCTTGCGGCCGTTGATCTTCTTGCCCGCGTCGTAGCCCTTCGATCCCCTTTTTGATCGGCCGTCTTCACCGATTGGCTGTCGAGAATGGCCGCGCTCGGGCTGGCCTCGCGACCCACCCGTTCGCGGTCAGCCATGACCAGAGCGTGATGCACGCGATCCCAGACGCCCTCGCGCTGCCACCGGCGCAGGTAATAATAGACCGTCTGCCAGGGTGGAAAATCGTGCGGCAGAAGCCGCCAGGCCATGCCGGCCCGCAGGAAATACAGGATCGCGTTGACCAAGGTCCGCGTCCGCGCCTTGCGCGGGCGACCCCCCGGTTCAGCCTCCGGGATCAACGGCGCGATCAACGCCCACTGCCCATCCGTCAGGTCGGTCGCGTAGTGGCGTCGACCCCGCTTCCTGCGTGCCATCGTGTCGGTCTCCGAATCAAACCGACACCCGATGAATCACGCCACAGTCACTCTGGGAATCTCCTTCTCAAACACGCTCTTATGAAGCAGAGCATTCTTCCGGTCATTACGTGGCGAGAAGGAGATGAGACTTTTCGCTGCCTGGGTACGGCGTCGGTTGTCAGTTGTTCCGGGTATGTGATGACCGCCGCCCACGTGCTAATGGACCCGTTTGACAGCGGCTACGGTGCGGTTCGGCGGGCCAATGGTTTGCAACTTACTGACGATCTCAACCTCGGGGTCATCATCCCCACCAGCCCTGCCTATGGGGCGCGTGGACTCCGAATCTTTCCCTTCGAGAAGTTCTGGGTGTGGGGCAATTGGAAGGAGAGTCCTCTGGTCGTTGAGAAAGACCAATTCGAACTTCTGACGGATGTCGCAATTTGTAAGATCGCCAACATGCCAAACGGGGCGGCACATCAGCCCCTAAGCCTATCCTTGAATCCATTTGTTCCTGGCGAAGACGCTTATTCGGTCGGTTATTCGCAGATGAAGGATGTTCAGTTACAATACAATGAGGGGAGCCTGATTATCAAAGATTTTGAAATGGATCTTTATGTTTCAACTGGAGAAGTCATAAGCGTCTTCGAAGATAATCACCAACATAAAAGTGTTTCAACGCCAGGCCCCTGTTTCGATTTCCAAAGCAAAAATTCCTGGTAAAATGAGTGGGGCGCCGATCTTTGGGGCGAAGGGCGCAGTTGTCCGAGGCGTGGTCAGCCGGAGCTTTTCAGGGGAGCCGCACGCGTATGGGGCCATGCTGGGTCCTGCCATGCACCTGCCCCTTGATGAACCCCAAATCATCGGTAGAACGCTTCGGACCCTGATGGAGTTCAGGAAACGAGGGGATTGCCGGAGTGTACGGCGCGGGCCTTTGAGGATTTTGTGGCGGCTGTCCTTCCGTGTCGCCCATCCAGAAGCTCGTAGGAGGCAGACAAACGCCCACGCGGGTCACAGAGTGTCAGTGGTGCCGAATTGCGCTCGGCGCTACGTAGAAAAGCTCCTCGCGCGAGCGACCGACCATCGGCGCTTCACTGAGCATGTCGCAGACCCGATCGATCGAACGAAGCTGCTCGTCAGCCACACGCGCGGACGCTTCGCGGGCGAGATACGCCCAAATCTCGATGAGGTCCTGTTCTGCTTCCGGCGACCAGACGACCCGCCTAGGTCTTGCCATGACGCTGGCGGGCCCGCGAGATCACATCCTCGATGTCGAGTTCCTTGCCCCGACCTTCGTCAAGTGAGCGCGCCGCCGAAGCGAGATCGTGCCGAAGCGCGCGAAGCTTGCCGATATGGGTCAGCAACTCGTGGCCGATCTTGTCCTGATCGGCCTCCGGCAGCCGCTCCGCGGCAGCAATGGCATCTTTGAGTGCTTTCGTCATGGCGAAACGTTAGCAGCTTTCCATTAGCCGGTCACGGCGCGAAGCTCCCACCACCAGGGGAGAGGGGTGTAACAGCCAGCACCTGCTGCGGTCATCCTCCGCCCCCGATCCGGTCGGGGGCGGGCTCCAGCGGATGATCGTCCGCTGCGATAAGTCGTTGGGCGATTGGCTTGCCCGGCCGATCCTCCGGTCAAGCCGGAGGATGACAGGGAAGGAGGGCGGGCGCGTAGCCCGCATGCAGCGGAGCGAAATGCGGGAGCGCCATAGCCGTGCGGGCAGACCGTTCCCGGATTGCGCTCCGCTCCATCCGGGCTACGGGCTGCGTCAGCGTGATCCACGATGCCGATGACGGCGGGCCCACCTCGCCCCTTGTCGGAGAGGTCGATTTGCCCTGGCGAGCCGGAGGCGGGGTCAGGCAAACCGGGTGAGGGGGCTTCTCTGTCGGTGAGCGTCGCCCGCCCCCTCACCCTTCGCGCCTAACCTCGCTTCGCTCGGGCAAGGCGCGAAGCCCTCTCCCACGAGGGGAGAGGAGGTGCTCGTTCTGGGAGGGCGCGAGGCCCTGTGCCGCGAGGGAGAGGAGGTTTGCGTCTATGTCGGTGCTTCGCAATCGCCGGCAGCGCCGCGCGCAGGTTCGCGATGTCGATGACGACGGGCCACCTCGCCCCTTGTGGGAGAGGTCGGTTTGCCCCAGCTTGGCGGAGACAAGCTGGTTGGCAAACCGGGTGAGGGGGATGCGGCAGCGCGTACAGGTTCGTTTGCGGGGCTTCGCGCGCGCAATGCGCGTCGAGGCGACCGACGCCGAGGGCCGCATGTGGGCGCGGCTGCGCGACGGCAGGCTCGACGGATTGAAATTTCGCCGGCAGGTGCCCATCGGAAATGCCATCGTTGACTTCATCTGCTACGAGCGCCGCCTGATCGTTGAGGTCGACGGCGGCCAGCACGGCGACACCGCTGATGCGGGCCGTGATGCCGTGCTGCAGAGGCGCGGATTCATTGTGCTGCGATTCTGGAACCACGACGTTCTGAAGAACACTGACGAGGTGCTGGATGTATCCAGAAGGCGGCGAGGAAAGCGCCGGTTGGTCCGCCGTGACCCCCTCACCCTTCGCCTCTAGGCTCGGCGTTGCCTCGCCAAGAGGCGAAGCCCTCTCCCACGAGGGGAGAGGAGGTGCTCGTTCTGGGAGGGCGCGAGGCCCTGTGCCGCGAGGGAGAGGGCACAAACCCGGATTGCGCTGCGCTCCATCCGGGCTGCGGTCGGGTCTCTCGCTTTCAGGCGTTGCCGAGGATGGGCGACGGGCGGAAGCCGAAGAAGGTCAGGTAGATGCAGAGGAACAGCTCCCAGGCGATTTCGGGGGTGGTGAACAGGAACGACACCGACGATACCTGCGCGTAGGCGCCGAACAGGACCGCGGTCGCAGAGGCGAAGGCGATCGTGCCGGCGATCATTCCAAATACCGCCCACGGCCGGGGAACGAGCCCGGAGCGGAGCATGAGGTAGCCGAGGAGGATGCCGTTGCCGAACCCGGCGCAGAACGCGGGCCCGAGCAGGAAGGTCCAGTCGTGAACGGCGACGAGCGATTTGCCGATCGCGACGTAGAGCTCCGTATTTCCTCCGGCAATGGCGCCGAAGTCTTGCCGCAAGGTCACGATGGCGAGGAGGCTGATCAGGCCGACGACGATGATGGTGGATTCCAGGACACGGCTCGCCACGTAGCCGAGCGCGCCGCTCTCGCTGGCGCGTCTCAGGACCGGGAACAGGACCACCGCGGTGCCGATGTTGGCGATGGCGGTGAGGATCTCGAGGAAGGCGCCGAGATAGATCCGGCCGTCCGCGCCGGCGCCGACGACATAGTTCGGGTCGTTCAGGAGAGGTCCATAGAGGATCAGTGCCGGAATCGAGAAGACGAACGTGCCGATGAAGAACAATCCCGCGATGAGAGCGGTGCGGCGTGTCGAGCCCATAAATCTTCCCCCAGGAGTCACGGGTGCCATCGGGCAAGCCAGTGCACGACGTCGGCGAAAGAGCAAGTAAGGCGGGCCCCGGCCTCAGGCCCCGCCAGGCGCCCGGTCGATCATGCGGTAGCCGACGCCGGGCTCGTTGAGGATGAACCTCGGGTCGGCGGGATCGTCGCCGAGCTTGTGGCGGAGCTGGCTGACGAAGACGCGGAGATACTGCGTGTCGTTCTCGTGCGCCTTGCCCCAGATCTCGCGGAGCAACTGGCCGTGGGTGACGATGCGGCCGGCGTGGCGGGCGAGTACGCCGAGGAGGTCGAACTCGCGACGGGTGAGCTTTACCGGCTCGCCGGACAGGCGCACCTCGTGGCGGGCGAAATCGACGGTAAGCTCGCCGACGGCGACCTCGGCCGCCGCTTCCTCGCCGCCGCTGCCGGTGCGCAGGAGCGCGCGCACGCGCGCCAGCAACTCCGGCATGCCGAAGGGCTTCACCACGTAGTCGTTGGCGCCGGCGTCGAGCGCGGCGACCTTCTCGCTTTCCGCCTGGCGGACCGAAAGTACGAGGATCGGCACCTGCGACCATTCGCGGATGCGGCCGACCACCGCCTTGCCGTCGGAGTCGGGAAGCCCGAGGTCGAGGATGACGAGGTCGGGGGCATCAGTGGCGCAATGGGCGATGCCCTCGGCCGCGGTCGCCGCCTCGCTGACAGCGAGGTCGTGCGCCTCCAGCGCGATCCGCAGGAACTTGCGGATCTGCGCCTCGTCGTCGACGACGAGGATGCGCCGGGCGCTCATGGGACGTCCGCCAGCGGTCCGGCTTCGGCCGGCGCCGGCTGGTCGGCCGGGGGAAGCGCGAGGTCGATGCGGATGGTGGTGCCCTTGCCGTCGGGGCCGGGGAGGGCGCTGATGGTGCCGCCGTGGGCCTGCAGGATGCCGCGGGCGATGGCGAGGCCGAGGCCGGTGCCGGTGTTGTGGCGGTCGCCGGCGTCCACCCGGTAGAACATGTCGAACACGCGCTCGCGGTCGGCCGCCGGAATGCCGGGGCCGCGGTCGCTGACCGTCAGGCGGAGGCGGGCGCCGCTGACGGCGGCGGCGATCGTGATGTCGGTGCCGGGCGGTGCGTACTTGCCGGCGTTGTCGAGGACGTTGACCAGCGCCTGCTCCAGCAGCAGCGGGTCGCCCTGGATCGGTGGCAGGCCCTGCGGCAGATCGACGGCGAGGCGGTGGGCCTTGAGGGCGGGGCGCGACTGTCTCAACGCGTCGCCGACCAGTTCGCGGACGTCGATCCACTCCTTCTTCAGCGGCGAGGCGCCGCCGGCGATCCGCGTCATGTCGAGCAGGTTCTGGACGTAGCGGTTGAGGCGCTCGCCCTCGTCGCGGATCGTCTCGGCAAGGGCGCTCCGCCCCTCCGCGCCGATGGCATCGGGCGCATCGAGCAGGCTGGTGGCGGCGCCGATGATGGAGACGAGGGGGGTCCTGAGATCGTGGCTGACCGAGGAGAGGAGGGCGGCGCGCAGGCGCTCGCGTTCGGCGACGAGACGCGCCTCCTCCATGTCGGCGGCGAGCCGCGCCTGCTCGGTGGCGCTCGCCCGTTCCGCCGCGATGCGTTCCCTGAGACGGGCGGACAGGTCCCCCATCAGGATCGCGACCACAAGGAACAGTACCAGCGTCAGCACCAGCCCCTTGTCGGCGATGGCGAAGCGGAAAACGGGCGCGGTGAAGAAGAAATCGTAGACGAGGAAGCTGAGCAGGCTCGCCAGCAGCGACGGCCAGCGTCCCCACCAGCGCGCCGCCAGCAGCACCGCGACCAGGAAGAGCAGCGACAGGCTCTCGACGGGGAAGAATTCCTTGATCAGGAAGGCCGCGGCGGCGGCGGCAGCGACGACGGCGATCGCGCCGGCGTAGGGTCGGACATCGGCGGGGCTGAAGACGCGGGGAACGCGGCTGGCGGTCATTGTCTCAAGCCTTTTGCCCAGGCGCGGGCGCGGGCCCTCAGGCGCGCCAGTAGGCGCCAAGCAGCATGACATAAACCGTCGACAGTTCCAGCCGGCCGAGCAGCATCGCCAGTGCCAGCAGCCACTTCGCCACGGGCGCCAGCGAGGCAAAGTTGGCGGCCGGCCCGACGATCGGCCCAAGACCCGGCCCGGCGTTCGCCATCGCCTGGGCGACGGCGCTGGTGCTCGACAGAAAGTCGAGGCCGGTGGTCATGACGGCCAGCGACAGCACCAGCAACGTGAGAATGTACATGAAGAAGAAGTTGCGCACGGAGTCCATCATGCTCCCGTCGACGGGGCGCTCACCGTAGTGGGTCGTGAGCACACGGTGCGGCGACAGCATCTGCTTGAACTGCCGTTCGACGCCCGCCAGCAGGAGCTGCCAGCGGAAGACCTTGATGCCGCCGGCCGTCGAACCGGCGCAGCCGCCGATCAGCAGGAGCAGGAAGAACAAGCCGACGGCAAAGCCGCCCCAGGCGGAGTAGTCAGTGCTGGCAAAGCCGGTGTCGGTCAGGATCGACGTGACGTTGAAGGCGGACACGCGCAGCGCGTGCCAAACGGGCATGTGCCCGTTGATGACGTTCCACGCCGTCGCCATGAAAATGCCGGCCATCAGGATCGCGATGAACGCCGACACCTGGCGTTCCTGCGCGAAGGCGCGTCCGCGCTGGGCCAGCAGTCGCGACCACCACAGGAGCGGCAGCGCGCCGGCGGTCATGAACACGATGCCGACGACCTCGATCGGGACGGAATCGAAGTAGCCGAACGAGGCGTCCTTGGTCGAATACCCGCCGGTCGAGAGGGTGGTCATGGCGTGGTTGATGGCGTCGAAGGCGTTCATGCCGGCGAGGCCGTAGGCGATGGCACAGGCAAGCGTCAGGCCGCCGTAGGTCGCCATCGTCGCTGCCGCCATCTGGTAGATGCGCGGCAGCGGCTTGTCGGAGATGTCGGACGACTCGGTGCGGAAGAGCTGCATGCCGCCGACGCCGAGCGCCGGCAAGAGCAGGATCGCCATCACCACGATGCCGGCGCCACCCAACCATTGCAGCATGGATCGCCAGAGAAGCAGACCCTGCGGGAAGTGATCGAGCCCCGCGAAGACGGTCGAGCCGGTGGTGGTCAGGCCAGACATCGTCTCGAAAAATGCGTCGGTCACGCTGGCGCCGAGCGGCGACAGCATGAACGGCAGCGAACCGAACCCGGCTACCGCCAGCCATGCCGAGACGGTCAGCGCGTAACCGGCGCGCCGGTCGAGGACGGCGCCATACCCGCGGCAAGACAAGGCGAGCATGCCGCCCACGTAGCCGGTGATGACGGCTGCCTCGGCGAAGGCGAGCCAATCGGCGTTGTCCGCTGCCGCGTCAACGATCATCGGCACCGCCATTCCGGCGCTGAGGATGAGAAGCAGGCAGCCGTCGACGAACACCACGAAACGCATCGGGCTGGCGGCTGGGGCCGGCACGGAGGCGGGCCAGGGACCGGGAGCGTTCCGTGGCTGTCGGGCAGCCGTCGCGCTGCCGCTGACGTGGCTGTCAGGGGTCGTGCGGATGGTGATGGACTCCGATCGTCGAGGCCATCAGATGGTGGTCGCCAGCGTAAGGGGGCTATTCGGATTTGCCGCGTCAGCTGTAAAGGCGGCGTAAGGAACCGGGGGGCCCCACCCACCACGCGCTTCGCGCACGGTCCCCCCTCCCCGTGCCGGGGAGGGATGAACAAGGGGGTGCTTCGCGCGCGCTGCCGGGGAATTGGTGCGGGAGGACCAAGACGGTGTGGCCCCATCACACGTTCATCTGTGGTACATACTAAATATTGTTTTTGTGTCTTCTGCAGTCTGAACAGGCCAACTGGAGAGATCGAAGATGCGCATTCTCCCCGTTACGGTTGCCGGCCTGCTGTCCATCACGCTTGCGGTGTCGTTCGCGGACGTCTCCCATGCAGCGAAGGTCACCCAGTGGCCAGCCAAGGTTACAAAGAATGAGCTCAAACATGCGTGTTCGGGCCTGGGTATCTACTATGAAGATTCCAAGGGCGGTTTTCATTGTAAGCTCAGCGAGAACAATCACGTCGATTGCGACAAGTCAGGGCACTGCAGCTCGACTTACATCGTCGTTTCCACAAGCGGTGGACATCAGTCGATCCAGCCCCAGACACAACTGCAGCTAAGAGAGAGATAAACTTCGCAATCCTTGCGTCTGGAGCCCTTATCGGAACCTCTCCGCCGCCGACGCTAGTTGCCGAAGAGGCGCATGTCGGAGCCGTCCGGCGAAAGCGTAAACGCAAGGGCCCGGCGCGCTTCAGCTCCAGAGCAATGCGGCGAGATCCGACCCCCTCTCGGTGTGGGGGGAAAGGATCGAGGCGTCAGCCGAAGTTCAGCGCGTAAAGCGGCGGGAAGGGAATGACATCCATCGGCGCGCCGTGGCGGTCGTTGTCGATCTGGCTGCCGCTGCCGAAGTAGCCGCGTATCCCCAGCATGAACCGGGTGTCGTCATACTCGAGGTTCAGGACCGGGTTGACCTGGTCCCAGCGAACGCTGGCGAAGCCGGAGAGGAAACTGTTCGGCAAACGATACTCCGCCGTGCCGATCAGCGTCAGCACGTCGATGCTGTCGGTATTCTTGAGATTTGCGAACTGCGCGTCGAGTTGGAGGCGGAGATTCGGCGTCGGAAAGAAGCGCGCCGTACCGCGGATGAAGAACCCGTTGAAATAGAGCCAGCCTGAGGACGCGGTAGAATTGAAGCCGGCAACCTGTCCGTAAAGCGTCAGGTTGTTGAAATAGGCCTGCGCCTCAGCACCGCCGGTCCACATGCTGCCGTGCTGACCGGTGTAGATGTTGAGCCCGGAGTAGCCGCCGAATGCGCCGACGGCAAAGTGGTCCGGATCGCGCCAATAGGCGTGAATGAGGGCGCCAGCGTCGGATGCCGTTCCATAGCTGGCCGAATGCACCCAGTTGCCGCGCCCCTCGATCTCGATGTTCCAGCGCGCAGCGAAGGGAATGTTGACGAAAGCGCCAGCGTCGTAGCTCGCGAATGAGTTGCTGGAAATGTGGTATTCGTTGCTGAGCGTGGTGACGCCGATGCCCGCCTCGCCGTACCCCATTATGGCAGAGGAGACGCGTGCGGCCTCGTTCGGGGCAACGGACTGGTCAAAGTCCGCGGCCAACACCGGACCGCCGAGCAGAAGCCCGGCGGCCAACGGTATCACCATCCCTGCGAGAGAGACGAAACGCATTCCGGACGTCGCGGGCCCCTTGATCCGCCACCAGTCTACCATCGACCGATTCCGCGGTCTGTGGCCGAGACGACACGTGTGGGGAAAATGGGGAGGGGAGAGCCCCGCCAGCCCGGACCCTGGCGACCTAGGCTTTCCTGATGCGACGCTCGCCTAACGCCGCTGGTCAGCACGGTTTCGGTCAATGGGGGGCGGGGTTATCCTGATACCGCATGCGCTCGCCAATATCGCATGCGGGCGCGTACTTCTGCCCCGGCTTGGTCGTGGCCTGGACCAACACCACGTTCGGAGTGCTCGGCGTGCGGCCGGCAACTTCAAGGATCAGTTTGCGTCGAATCGCCTCGGCGAACAACTCGAAGCCGTCGGCGGCGATGACGAAGGAGCCGGGACCGCCGATGACGCATTCGCGATAGTAGACGTCGAGATCCGCCAGGGAAAAGAGCTCACCGGTGGTGTTGTTGATGGCAACACCATTGATGGTAATTCCCGCCGCGACCGCCTCATCGCGCGCGGTGCTGACGAGACCTCCCGTGTTGTTGGGACCATCGCCCGATATGTCGATCACGCGGTGGTCGGCGTCGACGCCGCTGGCGCCAAGCCGCGCCATCGAATAGCGGATCGCATCACTGATGGAAGTGCTGCCGCCCCGGGCGATCGATGCTTCCTTGAGCCGGTTGGAAAAAGCAAGGGCCGCCTCGGCGCTGTCGATGATCTGCCAGTCGATGACGGTGAGGTGCTGGGACAGGCCGCCCCATTCGAGGTATGTCGCCGCGATACGACCGTACGGCCCGCTCAGGATCTCCTGGATCACCTGAGGATCGGCCATCGCATCGATGTACCCTGTGCGCTGGAGCATGGCCTCGCGGTAGTCGACGCTTTCCGAAACGTCGACGGCAAGCACCAGCGCGAGATCGACCGGCTTGGTTTCGGCGCGTACAGCGCCACCGGCCATCGCCGCAGCCAGACCGATCCACAACGCCGTGATTCTCGGGCGCATGGTGCAAGTCTAGTCCCACTGGGACGGCGTGGCGACGATATTTTGTTCGCGGGCGGCCCTTTCTCCACTGCTACGGTGTGCTTGCCTATGCTTAATCAGGCCTTTCCGCCCGCTTAACTGTTCTATAGGCGGTTGATGATAACTTGCTCTTCGTCAAGCGAGTGAAGAGCTGATGTTTTCTTTTTTCGGTTCCAAAAATCATTTCGGCGTCCGCGCCGGGGCGATCTTTCCGACGACGCGCTTCCCGCCCGCCTTCACTCCGCGCGAGCGTGCAGCGGTCGAAGCCTTCTTCGGCCGCAAGGACGGCAAGCAGCCCCTGGGGCCGCGAACCCACGAGGGCAAGGAGACGACCCTGGCGTCGCGCCGCTAGGGACGTCAGGAAGCAGCCGGTATTCGCTCGTCCACCGCAGGCGCCTGCCATACCGGCAGGTCGGCAAGGCCGCCCCCGAGATAGGTGTGATGCCACAACTGCGTCGTGATGACGCCCGTCAGGCCCATTTCCGCGACGGTCCGCCCGAACAGGTTCCACCGCACGCCTGAGCGACGATCCCGCGCCGCGGCCACCGCCGCCGGATCGAAATAGCCGGTGCGGCGAAGCGACTGCGGACTGAGCAACTGATCAACCCAGGACGGGCGCTCCTCGCCGAGGAACAGCGGCGAGAGGTTCGCCCGGAACATGGTCTTGCGGCGGCCCGCGATCTGCGGCGGCAGGATCCTCGCCGCGAGCTTGCGTAACAGCCACTTCTCCGTCAGGCCCCGAAGCTTGAAGTCGGGCGGCAACGTGGCGCAGAAATCGACGACCCGCTCGTCGAGGAACGGAAACCGGCCCTCGATCGAGGCGTGACGGATCGGGCGGTCGCCCTTGGCGGCGAGGAGCATGCCGGCCAGCATGACCTTGTAGGCGACGTAGAGCGACTGGTTGAGCGGGTGCCAGCGGCGCATGCGCGCCGTGTCGAAGCCAAGCTCGTCGTACGGCGAATAATCGCCGATCGCGTCCCACATCGCCGGCGCGTACAGCGCATCGCGCGTGTAACCCATCATTTCGTACGTCGCCTGCTGTGCCGGGCGCATGCCATCAACGGCGGCGAAAGGAGGCAATCGGCCGGGACCGGCGAAGAGACGGAAAAAAGGTGCGCGGAGCCCACGCTGGATCGGGTTGCCGCGAATGCGGCCGGCAGCGGCGATCTTGAACCAGACGTAGCCGGCAAGCGCTTCGTCGGCGCCTTCGCCGGTGAGCGTCGTCTTGCAGCCGGCCGGACGTACCGCCTCGGCGAGACGGACCATGCAGGCCGAAGCGGTATCGAGCACCGGCAACTCCGCGGCGACGATCAACTCGGGAAAGGCGTCGCAGATGTCGGCGGTCGTCATCCGGACAGTGGTCAGGGTCGATCCGAGTGCATCGGCGGAGTTGCGGGCCTTGTCGCCCTCGTCGATCGGTCCGGAGCGATCGAGGCTGACGTTGAACGATTTCAGCGGGCTGCCGCGCTCCTGCGAGGCGAGCGCCAGGATCAGTGAGGAGTCGAGGCCGCCGCTGAGGTAGGCGCAGACCTCCGCCTCGCCGACCAGCCGCCGCCGGTTCGCGTCACGCAGCAGGGACTCCAGTTCCTCCACCGCCGCTTCCGGCGTGAGGTCGCGCCGCTCAGCCCCGGCATCGGGATACTCGACGTCGGCATAGCGGCGGACGACAACTTCGCCGCCGCGTACGCGAAGATAGTGGCCGGGCGGCAGTTGCCGGACGCCCTCGAAGCAGGTGCGCGCTCCGCTGATGGCGAAGAAGTTGAAGAAGAAGTCGATGCCGCGCCGGTCGGACTCCGGCGCCACGAGACCGGAGGCAAACAGGGCCTTGATCTCGGAGGCCCAGAGCAGCCAGCCGTCCGCCTCGGCGTAGAAGAGAGGCGCGATGCCGGCGCGGTCACGGCCGAGCAGGAGGGTGCGGCTGTCGCGATCCCACAGCGATACTGCGTACTGGCCGCGGGTGCGCTGGAAGAGATCCTCGCCGGAATCCTCGTAGAGATGCACCCACGCCTCGGTGTCGCAGCGGGTCCTGAGCGTGTGACCGCGCGCGATCAGGTCGAGGCGGAGTTCGGGGTACTCGTAAAGCTCGCCCTCCTGGGCGACCCAAACGGTGCCGGTCTCGTTGGCCATTGGCTGACGGCCGTTGGCGACGTCGATGAAGGCGAGGCGGCGGGCCCCCATGGCCAGCCCGTCTTCCAGATGTGCCTGCTCGTCGTCGGGTCCGCGGTGGGCGAGCGCCCCGGTCATCGCCAGCACGCACGCCCGCGGGAAAGGCCGTCGGCCTCTGAGATCGATCGCTCCGGCTATTCCGCACATCGGCCGTTCTTACGAAGTCGCCGTGGGTACCGCAAGCATCGGCCGGCCGCGGAGTATCGGGTATGATGGCGGCGCCACGAATCGAGGGAGGGATCGCATGAAGGGTCTCAGGATCAGGGCCGCGCTAGCGCTCTGCGCCGGAACGCTGGTGTTCTCGTCACCGGCGATGGCGTGGGTTTGCACGGCAAAGAACGCCAACAAGGCCACATTCACCGGCATCGCCGTGTTCAGGGCAAACGCGGAGGCGCGGGCGATTACCAAGTGCAAGCTGGTGACCGGGCTTGCCGCCACCTGCGTCGTCACGGACTGCAAGCCGTAACGCGACAAAGCCTGCTATGCTCGCGCCGGCAACCAACCGGCGGTGAGCCATGAGCGATCGTTATGACGATGCGCCGGCGTCCGGCGCGACCGACTGGAAGGTCAACGGGGTCCGGGTGATCCCGGGGGACGAACTCGACCCCAATACGGCGCAGACACCGGGCATGTTCCGCCGGGCGGCGATCAACGCCGCGCGCGTCGGCGCCCAGAAAATCTGGGCGGGGACCGTCAGCATCCAGCCCAACGCCAGGACGGGCGCGCACCATCACGGTGCGCTGGAAAGCGTCATCTATGTGGTCAGCGGGCGCGCACGCATGCGGTGGGGGGAGAAGCTGGAATACGTCGCCGAGGCAGGACCTGGGGATTTCATCTTCGTGCCGCCCTACGTGCCGCACCAGGAGATCAATGCCTCCACCGACGAGCCGCTGCGGTGCGTTCTGGTGCGCTCCGACAACGAGGCCGTCGTGGTAAATCTCGACATCGAGCCGGTAGAGCGGCCCGAGGCCGTCGCCTGGGTCGATCCGATCCACAAGGCATGAACAGGCGTGTCGGAGGGAACGCCCCTCCGACACACTTGTAACCTTAGTAGTACGCGTTCCAGTCGATCGCGCTGCCATGGCTGAACAGCGGAGCCGATGGAATCGCTCCCGTCGCTTCCGCCGCCGGTGCAGGACCGTAAGGATTGGCGGCGAACCGGCCTGGAGCGGCCGCGTACGGACGTTGACAGGCCGCGCTCAGACCGCCGCTCTTGTCGCTGTCGTAGTATCTGTTCCAGTCGATCGCGCTGCCGCAGTCTGGCGACGGCAGGGCGGCCGTTGCCTGGGCCGGCGGCATAGGGGCGTACGGCGAGGCAGCGTAGGGGCCGGGAGACGAGTACATTCCCGGATATGGGTTGCTGTAGGTGGCTGCCGTAGCGGGCAGGGCGAACGAAAGAGCCATGGCCGCGGCAGCGGCCGGTGCAAGAATTCCACGCATAACCTTCTCTCCTTTTTTGCCGGGCCGGGGGAGGCCGGCCGGCAGATGTGAGGGCAATCCCGATTCGTCGGGTCGCAGTCGGCGGTAACCGACCACCGGAACCATTGCTCACGCGGTTCGCAACGGTTCGAACCTCGATCTCGAGGCTCCTGTCACCGACCAATCGTTCAGACGGGGCGACGGTTCCGCCCAGCCGACAAATTTGTTCGGCAAACCGGCTATGTCGTTGCTGAGTGGCGAAGACCGGCGGTCGGCGGCTCCGGCCAATGGCGGGTGGTTGTGGAGGGGCCGGAGGGGAACGGATCCCTTCCGGCGCAATCTTGACGGCTCAGCCTAGTAATACGTGTTCCAGTCGATGGCGGCGCCGTGGGAGAACTTCGGAGCGGGCGAGGCCGCCGGTCCCGGGGTGTACGTGGCGGGCGACGCCTTGACGGAATGGGACGACACGGCCAACTGGCAGAATGGCACCGTCGCCGGGCTGTGTGCACCACCCGGGTGAGCAACATAGTTCTGGCATCCGCCCATGACCGCCCTCTGCACGTCGGGTTTCAGGCCCGACAAGAACTGGTCGACGGCCGCCTGTGTCCGGGCGACATTTTTGACGCTGATACCGAGATCGAAGCCGTCGTCACCCCAGTCGGCTTGCGCGAGTGTCGGCAGGGCGAACGAGAGAGCGACGGCCGCGACCGCGGCCGGGGCAAACATGCGACGCATGGTAGTCTCCTTGATCAACCGGCCGTGCGAGGGAAACCAAGCCGGCTCGTACGCAAGCGATCCTGGTTCGTCGGGTCGCGGCGGCCGAAGCCCGCCGCCGGCGAGCCATTGCTCACGCGCTCAGGAAAGCTACGTGCGCCGGCGAAGGTCTTCGAATTAACAAAAAATAATTTTGCCCGGGCGACGGGTCCGCGAAGTCGCCATGTTGATTAACGGCCGGCCGTGCCAAGCAATTGCCGGTTAGAGCCCAGAAGACTAAAGTCTACTGTGAAACGATGTCGCATCGGACAGGTCAATCCATTTCAATGCGGGCGATAGGCGCAGTGGTGGTTGGCGGAGCGTGTCTTGCGGGCGCGCTGACGACGTTATCGGCCAACGCCGCCACGGCCCTCACCTACGTCCCCGGCTCGACGGTGAAGCTCGAACAACTGATTGGCGACTACGACAAACAACGACAGGTCAAGACGGCCAACCAGAGCCAGACGCGCTATGGCGTCGAGGGCACCGATCTCGGCTATTCGTTCGAGCATCAGGGCAAGGTGTACTTCCTCTTCGGCGACACGATCGGCAAGCACGGCGGCGACGCCGTCGCCTATAGCGACACCACCGACCCGGAGAAGGGGCTGCACCTCGATTTCCTCACCGCTAAGGACGGCACCTTCCTCAAGGTCGCGCCGCCCGGCGTCGACATGGGCGGCTTCGACGTGCCCAATTCCGGCATTGACCTCGACGGCAAGATGTACGTCGTGGTCAAGACCAATCACTCGAAGACCAAGCCCACCGATATTTCCATCCTGACCCGGTACGACGACAAGGGTCACTTCACCAAGCTGCGCACGATCTCGAAGCTGCCGGACGGGAAGGTGATCGAACTCGCCATGCACACCGACCCAGGCACGCCGTCCGGGCTTCCGGCGGGGGGACCGTGGGTGCTGATCTGGTCGTCCGCGGTCTATCGGTCGAGCGATGCCTACCTTTCGATCGTGCCAAGCGCGACGTTCGAGAGCGGCAAGGGGACCAGATATTTCGCGGGCATGGGAAGCGACGGCGCGGCCAAGTGGAGCGACCACGAAGCCGATGCGGTCCCGGTCGTCGACCACCCAACGATCGGCGACATCTCGGTCACGTGGGAGCCGGACACACACCTGTGGCTGATGACGTACGACAGCCGCGACCCGCGCGGCATCGTCTTCCGCTACGCCTCGGCGCCCTGGGGCCCGTGGAGCGATATCCAGGTCATCTTCGACATCCAGCGCGACCACGGCGGCGACTTCATCCACCGCCCGCGCGGGAACGACGGGCTTGCGGGCCCGGTGATCGGCGAGGGCAAGACCGACCCAGACGGCGTCGTCGGCGGCGCCTACGCGCCGTACGTGATCGAACGATTTACGAAGCTCGACGGCGACCGGCTGTCGCTTTACTACGTCATGTCGACATGGAACCCGTACACCGTGGTGCTGATGCGATCGCAGTTCCGGGTCAACTGACGCGGGCGTTCGCGTCGGACGCATGGTGGTAGGATTGGCTTCATGACCATTACCCTTTACGACCTGTGCGCCTGCGACCAGAACCGCCGCTTCAGCCCGCATTGCTGGAAGGCGCGCATGGCGCTTGCCCACAAGGGCCTCGACTACGAAACACGCGGCGTGCCGTTCACGAGGATCAAGGAGATCGGCGACGGCTTCTCGCCGACGGTCCCCGTGATCGACGATGGCGGCAAGCTGGTGCGCGATTCCTTCGACATCGCGCTCTACCTCGAGGACGCCTATCCCGATCGGCCGTCGCTGTTCAAAGGCGAGGGCGGCAGGGCTGAGACCCGCTTCGTCGAGAGCTGGGCGCTCACCGCGGTGCATCCGCCGCTGCTTGGACTGATCATCAAGGACATCCACGACGCCCTCGATGCACCCGACAAGACTTACTTCCGCGAGAGCCGCGAGAAGCGGCTCGGCCGCAGCCTGGAAGAGGTCCAGTCGGGCCGAGAGGAGCGGCTCGCCGCATTTCGTGCGGCACTCCAGCCGCTCCGCATGATGCTGGGCAAGCAGCCGTTCATCGGCGGCGACGCGCCGCTGTTCGCCGACTACATCGTCTTCGGACCGCTGCAATGGGCCCGCGTCATCAGCCCGTTTGTGCTGCTCGCCGACGACGACCCGGCGGCGGCGTGGTTCGGCCGCTGCCTCGACCTCCACGGCGGCCTCGGCCGGGCGATGCCCGCGGCAGCATAACGCGCGGAGGCGGGCGACGGATGACGCCGCTGGCCGCCCCGCGGCTCACCCTGCGGCTCGGAATGTGGACGGCCGGGGCGACCACGCTCCTCTACGCCGTCTACATCGGGACGCTGTTCGCCGGCGGGGTCGCCTCCGGAGTTCCCAGGGAACCCTATCTCGCTGGCGCAGAGATTCTGACCACTGTCGGTGCAGTGCTTCAAGTGACACTGTTTACCGCGCTCCATGAGTCCACCCGCCCGAGCCGCCGCATTTTCAGCCTGACCGCGCTCGGATGGATGTTCGCTATGGCGACGCTGACCATGGCTTCCCACGTGGGCCAACTCACCGTCGGGCGCCGGGTCGACCTGTCCGCCATGCCGGAATTGCGGTCTGTCTTTGGCTGGGAGTGGCCCTCTTTGCTCTATGCCTTCGAGCTGACGGCCTGGCATCTCCTTTTCGGGCTATCACTGCTGTTCGCCGCCCCGATCTTCGAGGGACGCGGACGCGCGGCGGCCGTCCGCCTCGGTCTCTACGCTGCCGGCGCTCTCTGCCTCCTCGGCCTCATCGGGCCCGCGGTCGGCAATCTGGCCTGGCGCTTCATCGGCGTCTTCGGGTACGGCGTCGTATTCCCGATCACGTGTGTGGGGATTGCCCTGATATTCAGGGATGCGGTCAGAACGGCGCCGGGCGGCAACGCATGACGTTGCCGTCCGGTTGAGAAACGTCAGCCGCGATCACGCGAGGTCGAAGCGGTCGGCGTTCATTACCTTGGTCCAGGCCGCTACGAAGTCGCGTACGAACTTCGGCTGTGCGTCGCGCTGTGCATAGACTTCCGCGATCGCGCGCAGCTGCGAGTTCGACCCAAAAATGAGATCGACACGAGTTCGCGGTCCACTTCGGCTTGCCGCTCTTGCGGTCATGGCTTTCGAAGACGTCCTCGGCCGTCGCCTTCCACACATTGTCCATGTCGAGCAGGTTGACGAAGAAATCGTTGGTGAGTTTGCCGCGCCGTCTGGTGAACACGCCATGCTTCGATTTGCCGTGGTTCGCACCGAGCACCCGCAGGCCGCCGACGAGCACGGTCATCTCCGGGGCGGTCAGCCGCAGGAGCTGCGCGCGATCCACCAGTGCTTCCTCCGGCAGCATGAACTGCCTGCCGCGGGCGTAGTTGCGGAAACCGTCTGCGCGCGGCTCCAGCGGGGCGAAAGAGTCGGCGTCCGTCTGCTCCTGCGAGGCGTCCATACGCCCCGGCGTGAAGGGCACCTTCACGTCGGTCCCGGCGTCCGCCGCCGCCTTCTCGATGGCCGCCACGCCGCCAAGGACGATGAGATCGGCAAGCGACACCTTCTTGCCGCCCCGGGCGGTAGCGTTGAAATCCTTCCGGATCGTGTCGAGCTTCTTCAGCACGACCGCGAGCTGCCGGGGCTGGTTGACATCCCAATCCTTCTGCGGCGCGAGGCGAATACGGGCGCCATTGGCGCCGCCGCGCTTGTCGGAACCGCGGAAGGTCGACGCCGATGCCCAGGCGGTGCTGACCAGGTCGGAAACGGAAAGTCCGGAGTCGAGGATTTCGGCCTTGAGCTCCGTAACGTCCTTGTTGCCGATGAGCTTGTGATCGACCGGCGGTATCGGGTCCTGCCAGATCAGGTCTTCCTTCGGAACTTCGGGGCCGAGATAGCGCGCCTTCGGGCCCATGTCGCGGTGGACGAGCTTGAACCACGCCCGGGCGAAGGCATCGGCGAACGCGTCGGGATGTTCATAGAAACGCCGCGAGATTTTTTCGTACTCGGGATCGAAACGCAGCGAGAGATCGGTCGTCAGCATGGTCGGCACATGCTTTTTCGACTTGTCATGCGCGTCGGGCACGTCGGCGGGAGCATTCTTCGCCCGCCACTGCTGCGCGCCCGCCGGGCTCTTCTCCAGCTCCCATTCGAACCGGAAGAGGTTGTCGAAGAAGTGGTTGCTCCACTTCGTGGGCGTCTGCGACCAAGTGACTTCCGGCCCGCCAGTGATGGTGTCGGCGCCCACGCCCGCGCCGAGCTTGCTCTTCCAGCCAAGGCCCTGATCCTCGATTTCAGCGCCTTCGGGCTCCGGCCCCAGAAATGACGGGTCACCCGCACCGTGCGTCTTGCCGAAGGTGTGCCCGCCGGCGATCAGCGCGACGGTCTCCTCGTCGTTCATCGCCATGCGGAAGAACGTCTCGCGGATGTCCTTGGCCGCGGCGACGGGGTCCGGCTTGCCGTTCGGCCCTTCCGGGTTGACGTAGATAAGACCCATCTGCACGGCGGCGAGCGGGTTCTCGAGCTCGCGTTCGCCGCTGTAGCGTTCGTCGCCGAGCCACGTTCCCTCGGGTCCCCAGTAGAGCTCTTCGGGCTCCCATGTATCGACGCGGCCGCCGCCGAAACCGAACGTCCTGAAGCCCATCGATTCGAGCGCGACATTGCCGGCGAGGACCATGAGGTCAGCCCAGGAAATCCGGTTGCCGTATTTCTGCTTGAGCGGCCAGAGCAGCCGGCGCGCCTTGTCGAGGTTGGCGTTGTCCGGCCAGGAGTTTAGCGGCGCGAAGCGCTGCTGGCCGCCGCCGGCGCCGCCGCGGCCGTCGGTGACGCGATAGGTGCCGGCGCTGTGCCATGCCATGCGAATGAACAGCCCGCCGTAGTGGCCGAAGTCCGCCGGCCACCATTCCTGGCTGTCCGTCATCAGGTCGGCGAGGTCCTTCTTCAGGGCCTTGAGGTCGAGTTTCTTGAATTCCCTGGCGTAGTTGAACGCCTCGCCCAGGGGATTGGAAAGCGCCGAGTTCCTGTGAAGAACGTCGAGGTTCAGCTGGTGCGGCCACCAATCCCGGTTGACCCGCGTGCGTGTTCCGTGAGCGACCGGGCACTTGCCGGCGTCATCGACCTTGGCGTCCATGTTCTGCCTCCTCTGAATCGAGCATTTGTGTCAGCGCGCCCACCCGACAGCGCGCCCTCTGTGGCGCGCAGGTTCGCAAAGCACGGCCGCAAAATCCAATCATATTCTGTCGCGGCGGCCGGATATCCTTATCGAGAGGGTCACGCTTCGTCACCCGTCATCGGCCAAGCGGTGTCGAGCCGGAAGCCTTGCCGCGATGGTGCAACCGGCGGTTGCCGCCGGCGGGAAGCCGAGCGCCGAGGGCAGCCGGGCGCTTGTCGCGTGCCTGCCCGGCCGGTATACACCCGCCACTTTCCACGACCTGACAGGAGCAACGATGGCCGTCGAGCGGACCTTTTCGATGATCAAGCCGGACGCAACCCGTGACAATCTCACCGGCGCGATCAACGCCAAGCTTGAAGCGGCGGGCCTGCGCATCGTCGCACAGAAGCGGGTGTGGATGACGAGGAAGCAGGCGGAGGGCTTTTATGCCGTCCATCGGGCGCGGCCGTTCTTTGACGAACTGTGCGCGTTCATGTCGTCGGGGCCGACGGTGGTGCAGGTGCTGGAGGGCAACAACGCGATCGCGAAGAACCGCGAAGTGATGGGCGCGACCGACCCCGCCAAGGCCGACGCAGGCACCATCCGAAAGGAATTCGCCAAATCCATCGGCGAGAACTCGGTCCACGGCTCCGACGCGCCGGAAACCGCGGCCGAAGAGATCGCCTACTGGTTTTCGGAGGTCGAGATCGTCGGCTGATCCGGCGAACCAAACCGCGGCTTTTGCGTTGTCATGGCATCAGTCCCGAAGGAGGATGCCATGAAAGCGATGGACATCAAGGAACACATGGAAGTGGTCGGCAGCGAAGGCGGGCACATTGGCACCGTCGACCACTTGTCGGGCAGCGACCTGATCAAGCTGTCGAAAACCGACGCCAACGACGACAAGCACCACTTCATTCCGCTTGGCTGGGTCGACCGTGTCGACTCGCAGGTTCATCTCAGCAAGCCGGCCAACGAAGCGAAGAAGCAGTGGAAGTCGGAGTAGGCTAGTCGGACCAGGCTTCTGGCGCTACCGGCGCCAGCGCTGGGCGGTTTTGTCGTCTTCCTGTCGGGCGGCGACCCAGCCGCCCGCTGGGGCGCCGGCCGGATGTTCCTTCTTCCAGAACGGCGCGTTGGTCTTCAGGAAATCCATGACGTAGCGGGCCGCGTCGAAGGCTGCGTCGCGATGGGTTGACGCGGTGACCACGAGCACGATGTCGTCGCCGACGGCGATCATGCCATGACGGTGGACGACGGTAATGGCGCTCAGCGGCCATCGTTCGGCTGCCTCGCCGACGATGCGGCCGATCTCGGATTCCGCCATGCCGGGGTAGTGCTCGAGTTCCAGAGCGGCGAGGCGACCGCCCTCATCGCGACACACGCCGGTGAAGGTGACGATGGCGCCGACGCCGGCGATTTGCCGCAGCTTCGCCACCTCGGCGGCGACGTCGAAGGCGCCGGTCTGGACCCGGACCGTCGGCGTCATGCTACCCGCCGGTCATGGGCGGGAAGATCGCGATTTCGCTCGCCCCCTCGATGGCAGCTTCGCCGGTGGCGTGAACGCGGTCGAGAGCGACACGGACCGCTGCCGGCTCGGCCAGCGCGTATTCGTATTCGGGCCCGCGGGTCTTCAGCCACGCGATCAGTTCCCCTGTCGTGCGCACGGTGGCCGGCGGGTCGATTTCCTCCTCGGTCCGGCCGATCCGCTCACGTACCCAGGCGAAATACAGGACCTTCAAACGTCCGCTCCCATCAGATGGCGCACACCGGTGCGGAAATAGTCGTAGCCGGTATAGAGGGTGATGAGGGCGGAAATCCATAGCAGAAGCAACCCGATGTACGTCACCAGGCCAAGCCCGAAGAATTCGTACCGCAGCAGACGGTCCCCGGCGGGGCCGGCCAACAGGAAGCCGATCGCCACCATCTGCATGGTCGTCTTCCATTTGGCCAGCCGCGACACCGGAACGCTGACGCGGACCTCGGCAAGGAATTCGCGCAGGCCCGAAACCGAGATTTCGCGAGCGAGGATGACGATCGCCGCGAGCAGCGACCATCCGCCGATCGTGCCGTCCCACACCAGCAGCATCAGCGCCGTCGCCACCAGCAGCTTGTCGGCAATGGGATCGAGCATGCGGCCGATCGCCGATTGCTGCTGCCACGCCCGCGCGAGGTAGCCGTCGAAAAAGTCGCTGACGCTGGCGGCGATGAACACCGCCAGGCTAACCCAGCGGCCAGCGTAACTTTCGACGTAAAAGCACAATACCAGCGCCGGAACGGCGACAATTCGCCCGTAGGTCAACAGGTTGGGCAGTGACAGCGCATGCAGCCGCCCGTTCTTGGGAGGGCCCATGGATCGCTCCAGGCGCGCCTGCTCGCTCACCGGTTCGCCTTCCCGTGCCCTCTTGTTGTCCGCGCACCCGATGACGCGCCAACTCTGCCGCCCTCCGCCCCGGCATTCACCATGCTAGGGCTGATTTTCCGCGCAGTCCATGAAATGCCGATGGCATGCGTGACGAAGCGTTAAACGTTAGGGCGTTTACTGGCGCCCGTCACCGGTCCCCGATGGGCAGGGCCGCAGCCATGTTGGAAGCGCTTCGCCATGTCGTTCACGCCACCGGCTATTCGATCGCCGGGATGTCGCACCTGGTCGGTCGCGAACTGGCGGCGCGCATAGAAATCGCGATGGCGGCCCTCGCCGTCGCCTGGCTGATGATCCTGCGCAGTTCTCTCGGCGAAATTCTCATTTTCCTCCTGCTCGTTTGCGTCCTGATAAGCATGGAGGCGCTCAATACCTGCATCGAGCTGATCGCCGACCAGGTATCGCCACATCACAGCGCCTTCGCCAAGGCCGCCAAGGACCTCGGCTCCTTCGCTGTATTTCTCATCCTGATCGCCGGCGGCGCGTACGTTGCGGCAATCACCGCTGACAAGGTCGGTTTGATCCAGCTGTGGTCAACATAGGTTCGCCGGCCCAAGTCTCAATCGCCGCTATCGTGAAAGAAGCCATATACCGTGCGCGCCGTTTCGTCGGAGATGCCAGGCACCGCGCGGAGATCCTCGATATTGGCCCGGCCGACGGCCTTGGCGGTGCCGAAGTGGCGCAGGAGCGCGCGCTTGCGGGCCGGGCCAACGCCGGCAATTTCGTCGAGCGGGTTGCGGGTGATGTCGGACTTGCGCCGGGCCCGGTGTGAGCCAATGGCGAAGCGGTGCGCCTCGTCGCGCAGGCGCTGGACGAAATACAGAACCGGGTCTCGCGGCGGCAGCATGAACGGCTCGCGCCCATTGACGTAGAAGGTCTCGCGGCCGGCGTCGCGCTCCGGCCCCTTGGCGATGCCGATCAGCGGCAGGTCGGCGACGCCGAGCTCGGCGAGGACCTCGCATGCCGCCGCGAGCTGCCCCCGGCCGCCGTCGATGAGTACCAGGTCCGGCCAGGGGCCGATGCCGGCCTCTTCGCCGCG
The DNA here is from genome assembly GCA_963775235.1 of uncultured Alphaproteobacteria bacterium. Taxonomy (GTDB): domain Bacteria; phylum Pseudomonadota; class Alphaproteobacteria; order Rhizobiales; family Kaistiaceae; genus JBBDMC01. The sequence continues at coordinate 161,763 of CAVZHY010000005.1, forward strand.
CTCGCCGTCGCGTGGTCCGACCTCGCGCATGAGACGGCCGAAGCGACGGCCGAGCACCTCGCGCATCATGCCGTAGTCATCGCCGGGGGTGAGGTCCTCCGAGCGGATATTGAACTTGCGGTACTGGCCCTTCACGAAGCCGTCCGGCCCCGCGACCACCATCACGCCCACTGCGTTGGTGCCCATGATGTGGCTGTTGTCATAGACCTCGATGCGACGCGGCGTGTCGGGCAGGCCGAAGCGCTCGGCAACGCCGGCGAGGAGGGTCTGCTGCGAGGCGGAGACGGCAAGCTCGCGACCAAGCGCCTCACGGGCGTTGGCGAGGGCGGCGTCGACGATCTGCTTTTTCTCGCCGCGGCTCGGGACCAGGACGGTAACGCGGTGGCCGCTGCGCTCGCTCAGCGCCTCCTCGAGCAGCCCCTGTTCGTCGATCGCGTGCGACAGAAGGATGAGCTTCGGCACCGGCTTGTCGTCGTAGAACTGGGTGAGAAAGGAGCCGAGCACGGCGCCGGCCTCCAGCGACCTGTCGGCGCGCGGGAAATAGGCGCGGTTGCCCCAGTTCTGGCCGGTGCGGAAGAAGAACACCTCGATGCAGTTGTGGCCGCCCTCCTGATGGCAGGCGAAGAGGTCGGCCTCCTCGAACGTGCGCGGGTTGATTCCCTGGTGCCCCTGCACGTGGGAGAGGGCAGCGAGGCGATCGCGGTAGCGGGCGGCTGCCTCGTAGTCGAGGCGTTCGGCTGCAGCCTCCATGGCTGCCTGCATTTGCGTGCGCACCGCCTGGCTTTTGCCGGACAGGAAATCTTCCGCCTCACCGACCAGGCGCGCGTAGTTGTCGAGCGATATTTCGCCGGTGCACGGCGCCGAGCACCTCTTGATCTGGTAGAGCAGGCATGGACGGGTCCGGGTGGCAAAGACCGCATCCGAGCATGAACGCAAGAGAAAGGCGCGCTCCAGCGCGTTGATCGTGCGCCCGACGGCGCCAGCCGAAGCGAACGGCCCGAAATAGGTGCCCTTGCGGGTGCGGGCGCCGCGATGCTTGGCAATCTGCGGGGCGGGGTGGTCCTCCGTGATGAGAATGTAGGGGAAGGACTTGTCGTCGCGCAGAAGCACGTTGAAACGCGGCCGCAGGCGCTTGATCAGGTTCGCCTCGAGCAGCAGCGCCTCGGTCTCGGTGCGCGTGGAGACGAATTCCATCGACGCGGTCGCCTGGATCATGCGTGCGATGCGCGCCTCCTGGCTCACCCGCGTGTAGTTCTGCACGCGCTTCTTGAGGTTGCGCGCCTTGCCGACGTAGAGGACGGCGCCCTTGGCGTCGATCATGCGGTAGACGCCGGGCCCGCTCGGCAGGCGCTTGACGTTGTCGGCGACGACGTCAACGCCGCGGGCAAGCGGACTGGTGGTGGCGGCGGGGCCTTCGCTCATGCGCCATATATAGCGACGGCGATGCTCACAAGGCCAGTCCTGGCATCCCCCGGCGCGGATTACCGGCGCATCCGCACGCGCTTACCTCCCACGAGCGCCAGCGCGCGCCGCTACGGAGGCCTACATCGGGTTGCCTTGGACGACGTGCCAGACGCCGCCGACGCCGTTGCCATTGGTGTCCCCGGGTTTCTTGTCGTTCTTGAAGAAGTAGAGGGGCTGGCCTTCATAGGCCCACATCTTCTCCGCCTTGCCGTCCTTGTCGGTAACGTCGACGAGCGTCCAGGCTCCTGTCGCCGTCACACCCGAACTGGCTACGAACGGTGGCCAAGTGGCGATGCATGCGCCGGTGCAGGCGGACTTGGTGGCGCCCTTGGTGTCCTTGTCGTAGGCGTACAACGTCATACCGTTCGGCGCGACGATGATGAGGCCCAGCGTCGTTTGCGTCACGGTCGCAGGGTCCGCAGAGGCGGCAGTTATCGCCGCGAAGGCGGCCGCAACGCTGAAAATCGCGATTATGACATGCTTCATCGGAAAGACCCTCTTGTTGGTCCGCAACAGTCACTTACCCCGGCGCTACCGGGCTTCAACGGGCGCGCCCTGCGCCGACGAGGCTGCCGACTGGTCGTGCATCGTTCCATCGGGCATCAAGGCACCCGAAAACGTCGCACCGGTCGTGTCGGCCTCCTGCAGGTTCGTAGCGAGCAAACGCGTGGCGGTGAAATCAACGTCCGTCAGATCGGCGCCCTTGAAATCAGCCAGATACAGATCCGAGCCGGAAAGATCGGCGCCCGCCAGTTTCGCATCGCGGAAGTTCGCCTGAACGAAGTCGCCATACTGGATCTTGACGCCGGTCAAGTTCAGCCCCCTGAGGGTCACTTTCTGAAATGACGAACCGGAAAGATCGGCCTTGACCACCGAAGCGCCGCCTAGATTTGCGTCCTCGAACTCGCTGCTTGGAAGAGCTGCGCCGTCGAGGATGGTGCGCTGCATCAGGGCGCGGCGAAAAATGTTGTTGCCCCCAGTCGCGTTCGTGAAGTCGGCCAGGTTGAGTGACGCCCGGTAGAAGTTTGCGCCAAGCATGCTCGCGTTGCGGAGATTTGCCCCGGTCAGATTTGCCTGCGTCAGGTCCGATCCCTTGAGGATCGCCCCGGAAAGATTCGCTTTCGACAGGTCGGCCTGGAAAAGGTGCGCGTCGGTGAGATTGGCGTTGCTGAGATCGGCGCCGGCAAGCGACCGATTGCTGAGGTCCGTCTCCGAAAGGTCGCAGCCGGGGCAGTTGTTGGCCTTTCCGTCCATGAAGTCGCTGCGCTGGTCGGCCGCGGCCGACCCCACGGACACCACGAGCGCGATGGTCGCGCAGATGGCGAGAAGTCCTCGTCCCAACATCGGTCGTATCTCTCCTTACCCCGGCGGGGCAGGCGCAGGCTGCGTCGCCGACGGTTCGCCACCGGCCGGGGGGGCGGCCGTGGAGGCCTCCGGTTGTGCGGGCTCGCCTGGCTCCGCCAGCGTCGAAGCGGGCTGCGGAATGAACGACGCGTCGAAGACTTCCCAGCGCGTCGAGGACTCCTCCTGACCGGCAAGATAGTGGCCCTGGTCGTCAAGGCCAGTCTGCCCGGGCTTACGGTAGAGATGAGCCTCCACCCGGACCCACTTGCCATCGACAGCTTTGGTGCAAACACGGTTGAGATAGGTCTCTCCGACAGGGTTCTCACCCGGAGCCGGATCACGATCGGCGCAGGTCCACCCATCCGAGCCGTAGAGCGGAAAGATGCGAAACCGGAAGAGGTAGGCGACGCGCCGGTCATCCAGCCGCGCACGCGCGTCGGTCACGGCACGGAATTCCCTCGCGATCCCATTGTCGTCAAACAGGAGCGAGAGCACGACAGGGACGTTCGCAATCCTGGTGCCACCATACTTCTGCAGCCAAAGCGCTTCCCCGTACTGCTCGTAAAACAGATCCGAAATCCGCCCGATCTCGGTGCCGAATTCGACGTAGACCTCATGAAGTCCGTTGGCGTCAGCACGACACTTCATGTAGTCGGTCCATCCGTCGAGCTTCTGGAAGGGGGGACCGCCGTTGCTGCCGCAGGCAAAATTCTCGTAGCCGTCGGTCGGCAGGTCCGACGCCTTCACCCCCAGTCCCAGGTCGCGGAATTCCGGTTCGAACTTGGTGGTGCCCGGCGCGGCGCTCGTGCTCTCCGCCGCCTTGCCGGTGCTCTGCGCGTCCTGCGCCAGTGCCGGGCCGGTGAATGTCGTGACGCCCGCGAACAGCAGCCCAACGACGACGGCTGGCCACCATGGCGGCCTACGGTCGCACGAATGCGCCGTGCTTGAGAGCCGCGTCTGATCCGTGCAAAGGTTGGTCAAATCCAGTTTCGACGGAGTCATTGTCATGAGAAGGACCTCCATGTGGGTCGCCTCGCTTGCCGCCACCTCGATGCTGACCGCGGCCGGCATCACTCACGCGCAGGGTAACGGCGACCAGTCATTGTTCCACGTCACCGGCAAGGCCGAGGTGTCGACGGCGGACACGATCATCGTCCAGAATATAAGTATCCAGCTCTACGGGATCGATGCCCCGCTGCCAATTCAGCCGTGCGTGCTTCACGGCAAACCATGGACCTGCGGCGCGGCCGCGCTGGAGCACCTGCAGGCGCTCGTCGCCAAGGGGCCTGTAACGTGCACGCAATACAAGGACCCGTACTTCGCCCGCCGGGCATTCACCTGGGGCAAATGCGAAGTCGACGGCACCGACATCAGCGCCGAAATGGTCCGCACCGGCTGGGCGGTGGCGCTGCCCGAGCAGACCCAGGACTACGTGCCGCTCGAAAAGGCCGCGCATGACGCCAAAATCGGCCTTTGGGAAGCGGACGTATTCGAGCGGCCGTCCGACTGGGAATTCCACATGCGTACTCAATGACGGACTCTATCGGCGGGCTTGACCCTGATTGAATGTGGCCGGGGGATGCCCCCCCGGCCACAAACATTTCCAAGGTCCAGACTGCGCAGCTATTCGGTGAACACGTACAGCTGGTCCTGCGGTGTGTAGAACTGCAGCGACGGATCGGTCTTGATCGCGTTGCCGCCCGGGGTCGTTCCCGCCATGACCGCGATGTACTGCTTGCCGTTCACCGCGTAGCTGATCGGCGGGCCGGAGAGGCTGGTGCCGACGTTGACCTGCCACATCTGCTTCAGGTCCTTCGCATCCCAGGCGGTGATATTACCGGTTGGGTTGGACCCGAAGACGAGGCCGCCCGCGGTCGTGAGCATGCCGTTGCCACGACCTTCAGGCAGAAGCACCTTGGCCACGACGCTGCCGTCTTTCACGTTGATCGCCTTGACCGATCCACCGTTGAAGACGTCGGGCATCTTGGTGCCTTGCGGCGCATTCAGACGACCGTTCCACTCCTTGTGGCCAGGCTGGATGACGTTGTAGTCACCGCCGGTGATCGTCGGGTTCGGCGGCTCCGTCGGCACATATGCCGAGCAGCCTTCGTTGGCCGTCACGTACAGGTAACCCGTCTGCTCGTCATAGGAGGCGGGCTGCCAGTTCTTGCCGCCGCCGAGGGTCGGGCAGTACACACCAGGCGTCCCCTCGCGGGTGCCGACGGTGCCGGGATTGTACATCTGCAGTTGGGTACTCGGATCGTACGCCACCGGCTTGCCGGTCTTCTGGTCGATGCCGTCCGTCCAGGTCGCAGTCTCAACGTACTGCTTGGCGTACTGCAACTGGCCGTCCGTGCGGTCGAAGCCATAGACGAACCCGTTGCGGGCCGCGTGCACTATCGCGTCGGTGTCGCCGATCTTGACCAACTGGCTGTCACCGATCTCGTCATAGTCGTAGGGATCGTTCGGCGTGTACTGGAAGTGCCACTTGATCTCGCCGGTGTTCGCGTCGAGGCCAAGTATGCTCGACGCATACAGGTTGTCGCCTGGACGATACCGGGTATCGATCTGCGGGGCCGGGTTACCCGTGCCCCAGTAGGTCATGTTGAGGTTGGGATCGTAACTGCCGGTCTGCCAGATCGATCCGCCACCGGTCTTCCAGGTATCGCCTTTGGCCCAAGTCTCGCTGCCGGGCTCGCCCGGAGCGGGGATGGTGTAGGTGCGCCACTTCTGCTTCTGGGTGTTGAGGTCGAGCGCCTCGACCCAACCGCGAATGCCGAACTCGCCACCCGCCGGGCCGTACAGGGCGGTGTCGCCGATGATCAGCGGACCACCGGTGAAGCTCTCGGCACGGTCCTTGTCGGCCCGCTGAACCTCCCAGTTCAACTCGCCGGTGTCCTTGTCGATCGACATCACGCGGCCGTCCATCGTCAGCGCGATGACGTTGTTCTTCCAAAGGCCCATGCCGCGGTTCTCGGCACCGCAACAGGTCGCATCGCCGACCCACTGCAGGTCCATGTTGGGATCATATTTCCATACGATCTTTCCGTGGGAGGGGTCCGTCAGGTCGACCTTGTACACCCGGCTCCAGTCCGCCTCGATGTACATCTGGCCATCTTCGACCAGAGGCGTGTTCTCGTTGCGCGGGTTGGCGTAGCGGCCACCGGCCGTCATCTGGCCGAGGGTCACAACATACGCCAGGTGAAGGTTCTTGACGTTGTCGGTGCTGATCTGGTCCAGCGGGCTGAACCGATGACTGTCGTAGGTGCGATGCACCATCAGCCAATTGTTGGCATCCGAACCAGCTTTGAGAAGTTGGTCGGATGTCGTTTCGCCGGCGTAGGCGGACAATGCCCAAATCAGGGCACCGCTCCCTGCCAGGGTTCCAGTGAGCAGTTTTTGTACACGCATGCGGGATCCTCCAATTTCAGCGTGAACTAATGCAACGCCACAATACCCCCTCCAAATCTGTTCTCATGGAGCACGGACACTACACGATTTTTGCTCCTCGGCCTATCGCAAAAGCCGTGGGCGCCAGATTGTCGCGCGGCCAAATCGACACGCGAGCCATCACCGACAATCGGCTGAGAGCGACCATGCGAAAGAACGACCTCGGTTAGCTGCTCGCGCAGCGATGTCACTTGCACTCACGGCGATGGCGAGCATGCGGCGAACGTACCGCTCGGACCGTGTCCGCTAAGCAACTCGACGGTGAGAGCCTCACCCTTGTCCGGCTCGGTGATCCTGAGATTTCCGTCCACCGGCTCCTCGCCGTGTCCGGCATCACAGGAGACACCGACCTGCCAGCCGTGGCCGCCCTGCGGCGTGCTGCCCTGGTCGACGATCTTCGTGTAGTCGCAGTTGTTGCCGTCGAGAAGCATCCGGGACGACTGCACAACGGTGCGCTCGCCCGCCGGCGTCGGGTTAACACGATTGATCAATGCGCAGCCGGCCGTCGTTCCGAAGGCTTTGTCGACCGGCAACTGAGCGGCGAAAGCGCCGGACGCCAGCACGAGCAGGACAAAGGCCGCTCCGTTGGCGGCGGCACGCGTTGTGCGCATCCGCGTTACTCGTATCGCCATCGTTGCGCTACCGGTCCTCGACGCCCATTTCGTCGCCGCCTACCCGCCCATCGAACTGCGCGGCGACAACCAGCTTGCCGTCCTTATCCACTGACAGGCCAATCTCGGGCAGCTTGCGCTTGGCCGGTCCGTGCACGACGGCGCCACCGGCCTTCGGGTTGAACTCGGAGCCATGGCACGGGCATTCGATGATCTCCACATCGGAGTGATACTTCCCGAGCACGCATCCGGCATGGGTACAGATGACGGTGAATCCGAGAACGCCGTCGCCGGCCAACGCGGCAACCGCGGGGTCGAGCGTCTTCGGATCGTAGCGATAAAGCTGAAGCTCATTGTTGAAGTCGGCGCTGCGAATGACATTGTCCGGCGACATCGCGAACGCGTGGTACGGCGGCGAGTCCGGGTGAATGTCGTCGGGCGTCAGCGGGGTCTTGCCAAGGCGCGCGACAAGGTAATCGCCAACCTGCGGCGGCATGTTCTCCGGTGCGGTCTGCTGCGCAAAAGCCGGCTTCACTCCGAGGGTCGCGCCTGTCGCTACGACGGCCAGGCTCGTCAGCACCGACCTGCGGTCGATGCGAGCACACTGCCCTGGAACGAACTCGGATTTGGCCGGCGTCTCCGACCTCCCTTTGCGGCTGTCAGACATCGGTCATCCTTTTTTCCTGGAACACAAAAACGGTGGGCAAAGCTAACCCGCTGACTTGTAAGGCGCAACTTTCGGAGGCCGCCCGGCGGCACGATGCCAGCGCCCTGCCTGCGGCAAATCGCCCTTGAACCCGGCCAAATCCATCGGAAGTGCATTGCGGGCAGCACCAGTCAAAAATCGGCAACCGCCGGCATAAACCAGCGCCACTCAGTCGCCCGGCACGCAAATAGGGCGCTCTGCCCGATGCAAGCCCGGATGCCAAGTTCGCTTCTCCGGAGAGCGGAAGCGTGAGCGTCAGTCGGACGTTGTGTCAACGTCAGGTGTGCGCTCGCCGAGATGCTGGCCACCGTCGAGCGCGATGACCTGACCGGTGATGGAGCGCGTCTCCACCAGGTAACGCACGGTGCGACCGAAGTCGGCGAGGTGCGGCGGACGGCGGAGAAGGATTCGCTGGGTCAGGCGGCGAAAATGTTCCTCGCTGCTGTGGGCGCTCGGAAGGACCGGCCCTGGCGCGATCGCGTTGACGCGAATCCGCGGCGCCAGCGCCTGGGCCAGCGTCTCTGTCGCAGTGAAGAGGGCGGACTTGGATATCTGATAGGAGAAGTGATCGGGCGTCGGTCGCCAGATGCGCTGGTCGAGCAGGTTGACGACGTTTCCCTCGACGCCATCGGGCACGCGTGCGGCGAAGGCCTCGGCGAGGAACACCGGGGCAGCGAGATTGACCGAGAGTTGCCGCTCCCACAGGTCGCGGTCGAGAGCGCCGACGGCATCGTTCTCGAATATGGAGGCGTTGTTGATCAGGAGCGTCGGTGCGCCCAGAGCCTCCGCCGCCTGGGCGACGATACCCTTCAGGCATTGGAAATCGGCGAAGTCGCCGGTCACCAGGGCCGCGCGACCGCCGGCGGACTGAATGCCGGCCGCCACCCGCGCCGCCTCCTCGTGCGAGCGATTGTAATGGATGGCGATGGCCCAGCCGTGAGCGGCGAGGTCCTCCACGATGGCGCGGCCGATGCGCCTGGCGCCACCGGTGACGAGGGCAACGAGAGGGGCTGAAGCCATAACGATCGGTTAACCCTGTTTAATCGTTGATGACCGGCCGTCCCGCTTTGAGACAAAGCGATGAGCGGTCGGGGTCGACAGATAAAGACTGTTTATTCAGTAGCTTAACTGGCATTTGTTGTGAATTTAGAACACCACAAACCGTCATGATTTCGCCGTCGCGCCACCACACTTTGCTAACGCTTACGCCGTATTGCTCGCCTTACATCCGTGCACCCACGGGCCGGACGAATTTTCGCGAAACAGCGGAAAAGCGCTTCGGCGGAAACGGATCAATAGGAGGTAAACTATGTCGCGTATCCATACACTGGGCGCAAGCGCCGCGGTCCTGTTGGCCAGTGCCGCCGCAGCTTCCGCAGCCGACATCCCGCCCTACCAGGCGCCGCCGGCGACCGCGCCGTCATATTACAATCCCGCGCCGGCAGTCAGCTGGAGCGGCCCATACGCCGGGCTCATTGGTGGATATGCGTGGGCCACTACAACGCCCTCCACCGCGCCGAACAACGGGTGGCTCGGCGGCGCCTTCTTCGGCTCCAACTTCCAGACCAACAACAACCTGGTGCTGGGCGTGGAAGGCGACTTTACCGCAACGGGCAAGAAGGGCACCTCAGGTGGCCTTACGGTGAGCAATCCCTGGGACGCGACATTGCGCGGCCGCGTCGGCTTTACCATGAACCACGTCATGATCTACGGCACGGGCGGTCTCGCCTTCGGCGAGGTGAAGGCCGTAACCACCATCCCTTCCAGCGAGACCAAGAGCAAGGTCGGCTGGACGGCAGGCGTGGGCGCCGAAGCGTTGCTTGCCCAAAACGTGCTCGGCCGCGTGGAGTTTCGGCACACCGATCTCGGCACGACCAACTTCACGAGTGCCGGGCCGGTCAGCTACTCATCCAACGACGTGATGGTCGGCGTCGGCCTGAAGTTCTGAACCAGCGGTACGCGCAGCCGGGAATGCCTCTCACGGACGCTCCGTGGGGGGCATTTCCACACCTAGCGCGGAGCGGGCACTGCGAGACCGCCGGCATAACAGCTGTCGGCGTTCACATCGGCGCAGGACCGAAATGCCAGGTCCTTCGTCAGGCACACCCTGATCTCAGTGAACGCGCCACGTTGGCATTGCACCGACAGGCCGCGGGCAGTGAGGCCGCGGTTGGCGCGCACGAAGGCCGTCTCAATGGCGCCGGGCGACAGCAGCGCCGGAGGATGGCCGCCAGTGAAGATGTCGGGGATGGCCACGCGGTTCGCGGCCTTGCGCATCAGCGCGAAATACTGCCGCTGGTCGAGGCCGGAGCAGACGCCGTGCTTGGTCCATTCGTATGCGGCCAGGGAGTCCGGCATGAGGTCGGTCACGCCCTTGATGGTCGCCGCGCCGAGGTCGCGCGGGAAGTCGGAACGGCAATAGTCGGGGTAGCCGTGTTCGTACTCCGGCCACAGGCCATGAACGACAAAACCACGGGCGCATTCGGCGGGGTCAGTGCAGCTACTCGGCGACCACGACAGCGCCAGCACGTAGAAATCGAAGTCGCCGGCAACGTCGCCGGCCGCAGCCGGCGCCGCTGCACCGAGGAACGCGGCGAAGGCGGTGACCGCAATCAGGGACGGATGGAGCGGCACCGGGATTCGTAGACGTGCCACGGATCATAGCCGACGACGCAGGATTCCACGTTCCAGCCGATGGAGAAGGGACCCTTCATCGGTCCTTCGATGATGTAGACGACCTCGGAATGACTGCCGTTCGACAGCCACGCTGTGCCGCTGCAGTAGCGCACGTCCGTGAGGCTCGGGCCGCCAGCCTGAAGCGCCCGTTCGCGCACGCCGTCAATGCGGCCGATCACCAGCCCGGTGAAGGTAACGTGCGCATCCTGGTAGGCGAACTTTGCTGCGATGCGGGATATCACGGCCGGCTCGCCGCACGCCGGCAGCCCACCGTAAGCGGGACCGCGGGCGACCGGCGACGGAGCATAGTAGTCGGCCGCTGACGCCCCGCCCGCGAGCGTAGCGGCCAGCAGGAAACCGGTCAGGATGCGCAGCATGGAGCCGTCTCCCATTGATTCCCAGCGTGCTGCGACCATGCGACCGTACCTGGACGCGGTCAAGGCGCAAAAGCCGCCGCCTCGCCGGCGGTATGGCAGTGTTACCGCGGCGCACGGGCTGGACCTCCCGGCGTCGGCCGTGCTTGCGGCGCGGTCGGGTGCGGGGCTAAGCATTGTTCTGTCTGCAGCAACCTGCACGGGGCGGTCGTGAACCGGGTACGCGCTTACCTCAGCAATCGTCGGCGGCTCGATTTCGTCATCGCCGGGGCGGAAAAAGCCGGCACCACCGCGCTCTTCGCCTATCTCCGCCGCGTGCCGGGCATCTACATGCCGTTCATCAAGGAGATGCATTTCTTCGACCGCGACGACCGCTACCGGCCGGATGACTTCGCCCGCGTGCACAAATGGTTCCTGCTTGCGCCCCGCAACGCGCTCCTCGGCGAAGCCACGCCCACCTATTTCATGAATACCGGCAGCTTCCGCCGCCTTCACGACTACAACCCGGACATCAAGGTCATCGCCATCCTGCGCTCCCCGGTGCGACGCGCCTATTCGGCATGGAACTACAGGCGGGTGCGCCTGCGCGACAAACGCGACTTCATGACTGCGGTCAGGGTCGAGGTCGAGACGGGCGCCGATATCACGATCGCGCGGGAAAACAAGTACCGCTACATCGGCGGCGGTCGCTACGCCGAGCAGATCCGAGAGGCGCGCCTCGTTTTCCCGCCCGAGAACCTGATGATCCTCAAGTACGAGGACTTCACCCGCGACCAGGTCGCGACCGTGCGCGAAGTAGTTCGCTTCCTAGGCGGTCCCGCGGACGTTGCCATCGCGCGCGTCCGGCGCGTCAATGCCTGGCGTTACAACCGCCCGCTGTCGAAGGCGGAGTTCGACGCCATACTCCCGCTCTACGAGGACGATATCGCCGAGGTCGAGGCGCTGACCGGGTGGGATTGCAGCGACTGGCGCCGTTTCGAAGGCTCGGCCGCGTCCGCCGATGCGGTCGACCGGCTCGTCAAGGCGCCCGTCTGAAGGGATTCCAATACCCAGCCGGCCGCAAAAAAAGACAACCGCCGGGGATGATGCTATGGACGGCCTCTGAGGGGAAGCGCCATGACGACGGCCCAGACCTCCATCCTCAACCAGATCGGCACGACCTTCGGGCGGGTGTTCGCCCCGTCCGGCGACTACCGTCGCCGGTTCGGCAAGGCCTACAACGCGCTTTCCGTAGACTACCGCCGGAACCGGCGCCTGGTGCGACGCGGCGTTGCCCCCGACAAGATGAGGGAAATGGCCGCGCTGATCCCCGGGAAAAGCGTGGTCGACGTGGGCGCCGGCGAGGGGATCCTGGCGCTTGAACTTGCCGGTACCAAGGACCGCGTCCGCGCCATCGACATCACGCCGCGCCGCCACCTGGCCGGCGTGAAGCTCAAGGAGACGTGGTCCAGGTTGGGTCGCGAGGTGGACGGCTGCGAAATGGTCCTCGGCGATGCCCTGGTCGATCCCGCGCTGCTTGACGGCTTCGATACCCTGATCGCCAGCCGCGTTGTCTATTACTTCGGTGAGCGGATCGACGCTTTCATGGACGATGCGGCCAGGCGCGTGCGTTTCATCTGTCTGGTCGGCAACACAAGTCGCAACAAGCGCTATGCGCGCGGCAGGACGCCGCCCGACATCGGCGACTACGTTGTCTACAGCACGCCTGAGGGGATGCGCGCCCTTCTGGAAAGGCACCGGTTCGAGATCATCAAGGTTGCCGATTTCGGCGACCCGATTGTCATTGGCAAGCGCATTGAAGCGGTCTGAGACATCGGGGCGAACTGCGCGCCAGCTTAAATCCCCCGGTGGTCCAACCAACAGCGAGGGGCCGATCGACCACGTTCTTCTGGTTGCCGGTTTGCGGGCCGCGGGCAAGTCGACGTTTCTCCGGCAACTCATGCGGGAAGAACTGCCCGAGGAAGTCGCTGCCCGTATCCCGGCCGGGGCAAGCCGCTGGCCGCAATACCGGCCCGGCTATCATTGGCTGTGGCGGCCGGTGTTGTGGTCGCGCACGCGCCGATGGCACTTGTGGCAACGGTTGCCGGCGGGCATACGGCCGACCGACAAGGGGCTCGCTTTCGCGCTCCACTACGATCTGATGCGCTTGCCGTGGGCCGGGCTCGAAGACCCGGCGCTGAGAGCCACCCGGTCGGCGCGAAGGCTGACCATCGTGACAATCCGGCCTCGCGTCGATCGGCTGATCGGGCAGTACCAGCGCCGCAAACGCGACCGGGCTACCCGTTTCGTCCCGAGCCCGTGGCCGACGCCGACCGCGGAACTCTATTCAAGTGACGGCTGGGTGGACAAGCTCTACGATAACTGGCTCGCCTCGGTAACCGAGCTCGCGCCGGCCGCAGACGTCAATGCCCTCGAAATCGAGCCGGTGGAGGGCGCTCCAGAGACGGCGTGGCGCATTCGCCCAAACCGCGGCCGCCAGCAAGGCACGGCCCGGCAGCGGCGGCCGCTAAGCAATGCTCGCGGACGCCGGTGACATCAGGATGCCAGAGGCGGCTTCCGAGGATCGATCGTCGGTCACCACCCGTTCGCCGACCACGGGGGCGCGGCCCGAAGCGACCAGCGCAAGCGCAATCGGATAGAGGCGGTGCTCGGCGGCGAGCACGCGCCCGCCCAGGGATTCCGGGTCGTCGTAGCCGAGCACCGGGACCGCCGCCTGCGCAATGATGGGCCCGTCGTCGACCGCGGCGCGGACGTAGTGAACCGTGCAGCCGTGGAGCTTGATGCCGGCAGCAAGGGCGCGGGCGTGGGTATCGAGACCCCGCAAGGCGGGAAGCAGCGACGGGTGGATGTTGATGAGGCGGTCGCGCCATGCCTCCACGAAATCGGCCGACAGAAGACGCATGAAGCCGGCGAGACAGACAATCTCGATGCGCGCTTCGGCAAGGCACGCGTCGAGCGCCGCCTCGAACGCAGCCCTGTCGGCGAAAGCCTTGGCATCGACCACGGCGGTGCCGACGCCGGCCACGGTCGCATGGGCAAGACCGGCCGCGTGCGGATTGCTGGAAACGACGAGGGCGATCTCGGCCGGATAGTCGGCAGCCTTGGCCGCAGCGATCAACGCGGCCATGTTGGAGCCGCGGCCGGAGATGAGGACCGCGGCGCGTTTGCACCTCATTTGGGGAGCGCGCCGTCGAACACGACCGCCTGTCCGTCGCGCGCCTCGATGCAGCCGATGTCGACGACGGTCTCGCCCATGCCGGAAAGCGTGGCGGCGATGCCGGCCGCGTCGGCGGCGCTGACCACCGCGACCATGCCGACGCCACAGTTGAACGTGCGCAGCATCTCGGTCTCGGCGATGGTGACGATGTCGGCGAGCCAGCGTATCGCCGGTGGCATTGGCAGCCGGTCGAGGTCGACGCGCGCGGCGACGTCGTCCGGCAGCACCCTCGGCAGATTCTCGGGCAGTCCACCGCCGGTGATGTGGGCGAGCGCCTTGATCGCGCCGGTGGCGCGGGTCACTCGCTTCAGCGGCCCGACGTAGATGCGGGTGGGTGTGAGCAGCGCCTCGCCGAGCGAACGCGATGCATCGAACGGTGCCGGCTGATCGAACGTGAACCCCGCGTCCGCGACCAGTCTGCGCACGAGCGAGAAGCCGTTGGAATGAAGCCCGGACGAGGCGAGGGCCAGGAGGCGATCGCCCGGGATGATATCCGCACGCGGCAACAGGCGATCTCTTTCGACCGCGCCGACCGCGAAGCCGGCGAGGTCGAAATCGGCGCCGGCGTAGTGGCCGGGCATCTCGGCGGTCTCGCCGCCGATGAGGGCCACGCCGGCGAGCCGACACCCCTCGGCGATGCCGGTCACGATAGCGGTGCCGGCGGCGGGATCGAGGCGACCGGTGGCGAAGTAATCGAGGAAGAACAGCGGTTCGGCGCCCTGGACGATGATGTCGTTGACGCACATGGCGACGAGGTCGATGCCGACCGTGTCGAGGATGCCGGTGTCGATGGCGACCCTGAGCTTGGTGCCGACGCCGTCGGTGGCGGCCACCAGAAGGGGGTCGCTGTAGCCGGCGGCCTTGAGGTCGAACAGGCCGCCGAAGCCGCCGATGTCGCCCACCACTCCCGGCCGCCGGGTCGCCTTGGCCAGGGGCTTGATCATGCTCACCAGCGCATTGCCGGCGTCTATATCGACTCCGGCGTCGGCATAGGTGGCTGGCCGATCGGACGCCTGCGGCCGGTTTGTCATGACTCGAATGGTGCTCCTGGCGCGGCATCCAATCCATGAATGCCGCGCGATTGCAAGGCACTCACCGCACCGGCGCGACGCCCGGCGCTTGGCAACGTCGGCAGACAGTGCCATTTCTAGCTTTTCCCGGCCGCTGAAGCGGCCGGGAGCCATGGAGCGGGGCAATTCCGGTAACCATCCCGAACCTGATCACGATCGGCAGGCTGCTGCTGGTGCCGCTCGTGGTCTGGCTGATCATCGCGTCGCACGAGGCTGCGGCCTTCTGGGCTTTCATCGCCGCCGGCGTCAGCGACGCCGTCGACGGATTCATCGCGCGCCAGTTCAACCTGCGTTCCGACCTCGGCGCCTACCTCGACCCGGTCGCGGACAAGGCGTTGCTGGTTTCGATCTACGTCACCTTCGCAACCTACGGCGATATCCGGGTCTGGGTGGCGATCCTCGTCGTCAGCCGCGATCTCCTTATCGTCGGCGGGGTGCTGCTCTCGTGGATTATCGGGCAGCCGATGCCGATGCGGCCGGCGGCGGTCAGCAAGGTCAACACGGTGGCCCAGATCGTCCTCGCCGCCGTCGTCCTTGCCGATCTGGCCTTCGGGCTCGGCCTTGCGGCCGTCAGGTCCGCCCTGGAATATGTGGTTGGCATTTTTACCGTTGCTTCGGCCGCGCTTTATCTGGTCGACTGGGTCCGGCACATGGGCGGAGTTAGCGCCGCGCCGCTCGACCGGGCGCATAAGGATCGTCCGTCATGACGCGTCGTCATCAGGTTGCCGTCTTCTGGCTGGTCGCCCTCGTGGCCCTGCTGGTCGTCCTCTTCGTGCTGCGTTCGATCATGCTGCCGTTCGTTGCCGGCACCGCGCTGGCTTATGGCCTCGATCCGGCCGCCGACTGGCTTGAGCGGCGGGGCCTCGACCGGCCATCGGCGACGATTGTCATCCTGGTGCTGGCGGTCGTTCTACTGACGCTGCTGGTGCTGCTGATCGGACCGGTGATCGTCAACCAGCTGTCCGAGTTCATCCAGCACCTGCCGACGACAATCGAGCAACTGCAGGGGCTGCTGAGCTCGGTCCTCGATAGCGAGTGGGCGCACTACCTGGGCCTGTCGTCGGAAAGCGTGACCGGTTCGCTTGGCCACTTTCTCACCGGCGGCAGCGACGTGCTGGCGAAGCTGGTGCCCTCGCTGTGGACGGGCAGCCTCGCGCTGCTCAACATTCTTTCGCTGTTTGTCATCACCCCCTTCGTCGCCTTCTACGTGCTGCGCGACTGGGACAAGATGATCGCGCGGATCGACGACCTGTTGCCGCGTGACCATGCCGACGAAATCCGCTTCCTTGCCCGCCAGATCGACCACAAGGTCGCCGCCTTCGTGCGCGGCCAGATGCTGTCCGGCCTGATCCTCGGCATTTTCTATGCCTCCGGGCTGTTTCTCGTCGGCCTCAACTACAGCCTTCTGATCGGTATCATGGCCGGCTTCATCAGTTTCATCCCGTACGCTGGCTTCGCCGTCGGCTTTGTCGTCTCGATCATGGTCGCGTTCGCCCAGTACTGGCCGGACTGGATCTGGATCGGGGCGGTAGTGGTGGTGTTCCTCGCCGGTCAG
The DNA here is from genome assembly GCA_963775235.1 of uncultured Alphaproteobacteria bacterium. Classification (GTDB taxonomy): domain Bacteria; phylum Pseudomonadota; class Alphaproteobacteria; order Rhizobiales; family Kaistiaceae; genus JBBDMC01. The sequence goes on from CAVZHY010000005.1 coordinate 178,230, forward strand.
ATGCTGGAGGGCTACGTGCTGCAACCCCGGCTGCTGGGCTCCATGGTCGGCGTGCACCCGGTCTGGCTCCTGTTCGGGCTGTTCGCCTTCGGCCTGCTGTTCGGTTTCGTCGGGCTGCTGCTCGCGGTGCCGGCGACGGCGGCGGTCGGGGTGCTCGTGCATCACGCCGTCGAGCTTTACCGCGCGAGCCCGGTGTTCCAGGGGGACGAGCCGGAGAGGCAGTGAGCATGGCTCGCCTGCCAGAACGGCGGCAACTCGCGCTCAGCCTGCCGCATGGCGCCGAGATGACGCGTGCCGATTTCCTGACCGGCGCCGCTAACCGGCGGGCGATCGAGCTGATCGACCGCTGGCCCCAATGGCCGGCGCCGGTGGTCCTGCTCGCCGGCCCGGTCGGCTCGGGCAAAAGCCACCTGGTGGAGATATGGCGCGCGCGAAGCGGCGCGGCGGTGACAATGGCCGAGGCGTTCGCCGACGATGACGTCGTGGGCATGCTCTCCGCAGGCGCGGTCGCGATCGAGGACCTTCACGCCGGCCGGCTGGATGAAGCCGCGCTGTTCCACCTTCTCAATCTCGCGCGCGAACGACAGGCCCAGGTGCTCCTCACCAGCCGGACGTGGCCGGCGGCTTTGCCGCTCAGGCTTGCCGACCTCGCCTCGCGGCTTCGTGCCGCCCACTTGGTCGAGTTGGGCGAGCCCGACGATGATCTGTTGCGCCGCGTGATGGTAAAGCTCTTCGCCGACCGCCAGCTCGCGGTCGACCGGGCGGTGGTCGACTATATCGTCGTCCGGATGGAGCGGTCGCTGGAAGCGGCAAACCTGATCGTGGCCGAGGTCGACCGGGCGGCGCTGGCCGAGGGACGGGCGATCACCCGGCCTTTGGCGGCCGAGGTGCTGGCCCGGGTGTTCGGCGGGGTCGAGGAGCCAGACGCCTGAGCAAGAAAAAAAGACTCGGGCTCTCGAACTCGCAAAGGTCCCGTTTCGTTGGCGAAATCGTCATATTCGGCGTTTAGGCCTATATTGACGCCACCAGAAGCCCGCTCCCGAACCATGGACCAGAAGAACCCCGCTGTTGCTGCCGAAGCCGCCGTGATCGATCTCGACCAGGCGGCGGCGCCGGCTCTGCGCCAGCGGCCGGAGCGGTTCATCAACCGCGAGCTGTCGTGGCTGCAGTTCAATCACCGGGTCCTCGAAGAGGCGAGCAATCCCCATCATCCGGTGCTGGAGCGCCTGCGTTTCCTGTCGATCTCCGCCAACAACCTCGATGAATTCTTCATGGTGCGCGTGGCCGGTCTCAAGGGCCAGCAGCGCGCCGGCATCGCCATGATATCCGACGACGGTCAGTCGCTGAGCGAACAACTGGCGCGCATCGGTGCCGCCGTCTCCCATCTCGCCAGCGCGCAGCAGGCGTGCTGGGCGGGCCTCCGGCGCGAACTGGCGGACGCGGGTGTATGCCTGATCGACGCCCGCGACCTCGGCGACGCCGAGCGCGACTGGCTGGAGCATCACTTCCTCGATACGATTTTCCCGGTGCTGACGCCGCTGGCGATCGACCCGGCGCACCCGTTCCCGTTCATCCCGAACCTCGGTCTCACCGTCGCACTCCAGCTTGCGCGCAAGGCCAATGCCCAGCGCATGACCGCGCTCCTGCGCATGCCGGGGACCATCGACCGTTTCATCCGGCTTCCTTCGGGCGACCCCGCCGTCGATCGCTTCATCAGCCTCGATCAGGCCGTCACATTGTTCGCCACCCGGCTCTTCCCCGGCTACGTCGTGGAAGGGCAGGGCGCCTTCCGCGTCATCCGCGACTCCGACATCGAGGTGGAGGAAGAAGCCGAAGACCTTGTCCGCTTCTTCGAAACCGCGCTCAAGCGCCGCCGGCGCGGCTCCGTCATCCGCCTCGAAATCGAGTCGGCGATGCCGGAGAGCCTGCGCGCGCTGGTGGCCGAGGCGCTTGGTGCCGCGGGCGACGAGATTTTTTTGGTCGACGGCGTCCTCGCGCTGAACGACCTCTCGCAGCTTGTTGCCATCGACCGGCCAAGCCTCAAGTTCGCCCCCTACACGCCGCGGTTTCCCGAGCGCATCCGCGACCACAGCGGCGACTGCCTTGCCGCCATTCGCGAGAAGGACATCATCGTCCACCATCCCTACGAGTCTTTCGACGTGGTGGTGCAGTTCCTGCGTCAGGCAGCTTCCGACCCGGACGTGGTGGCGATCAAGCAGACGCTCTACCGGACGTCCAACGACTCCCCGATCGTCAAGGCGCTGGTCGAGGCGGCGGAATCCGGCAAGTCGGTGACGGCGCTGGTCGAACTGAAAGCGCGTTTCGACGAGGAGGCCAACATACGCTGGGCGCGCGACCTGGAGCGCGCCGGGGTGCAGGTGGTCTACGGGTTTATCGAGCTGAAGACCCACGCCAAGCTGTCGCTTGTCGTGCGCCGCGAAGCGGGCCAGCTCACCAGCTACGTCCATATAGGCACCGGCAACTACCATCCGGTGACCGCGCGCATCTACACCGACCTTTCGTTCTTCTCCGCCGATCCGGCAATCGCCGGCGACGTCGCCCGCGTCTTCAACTACATCACCGGCTATTCGGAACCGGAGACGCTGAAGCGCCTGGCCATCTCGCCCCATTTCCTCAGGAGGCGGATGCTCGACCTGATCGCCGGCGAGGTGGCGCACGCCGAGGCGGGCCGGCCGGCGCGCATCTGGATGAAGCTCAACGCGCTGGTCGATACGCAGATCATCGACGCGCTCTACGATGCGAGCCAGGCCGGCGTCGAGATAGACATGGTCGTGCGGGGCATCTGCTGCCTGAGGCCGGGCATTCCCGGCCTGTCGGAGCGCATCCGGGTCAAGTCGATCGTCGGGCGCTTTCTCGAGCACGCGCGAATTTATTGCTTCGGCAACGGTTACGGCTTGCCCTCGCCGGAGGCGCTGGTCTACATCGGCTCCGCCGATATGATGCCGCGCAACCTCGACCGCCGCGTCGAGGCGATTGTGCCGATCCTCAATCCGACCGTCCACGAACAGGTGCTCGACCAGATCATGGTCGCCAACCTCGCCGACAACCAGCAGAGCTGGCGCGTGCTGTCCGATGGTACCTCCGAGCGCATCGTGCCGAAGAAGGGTGTGCGCCCGTTCAACGCGCACCAGTATTTCATGACCAATCCGAGCCTTTCCGGTCGCGGCAAGTCGCTGAAGACCAATCCGCCGAAGCCGATCCGCCGACGCCAGGGAAGTTCGAGCCGAAAGTGACTGTGGCGGCGATCGAAAGGATGGAGGAAGCGCCCGGGCGTCTGCCCGGCAACGGCCCGATCGCCATCATCGACATCGGCTCCAACTCGGTCCGTCTGGTCGTCTACGAGCGGCTCTGCCGTGCAGCGACGCCGCTGTTCAACGAGAAGGAGTTGTGCGGGCTGGTGCGCGGCGTGGCGACCGGCGGCCGGCTCGATGCCGAGGCGATTGCCTCGGCGCTGACGGCGGTGCGCCGCTTCGTCGCCCTGACCGGCCAGATGCGCGTATCCTCCATGCACGTGCTCGCCACCGCGGCGGCGCGCGAGGCCTCCAACGGCAACGAATTCATCGCCTCGGTTCAGGCAATTACCGGCGTCAAGCCGGCCATCCTGACGGGCGCAGAAGAAGCCCGCCTTTCCGCCCTCGGCGTGGTCTCCGGCTTTCGCGAGCCGGACGGCGTCGCCGGCGACCTCGGTGGCGGCAGCCTGGAGGTCGTCGACGTCCACGGCACCGGCACCGGCGCCGGCGAAACGTTTCCGCTCGGCGGCCTGAGGCTCGAGCAGACGGCGGAGAAATCTCTGAAGAAGGCGCAGAAGATCGTCGCCGACGCTCTCGACGGTTCGGCTGTGCTGCCCGCCAACCAGAACAAGCCGTTCTACGCCATCGGTGGCACCTGGCGCTCGCTCGCCCGCCTCCACATGCGCCAGCAGGGCTACCCGCTGCACGTCATGCATCACTATGAGATCGCGGCAGACGAGGCGGCAGAGTTCAGCCGCATGGTCGCCCGCCGCGACATCGATTTCCTCGACATGATCGAGGTGGTCTCCGGGAACCGGCGCCCGTTGCTGCCGTACGGCGCCGTCGTGCTGGAGCAGGTGATCAAGCTGATGCGTCCGTCGCGGATCGTGATGTCGGCGCTGGGCCTACGCGAGGGGCTGCTTTACGACCTCCTGGGCAAGGACGAGAGGAAGCTCGACCCGCTGCTGTCGGCGGCGGAGGAACTGGCCCAGCTTCACTCGCGCTCGCCGCGTCACGTGCGCGAACTGGGACCGTGGACGGGAGCGGTGTTCGCTGCCATTGGCTTCGATGAGACGCCGGAGGAGGCGCGACTTCGGCACGCCGCGTGCCTGCTCGCCGACCTCGGCTGGCGTGCGCATCCGGAATATCGCGGCGAGCAGAGCTTCAACCTGATCGCCCACGCGGCCTTCATCGGCATCGACCACCCCGGCCGCGCCTACCTCGCACTTGCCAACTTCTACCGCCACGAGGGGCTGATCGCCGAGGCTCTCTCCCCGCGCATCCGCGAACTCGCCTCCACCCGGCTGATGGAACGCGCCCGTGCGCTCGGCGCGACGCTCCGCGTCGCCTACCTGATTTCCGGGGCCATGCCCGACGTCGTCAGCCGCACCCGCGCGGAAACGCGCGGCAAGGCCCTGACGCTGGTGCTGCCATCGGACCTTGCCCCGCTCGGCGGCGCCCGGGTGCTCCGCCGTCTCGGCGTTCTCGCCAAGCTCGCGGGCCTGGAGCCGTCCATCGTGGTGGAGTAGGATCAAGCGCGGTCCATGACATTCCCGGTCGACGCCTACTTCAGGAAGGCAAACACCTGGCGGGCAGAATCCGAAAAGCTGAGGGAGGTGGTCCTCGGTTGCGGGTTGACCGAAGAGCTGAAATGGGGCCAGCCCTGCTACACCCATGACGGCAGGAACATCGTCGTCATCCAGAGGATGAAGGCATTTCTGGCGCTGGGGTTCTTCAAGGGCGCGCTGTTGGTCGATGCTGAGCGCGTTCTGGAAAGCCTCGGAAAGAATTCGCAGGCGGGACGCCGAATCCAATTCACCAGCGTTCGTGACGTCGTACGGAAAAAGGCACTCGTGAAGGCCTACATCCGCGAAGCCGTGGAAGTGGAAAAGTCCGGGAAGAAGATCCCGAAACGGACCGAGGTCGCCTTTCCGGAAGAGCTCCAGAACCGGCTCGACGAGGACCCTGCATTCAGGGCCGCGTTCGAGGCACTGACGCCGGGGCGGCAAAGGGGATACGCGCTCTATTTCTCCGCCGCCAAGCAACCGGCAACGCGTGAGGCCCGGATCGAGAAATGCGCGCCGAAGATTTTCGCAGGCAGGGGCTTCCACGACCGCTAGTACCCGGGATCACTGAAGCCGAGACATGGTCGCGACACGCCAAAAAAAGAGGCGGCCAGCCCTCCCCTTGCGGGAGGGCCAAAACTGACCTCGCGAAGCGAGGGAGGTTTTGGGGAGGGGTAACCACGAAGGGTAGCGCCCGTACCCCTCCCCGAAAATCGCTACCGCTTCGCGCAAGCGATTTGTCGGCCCTCCCGCAAGGGGAGGGCTGGCCTCGCATCAGTTTCGCCCGATGCTACTTCTCCAGCGTGATGACGTGGTTGTCCTTGACCGCTAGTGCGATCTCGCCGCGCTTGAGTTTCAGCGCCGTCTCGCCGAACAACTCCCGCCGCCAGCCGGTTAGCGCCGGCACGTCGGCTGAATCGTCGCCTGCGATCGCCTCGAGGTCGTCCACCGTGGCGATGATCTTGGAGGCAACGCCGTTCTTCTGGCTGATCATCTTCAGCAGCACCTTGAGCAGGTCGACGGCGGCGCCGTTGCCGTTGGTGGCCGGCCGGTGCTTGGGGATGCGTGGCAGCTGGTCCTTGGGAATCTCCAGCGCCGCCTTGACCGCCGCGAGAATGTCGGTGGCGGCGCGCGAGCGTTCGAACCCCCGCGGGATGGTGCGCAACTGCCCCAGCGCCGCCTGCGTCGTCGGCTGCTGGGCGGCAATCTCGTAAATGGCATCGTCCTTGATGACGCGGTTCCGCGGCACGTCGCGGCTCTGCGCCTCCTGCTCGCGCCAGGCGGCGACGGACCGCATGACGGCGAGCTCGATCGGCTTGCGCACGCGGAGCTTGAGACGCTTCCACGCCTCTTCCGGTTCGAGCTGGTAGGTCTGCGGCGAGGTCAGCACCTCCATCTCCTCCCGCACCCACTCGGTGCGGTCCTGCTCGGCCAGACGCGCGGATAACGCCTGGTAGACGTCGCGCAGGTGGGTGACGTCGGCAGTGGCGTACTCGAGCTGGCGCTCCGATAGTGGCCGGCGGCTCCAATCGGTAAATCGCGACGACTTGTCGATGCGCTCGCCGGTCAGCCGGTGGACAAGCTGGTCGTAGCTGATCGACTCCCCGAAACCGCAGACCATGGCGGCAACCTGGGTGTCGAAGATGGGATGAGGGATGAGACCGCCCAGGTGGTACACGATCTCGACGTCCTGGCGGCCAGCATGGAAGACCTTGATGACCTTCTCGTTCTTCATCAGCCGGAAGAAGGCGTCAAGCGAGATGTCCGGCGCCATGGCGTCGACCACCACCGCCTCCTCCGGGCTCGCCATCTGGATGACGCAGAGCTTGGGCCAGAAGGTGGTCTCCCGCATGAATTCGGTGTCGACCGTGACCGCGTCAAACCGGGCCAGCCGGCGGCAGGCCGCGGCAAGATCGGCGGTCGTGGTGATGATGGTCATGCCCTCGTATATCCGAGGGGAGGGGCGCTTGTCCCCCCAGATAAACCCATTTGCCGCAATGGTTTCGGGGCACCGGCAGAAACCTGACAAAAGGTCGCACCCAAGGCCAGCCGCGGTGGCGGAAACGGCCGGTTTCCGCGATCGGGCTTTCGGGGGAGGACCGTTCGGCCGGGATCATGCCGCGGGCGGGACGCGTTGCTACAGGTCTCGGGCCGGCACGCCCGGCGTCCGGTTCCCCGGCTCTTGAGTCCGGCTTTGCACGGCCGGTCGATTGGGTTATTGACGCGGCCGGCATCAGCCCGGCGATGCGGCCGCGGCCCAACTCCCAGGACACATCCATGCACCCCTACCGGACCCATACCTGCGGCGCGCTTCGCCCCGCCAACGTCGGCGAGACTGCTCGCCTTTCCGGCTGGGTGCACCGGGTGCGCGACCATGGCGGCCTCCTGTTCATCGACCTGCGTGACCATTACGGCCTGACCCAGGTGGTGGCCGACCCGGATTCGCCCGCCTTCAGCACCGCCGAAACGGTGCGCTCCGAATGGGTCATCCGGGTCGACGGCAAGGTCAAGGCGCGCACCGAGGACACGGTCAACCCAAACCTGCCGACCGGCGCGGTCGAGGTCTTCGCCGACGAGATCGAGGTGCTGTCGGCGGCGCGCGAATTGCCCATGCCGGTGTTCGGCGACGCCGAATATCCGGAGGAAACGCGGCTGAAATACCGCTTCCTCGACCTGAGGCGCGAGAAACTGCACCAGAACATCATGAAGCGGACCGAGATCATTGCCTCGATCCGCCGTCGCATGGTCGAGGCCGGCTTCCACGAGTTCCACACGCCGATCCTGACCGCATCGTCGCCGGAGGGCGCCCGCGACTTCCTGGTGCCCTCGCGGCTGCATCCGGGCAAGTTCTACGCGCTGCCGCAGGCGCCGCAGCAGTTCAAGCAGCTGATCATGATCGCCGGGTTCGATCGCTACTTCCAGATCGCGCCCTGCTTCCGCGACGAGGACGCGCGCGCCGACCGCTCCCCCGGCGAGTTCTACCAGCTCGACATCGAGATGAGCTTCGTCGAGCAGGAGGACGTCTTCCAGGCGGTCGAGCCGGTGCTGCGCGGCGTTTTCGAGGAATTCGGCGGGGGCAGGCCGGTGACGCAATCGTTTCCGCGCATCCGGTACGGTGATGCAATGCGGAAATACGGTTCGGATAAGCCGGACCTGCGCAACCCAATTGTCATGGCTGATGTTACTCACGTATTTCGTAGTTCTGGGTTCAAGATTTTTGCTGAGCAAATTGCGTCGGATTCGAACGTGCAGGTTTGGGCGATACCTGCGCGAAATGGCGGCAATCGTGCCTTTTGTGATCGCATGAATTCCTGGGCGCAAGCCGAGGGGCAGCCGGGTCTTGGCTATGTTTATTGGAGGAAGGAAAGCGCCGATGGCGCCGTCTATACTGAGGGTTGGCCCGACAAATGGTCCGCGGTTGGTGTTGGACCTATCGCCAAGAACATAGGCACAGAGCGCACAGATGCCATTCGATCAGAACTAGGGCTCGAAGCTGGAGACGCGGTCTTCTTTGTCTGTGGTGTGCCGAAAAAATTCGTAGCGTTCGCGGGAGCTGCCCGCACCCGACTTGGAAGAGAATTGAAGCTTATTAATGAGAATGAGTTTGCGTTCTGTTGGATCGTCGATTTCCCGATGTACGAGTGGAATGAGGAGGAGAAGCGGATCGAATTCTCCCACAACCCGTTCTCCATGCCGAACTACGACCACGACGCCTTTCTGGCGCTCGACCCCAGCGACCGCGAGACGATCCTGTCGATCAAGGCGATCCAGTACGACATCGTATGCAACGGAGTGGAGCTGTCGTCGGGTGCCATCCGCAACCACAAGCCGGAGATCATGCGCAAGGCCTTTGCTATCGCCGGCTACGGCGATGACGTGCTGGAGGCGAAGTTCGGCGGCATGCTGAGCGCGCTCCAGTACGGCGCGCCGCCCCACGGCGGCATTGCGCCGGGCATCGACCGCATCGTCATGCTGCTCTGCGGCGAGGAGAACCTCCGTGAGGTCACCATGTTCCCCATGAATCAGCGCGCCGAGGACCTGATGATGGGCGCGCCGTCGGAGGTGACGGCGGCCCAGCTCCGCGAGCTGCACATCCGGCTGAACCTGCCGGGGTAACTACTGGGGGGGCGTAGCCGGTGGGGAGGTCAGTTGTCCTCCGTCCGGCGCGGGACCTTGGCCGGCCGCGTTCTCGATCGTGATGGCCAGGAGCTCCGGCAGCGTTTCCGGCGCCGTATCGGCCAACGCACCGAGGGCGACGAGCGGGAGGGGCGAGGCGGGCGTCGCCGTCGCCGTGATCGAACCGGGTGCCGCGAGGAAGGCCTGGAGCACGGTCGCAAGGTGCTTCTGGAAGTCGGCGCTGCCGATGCCACCGATCATATCCGGTAGCGATTGGGCGATTTGCTGGCGCATGTCCGCCGCGTCGGTATTGGCGGCCTCGGCCTGAAAGTCGATCCAGCGCTTCAGTATCGAGTTGTCGGTGATGGTAAGGGTGGCACTCACCAGCGCGAGACTCGCCATCGCATCGGGGAGACTGTCGATGTTCTCGATGGCACTCCGATCGAGGCCGCTGAGCACCGCGCTCAACGATAGCGAGCCCACGTCGGCGACGGCCACACGGGAATTGTCGACGACGACGCTCTTGTCCTCTTCCTTCCAGGCCAGCCGCAGCGTGTCGTCGGTGTGAATACGGTCGTAGCCAAGCTGCTGCAGGATCGTCTGGGTCATGTCGTCGTGGACCGCCGCGACGGGAATATCGAGGCCGGAAATGTCGAGGGCGTATTGCGTCGGGATCGGCCCGACATAATTGCCGAGGTCAAGCCGCGCCTTGACGAGTGAACCTCGGTGCCATCCGGCACGGTAACGTCTATGTCGGCCGCTTCGACGAAGCCCAACTTCATGGCGAGCGAGCCGTAGTCGATTTCTTCGCCGGACTGTTCGGCCTGACTGGCCGCCATCAAGCTCTTGAGACTCGGAAAAACGATGCCGCCCAGCGCGAAGTGGCCGACCTTGACGGCGCCGGCGTCGGTAGCGGTGATGTCGAGACCATCGGTGGAGAATTCGCCGAGGCCATCGGATGACAGATCGACGAGGGCCGCTCCGCCGAGCTGACCATTGCCGTCGGGCGTATCGACGGCGACGTCGTGCACCTCCAGGCGGCCGAGCGAAAAGGCCGAGACGAAACCGAGCAGCGTATCCTCGTCTTCGGGCGTGAGGTTCTCGCCCGACTGCGGGTCAAGCATCACCCTGTCGAAAACAGCCGCGATGCTCCGCTCCGGCTGACGCACCTTGAAGTCAGCCAGTGTCACTCCACCGACCGTCACTTTGGTGACAGGGTTGTCGACGACGATGTCGCCGTACGCGATCGACCCGATCGCTGTGTGCCAGTCATGATCGATGACGCCACTGGCATACTGGTCCGGATCGTAGACACGCCTCATGGCCGCGTAGTCGATGTCGCGCGCCTCGATGCCGGCGATGCTTGTCTTGACCGGACCTTCCTGCGTCGCCGTGTCGATGGTCATGGCTCCGAGCTCCGCGCGAGCCACTTTGCCGTCGGCCCACCCGTCCATCGCAAAGTCCTTGTACGCTAGGGTAGTTGTGTCGCCATCCGGTGTGGTCGCAACCGCCGCGACCGAGCCGACTCCACCATGGTCCATGTGAATGTCGGTCATGCGCGCATACGCGCGCATCATGGACGTAAACGGATGCGTCCCGTCCCACGCCGCGCCGCCAAAATCTTTGGGAACGTTGCCGAGGTTGTCGAGCCGCACGTCTGCGATGGTGATCTGGGCGGTGTCAGATTTTACGGTCGCGCCCTGGGCAATCACTGTCCCGACGCCAAAGGTGCCGTCCGGGCGTTCGACATACCCGGTGATCGAGATCGGGTCGAAGGCGATAGCGACGTTGGCAGCGGCATATTCGATCTTGAGGCCCGTAAGCCGCGCGGTGTCCGTCGCCTGGTCATAGGCGAGTTCGCCGTACGTTGCGGTCCAGCCGGGAACGCCCGCAAGCTCCGCGATCCAACCCGCGACCGCGCTCTCCACCGGTTCGGCCGCTCGGACCGGGCCGGTCGTTGCCGAAACGGTGGCCCAAAACGCCAACACGAACATTGCCAAGCTGCGCATAACCGAATTGCTCCCGAGCGCCACAACAGGCGCGATCATCACCTTACCAAAAAACGTTAAGAAAGCGCCCGCATAGTCAGCCGGCACGACAGCCGCCTGTGGAGCACCGTTCAGGACCCTTGGCCGCTAGGGCTGGGCCGCGGCACCGGAAGGGGCGGCGGGCGGATTGGACGGCGCTGCGGTTGCGCCCGTTACCGTGAGGGCCAGCAGGCTAGGCAGGCTGAAGGGCGAGGCCTTGATCGCGGTCACGATCGCCGACACCGCGATCGGCGCGGCCGGCGCCGTCATGACCGTGATCGAACCGGGCGCGCGAATGAACGCCTGCAGGATCGGGGCAATCTTCTTCTGGAAATCGCGGTTGCCGAGGAACGACAGCATGAACGGCAGGCCACGCGCGAACTGCTCGCGGAACTTGTCGGGATCGACCTTGAGACGGGCCGCCTGACCGGCGATCGCCCGTCCGACCAGCGACTGGTCCTTGAACGTGAACGTGCCGCTCTGCAGCGATACCGAACCGAGGATGCCATCAAGCGCGTCGAGCGAATCAAGGCTCTCGAGCTCGTTCCGGGTCGGGCCGGTAAACTTAGCGTCGCCGGAAAGTGTCCCGATGTCGCTCATCGCCAGCTTGAAATTGTCGACGGCGGTCGTGTCGTCGGTCTCGTTCCAGTCGAGCTTGACCGTCGAATCGACGTGCAGGCGCTCGTAACCAAAGGTCCCCAGCAGGCTGCGCACCGAGTTCCTGCGCGATCATCGACGTGGCGAAATCAGCGTTGGCGATGTCGACTGTGACTGAAGTCGGCACGCTGCCGACATAGTCGCCGAGGTCGACGCGCATCTTGCCGAGTTTGGTTCGTGGGATGCCGTCGATATCGGCATCAACATCGCCGGTTTCGACGAAGCCAAGGGTTGGCAGCAGTGACGAAAAGTCCACGTTGCCGCCGACGCGCGCGACGCGCATCGCCGTCGCGATGGTGTCCGACGTCGGCAAGGTGACACCGCCGAAGGCGAGCCGGCCGACCTTGATCGACGCCTGGCCGTTGACCTCGCCGTCGAAGCCATCAATTGCGAAGGCGCCGAGCCCGTCGATGGAGAGGTCGGTGATCGACAGATCATCGAGATGGAGCCGGTCGAAGCCGATCGCCTCAATGTCGATCGGCTTCATCGCGAACTGGCCGATCGAAAAGGCCGAGGCCAAATCCAGCGAACGATCACCGGCCGCGGGGTCTCCGGCGCCGAACGGGTTCAGCATCGCCGCGTCGAACATCGCGGCGAAGCTTTCTTGCGGCTGTCGAACCCTGAGGTTGCCAAGGGAAGCCGAGCCAATGGTGAGCTTCGCTCCCGGCGCTTCGACAACGGCATTGTCATAGCTGGCCGAGCCGATGGCGCTGCGCCAGGTGCGGTCACCGACCCCGCCGACATAATTGTCCGGATCGTAGATGTGAAGGAAGGCGCCGATGTCGATGTCGGTTGCTACGCCCTTCGCCACCCGCAATGTGATCAGCGGCAACTCGCTCGGCGCATCCATGGCGAGCGGACCGGCCGAGAGGCTCGCGATCTTGCCGTCGGCCCAGCCCTTGAGGGCGATGTTGTCGTAGTCGATCTCAGTCGCCACGCCGCCGACGTTCTCCGTCAGCTTCAGTGACTGGATGTGGCCGCCGCTCGCTCCGATCCGTGCCAGCGGCTCGTAGGCATGGATCATGGAGGTGAACGGCCGGGACGGGTCCCAGGTGAATCCCGTACCCTCCGGCAGTGCGAAATCGTCGAGCGAAACATCGGAGAGGGCGACGGAAAACATGCCGGCGTTGATCACACCACCGCTGGCATCCAGCCGCCGCGCGCTCATGCTTCCGTCGGCCGCCTCGGTCAGCCCGGTGACCGTCACGGTATCGAAGTCAACGGAGAAGCCACCGCCCGTGCTGCGCACGGTAAGCCCGGAGAGGACGGTGCTGTCGCTCGCCGGATCGTAGGCGAGGTCGCGATAGGCCGCCGACCAGTCCGGCGAAGCGTCGATCGCGCCAATCCACTCCCCGAGCGCGGCAACGGCCGACTGCTGGGCGAATGCCGACCCGGTCGCCAGCACCGTTACCCATGCAACGAGCAGCGCAAACAGCACGCGGGTTGTCGGTCGTTTCACGGTCGCCTGTCGATTCAAACCCGGGGCCTCACTGGTTGGCGACGACATCCGGCGCCAGCAGGTCGGCAAGACCCAGAGGGCTGTGGAGCGCCGTCCGCATCACCTGGCCGAGAGGGACCGGCTGCTGCGGCGCCGCCGTCAGCGTCAGCGAGTGAGGATCCTGCAGGAAGGTATCGACTGCTGCGAGAAACGAGTCGCGGAAACCGGTGTTGTCGACGAAGCTCAAGGCCACCGGCAGTGCGCCGTCGACCAGGGCCTCGCGTACGTCGTCCGGCGTGCCGCCCAGCATGTCCGCCTGCATGGCCAGCATCCGCTTGACGAAGCCGGCGTCGTCGAAACGAACGCTCAGCGAATTGAGCCGGGCCGCCGCGCGCGCCGCTTTCTCCTCTTCCGGATCGGCAAGTCGGTGGAGCGACAGGCCGCTGAAACTCGCCGTCACCGCGATCTTGCCGATATCGGGCGCATCGACCGTGAGCGAACGTACGTCGACGGTATCGGCGTCAGGATCGTAGGCGGCGTCGACGGTCACGTCCGCCTGGACATGGTCATAGCCGAGCCTGTCGAGCACTGCTGAGGCGATTGGACTGGCGACCGCGGTTGCCGGCATTTGCGCCCCTGTCGCCGTCACCATGACGTTCATTGGCGCTCCCTCCGCGACGTCGCCCATCTCGACGCTGAGCGTAGCCACGGTCACCGGATCGGACGCCTTGGCGTCCCTGACCTCGAGCGCACCGATGGCAAGCTGGCTGAACGGACGCAACCGCGCCCGCGCCGTCACCTCATCGGCTGACGGCACGACGGCATCGGTCAATGTCGCTGTCCCCCATTTGGTGCCGCCGGCGGCCGACGCGACGCTGCCGTTGTCGAACGCGATGCTGTCGGCGGTGAAACCGCCCGGTTTGCGCTCGGCGGCTCCCTTGATCGTCACTTTCGGGACCGACACCACCCCATCTTTCGCGGCGAGCTTGAGCTTCACGTCGCTGAGAACGATCGCATCGCCATCGGCGCCTGCATTCCCGTAGCTCAGTGTGCCATCGCCGCTTGCTGCGACGGCGGCAACCAGCAAGTCGGCAATCCGATGGGGATCGGCCGCGTCCGCGGTGGTGACGCTCGCAACGATCAACAGGCCGCACGCGGCCAATCGCAAAGGCTTCCCGATCATGTCATCCTCACCGTGCAATCTTTCGAATGCTCGAATCGTGCCGGTGCTGCACCGTCGAGGCGGGCGATGATGTCGGCACTTCAAGGCGAGGGCAAGGCGGCAACACCTGCCGCAAAGGCCGGAATTCGGCCATTTTCGGGTGACTTTGCGGCAACGGTCGTGCGATATTATGCATGGCGACGGATGGTCGCGCACAGGCTGGCGGCATCAGCGCTTGGCAACCTTCGGCACCGGTGCTAGGCGACAAGACGCCGCCAACACGAAGACCCGATTGCACAATGGTCGCGAGCGCAAGCCAGATCGCGAAATGGAATCGCGAGTTTCAGGAACTCGGCGCCAAGCAGGTCCGTGCGGACCTGGCGCTGCGCCGCTGGGACAACGAAAAGCGGGACGTCGCCAAGCGCTGGCTGGAGCGCGATGACCTCGCCAAATGGGCGGCCGACCATCCGCCCGAACTCCTCGGCCGGGACTTTCTTCATGAACCTGCGCAACGCCAAATGGTGGGGATACGTCACCGGCGGCGTCTTCCTGATCTATGGCTTGATCCGCCTCTGGCGCAAGGTGTTCTGACGCGGCGCGGGCCATCCGCCGGTGGTCCCCCGCCGGCGGCCCGTGCGTTCGCGCGTCAGTCGCGCTCGATGATCATGAAGCTGTCCGGTCCGCCACCGATACCGCCGGGAAGATAGAACACCTTGCCGTCATACCAGCTGCGGCGCGGCTGCCCGTACGCGTAGTCGCAAACGGAGCTCGCCAGATACCCGGTCTGCGGGGCGACGTAGGCCGGGCCGGGCAGAACCGACGTCGACGGCACTGGCGCGGGCGGCGGATAGCGCGGGTCGAAGCGCTGGACGTCCTGGATGCGCGCCCGATGTGCGGCCAGCCGCCAATCCTGGAATGTGGTCACCACCGGCGCGGCGGTGTAGCTCTGGGGCGGCGCGCAGGCCGCTGACGGCACGCCATAGTCGGCGGCGAGGGCAGGCACCAGCGCCGGCGCGGTGAAAACCGCGGCGATCGCGGCGGCGGCAAGAATGGAACGGGTCGGCATCGCGTGGGCGCTCCGGTGGAGGGATTCGGTACCCGATCATGGGCCCGCGCGCGTTTCGGGATGGTTAACGGGCGATAAGCATTCGGTCCGGAGTCCGCCGTTTGCGGCGCCGGCGCGGCATTTTCTCCAATTTTCGTGCCGAATTCGGTCGCCAAATCACTTCGAAGCCCCTACATGAAGCCCTCAACCCCAACCAAGGATGATCTTTTGCAGATTCTCGTACGCGATAATAACGTCGACCAGGCCATGAAGGTCCTCAAGAAGAAGCTTCAGCGCGAGGGCTTCTTTCGCGAACTGAAGCGCCAGCGGTTCTACGAAAAGCCCTCCGAGAAGCGGGCGCGCGAGAAGGGCGAGGCGATCCGCCGGGCGCGCAAGTTGACCCGCAAGCGGGCGCAGCGCGAAGGACTCCTGCCGGCGCCGAAGGCGAAGCCGCGCTTCGGGGCCACGCGCACCGGCGGTCCGCGCTAGCGGCGGCCGACGCTCCGCCGCGCGGACTTTTGCCCGTTCCGCTTGCGGCGGCTTACCCGGTCAGGGCCGCCAGAACCACGAACAACGCGGTTCCGCCCGCCATGATGGCAAGCCGCGTGCCCGGCCGGACGATTGGCAGCAACGCGAAGACGACCGCGACGACGATCGCGATCGACACGGTCAACGCGAGCAATTGGCCGAAATCCGGGCCGGCGACGATGGTGGCGGCGAGTACGCCGAGCCCCCAGCCGAAGGGCAGCGCCAGAACCACCGCTGCCAGAACGACAAGCCAGGATGGCGTTTGCATCTGTCCGCTCCATCCGCACCCGCCGGTGCGGTCGCGGCCATTGTAACGCGGCAGACGTTGC
Organism: uncultured Alphaproteobacteria bacterium; assembly: GCA_963775235.1. GTDB lineage: Bacteria > Pseudomonadota > Alphaproteobacteria > Rhizobiales > Kaistiaceae > JBBDMC01. The sequence continues at coordinate 194,348 of CAVZHY010000005.1, forward strand.
CGATCAGTTGCGGGGCTGGTTGAGCGCCAGGGCGTGGGCAGGCGGGGTGAATCGCGCCTATGGCCCGTCTCCGGGGGATGTGGATCCAGGTCACGCAATCTGGTCCCGTAGACGCGACGCTGGTGGCGGACGCCACCTCTCCCGGACGGGACAGGTGGTGTGCGGCGCGTTGGGTTTCGTAGGGTGCAATAGCGCAGCGTATTGCACCGAGTTCGCGACGTGGCGGAATACGCCCCGCTATTCTGCCCTACGGGCTTCTAACGGCCCGCATCCCGAAGGAAGTCTTCAACGACGTCAGGCAATGGCGGCTTAGTGATGTGGCCGACCTCAGACATTCTTATCCGCGCAGCCTGCATGCTAACCTGACGGCCGTCGGCCAAGTCGGCGGCCGATCCGAATTGGCGAACGATGTGATCGGGCATGAGAAAGCCTGCACCAAACTTGTTCGCTTGCCACTCTGCGCTGTTATATGGCCGAAGGTTTTCTCGCGGTGGAGAACTCGCCTCCCTTGCTTTGGCAATTCCACTATGAAGAACCAGATGCCCCAGTTCATGCGCCAATGTCATTCGACTGCGCGGGTCGTGGCGCGCAGCCGCCAAGTAGACGCTCTCTTTAAGGACGATCTTCGGCGGTGCGAACTGAGTGTAGCCCTCGGCATCCGCCATCAGCTGGTCTTCCGTCACGGCCAGGACAAATTCTTCGAACAACGCCGGGAGGCGATGTTCCAAGACTTCCACCATGTCAGGCGCCCATCGTCCGCTAACACCCAAGGCGTCGCGCCAAGCCAACGCGCGACCTTCAATCTCGCGAGCAGAAAGGCCCTTAACGTATACTTGGTCCGTCATCCTTGGGTTTCCTTTTTAGGCGATTTTCTATGCGCCGAATTTCATGCGGCGACATAACACTGATCCTTCGAAACAGCCTTCGTGCTATCGCCGCTTGATCCGGATCCTTTGGTCGGAAACGCAACACGTTAGACCGTGAGTCAGCGAGCCGTTGAAGTTCCTCAGCCTCCTCACTCGATAGGTTTAGCCATGCAGCGAACTTGGCAGGATAACCTTCGGGCGGCTTCTTCTGTCCGAGTTCAACCGCCGAAATAAACGCAACAGAACATCCAAGCGATACCGCCTGATCTACCATGCGCAACTTGCGCGAATTGCGATGCTCCCGGCACCTTGCGCCGAACTGAGTAAGAGCGCCCATTTTTTGCCTCCTCCCGAATGCCCAAAATCAACCCAAAGGTTGAATTGGATTACACAAAACTGCGCGAGTTCGAGCCTGTTGCCCTCACTGGTGCTTCAAATAGTCACTCAACGATCGAGCCCCGTTTCCGCCAGAAGCGTCTCAAGTTTCATGTCGCTTCTTCGTCCTGCGGCGAAGTCTTCGCCGTAGATTTCCCGCAAGGTGCCAATCTCGGTATTGCCGTTCTTTCGTCTGATTTCGCCGTTCGCGTCGCGATGGCGTCCATCCAGCCTATGTTGTGATTTCATCTCGAATCTCCTTTCTAGCTGCACCCCGTGGTCGACCCGCACGTGTCGCATTTCAAACACGTGCCGTTGCGCACCAATGTGAAGTTGCCGCACTCGGGGCAGGCGTCGCCCTCGTAGCCGCGGAGGCGTGCCTCGGCGATGCGTTCGGCCTCGCGCGCGGCGGCTTCGTTTGCAGGCGTGGCCTTAGCGTGGGTGCCGGCGGGCTTGAACGTGCCGTCGGCCTTCGTGGCCGGTCGTGGCCGGGCAGGCGCGGGGGCGGCGGCCGGCTCGGCGAGGCCCGCCTTCAATGCCGGGGCCTCGACCCGCTTCAGCGCGGTTGCGCCGAAGGTGGTGACATTGGTCGAAGCGCGCGCGGTCGTGGCGCCGGCAGCGGTTCCGCCTGCAGCCCCTGGCTCCCCGCTTGCGCGGGGATGAGCGGATGAGGGCTCCCCGCCCCCGATCGCGGTCGAGGGCGTGCCTTCGCGGGGACGAGCAGAGGTAGGACCGGCTCCGGCGGTGGCCGTGCCCGACGGACCGGCCGCGGTGCCGGCACCCGCCTTGTCGACCAGCGCCAGCGGGCGGCGGCCGCGGATGAGGCCGTGGGAGACGGCCGCCTCGGGCGGCGCCTTGCCCTGGCTCTCGCCGGTGCCCATGGCGGTGGCGCCGATGTCGTCCGGGTTGACGTGGGCGAGGTCGTGGCGGCCGAGGTAGGAGATGGCGAGCTCGCGGAAGATGTAGTCGAGGATCGAGGTGGCGTTCTTGATCGCCTCGTTGCCCTGGACGAACCCGGCCGGCTCGAACCGGGTGAAGGTGAACGCGTCGACGTATTCCTCCAGCGGCACGCCGTACTGCAGGCCGAGCGAGATGGCGATGGCGAAGTTGTTCATCAGCGAGCGGAAGGCGGCGCCTTCCTTGTGCATGTCGACGAAAATCTCGCCGAGGCGGCCGTCGTCGTACTCGCCGGTCCTGAGATATACCTTGTGCCCGCCGACCACCGCCTTCTGGGTGTAGCCCTTGCGGCGGTTGGGGAGCTTCTCGCGCTCGCGCACCGCATGCTCGATGATGCGTTCCACGATGCGTTCGGCCATCGCCTCGGCACGCGCCGCGGCGGGCTTCGCCGTGATCTCGGCCGCCACCTCCTCCGGCTCCTCGTCCTCCTCCGCGATGAGCTGGGCGGAGAGGGGCTGCGACAGCTTGGAGCCGTCGCGATAAAGCGCGTTCGCCTTCAAGGCGAGTTTCCACGACATCATGTAGGCGTTCTTGCAGTCAGCCACCGTGGCGTCGTTGGGCATGTTGATCGTCTTGGAGATCGAGCCCGAGATGAACGGCTGCGCCGCCGCCAGCATCTTGATGTGGCTCTCCCATGACAGGAAGCGCTTGCCGAGCCGCCCGCAGGGGCTCGCGCAGTCGAACACCGGCAGGTGCTCCGGCTTGAGCCCGGGCGCGCCTTCCAGCGTCATCGCCCCGCAGACGTAGGTGTTGGCCGCCTCGATGTCCGCCTTCGAGAAGCCGAGGTGGACGAGGAGATCGAAGGCCGGGTCGGAAAGCTTCTCCTCCGGCACCATCAGCGCGCTCATCTGGGCGTCGCCGATGGTCCAGCGATTGAACACGAACTTGATGTCGAAGGCCGACTTCAGCGTGTCGTTGATCTTGGCAATGGTGGCGTCGCTGAAGCCCTTCGCCTTCAGCGTCTGGCGGTTGATGCCGGGTGCGCCGTCGAGGTTGCCGTGGCCGACGGCGTATTCGATGATGCCCTTGATGGTGGCGTCGTCATAGCCGAGCACGCGCAGCGCCTCCGGCACCGCGCGGTTGATGATCTTGAAGTAGCCGCCGCCGGCGAGCTTCTTGAACTTCACCAGCGCGAAGTCCGGCTCGATGCCGGTGGTGTCGCAGTCCATGACCAGGCCGATCGTGCCGGTCGGCGCGACCACCGACGCCTGGGCATTGCGGTAACCGTTGATCTCTCCGAGCATGACGGCCTGGTCCCACGCCCGGCGCGCGTGGGCGACGAGGCGCGCGTCGGGGCAGTTGGTGGCGTCGAGCGGCACCGGGTCGGTGTGCAGGTCCTCGTAGCCGGCGGCGTTTCCGTAGGCGGCGCGTCGGTGGTTGCGCATGACGCGCAGCATCGCGTCGCGGTTCCGCGTCGTAGCCGGCGAAGGCGCCGAGTTCGCCGGCCATGTCGGCCGAGGTGGCATAGGCGACGCCGGTCATCAGTGCCGTGATGGCGGCGCAGATCGCGCGGCCCTCGTTCGAATCGTAGGGGATGCCCGACGACATCAACAGGCCGCCGACGTTGGCGTAGCCGAGGCCGAGGGTCCGGTACTCCCATGACAGTTCGGCGATCCGGCGCGCGGGGAACTGCGCCATCATCACCGAGATTTCCAGCACCATCGTCCACAGCCGCACGGTGTGCTCGAACGAGTCGACGTCGAAGGAGAGGTCCGCCGCGCGGAACTGCAGCAGGTTGATCGATGCGAGGTTGCACGCCGTGTCGTCCAGGAACATGTACTCCGAGCACGGGTTCGACGCCCGGATCGGCCCCGAGGCGGGGCAGGTGTGCCAGTCGTTGATGGTGGTGTGGAACTGCAGGCCCGGATCGGCCGACTGCCACGCCGCGTTGCCGATCTCCTCCCACAGTTCGCGGGCGGGCAGCGTCTTGGCGACTTTCTTGTCGATGCGATTGACGAGGTTCCATGGCTCGTCGTTCTCGACCGCGCGCAGGAAGTCGTCGGCAATCCTGACCGTGTTGTTGGCGTTCTGGCCGGAGACGGTGAGGTAGGCCTCCGAATCCCAGTCGGTATCGAAGATCGGGAAGTCGATGTCGGTGTAGCCCTGACGCGCGAGCTGGATGACGCGCAGGATCGTGTTCTGCGGCACCTGCGCCTTCCTCGCCGCGCGGATCTCGCGCTTGAGCGCCGGGTTCTTCGCCGGGTCGAAGCAGGAGTCGCCCGGCCCCTCGCAGTTGACGCAGGCGCGCAGGATCGCCTTGCAGTGGCCCGCCACTACCCGCGAGCCGGTGACCAGTGCTGCGACCTTCTGCTCCTCGCGGACCTTCCAGTTGATGAACTGCTCGATGTCGGGATGGTCGGCATCGACCACCACCATCTTGGCGGCGCGGCGCGTGGTGCCGCCCGACTTGATGGCGCCGGCGGCGCGATCACCGATCTTGAGGAAGCTCATCAGCCCCGACGACTTGCCGCCGCCGGACAGCTTCTCGCCTTCGCCCCGCAGTCTGGAGAAATTGGAGCCGGTGCCCGAGCCGTACTTGAACAGCCGCGCCTCGCGCACCCACAGGTCCATGATGCCGCCCTCGTTGACGAGGTCGTCCTCTATGCCCTGGATGAAGCAGGCGTGCGGCTGCGGATGCTCGTAGGCGGTCTCCGACGGCGACACCCGGCCGGTCTTGTGGTCGGCGTAGAAATGTCCCTGGCTCGGCCCGTCGATGCCGTAGGCCCAGTGGAGACCGGTGTTGAACCACTGCGGCGAGTTGGGCGCCGCCTTCTGGGTGGCGAGCATGTGGCGCAATTCGTCGAAGAAGGCGCGCGCGTCCTCTTCCGTATCGAAATATCCACCCTTCCAGCCCCAGTACGTCCATGTGCCGGCGAGGCGATCGAACACCTGGCGGGCATCCTGCTCGGAGGTGGTGCGCTCCGATTCGGGGAGCGCCGCAAGCGCCGCCTGGTCGGGGACCGAGCGCCACAGCCACGAGGGCACGCTCGTCTCTTCGACCTTCTTCAGACGGACCGGGAGGCCGGCCTTGCGGAAATATTTCTGGGCGATGATGTCGCCGGCCACCTGGCTCCACGACGCCGGGACATCGAAGTCCTCCAGCCGGAAAACGACCGAGCCGTCCGGATTGCGAATTTCACTCCGCGTCTTGCGGAACTCAATGCCGTCGTAAGCCGACGAGCCTGCCTTCGTGTAGCGCCGTTCGATCCGCATCGTGTCTGCCCCAATCTCCAAGTTTACCGCGCCCGCACCCTGGCGCGAGAGCCAAAAGACGCCTGACGGTCTGTCCTGGCCACCCTCACGACTGGGAGAGAGCGATCCCCAGTTCTTGTGTCCGACCGTCACCCCAAACGCTAAATATAGTGTTACCGACCAGCGATGTCAGTGCTATTGCCGACAAAAAAATTTGCCGGCTTCCGCAAAAAACCGCATAGCACCACCGTCTCGCGGAGGTGACCAATTCAGCCAACCGCGCACCCCGAACCCGACACTTTTTGGAAGAATCCGGGGCCGCAAAACGCCCCCGGAGCGTCGCACGTGACGCTTGAATGACGCTATTCCGAGTCGCGCCGGAGCGTCAACGCGGGCTGTTCACAACCTCTTGCCCGGTGGCGGTGCCGGCCGGTCGTTGCACCGTCAGGGTTCCGCCGCCGATCCGGCAAAATTTGCCCGAGGAGCGGTCAGCAAATTTCGTCGCGTGTGCCTATCCTGCAACGGACAGTCATGCTGGGCCCGGATAGATTACGGTCATCGTCGCGGGCCGCCGATTTTGCGGCCTTGGCGTCGGAGACAAACGCGGGGTCGTCTCATGACAAGGTCGTTCCTTCTGGCGTCTGCTGCCCTTGCGGTCGCAATTCTTCCGCTCGGGGCCGTGCAGGCCCAGGAAGCGACGCCGTTCGACAATCCTGGCCTCTACTTCGGCGGGTACGCGGGCGTGGCGAGCGATCACTTCACGATCAAGGACAACGGGATCGTCGAGGTGACGGGGAACGCTACCGGCTTCGTCGGCGGCGCGATTCTCGGCTACCGCTTCCGGCGGCCGCCGGACCGCATCTGGTCCACCGCGATCGAAGGCGAGTTCGGTTTCGGCAACATAGCGAGAGGGGTCGCAGTGCCCCGTGTTTCCGGATGCGGCGCCGTCCGCGCTTCCGCAGGCTGTTCCGGATACGGTCTGCGAGGTGCTGGACAACGAGCCCACGGTCTTCGACGCCGCGCCCGACGTTGCCTCGTACGAGCAGCACGGAGTCGCACGCTTTCGGGGGCTGTTCGGACTGCCTAACGGAAACATCGAGCCGTTCGGAGCGATCGGTGTCGCGATTACCGGGGTGGATTTCAATTATCTGGTCGACCCGAGGGCGACGCTGGTCGGCCTGACCGTCGGCGCGGGTGTCAATATCGCCCTTGCCCCGAACTTCTACATTCGCCCTGAAGTTCTTTACGACATTTACGGAACGCACACGTTTCCGGACGGCGTGAGCATCGGGCTGAACACGTTTACGGCCAGGGTGGCCGCATTGATCAAACTGCCGCCCTAGTCGGCGGATCGGGAGGGCGACATGAAACGTTCCCTGCTTTTGGCGACCGCGGCGCTTGGCGTCGCCATGCTGCCGCTCGGTGCCGCGAATGCGCAGGGGCCGACGCCCTTCGACAATCCGGGTCTCTACTTCGGCGTATACGCGGGCGCTGCCGCGGACCACTTCAAGACGACCGAAGAGATTGTCGTGGCGCCGGGCTCGCTCGACCAGTTCGTTGCGGGTTTCATCGTCGGCGACCGGTTCAAGCGTCCGCCGGACCGGATCTGGTCGGGGGCGATCGAAGGCGAACTTGGATTCCTCGGCGGGCACAATGAGGCCCTCACCGATCTGGCGCCGGGGATTACGTCGGAGGCCGACGGTGCTGCCGAACTCATCGACGGTGCCATCGACATTTGCGGGTACGACCACAATTCAGTGGGCCGTGTGCGTTTCCTGGCAGGCTTGCCGAGCGGTAACGTCGAGCCGTTCGGAGCGATCGGTGTGGCGATCACCGATGCCAACGTCTGCTACGACAGCGAACCGGAGGGCGGCACATTCGTCGGCCTCACGCTTGGCGCCGGCGTCAACATTGCTGTCGCCCCGAATTTCCTGGTCCGGCCGGAAGTGCTGTACGACATCTACGGCAAGAAGAACTATGGGGATGTATCCGTAGGGTTGCAGACCTTCACGGCGCGCGTGGCCGCGATCTTCAAGTTCCCGGCACCGCCACCGCCCTGACGCCGGGGGAGGCAAGCGGCTCGCGCCTCGAAAGGCAAGCAATGTGGCATAAGCGCCACGGACCTGGCCGCGGCGCCCGGCTAAAATGCCGGTAGAATGGCGTTCGGGAAATGACCGGACATAGACCTGCGGGGAGGGTCAAATGAAACGTTCAGTTCTTCTGTCGACCGCAGCGCTTGCTATCGCCATCCTGCCGCTCGGTGCCGCTCAAGCGCAGGACGCCCTGAACACGTTCGAGGGGCCGTATATCGGCATCCACGGCGGCGGGTTCTTCGGCAATGTCACCGTGTCGGAAGAAGAGGTCTTTGGTGGACCGGTCAGCGGGTTCATCGGCGGCTTTCTCGCCGGCTACAATTTTCCCAAGTCGCCCGATCACCGCGTGATGTGGGGTATCGAGGGGGACGTGGGCTTTGGCAGCATCACGGGCCACGGCACCGTCATGGATGACGTTCGGGACATCTATGGCTACGAGATCAACACGGACGGCCACCTGCGTGCCCGAATGGAGTTCCCGCAGGGCAACTGGAATATTTTCGCCGCCGCTGGCGTGGCGTTCGCTAACCTGAAACTCACCGAAGACGAGACGCCCATGTACACCGGGACCTTTGTCGGCCCGTCGGTTGGTGCCGGCATCGAGGGTGCACTCGGTCCGAATCTGATCGGGCGGGTGGAAGGCTTATACGACTGGTTCGGCAGCAAGAACGTCCAATATGTGAACCAGGAATGGGGCAACGTACGACTATCCGGGTTCACTGCCAGGGCGGCCCTCATTCTGCGATTCCCGCCGCCACCGTAGGGCGGGGAGGGTATGCGGGAGCACGCGACACCCGCGCCGGATGACCGTCGAAGTTGTCACTCCCGCCAAAGCGATGGCTGTCGCCCGCGCGGGCGCTGCGCGGCTCGCCGCCATGGTGCAGCCGGACGGCCGGTTCATCTACCGGTACTTTCCCGACAATCCGGAATTCGTGAACAACCGCTACGGCGAAGTGCGGCACATCGTGGCGGTGTGGGCGCTGATCGACTACGAGCGGGAAGGTTGGGCGATCCCCGGTTTGTCGGAGGCGATCGACCGCGCGGCCGAATTCATGGACTCCCGCCTCTTCGTGCCATACGGAGCGACCGACACGCTGTGCGTCATCGACGAGGGCTACGTAAAACTCGGTGGCAGCGCGATGGGGGTGGTGTCCGAGCTTGCCCTGCTCGCGCGTTCAGGAGACGCCAGGCGCATCGAACGAGCGGTGCGCATGGCCCGCTTCGTCGAATCGCAGAAACTGGACAACGGGGAGTTCATCCAGATCCGCATCCCCGGTCCCGTCTCGACGCGCCACCCGATGCGGGCGGCGGAGTTCACCGGGCAGCCGATCCTGGCGATGGCGCTGGCGAGTGAGGCGACCGGCGACGACCGGTATCTTGACCTCGCCCTCGAGCAGACGCGCAAGCTCGCCGACCGGAACCACGGCATCGGTTCGCTGACGCAGTGGATGGTCTATGCGCTGGAAGCGATGGTCCGCATCCGCCGCGAGCAGTGGCTGATCGACTACGCCGCGCGCCTTGCCGCCTGGATGCTGACCGACGAGGCGACGCGCAAAGGCGGGGAGGCGACACCGCTCGGATGTCAGACCGAGGGTCTGCTCGCCTACGCGCGCATGCTCGCTGCACTTGGCGAGGACGGCGACCCAAGTCTCGACACCATCCTCAAGGCCGTGGCGCGCAACCTTCGGCGCCAACTGCGCTTCCTCCACACCGATGGCGGATTCTTCCGCAGCCTCGAGATCCGCGAGGTCAGGATCGACTACATCACCCACCACGTGACCGGATTCCTCGGCTACGCGCGCCTCATGCAGGCGCGCGAGGCCGGGAGAAAAACCGCGCGGTCAGGGAAACTGCCGCAGGGCGAGCCCAACCGTCGACAGGGTCAGGACGGCGTCCAAGGCTCGTAGTCCGGACCGCCCGGCGTCGTCGGGTTTGGCCTGAGGATGGAGCCCGGCGGCCGATAGGCCAGCGCGGTACCGGTGAGATTGGGGTGGTGCGGCTTTTCCCATTCGCGCGGCTCGTATGCCGCCGGCAGCTCATCGCTGCGGTGATGCATCCACGCGTGCCAGCCGGGGGGGATGCGCGAGGGGTCGGCAAGTCCATCGTAGATGACCCAGCGCCGCTTGCCATCCCGCTGCCGGAAGTAACGGTTGCCAGCCTCGTCCTGGCCGACGAACTCGCCCTTGCGCCAGGTCCAAAAGCGGGTGCCGAGCGTCTCGCCGTTCCACCACGTGAAGAACTGCAGCCAGAACCGTTGCATCGCTAACCCCGCCGGCGTCTTGGCGGCGATCAGAAGAAGCTGCGCCGCTGCCACCAGCCGCTTCGCTTCGGCTGGTCGGCGCGATTGTCGTCCTCGCTGCCGTGCTCGGCGGGTGGCGGCCCGGCCGCCGCCCCGTGTTCATGGGGCTCGGCCGGCGTCTCGGGCGGGGCCGCCTCGGCCGGCTGCGATGCCGCGGCCGACTCGACCTCGATCGACGGCCGCTCCATTGACGCGGGCTGCTCTTCGCCGCCGACGTCCTTCTCGGTCATTTCGGCGCCGTTGACGCCGTTGCCGGAATGAGCGCGGGCATGGGGCTCCGCGCCATTGCGCGCCTCAACGCTGGCGCGCTCCTCGCCGCCGCGTCCGCGCCGGCCGCGGCGACCACCGCGGCGGCCGCGCCTGCGTTTGCGCGACTGCTCTTCGCTCTCGGCGGCGCCTTCCCCGGCCTCGCCGGCTGCGACGATCTCCTCGCCCTCAGCGGCCCTGGCGGCGGGCTCCGGACGCCGCCGACGCCGGCGGCGCTTGCGCGTGCCGTCGCCCCGCGATTCCGGTTCCTCGTTGTCCTCTGTCGACGTGGCCACCTCGTCGGCGACGGCGAGCGTTTCCTCCTCCGCCTCCTCCTTTTCGGGCTGCACTGAATCAGGCTGCACGAACGTCGGGACAGCTTCGCGCGGTTCGACCGGTGCACCGCGCTCGATCATGAAGTGCGCGCCATCGGCGATCGCCTCGTCGGCGGCGACGGTGACCGACAGACCGAAGCGCTTCTCGATCTCAAACAGGTGGGCGCGTTTCTGATTGAGTATGTAGAGGGCGACCGGCGTCCGCGTGCGGATGATGAGATCATGGGTGACGCCCTTGGGCAGCTGGTCCTCCAGCGCCCTCAGCACGTGCAGCGCCACCGATGCGGGCGCCCGAACGTGGCCGGTTCCCTGGCACGTGGGGCAGACGCTCGTGGTCGATTCGACAACGCCGGTGCGCAGCCGCTGCCGCGACATCTCCAGGAGGCCGAAATGGGAGATGCGGCCGACCTGGATGCGGGCGCGATCGTTCTTCAGCGCGTCCTTGAGCTTGCGCTCTACCGCCCGGTTGTTGCGCTTCTCCTCCATGTCGATGAAGTCGATGACGATCAGCCCTGCGAGGTCGCGCAGCCTCAACTGGCGTGCCGCTTCCTCGGCGGCCTCGAGGTTCGTCTGCAGCGCAGTATCCTCGATGTTGTGTTCGCGGGTGGACCGGCCGGAGTTGACATCGATCGACACCAGCGCCTCGGTCTGGTTGATGACCATGTAGCCGCCGGACCTCAGGGTGACCTGCGGCGAGAACATGCCATCGAGTTGGACCTCGATGCCGGACCGGGCGAAGATCGGCTGGTCGTCCCTGTAGGGCTTCACGTTCTTGGCATGGCTCGGCATGAGCATGCGCATGAACTCTTTGGCCTCTTTGTAGGACTCGTCACCGGCGATCAGGATCTCGTCGATGTCCTTGTTGTAGAGATCACGGATCGACCGCTTGATCAGCGAGCCTTCCTCGTAGACCAGCGTCGGAGCCGTGGATTTGAGCGTCAGTTCGCGCACATTCTCCCAGAGCCGCAGCAGGTATTCGAAGTCGCGTTTGACCTCGGCCTTGGTGCGGCTTGCGCCGGCGGTCCTCAGAATGACGCCCATGCCCGTCGGCACTTCCAGATCAGAGACGACCTGGCGCAGTCGCTTGCGGTCGGTGGCGCTGGTGATCTTGCGCGAGATGCCGCCGCCGCGGGCGGTATTGGGCATGAGCACGCAGTAGCGCCCGGCCAGCGACAGATACGTGGACAGCGCCGCGCCCTTGGTGCCGCGCTCTTCCTTGACGACCTGGACCAGCAGAACCTGGCGGCGCTTGATGACCTCCTGGATCTTGTACTGGCGCACGCGTACCCGCCGCCGCTCCGGCACCTCTTCCATCGCGTCTTCGGCGCCGACTGAGTCGACCTGCTGATCGCTCTCGACCTCGCCGTCGTCCTCCCGCGCCCCGGCGCGGTCGGCGGTCTCAGGCTCGCCCCCGGTCTCGTCGGTCTCCGCTGCCTCTCCGGCGACGGACACTCCTTCGGCGGCTTCCGCCGCAACTGTCTCGATCTCCGCCGGTGGCTCGTGCGCACCGTCGTCCGGGCCCGCGTCCTCGGCCAAGGCGTCCGAGGCGGCGTCTTCCGGCGCAACTTCCTGCTCGCGCTCGTGGTCGGCGGAGGCGCGCTCCTCGGCCTCGGTGTTTTCGCGCTCTTCGGCCTCGATCAGCGCGCGCCGATCAGCGACCGGAATCTGATAGTAGTCGGGATGAATTTCGGAGAACGCCAGGAACCCGTGGCGATTTCCGCCGTAGTCGACGAATGCCGCCTGCAGCGACGGCTCGACCCTGGTAACCTTGGCTAGATAGATATTGCCGCGCAGCAGCTTGCGGCTGGCGGACTCGAAGTCGAACTCCTCAACCCGATTGCCGCGCAGGACCACAACCCGGGTTTCCTCGGGGTGGGCGGCATCGATGAGCATCTTGTTAGGCATGGAATAAACTCTCCGCGATTCCCTCCGCGCGGCCGCCGGCGGGCGCAAACCGCTCCAGCCAAGGCTCCGGGAAGGGGACCGATCTGTCTTGAATGAATCTGGAGGCGCCGGCCGTCTGCCATCGCCGACGCCGCTCCGCCGGCAACTACCGGGTTTCGCGTCGGTTGGAGGGATGGCATTGGTTCGGGCATATGTGTGCCGTTACCTCATGTCGTGTACGACCGGAACGAATACAAGGACGTCCGGACCGTCGAGGCAGCCGTAAAGGGCCACCGTCCCAGCCCGGTCGCCGACCGCCGCCACGCCAGTCGCCGCGCCCCTGGCGCTATCCGACCTCGTACCGACGCCCGGTACATCTCCTGCCGATGACCCTTCTGCAGCGGTGCCAGCAGCCACAGCGAGCGCGAACCTTGAAGAGATCTCGCCGCCCTCGGCCCGCGTCCGCCTTTCGGGGATCATCGCGCACGGAAGATGAATTCCGTGCACACCGTTTTATGGTCAGGCGTAAGTCTTGGCAAGGACCTCGCCTGAATTGGCCCCGCGAAGGCCGAATCGCGGCAGAATTGCGGTGAAAATGGCAAAGAACCGGTTAACCATTGTGCCCCCATCCTTTATCAAGGTCCCAGGTGGGCACCAAGCCGCCAACTCGCTGGCGTGTCGTCGGGAAAGAGGCCAATGGGGGAATTGACCACTTGCCGGCCAGGGCCGTTCGTCGCACTCCTGTTGGCGCTGGCGGCGCCGGCCAGCACGATCGCGGCGCCGTTGCCCGGGGACGGCGGCACTCCGGTCGTGGTCGATGCCCGGGTCATCGGTGACGAGAGTCGGATCCGCTTCGTTGCCGACATGACGCAAAAGACCGACATGGTCGTTTTCACGCTTGCGGACCCGTATCGCATCGTCGTCGATCTGCCCGAGGTTCGTTTCGCCATACCTGACGACGTCGGCGCCACCGGCCGCGGCCTGGTATCCGCCTTTCGCTACGGTCAGTTCGCTGCAGGCAAGGCGCGCATCGTCATCGACCTCACGGAGCCGGTGAAGATCGACAAGAGCTTCGTGACCGACGCTGCGAACGGTCAGCCGGCGCGGCTTGTGGTCGATGCTGTGCCGACCACGCGAGACGAGTTCCTTGCTGCAACGCTCGCCTACCGCCAGAGCCAGGGCGTCGCCGCTGCCGAGAAGGCGGACCGCACGCTGGAGGCGCCAAGCGCAAAGACCGATACCCGACCGGTGGTCGTGGTCGATCCGGGGCACGGCGGCATCGATTCGGGCGCGCGCGGCCGCGACGGCACAATGGAGAAGACGATCGCTTTGTCGTTCGCCAACGTGTTCGCCGAAAAACTGAGAAACAAGGGGTACGACGTCTTTCTGACGCGCACGGACGACAGTTATGTCAGTCTTGGCGATCGCATCATCTTCGCCCGCGACCACGACGCGGACCTCTTCGTATCGATCCACGCCAACTCGTTCCTGGGCGATGCGGTTCGCGGCGCGACAGTCTACACCCCGTCAGACGAAGCCTCCGACAAGATGGCCGAGGAGATGGCGGCCTCCGAGAACCAATCGGACGCGCTTGCAGGCATCGACGTCGACGGCGCCGACTCGGACCAGGTGAAGGATATCCTGCTCGACCTGACGCGGCGGGAAACCCGCAATTTCGGCGTCGTATTCGCCCGCCACCTGGTCGATGAAATGGGCAAGACAACCGAGATGTTCAAAGTCCCGCACCAGGAGGCGACCTTCAAGGTGCTCGAGGCACCGGATGTCCCCTCGGCCCTTGTCGAACTTGGCTACCTGTCCAATGCCAAGGACGAGAAACTGCTTAAATCGCCGCAATGGCAGGAGAAAACGGCCAATTCCATGGTCAACGCAGTCGACGACTTCTTCGCGACCAAGATAGCGGGCCGGGGCGGATAACGCGGTTGTTGCTGAAAGGTCACAGCGCCTGCTATTGGTGTCGGGACCCAGGCGGCGCCGCATATTCTCCACAAAGGCGACCGAAGAACGCCCCGACAGCCCGCCGTGCCGCGGTCGCACGCGAAACCGGACCGAGCGACCGGAAGGTGGACCGAGTATGATACTGCGAATCGTCGGCTACCTATTCGGGATCGGAGCCGTGCTCTTTTTGGCGGTTGCAGCTGGGGTTGGCTGGTACGTCTCGGGACTGACCCACGACCTGCCTAACTATGACGTGCTCGCCAAGTACGAGCCGCCGGTGATGACGCGCGTCCATGCGGCCGACGGACAACTGGTCGCCGAGTACGCGCACGAGTCGCGCCTCTACCTGCCCATCCAGGCGATTCCGGATCTGCTCAAGGACGCCTTCATTTCGGCCGAAGACAAGAACTTCTACCAGCACTCCGGCCTGGACTACTACGGCATCCTGCGCGCCATCGTCACCAACCTGCACAACTACGGTGAAGATTCGCATCTTGTCGGCGCCTCCACGATTACGCAGCAGGTTGCGAAGAACTTCCTGCTCTCGAACGAGCAGACGCTCGACCGCAAGGTGACTGAGGCGATCCTGGCGCTGAGGATCGAGCAGGCGTATTCGAAGGACAAGATCCTCGAGCTCTACCTCAACGAGATTTACCTCGGCGTGGGGGCGTACGGCGTCGCCGCGGCCTCACTCGAATATTTCGACAAGTCGGTGCAAGAACTGAGCCTGGCCGAGGCGGCCTACCTTGCCGCCCTGCCGAAGGCGCCAAACAACTACAACCCGTTCCGCTATCACGACCGCGCGGTCGATCGCCGCAACTGGGTGATCGATCGCATGGTCGAGAACGGTTATGTCAGCGCCGCCGACGGTGAGGCGGCAAAGAAAGAGCCGCTGACGATCAAGCAGCGGGCGACCAAGCCCTCCGTCTTCGCCGCCGACTATTTCGTCGAGGAGGTCCGCCGCGAGCTGGTCGACATGTATGGCGAGACGACCCTCTACGAGGGCGGCCTGTCGGTCAGGACCTCGCTGCAGCCGGCCGTGCAGGTCATGGCCCGCAAGGCGCTGATGGATGGGCTGGTCAATTTCGACGTGGATCACGGCTGGCGCGGTCCGGTAGCCCACATTGACGATCTCGGCGACGATTGGGGACCGAAGCTTGCCGATGTGCCGGCCCTGTCGGATGTGGTGGAATGGCGTCTGGCGGTGGTGCTCTCGCTCAGCCCTGATGCGGCCACCATCGGCCTGCAGCCGGGACGCGAGACGGGGACCAACAAGGTCAAGGCCGAGCGCGACACCGGCACGATCCCGCTCGACCAGATGAAATGGGCCAAATGGGCCAGCGGCCCCCGCCAGGGCAAGGCGGTGAAGGCGCCGGGCGACGTGCTCAAGGTCGGTGACGTGGTTTACGTCGAGGCCGCCGACGGCGCTCCCGGAGAGTACCAGCTTCGTCAGGTCCCGGAAGTGGAAGGCGGGCTGGTGGCAATGGACCCGCACACCGGCCGCGTCCTGGCGATGGTCGGCGGCTTTTCGTTCGCCGACAGCCAGTTCAACCGTGCCACCCAGGCGTATCGGCAGCCCGGATCCTCCTTCAAGCCCTTCGTGTACTCGGCCGCGCTCGACAACGGCTACACCCCGTCGTCCGTGGTCATGGACGCCCCGATCGAGATCGACCAGGGCCCGGGCCTCCCTCCGTGGACGCCGGAGAACTACACCAACGAATACTTCGGTCCCTCGACGCTGCGAACCGGCATCGAGCAATCGCGCAACGTCATGACCGTGCGGCTCGCCCAGGACATGGGCATGCCGCTCATCGCCGAATACGCGCGCCGCTTCGGCGTGGTCGACAACCTCCAGCCGGTGCTATCGATGGCGCTCGGCGCCGGCGAGACGACGGTTCTGCGAATGGTCGCCGGCTATTCGGTGTTCGCCAACGGCGGGCGCGAGGTGAAGCCGACGCTTATCGACCGCATCCAGGACCGCTACGGCAAGACGATCTTCCGCCATGACGACCGGGTCTGCGATGATTGCAACGCCGACACCTGGCACGATCAGGACGAGCCGACGATCGTCGACAACAGCAAGCAGGTGCTCGATCCGATGACCGCCTACCAGATGACGTCGATGCTGGAAGGCGTCGTCAAGCGCGGCACCGGCACGGTCGTCCAGGCGGTCGGCAAGCCAATCGCCGGCAAGACCGGAACCACCAACGACTACCACGACGCCTGGTTCGTCGGCTTCACGCCCGACCTCGTCGCCGGCGTGTACATCGGTTACGACAAGCCGCGCTCGCTCGGCCGCGCCTCGACCGGCGGCGGACTGGCGGCGCCCGTGTTCACCGATTTCATGAAGATGGCGCTCGCCGACAAGCCGCCGATCCCATTCCGCGTGCCGCCGGGAATGAACTTCATTCCGATCGACCGGCGCACGGGGCTTCGCGCCCAGGCGGGCGATGCCGACACCATTCTGGAAGCGTTCAAGCCCGGCACCGCACCGCCCGACACATACTCGATCATCGGCTACACCGACTCGATGGGGCGGCCGCTGACGGTGGCACCGGAAACCGACCGCGCCGTCATCTCGGGTACCGGCGGGCTTTATTGAAGTTCGCCTTTACAGCGCGCAATCACACACCTAGTTAAGGCGCGTCCGCGATGCCGCCGGGCGTCGCCGAAGGAAGAGATATGCGCCCCGAGATAGAAACGATCGTCGATGACATCGAGCAGGCGCTTGGCCTGCTGAGGGGGCATCTTTGACTGGGATCGCGCCAAAGCGCGGCTCCAGGAGCTGAACGCAGCGGCCGAAGCCCCCAACCTTTGGAACGACAGCCAGCGCGCCCAGTCGGTGATGCGCGAGCGTCAGCGGCTGGACGAGCAGATCACGGCGATTGAACGGCTGGAGCAGGAACTCTCCGATCAGTCGGACATGATCGCGCTGGCCGAGGACGAGGGCGACGCTGCGGTCGTTGCCGAGGCGGAGGAGGCGCTGAAGGCGCTCAAGGCGGAAGCCGAACGCCGCCAGGTCGAGACGATGCTTTCGGGCGAAGCCGACGGCAACGATGCCTACGTCGAAGTCCATGCCGGCGCCGGCGGCACTGAAAGCCAGGACTGGGCGGCGATGCTGATGCGCATGTATGCGCGCTGGGCCGAGCAGAGCGGGTACAAGGTCGAGACCCTGGAGGTGCATGACGGCGAGGAGGCGGGCATCAAGTCCGCGACCCTTCTCGTCAAGGGGCCAAGCGCATACGGCTGGCTCAAGACGGAGTCGGGGGTCCATCGCCTCGTCCGTATCTCGCCCTTCGACAGCCAGGCCCGTCGGCATACCTCGTTCGCAAGCGTCTGGGTCTATCCGTACGTTGACGACACGATTGAGGTCGAGATCAACGAGGCCGACGTCAGGACCGACACCTACCGCGCCTCCGGTGCGGGCGGCCAGCACGTCAACACCACAGATTCGGCGGTGCGGCTAACCCACATCCCGACCGGCATCGTCGTCCAATGCCAGAACGAGCGCTCGCAGCACAAGAACCGGGCGACTGCCTGGGCGATGCTGCGCGCGCGCATTTATGAGGCGGAGCTGGAGAAGCGCGAGGCTGCGGCCGCCGATGCCGCCGCCTCGAAGACCGAGATCGGTTGGGGGCACCAGATCCGCTCCTACGTCCTCCAGCCCTATCAGTTGGTCAAGGACCTGCGGACGGGCGTGGAGAGCCCGAGCCCGCAGAACGTGCTCGACGGCAATCTCCTGCCGTTTATGGAAGCCGCGCTCGCCCAGCGGGTCGGTGGCGAGGGGGCGAAACCGTCGTAGTGACCTGTCCGGTCAGGCGGCGGATGCATATCCACGCGGCCGGCGTGGGTCAGATGCCGGCCAGCGCCCATGGGGGCCCGGAGGTCAGCGGCTATGCACGCCGGCGCGCCGGCTCCTGTTGGCCGGCGTTGGCGTCGTCGAACGCGCGCTGAGCCCTTTCGACGCGCTCGGCATTCTCCAGCGCCCAGCGCCCGAGCGCTCCGACGGGCTTCAGCAGGTCGCGGCCGAGCGGCGTCAGCGCATAGTCGACCCGCGGCGGCACAGTCGGATAGACGGTGCGGCTAACGAAGCCGTCGCGCTCCAGCCCCCGCAACGTCGTCGTCAGCATCTTCTGCGAGATGCTGCCGAGCGCGCGCTTGATCTCGCTGAAGCGCTTCGGTCCATCGCCGAGTTGACGGACAACCAGCACGGTCCACTTGTCGCCAATCCGCGACAGGATGGCGCTGACCCTGCGGCAGGGTTCGGTGCAGTGAAGGGTACCTGGTTTCAAGAAAGTGCCTCCTTGCGCGTTGACGTCCAATAGTCACTTATTGGGCCTCAGGCACCAATCTAGCCTGAGTCACCAAACCATACCACAGAATGCAAGGAACGTCTTCCCCATGCTCAAGATCGCCGTCATTGTCGGCAGTACGCGTCCAGGCCGTCGCGCCGAACCGGTCGCCAAGTGGGTTCACGGACAGGCGAGCAAGCGTACCGACGCGCGTTTCGAACTCGTGGACATCGCCGATTTCGACCTGCCGCTCTACGATGAGCCGATGCCGCCGTCGATGCATCAATATCGGCACGAGCACACCAAACGGTGGGCGGCGGCGATCGACGCCTACGATGGTTTCATCTTCATCGTGCCGGAGTACAATCATGGCATTACCAGCGCCCTCAAGAATGCCATCGACTTCGTCTACAGCGAGTGGAACAACAAGGCGGCGGCGTTTGTCAGCTACGGCTCCACCGGCGGCGTTCGCGCTGTCGAGCATTTGCGTGGCGTGATGGCCGAATTGCAGATCGCCGATGTGCGTGCACACGTTTCGCTGTCGCTGTTCACCGACTTCGAGAACTTTACCGCGTTCAAGCCCGCCGAGCTTCACCTGGCGCAGCTGACGACCCTGTTCGACCAGGTGGTCGCCTGGAGCGGCGCAATGAAGACGATGCGGCACGAGGTGGCGGCTGCCGCCTGACGACGCGCGCGCAAGAATTCGGGCGCCCGCGTCGTCAGTGCGGATGGAGAGGGGAGGGCCTTTTCGGCCCCGTCCTCAAAGCAGCGGCAGGATCTTGTCGCCGGCGGCGATGTAGGTCAGCGGGTTGATGGCTTCGCCATCGACACGCACCTCGTAGTGAAGGTGAGGCGCCGTCGACCGGCCGGTGCTGCCGGCCTTGCCGACTATTGTTCCCTTGCTGACAGTGTCGCCGACTTTGACGTCGATCTCGCTGAGGTGAGCGTAACGCGTACTGACACCGTGACCATGGTCGATCTCGACCATGTTGCCGTACCCACCGTCTTCCCCGGCGCTGACAACGGTCCCGGGCGCCGTCGCAGGAATGGGAAGGCCGGCCTTGGCACGGAAGTCGACGCCGGTGTGGATCACCGGCGTTCCCAGGAAAGGATCGAGGCGGCTGCCGAACGCACTGGTGACGACGGCGCCCTGCAGTGGTTGTGAAAGCGGAAGCTGGTTGGCAAAACGACGGACGGCAGCGAGACGATCGATCTCGTCATTCACCAGAGCCACGCTGGTTCGGAACGTCTCTGGGTCAGCGTTCGCGTCGAGGCTAACGTAAGGCCCGCCGACTCCGTCCTCGCCGTCGTTGTCTCCCGATGGCACGGTCTGGCCGATGCGCGCAAGCTCGGCCGTGATCTGCCTGGTCCGTCCGGCAACCGTTTCCGCCACCGTGTCGACGTAGGCGACCTGTTTGCTGGAAAGTTGGTCGAGCGAGGCTGCGACGTTGTTTATCCGAGCCATCGGATCGGTTGTAGGTCTGATGTCGGACGGCATCAGAATGCCGGTCTTGAGGTCCGTTTTCGCCGGGGTCTCGTCGTCCGGTGCCGGCACAGCCGCCGCGGCATTTGCCGCCGCCGGTACGAGACCGGCGTCATGCACGGCCTGGCTTAGCCCGGTAAGCATATCCTGGCGGCTGTCGAGCGCCGCCTGGCGCCCCAGCAGCTTGGTCATCTCCGATTCGATCGCCTGCTGGTTGAGCAGCTGGCGGCTGGTCAGACGGTCAATGTCGGCGCGAAGCGCGGCTATCCGGTCCTCGTATGTGGTCTGCATGCGCGACTGGCGCGCCAGCGAGGAGGCGAGGAGATCGTCGCGAAAGACCAGATAGCCGGTCGCCGCGAAATAGCACGCGGAGAAAACCACGCCGACGACCACGAGGGTCCCGGTCAGCCAGGGCCGCACAACAAAACTGCGCACCATGCCACCACGGGTGATGATGACCCGCGGAGGCGGCGTGCGGCGCGCAAACGAATGAACAGGATGAATATCGACAGCGGACATTACGCTGAACTCACTGATCGTTGCAGGATGAGCACACAGAACCGATCAGCCGATTACAGACCGTTAAGGTTAATAATTCCTTGGCAACCAGGCCGGCATCGGCGCCGCCGCGGCCCGAATCAGCCAAGAAACCACTGATTGCGTTTCGAATTGGCGGTCTTATCCTTGGAAATGCGCGTGGTAGCCCGCGCTCGCAATCGCGCGGGGGTTCTCGGCTACGATGGAGGTAGTGCGCGTGAGCAAGAAGAAAGCGCTGTTATCGTCGTCGGCATTCGCAGTCGTCGCGCTGCTGTCGACAGCACCGGCTTTCGCGATCGACGTCGCGAAGGGCGGACCAAATGATGCAAGCGTTACCGTCGGAACGGCCGGAGCTGCGGTACCGGCGACCGCGACACGCGGTCGATAACCCAATCGACGGTGAGTACGATCACCTGACGACCAAGTGGCAGGTGGTCGTTGGGGCCAACGCTGCCGACCTTGTGTCGTCGATCAAGAGGGCCGGGTGAAGACTTGGCGCCCCGGCCTGAGCGCCGGCACTCTTGTCCTTGAGCGTTGGGCCGCAGTTGGGGTTGGCGCGTCGCAGGGCGGGCCAGCCCCTTGACGGGCCGAAGCGCTACAGTGCCCGCGCATCCGCCAACACCTTGTCGACGTGGCCTGCGACCCTGACCTTGCGCCATTCTTTCGCGACACGTCCGTCCTTGTTGATCAGGAACGTTGCCCGCTCCACGCCCATGTATTTGCGGCCGTACATGTTCTTTTCGCCCCACACGCCGTACGCCTCGATCGCCTTGTGGTCGGGGTCTGCGGCCAATGTGATGCCGAGTCCGTGCTTCGCCGCGAAGCGGTCGTGCGAAGTCTCGCTGTCCGGCGAGATGCCGATGATCTCAGCACCGGCGGCCTTGAATGCCGCTGCGGCCTTGGTGAAATCGACCGCCTCGATGGTGCAGCCGTGGGTGTCATCGGCGGGGTAGAAGTAGACGACGACCTTTTTGCCCCGCAGGTCGCGCAGGCGGACGCGCCCCCCTCCGTTGGTTGCGAGATCGAAATCCGGTGCGATTCTACCGTTCAAAGTGTCCGCCATGCCTGCCTTCCTTTCGTCTCATTCGTTGGCGTGAACATGTCGCGGGGCTTGGGAACGCTGCGTAACCGTAGCGCTCCGGGCCATGGCAACGCCAGCGTGCACCGAGAGTACTCGCCTTGGCCGGTGATCCTGCTATGAAAGGGCACAGCGACTAGTGTTGGCGCGCACAGCCAAACCCTTTGTTCCGCTGGCGAGGGCCTTAAAAGCGAGCATGCGCCTAACCCGGTACCCCTCCGCAATCATCAGTCGCCCGTTGCGGCAACGGGGTTCGCGGTCCGCGAGAGTGCGGCTGGCCCTCAGGGCCGGCGCCGTGTTGCTGGCCGTGCTGGTCGTGGCCGTGGTCGCGGCCGTTGGTGTCGTGCTTTCCGGGCCGACCGAAGTCGGCTTCGTCCGCAGTCGCGTTGCAGCCACCATCCAGCGGAGTCTTGGCAGCGACTACACCGTGGATGTCGCGCGCGCGGTGATCGACATCGATCCGGTACTCGGCCTGGTCGTGCGGGTCGACAACATCGACGTGCGCGACGACCTCAACGCTGTGGTCGCCCACGTCCCCTCGACACGCTTTGCGGTTGACCCGCTGGCGCTCTTGCGTTTTCGGGTTGAGATCCACCAGGTCGAGCTCGCCGGAGCCGAGCTATCCTTTGTACGAACGTCCGACGGAGCGGTCCGTCTCGGCAATGCCAAAACGGTCGACAAACCTGGCCCGGGCCCGGCGGCTCACGGGCCGACGCCAGCCGCTTCTCCTTGAGTCGGCGGGAGCCGCCGAAACGACCGGGGGGTTCCCCGACCTGTTCGCTGCCATGCGCATCATCGACAGCGGCATCGAGCCGCCGATCGATGCAGCCGTAAAAGCCGGCTTCGAGCGGCTTGGCCTGGTCGACGGAACCATTTTCGTCTGGGACACCACCCAGAACCTGCAGCGGCGCTTCCCCAGCACCGACCTCAACATTGTCGTCGACCAGGCAACGTCGGCGTTGGCAATCAATTTCGCAACGTCGGGATACAGCGGTCGCTGGTCGGCGACTATCGACCGCCAAATCGACGCGTCGTCCGGCGGCCACACCATGTCGGTGCAGTTCTCGCAGCTGACCGTCGCCGATGTGCTGCCCGGCCTCGCCGATCCCGACAGCCCGGTGGTCGCCGACATCCCTCTCTACGGCCGCGCCAACGTCCGCTTCGGCAACAACGGGGACGTCATCGACGCGACCGCGCGCCTCGACCTCGGCGCCGGCGTCATCAAACTGGTCAAGGAGCGGGCGTCGGTGTTGCTGGACGAGGCGACGGTCAAGCTGCGTTGGGACGTACCCGACCAGACGCTGGTGGTTGAACCGTCGACGTTCTTCTTTGGCGATACCCGCGCCGTCGTCACCGGCAAGATTGCGCCCGACGGTAATCCGTCCGACCAGCGATACAAGTTCGCCTTCGAATCGCCCGGGGCGATCCTGGCGCCGCGGGACACGGGCCAACCGCCGATGGTGGCGCAGCGTATTTCCCTCGTCGGCGCGGCGGATTTCAAACAGAAGCTCCTCAGCGTCTCGAATTTTGCAATCGTGGCGCCCGATGCCTCAATCGCCGCGGCCGGCAGCATTGGCTTCGAAGGCAAGACGCCGTCATTGGCATTGGCCGTGTCATTCTCGCCGATGACGGTGGGTGCGATGAAGCAGATGTGGATGCCGTTCATCGCACCTGACGCACGCCGTTGGGTCATGGACCATGTGAAGAGCGGGCGGCTGGTGAGCGGTCGCTTCGATGCGGCGGTTCCGTCCGGGATGATGTGGACCGCCGATCCGGTCCGTCTGCCCGACAAGGCCATGCACCTTGATCTGCGCATCGAGGACGCCACGTTCACCACTTTCGGCGATCTGCCGGCGATCACCAACGCCTCCGGCAACATCGTTCTCGCCGGATCGACGTTCGGCGTCGACCTCGAGAAGGGCGAGGCCAAGCTGCCGTCAGGGATTGTGAATGTCGAGGCGGGCGCATTCGCCGTCCCCAACCTCGCCCAGCGCCCGGCCGACGGACATATCGAGCTCCAGTTGTCGGGCAACGCCGCCGCCCTCGGCGAAGTGGCGGACTCCGATCCGCTGAACGCCCTTCAGCATGAGCATCTGTTGCCGTCCGATCTCAGCGGTAACGCCACCGCGTCGGTTTCGGTGCGTCTGGCGCTTCGCGACACGATCACCGCGGCGGACGTCGACTGGAAGGTGGTCGTGAACACCGACGACGTGTCGTCAAAGGCGCCGGTCGAGGGACGCCTTCTTACCGCGGCCAACGTCGCCATCACGGCTACTCCCGACGCGGTGACCGTCTACGGCCGCGCCAAGATCGACGGTATCGACGCCGACGTGAGCATGTCGTTTCCCGGGGAAGGCGGGACCGGCGGCGCTGCCTCGACGGACCAGCGCCAGGTCCGGCTGCAACTGGACGATCAGGCCCGCAAGCGCCTCGGCGTCGCGCTGGACAACATTCTGTCGGGGACCATGGGCGCATTGGTGTCCGACATTCCCGGCGGTCAACATTACGATCTCGACCTGCGCCGCGCCCGCCTCGTTCTTCCCGGGCTGGGCTGGTCGAAGGGGATTGGCGTTCCCGCCGCGCTCGCCTTCGACCTGAAGCCCACCGACGAAGGCTACGCGGTGGACGACATCAAGCTGACAGGCGACGGCTTCGGCCTTTCCGGTTCGGCCAGGCTCGACAAATCCTACGGACTGATGTCTGCCGACATCACCAATCTGGCGCTGCACAAGGGCGACTCGATCTCCATCAAGATGACGCGCGGACAGGCCGGCATCGGCATCAGCGCGCGCGGCCAATCGTTCGACCTGCGCGGGCTGATGGCCCATATCCGAGACAACAACAGTCAGTCCGGCGGCTTCCCCGACCTCGCCCTCAACGCCAGCATCGACCAGGTGATCGGCTTCAATCAGGAGACGGTTCGCGGCGCCACGCTCAATCTCGTCTCGGTTGGCGGAGAAACCCAGAAGATTGCCTTCTCCGGCAAGCTGGACGATTCGCAGGTATCGCTGGATTACGCCGTCACCCCCAACGGCACCAACCTTAATGCTTCCGCCACCGACGCGGGCCGCCTGCTAAGCTTCACCAACCTCTACACGCGCGTATCCGGCGGCTACGCCACCATCACCGGCCAGGCCAACCCGAACGGCCCCATGCTCGGTTCAATGGACCTCGGCAACTTCGACGTCATCAATGAGCCGGCGATGCAGGAACTGAACCCCAACCGGGTGTCGACCGCGGGTGCGCAGGTAGCGGCCCATCCCAACCAGATACACTTTGACCGCATGGTGGCGCGCTTCCGCTCCGGCGAGGGCTCGATCTCCATCGAGGATGCGCTTCTGCGCAGCGCCTCGATCGGCGCCACCTTCACCGGAAGATACGACCTGCCGACGAGCCACCTGTCACTGACCGGCACCTACCTGCCCGCCTACGCGCTGAACAACCTGTTCGGTCGGATACCGCTGCTCGGCCTGGCGCTAGGCGGCGGCGCCCAGGGCGGGCTGATCGGCGTCACGTTCAAGATCGAGGGGCCGATCGACGACCCCCACGTGTTCATCAACCCGCTGTCGGCGGTGGCCCCGGGCATCTTCCGCAAGATCTTCGAATTCCAGCAGTAGGCCGGGCACCGCGTGCGAAAGCCGGCGGCCGCCGGACGGACGGGATGTGCCGATCAGGTCTCTGGCTTGACCAGGACGTGTTTCTTGCGCCCGAGGGACAGCTTGACGACCCCATTGCGGACATCGCCGGCAGATACGGTCGCCCGCTCGTCCGCGACCGGTGCATCGTTCACCCGGAGGCCGCCGCCGCGTATCTGCCGCCGTGCTTCGCCGTTGGAGGCAACCAGCCCCGCGCGCACGAACAGGGCGAGGACACTCATGCCCTCGGTCAATTCGTCTGTGGGCACCGCCACCGTCGGCAGAGCCTCGGCAACCTCACCTTCCTCGAAGGTGCACCGCGCCGCCTCGGCTGCCTCTTCCGCTGCGGCTCTGCCGTGAAGGAGGGCAGTCGCCTCGGTCGCCAGCACCTTCTTGGCCTCGTTGATCTCGCCACCGGAGAGGGCTCCCAGCCGCGCGATCTCATCCATCGGCATTTCGGTGTAGAGCTTCAGGAAGCGTCCGACGTCGCCGTCCTCAGCGTTTCGCCAGAACTGCCAATATTCGTAGGGCGACAGCATGTCGGCGTTGAGCCAAACCGCGCCCTGCGCCGTCTTGCCCATCTTGGCGCCAGACGACGTCGTCAGCAGCGGACAGGTGAGGGCGTAGAGCTGCGGCAGCCCCATCCGCCGCCCGAGCTCGATGCCGTTGACGATGTTGCCCCATTGGTCGGACCCGCCGATCTGCAGCAGGCAGTCGTGACGCCGCGCCAGCTCGGTGAAGTCATAGGCCTGCAGCACCATGTAGTTGAATTCCAGGAAGGTCAGCTCGTGCTCCCGCTCAAGCCGCAGCTTGACCGAGTCCATCGTCAGCATGCGGTTGACGGAAAAGAAACGGCCGACGTCCCGCAGGAAGTCGATGTAGTTGAGCGGAGCGAGCCAATGGGCGTTGTCGGCCATGATCGCGGCGCTGGCGCCGTGGTCGAAGTCGATGAACCTGGAAAAAGTCTTCTTCAGGTTTTGCTTGTTGACCTCGATCTCGTCGTAGGTGAGCAGCTTGCGTGAACTCATCCTTGCCGGACGGATCCCCGACGCGGGTGGTTCCACCGCCCATCAGCGTGATCGGGCGATGGCCGGTCTTCTGCAGCCAGCGAAGCATCATGATGCTGAGGAGGTTGCCGACGTGGTAGCTCGGCGCCGTGCAATCGTAACCCACATATGCCGTCACCATGCGGCTGGCCAGAAGCTGGTCGAGGCCCTCCGGATCGGAGCATTGGTGGATAAAGCCGCGCTCCGACATGACGCTGAGGAAATCGGACTTGAATTGGGTCATGGCGGCGATCCGTGATGGCGCGCTTGCGGCGACGCGCGCGGCTGTTTAGCAGGATGAACCGGGGATTTCACCCGAGGAATCGGTGAGACATGGCGCGAGCATGAACGTTCTTGGCCTCATGAGCGGCACCTCGATGGATGGTGTCGACGCGGCGCTGCTGACCACCGACGGCGAGACGATCGATGCCTTCGGTCCGCGGCATCTGCGGTCCTACACTGAGCAGGAACGGGAGATCCTGCGCAATGCCCTTGCGGGGGCCGCCCATGTCAGCGAGCGCGATCAGCGCCCGCCGGTGCTTGCCATGGCCGAGCGGATGGTAACCGACGCCCACGGGGAGGCGGTGCAGAGCTTGCTCGCCGATAATCCGGGCCTGATTGTCGACCTCGTGGGTTTCCATGGACAGACGGTGCTCCACGCCCCCGAGCGGCGGTTGACCGTGCAGATCGGCGATGGCGCGGTGCTGGCGAAGCGCCTCGGGCTGCCGGTTGTTTTTGACCTGCGAGCCAACGATGTCGCCGCCGGCGGGCAGGGGGCGCCCCTGGTGCCGATCTATCACCGCGCCCTCGTCGCGCGGGCGGGACTTGGCGGTACGGTCGCGGTCGTCAACATCGGCGGCGTCGCCAACCTCACCCGCGTCGACGCCGACGGTACGCTGGTAGCTGGCGATACGGGACCCGGGAACGCTCTCCTCGACGATTTCGTGCGCGTACGCATGGGCAAGACGATGGACCGCGGCGGTGCCCTGGCGGGGGCGGGCGCGGTGGACGAGGGAGCTCTCGCCGGATTGCTCGCCGACCCCTGGTTCGGGCGGCCGATGCCGAAATCGATCGATCGCGGGCGGTTCTCGGCGGGCGCCCTTGCCGACCTTTCGACAGAGGACGGAGCCGCGACACTCACCGCCTTCACTGCCGCCACGATCGCCAAGGGCATCACTGTCGCCGGCGGCGCCGACCGGGTGGTGCTGGTGGGGGGAGGGGCCCGCAACCCCGTCATGGCGGCCATGATCGCCAGAGCCCTCCGCGTCCCGATGGTGCGGGCCGCCGACCTTGGCTGGTCGGCCGACTTCATTGAAGCTGAAGCTTTCGCTTACCTGGCCGCGCGCAGCCTCCGCGGCCTCCCGATCACATTTCCAGGGACGACCGGGGTCGGGCGGGCTACAACAGGCGGCCGGCTGGTTCAGCCGTGACCGCGCTGGAAGGCCGCGACATTGTGCGCTATGAGCCAGCACGCGCCGGGCTGGTTTCGGCGGAAAATGAACCACAGCGGACGACTTTCAATCCGGTGCGAGCATGAAAGTGAGCCAAATCGCGCGGGCGCTGTCGGCGGAGATCGTCGGCGATGCGCTGCTCGACATCGAGCGGGTCGTCCACCCGGCCGACGCCGCCGGCCGGCATGACCTCGCTGTTGCACTGTCACGGGACGCCCTGGAGAGCCTCTCCGGCTGCGCCGCCGGCGCGCTCGTGGTGGCGACCGACGGACCGCGCCCGGAAGGCCCGACCATCCTCGTTTATGGCGGGGACGGCCGCGTGGCGATCGCAATCCTGACGGCAATGTTCGACGGCGGCCCGGCGCACGGCCAAGGCATTCATCCGAGCGCTGTCGTCGCCGGCGACGCCACTGTCGGTGCGGGTGTCAGCATCGGACCGAACGCCGCCGTCGGCAGCCAAAGCAAGATCGGCGACGGCACCGTCATTCTCGCCAACGCGGTGATCGGGGCGAACGTCACCATGGGCAGCCACTGTGTGATCCACCCAGGCGTCGTCGTCGCCGATCGCGTGACGCTCGGCGATCGGGTGACGATTTTCGCCAACGCGGTTATCGGTTCCGACGGGTTCAGCTTCATCCCGGTGCGTGGCCGGGACGGATCGCCTGGCGCCGAAGGCATGCCGAAGCGGATTCATTCGCTGGGCACCGTCGTCATCGGGGACGACGTAGAGATCGGCGCAGGCACGTCCATCGACCGCGCGACCCTGCGCGAGACCCGCATCGGCAAGGGCACCAAGATCGACAACCACGTCCAGATCGGACACAACGTTGTCATTGGCGAATCCTGCCTGATCTGCGGAAAAGTCGGCATCGCCGGCAGCACTACCATCGGCGATCGCGTGCTTCTGGCCGCGGGCTGCGGAATCAGCGACCACGTGACCATCGGATCGGACGCAATGGTTGGGGCCATGTCCGGCGTATCGCGGGTGGTGCAAGCAGGCACCGCGGTCTTCGGGGCGCCCGCAATTTCACGCGAAACGTGGGTCGAGCGGCACGCCAATACCGCGCGTCTGAGGACGCTCTACCCACGGGTTGAAGAACTCGCCGGACGGCTGGCGGCGCTGGAAAAGGGCTCCAAGCCTGAATAGCATCCACATGGAAGAAAGTGAGGGAGAGGCGCGAATGCCCGATCTGGCAAGCGACGTCATCGCAGTCATTTCCAAAAAGGCGCCCGCCGGGCGCAAAGAGATTGCATTGACCGACAGGCTGGAGGACATCGGTATCGAGTCCATCGACGCACTTGAGATGATCTTCGATCTCGAAGAGAGATTCGGCGTCCAGATCCCTTATAACGCCAACAGCGCGGGGCAGGAGTTCGCGACCGTCGGTGACGTGGTCAAGGCGATCGAGGAACTGGTCGAGAAGAAATCGTGAAGTGGGCACATCGTGTCGTTGTCACCGGTTGTGGTGTGGTTTCGCCGGTAGGCCAGGACACGGCAAGCTATTGGGCGAGCCTCGTTGCGGGCATAAGCGGTATCGGCCAGCCCACAGCCGTGTCACCGGAGCGGCTGCGGGGCGAGGCTGTCGCCGAGGTCAAGGGCTTCGTGCCAACTGCGCACTTTTCAGAACGCGAACTACCCCCGCTCGACCGCGTATCGCAATTCGCGGTGGTGGCTGCGCGGCAGGCGATCGCCGACGCCGGAATTGCATTCGAGGGTAGCCTTTCGGAGCGCACCGCGACGATCATCGGCACCGGGATCGGCGGCTCCAACACGATCGACGAGTCGTACGGGCGCCTGTACCGAGACAACAGCCCGCGGCAGTTTCCTCTGACCGTGCCGAAGCTGATGCCAAACGCGCCGGCGAGCCAGGTGACAATGCACTGCGGACTTCGTGGTCCCTCGTTCGGAGTGGTCAGCGCCTGTTCCTCGGCCACGCACGCCATCGGCATTGCTTTCCAGCTGGTTCGTGCAGGCATCGCGGATGCGGCAGTTGCCGGCGGCGCCGAGAGCTGCATCAACTTCGGTTCATTGAAGGCCTGGGAAGCGCTGCGGGTGATGTCGAACGACACGTGCCGGCCGTTCTCGCGTGATCGCCGCGGGCTGGTGATGGGAGAGGGCGCAGGGGCCATCGTGCTCGAAACCCTTGAGGCAGCCCGCGCACGGGGGGCTGAGATTTTGGGCGAAATTGTCGGTTTCGGGATGACCGCCGACGCCGCCGATCTCACCAACCCCGACGTCGGCGGCATGTCGCGGGCGATGCGCGCCTGCCTTGCCGATGCCGAACTCGCGCCCAGCGACATCGATTATATCAACGCCCACGGCACCGGCACCTTTGCCAATGACGTCAGCGAAACCCAGGCATTGAAGGCGGTGTTCGAAACGTACGCCCGGACTGTCGCGATCTCGTCAACCAAATCGATGGTTGGCCACGCCCTTGGTGCCGCCGGCGCGCTCGAGATGATCGCAACGCTGATGGCTATGCGCGACGGGATAGCGCCGCCGACGGTCAACTACCTCGGTCCCGACCCGGATTGCGACCTGGACTACGTGCCCAACCAGGCGCGGGAGATGCCGATCAGCGTCGCCATGTCCAATTCGTTCGCCTTCGGCGGCTTGAACGCGGTGCTGGCCGTTCGCCGCTTGTCATAACCCCGCTACGCGCCCAAGATGCCGGGCAGGGAGAGGTGAGCGATGGCCGTCTGGTCTATCATCCTGATCACACTGCACGCGGTGCCGGGCGTGTTCTGGGCGGGCTCGACGTTCGCGATTGCCCGCAGTCCGCTCACCCTCAGTGACCGTGTGCTCGGCCGGGCGCAGGCGGGTGCGGCCGGCATCACCATCCTTGCCGGGGTCATTCTATGGGGGATTAACCACGCCCATGCACCGGGACCCAAGGAATGGATCCTCACGGTCGGGGTATTTTGTGCGGTCGCGGCGGTAGTGATCCAGCACGCGATCGCCTGGCCGGCCTATGGTCGGTTGTCGAAGCAGGCCGACATCCCTTTCGCGGAGGCGGCCGCCGACCGCAAAAGCGTCGTCGCAGGCCAGCGCGTCTCGGCGGCACTGCTCGTCGTCACCGTCATTGCGATGGTGTCGTGGCGCTACGTGTAAGCGCGAACAGGTGTTACGTCGGCGGGTTGGCCCGGTTGCGCGCCGCAATCCGTTCGCTCGCCGAAGGCGGGCTACCCATGGCCAGCCGCCTGTCGACGTAGCCGGCGCACGCGTCGATCAGTTCGTCGACGTGACGTTCGAAGAAGTGATTGGCGCCGCGGACGATCTGCTGTTCGATGCTGATGCCCTTCTGACTTTTCAGTTTGTCGACAAGGGCCTGCACGTCCTTTTGCGGAACCACCTTGTCCTGGTCGCCGTGGATGATCAGACCCGACGACGGGCAGGGAGCAAGAAACGTGAAATCATGGAGATTGGCCGGCGGCGCGATCGAGATGAACCCCTCGACCTCGGGACGGCGCATGAGCAACTGCATGCCGATCCATGCGCCAAACGAGAACCCCGCAACCCAGCAACTGCGTGCCTCCGGGTGGACCGACTGGACCCAGTCGAGCGCGGCGGCAGCGTCCGACAACTCACCCGAGCCATGGTCGAACTCGCCCTGGCTGCGCCCGACACCGCGGAAATTGAACCGCAGGACCGCGAAGCCGCGTTTGGTGAACATGTAAAACAGCTGGTAGACCACCTGATTGTTCATCGTGCCGCCGAACTGCGGGTGCGGATGCAGGATGATGGCGATCGGACCGTTCCTGCGTTTGGCGGGCTGGAAACGGCCTTCCAGGCGCCCGGCAGGGCCGGCAAAGATGACTTCAGGCATTTTCGGAACTCTTTCGCTCGGCGTGCCCCGCACCGCAGCAAACCAGGCGCCGTGAGCAGTTTGGCGGGAAACTCGTGTTGCTCGGCATCGGCTCGTCGCTGCATGCAACGGGCCGCATTCATATCACGACGGCAGGGGGCGATTTCAAGCATAACCAACTCGGAAAGCGCTGGCGGCAGCAGCGGTTAACGGCGAGGCCGGAAAGGACTTGGCAGCAGGTGCGGGCGCAATACTATTCGGTGGCAGGGGGCCGGGGGCGACGAGCAGGAGCCTGAAGCCGCCCATGGTGACCTCAACCGCCAGGACGCCGAGCCGCCGCGAGATTGCTGCCGACGGCGTCGTTCACGCGATAGGTCTCGCCGCCGGGCTCGCCGGCGCCGCCGCGTTGATCGCGGCGGCGGCGCGCCGACCGAGCGAGGTGGCAACGGCGTCGATCTACGCCTTCGGGCTGATGGCGATGCTCGGCTGTTCGGCCGCCTACAGCCTTAGCGGGGAGCTGCGCTGCCGCGAGTTGCTCCGCCGGCTCGACCACGCCGCGATCTTCGTCATGATCGCCGGCACCTATACGCCGTTCACGGTGCTCGCGCTCCACGGCGCGCTGGCGGTGACGCTCACCGCCGCGGTTTGGGCGCTGGCAGCGATCGGGATCGCGGTGAAGCTCGTGGGGCTGGGAAGCCGCCCGGTCGCCCTGTGGACCGGCCTCGATGTCGCGTTCGGCTGGATCGGCGTGCTGGCGGCCGAACCGTTCCTGGCAACGCTGACGGCGCCCGTTCTGGCTCTGCTGGTGGCCGGCGGCCTGATCTACACGGTCGGCGTCGTCTTCTTCGCCCTCCAGCGCATGCGTTACCAGCGCGCCGTCTGGCACGGCTTCGTGTTGGCGGCGGCAACCGTGCATTTCTCGGCCGTTTTCGGCATGATGGCGGCGTCCGGCTGAGCCGGACCCGAGCGGAAAACCTGAGATCGTGACCGACGCCCGACGCCTGTACCTCGACTATAACGCCACCGCGCCGCTGAGACCGGAGGCGCGTGCGGCCGTGGAGGACGCGCTTGCCACGCCCGGCAATGCTTCCTCGGTCCACGCCGAAGGCCGGGCGGCGCGCGCGCGGCTGGAGGCGGCGCGGGAGGCGGTGGCGCGGCTGGTCGCGGGCGACCCGAAGCTGGTCACCTTCACCAGCGGTGGCACCGAGGCCAACAACACCGTGCTCACGCCCGATTGGACCCGGGCCGGGGAGGCGCTGACCGCCGATGTCCTGCTGGTCGGCGGCGAGCGAGCATCCTTCGGTGCTCGCCGGTGGCCGCTTCCCGCCGGAGCGGGTCAAGACGATCCCCGTCGATGGCGAGGGTATCGTCGATCTCGACGCCCTTCGCCGGATGCTGGCCGATATCGACGGCCGCGCGCTGGTGTCGGTGATGCTCGCCAACAACGAAACGGGCGCTATACAGCCCGTGGCCGAGATCGCTGCGCTTGCCCATGCCATGGGAGCCATCGTCCACACCGATGCCGTCCAGGCAGCGGGACGGATCGCGGTGGATATCGCCGCGCTCGGCGTCGACGTGCTGACGCTGTCGGCCCACAAGATCGGCGGCCCGCAAGGCGCGGGCGCCATCGTGCGGGCACGCGAGGACATGCGGTTCGCGCCGCTCACGACGGGGGGCGGGCAGGAACGGGGGCTCAGGGCCGGCACGGAGAACGTCGCCGCCATCGCGGGCTTCGGCGCCGCGGCCAAAGCGGCGCTCGCCGACCTCGGCGAAGGCGGCCGAATGGGCCGAATGGCGCGACGCGCTCGCCGCCATCGTCACCGCCGGCGGCAGGGCGAAGGTGTTTTCGTCCGGCGTCGAACGGTTGCCGCAGACGCTCTGCTTTGCCGTCGCGGGCCTTTCGGCCGAAACGCTGGTGATCGCCCTCGACCTCGCCGGGGTAGCGGTTTCATCGGGCGCGGCGTGCTCCTCCGGCAAGGTCGCCCCGAGCCACGTCCTTGCCGCCATGGGCGTCCCCGCCGATCTCGCAAAGGGCGCTATCCGGGTCAGTCTGGGGTGGCATTCGGCCAGAAACGACTTAGATTTGTTCGCAACCGCCTGGCGAAGCGTGCTAAGCCACGCCGCGCCGGGGGAGTTTCAGGCGGCGTGACAACGCTGCCAATACTCGGCCCGCGGTCCTTGAAACCGCTGTGGATGGAGTGAGAGATGCCTGCCGTTCGCGAGACGGTCGATACCGTTCGGCGGATCGACGTCGACCAGTACAAATACGGATTCGTCACCGATATCGAGGAAGAGAAGGCCCCCAAGGGCCTCTCGGAGGATATGGTCCGTTTCATCTCGGGCAAGAAGGGCGAGCCCGAATGGATGCTGGAATGGCGACTTGCGGCCTATCGGCGCTGGCTGACGCTGACCGAGCCCACCTGGGCCAAAGTCACCTACCCCAAGATCGACTTCGACAACATCTATTACTATGCCGCGCCGAAGCAGAAAGCGGCGCCGAAGAGCCTTGATGAGGTCGATCCCGAGTTGCTCGCCATGTACGAGAAGCTCG
Source organism: uncultured Alphaproteobacteria bacterium (assembly GCA_963775235.1). Classification (GTDB taxonomy): domain Bacteria; phylum Pseudomonadota; class Alphaproteobacteria; order Rhizobiales; family Kaistiaceae; genus JBBDMC01. The sequence continues at coordinate 228,430 of CAVZHY010000005.1, forward strand.
GCGTGCCGTTGCGCGAGCGCGAGGTGCTGGCGGGCGTCGAGGGCGCTCGGGTGGCCGTCGACGCGGTGTTCGATTCGGTCTCCGTGGTCACCACCTTCAAGGAGGAGCTGGCCAAGGCCGGCGTCATCTTCTGCTCGATTTCGGAGGCGATCCGCGAGCACCCGGAGATCGTCCGCAAATACCTGGGTTCGGTGGTGCCGATCACCGACAATTTCTACGCCACGCTCAACTCGGCCGTCTTCTCCGACGGCTCGTTCGTGTTCGTGCCGGAGGGCGTGCAGTGCCCGATGGAGCTGTCGACCTACTTCCGCATCAACGAGCGCAACACCGGCCAGTTCGAGCGCACGCTGATCATCGCCGAGAAGGGCGCCTACGTCTCTTACCTGGAGGGCTGCACCGCGCCGATGCGCGACGAGAACCAGTTCCACGCCGCGGTGGTCGAGCTGGTGGCGCTCGAAGACGCCGAGATCAAATATTCGACCGTGCAGAACTGGTACCCCGGCGACGCCAATGGCAAGGGCGGCATCTACAACTTCGTCACCAAGCGCGGCGATTGCCGCGGCGACCGCTCGAAGATTTCATGGACGCAGGTGGAAACGGGATCGGCGATCACCTGGAAGTATCCGAGCTGCATCCTCAGGGGCGACGACTCGACCGGCGAGTTCTATTCGATCGCCGTGTCGAACGGCCACCAGCAGGTCGACAGCGGCACCAAGATGACCCACCTCGGCAAGCGCACGAAGAGCCGGATCATTTCCAAGGGCATCGCCGCCGGTTTTTCCAACAACACCTATCGCGGGCTCGTGACCTCGCCACCGCAAGGCGGTCGGCGCGCGCAACTACACCAACTGCGACTCCCTGCTGATCGGTGACAAGTGCGGCGCCCACACCGTGCCGTACATCGAGGCGAAGAATTCGTCGGTCACGTTCGAGCACGAGGCGACGACGTCGAAAATCTCCGACGACATGCTGTTCTACGCCAAGAGCCGCGGCCTCGACGACGAGGAGGCAGTGGCGCTGGTGGTCAACGGCTTCGTCAAGGACGTCATCCAGCAACTGCCGATGGAGTTCGCGGTCGAAGCGCAGAAGCTGATCGGGGTGAGCCTCGAGGGGAGTGTCGGGTGATGGCGTGAGGCGCGCACCCAAACCCGTCATCAGCAACGATCGCCGACGTGCCTCTGCGCGACATGGGGCACGGCGAGGACTTCAAGGCTGAAGATCGGCTCCTTCGGCGGGAAGATCGGCTCGACCGGCATCGGCGTCATGGTGCACGTGGTGCCGCCAGGCAAGAAAGCGTACCCGTACCATGTCCACCACCAGACCCAGGAATTGTTCGTGATACTGGAGGGGCGGGCAGCTATCGCTTCGGTGGCATGTCGTATCCCATCAAGGCGGGCGATGTGCTCGCCGCCCCGACCGGCGGGGCGGAAGTTGCCCATCAGATCATCAACACGGGGTCGTCGCCACTGAAGTATCTCGGTATCTCGGCGAACACCGGCGGCGTCGGCGAAGTGGTCGAGTATCCGAACTCCGGCAAGTTCGCCGTCACCTCGCGCTACGACTGGGCTACAGGCAAGGGCGGCGTCCGCTTCGTCGGCCGCGCCGAGAGCTCGCTCGACTATTGGGATGGGGAATGACCGTGGGGGCACTGTTCGATGGATACGAGGCCGCCCGGAAGAAACGTGAAGCGCTGCTGACTGAACGTCATCGCAAGGAAGAGGACGTCGACCGCCACCTCAACGCCCTGGCCGGACCTCGTTAACCAGGACAGGGAGTTCATGCAGGAGAACGGCATCACCTGCGATGTCGCCCAGCGGGTGCTGCACGTCCAATACAGCCGCTCGCCGGTGATCACCGTCCACTACCAGCCCGAGGACGAGACGTTCCGCGTGACGTTCATGAACGACGGATCGCAGGTGGCGCCCTCGACGATAGAGGAGGCGGGCAGGGCCATCGGCGAGATGCTGTTCAACATCCTGAGCAAGAAATAGGGACCGAGGATGCTTGACGTCGAGAACCTCCATGTTTCCGTCGACGGCCGCGAGATACTGCGCGGCATCGACCTTCACGTCGGCGCAGGCGAGGTGCACGCGATCATGGGGCCGAACGGCTCCGGCAAGTCGACGCTGGCCTATGTGCTCGCCGGCCGCGACGGCTACGACGTCACCGAAGGGACGATCACCTACAAGGGCCAAAACCTGCTCGACATGGCCCCCGACGAGCGCGCGGCCGCCGGCGTGTTCCTCGCCTTCCAGTATCCGATCGAAATACCGGGCGTGGCGACGATGACCTTCCTCAAGACCGCGCTGAATGCCCAGCGCAAGAAGCGCGGCGAGGAAGAACTGTCGACGCCCGACTTCATGCGCAAGGTGAAGGAGGTCGCCGGACGGCTGCAGGTGACGCAGGAGATGCTTCGCCGCCCGCTCAACGTCGGCTTTTCCGGCGGCGAGAAGAAGCGGAACGAGATCATGCAGATGGCGCTGCTGGAGCCGACCCTGTGCGTGATGGACGAGACCGATTCCGGGCTCGACATCGACGCGCTAAGGATCGTTGCCGACGGCGTCAACACGCTGCGTTCGCCTGAGCGCAGCACGATCGTCATCACCCACTACCAGCGTTTGCTCAACCACATTGTGCCCGACTTCGTCCACGTGCTGTCGGCCGGCAAGATTGTCCGTTCCGGCGGCAAGGAGCTGGCGCTCGACCTGGAAGAGAAGGGCTACGCCGAATACGTCGGCGAGCCGGCCTGAGGGCGACGATGACTGCCCCGACCCGGACTTTGCGCACGCCCGCCGAGAGTGAGATCGCCACCCGCTTCGGCGCGGTGCGTGACCGGTTGCCCGGTGGCGCCGACGTGAAGGCCGAACGCGAGCAGGCCTTCGCCCGGTTCGAGCGCGAAGGGCTGCCGCATCGCCGGGTCGAGGACTGGAAATATTCGGACCTCCGCGCCCGGCTGAAAGCGGTGCCGCCGCTTGCGCCCAGGCCAGAAGCCGAGGCTGTCCGTGCCGCGCTCGCCGCGGTCGAAGACCATTTCGCCGACGTCGAGCGTCACAGGCTGGTCCTTGCCGACGGCTGGTTCCAGCCCGGGCTCTCCGACATGGCCTCGCTTGACTCCGAGGAAGTCGAGGTCGCCGGGCTCGCCGAGCTGCTGGCGATGGATGGGCTGCGCGCCCCGGACCTGATGACGGTGCCTGACATCGCCGCCGATGACATCGGGGTCGCCCTCAACACGGCCTTCGTTGCCGACGGCGTCGTCGTGCGAATCCCCGACGGTCGGCGTTTGTCAAAGCCAGTAGAAATCACCCACATTGCCTCATCGCGAGAGGCCAACGCGCGGGCAGCCCGTGTCATCGTCGTCCTCGGCGCCAATGCTGCCGCGACCGTCATCGTCAACGCGATCGGTGGTTTTCCAGCCAGCGAGACCAACCTCGTCATCGATTACCGCGTCGCCGACGGCGCGCGGCTGACCGCGGTCCAGCGTCAAGGCGAGGGCATCGGGACCGTCCACATCGCCTCGACCTTCACGCGGCTCGGCGCCAACGCCGGGTTCCGTCACCTGACTGTTGCCGCGGGGGCAGATTTCGCCCGCCAGCAATTGTTCCTCAGCTTCGCCGGCAGCGGTGCCCGTGCAGACCTCTTCGGCGCGACAATGGTCGACGGCACCCGCCATATCGACCAGACTCTGGTGGTCGATCACGCGGTGCCCGATTGCGTGAGCGCCGAGTTGTTCAAAACGGCGATCGACGATCGCGCCACCGCCGTCTTTCAGGGTCGCATCATGGTGCGTCGCGACGCCCAGAAGACCAACGGCAAGATGATGAGCCAGGCACTCCTCCTGTCGGAGGAGGCGCAGATGGCTTCAAAGCCGGAACTCGAGATTTTCGCCGACGACGTGATCTGCGGTCACGGTTCGACTTCCGGCCAGATCGACCCGACGCATCTGTTCTACCTGATGGCCCGCGGTGTCCCGCGCCGGGAGGCCGAGCGGCTGCTGATCGAGGCCTTCCTCGACGATGCGATCGACGCCATCGGCGACGAGGCGATCGCCGATGCGCTGAAGCGCACGGTCAGCGCGTGGCTGGCCGCGCGGGGAGGGGATGCCAGGTGAACGCGCCGATGACTGCGCCGCTCGACGTGGAAGCGGTACGCCGCGACTTCCCGATCCTGTCGCGCGAGGTCTACGGCAAGCCGCTGGTATATCTCGACAACGCCGCCTCGGCCCAGAAACCGCAGGCGGTCATTGATGCCGTCGGCCGCGCCTACACCCAGGAGTATGCCAACGTCCATCGCGGGCTGCATTACCTGTCGAACGTCGCCACGGAGGCGTATGAGGCAGCGCGGGAGTCGCGCGACGCTTCGTCAACGCCGCCCACGCCGACGAGATCATCTTCACCCGCAACGCCACCGAAGCGATCAATCTGGCGGCGGCGTCGTTCGGCGGGATGGTCGTCGGCGAGGGTGACGAGATCGTGCTCTCCATCATGGAGCATCACTCCAACATCGTGCCGTGGAACTTCCACCGCGAGCACCGCGGTGCGGTGATCAAGTGGGCGCCGGTTGCCGACGACGGCACGTTCCTGATCGACGAATTCGAGAAGCTCCTCACCGCGCGCACCAGGATGGTGGCGATCACCCATATGTCGAACGTGCTCGGCACCATCGTGCCGGTGAAGGAGGTCTGCCGCATCGCCCACGCCCGTGGCATCCCTGTGCTCGTCGACGGCGCACAAGGCTCCGTTCACGCCCGGGTCGACGTCCAGGAGATGGATTGCGACTTCTACGCCGTCACCGGCCACAAGCTCTACGGGCCGACCGGCATCGGCTTCCTCTACGGCAAGCGCGAGCACCTGAGACGGATGCCGCCCTACATGGGTGGCGGCGAGATGATCGCCGACGTCAGCGAGGAGCGCGTTACCTACGCCGAGCCGCCACACCGTTTCGAGGCGGGCACGCCGCCGATCGTGCAGGCGATCGGCTTTGCCGTCGCGCTCGATTATATGGAGCGCCTCGGCCGCGACCGGATACGGGCGCACGAAATGCAGCTCGCCGCGTATGCGCACGAGCGCCTGAAACCGATCAACAGCCTGACCATCTACGGCTCGGCAAAGGGCAAGGGCGCCATCGTCTCGTTCAATATGGCCGGCGCGCACCCCCACGACATCTCGACCATCATCGACCGCGAGGGCGTGGCGGTGAGGGCGGGGACCCATTGCGCGCAACCGCTGCTCGCCCGCTTCGGCACTACCGCGACCTGCCGCGCCTCGTTCGCGCTCTATAATACGCTGGAAGAAGTCGACCGCTTCGCCGAGGCCTTGCAGAAAGCCCAGAAGTTCTTTGCCTGAGGGGACATGATGGAAGACCCGGCAGCGAACACAACAACGATCGGAGGCGCCGAGGCCGAAGGGCCCCGGCCGCCGGTGCACGTTGCGGGATCGACGCTCGCGCCGGAGGACCTGGAGCGGATGAGTGGGGACATCGTGGCGGCGCTGAAGACCGTCTACGACCCTGAGATTCCTGCCGACATCTACGAGCTTGGCCTCATCTACCGCATCGAACTCAACGACGACCGCAGCCTCGATATCGACATGACGCTGACCGCACCGGGGTGCCCGGTCGCCGGCGAGATGCCGACCTGGGTGGAGAACGCGGTGGGTTCGGTGCCGGGCGTCGGCCCCGTCAAGGTCAGGATGGTCTTCGACCCGCCATGGACCCCCGACCGCATGTCGGACGAGGCGCGGGTTGCCCTCGACTGGTACTAGCCATCGGGCGATGCGGGGGGTGATCCGGCGCGCGGGTTGGGCTATTTTGCCGGCATTGTCGCCTGGGAGTAGATCATGTTCACGCGGCCGTTTCTTGCTCTTGCGTTCGCGTTTGGGCTCGCGCTCGCGGGCCCGGTTCGCGCCGACCCGGTCGCCGAGGGGGTCGCGGCCATCCCGGGCGCCGTCGACGAGGTGCGGATCGGCGGGACCTGGGCGGACGGTGCCAAGAGTGGCGTCTATCGCATTGTGGTGACGCGCGGCGGCGGAAACGAAGTGACGGCGCGCCTGTTCGTCCAGTGGGTCGCCTATAGCGACGATGGCGGCGCCAAGGTGCAGCACTCGATCGAGATCAAGGAATTTGCCGCACTCAAGGTCGATATCGACGATTTCACCTCCGAATCGGACAAGGACGGCCTGTCGGTCTTCATTCGCACCACCGATCCCAACGGCAGCAATGACCTCAGTTACGAGCTGTTCGTGTTCTCGCCGACCGACTACCGATTCGGTCCGGCGACGAATTAGTCCGCAATTGCCGGCAGGGTGTTTACCGAAAATCGAGCTGAATCATTGACACTACCCGAGCAGAGCCTATGTTCCGGGCATCGTTGCATCGGCGGCTGGACGTTTGAACCCCGCCGTGAGCTGTGGCCGCAAGAGCCCGCGCCAATCACCATCGAATGAGCTTTCAAGATCTTGGATTGAGCCCAAAGGTCCTCGCAGCAGTCGAGGCGAGCGGCTATGTCACCCCGACGCCCATTCAGGCGCAGGCGATCCCGCACATTCTCGAGCGGCGCGATGTCGTCGGCATCGCCCAGACCGGGACGGGCAAGACGGCAGGATTCGTCCTGCCCATGCTGACGCTGCTGGAGCGGGGTCGTGCCCGCGCCCGCATGCCACGGACCCTCATCCTGGAGCCCACCCGGGAACTCGCCGCCCAGGTTGAGGAGAACTTCGGCCGCTACGGGCGCAACCATAAACTGACCGTCGCCTTGCTGATCGGCGGCGTGTCATTCGACGATCAGCTCAAGAAGCTTGACCGCGGCGCCGACGTGCTCATTGCCACCCCCGGCCGGCTACTCGATCATTTCGAGCGCGGCAAGATACTGATGAGCGGCGTCGAGATCCTGGTGATCGACGAGGCCGACCGAATGCTCGACATGGGTTTCATCCCCGACATCGAGCGCATCTGCAAGCTCCTGCCGTTCACGCGCCAGACCCTCTTCTTTTCCGCCACCATGCCGTCCGAGATCCAGCGCCTCGCCGACAACTTCCTGTCCAATCCGGTCAGGATCGAGGCGTCGAAGCCGGCGACGGCGGCAGTCACCGTCAGCCAGTACCTTGCCCACTCCGGCCGTGAACCGGTCGACAAGCGCGCCGTACTGCGGGCGCTCATCCGCAGCGCCGATGACTTCAAGAACGCCATCATATTCTGCAACCGCAAACGTGACGTAGCGGTGCTCCATCGGTCGCTCTCGCGCCATGGCTTCAGCGTCGGCGCGCTCCATGGCGACATGGACCAGCGTTCACGCATGGCGACGCTGGACGATTTCCGCAAGGGCGCGATCACGCTGCTGGTGGCTTCGGACGTGGCCGCCCGCGGTCTCGACATTCCGGCGGTCAGCCACATCTTCAACTTCGACGTGCCGACCCACTCGGAGGACTACGTCCATCGTATCGGGCGCACTGGCCGCGCCGGTCTTACCGGCACCGCCATCACCATCGCCACATCGCTCGACCGCAAGTACGTCGCCGGCATCGAGAAGCTGATCGGACAGCCGATCCAGCCGATGGAGGTCGAGGCCGACGACGAGCGCGCGGCGGCCTTCCGCAAGGGCCGCGCCGAACGTGAAGAGGCGCCGGCGTCGCCCGAGGAAAGGCCCCGGCGCGAGCGCGATGGGCGTAGGGCCAGACGGCGCGGCGGCGAGGGCGAACAAGAACGCCGGCCGGCGCGCGACCAGGGCAGGCAGAGGCCCCAGCCACCGGCCAGCGCCGAAGCACCACCGGTGGTTGGTCTCGGCGATCACGTGCCTGAGTTTCTCCTTCGTCCGGTCAAGGTGCCCAGCCAGTCGTAAGTCGCGACCCCGCGCAACTACAGCAGGAAAGGGATCAGGCCGGGCACCTTTGCCCGATAGTCCTCATAAGCCTGTCCGAAAGTCTCGATCATCCACCGCTCCTCCAGCCCGGCCTTGTAGACCACGCCAAGGACCACCAGGACGAACCCCACAATCGCCCGCCAGTAGCCGATCACGAGAGCCGAGCCGAGCACCGCGAGGATGAGCCCCGAGTAGATCGGATGCCGGACGATGCCGTAGGGACCGCTGCGGATCAGCTTGTGATCCTGCTTGACCGTCACCATGCCACTCCAGTTGGCGCCGAGGTGGACACGTGCCCACACCGCGAATCCGAGACCGATCGCGACCAGCAACGTGCCGACGATCGCAATCCCGGGCGACGCCGGCACGAACCGCTGGTTCAGGGTGCCGGGCACGCCGCTCCCGATCATGAGCCAGGCGGCCAGCCAGATCGGCACGCCGAAAGCGAGGCGCGACAGTCCCGTCTCTGCTCTCGCGTCCGGTTTGGTCGCGAGGGCGGAGACGGCCCAATAGGCGAGCCAGGCGAGCCATAGCAAGGCGACAAGCGAGCCGAAGGTGAGGGGGAAGGGCAAAGAGGCCTCCTGTCGCCCCGCCAGCGGGCGCGATAGGACACCTCAAATGCGTCGGAATAAGGCTAGGCTGTCTCTGCCGTTTCGGGTTCGGCCGCCGGCCTCAGTTCCACGGACTCGCCGCACCCGCACGCGGAAACCTCGTTGGGATTGTGAAAAACGAAGCCCGAGCGGAACTTCGTCACCTCGAAGTCCATGGTGGAACCGAGCAGGTAAAGGCTTGCCTTGGGATCGACGTAGACCGTCACCCCGTGTTCGCTGACGAGGTCGTCGGCGGCATTCGGCGTCTCGACCGGGTCAAGGGTGTACTCCATGCCCGCGCAACCACCCTTCTTGACGCCGACGCGAACGCCGACCAGGGGCCTTTGGTTGCCAGCGACCAGTTCCCGGACGCGCTCGGCGGCGCGTTCGGTGAGTTCCATCACGGCGGGGCGCGGTCTTGGCATCAGTCTCTCCCGGCCGGGTCAAGGGCGGCCGATGCGGCTAAGATAGGCTATTGCCCCTTGGAAACAAGCGGTCCCTGAGGCGCCACGGGCCCGGCGGTCCCTCAGATGTCAAGGTCCCTGGCGAACTCCGCCCGTTCCTGGATGAACCGGAAGCGGGCCTCGGGTTTGTTGCCCATCAGGCTCTCCACCGCCGCTCCGGTTGCCTTTTCCTCGGCGATCTCGACGCGCAGAAGCGTGCGCTTGGCGGGATCCATGGTCGTCTCCTTGAGCTGGCCCGGCAGCATCTCGCCGAGCCCTTTGAACCGGCTGATGTCGACGTTGCCCTTGCCGTTGAATGCCGTCTTGAGGAGGCGGTCGCGGTCGGCTTCATCGCGGGCGTAGAAGGTTTTCGCGCCCTGGGTCAGCCGGTAGAGGGGCGGCACGGCGAGGAAGAGGTGACCGCTGCGGATCAACTCCGGCAGCTCGCGGTAGAAGAAAGTGATCAGCAGGGAGGCGATGTGGGCGCCGTCGACGTCGGCGTCGGTCATGATGATGACGCGGTCGTAACGGAGGTCCTCGCCGCGGTACCCGGCGCCGGGGGCGACACCCAGCGCCTGGAGGAGGTCGGCGAGCTGCTGGTTGTCACGCAGCTTGACGCGCCCGGCGCTTGCGACGTTGAGGATCTTGCCGCGCAGCGGCAACACCGCCTGGGTGGCGCGGTTGCGTGCCTGCTTGGCGGAGCCGCCGGCGGAGTCGCCCTCCACGATAAATATCTCAGTCCCTGAGGCGGCATCCGCATTGCAGTCGGCGAGCTTGCCTGGCAGGCGCAGCTTTCGCGCGGTCTGCTTGCGGCCGAGCTCCCGCTCCTCGCGGCGGCGCAGCCGCTCTTCGGCCCGCTCCACCACCCAGTCGAGCAGGCGTGTGGCGTCGGTCGGCGACGCGGCAAGCCAATGATCGAACGGATCGCGCACCGCGTTCTCGACGATGCGCGTCGCCTCCGCCGTCGACAGGCGGTCCTTGGTCTGCCCGACGAACTCCGGTTCGCTGATGAACACCAATAGCATTGCCGCCGCTGAGGTCACGACGTCATCGGCGGTGACGACGCTGGCGCGCTTGTTGCCGCTGAGCTCGGCGTACTGTTTCAGTCCGCGGGTGAGCGCGGCACGAAGTCCGGCCTCGTGCGTGCCGCCGTCGCCGGTCGGGATGGTGTTGCAGTAGGAGCGGATAAACCCGTCGCCGTGGAACCAGGCGACCGCCCATTCCACCGCGCCGTGGCCGGTCGCCTTGTCGGTGCGGCCGGTAAACACCGGGGCGATCGTTCTTTCGCCGGCAAGCTCTGCGGCCAGGTACTCCGACAGCCCGCCGGGGAAGTGGAACGTCGCCTTCTCAGGAACGTCCCGGCCCTTGACGAGTTCCGGGGCGCACGACCAGCGGATTTCGACGCCGCCGTAGAGATACGCCTTGGCCCGCGCCATGGCCAACAGTCGCTCCGGCCTGAAAGTCGCGCCCTTGCCGAAGATCTGTTCGTCCGGCTTGAAGCGGACGCTGGTGCCGCGTTTGTTGTGGACCTCGCCGACGTCCTTGACTTTCTCGGTCGGCTGGCCGCGAGCAAAGCGCTGCCGGTAGTGGCGGCGTCCACGCCAGACATTGACCTCGAGAACTCCGACAGAGCGTTGACCACCGACACGCCGACCCCGTGCAGGCCGCCGGAGGTGTCGTAGACCCTGGAATGGAATTTGCCGCCGGCGTGGAGCGTGGTCATGATCACTTCCAGCGCCGACTTCGACTTGAACTTGGGGTGCGGGTCGACAGGCATGCCGCGGCCGTTGTCGGTAACGGTGACGAAGCCGTCGGCACCGACCTCGACCTCGATCCACGACGCGTGTCCTGCGACGGCCTCGTCCATCGAGTTGTCGATGACCTCGGCGAACAGGTGATGGAGCCCTTTCTCGTCGGTGCCGCCGATGTACATGCCCGGCCGCCGACGGACCGGTTCCAGCCCCTCCAGCACCTCGATGTCGGCGGCGGAATAGGCCTCCTCTGCGCTGACGGCGCGTTTCAGCGGCGCCTGCCGGCTGCGTTTGGCGGCGCTGGCGACCGACTTCGATTGCCCGACCTGTTGGTCAACGGAGGCGAACAGGTCGTCGGATTGGCCGGATTTCTTGCGTTTTGTGGGGGGCATCAGGAACTCGTGGGCGAATCGGATGGGCAGTCTCGCATGTAGGAGCACCCACGGGAATCCGCGAGGAGGATGCCGCCGTTACCAACGCTGCAATGCGTCGGACCGGCGCTTGCCATGACGTGACAGTGCGTCATTTAATGGATGGACCAACAAGACGGAGACGATGGAATGGCAACGCTTCAAACCGCCCCGATGCTCGGCGTCAAGGCTCCCGACTTCGCCCTGCCGGCGACCGACGGCAAGACATACAGCCTTTCCGACATCGCCGGTCCCAAGGGCACCGTGGTGGTGTTCATCTGCAACCATTGCCCGTACGTGAAGGCGGTTGTCGATCGCATGGTGGCCGACGCCAAGACGCTCGCGGAGGAAGAAATCGGATTTGTCGCCATTTGCGCCAACGATCCGACTTCCCACCCGGGCGATTCCTTCGACAACATGAAGCTGTTCGCCCGGACGCACGCCTTTCCGTTCCCATATCTGCAGGACCGAAGCCAGGAGGTCGCCCGCGCCTATGACGCCGCGTGCACGCCGGAGTTCTACGGCATCAACGCCGAAGGGATGGTCGCCTATCACGGCCGCCTGGATGAGGGCCGCACCGAGCCGCTTAAGGCGGGGGCAAAGCGCGAAATGCTGGAGGCGATGCGAATGATCGCAAAGACCGGCAAAGGCCCGGCCGAACAGCTTCCCGCCATCGGCTGCTCGATCAAGTGGAAAGAGGCGGCCTGATCGCTTTCGCCGACGCAGCGTGAAGAATTACACGAAGCACGACTTCCCGGTGTCCGAGGTCCGGCGGTTCCTGGAACCGGGGCCGATCGTGCTGGTGAGTTCGGCATGGCAGGATGAGATCAACGTCATGACCATGGGCTGGCACATGGTCATGGGGTTCACGCCGTCGCTGATCGGCTGCTACGTCTGGAACGCGAACCACAGCTTCGCCATGATCCGCAACAGCGGCGAGTGCGTATTCAGCGTTCCGACGGTCGACATCGCGCCAACGGTCGTCGACATAGGCAACTGTTCAGGCAGCGACGTTGAGAAGTTCACGACCTTCGGCCTGACCGCGGTGACGGGCGACAAGGTAAAGGCACCGCTCATCGCCGAATGCTATGCGAGCTTTGAATGCAGGCTCGTTGAGGCGAGCCTCATTGCATCCTACGGCCTGTTCGTCTTCGAGGTCGTCAAGGCGCACGTAGCCCGCTCGCCCAGGTACCCGCGCACCCTCCACTACCGAGGCGATGGTGTCTTCATGATCTCGGGTGAGAACACGGCGCGCTACCGCAAGCGGTTCAGGCCGGGGATGCTATGAAGGAGGGGATCGGGGAACGAGTTTTCCGCCCTACGGCAGGTCCATGGCATGAAAAACGCTTGTTGGCGGCTCGCAATGGACCAATGTGTGGGCCGTTGCCTGCGTTTTTTCTGACCCGGTAGGATGTTTACGATGACTGCGACCCAAGCCAAACCTATTGACCTCTACTTCTGGACGACGCCCAACGGCTTCAAGATTTCGATCGCGCTCGAAGAAATGGGCGTGCCTTACACGGTCAAGTTCGTCGCCATCGGCAAGGGCGAGCAGTTTAAGCCCGAGTTCCTGGCGATTTCGCCCAACAATCGCATCCCGGCGATCGTCGATCCGGAGGGACCGGACAGCAAACCGATCTCGATCTTCGAGTCGGGGGCGATCCTCATATATCTCGGCGTGAAGTTCGGCCGGTTTTACCCCGAAGATCCGCGTACACGCGTCGCGGTCGACGAATGGCTGTTCTGGCAGATGGCCAACGTCGGGCCGATCTTCGGCCAAAACAGCCACTTCCGAACCTACGCGAAGGAGAAGCTCCCGTACGCCATCACCCGCTTCGTCAACGAGACCCACCGCCTGTTCGGGGTGCTCGACAAGCGGCTGGCGGACCGTGCGTTCGTCGCCGGCGACTATTCCATCGCCGACATGGCGCTGTTCCCATGGCTGCGCAATTGGGATCGCCGGGGCATCGACATCGCCGAGTTCCAGAACGTCAAGCGCTGGCACGATGAAATCGCCGCGCGGCCGGCGGTGGTGAGAGGCCTGGGCATCCAGGCACCGAGCGAAATGAACCTTGCCGTCGATGATGACGCGCGGAAGGTCCTGTTTGGCCAGCGCTAGGTCCGGACGCTGCGGTTGCGCAGCACGATGACGAGGAACAGAACCATTCCCAGTAGCGTCAGCAGCGATCCGGGTATGACAACGAGATCCAGGGACGGATTCGGCATCACCGCGCCGAGAATACCAATGACCAGCCCCACGGCGCCGATGACGGCGACCCAGAAATGGGTTTCCGGCAACGCGCCCCGAACCTGCGGCTGACCGCGGTACCACAGGCCGTAGAGAAACAGCGTCACCCAGCCCACCAGATTGATGTGGGCATGGACGGGGGCGTAGCCGAAGACAGCCTCCCCGGTTGTTCCCATCCAGATACCGAACATCATTCCGACCAGCGCGAAAGTAATCGCAACCAAGAAGAATCGATCTGCCAGCACCAGCGTGTCCTCCCCGATTTCTGATTTTCCGCCACCCGTACGCCGATTCGCAATGGGGCCATCATAGGCGGCGGCTGACGTGCGCGCGACTGGCGCCTTGGCCTGTTTGTTGCGCGAGAGCAACAGTGTTGCATCAAGTTAACCGAACGCCCGGATAGAGGGCGGACTCGTCGTCTTTCAGCCATAAACTGAAACCACCGTCGCGGCCGATCAGGTGACATGCCTGGGGGGCAAGTGCCTGTTTTATTGGGGGGCGGGATGGAGCGGCGAACGCCGTTTCAACCATAGGTATCGGCGGTCATTGGAGGCCGCAGCGGACAGTCACCTGACGAGGAATGAAATGGAAGCGCGTGTTTTCGACAAGAAGAAGTTGCCCAGCCGGCACGTCACGGAAGGCCCGGAACACGCGCCTCACCGTTCGTACTATTACGCGATGGGGCTCTCGGGCGAACAGATCCACCAGCCGTTCGTCGGCGTCGCCACATGCTGGAACGAGGCCGCTCCCTGCAATATCTCACTGATGCGGCAGGCCCAGGCGGTCAAGCAGGGCGTCGCCGCCGCCAACGGCACCCCGCGCGAATTCTGCACCATCACCGTGACCGACGGCATCGCCATGGGCCACGAGGGAATGAAGTCTTCGCTGCCGTCGCGCGACGTCATCGCCAATTCCGTCGAACTCACGATACGCGGCCATTGTTACGATGCGCTGGTCGGCATGGCCGGCTGCGACAAGTCGCTGCCCGGCATGATGATGGCGATGTGCCGCCTCAATGTGCCGGCGGTGTTCATCTACGGCGGCTCGATCCTGCCCGGCACCTTCAAGGGCCGTGACGTGACCGTCGTCGACCTGTTCGAGGCCGTGGGCCTGCATTCGGTCGGCAAGATGTCGGACGAGGACCTGGACACGCTGGAACAGGTGGCCTGCCCGTCGGCCGGATCGTGTGGCGGCCAGTTCACCGCCAACACCATGGCGTGCGTGTCCGAGGCGATCGGCCTGGCGCTGCCCTATTCGTCCGGCGCGCCGGCGCCGTATGAGATTCGCGACCGCTTCTGCACTGCGGCGGGCGAGAAAGTGATGGAACTGCTCGCCCGCAACATCCGGCCGCGCGACATCGTCACCCGCCAGGCACTGGAGAACGCCGCCATGATAGTGGCGGCTTCAGGCGGTTCGACCAACGCCGCGCTGCACCTGCCTGCGATCGCCAACGAGTGCGGCATCAAGTTCGATCTGTTCGATGTCGCCGAGATATTCAAGAAGACGCCGTACATCGCCGACCTCAAGCCCGGCGGACGCTACGTCGCCAAGGACATGTACGAGGCCGGCGGTGTCCCGCTCCTCATGAAGACACTGCTCGACCACGGGTACCTGCACGGGGACTGCCTGACCGTCACAGGCCGCACCATCGCCGAGAACCTCAAGGGCGTGAAGTGGAATCCGGACCAGAAGGTCATCTACCCGGCCAACAAACCGATTTCACCGACCGGCGGTGTTGTGGGTCTGAAGGGCAACCTCGCGCCAAATGGTGCCATCGTGAAGGTCGCCGGCCTGAAGGGGCTGATCTTTTCCGGGCCGGCGCGTTGTTTCGACCGCGAGGAGGACTGCTTCGCTGCGGTCAATGAACGCCGATACAACGATGGCGACGTTCTCGTCATTCGCTACGAGGGGCCCAAGGGCGGCCCCGGCATGCGCGAAATGCTGTCGACGACGGCGGCACTTTACGGTCAGGGCGCCGGCGACAAAGTCGCGTTGATCACCGACGGCCGCTTCTCCGGCGGGACCCGCGGGTTCTGCATCGGCCACGTTGGCCCGGAGGCAGCAGAAGGCGGACCGATCGGTCTCCTCCGGGACGGCGACATCATCGACATCGACGCGGCGGCGGGGACCCTGTCGGTGCGCCTCGACGACGCCGCGCTCGCCGAGCGCCGGAAGGCCTGGAAGCCCCGCCCCAACGGCTTCACCAGCGGGGCATTGTGGAAATACGCCGAGCAAGTGGGACCCGCGCGCTATGGCGCCGTCACCCAGCCCGGTGCTGCTGCGGAAACCAAGACCTATGCCGATACGTAACGGCCTGGCAGGAGCGGTACTGGTTGCGGCGCTCGCTGTTGCCGCACCCGCGACTGCGTTCGAAATCAAGGACCTCAAGGCAGACACGCCGCCGACCGAGGCGCTGCGTTTTGGGCTGAATTCATACAAGAGCGGCGATACCGAAAGTGCAGTGGAGGCGCTGAACTTTGCCGCCGACAAGGGCCTCGCCAGTGCCCAGTGGAAGCTCGCCCAGATGTACGCCAAGGGCGATGGGGTCGAACGCGACGTGTACAAGGCGTTCCAGCTCTACAGCGAAGTGGCGGATGCCCATGCAGACGACGGTCCTGACGGGCCGGCGGCGCCTTATGTTGCCAATGCTTTCGTCCAGCTCGGCACGTACTACCGCGAGGGCATTCCCAACACCGAGGTGGCGCGCAACCCCATCCGCGCCCGCCAGTTCTTTGCCTACGCCGCATCGTACTACGGCGACGCCGTGGCTCAGGTGAATCTTGCCCGCATGTACTATGGCGGTGAGGGCGGCGACCGGGACCTTATCCAGGCGGCGAAGTGGGCCAACCTGTCGGCGGACAAGGGCAACAGCGAGGCCAAATACCTGCTGGTGCAGATATCGATGGATCTCGCGTGGTCGCATCTCGACGCCAAGAACACCAGCTACGACCTCCGGCAGGCGGTGAAGTGGGCGAAACGCGCGGCCGACTACGGCAGCGTTGAGGGCGAGGCCCTCTTCGGCCACCTGCTCTTCGAGGGAAGCGGCACGCCGCGCGACCCGGTCGAAGGGCTCATGTATCTCACGATTGCGCTGTCCCGCGCCGACCCGAGCCTGCATTGGATCATCGAGATGCACCAGGAGGCCCGGTCAGCGGCGACCGAAGAGCAGTGGACTACCGCGAAGCAGCGTGCCGACGAGTGGCTCGCCAAGAATCCCGGTCAGGTCGCGATAAACGTCGGGCAGTAGCGCGGCGTCAGGTGCTCACCGGATCAACGCGGTCCAATGGCTGCCGATCCTCGGCGCGATCGCAGGTGAAATTGCGCTCATGTTCACCTTGACCGGCAAGGGCGTCATGTTGGTCGCGACCGGCGTCTCGGTCCAGTCGCTCGGCCACGGCGGGTTGATGATCATGGCGCTTGGACAGCCATCCGACACATAGGTCCACAATGGCTGCTTGGTGGTGACGCTGACCTCGCATTGGGCCAGGCGCCGCTCCCCGTGACACGCTGGCAGGCAGGCATACTCACCGACCTGATAGGTGAGGCCCCCGCTGGTGCACGACTGCACGGCATTGGCCGGCGCCTGAGGGGGCTGTGAGGGCGCGTTCTGTGCAGCGGCGGGCCCCGCAGCGAAAGCTGCGGCGAGGATGACTGCGCTGGCTACCCAAAGACGAGTCATGGCGGGAGTTTAGCCCGGCTGCTCGCGGGCCGGAAGTGCGTTATGCATCACAAGCCCGAGACCACGCCACACTACAAATCAAGGTCGATGACAACCGGCACATGGTCCGATGGCTTTTCCCACTCGCGCGTCCGCTTGTCGACGGCAGCGTCGAGCAGGCGATCGGCTGCACGCGGCGACAGCAGTGCGTGGTCGATGCGGATGCCGTTGTTCTTTTGCAAGGCGCCGGCCTGGTAGTCCCAAAAGGTATACGCATCGGCACCGACGCCTGAGGCGCGTACGGCGTCGGTCAGGCCAAGATTGATCAGCCGGCGGAAGCCGGCCCGGCTTTCCGGTTGGAACAGGGCGTCTCGTCTCCAGTTGTCGGGAAAACGGGCGTCCTCCGGCTCCGGGATGATGTTGAAATCTCCGGCGAGGACGAAGGCCTCTTCGTCGGCAAGCCGCTCCGCGGCGTAGGCCTCAAGCCGATCCAGCCACGCCAGTTTGTAATGGAACCGGTCGCTTCCGGTCGGGTTGCCATTCGGCGCGTACAACGAGGCGACACGCAGAGCCACTCCACCGATGGAAACGACCGCGTCGATGAAGCGGGCCTGCTCATCTGCATCGTTGCCCGCCAGGCATCGCGAAACCTCATCGAATTGGAGCTTTGAGAGCAGCGCAACGCCATTGAAGCCCTTCTGGCCGCAGGTGGCGACGTTGTAGCCGAGGTCCTCGAAAGCCTCCTTGGGGAAGGCAGCGTCCTCACACTTCAACTCCTGGAGGCACAATACGTCGGGCGCAGTGTCCTTGAGCCATGCCGTCGCGCTGTCGAGGCGGGCGCGCACGCCGTTGATGTTCCACGTCGCAATCTTCATGAGACGAAGCTAGCCGGTTGCCCGCGTGGTGCCTAGATTTGACGGCGAGAAAACAGAAGGAGAGACCAATGCCGAACAGAACATCCGAAGCCGAATGGGAGGGCACACTGCACGAGGGCCGCGGCCACATGCGCTTCGGCGGAGGTGCCTACGACGGGGAGTACACCTGGAACTCTCGCTTCGCCGCCGGCGGCGGCACCAACCCCGAGGAGCTGATTGCCGCCGCCCATGCGGGGTGCTTCGCGATGGCGCTTTCGGGCGACCTGGTGGACGCCGGCTACACGCCAAAGCTGATCCGCACGAGCGCCGAGGTTCACCTCAACAAGGTCGAGGGGAAGTGGACGATCACGCGCATCGACCTTGTCTGCGGCGCCGAGGTGCCGGACATCGACAAGGCGACGTTCGCCAGGATCGCCGAGGGAACGCGGGTTGGCTGTCCGGTATCGCGTGCCCTCAAAGCCGTCGAAATCACGCTCGACGCAACGCTGAAACAGTGAACCACCGCCACCGGGTTGCCCCGCGGCCGCCTTGACCCGAAGCAACGAGTGGCCGACATTCGGGCGCACCCTGGAAGGTGCGACCCGATGACACCCGATTCCATCCATTTCGACCGCCCGCGGCCAATCCCCTTTCAGAGTTATGACGATCCGGAAGCCGCAGTTGAGCGGATCGCCGAGATTTACGACAAGCACACGGCTTTCATCCGCGACCGGTTCGCGGCGCTGATCAAGAACCAGCAGCCACGCGGCAAGGTGCGCGCGACGTACCCGGAGATCCGCGTCCGCACCTCGTCATTCGCCAAGATCGACTCCCGCCTGTCGTACGGGCATGTCGCGGGACCCGGCATGTATGCGACAACGCTGACGCGGCCCGACCTTTTCCGCACCTACCTCGTCGAGCAAATCCGGCTGCTCGTACGCAACCACGGAGTTCCGGTCGAAGTGGGGCCGTCGGACTTGCCAATTCCACTGCATTTCGCCTTCACCGACCGCGTCCACGTCGAGGGCCAGTTGGCCGAGCGGAACGAGCGGCCCTTGCGCGACATGTTCGACGTTCCCGATCTCGCGTTTACCGACGATGCGATCGTCAACGGCACGTTCATCCCCGAGCCCGGCAGTCCGCTACCGCTGGCTCCCTTCACCGCGCCGCGAGTCGATTATTCGCTCCACCGGTTGCCGCATTACACCGCCACCGACCCGGTGCACTTCCAGAACTTCATCATCTTCACCAACTACCAGTTCTACCTCGACGAGTTCGTCACCAAGGCGCGCCGCATGATCGCGCGGGGAGAGGGCGGGTACGAAAGCTTCGTGGAGCCTGGCAACCTGGTCACGCCCGCGGGGCGCAAGCGCCCGGTTTCCGGCAGGCCACTGCAACGGCTGCCGCAGATGCCGGCCTATCACCTGACCATGCCCGATCACGGCGGGCTCACCATGGTCAACATCGGCATCGGCCCGTCGAATGCAAAAACGATAACCGATCACATCGCGGTGCTGCGGCCGCACGCATGGGTGATGCTCGGTCATTGCGCCGGGTTGAGAAATACGCAGGCGCTGGGCGATTACGTGCTGGCGCACGGATACGTCCGCGACGACCACGTGCTTGATGCCGACGTGCCGGACTGGATTCCGATCCCCCCGCTCGCGGAAGTGCAGGTGGCGTTGGAGCAGGCGGTGGCCGAAGTGACGGGGCTGCAGGGGTTCGACCTGAAGCGCATCATGCGGACCGGGACCGTCGCCACCATCGACAACCGCAACTGGGAACTGCTCGACTATCGTGAGCCGGTCAAGCGTTTCTCCCAGTCGCGTGCCATCGCCCTCGACATGGAATCGGCGACCATCGCGGCCAACGGCTTTCGTTTCCGTGTGCCTTATGGCACCCTGCTTTGCGTGTCCGACAAACCGCTCCACGGCGAGTTGAAGCTGCCCGGCATGGCGTCCGATTTCTACCGGCGTCAGGTCGGCCAGCACCTGGAGATCGGCATTCGGGCCATGGAGAAGCTGAGGGCAATGGCACCGGAGCGCCTGCACTCCCGCAAGTTGAGGAGCTTCGCGGAGCCGGCGTTCCAGTAACAGCCCGAAGAGCCCGGGGGGGCGAACGGGGGCATGGGGGGCGACAGACCGGGCATAACCAGCGTCCTCAGTGACGTCTGGTCCGGATTCAAACCGCACTACCTGCAGGCCTGGGCCCGCATGGTTGTTCGGTCTTGCAAGCCTTTCGTCATCGGCATCACCGGATCGGTCGGCAAGACCACCACCAAGGACATGATCGCGGCAGTGCTGACCGGCCCCGGGCGGGAAGAGCTGGCCGTTCCGGTCGGATTTACCACCAAGGACATGAATAACGACGTGGGCGTGCCGCTCACGATTCTGCGGTTCGAGGAATGGCCCTCGGCTCGCGAGGTGTTACTGGGGGCGCCGCTGCGCGCCTTCAGGCTTGCCGCCCGCCGGCAGCCCTTTCCCGAGGTTCTGGTGCTTGAAATCGCGGCCGGCTGGCACAGCCACGTCCATCGTCTGGCGAGGCTGGTGCCGCCCGACATTGCGGTGGTGACCGCCATTGGCCCCGCGCACCTGGAGCGGTTCAAGACGGTCGACGGAGTCATGCGGGAGAAGGTGGGGCTTGTGCAGGCTGTTCCGCCTTCGGGGCTGGTGGTCCTCGGCGAGGGGCATGAATATGTGGCGGCACTCGCCCAGGCCTCTCGTGCACGGGTCGTGACGGTGCCCGGTCGCGGGGTCGATCTGTCCAGGAACATAACCCGCGCGGTATGTCAGAGGCTCGGCGTCTCTGAGCAGGCCGTGGAATCCGCCCTGCGGGACTTTCGGCCGCCGAAGCATCGTTTGAACCGGATCGAACTCATCGACATCACGGTGATCGACGACAGCTACAACGCCAACCCGCTCTCCATGAAGCTCGCGCTCGACACGCTGGCCGACGCCAAGGTCGCTGGCGCGCGTTCGATCGCGGTCCTCGGAGGGATGGCCGAGCTCGGCGGCCAGGCCCAACGGTACCACGAGGAAATCGGCGCTTATGCGCGCCCTCGCGCTGATGTTGTAGTGGGGGTGGGAAGTCTCGCGGAGCGGTACGGGCCAGACCACCTTTTTGCAACGAGCGAAGCGTGCGCCGATTGGATCCCCGGATTCGTCCGGCAGGGCGATTGCATCCTCGTCAAGGGTTCACACGCGGTTCGTGCGTCGCTGGTCGTCGATCGGCTGTGCCGAACGGCGTCCGAAGGCCTCGAACGGCGCTCCCGGGTCGGCGAAATGAAGGCAGAAATCCGCGTGGCCGGTCAGCGCTTCTCGACCAGTGCCAGAATGTTGCCGCTGGGGTCGCGGAAGAAGGCCATCCATTCCTCGGTGCCCTTCTTGCCCAACTCGCCGGCCTCGTCGCGGTGGATCATCGCCGGAGGCTGGAGGAAATGGACGCCGCGGTTCTGGAACGAGCGAAAGGCGCGATCGAGATCGTCGACCAGGAAGTAGAGCGTCGCCTCCGACGCTGTCGCCGACAGCATCAGCCGCGCGCCGCCGCCCAGCGCGAAAAAGGCGAGGCCCGGCGGATCGAACCGCCCGATGAAACGCATGCCAAGCACGTCGCGATAGAAGGCGACCGAGGCGTCGAGGTCGGTGGCCGTCAAGGCGACCTGATGCAGCTTGTCCAGATCGGCGGGCGCCTTGCCGGGGCGCGCGGCGGAGCGGGCAGGCGACCGCGTGACGGTCTTGACTGGACGTGTCGGGGGCCGCGCGTGCGGCACGCGCTTGGCCGGTGCAGCGCTCTTCGAGGCGTGACCAGGACTCTTGCCCCGGCTCGCGGGCTGCTTCTTCTTCGTCTTAACCTGGCGTTTGCCCCCCGGCATGGCACCCTCTCAAATCGAGAAGCTTGTCCCGCAACCGCAGGAGGCGGTTGCGTTGGGATTCCTTATCTGGAACGACTGGCCGATGAGATCGTCGACGAAATCGATCTCCGAGCCGCCCATGTATGGCAATGAAACCGGATCGATGACCACGATCGCTCCGTCGCGTTCCACGACCAGATCATCCGTGGCCCGGACATGCTCGAGGTCAAAGCCGTACTGGAAACCGGAACAGCCCCCGCCGGACACGCTGACCCGGAGCATTGTGCCGCTGGGTTCCGCCGACAGGATACGTGCTATCCGGCGCGCGGCGCGTTCGGACAGTCTGACATCGGCGGCTGCGTTCTCGATCATCTTCGGCGACGCTCGAAAAGCGTTTTGTTTCCTAAGACTTACGGGAACAATACTTATGGGCCAGCAGGCGGTAAGTCAATGCTGACCGCCTGCGACATAGCCTAAAACTACAATTCGCGCACTGTTACATGGGCGTCGTGCTAACAACAGACGCGATTCCGGCACGTTTCTGCGGCGGGCCTGGCGAACTTTGCGGAAACGCGCGTAAGTTGCATTTCGACTTCCGGACGACCATGGCGGCTATCTCAGCAGCGCACCGCAGGCCTTACGCCAGCGACCCCGCCAGGAGCCGTGGACGACTGTTCAGCGAGCCGGCAAGCCCGACCCGCACCGAATTCGAGCGGGACCGGGATCGCGTTATCCATTCCACCGCCTTCCGCCGCCTCAAGGAAAAGACCCAGGTCTTTCTTTACGACGAGGGTGACCACTACCGTACGCGGCTCACTCACACGCTCGAGGTGGCCCAGATCGTCCGGGCGCTCGCCCGTTCGCTCGGCCTCGACGAGGACCTCGCCGAGGCGCTGGCCCTTGCTCACGACCTCGGCCACCCTCCGTTCGGTCATGCCGGAGAAAGAGCGCTCGATGCCGCGATGGCCTCCCACGGCGGCTTCGACCACAACGCTCAGAGCCTGCGCGTGGTTACCGTACTGGAGCGGCGCTATCCGCGCTTCGACGGTCTCAACCTCACCTGGGAGACGCTGGAGGGCCTGGTCAAGCACAATGGCCCCTTGACCGATGGCGATGGCCGGCCCCTGGGGCGCTATGCGACGACCGGGCTGCCGTTTGCGATCGCTGCCTATGCGCCGAGGCAGGATCTGTGGCTTTGGAGCCATGCCGGCGCCGAGGCCCAGGCCGCAGCCATTGCCGACGATATTGCTTACGACGCCCACGATCTCGACGATGGGTTGCGCGCGGGACTGATCGACCTCGACGGCCTGGCGAACGTAGACTTCATCGGCATCATCCTCGCTGCGATCCGTCGTGACTATCCGGGCCTTGCCGAGGAGCGCCGACGCGCCGAACTGATCCGCCGCGTGATCGCTGCCATGATCGGCGACGTCGTGCGCGAAAGCCAGTCGTGCCTCGACCAGTTGGCTCCCGCCTCCGCCGATGACGTTCGCCGCGCGGACCGGACCGTCGTCGGATTCTCGGCCGACATGGCCGCGGCCGACGCCGCGATCAAGGCAAAGCTTGGCAAGGAGGTCTATCGCAGCGCGCGGGTGATGGATGTAATGGACAAGGCCGAGGATATCGTCACGCGGTTGTTCACCCGTTATTGCGACGATCCGATGGCGCTGCCACCGGCCTGGCGCGAACCCGCCGACGCCGACGACGACCAGCACGCGCGGCGGACCGCCGACTTTCTGGCCGGCATGACGGACCGCTACGCGATCGCCGAGTATCGGCGCCTGTTTGACGAAACGCCTGATTTGGGCTAGGGCGCGCGCCGCGCCTGGCGGTGAAGGCCTCCGACCTGATGAACATCTTCCAAGACTTCACGGATCGGGTTAAGACGGTCGTCCAACGTATTGTTCCAACGGCTGATCCGGCGATCGTTGCTCGACTCGTCGTTGAGCCCCCGCGGGAGGCTGCCCACGGCGACCTCGCAACTAACGCGGCGCTGCTGCTTGCCAGACCTGCCGGACTGTCGCCCCGCGCGCTTGCCACCCAGTTGGCTGCCGCGTTGGCAGCCGATCCGGATATCGACAGCGCCGAGGTGGCGGGCCCCGGTTTCCTGAATCTGCGCCTCAGGCCGGCCTATTGGCACGCCGCGCTCAGGGCGCTCATCCGCGAGGGCGAAGCCTACGGCGAGAGCGGCATCGGCAAGGCCGAAAAGGTCAACGTCGAATACGTGTCCGCCAATCCGACCGGTCCGTTGCACGTCGGCCATTGCCGTGGAGCGGTGTTCGGCGATGCCCTGGCGAACCTGCTTTCCGCTGCCGGCTTCGCTGTCACCCGCGAGTACTACATCAACGATGCCGGCAGTCAGGTCGATCAGCTGGCGCGCTCGGCGTACCTCCGCTATCTCCAGTCGCTCGGCGAGGAGATCGGCGAGATCCCGCCCGGCTATTATCCCGGCGAATACCTGATCGCGGTCGGTGACGAACTTGTCAGCCGCTTCGGCGAGACGTTGAAGCAGATGGAGGAGGAGGACGACTGGCTACCGGTTGTCCGCGAAGTCGCGATCGAAATGATGATGGACTCCATCCGCGCCGACCTCGCACTTCTCAATATCCATCACGATGTTTTCTTCTCGGAGCGCTCGCTTGTTTCCGGCCCGATCAACCGCGTCGCGGAGGCGATCGACAGCCTTGCCGAGAAGGGCCTTATCTACGAAGGCAAGCTGCCGCCGCCGAAGGGCCAGTTGCCGCCGGACTGGGAGGATCGCGAGCAGACCTTGTTTCGCTCGACCGCGTTCGGCGACGACGTCGACCGGCCGCTCAGGAAATCCGACGGCAGTTACACCTACTTCGCCTCCGATATCGCCTATCATTTCCACAAGTATCTGCGCGGCTTCCGCGACATGGTCGACGTCTGGGGTGCGGACCACGGCGGCTACGTTCGGCGCATGAGCGCCGCGGTGGCTGCTCTCACCGGCGGTGCCGGGAAGCTCGATGTGAAGCTCTGTCAGTTGGTCCGGCTGTTGCGGGCCGGCGAGCCGGTCAAGATGTCGAAGCGGTCTGGCGACTTCACCACCCTCCGCGATGTGGTCGAGGAAGTTGGCGCCGACCCCATCCGCTTCATGATGATCTTTCGCAAGAACGACGCGCCTCTCGATTTCGACTTTGAGAAGGTGACGGAGCAGTCGAAGAACAATCCGGTCTTCTACGTTCAATACGCTCACGCGCGAACGGCGTCGATTTTCCGCCAGGCCGAGGCCGAGGTGCCGGGCCTCGCCATGGACGCCGAGGCGCTCGCCCTTGCAGGCTACAGTCGCCTCGACGACATCGGTGAAATGGCTCTGATCCGTCGGCTGGCTGAGTATCCGCGCATCATAGAGGCGGCCGCGGAGGCCCGTGAGCCGCACCGCATTGCGTTCTACCTCCACGACCTCGCCTCCGAGTTCCACGCCCAGTGGAACCGTGGCAAGGAGTTGCCGCATTTGCGCTTCATTGTCGTGCCCGATGTAGAGGTGACAACCGCTCGGCTCGCCCTCGTGCATGGCATAAAACTGGTGTTGTCATCGGGTTTGGCTATGCTTGGCGTCAACGCTCCCGAGGAGATGCGGTGAGTCGGCCAGCAAACGGGAAGTAGTCCAGATGTCCGACCGGAACGGCCCGAAGCTTTCCGCGCGTCAGATGAGCGACCATCAGGTCGCGGAGGCGAACCACGAAACGGCGGCGGAGAATGATCCGCTGGCGGAGCTGGCCAGGATCGTTTCCGGTCGATCGAGTCACGACCCGCAGCGTAGCCGCATGGTACCGGCGCCCGCCCGTGCGCCCCGGCCGCGGCCGGATGTTCTGGGCGACCTCGAAGCCGAGTTGCTGAGCGATCTTCAGGCTTCGTTTTCGACGGTCAATGACACTGTCGCGCCGCAACGGCCGGTGGCTCCAAGGGCGCCCGCCGAGCCCCGTGTCGAACAGCCAGCCGCCAGAACCCGGCCCGCCGAACCGCCTGCGCCGAAGGCGAAACAGCTATCGAGCGAAAGCGAACCGCTTCATGAGTTGCAGGCGAGATTGACCGCGACAGCGACGATCCGTGCGGAGCGTGTCGCGCCGCCTCCGTCGGCCGGCGCGCCCTCAACCGGGGATCACGCCGCCAGCCAGTCGGGCGATCGGGCGGCATCGCCGCCGCCGCAAAAGCCCGCCGCCGCGGTACCGCAGTCGAGGCCCGCAGTCGCCCCGCCGACGTCAGCGGAGCGGCCGGTGCCGGCACCTCTGTCCAGTCGGTCCGCGCCGGTCAACGAGCGGCCGGTCCGCCCTGCAGCCCCGCCCCAGGTCGTCGAACCGGAGCGCAGGGGCTTGCTTGCGACGCGTACGCTGCCGTCCGCCGATCAGATGGACATTCCGAACATGCAGCTGCGACGGACGATGCCAGCGGCGCCGTCTGCATCGGTAACGCCATCGTCGGCCCAAGCGCCTGCCCGCCAGCCACACCCGCGCTGGGAGAAGCCGGCGGAGGCGCAGCGGTCGTCGGCGGCCAGCCGGTTTGCCCCGCCGCGTGCCGCCATGCCGGCACCAACCGAATATGAGGCCGTCGAGGACGAACTGTTCGGCGACGGCGCGCCATTCACAGGGATTGTCGAGACGGACGAGCCGGACGACGATCTGCCGTTCGGCGAGTTCGACATCGTCCCCGGCTACGACGACGAAGATCAACTATTGCCGTACGCGGATGACGACCATCAAGTCATGGTCAAGCGCCGCTCCGGCCGCGGACCGCTGATCGCTGCGATTGCGGTTGCCCTCGTGTTGGTAGCAGGACTCTCGTACATCGCGTTTCGCCCCGGCCACGGTCCTGCTTCTCCGCCTCCGATCATCACCGCCGACGGGTCGCCGACCAAGATCACGCCGACCGACACGGCCGCGCCGGAGAGTGACCAGAACAAACTGATCTACGATCGCGTTGCCTCCGGCACGCCGGCCTCCGACAACACCACGCTGGTGACCCCGAACGACCAGCCGGTTGCCCAGGTCCCGGCGGCCGATGCGGGCGACGCCAACAACCCGATCTCGCAGGTCATCATTCCCGGTGGCGCCGGTGCGGACCAGCAGACCGCCGATGGCACGAGCTCCGATGAGGTCGCCACCGACGGTTCCAGCGAGTTCGGACGAAGGGTTTGGCCCGCGTAAGGTGCGCACCGTCGTCGTCCGGCCGGACGGGACAATCGTGAGCAGCCAGGCGAGCGCTCCGGGCGACGCAGCCGCTGCTCAGCCTTCCGTGGCTGCCGCGACCGGGCCCGCCTCGCCGGCGCCCGCGCCGGCGGCGGTCGAGCCCCTACCACCTGCGACGACCACGCCACCCGTCGATCCCAACAACGATACACTGGCTATTGCCGGCGCCAACGGCGGTGTCGATGCGAACGGCGAATTGAAGATAACCCCGATGGCAGGGGCAACTGGCGCGATGGATGGTGGCGACCAGGCGGCGGCTGACGGGCCGACGGCCACGCCGGCCCCGGCTGCGCCGGCGGCGAACCGTCCCTCCACGGTCGTTGCCACCCGCGAGCCCAGCCAGGCGATCGAGATCACACCTGCCCCTCGCGCGGCTGCGGCGCCCAGCCCGTCGCCGGCGCCGGCTCAAACCGCTGCGTTGGCCGCGAGCGGCATGCTGGTGCAGGTGTCGTCCCAGCGCTCCGAAGACGCCGCGCGGGCTACTTTCCGTGACCTGCAAGCGCGCTATCCCAGTATTCTGGGGTCCTATCAGGTCAACATCCAGCGTGCCGATCTCGGCGACCGCGGCGTCTTCTACCGCGCCCGCGTCGGGCCTTTCTCGTCGAGCGACGCACAGCGCCTGTGCGACGACCTCAAGGCGGCGGGCGGCGACTGCATTCTCGCGCACCGCTGAGGCCGGTCTGGCGATCAGGGCGTTCATTTCCGGCTGCGCCGGCGCCGAGCTGAGCGGCTGGGAGCAGGCGTTCTTCGCCGCCGAGCAGCCGTTCGGGCTGATCCTGTTTGCCCGCAATTGCCGCGAACCGAACCAGGTCTGCGAACTCGTCGCCGCCTTTCGCGACGCGGTCGGCCGCCCGGATGCGCCGGTGCTGATTGACCAGGAGGGCGGTCGGGTCCAGCGCCTGCGGCCGCCGCACTGGCCGGCCTACCCGCCGGCGCGGATGCTGGGACTGCTGTTTGAGGCCGACGGCGATGCCGGCCGGCGGGCTGCCTGGCTCCAGGGCCGCCTGATCGCCGCCGACCTTGCCGAGGTCGGTATCGACATCGATTGCGCCCCCGTGCTCGACGTGGTCGTGCCGGGTGCCAGCGACGCCATCGGTGACCGCGCTTTCGCAAGCGTCGCCGAGACCGTTGCGACGCTCGGGCGTGCCATGGCCGAGGGGCTTTTCGTCGGCGGGGTGCTGCCGGTCATGAAACACATCCCCGGACAGGGGCGCGCCACGAGTGACAGCCACGCCGAGCTGCCGGTGGTTGCCGCCGAGGTCGACGAACTGGCGGCCTCCGATTTTGTTCCCTTTGCCGCGCTTAGCGATTTGCCGATCGCGATGACCGCCCACGTCGCTTACGGTGCCGTTGACGGCAATCGACCGGCGACGGTCTCTGCGACGGTGATCCGCGATATCATCCGGGGACGAATCAGTTTCGACGGCCTGTTGATGAGCGACGACGTGTCGATGCATGCACTTTCTGGGGATTACGGCGCGCGCGCGTCAGCAATTTATGACGCCGGCTGCGATATCGTGCTTCACTGCAACGGCCGGACCGAGGAGATGCGCACCGTGGCCCGCGCGGCGCCCGAACTCGCCGGGGCATCAGGCGAGCGGGCCCTGCGCGCGGTGGCGGCGCGAAAGACTCCGGCTCCCTTGGATCGTTTGGCGGCGCGCGCGGAGTTCGCTGCTCTTCTCGCGCGTGTCGGCTGGTCGGCGACCGACCAGGTGGGCCGATGACCGTCGACGAGCGCGACCAGGACAAGATGTGGGAGGTGTTCGCCGTCCCCGAGACGGCGCCCGGCGACGACGACACGCTGGTGGTCGATGTTGACGGGTTCGAGGGGCCTCTCGATCTGCTGCTGGCGCTCGCCCGCACCCAGAAGGTCGACCTCACGCGCATCTCGATCCTGGCGCTGGCCGAGCAGTACCTCGCCTATATCGAGCACATCCGACACCTGCGCCTGGAAGTCGCGGCCGACTATCTGGTGATGGCGGCCTGGCTGGCGTTCCTGAAATCGAAGCTGTTGCTGCCGGAAGTCGGCGGCGACGAGCCGAGCGGGGAAGAGCTCGCGGCCGAACTCGCCTTCCGCTTGCGCCGGCTGGAGGCCATGCGCGATGCGGCGACACGGCTCGTCAACCGCGACCGCCTGGGCCGCGACGTATTCGCCCGCGGCCGTCCCGAGCCGGTGGTGCTGACGCGACGCAGCCAGTACAGCGCGACCCTCTATGACCTGCTGTCCGCCTATGCAGCGCAGCGCCAGGAACGGACCATCGCCGTCGTCCACGTCCGCCAGCGTCAGGTCTGGTCGCTTCACGATGCGCGCGAGATGCTCACGCGCGTGCTCGGTCGCGTCGCCGAGTGGACTTCCCTGTCGACCGTGCTCGCCCCCTACATGACCGATCCGGCTCTGCGCCGAAGCGTCACGGCCAGTACCCTGGGTGCAAGCCTCGAGCTGGTGCGTGAGGGCAAGGTCGAGATGCGCCAGGTCGAACCCTTCGCTCCGCTCTACATCCGTGATCGCCCGCCGGCGGTTGCCCTCGTCAAACCGGAGGCCAGCAATGGCTAACTCGAATGCCGCCGTGGTGATCGCCGTGGACAACGAAGCCAACGCTGCCGACGAGTCGCCGGAGGAACGGCGCCACAGCCTGCGCATGGTAGAGGCGCTGGTATTCGCGTCCGCCGAGCCGGTCTCCGCGGCGGAGATCGCCGGCCGTCTTCCCGAGGGGACCGACGTCGCCGGGCTCTTGCGCGATCTGCAGGCGCAATATGCCGAATGTGGCGTCAATCTCGTTCAGGTCGGCGGAAAATGGTCGTTCCGCACGGCCGGTGATCTGTCCTTCCTGCTGGCCCGCGAGGCGGTCGAGCAGCGGCGACTGTCGCGCGCCGCGCTGGAGACGCTGGCGATCATTGCCTATCACCAGCCGGTTACGCGCGCCGAGATCGAGGAGATCCGGGGCGTTGCGGTGAGCCGCGGCACCATCGACGTGTTGCTCGAGACCGGATGGATCAGGATGCGCGGCCGGCGCCGCGCGCCCGGGCGGCCGGTTACCTATGGCACCACGGAAGCGTTTCTCTCTCATTTCGGCATCGACACCATCTCCGACCTGCCTGGCGTCGATGAACTGAAGGCCGCGGGCCTACTCGATTCCCGCGTTCCGACCGACTTAACCATCCCGGAGCCCAGCGCCGGGGAGGAACTGGCACCCGACGAGGATCCGCTCGAGGACGAACCGGACCGCGGCGGAGAGGCGCAGGGGCGCGACGAATAGCGGCGGGTACACCATTTTCCGCGGTGCACCGCGAAAAGTTTGCCAAAACCCATGATTCCTCCTACATCATTGGCTCAGGTGATCGCGGCTCGGTCGCGGACCGACATGATCATGGAGAATGGCTGATGGGTTCTCTCAGCATCTGGCATTGGTTGGTGGTTATCGCCGTCGTCGCAGTCCTTTTCGGTGGCCGCGGCAAGATTTCCGACCTCATGGGCGACGTCGCAAAAGGCGTCAAAAGCTTCAAGAAGGGTCTGGCCGACGACGATGAAGTGGTCGTCAAACAGCCCATCGAGAGCAAGGCCAGCGAGCAGAAGACCGAGGTTAGCTGAGCCGCGCCACCGCGCGGGTCGGATGGCTGCGCGCGTCGTAGGCGTGCGGCAAGAGTGCTGATCGCATGTTCGAAATCGGCTGGACCGAACTGCTCCTGGTTGCGGTTGTCGCGATCGTCGTGATTGGTCCCAAGGACCTGCCGCGCGTAATGCGGATGGTCGGTCAGTGGACTGCCAAGACGAAGCGCATGGCGCGCGATTTCCAGGGCCAGTTCAACGAGGCACTGCGCGAAGCGGAACTCGACGGCGTCAGGCGTGACGTCGAATCGGTCAAGAAAGACTTCGACAAGCTGACCAAGGTCGATCCGATGGCCGGGGTCCGCAAGGAAATGACAAGGACCACGGACGAAATCCGCGCGGGCCTCGACAAGCCGGCAGCGGTCGCCGAAGCAGAAAAAGAGCAGGAGTTGCTGCCCCCGCCACCGGCGACCGAAGCGCTGGCAGCACCGCACCCGGCGGAGGTTTCGGGGGCGCCGGCGGCATCAACTCGGGCTGCGCCCGCTGGGGATGGCGAGCGGTGAGCCAGGGGGACGAGGACGAGATCGAGGCGAGCCGCGCGCCTCTGCTCGACCATCTGATCGAACTGCGCAGCCGCCTGATCAAGGCGATCGTTGCCGTCCTCATCGCCTTCGTTGTGTGCTTCGCCTTCGCCAAGCACATCTACAATATCCTGATCATTCCGTATGAGTGGGCATCGAATTGGACGTCGGGCCCGGGCCACGAGGTCCGCCTGATCTATACCGCCCCGCAGGAATTCTTCATCACCCAGATCAAGCTTGCCGTCTTCGGAGCGCTGTTTATCGCGTTTCCCGTGATCGCCGCGCAGATCTACAAGTTCGTCGCACCCGGCCTGTACAAGAACGAACGCAAGGCCTTCCTTCCCTATCTGATTGCCACGCCGATTCTTTTTATCGCCGGTGCCCTGGTGGTGTTCTTCATCCTGATGCCGCTGGCCATGCGCTTTTTCCTGTCCCTCCAGCAGCAGGGCGGCCCCGGCGAGGCATCGATCGAGCTGTTGCCGAAGGTCAACGAGTACCTCAGCCTGATCACGAGTTCTCATTCTCGCGTTCGGCGTGACGTTCCAATTGCCGGTGGTGCTGACGTTGCTCGCCCGCATCGGCGTCATCACCAGCGACACCCTCAGAAAGGGGCGCCGCTATGCCATCGTGCTTGTCTTCATCGCGGCGGCGATCTTGACCCCGCCCGACATCATCTCGCAACTCGGTCTGGCGCTGCCCACGCTGCTGCTCTACGAGGGCTCGATTTTTGCCGTCCGTTACGTCGAGCGCAGGAAAGCCCAGGAGGACGCGGCCCGCGCGGCCCAACAGACGGTTTAGCGGGCACTTCCATCCGGCGGGGTCAGCGTTTATTGAGTTCGCGCCGCCGTTGATCCCTTCGCCGGAGGGGACGTCCTCCGTCGCCCGAAAGCCTTCACATGCTTGACCCCAAATGGATCCGCGAGACCCCGGAGGCGCTGGTCGCGGCATTGGCTAGGCGCGGCTGGATGCCGGACGAGATGCTCCTGTCGAGGCTGCGCGAGGGCTGGCAGGCGCAGGTGGTCGCGATCGAAGCCGCACCGACGCCGGACGAGAAACGGGCAAAGGTGCTGGAAGCGCTGCGCCAGGTGGATTTCGACCGGCGCGAGCTGATCACCAAAACCGAGGTGGCGCAGCAGGCGCAGAACGAGGCTTCTCGCGCCATCGGCAAGGCCAAGGCCAGCGGCGACGAGGCGGCGGCGAAGCAACTGATGGCCGAGGTCTCGGCGCGCAAGGCGGCGTTGCAGGAGAACGAGGAGGCGCGGCGCCGCTGCGAGAAGGCGTTCAACGACGCGCTCGCAACCATCCCCAATCCACCCGCCGACGACGTGCCGGTCGGGCCCGATGAGCGCGCCAACGTCATCCACCGCGCGTGGGGCGAGAAGCCGGAGGTCCACCACGCCAGAGAGCACTTCGAACTCGGCGAGGCGCTGGGCCAGATGGACTTCGAGACGGCGGCGAAGCTCTCCGGCGCCCGCTTCGTCGTGCTGAAGGGGCAACTGGCGCGGATGGAACGCGCGCTCGGCCAGTTCATGCTCGACCTGCACACGACGGAGCACGGCTACACCGAGGTTCAGCCGCCGTTGCTGGTGCGGGACGATGTGCTGTTCGGGACTGGGCAACTTCCGAAGTTTGCGGAGGATCAGTTCTTCGCCGGTCGCTTGCTTAGCGAACAGGAGGTTGATCAGGCCGCCGACGAGACCGTCAACAATTATTCGGCCGACCAAAAGACCGAGCTGTACGGACTGTCAGCAAACGATTTCGAACATGCAGAAGCGATGCACCGCGTCTTGTTAAAGGCACACGCCGAGTGGAAGCGGGTAAGGGATTCGATGGCCGCAGAGCAGAGGTTTTGGCTCATCCCCACCGCCGAAGTGCCGCTGACCAACCTCGTTCGCGAATCCATCCTCACTGAGGACGAGCTGCCCAAGCGCGTCACCGCGCTCACGCCGTGCTTCCGCTCCGAGGCGGGCTCGGCGGGCAGGGACACGCGCGGCATGTTGCGCCAGCATCAGTTCGACAAGGTCGAGTTGGTGTCGATCACCACGCCCGACCAATCGGTCGATGAGCACGAGCGCATGCTGGTGTGCGCCGAGGAGGTGCTGAAGCGCCTCGACCTCCACTACCGCGTAATGACGCTCTCGACCGGCGACATGGGCTTCTCGGCAGAGAAGACGTGGGACATCGAGGTGTGGCTGCCGGGGCAGGGGAGTTACCGCGAAATCTCCTCTTGTTCGCGCTGCGGCGACTTCCAGGCCCGCCGCATGGCCGCCCGCTACCGCCCGAAGGAGGGCAAGGGAACGCGGTTCGTCCACACCCTCAACGGCTCCGGCGTTGCCGTCGGCCGCGCCCTGATCGCGGTCATGGAGAATTACCAGAACCCTGACGGCTCGATCACCGTCCCCGACGCGCTTCGCCCCTACATGGGCGGCATGGAAAGGATCGGGTGGTGAATACGGCGCGACGGCCGACAATCCTCCCCCGCGTGGCGGGGGAGGGGGACCACGCGAAGCGTGGTGGAGGGGGCGAACGTATGCGTGCGCCTGTGACCACATCCAAACGCGCCCGAACACTGCGGCGCGAAATGACGCTGCCGGAGGTTGTTCTTTGGCAGGCCCTTCGTGGACGCCGTCTCAAGGGACTGCGGTTCCGAAGGCAGCATCCGGTGGGACAATACATCCTCGACTTTTATTGCCCCTCGGCTCGGCTAGCGGTCGAGGTCGACGGTATGGCTCACGATTTCGTCGAGCAGGCTGTCCACGATGCGCGGCGTGACGCGTGGCTGAGCGAGCGAGGTGTTCGGGTCTTGCGGTTCCAGGCAAGAGACGTGCTCGGCGAGGACGGTCTGGAAGGAGTCCTGATGGCAATCGCCGGTGCTGCTTCCGCCCCCTCCACCGCCTTCGGCGGTCCCCCTCCCCCGCAGAGCGGGGGAGGATCACACGGTCCCCATTTCCCGCCGAGCGGGGGAGGATCGTAGCTCTCATGCGCATTCTCATCACCAACGACGACGGCATCCATTCGCCGGGGCTGATGGCGCTGCAGCGCATCGCCGCCGCGTTATCCGACGACGTCTGGACCGTGGCGCCGGAGTTCGACCAGAGCGGCCTTTCCCATTCGCTGTCGCTGAACGACCCGTTGCGGATGCGCCGCGTGTCGGAGCGCACGTTCGCGGTCCGCGGCACGCCGGGCGACTGCGTCATCATGGCCGTCCGCCACCTGATGGCCGACGGTCGCCCCGACCTGGTGCTCTCCGGCGTCAATTCCGGCCAGAATGCCGCCGACGACGTCACTTACTCCGGCACCGTCGCCGGTGCCATGGAGGGCACCCTGCTCGGCGTTCCATCGGTGGCGCTGAGCCAGGCCTTCACTTACGCCAATGAGGAGCGCGCGGTCCCGTGGCATACGGCCGAGGCGCACGCTCCCGGCATCATCCGCAAACTGATGGATTTCGGCTTCCCGGAAGGCGTCTTCTACAACGTCAATTTTCCCAACCGCTCGCCCGACGAGGTCGCAGGCATTGTCGTGACCGGCCAGGGCCGGCTCGCGCACCGCCTCCACATCGAGCAGCGGCGCGACGGGCGCGGCATGCCGTACTACTGGTTGACCTACCGTTCCGAGCCGTCGCCCCGCCAGCCCGGCACCGACGTCGAGGCGCTGGACAAGGGCGCAATTTCCGTGACGGCGCTACGGCTCGACATGACCGCCTACGACCTCGGTGACCCGCTGAAGAAACACTTCGCCGCGCCGGCCTAGCACCATGGCAGAACGCGCCGGCAGTGAGGACGAACATCGGATCAGGATCGCCGACCTGATCCTGCGCATGCGCCGCGCCGGCATCACGGACCAGCGTCTGGTCGCGGCGATCGAGTGGTTGCCCCGCGACATCTTTGTCCCCGCCGACCGCCGCCGCGACGCCTACGTCGAACGTCCGGTGCCGATCGAGTGTGGCCAGACGCTCACCGCGCCGCTGCTGGTGGCCATGATGACGGCAGCGCTGAGCCTCGGCGAACGCGACCGTGTGCTCGAAGTCGGCACGGGTACCGGATATCAGGCCGCCGTGCTCGCGAGGGTCGCCGGACGGGTATACACGATCGACCGTTTCCGCACGCTCGTCGCTGCCGCCGAGTTCCGCTTCAAGACTCTGCGCCTTTCGAACATCACCACCCGCGTCGGCGACGGGGTCGATGGCTGGCCCGACCATGCACCGTTCGATGCCATCGTCGTCACCGCCGCAGGTGAGAACGTGCCGGAAGCTCTGGCTCAACAGGTGCGGGTCGGAGGCGTCATCGTCATGCCGATCGGAGAGCCGGAGGGCATCCAGAAGCTCACCCGCCTGGAGCGAACCGAGGCCGGTTTCAACGAAACCGCTCTGGCCGATGTTCGTTTCGTGCCGCTCATTCCCGGAGTAGCCGAGCGGCTTTAGCGGGCCACCCGTGGCTTAAGCGTTTGTCAACGTTACCGGTGTTTACTCGCGCCAGTCTTAGAGTTTGGCGCGAGTTGAGCAATGCGTAACACTGTATCCGCGTTCCGGTCACGCACCGTTTTGAATGTGGTGACCGTCGCCTGCCTTGCCGCCACGGCAGCCGCCTGCAGCAATTCCGCCCGTTTCAGCGACGGCGTTTTCACCGGATCGACCCCGAACCAGCGCGAGATCATCGGCTCGGCCCTCGACCAGCCGATGCCGGCGCCGGTTTCGGGCGGCTCGGCAATGGTCACCCGCGCCGCCTTGCCGCCGCCGCCGTCGACGACGTTCGCGGCCAACGATCAGCCGATGCCGCCTGCGGTCTCCGGATACGGCGACGAAGGCTACGCCTGGACCGCCGTTGGCGGCGCCGTTATCACGGTGGCGCGCGGCGAGACGCTGAACGACCTCGCAGTCAAGTACGGCGCGCCGCAGGCGCAGATTCTCAGCGCCAACCAGATGACAAGCGCCGCCCAGGTCACGCCCGGCCGCATCCTGGTCATTCCGCACCGGGTAGCGCTGGCTCCGCAGCAGGCGGCACCTGCGCCGGTCGCGGCCCGGACACCGCCGCCCGCGTCCGTTCGCTCC
Organism: uncultured Alphaproteobacteria bacterium; assembly: GCA_963775235.1. Taxonomy (GTDB): domain Bacteria; phylum Pseudomonadota; class Alphaproteobacteria; order Rhizobiales; family Kaistiaceae; genus JBBDMC01. Next base: position 264,468 of record CAVZHY010000005.1, read on the forward strand.
GGCGGCACCTACGTCGTCCAGTCGGGCGATACGCTCTATTCGATCAGCCGCCGCACCGGCGCCGACGTAAACGACCTTGTTGCGGTGAACGGGCTCGACTCACCAAACCAGATCCGTATCGGCGAGACGCTGAAACTGCCGACGGGTGCAACCGCGTCTGCCGCGATGGCGTATGCTCCCGCCACACCGACGGTGAAGCCGAAACCGCAGCAGGTCGCTTCGGCCGAGCCGATGATCAAGCTCAAGTCGCCGGCGGAGACCGTTGCCAGTGCGCCGCCGGTTCCGCCGATGCCAACGATCCCGGTCCAGACCGGTCCGACGCCAACCGCCACCGCTGCCGCTGCGGTCATCGAGGACACCGCCGATCCGCCCTCGACCAACGGCACCTCGTTCCGCTGGCCGGTGCGTGGCCGCATCCTTTCCGGTTTCGGCTCCAAGCCCAACGGCGAACGCAACGACGGCATCAACCTAGCGGTACCGGAAGGCACGTCCGTGAAGGCGGCTGAAGCCGGGACCGTCATCTATGCCGGCAACGAACTGGAAGGCTACGGCAACCTCATCCTCATCCGCCATGCCGACGGCTGGGTGTCCGCCTACGCCCACAACGAGAACCTGCTCGTCAAGCGGGGTGACGAGGTTCACCGCGGAGAGACCATCGCCCACGCCGGCATGAGCGGGTCGGTGACGGCTCCCCAACTTCACTTCGAACTGCGCAAGGGCGCCAAGCCCGTCAACCCGCTCGATTACCTCGCGGGCTGAGCTTCGCCGGCGAGTTGTTTCAAATGCGGACGGCAGGGGAATGCGGGTGCCGTCCGGTGATTGATCAGGCTCCTGACCTCCGGAGATGGTGACTGATCATCAGGTCTGGTGGGGCGGTTTATTCCGCCAGGACGACCCCAAGCCGTCCCGCCAGATCCTGCACGAACTGCCACGCTACACGCCCCGAGCGGGCCCCGCGCGTCGTTGACCACTCCAGCGCATCGGCGATCAGTTGTGCGTCGTCGACAGGAACGCGGTACCGGGCAACATAACCCCTGACCATCTCCAGATACTCGTCCTGGCTGCACTTGTGGAAGCCGAGCCACAGGCCGAAACGGTCGGACAAAGAGACCTTCTCCTCCACCGCCTCGTGGGGATTGATCGCCGTCGACCGCTCGTTCTCCGCCATATCGCGCGGCAGCAGGTGGCGCCGGTTGGACGTGGCGTAGAAAATGACGTTGTCGGGCCGGCCCTCGATGCCGCCTTCCAGGGCCGCCTTCAGCGACTTGTAGGAGGTGTCGTCACCGTCGAACGACAGATCGTCGCAGAACAGGATGAAGCGGTGAGGGGCGGAGCGCACCAGTGCCATCAGATCAGGCAGCGTCTCGATGTCCTCGCGGTGGATTTCGATGAGCTTGAGCGGCCCCACCGTCGTGCCGACGTCAGCGTGCACCGCCTTGATCAGCGAACTCTTGCCCATGCCCCGCGCGCCCCACAGCAGCACGTTGTTGGCCGGCAACCCGCGGGCGAAACGCCCGGTGTTCTCCACCAGGATGTCTCGCAAGCGGTCGATTCCCTTGAGCAGCGCCAGCTCGACGCGGTTCACCTTGTCGACCGGCTGCAATGCGCGGCTCGCCGGGTGCCACACGAAGGCATCGGCCGCGGTGAAATCCGGCGGCGTCGGCACCGCCGGCACGGCCCGCTCGACCAGCCGGACGAGCCGGTCGAGGCGCATGGCGATCGATTTGAGGTCCTTTTCCGACACGGAATCCTGAGGCGTTTGGCCCGATTAAACGGGCGGCAGGCGTAGCACGTCGCCGCCCGCACCGCCAAGGCGGCCGCGCGCGCGTCACCCGGCTCTATATCGTTTTGCAATGGTGGCCGGCCCGGCTATAGTCCGCGCCGTTTCGGGGGGCAGGATGGCCACACAGAAGGCAAGGAGCGTGTCTGGATGTTGATAACCGAGGCTTTTGCGCAGACGGCCGGCGGAAGCGGCGGCGGCGCGACGAGCCTGCTCGTCCAGTTCATGCCGATCATCCTGATCTTCGTGATCATGTATTTCCTGATCCTGCGTCCCCAGCAGCAGAAGACGCGGCAGCATCGGGAACTGGTTGCCAACCTGCGTCGCGGTGACACCATTGTGACCAACGGCGGCCTGATCGGCAAAGTTGCCAAAGTCGACGAGACCGAGATACAGGTCGAACTTGCCGAAGGCATCCGCGTCAGGATCGTGCGCGGCATGGTGGCAGAGGTTCGCACCCGGGGCGAACCGGTGAAGGAGACCGGCTAGGCACGGGCGTCGACCCACCCGCCTGGCCGCGCACAAATGCTTCAGATCGCCCGCTGGAAAGTCACCCTCATTCTTCTCGCCGTGCTCGCGGCGATCGTGGTCACCCTGCCGAATTTCTTCTCCACCGCAACGGTGGCGAAATGGCCGGTCTGGCTGCCGCATCAACAGGTTGTGCTCGGCCTCGACCTGCAGGGAGGAGCCTATCTTCTCTACGAAGTCGACAAGAACGACTACATCCAGAAGCGGTTACGCACGCTCCTCAGTGACGTGCGCACCGCCATGCTGCAAAGTCCTCGCATCGGCTACACCGGCCTCGGCGTCCAGGGGCAGGGGGTTCAGCTGCGCATCCGCGACCTCAGCCAACTGGACGATGTGCGCAAACGTCTTGAGCCTCTGCGCAATCCGATCAGCTCGGGCCTGTTGTCGACCGGCGGAGTCAACGAGTTCGACCTCACCGTCAATGCGGACGGTCTGGTCCGGCTCACCTATTCCGATGCCGGCCTGACCGCGCGCATACGTGGCATCGTCTCCCAGTCGATCGAAGTCATCAATCGCCGCATCAACGAGCTGGGCACTACCGAGCCCTCCATCCAGCGCCAGGGTGAGGATCGCATCCTGGTCGAGGCGCCGGGTCTCGGCGACCCGCAGCGGCTGAAGGATCTGGTCGGCAAGACCGCACAGTTGACCTTCCATCTGGTCGAAAGCCAGACGAGCGCGCAGCAGGCCGGCCAGACCCCACCCCAGCCGGGCACGGTTCGTTATCCGTCGGCCAGCGATCCGTCGACTATCTACGAGGTCGACGAAGTACCGCTCATGACGGGTGAAGATCTGGTCGACGCCCAGGCCGGATTCGACCAGCAGACCAACGAGCCGGTGGTGAACTTCCGCCTGACCACCGGCGGTGCGCGCAAGTTTGGCGATGTCACCGCCGCCAACGTCGGCCGTCTTTTCGCGATCGTTCTGGACGATCAGGTGATATCGGCGCCTTCCATTCGCGAGCCGATCCGTGGCGGTTCCGGGCAGATCAGCGGCAGTTTCACGGTGCAGAGCGCCAACGACCTCGCCATCCTGCTGAGGGCTGGCTCATTGCCTGCAAAGCTCACCATCGTGGAAGAACGCTCGGTCGGTCCCGGACTCGGCGCCGAACTCGATCAGAGCCGGCAAGATCGCCGCCTTGATCGGCACCATTGCCGTCGGCCTGTTCATGTTTGCCGTGTATGGCTTCCTGGGGATGATCGCGAACCTGGCGGTCGTCGTGAATGTCGTCTTCATCATCGCAATCATCACGGAGATCGGAGCGACGCTGACCATGCCGGGTATCGCCGGCATCGTCCTTACGGTCGGCATGGCGGTGGATTCGAACGTACTCATTTACGAGCGGATGCGCGAAGAATCACGACAAGGTCGCTCGGCCATCAGCGCGATCGACGCGGGCTTCAAACGCGCCTTCGGCACCATTGTTGACGCCAACGTCACGACGCTCATCGCGGCGGTGGTCCTGTTTTTCCTTGGCTCCGGACCAATTCGAGGCTTTGCCGTGACCTACATGTTCGGCCTCGCCACCACGATGTTTACGGCTATCACTTTCACTCGAATGCTTATTTCATTTTGGGTCTCATCTCGGCGACCCAAGGTGATTCCACTGTGACAATCGTTTGGGAACCGTAGCTCATGCGCAAGATCCGCCTGGTTCCGGACAATACCCGCATTCGGTTCATGTGGTTGCGCCGGGTGAACTTTCCGGTGTCGGTTGTCCTTTCGGTCATGTCGGTAGTGCTCTTCTTCACCGTCGGCCCGCAATACGGGATCGATTTCGTCGGCGGTTCGCTCATCGAGATTAAGCCGCATGCGGAGCCCTACGACCTTGGAGCGATCCGCTCGACTCTGGGCAGCCTTGACCTCGGCGATATCCAGGTTACCGAGGTTTCCGATCCGGTCGCGGGAACGAGCGTGCTGATCCGCGTGCAACAGCAGTCGGGTGGCGATGCTGCCCAACAGGCGGCGATCACCAAGGTCCGGCAAGCCTTTGGCGACACAGTCGAATTTCGCCGAGTCGAGACGGTCGGCCCAAGGGTGTCCAGCGAGCTCGCCTCCGCCGGTACGATCGCGCTCGTGGCGACCCTGATTGCGATCCTGATCTACATCTGGTTCCGATTCGAATGGCAGTTCGCCATCGGGGCCATCGTTGCCACCGGGCACGACGTCCTGATGACGCTCGGGTTCTTCGTCGTGTCCAGGATCGACTTCGACCTGACCAGCATCGCGGCGATCCTCACCATCGTCGGCTATTCGCTGAACGACACGGTCGTGGTCTATGACCGCATTCGTGAGAACCTGCGAAAGTACAAGAAAATGCCGTTGATCGATTTGCTCGACCGGTCGGTCAACGAAACGCTGTCGCGCACGACGCAGACATCGCTGACCACGATGCTGGCGCTTCTGGCGCTGTTCTTCTTCGGTGGCGAGGTCATTCGCTCGTTCGTGGCTGCCATGATCTTCGGCGTCGCAATCGGCACGTATTCCTCGATCTACATCGCGGCGCCGGTGCTGATCTACTTCAAGCTGCGTCCGGGTCAGGCGGCCGCCGCGGAAGAAGCAGACGCGGCGGGTGCTCCCACTGGACCCTGATTGATGCCCGCCGGTATCGTCGTGCGTGCAGCGCATTACCCGGGTCGGGCACCGATCGATAGTTACGGAAACGGCGGGTTCCGTTTTGCCGGTATGTCGCATCGCGGCGGCTTGTTGTGCCTGCCGAGCGGCATCCACGGCTGGGAAGCGCCGCCTGCCGACGCCATCGATGTGGCAAGCCTGGCCAGCGCGTTCGCGGAGGCGGGCGCCATAGACATCCTTCTGGTCGGCACCGGCCGCGAGGTCCAGCCGCTGGCAGCCGGCGTCCGTACGCGCTGTCGTTCGGAGGGCATCGTCGCAGAAGCAATGACGACCGGCGCGGCGGTCCGCACGTTCAATGTGCTGGTGGCTGAAGCGCGCGCGGTCGCTGCCGCACTTATTGCCGTAGACTGACGCCGGGCACGGCTCATACTCATCGAAGCATGGACGTATACGCTCACTGTGCCGATACGCTGCGCAAGCGCGACCGTGACGGCTATATCGCGGCCCTGTTTGCGCCTGAAGCAACGCGCAAGCACCTGTTTGCCCTCGGCGCCTTCGGCGGCGAGGTGGCACGGGTTCGCGACGCGGTGAGCGAGCCCGGCCTGGGCGAGATTCGCCTGCAATGGTGGCGCGACGTGATCACCTCCGGCGATGCCGGCGGTAACCCGATCGCCGATGCCCTTATCGAGACGATGCGCACTTTCTCCCTGCCGCCGGCGGCTTTCGAAATGCTGCTCGATGCGCGCGGCTTCGATCTTTACGACGATCCCATGCCCGGCCTGCGCGAGCTTGAGGGCTACGCCGGAGAGACCGCGTCTTCGCTGCTGCACCTTGCGGCCATGATCCTGGCCGGCGGGCGCGATCCCGATAGCGCCACGGCCGCCGGCCACGGCGGCGTCGCACTGACCATGACGGCGGTCATGCGTTCGCTGCCGCTTCATTCCTCGCGGCGCCAGTGCTACCTGCCGGGGGATCTCGTCGCTGCGCACGGCCTCGACCGCGAGACGCTGTTCGCCGGTCGCACGACGCCCCGGCTGGCGGAACTGCTCGCCGAACTGAGGTCAATCGCGCGGGGCCACCTCGCCGAAGCCGAGCGCGCGGTTAAAGGCCTCCCCGCCGCCGTAAAGCCGGCCTTCCTCCCGTTGGCGCTGATCGGGCCGTATCTCGATCGCACGGAGCGGGCGAACTACGACCCGTTCTCGGGCGCCATCACGCTCCCGCCCTGGCGGCGACAGTGGCTCATCTGGCGGCGGGCGCGCCGGCAGTAGGCGGGGCCCGTTCCGCCGTCTCGGCAGCCGTGCCGACGGTCAGACCGGTCCCACCCAGGGCGCCGGTGTCACGATGCGGTGTGCGGTCAACAAGTGATGGCCGCCACCGAGCACCATCAGCGCAACCATGAAGATCGCGAAAACCGTGATCCACAGGATGAACACGGCAGCGCCGGGGTCGCGACTGGTGGTCGGCCGCAGCTCAGGTTTGGTGTTGAACATGGCTCTCCCCGAATCCAGTATTTGGGGATGAATGTAGTCTGCGAACCCGGCGTTATTGCGGCAACCCAGAGGTATATACTTGGCGGCAACTTGCCACACTTCCGCCGCCACGGAGTCGCGGTCGCGCCTCCCGAGGGCACTGCGCGCAGGTTCACCGCCCCGCAGAATGAGGACGGCGCCGCTTCCCCGCGCTTGAGATTGTTGGCGCGCGCCACTAGGGTCGCGCCGCCGTTCCAACCGTCGTTCCAACCGAGAGACCGATACCGATGGGCTTCCTCGCCGACTCGCTTGCCCGCATCAAGCCGTCCGCCACCCTTGCCGTGACCGACAAGGCGCGCGAGCTCAAAGCGGCGGGCCGCGACATTATCGGGCTCGGCGCCGGCGAGCCGGATTTCGATACGCCCGACAACATCAAGGAGGCGGCAATCCGTGCCATCCGCGACGGCAAGACCAAGTACACCGCCGTCGACGGTATGCCCGAGCTGAAGGCCGCGATCGTTGCCAAGTTCAAGCGCGAGAATAACCTCGACTACAAACCGGAGGAAATCAGCGTCGGCACCGGCGGCAAGCAGGTGCTGTTCAACGCGCTGATGGCCACGCTTAACCCCGGCGACGAGGTCATCATTCCGGCCCCCTACTGGGTGAGCTATCCGGAGATCGTAGCGCTTGCCGGTGCGACGCCGGTGCCGGTCGCAACCGACCTGGCGTCCGGATTCAAGCTTTCGGCGGAGGCGCTTGAGGCGGCAATTACGCCGAAGACCAAGTGGGTGATCCTCAACTCGCCTTCGAACCCATCCGGCACGGCTTACGCGCGCGACGAGTTGAAGGCGTTGACCGATGTCATCGTCGCCCACGACCACGTCTGGGTGCTCACCGACGACATCTACGAACACCTTACCTTTGACGACTTTGTCTTCTGCACACCGGCCGAGATCGAGCCGCGGCTGAAGGCGCGGACGCTCACTTTGAACGGCGTCTCCAAGGCCTATGCAATGACCGGTTGGCGCATCGGGTATGGAGCCGGACCGGCCATGCTGATCAAGGCAATGGCCAAGCTGCAGTCGCAGTCGACCACCAACCCGTCGTCGATCTCGCAATGGGCGGCGGTCGAAGCGTTGAACGGACCGCAGGACTTCATTCCGGAGCGGGCGGAGATATTCCGGCAGCGTCGCGACCTCGTGGTCTCCATGCTCAACCAGGCGCCGGGGATTTTGTGTCCGCGGCCGGAGGGCGCCTTCTACGTCTTCCCGTCGTGCGAAGGCACGATCGGCAAGAGAACCGATGGCGGCGTGAGGCTTGAGAGCGACGAAGATTTTGCGACGGCTCTTCTGGAAGAGGAGGGGGTCGCCGTCGTCTTCGGCGCTGCCTTCGGCCTGTCGCCCTTCTTCCGCATTTCGTACGCCACCTCAAACGAAGCGCTGACGGAGGCGTGCAGCCGCATCCAGCGCTTCTGCGCCGGGCTCAGGTAGCCGACGCGACGGCGGTGATCTCAGCATGCCGCCGACCGGCTCGCCGTGCATCTGCTGGATGGCCTTCATGATCGCGCCGAGCAGGTTGTAAAGCTGGTTGGCCTTCTGATCGATGCTCTGGTAGTCGGTCGATGCCATCTGGCGTGGCCTGGTGGCGCGGCATTGCGCCAGCGCGGTCCGGCGGGCCTGGGTTTCCGCCGCGGCGGGGCCCGGGCCGGCTGCAAGGCACCACCGAAGGTGACCGTTGGTGTCATCGGACCAGCGGGCGCCAGTCAGCCCGCAGGCCGCCCCGTGATTGACCTGGTTCTGTTCGGCGGCGACGGCGGCGTACTGCCGGCACGCGTCGCTTAAGGGGTCGGCGCGGAGTGGCGTGGCGGCGATTGCGGTCATGACGAGCAAGGCGCCGGCGGCAGCATGCCCGATGTGATGGCTTACCATCGCTTCCTCCTTGTTCCGGCCGTCAGAATATCACCCCGGCCCGGGCGGTGACGATCGGTTGGCGGAGGCCGTTCGTCTTCAGGAAAACAGCCGGAAAAGGTCCGCAAAGTCGGCCATCTGCAGGCGCAGCTCAAGGTCGCGGAGCGACAGGAAGGTGTCCGCGACCCAGTCGCGCATCGCCGTCTGCTCGCCGGGTCGTTTAAGGATCTCCGCGAACGAGAAATCGGAGCGGTCGACCAGTCCGGCCGGCGCGAGGGGCATTCGCGCGATGCGGAGAGGCGGCTGGCCGCCTTCGGGGAGCGCCGGGTCTCGCTCGCCAGGTCGGTTGTTGGCGACGTTCACCACCGGGACGACCGTGAAAGTGCCGCGCCGCATGAACAGTCGCCCGTACGCCTCGTCGCACTTGCGGTCGCCGATGGTGACGAACAGGATGACGAGGTCGATCGCCCGCACCTTCGCCTCGCCGGCGAAGCCGACGTGGCTGGCAACGGCAAAGAACCTGTCGAACTGGTCGACCGCAAGGTCGACCACCTTCGGTGCGCCGTCGTTCAGGATCAGCCGGTCGAACAATGCCATCTCGCCGCGGGTGTCGGCGAGGCTGGCCGGAACCGCCTGCAGCGGAAGATGCCGCGCCAGCGTCCGGTCATCCGGGGTGACGTCGAAGGCGAGGGGGCGCCGGCCGTCGCTCACAAGATACTCGACCAGCAGCCGGGCAATCAGGGTGCAGCCGACGCGGGGGCGCGGCGAGCAAACGACGAAGATGGGCTGGCGTTGCTGGTCGACCGCCGGCGCGGGCCGTTCGGTAACTTCAACCGTGGCGGGCGTCGGCGGGTTCTCTTGGCTGGCGAACATCGCCGGGGTTTAGCAGCGGGTCAGGCGACCCGCTGCTTCTGCTGTGCCAGATCGCTGAGGCCGACGCGGTCGTACTCCGACCACACCTGATTGAGCCAATGGCGCACGTAGCCCCTCAGAACAAAGGAGTACGCCGCCGGCTTGCCTTCCGCGGTCTTGTTGTCGATGAAGTTGGTGAATGGAACCGACGTCAGCTCGACCTGCTCGCACGCCAGTTCGTTGAGGTGCGAAACCGTGATCTCGCGAGCACCCTTCATCTTCTTGAAATAGCTGTTGTACGTCGTCGGGTCCCACTCGAAGAAGGTCGAGTTGTTGATCAGGTTCTTGACCAGGAAGTGCTGGGCGCCGCCCAGGAAGTTGGCCGCCTCGGCAATCTCGTCGAGCGAGCCGAGGGACGGGCCCAGGATGTGAAACACCACGAAGGTGTAGTCGCCGCTCCTCGCCGCGTCGAGGAAGCCGATGTCGCTCAGCGCCGTCAGCGTCGTCGACAGCAACCCGGCGCGCACGTCGATGACCGTCGCTTCGGAAGCGTTGATCGTATCGAAGATCTTCATCTGGTCCGCCGCCGAGGTCACGTCGACCACCTCGGTGACATCCGGATGAAAACGGTTGAGCGCGCCTCTCGGCCATTCGGTGTCGAAGGCACGACGCGGAATCTGGCGCGACGCCAGATAGTCCAGCAGCGTGCGTGTCACCGTCGTCTTGCCGACACCGCCTTTATCGGCGCCGACCAGAATCACTGTCGGAGAGGTCGTCGATTTTGGCACTGTCGATTTTTCCGCCGTCGCTTTGGCCATAGGTGTTTGAGTCGTCTTCTCTTTCTCTGCTGTGTTGAGCATGCCCCGTCCTTGGCTTGCCCCAGCCCTCCCCCGGATTCGCGCTGTCACGTTTAGCTCATAATCATGGCAGAACGGTGTAGCAGGCCGCGTCTTCACTTGCGTGTGCGATCGGCGGCACCGGCGTTGTCAGGTATCGGGTCCGGCCAAAACGGCCCGCCGCGTCGCGCTGCCCGTGCAAGTCGTCCCGGCTGCCTCCTTGTGTCCTCACTGATGATTATGCTTTGATTCCCGGATGCCGTCCAAGGGCTTCCTTGCGCTGTCGATCTTATGCTGGGGCCTTTTGATCGCCTCGGGTGCAGAAGCGGGCAATGTGATCGGCTCGGTCACCCGCCTTCACGGGTCGGCCAGAGGAGCATCGGAGGCCGCGTCGCGCCAACTCGCCACCAACGACACCGTCGATCTCGACGAGACTGTGGTGACCGGCGCCGACGCCCGTATCGAGATAACCCTCGTCGACGACAGCGTGGTTACCCTCGGTGCGAACGCACGGCTGAGGCTCGATGCTTTCGTCTATAATCCGAACGGCGCCAACCGTCTTCGCGCCACGGTCGTCGGTGCGTTCCGCTTCGTTTCCGGCGCGTTGCCTGCGGGGGCGACCCGTCAGGCGAGCGTCACGACGCCGTTCTCCGTCATCGGCGTGCGCGGCACGGATTTCTGGGGTGGCCCGATCGACGGCGGCTTCGGGGTGCTGCTGCTCGAGGGCGCGGTGTCTGTGACCCACGCCGGGTCAACGGTCGAGCTGACGGCGCCCGGTCAGGGCACCAGCTTCACCACCGCGGCATCGGCGCCCGGACCGATCGTCGTGTGGGCGCAGGCCAAGGTCAACCGGGCCCTCGCCACCGTCACCTTCCCGTAGGATGGGTGCTACAGCCAGCCGCGCCGGCGGAAATAGATAAACGGCGCCAGCGCCGAGGCGAGCATGAGGAGGATGGCGAGAGGATAGCCGAGCGGCCAACCCAGCTCAGGCATCCAGCGAAAATTCATGCCGTAGATCGTGCCGATGAGGGTCGGGGGAAAAAACACGGTCGCCGCCACGGTCAGTACCCAAATCACCTCGTTCTGCTCGACCGAGATCAGGCCGAGGGACGCGGTCAGCAGGAAGTCGATCTTATTCGAGAGAAACGTCACCTGATCCTCGAGCGAGCGGACGTCGCGGCCGACCAGCTTGAGGCGGGCACGATAGCCGCCCTTGGCGTAGGGTGCCGGCAGCGCGACACCGGCGAACTGGACCAGCCGCTCGAGCGAAGCGAGGACCTCGCGCGCCTTGGCGGCGATGTCGCCCTGCATGCCGATGTCGGCCACGAGGTCAGCCAGTTGGCGGTCCCGGCGCCGGCTTGAACGGTTGTGGACGAATATCTCGCGGTTGACGCGGTCGACTGCCGCGCTGATCCGCTCCAGCACGTCGGCGGTACGGTCCACAATCGCTTCGATCAATCCGATAAAGATCCCGGGCGCGCTGGAGCAACCGCCAGCCGGCTTGGTCGCCCGTCCCAGGAACTGGCTGAGGGCGCGGAAGTCATCGTCGCGGACGGTGGTTATGCGATCGCCCGACACAACGACGGTGAACGGCATCAGCTTCGGTTCGCCGCGATCAACGCCGACCAGCACGCTCGCGGTCATGAACACGGCGTTGTCCTCTGTGTAGAAGCGGCTGGAGAACTCGATTTCCTGCGATTCCTCGCGGGTGGGCAAACTGGCGCCGAGGAATCCCTCGGCGATGCGGTCTTCGGCCGCCGTCGGGCGCAGGAGGTCGAGCCACACTGCCTCGGGCGGCAGCGTTCCATCGTCGGCAGGCACCGGCCCTGCGACAAAACCATCCTTGATCCGGTAAGCGCTTAGCATCGGCGGGTCTCCGGGCGAGGGACATGCACCCTTGGTGCTCGCCGATCAAGCGCCGTGGGCGTCGGGCCTTTTCCTTGGGCGCCGGTCATGTCACCATGCCGCAGGGGGATGAAAAAGATGCGAATATCGGAGACAATGATGCCCTCAATGCGCGTGCTCAGCTTCAAATCTGCCGTTTTGGCCGCCGTCGTGGCCTTCGCCACCAGTTTTGCCGGCGGTGCGCCGGCCCAGGCCCAGACCTACGTCAAGCTCGGGGTGCTAACCTGCAACGTCGGCGGCGGTGTCGGTCTGATCATCACCTCGACCAAGGCGCTCTCGTGCAGCTACGCGCCCAACAACCGTGGTCCGGAGAATTACACCGGCACGGTGCGCAAGTTCGGTCTCGACGTCGGCGTGACCAAGGGAGCTGTCATCGTCTGGGCGGTTCTTGCCCCGGTGGCTGGCATCGCGCCCGGCGGCCTCGCGGGTACGTACAACGGCATTTCGGCGGAGGCTTCCGTGGTTGTCGGCGCTGGCGCCAATGCGCTGCTTGGCGGGTCAAACCGCACGGTGGCGCTGCAGCCGCTCAGTATCCAGGGCCAGGTTGGATTGAATATCGCGGCGGGCGTCACCTCGATGGAGCTGTTCTACCAGCCTTGAGGTAACGGTGCGCGACATCGGGCGGGCGGTCGCCGCCCGCCCTTGATCGACGATCGACGCGACCTGGAGGAGGCCGCGTCAGAAAAGAGAAACGGGGAGGCACGGCGATGGACAATGGCAAGGGCAGAGTGGCGGGCCCCCGGTGCATTGCGCTGGTGGGGCCGTTCGCGAGCGGCAAGACGACGCTGCTCGAAGCAATCCTGGCGCGTACCGACGCGGTGTCGCGGCAGGGGACGGTCGCGGAGAAGAACACCGTCGGCGACGCATCTCCTGAGGCGCGCGCCCATCAGATGAGCGTCGAGGTCAATATCGCCGAAGCCGACTTCATGGGCGATCGGCTGACCTTCCTCGACTGTCCGGGGTCGATCGAATTCGCCTTCGAGGCGGAACCGGTGCTCGCCGGCGTCGATCTTGCGGTGGTCGTCGCGGAGGCCGATCAGAAGAAGATTCCGGCGCTCCAGGTCATCCTCAAGAACCTGGAAGACAAGGGCGTGCCGCGCATCCTGTTCCTCAACAAGATGGACAAGGCCGACGGCAGCGTGCGCCAGACTCTGCAGGCCTTGCAGCCGGCGAGCGGCGTGCCTCTGGTCCTGCGCCAGTTGCCCATCTGGCAGAATGACGTCGTCGCCGGGTTCATCGACCTGGCGCTGGAGCGGGCATACGTCTATCGCGAGCACGCGGCGAGCGAGATCATCGAACTCGATGACGACGAGCGGGCGCGCGAGCTTGAGGCGCGCTTCCACATGCTGGAAACGCTCGCCGACTACGACGACAAGCTGATGGAGCAACTGCTGGAAGAGATCGAGCCGCCGCGCGACGCGGTGTTCGCCGATCTGGTGCGCGAAATGCGCAAAGGTTCCATCTGCCCCGTGCTGATCGGCTCCGCCGAGCGCGGCAACGGCGTTGGCCGGTTGCTCAAGGCGATCCGCCACGAGGCACCGGACATCTCCGATACGCGGGCCCGGCTGAAGATCGGGGCCGCTGAGGAGGTCGTCGCCCAGGTTCTCGAAGACTCTGCACACCACCCACGGCGGCAAACTGTCGATCGTGCGCGTGCTGTCCGGTTCGGTGGGTGACGGCGCGGCTCTCGTCGGGCCCAACGGCGAGGTCGGCCGGGTCTCCGGCGTGTTCCGCATCATGGGTCAACAGGCGAACAAGCGTGATCCGGGAGGGGCCGGCGAGACAGTGGGTCTCGGCAAGCTTGATGGTGCCAAGACCGGCATGACCCTCGGCAGCGGCAAGACGGCACCGGCGCAGATCATCAAACCGACGCGGCCCGATCCGGTGCTTGGCAGCGCCGTCGCGTCAGCCGAGCGCAAGGACGACGTGAAGCTGTCCGCGTCGCTCGCCAAGGTGCTGGAGGAAGATCCGTCGCTGCTTGTCATCCACAGCCAGGATACCGGCGAGACGGTTCTGCAAGGGCAGGGGGAGATGCATCTGCGGGTCGCGCTCGAACGACTGACCGGCAAGTACGGCATCGCCGTGAAGACCCACGAGCCGACAATCCCCTACAAGGAGACCATCCGCGGCGCCGTCAGCGTGCGCGGCCGTCACAAGAAACAGTCGGGCGGCCACGGCCAGTTCGGCGACGTGGTGCTCGAAATCAGACCGCTGCCGCGCGGCTCGGGCTTCAAGTTCGAGGACAAGATCACCGGCGGCGTGGTTCCGCGCAACTACATTCCGGCGGTCGAGGCCGGCGTTTCGGAGTACCTGGCCAAGGGGCCGCTCGGTTTCCACGTCGTCGACGTGTCGGTGACGCTCACCGACGGCTCGTACCATACCGTGGACTCGTCCGATCAGGCCTTCCGCATGGCGGCGCAGATCGGCATGCGCGAGGGCATGCCACAGTGCAAGCCGGTGCTGCTTGAGCCGGTGCTCAAGGTGGAGATCGCCGTGCCTAACGATGCCACCGCGCGGGTGAACGGCATCGTGTCGCAGCGACGCGGCCAGCTGCTTGGCTTTGACGCGCGGCCGGGCTGGGCAGGGTGGGACGTGGTCGAGGCGTTGATCCCGCAGTCGGAAATACGCGACCTCATCATCGAGCTGCGCTCGGCCACCGCCGGCGTCGGCACATTCAACAGCCGGTTCGATCACCTCGCCGAACTGACCGGAAAGATCGCCGATCAAATCGTCGAGAAGGCGGGCGCCCAGGCGGCGTAGCCGCGGGTTTGTCGATCGACGGGCGCGGCAACGGGCGCGCCCGTCGACCGTACAGTCAACCGCCACCGTACCGATCTCGCTTAATCTGCGACGACGTTTGGCGCGCGTTGCCGGCGATGGCGACGCGGGCGCTGTGCCGTTGGCGTCGCGCGCGGCCACAGCAACGTGATTTGATCCGTCTCGGCATGTGGCCTAGCGTCGCGAGTGCGGCTCGAGGAGGTTTAGTATGCGCGTGATCCGCAGACGCGGCTGGGATATCCCGCAAAGCCGAGTCACTCCCGAAGTCGTTGTTCCTCAGTCGACGGGCAATGCTGGTCGGCAGCGGGGTCGCGATTGCCGGCGGCGTCATCGGCGCGGTGTCGCACCTCACCCTGGGCGACGAGGGCGCCGGCGCGCTCGCCGCCACCAGCGATCCGTCTCGCCAGCTCTATCCGGCCGCACGTGACGAAGGCTATGCCGTCGACCGGCCGATTACGCCGGAAGACGTCAATACCCGCTACAACAATTTCTACGAATTCGGCACCAGCCGTCGCATCTACCGCGAGGCCGCCGCGCTCAAGATCAGGCCTTGGGAGATGCACTTCGACGGCCTCGTCGACTTACCCTTCACGCTCGGCATCGACGACCTGTTGAAACGCGTCGGCCTCGAGGAGAGGGTCTACCGGCACCGCTTCCTCGAGCCGGTGTCGATGGTGGTGCCGTGGACCGGCTTTCCGCTTTCGCGCCTGGTGGAGATAGCCAAGCCGCTGTCTGCGGCGAAATACGTCCGCATGGAAGCCTTCCTCGATCCGGCCGTGGCCCACGGTCAGCGCCAGTTCTGGTATCCGTGGCCATACGTGGAAGGGCTGACCATGGCGGAGGCCACCAACGAGCTGGCGTTCATGGTTACCGGCGCCTACGGCAAGCCGCTCGCCAATTCGATGGGGGCGCCGATCCGCCTGCACCTGCCCTGGAAATACGGATTCAAATCGATCAAGTCGATCATGCGGGTGAGCTTCGTCGACACCCGCCCCCAGGGGTTCTGGCAGCAGGCGGCGCCCGACAGCCACGGCTTCTGGGCAAACGTCAATCCCGACGTGCCGCATCCCCAATGGAGCCAGGCGACGGAGCGCGACCTGACGACCGATCAATCCATCCCCACCCGGCTGTTCAACGGCTACGGCGACTACGTGGCCGCGCTCTACAGCGGCATGGAAGACCAGCCAATCTACATGTAGGCGGGCCCGGCCGCCTTGGCCGCGGCACACCATCGTGATTTGATCGTGAGGCGGCGCTGGCCTAACTCGGCACTGTCGAGTTGAGGGAGCACACCGATGTTGATCAAGCGCAAGCGCGGCTGGGAACTGCCCGAACGTCTGGTGACACCGCCGGAGATTGCGCTTAACCGCAGGCAGGTACTGGCGGCCGGCGGTGCGGCGGTGGCTGCCGGCCTGCTGGCGTCGAGCCCCGCCCACGCCCTGTTCGGCTTCGGGCCGCCCAAGGTCTACGGGCCGAAGGCGGATGATCCCTCGACCAAGCTCTACCCGGTCATGCGCAACCCGCGCTACACGGTCGCCGGGGACGTCACGCCCAAGGAAGACAACTTCGTCTACAACAACTACTACGAGTTCCGTCTGGGATCCGCCGGCGATTGCGGCGAGGCCTCGCAGGCGCTGCCGATCCGGCCGTGGTCGATCGCGGTGGACGGCATGGTGGAGAAGCCCTTCACCATGGACATCGACACGCTGTTGTCGAAGATGAAGCTCGAGGAGCGGGTTTACCGTCACCGCTGCGTCGAGGCGTGGTCGATGGTGGTGCCGTGGTCCGGCTTCCCGCTTGCCGATTTCGTCGCTATGGCCAAGCCGACGTCGGACGCCACGTACGTCCGCTTCGAGACGTTCATGAATCCCAAGATCGCACCCGGTCAGGCGCACGGCATCGGCTATCCGTGGCCGTACGTGGAGGGGCTGACCATGGCCGAGGCGACCAACGAGCTCGCCTTCGTCGTTACCGGCGCCTATGGCGCACCGATACCCAACGAGATGGGGTCACCGCTGCGTTTGCACGTGCCGTGGAAATACGGCTTCAAATCGATCAAGGCCATCGTCAAGGTGATCTTCACCGACAAGCAGCCGGTGGGGCTGTGGCAGGCGATCGCCGGCGGCGAGTACGGCTTCTGGGCCAACGTCAATCCAGCCGTGCCGCATCCGCGCTGGAGTCAGGCGACCGAGCAGGTGCTCGGCACCGGGGACCATGTCCCCACGCAGCTCTTCAACGGTTACGGCGAGTACGTCGCCGACCTCTACAAAGACCTGCAGAAAGAGCCGCTGTACATGTGACGCGGCCGCGATCGGGCATCATCACGAACCGTCGGTTGCAGCAAGGAAAGGCCGGGCCCCCGTCGAGGCCCGGCAGTCGATGCCGCCGAAGCGGCACTTTCAGAGGGGAACAGCTGAAGGGAAACTCGCCCGTAGGGAGGGATTGACGAACGAATCACCACAACAGCAGGTTGATTTTATGAACTTTGATTGACCGGCAATATGCCGGTGGCGGGCTCGCCTGCCATATTTTTAGGCCGTTGCCGGAAAGACACAAATATTGGTCATACGGCGTCCGCGAAGATGTTCGCAGGTCCCAGGCTAGTACGACCAGTTGCGGGCCTTGCTCAGCAGGAAATCGCGGAAAACGTGGACGCGCGCCGAGTTCTTCAGTTCGGCCGGGTAGACGAAGTAGCTGGCAAAGCTCGGCACCTCCTGCTTGGGCAGCAGCCGCACGAGACCAGCCTCGGGCTCGACCATGTAGTTCGGCAGCACCGCGATGCCGGTGCCGCGCACGACCGCGTTCTTCACGCCGAACAGATTGTTGACCTTCAGGATCGCTTCGCGCGGATGGTCGGCGGGGCGCCCGGCGGTCTCCAGCCAGTTGAGGTCCTTGAGGTAGCCGGGCACCGGCACGCCGAAGGTGACAATACGATGATGGTCGAGGTCCTCGATCGAGGTCGGCTTGCCGAACCGGTCCAGGTAGGAGGGGGCGGCATAGAGGTTCATGTGGACTGTGAACAGGTGTCGCTGGATCAGTTCCGGCTGGATCGGCTGGCGCATGCGGATGGCGACGTCGGCCTGGCGCATGGCGAGGTCGAGCTCCTGGTCGTCGAGGATCAGGTGCAGCTTGATGCTGGGGTAGAGGTCGATGAATTCGTTGAAGCGTGAGGTGAGCCAGTTCGAGCCGAAGCCCACGGTCGTGGTGACCCTGAGCACGCCGGAAGGCTGCTCGGCCGATTCGGTCAGGCGCGAGCGCACGGTATCGAGCTTGACCAGCACGTCGTTGGCGGCGCGGAACAATTCTTCGCCCTGTTCGGTCAGGATCAGGCCGCGGGCATGACGGTGAAACAGCGGCACGCCGAGGTCCTGCTCCAGGCCGCTTACCTGCCGGCTGACGGCCGACTGGCTCATGCTCAGCGCCTCGCCGGCGTGGGTGAAAGAGCCGGCCTGGGCGGCCGCCTGGAAGATGCGGAGCTTGTCCCAGTCCAAGCCGTTGGTCCTCGGCATGACGAAGGTACTACTCTGCGGCCTCGGCCGTCGTCGCGTCCATCGCCACGAACTTCTCCGCCTCGAGCGCCGCCATGCAGCCCATGCCGGCGGCGGTGACTGCCTGACGGAAGGTCTCGTCGGTCACGTCACCGGCAGCGAACACACCCGGAATGCTGGTCGCGGTCGAATCGGGCGCCGTCCATACGTAGCCGTTGGGCTTCATTTTGAGTTGTCCACCGAGGAAATCCACCGATGGTGCGTGGCCGATGGCGACAAAGACGCCGTCGACCTTGAGGTCGCTGACCCTGCCGGTTTTCACGTTCCTGATGCGGATGCCGGTGACCGAGGGGGGCACGCCGGTGGTGCCGAGTACGTCCTCGACCACCGAATCCCAGATCACTTCGATCTTGTCGTGGCCGAACACGCGCTGCTGCAGGATCTTTTCTGCCCTCAGCGAGTCCCGGCGGTGAATGAGGGTCACCTTGGAGGCGAAGTGGGTGAGGAACACCGCTTCTTCCGCCGCGGTGTTGCCACCGCCAATCACCGCTACTTCCCGTTCCTTGTAGAAGAAGCCATCGCAGGTGGCGCAGGCCGACACGCCATAGCCGCGGAATTGCTGCTCGGAGGGCAGGTTCAGCCATTTGGCCTCGGCGCCGGTGGCAACGATCAGCGTGTCGCAGGTGTAAATGGTGCCGGAATCGCCGGTCAGCTGGAACGGTCGCCGTGACAGCTCGACCGACGTCACGGTGTCGCCGACCATGCGGGTGCCGACGTGCTCGGCCTGGGCGCGCATCTGGTCCATCAGCCATGGACCCTGGATGATGTCGGCGAAGCCCGGGTAGTTCTCGACGTCGGTGGTGGTGGTGAGCTGGCCGCCCGGGGTCAGGCCGGTGATCAGCACCGGTTCGAGCATGGCGCGGGCCGCGTACACGGCGGCCGTGTAGCCAGCCGGGCCGGCACCGACGATGATTACCTTGGCGTGCATCGGGGTACCTTCACGATTTGCGCCCCAAGGATCGGGGCGAGCTTTAGGGGCGGGCTCGCCGGCCTGGCAAGACCGCCGGACCCGCCCTGGAGTGTCCCTGAGATAGGTGTTCCGGGCCGCCATGGGAAGCCCGCTGCGGTTCAGTTGTATTTTACGTCAAGGATCTCGTAGGACCGCGCGCCGCCGGGAGCGGTGACCTCGACGGTGTCGCCCTTCGACTTGCCGATCAGCGCCCGGGCGATCGGCGAGGAGATGGAGATCTTGCCGGACTTGACGTCGGCCTCGACGTCACCGACGATCTGGTACTTCTTCTTCTCTTCGGTGTCCTCGTCGATCAGCGAGACAGTGGCGCCGAACTTCACGGTCTTGCCGGACAGCTTCGACACGTCGATGATGTCGGCGCGCGAAAGCTGGTCCTCCAGCTCCGCGATGCGCCCCTCGTTGAGGCCGTGCTGCTCCTTGGCGGCGTGGTATTCGGCGTTCTCGGACAGATCGCCGTGGCCTCGCGCCTCCGAGATCAGCTCGATGATGCGCGGCCGCTCGACGCCGGTGCGTCGCTTCAACTCGGATTCCAGCGCCGCGTGCCCGGCAGCGGTCATCGGAATCTTTTCCATCACATCCAGACCCTTCCATCCAAAAGCGGGCCGTCAAACGGCCCGACACTGCCCATCACGCGCGGGCGACCGGTCGGCTCCGCGACAACGACCTCACGGCCACCCTGCCTCGTTCGACAAGGGTGTCCGTTCGATCAGTGCCGGACTGGCCGGCGTCCCCAATTCACGCCGCCGATGCGAAATAGGCTTGCAACGGGCGGACTTCAAGCGTGCCCGACCGGTACGCTTCGATCCCCAGCGACACCGCCACCGCACCCGCGATGGTGGTGTAGTAGGGGACCCTGTGCAACAGGGCGGCACGCCGGAGAGACCGGCTGTCGACGATCGCCCCGGCGCCTTCGGTGGTGTTGAAGACGAGCTGGACTTCGCCGTTCTTGATAGCATCGACGATGTGCGGCCGGCCTTCAAGTACCTTGTTGATCTTGGCGCAGGCTATGCCCTGATTCTCAAGGAATCGTTGCGTTCCGCCGGTGGCGATGATCCTGAAGCCGAGGCCGGCAAGCCGGCGGACCGGCTCGACGATTCGTGGCTTGTCGACGTCGCGGACCGAAACGAACAGGGTACCGGCTTTGGGCAGCGCGCCTCCGGCGCCGAGCTGGCTCTTGGCGAAGGCGATGGCGTAGTCGCGGTCGAGGCCCATCGCTTCGCCGGTCGAGCGCATCTCCGGCCCGAGGATGGTGTCAACGCCGGGAAAACGGGCGAACGGGAAAACCGCTTCCTTGACGCCGACATGATCGAGCCGCTTCGACGTGCAGGTTGAACCCGGCCAGTGGGGCGCCGGCCATCACCCGGGCGCCGATCTTGGCGAACGGGGTGCCGACGCGTCTTGGCGACGAAGGGGACCGTGCGCGAGGCGCGCGGGTTCACCTCCAGGATGTAGATGTCGCTGCCCTTGATCGCGTACTGGACGTTCATCAGGCCGCGCACCTGAAGCGCCAGCGCCAGCGCCGCCGTCTGCCGCTCGAGTTCGGCCAGAATGGCGGCCGAGAGCGAATGGGGCGGCAGCGAGCAGGCGGAGTCGCCCGAATGGATGCCCGCCTCCTCGATATGCTCCATGATCCCGCAGACGAATACGTCCTTGCCGTCGGCGAGGGCGTCGACGTCGACCTCGATGGCGTCGGCAAGGTAGGAGTCGATCAGGACCGGCGACTTGCCCGAAACCACCACCGCTTCGGCGATGTAGCGGTCGAGCGCGTCCATGTCGTGGACGATCTCCATGGCGCGGCCGCCGAGCACGTACGATGGGCGGATGATGACCGGGAAGCCCACTCTGTCGGCGATGGCGCGGGCCTCCTTCGCCGACTTGGCGATGCCGTTCTCCGGCTGCTTCAGGCCCAGTTGGACGATCAGCTTCTGGAAGCGGTCGCGGTCCTCGGCGAGGTCGATCATGTCGGGGGACGTGCCGAGGATCGGCACTTTGGCCGCCTCCAGCGCCTTGGCGAGCTTCAGCGGCGTCTGACCGCCGAGCTGGACGATGATGCCGGCCAGCGTTCCCGCCGACTGCTCGAGGCGCACCACCTCGAGCACGTCCTCCGCCGTCAGCGGCTCGAAATAGAGCCGGTCGGACGTGTCGTAATCGGTTGAGACGGTCTCCGGGTTGCAGTTGATCATGATCGACTCGTAGCCGGCGTCGGCCAGAGCGAAGCAGGCGTGGCAGCAGCAATAGTCGAACTCGATGCCCTGGCCGATGCGGTTGGGCCCGCCGCCGAGGATGATCACCTTGTTGGCGCTCGACGGCATCGCCTCGTCGGCCGCGGTGCCGGCGAACGGCGCTTCGTAGGTCGAGTAGAGATAAGGCGGTGGGCGAGGCGAACTCGGCCGCGCAGGTGTCGATGCGCTTGAACACCGGGTGGACACGGAGCTTCGCCCTCAGCCTCGCGACGTCGGCCTCGCTCTTGCGCGGCGAGCGTGGCGAGGCGCGCGTCGGAGAAGCCCTGTGCCTTCAGTCGCCGCAGCGGTCCGGCGGTGTCGGGTAGGCCGAGCGCCTTTACCTGCGATTCCGATTCGACGATTCCCTCCAACGCCCGCAGGAACCACGGGTCGATGTGGCAGACGGCGCTGATTTCCTCGACCGACATGCCGCGGCGCATCGCTTCGGCGGCGACCAGCAAGACGGTCGGGCGTCGGCTTGCCGAGGGCGGCGCGGATGGCATTCTTGTCGTCGCCCTGGCCGAGGCCGGGTATCGTCACTTCGTCGATGCCGGTGAGGCCGGTCTCCAGGCCGCGCAGCGCCTTCTGCAGCGATTCGGCGAAGGTCCGCCCGATCGCCATCACCTCGCCGACCGACTTCATCGAGGTTGTCAGCAGCGGTTCGGAGCCGGGGAACTTCTCGAAGGCGAAGCGCGGGATCTTGGTGACGACGTAGTCGATGGTCGGCTCGAAGCTCGCCGGCGTGGCGCCGCCGGTGATGTCGTTGTCGAGCTCATCGAGCGTGTAGCCGACGGCAAGCCGGGCGGCGACCTTGGCGATGGGGAAGCCGGTCGCCTTCGACGCCAGTGCCGAGGAACGTGACACCCGCGGGTTCATCTCGATCACCACCAGCCGGCCGTCAGCCGGGTTGACCGCGAACTGGACGTTGGAGCCGCCGGTCTCCACCCCGATCTCGCGCAGCACGGCGATCGCCGCGTCGCGCATGATCTGGAATTCCTTGTCGGTCAGCGTCAGCGCCGGGGCGACGGTGATGGAATCGCCGGTGTGGATGCCCATCGGGTCGACGTTCTCGATCGAGCAGACGATGATGCAGTTGTCCGCCTTGTCGCGGACCACCTCCATCTCGAACTCCTTCCAGCCGAGCACCGATTCCTCGATCAGCACTTCGTTGGTGGGGGAGGCGTCGAGGCCGCGCTCGACGATGTCGAGGAACTCGTCGCGGTTGTAGGCGATGCCGCCGCCGGTGCCGCCGAGCGTGAACGACGGGCGGATGATCGCCGGCAGCCCGATTGTGTCGAGCGCGCCCAGTGCGTCCGGGAGCGAGTGGGCGAGCACCGAGCGCGGCGTCTCCAGCCCGATCGTCCTCATCGCCTCGCGGAAGAGCTCGCGGTCCTCGGCCTTGTCGATCGCCTCCGCCGTCGCGCCGATCATCTCGACGCCGTACTCCTGCAGCACCCCCATCTTCCTGAGCGACAGCGCGCAGTTGAGTGCGGTCTGGCCGCCCATGGTCGGCAGCAGCGCGTCCGGCCGCTCCTTCTCGATGATCTTGGCGACGATCTCCGGCGTGATCGGCTCGATGTAGGTGGCGTCGGCCATGTCCGGGTCGGTCATGATCGTCGCCGGGTTCGAGTTGACCAGGATGACCCGGTAGCCCTCCTCCTTCAGCGCCTTCACGGCTTGCGTGCCCGAATAGTCGAACTCGCACGCCTGGCCGATGACGATCGGTCCGGCGCCGATGATGAGGATCGAGCGGATGTCGGTGCGCTTCGGCATCGCTAGGTCGCACCCTCCGCCCGCGCGCGGTCGTCGCGTATCGACCACAATGCAACAGCGTCCCCTCTCCCCGGCGGGGACAGGGACAGGGTGAGGGGGCTGATTGCATCGAGCATGCGCGCGGGCCAGACAAAGCCCCGGCGCGGGTGGCCGCTCCGGGGCGCGAATCCAAGGTTTCAGGCTAGGCGGGGCTTATAGGGGAAAAGGAGAGGGTGGGGAACCCTGACGGCCGGGCGGAATTCAGTGTGGTCGGCCCTCGCAGCAAGGTCGCCTTTCGCTTATCTTGCGCTGGCGGGGGTTTTCGCGCGGAGGTTTGCATGCGCTGGCAAGGGCGGCGTCAGTCTGGCAACGTGGAGGATCGCCGCGGTCAGCCCGGCCTCGGTTACGGTTCCGGCAGCGGCAGCCGCATCCCCATCGGCTTCCCGCGCACGGCGCGCGGCGGCGGCGGGCTCGGCATCGGTGCCATCGCCGCCATCCTGATCGTCGGTTGGGTGCTCGGCGTCAACCCGATCGACCTGCTCTCCGGCATCGAGGGTGGAGCGCCGGTCTCGGTCGGCGGTGGCGACACCGGCACGGTCGGCACGCCGTCGGACGATGCTGGAAAATTCGTGGCGGCCGTTCTCGCCGACACCGAGGACACGTGGACCAAAATCTTCGCCGCCAACGGCAAGCAGTACGTCGACCCGACGCTGGTGCTGTTCACCGGTTCCACATCGTCGGCGTGCGGCTTCGCCAGTTCGGCCTCGGGACCTTTCTATTGTTCCCAGGATGCAAAGGTTTACATCGACCTCGATTTCTACCGCCAGCTCCGCGAGCAGTTCAACGCGCCGGGGGACTTCGCCGAGGCCTACGTCATCGCCCACGAGGTCGGCCATCATGTGCAGGACCTCCTGGGGACCCTCGGCAAGGTCGACGACCAGCGGGCACGTTCGAGCGAGGCCGACTCCAACGCCCTTTCGGTGCGCCTCGAGCTTCAGGCCGATTGCTACGCCGGTATCTGGGCGCACGCGGCCGAGGCGGAGGGCATCCTCGACGTCGGCGACATCGATGAGGCGCTGAACGCCGCGGCCCAGATCGGCGACGACACGCTGCAACGGCGCAGCCAGGGCTACGTCGTCCCGGAAACCTTCACCCACGGCACTGCGGCGCAGCGCAGCCGGTGGTTCAAGCGGGGGTACAACGACGGCGACCTCACCTCCTGCGACACTTTCAATGCCGCGACCCTGTGAAATCCTGCTACCAGCGGTTTAGCCCCCGTTAAACTTCGTTGGCGAAATTGGGGCCATCTTGCCTGGAGGAAAGCGCGGGTGGCCACGATCACGCTCAAGGAAGGCGATTTCGGCGCCGACGTGCAGGTCAACGTCGGGCCGGAAACGATCTACCTGCCGGACCGCGAACACCCGGGGCTGACGCTGGCTGTGCCGTTCACCGACGTGGTCGAGATGGATTCGACGGCCACCGATCACGCCAAGCCCCTCAAGGCCGCGCTCAAGTACAGCGCCAAGGGCTTGTTCAGCTTTGGACCCGTGGGTCTTGCCGCCGGCGTTCTGGCGGCGACGAAAGCCAGGGACGTGACCTTCGCCGCCACGCTCCGCAATGGTCGCCGGTTCGTGGCGATGACCGACGCCAGGTCCTACGCCGAGATCCATGCCCGTCAGCTCGCCGCCCGCACCGCCGGGTTGCGGGGGGCCGACCCGGACGACGAACCCAATCCCGCTGACGAGATCATCGCCAAGTATCTCCAAGCGGCGAAATCCGAGCATGTTGGTCCTTCACCATCGCGGGGGGCCGACGAGCCGTCGCCCGAGCGCCGGGCCGGCGATCGCCGCACGGGCGACCGGCGGCAGCCCACTTTCGGCCGGCGCGGCTCGTCATAGCCCGGCCGGCACGGACGGCCCGACTTCCAAAGCGATTGCCTGCTCCCCATCTGAGGGGTGAGCCAGAATATTCGCCATTGGAGTCGAAGCGCCGTGAGCTACTATTTCGCCAAGACCCTGAAACTGCCGTTTGACGAGGCGATCGCCAGGGTCAGCGACGCCCTCAAGGCCAAGGGCTTCGGCGTTCTGACCACCATCGACGTCAAGGAGACCATGAAGAAGAAGCTTGACGTTGATTTCCGTCCCTACACCATTCTTGGCGCGTGCAATCCGCCGTTCGCGTACAAGGCGTTGAGCGCGGAGGACAAGATCGGCACGATGCTTCCCTGCAACGTCATTGTGCAGGAGAAGGAGCTGGGTACGGTGGAGGTTGCCGCAATCGACCCGGTGG
This sequence comes from uncultured Alphaproteobacteria bacterium, assembly GCA_963775235.1. Taxonomy (GTDB): domain Bacteria; phylum Pseudomonadota; class Alphaproteobacteria; order Rhizobiales; family Kaistiaceae; genus JBBDMC01. Next base: position 289,875 of record CAVZHY010000005.1, read on the forward strand.
CCTCGATGCAGGCGGTGGAGAACGCCGACCTGATGCCGGTGGCCGAGGAGGTGAGGGCGCTCCTGCGCGATGCGGTGGAGCGGCTTTGAGTACGGCGCGCAGGGCCCGACCCGTTTGACAGGCCTCAACGCCACGACGTTGCCTCCATGAGATCGGTGCGGCAGATCGGAGCGGCCGGTGGTGCCGCAGGAAAAACGAAGAGGGCTGATATGGACGAACAGACGAAGAAGGGCCGCGCGAAGACCTGGACCGAGGAGATCGAGGTGGCCGGCGGCAACCTGATCGAACGGATCAAGGGGCTGATCGCCGAGGGCAATGTGCGCGAGGTCCGCGTCAAGGCCTCCGGGGGCAAAGTCATCCTCGACATGCCGCTGACGGCTGCCGCGATTGCGGGTGGTGCCGTGGCCGTCGCTGCGCCGTGGCTCGCTATCCTCGGTGCCATCGCGGCAATGGTGGCGCGGGTTAAGCTCGAGGTCGTGCGCGAGGGGAACACGGGGGTGCCGGCCGTCGGGCGGAAGACCACACGCAAGGCCGCCAAAAAGAGCGCCGCCAGGAAGGCGGCGAAACCCGGCAGGCCGCGCGGAAAGAAGAAGGGCGCATAGAGTCCGTTGCCCGTCGCTCGCCGGTATTAGTCGATTTCCGCACCGCCTTGGCCTAAAGGCTGGCGGCGCCGGCGCTATCGTCGGCGCGATTTCGTGCCGCATCGGTGCGGCGGGAGAGCTTTGACAGTGAAAAAGAGCGATACCGGCGCTGCTGCCGCCGACACAAGCACGACCGAAACCACGAACACGACCATCGTGGACCTTGCGCGGCAGCTCCTCGACCTCGACGAGGGCGAGCTTCAGCCCCGCGAAAAGGCGATCATCGAGCGCGCAGCGAGACGGCTGGCGGTATCGCGCAATATCAACCTGGAGTTTCAGCAAACCAAGACCTTCGGTCAGCGCCTTGCCGATCACGTGGCGACGATCGGCGGTTCGTGGGGGTTCATCATCGCTTTCGGCGTGTTCATCGCCGTGTGGATGTTGGTCAACACCTGGTTGGTCATCGTCCACGCTTTCGACCCCTATCCGTTCATCTTCCTCAACCTGATGCTGTCGCTGCTCGCTGCCGTCCAGGCGCCGGTGATCCTGATGTCGCAAAACCGCGCAGCGGTGCGCGACCGCCTGGTCGCCGCCCACGACTACGAGGTCAATCTCAAGGCGGAGATCGAGATCGCCGCGCTTCACGAGAAGCTCGACCAGATCAGGGCTCGGGAACTCGCGACCTTGCTGAGCAAACTGGTCGGTTCGGACATCGCCGGGCCTGCTGCGCCAGGCGCGTGACGCGGGGCAGTCTGCCGCAGGATCAGGCGGAATGCATGGCGCCAACGTTGCGCTGACCGCGGGCGGCTAGTGCGTCGCGGCGGCGTCGCGCAACGATGCCAGAAGGCCGCGATATATCGGCGCCACTTGGTCGATGCCCGTCTCTCCTCCCGGATTGTTCCAGGTGACGACGGCGCAATGAACGGTGCCATCCTGCGCCACAACGCGGGTGGACAGGTTGAGTACGCCGGAGTCGGAGCCGCCCTTGAAAGCCACCGACCTCCACTTCTGAGCATCGGCGACGCCGGGATTGATGGTGAAGGCGGGCGAGTCGGAGACGCGATCGAGGAGCGTGCAAAGCTCGGTCGCGGTCATGAACCATTCCGCTGCTCCCGGGTCGTCGGGCAGGTCTGAAACCTGCGGCAGGGCAATCCGTCGAGCCGCGCCAGGATGGCCCGCTTGCCCGCTGTGTCCGCCTTCTTCCACGCCGCCGCCTCTTGCGGGTTCGCCCGCAACTTGAACAGCTCGGCCGTGGTCGGAAATGGCGTATTGCGTGGCGTGATCGCCTCGATCGCGTCTCGTCCGACAAGATCGATCAGCGCGTCGGTCGCCATGTTGTCGCTCTGCGAGATCATCAGGTTGCGAAGGGTGGCGATGGTGACCGGTGTTCCGATCGGCCAGTCGATGAGCGTGCTTCCCGGCAGCGTCTGCCACTGCGGCTTCAGCTTGACCACCTGATCCCACGAAAGGCGGCCGGCCGCCACCGCGTCGTCCACCGCTGCGAGGATGGCGAGCTTGGCGGCGGAACCGACTGCCAGCACGGCCTCGGGATCGTTTGCCGCGACGGTGTCGCCGCCGGTGGTCACCAGAACGGAGGTCCTGCCGGGCAGGGCGGCAATGGAGGCGGTGCCGTCCTTCAGCGTCGCGCCCGCGGCGATCGCCGTCTTGAACAGGAGCGTGCGGATGCGCCCCTGGTCGTCGAGCGCGATCGTGGCGGGAACGTCGGCCTTCTCCAGTTCAACGACGAGATCGCCTTCGCTGCCTTTGACCTGGCGCAGGTCGCCGTACCGGCTGGTCAGTTGGCCGATGATGTCGGTCACGCGGTTTGCCGGTACCTGGCTCAGGAAGGCTGGCGAGAACCATTGGCTCTCAACCGGCTGCTGGAACAGCCGCGCCAGCGCCGCCTTCGGGGTCATCGGCGTGGCGGCCTGTGCGGGCGAGAGCACGAGCGTGCAGGCGAGCAATGCAGCGCAAGCTGCGACGGCGCGGCAGATCGGCATGGGCACCTCCTGTCAGGAGTGCTCCCCGACCCCATGCCGCGATATGTGGTTTCGTCCGCCCGCCTCAAGGGCCGGGTCCGGTCACGCGCGGAAAGTCAGCCCCGGTTCGCTTCCATCATTCCGACGAAGCGCCGGAACAGGTAGCGCGAGTCTCGCGGCCCGGGGGAGGCCTCGGGATGATACTGCACGGAGAATACCGGCTGGTCCGGGAGGCGCAGCCCGCAGTTGGAGCCGTCGAACAGCGAGACGTGAGTTTGCTGCACCTCGGCGGGAAGTGAGTTCGCGTCGACTGCGAAGCCGTGGTTCATCGACGTGATCTCGACCTTGCCGGTCGTCAGGTCCTTCACCGGATGATTGGCGCCGTGGTGGCCCTGATGCATCTTCACCGTCTTGCCGCCGAGGGCGAGGCCGAGAAGCTGGTGGCCGAGGCAGATGCCGAAGAGCGGCGTTCCCGATTCGATGACGCCGCGGATCGCCGGCACCGCGTATTGGCCGGTCGCCGCCGGGTCGCCGGGGCCGTTCGACAGGAACACCCCGTCGGGCTTGTGGGCGAGGATGTCCTCGGCGGTTGCGGTCGCCGGCAGCACGGTGACGCGGCAGCCGTTGTCGGCGAGCAGTCGCAGGATGTTGCGCTTCATGCCGTAGTCGATCGCGACCACGTGGTGACGCGGTTCCGCCAGCCGGCCGTATCCTTCGCCCCACGTCCACGAGGTCTCGTCCCAGGTATAGGTCTGGGCGGTGGTGACCTCCTTTGCCAGGTCCATGCCGACCAGGCCCGGCCAGGCGTCCGCCTCGGCTTGCAGCGCCGCCCGGTCGAAGGCGCCGTCGGGAGCGTTGGCGATGACCGCGTTCGGCACGCCGCCGGTGCGGATGCGCGCGGTCAGGGCCCGGGTGTCGACGCCGGCGATGCCGACGATGCCCCGGGCCTTCAGCCAGGCGTCGAGGTCGCGGGCGGCGCGATAGTTGGACGGGTCGGTGATGTCGGCCCTCAGGATCGTGCCGCGCACCCCGGAGGCGGCCGCCATGTTGACGGTCTCGATGTCCTCGTCGTTGACGCCGACGTTGCCGATATGCGGAAAGGTGAAGGTGATGATCTGGCCGGCGTAGGAAGGGTCGGTCAGGATCTCCTCGTAGCCGGTCATGGCGGTGTTGAAGCACACTTCGCCGACGGCGTGGCCGGTGGCGCCGATCCCGTGGCCCTCGACGGTGGTGCCGTCGGCGAGAATCAGCAGTCCGGTCGGATTTGGGTCGGGCCAGGCAGGCATCTTGATTTCCGGAAGTCTTCGGACCATATACGGCCCCGCCCGGACATCGGGAAGGACGCTGCTTCGCTGGGAACCGCCCGCGAGACTAGGCCATGGGCCGAGTGGCGTCAACGTGCGACGTGTCAAAAAAGCGCCTAGATATCAAGAACTTAGATCGTTAACCAATGTTGAACGCCGACTCGGCCAGTGTTAGGCTTTGCGTCCGGCGCTTCAACGGGGATGAGTGATGCGAGATCGGATCAACGCGGCTGTCAAACAGGCAATGCTCGACCACGACAAGGTGCGCACGAACACGCTGCGCCTCGTCAACGCCACCATCAAGGATCGCGACATCGCGGCGCGGGGCGCCGGCAAGGACCCGGTCAGCGAGGAAGGGATCACCGAGATCCTGGTGAAGATGATCAAGCAGCGGCTGGAGTCGGCCCGGCTCTACGACGAGGGCCACCGTCCGGACCTCGCCGAGCAGGAGCGCCAGGAGATCGCGATCATCAAGGAATTCCTGCCCGAGCAGCTTGATGAGGCGGCGATGAAGTCGGTATGCGCCGAGGCGATCAAGGCGACCGGCGCCAACGGCCTGCGCGACATGGGCAAATGCATGAACGCGCTGAAGGCGCGTTACGCCGGACGTATAGACTTCGGCAAGGCCAGTTCGGTCGTCAAAGGCCTGCTGTCGTAGGCGTAGTGGCGGCCAGCGGCGCTGGCCCCACAATCGACCGGGAACTGCCTCAGAAGAGGCGGGTTCGCGCCATGAAAGTTCCCAATATCGCTGCTTAATCTGGCGAAGTACCGGTAAGAGGTTTTTCGCCATGCGCCACGAACGCGACTTGGCCGACAAGGAGGGCAGCGTGCCTGTCGTCACATATTCGCGCGCGGCATCTCCGCGACGCACCGTGCGGACGCCGTCCGCGCGCGCCGAGCCGGTGACACCCTTTTTCGAGGCCGCCGAGGTCCCGCCTCCCGGCGAGCGGGACGCGCCCGAGGTGCGGGCATACCGCACGGCGAGGCCCGGTCGAGAGGCGACGCTTGCCCCCGACCTGCTCGGAGAAGAGCGGCGTCCACGTTTTGTGAAGATCGTGGTGCTGCTCGGCGTGCTCGCAGTTTTGGGTGGCGTCGGCGTTCTGGCGGCCTCTTACAAGCAGGCCATCAATGCGCCGGTCTATCCGACCACCGCTGACGCCGTGCCGCCCGGTACCGATACCGGTGCCGCCAGCGCGTCGGTGACCGCCGAGACCCCGGTGGCCGTGCCGGGCGCGGCCATCCGCAATGTGATGCAGGCGCCGACCGCGGCACCGCCCGCCGGGCCGGCAGCTTCGGCGTCCGCGACCGTGCCGTCGGCTGACGCGGCGCCCGCGCCGAGGCCAGAACCTTCGGCCCCGGCGGTGGCGCCCACGCCGCATCCGCGTCCGCAGGACATGCCGACCGTGCAGGCGCGCGCCGATACGGCGGCAACGGCGTCCGGTCGGTCAGACATGGATCAACTGATGGACAAGGTCGGCCAGATTCTGGCGACGATACCCGCGGAGGACGAAACCCCGCCTTCTGCGATGTCGCCCGATCTGCCGGCGCTCCCCGGCGCAGCCTCTGCTTCGGTGCCGTCCGCGACGTCCCCGTCGGCTCTGTCGGCGGTTGCGCCCAACGGTTCGCTGATGCCGCTGACGGTGCCGGGCGATACGGCCGCAAACGCGGGCCCGGCGTTGCCCGACGATGCGCTGATTCCGCCCGCGGATGCATCGGCACCGCCGAACGACCGGCTTATTCCGCCGGCCCCGATCCCCGGTCCGCCGCCGCTTCCCGTGCTGCGCTAGCCCGATTCGTCCGACGGACCGCGGCGGGCCTTAGCCGCTTGCAGCAGCCTTGCGGGGTTCGCTCGCCCGGGCCGACGCTGACGCCATGATCCGCTCGGCTTGCGCTTTTGCCTGCTCGATGATCTCGGCGGCGTCGCTTTGCGCCTTGAGGAGAAGGGCCTCGTACTGGCGCACCGGCGTCTCGCCGGTGCCACGACGCTCGCCGCGTGTGATGCGCTGGAACTCGTCGGCCTGGTCGGCGTAGTCGGCGACCAGCTCACGCTCGAAGTTGGCGAGTGACTCGGCCATCTCGCTGAGCGAGCGCAACTCGACGAGCGCGAGCGGATATTGCCAGTATTTCTGCCAGCGACGCAGGTAGAAGTCGCCGAGGCTGGCGTTCCAGTCCGCAAGCATCGCCGCGCCGCCGGCAAGCGCTGAACTGCCATCGGTTCTGGCTTCTGCTTCTTCCTCGGGATCGGCGTCGGCACGTCTGCGTGATGCGTTGATCATCGCTTCCTCCCCTTTAACGCCAAAGCGCGCCGGCGGCCCTGCCGCAATGCCGCTTGAAAGACCCCGTGCCGCTTCAGTTCGGTGAACGATCCGTCCACTCCCCTCGCAGATAGGAGCCGCTAACCCGGCGGGCAAGATGGGACCTTCGATTGCCGGGGCATGACGACGTCAGATTTTCGCGTGGGCCGGAAGCCTTGGCGCGTCGGCTTGGTCGCCACACCGGTCATCTCCGGCTTGACCGGAGGATCGAGCGCGGGTGTGTCAGGCGGCCAACGATCCTCCGCTTTCGTGGAGAATGACGGTGTTGGAACGGATCAGGCCCGCCGCTTCTTCTTGCGGTTCTGCATGTAGGAGCGCAGCACCGCGTTCATGCGCCGCTGGTAGCCGGTGCCCGCGCGCTTGAAGAAGTCGAGCACGTCTTCGTCGAGACGGATCGAAATCGCCCTCTTCTTCGGCGGAACAACACGACCGCCTCAGACCAGTCGATGTCCTTGAGTTCGGCCCAATCGGGATCGTCGGCGATCGCCTTGTCGATCTCCTCGTCAGTCAGCGCGTCGACGCGGGCCCAATCAGTCTTGCTTCTCTGCCGTTCCAGGTGACCGTCGGGATGCTCGATGACGTGAGTGCCGTCGGGGAGCGCGCCGAGGTACCGGACGACCTCCTCAGCCTTCTCCGATTGCTTCATGGCGCTTTTGCTCATTTTTCCTCGCTCGCCTTGCCGAGACAATGCGGACCACGTTCTCGCCCCTCAAAGTGAAGACAACCGCCAGACAGCGATCCCCGGCCATGCCAACTGCCACATGGCGTTCTTCCTCACTCACCACTGGGGACCGATAGACAATGCCGCGTTCGTCATTGAAGACCTGCAGGGCATCCAGGAAATCAATTCCGTGTTTTGTGAGGTTTGCGCGTCGCTTGTTCTCGTCCCATTGAAACGACGGGCGCCTTATGAACGGTCTCGGGTTAGGATCTTCGCCCTCTGCCATAGCCGAATGCTCTCGGCTCGGGATGCCGGTGTCGAGCGCCTATTCTCACCATCGAGAGTATATACATTCGTATCTACATTTGTCAACGGATGGTGCTCTGTGGATAACTGGGACAACCGCCGGGCCACGCCGCCGCCACATCGCGGCCATGGGCCGCCGGGTTCGCCGCCCTATAATGACGTCAAGGCGGCGAATCACCCTCATGCGATATCCCGACTCCTTCCTCGAAGAAATCCGTCAGCGGCTGCCGGCCTCCGCGGTCATCGGCCGGCGCGTGCGGCTGAAGAAGCAGGGCCGCGAGTTCGCCGGCCTCTCGCCGTTCAACGCCGAGAAGACGCCCTCCTTCTTCGTCAATGACGCCAAGGGCCGCTGGTTCGATTTCTCGGCCGGCAAGAACGGCGACATCTTCACCTTCCTGATGGAGACCGAGGGGCTCACCTTTCCCGAGGCGGTGGAGCGGCTCGCGGGCGAGGCAGGCGTGCCGATGCCGGCGCGCGACCCGCACGCCGAGGAGCGCGAGAAGGCGCGCGCCTCGCTCTACGACGTGCTGGAGCTCGCCGCGCGGTTCTTCGAGGAGAGCCTGCACACCGCCGCCGGCGCCTCCGCGCGTGGCTACCTCGCCTCCCGCGACCTCGCCCTGACATCCAGCGCGCCTTCCGCATCGGCTATGCCCGGCCCGACCGCGCCGCGCTCAAGCAGCACCTTTCCGGCGAAGGGATCGGCCAGGATGGCATGATCGCGGCCGGTCTTCTCGTCGTCGGGCGACGACATTCCGGTGTCGTTCGACCGCTTCCGCGATCGCATCATCTTTCCGATCACCGACTTCAAGGGCCGCATCGTCGGCTTCGGCGGCCGGGCGCTTTCGCCCGACGCGCCGGCGAAGTACCTGAACTCGCCGGAGACCGAGCTCTTCCACAAGGGCTCGCTCCTCTACAACGGCGCGCCCGCGCGCAACGCTGCCCGCGAGGCCGGCACGGTCATCGCCGTCGAGGGTTACGTCGACGTCATCCGAATGGTGTCGGCGGGTTTCGCCCACACTGTTGCCCCGCTCGGTACCGCGCTCACCGACCGCCAGCTCCAGATACTGTGGCGGATGGCGGAGGAGCCGATCCTCTGCTTCGATGGCGACGCAGCGGGTCTCCGCGCCGCCCACCGCGCCGCCGATCTGGCGCTGCCGTTCCTGGAGCCGGGCAAGAGCCTGCGCTTTGCGCTGCTGCCGGCGGGACAGGACCCCGACGACCTCATCCGCGCCAGCGGTCCTGACGCCATGGCCGCGGTCATCGCCGCCGCGCGTCCTCTGGTCGAGGTGCTGTGGGGGCGCGAGACCGAGGCCGGCGTGTTCGATACGCCGGAGCGGCGCGCTGCCCTTGAGGCGCGCCTCCAGGCCGTTGCCCGCTCGATCGGCGACGATGCGGTGCGCCGCCACTATGCCCAGGCCTTCGCCGAGCGGGTCACGGCGTTCTTCGGTCCGCCGGCGTTTTCGGGCCGGGGAGGGCGCCAGGACCCCCAGCGTCGCCGCCGCCCCGAGCGCGATCGTCCGCGCGCGCCGGCGGGTGCGTTCCCGGTCCGCTCGTTCATCCCCGTCTCCGAGCGCCTCAGGCAGAGCACGCTGATTTCGGGCCGCGCAGCCTATCCGCTGCGCGAGGTCGTGCTGGTGATGACAATGGTCAACCACCCGGCCCTGATCGCGACCCACCTCGACGACATTCGCTCATTTGGAACTGACGCAGCCGGCGCTGGACCGGCTGCGGGCCGCGGTCCTTGAGGTCGTCTCCCACGGTGATGGTGCGGACGCCGAGGGGCTCCGCGCCGTGCTGGCCGGCGATCCCCTGGAGGCCTTGATCCGGCGCCTCGACGGACAGATCGCGGCGGCCGGGTACTGGGAGGCCGCCCCCGCCGCGGCCGATCGCGACGCCGAGGAGGGATGGCTGCAGGCCTTGACCTTGCAGCGCCGCGAGCGGACGTTACATAGGGAACTCAGGGATGCGGAGGCGGCGTTGGCGAAGGACCCCAGCGACGCCAATCATGCGCGTCTCGTCGATATCAAGAACCAGTTGGTGAACAGCGAGGGAACCGAGGCTTTGATCGAGGGGTTCGGCACATCCTCAGGGCGCCAGGCAAGGGTGTTTTGAACGGGAGGGTGATTGCCGGGACGGCCGGATACGGTTAAGCGTGGCTTAAGGCGGCACGGCTAGGGTTCGGGGCTTTCGGGCGGCCACCGGCAATTTTGGACAGTTGGGCAGGGTTTTCAGCGAACCGCGGCGGCGGCGCGAAGCCGGCGCGGGCGCTTCGGCGGAGAGATATATGGCGACCAAGGTGCAGGAAGGCGAAGAGGCTGAGGCGACGCAGGCGGAAAGCCAGGACGGACCGTTGCTCGACCTCTCCGACGCTGCCGTCAAGAAGATGATCAAGGTCGCCAAGAAGCGCGGCTTTGTCACCTACGACGAACTGAACGGCGTACTGCCCTCCGACGCCAATTCCTCCGACATCATCGAGGACGTGCTCGGCCAGCTCTCCGAGATGGGCATCAACGTCATCGAGACCGAGGAGGCGGACGACTCCGACGACAGCGCCGACGAGGCGGAGGAGTCGACCGAGGTGGCCGAGGTCGCCTCGACCGCGGTGGTGCGCGCCACCGTCGCCAAGGAGCCGACCGACCGCACCGACGATCCGGTGCGCATGTACCTGCGCGAGATGGGCTCGGTCGAGCTTCTGTCGCGCGAGGGCGAGATCGCCATCGCCAAGCGCATCGAGGCCGGCCGCGAGACCATGATCGCGGGCCTCTGCGAATCCCCGCTCACCTTCCAGGCGATCATCATCTGGCGCGACGAACTTGCCGAGGGCAAGATTCTGCTGCGCGACATCATCGACCTTGAGGCCACCTATGCCGGGCCCGACGCCAAGCAGGCGCCGGCCGCCCCCAACGGCGTTGGCGTGCCGAACGGCGCGGCCGCACCCAACGGTATGGCCGTACCCAACGGCGCGGCGGGCAGCAACGGCGCCGCCGGGCCGCGGCCGAACCGGGCGGCCCCGCCGACCGCGCCCTCCGACGAGGACGACGAGGTCGCGGCCGAGCGCGCCCGCATCGAGCGCGAGCAGCAGGAAGAGGAGGAGGACGAGTTCGAGAACGCCCTCTCGCTCGCCGCCATGGAGGCCGAGCTGAAGCCGGCGGTGGTCGCCACCTTCGACCAGGTCGCCGACCTCTACAAGAAGCTCCGCCGCCTGCAGGACCAGGACGTCGAGCTGAAGCTCGGCAACAAGACGCTGACCCCGTCGCAGGAGCGCCGCTACAAGAAGTTCCGCGGCGATCTCGTCACCGCGGTCAAGTCGCTGTCGCTGAACCAGAACCGCATCGATTCGCCTGGTCGAGCAGCTCTACGACATCAACAAGCGCCTGATCGGCTACGAGGGCCGGCTGCTGCGGCTGGCCGAGCGCTACCGCGTCAAGCGCGAGGACTTCCTCAAGGAATACCAGGGCGCCGAGCTCGATCCCTTCTGGCTCCGCCGCGTTTCCAACCTGTCGGCGCGCGGCTGGAAGGATTTCGTCGCAGAAGGAGAAGGACCGCATCAAGGAGCTGCGTTCCGAGATCCAGGCGCTCGCCACCGAGACGGGCCTCGAGATCACCGAGTTCCGCCGCATCGTCCACATGGTGCAGAAGGGCGAGCGCGAGGCGCGCATCGCCAAGAAGGAGATGGTGGAGGCGAACCTTCGCCTCGTCATTTCCATCGCCAAGAAATACACCAACCGCGGCCTGCAGTTCCTCGACCTGATCCAGGAAGGCAACATCGGCCTGATGAAGGCGGTGGACAAGTTCGAGTACCGCCGCGGCTACAAGTTCTCCACCTACGCCACGTGGTGGATCCGCCAGGCGATCACCCGGTCGATCGCCGACCAGGCGCGCACCATCCGCATCCCGGTGCACATGATCGAGACGATCAACAAGATCGTCCGCACCTCCCGCCAGATGCTGCACGAGATCGGCCGCGAGCCGACGCCGGAGGAATTGTCCGAGAAGCTCGCCATGCCGCTGGAGAAGGTGCGCAAGGTCCTGAAGATCGCCAAGGAGCCGATCAGCCTGGAGACGCCGATCGGCGACGAGGAGGATTCCCACCTCGGCGATTTCATCGAGGACAAGAACGCGATCCTGCCGATCGACGCGGCGATCCAGTCGAACCTCCGCGAGACGACGACGCGGGTGCTCGCCTCGCTCACCCCGCGCGAGGAGCGGGTGCTGCGCATGCGCTTCGGCATCGGCATGAACACCGACCACACGCTGGAAGAGGTCGGCCAGCAGTTCTCCGTCACCCGCGAACGCATCCGCCAGATCGAGGCCAAGGCGCTCCGGAAACTGAAGCATCCGTCACGGTCGCGGAAGCTGCGGAGTTTCCTGGATAACTAACGCGACGCCTAACCTCCCCCTTGAGGGGAGGTCGAAATCGCGTAGCGATTTCGGGAGGGGGTGCGACGGTCTCAGACAGCGGATAACGAGGGCAGAATGTCCAAGCCGACAATCTTCACAGTGTCTGCCGGATGGGACGACGAGGCCAAAGTTTGGGCTGGGCACTGCGACGACATCCCGGCGGCGGCCGACGCGCCCACGCTTGACGAACTGCTCGCAAAGATTTCGGTGATGGCGCTCGATCTGCTGCCCGGACAACCACCCGACACTGGACCCCGCCTCGGTGTTCGTCCAGATCACGGCGTTACGAGAAGCAGAGCCGGCGGTCGCCTGAATGGCGCCGCAGTTCGACCGTCCGCTGCGCGAGTTGCTCAGCGCCGCGGGCTGCACATTTGTCCGCCAGGGACGCGGCAGCCACGAAATCTGGCACAGTCCGATCACGCAGCGGAACTTCGCTGTGCCCGTCGGCATTCCAAGCCGCCACACCGCCAACGCCATCCTGCGTCAGGCCGGATTGCCGAAGGCGTTTTGACGCGCCGCCACCTCTCCCCTTGTGGGAGAGGGCTCTTTCTCTTGGCGAGGCGTAGCCGAGCCTAGAGAAAGAGGGTGAGGGGCTTCCATCTGCGTTTTGCGACCCCCACCCGAAAGTGTCTCGCTGCGCTTGCCACTTTCGACCTCCCCGCAAGGGGGAGGTAGGGCAATAGATGCGACGCGCCTTAACCCAATCCCGTCATCCCGGACCGCGTGCGCCTAAGAGGCGAGGAGCGGCGAAGCCGCGACCGGGAAAGCAAGCGGCATCGCGTGATCCGGGACCCAGCGCGAGAACTCGTGGCGCGTGAGCGCTAGTGGATGGAATCTAACACTTGGTGCCCTCGTCTGACGGCGGCGATGATGCGGTCGGGGTCTGCGGTCCAAGTGAACGGCTTGGGGTCATTGTTGGTCTCTTCGACGAAGCAGTTGATGGCGGCCTGGAGATCGACGACCGATCGGAAGACGCCGCGCTTCAGTCGGCGCCGGGAGAGCTTGGCGAAGAAGCCCTCGACGGCGTTGAGCCAGGAGCACGAGGTTGGCGTGAAGTGGAAGACGAAGCGCTCGTGCCGGGCAAGCCAGGCGCGAACCTTTGGATGCTTGTGGACGGCATAATTGTCGAGGATGACGTGGACGACCTTGCCGACCGGTACCTCAGCCTCGACCGCGTTCAGAAAGCGGATGAACTCCTGATGGCGATGGCGCTGCATGTTGCGGCCGATCACGGTGCCGTCGAGGACGTTCAGGGCAGCGAACAAGGTCGTGGTGCCATGACGTTTGTAGTCATGCGTCATGGTGCCGAGGCGCCCCTTCTTCAGCGGCAGCCCCGGCTGAGTGCGGTCGAGAGCCTGGATTTGGCTTTTTTCGTCGACGGACAGCACGATGGCATGCGCCGGCGGGTCGACATAGAGCCCGACCACGTCGCGCAATTTGGTGACGAACTTGGGGTCGGTAGAGAGTTTGAACTGACGGTAGCGGTGCGGTTGCAGCCCGTGCTCCTTCCAGATGCGCCGCACAGCACTGGCGCTGATGCCACTCGCTCGCGCCATCATGTCGGCGGTCCAGTGGGTGGCCTCGGCCGGCGGCTCGGTCTGCGTCAGCGCGACCACGCGTTCGATCACCTCCTGGCTCAGCGGCGGAATGCGCGAGGGGCGCGTCTTGTCGCGCAGAAGGCCGTCGACGCCCTCCCGCATAAAGCGCTCCTGCCAGCGCCAGACACAGGTCTTGGATGTTCCGGTCTGCCGCATGATCGTGGTGGTGCCGACGCCATCGGCGCTCAGCAGGACGATCGCCGCGCGCCAGACATGCTTTTGCGGCGCATTGCGATCCCTGGTGATGGCCTCAAGTCGACTGCGGTTGGAGCGGCTCAGCAAAATGAAAATTCCGGTGCGCATGCACCAGATTCGCATGCCAGCCCGCCCAACGGAATCCCAACGGGGATTCTTTTGTCAGGCGGAAACCACTAGGCGTTTATTGTTTTCACCCCTGGAGGGGGAGGGTCGCGCCGAAGGCGCAGGGTGGGGTGAGCCTGTCGGTCGTTCCCGGATTTCGCTTCGCTCCATCCGGGCTACGGGGTGAGGGGGTTCGCAGGCCAGAAGACGCTATGCGCACCGAGCAGCGAGCTCATTTCTGAAACGCGTCAGAAATGAATAGCCGGCGACGTTTGGGACGTGAAGTTTTGCAGCATCGTCCGCCAAAAGGTACTTGCGGTACGTTTTGAGCCCACCACTCAGATCACCCGCGGTCAAAGCGGAATCGATGGCTTCTCGCGTGCCGGACAAGCGGTAGCCGGTTACCAACGCCATCTGTTTCAGATATATCTCATCATCTGTGGCCAGATCGAGGTGCGCTTGCCCACGAGGCGTGATGGCAACTTGGTTGAACCATCAAGGGCTTCGTCTGTTGGGTCAAGCGCCGCGATCAGTTTGGATTCGAACAATATCTTGAGGCAGCGTCTGGTCTCATCCCTTGCAACTCCGCAAGGTTCAAACTCGTTCAGCAGTTGCGACACGGACATGTGCGACGAATTAATATCGCCCGCCGCGGACGAATGGAGGTTCAACAGTAGCAATAGTATAGAACAACTCAATAGAGTCGAATATGGATAGTTGCCATCGGTCTCAAACACGTTGACTACAAACTCATCAGACAGCGACGTGTGTCGATCGTAGTCTCCGAGGATCATTGCTTCAATGACACGACTTCGATCAAAAGGAAGCAGGCCAGCAGGTGTAAAATAGGACCGGACCAGATCGTCGACATTCAAGAATGGCGAGGAAATAACGCGTTCGGATAGATGAAGCATGCGGCCGATGTCGAAATTCGCAAGTCGGCCCAGTAGGTCCGAGGCGACCCTATTGTTTACAAGTGTTTCCTCAATGACCGTTGCGAAAGCTCCGAGGTTCTTGATCGAAACCTTTAGTCCCCGAGCGTTAAAATATTCACCCGAAATACGTTCGTCTCCCTCAAGCTTAGTTCGGATGTAGCCCACTCAACGCGACAAGATTTCGTTTGTTTTTGGAGTCGGCAGATAAAATGTTCTGGAGAAATAGTTGTGAAGATCCATTGTTTTAGAAATTCGCCACACGGCTCGTTCGGCAGCAGTAAGAAGGACAAAGCAAGGGCAGGCCGATTTTAGAGATGATGCGTATTGCATGATCTCGGCAAGCTGGGCAGAAAAGCGGTCAATATTGTCAATTATGACGCACGGCAGTAACTTCTGACCGTAAACGCTGTGATACAGCAAGCCAAGTACATACTCGTGTGGCCGTTCTTCGCGGAGTGTCTCGACGTATTCGCCGAACTTTATTTTGAAAGCCGCTTTGTCGGTGATATATAGATCGCGGTAGGTGGACGCTTCTAAGAACCTCGCATTTGCGGTGTGTTTCTGATTCTGTCGGCGTGACGGGATCGGAGATGGACGATGTGGGGCCAGTCTGGATTTTTCGATGTCGACGAGCGTTTGAAGCGGCTGAGTGATCTCGGCGATCAGCTGGAAGCGTTCGGCGCTGCGGTGGATTTCGAGATTTTCCGCGCCGAACTGATGGGGGCGCTGGCCTATTCCGACGGCGCGCAGGGCGGCCGGCCGCCGTTCGATCCTGTGATGATGTTCAAGATCCTGGTGATCCAGGCCGCCAACAACCTGTCCGACGAGCGGGCGGAGTTCCTGATCAACGACCGCCTGTCGTTTATGCGGTTTCTGGGGCTTGCGCCTGTCCGATCGTGTTCCGGACGCCCGCACGATCTGGCTGTTTCGGGAGAAGCTGACGAAGGCGGGCGCCATCAAGGCGCTGTTCGACCGGTTCGACACGGCGCTGCGCGCTGCCGGCTACATCGCCATGAGCGGGCAAATCGTCGACGCCAGCCTGATCGCCGCGCCGAAGCAGCGCAACACGGACGACGAGAAGAAGGCGATCAAGCAAGGCCGCATTCCCGACGGCTGGAAGGCCAAGCCGTCGAAACTCCGCCACAAGGATCGCGACGCGCGCTGGACGGTGAAGTTCTGCAAGGCCAAGGAGCGATCCGACGGGACGAAGCCGCCGGTCGACATCGCCATCCCGACCTTCGGCTATCAGAACCATGTCGCGATCGATCGCGGTTTCGGCCTGATCCGCCGATGGGAGGCGACTGATGCGGCCACTTACGAGGGGCGCGCCTGCGCGAGGGACTTCTCGACAAGACCAATACCGCGAGCGCGGTGTGGGCCGACACCGCCTACCGGTCGGATGCCAACGAGGCGTTCCTGGAGAAGAACGGCTTCGTCAGCCGCATCCATCGCAAGAAGCCGAAGGGCCGGCCCATGCCCGATACAATGCGGCGGGCAAACGCGCTTAAGTCGAAAGTCCGCTCACGCGTCGAGCACGTCTTCGCCGGCCAGAAGGACAGAATGGAGCTGTTCATCCGCACCATCGGCATCGCCCGCGCCACGACGAAGATCGGCATGGCCAACCTCGTCTACAACATCAAGCGATTGATCTTCCTGCTGCGGCTGGCCGCCTGAAGACCCCGGTCCGCCCAGCAAACCCCACCGCCGTGCTCACGAAAGTTGGCGCTCCGCCGGCGCCAACCTAACCGATGACCCTCATCCCCGGCCATCCTCTCCTCGCCGCGGTCGCCGAGCCCGATTGATAGAACCGTCCAGGTTGCAGTGCTCCATCTCTTATACGTGGAAAAGAACATTCCCATGTAGTCTTCGTACGACGGGTCTTGAGTTGCGAACATTGCGGCTTCATATTCGTCACGTAGACGTTGAGCGAGCCATTCTTAAATCGATGCGCGTCCGCCTTGGAATTCGGAAACGTCGATGGTCGCAATGATGCAGTCGGAGCGAACGTTGCGGTCTAGGACATCCTCAAAAAAACGGGTAACGAAGGTTTACTTTCCGGAGCCAGAGCCACCAACAACCAAGCAAATCTCGGAGATTTGTGAGGCGATAACTCGTTCGATTTCCGCTTGAAGGTCTGCACTCTGTTGCAAATCAAGTTGCTTGATTGTGTTGGTCAGGTGGGCAGTAATTTTGGAAAAACTCTTGTCGGCTTCATCGCTTTCGGGCGTCTCGACGAAGCAAATGCGGCGCATTTCATGATCTTGGTCCGAACCCATTGCGGCAAAGAAGCGCTTAAATAACTCCAGTATATCTCGACTGATCTCTGATCGTGGTAATAGGTGCGCGTCCTTTGGGTCTCGGATATAATACCGGGGTTCTGCGGCGCGGATATGACCGCCTTCGAGAATGTTAAGGCGGGCAAAGTGCAGTTGCTCTGCAAGTGCGTTTGGCGCGAGAAGTTCGTAGAAAGTGGCGAAGTCCTCCATTATGGAGGAGAGCGTGGGAAATACGAACGCTTTGCCTTCTCGCGGTGGGGTGCCGTCCCGCCCAAATCGCTCGGAAGAACACCCATTGCATGCCGTCCGTCAAGACTGCATATGTGCAGCCGATGCCGGCGCAGTAGCGGATTGCTTGGCGAACTCCTTCGGCCGCAGGCTTAAGGACTTGGCCGCCGACCTTCACGGTGCTCATGTTGGTGCTTGCGGTGTCTAACCTTAGACGCCCGACCTTCTTGGCTTCGACAACGCAAGAATTGTTCTTCCGGATATCAAGCAAGGTGTAATCGACGTAGCCAGTCGGAACCGGGTCTTCAGTTTTTATGAGGGGATACGGCCAGCCAAGGACATCAATCAGAATTCGATTGATGAGCTGCAATCGTGCGTCTTGTTCGGAATGCGCTGTTTGGGCGGCGTCTTCGAGATCGCCGCAGAATCTCAGCAAGGCGTTTGTAGGCGTCGTCGACGCTCACCGGTCCTCCAACAGAAGTGCTTTCCCTAGCTAATATCACAATTTGGGCGTTGCCCGCCCTTCCTCCGCATCTCCGGTCATCGGTAGGACCTCCGCCCCAACTTATCCCCACCCCCCAATCCCCATGAGATCATGGCCGAGGCGCCGCCCTCGCGGGCGGCTTTGGAGACCTTGACCCATGACCGACCTGCCCAAACCCCGCCGCTGGCGTCCGCGGCCGGACCCGAACGAGGAGCGCTTCGTTCCGAAGCTCGCCGCGCCGCCGCTCGAATTCCCGAAGCCGGCGCCGGACGATCCCTACCTCGGCCGGCGCGCCCGCGCCGATCACCTCAGCCTCTGGCTCGCGTGCAGCCGGGTCGTCTGCCGCCGCGCGCGCCGCTGCGTCGCCCCGCGCGCGCCCTGCTGGTTCGAGCAGCCGGACGTCGACCGGCCGCTCCTGGAAAGCATCGGCTCCCCCGGCCCGCGGTGATTTTTCACCTCTCGCGGTACGAACGCTGCGTCACCCCGGCGAAAGCCGGGGTCCATCATCAGCGTTCGCGATCGGATTCCGACTTTCGTCGGAATGACGGCGCGGGTTGGCTGCGGAAAGGATACGGGGATAACTCCCCGGTTTCGACCCCCGCCAAAACGCCCTCAGAAAAAAAGTTATCCCCGCTTCCGGAACCGCCCCCATAATCGTCCGATCCTCGCCCGCGAAGGGGCGCGCTCTGGAGGCGTCTTTGCGTGGGGCGGGGAGCGGCGCCTGCGGCGCGCTTCCGAAAGGGAGCGACCGGCAGCGAGGACAAAACCCTTTGGGCAAACCTCGCGGCCGGCAAGGGGGACGACGGTCCCCTACGTCTCGGGAGGCCCGCGTGAGATCGCCCGCCGGCACTACGACCGGCTGCCAGGAGCTGGCCTTAAGGGCGGGGAACAAGCCGGAGCCGCAAATGGCCGAGGCTCCCCGTTCCGGAGCGCGATAACGCGGGTCGTCAAATCGCTGCGGCGGGCGCTCGTTGAGCGCCCACTACTCGGACTACCCGACTGGCGTTCCATGAGCGCCCGCCACCCCCTTCTCGCGAAGGGGACCGAAATACCGGAAGGGACACCACACCCCGGAGCGGAATCCGCCCGCGGGAACGATGCGGCGCGCGCTACTGCCCCGGCGCTGATCGGCGGCGCGAACGAGCCAATTCACGGCCCATGCAGGCACGGGCCGGAAAATCCCGGGTAAAACGGCGCAAATCCTTGACGCTGCGGGCGTGAAGGTGCAGGACAGCGCCACCCTCCCGGGCTGCAAATACGCCAATTATGACCGATACCAGCATCGCGGCCGGCGCCAACGCGTCGGAAACGACCGAATTCAAAGGCGAATCGCGGACTGTCAGCCTGCCGAGCCTGGTCGTGCTCGCCTTCGTGATCGGCATTGTCGCCGCGCTTGGCGCCGTGGTCTTCCGCTCCATGATCGCGGTCGTCCACAACGCCTTCTTCCTCGGCACCTTCGGCTGGACCTACAACGCCAACGTCTTCGACCCGCCGAGCCCGTGGGGACCGATGATCGTGCTGGCGCCGATCGTCGGCGGCCTGATCGTGGTGTGGCTGGTGCAGACCTTCGCTCCCGAGGCCAAGGGCCACGGCGTGCCGGAGGTCATGTATGCGGTCTACCACAACAAGGGGAACGTGCGCGGCGTCGTCGCCATCGTGAAGTCGCTGGCCTCGGCGATCTCCATCGGGTCGGGCGCCTCGGTCGGCCGCGAGGGGCCGATCATCCAGATCGGCGCTTCCTTCGGCTCGACGCTCGCGCGCAAGCTTTCGCTCGCCCGCTGGCAGAAGATCACGCTGCTCTCCGCCGGGGCGGGCGCCGGCATCGCGGCGACCTTCAACACTCCGCTGGGCGGCGTGCTGTTCGCCGTCGAGCTGCTGCTGCCGGAGGTGTCGAACCGCACCTTCCTGCCCGTCGTCGTGGCCACCACCACCGCCACGTCCATCGCCCGTTTCGTGTTCGGCCTCGATCCCGCGTTCTTCGTGCCGGAAGCCGCGCTGACGGAGACCCTCAACCTCAATGTGATCCTGATTGCCGGGTTCGCGGTCCTCGGCGTTGCTGCCGGCATCGCCTCATGGGCGTTCATCCGCCTGCTCGCCTGGTGCGAGGACTTCTTTCCCAAGCTCCCGGGCAATGCCTACACGCAGAACCTTGTCGGCATGCTGGTGATCGGTCTCCTGTTCCTGGGCTTCGATTACTTCGCCGGTCATCCGTACACGGCCGGTGTCGGGTACGCGACCATCCAGGAGATCCTGAACGGCGGCAACACCGGATTTGCGCTGTTGGCGGCCCTCCTCATCGGCAAGCTCGTTGCCACCACGGTCAGCCTCGGGTCGGGCGCGTCGGGCGGTGTCTTCTCGCCGTCGCTGTTCATCGGGGCAACCCTCGGGGGTGCGCTCGGAGCCCTCGGGCAGTGGCTTATCCCCAGCGCCGGCTTCTCGGTGATCGAGTTCGCGGTGGTCGGCATGGGCGCCATCGTCGGCGGCGCCACCGGGGCGTCGATGACGGCGATCGTCATGATTTTCGAGATGACCCGAGACTACAACGTCATCGTGCCACTGGTGCTGGCGGTCGCCCTCTCCACCGGCATTCGCCGGGCCCTGATCACCGAGAACATCTACACGATCAAGTTGCGAAAGCGCGGGCGGCCCATCCCCACCATCCGCCACACCAACATGTACCTCGTGCGCCAGGCGCGCGAACTGATGAACAAGAACTTCATCATCCTGCCGGCCGAGACCTCGATCACCGCTGCATTGGCGGAGATCGACCAGCATCCCGGCGCCCACATCATCGTCTCCGACGGGCCGCGGATTGCCGGTGTCGCCCGGCTGATGGCTGGCTCCTACGCGCCCGACCGATACGCTGGCCAGACGCTCCGCGACATCGTGGCCGAGAACTTCGTCATCGCGCCTCAGCAATCCATCCTCAACACGATCGTCACCCGCATGAACCGTCGCGGGCGCACGCTGGCGATCGTGGTCAGTCGCCCCGCCGGGATTCCCCGTCCCGAGGACGTGGTGGGTGTCATCGCCGCACCGGAGATCGCCAACGCCGTGGTTGCCAACCACTACGCCTGAATCCGCCGCCGCAGAAGCGCCAGCGGGCGCCCGTCGATGGCGACAAGGCCGAGGGCGATCGCCGCCATGCCGATGAAGTGGTTGGCCTCCAGTCGTTCGTGCAGGAAGAGCGTCCCGAGCAGGATCGCCGACACCGGGATCAGGAAGGTGACCAGCGTGAGGTTCACCGATCCGGCTCTGGCGAGGATGCGGTAGTAGATGAGGTAGGCGAGGAACGTCGACAGGACGCCGAGCCCCAGCAGCGCGGCCCACACGCCGGCCTGCGGCGCGGCTAGTGTCCATGGGCGGTCAATGACGAGCGCCAGCGGCGCCATGATCACGGCCGCCGAAACGATCTGCCCGGTGGCGGCGGCGAGCGGCGCCATGCCGCGACGCGAGAAACGCCGGCCATAGACCGCGGAGAAGGCATAGCTTACCGAAGCGAGCAGGATGGCGAGTTCGGCCACAAGGGCGCCGGCGCTCTCGCCGGGCGCATCGGGACCGATCAGGATGACGACCCCGGCGAAGCCAATGGCTATGCCCCCGACGCTCGCCGGGGTCATGCGCTCGTCATCGACCAAGGCGTGGGCGACAAGAACGGTGAACAAGGGCGTAGTGGCATTCAGGATCGAGGCGAGGCCGCCGGCCACGAAGGTCTGGCCCCAGACAATGAGAGAGAACGGGATCACGTTGTTGAGGACCCCCATGCCGGCGAAGGCGAGCCATCCGCGCATGTCGGTCGGCAGGCGCGCTCCGGTAACCCGGGTCGCCACGTACAGGAGCACGGCGCCAAGGGTCGTGCGGGCCGCGACGACGGTCAGCGGCGGCAGGGCGTCGAGGGCGACGGCGTTGAAGAAATATGAGCCACCCCACAGGATTGACAGGGTAAGCAGGAGCGCCCATTCGACGGGCGCCATGGTGCGGTTGATCGGAACTGACATCGTTCTTGCTCACACGGGGGCCGGCACCTTATTCGGCCCGGGGTTCCAGCGCATTCCGTTTCTTGCAGGCCGCGAACAACGAATCTTTGGCTCACATTCGCCATTTTGGTACGGTGGCCTGACAATCGCAGGTGGGGCGGAGGCTGAATGACAGCCCAACTGGCGATCGCACCGGTCGCCCGAAACGACGAAGGCATTGCGGCGGCGCTGCCGATCCTCCGGCAGCGCTTCGGTGACCGCTGTGTCGAATCGGCTGCCGTCAGGGGGGAGCACAGTCACACCACCACCTGGCTCGTCCGGCAGCCACCGGATGCGGTGATTTTTCCACAGTCGAGCGAGGAGGTGGCCGAGATTGTGCGCGTGTGCGCCCGCTACCTGGTCCCGGTCATCCCGTTCGGGACCGGCACGTCGCTGGAAGGCCACGTCAATGCGCCGTTCGGGGGCATCTCGATCGACACGAGCCGGATGAACCGGATCGTCGCCGTGCACAGCGAGGACCTCGATTGCGTCGTCGAACCCGGGGTCACGCGCAAGCAGCTCAACGACGATTTGCGCGATCAGGGGCTGTTCTTCCCCATCGATCCGGGCGCCGATGCCAGTCTCGGCGGCATGGCGGCAACGCGTGCTTCCGGCACCAACGCGGTGCGCTATGGGACCATGCGCGACAACGTCATCAACCTGACGGCCGTGATGCCGGATGGCTCCATCGTCAAGACCGGCAGCCGGGCAAAGAAATCATCCGCCGGCTACGATCTCGCGCGTCTGTTGATTGGGTCGGAGGGCACCCTCGGCCTTATCACCGAACTGACGCTGAGGCTGCACGGCATACCGGAGGCGATCGCCGGCGGCGTCGTGCCCTTCGATACCGTCGCCGGTGCCTGCGAAGCGACGATTCTCACCATCCAGAGCGGCATTCCGATCGCGCGGATCGAGCTGCTTGACGCACTGATGGTCAAAGCGACCAATGCCTATTCAAAGCTGAACCTGCCTGAAACGCCGACATTGTTCGTGGAATTCCACGGCAGTGCGGCTGCGGTGAAGGAGCAGTCCGAGGCATTCGGTGTGATCGCCCGCGAGTGCGGCGGCGGCGAGTACCAATGGACTGCGAGGCCCGAGGAGCGTAATCGGCTGTGGCAGGCCCGCCACGATGCCTACTGGGCGGCACGGGCGCTGAGGCCGGGTACCGAGGCGGTGGCGACGGATGTCTGCGTTCCTATCTCGCGGCTGGCGGAGTGCGTGACCGCCACTCTCGACGATATTGCCGTGTCGGGGCTGGTGGCGCCGATCGTCGGCCATGTTGGCGACGGCAATTTTCACGTGTCGCTGGTGGTAGACATGGGTGACCGCGACGAAATCACTCGTGGCCAGGCGTTCATCGACCGCCTCAATGTCAGGGCGATCGAGATGGACGGCACCTGCACCGGCGAACACGGGATCGGTCAGGGCAAGATGAAGTTTCTCGGGCGCGAGCACCGCGGCGGGCTCGACGTCATGCGGGCAATCAAGGCGGCCATCGACCCCAAAGGTATCATGAACCCGGGTAAGGTGTTACCGCCGGTTTGACCGCTATTATCGCTGCGAACTGATCGGGAGGACGATCACCTGAGCAGGCTTTACATGATCGTCGGAGGCGCGATCGTCGTGGCCCTGTTCGCGGCGCTGATCGTGCCGTGGTTCGTCAACTGGAACGACTACAAGACGTCCTTCGAGGTCGAGGCCGGGAAGATTCTGGGCCACCCCGTCCACGTCATCGGAACCGCCAAGGCGACCATCCTGCCGACACCATCGCTGACGTTCACCGACGTCGAGGTCGGCGACGTTGACGGCCAGCCGATGATGAAGGTCGACCGTTTCTCCGTCACCATCGAACTGATGCCGCTCCTTCAGGGCGAGGTCCACGTGATCTCGATGAAGCTCGATCGGCCGGACGTGCGCATTTCGGTCGATCGGAACGGCGCGGACTGGCTTGAGCGCAGCGAGGCATCGCAGGCCCTCGATCCGGGCAAGGTCGCGCTCGCGGGCGTCGAGGTCAGCGATGGCAGCGTCACTTATTCCGACGCCCGCACCGGCGTCGCGTTGAGCTTCGCCGGGATTAACGCGACAGTTGAGGCGCGGACGCTGCTCGGGCCCTGGCGTGTCGAGGGCAGCTATCTCGACAACGGCCAGCAAGTCCCGTTCCGTTTCGCCACGGGTCTGCGTCTCGACGACGGAACCATACGGGTCAAATCGGATTTCAGTCCGGTGCGGTGGCCGGTGGCAGTGTCCCTCGACGGCGTGGTCAGCAACGCGCCAGACGCCGGTCTCACCTATGCAGGTACATATACCGTCACCCAGATTGACACGAGCGCCCCCGACGCCGGCTCTGGGGACCAGCCTGCCGGCTGGAGCAGCAACGGCGGCTTCGCGCTCACCGGCGAGCGACTGGTGATCGACAAGGCGGTGCTGTCCAACGGTCCTGCGGACCGCGCGACCAGCCTGGCCGGCGCCCTGACCGTCAATTTCGGAGATCATCCTTCATTTGAGGCGTCGGCCCAGGCAAGCCAGCTCGACCTCGACCGCAGCCTCGGGGGCGGCCCAACCCAGCCGGTGGAGGTCGCCTCGGCGGGGCAGCACCTCGTCGACTGGCTGAACTCGCTGCCGATCCCGCCCATTCCGGGTCGGCTCACCTTCAACGTTCCCGCGATCGTTGTCGGAGGTGCGATCATTCAGGACGTCAATTTCGCGGCGGAGCCGGCTGCGGGCGGTTGGAAGATCGAGGGCTTCCACGCGCACCTGCCCGGGCAGTCGACGGTCGAAGCTGACGGCGTGCTTACCACCGATAAGCAATTCGGCTTCGTCGGCTCGGCGCGACTGGCGGTGGCGCAGCCGGCGACGTTTGCCGCTTGGTGGCGCGGGCGATCGCAGCAGGACGCCGGGCGTTTGCTCTCAGCCTTCGATCTTTCCGGTCAAGTCGATATCGCGCCGGGCAAGGTGGCCGTCGACAAGGTCGAGGCCGAAATCGGTAATGCCACGATCACCGGACAGTTCGCGTGGAGCCAATCGGCCCGCGATCACACCCGCCATCTGGGGACTGACCTGAAGGCCGACCGCATCGACTTCGTCCAGGTGAAGGCGCTGGCCGAGCTTCTGGTCGGCGAGAACCTGGCCGAACTCGGCGGCGCTCGCCGACAGCTATTCGATCCTGCTCGCCGCCGGTGAATTCGCCTTCGAAGACTTCAGCATGCGCGACGTTGAGATCAACGCAGGCTACGCCGATGACGTTCTCACGGTCGTCCAAATGCGGGTCGGCGATCTTGGCGGAGCAAGTTTCCGGGTCACCAGCGGGCGCATTGACGATCTGACGACGAACCCTCGTGGCCATCTGGAGGCAAAGCTCGAGGCGACGACGCTCGACGGAGTGTCGCACATCGTCAACCGCTTCTGGCCCGGCACCCGACTTGCCAACTGGCTCACCGCGGCTGCACCGGCGCTGGCACCCACAGCCCTCAACGCCCACATCACGGCGCCGGCGGACCAGGGTGGCAACGGCTTCCGCATCGAGCTCGACGGAGCTGCCGGGTCGACCGGTTTCAACATTGTAGCTGCATCGAACGGCAAGCCGGCGGATTGGCGCAAGGATGTCGCCAGCCTTTCGGCGACATTCGATTCTCCGGACACCGCTGGCCTGGCGCATCAGATCGGTCTGGCCGCGGCCGTTGTCGATGGCGACACCGGCGCCCACGTGGAATTGCACGGCAACGGCGTTCCGGACACCGGCATGGACACCACGATCAGCGCCGATATCGACGGCCTTTCAGTGCATACGTCCGGAAAGCTCCAGCTGGCGTCCGATCTCACTCCGGTTGTCTCCGGCTCGTTCGACGCGACCACCGACAACGTCGATCCGCTGGTGGCTATCGCCGGGCTCGGCATTCCCGGTGCGGCGGTCGGCACCAACGTCAGCCTCAAGGGCGCGCTGAACGTGGCGGAGACCGGCGCCGCTCTCCAATGGCAGAACGGCACCATTGGTGATCATCTGGTCGGCGCCAAGGTGACGCTCGCGCGCGGCAGTGATGGCGCGTGGCGGGTGGGTGGCGAGGTCAACGTCGACGATGCCGATCTCGGGTGGCTGATGGCGCTCGGCCTTGGCTTTGCGCCGACGCCGACCGACGACCCGGCGGCGCCATGGTCGAAGACGCCGTTCATTTCGCCGGTTTATGGTCCGGTCGGCGGCAAGCTCGCGGTCAGCGCGGATCACCTCACGATGAGCGATGGATTCGACCTGTCGAACACCCGCTTCGACGTGACGCTGCAGCCGCAGGAGATCGACCTGGACCTTACCTCCGGTCAGCTGGCCGGTGGCCAGGTCACCGGGGGCCTGTCGATTCACAACGTTGCTGGCAACGCCAACCTGATCGCGCGCTTCGACGTCAAGGGAGCGGCGCTGGAGTTCTTCGTCTGGCAGCTCGACGGCCGCTCGGTCGCTACCGGTGACCTCGATCTTTCCGCCAACTTCGAGGCGACCGGCCGCTCGCCGGCCGGGCTGGTATCGAGCGCCACAGGCGGCGGCGTCATCTCGATTCGCGACGGCGAAGCACGATACGTCAATCCCAACGCGGCGCGGCCGTTGGTGCGCGCCTCCGATCTCGGCCAGCAGTACAGCGAGGATGCGTTGCGTCTGTCATTCACCGACGCCATCGACGGTGACGTGCTGAAGTTCGATCAGGCCGACAGTGCTTTTGCCATCGCCGCTGGCGCCGCCCGGGTCGAAGAACCTCACCATCCGCAGCCAGGGCGTGGAGGCGAGCGGCAATGCGGTAGTCGATTTCAACACCATGGCGCTCGACAGCGACTGGACGCTGACCTTCGACCCCGGAGACACAAAGGTGGCAGGGACGGACCCACGCGTCGGCGTCGTCTTTCGCGGCCCGCTTGCCAGTCCGACCCGGTCTATCGACGTGCTGCCGTTCGCCTCGTATCTCAACATGCGCCAGGAAGCGCGGATGCTCGACATCATCGCGATGGAGGAGGCAACGCGGGCCGAGAAGGATCGTCTGTCGCGCCTGATGCGCAAGATCGACCAGGACGACGCACGCCGCGAGCGCGATGCGCAGGCGGCGGCGGAAGCCGAGGCGCGACGGCACGAGGCGGCCGTGGCGGCTGCGGTCGCGATGGAGGACCTGCACCAGACGCGTGAGACGACGAGCGAACAGCGTCAGGTGGCGGCCCTGAAGTTGTTTGCCGACAAGGCCACCGCTGCCGGTGACGCGGCGGAAAAAGTGGCCGCAGAGGCGGCGCGCCTCGCGTCCGCTGCCCAACAGCAGCTTGAAGATTCCCGCGCGACGCTGGCGCGGATGATCGCGGCCGAGCGTCAGGCAATGACCGATTCCAGCACTGCAGCAGATGCGGTTGCCGAAGCGCAGTCGGCGGTCGGCGCGGCGAAGGGCTCGGTGGCAACCACCGGGGCCGCTGCCGATGCCGCCGACAAGATGGCCACAGCGGCGACCGCCACCGCGACGAAGGCAAAGGACCGCGCGGACGCAGCGGCAGCCATCAAAGCCCAGGCGGACGCCGCGTTGAAGGACGCGGTGGCGAAGGCTGGCTCCGCTGGTTCAGCAGTCGATAAGGCCGACGCCAAGGCGCAGGCCGCTGATGTGGCCCTCCGGGCGGCTCGGTCGGTCTCTTCCGAGGCCGATACCGCACTGGCGCATGCCCAGCAGTTGCTGGCCGACGCCCAAGGTGCACTCGACGCGGCGTCGAGTGACTTCTGACGAGAAGAATGCGGCGGAGGCTATGGCGACCGACGCCGCCAAGGCTGCAGTCCAGAAGAAACGGGACGCCGACAAGGTGGCTGCGACCGCCGCCGATGTGCTGGCGGCGGCCACGCAGGCAAGGGACGCTGCGCGCGCGGAGTTGAAAGCGGCGACGCAGGAGGCGCAGTCTTCGCAACAGGCGGCCGCCGACGCGGCGACGATTGCGGCCAGCGCAGCGAGTGTCGCCAAGGCGCTGGAGGTCGGTGCCGATGCGGGCGCTGACGCGATTGCCGTGGCGCAGAATGCCACAACGACGGCAAAGATCACGGCCGATCGTGCCGCCACCAAGCAGGCGGAGGCCGACCAGGCCAGTAATGCCGCCGCGGCAGCGCAAGCCAGGTACGATCAGGCCGAGGCGAAGCGCGTCCAAGCGGCGAAGGCATCGGGCGACGCGGCCAAGGCGGTGCAGGATGCGGTGGATGCCGTGAGCGGCGCAACTGCCGCGACCGAAAAAGCATCAGCCGCCAACAAGGCCGCCGTGGCTGCGCTTGCAAGTGCGACCGCCGCCCGCGACGCCGCCTCCACTGACGTCGCAGCTCGTCGGGCCACCGCCGTGAAAGCCGGGGCGGCCGTCGCCGTCGCCGAAGACGCCGTGCACGCGGCGGCGGCGGCGGCGGATGCGGCGCGTGCGTCCGCAGGCAATGTGCTGGATGAGAAGACGGCGGCGGAGGCCGCCGCCCAGGATGCCACGAAGACGGCTGAAGCCACCGCAAGTGCAGCGCAGGCGGCCGACGCCGCGATGGCGACTGCGCTTGCGGCGCAAAAGACAGCGCGTGACAATGCTGGCGCCGCTGAAGACGCGGCCGCTGCCGCGGCCAAGACTCTGGCGGATCGCCAAGCGGCCGTTGAAACGGCGCAAAGCGCGCTGGCCGACGCTACCAAGCAGCGGCAGGCAGCCGAGCAGGCCGTCGCCGATGCTGAAAAGGCCGCTGCCGAGGCGGTTGCGGCGGCGGATGCCGCGGACCAGGACGCCGCGGCGAAGGCATCTGCGGCTGACGCGGCACGGAAGGCGGCAGAACGGGCCGCCGCGAGAGCGGCCCCCGTCGATGCCGGCACGCTTTCCGTTGCCCAGGACCCGAAGAAGGCGGCGGCTTTGCCTCAGGCGCCGGACGTAGCCGCGCCGCAGGCCGTGCCGACACCGCGGCTACGGGCCGTGCCGGCGCTCGCCGACAGCGGTCAACCGCTCAGTATCGTGCCGACGCACTAATCGCGCACGTCAGCGTTCACGCAACTTGGTCCGGTACCATTCGAGCACGAACAGTCTTATTGCGGCCGAGAGATTGGTATCGGGCGTGCGGTTCCGGTCGACTGCCGCAATGAGGGCGGCGACGCTTTTTCCCTCGTCCACCGCGATCTCACCAAGGCCCTGCCAGAAGGGCTCTTCGAGCGAGACGCTGGTGCGGTGGCCGGCAACCGTGATGGAACGCTTGGTCACGGCCGACGGATCAATCTTCGCGGCGACGATGGCCGTCGATGTGTCGCTCGGTGCGTTTGCGCTCGCTTGCTTCGGCCTCGCGCTCGGCTTTGGTACGACCAAAAGCGCGGCGGTGTTCCGCCGCGGTCCTCTCCTTATCGGTCCGTGCCTTGTCCTTGCGGGCACGGCGGAGGTTGACGATATCGGCGGTCATGGCGGGTTCACCCCTATTTCGGCCCGATCATATCTTGCGGCCGCACCACCCGGTCGAACTCTTCGGCGGTAACGTAGCCAAGCTTGACTGCTTCCTGCTTCAGCGTTGTGCCATTCTTGTGGGCAGCCTTGGCGATTTCGGCCGCCTTATCATAGCCGATCTTGGGGGCAAGGGCCGTCACCAGCATCAACGACCGTTCCATCAGCTCCCGAATATGGGATTCGTTGGCCTCGATGCCCACCACGCAGCGGTCGGTGAAGCTCGCGGCCGCATCGGCCAACAGGCGCACCGACTGCAGGAAGTTGTGCGCCATCACCGGGTTGTAAACGTTGAGCTCGAAGTGGCCCTGGCTGCCAGCGAATGTGATTGCGGCGTTGTTGCCGAAGATCTGGATGCAAACCTGGGTCAGGGCTTCAACCTGCGTCGGGTTAACCTTGCCCGGCATGATCGAGGAGCCGGGCTCATTCTCCGGCAGCGACAACTCGCCGAGGCCCGAGCGCGGACCGGAGGCAAGCAGGCGGATGTCGTTGGCGATCTTGAACAGGCTGGCCGCGACCGTGTTCACAGCGCCGTGGGCAAAGACCATGGCATCGTGGGCGGCAAGCGCCTCGAATTTGTTGGGCGCGGACGTGAACTTCATGCGGGTGAGGGCGGCGATCTTGTCGGCAAACGCTTCGGCGAACCCGACCGGGGCGTTGAGACCGGTGCCGACTGCGGTGCCGCCCTGGGCGAGTTCCATCAGCTTTGGCATCGATTGCTCGACGCGCTCGATGCCGTTTTCGACCTGCCGGGTGTAGCCGGAGAATTCCTGGCCAAGAGTGAGGGGGGTGGCGTCCTGGGTGTGGGTGCGGCCGATCTTGATGATCCTGGCGAACGCCTGTTCCTTGTCGTTGAGGGCGTTCCTCAGCTTCTGCAGTGCCGGGATGAGGCGGTGGTCGATTTCTTCAGACGCGGCGATGTGCATGGCCGTCGGGAACGTATCGTTCGACGACTGGCTCATGTTCACCTGGTCGTTCGGGTGGCACGGTGTCTTGGACCCGAGCGTGCCGCCGAGAATCTCGATCGCGCGGTTGGCGATCACCTCGTTGGCATTCATGTTCGACTGGGTACCCGAGCCGGTCTGCCAGACGACCAACGGAAAATGATCGTCGAGCTTGCCCTCGGCGACTTCCTGCGCGGCCTTGACGATGGCGGCCCCGACCTTGGGGTCCAGCCTGCCGAGGTCCATGTTGACCTCGGCGGCGGCGCGCTTGATGAGACCCAGGGCACGGATGATGGGTGGCGGCTGCCGCTCCCAACCGATCGGAAAGTTTTCCAGCGAGCGCTGCGTCTGTGCGCCCCAATACCGGTGCGCCGCGACCGCTATCTGGCCAAACGTATCGGTTTCGATGCGGGTCGCGGGCTTTTCGCGTGGCATGGCGGCGTGCTTTTTCTCGGGTTGAGGTGAGGCGTTTTCTCACCGCCTCGACCGCAACGCAAGCAACGTCATGATTGGCGCCGGGGGCGGCGGCGTGCGCTCGCGGAGCGTCACGCGATGTCGTTGGGGTGCGCGGACCGTTTGTTGCCGACGACCATGGCGGCGACCAGGTTCTCGCGGTGCCGGTAGCTTGCCAGTGCCACCCCGGCGACGTGCACGCCCACCATCAGCACCATGCCATGGGCAATCCAATTGTGGAGGTGCTGCATCCAGGATACGCCCCAGAAGGCATCGGTGGTCAGCAGCCAGCCGGTCACGACGGTCGCGCCCATTGCCAGGATCAGAGCGACAATCATAGCGCCGCCGGCC
Source organism: uncultured Alphaproteobacteria bacterium (assembly GCA_963775235.1). Taxonomy (GTDB): domain Bacteria; phylum Pseudomonadota; class Alphaproteobacteria; order Rhizobiales; family Kaistiaceae; genus JBBDMC01. The sequence continues at coordinate 320,447 of CAVZHY010000005.1, forward strand.
GGATTATGCCCGATGTAACGAGCCTCGCTGCCGGTTGCGACGGCCTTCAGGTGCTCGAAGACGCGTCGCGGCGGGTGAACGAAGTGCGAGAATCGTGCGTACGGCGTACCCACAAAGCCCCACGCGATACGCAAGACGATGAGGCCGCCGGCCGCGTAGCCGGCCCACATGTGCACGTTGTCCCAGGAGTTGGCGCTCAGCCACGCCACGAGGAAGCTGAGCACCAAACTCCAATGGAACGAGCGTACCAGCGGGTCCCAGACACGGACCCACCCCGTGTCGCGGTTGCTCGTCATCATTTGCAGGATGAACGGCGGATCAATTCTCCCCGGCTTCGGCGTTCTGGAGCTGCTGCAGGGTCTCGGCGTTGTAGGCCATGTTCATCCGTTTGCCGCTCTTGTCGGTCGCGTACACTTCGTAGCACCCGTTCTCGACCTTGATCTGGCGGACCGTCAGGCCTTGGGTCTTCAGCATGGACTCGAGGTTGGTCTGCGGCTGCCATTTGGACTGGGGGGCCGTGCTGCAGCTGCCTGCAGCGAACGCGGGGCTGGCCACAATGGTGGCGAGGGCGGCCAGAAAAATCGGATGTTTCATCTGCGATCTCCGGGGAGGGGGTTGCGTTGCATGTCAAAATCGCGCTGAACGATCGCGATTTGCCTGCGAACGGTAGCCGTGCCGGTCTGACAACCGGCTGACAAAGCCCGAGAGAAGGCTGAAGACTCGGCCTGGGGGACCTATTGCCGCGGCGCGCAGGATGCCGCCAAGCACTGGCGCGAGCTCGCCCTATTTCTTCCGGAAGGCGTCGAGGCTCACGACCTCGGCCGCGCCCGCAGGGCTGCCATCCTTTTGTTCGGCGCCCGCGTGCTCCCCCTTCCGTTCTACCGCGATTGGGACGGGCGGCTTTTCGTTGACGGGCTCGCCGGGTGCCGCGGTCTCGCCAGAGGCGCGGGCTGTGACCTGTTCGAACTGCAGTCCGAACTGGACCGCAGGGTCGAAGAAGCCCCTCAGCGCCGTGAATGGCACCAAAAGGCGCTCGGGCACCCCGTTGAACGAGAGGCCAACCTCGAACGCATGCTCGGTCACAGTCAGATCCCAATATTGGTGCTGAAGGACGATGGTGATCTCTTCCGGATATTCTTTGAGCAGCCGACTGGATATTCTCACACCCGGTGCCTTGGTGGCGAACTTGATGAAGAAGTGGTGGTCGCCGGGGAGTCCGGTGCGCGAGACTTCGGACAGCACTTTGCGCACGACGCCGCGCAACGCGTCCTGGGCCAGGATGTCGTAGCGGATCAGGTCTTCGGCCATGTAGGGCTGGCGGGGCCTCCGATGCCAAATCGGGGTCGGCTGTGCCAGCGACCCCGAGGACTGAAAGTGGAGGCTTCTGTTGCCAGGTGCCTCCGAACCCCGCCTGAAAGGTGCTAACCCCTCAGGGCTTAATTTCCGTTACTCGAACCGCATTACGCGGCGAGAGCAACCGGAGCATAGTTGTCGTTGGCAACTATAAGTTTGGCCCGATAACGACGGTACCATGCCGAGCAAAAGCCCATCCTTTATGCCCTCGTCGAGCCTATTTCGCCCCCATTGGTGGAGGCGCCGGGTACTGCCCCCGGGTCCGCAGGGTTTATTTCGATGGCCGTTTATCGCCATAGCCGGATTGCTCCGGCACCCGGGAATATAGGGATTCGCCGAGCACAAGGAAAGGCGGAGCTTTGGACGGCAGTCTTGGCCGCTCCGGCTGCGTTGCATCGGCCGCTCGCGCGCCCTACGTTCGCCCGAGACCGGCGTTAGGCGACGGTTCTCCGGCCGGGTTCCCGAAAGACCGCCATACATGAAATCGTGGCTACGCGAAGAACGCCATCGTTCTCGGCATGCTTGCCGCCGTCGGCCCGTTCGCTACCGACATGTACCTGCCAGCGCTGCCGGTGATTGCGCGCGATTTCAGCACGTCGACGGCGGCCGCACAGACCAGCGTCGCCGCATTCTTCCTGGCAGTGGCGGTTGGTCAGATCTTCTACGGGCCGATTTCCGACGGCTTCGGGCGCAAGCCACCCCTCTACTTCGGAATGGCGCTCTACGCGGTTGGGGCCATCGGGTGCAGCCTGGCACCGACTATCGAATGGCTGATCCTGTTACGCTTCGTCCAGGGGATCGGCGCCTGCGCGGGAATGACCATCCCAAGGGCGGTGGTCCGCGACCTCTACACCGGTCCAGACGCTGCTCGGCTGATGTCGCTGATCATGCTGGTGTTTAGCGTCTCGCCGATCCTGGCGCCACTGTTTGGCAGCATCGTCACCGAGTTCGCCAGCTGGCGCCTGATTTTTCTTACAATGGCGCTCATCGGTTTTCTCGGGCTGCTGCTGGCGGTGCTTGTTCTGAAAGAGACACGTCTGCCGCAGGATCGCCTCGCAATCGATTTCAGCAGCGTCGTGCGCGGCTACCTGACCCTTTTGCAAGACAGGTACTTTCTGGGCGTCTCGTTCATCGGCGGCTTTGGAATGGCCAGCTTTTTCGCATTTCTTGCCGGGTCGTCATTTGTCTATATCGATTACTTCGGTCTCACTCCGACCCAATACAGTCTGGCTTTTGCGTTCAATGCGGTCTCCTTCATCGGTTCGGCGCAACTGACCGGGTGGATTGGCCGGAGGCTTGGTCTCAAGACCATGGTGAGTGCCGCAATTACTTATTACCTGATTGTGACGTTGGCGCTGCTTGTGCTGGCGCTCGCCGGCGCCAACAACGTGATCGTGATGATGGCGCTTCTGTTCTGCGCCTTCGGGGGGCTGGGCTTGGTCATCCCTTCGGTCGTGGTCCTGGCGCTGGAGAACTACGGGGCGCGGGCCGGAGCCGCTTCGGCCCTCTTGGGCACGCTGCAACTGGTCACGGGCGCCATCATTGTCTCCGTGGTCGGCGCGGTTTCCAACCAAACCCCACTACCCATGTTGGCGGCGATCGCGCTTTGCGCGATCGCGGCATTTGTCGTCGGCCGTCTGACGCTTTCCCATCAGTCGCAGGTCACCGCCGCGGCAGAGTGAGTTCGCAGTCCGTTGGAATCGCACTAGAATGGTTTCATGCGCCAGTATCTTGACCTGATGCGGCTCGTGCTTGACCACGGCGTCGCCAAAAGCGATCGCACCGGGACCGGCACCCTGTCGGTTTTTGGCCTTCAGATGCGCTTTGATCTGGCCGACGGGTTTCCCCTCGTCACCACCAAGAAGATCCACCTGAAATCGGTGATCCACGAGCTTTTGTGGTTCCTCGCCGGTGAAACAAACGTGCGCTACCTGCAGCAGCACGGCGTGCGCATCTGGGATGAGTGGGCCGACGAAAATGGCGACCTTGGGCCGGTGTACGGCGCTGAGTGGCGCTCGTGGCCGGATGGGCACGGCGGTTCGATCGACCAGATCGGCCAGGTGGTTGAGGCAATTCGCTCTCATCCCGACTTCACGCCGGCTCATCGTCACTGCGTGGAATCCGGCAGACGTCGACAGGCAGGCGCTGCCGCCCTGTCACTGCCTGTTCCAGTTCTACGTGACGCCGGGCTCGGGCCCGGCGCGGAAAGGGACGCTCAGCTGCCAGCTCTATCAGCGCTCGGGCGACATTTTCCTGGGCATACCGTTCAATATCGCCTCGTACGCGCTGCTCACGATGATGATGGCGCAGGTAACCGGGCTCGAGCCGGGTACGTTCGTCCACACGCTCGGCGACGCGCACCTTTACCACAACCACCTCGACCAGGCGCGTATACAACTCGCACGAACGCCGCGACCATTGCCGCGGATGCGGCTCAACCCCGACGTCAATTCGATCTTCGATTTCGTGTACGAGGACTTCACGCTGGAAGGTTACGAACCCCATCCGCACATCAAGGCGGACGTAGCCGTGTGATATGGGTGTCCGGGTCGCCCTGGTGGCCGCGGTTGCCGAAAACGGTGTCATCGGCTCCGGCGGCAGGATGCCCTGGCGTCTGTCGACCGATTTGCGCCGCTTCAAGCAGCTGACCATGGGCAAGCCCGTGGTGATGGGGCGCAAGACGTTCGAGTCGATCGGCAAACCGCTCGCCGGCCGCGTCAACATCGTCATCAGCAGGCAGCCAGATCTTGCGCCCGATGGCGCATTAGTCGCGACGGACCTCGATGAGGCGCTGGCGCTTGCACGGGCACACGCGGACGCGGGCGACGTGGCGATGGTGATCGGCGGCGGTCAGATCTACGCGGCAGCGATCAGCCGCGCCGATCGGCTTTATATCACTCATGTGGCGGCCTCGCCGGCAGGCGACACGTACTTTCCTTCGATCGATCCGGCCGAGTGGCGGGTCATCTCGCGGGAGGCGGTTCCAGCCGGCGACGAGGACAGTGTCGCCACCACATTCGTGGTCTACGAACGGGTCGGGCCAAAGGTCAAAGGTTGACAGAATCGCGGCACCGCACCACTTGAAGTCGACGATGGTGGCAGGGCCGCGGGCCGGAGATCGTTGAAACAGCACGACAATGTGCCTATAACCCGCGCCAAACCGCGCGCGGCAGCGGCGCTGACGTGCCCGAACCTCCCGCAAGGAGCGATATCCTCTTGAACAGACAGACCGGCGGCGGCTGGAAGGGAAACGGCGGCCCGTGGGGGCAGGGGCCCCGCAACACCGGCGGCGGCTCCAGTCCGCCCGATCTCGAGGAGCTCCTGCGTCGCAGCCAGGACCGATTGCGGCGGGTGCTGCCGGGCGGTCGAGGCGGGGGCGGCGGGCGCAATCTGAGCCCGCTGTCGCTCATCGCGATCCTCGTGGTGGTGGTCGCGCTCGGCGGGTACTACTTCTTCACCTTCCGTGTTCAGCCAAACGAACTCGGGCTCGTGCTCCGCTTCGGCAGCTACAACCGCGAGGCGTTGCCCGGCCTGAACTGGCGGTTTCCGTATCCGATCGAGACGGTTTACACGCCGCAGGTCACGACGGTGCATCAGGTGACCATCGGGCAGGCGGTTGACGAACGCAATCCGAATTCAAGCGGGCGCGACATCCCCGAGGAAAGCCTGATGCTGACGGGCGATGAAAACATCGTCGACATCGACTTTTCGGTGTTCTGGCTCGTCGGCAATGCCGCCGACTACCAGTTCAACATGGCGGACCCCGATGGGACCGTGAAGGCCGCGGCCGAAAGCAGCATGCGTCAGGTCGTCGGCCAGTCGAACATCCAGGACCTCCTCACGCAAGCGCGGCAGATCACCGAATTGCAGGTGCAGACGCTGCTTCAGAAGACGCTCGATCAGTATGGGGCGGGCATCACCGTGACGCAGGTGCAGCTCCTGAAGGTTGATCCACCTGCCGAGGTGGTCGCCGCTTTTCGGGATGTCCAGGCCGCTCAGGCCGACCAGGTCCGCTTGCAGAACGAAGCGCAGACCTACGCCAACAAGGTCGTACCTGAGGCAAAGGGGCAGGCGTCCCAGATCACCAATGCCGCCAGCGCTTACCGTGACCGGATCATCGCCGAAGCCAAGGGCCAAGCCCATGCGTTCGACAGCGTCTACGACAGCTACAAGTTGGCGCCGGCAGTCACCCGGCGACGGATGTACCTTGAGACCATGGAGCAGGTGTTGTCGGGGACGAACAAGATCATTATCGACGAAAAAAACGGTGGGACCGGCGTAGTCCCGTATCTGCCGCTTGACTCGCTTAACCCGTCATCGCGTTCGTCGTCGACTTCGACCAGCGCCAACACAAACGCCAACACAAACGCGAACACGAGCGCGAACACCAACGCTTCGGGAGCGGGCCAGTGATGCGCGGTCTTTTCGGCTGGGTGGGCGGCGCGATACTCGCGGTTATCGTGATCCTTCTCTATTTCAGCGTCTTCGTGGTCAGCCAGACGCAGCAGGCGCTCGTGCTTCGTTTTGGCGAGGTTGTGGCCCCTCTTGGCCAGGCTCGGGGGCCGGTCCTCAAACCCGGCCTGTACTACAAGCTGCCGCTGATCGACAACGTGGTGTACTTCGACAAGCGCCTGCTCGACCTCGATTCACCGCCCTTGGAGGTCATCGCTTCTGATCAGAAACGGCTGGTGGTCGACGCCTTCGGCCGATACCGGATCGTCGATCCGCTGCGCTTCTATCAGGCCGTGGGGACCTTGCAGATCGCACAGCAGCGCCTGTCGGTGGTGCTGAACTCGGCGGTCCGGCGCGTGCTTGGCGACGCGAGCTTCATTGACTTGGTGCGAGACAAGCGCGCCGAGCTCATGACACGCATCACCCAGCAGGTCGACAACGAGGCCAAGAGCCTTGGCGTCGAGGTCGTGGACGTCAGGATCCGCAGCGCTGACCTTCCGGCCGCCAACAGCCAGGCCATATATCAACGCATGCAGACAGAGCGCCAGCTCGTCGCTGCACAGACCAGGGCTCAGGGCGAGCAGGCCGCCCGGCAGATTCGGGCCCAGGCCGACCGCCAGGTGACCGTGATCGTTGCAGAGGCCAACGGCGAGGCAGCTCAAACCCGTGGCGACGGCGAGGCGCAGCGAAACGGGATTTTGTCGCAAGCATTCGGCCAGGACCCCGACTTCTTTGCTTTCTACCGGTCGCTGCAGGCGTACCAGCAGGGATTGCAGTCGGGTGATACGCGGTTCGTGATGTCGCCCGATTCCGATTTCTTCCGATACTTCAACAGCATTTACGGCAGTTCCGGAGCGCCTGACACGACACCGGCGCCTGCGGCCTCGCCTCCCGGAGCAGTTTCCGCGCAGCCGAGCGCCGCGGCACCGGTTCCGAGCCCGGAAGCGCCTGCCCTTGGCAGTCCGGCCACGGCGCCCGCCACGCCGCAGTAAAATGTTCGCGCGTGCCGTGTTTCAGTTATCGCTTCGCACGCATTTCTGTCGTATTCCTTGAGTGAATTTGAGGCGTCGGCGGGTAAGCGCCGGCGTTGCCAGCGAGCGATCGGTCGAGGTGACAGGTCGCGGCGCTGCGGAGGACGGCAAATGGCCGACTTGAACCCCAGAACAACCCGTTCCACGTTCGCATTGCTGGCCGCCGTGGCGGCGCTTTTTCTCTCGTTACCGGCCCTGGCTCGCGGGCCGGAATCGGTGGCGGATGTTGCCGCTCCGTTGCTCGACGCGGTGGTCAACGTATCGACCTCGCAGACAGTCGCCGGCACAACCGATGCAACGCCGCGGCCCCAGTTGCCGGACGGGTCGCCGTTTCAGGAGTTCTTTGACGATTTCTTCAATCACAACAACGGCAACAACGACGGCGGTGGCAGCAGCGGCGACGTGACGCCCCGGCGGGTGCAGTCGCTCGGCTCCGGCTTTGTGATCGATCCGAGCGGCATCATCGTTACCAACAATCACGTCATCGAGGGGGCTGACGAAATCACCGCCAACTTCACCGACGGCACCAAGCGCACGGCAAAGCTCATCGGAGTGGACGACAAGACTGACATCGCGCTCCTCAAGGTCGAGGCTGACAAGCCGCTGCCGTTCGTCAAGTTTGGCGATTCTGCGGCGCTGCGTGTGGGTGACTGGGTCATGGCGATCGGTAATCCCTTCGGCCTCGGGGGGACGGTCACGCTAGGCATCGTTTCTGCGCGCAATCGCGACATCAACGCCGGGCCGTACGACGATTTCATCCAGACCGATGCCGCCATCAACCGTGGTAATTCGGGCGGACCGCTGTTCAATCTCGACGGCGACGTCATCGGCATCAACACGGCGATTATTTCGCCGACCGGCGGTTCTATCGGCATCGGCTTCGCCGTGCCGTCAGAAGTCGCGGCCGGGGTGATCGACCAGCTTCGCAAGTTCGGCGAAACCAGACGCGGGTGGCTCGGGGTTCACATTCAGGATGTTACCGACGAGGTTGCCGGACGGTTGGCGATGGGCGCGCCGCGTGGTGCGCTGGTGGCTGGCGTCGACGACGCCGGACCGGCTGCCGCTGCAGGACTCCAAAGCGGGGACGTCATCCTCGAGTTCGACGGCAAGCCGGTTACCGCCATGCACGACTTGCCGCGCATGGTTGCCGACGAGGCGGTAGGCAAGGCGGTGCCGCTCATCGTGTTACGTGACGGCCAGCAACAGACACTGAATGTTACACTCGGGCGGTTGGAAGACGCAGAGAAAGTGGCCGCGGTCCAGCCGACCGATCAGTCCGCTGCAGGGCCCCAGAGTCCCGTGGTGGTGGGGCCGCTGGGCCTCAGTCTGGCTGACCTTTCGCCGGCGATGCGCGACAAGTTCGGCATCAAGAGCCAGGTAACGGCCGGCGTCGTGGTGGCCGACGTGGCATCCGGCAGCGTCGCGGCGGAAAAACGGCTGCAGCCGGGCGACGTCATCGTCGAGATATCCCAGGAGCCGGTAAGCACGCCGGACGAAGTGAACAAGCGCATCGCCGACCTCAAGAAGGAAGGCCGCAAGAACGCCCAGATGGTGCTCCAGAACGAAGATGGCAACGTGCGCGTGGTCAATCTGTCGCTGGATGAGCAACAGGCGCCGCCGACGCCGCCGAAGCCGGAGGAGTAGCTTTCAGTCCAGGACGTGGCTGACCATGCCGTCGGCGAGCTTCGGCTCGAACCAGGTAGATTTTGGCGGCATAATTGCACCGGCATCGGCGACAGCGATGAGGTCTGCCATCTGGGTCGGGTAGAGCGCAAACGCCACCGCCATCTCGCCTGAATCAACCCGGCGGGCGAGTTCGCCAAGCCCGCGGGCACCGCCGACGAAGTCGATGCGCTTGTCCGTGCGCGGGTCCGTGATGTCCAGCACGGGCTCGATCAAGTTGCGCGCCAGGAGCGTGACCGGAAGCCGGCCAATCGGGTCCGTCTCAGGAATGAGGTCGGGGCGGAGGGTGAGGCGATACCACCGTCCTGCCAGATACATGCCGAACTCTTCCGGACCGGCCGGGCGGACGGACTCGTCCGATGGGGAGACGGAAAAGCGCCCGCCGAGCGCAGCCAGAAATTCTTCCGGGCTCATGCCGTTCAGGTCTTTGATCACACGATTGTAATCGAGGATCGTCATTTCCCGCTGGGGGAACAGAACGGAAAGAAAGAACTGGCTGGAGGTCGTGGCCCGGGCGAGCGCCTCGCGCGCGGCGGCCGCCGAGCGGTGGTGGCCGTCGGCGATATAGAGCGCGGGCAGGGCATCGACTGCCATGGTCAGTGCGTCGAGCCTCGCCTGGTCATCGATCACCCAAAGCTGGTGACGGACGGTGTCGACGGTGGCGTCTGCAGAGGGCGCGCGGGCCGCCGCGTCCTCGAGCACGGCGTCGATCGCGGGGGCATCGGGGTAGGCCATCATCACCGGACCTGTCTGGGCCCCCAGTGCTTCCATGTGACGGACGCGGTCGTTTTCCTTCGCCGTCGTCGTCAGCTCGTGCTTGCGGATGCGGTTGGTCAGATAGTCGGCAATCGAAGCGACTCCGGCGAGCCCGGTTTGCGTGCGATCCCGCCATGTCATCCGATAAACATAGTATGCCTCACCCGGATCGCGCCGAAGTACGCCTTCGGCGATCATGCGCCGGAGATTTTCGGCGCCTTTGGCATAAACGGAATTGTCATAAGGGTCGACCGCCGGATCGAGATCGATCTCGGGCTTGGACACGTGGAGAAAGCTCCAAGGCTTGCCGGCGGCGCGCTTGCGCGCCTCGGCGCTGGAGAGAACGTCATAGGGCGGGGCGAGAACCTCTGCGGCGCGCCCCGGCGCCGGTCGGAGCGCGCGGAAAGGGAGAACCAATGCCAATGTGAGGCTCCAGGCGTGTGAGCGGGCGTCATGGTTGGTTTAATCGGCGCGGCAGCATCGATCAATGCCGGGGCGGCATCGGCCGGAAACCGGATTGTCGCACCGCAAGGAGGTCCTTGGGCCGGGCGCCAATCCGGCGGCTGTCGGTTGCTAAGCCACTTCAGGCAGTGCTGCGAGCGCCGCCTGCAGGTGGTCCTCGTCGTAGTCGCGATCCTCCAGTTTGCCGGAGAGATAGTCGTCGTAGGCCTGCATGTCGAAGTGGCCGTGGCCGGACAGGTTGAACAGGATGGTGCGTGCCGTTCCTTCCTGCTTGCACTTGAGTGCCTCGTCGACGGCGGCGCGGATCGCATGGGTTGTCTCCGGCGCCGGCACGATGCCTTCGGTGCGGGCGAACATCACGCCGGCTTCGAAACACGGGTTCTGCTTGTGCACGACGGCCTCGATCAGGTTGAGCTGCTTGAGGTGGCTCACCAGCGGCGCCATCCCGTGATAGCGCAGGCCGCCCGCGTGGAAGCCCGGCGGAATGAACGTCGAGCCCAGGGTGTGCATCTTGACCAAGGGCGTCAGGTTGCCGGTGTCGCCGAAGTCGTAGGCATATCGCCCTCGCGTGAGCGATGGGCAGGCGGCGGGCTCGGCGGCAATGACGCGGAGGTTTTTCCCTCACGCAATTTCTTCCCGAGAAAGGGCAGGACTAGACCCGAGAAGTTCGAGCCCCCACCGGTGCAGCCAATAACGATGTCCGGCCAGTAGCCGGCCATTTCCATCTGCTCGAGCGCTTCGATGCCAATGACCGTCTGGTGCAGGAGCACATGGTTGAGCACGCTGCCCAGCGAATAATTGGTGTCGGCATTCTTGGCGGCGACCTCGACCGCCTCGGAAATGGCGATCCCGAGGCTTCCGGGCGAGTCGGAATCGTTGGCGAGGATGGCGCGGCCGGCGTCGGTCTCCAGGCTCGGGCTCGGGATGCATTTCGCGCCATAGGTCTCCATCAGCACCCGCCGATAGGGCTTATGGTAGTAGCTGACCTTGACCATGTAGACCTTGACCTCGATGCCGAACAACGAGCCGGCGAACGCGAGCGAGGAGCCCCACTGGCCGGCACCGGTCTCGGTCGACAGTTTTTTGATGCCGGCTTCCTTGTTGTAGAAGGCCTGCGGCACCGCCGTGTTCGGCTTATGGCTGCCGGGCGGGCTGACGCCCTCGTATTTGTAGAAGATGCGCGCCGGGGTATCGAGCGCCTGCTCAAGGCGGCGTGCGCGGTAGAGCGGTGCCGGGCGCCACAATTTGTAGGCTTCGCGCACGGGGCCAGGGATTTCAATTTCGCGCTCCGTGGCGACTTCCTGGGCGATGAGTGCCATGGGGAAGAGCGGCGCCAGGTCGTCAGGGCCGACCGGCTGACGGGTGCCGGGGTGCAGCGGTGGCGGCGGCGGCGCCGGGAGGTCCGCCATGATGTTGTACCAGGCCCGTGGAATGCGGTCCTCGGGCAAAAGATACTTGATGCTGTCCGGCATTTTCCCTCTCCCTTGCTGCTCCCTGAGGCGCCAAATTATGCTCAATTCGGGGCGAGCGCTATTGCTACGCGGGAGTCCGGCGTGAGATCGGTAACAGCTCCCATAGCGTCCCACCCCAGTCAGCGATCATGATCGATGTGATCCTTCTGGCCGGCCCGACGGGGAGCGGCAAGTCGCGGCTTGCCGTCGATCTCGCCAGACGTCGCCGGGGCGTGGTTATCAACGCCGACTCCATGCAGGTCTACGGGGAGCTCCGCGTGCTGACCGCCCGGCCGGCGGTCGAGGACGAGGCCGCCGTGCCACACCGACTCTATGGCCACGTACCGGCGGAGACGCGCTATTCGGTCGGAAACTGGCTCGGCGACGTTGCAGCGACGATCGAGGCGACGATGCGGGCGGGATACCTGCCGATCCTCGTCGGCGGCACCGGCCTTTATTTCAAGGCTCTGACGGAGGGACTGGCGGCGGTCCCCGCAATTCCAGCCTCGATCCGCGCTTCCGTCAGGGCCGAGACCGAAGGCGTCGATACGGCTGCCTTGCACGCGCGACTGGCGGCGATGGACCCGGAGGACGCCGTTCACGTGCGTCCATCGGATCGGGCCCGCATCCTGAGGGCGATGGACGTCTTCACCGCCACCGGCCGTTCGCTGGCCGCTTGGCGGCGGGAGGGCGGGGTGGCGGCGGTAGTTGACCAGGCCAGGGCGGTGCGGGTCGTGCTCGCGCCCCCGCGTGCGCTGCTCCACGAGCGCATCGCCCAGAGGGCGGAGCATACGGTCCACCATGGCGGGCTTGCCGAGGCGGAAGCTCTGCTTGCGCGCGGGCTTGACGCCGACCTGCCGATCATGAAGGCCATCGGCGTGCGCGAGCTCGCAGCTCATCTCCGGGGCGATATTTCGCTCGATGAAGCGACCGCTGCCATCAAGACCGAAACGCGCCGCTACGCCAAGCGGCAGATGACCTGGTTCCGCAATCAGATGGCAAGCTGGGCCTTCGCAGCGTCGCCGGCCGCGGTGCTTGACCTCGTCGGCGACCGCGCTTAAGACAGCGTCATGATCCGAACAGAGCTTCTCGTAATCATGGAGCGCATCGCCGGGGCGGCCGGATAGGCCGTCGCGATCACCGGTGGTGCGCTAAAACAGGCCCGGAAGGGCCTTTTTTGTTGGCGAAATCGCAATGGAAGCCGGCTAGAACGAAGGACAGCCGGGGAATGGAGCGGGTGATGAAACGGCAGATGACGGGCGCGGAGATGGTTGTTCAGGCGCTGATCGACCACGGCGTCAAGGATATCTTCGGCTATCCCGGCGGGGCGGTGCTGCCGATCTATGACGAGATCATCCAGCAGGACAAAGTCCGGCACGTGCTGGTGCGCCACGAGCAGGGCGCTGGCCACGCGGCCGAAGGATACGCCCGCTCGACCGGCAAGGTCGGGGTGGCGCTGGTCACCTCGGGGCCGGGCGCGACCAACCTCGTTACCGCGCTCACGGACGCACTGATGGACTCAATCCCGATCATCGGGATCACCGGCCAGGTGCCTACCCACCTCATCGGCAGCGACGCCTTTCAGGAATGCGACACGGTCGGTATCACGCGCGCCTGCACCAAGCACAACTGGCTGGTCAAGGACGTCAACGACCTTGCGCGCATCCTCCACGAGGCGTTCTACGTGGCGAGCCACGGCCGGCCGGGCCCGGTGGTGGTCGACATTCCCAAGGATGTCCAGTTCGCCACCGGCACGTACCTGCCGCCGAACCATATCGAGCACAAGACCTATCACCCACGCGTCGAGGGCGATCCGATCGCAATCCGCGCGGCGGTCGAGATGATCGCCAGGGCCAAGCGACCGGTGTTCTACACCGGCGGGGGCGTCATCAATTCAGGACCGAAGGCGAGCACGCTTCTGCGCGAGCTGGTCCACACGACTGGCTATCCGATCACCTCGACGCTAATGGGGCTCGGCGCCTGCCCGGCCTCGGATCCGCAGTGGCTGGGCATGCTCGGCATGCACGGTACTTTCGAGGCCAACAATGCGATGCACGATTGCGACCTGATGGTGGCGATCGGCGCGCGTTTCGACGACCGTATCACCGGGCGGATCAACGCGTTCTCGCCGCGGTCGCGGAAGATCCACATCGACATCGACCCCTCGTCGATCAACAAGAACATCCACGTCGACATCCCGATCCTCGGGGACGTGGCGCATGTGCTGGAGGCCATGCTCGCCGAGTGGCAGGCGAGAAAGCCGCGCGTCGACAGGCAGGCGCTGAAGGCATGGTGGGCTGAGATCGATCGCTGGCGGGCCCGCGATTGTCTGGCATACCGTCCGAACGCCGACATCATCATGCCGCAGGAGGCCATCCAGCGCCTTTATGCGGCGACCCGCGGCAAAGACGTGTACATCACCACCGAAGTTGGCCAGCACCAGATGTGGGCGGCGCAGTTCTTCAAGTTTGAGGAACCCAACCGGTGGATGACCTCCGGCGGTCTTGGTACCATGGGCTATGGATTGCCCGCCGCGGTCGGTGTCCAGGCGGCACATCCAAAAAGCCTCGTCATAGACATCGCCGGCGATGCCTCGGTCCTGATGACCATGCAGGAGATGTCGACGGCAGTGCAGCACGACCTGCCGATCAAGATATTCATTCTGAACAACCAGTACATGGGGATGGTGCGCCAGTGGCAGGAGCTGCTCCACGGCAACCGGCTGTCCCATTCCTACATGGATTCGCTACCCGATTTCGTGAAGCTCGCCGAGGCCTACGGTTGCGTTGGCATTCGTACCGACAAACCGGCCGACCTGGATGACGCGATCGCCGAGATGATCGCTGTCAAGCGGCCGGTGATCTTCGACTGCCGCGTGGCGGCGCTCGCCAATTGCTTCCCGATGATCCCTTCGGGCAAGGCGCACAACGAGATGCTACTCGGTGACGCCGTACAGCCGGGCGCGCTTGGCAAGGTCATTGGCGCGGAAGGCAAGATGCTGGTGTGAGGCGATCATGAAGAAAGCGACGAAGCGGTCGGCGACGCGGCCCGTGCGCGAGGTGGCCGGCGGGGAAAAAGCGGCACCGAGGCGGCGTCCATCGGCGCCGCCGCCCGCCTCGGCCTATTTTATCGAGGAGGTGCACGACCGGACGGAGAGCCACACCCTGTCGGTCATCGTCGATAACGAGCCGGGGGTGCTGGCGCGCGTCATCGGCCTGTTTTCGGGCCGCGGCTACAACATCGACTCCCTGACGGTCTCCGAAACCGAGCACTCCAGGCACCTCTCGCGGATCACCATCGTGACCACCGGAACACCAATGGTGCTGACGCAGATCAAGAACCAGCTCGAGCGCATGGTGCCGGTCCACACGGTCACGGACCTTACGGCGGAGGGTCGCCCGTTGGAGCGCGAACTGGCGCTGGTGAAGATCGCCGCCCACGGTCAAAGCCGGGTCGAGGCGCTGCGTCTGGCCGACGCGTTCCGCGCCGTCGTCATCGACGCCACGGTCGATCACTTCGTGTTCGAGCTGACCGGTCGAACTTCGAAGATTGAGCAATTCATCGCCATCATGACGCCCCTCGGCCTTGCCGAGGTGTGTCGCACGGGGATCGCGGCCGTCTCGCGCGGCACGCCGGAGACGTGACGCCAAGGCATGTCCCACGAACTGCTGGTGGCGTTCGTCGTGTTTGCGATCGCCACGCTTTTCACGCCCGGTCCCAACAATGTCATGTTGATGACGTCCGGCCTGAATTTCGGTTTTGCCCGGACCTTGCCGCACGCCTTTGGCGTGGCCCTCGGGTTCGGATTCCTGGTAGTGGCAGTTGGACTGGGACTTGGGGCCGTTTTCGCGGCATACCCCGCGATCTATTCGGTCCTCAAATTCGCCGGGGCTGCTTATCTGCTTTATCTCGCGTGGCGGATCGCCATTGCGGGGCCCGTCGCCGGCCGGGCCCGCACTCGCCCGCTCACCTTTCTTGAAGGGGCCGCCTTCCAGTGGATCAACCCGAAGGGCTGGGTGATGGCGGTCGGCGCGGTCACCGCGTACGCGGGGCTCGCCCGGTTTCCCGCCAACATGATCCTCATCGCGGTGATTTTTGCCTGCTTCGGCACCCTGTCGAGTTGGACATGGCTTCTCTTCGGAACCGGATTAAAGGCCGTTGTGACGGATCCGCAGAAGGTCCGGGTATTCAATATCGTCATGGCGCTGGCCCTGGCGGGCTCTCTTGTCCCGGTATTTCTAGAGGGCTGAGATGGGCCCGATCCGGGACTGATCACCTACATTAGCTAATTTCATTAAGTCCATGTTTTAACATGCAGTCGCCAAAATCTGCGCAGGATGGTCGCGGGCGTAGATTGATTGTCGTTGCGCGCCCCGATCCATGCGAGTATTCCCCTCGGGGAGGTTCCTCTCACATTGGCAACGTCGCGTCACCTCGGCCTTGGGGTCATCGAAACCCGTTGGTTCGACGAGCGGCACCACACGGTGCGTCCGCTCTTCGAATTCCTGTCGTATGCGCTCAGGGACCGCTCGGACGCGTTCACCTACGAGCAATTCGTAGGCGCCAAGTCGTTCCGCGAAGCGGTCCGCTTCATCATGGCCGGCGGCGATGTCGGTTACCTTTACATCGCCGCCCACGGGGATTTCGGCAAGATCGAGGCACCAAACGGTTCTGGCCTGTCCCCAACTTTCTTGAGAAACACGTTTTGTGAAGCCAACCGCCGGCGATCGCCGCTGAAGGGTATCCTGTTCGGGTCGTGCAAGTTTGGCGACTCGGACAACCTGATCGAGCTCCTGCGTCCGGCCAAAATCCGCGGCGAGGAGATCAGGAACCGGCTGGTCTGGGCGGGCGGCTATGGCGAGGAAGTCGATTACACCCGCAGTTCGCTGATGGACATATACTTCTTCGACGTGTTCTATCGGACGAACGGCGGCGGCGATGAGATTTCGCGGGTCGGCAGGGCGCTCGATCGTCTCGACAAAGCCATGCCTGGACTTATCGAAGGTCTGTCGATGCGTGTGGTGGCGCGGCTGCCGCGCGGCCGCTACCGGGACATCATCAACAACGAAATGCTGTCTGATTGAGGCCTCGCCATGGCTGAGTTCCAAGGCTTCGGCAAGGATGCGCTCGGGTTTTTCAAGGCACTCGCGTTTCATCAAGACAAGGCGTGGTACGACGAGAACAAGGGTCTCTATCAGAGCGATGTGCTCGATCCGATGATGGCGCTGCTCGACGACCTGACGGCAACTTTCGCCAGGCGCCGGATACCACTGAAGGCCGACGGCAAACGCTCCATTTTTCGCATCCATCGCGACGTGCGCTTCGCCAAAGACAAGAGCCCCTATAAGACCCACTGTGGCGCGGTGATGACCCGTTCGGGCGCCAAGATGGAAAATGGGCTGTTATACCTTCACATCAGCCCCGAGGGCTGTTTCGCAGCAGCCGGGTTCCACATGCCGGAGGCGCCCGATCTTGCCCGCTTGCGCAAGGCTATCGCCGCCGGTGGCGGCAAGAAGTTCACCGCGGTCACCGCCGGCCTGAGGAAGGGCAAGCTGGAGCTTGGCAGCGAGAGCCAACTCACCCGCGTGCCGCGTGGTTTCGAAGCCCTCAAGGACGGGCCGCTCGACGGCGTCATCCGGCTGAAATCGTTCATTGTCGAAGAGCCGTTCTCCGACAACGAGATCATGTCGCCGAAACTCACCGATACGATCGTCGATTTCACCACGCGGGCCCTGCCACTCCTCAAATTCGGCTGGGCGGCGCTGGGGTAGGCGGGCTTGTGCGCCCGCGGCCTGCCCCTTAGAAGCTATCGGCTATAACCAGTCTCTTTCCAAAGCGGGGCAGCAATGCGCGTCTACTACGATCGGGATGCCGATCTCAATCTGATCAAGGCCAAGAAGGTCGCCATCCTCGGATACGGAAGCCAGGGCCACGCCCACGCCCTCAACCTTCGCGACTCCGGCGTCAAGGAGGTGGTGATCGGGCTGAGGGCGGCGTCTTCATCGGTGGCGAAGGCGAAGCAGGCGGGCCTCAAGGTGGCGACGCCCGCTGAAGCGGCGAAGTGGGCCGATTTGGTCATGATGTTGACCCCCGATGAATTGCAGGCCGACATCTACGAAGCCGAGATCGCGCCAAATATCGCGGACGGTGCGGCCATTGCCTTCGCGCATGGCCTCAACATTCATTTCAACCTGATCGAGCCGAAAAAGACCCTCGATGTCATCATGATCGCGCCGAAGGGGCCGGGCCATACGGTGCGCGGCGAGTACCAGAAGGGTGGCGGCGTGCCTTGCCTGTTGGCTATCGCCCAGGACGCCTCGGGCAACGCTCATGACCTTTGCCTGTCCTACGCCAGCGCCATCGGCGGTGGTCGCTCTGGCATCATTGAGACGACCTTCAAGGAGGAATGCGAGACCGATCTGTTCGGCGAGCAGGCGGTGCTCTGCGGCGGCCTGGTTGAGTTGATCAGGGCCGGCTTCGAGACGCTGGTGGAGGCCGGCTACGCCCCAGAGATGGCTTATTTTGAATGTCTGCACGAGGTGAAACTGATCGTCGACCTCATTTACGAAGGCGGCATCGCCAACATGAACTATTCGGTGTCGAACACTGCGGAGTTCGGTGAGTACATGTCCGGGCCGCGAGTGATCTCCGACGAGACCCGTGCCGAGATGCGGCGTATCCTCAGGGACATCCAGACCGGCGCCTTCACCTCGGAATGGATGCGTGAGAACAGGGCTGGACAGCCGAAGTTCAAGGCAATCCGGCGGATGAACGATGCGCATCCTATCGAGGAGGTCGGCGAGCGACTGCGCGCGATGATGCCGTGGATCGGCGCCAACAAGCTGGTCGACAAAGCGAAGAACTGAACCGGGCGCCCTGGCGGCGCCTTCGCCGACGAACGACGGAGGCCGGCCGTGCTCAGTCTCTACGACATCGCCGCGCTGGTGCTGGTCGTTTCGGCGACCTTCGGATGGCTCAATCGGCGTTTTATCCATCTGCCGCATACGATCGGCCTGCTCATTCTCGGGCTGGCGATGTCGCTCGCTCTCATCGTCGTTAACGACGTCGTGCCGGAGTCCAGACTGCTGGAGGCCTTCACCGGCGCCATCGGCCAGATTGATTTCTTCGACACGATGATGAACGGCATGCTGGCGTTCCTGCTGTTCGCCGGGGCGCTGCAGATCGACTTCGGCAAATTGAAGATGGAGGCGGCGCCGATCGGCCTGATGGCAACCGTGGGCGTGCTGATCTCGACCGCGGTCGTCGGCGTCGGCATGTGGCTCGCGGCTCGCGTCCTCGGCGTCGACCTGCCGCTGGTGTGGGCATTGACGTTTGGCGCGCTGATCTCGCCGACCGATCCGGTAGCGGTACTGGCGTTGTTGAAATCAATGCGCCTGCCTGAGGCGCTCGAAATCAGCATTGCCGGCGAAAGCCTGTTCAACGATGGGGTCGGTGTCGTCGTCTTTACGGTGCTCCTCAGCGTCGCCGTGACCGGCGGCGACGTCAGCCTCGTGCATGCGGCGAAGTGTTCCGGTCGAGGCGGTCGGAGGCGCCCTTTTCGGCCTTGTTGTGGGATACGTCGCCGTCAATGCCATGGAGGCCATCGACGACTATTCGGTCGAGATCCTGATCACGCTGGCGCTGGTCACCGGCCTCTACGCGGTGGCGATCCGTCTGCGCACGTCGGGGCCCATCGCGGTCGTTGTTGCCGGCATCCTGGTTGGCAATCGCGGCAAGTGACCGCAATGAGCGAGACGACACGCGTGCACCTCTTCCAGTTCTGGGACGTGATCGATCAGCTCCTCAATTCGACGCTGTTCGTTCTGATCGGCCTTGAGGTGCTGGTGATCGTGTTCGTACCGGAGCTGGTTCTGCTCGCGCTGCTCGCGATCCCGGTCGTCCTTGTCGCTCGCTATGTGTCGGTGGCCGGCCCGATTGCCTTGCTTTCGCTCGGGCGGCGTTTCACCCCCGGTTCGGTCACGGTGTTGGTTGCTGGGGCGGCCTGCGCGGCGGCATTCCCGTGGCCCTCGCACTATCTCTGCCGAAAACAGGGCCTCGCGACGCGATCGTCGTGGCGACGTACGGCGTCGTCATCTTCTCGATCATCATCCAGGGACTGACTATCGGGCCCCTGGCACGACGGGTGACGAGGACTCCCGTCGGCGATGGCCGGTCATCGACCCCGTAGGGGTGACGGTGGCAAAAGCCGCGTCGGTTGACGGCGCGGCTCTTCCTTGCGCGGTTCAGCTCAATACGGCGCGGCGCACTGATGGACTCCGCCGAGGCTATCCGTCCACAAGTCACTCGCGGGGTTGTACCAGGGTCCGTACCATTGCGTGCAGATGGCGATGTGTCGGCTCGGCCCCGGATACCCGGGATAGTAGTAAGGCGGCGGCGGCGCCGGTGGATAGACAGTTGGGGCAAGCGCCAGCCCAAGGAATGTCCCGAACAGGAAAGGCGCCGCCACGCCGGGGCCAGGACCCGGGTGTGGGTGGTACTGCGGGTGGTATGAAGGCGGACCTGGGTGCCAGTTCTTGTCCATGGCAAAGGCTGTGCCGCTCGTCGTTACCATGGTGGCAGCGAGCGCGGCGGCGAGACCGGTCGCGACAAGTCGTTTCATTGCGGTTACTCCGGAAGACAGGGGGCAGGGCTCCTCCTGCCGATGGGCTGGAGATTGAGCCGTTGATGATGAATGAAGGCTGAACGGGTGGTGTGGCGCAATCGTGGCTGTCGAAGTCGCGGCTTGACGCTTGCCACGGCGCAGGCGAAAAGCCGCGGCCCGCTGCATCCATGGCCACAATTCCCATGCCTTATCCCTACGTCGTACTCGATGTTTTCACCGGGCGCCCGCTATGCGGCAATCCACTGGCGGTGGTGTTCGACGCGGCCGAATTCGACGAAACACGGATGCAGGCGATAGCGCGGGAATTCAACCTGTCCGAGACGGCATTCGTATTGCCGGCGCAGAACCCGGTCCACTCTGCGCGGCTCAGGATTTTTACGGCCAGCCGCGAGTTGCCGTTTGCCGGTCATCCTACGGTCGGTGCGGCGGTCGCGCTTGCGTACCGTGCCGCCGACGGCAATCCGCAGCGCTACGAGCAGGTGGTGGTGCTGGAGGAGGAGATCGGGCCCGTCCGATGCGGGGTCTTCATGAAAGGTGCGCGGGCCGGGCATGCGATCTTTGACGCTCCGCGGGTGCCGCAGTCGCTTGCCGGCGAGCCGGACCGGGATGCGATCGCGGCGGCGTTGGGGCTGATACCGGCCGAGATCGGTTTCGAAAATCATCGGCCCAGTACCTTCACCGCCGGTTTGGCCTTCACCTTTGTTCCCGTCCGCGATCTCGCCGCGATCGCCAGACTACGGCCGGCGCCCGATCGGTGGTCGGTTGCCTTCGGAGCCAGCGGCGGCGCCTACGTCTATTGCCGCCAGACCGAAACCCCCGACGGCGATTTCCACGCCCGTATGTTCGCTCCTTCGTTCGGTTTCAACGAGGATCCTGCCACCGGAAGCGCGGCCGCAGCTTTTGCAGGGGTCGTTCACCGCTTCGACCAGCCGCCTCCCGGTCGCCACCGGCACGTCATCGAGCAGGGGTTCGAAATGGGCCGGCCGAGCGCAATCGTCCTGGAACTTGACGTCGAGAACGGTGCCATCGCAGCGGTGCGGGTCGGTGGCGATGCGGTTGTCGTCGCCGAAGGCAGCCTTTTCGTCTAAGCGGGCAACCGGTCCGCGCCTCGTGAACGCGGTGCGAACTCTGATAGGGTGCGCGCCCTCAAGAGCCGGGGAAAAGGCGACTGACGATGAACGACATCCTCTTCATGCTGCACCTGTTCGGTTTCGGCGCCGCTTTCGCCTCGGCTGCAGGCAACGCGGTCATCCTCCAGTTGCTGACCGCAGCGCCGGCTGACGCCCCGGTGCTGGGGAAAGTGCCACCGCGGCTGGCCCGCATCGGACAGATCGGTCTCGGCTTCCTCTGGGTGACTGGACTTATCATGGTCTGGACCAAGGAGGGTGGCCCGGCAAACCTGACGTGGCCGTTCTGGGTCAAGTTCATTTGCGTAATCGCGATTACGTTTGTGGTGGTAATGCTGAGCCTACTGCTACGGCGCATGCAGGCCGGTGATGCGGCGGCGCGGGCTCAGATCCCGATTTACGGGCGAATTTCGGGGGCGTTGCTGGGGCTGATCGTAATATTTGCGGTCCTCGCCTTTCATTAAGGGCTTCCGCCAGCTCGGCCGGGGCTTGCCGAAACCGCAGAGGATTGGCTAAAACATGCCTGTCCGGATCGAAACCCGTCCTTAACCTCGCCAGTCGACTGTGCCGTACGTCGGCCCGGTCGGCGACAGAGCAGAAAACGAATGAGCGCAGGCGCACGCACCGACAAACCGGCCGTGGGGAAGGCATTCCCCGGCGGTTGGTCCCGCCTGGCCAACGGCAAACTTCTCGGCCTGATCCTTCTCCTTAGACGCCCCTGAGCGTCGGCAGCCCTCATTGAGGGGCGGGCACTCAGGGGAGCGCTGATCGGCGACAACCCCGGGCCCGGCGAGCGGGCGGAGAAACGAGAAGGAATACGATCTATGAGTAAGGATAAGCAGGCGGCGCCTGAGAAAGAACGCGTCGTCATTTTCGACACCACTTTGCGCGACGGCGAGCAGTCGCCTGGCGCGTCGATGACGCTTTCCGAGAAATTGCAGGTCGCCGAGATACTCGACGAGATGGGCGTCGACATCATCGAGGCCGGTTTTCCGATTGCTTCGGACGGTGACTTCGAGTCGGTGACCGAGGTCGCCAAGGTAACCAAACGGGCGGTGGTATGCGGGCTCGCGCGGTCTGGCGCCAAGGACATCGACCGGGCGGCGGAGGCGCTCCGCCACGCCGAGCGCCGGCGCATCCACACCTTCATCTCAACCAGCCCGCTTCACATGAAATTCAAGCTCAACATGGAACCGGAGCAGGTCTATGAGGCTGTGATTTCGAGCGTGACGCGGGCGCGGAACCATACCGACGACGTCGAGTGGTCGCCGGAGGATGGCACCCGCACCGAGCACGACTTCCTGTGTCGCTGCGTCGAGGCGGCGATACGGGCCGGCGCGACCACGATCAACATTCCCGATACGGTCGGCTACACGGTTCCGGAGGAATTCGCAGCGCTCATCCGCATGTTGCGCGAGCGGGTGCCAAACGCCGACCAGGCCGTGTTCTCGGCCCACTGCCATAACGACCTCGGGCTGGCGGTGGCCAACTCGCTGGCGGGGTTGGAGGGCGGCGTCCGCCAGATCGAATGCACAATCAACGGTCTGGGTGAGCGCGCCGGCAATGCGGCCCTCGAGGAGATCGTAATGGCGATCAGGACGCGCGGTGACGTGCTGCCCTACATCACCAACATCGACACCACGATGCTGCTGCGTGCCTCCAAGCTGGTTTCGGCCGTCACCGCCTTCCCGGTCCAGTACAACAAGGCGATCGTCGGCAAGAATGCTTTCGCGCACGAGGCCGGCATCCATCAGGACGGCATGCTCAAACACGCCCGGACATATGAGATCATGCGCCCGGAGGATGTCGGCGTGCATGCGACTTCGCTGGTGATGGGCAAGCACTCGGGCCGGCACGCCTTCCGTGAGAAACTGAAAGAACTGGGCTTCCAGCTCGGTGACAACGCCTTTGAGGAGGCCTTCCTCCGCTTCAAGGCCCTCGCCGATCGCAAAAAGCACGTCTTCGACGAAGACCTTGAGGCCCTGGTCGAGGACGAGGTTGCGGTGGCGGCCGAGACCATCCGGCTGGTTGGCCTGACCGTCATCGCCGGCACCCACGGCCCGCAGAAGGCGACGCTCACCCTCGACGTGAACGGCACCGAGGTGACAAAGGAAACCGCGGGAAACGGCCCCGTCGACGCCATCTTCAATGCTATCCACGCGATCGTGCCGCACACGGCGAAGCTCTCGCTCTACCAGGTGCACGCCGTGACCGAGGGCACCGACGCGCAGGCGGAAGTCTCGGTGCGGCTCGAGGAAGACGGCAAGTCGGTGACGGCGCGCGGCGCCGATCCCGATACGCTCGTCGCCTCCGCCAAGGCTTACATCTCGGCGATCAACAAGCTCTCGGCCAAGCGTGCCCGCATCCACGCGCAGGCGGCGGGGGTATAGCCAGCTGGCGATACACGAGGGGCGCGGTCAGCGCCGCGCCCCTATCGGGAGCATCTCCGGTGAACGGCCCCGGTGCGGCGGGCTCCCGGCCTCAGGCGGCGTCGGCGTGGCCGCTCGCCGCCGGCGGCTCAGCGTTTGCCATATGCACCACGCGCTGCGGGAAGGGGATTGTGATGCCGGCCGCCTCAAGGGCTTTCTTGCCGCCCTGGGTCAGATCCCAGCGGGTGTTCCAGAACTCGGCTGTATTCGCCCACGCCCTCAATTGAAGGACAACGGAGCTATCGCCGAGCGACAGCGGTACGACCTGCACCTCAGGATTCTTGAGTACCCTGGAGTGTGCCTCGGCATGCTCCTTCAGCACGCGTCGCCCCTCCGCCATGTCGTCCTCATAGGCGATGCCGAACTCGATCAAAACCAGCCGCGTGGCGTTGCGGGTGTAGTTGGTGAGAATGGTGTTCCATAGCTCGGAATTGGGAACGAACTTGTAGATGCCGTCCCAGGTCCTCAATCGCGTGGCGAAGAGGGCCAGCTCCTCCACCGTCCCCGCCACGGAGGAGCTTTCGATGTAGTCGCCGACACGGAATGGCCGCAGCCACAGGAGCATCATTCCGGCCGCGATGTTCTGCAGCGTGCCTTGAAGGGCGAGACCGATGGCGAGGCCGGCGGCGCCGACGGCGGCCAGCACCGACGTCGTTTGCACGCCCAACTGGCCGAGCGTGGCTATGAAGACGAAGATCAGTATGCCGTACGCGGGTCGCCGCGCCCATCACCGGCAGGAGGGTCGGGTCGAGGCGGCCGGTGCGCTCCAGCACGGTGCGGGTAGCCCGTGCTGCCCAGCCGGCGATGATATAACCGAGGACGAGGACCACGATGGCCGCGACCAGACGCGGCAGAAAATCGGCGAGGGCGATCCAGGCGACCGTGGCCAACGAGGTCAGGTCCTGGGCGGTTTGTGCGATGTCCATCTCTCATCTCCGTCGATCGAGTCACGGCATGCGGTTTGATACCCAACGGGGCGGGCGAGACAAAGCCTGGCGGCGGTTTTCTGCGCTCGCCATGGGCCGACCGGGATGGTAGCTGTGGGTCTGCCGGAGGTGGGAATGAGAGTGGACGAGGTCGTACAAGCGCTTGGGCGCACGGTCTTTTTCAACGGGCTGGACGAGGTGGAACTGCAGCGGCTGGCGGGGATCGCGCGCGAAAGGGCGCTTCCTGCGGGCGCTGTCCTCTTCGACCAGGGCGACGAGTCGGATGGGCTCTACGTCGTCCTTTCCGGCATTGTCCGTATTTACCTGACCTCGGACGACGGTCGTGAAGCGACGATCAACCTTGCAGAGGAAGGCGAGGTGATCGGAGAGATGGCATTGCTCGATGGGTTGCCGAGGAGCGCCGGGGCGGCGGGGCTGACGGATACGAGGCTGCTCTATATCGGGCGCGATCCCTTTCTGGCACTGGTGGATACGTCGAGCCGGCTTGCCCGGCAGATCATCCTCACGCTCTGCGAGCGGCTGCGGGCCACCAACGCCCAGGTTGACCAGGCGATCTTCCACGATCTCCGTCACCGGCTGCTGGTGCTGTTGCACCAGATCGCGCTCATCCACGGCCGGGTCGAGAGCGACATGGCGGTTGTCAACCTCGACCTGACGCAGGGGACGCTGGCGCAGATGCTGGGCGCCAGCCGGGAAGCGGTCAACAAGCAGCTGAGGGCGCTCGCTAAGGAGGGGTGTATTGGCGTCGAGGGGCACAAGATCCAGATCTACAAGCAGCCACGCCTCGTCGAGACCGCGGCCCGAGCTGAGGCATAGAAGCGGCGCGCGGGTTGAAAAGTCAGGCAGCGACCAGATATGCGGCTGGTTACGACTGATCTGCCGGCGTGCGTCGAGGCCAGTGGGCCTTGCGGGGCGACAGGTCGATCGGCCCCGTCCGGCTGGACAGAGTAGGGGGGCTTTGGTAGGCAACCGTCGGCCATAATGCTGGGCCGTCTTGCGGCGCCGGGTGTGTAGCTCAGTTGGTAGAGCAGCTGACTCTTAATCAGCGGGTCCACGGTTCGAGTCCGTGCACACCCACCAAACTTTTCAATGGCTTAGTGGTGACGAACTCTCGGTCGCCAACCTAACCGGAAGCATACCGGAAGCAGACGAGAGCGTCGGCGTGCGCGTTTGACGCCTCCGCCGATGTGGGCTGTTGGTCTCTCGCCAATGAGTCGGCGGGTGTCGCGCTGATCCCAAGTCCGAGCAGACGCGGGTGCTGGCAAAATTGACCTGCCAGGCCCGCCGCGGGACTCACCGGTGGCCTTGTGGCTTTGACCGGTTGGGCACCACCCGTTGAGAAAGCCAGTGCCAGTCGCGAGCTTCCATGGCACCCGCCCCGGGGTTCCCCCAGGCCACCCCTCCACCGGGCAGGCTGAGTTGGGACCCTATGGCTGTGCCAGCGCCCAAATCGTGGAGGGGCGGGGTCCCCCCGGGGCGCGGCTTCCTCGCGGAATGGGTGCCCAGAAATTTCAAAACCCCGGATGGGGCGCTCCGGGTGTCGGACGCACTTTGTCTTAGCGCCTTCTTCCCTTCACCCCCAGGTGCCCGCCGCCGGCAGCGGCCCATGCGGCTGTACCGATCAGGCCAAGAAGCGAACGTGCGAACGCTTTGAACACGCGACGGCGTCACCCGGGACGGATCCTTCCTTCACTCCTTCACTCTTTCCGCGAGGCCATGTCGCGGGCTGCAAGGTCGCGAAGTCACAACTTGCGCCAAATCAAGGCATCGGCTCTCGCCCCTGCCATCATCACCGTCGCACCGTGCCTACGAGTTCCCTCTCTTACCCGAAGCGCGTTGCACCGGCCCCGGTGGGACCCTCCGCCGGGGCCACTTATTGCCGGGATCATCGCCTTCACACCTTGCCAGCCTTATCGCGGGGGGAATTGGCCGGTGATCCCGGTGCAGCCTTCGCCGAGACCGTTACGGCGACCTCCACGCCTTCTTCATCGTCCGGACCAGCGCCCCGGCCAGCAATCTTCGCCTCGTCGATGGTGAGCAGGGGCGCATGGACATACGCCAATCAATGTGAGCCGGTGGTGCCATCGTCGGGGCACCACTACAATGACGCGATGCATTCACAGGAGGCAACATTGGCGAAGAAGAAACCCACCAGCCATCGCGCCAAGTACACCAAAGAAGACATCCGCCAACTGAGTGCGCTGATCAAGGCCAAGACGCCGATGACCGAGATCGGCAAAGCCATGGGCCGGACGGCAGCCGGTGTGCGCATGAAGGCGCACACGCTCGGCATCAATCCAAGGCGGAAGCGCAAGACTGCGGCGAAGCCCGGCCGGCGGGCCAGCCGTTGACCGGGGCGTGAACGATGCGACGGGCCCGGCGGCTACGCCATCGTGTTCGCGGACGGGCGGGCGCCTTTCATGATCGGCGGCCGCGAGCCGCACGTCGCTTCGGCAGCTAAAGCGCTGACGCTCAACGAGGCGAAGGCGCTAGCGCAGGACGTGGCGAGGGCGTTGACGGCGGTTTGCAGCCGTTAGCCGGTTAGCTTTGCCGTGTTGCCGGCGGCCTTCCGCTTCCTGCGCCATCCAGTCAGACCCAAGCCAGTAAGGCCGGTTGCGAACAGCGGGAGGGCGGCGGGAAGCGGGACGACAGGGTTTTTGGTGTTTTCAGTACCGAGAATCTGGAACGACTCCGAGTCAAAAGGACCAGTTGTACGAGTCGTATACGCGATGGAGGAGCCTTGGTTGTCGTCCCAATAAACTTGGCCATCAGCTGGGTTTGTGACCGCCGTCCTCAGCATCAGATAGTAGGTCCCAGCCGCGAGGCCGATACTGGGCAATGAGAAACTGCCCTGAGCGACTCGGAATACCCCACCACCGCCATAGCTGCCTGTAGGGGTAAACTCAGGACCGAGGGTCACCGACGCGGTGGTGCCGGTGGGAAAAGTTGGCGTGGTTGTGATGGCCCAATCCACCGAGACGATGGGAGAACCCGGTTCATACCACACGCCAAAATTGACGCCGGTCAGGGTGGAGGCTGCCGACAACGTGAAGGAGTTGGAAACGGCGTCAGTATAAATATTCGCACCAGCATAGGTGCCGTCGATTGCCCCATTGTCGTAAAGCGTCACGGCCGACGCCGGTTGACATAGGCCAAACAGCGCCACTGCGCCTATGGCAGCGAACCGCAGACCGACATTCATTGTCCCCTCCCATCGCCCAACGGCGAACTCTTAAATCCTGCGCCGCCTTTTTAGCTTAGTTCTGCGACAAGTTGTCGTCAATTGACGGATTCTATATCGCCCATCCCAGCCGCTAATTCCCCAGATGACCCCGACCTGGCGCGGATTTTGGTAGTTGTCCTACATGCGCCCGTAGCTCAGTGGACAGAGCATCGCGCTTCGAACGCGAAGGTCGGGAGTTCGATCCTCTCCGGGCGCACCACTTCATGCGGACGATGCGGGGAAACTGAAACTGAGGCGCTGGGAATCCGCTCCTATTTCCGAGTGCTGAGAAGCCCGCTGACGGCCATGGGGGCTATCCTAAGTCCCTGACACCGGCCAAGGGCTGAAAGGCCGCCAGTGACTCCTTCTGCGGCGGCGCGCGTCATCGGCGTGGACCATTCGGCCGAGGCTGAGCGGCGGCACCGGGTGCGCCGCAACTCCCGGCGCGACCCCAAATAGGTCAGCGCTCCGTCCCTATACAGCGCGCCTGATGAGGCAGATGATACCAGCAGAAGCAGTCCCGCGAGACCTGCGGGTTGGGGGAGCTGCGATGTTCCATAAATTGCTAGGCGGGGTTGTTGGGGTCGTGGTCGCTGCGATGGCGAGCCCATTACTGGTCAATTCTGCGGGGGCGGTACCAGTAGTCGGGGCGGTACCAGTACTTGTCAGCAGCGGCGTGTCGGCCGATTTTATCTTCGATTTCACAGATAACCCCCATGCGCCGCCGTACTCCCTCACGCTTAGCGGGATTGGCTATAGTTGCTTTTCATTTTGCCGGGTGTACGATCAGAACGGAAATCTTCAGTATAGCGACCCAAATACTGATCCTAATTGGCTCGCCGACGAGGCTAGTTTTGGGATTCAGTTTGGCTCGACCCTGGGTGGGAATGACTTTGGCACAGTATACGCCTATAATCCGTTCGGCCAGCCAATCGACAACATGGGAACTTTGGTTCGATCGGCCCCCGGTTTCTTGAGTTTTACATCATTATTGATTACCAATGGACCTGATTTCATTTTCGCGCGTGTATTCTTTGTTGATGACGATTTTGCTATCGGAGAGCTGCGTATGTTTTGCAGCTTGCCCGGCCCAGGTGGTAATTGTCGTACTTCTTATTCCCCGATCGTCCCCCTCCCAGCCGCCTTACCGCTCTTCGCCACCGCCCTCGCTGGCCTGGGGCTGACGGGCTGGCGCAGGAAGCCGAAAGGTGCTGGGCGCAAAAATCCGGTGCTGGGAATAGCTGTCTTGACGCTTATCGCCAGCTCATCCGCGCCTGCGTTTGCGTTTACCTACTTTCTTCAGCAGGATTTGGGCACCCGCGGGTTTCAGCACTTGTGCAGGTACTCGAATGGTCAAGTTTACTCGTTCAATAGTCCAAGCCTGTGCCCGCTTTCGATCCAGGATAGTGCGCCCGGGTTTGGTCAGGGAACCGGGTTCAAGCAGGGCGAATATCGCGATGGCCTGACCAAAGTCTGCGTCTACTCGGTGCTCGGGCAGCAGCGATCCATTCGCATAAGCGGAACAGGCCTTTGCCCTCTCACCTATCCGTTCTGAAACCAGCGGCACTCAGCGCGGTCGCTACCTCAACCCGGCAATGGCGCGTCAGCGGCTTACGCCTTCCCGCCCCGCACCAGCCTCAGCGCCCTGGCCGGCTCATCGGGCGGCAGTCGCGGTGGCTCTAGGTCAATGAACCCCGCGCGGCACCGGCCCTGGTATGGGTGATGTGGATTCCGCAGGGCGCAATCGACCGTCAGCCGGGCCAGCAATTCTGGCAGCGTGATGTCGGCTCCGAATTTGGCCGCTAGCCTAGCGAGCCGATATGCCCCACGGCGCGTACACGCTTGGCATTCGATTCGCACGATAACGAAAGGAAATCCGGCTAGAGTGTCGGAGAGCGGCATGGCGCTCAGGATAGAACGAAGCAGGAACACTCGCTAGGGTGTGTGGACGCGGTTGCCGGTGTTGCCCAGCCGCGCGGCGGGAGGCACGATGTGCTCCGCAAGGGTGCCGCGCGCCGGTTAGCGGAGGCCGGGTGCAGTGCGAACGAGATCATGGCGGTCACCGGTCACAAGACGCTGGCGGAGGTCGAGCGGTACGTAAGGGCGGCTGAGCAGGAGCGGCTCAACAAACGCGCAATAGGTAGACAAGGCGGCTCGGTCTCATAGCGACCGCCCCCTCGCGCTCCCCGTACCGCGAGACCACGACACCGCGACACGGCGATACCCGACACCCCGAGACCACACACAGACCAATTCCTCCAACATTGCGAAGTGGTTAGCTCTATCGCTTTAGCGGATACGGGACATCTCATATGGTGAGTGAGCCAAATATGTTCCAAATCATATTTTGACTCGGCTTTTTACAAGGCGTAGCCAGACGATTTTTCCGGAACTTCGCGTTCGACTTTGCACGGCATTGGTGAGATTATCCACCCCATCGTGAAGGCCAAGTGACATAGCCGAGGGTCCAGTCCCGGTCGAATCACTGAAGCCATCGGTGCTCCGGGGTGGCCGAGGCGAGGTCTGGTAGCGAAGGGTCCGGGGTCCACTCCCGGACCCGTCACGTATGAGGAACGAGATAGTGGCACCACGCAGAGACCAGGAAATCCTGAAGCGGAAGCTTCAAACACGTTCAAAGCTGTGGCCCGAACTTACTGCCGACATGCTTTGGAGCAGGGACAACGAGGGATGGGTCGCGCTGCCCCAACTCATGCCGTTGATGATGAGCATCATGGATGATCTGTCCGGCAAGGGCTTCCCCGTTGGTCGAACCTATCTTGAGATGTGGTCCCGGCTACGTGATGAGCAATTCCTGGAGTTGAACCGAGCTGAGGAAATGGCGTTCCACGCAGGCTTCCAAGGGCAGCGAGCGTTGAGGACATGGAAGGACCGCGTTCAACGGCTCGCCAAGTTGGGGTTCATCGGAGTGAAGCCTGGACCGTTCGGCGATCTGTCCTATGCTGTCTTCTACAATCCGTATCACATCATCAAGCGCGCCTACCTCGCGAAAAAATTCGGAGAGAACAAATGGCAAGCGTTGCTCGTCCGAGCCGGCGAGATACCCGTCTTTGATATCGACGACATTGATGATGCCGGCAAGCTGATCGTCGATAGAGACGCAGACGAAGCGGAGAAGCCGAAGGCTAAACCCCGGCGGCAACGTCCACACCGGTAAGCTACAAAATAACCCCGGCGGACCGCCAATCGGCTCGGCGTCAGCAGCGGCACACGAACGCCCCGCGAACACCAGACTCACAACCCTGACGCTCCAGAGTTACAACCCCGTTGATTCTAAAAAGAAAAGGGATGGAGGTGGCGCTCCCTAGCGGACTCGAACCTTTCTTCGCTGATCGCGACGCCGGTTCACGTTAATACCAGCCGAAAACGCTGGCGCTACGTTGTTTTCCAGCCAATCTCCGGCAACAACTGCGCGCACGAAGGCGAGTGGGAGCCCAGCTATTACGTCAGCGTGTGTCGGGCGGTGGCCGACGGTGGCCATCCTGCCTGGGCGCCATCCCGAGTCCGAGCCACTGCGCTTTCATCTTAGCGGCCTCAAGCTCCATGAAAAGGAACGTCATTCGCGCTGTGTGAAAATCGTCCAGTGGCTTCTTCATCTCCTCTTCGGCCGCGATCAGGAACCGTTCGATCTCCTTCGTCAGGAAATTCAAATGCCAACGGGCAGCCCCTTCAGAGGCCTTGCTCATGCCGCTTTCCCTCAACTTGCTCGCTCAACTCGAATGGCTGCGTGCGTGTGTGTCTGCGTGCAACTCCACCTATGAGGTGCGCGGCGTAGGCCCGTGAAGAAGCGCCGCCAGTTTAGGGGGGGGCGGAATGTCAGCTTGAAATCTTGGGAGAAGCCGCCAGCAACCCAAGAGACCACAAATCCTACCAAGAATAAGCACAACGGTGGCACCACGACGATGGCAAGCGCCGAAAGTGCCATGTTAGATAACAGGCGGTCGAACGGATTGGCCGAGAAATAACCCAAGACGAAGCCCAGGTGAGACAGCTCCTTGCGCTCCACGATGCCGACCGGCAGCACCCATAGGGCCGCCACGACAAGCCAAAGCCGAAAGAAACCGCGTCGCCATCGAATGAGCATGTTGCCGTCGATCAGCAGAATATAAAAATTCCGCCTCGGTCACCGTGCGCGATTGCGTTCTTGCACATAAACGAGGACCCCGAATTAGGCTGTTGTGGGCGCGGTGCTGCCGTGGCAGCGGCCCGCTGGTTGGCGCGTAGCTCCTCAAGTTTGAGCCGGCAATTCGCGTAGCCTTCCGTCTGAGGCTTGAAACCGAACTCTTGGCACTTTGCGTCATCGGCGGCTCTTAGCGCCTCCTGGGCCTCTTTAGAGGGCCCGAATAGGTTTCCTATCGCGCCGAGCAGCCCGCTCGGGTGGGGTCGGTCCTGAGCACCGGCAGCGCTGCTGAAGAGTGCGAAACCCACGACTATCGCGCCCGCCATAATGACCCTCGCACTCGCCGTCGAAGGCGAGGGGTGTCTCCGTCCGATAAGATTTCTTGAGCGATGGAATCGGCGTGCGGTCACGGCCGCGTTAACCCATCTGCAGCGCACGGGAACGTGGTTGCCATGACAATGTACATTGTCAGCGCAATAGGAGAGTCCCCCAGTGCCTCCCCAACGCGCGCGGTCAGGTTTTCCCTCAGCATGTGCAGCAACTGTGACCCGGTCAGATCGAGTGTCGGCGGCTGACAATACAACTGCTTCCCGACCTTGATGCCGAACAACGTGTTTGCGTAACTCAAGCCGCTGACCACGCCGCCCAGGGTTATTTCCATCCACTTTCGGGTGGTTGCGTCCCCGGAGTTGTAAAACGCCAAGAATTCAGTGGCGGTCCACTCGGCGTGTGCGTGCGTGCTCAGCGCCATTGCGAAACACACCGCCAACACGAATTTCATCGCCGTTTCTTGCCCATGGTGCCGCTAGCTAGCGGTCGATTGACGTTTGTTCAGTATATCGAGGTGTGTATTTTGAGCAATTGGCGACGCTCCTGGAATGGACCTCCGGGAAGCGTTCGCCGCAAATCTGCGCCGCTTGCGGCATGCGAAGGGGCTGTCGCAGGATGCCCTCGCTTATGAGGCGCGGATCAGCCGGAGCTACCTCAGCCAGCTTGAAAAGGGGAAGTTTTACGCGAGCCTCAGGACGGTGGGTAAGCTCGCTGCCGTGCTGCATGTCGAGCCGGCGGAGTTGTTGGCGCTACCCCGCGCGATGGCGCGCAAAAGGTAGCGTGGCACGTTTCCCGCCACGTTCCTGTTGGCATGTCTCGCGGCGATTGGAGTCGATCAGGTGCGTTTAGAAGATGTATAAGATGGCGCTCAGATGAGACGGGGGCATAATGAATCGGCGATTTCGCATCCCGGAAATCGTACTAGGTGCTCTCCTTGCGACCGCCGTTTTCGAGTTGGGAACCATTGTCTCGTCCTTGCTCCCGTCCATACATCAACAAACCAATAATAATGCCAATGACAATGCCCAAGAAAAGCCCCTTAATATTAAGTCCTCCGCCGAAGATCGCATCGCTAAATACAATCTCTGGCTGACTATATTCACCGGCATTCTTGGAGTGTCCACTATCGGGCTTTGGATAGAAACGTGGCGCGCGCGCAATCTCGCGTTTAGTGAGTTTGTCGCCACGCACAGACCAAAAATAATCGTCAGATTCATTCAAGGACCGATAGACGACGGCAACACTCAAAGCATAATTGTCACGATTGCAAATATTGGCGACTCTGTTGGGGTGGTAACAGATTTCGGTGCTGATCTTGCGAAGCGGGATAGAATAACAAATGATTGGATACCACCCGGTTTGAACGCAAGCGCAAAGCCTATAGAACCGTTCGCTCTGGTCAGCGGCGAACGCCATAGTTTTACAATTACCTCTTCGCTTTCCGAGGCTGAATTGTTTTTCACTGAGATGGGAACAATCCAATTGTGCGCCGTTGGTGAAATTCGATACAGCGACGCCAAAAAAATCATCCGTGAGACGGGGTTTGTTCGTGTTTTCGACAAAACCCGAAAACGCTTCGTCGGAGCAGACGATGAAGATGACGAATATCAGGATTGAAGCGACGACAGCGGCCAAGGCCGCTCGCGCCCACATGGCGCTACTCAAACCGATACGCTGGCCCAAAGGCCGGTTCGGCTTGTGGCGTTTGCGCCATAATACCGGACCGGCCGACGTTGTCGCTGCGGATCAGTCGCGCAGCCAGGGTGCAGGTTGGGCGTCGCTGAGTCGGACCCCGTCCTCGCGAGATTGGCGAGGGCGCTCGGGCCAACGCCGGACCATTTGCTGGTCGCGAAGGAGAACGACACGCTCCGCGCCTGATTGAGGTGGCTTAAGGGCCTCGGCGTCAGGCAGCCGACTAATTAGGACGCCGTTGAACATGACCGCTCACATTTTTGCCGGTCAGCACTTCGCGTCGTCGCCTGAGCGGGCTGGCTTGGTCGTGAAGAGCAAATGACGGTCTTGGTAGCCTCACTCGCAACATAGATCGTCGAGCCAATCGCACGCGAACGGTGTCACGCCGTGACCGAGGAACATTGGGCGGAGGATGGAGGTGGCCGGGCCGCCGAAAACCGCTTCCGAGGAACTCCCAATTGGGAGTGTCTCTTTGTCCTTGTCGCAACTTAGTGCTGAGATATCAATAGTTTATGGGGGGACAGAGAGTGTCCCCGGGTTGTCCCCGAGGGACAGGGCATGAACAGAGCTTCGGAGGTTGCGTCCCCGTCTAAAGCATTAGATTACAAAGGAAAATCGAGTGTCGGGGACAAAGGGACACAGAGAGAAGGCCTACGCTGCCGTGCGGCTCGGATGGCTCTCGGGTGGCAAGCGCGGCCTATCGAGCAGCGCATACAGCCCATGACCTGTTCGCACAAGGTTACCGTCTGTCTGCATCCTTTGCACAGTTTTCTTGACGAGGTCGTGACCCAAGCCGGTTTGGTCCGCGATCTCGGCTGGCGACAGGGGGCGTCCTGCCTGCACCATTCCGTTGATGATCGCTTGTCGCGTCGGCGCAAGCTGCTTTCGGGCTGGTCCAGCATAGGACCACCTTCCACCCTCGAACATCATCCGCAATGCATCGTTCTCAACGTCGCGTCCGGTGATCCATAGGTCTGCGGCCTGGCTGTCTTTCTCGCGCGCAAGGACCATGACCGCGTCAACAGCCGCCGTGAGCCCGGTTGAACCCGAGACCGACTTCAGCACGTCATCGCCGTCGCCCTTGTTTGTATGATGAACTAGAATGACGGCCAGTCTCCGACCGTCGGCAAGCCGCTTCACGTCGCGGATCGCGGCGTAGTCCTGATCGTAGATGTTCTTGTTCCCTTGGCTCTGCTTTCGCACCAGCGCGAACACATCGACAATCACGAGGCGAACGTCGGGGTGCGCATTGAGCCAAGCGTCGAGCTCATCGAGCCCGCCTTGGTCAAATGACTTCCATGTCAATGCGTAGTGCAGGCACGCGGGCATTGCACCATCGAACAATCCCGCCTGCCGATCCTGCAACCTTCGCTCGCTGTCCTCCAGGGCGATATACAATACGCCCGTCTGTTCAGGCTGCCCGAGCCCCGCGAAATCTTTGCCCGCCGCTACTGAGATGGCGAGGTGCAACGCGAGCCAACTCTTGCCGCTCTTCGGTGCACCGGCCAGCATGGTCACGCCCTCGGGGAGGAAACCCGGGACGATCCATCGCTGCGGCGGGCATACCTTCCGTGACAACTCGGCCGCCGATATCGTGGGTGGGAGCAGAGGGTTGGACTCGCTCTTCTCTCGAAGCGTGGCAAGGTCGGTCGGCGCCGCGGAAGAGAGCGCAGCACTTGGAAATGCCACTAGATTGCCGGGGTCGCCGACGGGCCGGGGCGTCAAGCTGGTTGAGAAATCCAGTGGGGAGCTCATTGACGCTTAACCTCGCCTTCCCAATGTTCGACGGACACGAGCGAGCCGTCGAAAACACTAGCCCGGAAACAGGCGCTCCAATTCCCCGGTGCAACGGCAAGATTGATGAAGGCTGGCTGGTCGGCCCTGATCGTCATGAGACAGAGTGTTCCATCGTGGTTGAGGGGCATCACGCTGCCCCCCTCGTGTCAGAGATACGTCCGGGGTCGGAAGTAGAACGGCGGCGGGAGGCTTCGATGTACGCCGTGAGTTCGCGCGGTTCATAGCGAACGGCCCCCTCGATCTTCAGAAAGCGCGGACCTCTGCCTGCCCACCGCCAACGGCGAAGGGTAGCGACTTCGAGACCTAGCCGGCGTGCGGCCTCAGCCTCTTTCATCAGGGGAATAGTTGTCTCGTCCATTTGCATGGTCTCCATGTTTCGTTTGAACATGAAGCGATCATACGCGCCCAATTGCGCTAGCTGCCGATCTTGGACAAATCCGGTTGACAACTTGGAAGCGTGGCCGTGCTAACCGCGGAAATAGCCGTCCACAAACAGCCGCCTAAGGAGTTTGTTGAAAGCCTGCGGGGTCATCTTCGGGAGCGTCCCAGGTGCCACCAGCAGCCTTTTTGCGTGCGCCTTGGTGAGCGGCTTTTGATGCTCGGCCTGATAGTTCCGAATGAGCCGCATGATCTCATCCCGGAGGCGCACGTCATCCATCGTCATTAGGCGATTGGTGCCTCTCTCCACGCCGCTGCGGGCCCGGCGGAGGGTACTCCGCCTACCGAGGCTCCTTTCTGTCTGGATGAAATCTTGAACGGCGGAATGAGAAGTGAGACCGGCGCGAATGGCGCGGGCAATGGCTGCCTGCCATTCGTGGTACTGCAGCATGAACAGTTCGTCAGTCTCTAGCTCGGTTGGTGACTTTCCGTGAAACTTCCGCAACAACTCCATGTGGTCATTCAGGTTTTCAAGGGCCCGTTGTTGCGAGGCGGACAAGCCCGATTGAGCAGTCGCGGGAGTGACGGTCTTCTTCTTGCTCGACGGATCGCGCTGACGTGTCACGTTGCGCCTTTGTGCTGCGCCGGCGCAAGACCGCCGGCTTCCTCGTTTGCTCTCCCAACGGATACGCTGAAGGTCTCAGTCGCTTGGCGCAGGGCCGCGTCGCTGAGATGGGCGTATCGAGCCGTGGTCTGCGGCTGGGTGTGCCCAAGCAAGCCGCCAACAATGTGAAGGCTGACACCCTGACTGACCAGACGGCTGGCGTAGGTGTGACGAAGATCGTGGATGCGAACGCCGTCAATGTCAGCCTTTGCGCAAGCCTGCTTCCAAAACTTCTTGATCTCGCTCAGCGGCTTGCCGGCTGCATCACCCGGAAAGACGTAGGGACTCCCGGGGTCGGCAGCAGCCTTCATCCCAGACAGCAATGCGACTGCCGCTTCGCTCAGCGGTAGGTGCTGGGTCTTCTTCTGCTTTGTGTGATGGCTCGGCTTCGTCCACACACCACGCTCCAGGTCGAATTGGTCCCAGGTTGCATTGAGCACCTCGCCGCGTCGCGAGCCCGTCAGCAGGATCAGCTTGACCGCATTGGCCGCCCGACGGTTCGGGTGTGTGTCAAGCACGCCCCACAGTCGCGCCACCTCTTCCTCCGACAACCACCGCTGTCGGCGGTCCTCGTGGAAGCGCGGAATGCCCTTCACTGGATTATCGGGACGCCACCCCCATTCGACCGCGAGATTGAACATCTTACTCAGAAGGGCAAGGACCCGATTTGCCGCATAGGGCTTCTCCCGCAGGCCATTGTGGAGCTTCTCGACGTCCTGCCGCTTGACTGCCGTTACCTTCACGGGGCCGAGCTTGGGCAAAACCAGTCGATCGACCATGTCTTGGTCATCGGCCGCAGACGCGGCACGCTTATGGGGAATGGCGTGTCGGTCCATGTAGTCGCGCGCCAAGTCACGCATCGCCGGCGCTTCGCGTGCGGCCTTCTTCTCCGCCGCCGGGTCGTTGCCCTTGTTGACCGCGACCAGCATGTCCCGCGCAATGTCGCGCGCTTTCTCGGCGGTCAGAACGCCGTGTTGACCAATGACACCGCGTCGCTGGCGATTGTCGGCGGTTCGGTACTGTATGATGTATTTGCGGGTGCCCGACGGATAAATGCGCAGGCCGAAGCCGGGGAGGGGGGTATCCCAAAGGAACAGGTCCCGCTTCGGATCAGGCGTCGCCTTCTCGACGACCGTCTTGGTCAGCTTGGGCATCGCGAGGACCTGCCTTTCTGCCGGAAGCACACCGGAAGCAACTGGAAGCAACCGGGAGCAAAATGCAGCGCCAAGGGTCGCGGGTGGCGCCGGGCTAACGAAACACCTATATAGTTGTTATTGCGCCATTTTTCAACTTCGTTCGACGCCGAGCGCAATTGGGCGCGCCATTGGTCCCGGTAACTCTTAATCAGCGGGTCCACGGTTCGAGTCCGTGCACACCCACCAATTTCTGGCGCCTGTCGACCGAACGGTCTGAGGCGAGGTGACCCAAGACGGGACGCGCGGAGCGACGCATCGCCGAAAGATGCGTTTGCCGATCTACGGTTGCTTATCAGGTATGACGCGGACAATGGGGCGACCTTAGGCGCCCGCGTACCAGTCGTAACCCCGGTCCTCCCAGTAGCCGCCGTAGCCCCCGGCGATCGCGCCGAAACTGTCAACGACGTCGATGGCTCGGATGTATTTGGCCATCTTGTAACCGAGCTGCTGCTCGATGCGCACGCGCAACGGGGCTCCGTTCGCGATCGGCAAAGGCTGCCCGTTTAGTCCATAGGCGAGAATGGTCTGTGGATGGCGGGCGCTGATGAGATCGACGCTTTCGTAGTAGTACGCCGGACCGCTAAACGTGTTGCCCAGTGTATCGTAGCAGCGGAAGACAACATAGCGAGCCGCAGGCTTGAGCCCCGCCTGGTCGAGGATTCGCGAAAGCTGCACGCCTGTCCACTGGGCGATGCAACTCCAGCCCTCAACGCAGTCATGGCGGGTGATCTGCGTGCGGGACGGCATCGCCCGCAATTCATCGAGACTGAGTGACAGCGGCTTCTCGACAAGGCCCGTGACCTGCAGCCGATAGCCGGCGAAGTCGTCCTTTTTGACGGCAAGGTAGTCGCCGGTCTGCGGATCGACCGACCCGTTCGGCCGCTGAGCTTCCCGAATTGCGCTGGTTGGATATTCACGTGCCATGGGCGCCGGCCCCTGGATGGCGCGTTGAGCTTCCCTCGTGAGGGCGTCTGCCTTGGCAAGAAAGTTGCGCACTGAATCGCTCGGTCCGAGCATGCCGTCAAAGAGGTTGCAGCCGCCGAGCGTGAGCAACGAAGCTCCGACCCCGAGCCGACCGAGAAACCGACGGCGGCTAAGCACGAGTTTGTTCACGTGAGGCCTCCTCGCCGGTCGCTTCGGGGTCGCCGCGATACCAGCCCGTGACAATCGACCGCATCTCGTTGACCGGTCCGGCGGCAATCACCATGAGGATGTGGACCAAGAAAAACACGACGATGATCAGCATGCCGCAGAAATGCAGCAGGCGGGCGGTCTGGCGCCCACCAAAAAGATCGAGCAGCCAAGGCCACGCCGAATCGACCCCTGGCGACATGGTCAGGCCCGTAAGAATCATGCCGGGGATGACGAGAAGGAGAATGGCCGCGTAGCTGAGCTTCTGCAGGGCGTTGTAGCGGCGGCCATGTACGAATTTCAGCCGCAGATGGTTGGCGATATCGCGCGGCAGCCGGCGAAGATCGCGCACCTTCGGGACGATGTCGCGCCAGAGGTGTCCGTTGATGAGGCTGGCAAGAAACCACGCGCACCAAGTTACGACGAGTATCCAGGCGAAGAAGAAATGAATCACCCGTCCGGTCGCCAGGTCGTAATAGGACGGGATTGTCGCCCAAGCGGGGAAGGCATGAAAGTCCGGCTGGTCCGCCGGTCCGCTCCTGCCCAGGAAGCCGCTGGTGTTGAAATCATGGCCGAAGACGGTCGTGATCCCGGCGATCGCGCCGTCCCGCCTGTCGGCGTGAATATCCAATACCGTGTTGTTGAATTGTTTGTTGCCGTAGCCGGCCTGGGGACCGAGATACTGTTTGTCGCCAAAGCCGGACTGCTGTCCGAAATAGAGGATCGGATGGGCGTTGAAGATCTGCAGTCCGCTCATCACCATGAAAAGCAGCGTTACCGCCCAAATCCAGTGGGTCCCCCGCGTCCATGCAGACTGGCGGTAGAAGAGTTCGGAAGACGCACTGGTCTCGAATTCTTGCCTCTCCTTCGTGTCAAGCGCCATCGACCACTTTCCTCAGGCAATCCCTCCAGTAGGGTAGCCAGCAAAGGCGAACCTCGGCGACCGACGGCCAGCATTACTCGCACGTTGATGGATGTCCATGCCAGCGTGCCTGCCGGGTCGGGGCGTGGGAACGATTGTGGTTGACCCGCTGTCCGGTAGCGTTCATCGCAGGGGCTCGTTGACTGCACGCGGTTCGCCGCGAAATCGTTCGTCGTCCGGCAAGTGGATAGGCTGATGGAGCGCTGTTTTGATCTGGCGCATTTGGCGCACGTCGAGGTCTATACGGACAAGTATGCCGAGAGCCTCGACTTCTTCACTCGCATCTTCGGTCTTACGCTTTCAGCCGAGGATGCGCGTTCGGCCTACCTGCGTGCGTGGGACGACTACGAGTTTCATACCCTCAAGCTAACGCGCCACCATACCACCGGCGTGGGCCACATCGCTTACCGTGCCTCGTCGCCCGAGGCGCTGGCCCGGCGCGTCGCCGCGATCGAAGCAAGCCCATACAAGGTCCTCGGCTGGGTTCAGGGCGACCTCGGCCACGGCCGTGCATTCCGGTTCGAGGATCCATTCGGCCACGTGTTCGAGATCTATTGGGACACGGTTCGGTATCAACCGCCCGAGGGCGAAAGGCCGGCGCTCAAGAATGTGGCACAACGCTTTCACGGACGCGGCTGCCATCCCCGGCGGCTGGATCACGTCAACCTGCTCGCCGAAGACGTGACCATCTTCCGCGATTTCATGGAAACCTGCCTCGGCTCGCGCGTAACCGAGTTGATTCAGTTCGACAACGGGAGGCTCGGTGGCTGCTGGTTCACGGTGAACAACAAGGGATACGACCTCGCCTGTACCGAGGAACACGGGGGCGGGCGCGGACGCCTTCACCACGTCACCTATGCCACTGATACGCGCGAGGACGTTTTGCGTGCCGCCGATATATTCCTCGAAAATGGGGTTCACATAGAGACCGGCCCGCACAAGCATGCGATCCAGGGCACTTTCTTCCTCTATGTTTGGGAGCCGGCCGGCAACCGCGTCGAGCTTGCCAATTCGGGCGCCCGACTGATCCTGGCACCCGATTGGGAGCCGGTGGTTTGGACCGAAGCCGACCGCAAGAAGGGGCAGGCCTGGGGCCTAAAGACGATCGAGAGTTTCCACACACATGGCACACCTCCCGCCGGGTCGAGCAAAGCCTGACTCCGACCTTCCGCCGCGGTCACGAGCGGCTGACCGGTTGGGGGACCGTCAAGAACGTCTGGCCTTTCGGGGCCGTTGGTGGGTCGACACGTGCGCCCGTCCTAAACAGGCCTTCGCGCGTGGAGCAGAGCCGCAAGCACCAGCGCGCAAAGCCCGGTGAAATTAGGCAGTGCGCCCGCGGCATGGGAATATTCCCACTGAATGCGCAGGACTTGCCAGTCGGCTGGTAGATGGGTCCAATTCGCGGTCTGCTGATTGGCCGGAAGCGTCCAGATTAAAAAGACGGCAAGCGCGGCGGCCGTGGCGGCCGCTGCATAACCAATCGGCCAAAATCGTCCGCTACCGTGGGTCAGGATCGCCAGAACCACGTCTGCGATTAAGGCCGCGAAAAACGGAAATCCAAAAAAGGCCCAGCCGGCGTAGATCTGCTGAATGGTGAGATATTGGTCGGCATCGAGCCCGATCTTGTGCGGCAGTTCAAACAGGTGGGCGCTCCCCGGGATGAGCACGAGCGCCGTCAGGATGATGGCGATAAAATGAAGAACGCGAACCATGCTGCCGGGCATCCGCTTCGTACCCAATCCCGTCGCGCCAACGTATCGAACTGCCGCTCGGTTCCCTTTCTCTCAGGGCGTGGCCGCTGTCTCGCGACTGTGCCGGCGGTCCCACTCCATTCGCGCGCTGCGGTAAGGCTATCTTGACGTCGCCAACGGACCTGCCCAGACAAGCGACGACCGGGGAATTGGAAAGGCACGCCGGATGTGGCGGGCGGCGGGAGATGAGATAACAGAAAGGTTGATATCACCCGCTCGGCGCAACCTGCCTGAAGGTGTCGATTTTGGTGAACCTGCATGATCATCTCCCATCGCCACAAGTTCGTCTTGCTGTGCACCTGGAAGGCAGCCAGCCAGACCATGCGGTTTCGCCTCCGAAACTACAACGAAAGCCCTTATCCTCGATTGTATGGGTTTAACCCCTATCTCAACCGCGTCCTCCACCACACCCATGCGACGTGCGCCGAGTTTCGCTGCCTGCCAGAAAGCAACCTCGGATATTTCACCGCTGCGTTTGTCCGCAACCCGTACGACAGGGTGTACTCGGGTTTCCGGCAGTTGCAGTTTGACGCTCGGGCAGTACCCAAGCTGCGGCAGTCGAAGCCGTGGATTGGGGATTTGCTCGCGCGGCAGGTCTCCGAAATGCTTGCGCAGTTGGAGGAGGCGCAGTTCGATCTCGACGTGTGGCTCGCTCTTATTGGCGACGAGCAGGTCCTGGAAATAGGGCGGAGCACGAGTTTTCTGCTGCATCCGGCGTGCTACTGGACGCATGTGGCGGGGCTCGAGGCGGTGGATTTCATTGGTCGGGTCGAGCAATTTGAAAGCGACTTCGCTCGCTTCGCTGACCAGGTGGGGATCGAACTAAGCCGCCCGCACAACGTGAACGTCGCCGATTTGCAGGGCGATTCCAGTACGAACCCGCAAGGGTACCGCTATGTGTCTCGCATGAATGCGCGCTCGCGGGCTCGCGTGAACGACCTGTTTAGTGAGGATTTTGAGCTGTTTGGATATGAGAAAGTCACCTGAGCCGCATGAATGCTGATCCAGATTTGCCGGAGAGAGCGGCCGGGCCGGAGAAGCTGCCCAACGCACTGGCCACCGCGATCGCGCACATGGAAGCGGGTCGACTTGAGGATGCCGTCGCAGTTCTGGAGGAGACCCGAGCGGCTCTGCGCAGCCCGCGTGGCCTCGGCATCCTCGGTGACGTCAGGCTCAAGCAAGGCGATGCGGTCGGGGCGCTGCAGGCATACGACGAGGCGATCCGGCTTGCACCGACTTCGCGCGAAGCGCATTCGAAGCGCGCCGTTGCGCTCCTTTCGATGGGCCGGGTGAAAGATGCCCTTGCGGCGGCGGAGCGCACATTGCTCCACCACCCGCATTACGGACCAGCTCATGTGACTCGTGGCAACATCCTGCGCGCCCTTGGGCGATGGGACGAGGCCGTTGCCGCGTACGATCGTGCCTTGAGCCGGAGATCGCGGGTGTCGACCGCGCAGGTACGAATCAACCGTGGTCTCGCGCTCCTTGAGAAGGGGCGACTCCTGGAAGCTCTTTCCGATCTCAGGCGGGCTCAGCAACAAGAGCCGGCGCGGATCGAGGCATATCTCGGCCAGGCGAACGTTCTCGTCAGGCTCGGTCGGGACAAGGAGGCAGTGGCCGTTCTTGACTTTGC
Organism: uncultured Alphaproteobacteria bacterium; assembly: GCA_963775235.1. Classification (GTDB taxonomy): domain Bacteria; phylum Pseudomonadota; class Alphaproteobacteria; order Rhizobiales; family Kaistiaceae; genus JBBDMC01. The sequence continues at coordinate 363,616 of CAVZHY010000005.1, forward strand.
ACTCGCGGTGGCGCCGGAGGATTTAGAAGCCCTCGCCTTGAAGGCCATGATTTTGGTGAAAAGTCGCCGCCTCGGTGATGCCCTCGCCACCGCCGAACTCAGGCTGGAACGTGATTCTCAAGATCCCAAGGCCCAGGTCGCACGGGCGACGGCGCTGCGCAGGCTTAAGCGGTACGATGCGGCACTCGCCGCCGCTGATGCTGCGGTTCGCCTCGATCCGACCGACCACAGAGTGCACTTGGCGCGGGGCCTTGTGCTTGGCGAAATGGGGCGATACGAGGATCAATTGGAGACCTTGCAGACGGCGGAAAGGCTCGGCGGAGCAACCGCGCTCCTCTACGATATGCGCGGTTTCGCTCTGTCTCAACTGGCCAACTCTTCGGCCGCACTCGCCGCTTACAGGCGAGCCATCGAGATAGACCCCTCGGATGCCTCGGCCCATACCCACTACGCCTATCAATTGTTGGCGGCAGGCGACTTTGATCGCGGTTGGGCTGAGTACGAATGGCGATTGAAATCGCCCCTTTACACGCCCGCGGTTCGGATAGACCTTGCGCCCAGGTGGCACGGTGACTCAGCCGCTGGACGCAGAATCCTGATCGTTTCGGAGCAGGGAATTGGCGACTGCATTCAGTTCCTTCGCTTCATACCATTGATGGTGAAGTTGGGCGCCGGGATTACGCTGAAGGTGCCTCCGCCACTGCGTACGATCATTCAACGCGCTCTCCCGGCAATCGACGTGACGGACGTGCTGGGCGTGCGCGGACGATTCGACTATCAGACGGTGCTGCTCAGTCTGCCGTATTTGTTGAAGACGAAGGCGGAACGGCTGTCTGGGTCCGTGCCGTATCTGTGGGCTGACCAAGCGCTGGCTGCCAGGTGGCACGATCGCGTTGGCCGCGAGGGATTTAGGGTAGGCATCACGTGGCAAGGCAACCCTTCCTACCCCGGGGACCGTTGGAGGTCGGTACCGCTCAGGTTCTTCGAACCCCTCGCGGCGGTCCCCAGCGTCCGGTTGATCAGTCTCCAGGCAATCAACGGCCTCGATCAGTTGAGCGGATTGCCGGAGGGTATGGTGGTCGAGGATTTCGGAGCGGAGATAGCCAACAATACCAACGGACTAGAGCATATTGCTGCGATTATGGCCAACCTCGACCTCGTCATCTCTTCGGATACCTCGGTCGTTCATCTCGCCGGGGCGCTCGGCGTCCCGACATGGCTTGCGGTGAACAGCGCGCCGGACTGGCGTTGGCAGCAACAGCGCACCGATTCGTCTTGGTATCCATCTTTGCGCGTGTTCCGTCAGCGGCGCCGCGGTGAGTGGCAGGACCTGTTCGCGGAGATTGCGGAGGCACTCGGCGAAGCCGCGGCCAGCCATTAATTTCGCGATCTGTTATTCAAAGCCGAGCCGGCTGAGTTCCGAACGCAGATCGAGCCGAACCTGTTCCTTGACCGCGTCGCTGACACGGGCCTCTTCGGTGGCGCTGGCGTCCACACCGAAGAACGCCGGATCGGCGGCTCCCTTCGCCATTTCTTCCCGCGAGCTGCGGTCGACAATCGCTCGGATCGTAGGCGCCGATGCATCGGCCCTAAGGAACCGCAACAGCTTCCGCAACTGGTGGGATCGATCGTCGACGAGCGCCTCATAGGACATAGTGATGAAATTCGTCCGCTGACCAGCGTAGGCGAGGTAGGCATTGGTGACGCTTCTGTAGTTGGCCGCGAAACGCTTGACGTAGCCATCGAGCGTCCCCTCGCGATTGTCGAGTAGCGCAAGGTGTTTTTCAGCAAGGTGCGGCTCGGCTTGGGCCAAACGGCGGTTGTGCCTCCAAGTGGAGACGGCCGTGTCGACCGGATCGCGGAAGATGGCGATCATCTTCGGTCGCTTCAGAATCCTGTCGTAGTATTCGATCTGGCCAACGACGCTGTTTTCCTTCATGCCGCAGATCGGCTTGCCGCCCGCGAATGAAGTAGCCAAGGCCATGATCAGGGCGCTGAAAACGTTGTCGCGCAGGTCGGCGTCAAAAACGGGGATGGCGTGACCGCCGGTACGCCGCGCCACCACTCCCATCTGCCGCTCGTAATTCGCAAGAAGCGTGTTCAGGTGGTTTGTTAGTGTAGTAAAAGATTGTTCCGACGGGCACGAAATTTCCGGGTGCATGTCCAGCATGCGTTGCAGAAATGTCGTGCCGCTCTTGGGCAGTCCGAAGAGAAGGAAGAACTGCTTCATTACGGGCGCCCCTCATCCCCAAGGCGCGCGGCGCGCTCTGCCTTCGGCGCGGCCGAAAGCCACCAACGGCCGCGGACGCATAGGCCAATCGGGGCATGCCCGTCAATTATTTCGACCGCCACCGCCGGTGGCATTTTTGCGACTATTGTCCGGTGATGCCGGCACCGGCTTTTCCCATCCCTGACTCCTGTTTAGGATAGAGTTCGACGATACACTGAAACCTCACGGAGGCAGGATTTCTGGGCCCGTGCCCAGACCGCGGCGTGGGCACCTTGCGTGACTAAGCGCGAACGCGATACGAGAGTTATCTCCCCGCATATTCGAGCTTTTTCTTGGGCGACATCGAGACGAAAGAGCGCGACGACGCTCCTCAATCAATCGTCGAGGCAAGACGAACCGCCACCGATCCGGACGCGGCACCTGAGGCATTGCTCGCTGCCGCAGGCCGGCTGACTTTTTTCGGATTGTTTCGGGAAGCGCGCGATGCGGTGGCGCGGCTGGATCGTCTGGGCGTGTTTCGGCAGGACGTCCGGCAACTTAAATTCGCCATCGACCGGCTGAGCGACACGACGCCGGAGTTCCAGGAAAAATTGCTGGTGAACTCGGTCAAAATCGCCAGGGATCCGGTCGCCGACCCTGAAAGGCTGCTCCGCGCGGCCGACCGGTTAATTCGATGGGGCGCGTTGGACGACGCTGACCGCGCCCTTGCCACATTGGAAGAAAGAGGCGCCAGGGGAAGAGGGATCAGGTCTCTTCAGGCCGTCAGCCGCCAGCTGAGGCGCAGCGGCATACTCGACACTTTTGCGGTCATCGGTCAGCCTCTATTGCGCAACCTGACCAGGCCCTATGAGGCGATGCTCTCCCGCCATGCGGGAACGACAGACCAAATCATCATCGTGTTCTCCGGTGCTGCACGGCAGTTCTATGTCTCGATCAGTGTGCTCCACCATTTTCTGAAGCGGTTCGACGCCCACGTCATTTACCTCAGCGATCATCGATCCCGCATGTTCTTCGACGGTTTGACCGGCCACGCCCGTGGCTACGCCGACATGCTTGACATGTTGAACGCCACGATTGCCGAGCTCGGCGCCAGCTCGGTTCATGTCCTTGCCAAATCGGCCGGCGGTTTCATGGGGCTGAGGACCGCCGCCGATGTGGGGGCGGCGACGTTCCTCGGACTAAGCATACGGACCGACATGTCGGGTAAGCACCAGCTTGGGAGTTATGAGCGGCAGGCAATCGACAAGAGCGACCACAAGTCGGTGGCCATCGACCTGCGTCCATACTTGGCGGAACGGGCCGCGCCGGGGCGGATCTATCTTTGCTGCGGTGATGCCAACATGACCGACCGCGAGCATACCGAGCACCTGCGGGGACTGCCGAATGTAACTGTGGACCTGGTTGAGGGGTATAGACTGCACGACCCCATGATGGGCCTGCTGGCGCGCGGCGAATTTGAAGGCCTCCTACAGCGCTTCGTAACCGGTGCGGACTAGGGGAGGGAGCTGTGCCGGACGGTTCCGACGCTCTGCCGGTGGCGATGGATACCACAGCGCTGATTCCGCGCCGTCTGGCCGAGCACGTGGGTGCGCTTCCAAACGCGACCGCTTTCCGCTTCATCAAGCGGGGCAACGGCCCTCCGGCGGAAATCACTTGGGGTGAGTTGTGGGCTGATGCGGCCGAAACAGCGGACCGGCTCGATGCGTTGGATCTGGCGGGCCAGCGCATAGCGATCGGCTGTGATGATCCTTTGGATTTCGTCGTGGCGCTCGTCTCTTGTCTGATCAGTGGAAGCGCAGCCGTCCCCCTTCCGGTGTCGCTGTCACGGCGTTCGGCCCCGAGGGCTGCGGCTATTTTGGCGGCCGCTGCACCGGCAGCCGCCCTGACCGCGCACGGGTCGCCGGTGGAGGATTGGCTGGCGGGCCCACTTGCCGCGAACCTGGTCGTGCACGTTGCGCGAGGCAGCACCGCGACGTCGTCCGTCGAACGGACCGCTGTTGGCGGCACGACTGTCGCGTTGATACAGTTCACGTCCGGATCCACCGGCGACCCACGGGGCATAGCGCTCACGCACGGCAACATTGCCGCGAACTGCGCCGCGATTGTTGAGGCCTACGGTCTCAGCCACGCCTCGCGCGGCCTCAGCTGGCTACCGCTGCATCACGACATGGGGCTGATCGGCCACGTCATGACGCCGCTCTGGCTTGGTTGCCTGTCCGCTATCATGGACCCGCTGACGTTTCTCCAGCGACCGCTTGAATGGCTGCGGCTGGTTTCGCGTGAGAGAGCAAGCATAACGAGCGCACCGAATTTCGCGTACGAGGCCGCTTCAAGGGCAGCCGAGTCCGAAGACCTGGCGGACATGGATCTCAGCAGCCTCACAGCGGCCGTGTGCGGTGGTGAGCCGGTCCTTCCGGCGACCGTCGAACGCTTTTTGCGTGCATTCGGCAAGGCTGGATTCGATCCAGGGGCCTTTGCCCCGAGTTACGGGCTCGCCGAGGCAACCCTGCTCGTCGCCAGCGGCCGCCGGTCAGATGGCCCCCGTTTTGTCAGTCTGTCTTTGCCGTCAGCCGGAGTGGAGGCTCGGACGACCGACCTCGGCTCACCCGTTGCCGGGACGACCGTCCGCGTCGTGGACGACGTTGGCCGGGCCGTTGCCGATGGCGCAATCGGCGAAATAGAGATCTCCGGCGCGAGCGTCGGCTGTCCGCTGGATTTATCCGGGAGGCCGGCTGCCTTGAACGCGGTGAAAACCGGCGACTTGGGTTGTCTGAAGGACGGGCGGTTGCTGGTGACCGGCCGCAAGAAGGATATCATCATACTGCGCGGCCAGAACGTACACCCGAGCGATGTCGAGGCAGCCGCAACCGCCGCCCACGCAGCGATCGCACCGGGTGGTGTTGCCGCGGTTGGCATCGACCTCGAAGGCACCGAAGCGCTGGCTGTGATGGTCGAGATCGACCGCAAGGCCCAGATGTCCGTCGAGGCGCTTGTCGCCATTCGACGGTCGGTCAGTGAACACGTGGGAAAGATGGTTGGCCACGTTCCGGCCGTCGTCGTTGTCCTGAGATTCGGATCGCTGCCACGGACTTCGAGCGGAAAGATACGGCGCGGCGAGGCGCGCAGGTTGTTTTCCGAGGGACGCCTGCCGGTGGTGGAGGGGCACAGAAGTATCGAAAGGGCAGACGGCTGATGTTCGCCGCAGAGGGTATTCCGGAGTCGCCCGTCGACACCACTTCCGACGCATTTGCAATCCATCCGATCGAAGGCTACGAACGCATCCGCAACGCCGGTCGGCTCGTATACGTTCCGGCCGCTCGCGCGTTCCTCATCACCGGTTATCGCGACGTCGCAGACCTCCTGCGAAATCCGAAATTCCACGCGCTTCACTACCCGGCGCCCTGGCACAAGATCGGTGAGGCCGCGGGAATGGACTACTCCGCCGCCATCGCTCTCCTTTCCTATATGCCGTTTGCCCACGAGGGACAGCGTCACGACGCGCTGAGAACTGCCATGGCCCAGGGTATTGCCCCGATTGCTGGGGGTTGGCCGGGCATGGAGGCAAGCATCGCGCAGTCCTTACGCCGCGCGGTGCGGGATGGTGGCCTCGATCTCGCAAGAGATTTCGCGTGTCACCTGCTGTTCGACATCATGTGCGACTTCATGAAGATCCCGCAGAGCGACCGGTCCGGCCTGCGGCCGCTGGCGACCCTGTCGTGGGCGGTGGAGAGCACGATCACTGCCAACGAACGCAGGTTCGTGTCGGATCACACCCGGTACGCCCTCGACTACCTAAGGGCGCACGCCGCGGCGCAAATTACTGCCTCGGAGGCGGGGCTTCTTCGCAGCATCCACGATGGATTGCCCGATGAGGAAGAGGACAAGCTTTGGTCTACGGCGGTCCTCGCGGCTGTCATGCTCGTCATGGGCAATGATGCCCTTGGCGCATGCATAAGCATGGGGGCAAGAAGGCTGCTTGACCCGGAGTATCCGGACCCGGTTCCACAGGAGCTATGGGCGTCCGTCTCGGACGATGCCATCCGCTACTCCTCGCCCGTGGACTACGTCATTCGTAAAGCGACCGAGGACGGCCTCGTAGCCGAGTGTCCGATCAAAACCGGCGAGTACGTGTTTTCGTCGATGCTTGCTGCTAATCATGATCCTGAGCAATACGGCGACGAAGCGGAGTTGCTGAGGCCCAAAACAAACGTCGGTCTGGCTTTCGGTGCAGGCAGGCATCTTTGCGTCGGCAGCCGGGTGACGCGGACGGTGGTGAAGGGGGCGTTTTCGGCGCTCGCGTCCCTGCCCAGGATGGCCATGGCCGGCAATGTGGAACACGGCCGGGGCAAGCTGGTGCGCGTGCTGACGTCAGTGCCGGTGGAATTTGTTTAAGTCACAAGGGCGACAACATGGCTACTCTTTTAGACCAGATTCGATCGAAAGTTGCTGAGGTTGCCGACATCGATGTCGGTGAGATCGGCGACGACACGACGTTGGAAGCACTCGGGCTCGATTCAGCCGACGCCGTCATCATTGCGATGGAGGTCGAGGATCTGACGTCGCGCGAGATCGACGTGGGCGTCTTTCTGCGATGTGCGACGATCGTTGAAGCCGCCGCCGAGATTGCACGCCTGGTCGAGAATGATTGAGGGGCCATGGTGACCGCCGGGGGGTACTCATGGCCGAGCTGGTTTCGATCGGAGTGCCGGTGTATCGCGGCGCCGCGTTCGTCGCCGAGGCGCTAGCCGCGATTCGCGACCAGACGCACCGCAACATCGATGTGCTGATCTCGGTGGACGGCGCCGACCACGAAAGCGCTGCGGTCTGCGACCCGTTCATCCGGCACGACTCCCGCTTTCGAATGGTGGTGCAAGACCAGAGGCTCGGGTGGGACGGAAACATCAACTACCTGATGGCGCAAAGCCGTGGAGACTTCTGGTACTTTCATCAACAGGACGACCTCGTATCGACGCGGTATGTCGACGTTCTGCTCGCGCACGCCCTTGCGCATCCCCAGGCTGCGGTCGTCTACTCGGACCTCGCGACGATCGGAAGGCTGCGCCGGACCATGCACCAAAACTCGATCCTCGGCGGGCCGCTGGTGCGGGAGATGACGCTGATGCTTCATCATTTCACCGCGATCGCCTTTCACGGCCTCGTTCGCGCGCGGGCCTTGCAGATCGCCGGGAGGGTAAAAAGCAATCATATTGAATCTTTCGCCGCCGACGTGGTTTGGATGGCCTCGGTGCTGCGCGCTGGCGAATTGCACTGCGTTCCCGAGGTTCTGTATTCAAAGCGCTACCACGACGACAACGTGCACACGAAATGGGCGAAGTGGCCGGTCGACAAGCTCAAGCGCGCGTGGCAGGTGCATTGCCGCGACATGTGCCTCGAGGCGATGCAGATCGATGCGAGCGTGGCGGAACGGCGCCTCGTCTGGTTTGCGACACTTACCAGGCTTGTCTCGAAATCGAAGAATTCCCCTTATTTGCGAGTCATCGGGCTCAATGAGGCTGGTCTGCAAGAGATGCTGTCCGGCTTTCTGGAGAGCTTCGACAAGGAAGCTCGTCGCAGCATCAGGGCCTCGATCGACTGGGCCTGGGATGAAATCGTTTCCAATTCATACGGCATGCTTGATCTCGTCCCGCTCAGCCATCCCGGACGCAGACCGGAGAACGCAGCGTAGGTAATCCATTCGTTTTGCATCGAAATCCTTTGGGGGTGGCGACGTCGCGCCGCGCCATCGAACAGTGTGCCGCACGGCAGTGGGGGGGCAATGCGTATCGGTATCCTTGGCGGCGGCATGCAGGGCTGCTGCTGCGCCCTGGCGTTGGCGGAGCGTGGCGCACGTGTCACGCTGTTCGATCGGAACCATCAACTCCTCACTCGGGCGGCCATCGCGAACGAAGGCAAGGTCCACCTGGGCTACATGTATGCGAACGATCCGAGCCACTCCACGGCAAGGATGATGATGACGGGCGGGTTGGCATTTGCTCCATTCCTCTCACGCCATCTGGAAGTCGAGCCGCAGGCGCTGGCGGTCTCCCAGCCCGCCGCATACGTCGTGCACCGCGACAGTCAACGAAGCGTCGAAGACGTGTCCGGCTACCTGGCAACGGTGCACGGCATGATCGCCGACACCGCCGACGGTCGACCGGACGCGTATTTCGGGAGGGATCTGTCACGACCGCCCCGCCCGTGGTCGGCAGCCGAGCGGGACGCGCAGTTCGACTGCGACGTTGCGCGTGCAGTGTTTGACACGCCCGAGGTCGCGGTCAATCCGGTGACCCTGGCGCAGGCAATTCGGGAGCGCATCGAAGCCGACCCAAGGATCGAGACAGCTTTCGGCCACGAAGTCCTTTTGGTCGAAGATATCAATGAGCCGAGCGTGACGACGCGCCATGCTGGATACCTCGCTCGTCACGATTTCGACCATGTGGTCAATGCGTTGTGGGACGGACGCTTGGCAATTGACGGTGCTCTTGGACTGCGGCCTGAGAGGTCGTGGCTTCATCGCCTGAAGTACGGCGTGAGCTTTCATCTGCCTGAGAGAATGCCAAAGCCGCCCAGCGCCACATTTGTTTCCGGACCCTTTGGCGAGGTGGTCAGCTACGATGACGGCCTCATCTATCTGACCTGGTATCCCACCTGCCTGAGAGGCATATCGGCGGACGTCACCCCTCCCGATTGGCCAACCCATCTTGATGAACCGCTCCGTTCGGAACTGGTGAACGGGACGCTGGCGGCGATGGCCGAATTCGTCGTAACGCTGCGGGATTTGCGACCCGAGCATTTGTCCAATGCGACAGTGAAGGGCGGCGTCATCGTCGCTTGGGGTAAAACCGACATTTATGATCGCACCAGCGAACTCCATCGGCGCTATGAGATCGGCGTCACGTCCAATCGCAAGTACCATTCAATAGATCCCGGAAAACTCACGATGGCGCCGTATTTCGCGGAAGTGTGCGCGGACCGGATTTTGGGTGGCCGCAAGCGGTGACGGACCCGCTGGTTACCATCGGGGTCCCCGTCTATCGGGGACAGGAAACACTTCCCGCTTTGCTGGAGCGCCTGAGAACCCAGTCATATCAGCGGATAGACGTGCTTGTTTCCGCCGACGGTGGGGACACGGCAAGCGCTGACGCGTGTGAGCCCTTCATTCACAATGATCCTCGGTTTCGCCTGCACGTACAGCCAAAGCGCCTTGGCTGGGCCGGCAACACGCACTGGACGATGCGAGAGGTCCGGGGGGACTTCTACATCTATCAGCAACACGACGACTGGATCTCACCCACCTATGTTGCCGATTTGGTGGCGGCGGCAATCCGCTGGCCAAATGCTTCGGTCTGTTTCGCGAAGGTGCAACTGGTCGGTCAGTTGAACCAGGAAGAAATAGCGCCCTCGATCCTGGGCGATCCACTCACACGCATGTTGAAGTATTTGCGCCGCCTCGATTGGGTCCCCCTTCGCGGCCTCATACGCCGTCCGGCCCTCGATCAGACGGCCGGGCTCCTTCTCAGCGAATTTGACCCCTTCGACAGCTTCGGAACCGAGTTCCGCTTCTTGACCGAGCTTGCGCGTGCCGGCCAGTTCCGCTTTGTCGAAGGACCTGTGTATTTCAAGCACTGGCACGGGACAAACCTCTCCGCCAAGCGCGAAGGCTGGTCGAGGCAACACGAGATGACCGCGTATGCGTGCCTGGCCGCATGGATGATCGAGGTGGTTGTGCCGGCCGGCGCGACAACGCAGGAACGTCGTGACCTCTTCCGGCTCACGCTCGACCGGTTCGCCGGCGACCAGGACCTGGAGGAGTGGATAGCTTCGGTCTATGTCTGGCAGGCGCGGGGCCGTTCCCGATCGGCGTTTGGCATGACCGATATACGTGATCGCCTGAAGGCAAGCGACGATTTAGGTCCGGCGCCGGGTGCGCCGATGCCCCTCGGACATTTCACTGCCGCCGAACGTCCGGCCTTGCGCCGGCAGATCTGCGAGAGGCTGAGGAGCGGCGGCAGGTTCGATCCTGGCGCATGCATGGACGTGAGCTGGGCGACGCTGCAGGCCGAGATGATCTCTGGAGGCGGCCGCGTGTCGCCAGCATAGACCGTCGCGACGCGACACGATCCCGCAAGCCAACGTTGCGCCACTGGGCCCGCGGTGCACGACTACTCGACCGTGTCTGGAGCTTCGCTGTCAGTTGATGATTGTCGATCCGGACCGATCGGACCCCGTCGACGGGGAAGGTTGCGCACCACGCCGCTCTCGTCGATCGACTGCTGGATGCTGGCATCGGGCTGCTGCGAGACAAGGTCGGTAAAGCGTGCAATCCGTCCGACAAAATCCTCCATAAGCGGCCAATCGTGAAGGCGGGGGTCGAAAATCACCACGTTTCCGGCGTCACGCTCGCCCGCGTCGTTCACAACGAACGAGATCCCGGAGGGGTTCGACCAGCCGAATATGACGTCCGGCTGAAATTCCACGCCGGCGAAACTCATATTCGGCTTTCGCACGGCCGTGCGGATGCGGAAATAGGGCGGCGGCTTCTCGACCTTGTCGGCCCCCTCTTGGCCGGCATCAATGTACGGGATCTCCGCGTGGGCCTGGATTTCCGCCAGACGCTGGCGGAGCCGCCGGACTGACTTCGCGGAAGTCGATCTGCGGATCGTAGTGCAGGATCAGCGGCACCAAGTCTACAAACGGCCCAAAGATACCGCTGAACTCCGTCCGCTTCCGGCCCGCGACGGCTGCTCCGATGACAACCGTATGCGAGCCGGTCAGGGCGGCCAGTACGGGCACGAGACTCGCAAGCCGAACCATAAAATAAGTTGCCGCTTCGCTGCGGGCCAACTGGTCCAGCCGGTCCGCGGTTGCGGCGTCTACCCGCCAGCTGACGTAGGGCTCGCGTGCTTTCGATGCCGGCCCGATGCGCATGAACGGCCGCAACCACATCCGATTACGCCAGGATGCAGCTTGCCTGAACTGCGCCTTCCACCAATCAATCGCCTCGCGGTATCGAGCGCTATCCGGGGGCCACCTGCGCCGCTGCCAGATCGCGTAGTCGGCGTACTGGAGCGGCACGGGCGGAAGCTCGGGCTGATTGCCCGTTGTCAGGGCCACGTAGGCCGCGCCGAGGTCTTGCCGGAACAGCGGCCATGATTGCGCGTCCGAGATGATGTGGTGATGTGACTCAACAAGAATGTGCCGCTCCGCCGCGAGTTCTTATCAGCGCGAATCTCAACGGTGGGGCGGCACACAGGTCAAACGGCCGGGCCTGTTCACGCTGGACGATTCGACGCAGAGCCATCTCGTGATCGCCTGCGTCGGATAAGTCTGTCTGCGCCAGAATGACCGGTTGCGGCGCCTCCACTACCTGCGTCGGTTCCTCGTGGCCGCGCTCGAATCGGGTGTGGAGGGCTTCGTAACGGGCGACAACGTGGTTGAGCGCGTGATGCAGGGCGCCAACGTCAAGCGGCCCGTTCAGCCGCATGGCAGTCGTGACGTTGTGGAGAAGGGAGCCGCGCACGTCCTGCGACTGCCGCCACATGGCCAGTTGTTCGAACGACAGCGGGATGGGTCGGTCGCGTGCCATAGGCAACGGACCAAGATCCTCGACGGGCGATTGTTCGCTTTTCCGTCGATCGACCTCGGCTGCCAGTGCCCTGGGCGACGGCGCGTCGAAAAGCGCGTCTGCGACGCTCACGCCGATGGCTCCGTGAACCGCGGCGGCGATTTCCACTGCAATCAGGGAATCGCCCCCGAGATCGAAAAAATCGTCTGACGGCGCAATGCCGTCGAGGCCGAATGCGCGTTCCCAGATGGGGATGAGCAGCCGTTCGGTTTCGGTCGCAGGTGCCTCAGTTGGCGGTCGGACGTGACTCGGTGCTTTGGCAGAAAGCTGGTTTCGGTCGACTTTGCCGTTGGCGGTCCGCGGCAGAGAATCCACCAGGACGAACGACGACGGAATCAGGTGACGCGGTATTGCGGCACGGGCCAGGGTCCTGATCCGGCGCTCGGACGCGCTGGTCCCGCGGTCGAGCACGAGATAACCGACCAGATACGGTTCGCGGTTCGGAATCGCGATCGCGGCAGCGGCTGCTGCCGCCACGCCGGGCAGGTTGGACAACGCAGCCTCCACTTCGCCGAGGTCGACGCGATGGCCGCGAATCTTGACGACGTTATCGGCGCGGCCAGCGAGGACAAGGCTGCCATCTGCCGCCATCGATCCGAGGTCGCTGCTCCGGAACACACGAGCACCCTCGGGCCCAAGGGGGAAGACCACGGAGGTGAGGTCCGGATCGCGCCAGTATCCGCCGGCAAGATGAGGACCACCAACTTCGACGCTGCCGATGACACCCGACGGGCAGGTGTTGCCGGCCAAGTCGATGATCCGGACGCTCCGTTGCGCGCACGCCCGACCGACTGGCAGGGGCCCAGTGCCGACGTCGACGTCGCGTGGGAGCCGGTTGAGCGCGATGTAGCCAGCCTCCGAGGCGGCGAACGCCAAGATCAACATGCCGTTGGGGAAATGATGACGGAACCACGCGTGATCGCGCGCGGTGGCGGCATCGCCGGCAAGCGTGATCACCCGGACGCCGGGAAAGCGCGTCGCGGGGGACAGTGTCCGCATGAAGGTTCGGAAAAGGGACGGGGGCGAAATCAGGACGGTGATGCTGCGCGCCTCGATCGTCTCCGGAAGACCGCTCATGCCTTTCTCGGCTGTGGGGAATGCTATCAGGGAAGCGCCGTTCGCGAGCGCGACCCAGGCCGTATTGATGCCCTGGCCGCCGCTGAGGGGCGCGAGCATCAGGATGCGGTCGTCGGCGGTCACCTCCATCTCGCGCGCCGCCGTCAGCGGCTGAAGGAGGACATGCCCGTGCGATTTCATCACCGCTTTCGGGCGGCCGGTGGAGCCGGAGGTGAAGACGAGAAAGGCGGTGTCGTCGGGATCAATATCGATCCCAAGATTGTCATCTGCCTCGCCGGCCGCCTGGCCAACGACCGTAGTGCCTGCACGCCCGGCGATCTCGACCGCGATTGAGTGGTGGTCGGTGTCTGTCAGTATCAACGCCGGCTCGGTATCGGCCACCATCCGGTTCAGGCGGTCCGGCGGATCGGCCGGGTCGAGAAACACAACTATGCCGGCGGTCTTGAGGACCGCAAGCATTGCCACGTAGATATCAGGGCCGGGCCGGAGCAGAATGGCTATACGGTCGCGTCTCTTTGCTCCTAGACCGTCGATGTGGCGGGCAAGCCTGTTTGCGGCCGAGTTAAGTTCGGCATAGGTGCGGTCGCCCTTGTCCGTGCCGACGGCCAAGCGATCGGCATTGCGAGTGGCGACGCGCTCGAATTGGCCAACCAGCGTCAGCGGCGACGCGTCGGCAGCAAAATCCGGCTCTGAAACCGCAAGCGTCCTCACGATCGTCACCCCGCTCTCAAGATCGGTCGGCCGTAGGCTAGACCTTCCCCCCGTCGGCACCAACTGGCCACCCTGGACTGTGGGCTGCGAGCTGACATTCCCCTCGGGCGCTAGGGCTACATGACCCGCTTGTGCGGGCGCTGAGCAAAACCTTGATGATTCGAGCGAGTCTTATATAAGTTATAGCTTGAAAATCGCCAATTCATTCGAGGAAGATTTCCATGAGCATTCCGCAACTGCTCGCGCATGACCATAAGGACAACGTGGCCGTTGTCGTTGTCGAAGGTCTCACGGCGGGCACGGACGCGCTCGGCGTTGTCACCGCCGACGACAGCACGTTCAACATTCGTGTCGGGGCCGATGTCCCGATCGGTCACAAGGTCGCTCTCAAGGAGCTCAAGGCCGGAGATACTGCCATCAAGTACGGAGAGGACATCGGCAAGATCGTCGCCGACGTAAAAAAGGGCGGTTACGTCCACGTCCACAATCTGAAGACCAAGCGGTGGTAAGGAACGGCCATGGCACGCAACGGCAATCGCAAGATTCACGCCTATCGTCGCGAGAACGGTCGCGTGGGCGTTCGCAATCACGTCGTCATCCTGCCGGTCGATGACATCTCCAACGCGGCCTGCGAGGGCGTCGCCGCCAACATCAAGGGAACGATGGCGCTGCCTCATGCCTACGGGCGGCTGCAGTTTGGAGAGGACCTCGACCTCCATTTCCGCACCATGATCGGCACCGGCGCCAATCCCAACGTTGCTGCCTGCGTGGTGATCGGGATCGAGCCGGGTTGGACGCAACGCATTGTCGACGGCATTGCGAAGACGGGTAAGCCGGTGAAAGGCTTCGCGATCGAGAAGAACGGCGATCTCAAGACGATCATGGATGCCTCGCGCCAGGCCAAGGAATTCGTCCATTGGGCAAGCGAACTGCCGCGCATCGAGTGCGACATCTCGGAATTGTGGATATCGACCAAGTGCGGCGAGTCCGACACCACCACCGGCCTTGGCTCCTGCCCGACGGTCGGCAACATGTACGACAAGCTGATCCCGGAAGGCATCTACGGCGTCTTCGGCGAGACCTCCGAGATCACCGGCGGAGAGCACATCTGCAAGGCGCGGGCGGCGACGCCGGAACTGGGCGCGCGCTGGTACGCCATGTGGAAGGCCTACCAGGACGACGTGATCGAGGCCCACAAGGTCGATGACCTGTCGGAGAGCCAGCCGACAAAGGGCAATATCGAGGGCGGACTGACCACGATCGAGGAGAAAGCGCTCGGCAACCTTGAAAAGATCGGCCGAACCTGCCGCTATATCGATATCCTGGAGCCGGCCGAGGCGCCGGCAAAGGGCCCTGGTCTCTACTACATGGATACGTCCTCGGCGGCCGCGGAATGCGTCACCTTGATGGCGGCGGCAGGCTACGTCGTTCACACGTTTCCGACCGGCCAGGGCAACATCATCGGCAACCCGATCGTGCCGGTTATCAAGATCAGCGCCAATCCGCGTACTGTTCGCACCATGTCCGAACACATCGATCTCGATGTGACGGGCATTCTGCGGCGGGACATGACGCTCGATGCGGCTGGCGACGCGCTAATCGATATGATCGAACGCACCGCCAACGGGCGCGTGACGGCGGCGGAGGCCCTCGGCCACCGCGAGTTCGTCATGACCAAGCTCTACCGCAGCGCCTGAGTTTCTTCGCCCGGCGTTGTTGCCACGACGTCTAACGCATTTTATCGGGCTGATCTCATCGTAGGTCGGCGTAGTAGTGCAGCCCTACCGTCAGGCAGCGCGAACGGCGCCATTCGATCGGCGTCCCGTCGATTGCAAAGGCGACGCGGTCGATGGCCAGTAGCGGCGCGCCTTTCTCGCAGCCCAGCGCTTTGGCGTCGCTGGCCGAAGCCGCGATGGCTTTCAGCTGCTCGGCGGCCCGACCGACGCGCAGGCCAAACCGCGTTGCGTAGAGCGCGTACACATTGTTTGGGAGCGGGGTGAGCTGGTCGAGACCCGGAAAGCGCTGGATTGGAAGGGCGATCCTTTCCACGATTGCCGGGCGACCCCTGATCGACCGTGTGCGGTCGATCAGCCACACGCGGCTTCCGGTCGACAGATCGAGCTTGCTGCATGTCAGCACGATCGGCTCGATTTTGGGTGAGGCCGAAGGCGCTGCTTTCCGGGAATTGCCGGCCCCCCTTATCCGGAGCGAGCCGGAAGAACTGGAAGAGGATTTGGCTCTCTTCCACTTCTGCGACGAAGGTTCCGCGGCCCTGCCGGCGCACCAGCAGGTGCTCGGCGACCAACGATTCGAGAGACTTGCGAACCGTTCCCTGGCTGACCCCCAGCTCTGCGGCGAGCTGTTGCTCGCTCGGCAGCGCCACCCCGGGTGGCCAGGTCCCGTCGATGAGGCGGGCGAGCAGCGTCTGGCGGACCTGCTGGTAGAGCGGTCTGTAGACCGGCGGATCAGGAATCCCAGCGCCTCGCTTCAATGCCATAGCATCCGTATGTAGCAGATATGTCTGCAGGAATCCGCTCGAGTGCGATGAGGCCGACCATGGCCTCGCGGCATCGCCATCAGGTGCGTTGCGCAGGAGACGGGTGAGGGCTACAAGTGGTGCTGTCGCGGGGGGGCCGGTCGCCGGCTGAGATCCCAAGAGGGACCACCCCAAGAACCTGACCTCGGTAATGCGAGCGTAGGGAGCGGTGTGACCACAGTCAGCACATATCTCGATTGTACCGGCTGTCCTTGCAGCGTTCTCGCCGTTCGGCAAAACCGGGAACGGGCTTGTCCCCGCGCGTCTACCCGACGTCCGCGAGGAGAGTCCAATGATCGTCGAGATCGAGTGCCTGCCTAATCCGCCGGGCACCGCCGAAAGTCGGTATGCCCACGTCGAGGCCGCGATTGCCGTCATCGAGCAGTCGGGACTGAACTACCGGGTCGGAGCACTCGGCACGACCTTTGAAGGGCCGCCGGATCAGGTGTGGCTGCTGGTTCGTTTGGTTCATGAAGCCAGCATTGCCGCGGGCGCTGCCAGTCTGGTGAGCGTGATCAAGGTCGCGCAATCGGCGGACGACGGCCCGACGATGGCGGCTCTGACGGAGAAATTCGAGCGGTCATGAGCGGCGCTCGTTGGCCGATCGTGCGACGGGACTGGTCGCGGCGCGTGCTGCCGCCACTAGTGCTGGTGGTAGTTTTGTTGGCCGCGTGGCAAGGGGCGGTCGTGCTGTTTGCCGTGCCGAACTACATTCTGCCTGCGCCGAGCGGGGTGTGGACGGCGTTCGTCGAGGTGCGGGGGCTGCTACCCACGCATATCGCAACAACACTCAAGGAAGCATGCGGCGGGCTGGCACTGGCGGTCGCCGTGGGGGTTCCGGTGGCGGCCATGGTCGCGACGTTCCCCTCGGCGCGCCGCGCCGTTCTGCCGGTCCTCGTGGTATCCCAGAACATTCCGATGATCGTGCTGGCGCCGCTGCTGGTCGTCTGGTTCGGCTTCGGCATCGCCCCCAAGCTGCTGGTCGTGGCGCTGATCGGATTCTTTCCGATCGCCGTCAGCACGACGGACGGGCTGCTCAACGCCGACCAAGAATTGATCGACCTGATACGCGCCATGGGCGCCGGTCGC
Organism: uncultured Alphaproteobacteria bacterium; assembly: GCA_963775235.1. GTDB lineage: Bacteria > Pseudomonadota > Alphaproteobacteria > Rhizobiales > Kaistiaceae > JBBDMC01. The sequence goes on from CAVZHY010000005.1 coordinate 380,884, forward strand.
GCGCGAGTGTTGCGAACGGTGCTAATTCCGTCGGCGTTGCCGCCGTTCTTCGCCGGGCTGAAGATCAGCGCCACCTACGCAGTGCTGGCTGCCGTTATCGGCGAATGGGTCGGCGCCAGCTCCGGCCTCGGCCTGTTCATCACCCGTTCGCAGACGGCCTTTCGCACCGACCGCGTGCTCGTAGGCGTGGTCGTCATCGCCCTGATCAGCGTTGCGATGTTCGTTGCGACCGAACTCCTCGCGCGGCTCGCAATGCCTTATCGCAACGCCTCGAAGGAGGAGACCCGACAATGAGAACCCGTACGTGGCTGTCCCGCAACCTGATCGTTACCGCTTTTGCCCTTGCCGGGACATTCGCGGGCCCGGCGCTGGCCCTGGACCTGACGCCGGTGACGCTGATGCTGAACTGGACGCCCAACAACCATCACGCCGGCATCTATGTCGCCTTGGCAAACGGCTGGTACAAGGATGTCGGCATCGACCTGAAGATCGTCGAGCCGGCGGCCGCCGGTGCAGACCAGGTGGTCGGAGCCGGTGCCGCCGACTTCGGTATTTCCCAGGCTGAGTCGCTCATTCCCGCACGCGCCAACGGTGTGCCGGTCGTGTCGATCGCGACCATCCTGCCTTACAACGACTCGAGCCTGATGTCGCTCGCCTCGGATGGCATCACCCGGCCGCGTGACTTCGAAGGCAAGATCTACGGCGGCTACGGCGGTCCGCTGGAGACGGAGTTAATTGACCGCCTGGTCAAGTGCGATGGCGGTGACCCCAGCAAGGTGAAGTTTGTCGAGGTCGGTAATATCGATTACCTGGCAGGGCTTGAACAGAACCGCTTCGATTTCGTCTGGGTGTTCGAGGGTTGGGACGCACTGCGAGCGCGTGAGGTGGTCCACAAGCAGATTTCGACAATCAAGTTCGTCGATCAGCTTGACTGCATTCCGGACTGGTACACACCGATTTTCATCGCCAGCGAGGCAACCGTTCGCGACCGTCCCGAACTGGTCCAGAAATTTCTGTCGGCAACCGCGCGCGGCTATCGGCGGGCCATCGCTGATCCCAACGAGGCGGCTGACGACCTGCTCAAGGCCGTGCCCGAGCTCGATGAGGCATTGGTGCGTGCATCCGCCAGCTACTATGCGCCGCTCTACGCGGCAAAAGGCCAGCCGTGGGGCATGCAGAAGCCGGAGATCTGGAAGAACTTCGTCGCCTTCCTGCGCGAGGCCGGTCTGATCGACAAGGACATCGACCCGAATGCCGCCTTCACCAATCGCTTCCTCGACATGACCGTCGCGGCCGGGGGCGGCTAGGGCGCGGGGAGGGTGGGCGCTTCGATTGCACTCGACGGCGTTTGGCACGTCTACCCCGGGCCGCCGCCGGTCACGGCTGTTGCCGATGTATCCGTCGAGGTCCGCGAGGGTCGGTTCGTCGCGCTGATCGGTCCGTCGGGTGCCGGCAAAAGCACCGTGCTGAGGATGCTTGCCGGGCTTCTGCGGCCGACGGCGGGGTCGGTCCGCATCGCCGGCGAAGACGTGGCGGGTCGTCCCGGTGCGGCCGCCTTCATGCCCCAGGGCAGTCTGCTCCTGCCGTGGCGCCGGGTTGGCGACAACGCGACCCTCGGTGCGGAGGTCTCAGGAGTGCCTCGCCGGGAGGCGCGAGCATGCGCAGAGCCGCTGTTCGAGCGCTTCGGCCTTGCCGGCTTCGAGGACAGCTGGCCATCGCAGCTCTCCGGCGGCATGCAACAGCGCCTGGCGTTGCTCAGGACGTTCCTCACGCCGAAGCCGGTGCTGCTTCTCGATGAGCCGCTTGGCGCACTCGACGCTATCACCCGGCGCTCCATGCAGGCGTGGTTGCAGGACGTGTGGAAGAGCGACGGCCGCACGGTCCTGCTCGTCACCCACGATGTCGAGGAGGCGTTGATCCTTGCTGACTCAATCTACGTCTTGTCGCCGCGGCCGGGGCGGATCGTCGCGCACATCGATGTCGACCTGCCACGGCCGCGCACATCGCGGGACACAACCGCGACGGCGTTCATTGGGCTGAAGGCGCGGGTCCTGGCGGCGCTGGAGCCGTCGGCAACAACGGCGCCGCCTTAGCCCACAACTCCCGCGTTGGTGGGATGTGTGGGTCGTGATGGGATGTGGGCCCGGGAGGGATGAAAGCGAAGAAAGAATGGGTTGACGCATCGGGTTGTCCATGCGTGAAGAACGAGCTAGATCAGAGGGGAAACGCAATGCCACGCACCAAGCCACCATTCCGCGCCGACATGGTCGGCAGCCTGTTGCGTCCGGAGGCGCTGAAGGAAGCGCGCGCCAAACATGCATCCGGCGAGATCGGCGACAACGCGCTCAAGGTGGTCGAGGACCGTGAGATTGAGAAGATCATAGCCAAGCAGGAGGAGGTCGGTCTTCAGTCGGCGACGGACGGCGAGTTCCGGCGTTCTTGGTGGCACTTTGATTTCCTGGCCGCCCTCGACGGCTGCAAGCTGATTCACCTCGACCATGGCATCCAGTTTCACGGCGTGCAGACAAAGCCGGAGGCGATCGCGGTCACGGGCAAGGTCGGCTGGCCAGCCGCGCACCCGATGATCGAGCACTTCAAGTTCCTGAAGGATCACACCCGGCTCGTGCCGAAAATGACCATCCCGAGCCCGAGCGTGCTGCATTTCCGCATTGGCTACGATCGTCTGAAACCGGTCTATCCGGACATCGACCAATTCTTTGACGACACCGCCAGGGCCTATCAACAGGCGCTGCGGGCGTTCTACGATGCCGGTTGCCGTTACCTCCAGCTCGACGACACGATCTGGGCCTATCTTTGTTCGGATGAGCAGGTGGCGGGCGCGCGTGAGCGCGGCGACGATGTCGACAAGCTGCAGGAGCGGTACGCGCGCACGATCAACGCCGCGCTTGATGGACGGCCGAGCGACATGACCGTCACCATGCATATCTGCCGCGGCAACTTCCGGTCGACGTGGATTTCTTCCGGTGGCTACGAGCCGGTTGCCGAGACGATCCTCGCCAGGCTCAACCTCGACGGCTACTTCCTCGAGTACGACACCGATCGCGCCGGTGGCTTCGAACCGCTGCGCTTCCTGCCCAAGGGCGACAAGGTCGTGGTGCTCGGCCTAATTACGTCGAAGAGCGGGACGCTGGAGAACAAGAGCGACGTCAAGCGGCGGATCGAGGAAGCGACCAAGTACGTCGCGCTCGACCAGCTATGCCTCAGCCCGCAGTGCGGCTTCGCGTCGACGGAGGAAGGCAACGTGCTCACCGAGGAGGCGCAGTGGGCCAAGCTCGCCGAAATCGTCGAGATCGCCCGCGAGGTTTGGGGGTAGCCGCCTCAACCCTGAAAGAAGACCGTCTCGTCGTCACCTTGCAGGTGGATATCGAAGACATAACGGGGTGTCGCGCCGACGGTGCCGTCGCGCTTGGCAATCAGCGTGTCGCGTCCATCTGCGGGGACCAGTGCCAGCACTGGATCGTTCGCGTTCGCCACCTCGTCTTCGAAATAGATACGGGTGAACAGGCGGCGTAGGATGCCGCGGGCGAAGACGCCGACGTTGATGTGCGGCGCCTGAGGCTTGCCGCCGGGGCCGGGAACAGAACCGGGCTTCACGGTATGGAAGCCATAGCGTCCGGCTCCGTCGCACGCCGACCGGCCGAAGCCCTTGAAGGTGGTGTTTGGCGGCGGCCCCTGCCTGCCGCCGGAATAGCGGCCAGCGCCGTCCGCCTGCCAGATCTCGACAAAGGCGTCGGGGACCGGTTCGCCGTCGCCGTCGATCACCCGTCCTTCGATCCGAATTGGATCGCCAACGGTGTCGTCGGTGATGAGGTCGTCGCCGATCAGTCCAGGAAATTCGTAAAGGTCGTCTGGTGTCAGGCTGAAATGAAAGAAGGGCCCAGCCGTCTGCGACGGGGTGATGCTGGCGGGTCCCGACCTGGTCATGCCGATTTCGTCGACATCGGTCTCACTCATCGTGCGGCTCCTCGAACGGGGTCTGGCGGCGGCCACGCAGGACGAAATCGAAACGGTAGCCGAGCGCCCATTCGGGGACGGTCGTCTCCAGATCGAACCTGGCGATCAAACGTTCGCGTGAGATTTCGTCAACCGCGCAGGCAATGGGGTCGATCGGGATGAGCGGATCGCCCGGGAAGTACATCTGCGTGATGAGACGGGTCAGGAAGGAGGGGCCAAACAGCGAGAAATGGATGTGGTTCGGCCGCCAGGCATTGGGATGGTTCCGCCACGGGTACGCACCGGGCTTGATGGTGGTGAAGCGGTAGTGTCCATGCGCGTCGGTGACGCAGCGGCCAGCACCGGTGAAATTGGGGTCGAGAGGCGCCGGATGCTGGTCCACAACATGAATGTAACGACCGGCGGCGTTGGCCTGCCATATCTCGATCAGCGTGTCGGGGATCGGGCGGCCGTCTTCGTCCATTACCATGCCGGAAACGATGATGCGTTGCCCGAGCGGCTCACCGGGGTGACATTTGGTGAGGTCGTTGTCGTCTTCGCCGACGCTTTCATGGCCATATACGGGACCGGAAAGCTCCGACAAGGTGTGCGGGAGAATCACCAACGGCCGCCTTGGCGAGCGCAGGCGTGTCCCCACGTAGGCTGGCGCAAGATAAGGCGGATGCGCCTTGAGGCTATCCAGCGGATAGGTGGTGGTCATGACTTCCTCTCCCTCTCGATTGTCTCAGGCGACCCGCTCGAGGGCCAACGCAACCCCCTGTCCCACGCCGACACACATCGTTGCCAGTCCGAGGCGGCCCTCCCGGCGCGCCAGCTCTAACGCTACATCGGCGGCGATCCGCGCCCCTGACATCCCCAGCGGATGTCCATAGGCAATCGCCCCGCCATTCGGGTTGACGTGCTCGGCATCGTCGGCGACGCCGAGCTGGCGCAGGCAAGCCAGCGCCTGGCTGGCAAAAGCTTCATTGAGTTCGATCAAATCGAAGTCACTGATCTTCATGCCGAGGCGATTGAGAAGCTTGGTGGTGGCTGGCACGGGGCCCATCCCCATGATCCGGGGAGGCACACCCGCCGTTGCCATGCCGAGGATGCGGGCGAACGCCCTCAGGCCATGGCGTTCAGCGGCTTCGCGTGACGCGATAATCAGAGCTTGCGCACCGTCATTGACGCCGGAGGCATTGCCGGCGGTGACGGTGCCGTCGGCCCGCGCGATCGGCTTCAGTTTGGCGAGCCCCTTGATCGTCGTGTCCGGACGCGGGTGCTCGTCAAGCGCGACCGTTACAGGGCCACTCTTGCGCTTCCCCGGTGTCTCGACCGCGACGATGCGATCCTTGAGGGTGCCGTTTTGCGCGGCGGCGCGAGCCCGGGCCTGCGAGCGGCAGGCGAATGCGTCCTGATCTGCCCGGCTCACCTGAAACTCCTCGGCCACGTTTTCGCCGGTCTCCGGCATGGATTCGACGCCGTATTGGGCTTTCAGAATCGGGTTGATGAAACGCCAGCCGATGGTCGTATCGTGGAGTTCAGCCGTGCGTTGAAAAGCGGCCTCCGACTTGCCCATGACCAGGGGCGCACGGGTCATCGACTCCACTCCGCCGGCGATCGCGAGGTCTAATTCGCCCAGGCGGATGGCACGCGCTGCTGTCCCGACCGCGTCGAGACCGGAGGCGCAGAGCCGGTTCATCGTCGTGCCGGGGACGTGATCCGGCAGCCCGGCCAGTAGAGCAGCCATGCGGGCAACGTTGCGGTTGTCCTCGCCGGCTTGGTTGGCACAACCGAGGACCACCTCGTCCACGGCGCCGGCAAGGCCCGGATAGCGCTCGATCAATGTACGGATCGGGATCGCGGCGAGGTCATCGGTGCGAATCGCGGCCAGCGCGCCAGCGTAACGGCCGATCGGCGTGCGCACAGCGTCACAGATGAAGGCGTCGCGGCTCATCCGTCGCTCCGGTGAGCTCGGGTGGTGCGTTCTTGCAGGTCACGCAGCACGTGCAATTCCGTCTCGTCCGGCGGCGGCGTCTCGGTGGCCGCATCGGCAAAGCGGAGCGGCCATCCGCACTGCGCCCGCACGGCCTCGCGCGTGACGCCCGGATAAAGCGAGGTCACTGTCAGCTCCATGCTGCCGGGATCAGGCTCCATGATGCAAAGGTCAGTGAACACGCGGGTCGGTCCCTTGGTCGGCAGACCCGCCCTGGCGCGGCTGTTGCCGCCGGTCCCGTGGCCGAAGGTAGTGATGAAGTCGATCTTGTCGACAAAGGCGCGGGGCGACATGGCCATTGTGATGTAGATCTCGCCGCAATGGGCGGCGATCTCCGGTGCGCCGCCGCCGCCGGGCAGCCGCACCTTGGGATTGTCGTAGGGGCCAATCACCGACGTATTGAGGTTGGCGTAACGGTCGATCTGAGCGCTGCCGAGGAAGCCAACCGTGATCCGTCCGCCCTGCAGCCAGTACCGGAACATCTCCGGCACCGAAACGGTAGTGAGCGCCGTCTCGCTCAATTCTCCGTCGCCGATCGAGAGCGGCAGGACGTTGGGCTTGGTGTCGATCGTGCCGGATTCGTAGATGAGCGTGATGCCCGGAGCGTGGGTCAGGCGGGCAAGGTTGCAGGCAACCGACGGCGCGCCAATGCCGACGAAGCAGACATCGTCGTTTTTCAGCGCACGTGCTGCCGCGATTGCCATGATTTCGCTCGGAGTGTGCGCGCTCTGCGATTGCATCCTCATGCTCAGGCTGCCTTTGCCGCATATTGCCGGAACGCGTCGGCGTCTTTGCCGAGAACGTTCTCGCGTATCCATGCGAGGAAGGAATCGCGGTCTCGTGCGATCGGGTCCCAAGCCCGATAGAACGCATTGGCGCGGCTATAATAACCGTGCGCATAGGAAGGATACGCGCCGCCCGGCACGGTGGCGATGGCGCTGATCGTCCAAGAAGGCAGGATCACGGCGTTGGGGCTACGCGGACCGAAATCGTCGACAACCTCCTCGACCGTCACAATGGCGCGCTTTGCCGCGAGCACGGCCTCCTTTTGGACCCCGACGATGCCTTCGAGGAAAACGTTGCCCTCGCGGTCGGCCCGCTGAGCATGGATGATTGAAACGTCGGGACGAAGCGACGGCACCGTGGCCAGCACCTCGCCCGTGTAGGGGCAGACTAACGACCGGATCGTTGGATTGACCTTGACGAGGTCGACGCCTCGGTAGCCGCGGAAGACAGCGAACGGTAGGTTGGCGGCGCCGGCGGCGTAGGCATCCGCCATAGCGGCGTGGGAATGTTCTTCCAGGGCCAGAGGGCTCGGCCAGCCGTTCTCGACAGCGTCGCGCATACGATGCAGCGAGCCAACACCGGCGTTACCTCCCCACGAGAAGACCAACCTGTCAGCGGCGCCCACGCCGATCAGTTGGTCATAGATCACGTCGGGCGTCATGCGGACCAGGGTCAGATGCTTTCGCGCCTGGCGGATAAGCTCGTGTCCGGCCGCGAAGGGAATGAGATGGGTGAAGCCCTCCATGGCGAGTTGATCCCCATCCTTGACGTTGGCGGCGATTGCGTCGCGCAGTGAGAGAAAGTCGGCCATTGTTATTGGGAATTCCGGTTCATCATGATGTTAGGGTCAGTTCGCTTCCTCGCCGAGAACATCCCTCAGCCAGCGGAAGGCTGCGTTGGCGGCGGGGACGCCGGCATAGACCGCGGCGTGCAGGGTCAGCGCCCGTAATTCTTCGGGGCTGACACCGTTGACGAGGGCAGGGCGCACATGAAGCTTGAACTCCTCCTCGCGATGGAGCGCAATCATCATGGCGAGCGTCAACATCGAGCGAGTCTTCCGTGGCAGCGTCGGATCGCCCCATATTTCTCCCCAGGCGATGCGGGTGATGAAGTCCTGCCACGGCGCCCCGAACGCGCCGGCCCTGGCGATGGCGGTTTCAACGTGCTCGCGGCCGAGCACGGACTGGCGGATTTCGAGGCCGCGATCAAAGGCGGTTCCGGCGGGCGGGCGGGTCGCGTTCTGACGGTTGAGGAACGCGCGCAGGTGGGCGCCCACTACGTCCGGGCGCTCGACAGACATGAGATGGGCGAGGTTCGGCAGGACAACCATCTCGGCCCCTGGAATGCCGGCACGCAGTTCCTCTGCCATTGCCGGCAGCGTTACCTGATCGTCCGCGCCAACGACAACGAGTGTCGGGGCCTCGATCCGGCCAAGCCTGGCACGCAAGTCCATGCTGGCGATCGCCTCGCAGCAGCGGGCGTACCCGGCCGCATCCACCGCGATGAAGCGTTCGCGCACACGCTCCACCGTCGCGGGAGCGGACGTGTAGAAATGCGGGGTGAACCAGCGGGCGATGACGGTGTCGACGACGGCGGCGACGCCCTCGGCGCGGACCTTCGCTGCGCGGTCGCGCCAGAATTGCGGCGGCGGCAGGTAGGCCGAGGTAGCCAGCAGCGCGAGGCTTGCGACCCGCTCCGGGTGCGCGGACGCGAGTGCCTGGGCCGTCATGCCGCCGAGCGACAGCCCGACGACATGCGCTCGCGCGATATCGAGGCCGTCAAGCAGGGCGACAAGGTCGGTCGCCAGATCGTCGATGGTGGCGGGCTCGTCGGCACTTGCCGAGCGTCCGTGTGCACGGGTGTCGTAACGCAGGCAGCGGTAGGAGTCGGCGAGCAGCGGCACCACGCCGTCCCAGATTTCGACCGTCCCGCTCAAAGAATTGGAGAAGGCGACGACTGGCGCTCCCTGCGGCCCGGCGAGGTCGTAGTACAACTCGATGCCGTTTGCCGTGATCTTCGGCATCAGCGTTTCCTTTTGCGACCGGCGCCTACGTCGGCGAGAATCCGGTCCGTGACGGCGGCCGCGGCGTCAATAGACGGTGCGAGGTCGAACGCCGCTATCAGTGTGTCGCGCGCGGCGGGTGGAACGTCTAAATCGTCGGCTAGCACGTCCTGGAGCGGGCGGCCGGTGGTGCGGACGCTGTCGGCAGCTTTTTCCACCAACCGATGGGCGGCGGCGCGGCCGAGCGGCGGTGCGAGGGCTGCCGCGGCTTCGCCAGCGAACAGCAGACCGCGGGTGATGTCGAGGTTGGCGCGCATGCGTTCCTTGTCGACGGTCAGGCCTTCGGCGAGACGACGCCCTTCGCGGAGCGCTGCGGAGGCCAATCCGAAGAGCTGCGGCAGACTGTTCCATTCGGCGTGCCAGGGGCCCGTAGGGCGCTGTCCCTGGGCTGACATGGCATTGACGAGGGTGGCCAGAAAACCGCCGGCGGCGGCGTGCGTGGCGAGAATAATCGTTGAGGAGACCGGGTTTCGCTTGTGGGGCATGGCGGAGGAGCCGCCGCGGCCGGGGACGTAGGGTTCGGCGACCTCGCCGACCTCGGTGGATGTCAGAAAAGCCACGTCTGCCGCCATTTTAGCGAGGGCGCCGAGGAGGATGGCGAGCCACGAGCCGGCCTCTGCCGGCCGCGCCCGCAGTGTGTGCCATGGGGCTGCGGGGCCTGTTACGTTGAGCTGTTTCGCATATGCGCCGCGCACTGCGTTGGCGGTGCGAGAGAGTGAGGACAGCGTCCCCACCGGACCGTCGAGGGAGGCGACGAGGACCCGCTCGCGCAGGCGCGGAAGATCGGCGGCGACGTCGGCGATGCCGGCGAGCCAGACGGCGGCCGTGTAGCCGAACGTGATCGGCGCGGCGTGCTGGCCGTAGGTGCGGCCGACCTGGGGGGTCTTGCGATGGGCGCGGGCCATGCGGGAAAGGCCGGCGACGATCGCAGCGAGTTCCGCCTCGATCAGGTCGAAGGCATCGCGCATCTGGAGGACGAGCGCGGTGTCGAGAAGGTCCTGGCTGGTGGCACCGTAATGGACGTGAGCGCGCAGGCGCTCCGGCAGCTTCGCCTCCAGGGCCTTGACGAAGGGAATGGAGGGGACGCCGGCGTTGGCCGTCTCGGCGCCGAGGGCGGCGAGGTCGAAGTCGTCCGGCGACAGGCGGCGGATGGCCGGGGCAAGTCCCTTGGGGACAAGGCCATGGGCGGCTTCGGCGCGCGCCAGCGCCTCCTCGACCTTGAGCATGGCGGCGAGCCGGGCGCGGTCGGAAAAGACGGACGCCATCCCGGCGGTCGCGAAGAGCGGGCCGGTGAGGGCGGAATCGAGCGCCGAGAACGTCATTGCACCACGGGCTCGTCGAAGGGGAGGCCGACGTAGTTCTCGGCAAGGGCCGTCATGGCGGCCCTGGAGCCGGTGACGTAGTCGAGCTCAGCGGTCTGGCGGCGGCGATCGAAAGGCGAGTCGGCGCGGTTCACGTGGAGCATCGTCGTCATCCACCAGGAGAAGCGCTGGGCCTTCCAAACGCGCCTCAGGCAGAGCGTTGAATAGCCGTCGAGGAAGCGCCTGTCGCCGGACTTGTAGAACGCGACGATTGCGGCCGTCAGGTTACGGACGTCGGCGAGGGCGAGGTTCATGCCCTTGGCACCTGTCGGCGGCACGATGTGCGCGGAATCACCGGCCAGGAACAGGCTTCCGTATTGCATTGGCTCGGTGACGAAGCTGCGCATGGGCGTGATGCCCTTCTGCAGCACCGGCCCCTCGGGAATGCGAAAGCCCCCATCGGCGAGGGCCGTGCGCTTCTGCAACTCGTCCCAGACGCGCTCGTCCGGCCAGTCGGCGATGTCCTCGTCCGGCTCAACCTGCAAGTAGTAGCGCTGGAGGGTCGGCGAGCGGGTCGACAACAGGGCGAAGCCATCGTCGGTGTGGGTGTAGATCAATTCGTGCGACGCCTGAGGGGATTCGGACAGGATGCCGAGCCAGGCGAACGGATAATCACGGTCGAAGGAAGTCAGCATGCCGGCGGGAAACGATGGACGGCAAATGCCGTGAAAGCCATCGCAGCCGGCGACGAAGTCACACCGGATTTCCGATGATTGCCCGTCTTTGCGGAAAATGATCCGCGGCTGGTCGCCGTCGAAATCCTTCACCGCGACATCGCTCACCTCGAAATGAATCGTGCCGCCAGCGGCAAGGCGCGCGGCGATAATGTCTTTCACGACCTCCTGCTGGCCATAGACGATGATGCGCTTGCCGCCGGTCAGCGACGGGAAGTCAATGCGATGTCCGCGACGGTTGAAGCGGATCTCGATGCCTTCGTGGAATTGCCCTTCCGCGTGCATGCGCTCGCCGAGTCCTGCCTCGTCGAGCATGTCGGCTGCACCTTGTTCCAGGACGCCGGCGCGAATGCGGTTCTCGACGTAGCCGCGGCTGCGGTCCTCGATGACGATCGACTCGATGCCGTGGGCGGCAAGGAGATGCGAGAGCAGGAGTCCCGCTGGTCCGGCGCCAACGATTCCAACCTGGGTGCGTTCGATCATGGCCGGCGGTCCACGGCCGGTTTAGGCCACCGGCGTCCGGCAAGCGCGCCGAACCCTCCCCTTGCGGGAGGGTCAAAACGCGCGGTGCCGCGCGTTTTGGGGAGGGGTTGTGCCATTTCCCCCTCACCCTGTCCCTCTCCCCACCGAAATCGGAAACACCCGATTTCGGTGGGGAGAGGGGACGCCGACTGCAGTGTCGGCGCTTGTCTTGGAGGTGTTGACCACCCTGCGTAGAAAGTTGATGACGGCGGGGTCGCGGCCGTCAAACCCCTCCCCGAAACTGCTGGCGCAGTTTCGACCCTCCCGCAAGGGGAGGGTTGGCGTCGGGGTTGCCGCCTCACCCTGTTTCTCTAGTTCGCTGCGCTCGCAAGAGAAACAGCCCTCTCCCGCAAGGGGAGAGGAGGAGTCCTCCTCACCCTGGGCGTGGCGCAACGGTGCAAGCGAGGGCGGTTGATCCATCAGAAGGGGTAGTGCATCGGCTCGGTCTGGATCGTGATCCAGCGCATCTCGGTGAACTCGTCGATTGCGGCCTTGCCGCCGAAACGGCCGTAGCCGCTCGACTTGACGCCGCCGAACGGCATCTGCGCCTCGTCGTGAACGGTCGGTCCGTTGATGTGGCAGATGCCCGACTCGATGCGCCGGGCGACCTTGAGGGCGCGGCCGATGTCCCTGGAATAGACGGCAGCCGAGAGGCCGTATTCGGTATCGTTGGCGACGCGCACGGCTTCATCATCGCCGTCGACGCGGATAACGCAGGTCACCGGTCCGAACGATTCCTGATGATAGAGGTCCATGCGGTCGGTCACGCGGTCAACCACGGTGGCGTTCATGATGGCCGTGTCGCTGGGGCCGCCCGTAAGCACCTTGGCGCCCTTGGCGACCGCGTCCCGGATAAGCTCGCCGACGCGCGCGGCCGCCTCAAGCGTGATGCAGGAACCGAGGACAACGTGACCGCGGGGATCGCCGGCCGGCAGGGCGGAAGCCTTGGCGGCGAACTTTTCGAGAAAGGCGGCAGCGATCTTTTCGTCGACGATGATCTTCTCGGTGGACATGCAAATCTGGCCGGCGTTGGCGAAGGCACCGAAAGCGGCGGCGTTGACCGCCTCATCGATGTCGGCGTCGTCAAGCACGATCAGCGGCGCCTTGCCGCCAAGCTCAAGCAGCACCGGCTTCAGATGGCGCGCCGCCGTCTCGGCGATGATCCGGCCGACGCGGGTGGCGCCAGTGAAATTGATCCGCTTCACCTTCGGATGCTCGATCAGCGCTTCGACGATCTTGTGTGCGTCCTCCGGGGCATTGGAGACGAGGTTGATGGCGCCCTTGGGCAGGCCCGCCTCGCGGAAGGCATCGACGATCAGCGCGTGGGTGCGCGGGCACTTCTCCGAGGCCTTGAACACAACCGTATTGCCACAGGCGAGCGGCATCGCGACCGAACGCACGCCGAGAATGATCGGGGCGTTCCACGGCGCGATCGACAGGACGACGCCGGCCGGCACGCGGATGGCGAGCGCGGTGGAACCCGGCCGGTTCGACGGGATAACTTCGCCGGTGATCTGTGTGGTCATCGAAGCCGCCTCCCGGATCATGTCGGCGGCGAGACCAACGTTGAAGTGCGACCAATGGGCGGGACTGCCGGTCTCGGTGACGACGGCGGCGGCGAAATCGTCGGCTTTCCCCTCCAGGAGATCGGCGGCCTTCAGCAGCACCTTGCGCCGCTCGCCCGGCGGCGTCTCCGACCAGACGGGAAACGCCGCGGCGGCGGCATCGGCGGCAGCCCTGGCGTCGGCGACGGAGGCGGCCGCGGCGCGGGTGGCGATGTCGCCGGTCACCGGGTCGAGGCGATCGAACGTGCGCGCATCGCCGGCGGCGACCTCGCGGTCGGCGATGATCAGCTTGGTGTGGAACATGAGACTGTTCTCCGGTTGGCGTCCGCGCGGGGCGGCCGCAGCTTTATTGCCGCGCGGCGGGACGCTGCGGGAGATTCAATCGGACCGGCATCGCGACGGTCATTCGTGCCAGCTGTGAGCGAGCACAACCGATCCCACGGGGCTGTCGGTCTGCGCTCGGGCCTGGGTCACGGCCGCGCGGCGATCGTTGCGATCAACCGGGTGATCCTCTCCTCCCGGAGGCCTCCGCCGACGTCCTGTTGCGCCAGAACAAAGCGTTCGGCCCGGCGAGCTTGCCGCAGCGGGGGCGGTCCGTCGAGCGTTAGTTTGCACTCCAACTTTGCCGATGAATGCCTCCCGCTTGACCGACGCCGTTCGTCGTTCGATTATCGAACGTTCGTTCGCTATTCGGGCATCATCGAACAAGGTCGCGTGCAGTGTCAACGGTCGGCCGCTCAACCAGGCGCACCACCACGGAGGCCCGCCCGGCCGCCGACAAGGAGTTCATGGCGACCCTTGCGAAAGGGCTGGCGGTGCTCGGATCGTTCGGTGCGGCGCGGCCGTCGATGACGCTGTCGGAGGCGGCGGCGGCCAACGACCTGTCCCGGGCGGCGGCACGCCGGGTGCTGAGGACGCTGGCGGAACTGGGCTACGTCACCCGCAACGGGCGGGCCTTCTCGCTGGCGCCGCGCATTCTCGAGCTCGGCTTCGCCTACCTCACGACCCAGTCGTGGGTCGACCGGGCCGAACCGCTGATGAAGGAGCTCAGCCACAACGTGCGGGAATCCTGCTCGGCGGCGATCCTGCAGGGGAGCGAGATCGTATACGTGGCACGGATGTCGGCACCGCACCGGCTGATGTCGACGGCGATCGCCATTGGCACGCGCCTGCCGGCCTTTTACACCTCTCTCGGACGCGTCCAGCTCGGCTTCCTCGACGAGGAGGAACTTCGCCAGCGGCTTGCGGCGAGTCATGCGGTCGCCCACACGCCGCGCGCGCTCACCGATCCTGAGGCGCTTGTCGCCCGTATCACCGGCGATCACGCGCAGGGCTACTCCATCGTCGACGAGGAACTGGAGACGGGCCTGCGATCCCTCGCGGTGCCGGTCGTCACCCGCGCCGGCGTCAACGTCGGCGCGATCAACCTGTCGACGCACTCCAGCCGCACCAGCCGCAACGAATTGCGCGAGCGTTTCCTGCCGCCGCTCGCCGCGGTCGCGCGAGAGATTTCCAGGGCGCTGGTGTAAACTACGAGGCTTGGCGGCGCGCGGTCCATCAGCGCGCGTCGTGATGACCACGCTGTCGCCACCTTCGGGGTGTTATGATTCGCACGTCACTTGGGGTCGGAGACGTGTTCGGACTGGTTTTCGACGTTGCCGTGATCGGCGGCGGCATCAACGGGACGGCGATTGCCCGAGACGCGGCCGGACGCGGGCTCTCGGTCTTTCTGTGCGACCAGGGCGATCTTGCCGGCGGCGCGTCGTCGGCGACCACCAAACTCGTCCACGGCGGACTGCACTATCTCCAGAGTCTCAAGTGGCGCCCGCTACGCGAGGCGCTGGTGGAACGCGAGATTCTCATGGCGGCGGCGCCGCACCTGGTACGGCCGTTCCGGGTGGTGCTGCCGCACCACGAGCGCCAGTGGCCGCGCTGGGCGCTCGGGCTCGGGCTGTTCGCCGCCGACCACCTCGCCCGCAGCTCGCTGCCGGCGAGCGGCCGCGTCGAGGTGCGCGGCGAGGAGGACGAGAGCGTCCTCATGCCTCACTTCGAGGTCGCGTTCGCGTACTCCGACTGCCTGGCCGACGACGCGCGGCTGGTGATGCTGAACGCGGTCGATGCGCGCACCCATGGCGCCTCGATCTATCCGCGCGTGCGCTGCGTGGTGGCGGAACGCGACGGCGAGCGCTGGCGGCTGTCGCTGGAGTCGGCGGTCACCGGCGAGCGGTTCACAGTGATCGCCGGGGTGCTGATCAACGCCGCGGGTCCGTGGGCGGGCGACGTGCTCGACCATGTGGTGCACACCGAGCGGCGGGTGCGGGTGCGGCTGACGAAGCGCAGCCACATCGTCGTGCGCCGCCGGCACGACGGCGGCGCCTACGCCCTGCCGACGGCGGACGGGCGCATCGTCTACGCGCTGCCCTACGAGCGCGACTTCATGCTGATCGGCGCGGCGAGCGGCCGCTTCGAGGGCGACCCGGCGGCGGCGCGGGTCGAGCCGCGCGAGGTCCACTATCTGCTCGACGTTGCCGGGCAGTATTTCGAGGAGCCGCCCGATGCCGCCGACGTGGTGGCGAGCTTCGCGGGCGTGTGCGCGCTGCCGGAGGAGCACGTGCCTGCCGCGGGCGACAGCGCCGTCATCGTCGACGCGCCGACCCATCTGGCGCCGATGATCTCGGTCTTCGGCGGCGCGCTGACGACGCACCGGCGGCTCGCCGAACGGGTCGTCGGCCAGATCGGCCGTTTCCGCTCCATCGGCGGGCCGTGGACGGCGAAGACGACGCTGCCCGGCGGCAACCTGCCGGCAGACGGGGTTGGCGGGCTGGGGCGGGCGCTCCGCGGCGCCTACCCGTTCATCAGCGACACCCACGCCGCCCGGCTTGCGACCGCATATGGCACCCGCGCGCAGGCAATCCTTGCCGGCAGGCGGCAGGCGGCCGACCTCGGCACGGGGTTCGGCGGCGACCTGACGCAGGCCGAGGTGGATTTCCTCAAGACCGAGGAATGGGCGATGACCGCCGAGGACGTGCTGTGGCGGCGCTCCAAGCTCGGGCTGGTGCTGTCGAAGGGGGAGGTGGCGGCGCTCGATCGCTGGCTCGCCGCCGATCCGGGCGTGCACCCGGCGACCGTGGTGGCGTGACACCTTCCGGCGGCCCGATTTCAGTGCTAGGGCGGGTGTGAAAAAGGGGCCCCACGCGAATGATGTTCAAGGCCGGAAACTGGACCTCGGGGATGTTGGCGCTCGGCATGGCCGCCGCCGCGGTGCTGGCAGCAGGCGCGCCCGCATTCGCGGACAAGATCGCCAATCCGGTCGCCGTGTTCACCGGCCTCGACAAGATCACCGGCCGCACCATCTCGTTCGACGTCTATGTCGACGAGACGGTGCAGTTCGGGGCGCTGCAGGTGACGCCAAAGGTATGCTACACGCGCCCGGCGACGGAGGAGCCGCGCACCGACGCGTTCGTGCAGGTCGACGAGATCACGCTCAACCACAAGGTCCAGCGCATCTTCTCCGGCTGGATGTTCGCGGCGAGCCCCGGCCTCAACGCCGTCGACCACCCCGTCTATGACGTGTGGCTGACCAACTGCAAGATGTCCTCGACCGTACCGCCGCCGGCCATGCGGTAGAAATCGGCGTTGGCGGCGACGGCAGCGTCGAGAAGGCGCTGGTAGGCGCGCTTGTCGATGTCGATGGCGCCGAACTGCTTCAGGTGATTGGTGGTGAACTGGGTGTCCAGCAGGCGGAAGCCGCCGACCTCGAGCCGCGCCACCAGATAGGTGAGGGCGATCTTGGAGGCGTCGCGGGCGCGGGAGAACATGCTCTCGCCGAAGAATGCGGCGCCGAGACGGACGCCGTAGAGGCCGCCGACCAGCTCGCCGTCGAGCCAGGTCTCCACCGTGTGGCAATGGCCGAGCTCGAACAGCTCGCGGTAGAGCCGCCGGATGCGGGCGTTGATCCACGTCTTCGGGCGCGCGGGCGTGGCGGCGGCGCAGCCGTCGATGACGGCGTCGAAGTCGCGATCGATGTGCACCTGGTAGGGCTGGGCGGCGATGGTCCGTCTCAGCCGCCGCGGGATGTGGAAACGGTCGAGCGGGATGATGCCGCGCACCTCCGGCTCGATCCAGTAGAGGCCGGGGTCGTCGGCCGATTCGGCCATGGGGAAGATGCCGACGGCGTAAGCCTTGAGCAGCACCTGTGGGGTGATCTCGAGGAGGACGTCGTTACGCGCGACCATGGAACCTCAAGCGGTCGCCAGCCGCTTCTCCAGCCAATGGATGTCGTAGTTACCCTGGATAATATCCGAATCCGTGACGAGATCGCGGAAAAGCGGCAGGGTCGTGCGGATACCGTCGACGACGAACTCGTCGAGTGCACGGCGCAGCCGCATCAGGCATTCCTGGCGGGTGCGCCCGTGCACGATCAGCTTCCCAATCAGGCTGTCGTAGTAGGGCGGAATCGTGTAGCCCTGATAGACGCTGGAATTGACACGCACGCCAAGACCGCCAGGCGGGTGATAGTAGGCGATCCGGCCCGGCGACGGCTTGAAGGTCTGCGGGTCCTCCGCATTGATGCGGCACTCGATGGCGTGCCCCTCGAAGTGAACGTCGGCCTGGGTGAACGAAAGATCGAAGCCCGAGGCGACGCGTATCTGCTCGTTGACGAGGTCTATGTCCGTCACCGCCTCGGTGACAGGATGCTCGACCTGAAGGCGGGTGTTCATCTCGATGAAATAGAACTCGCCGTTGTCGTAGAGAAACTCGACGGTGCCCGCGCCGGCGTAACCGATTTCGGCCATCGCATCGGCGACGGTGCCGCCGATGCGGGCACGCGCCTCCGGCGTGATGATCGGCGAGGGGCACTCTTCCAAGACCTTCTGGTGCCGCCGCTGCAGCGAGCAGTCGCGCTCGCCAAGGTGGACCGCGACACCCTTGCCGTCGCCGAACACCTGAATTTCGATGTGGCGCGGCGTTGCCAGATATTTCTCGAGGTAAAGGGTGTCGTCGCCGAAGGCGGCGGCGGATTCGCTGCGGGCCGAGGCGAGCGCCCCGGCTAGCTCATCGCTCGCACGCACAACTTTCATGCCACGACCGCCGCCACCGGCGGCGGCCTTGACCAGAACCGGGTAGCCGATCTCCTCGGCCAGTCGCGCGGCCATACCTTCGTCGCGAACCGGGCCGTCGGAGCCCGGAACCACCGGGATCCCGAGGCGGCGAGCAGCGCGTTTCGCCTCGATCTTGTCGCCCATCATCCGGATGTGTTCGGCACTCGGCCCGATGAAGGCGATGTCGTGGGCGGCGAGGATTTCGGCGAAGCGGGCATTCTCGGAGAGAAAGCCATAGCCGGGATGGACGGCCTCGGCGCCGGTGATTTCGCAGGCTGCGAGGATCTGCGGAATGTTGAGGTAGGATTCCCGCGCCGACGGCGGGCCGATGCACACGCTCTCGTCGGCGAGGCGCACGTGCATGGCGTTGGCATCGGCGGTGGAGTGAACGGCGACGGTGGCGATGCCCAACTCCTTGCAGGCGCGCAGCACCCTGAGCGCGATCTCGCCGCGGTTGGCGATCAGTATCTTGCCGAACAAATGGGGCGTATCGGTCATTCCAGAACCATCAGCGGCTCATCGTATTCGACCGGCTGACCGTCGCTGACCAGTATTTGGGTAACCTTGCCGGCGCGCGGCGCCGGAATGTGATTCATCGTCTTCATCGCCTCGATGATCAGCAGCGTGTCGCCGGCGTCGACGACATCACCGACGTTGACGAAAGGCGCCGCGCCGGGTTCCGGCGAACGATAGGCGGTGCCGACGATCGGCGAATGGACCGTGCCGGGGTGAACGGCGGGTTCAGCCGGCTTCTCCTCACGCGCCTCGCGTGGCGGCGGGGCCGGCGCAGGCGCTGCCGCCACGGTAACGCCGCCGTTGCGGGCGACACGAACGCGCGTATCGTCGCGCTCGATCTCGATCTCGCTCAGGCCGGTCTCGGTGAGAAGTTGGGCGAGGCGGCGGATCAGGTCCTCGTCGACAATCGATCTCCGGCCGGTCATTGCGCCCCCTTTGGCGAGTTTGACGCCGCCGCGGTTGCCACGAGGGGCTGCAGCGCTTCCAGCGCCAGCACATAGCCGCGTTGTCCCAGTCCACAGATAACGCCGGCGGCAACCGGCGAGACGAACGAATGGTGGCGAAAAGCCTCGCGCGCGAAAATGTTGGAAAGATGCACCTCGATCACCGGCAGGCCTACGGCGCGGATGGCATCCTGGAGGGCGAGGGAAGTGTGGGTGTAGGCGCCGGGATTGATCACAATGCCGCGGGTCGCTTCACCCGCCTCATGAATCCAATCGACAAGGATGCCTTCATGATTGGTCTGGCGGAAGTCGATCACCAGATCGAGCCGCGTCCCGGCCTGGTGACAGGAGCGCTCGATCTCTTCCAGGCCGCCACTCCCGTAGATCGCCGGCTCACGCTTGCCGAGCAGGTTCAGATTGGGGCCGTTCAGGACGAAAACCGGGATCGCCGCCAAAGGGATGCATCCACCGAATCGACGGCCATCCACGGGCCGCACCCAAGATTGCAGCGGTTATAGGAGCTTGCGTGATGCAGGAAAAGGGCGGCGGGAACGCAACGCCGCGCAAAATTGCGAAAAACGCCTCATCGGTGGTGGCAACTTGTCGACCCGCCACCCAGGCGCCACTGTGAGTCCGTTCTGGACCAGGTCCTGGAGGTCGCAGGGGCAGGCGACGATGGTCAAACGCGCGAATCGCGCAGTTCACCCGGCGGGGCCACGTGGTGCCTCACCTACAGGATGATCGACGACCGGGAAACGAAGCGGCGAGCGGGAGGCAAAACCTCAGCGCGCGAGCGCGCGCTGAAACCGACCGAAGCGCGTTAACTCAGGAGGCTTTCCTGTGCCGCATCCGCGCAAACAACCCCGCTCCACCGAGGGCAAACGCGAACATCGGCAGCGCTGCAGGAAGCGGAACCGGCTGGGGCGGCGGCACGTAATCGGGGAACGTCACGTCCCCCTGGATGATGTCGTTTGCGCAGGTCATCGCCCAGGCAAACGCCAACGTCGGGCCCAAGCCCAACGCGTTGTAATTCAGGATCGTGTACGTGATCGTGCCCGGATTGCCGCTGACGCCGGGCGTTTCCGTCCAGGTGCCGGTGGTGACGATCGCGTCGCCACTCGCCGGATCGTACTGAACCGGCTGCCCGTTGCGGAAGGTGCCGCTGACGCCTGGTGCAAGATAAGGATGTCTTCACATTCGCAGTCGTCGACGGCATAGACGCTGCCGCTTCCGGAAGTCGTGGCGCCGGTGTGATCGTCCATGACGAACGCCAACACCCAATCGCCGGCAGTGAACTGATCAGTGGCGTAGGGCTGCGATCCGCTCGGCGTCCAGCTGTTCGACAGGAATAAATCGCCGTACTGGGTGCCGTATGCCGGGGCGCCAATCGACGAGGGATTGGGCTTTCCCGCGTAATACGTATTGATGGTCAACGTCAGCGTATTGGCCACGAGGTCGACGTCGGCGCTCGTGATGCCAAACACCGACGTCTCGCCGAGCACGTCGCCGTATCCGTGGGAATCGGCTCCCTGGTAGACATCCGGCACGCTTATCGGGAGAGCAAAAGCCGCCGGTCCGACCAGTGCGACCGAACCCACAACCAACGACACCCCGACAAGACCCCAGCGACGCATGTTCATGCTCCGTTAACGCATGCAAAAAAGACCACGCCATCAAGCGGTTAGCAAGCAACCGCAACATGGTGAGATTTTTGACACACACTGTTGCGCCAGCGCCACGGGATCGACTTCAAAGTCCGAGAATGCCGCCATCTCATCGGGCGCGGGGTCGTCGTGCGGGAGGTTGGCGCAACCATTTTTCGTTCCTCGCAGAGTTGTGGGGCGAGCAATCGCCCTCCGTCGCCCCGGCGACGGGCGCTGCCGGATTCGGCCCGACTGAAGACGTGTCGCAGGGCCGCCGGTGCGCGATGGCTGAATCCAAACTTTGGCCAAGAAATCGTGGTGGCTTGCGGTCATGCTGGCGAGATGAAGAAAGCGAAGGGGGCGCCTGCGTTGTTATCAGGAGCACCGCCATGCGCTTGCCCATTCTTGCCATCGTCCCCGTGGTCATTTCTGTGTTGGCTGCAGCGCCCGCCTTCGGTGCTCCCGCGACCGCGGTCGAATCGCCGTCCGATCTGACGGGCGCCGCGCCGTTGCCGCTTACGGGTGAGCGTCGTGCGGTGTTCGAGTCCTACATTGCCGACGCGCTCCATCGCTTCGACGTGCCGGGCGCCGAGGTGGCGGTGGTTCAGAACGGAGACCTCGTTTACCTCAACGGCTTTGGCGTCAAGCAGGACGGCGGCACGCGGCCGGTCACGCCCGACACGCTGATGATGATCGGCTCCATCACCAAGTCGATGACCACCATGATGGCTGCCACGCTTGTCGACGACGGCCGCCTCTCGTGGAAGACGCGCCTTGTCGACCTGCTCCCCGGGTTCGCCGTCGCCGACGCCGCCTTGACGGGGCGGCTGACCATCCGCGATGCGTTCTGCAATTGCTCGGGGGTCCCCGGCCTGAACATCAACTCCTATTTCAAAAACCTGACGCCCGAAGAAGTCGTGACCGCGCTGGCTCCGGTGAAGCCGATTGCCGACTTCGGCAAACAGTTCATCTACAACAACTTCCTCATCGGGAGTGGCGGCTACGCGCTCGGGGTGGCCGACGGCGGCGCCTCGACCGACCTCGGCCTTGCCTATGACGCGGCGATGCGGGAGCGGGTGCTTGCTCCGATCGGGATGGGACGCTCCACTTTCGATCTTCAGACGGTCCTGGCGGACGGCGACTATGCGCTGCCGCACGCGGTCGACCTTTCCGGTGACCAACGGCCGCTCCCGCTGACGGCTGAGGGGGTCCTGCTGCCTTATCGGCCCGCAGGCGGGCTCTGGTCGGATGCGCGCGAGATGGCCCGCTACCTGCAGACCGAACTGGCACGCGGCGTTGCGCCCGGAGGGACCCGGGTCGTCTCGGCCACAAACCTGGAGGCGACGTGGGCGCCAGCGGTGTCAGTCCCCAATTACCTCGGCGGACCGCCGCAAATGGCCGCGACGATGACGAGCTACGGTCTCGGCTGGCTGAATGGCGAGTATCACGGCCTCAGGGTGGTGAGCCATGGCGGGGGCACAGGGGGGTTCACCGCCGACATCGCCTTTCTGCCGGAAGCCGACCTAGGGATCGTCATCCTTACCAACGCGTTCGCGCTCTCGCCGAAGTCTCCGATCCCTCTCGCTTTCGAATACGCAACGGAACTCCGCCTGTTCGAAATCCTGTTCGACCAGCCGGCCGAAATCGACGCGGAACTCGGGGAGCAGGCCAGGACCCTGGCGGCCGCCCGACCGCCCGTCTCGCTGGGCAAGATCGATCCGGGTGCAGTTGCGCCGTATCTCGGGCGCTACGACAACGCCGAGCTTGGCGAGGTGTCACTGTCCCTGCGGAACGGCCGGCTCATGCTCGACACGGGCGAGGTCAACTCGGAACTCCGGCCGCTCGCCGACGATGACGGAGAAGCAGTGTATCTGCTGCATGACCCGCCCCTGTCGCTTTTCTCTCAGGCGTACGGGGTGACGCTGCGCTTCGGCGGCGATGCGGAGGGCCCCCGCATAACCATGACAATTCCCGCCAGCGTCACCGGACCGGCCCAGGAGTTTGTGTTCACGCCGCGCGGGTGAAGATGGTAACCCGGGGCGAACCCCGTGATCCTCGCGCCCTAGCAACTGGCCGTGCCGCAGCCGCGGGCTTCGTCGATCTGCTGCTTGAGGGCATCGTAGCCGACGGCACCCACGATCACCGCCTTCTGGGTGACGTAGGACGGCGTGCCGGTAAGGTTGAGCTTTCCGGCGAGATCATAGGAAGCGTTGATCCGGTCCTGGATCGCCGGGTCGTCGAGCTTGGACTTGAGGGCATCGGGATCGAGGCCGATCTCCTTGGCGACCGCGAGCGCACGCTCGCCGTCGACCTGGCCGGGCTCGGCCAGCAGCGCGTTGTGAAACGCCGCGTACTTGCCGGGCGCGGTCATCTCCACCGCGACGGAGACCTTGGCGGCTGCGACCGAACCGTCGCCGAGAACGGGGAATTCCTTCAGCACGACCCGCAGCTTCGGATCCTTCTCGATCAGTTGCTGCATGTCGGCCTGGGCGCGGCGGCAGTAGGCGCAGTTGTAGTCGAAGAACTCCACCAGGGTCACATTGCCCTTCGGGTTGCCGAGCACGCCGTCGCCGGCCGATGTGAAGATCACTTTGCTGTTGTCGCCGATGGCCTGCGCCTGCGCCACCTGGGCCGCCTGGTCGGCGCGCCGCTGCAACTCATCGATGGCGTCGCGGATGACCTCCGGATTGGCCATCAGGTAATTGCGGACGATCCCCTCGACCTCGGTGCGCTGGTCGTCGGTGAGGGCGGTCATGCCGACCGCACCGGCCGGCACCGGCGTCGCCGGCCCGGCCAAAGCGGGTGTCGCCGGTCCCTCGGCCGCGGGCGTTGCGGGTCCCCCGGCGCCGGGGGTCGCCTGGTCGGTGGCCTGCACCATCGCCGGCGGCAGACCGCTGAGGCTGCCGTTGCGCAGACCCACGGTGTACGCCGCCGCGGCGATAACGCCGGCACCGACAACGGCAAGGGCTACGGCGGTCGATCTGTTCAATGGAGCTCTCCGATGCGACGCGGCGCGATACTCAGCGGAGCTTTGGCGGGTTATACGCCACGATATCGTCGGCGCGAAGCCAGGCGGGCGACCCTCTCTTCAATTCTGCTTGAGCATGCGAGGCTTGTAGCTTTGCGTCCTTAACGTTTCCTTCCGCGAACAGGCCCTCGGCTGTGGTCAGGCTCGCCATCGCGGTGTTCCCGAGGGCGGCGTACGCCCGGCCGAGCGCGCGGAATCCGGGGGCATTGTCGGGGTCATCCTGAAGCGCTGGGGCGAGAACATTGACCGCCTCGTTGTTCAGCGACTTGTCGCCGATCGCCACCAGCGCCTGACCCAGCAGGATCTTGATCAGCGAGGCGTCGGGCGCCAGCGACACGGCCTTGCGCAGCGGATCAAGGGAAGCTTTCGGGTTACCGGTCTCCAGCAGCTCCTGGCCCTTCAACTCCCAGAAGTACGGGTAGCTCGGGTTGCCGGCGATGAGATCGCCGATCTGCTTCTGCGCCGAGGCGAGACTGCCGTAACGGTAGGTGGAGATGGCGCGGGCGTAGCGGGCCGGCTCGCTCTGGTCGGTCAGCGGATAGCGCTGGAGGACCCGGCCCGACGGCCACGTGAAGGCGACGAGCTTGGCGCGGACCATGTCGTGACGGCGCTGCAGATCGGGCGGATCCTTCTTGTCGAAGTACTTGCTCTCCCGGACCAGGTGCTCGACGGCGGCGATCCGGTCGGGCGGCAGCGGATGGCTCTGCAGGTAGGGATCGGCATCCCGCGACAGAAAAAGGGTCTCGTTGGCCAGCCGCTGAAGGGTCGTGAGCATCCCGGCACCCGACTGGCCGGAAGCATTCAGATAGTCGACGGCGGCGCGGTCGGCGGCTGCCTCCTGGGCGCGGCGATAGGCGAGAAGGCTATGGGTGGCGACGGAGGGGCCGAGTGTCATGAGCCCCGCCGCCGCCTGGGCGGTGCTCGGCGAGTTGGTCAGGCCGCCGGCGACCATGGCGCCCATGCCAAGCAGCGAGGCGATCAGCACAGCTGCCTTGGTGTTGTCCAGCTGCTGGCGAAACTGGGCCTCGTCCTGGTGGACGAGGTGGCCGGTCTCGTGAGCGAGGACGCCGATGAGTTCCCCAGGTGTGTCGGACTGGATGATCGCGCCGGTATTGACGAATACCTGGCGGCCGTTGGCAACGAAGGCATTGAAGTCGTCGCTGGGGACGAGGAAGGTACGTACGCTCGACGAATGGATGCCGGCGGCCTTGAAGATCGGCTTGAGGTAGTCCTGGAGCAGGGCCTCGGTCTCGGCATCGCGCACAATGGCGGTGCCGCTGTCCTGGGCGGCCGCTACCGCAGGCGCCAGGGCCAGGGTCGCCGCGACCAACCCGGCCAGCGCCGCGGCCGGGGCTTTGCAAGCCGGGCGGGGCCTGCTAGTGACCACCGCTTCGTGTCGCATCGATCGCTGCACTCCATCCGTTGGTGCCGGTCGGCTGTCGTCCAGAGGGTAGAAACCGGGCGACGGCGGGTCAACGCAGGATCCGCGCGGCGGCCGAAATGGCCGCAGATTTTGGCGAGAGCAAGACTGGGCGGGAACTCGACCAGTGACGGGGCCGGCATGAAGCCGAAGGGTGCTGAGCCGTCGCGGCGGAGCGCCGTCGAGCCGTTCATCGTCATGGACGTGATGCGGGCTGCCATCGATCGCGAGCACGCCGGCGAGCGCGTGATCCACATGGAGGTCGGCCAGCCGGGGGCGCCAACGCCGAAGGCGGTGGTCGAGGCCGCCAGGGTGGCGCTCGCCGACGGCCGTATCGCCTACACCGAGGCGCTCGGCTTGCGGCGCTTGCGGGCCCGGATCGCCCAATACTACGCCGACCAGCACGGGATCGAGGTCCCGCCGGAGCGGGTCGCGGTCACCACCGGCTCGTCGGCCGGGTTCAACCTGGCGTTTCTCGCCGCCTTCGATGCCGGCGACCGGATCGCCCTGCCGGTGCCCGGCTACCCGGCCTACCGCAACCTGATGAGCGCGCTGGGGCTTGAGGCGGTGGAGATTCCGGTCGGACCCGACAGCCGCTATGCGCTGACGCCGGCGATGCTGGAAAAGGCGCACCGCGAGAAGCCACTGAAGGGCGTGCTCGTCGCCAGTCCCGCCAACCCGAGCGGCACGGTGATGGATCGCGCCGCGCTCTCCGCCCTCATGGACGCGGCAGCCGACCTCGGCATCGTCTTCATCTCCGATGAAATCTACCACCGCCTGGTCTACGCCGGTGAGGCACCCACGGCGCTGGAATTCAGCGACGCGGCGATCGTGGTCAACTCGTTTTCCAAATACTACTGCATGACCGGATGGCGGATCGGCTGGATGGTGCTGCCGGAGACGCTGGTGCGTCCGGTCGAGCGCATCGGCCAGAACCTTTACATTTCGCCGCCCGACATCTCGCAGAAGGCGGCAATCGCCGCATTCGACGCGACGGCGGAACTGGAGACGATCAAGGCGGGTTATGCCGCCAGTCGGGCCCTGCTGCTGGAGCGGCTGCCGGCGCTAGGGTTCGAAGGGCACCTGCCGGTCGATGGCGCCTTCTACATCTACGCGCCGGTCAGCCGCTTCTCCAACGATTCGGTCGAATTCTGCCGGCGGATGCTGGCTGAGGCCGGCGTGGCGGCGACGCCCGGACCCGATTTCGACCGTTCGCGCGGGCACGGCTTCGTGCGCTTCTGCTTCGCCGGCACCGTGCCGGACATGGGAGAGGCGATGGATCGGATCGGCAACTGGCTGGGGCGGGGAGACGTAACTGTGGGAAGGCGCGTGCGGTGACCCCGGCTGTTGCCAAGGCTTTGCGTGCACTGGAAGACCGGCGTGCGGCGGTGGCGGCGGTGCCGATGCGGCAGCGCTTTGCCGAGGACCCGCGACGTTTCGAGAAGTTTTCGCTGTCGCTCGGCACGCTCACGTTCGACTACTCCAAGAACCTGATCGACGCGGAGATACTTTCGCTGCTGATCAAGCTGGCGGAGGCGGCGGGGGTCGAGCCAAGGCGGGCGGCGATGTTCGCCGGCGAGGCAATCAACGCGACGGAGAAGCGGCCGGCCCTGCACGTGGCGCTGCGCGCATCTCCGGATGCGACGTATCTGGTCGACGGCAGGAACGTCGTTGCTGACGTGCAAGGCGTGCTCGCGCGGATGGCAGACTTCGCCGCCGGTGTGCGCACAGGTGCGATTGCCGGCACCGGCGGCCCGTTTACCGACGTGGTCAACATCGGCATCGGCGGCTCCGACCTCGGTCCGGCGATGGCGACACGGGCGCTTGCACTTTGGCATGACGGGCCACGGGCGCACTTCGTCTCCAACGTCGACGGTGTCGACATACGCGAGACGCTCGCCGGGCTCGACCCGGGGCGCACGCTGTTGCTGGTGTCGTCGAAATCGTTCACCACCAGCGAGACCATGACCAACGCGGCGAGTGCGCGGGCGTGGATCGCCGAACGGCTTGGCGAGGACAAGGTTGGGGCGCATTTTGTCGCGATCTCGACCGCGCTCGACAAGGTGGCGCAATTCGGCATCCGCCCGGAGCGCATCTTCGGCTTCTGGGATTGGGTCGGCGGGCGCTATTCCGTATGGTCAGCGATCGGCCTGTCGCTGATGATCGCCATCGGGCCCGACCAGTTCCGCGCGTTTCTCGACGGCGGGCGGACGATGGACGACCATTTCCGCACGGCCCCGCTCAACGCCAACATGCCGGTGGTCATGGCGATGGTCGGCATATGGTACAGAAACGTCATGGGCTATCCGACCTACGCGGTGCTGCCGTACGACCAGCGGCTGGAGCGGCTGCCGCCCTATTTGCAGCAACTGGACATGGAATCGAACGGCAAGCACGTCGGCGCCTCGGGCGAGCCGGTCACGGGCAGGACCGGGCCGATCGTGTTCGGCGAGCCCGGCACCAACGGCCAGCACGCGTTTTACCAGCTGCTGCACCAGGGGACGGACGTGGTGCCGTGCGACTTCCTGGCGGCGGCGGTCGGCGACGATGCAGGAGCGGATGACGAGCACCACCACACGCTGCTGCTTGCCAACTGCCTGGCGCAGAGCGAGGCGCTGATGCGTGGCAAGACGCTGGTCGAGGTGCGCGATGAGCTTCGGGCGGCCGGGACGAACGAAGCCGAGATAGAGCGGCTGGCGCCGCATAAGGTGTGCCCCGGCAACCGGCCGTCGAACACGCTCCTCTATCGCCGGCTCGACCCGCATACGCTCGGCATGATCATCGCGCTCTATGAGCACAAGGTCTTCGTGCAGGGCACCGTGTGGGGTATCAATTCGTTCGACCAGTGGGGGGTCGAATTGGGCAAGACACTGGCGACGGAGTTGCTGCCAATGCTGGAAAGCGATGCACCGACGGGCGGGCGCGACGCCTCCACGGCCGGGCTGATCGCGAAGATCAGGACATTGCGGGAAGAGGCAAATCCATGAACGTCGTACCGCCCAAGTTCGGAATGGGGGCCCCGGTCCGTCGCGTCGAGGACAAGGCGCTGGTGACCGGCGCCGGACATTTCACCGACGATTTCGCGCCGGCGGGAGTTGTGCGCGCGGTGGTGCTGCGCTCGGCGATGGCACACGCGCGCGTCATCCTCGGCGGGCTCGACGATGCCAGGGCGATGCCAGGCGTCCAACTCATCATGACCCATGCCGACCTCGAAGGAATCGGCGGACTGCCGTGCGAGGCGCGGGTGCGGCAGGTCGACGGCACGCACGCGAAGGTGCCGGATCGGCCGTTGCTTTGCGGCGACATCGTGCGCCATGTCGGCGATCCGGTCGCCTTCGTGGTCGCCGATGACGTCGAGGCGGCCAAGGCCGCGGCCGACGCAATCGCCATCGACTACGAGGCGCTGCCGGTGGTGGTCGACCTGAAGCCGGCACTGGCGGATGAGGCGCCGGTGATCTGGCCGGATTTCGGCACCAACGTTGCCTTCGATATCGCCCGCGGCGACAGGACCGCGACAGAGGCGGCCTTCGCGCAGGCGGCGCGGATATCGCGCGTCGAGATCGTCAACAACCGGGTCGTTACCAACTACATGGAGACGCGGGGCGTCATCGCCGAGTACGACGCGGATACCGGGCGGACGACGCTGACGCTCGGCACCCAGGGCGGCCACGGCATGCGCGACGGCATTGCCGAAATCCTCGGCATTCCGGCAAGCGACCTCCGGGTGATCACGCCGGATGTCGGCGGCGGCTTCGGCACGAAGGCGTTCGTCTACCACGAGTATCCGCTGGCGGCACTGGCCGCGAAGCGTCTCGGCCGGCCGGTCAAGTGGATCGGCGAGCGCTCCGAACACTTCCTCGTCGACAGCCAGGGGCGCGACAACCTCTCGGTTGCCGAGATGGCGATGGACGAGGGGGGCCGTTTCCTCGCCATGCGCGTCGACATCCTGGCCAACATGGGCGCTTACCTGTCGCAATTCGCGCCGTACATCCCGCAGGGCGGGCTGACGATGACGACAGGGGTCTACGACATTCGGGCAGCCTACGCGCGGGCGCGGGGCGTCTACACCAACACGGTGCCGGTCGATGCCTACCGGGGCGCGGGCCGGCCGGAAGCCGCCTACCTGGTCGAACGGCTGGTCGACGTCTGCGGACGCGATACGGGCCTTGGCCCGATCGAGATAAGGCGGCGGAATTTCGTCGCGCCCTCGGCGATGCCATACAAGACGCAGGGCGGACGCATCTACGACTCGGGCGAGTTCGCCGGTCACCTTGCGCGCGCGCTGGAGCTTGCCGACCACGAGGGTTTCGCGGCACGGGCCGAGGCGTCGCGCAATGCCAGCAAGGGACGCGGCTTCGGCATCGCCACCTACATCGAGGCGTGCGCATTTCCGGGCACCGAGGGGGCGACGGTGACCCTCAACGCAGACGGCACGGCGACGCTGCTCATCGGCACGCAAACCAACGGCCAGGGCCACGCCACTGCATACGCCCAGTTCATCGCCGGCCACCTCGGGCTCGACTACGACAAAATCCGGGTGATCCAGGGCGATACCGACCGGGTGCCGGACGGAGGCGGTACCGGCGGTTCCCGATCGATCCCGCTCGGCGCGGTTTCGGTCGACCGGGCCGCGATCAAGCTTGCGGGGCAGCTCCGCAAAGTTGCGGCGAAGCTGCTCGAAGCGGCGGAAGACGACCTTGCCTTTGCCGACGGCACCATCCGTGTCGCCGGGTCCAACCGGGGCATGACGCTCACCGAACTCGCCCGCACGGTCGAAGACGCGGCCGTGCTGACGGCATACGACAACACTTACGAACAGCCGGAGCCGACCTATCCCAACGGCACCCACGCGGCGGAGGTCGAGATCGACCCCGAAACCGGGACGGTGGAAATCGTCGGCTACTGGATCGTCGACGATTTCGGCGCGACGGTGAACCCGATGCTGCTGGAGGGCCAGGTGGTCGGCGGCAGCGTCCAGGGGATCGGCCAGGCCCTGACGGAACGCACGGTCTACGACGGCGACGGCCAACTCGTCACCGCGTCTTTCCTCGACTACGCCATGCCGCGGGCGGAAGGGATGCCCTCGTTCCACTTCGAGACCCGCAACGTGCCGTGCAAGTCCAACCCGTTCGGCATCAAGGGGGCAGGGGAGGCGGGCGCGATCGGCTCCTCGCCGGCGCTGATCAACGCCATCGTTGATGCGCTCGAACGGGGTTGGGGGATCATTCACATCGACATGCCGGCAACGCCGGAGCGGGTCTGGGCCGCGATCAACGCGGTGTCGTAAGCTGCTGGGCGGGCCACCGGTTCCTTAGGGGAAGGTTGCCGTGCCGCCCGTCCGCACGCGCGGGCCTTGTCTCGGCCATCGCCGTGTGGTCTTGGTGCGAGCGTCCATGGACTCATCTTTCGTGGTCCGCCAGCAGGCGCGACCCATCCTCGGCATCTCACTGAAGGTCGCCTCGACGGTTGTCTTCACCGGCATGGCGACGCTGATCAAGCTGCTCAGCGACCGCTATCCGGTCGGCGAACTCACGTTCTGCCGCAGCGCCTTCGCGCTGATCCCGGTTCTGGTGTGGGCGGGCGCGCGCGGTCGGCTGCCGGCGGCGTTCTATACCGACCGCCTCGGTTCCCACATGGTCCGATCGCTGACCGGCGTGGGGTCGATGTTCTGCGGCTTCACCGCACTGTCGCTGCTGCCGATCGTCGATGCGATCGCGATCGGCTATGCCGCTCCGCTGATGACCGTCGTCTTCGCCGTCGTCCTGCTCCACGAGAGGGTGCGCATCTACCGGTGGTCGGCCGTGATCATCGGCTTCGTTGGCGTGCTGATCATCCTGTCGGACTACGTCGGTCCGGAGTCGGGCGCCGATCGCAACGTCGTCGGTGCGCTGGTGGCGCTTGGCGGGGCGGTCATGGGTGCGTTCGCTTCGACCCAGGTGCGCATCCTCACCCGCTACGAAGGTGCGGCCACGATCGTCATCTATTTCTCCGCCTTTGCCGCGTTGGCCTCGCTCGCGTCGCTGCCTTTCGGCTGGGTGGTGCCCGACCTCACCGACGCCGCGTTCCTGGTGCTCACCGGAATATTCGGCGGGATGGGCCAGGTGCTGATGACCCAGAGCTTCCGTTTCGGCGACGCCTCCACCATTGCGCCGTTCGACTACGCCTCGATGATATGGACCATGGCGGTCAGCCTCAGCGTGTTCGGCGTCTGGCCGAGCAGCATAGTGCTCGCCGGCACGGCGGTCGTCGTCAGCGCCGGCCTCTTCGTCATCTGGCGCGAGCACCAGTTGGGCATCGAGCGGACGCGATCGAAGCGAGCGCAGACACCAACGACGCCGGTGACATAGAGGGACGGTTTGGCGTCGGTGGTAGTGCGCCTATGCCTGGTACTTCACGACCTTCTGGGTCTGCTCGCCGAGGCCGGCGATGCCGAGGTGGACCGTCTCGCCGCCCTTGAGGAAGCGCTGCGGGTTCATGCCCATGCCGAACTCCGGGCGGCGTGCCGGTGGTGATGACGTCGCCGGGTTCGAGCGCCATGAACTGGCTGAGGTAACTGACCAGATGAGCAATACCGAAGATCATGGTCCTGGTGTTGCCGGTCTGCATGCGCTTGCCGTTGACGTCGAGGAACATGTCGAGATCCTGGACGTCCTTGATCTCGTCGCGGGTCACCAGCCAGGGCCCCAACGGGCCGAAGGTGGGGGCGCTCTTGCCCTTTATCCACTGGCCACCGCGTTCGGCCTGGAACGCGCGCTCGGAAACGTCGTGGCAGACGGCGTACCCGGCGATGTGGCGCAGCGCGTCCTTCTCATCGATGTAGCTGCCGCCGCGGCCGATGATGACCGCCAGCTCGACTTCCCAATCGGTCTTCTTCGATCCCTTGGGGATGATCACCTCGTCATCAGGACCGACGATGCAACTAGGCGCCTTGGAAAACACAATCGGCTCCTTGGGAATGGGATTGCCGGTTTCCTCGGCGTGGTCGACATAGTTGAGACCGATGGCGATGAAGTGGCGGACGTTGCCGACGCAGGGACCGATGCGCACGCCCTTGCGCACCTTGGGCAGGCTTTCGACGTCGGCCTTCCTGATGGCGGCGAGCGCGCCGGCGGCCAGTGTTGCCGGCGTGATGTCATCGACCACGGCGCTCAGGTCGCGGATCGTGCCGGTCTTGTCGAGGATGCCGGGTTTCTCGCGGCCGCGCGGGCCGAATCGGACGAGCTTCATCGCTTGGTTTTCTCCAGGGAGTGGACGGCGTCCCACAATTTCCCCCGGGGGCGCCGTCGGAACGGAAGGGTGGGCCGGCAGGCGGCCGGTCCGGCGCATTCGACTATCCCGAACCGGCGCCGGGCTCAAGGCTGACGGCCTCGTATCGGTTTTGCCGGGCTTGCAGTATTGTGCGCGCCGATGAGTGCACCCCCCGACCCGACGCTGCCCACAATCGCCGACGTCCGTCGGGCGGCGGAACGGCTCACCGGCCATGCGGTGAGGACACCGCTTCTGACGAGCCCGGCGCTCGACCAGGCCACCGGCGGGCGGATCCTCCTCAAGTGCGAGACACTGCAGCGTACCGGGTCGTTCAAGTTCCGCGGCGCCTACAACGCCATCGCGGCGATGAGCCGGTCAGCGCGGGATCGCGGCGTGGTGGCGGTGTCATCCGGCAATCACGCGCAGGGTGTGGCGGAGGCGGCGCGCCTTTTCGGTATCCACGCGACCATCGTGATGCCCGCCGATGCGCCGGCAATCAAGCGGGCGCGCACCGAGCGGAGCGGCGGGCGTATCGTCGACTACGACCGGACGCGTGACGATCGCGAGGCGGTCGCCATGAGTGTCATCGCCGCACATGGCGGCGTGCTCGTCCATCCGTACGAGGATGCGGAGGTCATCGCCGGCCAGGGAACGGCGGGTCTGGAGATCGTCGCGGACTGCATTGCCGAAAACGTCCGGCCGGATGCGGTCGTTGTCCCTTGCGGGGGCGGCGGCCTCTGCGCCGGGATCGGCCTAGCGGTGCGCGACGCGTGGGCGGAGACCGAGATCGTGCTGGTCGAGCCGGAGGGCTTTGACGACACCGCGCGCTCGCTCCAGGCGGGGCGGATCATTGCCAACGACAAGACCGCCGGGTCGGTCTGCGATGCGCTGCTGACGTCGAAGCCGGGACGGATGAGCCTCGCGATCAACCGCGCCAACCGGGCCGAGGCGGCGACGGTCAGCGATGCGGCGGCGCTTGACGCGGTCGCCTACGCGTTCGCCGAGCTCAAGCTGGTGGTGGAGCCGGGCGGCGCAGTGGCGCTCGCAGCCCTGCTCGCCGCAAAGATCGCAGCGCGCGATCGCACCGTGGTGGTGGTTCTGTCGGGAGGAAACCTGGACCCGGCGGTTCTGCAGCAGGCCCTCGCGAGACAGTAGCCAGAACCCCCCAAACTGGGTCGGCTCGTCCACCGGGCGGCCTCCCC
The DNA here is from genome assembly GCA_963775235.1 of uncultured Alphaproteobacteria bacterium. Lineage (GTDB taxonomy): Bacteria > Pseudomonadota > Alphaproteobacteria > Rhizobiales > Kaistiaceae > JBBDMC01. Next base: position 414,406 of record CAVZHY010000005.1, read on the forward strand.
CTTGTCAGGGGGAGGATCTCGCCCGCGGATCAGTCGAGACGGCCGCTCGCGTGCGCCAGCATGGTGTAGACCTTGCCGGTGTCCGAGGTGAGGTAGGCGCGGCCGGAGGTCTTGTCCTTGCCGTTCTTGGTCACTTCGGCGAGCAGCTTCTCGAAGTCGTTGACGTAGCGGTCGACGGCGCCGCGGAATTCCTGATCGCGCTGATACTTCTTACGGATCTCGTCGAAGGTCTGCTGCCCCTGGAGGGTGTAGAGCCGTCGGGTGAAGAGGTTGCGCTCGCCGCGGCTGTGGCGCTCCCACAGGTCGACCGCGGCGTTGTGATCGATGGCGCGGGCGATGTCGCCGGAAAGCGCGTTGAGCGGAGCCGAAACCGTCGCCTGGCTCGCGACGGGTGCCTGCGACGCAGCCGGGGGCGGTGGTGCTGCCGCGGCGGGCTCCTTGGGTTGGGTGGCGGCCGCCTCGCTGTCGGAGGCGCGGCGCAACAGGTCGGAGACCCAGCCGCCCGATGCGCGGTCATCGCTCATGCTGAAGGTCGAACGCGGCGACGGCTGGGCTGGCTGGGCCGGCTGGTGGGGGCTCGCGGGCGTCGGTGCCGGGCGCGGCTGGGGCTGAACCCGGGCGACCATGGGCTTCGGCATCGCCGTCGGCGGTGCAGCGCCATTGGCGCTGGCGGCACGGCGGGTGGCATCACCCGCAATCCTGATCGTAGGCGGAGGCGGAGCGCCGGTGCCCTCGCCGCTGGCGGGGATGGCCGCCGCTTCGCCGCCGCCCACGGCAGCCGCCGGCTGCGGCAGGCTGCGCATATGCGGCTCGCCCAGCGACGGGCTGGAAAGGTCGAGTGTCTTGCCGTGGCGGCTGACGATCTCCGACAACTCCGACAGCGCCTTTATCTGGTCACCAACGACACGGCGCATGGCCTCGGCGTTCTCACGCGCCTCCTCGGGAAGCTCCAGCACGCCGCGCTTCAACTCCTCACGGGTGTTGGTGAGATCGCGCTGCAGGTCTTGTGTCGCCTGGCGCATCTCGCGGGTGGCCTCCGCGAACCGCTTCGTCGCCTCGCCGATGGCGTGACCCATCTCGGCGATCAGCGCCTTGTTCGCCTCGCGTACGGCCTCCGCCGCCTTGCGGCTCTCGGTGCCGGCAGTGCGGTTCATCGCCTCGAAGTTCTCCACCACGCCCTTGGTGGCGGTGGCGGTGTTCTCGCTCAGCATGCGGCTGACGGCGGTGGCACGCTCCTCGGCCGTTTTCAGCGTCTCGGCGATGATGCGCGTGAACGACTTCATCAGGCTGTCGAGCTCTTCGCTGCGCGATCTCAGGTTCGCAGTCAGGCTCTCCAGTTCGGGGCGGCGCTCCTGAACGTTGGTCTCGATCTGGCGGTTCACTTCCGCCAGGTTGTGCGAGGCCGTGGTCAGCGACGCGCTCTGCTCCTCGAAGCGCTTGACCACGTCGCTGACGCTCCCGAGGATATCGCCGGAGACGTCGCGCAGGCGGGTGACCTGATCGCCGAGCTCACTGGCGGAGAGCTGGGTCGATTCCACCGCGTGATTGATCACGGCGGCGAATTCGCTCGACCGGGTGCCGAGCTGGTTCTCGATCACGTTGATGTTCTGCGACGCCGACGTCAGCAGGTGGTTGAGCGCCTGGTTCGACTGTGCCAGCCGTTCGACAATATCGCCGACCTCCCGGTGCAGCCGCTCGTTGGTCTCCACGAAGGTGGTCGCCACGCGATCGCCGCTGGCGATGAGCGTCCTTGAGGCTTCCTCGCTGCGGCTGACCACCATCTCGACAATGTCGGTGCCGCGCTGGTCGAGGGTCTTGAGGAGGGCATTGGAGCGGCCGTCGAGCAGCGTGGCAAGCTCGCCGGAACGGGCGCCGAGCACGTCGTTGAACTCGCGCGTGCGCTGCTCCAGCGCCTCGGTCACGGCATTGGCGCGGGCGCCGAACATGCCCTCGATCTCGTTGATGGCCCGGCCGAGAATGGTCGAGCCCTCCGAGGCGGAGGCGCGCAAAGCCCGCGTCGCCTCGCCCGAACTCGGTGACGAGCCGCTGGGTAACCTCGTCCACCGCTTCGCGCATGGTCGCGGCAACGTCGGCGCTCTTGCCGGCGAGTAAATCGGTGATCGCGTTGGTGTGCTCGCTCAGCGACTCGGCCAGGGTGTGGATACGGCTGGTCAACTGGCCGCTCACCTCGACAAGTCGATCGTCGATGAGGGCGGCAAACCGGGTCTGGCCGCCGGTGAACGTCTCGGCGATCTCGCGGGTGCGTTCGATCAGGGTCTGGTTGATCTGGCGCGAACGGTGGTCGAGTGCTTCGGCGATACGGTGGGCGTTCGATTCCAGCGCGTCGGAGACGTTCTCTATCTTGGCACGGATGCCGTCGCCGAACTCGGAGAGCTTGACGGAAAGCGAATCCTCCATCGCCGCGGTCTGGGCGGTCAGCGTGTTGACCAGTTCAGGGCCACGCTCACTGACAAGTTCGGCAATCCGCGAGAAGCGGCTGTCGATCACCTCGCTCAGCTCGCTGGCGCGGCTCATGATGACGTCGCTGTAGCGGGCGCCGGATTCCACGATGCGGTCGTGGATGGCATTGCCGCGACTCTCGATCGCGTCCGCCACCTCGGTACCCGAGGTGATGATCTTCTCATGGATGGTGACGCCGCGGCTCTCGATCGAGTTGGCGACGTCGCGGCCGGAGGCGAGGATCTTCTGATGGATCGACGTGCCGCGCAATTCGATGGCGTCACCGACATGCTGGCTGGCCTCGACGATCGAATCGTAGATGGTTGTGCCACGGCTCTCGATGGCATCGGCGATCTCGCGCGACGACGACAGGATGCGTTCGTGGATCGAAGAGCCGCGGCTCTCGATCTCGTTGGCCATCTGGCTGCCGGACTCGACGATGCGCTGATGGATCGCGTTGCCCTGGTCGATGATGCGATCTGCGATCGACGTGCCGGAATCGATGATGCGCTCATGGATCGCGCCAGCGCGGGTGCTCACCGTCTCGGCAATTTCATTGCCCGAGGCGATGATGGTCTCGTTGATCTTCATGCCGCGCACGGCGATGGCCTTGGCGACTTCGCCGCCGACGGAGGCGAGCCGCTGGGTCAACTCGGCGCTGCGTTCGTCGAAGGTCTCGTACACCGTCGTGGTGGCGGCGTTGATCACCTCGCGCAGATTCGTGGTGCGGTTCTCGATCAGGTTGGCCATCGCCTCGCCGGTGGAGGCCAGCCGCTCGTTGAGCTCGGTGCCGTTGACGGAGATCGACTCGAAGATGCGGTCGCCGGTGCGCGACAGGCGGTCGGCAAGCTCGCCGCCACGCGTCGTGATGGTCTCGGCGATGCGGCTACCGGTCTCGTCCAGCTTGTCGGAAATCTCCTGACCGCGCAGCGCGAGGTCGACGACGAGGGAGTCCGCATTCGACTTGAGGGCTTCCTTGACCTCCCTGACCTGGGTCGAGATCATTTCCGCCGCAAGGTTGCCCAACTCCGAGATCGTACGGGTGATCTCGTCGGTGCGCCCCTCGAAGCCGGAAATCAGTTCGCGGCCGACCGACGACAGCGTGTCGTTCACTTCCTGGCCGCGCTCGGCAATGGTGTCGGCCATGGCCCGGCCGGTCGTCGACAGCGTGTCGTTGAGCTCGGCGGAGCGCACCAGCAGCGCTTCGGTGACCTCGCCGCCGGTCTGGGCGAGCGAGACGGCGACGTCGCTAACGGTGTCGGCGAGGCGGGTGACAAGATCCTCGCCGCGGGCGGAAAGCTGGTCGACCATCTGCTCGCCGGCGGAGCTGAGCGCGATGGTGATCTGCTCGCCGCGGTCGGTGAGGGCGGTGGCGATGCGGTTGCCGGCGTGGGTGACGTTCTCCGAGATCGATTCGGCGGCGATGCGCAGGTCCTTCGACAGAGACTCCTGGGCGCTGACGATCGAGGTGCGAACGCGCTCGGAATTGATGACGATCGCCTCGCGCTGGCCCGCGAGATCGTCGATCAGCGAGCGCATGCGCATTTCATTGTCGGAATAGGACCGCTCAAGGGCGGAAACTTCGTTGTGGACGAGCAGTTCCAGTTCGCTGGCGCGGGCGAGCGCACGCTCGATCCCGTCGCCGACCGCGGCGACCTCCCGCCGGATGGCCTGGCTGACGTTGGCGACGGCGTCGGTGGCGACGTCCTCGGGCTCGGAAAGACGCGTGGCGACCTCGCTGATGGAGCGGGCCACCATGCGCATCTCCTGGGTGCGCCACATCATCGAGGCGGTCGCCCAGACGAAGCCGATCGGTGCCAGCAACAGCAGAATGGTGTTGAGAACGCCGGTCGGGTTGTTCTGGGTGAAGACGCCGGTCGATACGGCGTAGACGAGGACGATCACGGCCCAGATGACCGACAGCGCCGTCGCAGTCGGGTAGATCAGGCGCGAGGGACGCCGCTGAGACGCGAACGCCTGCTGGGTGCCGGCGGAGCGGCGATCATCGTTGGCGGCGAAGCGGCTGCGGCCCCTCTCGGCGGCGCGAGGAAGCGCCTTCTTCGCATTGGCAGCGGGAGGTGGCTGCTTGGCGGTGGACGGTGCCTGCTCGTCCGACTCGGGCGGCGGCGGAATCCGGCGCGCTTCCTCGGGGCGGCGTTCGCCCTCGACGCGACGGGCCTCTTCCTGGCGGCGGGCGGGCTGATCGTTGCGGCGCGGCGGCGCGGGTGTTCGCGGCGCCTCGGGACGGCGGCGCATATCGGCGCGGCGGACCGGCTCGTTGGCGGCCCGCGCCTCCGGGCGGCGCTCGCGACGCGGGCCCTGACCGCGTTCCGGCTCTGCGTCATCCTCGGCTTCGTAATCGAGCCGCAGTGCCTCTTCGACCGCGGACAAAGCCGCATCGTTGGGATTCTTGGTCCGTGGGTTAGTTGCCATGCTTCCGCCTCGCGTCCGTACTCAAAACTACGTCGGCCGCTTCGCCGGGCGGTACGAGCCCGACGAGCACGCAATAACGTCCACGGAAAGGAGCTGTGCGTGCACCGCACAACAATTGTCCGTCCCCCTCCCGCGGCTCGTTGCCGCGATTTTCAGACCGGCAAATCCAGCCGATCCGGGTGGCCTCCGTGCCTGCCGCTAAGTCATCCTAATGGCACATTGATGGCAGAGGAACAAGAAACTGAGCGATTGCAGCGAAACGCTAACGCTGGTCGGCGGGATCATCGCGCCACGCAGGGTTGCTGCCGGGAACGCCCACCATCCGCGCACTCGCGAGGCAGCGCGCAATTCAGCAGCTCGTCAACGATGCGACCGCCCTCGTTAACGATATCTTAAGAATGCCGGTTCGCTCTTCGTCGTGCGCTTGGAACTCGGGGAGCCCGTGCACGACGTGTCCACTGTCCGTCCACCGATAATGCCGCCAACCAGCGGCAAATCACCGCTCGACCTCGATCATCTGGCGCGCCAGACCGGCAACGACGACGCACTCGAGCGGGAAGTGTTGACGCTTTTTCTGACCCGCTCCGCGGCGGACCTGGAACGGCTGAAGGCGGCGACGGGTGACACCCGGCGGGAAATCGCCCACCTCCTGGTCGGCTCGGCCCGCGCGATCGGTGCCGGCCGGGTTGCGCGCCTTGCGGCCGCGGTGGAGCAAGGGGCCGACGGCCCCGACGACGTCGCCGATCTCGCAACGGCGGTCGATGCGGCGCAACGTTTCGTGTCGGAATACCTCGCGGGATAGAAAATCCATCGCCGTTCACCTCGCGGCGAGCGATCCGATGGTCTGGCAGGGGCCGTTGAAATCGCCTATAGAGGCCCCGCGAATTGGCGGCATTGCTCGGCTTGGGCCGGCGTCCGCATCCTCCCAAGTCCAGGTCTGATGCCCAAGATCACGTATATCGGCAGCGACGGCGAGCGCTACGAAGTCGAGGCCGAGAACGGCTCCACGGTGATGGAGAACGCCATCCGCAACGGTGTGCCGGGCATAGAGGCCGAGTGCGGCGGCGCCTGCGCCTGCGCAACGTGCCATGTCTACGTCGACGAGGCCTTCAAGGAGATCGTCGGCGAACCGGAGCCGATGGAGGAAGACATGCTCGATTTCGCGTACGACGTGAGGCCGACATCACGACTGTCGTGCCAGATCCGCGTGCGCGACGAACTGGACGGACTGACGGTAACGGTGCCGGAGCGGCAAGGCTAGGACAGCGCATGAACGACATGACGACCACGACCATGTCCGGTGACGAGGTCATCGAGACCGACGCGATCATCATCGGCGCCGGCCCCGTCGGCCTGTTCGCGGTCTTCGAACTCGGCTTGCTCGATATGCGCGCGGCACTCGTGGATATTCTCGACAAGCCCGGTGGACAGTGCGCCGAACTCTATCCGGAGAAGCCGATCTACGACATTCCGGGTTACCCGATCATCTCCGGGGAGGGGCTGGTCGAGAAGCTGATGGAGCAGATCAAGCCGTTCCATCCCACGTTCCATCTGAACCAGATGGTCGAGACACTGACGCGCGAGGCCGACGGCCGCTTCCGGATGACCACGGATGTCGGCCGGACGTTCCTTGGCAAGGTGGTGGTGATCGCGGCCGGTGGCGGCTCTTTCCAGCCCAAGCGGCCGCCGGTGCCCGGTATCGAGGGCTACGAGGGCGCCTCGGTATTCTATTCGGTGCGCAAGATGGAAGACTTCCGCGGCCACGACCTGATGATCGTCGGTGGCGGCGATTCCGCGCTCGACTGGACGCTCAACCTGCAGCCGCTGGCGAAAAGCCTGACGCTCGTTCATCGGCGCGAGGACTTCCGCGCCGCGCCGGACAGCGTCAACAAGATGAAGGCACTCCTCGACGCGGGGAAGATCCGATTCCAGCTGGGGCAGGTGAGCGGCCTGAAAGGCGAGGGCGGTCAACTCAGCGCGGCGACCGTCAAGGACAAGGCCGGGGCGGAGACCGAGGTCGCCTGCACGCGCCTGCTTCCCTTCTTCGAACTCACCATGAAGCTCGGGCCGGTCGCAAACTGGGGCATCAACCTCCACGAAAACCTGATCCCGGTGGACACGACGAAGTTCGAGACATCGGAGCCCGGCATCTTCGCGGTGGGCGACATCAACAACTACCCGGGCAAGCTCAAGCTGATCCTGTGCGGCTTCCACGAGGTGGCGCTGATGGCGCAGGCGGCCGTCCACATCGTGTTTCCGGAGAAGAAGGTGGTGTTTCAGTACACCACGTCCTCCTCGAGCCTGCAGAAGAAGCTCGGCGTGATCTGACAATCCTCGCCAATTGTCCTGGACGCCCTTACGCTGGGACGTCGGCATTGGAGAGCGGTGATCCTCTTAGAACGGTCTGGGCCGTCCAAGGCGCGATCTGGTTCACTCCGGCCGAAACACGATGTCGCTCACGGTGTAGGTGAGATTGGTCTTGGGGTCGGTGTGGACGGCCTTGACGCGGAAACCATCGTCGGCGACGGCGAGGGTTGCGGTGGCGGTTGATTTGCTTTCGTCCGAGGTTTCGGCGGTCAACTCGATCCCGTCGCTGCGGGCGGTCCCCGAGAAGATCGCTGCCGGCGGGCTTCCGCGCCGACCGGCCGAGCCGCTGTAGCGTCCGGCGCCGACGGCCTCGATGACCGACTCGATGGCCACCGACATGTCCGGCAGCGCGCACCGGCCGATCTGGTGCAGGCTGGTGCCGTTGGCATCGAGCGCGTTGGTGATCTTGCAGTAAAGGCGCTGCGGTGCTTCGTCGGCTTTCAGCCGGATGGTGCCTTGCCCGACCCAGTCGCCTACCAACTGCTTGAGCAGCCCGTCCTCGGCGGCGGTCGCCGTGCTGGCGGCGCAGATGAGTGCGAGGCCGATCACCAGTCGTTTCATGCATGGTCTCCTTCGCGCGACGGCGGTGTTGTCACGTTTCGTTGGGTTTCTGGCTAGGGCGTCGTTACTGCGCGGCGAAGACGATCTCGCTGGCGGTGTAGGCTTTCCCCGTCCCAGGGTCGGTCCGCTCGGTCAACAGGCGATAGCCACCTTCCGGCAGGACTTCGATGGTGGTGGTGGAGGTCGCGGGCTGGTGCGTCAGCGCATCGGTGAAGCGGGTAGCCATGACGATGCTGTTGCCTATGCGCGAACCGGCAAGCGTCGCCGGCCCCTCGGTCGCCATGCTCTCCAGCGTGCCTTCGTACTTGCCATCGCCGCGAGCGGTGATCTGACCGCTGATGGTACCGGACTGGTTGGCGAGGGCGCAGCGTCCCTGCTGGCTCAGGGCGGCGCCGTCGGCACTCAGCGCGTTGGTGATCTTGCAGAACACGCGCTCGGTTTCGGCCGAGCCGTTCTGACGAATCTCGCCGCGCCCCGTCCACTCGCCGGCAAGGTGCGCCAGCAGCGGATCGTTGGCGGCCAAAGCGGGATAAGCCTCCGCCGGAGCGAGACGGGGGACCGGCGGAGGGCCCGAGACAGGCGGGCTTTCAGCTACGGGGATCGCGTTCGCCGGGACGCCATTGGCGGCAAGGGCCGGCGCCGCCAGGATCAGCGCGACCACGACAACAATGCTTCGCATCATGCAGGTACTTCTTCGGGCTTCGGCTTCATCGCCGACCGGCCCTCGAACCATCGCCGGGCGAGACCGGCCATCAGCGCCGGCAGTACCACGATGTCGCCGATGAGGGCGACCGCCAGGGTCAGGGCGGCGATGCGGCCGAACAGGCTGATGGTGGGGAGCCCGCTTGTCAGCGTCGTCGACATGCCGGCAACGATGATCATGGTGGTGCCGGCAAGCACGGGGCCGATTCGTCGCGATGTCTCGATCAGCCGCTCGGAAAGTCCGGCAGTTCCGTGGCCGGTCAGCAGGAAGCGATTGAGGAAGTGGACCGTGTCGTCGACGGCGATGCCGAACGCGACGGTGAGCGCGATGACGGTGGTGAATTGCATGCCGCTACCGGTTAGGAAAAGGAGTGCACCGGTCGCCAGAATGGGGAGAAAGTTCGGCAGAAACGAGACGATGCCGATCGCGACGCTGCGGAAGGCGATGGCGATCACCACAAGGTTGGCGACAACCGACAGGGACAGGCTGAGATTGAGGTTGTTGATCGTACGGGCGCCCTCACGCGCGTTCAGGATGGTGAAACCGGTCACCTCGACCTCATCGCCGCCGGCGCCCTTCGCGGCTTTTTCGATGGCATTGGCGAGCGCTTCCGTCTCGGCGGTGCTCGATTCGTGGATGCTCGCCGTCACCAGCGCGTTTCCCGACCGGGACACGAAACGCGAGCGGGTTTCCGGCGAAAGGTCACTGAACAATCCGTCAATGCTTCCAGCGCCGGTGGCGCCATCGCCGTGACCAAGCCAGTCGGCCAGGCTCCACAGCGACAGCGGCGTCGACACGCCGTCGACGGCGGCGACGGCGCGATGAACCGCCCCGATACGCTCGAGCGCCGCCGTCGAGGTCGGCGACACGCCATGCAACGGCACGACGATCTGAACCGGGAAAACGCCACCAAATTCCTGGTCAATCCGGCCGAGGGCGGCATTGGCCGGATCGTTTTTCGGCAGATGCTCGCGCACCGAGTGCTCCGGAGGCACCGAATAATGCATGGCGCCCAGGACAAAAACGAGCACGATCGAGGTCAGGCCAATGGGGCGCGCATAGCGCACGACGAACGTCCCAAGCTTGCCGCAGGGGCCTGATAGCCAGACAAGGAACGTCGACGCTGTGCCGGGGCGGTGCCTCCAGAAGCGGCCGACGGCGAGCGTCAGCAGGCCATGGGCGACGAGCACCACCAGCGTGCCGCCGACGATGCCGATCGCGCCGGTGACGCCGAAGCTGCGCACCATCGCCACGTGCGAGATCATCAGGGAGACGAAGGCGACCGCCGTCGTGATCGCGGCAAGCAGGCACGCACCGCCAACCTCGTGCTGGGCCAGCCGCTCCGCCGCGGCGACGCTGATGCCGGTGTCGCGGTGCCGGCGCCAGGCAAAGCACAGATGCATGCAGTCGGCGTACCCGAGGATCATGATCAGCGCCGGGATGACCGTCGACATCACCGTCACCTTGGTGCCGACAAGGCCCATGAAACCGAGCACGGTGACACCGCCGAGGATCGCCGGGACCGAGGACAAGACTGCGGCGGTAACCGAGCGGAACACCAGCAGCGCCATGATCAGGCCGATGACTGACCCCGCGGCGTTCAGCACGATCTGGTCGCGCTTGAGCACGTCGAGGATGCTGGCCCGGATCACGGGGAATCCGGAAACGGTCACTTTGGCGTCGGTGCCGGCGAAAACATCCGACGCGGTAGCCTGTATCTGCGCCTTCAGCGCGCGGGTGACCGACAGGGGTGCCTTCGGCTCCGACGGTGTGACCACGTAAAGGGTTGCCTTGCCGTCGGGCGACAGCACCTTGTCACCCATGATCGGGTGGGCGCGCACGCGCTTGACCAGATCGGGGGTCAGGCCATCCGCGGTGTTGTCGATGACCAGCGCGGCGGCGCCGCTCGCGTCGGGCGGATCCCGGAGCGAAAACATCGAATAGGCGCTGCCCACGCCGTCGACAAGTTGCAACTGCAACTGGAAGTCCTGGAGAGCGCGGAAGACCGCCGGGGAGCCAAGGTCCGGCGCCTCGACCAGCACCAGCGTCTCGTTCTCCGGGTCGACGAAATCGCTGGTGGTGTTCTTGTAGGCGAGGTAGGCCTGAGACTGGCTGGCGAAGACGTCGCGCAGGTCCTCATCGAAGGTGAGTCGCGTGACACCGAAGCCGGCAACGACGACGAAAACGAGGAATATGGCCGCTGCCAGGCGCGGCCATTCGATGGCCAGCCAGGCAACGCGTTCCAAGCCGAAACCGATTGATTTCATTCACCAACCAGGAGCAGTCGCCACGTCACGGGAGGCCTACCGGTGCGGACTCGATCGGCCGACGAGCAGCAAGCGCCCGGCTTTTTGACCGCTCCATGGCCGACTGTCAAACTGACGTTTGGTCGCCGGACATCGGACACGCCATGCACACCGGTTCTCATCTTTTTGCCGACGACGGGGACATTCCCAACAATCCGCGGTTGCCTCTGATCGTCTATTCGGGTGCGATCGAGGACGCAGGCGACGTGACGGCGGCCTTCGAGGCGCTGTTTCGCGCCAACGGCTGGGGCGGCGGATGGCGGAACGGCATCTTCCCCTTCCACCATTACCATTCGACCGCCCATGAGGTGCTGGGCATCGCCGCCGGCGAGGCGGACGTGCGTTTCGGCGGCGAGGCGGGCGAGACATTGCACGTCAGCCAAGGCGACGCGGTACTGATTCCAGCCGGCGTTGGCCACAAGCGGCTGTCGGCCTCGCCTGACCTGCTGGTGGTCGGCGCCTATCCGGCCGGCAGGGGCGCAGACCTGATGCGCGAGGGCGCCGAGGGCCGCGACGGCATTCGCCGCCGCATCGCGGCGGTTCCGCTGCCGGCCGCCGATCCCGTCGCCGGTGCGGGCGGGCCGATGACGCGGCTGTGGAAGCAGGACTGAGACACGGGGCGGGCGACAGGATCAGAACGTGTTTCCGCTTAGCGACGACAATCCGCGCGACAGCACTCCGGTCGTCACCTGGGGGATCATCGGCCTCTGCATCCTCGTTTACCTTTGGCAACTGTCGCTGGGTCCGGCTGGCCAGGTCGCCTATTACGGCTACGGACTGGTTCCGGCGAGGCTGACCGGCATTGCACAGCTGCCGGCCGGTGTGGCATCGGTGCCTGCCTGGGCGACGATCCTCACATCGATGTTCATGCACGGCGGCCTGCTGCACATCGGCGGCAACATGCTCTACCTGTGGATCTTCGGCGACAACGTCGAAGACTCGATGGGGCATGCCCGTTTCCTCGTCTTCTATCTGGTGTGCGGGGCCATCGCGGCGCTGACGCAGACGTTCATCGCGCCGGGCTCGGAAGTGCCGGTGATCGGCGCAAGCGGTGCTATTGCGGGCGTCCTCGGGGCCTACATCGTGCTCAGCCCACGCGCGACGGTGCGCACGCTCATCTTCCTCGGCTTTTTCTTCTGGATCGTGCGCATCCCGGCAATCTATGTGCTCGGCATCTGGTTCCTGCTGCAGTTCCTCACGGCGGCGGGCAGCACTGCCGGCGAGGGCGGCGTGGCGGTGTGGGCGCACGTCGGGGGGTTCATCGCCGGCGTCATCCTGGTGTTCCTATTCCGCAAGCGAGGCGTAGGAGTCATGCAGGAAGCCCGTTCGCGCCCCTTCCGCGTGGAGGAGCGGCGCGGGCCGTGGGGCTAGGCTTGCCACACTTGCCGAACGGACGCGGATAAGCCAGCCGCGTCTCCTTCGGGCCAACCGGAGAATGCATGTGACCTATCTCGCCAATGCCAAACGCTACGAGGGCATGATCTATCGCCGGACCGGCCGCAGCGGGCTGAAGCTGCCCGTGATCTCGCTGGGCCTCTGGCATAATTTCGGACACGACGCGCTGGCGGAGACGGCCCGCAAGATGTGCCGCACGGCGTTCGATCTCGGCATCACCCATTTCGACCTCGCCAACAACTACGGACCACCGCCGGGCTCGGCGGAGGAATTCTTCGGCGAGATGTTGCGGGGCGACTTCCGCGGCTATCGCGACGAGCTGATCATCTCCACCAAGGCCGGCTACGACATGTGGCCCGGTCCCTACGGGGAATGGGGCAGCCGCAAGTACCTGCTCGCCAGCCTCGACCAGAGCCTCCAGCGCATGGGGCTCGACTACGTCGACATATTCTATTCGCATCGGTTCGACCCCGACACACCGCTGGCGGAAACCATGGGTGCCCTCGATGCGGCGGTGCGCCAGGGCAAGGCGCTCTACGTCGGCATCTCGTCGTACAACGCCCAGCGCACGGCCGAGGCGGCGGCGATCCTGCGGGAGCTCGGCACACCGGCACTCATCCACCAGCCGAGCTACTCGATCCTCAACCGATGGACCGAGGACGACGGGCTGCTCGACCAACTCGAGAAAGAAGGAATGGGCTGCATCGCCTTCTCGCCGCTGGCGCAGGGGCTGCTGACCGACAAGTACCTGAAGGGGGTGCCACCGGAGAGCCGCGCCGGCCGTGGCGTGGATTCGTGGGCGTCGAGCTTCCTGAAGAAGGAAAACATCGAATCCGTCGCTGCGCTCAATCGGATCGCGAAAAAGCGCGGCCAGTCGCTGGCGCAGATGGCGCTTGCCTGGGTGTTGCGCGACCCGCGCATGACCTCCGCCCTCATCGGCGCCAGCCGCCCCGAGCAGATCGTCGACGCGGTCAGGACAATCGACAAGCTGGACTTCACCAAGGCCGAGTTCGACCAGATCGACAGCCGGGCGGGCGACGCCGGCGTCAACATCTGGAAGCGGTCGAGCACCGCCTGAGGCGGGCCGCGCCCCATGCGGTGTGGCCCCCCAAGATTTCCTTAACAGCCGGGCGCTATGGTCGGTTTTCGACCGGAGCACGCAGGCCCCCCCGTGAAGCTTGTCATCCAGATACCCTGCCTCAACGAGGCGGAGCCGCTGCCGACCACACTGGCGGCGCTACCTCGTGTCGTGCCCGGGTTTGACACGGTGGAATGGCTGGTGATCGACGACGGCTCGACCGACGGAACCGCGGCGATCGCGGACGCCCACGGCGTCGATCACATCGTGCGCCTGCCGTACAACCAGGGGCTGGCCCGCGCCTTCATGGCCGGAATCGAGAAGGCGTTACACGTCGGCGCCGACGTCATCGTCAACACCGACGCCGACAACCAATACGACGCGCGGTGCATTGACGACCTGGTTGCGCCGATCGTCGAAGGACGGGCGTGGATCGTGGTCGGGGCGCGGCCGATCGAGGAAATTGCCCACTTCTCGTTCGTCAAGCGTTGGCTCCAGCGCCTGGGAAGCCGGGCGGTCAGGATGGCGAGTGGCGCCGACGTCGAAGACGCACCAAGCGGCTTCCGGGCCATCCATAGGCAGGCCGCGATGCGGCTCTGCGTCTTCAACTCATTCACCTACACGCTCGAGACCATCATACAGGCCGGGCGCAACAATATACCGATCGTCAGCGTGCCGATCCGCGTCAACGGCGAGACGCGGCCGTCGCGGCTGTTCAGGAGCACGTTCGGTTATGTCCGCCGCTCGCTGGTGACGATCCTCAGGATTGCGCTCCTCTATAAGCCGCTGCGCGTATTCACGATCATTGCCGCCCTGATCGCGCTGCCCGGGGTGGTGGCCATCATCCGGTTTGTCATCCTCTTTGCGATCGGACAGGGCGACGGCCACGTGCAATCGCTCGCCGTGGCGGCGGCCCTCATATCGGTCTCGGCCGTGGTTGGCGTGGGGGGCCTCCTCGCCGACCTGATCGCGGCCAACCGGATGCTGCTCGAAGAGATACGCCTGCGCCAGCTCGCCGCCTCGCTTGAGGATTCCGCGGCCAGTCCACAGCACAGGCTTCTGGCCAGCCTGCCGTGGCCGACACAGGCCAACGCTCAGGCCGCCGCGCAACCGGCGACGAAGGTGCCGGCCCGTTCGCGCAAGGCGAGCTAGACTAGCCTCAGGTCGTAAACTGGTACCTCACCCTGAAATTCTTGCATGTTTCATCTGCGGTCATCTGGATCGGCAGCGCATTCATCATGGTGATGCTGGGCATCAAGTGCAGTCGCGCGAAGGATGACACGGGTATGGTCAGAGTCGTGCGCCAGGTAGCTTTGGCTGCCGAGCGAGTCTATGTGCCAGCAAGTGTGGCAACCTTGCTGTTCGGTTTGACCCTCGCCTGGCTGGGCGACCTCTGGACCGTCCTTGCAATCATGGCGGTGGTGCTGGTTGCAGCGGGAGCCCTGTGGTTGCCCCCGGCCATTGGAAAAACGGCCCCCGCTGGTTGACGGTGTCTGGACGCTAACGAGATCGCGCTTACGCGAACCGTTTCAGTCGGTCGTACCCCATGGCGGTTGAAATTATTCCTAGCCGTGGTGTGATTGGGCCATGGCGTGGACGATTCGGGACGACCTGCGGCTGACGGTCAGGATGGGTCTCACCCGTGGCCTCCGCCTTGTCCACGGCATGCGGCGCAAGCTGTCGGAAGAGGAGCGCAATCGGATCGCCGATGCCATCGTCGACCAGGTTCTGCGCTCGAACTACAAGATCGAGGTCGGCGAGCCGATGGAATGCCACGGGCCGAACCTGACACCTCGAAAATGATGTCACCGTCAAGTCCAACGTCGAGCGACGGTCAGAAAGACTACCCCGACAATCGCTGGTGACGCACTTGACGCCCAGCGCGTGCACTTGGCCACCCAAAACCTTGTTGCGGGCATCCGATCACCCAACTGCGTAGCCGGAGTTCGAGAACGCCAAGGGCGCCGCAACAACTTTCCGCTTTCGTCGCCTGCCCAACAGACCCAGCGTTCCGACACCCGTTCCGAAAAGGATGATGCCCGAGGGCAGCGGTGTTGTCGCCACCCTTGGCGGGATGAAGCGATTGTTGAATAAGTAGGCTTCCGGATTGTTCACCGTGTACCCGTCGGGAAGCTGGAACACGGCCACACCGAGTGGAAAATCCAGACTATTCGAAAAGTTGGCTTGTGCTTGACCAGGCGTACCGTCGCTGGTGGCACCGGCCGTCGAGGTCTCAAGACTCAGGCTCAGATAGATCGAGTAGGGCTGACCTGTAATAACCTGAAAACTTGTCGTGGTTAGGTGGGAACCGACAAAGCCCCCGATTGCCTGGACATTGTCTTCCGGCCGTGAACCCTCGGAAACGTTAAGAACAAAGGTCGAGTTGACCTGAGCCAACGCGGCGACCTTCCAGTGGGAGGTTTCATTGGCCGAGCCGCTGCCGTTGAAGGTCAAATAGAAGGATACGTCTATCGGAAGGCCAAGCGGGCCTCCGTCAAGTGGTTCGAAGACGTAGTTCGCATCCTGGGTGTTTCCACCTGCCTGAAGCACCAAGAAAGAGAGGCTGCCCTCATTTGTATAGCTCGTCGCGGTTCCCTCGGCACCGACATGCCCAACCGACGAATTCGCACTGATAGTGCCCGCGCCATTGGTGTCGCCGCACGTCGTGGAAGAGTAGTGCGGAAGGAACGAAAATAGATTGTCGGGGCTATCGTAGCCGACGCAGTTCCCGATGCCGGTGCTGCTGCTCGCGTACGCAAAAGTGGTCATGACTGGCAGCGCTAAGGCGCCTGGCCAGCAGGCAGCCCGCACAAGACGCAGACTACCAGCCACACAAACGCCGCCCACCGCCCAAACACCGTAGACGCCCCACCCCACGCCGCAAAATGAGCGTCGTCCTTTTCCGCCAATGTGTCAATCGGCCGGACACGCGGCTCCGACCGGACAAACAAGGTTCGAGCTGGACTCTCAATGCGACAATCCTCGACGCACCACGTGTCCAGAACCTAGCCTTGGGCGGCGCGTGCGAAGATGCAGTTTCGAGTCGTCAAAGAGCTAGACTAGTTCCGTTCGGCCAGCCGCCGGGGACCCGCCCAGTTCACCAGAGCCACCCCGACCAGCGCGGCGATCCCGTCGCCGAGGAGCGTCACGGCGCGAAATGCCAAGGCCGCGAGCAAGGCTGTGTCGGCTCCGGTGAGCGGCGACAGGAGCAGTGTCAGGACGCCTTCGCGGATGCCCAGCCCGCCGGGTGCACCGGGAACGACGAAGCCGCAAAGCCACGCCGCCGCGGCCGCCGCCACAATGAGGGGCCAGTTGCCGACGGTGGCAGCCGATGACGTCAGCCCCGCGACCAGCCCGCTGAGAATGGTGCCGCCGACGATGAAGAAGCCGACATAGATCAGCAAGGCGGCGCCGATGGCGACCAGCTTCTCCCGCCGGTCGGGGGCGCGCGCGAGTGCGATTGCGGCTGCCACGGCGACAGCCGCCAGCACGGCGCACGCCAACGTGACGAGCGTGACCGCACCCTGCGGAAGCGTGTCGCGCACCACACTGGCGATGCGGATCGGTGCAAGCGCCCCGGCCGTGGCGGCGGCGCCCACGACGAGCAGGCCGGCTTCCGTCGCGGCGGCGGCAACGAGCGCGGTCTGGGAAACGCCCCCGCGGGTGAACAGGACGTGACGCGTCGCCAGATGGGCGACATTGCCGGGCACGTACTTGCCGAACTGCGAAATCAGATACCACGGTATGGCGACGCCCGCCGGCGGAGCGAGGGCGCCGAGCAGGATCATCCAGGCGACGGCGAGCAGCGCGACGGTGATGGCGTAAACCGGCACCGCCAGCGCAACGACCGGGCCCAAGCGCGCCAGGTCGAAATCGTGTCGCCAGATTTCCAGCGCCGCGACGCGGTCGGCCAGCAGCACCACCGCGGCGACCACGAGGATCCGACCCGCGATGCGGGCGATGCGCGTCGCGTTCACGCCGCCTCTCGCGGCCGGGCCAGCACGAAGGTCCATGGAACCGGCGAGCGCACGGCCAGAACGTCGAAACGACCGCCGACGAAAGCCAGGAATCCCGCTCGACTCCAATGGTTCAGGTGTCCCGGTGTATTGCCCCAGGCGCCAAGGTAGCGCAGCCGCGCCATGTTCAGAACGCGCCAGAGTGGTTCGCGCGGCACGCTCATCAGGACGAGCGGGGCGCCGCTCTCCGCCAGGACCGCGAGGGCGGCCTGCGGGTCGGGCAGGTGTTCGAGCACCTCGCAACAGACGACAAGGTCAACTTGAGACAGCGAGCCCGGGGGTGTCGCGTAGAGGTCGCCCGCCACGAACATCGGCGCACGGCCCGCCGCTCCAGCCCGGCGGTTGGCTTCCTCAATCACCGATGCCTCGAGGTCGGAGCCGGTGACCGTGCAGCCGGCCGCGGCGGCACGCAGGCTGAGGACGCCCTCGCCGCACCCCACTTCGTGCACCGTGCGGGCGCTGGACTGCTGGAGCAATGCATCGAAGGCACGGTAGAAGCCGGCGACGAGCCGGTGTGCCAGGGGATTGGTCGTCCCGTGCTTGTCGTAATAGTTGCCGGCGACGTTGCCGGCCTGCGGGCGTGCGATCTCAGAAGCCATTGAACAATGCTCCGACTGGCGCAGCCGCCTCCGGCACGAGGAGATGGTCTCCCCATCGCAGCACCACCGGGCCCGCGTCGTCGCCGGCGCTGACGGTGTGCGGTCCCTGGCCGAGGTTCACCACCGCGCCGGGGAGAGCGGCGCGGCCGTCGATGTTTACGGCGATCGCCGATTCCACCGTGTAGTCACCCGCGACCGCGATCGCGAAAGGCTCGGGTGCCGAACCGACGGTCGCGAAAGTCTTGCCGGCGACCCAGATGGCGCCCCAGTGATGAACGTAGTTCTGCCGGAGCGTCGTCGCGTCGTCGGAGACCAGCGACAGGGGTTGAGGCACCGGGCTTTCTCCGAGAGCGGCGGCGAGCGTCGGCGAATTGGCAAGCACGAAGACCGGTTGCCGGCTGCGCAGGAGTTCGGCGAAGGACGGCTCACCGGTAGCGCGGTAGGTCTCGATCCCCCAGGTGCTCATGAAGAAGCCGACCTTGGGGAATTCCGCCACCATGGAACAACGGTCGATGTAAGCGACGGGCGTCGGGAAGATGCGGTGGACCGCGGCGAGCGTCGCGCGCTGGGCATCCTGACCGCCCGGCAGCGAACGTACCCCGCCAACCACAGCAAGGATGCACGTCAGGACGATGTATGGCGTAAGGCGCGCGGCCGGCCATGCGAGCGCGTCTACCGCAACGGCGACGAGCACCGCAGCCGGCGCCAGGGCGAAAACGTAGAAGTACGGGAAAGCGTTACGATAGAATAGGATAGTCACGACGGGAAAGAAAAACAGAAGCAGCACTGCCGCCCGCAAGCGGTCGGCTCCAGGGCGGGCAAGCCGCCGCAGACACACGCCGACGCCGGCGGCAATTCCTAGCCACAGAATGAGGTTTTTCGCCACCGAATCGAGAAGATATGGGATTGCCCACGCGCTCAATCCAAGGTGGATCATTGAGGAAACGCTGTAGGCAAGCTGCGCTTCCGGCCGGGCGACCGGCGGTGGGCTTTGCAGGGACATGGCGTGGGCGACAAGCAAAGCGGCGAGGGCCATACACGCTGCGAGGCCGCCCGCCACGAGGCGGTGGAAGGTGCGCGCGCGATCTTCTGCCTCGGCCAGTTGCTGAAGTGCGACCGCAAGGACCACCGGCAGATAGAACACCGCCTTGATCGTGACCAGCCCGCCGACAGCGACGAGCAGGCCAGCGATCATCGCCTGATGCCAGCGCAGCGGCCTTGCGACCAGCAATGCAACCGCGGCCATCATGATGAACGTGGCCAGTGGATCGAAGCGAAAGCTTGCTCCGTGCACGATGACATTGGAGCAGGTCGCGTAGGCAGCGACCGCGGAAAGCGCGGCAATTGGCGATGCGTAGCGGCGCGCGATGCGAAAGATCAGGACGAGCGTGCCGGCTTCGCATGCGAGCATCACCAGGCGGGCAACGACGATGCGGCCGATTTCGTCCGTC
Source organism: uncultured Alphaproteobacteria bacterium (assembly GCA_963775235.1). Taxonomy (GTDB): domain Bacteria; phylum Pseudomonadota; class Alphaproteobacteria; order Rhizobiales; family Kaistiaceae; genus JBBDMC01. The sequence continues at coordinate 433,775 of CAVZHY010000005.1, forward strand.
GGCAGGGCCGCCAGCCAGAGGAACAGGTGCACGTGGAACGTCTGCAGGAGGTCGCTCAGTTCGCCGCGCTGGTATTCCAGGACGCGCGAAAGAAAGTAGAACTCGTCCCAATTCACCTCGCCGAAGAGGGCCAGGGCAAATTGTGCCAGCATGGCCAGCGCGACGGCGAGCAGCAACAGCCCGGCGGGCGTGACTCTGACGCGCCACCTGGAGCGGAGCATCGAGCCGTCGGCCCCCGCGGGGGCATCGTGTGATGTCAAGGCCAGCATGGTTGCGCGCGGAACCGAGAGAAGGCGCGAAGGCTAGCCGACCCTCGCAAACATCTTCTTAACGATTTCAGCGAGCGCGACGCTCTCAGCCGCTCGCCTTGTCGCTGCCGAGCGGCCTCAATGCCGCCAGAACGTCGGCGAGGCGCGGCGGGCTGCCGTTGACGAACGGCAGCGGCCGGCAGACGTCGACGGCCGCGATACCGACGCGAGCGGTGAGGAGGCCGTTGACCACGCCTTCGCCAAGCCGGGCGGAAAGGCGTGCGGCGATGCCATGGCCAAGGATTTGTTGCACGAGCGAGTCGCCGGCAGCCATCCCTCCGGTGACGGCGAGATGAGCAATCGTGGCCCGCGCCAGGCGGAGGAAGCCGATAGTCCCGGGCCGGCCGCCGTAGAGCGTGGCCAGCGCGCGGATGAGGCGCAGAATCTCCGAGCCGACGAACAACAGATCGACCACGGCGCGGGGCGATATGGCGGTGACGACGGCCACCCGCTTGGCGGAGCCTACAATGAGGCGTCGGGCGGCCTCGTCGAATGGGAGGAGCAACTGGGTCTCCGCCAGGCCGATGAGGTCGCGTCCGTCGATGATCTCGCGGCGCTGGCGGGCAAGCTCGGCGCGGCCGCGCGCGGTCTCCGGCCGGTGGCGATAGAGCGCCTCGAGTTCGGGGACGATCTTCAGTGCGGCCGGCCGGTCATCGGCCGCGACCGCTGCCACCGCCTGGGCGTGGATGTGGGTGACGCGGCGAAGCCGCATGAGGGCGACGATCTCCCGGAGCGCCATCGCGAACAGCGCCACCGCGGCGAGCACCAACAGCGCCAGCGCCAGCCAGCCCAGCCACTCGTTGCGGTCGAAGAGGTCGCGGACGAGGTTGTCGATGCCGACGCCGATCGCCATGGCGATGATGCCGGCAAGCGCGGTGAAGAAGAGGCCGAGCCAACGCCGCCTGTGCGGCGCCGGAGCGGCAACGGCGGCGGTCGCCTCCAGCGCGGCCAGTTCCTCCGCCTCGGCCGGGTAAAGGTCCTGGGCCTCGTAGCGAATCTCGTCGAGGGAGAAGGCGGCCGGCCGGCGGGGCTTCATGACAGGGTGTCTCCGAGAAGGAATTCCAGCGCCCGGTCAAGCCGGATGTGGGGGAGGGAGAGGAGGAGCCCCTCGGCTGTCCGTTCCAGCTTCGGTGGCCGGAAGCGGACGAAGCGCACGTCGGTGGGGGCGGCGCCAGGCTTGAACACCGAATCGGGGTCGCGCGGCAAATCACCGGGGAACATGGCGACCTCGGTCTTGCCGTCGAAGGTGCGCCCGTCCACGGTCTCGCCGGCAATGGGCACGCCGATGATCGAGGGCAGGGTTTCACCGCCATGGGTCACGTCGGCCTCTCGGGTGGCGCGCACCGAGGCGAGGGCAAGCACGTCGACGCCGGCCCCGGCGAACCTCGCCCGTCCGGCGGCGTGGGTGACGATCCGGCTGAGAATGGCCTCAAGGCGATCGTGATCGCCGTGGTGGAGGTGGTCCGCCTTGGTGGCGGCAAACAGGATCCGGTCGATGCGCCGTCTGACAAGACCGGTCAGCCAGTTGGTGCGGCCGAGACGAAACCCGGCGAGGACGGCAGCGAGCGCGGCTTCCAGGTCGGTGATCGCCGCCGGCCCGGCATTGAGCGCGGCAAGCGCGTCGACGAGAACGATCTGGCGGTCGAGGCGGGCAAAATGATCGCGGAAGAACGGGCGCACGACGGTCGCCTTGTACGCCTCGTAGCGGCGCGCCATCATCCGCGCGAGCGAGCCGCCGGGGCCGAGATTGCCATCGCTGAGGTGCAACGGCGCGAAGGTCAGCGCCGGCGACTGTTCGAGATCGCCGGGCATCAGGAAGCGGCCGGGCGGCTGGGTCGACAGCACCTCGCTGTCGCTTCGCGCCGCCTTCAGGTAGCCGGTGAAGGCGGCGGCGAGGTCGCGGGCGAGCGCCTCGTCCTCGCGGGTACCGGGATCGACGGCGGCCAGACGCCCCAGCCACGCCTGGCTGTCGCGCCGGCGGGCCGGCGCCTCTGCCGCGGTGATCGCCTCGCGCGACCACTGAGCATAGCTCTTGGACATCAGCGGCAGGTCGAGCAGCCATTCGCCGGGGTAGTCGACGATGTCGACGTTGAGGCGGCCGCTGCCAATGGTTCGGGTCAGAAACGACGCGGATTCGTACGAGATCGCCAGCCTCAGTTCGCTGATGCGGCTCGTCGAGCCGGGCCACCGGCGCTCCTTGATCAGCGCCTCCACGTGGCGCTCGTAGTCGAAGCGCGGGACGTCGTCGTCCGGTTGCGGTTCGAGACGGGCACCGGTCAGGCGTCCGCCGGCGTATACCTTGAACAGCGGCAGCCGGCCGCCGTGAACGAGGTTGTGGACGAGGGCGCTGATGAACACGGTCTTGCCGGCGCGGGCGAGACCGGTGACGCCGAGGCGCACCGTAGACGAGCCGATGCTGGTGACACGCTCGGCGAGGTTGGCAAGGACGAGACGGGTCTCGTCGGTGATGGTGGTCAGCGGCAAGTGGCGCTTCTCACGCGGTGGTCGCAACGCATGTAAACCCGGCGGCGGTCCGGTGGAAGGTCACGGTCCGTCGTCGTTGTTCCCGTCCTCCAGGTCGCGCGGGCGCTTGAACGCCACCAGGCGCCCGCGGAGCGGCTTCAACCGCGACCACGCCTCGTCGAATTCGATCACCGCCAATGCTCCGGTCGGATATTCGGCCGCCACCTGCGCGCGATCCGCTTTGTCGCCTGCCCCGATGAGGCCGATGGCCGTCTCCTGAATAGCGGGATTGTGGCCGACCACCAACAGCCGGCGGCTGTCGCCGCCATGGGTGGCAATGATCGTGCGGTAACTATCATCGTGCCGATAGAGGTCGGGATCGAACACCACCTCCGGATCGTCCTTGAGGCGCTTGAGGAGTGGTCCGAGGGTCTCGCGCGTGCGCCGGGCGGGCGAGCACACGATCAGGTCCGGCGGATAGCTGGTGGCGATGAGTTCGGCCATCGCGAGGGCCTCACGCCGGCCGCGCTCGGCAAGCGGTCGGTCAAAATCGGTGGCGTTTGGATCGTCCCGCGACGATTTGCCATGACGGAGAAGCAGCAGTTCTGGCATCGGTGGATCCGCATTTTCGCGCCTTGCACTTAACCCGGTCGGCGCTGCACAAGCAAAAGCGCCCGCGACGATGGCCGCGGGCGCTTGCCGGTCTTCAGGGAGAGCGGCTCAATCTAGCCGGGATAAATGTACGACTGCGACGCGTAGCCAGCCTGGCCGTTCGCGCGCGTGACGTAGCACCAGCCGGGGTAACCGGTGTTGCCGCAGACGGCGGAAAAGTGTTCGCCGGGAACCAGCGAGAACAGGACCGGATAATTGGTGCCGCCGCCCTGCCTGACGTTCAGCTGGATATAAACGGTCGCATTGAACGTTCCGGGCGGATAGTTGATCGGCTGTGGAGGCGGAGGCGGCGGACCGCCGGGGCCACCCATGCAGCTGGCGTAAGCCTGCTGGTAAACCGCATTACGCTTGGCCTGCCATGAGGCGCTGCCAACGACGAGGCCGGCACCAGCCCCGACACCGATACCGGTGCCCACGTTGCCGTGGGTGGCGCCCGCGACCAGGCCGCCAAGGATGCCGCCGGCAATAGCGCCAGTGGCGGCACCACCGCCCGTCGGATAGATGCGTTCCATCTCGCCGCGGGCGTACGAATCACAGTAGCTCGCCGACGCGGCGAAAGCCGAGCCGGCGACCATCAGGCTTCCGGCCACAACGACAGCCGTGGTTAAGATTCGCTTCATTTGATGCTCCCTAAGTGTCCGAGCTGTCCCGGGCTCCGGCCCGAGGTGCGCGCAGTCGACCAAACCTGCCCCGTCCTACATGTATGAAACATGAACGGGTGGCAAGCCCGTGGCGGCTGTCCTGCATAACATTGGGTGAACGGGGGCCCCTGCAGTATGACCGGCGTCACAGGCGCACCGGCCGTCCCGGGTGGCCACAACCGCCGGTCAGTCGTCGCGGTAGACGCGCTCGCGCCGCTCGTGGCGCTCCTGCGCCTCGATCGACAGGGTTGCGATTGGCCGGGCGTCAAGCCGCTTCAGGCTGATCGGCTCGCCGGTCTCTTCGCAGTAGCCGTAGGTACCCTCGTCGATCCGCTGCAATGCAGCATCGATCTTGGCGATCAGCTTGCGCTGGCGGTCGCGGGCCCTCAATTCAATGGCGCGGTCGGTCTCGGAGGAGGCCCGGTCGGCGAAGTCCGAATGATTCTGGCTTTCGTCGTGCAGGTGCTGGAGCGTCTCGCGCGCCTCCCGCAAAATATCGTCCCTCCAGGCGATCAGCTTCTTGCGGAAGTACTCCCGCTGCCGCTCGTTCATGAACGGCTCGCCGTTGGTCGGTCGATAGTCGTTTACCCGCACGCGCGACATGGAAGACCCTTGGCTCGGCTCAATGCGGCGCGGAATATAGCGACGTGTTTTGGACGGGACAACAACTGTCACGTGAAGATCTGGTAACGGTCGTCAGCGGGGGCGGCCGAGCCGATTCCGTGAACAGAGTCAGGATGATGGACGGCCCGCGGTGATTTCGCCGAGCAAGCGGGCCATCTCCTGCTCGAGATGGCTGACCTTGGCGGCGGTATCGCCTTCCCCGCCCGCCGGGGCGTGTCCGCCGAAGCTGGCAGGCAGCGCTGACGACGCGGTCTGGTCGCCGAGATCGAGGTTGGTCTGGTCGGCGCTGGCGGATGCCGGCTCTGCCCGGACGGGCTCGTGCACGCGCGCCGGCGATGCCATGTTCCTCGCCTCGCCATTCATGCCTTCCGGGCGGATCACCTCCGGCAGAAACGGCTCGGGCGGGGAAGGCTCGGCCGCTGTCGGGGCCTGCACAGAGCGGAACGGCAACTGCTGCATCTCGACCAGACGCGCCGGGGTCGGCGGGTTGCCGTGATTCATCGGCAGATCCGGGGGCGCCACGCCGCTGCGTTGGAGCGGCTGGAACCCCGGCTCGCCCGTCTCCGGGCGCACGGAGGGCCGCGCTGCAGGGAAGGGGATCGGCGCGGCCGCTGCCGGCGGAGCGGTCTCGGGCCCGCGCGCAGCCGGCGGTGGGGCCGAGGCAGCCGGCTGCGCCGCGGCCCGTTGCGCCGCTTCGGCGGGGGTGGCGCGGCGGCGGGTGCGCACGATCGTCGGCTCGACGACCAGATCGCTCGGTCCGCCGAGCAACAGCAGGTGCTCAACGGTGTCGCGGCGGACGAGTACAAGGCGGCGGCGGCTGTCGATCGCCACCGCATCGACGACGGCAAGACGGGGTACACGACCGCGGCCAATGCCGCCGATCCCGAAGCCGGCAAAACGGCGCACCACCCAATAGGCGAGGGCAATCAGTCCCAGAACGACGACGACGGTGATCACGAACTGGGCGACGCGGGCGCCGGCCTCACCAAACAGCGGCTCGAGAAGATCCGACATGCGCACGTCTCCCGGCATTTGCGGTCGGCTTGGTGGCACGGAGGCGGCGGAAGGCAGCCCGGCGCGCCAGATTCGCCGGTGCGATTGACTTTTCCGGCCTCGGGAGCCGCAATGCAAGGGGCCGATTTGGCTTTTGTGGCGCGGTGTGTCTTCGGGAAACCATCAGGGGTGTTGACGAAGGCCGGGTCACACCGCCGGAGAATCCCGGCGCCGGGCGCTCGCCTACGTTGAATTCTGTTGCTTTCGCGCCCATCCTCGCCTCCATGATTTTGCCGGTGCGGGGGCGCGCCGGATGTCTGAGGAGATGGGGCGGCCCGAATGACCGATCACGCCAATCCGTCGCCGCGGACGGGAACGGTTGCCGACCGCTCCGAACGCATTAGCGGCGTCGGCCGGCTGATCGTCGTTTCCTTCGCGCTGGTTGGCGTGGCGATCGGGCTGGCCTTGATCAAGCCGGGCAGGGCCGAGCCGCTCATCATCGGCGTCCTCGGGCTGCTCGCCGTCGTCGGCGTGGTGACGGTGCTTGCCAGCGCCATCGGCGTCGTCCGATTCGGCGCCCGCTGGCAGGCCGACGACCTCGGTCGGGCGTTGCTCGACGCAACCGGGGACGGTGTCCTTATCAGCGATGGCAACGGGCGTATCGTCTACGCCAACCGCACCTACGCCAACCTCACCGGCGCCGACAGCGAACGCGAGGTGCGCTCGGTAGAGCGCGCCTTCTCCGGCAACGCCGAAGCCGGCGAGGCGATCTACCGTATTGCCCAGACGCTGAGGGAAGGACAGACGGCCCAGGAGGAAATCCGCCTGCCGGGTCCGCTCGACCCGACCGTCCCGCGCGACGGGGCTCACTGGTACCGGATCGTGGCCCGGCCGCTTGCTGTCGGTCCGCGCAGGCGTCCGATGTCGGCGTGGCTGGTGGCCGACATCTCGGGCGAGAGGGCACGGCAGGAGACCGTCTTCCAGGAACTGCAGCACGCGATCGACTACCTCGACCACGCGCCCGCCGGCTTCTTCTCGGCGGAGCCGGACGGCCGCATCGTCTACCTCAACGCCACCCTCGCCGAGTGGTTGGGAATAGACCTGACCGGATTCCAGCCGGGCACGCTGACCCTCGACGACATCGTGCGCGGCGATGGTATCGCGCTGCTCAAGGCCCCCGCCGACGCCGGAATGCGCAACCGCGCCGCGATCATCGATCTCGACCTGGTCAAGCAGCAACGGCCAGAGCCTGCCAGTGCGGCTGATGCACCGGGTGCCGATGACCGACGACGGCGCGCCGGGGGCGACGCGCACCATCGTCCTCAACCGCTCGCCGGGAGAGGACGCCTCGGAGGCGTTGAGGTCGGCCGAGGTGCGGTTCGCGCGGTTCTTCAACAACACGCCTATGGCGATCGCGGCGGTGGACGGAGCGGGACGTGTCGGCCGCGCCAACGCGGCCTTCGTTCGCCTGTTCGGAGCGACGATGGCGGAGACCGGCGCGCGACGGCTGGTCGACCTCGTCACCAAGAACGAACAGGCAAGGCTGGAAGAGGCGCTGCAGTTGGCGGCCCACGGCGCCGGAGTGCTCGCGCATATCGACGCCACCCTCGCCGACGGCGAGCACAGCGCGCGGTTTTTCATCGATCCCGTCGCGGAAGGCGCGGGCGGCGAGGAAGCCGTGATCGTCAACGCGCTTGATATCACCGAGCAGCGCACGCTCGAGCAGCAGTTCGCCCAGAGCCAGAAGATGCAGGCGGTCGGTCAGCTTGCCGGCGGCATCGCCCACGACTTCAACAACGTGCTGACGGCGATCATCGGCTTCTCCGACCTGCTGCTCGCCAACCACCGGCCAAGCGACCCGTCCTTCCAGGACATCATGAACATCAAGCAGAACGCCAACCGGGCGGCGGGCCTGGTGCGGCAACTGCTCGCCTTCTCGCGCCGGCAGACGTTGAGGCCGCAGGTGCTGGCTCTGGGCGAAGTGCTGTCGGACCTGCAGATCCTGCTGCAACGTCTGCTCGGCGAGAACGTGAAGCTGCAACTCGTCCACGGCCGGGACCTGTGGCCGATCAAGTTCGACCTCAACCAGTTCGAGCAGGTGGTCGTCAACCTCGCCGTGAACGCCCGCGATGCGATGCCGGAAGGCGGCACGATGACCATTCGCACGCGCGACCTGCCGGCGGACCAGGTGGCGCATTTTCCGTATAAGCCGTTGCCGGGCGCCGACTACGTGCTGATCGAGGTCGAGGACACCGGCGTCGGCATGACCGCGGACGTGCAGGCGAAGATCTTCGAGCCGTTCTTCTCGACCAAGGAAGTCGGCAAGGGGACCGGCCTTGGCCTCTCGACGGTCTACGGTATCGTCAAGCAGACCGGCGCCATATCTTTTTCTCCAGCGAGGTGGGCAAGGGCACGGTGTTCCGCATATTCGTGCCGCGTTACGAACCGGCCGAAGGTGAGGTGACGCCCAGCCTCGCCGACACCGGGATCGAGATTTCCGACCTCACCGGGACGGCGACGATCCTGCTCGTGGAGGACGAGGAAGCAGTGCGCGCGTTCGCCGCCCGCGCACTCGCCTCACGGGGCTACAAGGTCTACGAGGCTGCCTCCGGGGTCGAGGCGCTGGAGGTGATGGAGGAGGAGGCCGGCGGCAACGTCGACCTTGTTGTCTCCGACGTGGTGATGCCGGAACTCGACGGACCGTCATTGCTGAGAGAGCTTCGCAAGACGCGCGCCGACCTCAAGATCATCTTCATTTCCGGCTACGCCGAGGACGCCTTCCGCAAGAACCTGCCCGAGGGCGAGAAGTTTCACTTCCTGCCGAAGCCATTCTCGCTCAAGCAGCTCGCCGTCGCGGTCAAGGAGACGCTGGGGCGGTAGCCCGGCGCCAGACGACCAGCGAGACCTTCGCCGGGGCGTCCAAGAGTTCTCAGGGGCGCCGGCAACCAGCCCGTGGAGGGCAAGGATCGCTTCCGCCGCTTTACCCTCGGCGACCGCCGAGAAAACCGGGATGCCGTCTGGCATGAGGACATCGCCGGCGCGCGCGAGGTCGAAGCGATCGAAGCCCGCCGCGAGGAAGAAATCGAACACGCGACGGCCGCCGACGACCGCGGCGACGCCGCCTCCGGGGGCGGCACGGGCGAGCGCATCGGCGAGGGGGACGGCGGCGGGGTTCCACCACCAGGCCTCAGCCCGCCGCTCGATGCCGCGCGCCGACGATGACAGCACCAGGCGGTTTCGGCCTTTGTCGTTGCGGTTGGCCTCGTGGCCGCGCCGGCCGAGAACCGTGACTGCGGCCGCGTCGAGCGCGGCCTGAAAGCGGACCCAGTCGGCTTCGTTGCGGAGCGCCGCCGGTACCGATCCGTCCGCGGCGGCGATGCGGCCGTCAGCCGAGACGATGGCGTGTCCGTGAATGAACCAGTCTTCGATCATGGTCGTTCGCCTTCGCGCCCCAATTCCCTTCTACGTTCCGCGCCGGCCATGCTGGCCGCGGCCAGCCGCACGTGCCAGAAAGGCGCCCACGAATTGGCCGGAGGGTGGATGGACGATCGAAGCGAGGCGCGACGCGCAGTGGCAGGTGCCGCGGCGCGGTCCCCTATCACGGCGGCGCGGCCGAGGCCACCCGCCGGGCGGGCGCCCGCCAGACCGCCGGTAAAAAAGCGGAGCAGCTGGCGCCATCCCTTCCGGATCGAACGACAGGGCCAGGGCATCACCTACATCTGGTACGGGATGCGGTTCGGGAGCTGGGTGAAGCTCCTTGCCGAAGGTCGCTTCGACGTCACGCTCAACTGCCTGCCGCGCATCCTGTCGGTCACGCTGATGGCGCCGCTGATGTCGGCGGTCGCGCTGGCGAGCGAGGTGATCTATGGCCGCCGCGTTGCGGAAACCTATATCCGGTCGCCGATCTTCATCCTGGGTCACTGGCGGACCGGCACGACGCTGGTCCATGACCTCATGGCCTGCGATCCGGCGCTGGCGTATCCGACCACGCACCAGTGCCTCTTTCCCAACACGTTCCTCGCCTCCGGCCGCGCCTTCAACCGGCTTTACGGCCTGTTCCTGCCGTCGAAGCGGCCGTTCGACGACATGCCGGTCGGGCTCGACCGGCCGCAGGAGGAGGAATTCGGTCTCACCAACATGGGCGTCGGCTCGCCCTATCGGATGTTCGCGTTTCCACGCCATGGCCCGCCGGACCTGCGCTATCTCGACCTCGAGGGCCTCACCGACGAAGAGCGCCACGATTGGGAAAAAGCGTACGTGACGCTGCTGAAGCGTCTTCAACTGGCCGCCCGCCGGCCGCTGGTACTGAAGTCGCCGCCGAACACGGCGCGGCTGAAGACGCTGTCGCGGCTGTTCCCTGACGCGCGCTACATCCACATCGCCCGCCATCCGTTCGACGTCTACGCTTCCACGGTGAACATGCTGCGCAGCCTGATGTCGATGCAGGGACTGCAGAACCCGCCATTGGTCGACGGGTGGATCGGCGAATACGTGCTCGCCGCCTTTGAGCGCATGTTTGCCGCCTACGAGCGCGATCGCCGTATGGTGCCGGAAAGCCGGCTGGTCGAGATACGGTACGAGGACCTCATCGCCGATCCCAGGGGCGTGCTGGCCGAGGTCTACGCCGTGCTGGGCATCGGCGATTTCACGGTGGTCGAACCGCGCATCGATGCCTACTTCGCCGAACGCTCCGATCACCGGCGCAACAAGCACCAGCTCGACCAGGCCACCCAAGAGGCGATCGTGGAGCGCTGGCGTCCGTACTTCGAGCGTTTCAATTACATGACGAGCTAGGCGCGTTTGCGGGCGGCGAGCGCCACCGCGATCTCGGCGGCGAGGCGGGCATTGTTCCTGATGAGCGCGATGTTGGCCGTGAGGCTGCGGCCGCCGGTGGCCTTGAAGATCGCGTCGAGGAGGAACGGGGTCACTGCCTTGCCAGTGACGCCGGCGGCGGTGGCGGCGGCGATTGCGGACTCAATGTGTGGGCGCATTTCGTCGGCCGGGACCTCGTCGCCGGCGGGAATCGGATTGGCGACGAGGACGCCACCGGTGACCTCAAGCGCGCTCCGGGCGAGGGCGAAGTCGGCAATGGCAACCGCTTCGTCCAGACGTAGCGGCGCGGGAAGCCCGCTCCGCCGGGACCAGAACGCCGGGAATTCGTCGCTGCCATAGCAGACCACCGGCACGCCAAGGGTCTCCAGAACCTCCAGCGTCTTGGGCAGGTCGAGCAGCGCCTTGGCGCCGGCGGCCACCACGATCACGTCGGTGCGCGCGAGTTCGCCGAGATCGGCGGAGACGTCGAAGCTCGTCTCGGCACCGCGGTGGACGCCGCCGATGCCGCCGGTGGCGAACACGTCGATGCCGGCGAGGCGGGCGGCGATCATGGTCGCCGCCACCGTTGTGGCGCCGGTCTTGCCGCCGGCGATGGCGTAGGCGAGGTCGGCGCGGGAGAACTTCAGCACGTCATCAGCACGGGCGAGCCGCTCCAGCGTCGAGCGATCGAGGCCGACACGCAGGCGCCCGTCAATGACCGCGATCTGCAGCCGGAACGGCGCCGCCCTCACGGACGATCGCCTCGACGGCGAGGGCGGTGTCGAGATTGTCCGGCCACGGCATGCCGTGACTGAGGACGGTCGTCTCCAGTGCAACGACGGGCTTACCGGATCGGGAGTGCGGCGCTGATCTCGTCGCTGATCGCCAGCGGCGCTCGGCTCACGCCGTCGCCCGCGTAGCGTGGATGCCCAATTCGCTCGGTCAGGCTGGTCGGCGTAAATCGCGCCAGCGCGACGCCGCCGCTCTCCAGCGTCATCGCCGCGGCGGCAAGGCCCCAGCGCACCGCGTCGCCAAGCGAGCGGCCGCGCGCGAGGCCGCGATCGTACCGGCAGCGAGTGAATCGCCGGAGCCGTTGACCGTCTTCACCGTCGTTCGCAGCACGACGTAGGAGCGGGTGTCGGCGCCGCTCGCAACGACCAGCGGTTCGGTCCCGTTGGTGACCACGACCTTGGTCAGGCGGGGCCGCGCGAGTTCGCCGGCGAGGCGCACCGGGCGTGGTGCCGGCCTCGTCCGGATCGTGGCCGGTGAGGACGGCCGCCTCACGGCGGTTGGCGAAGAGGTAGGTCAGCTGATCGAGCAGCGGTACCAGCCGCTCGGCCTTGACGGGAGACACCGTCAGGGCGGCGATCGGACGCCTGGCCGCGCGGGCTTCGGCGGCGAGATATGCGAGCGTTTCGCCGGGCAGGTTGGCGTCGACCACCCACAGGTCGCTCTGGTGCTGCCCGGCCGCGGTGTCGGCGATCAGCGCCGGCGTGATTTCCTCGCAGATGGTCATGTCCGCGATACCCACGGCCAGATTGCCGTCCGCATCGAATGTCGCGTAATAGCTGGCGGTCGGCCGCCCGGGCGAAACGCTGAGCGCGCGTACGTCGATGCCGGCGCCCTTGGCGGCGGTGATGATCGCATCGCCGTCGGGGTCGCTGCCGACGCGTCCGACGAGGCGGACGTTCAGCCCGAGGCGGGCGAGAATGGTGGCAAGGTTGAGGCCGACGCCGCCCGGCAGGCGCTTGACCGTTCCGGGATTGGAGGCGCCCATGACGAGAGGACCGTCGCTGCGGGCGATGCGGTCGATCGACGCGCCGCCGAACACGGTCACTGTGTCGAAGGGGGCGACTGACTTGTCCATGGTCGTTTTTCCCGGGCCCTGCATGCTGCTGGCTTGTGATTCGCGCTCCCGAGCGGATCATCCTCGCCTCTCGTGACGGGCGCAACTCGATCGCGACGCGATCCATAATCCATCATCCGTTCGGTCGGTAACCGGGGAGTGAACGCCTGCATGACAAGTTCCACAAAATCGGACGCAGATGACCATCCTCGGGTCCCCAGTCCCGCCCATCCGCACGCGCGGCGGACCCCGCTGCCGACGGATCGGCCGAAGCCTGCGGAAGAGGACCCCCAGGCGCCGCGCCGGCTGCAGGCGATCCTTGCCAGCCCGAGCTATCGTCCGGCGGACGACGACCCGGACTTCCTGGCGCGGAACGATGTGCGGGGCATCCGGTTGCACCTCGACTATCTCAAGCCTGAGCTGCTGCTCCGGCAGTCGGGCATCGACCACACGATCGTGGTCTTCGGCTCGACCCAAATCGGCGAGCCGGCGGCAGCGCAGCAGAAGGTGGACGACCTGCGCGGTGCGCTGGACGCCGACCCCGGCAACCCGACGCTTGCCCGGGCGCTCGCCGTTGCCGAGCACGTCGCGGCCAAGAGCCGCTACTACGACGTCGCGCGCGAGTTCGGCCGCCTGGTCGGCAGCGCCAACTACGGCTTCGACAATCGCCGGGTGGTGGTGATGACCGGCGGCGGGCCGGGGATCATGGAGGCTGCCAACCGCGGCGCCTTCGACGTCGGCGCCAAGTCGGTCGGTCTCAATGTCAGCCTGCCGCATGAGCAGTACCCCAACCCGTACGTGACGCCTGAGCTTTGCTTCCGCTTCCATTATTTCGGGATGAGGAAACTACACCTTCTGCTGCGCGCCAAGGCGCTGGTGTCGTTCCCCGGCGGCTACGGAACGTTCGACGAACTGTTCGAGCTGCTGACGCTGATCCAGACCCGGACGATCAAACCCATGCCCGTGGTCCTCGTCGGGGAAGCCTTCTGGAAGGGAGCGGTCAACTTCGACCATCTCGCCGACGAAGGGGTGATCGACGCGGAGGACCGCGAGCTGTTCTGGTTTGCGGAGACGGCGGAGGAAATCTGGGACGGCATCCTCGACTGGTACGAGGCCAGCGGCACGCCGCTGAGGCCAGTGGCGTGAACGGGGGAGGTTCGGCTTGAAAATCTCGTTTCACGGCGCCGACCGCGGCGTCACCGGCTCGTGCCACCTGATCGAATGCGGCGGCGTGCGCGTGCTTGTCGATTGCGGGCTCTACCAGGGCGGCCGCGAGCTCGCGGAAGACAACGCCGAGCCGTTTGACTTCGATGCCGCCAGCATCGACGTGCTGCTGCTCACCCACGCCCACCTAGACCACTGCGGGCGGCTGCCGCTGCTCGCCAAGCGTGGCTTTCGCGGCGAGATCGTCACCACTGCGGCCTCGCGCGAGCTGGCGCGTCTGGTGATGCTCGACGCGGCGCGCCTGCAGGAGGAGGACGCCGAGCGTCGCGCCCGCAAGCAGGCGCGACGGCGCGGCGGGCCGGACGGTCCGGAGGCGCTCTACACGGTGGTCGACGCGATGAACGTGCTCGATTTTTTCGGGCGCACTGCGGTATACGGCCGGCCGCTCGACATCGCCCCCGGCATTCGCGCGACCTTCTTCGATGCCGGCCACATCCTCGGGTCGGCGAGCATCCTCCTGGAGCTGGAGGATGCGGGCACCAAGCGCCGCGTGGTGTTCTCCGGCGACATCGGCAACGCCGGCCGGCCGCTGCTGTCGCCGCCGCGGCCCCCGCCCGAATGCGACGTGTTGGTGATGGAGACGACGTACGGCGACCGCAACCACCGCGCGTTCGAGCCCTCGGTCGAGGAAATCTACCAAGCGATCGAGGATACGCACCGGCGCGGCGGCAACGTGATCATCCCGACGTTCGCCCTGGAGCGCGCGCAGGAGTTGCTCTACTTCCTGCACGAGGCAGTGGTCATGAACGAGCGGCTGCCCCGCTCCCTCCAGGTGTTTCTCAATTCGCCGATGGCGATCTCGGCGACCGCCATCTTCCAACGTCATCCCGAATGCCTGTCGGCAGACGTGGCGGCGATGTTCCGCGACCACGATCCCTTCGCCGTACCCGGTCTCCACTTCACCCGTGAGACGGCCGAACTCGATGGCGATCAACCGGGTGACCGGCGGGGCGGTGATCATGGCGGGTTCGGGCATGGCGACGGGCGGACGGGTACGCCATCACCTCAAGCACAATCTGTGGCGCTCGGAAGCGGCGGTGGTGTTCGTCGGCTACGCCGCGGCGGGGACGCTGGCGCGGCTCATCATCGACGGGGTCAACCCGATCCGCATCTTCGGCGAGGAAATCCCGGTGAAAGCGAAGATCCATACCATCGGCGGCTTCTCCGCGCACGCGGACCAGGCCGAACTGCTCACGTGGCAGGCCGCCTCGCGGGCGAAGCGCACCTTCCTCGTCCACGGCGAAGAAAAGACGATGCAGACCTTCGCAGGCCTGCTGAAGGACACCCAGGTGGTGATGCCGAAGGCGGGGGAGGGGTTTGAGTTGTGAGGCGCCGGCCGCTGGTGTTGCGGCTTGCGTCTGAGAACAAAACGTGTACAATGCGATTCACGCGGGGGCCAATCAAATCGATCCGTTGTCATTTGATCGCGCCCGATGCCTGTGAAACAAGGAGCACCGACAATGGCCACTGCACTTCGGGTGATCGAGGGTCAATCCATGGACAAGTCGAAGGCGCTCGACGCGGCGCTGAGCCAGATCGAGAGGGCGTTCGGCAAGGGCTCGATCATGCGGCTCGGCCAGGGATCGGCGCCGGTCGAGATCGCGACGGTGCCGACCGGCTCGCTCGGCCTCGATATCGCGCTCGGCATCGGCGGACTGCCGCGGGGCCGGATCATGGAGATTTACGGTCCCGAATCGTCGGGCAAGACGACGCTGGCGCTGCACGCCATCGCCGAAGCGCAAAAGGCCGGCGGCATCTGCGGGTTCATCGACGCCGAGCATGCGCTGGACCCGATCTACGCCCGCAAGCTCGGCGTCAACCTCGACGATCTTCTCATCTCGCAGCCCGACACCGGCGAGCAGGCGCTGGAAATCGCCGACACACTGGTGCGCTCCGGCGCGATCGACATTCTCGTCGTCGATTCGGTGGCGGCGCTGACGCCACGCGCCGAGATCGAGGGCGAAATGGGCGACCAGCTGCCGGGCCTGCAGGCGCGGCTGATGAGCCAGGCGCTGAGAAAGCTCACCGGGTCCATCTCCCGCTCCAACACCATGGTCATTTTCATCAACCAGATCCGCGATGAAGATCGGCGTGATGTTCGGCAATCCGGAGACCACCAGCGGCGGCAACGCGCTCAAGTTCTACGCCTCGGTCCGCCTCGACATCCGCCGTATCGGCTCGATCAAGGAACGCGACGAGGTGGTCGGCAACCGGACCCGCGTGAAGGTGGTCAAGAACAAGCTGGCGCCGCCGTTCAAGCAGGTCGAGTTCGACATCATGTACGGGGCGGGCATCTCCAAGACCGGCGAGCTGATCGATCTCGGCGTCAAGGCGGGGATCGTGGAGAAGTCCGGCGCGTGGTTCTCCTACGACAGCCAGCGCCTCGGCCAGGGGCGCGAAAACGCCAAGACGTTCCTCAAGGAGAATCCGGGCATAGCGGCGGAGATCGAAAAGGCGATTCGCGCCAACGCCGGGCTGATCGCGGAGAAGTTCCTCGAGCGCGGCGAGGCCGGCGAGGACGACGGCGAGGTCGCCGAGGCGTGATCCGGTGGAGCAGCGGCTCAGCCTCGTCACGCTGGGCGTGGCCGACCTCGACCGGTCGCGACGCTTTTATGAGGCGCTCGGCTGGAAGCGCGGCAACGCTGATGCAAGTGTCGTGTTTTTCCAGATTCCGGGCGCGGCGCTGGCCTTATGGTCACGGGCGGCGCTGGCGGAGGACGCCGGTGTTATGGACAATGGCGGCTTCGGCGGCATCACGCTGGCGTATAACGTGCGAACCGAGGCGGAGGTCGATGCGGTCCTTGCTGAGGCAAGAGCTGCTGGCGCCACCATACTCAAGCCGGCGGCGAAGGCCTTCTGGGGCGGGTACACCGGCTACTTCGCCGATCCCGACGGGCACCCGTGGGAGGTAGCGTGGAACCCGCACTGGTCGCTCGACGACGAAGGCGGCGTGCATCTCGGCGGATAGGCGGCAATTCACCGGCGCCGTTCTTCGCCGTTGAGTGATCGCATCCGCTCGGCTAGGGTCGCGGCGGGTGGATGAGATGACAGCAAGACAAGTCGAAGAGCACAGGGGTTTTGTCGGCAACGCGGTCATGAAGGCCGGCCGGAAGGTGGTGTGGGGCCTCGACACCTATTTCGGTCGCGCTTCGAAGGTGGGGGACCGGTGCTTCCATGACAACGCCGATTTTCCCTGGATCCCGAGGGTCGAGGCGGACTGGGAGAAGGTGCGCGCGGAGCTCGACGCGCTGCTGCCGTACGCCGCCTACATGCCGAACTTCCAGGACATTTCGCCGACACAGCTGAACCTGTCGCAGGACGATGGCTGGAAGACGTTCTTCTTCTTTGCCTACGGAATGCGAGCACCGGGCAATTGCAAGCGCTGCCCGGAAACCGCGCGGTTGCTGAAATCGATGCCGGGCATGAAGACGGCGTTTTTCTCGATCCTGGCGCCGGGCAAGCACCTGCCGCCCCACCGCGGGCCGTACAAGGGCGTGCTCCGGCTGCATCTCGGCCTGCTCATTCCGGAGCCGGCGGAGAAGTGCGGCATTCGCGTCGGCACCGAAACCCGCCACTGGCAGGAGGGCAAGGTGATCATGTTCGACGACACCTATGAGCACGAGGCGTGGAACGACACCGACAAGCTGCGCGCGGTGTTGTTCGTCGACATCATGCGGCCGATGCGCTTCCCGGCCAACGTGCTGAATACCGTGATGACCTGGCTGATCGCCGTGTCGCCGTTCGTCCTTGGGTCAAAGGCGAGCTACCAGCGCTGGGAACAGCGGTTCGAGGCGATCGTCAACGACAAGGGCACCTAAATCGCCGGGTTTTGTGGGGTTCGGCGGCCGCCCGTTTTGGATTTCTGGACAATATCAGCGTGCGGGCTGTAAAACCCCGCGTCGACCGCCCCCTTGACGGTCTTTCTCCTGCTGCGCACCTGACAGGACCATGATCAGCGTCAACGATATCCGTTCGCATTTTCTCGACTACTTCGAGAAGAACGACCACACGCGCGTCGCATCCGGGCCTCTGGTGCCGCGCAACGATCCCACGCTGATGTTCACCAATGCCGGCATGGTGCAGTTCAAGGATTACTTCACCGGCCGCGCGACGGCGCCGTTCCCGCGCGCCACGACCGCACAGAAGTGCGTGCGCGCCGGCGGCAAGCACAACGACCTCGACAACGTCGGCTATACCGCGCGCCACCACACCTTCTTCGAGATGCTCGGCAACTTCTCCTTCGGTGATTATTTCAAGGAACGCGCGATCGAGCTTGCGTGGGCGCTGGTGACGAAGGACTTCGGCCTGGCGAAGGACCGGCTGCTGGTGACGGTCTACATCGACGACGATTTCGCTTTCGACCTGTGGAAGAAGGTCGCCGGCCTGCCGGAGAGCCGCATCGTGCGCATCGCGGGTTCGGATAATTTCTGGCAGATGGGCGACACGGGCCCGTGCGGGCCGAGCTCGGAGATTTTCTTTGACCACGGGCCGAACGTTTCCGGCGGCCCGCCCGGCAGCGCGGAGGCGGACGGCGACCGCTTCGTCGAGATCTGGAACCTGGTGTTCATGCAGTTCGAGCAGTTCGCCGGCGGCGAACGCCTCGATCTGCCGAAGCCGTCGATCGACACGGGCATGGGTCTGGAGCGCATCGCCGCGGTGATGCAGGGCGTGCATGACGTCTACGACATCGACCTGTTCAGGACGCTGATCGCCGCTTCGGTCGACGTGCTGGGTGTGCGGGCGGAAGGCGCGCATCGGGCGAGCCACCGTGTCATCGCCGACCATCTGCGTGCGACAAGCTTCCTGATCGCCGACGGCGTGTTGCCGTCGAACGAGGGGCGTGGCTACGTGCTCCGTCGCATCATGCGCCGCGCCATGCGCCATGCGCACCTGCTCGGTGCGCAGGAGCCGATAATGTACCGGCTGGTGCGCACGCTGGTCGTGGAGATGGGAAGCGCCTATCCGGAACTGGTGCGCGCCGAGGCGCTGATCACGGAAACGCTGAGGCTGGAGGAGGCCCGGTTCCAGCGCACGCTGGCGCGCGGCCTGACGCTGCTGGACGAGGCGACCGCCGACCTCGGCAAGGGCGCGACGCTCGCCGGCGACGTCGCCTTCCGCCTTTACGACACCTACGGCTTCCCGCTCGACCTCACCGAGGACGCGCTGAAGACGCGCGGCATCGCCGTCGATACGGATGGCTTCGCCCGGGCAATGGAAAAGCAGCGCGAGGAAGCGCGCGCCGCCTGGGTCGGTTCCGGCGAGGCGCAGACAGAGCCGGTCTGGTTCCGCCTGCGCGAGACGCTCGGCGCGACCGAGTTCCTCGGATACGCCGCCGAAGCGGCGGAGGGCGAGGTGCTGGCGATCGTCCAGAACGGTGAGGGCATCAAGACGGCCACGGCCGGCGAAGCGGTCGGCGTGGTCGTCAACCAGACACCATTCTACGCCGAGTTCGGGTGGACAGGTGGCCGACACCGGGATCATCAGCGGCGAGCGCGGCGGCATGGTGGTCGCAGACGTGCAGAAGCGCGCCGACGGGCTGGTCGTCCATTTCGGCAAGGTCGATTCCGGCACGCTGTCGGTCGGCGATGAGGTGCGCCTCGCAATCGACGGCGAGCGCCGTGCCGCGATTCGCGGCAACCACTCCGCTACCCATCTCCTCCACGCGGCGCTGCGCAGTGTGCTCGGCACGCACGTGGCGCAGAAGGGCTCGCTGGTCGCGCCGGAGCGCTTGCGCTTCGATTTCTCGCACCCGAAGCCCCTGGATGCACACGAGTTAGAAGCGGTCGAGGACCTCGCCAACCGCGTGGTTCTGCAGGACAGCCCGGTCAGCACCCGACTGGTGGATCGCGAGGAGGCGATCAAGTCGGGAGCGATGGCGCTGTTCGGCGAGAAGTATGGCGACGAGGTGCGCGTTGTGTCGATGGGCGCGGTACCGGGCGACCTCGAGGGGCGGACCTATTCGGTCGAGCTGTGCGGCGGCACCCACGTCGGGCGCACCGGCGAGATCGGCCTCATGACCGTGGTCGGCGAAAGCGCGGTGGCGGCGGGCGTGCGCCGCATCGACGCGCTGACCGGGACCGCGGCGCGCAAGTACCTGAGCGAGCAGGAGAAGCGGCTGCAGGCGGTGGCGATGGCGCTGAAGGTACGGCCCGACGAGGCCGCCGAGCGGGCGACCGCGCTGGTGGACGAACGGCGCAGGCTGCAGAACGAGCTTTCCGAGGCGAAAAAGAAACTGGCGATGGGTGGCGGCGCCGGCAGTGGCGCAGCCGCCGGCGCTGACGGAGTGCGCACGGTCGGCGAGGTCAAGCTGCTCGCCCGGTCCGTCGGCGGTATCGATATGAAGGACCTGAAGAGCCTCGCCGACGAGGGCAAGCGCCAGATCGGCTCGGGCATCGTCGCCATCGTCAACGTCGCCGACGACGGCAAGGCGGGCATTGTTGTCGGCGTCACCGACGACCTCACCCGGCGGTTCAACGCCGTCGACCTCGTCCGCCATGGCGCGGCGGCGCTCGGCGGCAAGGGCGGCGGCGGCCGTCCGGACATGGCGCAGGCCGGCGGCCCCGACGGCAGCAAGGCGGGCGCCGCGCTCGACGCGATCGAGGCCGTCGTCGCGGCCGGCTGAAACGTCCGTGCCGAAACGAACGCCGCTATCATGTGATTCGCTGGCGGCAGGGCGATGTCCGAAGGCGGGCTGATCAAGGACCTGATGATCGTGCTGGCGGTGGCCGGCCTCGTGGTGCCCTTGTTCGGGCGCCTCAAGGTCGGCCTCGTCCCGGCCTTCCTGCTGGCGGGCGTGATCATCGGCCCGGCCGGACTGGGAGCCTTGGTCGGCAAGTGGCCGTGGCTTGCCGCCGTCACCTTCTCCGATCCCGAACGCGTGCGGCCATTCGCCGAGCTCGGCGTCCTTTTTCTGCTGTTCCTGATCGGCCTGGAATTGTCGCTCGACCGGTTGTGGGCGATGCGCCGCCTGGTCCTCGGCCTTGGCTCCGCCCAGGTTCTGGTGTCGGCCGGCGTCATTGGCGCCATTGCAGTCGCCTACGGCAACCGCTTCGGCATGTCGGTCGCCGTCGGCCTCGGCTTCGCCCTGTCGTCGACCGCGATCGTGACGCAGGTACTGATCGAGGCGCGCCGGCTCGCGACCCCTGCGGGCCGGACGGCGTTTTCGGTTCTGCTCTTCCAGGACCTGATGGTCGTGCCCATCGTCATCGTGGTGGGACTCCTCGGCGGAGAGCAGGCAGCCGTATCGGGCGCTCTGGCGCGGGCGATCGGGCTGGGGGCGTTGGCGGTCGCGTTGATCGTGATCGTCGGCCGTTTTCTGGTCGGGCCGCTGATGCGGCTCGCGGCAAAGACCGGAAGCCGCGAGGCGGTGGTCGCCATCACACTGTTCCTGGCGATCGGGATGGCACTCGTCACCAACGCCGTCGGTCTGTCCGCAGCCCTTGGTGCCTTCCTCGCCGGCATGCTCATCGGCGAAAGCGAATATCGACATCACGTCCAGGTCGACATCGAACCGTTCAAGGGCCTGCTCCTTGGCCTGTTCTTCATGACGGTCGGCATGACTTTCAATCCCGCCCTGATTGCGACCGGCTTTGTGGCCGTTATCGCGTCGGTGATCGGTCTTTTGGTGATCAAGGGTACGGTCATGTTTGCGCTCGGGCGCCTGTTCAGGCTGGACACGGCGCTCGCGGTGGAAACGGCGTTTCTCCTGGCGGGTGCCGGCGAGTTCGCGCTGGTAGTCCTGACGCTCTCACGCGACGTCGGGCTGCTGGAGCCGGCCGAGCGGCAGTTCTTCATGACGGTGGCGGCGCTGTCGATGTTGTCGATCCCTGCCCTGGCGTGGACCGGGCGACAGCTTGCCGAGAAGCTGGCCGGTCGTCGTGAAGCCTTGCGGCAGGGTGTTGGCGGCGCGGCCGTCGACCTGGCCGACCACGTGGTGATTGGCGGATTCGGGCGGGTCGGCCGCATGGTCGCTGACGTCCTCGACGCCGAACGCATCCCGTACGTGGGCCTCGATCTCGATGCGAACGTGGTCCGCGCCGAGCGTACCGCCGGGCGGCCCATCTTCTATGGCGATGCCGGCCGGCGCGAGATTTTGGACCGCGTCGGCGGCGCGCACGCGCGCGCCTTCGTGGTGACCACCGACGCTGCCGACGCGGAGGAGCGCATGGTGCGGGCGATCCGGACCGCCTGGCCCGACGCGGTGATCCACGCGCGCGCCCGGGACGCGGCCCACGCGCGCCGCCTGGCTGCGATCGGCGCCGCTACCGCTGTGCCGGAGACGCTGGAAGGCAGTCTGGAACTCGCCGGGCGGGTGCTCGCAGGCGAGGGCCTGCCCGAGGATGCCATCAGCGCGCGGCTGGCGCTCCACCGCGGGGCGGAGATCGCCAAGGGGGCGTCGGAAAAGCCGGCGCCCATCTGAGGCGGAACGGCGGGATCCAATCCACCGGAAGATCCTTGAGCGCTACTCGATGGCCTTCCGGAGATTCTCGTCGACCTTGTCGAGGAAACCGGTGGTCGTCAGCCAGCGCTGGTCGGGGCCGACCAGGAGGGCGAGGTCCTTGGTCATGAACCCGGACTCAACCGTCGCCACGCACACCTCCTCCAGCGTCGTGGCGAACCGGGCGAGCTCTTCGTTGCCGTCGAGCTTGGCGCGGTGTGTGAGGCCGCGCGTCCATGCGAAGATCGAGGCGATGGAGTTGGTCGAGGTGGCGTGGCCCTTCTGGTGCTCGCGGAAATGCCGGGTAACCGTGCCGTGGGCCGCCTCCGACTCGACCGTGCGCCCGTCCGGCGTGAGCAGCACCGAGGTCATCAGGCCGAGAGAGCCGAAGCCCTGGGCGACGGCGTCGGACTGGACGTCGCCGTCATAGTTCTTGCATGCCCAGATGTAGCCGCCGGACCACTTGAGCGAGGCAGCCACCATGTCGTCGATCAGGCGGTGTTCGTAGGTGATGCCGGCGGCCCTGAACTGATCGGCGAACTCGGAATCGAAGATCGACTGGAAGATGTCCTTGAAGCGGCCGTCATAGACCTTGATGATGGTGTTCTTGGTCGAGAGATAGAGCGGCAGCTTGCGCGTCAGGGCGTAGTTCATCGAGGCGCGGGCGAAATCGGCGATCGAGTCGTCGAGGTTGTACATGGCCATGGCCACGCCCGGCGATGGCGCATCGAACACCTCGCGCTCGATCTTCGTCCCGTCCGCGCCGACGAACGTCAGCGTGACCTTCCCCTTGCCGGGGAAATGAAAATCCGTGGCCCGATACTGGTCGGCGTAGGCGTGGCGGCCGATGATGATGGGGCGGGTCCAGCCGGGCACCAGGCGCGGCACGTTTTTGCAGATGATGGGTTCACGGAAAATGACGCCGCCAAGGATGTTGCGGATGGTGCCGTTGGGCGAGCGCCACATCTTCTTGAGGCCGAACTCGGCGACCCGCCCTTCGTCGGGTGTGATGGTGGCGCATTTCACGCCGACGCCGTGCTGCTTGATGGCTTCGGCGGCGTCGATGGTCACCTGGTCGTCGGTGGCGTCGCGGCTCTCCATCGCCAGGTCGAAGTAGACGAGGTCAATGTCGAGGTATGGCCTGATCAGCTTGTCGCGGATCATGTGCCATATAATCCGGGTCATCTCGTCGCCGTCGATCTCGACGACCGGGTTGGCGACCTTGATCTTACGCATCCGGCGCGCCCCTCTTCCATGCGGATGATATGGGAGACGCCGGCTCCGCCCCGGAGCCGGCGACGTGACGCGCGCCTATAGCATCGGCCGGAAGATGTGCAAAGCCGGCGGCGGCCTCACATTGATGTCGCGCGGCGGGCGGCAAGAGCAATCATGATGTAGCTCCACCCGCTGAAAATCAGCGAGATGCCGGCCAACGTGCCCAACACCCAAGCGGACGACGACGGCCAGGAGGCCAATATCATGATCCCGACGATAAGCGCGAGCGCGCCGGCCGCCACGATCCAGCCCCAGGCGGCGTGCGGGCGGTAGGTGAACCCAAGGACGAGCTGCACCACCCCCTTGGCGACGAAAATGGCGCCGAGCAGCAGCGTCAAGGTAACCGCCGTCACGATCGGGTTGTAAAGCATGGCGATGCCGCCGACGAGGATGATCAGGCCGATGATGAACTGCCAGATGACGCCGCCCCATGTGCGCACGCCCCAGGAATGCACCAGTTGCAGCACGCCGACGAAGACCAGCGACCAGCCGACGACCAGCGCCACGGTGATGCTGGCGATCAGGGGCATGGCGATGGCGAAAACCCCGCCGATGAGAAAGATCACGCCGATGGCGGTGAACCAGCCGGTGTGTGCTCTGATGTCGCCCATCCGGCCCGCCGTCATGTCCATGTTGGTCATTGTCTCCCTCCCGCATTGGTTGAGGACAGACAGCATACTCCTGACCGCCTCCCGCCGAAATAGAGATACCGGTCCCGCGGCTTGACCCGCAACGCCGGGTTGCCCTAGGTGGCCGGCGACGATGGCAGACGCGAGCCCAACCAACCAGCCGGCGATCGTTCTGGTCGAGCCCCAGCTCGGCGAGAACATCGGTGCGGCTGCGCGGGCGATGGCCAATTTCGGCCTTTGCGACCTCCGCCTGGTCAACCCGCGGGAGGGCTGGCCGAACGACAAGGCGCGCGCGACGGCGAGCCGCGCCGACCACGTGATCGACCGGGCGCGGGTCTTCGCCTCTGCCGAGGAGGCTGTCGGCGGCCTCGGATTCGTGTTGGCGACGACGGCGCGGGCCCGCGAGGTCGCCAAGGTGGTGGTGGGCCCGCATGAGGCGGCGCTGCGGTGTCGCGGCTTCGCCGCGGTGGGTACCGGCGTCGGCATCCTGTTCGGCCGCGAGCGCACCGGCCTCACCAACGAGGAGGTGGCGCTCGCCGATGAGATCGTCACCATGCCGGTAGAGGCCGCATTCTCCTCGCTCAACATTGCCCAGGCGGTGCTGATCGTCGCTTACGAATGGCGGCTGTCGGGCCTCGGCGGCGAGGCTGCGGCGCTCCCGTTCGGCGATGAGATCGAGCCCCCGGCTGACAAGGCGGTGCTCATCCACCTGTTCGAGCACCTGGAATCCGCCCTGGAAGCGGCAGGCTTCTTTCGCCCGCCCGAGAAGAAACCCCACATGGTGCTGGCGCTGAGGGCCATGCTGCAGCGGGCACGGTTGACCGACCAGGAGGTGCGGACGCTGCGCGGCGCAATCGCCGCGCTCGAGCGGCGGCCGACCCGTCCGCATGCCCTGCCGGACGGCACGATCACCACCGGGCGGGGGCAGGGGTGAAACTCGCCCCGCGTTTGACAAAGGCTGCCCCCTGGCGCTAAGACGCGCGCGCTGTGCAGGCCAACCCGGTCTTGCGCGGCATTTTCCTGCGACCCGCGAGAGACGAAGGCGCGCTGCCTTGCCTCTCTGTCGGCCGGACCCGCAAGGGGCGGCAGAGGAGGGCGCCTAAACCCTTGGAGCAAAGAGGGATACGCGATGACCAAGCGCGCGCCGGCGAAATACAAGATCGATCGCCGCCATGGACAGAACATCTGGGGCCGCCCGAAAAGCCCCGTCAACCGCCGCGAATACGGCCCCGGCCAGCATGGCCAGCGGCGCAAGGGCAAGCTCTCCGACTTCGGCTCCCAGCTTCGCGCCAAGCAGAAGCTGAAGGGCTACTACGGAAATATTTCGGAGAAGCAGTTCAAGAACATCTACTACGAGGCGATCCGCCGGACCGGCGACACCTCCGAGCATCTGGTCGGCCTGCTCGAGAGCCGGCTCGACGCCATCGTCTACCGCGCCAAGTTCGTGCCGACCGTGTTCGCCGCGCGCCAGTTCGTCAACCACGGCCACGTTCTGGTCAATGGCGACCGGGTGACGATCCCGAGCTATCGCTGCAAGCCGGGCGACCTGATCACGGTGAAGGACGCCTCCAAGCAGATGGCGCTGGTGCTGGAGGCGACGCAGCTCGCCGAGCGCGACGTGCCGGACTACATCGAAGCCGACCACAACAAGATGACGGCCACGTACGTGCGCCGTCCCGGGCTCGCCGACGTGCCTTATCCGGTGCACATGGAGCCGCATCTGGTGGTGGAGTTCTATTCGCGCTGAGGCGCTTGCCCGCAACCCGTATCGAAAGGGCGCGGCGGCACCAATAGCGAGCTTGGTGCGGGCAACCCGTCACCGGTCTCGATGGAGGCCGTTTCAGATGCTGCCCTCTTGTCTTGCGAGACTGGCTGGTGGCCGGGCTATCGGATGAGCGGCGACCCCGGCCCGCGGCCGCCGTCTCAGTATTGGGCACTCTCAATTGATGCGTTGATTGGGCGGCTGGCCACCGGCCCGGACGGGCTGACCGCCGTGGAGGCGGCCGAGCGGCTCCGCCGGCACGGCCCCAACATCCTGCGCCCCCAATCGCGCTATTCGGCGCTCCGGCTCTTCTGGCGACAGATTGCCAGTCCGCTGATCTGGGTCCTCGTGATCGCGGCGGTGATCGCAGGCCTTGTCGGCGATTGGACCAACGCGACGATCGTTCTGACGATCATCCTCGGCAGCGCGCTGCTTGGCTTCCTGCAGGAAAACCGTGCCTCGCGTGCGGTGGAAGAACTGCGGGCGCGCGTCCGGGTGACGACGACCGTCCTTCGCGACGGGCGTCCGGCAAGCATTCCAGCCGAGGAGGTCGTTCCCGGTGACGTCGTGGTTCTCTCGGCGGGAAGTCTGATACCGGCCGATGGAGTGTTGCTCGAGACGAAGGATTGCTTCGTTGCCGAGGCAGCGCTGACGGGCGAGCCATTGCCGGTCGAAAAAGAGGTCGGCGTCACACTCCCCGGCGTTGGAGTGCACGACCGGACCAATTGCGTCTTCATGGGCACATCCGTTCGCAGCGGCACGGCGCGGGCGCTGATCGTCGTGACCGGACAAACAACCGCATTCGGCATGGTGGCGCGTCGTTTGAGGACGAGCCCGCCGGAGACGGAATTCGAGCGCGGCATCCGTCGCTACGGGTATTTGCTGAGCGAGTCCATGCTGGTGCTCACTTTTGTCATCTTCGCCGCAAACGTGCTGCTGCACCGTCCGCCGATCGACGCGTTGCTGTTCTCGATCGCGCTGGCGGTTGGGTTGTCGCCGGAGCTGCTGCCGGCGATCGTCACGGTGACCCTGTCGCGTGGTGCGCGGGCCATGGCCCGGCGGGGCGTCATCGTGCGCCGCCTCAACGCGGTTGAGAATTTCGGCAGCATGGACGTGTTGTGCAGCGACAAGACCGGCACGCTCACCGAGGGCTCGATGGTGCTTGACGCCGTTCGCGACCCGCAGGGCCGTCCGTCGGACGGCCTGCTGGCGACGGCTTATTTCAACGCCAAGCTTCAGACCGGAATGGGCAATGCGCTCGACGACGCCATCGTTGCCAAAGCCGAAGCCGGTGGGGCACGCATTGCGAATGCCGAAAAGATCGATGAGATCCCTTACGATTTCGCAAGGAAGCGATTGAGCGTCGTTGTCCGTATTGGCGATCGGGGCGGCGAGCTGACGATGATCGCCAAGGGCGCCCTGGTGAATGTTCTCGACGTCTGCAACCAGGTGCGCGCGGGATCGGAAGCGGTTCCGTTGGACTCCCGCGTGCGTGAGGCGATCGACAGTTCCTTCAAGGCCTGGAGTGGAGACGGATTTCGCGTGCTGGGCGTCGCGACCAGGCCGGTCGATGCCAAGGCCGCCTACGGCAAGGCCGACGAAGCCGATCTGGTCTTCGAAGGCTTCCTCATGTTCTCGGACCCGCCCAAGGAGGGCATTCGCGAGACGCTGGAGGCCCTGACCGCAAGGGGGGTCACTCTGAAAGTGATCACCGGCGATAACCGCTTGGTGGCGCTGCACCTTGCACGCACCGTCGGACTTCAGCAGCGCCTTCTCAGCGGCGAAGACATTGCACGGCTCGGTCAGGAGGCATTGGCGCGGGCTGCGGCGGCAGCCGACCTGTTCGTCGAGGTGGATCCTGGCCAGAAAGAACGGATCATCCTGGCGCTAAAGCAGGCCGGCCACGTCGTCGGCTTTCTCGGCGACGGCATCAACGACGCCCCCGCGCTCCACGTGGCCGACGTCGGCATTTCGGTCGATAAAGCGGTCGACGTCGCCAAGGAGGCGGCCGACTTCGTTCTCCTCGAACACGACCTGGCTGTTCTGGCGCAGGGCATTGAGGAAGGACGCGCCGCCTTCGCCAATACGCTGAAATACATATCGATCACGACCAGCGCCAATTTCGGAAACATGGTCAGCATGGCGGTTGCCTCCCTGTTCCTGCCGTTCCTGCCAATGCTGGCAAGACAGATTCTGCTGAACAACTTCCTGTCGGATGCCCCGGCAATCGCGATCTCAGGTGACAACGTCGACGAGGAATTGATCAGGGGACCACGGCGATGGGACATCAAAGCCATACGCAGCTTCATGATCACATTCGGCCTTGTCAGCTCCGTGTTCGACTTTCTGACGTTCGGTCTGCTGGTGTTTGTGTTCGCCACCCCGCCCGATCTGTTTCGGACGGCGTGGTTTGTGGAGTCGCTAATGACCGAGCTGGCGATCACGCTCGTGATCCGGACCTACCGTCCGTTTTACCGGAGCAGGCCCAGTCGCCTTTTGCTCGTATCGAGCCTTGCGATGATGGCACTCACGCTGATCTTGCCGGAAGTGGCAGCAGGACCGGCGTTCGGCTTCGTGCCCCTGCCGTGGCATCTGCTGGTGGCAGTGCTGGCCATTGTCGCATTATACTTGGCCGCCACGGAGGCCGTTAAACGCATCATCTATCGGCGGGCATAGGCGCCGCTCGGAACGTGCGATTTCGGGATTGCTCGGCCCGCGCGGGACCGGGCCGGGATTTCAGGCCGACTGCGGCTGGCTGGTGGCGATCCCTTTTTCGCCGAGCAGGGGCTGCAGTTCACCCGCCTGGAACATCTCGCGAATGATGTCGCAGCCCCCGACGAACTCGCCCTTGACGTAGAGCTGCGGGATCGTCGGCCAGTTGGAATAGTCCTTGATGCCCTGGCGAACGTCCATGTTCTCAAGAACGTTGACGCCTTTGTAGTCGACGCCGAGATAGTCGAGGATCTGGACGACCTGGCTGGAAAAGCCGCACTGCGGGAACGTCGGCGTGCCCTTCATGAAGAGGACGACGGCGTTCGATTTCACCTCGTTGTCGATCCAGGCCTGGATGTCGCTCATTTGGCGAAACTCCGGTGGGTAAGGTCGGCCGAAGCCGAATTAGGCTGGTAATAGCATAGGATACGCCGCCGAAATCGCAATAGAGTGCCGCCGTCTCGCGTCAGTCTGGAGCGCTTGTCTGCAGCGCGAGGGCGTGCAGCGCGCCGCCCATGCGGCCTTGCAGGGCCCTGTACACCATCTGGTGCTGCTGCACGCGGGTGATGCCGCGGAACCGCTCCGAGACCACCTCGGCGGCGTAGTGCTCGCCGTCGCCGGCGAGGTCGCGAATGGTCACCCGGGCGTCGGGCAGTGCCGATTTGATCAATGATTCGATGTCGTTGGCGGTCATCGCCATGACGGATTTCCTTGATCAGCCGGTCATGAATGCCGGAAACCAATTCTCATGCGCCTCGCGAAGCTTTGCAACAGATATGGGAGCGCAATCGCCAAGGGTGAGGGCATCACCAAGGGTGGCGCCGATGCGGACGAATGTTACGTTGGCCCGCGCCGCGCGCTCGGCGAGTTCGCCCCCGCTTGTCGTCGCGGCCGTCATGACGTAGCGGCCCTGATCTTCGCCGAAGAAGGCAGCGGCCGGGGCGGCCGGCGGCGGATCAACTGCGGCGCCGATCCCCGACGCCATCGCCATCTCGGCGAGCGCTACCGCAAGGCCGCCATCGGAGAGGTCGTGGACCGCGGTCGCCATGCGATCGCGGATGAGGGTGCGGACGAAGTCACCCACGCGTTTCTCATGGGCCAGGTCGACCGGCGGGGGAGGGCCTTCCGCGCGACCGTGGATTTCGCGCAGCCAGATCGACTGGCCGAGGTGCGTGCCCCACTTGGCGGGCGCGCCCACGAGGTAGATGTCCTCGCCGGCCGCCTTGAAGGCGAGGGTGGCGGTGCAGGCCACGTCGGGGACAAGACCGACGCCGCCAATCGCCGGGGTCGGCGGAATGGCGACGCCGTTGGTCTCGTTGTAGAGCGAGACGTTGCCGGAAACGACGGGGAAGGCAAGCGCCCGGCAGGCCTCCGAGATGCCCTTGATGGCGCCCACCAGCTCGCCCATGATCTCGGGCTTCTCCGGATTGCCGAAGTTGAGATTGTCGGTGACGGCCAGCGGCTCGCCCCCGACCGCGGTCAGGTTGCGCCAGCATTCCGCCACCGCCTGTTTGCCGCCTTCGAACGGGTCGGCGGCGCAGTAGCGCGGCGTCACGTCAAGGGAAAAAGCCAGGCCTTTTTGCTTCCCCGTCGCGCCCTGAGGGCGCTCCACGCTCTCTTGCCCGATCCCCGCGACGCGCACGACTGCGGCGTCGCCACCGGGCCGCTGGACCGTGTTGCCGAGGATGAGGTGGTCGTACTGCTCCCAGACCCATCGCCGCGAGCTCATGTCGGGGGAGTTCAGAATACGAGCGAGGTCGGCGCCGCAGTCGGTCGATTCGGGCACGTCCTCGAGCGGCGGCGGCCCGTTGCGGGGAACCCAGGGTCGATCGTACTCGGGGGCCTCGTCCCCGAGCTCCTTGATCGGCAGGTCGGCCGCAACCGCGCCGTGGTGGCGGACGCGAAACCGGAGGTCGTCGGTGGTGCGCCCGACCACGGCAAAATCCAGTCCCCACTTGCGGAAGATCGCCTCGGCCTCCTCCTTCTTCTCTGGACGGAGCACCATCAGCATGCGCTCCTGGCTCTCCGACAGCATCATCTCGTAGGCGGTCATCGCCTCTTCGCGACACGGCACCTTGTCGAGATCGAGGTCGATCCCCAGGTCGCCCTTGGCGCCCATCTCGACGGCCGAGCAGGTGAGGCCGGCGGCGCCCATGTCCTGGATGGCGACGACGGCGCCCGACGCCATCAGTTCGAGGCAGGCTTCCAGCAGCAGCTTCTCCGAGAACGGGTCGCCAACCTGCACCGTCGGGCGCTTCTCGTGGGAAGCGTCGTCAAACTCGGCCGAGGCCATCGAGGCGCCGTGGATGCCGTCGCGGCCGGTCTTGGAGCCGAGGTAGACGACCGGCAGGCCGACGCCCTCGGCCTTCGAATAGAAAATCTTGTCGGCCTCGGCGATGCCGGCGGCGAATGCGTTGACCAGGATATTGCCGTCGTACCCGCGATGGAAATTGACCTCGCCGCCGACGGTCGGGACGCCGAACGAGTTGCCGTAGCCGCCGATGCCGGCAACGACCCCGGAGACGAGGTGGCGGGTCTTCGGATGGCCCGGCGAACCGAAACGCAGTGCGTTCAGCGCCGCCACCGGTCGCGCGCCCATGGTGAAGACATCGCGGAGAATGCCGCCGACGCCGGTGGCGGCCCCCTGATAGGGCTCGATATAGGAGGGGTGGTTGTGGCTCTCCATCTTGAAGACCACCGCCAGCCCATCGCCGATGTCGACGACACCGGCGTTCTCGCCCGGACCGCAGATGACCCGGGGCCCGGTGGTTGGCAGCGTCCGCAGCCACTTCTTCGAGGACTTGTACGAGCAGTGCTCGTTCCACATGGCCGAAAAAATCCCGAGCTCCGTCAGGTTCGGCTCGCGGCCGATAAGCTCGATGATGCGCCGGTACTCCTCGGCCGTCAGACCGTGAGCGGCGACGAGGTCGGGGGTGATGCGGGCCGGCGCGTTCATGCGGCGGCGAGCGCCTCGAACATCGCGCGGCCGTCGGTGCCACCTTGCAGCGGCTCGATCAGGTCTTCCGGATGCGGCATCATGCCGAGCACGTTGCGGCGCTCGTTGAGGATTCCGGCGATGTCGTCGAGGGAGCCGTTGGGATTATCGACGTAACGGAAGGCGATGCGGTCCTCGTCCTGCAGTCGGGCGAGGGTGTCGTCGTCGCAGCGGTAGTTGCCGTCGCCGTGGGCGACGGGCGCGCGAACGATCTGCCCGCTGGCGTAGCGGCGGGTGAAAATCGACCCGGTGGTCTCGACCCTCAGCCGCACCTCGCGGCACACGAAGCGCAGGCTGGCATTGCGCATCAGTACGCCAGGTAGCAGGCCCGCCTCGCACAGAATCTGGAAGCCGTTGCAGATGCCCAGCACCGGCACGCCTGCCTCGGCGCGCGCGGCGATCGCTCGCATGACCGGGGCGCGCGCCGCGATGGCGCCGGAGCGGAGATAGTCGCCGTAGGAGAAGCCGCCAGGCAGTACGATCAGGTCGACGGTGGGAAGTTCAGTCTCGGTGTACCAGACCTTTACCGGCGGCGTTCCGGCGATCGCGGTCAGCGCCGCGATCATGTCGCGTTCGCGGTTGGAGCCGGGAAAGATGACGACGGCGGATTTCATGAAGCGAGCCTTGGCGCGGCGGGCCACTTGTCTTCAGGCAAATCGCCGGCTCAATCCGACGCCGGTTCAACCAGATCAAGCCGTCGCTCGATCCGATCAAGGCGTTCGCCGTAGCGGTCAAGCGTCGTGTAGATGTTGTGAATGTCCTGCTGCACGGCAACGAGGTGACCGCGGAATGCCTGCATCTCGCCCTTCAGTTCATCGATCTTTCTGTCCGTCATATCGACGCGACCCTGAATATGCTTCAGGACCTCGTACATAAGTTCGCTGGTCACTTCAGCCATTCTCACCGGCCCCCGGGCGGTTCGGACTCGCGGCGCTCCAATGCGATATCGTAATCCTCGATCACCGTGTTGGCGAGGAGCCTGTCGCACATCGCCTCGAGTGCCGACCGGGCCTTGGCCGGGTCCGTCTCGGCAAGGTCGATGTCGAAGACCTTGCCCTGCCGGACTGACCCGACGCCGTCGAAGCCGAGCGCGGCGAGCGCGCCTGCAATCGCCTTGCCCTGCGGGTCGAGAATACCCGCTTTCAGCGTGACGGTGATCCGTGCCTTCACGGCCTACTGGACGAGGACGGGACCGGAACCCTTCGGCCGCTCCTGCTCGATGAGGATGCCGAGGCGGCGCGCAACTTCCTGGTAGGCCTCCAGCAGGCCGCCCATGTCGCGGCGGAAGCGGTCCTTGTCGAGCTTGTTCTTGGTCTGGATATCCCAGAGCCGGCAGGAGTTGGGCGAGATCTCGTCGGCCACGACGATACGCATCATTTCGCCCTCCCACAGGCGTCCGCACTCGATCTTGAAGTCGACGAGCTGGATGCCCGCGCCGAGAAACAGGCCCGACAGGAAATCGTTGACGCGGATGGCGAGCGCCATGATGTCGTCGATCTCCTGCGGTGTCGCCCAGCCAAAGGCCGTGACGTGCTCCTCCGAGACCAATGGATCGTTCAACTCGTCGTTCTTGTAGTAGAACTCGATGATCGAGCGCGGCAGAACGGTGCCTTCCTCGATGCCAAGGCGCTGGGAGAGCGAGCCGGCGGCGACATTCCTCACCACCACTTCGAGCGGGATGATCTCAACTTCGCGGATCAACTGCTCGCGCATGTTCAGCCGGCGGATGAAGTGGGTCGGGATGCCCATCAGGTTCAGATGGTTGAAGATGTGCTCGGAGATGCGGTTGTTGAGCACGCCCTTGCCGTCAACGATGTCGTGCTTCTTCTTGTTGAAGGCGGTCGCATCATCCTTGAAAAACTGGACGAGCGTTCCCGGCTCCGGACCCTCGTACAAAATCTTGGCCTTGCCCTCATAGATGCGCCGACGACAATTCATAGGCACGTACCGCGGTTTGAGAAAATCCATTTGTCCTGGAATCCGGCCAGCGAAACCATGTCGCGACAGCAGCCTGGTGCCGATTCGGCGGCGGGAACAAGGGCCACGGGCCGGACCATATGCGATCGCTTACGGTAGCACAATGAGCGTTATAGCGCGCCGCACAGCTTGCGGTCGGCGTGCCGGCGGACCACGTTGATTTAGGCTGGACCAGACGATATGCAAGGCCAAACGAGCCGCCGGCTCAAGCCGGCAGGAGAACTCCGATATGACGACGTTCGACAAGCGCGAGGACGCGTTCGAAAAGCGGTTCGCGCACGACGCCGAGCTGCAGTTCAAGGCGCAGGCGCGCCGCAACCACCTCCTCGGCCTGTGGGCGGCGGGACTGCTCGGCAAGAGCGGTGCCGAGGCGGAGGCCTATGCCCGCGAGGTCATTGCCGCCGAATTCGAGAAGGCGGGCGATGAGGATGTCTTCGCCAAAATCCGCGCCGATTTTGATGCAGCCCGTGTCGGGCAATCGGATCACCAAATTCGCCGGACGATGGATGACCTTATGCAGCAGGCCGTCGCTGAGATCAGGACCAAGGCGTAATCCGCCTGTTGCCCGTAACTACGTCGATCTCGTCCAGGTTGCGATCACGTCTTCTGTAATATTCAGTTTAGAATTCGCTTTCTCTGTGTCCTTTTGGCTACGCCGAAGAGTTAAGCAGCTTCTGCACAAATTATCATCTTGCCGCAACTTCGCTCTGCGGAGAAATTGGGAGGGCGGTTGATTCGCCGCTTGGGTGCGGGCGGCTTCTTGGCGGGGGTTCAAGATGAAGACGCGTGGTTGGATGGGGCGGGGGCAGCTGGCGATCGCCTCCGTGGCTTGCGTGCTGTTGGCGGTGCCGGCGAGCGCGGCCGACAAGGCGGCCGACCAGTCGGCGGCGGAATCGATGTTCGACGTCGCCTTCGGTGTCGGCGTCGCGACGGACTACATTGCCCGCGGTTTCACGCAGACGGACCACAAGCCGGCCATCCAGCCGTGGGCCGAACTCGACTACGGCATCTTCTACGCCGGTTATTGGGGGTCGAATACGGCCATCGGCATCACCGGCGGCAACTGGGAACACGATCTGTCGATCGGTGTCCGGCCGGAGTGGGGGCCATTCTCGTTCGACTTCGGCTACGTTCGGTATCTCTACGACACCGGGGATTGCTGTGGCGAGCTGTACGCAAAGGCCACCGCCAACCCGGTCGATCCGTTGACGCTCGGGGCGTCGATATTTGTCGATCCGGCTGCGTCCAACGTCTACTTCGAAGGCAACGGTTCCTATGATCTGCCGCACAATATCTCGATCTCGGGTGCGGCAGGCGTGCAGACCTACGGCAATGGCGACCCGAGCGTCTTTTCGTGGAACGCCGGTGCGTCGTGGAGCCCGCTCGACTGGCTGACTTTCGACGGCCGTTACTACGGGGGGCCGACGGCAAACCGTTTCGTGGCGACCGTTTCAGTGTCGACCTCGCTGTCGGCGCTGAGGGGCGCGAAGTAGGCGGACGCCGCCGGGCTGCGGGGTCATTGGATCCCAGGCTTGTCCTTCTGTTCGGCGGGTCCGTTGTCGTCTTTGCGGATGAAGCTGATCTTGCCCTGAGGCTCGAGGATTGCCCAGGCGACTTCCTTCATGGAGGCAATACCAGCAAGTCGCATTTCCGATTCTACCTCGGCGCGCGTCAGGCGGTCGCGCCGCAAGGCGTCGCCTAGCAATTCGCCTTCCCTGATGATGACCCGCGGCCGGCCGTCGAGAAGCTTTTCGGCCCATGGCGAAAGATAGCTCAGCCAACTCAGTACAAGGCCCCAGAACGCGAACGTGACGATGGCGAGCGCGGCGCCGGTGACGGAGTAGTCGTTGTGGGTGACGCCCTGCTGGATCAGGTCGCCCATCACAACCAGCACCACCATCTCGAACGGCGTGAGCTGGCTCAGCTCGCGTTTCCCCAGGAGCCGGAGGAGCAGATAGAGGATGGCGAACATCGCCGTCGCGCGGAGTACGATATCCATTATGGAAACACCGTGATCGCTACGGGAAGGTCGATGAGCAGCGTCTGGTCGTCATAGACCGCGATGTGGCCGGCATTGCCGCCAAGAATCGAAGGGTTGATCTGGAAGTCGAACTTGGCGTTGAAGGTGTCGCCCTTGTCCAGCTTGCCGTAAGTGAAGCGGAAGGCGCCGTCTTCATAGGTTTCCTGACCAGCCGCCGGCTCCATCGTGTTCATCGTCATGTCGTTGATGAGCGAAGGGGTCACGGCCAGAACGAGCTTGCCGATCGGCTGGTTGGCGCGAACGATGGCGTCCGCTTCAAAGAGCATGCCGTTGCGGATGAAGCGCGGGCCGTCATAAGTAATTGCAGCACGCCCGTTCTCGGCGGATTTCCGAATGTTCGGTCCGCCGCCCAGAACGCCGGAAAACGCGAGCGCCAGCAGTCCTGCGAGCAGCAGGAGCGACAGCGTGCTGGAATGGCGCCGTGCACCTCGGCCGGGCTCGAGGTGCTGTTGCCCGATCCCGTCGGGAAACGGATTAGCGCGACCATCCTGCACGGCAGAACTATCGGCCACGAAGGGCCATCCGGGTCAAGTCGGCGCTGCGGGGGGCCGACTAACCCGGCGTGTCGACGCCGAACACCCGTCGGAAGATCGCGTCCACGTGCTTGAGGTGGTAGGCGAGATCGAAAAGGCTGTCGATCTCCGCGTCCGACAACGCGCCCGCGACCGCGGGGTCTGACTTCAACAGTTCGCGGAAGTCGCCGTCGCCCGCCCATACCTTCATGGCGTTGCGCTGGACGGTCGCGTAGGCGTCTTCGCGGCTCATGCCCTTGTCGATCAAGGCCAGCATCACCCGCTGCGAATGGATGAGCCCGCCAAGCCGGTCGAGGTTGGCCCGCATGGCATCGGGGTAGACGACGAGGTTGCCGATCAGGCCGGCGAGGCGGTGGAGCGCGAAGTCCAGCGCGATCGTGGCGTCGGGCGCGATAACGCGCTCGACCGAGGAGTGCGAGATGTCGCGCTCGTGCCAGAGCGCAACGTCTTCCATCGCCGGTTGCGCCATCGAACGCACCAGCCGGGCGAGGCCGGTCAGGTTTTCCGACAGCACCGGGTTGCGCTTGTGCGGCATCGCCGAGGAGCCCTTCTGGCCCGGCGCGAAGTATTCCTCGACCTCCCGCACCTCGGTGCGCTGGAGGTGGCGGATCTCCGTCGCGAGACGCTCGATCGAGGAGGCAACCACGGCGAGCGTAGCGAAGTAGACGGCGTGGCGGTCGCGCGGAATGACCTGGGTCGATATCGCCTCCGGCCTCAGGCCCATGGCGCGGGCGACGTGCGCCTCCACCCGCGGGTCGACGTTGGCGAAGGTGCCGACCGCGCCGGAGAGCGCGGCGGTGGCCACTTCCTCCCGCGCCGCGTGCAGGCGACGGCGGGCGCGGGCAAATTCGGCGTAGGCAACCGCGAGCTTCAGCCCGAACGTCGTCGGCTCGGCATGAATGCCGTGCGAGCGGCCGACGCAGACCGTGTCCTTGTGTTCCTCGGCGCGGCGTCGGAGGGCGGAGAGCAGCGCGTCAACGTCGGCCATCAGCAGGTCGGCGGCGCGAACGAGCTGGACGGCGAGGCACGTGTCAAGCACGTCGGACGAGGTCAGGCCCTGGTGGAGGTAGCGCGCCTCGGGACCGATCATCTCGGCGACGTGGGTCAGAAAGGCGATGACGTCATGCCTGACCTCGCGCTCGATCGCGTCGATGCGGTCCGTGTCGAAGCTTAGCCTGGCGCCTTTCTCGCGAACGGCGACGGCGGCTTCCTTTGGCGCCGCGCCGATTTCGGCCATGGCGTCGAGGGCATGGGCCTCGATCTCGAACCAGATGCGGAACCTGGTTTCCGGCGACCAGATCGCCGCCATTTCGGGGCGCGTGTAGCGCGGAATCATCGCCGGGAGTGTCCCTCGCGTTGGTGACCGCGCGGTCTAGCAGAGGGGCGGGGCCCCTACAATCCAGCGGTCGTTGACGTGATCGGCGATGCTATGCTCAGTGTGCCGAATCAAGGCAGGGCCCGCTCGGGTCCACGGGGGGGGGGCATCGGTTATCGCGGGCAGGGGGCGTGTTCGGGCCAGTCAAAGGCGCGCTTCCCCACATGATACGAGTGCCACTGGAGTCGCAGTGGAGCTGCAGCCGCGATCGCGGGCGAATCGCGGGGTCGGAAAAGGAGAATAGAGGATGACGCGGGAAATCGAGTGGCTGGCCTTTACGGTGGCGCTGACCGGCCTGATGTGGATCCCCTATATGACCAACCGGTTCATGGTGTGGGGGATCATGCCGACGTTGGACAACCCGCCACCTTCGCCGCCGCGGCAAGCGGAATGGGCCGTGCGCATGATGGCGGCGCACAGGAACGCGATCGAAAACCTCGCCCTGTTCGCGCCGCTGATATTGATACTGAGCCTCCTCCACATTTCGACGCCGGCCACGGTCGCCGCAGCCTTCATATTCTTCGCGGCACGTCTGGCCCATGCTGTGTTCTACACGGCCGGGCTTCCGGTTCTTCGCACGCTCGCCTTTCTGGTGGGCTTCCTGGCCGAGGCCGTCCTGTTCCTGGCCATTTTCGGCGGGGTGTGACCGATCTAACGGGCGAAGCGATTGCGCCACGTCGGCAATTTGTCGCCCGGCGCCACCGTCGCTTCGTAGACCCCACGGGCAATCGCGCGCGCCGTGCAGGCGGCGGCTGCCGAGCCGATGGCGATCATGCCGATCGGCGGGGCGGTTGCCGCGCGCCCGGTTGACAAAGCGAAAACGAGATCGCCATCCAGCGGAGTGTGCGCAGGCCATAGCGCGCGGGCGAAGCCGTCGTGGGCCATGACGGCGAGACGCTTGGCCTGCACTTTGGTGAGCAGCGCGTCGGTGGCGACCACGGCGATCGTGGTGCTTTCGCCGAGGCGGATCTGGGCCTTGTGCCGCAATCGCGTCGCGCCTTCGGGGAGCGGCGCCGGCAAGCCGAGACCGCCGAACTCGTTGCCTTCCTCGAAGGCGGCGGCCCAGAAGTGCGCCTCGTCGGCGATCGTCGCCTGACCGACACAGTTGACGGCGACGAGAGCCGCTACCGTGATGCCGCCGGCAAGCCGCATCGAAGCGGAGCCCAGCCCGCCCTTGAGGTTGGCGGTGGTCGCTCCCGTGCCCGCGCCGGCGGAGCCGATGGCGAAGGTCTCTCCCGCCGCATCGTAGGCCGCGCGGCCCAGGGTGGAGTAGGGCGGTGCCTCGCCCCAGGCCTTGTCGCCGCCGTTGAGAAGATCGAACAGGATGGCCGCCGGCACGATCGGCACGCGCGCGCTGCCGACCGGATGGCCCCGGCCGGCTGCGGCGAGCGCAGCCATCACCCCGGCCGCTGCGTCGAGACCGAAAGCCGAGCCGCCCGAGAGTACGACCGCGTCAACCGTCTCGACCGTGTTCTCAGGCGCCAGCAGGTCGGTTTCGCGTGTGCCCGGGGCGCCGCCCATGACATGGACCGCAGCCACCGCCGGCTCCTCGGCGACGACCACGGTGACACCTGATTTCAGCGCCGCATCGTCGGCGTTGCCGACGCGGATGCCGGTGACATCAGTGATGAGATTGCGCAGGGGGCTGCTCATCGCCGCTACATCTGGAGATAGTCGTAGCGGCCGTCTTTCCATTCGTAGAAGACGAAGCCGGGCAGGTTGACGTCGCCTTTCTCGTCGAACGACACGTCGCCGAGGACGGACTTGAAATGCCCTTTGGCGAGGGCCGCGACCACCGGATCGAAGTCCACAGAGTTCGCGGACGCCGCCGCCTCCGCCCAGACCTGAACGGCGGCGTATGAATTGAGCACGTAGCCTTCCGGTTCGATGCCGTTGTCGCGGAATTCGCGGACAACGTCCGCCGCGTTCGGGTTCTTGCGCGGATCACTAGGGAACGTCACCAACGTGCCCGCGGCCGCGTCGCCGGCCGCGTTCCAGTATTCCTCGGTCATCAGCGCGTCTCCACCGACAATGGTGGCATTCATGGCCTCGTCGCGCATCTGGCGAGCGATGTGCGCGGCGTCAGGGTATGAGCCGCCTATGAAGACCACGTCGATGTTGCTTGCCTTCATCCGGAACACAAGGTCGCTGAAGTCGCTTGCGTCTGGCTGGTAGGTCTCGGTGAAGGCCTCCTTCTTGCCGGCCGCGTTCATGGCGCGGCGGGTGGCGTCGGCGAGTCCTTTGCCGTAGGTGCTGTTGTCATCGATGATGGCGATGTTCTTGTCGCCATAGCGGGTGGCGAGGAAGTTGCCCGCGACCAGCGCCTGGTCGTCATCGCGTCCGGCGAGGCGGAAGATACCCGGACCGGGACGTTCGTCGGTGTACTTCGGGAAGGTGGTGGCAGGCGAAATTTCGACGATCTTGTTGCCGGCATACACGGTAGACGCGGCAATCGAGGCTGCCAGGCACAGATGGCCGACGACCATCGCAACGCCTTTGCCGGCAAGCTGGTTGGCGACGGCATCGGCGGTCTTGGCGTCGCAGGTGTCGTCCATGGCCTGCAATCGCAACGGTTGGCCGTTAATGCCGCCGGCCTTGTTGATATCCGCCACCGCTTGCTCGGCACCAGCCTTCATCTGGTTGCCGAGCACAGCGAGATTGCCGCTGAGGGGGCCGGCGACCGCGATGATGACATCGGCGCGGGCGGCGCTGGCCGTCAGCACGAGCGCGGCCAGCAGCGGACCGAGAATGGGCGCAGCGGGACGATGGCGGTTGAACACGGGCGGGCTCCTCGCAATCTTCCGGTTTGGTTAAACCCTGCAACCTGATCGCAGGCAAAGCAACTGCGGCAAGGCGTGCCGAGGCAGTGGGCGGCGCGGAACGCTTGCCGGGGGTCCGTATGTGACTGGCGTCACCGGGGCGACCGGGTGACTCCCGTGACAAAATCGCTAATGTGGCGGGCAATGGGGCGCCGATCCCGGGGGTTTCACATTATACCGTGTGAACGGACGCTCGACACAACTGTTGTGGAGGTGAATATGCGTCGATTCAAAGTTGCATTGGCTTCGGCCATCGCCGTGGCCAC
This sequence comes from uncultured Alphaproteobacteria bacterium, assembly GCA_963775235.1. GTDB lineage: Bacteria > Pseudomonadota > Alphaproteobacteria > Rhizobiales > Kaistiaceae > JBBDMC01. The sequence goes on from CAVZHY010000005.1 coordinate 474,179, forward strand.
TGTTGCGGCGGCTTCCTCGGCGTTCGCCGATGACGTGAAAATCGGGATTCTGATGGGCTTCACCGGACCGTTGGAGGCGATGTCGCCGCCGATGGCCGCCGGCGCCGAGTTCGCTGCGAGCCAGGTCAACGACCAGGGCGGCATTCAGGGCGGCAAGCTGGTGACGGTGCGCGGCGACGACACCTGCGCCGACGCCACCTCGGCCACCGCAGCCGCCGACCGGCTGATCAATACCGAGAAGGTCACCGCCATCGTCGGCGCCATGTGCTCCGGCGTCACCATCGCGGTCGCCAACACCAACGCCGTTCCTGCCGGCGTGGTCATGGTGTCGCCGTCGGCCACAGCGCCGGCGGTCACCGACCTCAAGGACAACGATCTCGTGTTCCGCACCTCGCCGTCCGACGCCTACCAGGGGCAGGTGCTGGCGCGGCTGCTGAAGTCGAAGGGCATCAACGACGTGGCGGTGACCTACGTCAACAACGACTACGGCAAGGGCCTCGACGACACGTTCACGGCAGCGTTCGCCGCCGGCGGCGGCACCGTGTCCGCCAACGTCGCCCACGAAGAAGGCAAGGCCGACTACCGGGCCGAGCTCGGCACGCTGTCGGCCAGCGGCTCGCTCAACCTTGTCATCCTCGCTTACGCGTCGGGCTCGGGAAACACGATCCTGCGCCAGGCGATCGAGTCGGGCGCCTTCACCAAATACATCGGCGGCGATGGCATGATCGGCGACGCGCTGCTCACCGGCATTGACGCCTCGGCGGTCGAGGGTTTCATCGGTACGAAGCCCGGCACGCCAGACATCCCCGGCGCCAAGATTTTCCATGACATGGCGGCCAAAGCGGGCCTGAAGCCGGACGAGATTTACGTCCCGCAGTCCTACGACGCAATGTTCATGCTGGCGCTAGCGGTCGAGAAGAACGGCAACAAGCGCGAGGGCCTTAGCAAGGCGCTGCGCGACGTGGCCAGCGCGCCCGGCGAAGTTATCCTGCCCGGTGAGTGGGAAAAGGCCAAGAAGCTCATCGACGCTGGCCAGGACGTCAATTACGAGGGTGCGGGCGGCGCCTACGAATTCGACGAGCACGGCGACATCCCCGGCACGATCGTCGAAATGACCGTTGCCAGCGGTAAGTTCAAGGAAGTCGGCCCGGCCATGTAGGCCAGTCCACAACGAGGCAAAGCAGAGCGGGCCATTGATTCATTGAATCGATGGCCCATTTTTTTGCACTGCTGCAGCGGCTTCAGAAGCCGGAAAGGGACCTCGATGAAACCCGTCGTTCTCGCTGCGGCGGCGCTAGCCGCGGCCGCCTTTTTAGCCAATGCTGCATTCGCCGCGCCGATCACGGTCAACGTCAACGGGCTCGATCGCACCGCCCTGATGCAGGGGACGACGATGCCCGGTCCGCACCCGGTGGTGCTGATGCTGCATGGCGGGGGCGGCAACGCCAGTGGCCTTGCAAAGTCCACCGAACTCGGAACGGCGGGGGTGAACGACGGCTTCGTCGCGGTCTTCCCGCAGGGGCTCAACAATTTCTGGGACGATGGTCGGCCGAAGGTCGTGAACCAGGACAAGAAGAAGGGTGTTGTCCCTCCCGACGACATGGCCTTCATCAGGGCCCTGGTAGCGCAACTCATCTCGACCGGTGTCGCCGATCCCATGCGGATCTACATGGCTGGCTTCTCTAATGGTGGCTTTCTCACCCTCGACTTCGGCTGCCAGGATGCCTCGATGTTCGCGGCACTCGCCGTCGTGGAGGCCAACATAACGTTCCCGAGCGCCCCAACCTGCATTTCGACGGTGCCCGTGCCCTTCCTGGAGATGAGCGGAACGGCCGATCCGAAGGTCAAGTTTGACGGCCGAACCCCTGCGGGGCCAGGTGTGTCGGGCCTGTGGTCGACGATGGAGACCGTCAACTATTTCCGTAAGCTCGACGGCTGCACCGACCAGACCAGCGGCGAACATCTTTCCGGCCCCGCGGGAGGACCGACCGGGACCGACGTGACCCGCTGGACGCAGTGCTCAAAGGCCCCGGTCGTCCTCTACAAGATCATCGGAGGGGGCCATGCGGTGCCGAAGGCTCCCTTCGCAGCCAACCAACTCTGGGCCTTCTTCAAGGATCTCGCGAGGACGTAGCCTGCGAACCTGATGCAAGAGCGCCTCTGTCGCGTAAGGTTTTTTGGAGGGGCCGCGCCTGCCATGCGTGCCAGCATCGACACTGCGGTTCTGACCCGAATACCTACGGGGCCCGAATGAGCCCACTTGTGAGACTGTGCTGCGTCGGGGTCCTCATTGTCGGATGCGGCGCGACCGCCCGTGCGACGGACACAACCGGCGTCGTCGTGCTGCATGGCAAGACGGGGACCCCGGGTCAGATGGCCAAGCTTGCCTCAGTCCTGACCGCGGCCGGATACGCGGTCGCGGCACCGGAAATGTGCTGGTCGAAGCAACGCATTTTCGACGAGACCCTGACGAACTGCCTCCGTGACATTGACGCTGCGATTGTTCAGTTGAAGACCGACGGAGCGACCCGGATCGTTGTCGCCGGCGTCAGCCAGGGCGCGATGGGCGCATTCGCGTATGCCCTCGTGCATCCGGACATCGCGGGCATCGTTGCGATGGCGCCCGCCGGCGACCCGCCTGATCTTTCCAAGGCTCCGGATCTCATGGCCAGCGAGAAATCGGCCGCCGCTCTCGTCAAGGCGGGCAAGGGCGACGTCGTCACCGAATTCAACGACGTGATCACCGGCAATCAGCCTATTGCCATCAAGGCGACCCCGAACGCTTTCCTTTCGTTCCACGATGCGGAAAGCCCGATAGCGACGATGAGGCAGCTCTTTGCCAAGGTTCTGCCGCGCGTGAAAGTGCCCGTGCTTTGGGTGAAGGGAACCCGCGATCCGACCCAGGACGCTGCCGCGCAAGGGTACGCGAAGCTTCCGAAAAACGAGCTGAGCGAACTTGTCTCGGTCGAGGCAGACCACGGCGGCACGCCTGACGCGGCCGGCGATGCGGTGGTCGCGTGGCTGGCCAAGCTGAGATAGCGTCAGTCATCGCCGGGCCCCAATTGGCTGTCGGGTGCTCCCTGAATTGCGGGCGCACACGTCGAGTCCGCCTTTGCCTTGAGGCAAGGGAGCGATCCCGGGCTCTTTTTATGCCTCGTGCCGGCGGATGCGCTCCGGGATCAGGCCGCGCGGCGCGAAGCGCAACGCCAGCACGATTATCAGGCCGAGGAAGAAGACCCGCATCTGAAGCGCCCGTGAGCCCACGTCGGGGATGGCGCCGATGCCGAGCGCCTGCAGGCCGTTGTCGAGCCATTGGAACGCCAGCAGCGACAGCGGCTCTGACAGGTTCCAGGCGATGATGATGAGCACCGCGCCGAAAATGGCGCCGAGGTTGTTGCCGGCTCCGCCGACGATGACCATCACCCATACGATGAAGGTGTGATTGATCGGCTGGTAGCCGCCGGGGTCGTAGAGCTGGACGTAGGTCGACATCATGGCACCGCCGATGCCCATGAGCACGGCGCCGAACACGAACAGCTCCACCTGCCGCGACTTTACGTCCTTGCCCATTGCTTCGGCGGCGACGTGGTTGTCGCGGATCGCGCGCATGAGCCGGCCCCAGGCGGCGCCGTAAGCGCGTTGCAGCAGCACGAACACGATCGCCACCGCCACCACCACGACGCTGAGAAACATGCCCCGGGCGACCGAGAAGGCGATTGTCGGGTTGGCAATGCCGGTTTCGAGCGGCGCCGGGACCGGCCACGGCAGCGGCGACACCGTGAGCGTGCCCTTGGTCAGCCAGTCCATGTTCTTCAGGAGCGCCCGGATGATCTCGGCGATGCCGATGGTGGCAATCGCCAGATAGTCGGTACGCAGCCCAAGGCACACCTTGCCGATGCCGTAGGCGACGATGCCGGCGAGCACACCGCCGACAAGCCACGCCAGCAGCACCGGCAACCCGAGACCGCCGACAAAGCCGGCCTTGGCCTCGATCACCGTCGTCGCGGGGTCGATCTGCGAGCGGTAGCCGATGTACGCAACCGCCCAGGCGACGACGATCAGGAAGGCCCGGAACGGACCCTTGATGCCGATGCGGTTGGAGCGGTTGGCAGCGAAGATGAGGAGGCCGCCGATCGCAGCCGCCACCACCGCGCGGCCAAGCAGCGCCGGGCCGTCGGACTCCCAGAACGCATGATTGAGCGGGTAGGACGTAAGCACGACGGCGTAGCCGCCAAGCATCAGGAATCCCATCACGCCGAAGTTGAACTGGCCGCCGTAGCCCCACTGGACGTTCAGCCCGAGCGCGATGAGGGCGTATGTCATTGCGCTGACCAGGAGCTGGATCGCTACGGGCGCGCCGAGCCACAGAAATACCGCCGCGATGAGCAGCGCGAGGAGGGCGATCAGCGTGGCGTCACGCACATTGGGCGACGTTCTCACGTCGACGACCCCCGGAAAATGCCCGTCGGGCGAAACAGCAGCACCACGACGAGTATGATGAACGCGACAGTGAGCTTGTAGTCCGTCGGCACCAGCGACAGGTCGGCCGGCAGCTTCCAGCCGGCCGGCAGCAGTCCGGCAAAGGGCCTCAGCACCGCCGTCCAGTTGAACACCGCCAGCGTCTCGGCAAAGCCGACGAGGAAGCCGCCGGCGATGGCACCGTAGGCCTGGCCCAGTCCGCCGACGATGGCCGCGGCGAAGATCGGCAGCACGATGTTGAAGGCAAGGTCCGGTTTCAGGCTGACATCGAGCGCCAGCATCGTGCCCGCCATGCAGGCGAGGCCGCCCGCGATGATCCATGTGGCGCGGATGACCTCGCGCGTGTTGATGCCGCTCACCCGCGCCAGGTCCGGGTTGTCGGCCATCGCGCGCATTCCCTTGCCGAGGCGCGAGCGGGTAAGGAACAGGTGAAGCGCGATCACCGACAGCACGGTGACGGCGACCAGCAGGACCTGCGGTTCAGACAAGCTGATCGGGCGCTGGGCCGACTTGAACGGCAGGAGGATGCGGAAGATCTGCTTGGGTTCGCTTTCGAAGAAGCTGCGGTTGCTGGTGCCGAAGAAGAGGCGGATCAGACCCTGGATCATCAACGTGACGCCGATGGAGGCGATGAGCAGCGTGACCGGCTTGGCGCCCCGCTGCCTCAGCGGCCGGTAGCAGAGGCGATCGATAAGCAGCGCGATGCCCGCCGTGATCGGGATGGCGAGGGGAAGCACGATGAAGCCCGTCGGCCAGAAGGTGTGGATGCCGAGCGAGGCCGCAATCGCCGCCAGCACGAACGACACGAACCCTCCCATGGTCATCATGTCCCCGTGGGCGAAGTGGGCGAAGCGCAGGATGCCGAAGATCAGCGTCACGCCGATCGCACCGATCGCGTAGATGCAGCCGAGCACGATGCCGGCGACCAGCACGTTGTTGATGAAGAAGACAAATTCGTTCATTGCCTGATCCTCACCCGCCGAGAAAGCTCCTGGCGACCTCGGGATCGTCGAGCAACTCCCGGCCGGTGCCGGTGAAGCGGTTCTGGCCGCCAGCGATGACGAACCCTTTCGTGGCAAAAGCCAGCGCGTGTCGGGCGTTCTGCTCGACCATCAGGATGCCCACGCCGCCGGCGTTGATCTTGCGGACGTGGTCAAAGACATTTTCGGCGTGCATGGGGCTCAGCCCGGCTGATGGTTCGTCGAGCAGCAGCAGCTTCGGCTGACTCATCAGCGCGCGCCCCATCGCCACCATCTGTCGCTGCCCGCCCGACAGTTCGCCCGCCTTCTGCCGTCGCTTCCTGGCAAGGTCCGGGAACATGCTGTAGATCGAGGCCATGGTCCCCCGGAAATCGTCGCGACGGATGTAGGCCCCCATCTCGAGGTTCTCCTCGACCGACATCGAGGTGAACACGTTGAATTCCTGCGGCACGAAGCTCAGGCCCATCGGCACCAGCCGGTCGGGATCGGCGTTGGTGATGTCGGCGCCGGCAAACGTGACAGTCCCGCCGCTGATGCCGACCAGGCCGAACACGGCCTTCAGGATCGTCGACTTGCCCGCACCGTTGGGACCGACGATCACGGCGACGTCTTCGGCGTCGACCGAAATATTCACCCCGTGGAGAATGGGCGCGCCGCCGTAGCCGGCGTGCACGCCGGCGATCTCCATGAGGCTCACGCGGAAGCCTCCGCCGGGGCGCCGAAATAGGCGTCAATGATGTCCTGGCGGGCGCGGATCGCGGTCATCGGCCCCTCGGCGATGATCGTGCCCTCGGCCATGACGATGACCGGGTCGCACAGTTGGCTGATCAGGTCCATGTCGTGCTCGATCACGAAAAAAGTGTAGCCGAGCTCCTGGTTCATCCGCTGGATGTTGGCGGCAAGGTCCTTGAGGAGCGTGCGGTTCACTCCGGCGGCGACCTCGTCAAGCAGCACCGCCTTTGCGTCCACCATCATCGTTCGGCCAAGCTCGAGGAGCTTCTTCTGGCCGCCCGACAGATTGCCGGCAAGCTCGTTGCGGACGCCGGAAAGGCCGACGAAGCGGATAACCTCGTCGGCCTTGAGTTCGCACGTTTGCCTCGATCTGATTGACCTGTCCGGGTCGCACCCACACGTCGAACAGGTTTTCCCCCGGCTGGCGGGGCGGAACCATCATCAGGTTTTCGATGGCGGTCATGTTGGAGAATTCGCGCGCGATCTGGAAAGTGCGCAGAAGGCCGCGCGCAAAAAGCTCATGCGGCTTAAGTCCCGTCACGTCCTCGCCATCGAAGATGATGCGGCCACTGTCGGGTTTCCGGGTACCGGCGATCATGTCGAATAGCGTGGTCTTGCCGGCACCGTTTGGACCGATGAGACCCGTGATCGACCCGCGCGCCACGGTGAGGGAGCAATCGGTTACCGCGCGGACACCGCCGAACGATTTGCTGACGGCCCTGGCCTCGATGATAACGTCCGACGGCACCGTGCCCCGCCTTTCCCTTGCCTTTGGTAGCAAGCCGGCGTGCCGTTCACAACCGGCGTCAGGTTGCCTCGCCGCCAGAGGCACCGTCGCCGGCGGCCGCGCGGGGGTCCAGCGCGGCGCTCTCAGGGGTCACCGTCTTGGGCACCGGCATGACGCGGAAGGTCTCGCGGGCCATGGGCCCCGGTGGTCCCCGTCTCGACATACGGAAGGAGACGTAAACCGCCATGATCAGATGGACGGCGGCGGTGAACGCAAATAGCCCGTCGGGTGCGATGCGGTCCATCGCCTGGGCGGCGATGATCGGGCCAACCATCGTGCCGAACCCGTAGAGAAGGAGCAGCCCGCCGGCAATCCTGACGAACTCGTCCTCACCGGCGAAGTCGTTGGCGTGGGCGACCGAGAGCGCGTACATCGGATAGATCATTGCCCCAAAAGCGATGGCGAGGCTGATCACCAGCAACGGTTCGCGCGGCTGCAGGGTCGCGAGCGTCACCCCGATGATGAAAGCGCCGATCGCCACGGCGAGGAGGATCCAGCGGCGGTCGGTACGGTCCGACAGTCGGCCGAGGGGATACTGGATGAGGGCGCCCCCGAGGAGGGCGCCGGCCGTGAGGGTCGCCACGTCGCGGATCGGCAGCCCGATCTGCTGCGCGTAGACCGGCCCCAGCGTGCCAAAGGCCCCGTTGACCAGCCCGACCATGAAGCAACCGATCGCCGCGACCGGCGAGTTGGCGTAGATGCGGCGGATGTCGAGACGGGTGGTCTTGAGCGGGCGCGGGATCGCCGCCGTCGACAGGGCGGTCGGCAGGATCGCCAGGCAATACAGGATCGCTCCAACGACGAAATAGAAGAAGTCGGTCGGCGGCTTGATCGCGAGAATCAGTTGCCCGCTGGTGGAGGCGGTGAAATTGACCATCTGATACACGGAAAAAATCGTGCCCCGGTTTTCCTGGGTGGCACGTTCGTTCAGCCAGCTTTCCACGATCATCGCAGCGCCGGCAAAACAAAAGCCGGATATCGCCCGCAAACCGATCCAGGCTGGCGGCGATATGATCAGCAGGTTGAGCAGAATGGTGATTGCCGACAACGAAGCGAGCGCGCCGTAGCTGCGGATGTGGCCGACGCGGCGAACGGCCGCCGGAACGGTCAGGCAGCCCGCGATGAACCCGGTCGCCCAGCTGGTTCCCAACAGTGCAAGCTCGATCGTGGAGAAGCCGGCGATGGTTCCACGGATCGGCAGCAGGAGGCCGTGAAGGCCGCTTGCCATCAGGAGAAAGCCCGAGCCGAGAAGCAGCGCGGCGACTGCTACGAGCTGGGGAACCATTGGCGGACCTGGCGTCAGACTACTGGCGGGTTGAGCGGCTACACGCGAACGCGATGTCGCCTACATAGTCAATCAGATTCGTCGGTTGGCTGCATCGCTTGCGATGCCCCCCGAACCGACGGGAGCGCTGCGGCATGCCACCCTGCTTGATCGGGATCAACGACGTGGAGCCGGACGGCGCTAGTCATGCAGTTGGATACGGCAATCAGGAGATGTCCGATGAGTGTTGAACGCAAGCTGCTTCGCCGCCCCTGGGTGGTGCCGTCCATTGCGTTTGCCGGGTGGCTCGTCGGCTTGGCCCCTGCCTTGGCGCAGGGATCGCAGGGCTACTACGGCCCGCACATGTGGGGCGGTTGGGATGGAGGATGGGGGATGTTCATCGGTCCGATCTGGCTGATCCTGTTCGTGGCGATTCTCGTGGGCGCCGCGGTGCTGGTCGTTCGCGGGTTCTCCGGCACCGGCGGTTCAGCGGCGGGCGGCCCGGCGGCGCCGAACGCACCCCTTGACATCCTGCGCGAGCGCTTCGCGCGTGGCGAGATCGACAAGGAAGAGTTCGAGGAACGCAAGCGCATACTCAGCGCCTGACGGCCAGACAATCCGGTGGTCAGGCGCCTGTGTCGAGCGCCTCTTTCAGCATCAGGAAATCGCGCCATGCGAGCCGCTTCTGCAGCGGCTGGCGCAACAGGTAGGCCGGGTGCAGCGTCGCCATGGCGGGAATGACCCGGCGGCCGGTATCGTAGCTGTGCCATTGGCCGCGGAACCTGAGGATGCCGCCCTTGTTGTTCATCAACTCGGCGGCCGCTGGCCCGCCGAGGCAGATGAGGAAATCCGGGTCGGCAAGCTCGATCTGGCGCTCGATGAACGGCCTGCAGGCGGCCGTCTCCTGCGGCGTCGGGGTGCGATTACCCGGGGGACGCCAGGGCACGACGTTGGCAATGTAGACGTTGGTGCGGTCGAGGCCGATCGCGGCGAGCATGCGGTCGAGCAGTTGACCTGAACGCCCGACGAACGGCAGTCCCTGTATGTCCTCGTCGCGGCCCGGCGCCTCGCCGACGAACATGACGCGACCTTCGGGATTGCCGTCGGCGAAGACGAGCTGGGTTGCGGTGCGCTTGAGACCGCATCCCTCGAACGTTTCGAGTGCTGCACGCAGTTCGTCCAATGTGGCGGCGGCTTGGGCGGTGGCCCGCGCCGCCTGCTCCGTTTCCCGCGGCGGCGCCACGGTGGTCCGCGCGGGCGCGATGGTTGTGCGCGGCTGCGGTGGGGGCAGCGGCGTGGAGTGGACTGGTGGCGGAGCCGGCGGGGTCGTTGCGGGCACCAGCCGGTTGACGGCCTCCTCTTCCAGGGCCGCGTCGACACCGAGCTCCACGTACCATGCGAGCAGGTCGGCAGGATTGTGGAGGTGGCCGGTGTTCATTTCACGATCCAGATCGTTTCCCCATGCGACGACGCGGCGCACCAGATCGATGCAAACCAAAGGGTCCATTTCGCCGCATGGTCGGCGGCGCTGCCATATCGCGTCCACGATACCATGGAACACAGAGCAACGATTGCGTTGGCACTGGGGGCCGTCGGGTGCCTTTGTTGATTGTTGCCGGCGACTGGCAATATTGTCCCCCCGGCAACATAGGGGTCGCCATGAGAAGCGCACGGCCAGCTTTGACAGCCGCTTTGATTGCCCTTGCGAGCGTCGGCACGGCGGGGGCTCAGGGCGCTCTCATGATGGGCGTTGCCGCCATGGGCGACTGGAGGAGCAACGTCCCCGGCGCGCGCCGACTGATCACGGCCACCGATATTCCCGCGCCGTACGCCACCCGGTCGGCCGGCAATGCGCCCCAACTGGTTGATCGCCCGCCGGACGCCAAGCCGATCGTCCCGGACGGCTTCCGGGTCGACCTTTTCGCCAGCAAGCTCGACAACCCGAGGACGATCCGGGTCGCGCCCAACGGCGACATCTTTGTCGCCGAAAGCGGGGCGGGCCGCGTGATCGTTTTCCGCGCCGCCGACGGGGCGGCGACGCCCGCGAAGTCGAGTGTCTTCGCCGACGGTCTGGGATATCCCTACGGCATTGCGTTCTATCCCCTCGGGGACAATCCGCAGTGGGTCTACGTTGCCGAGACGGATCGGGTCGTCCGCTACCCCTACCGGAGCGGCGATCTCGTCGCGCGCGACAAGCCGCAGACGGTCATCCCACGACTGCCCTCGGGTGGCCACATCACCCGCGACATCGCTTTTTCGCAGGATGGCAAGCGTCTCCTCGTCGCGGTCGGCTCGGGTTCCAACGTCGCGCAGGGGCAGCAGCAACTGTCCACGAGTGCCATCGCTGCGTGGGAGGCCACGCACGGACTCGGTGCGTCGTGGGGAGCGGAGGAGGATCGCGCCGATGTGCTGTCGTTCGATCCGGACGGTGGCGACCAGCGACCGTTCGCCACCGGTATCCGCAATTGCGCCGGGCTCGCGGTCGAGCCGAAAACCAGCGCGGTGTGGTGCGCCACCAACGAGCGCGACGGGCTGGGCGACAACCTTCCGCCTGACTACGTCTCGCGCATCCGGGAGGGCGCCTTCTACGGCTGGCCCTGGTACTACATCGGGGACAATCAGGACCCGCGCCACGCGCGCGAGCGCCCCGACCTCAAAGGTAAGGTCGCCGTCCCCGACGTTTTGATCCAGGCGCATTCGGCGCCGCTCGGCGTAACCTTCTATACCGGCAATGCATTTCCGGCCGAATATCAGGGCGACGCCTTCGCCACGCTGCACGGCTCGTGGAACCGGTCGAAACGGACGGGCTACAAGGTCGTGCGCATCCCCATGAAGGATGGCGTGCCGACCGGCGAATACGAAGATTTCATGGTCGGCATGGTGGTTTCCGACAACGCGGTGTGGGGTCGGCCGGTCGGCATCGCCATGGCGCATGATGGCGCGTTGCTGGTGAGCGAGGACGGCAACGGCACCATCTGGCGCATATCCGCGGCGCCGTAGCTCGGCCCCCTCAGTCTGGCTTTTCCAAATGCCGCGGGTCGCGAGTCCCTGACCCGGACAGATGAATGCGAGCGACGAAATCGTGAACGACGCGAACGACCTTCCCGAACGCGAATCCATGGACGTCGACGTTGTCATCGTCGGCGCCGGACCGGCCGGGCTCGCCGCCGCCATCCGGCTCAAGCAGGCCGCGCCGGATGCCTCGGTCGTCGTGCTGGAGAAAGGCTCAGAGGTCGGCGCGCACATCCTGTCGGGCGCCGTCATCGACCCGGTCGGGCTCGACCGGCTGTTGCCGGACTGGCGGGGCGAGGCAGACACGCCAATTCGCAGCCCTGTCACCGCCGATCGCTTCCTGTGGCTCGGGGCAGCGGGGTCACTGAGACTGCCCGGTTTCATGATGCCGCCGCTGATGAGCAACCACGGCTGCTTCATCGTCTCGCTTGGCGACGTGTGCCGCTGGCTTGCCGCCAAGGCAGAGGCGCTCGGCGTCGACATCTTCCCCGGCTTCGCCGCCGTCGAGGCGCTGCACGATGACAGCGGCGCGGTGATCGGCGTCGCCACCGGCGACATGGGGGTTGCCAGGGACGGTTCGCGCAAGCCGTCGTTCCAGCGCGGCATGGGGCTTCGCGCAAAGTACACGTTGATCGCCGAAGGCGCCCGCGGTTCGCTTGCCAAGAAACTGATCGCGCGATACCGGCTCGGTGAGGGTCGCGAGCCGCAGAAGTTCGGCATCGGCTTCAAGGAGCTGTGGCAGGTGGACCCGGCCCGTCACCGGCCGGGGCTGGTGCAGCACACTTTCGGCTGGCCGCTCGACAATCGCACCGGCGGCGGCTCGTTCCTCTACCATTACGGCGACAACCTGGTGTCCATCGGCTTCGTCGTCCACCTCAACTACAAGAACCCGTACCTGTCGCCGTTCGAGGAGTTCCAGCGGTTCAAGCGCCACCCGTCCATCCGTTCGTTGCTGGACGGCGGCCAGCGGATTTCCTACGGCGCGCGCGCCATCACCGAAGGCGGCTGGCAGTCGGTGCCGAAGCTCGTATTCCCCGGCGGCGCCCTGCTTGGCTGTGCCGCGGGCTTCATCAACGTGCCGCGCATCAAGGGCAGCCACAACGCCATCCTGTCGGGAATTCTCGCGGCTGATACCGTTGCCGGCGCACTTGCCGCCGGCCGCGCCCACGATACCCTCGACGACTACGACGGCGGCTGGCGCACATCCGACATCGGCCGCGACTTGCGGCCGGTGCGCAACGTCAAGCCGCTGTGGTCGAAGCTCGGCACAGTTGCCGGCATCGCCGCAGGCGGCTTCGACATGTGGACCAACACGCTCGGCTTCTCGCTGTTCGGCACGCTCGGCCATGGCGGACCTGACCATGCGGCAACGGCGCCGGCGACCGAGGCGCGACCGATCGCATATGACAAGCCTGACGGGGTGACGACCTTCGACCGGCTGTCGTCGGTGTTCGTGTCCAATACCAACCACGAGGAGGACCAGCCGGTGCACCTCCACGTTGCCGACATGGCGTTGCAAAAGACGTCCGAGCATGACGTCTATGCCGGGCCGTCGGCGCGCTACTGCCCGGCGGGGGTGTACGAGTGGATTGAGGACGGCGGCGTGCGCTACCAGATCAACGCCGCCAATTGCGTTCACTGCAAGACCTGCGACATCAAGGACCCCAACCAGAACATCGACTGGGTGCCACCCGAGGGTGGCGGCGGCCCGAACTATCGCGGCATGTGACGAGGGACGCGAGTCGGCTGGCGGCCGATGGCCGGAAGTCAATCAGAGTCGGAGCCACCAAAAGGCGCCGATGCTGCTATGCTTTGCCGGGATCCCAGTCCTGGCCCGGCTTCTCGCCGAGGAGCAGGGATATCCGGCGTACGAACGTCCACATCGCCATGCAAAGCGACAGGGTGACGGCGATGGCATGTAGCCCAGCCCCCTGAAGCGCCGGCAATAGGGCGTTCACAAGAAAAAGCACCACTGCGGCCCAATGGATGGAGTAAGCGACGAACACCATCGGCGGCAGTGCCACCGGCGCGGCCTTTGAACGCTCAAGCTGGACGCGCAGGATTGTCATTGCCTGGATTACTGCGGCGGACAGGCTCGCAACCATCCACGTCAACGCTTCGGGCATATGCAGTAGAGCGATCAGGGGCGGGAGTATTGCGTTGATGCCGGCGGCAAATCCCAGTGAGACATATAGAGTGATCAGGAAGATATCGAAGTTTGAAAGCTTTCCGCCCATCGTCTGGCGTATCAGCATCACCAGCGCCGAGACGGCTGCGAACGTCATGGCTACCAGCGACAGGTTGAAGAGATAAGGTGAGCCCGCGAGTTCCATCAGATCTTCCCCCCTCGGAGATTGGTGAAGCGGGCTTGGTAACACAACTCTCCCTAAGGTTGGCCCGCCGCTGTCGCAACCAGCATCACCGCCGCCAGCGCTGTGAAGACGGCCCCGGCAAGGAACGTGGCGTCCGGCCCGATCCATTCCCATAGCGCGCCGGCGAGGGCGCTCGCCGCCAGCAGCACAATGCCGGTGACGAGGTTGAATACGCCGAAGGCAGTGCCGCGGCGGTCGGCGGGCGCGGTGTCGGCGACCAGCGCCGAAAGAAGCCCCTGGCTGAACGCAAGGTGGACGCCCCACAGGCCGATGCCGATGAACACGCCGACCAGGCCAGGTCCGAGACCGAGGAAGAGGTCCGCCGCGATCAGGACGATCAGCCCCACCAGGAGCAGTCCCCTGCGGCCGATGCGATCCGAGAGCGTACCGGCGGGCGTAGCCAGGAGCGCATAGACAGCGTTCATCCATACGAAAGCCAGCGGCAACAGGGCCAGGGCGAGTCCGGCATTCTGTGCTCGCAGCACGAGGAATGCTTCCGAGAAGCGCGCCAGCGTGAATACGACACCGATCGCCACCACGAGCCAGTAGGCGCGCGGCAGACGCGCCAACTCGGCACGGCTGATCGGAGAGCCGCGGCGGCCGTCGGGTTTGACCCCGTCGGGTTCGTGGACCCAGAAGACGACGATGAGCACCGATAGCGCCGCTGGCAGAACCGCCCACCAGAACACGGCGCGAAAATTGTCGGCGTAGGCGAACATCAGGACCAGCGCCAGCAGCGGTCCGAGAAACGCGCCCGCCGAATCGAGCGCCTGCCTCAGGCCGTAGGCAGCGCCTCGCATGTTCGCCGGCGTCACATCGGCGACGAGGGCGTCACGCGGTGCGCCGCGGATTCCCTTGCCGACGCGGTCGACGAAACGGGCGAGAAGCACGGCACCGGCTGAGCCGGCCAGCGGAAAGATCGGTTTGGACACGGCGGCGAGGCCGTAGCCGAGCACTGCGAGCAGCTTGCGCTTGCCGAGACGGTCGGAAAGCGTGCCGGAGAATATCTTGGTGATCGCCGCCGTTGCTTCGCCTATCCCCTCGATCAGGCCGACCGTTACGGTCGAGGCACCAAGCACGCTGACGAGAAACACGGGCAGAAGGCTGAAAATGAGCTCCGAAGAGGTGTCCATCAGCAGCGACACGAAACCGAGTGCGACAACGGTCCGAGGCAGCGCCCGTAGCCCTGCTCCTTTGGTGTGCGGTGATTCTTCAGAGGCAGCCATCGACCCGATTGTGGACCCGGGCGGTCGCGGCGAAAAGGGCGGCGACGAGCCACCCGTGGTGTTGCAGGCGGCTCGCAGGCGTTATATTCGACCAGACATGTCGCAAGGGCATTTGACAGATGACGATCGTGCAGCCTGAGCATGACCCGCTGGCCATTGCCGAGGCCTGGCGCAAGGCCGGCCGCGGCGTGGCGATCGCCACGGTTGTCGAGACCTGGGGCTCGGCTCCCCGTCCGGTCGGCAGCCAGCTTGTGGTCGATGGCGACGGCAATTTCGAGGGGTCGGTGTCGGGTGGCTGCGTCGAGGGCGAAGTGGTGACCGAAGCGGTGGACGTGATCGGTGCCGGCAAAGCCAAGATGCTCGAATTCGGCGTCGCCGACGAGACCGCTTGGCGGGTCGGCCTGTCGTGCGGTGGCCACATCAGGATCTACGTCGAGAAGCTCGGCTAGGCGCAGCGCCCCATGGACCTTGCCACGTTGGAAAGGCTTAACGCCGCACGTGCCGCGCGCACGGCGGCGATCCTCGTGACCGACTTCGCCAGCGGCGCCACGCGCCTCGTCGCTGAAGGCGATGACCATCGCTCCGATCCGCTTGGCGAGACGGTGGGCGAGCGTTTCCGCTCCGGTCGCTCGGGGATGGTCACCATGCCCGATGGCGCCAGCGTCTTTCTCACCGTTTACCTGCCGCCGCCGCATCTGGTGTTGATCGGCGCGGTGCACGTCAGCCAGGCGCTGGCGCCGATGGCGCGGATCGCCGGGTTCGACGTCACGATCATCGATCCGCGCACCGCCTTCGCCAGCGCCGACCGGTTCCCCGATGTTCGCCTGATTGCCGAATGGCCGTCCGACGCCATCCCCAAGGTCGGGCTCGACCCGTTCACGGCGCTCGCCGCTCTCACCCACGATCCGCGGATCGACGACGACGCGATAGCGGCGGCACTGGAGGCGGACTGCTTTTATGTGGGCGCGCTCGGCAGCCGCAAGACCCACGGGCGCCGACTGGAACGACTGCGCACCCGCGGCCTCGACGATGCGAAGCTCGGGCGCATCCACGGGCCGATTGGCCTGCCGATCGCGGCGCAATCGCCGGCGGAGATCGCGGTGGCGATCCTGGCGCAGGTGGTTCAGGCGCTGCGCACCCGTGGCGCCGTCGCCGAAGATGCGGCCGCGTGAGGATCGCGGCCCTCGTTCTGGCGGCCGGACGATCGGAGCGCATGGGCGGGCCGAACAAGCTCGTGGCGACCATCGACGGCAGGCCGCTGGTGAGGATCGTGGTGGAAGCCGCGCTCGCCAGCCATGCCACGCCGGTCATCGTGGTCACCGGCCACGCCGCGGCGACGGTCGAGGCGGCACTTGCCGGTCTCGACGTTACTGTGGCCCGCAATCCGGCCTACGCAGCCGGCCTGTCGACGTCACTTGCGGCCGGCGTTGCCGCGCTGCCGGGGGATGCCGAAGGCGCGATCGTCCTTCTCGGCGACATGCCCCGGATCGATGCTGCGACGATGGACCGGCTGATGGCGACCCTCGACCCGTCGCATGGGGTCCATATCGTGGTGGCGACCTCGGGCGGTGTGCGCGGCAACCCGGTGGTCTGGTCGTCCGCCTTCTTCGATGCCCTCCGCGGGGTGACCGGTGACGCCGGCGGTCGTGCTCTGATTGCAGCCAACGGTGCCGCAGCCGCCGCGGTTGAAATCGGCGTGGCCGCGGCGCTTGACGTCGACACGCCCGAGGCGCTGGCGGCCATGGGGGGCCGGCCGGCCTGACCCTCCAACAAGCTGTTCACCGGCTGTGCCGAATTAGCGTATTGTCCGCCGCCAGCGCTCACTGACTCGCGAGGGGAACCGAACGCCGATGTCGATGTGGCTTACGCAATTCTTTGCGCCGGAGACCCTGGCGCGCGACGCGGCGATGTTCCTGGTGGTGGTTGCCATCGCCATGCCGACGCTTGGGCTCGTGCGGCTGATGGCGCTGGTGGCCGGCATTGTCGGCGCGGTCCTGACGGTGCTGATCGCTCATGATTCGGTCGGCGTGTTCTGGTGGGCGCTCCTGCTCGTGGTGGCCGCGGTGCGCATGGTGCTTGCCAGCAGTCGTCGCTTCGGCAGTCCGCTCAGCGTCGACGAGCGGCTGTTTCATGAGAAAGTCGTGCCGACTCTGTCGGTCAGTCAGGTCAGGCGGCTGCTTGATATCGGGCGCTGGCGTGAGGTGATCGCGGGAACGGCGCTGACGCGGGCCGGCGAGGCCGTCGGTGAGCTTGGGTTCATCACCCGCGGTCAGGTCGACATCGTGGTCGACGGCAAAAAGGTTGCTGAGTGCGGACCGGGTACGCTTATCGGCGAGATCGGCATGTCGACCGGCGAGCCGGCCACCGCGACCGCCATGTGTGCGACGCCGGTGCGTTATTTAAGCTTCGAGGCGAAGCAACTCTATCGCCTCCTCGACAGCCACGTTGACCTGCAAGATGCGGTTGAACTCGCGATCGAGCGCAGCCTGAGCGATAAGCTGCGCCAGTCGAACTTCGCGGCCGCCCATCACGACAGTGGCGCCACGCGCTGAGCTGTCAGCAGCCGCCCGGCGTCGCTGCCAATCTGCACGGCATTGAACCTAAATTAACCATGGCGCGTTGCAATGAGTGGATCGGGGGGCAAACCTTTGATCGACGCGACTCTCCAGCGTCGAGAACAGGAGTTTTTCGATGGCGCTCGAAGTGTTCAAACGACAGCTGCGCGGGTTCGGATTGACGACGGCGAATATTTTGTACCGCATGCCGGATTATCCCAAAGTGCTGCAGACGTTCGTCTGGCAAGAGTACGATCTTGCCCCTTCGTTTCCCGAGCTCCATCGTTTCCTCGAGTTCTGGGAGCGCGAGCTGGATGGCCCGCTGTTCTCGGTGACCGTCGCCCATCAGAGACTGATCGCGGAGAACGAGTTGCGCACCGTCTCGTCCGAGTTCCGTCTGCATTGACCAGGCCAAAGTTCGCCCGCGCCGTCTCCCGCCTGGCGACTGGATGAAAGGCACAGGGATGCGGCAGGTCATCATCGCGTTTGACGGCGTAACGCTCACTCTTGATCTTCTCGGGACGCCGACGGCGGACGCGGTGTGGGCGGCGCTTCCATTCGACGGCGAGGCGCTGACCTGGGGCGAGGAGATTTATTTCGGTGTGCCGGTTTCGGTAGACCGCGAGGACGATGCCCGAGCCGTCGTCACGCCGGGAGAGATCGCCTACTGGCCGGACGGCGAATCGATCGCCATCGGGTTCGGCCGCACGCCATTGAGCCGCGGCGACGAAACGCGTCTCGCCAGTCCCTGCAACATCTGGGCAACCACGGTCGACGATGTGCGCCGGTTGTCGCGCGTCAGTGCCGGGAGCCCGGTCAGTTTGAAGCGGGTCGACTGACGGGCCTCAGCCGCGGCCCACAAACGGCATCCTTGTCGCCATTACGGTCATGAACAGCACGTTCGACGTCAGCGGCAGGCTGGCCATATAAACGATTGCCTGGCCGACGTCGGCGACGTTCATGAGCGGCTCCGGCACCCGGGAGCCGTCGGCTTGCAGCGCCCCTTCGCCGAGCGAGGCGGCCATGTCGGAGGCGGCGTTGCCGATGTCGAGCTGCCCGCAGGCGATATCGAAGGCGCGCCCGTCGAGCGCCGTCGACTTGGTGAGGCCGGTAATGGCGTGCTTGGTCGCCGTGTAGGGCGCCGAGTTGAGTCGCGGCGTATGCGCTGAAATCGACCCGTTGTTGATGATGCGGCCACCGCGCGGCGTTTGCGTCTTCATCAGGCGGAATGCCTGCTGTGTGCACAGGAACGGGCCGGTGAGGTTGGCTGCGACCACAGCCTGCCATTGGTCGAACGGGACCTCTTCCAGCGTCACGCCGATCGCCGATCTGCCGGCGTTGTTGAACAGGAGGTCGAGCCGGCCGAAGGTCTCGCGGACCTTGTCGAAGAGCGCTGCCACCGACTTCGGGTCGCCGACGTCGGTTGGCACGGCGAGCGCCCTCGCGCCCAGCGCCTCGCTCTCACGGGCAGCTTCGTTTAGCGGTTCGGGGCGGCGCCCGGCAAGTGCGACCGTCCAGCCGGCGGCGGCGAGGGCAAGCGCGGCCGCCTTGCCAACGCCGGTGCCTCCGCCGGTGATGATGGCAATCTTCGCGTCCGTGTCGCTCATCGGAAGGCTCCTTCTCAGTCTCAAACCGCCGCCTGCTTGAGCGCCGGCCGGGCTCGCTGCAATGCGGCCATCGTTCGCTAGAGTTTTGCGTAGGGCGGGGGCGGGATCGCGTGATGGGCGTCGCGCAGGGCCGCCGACCAGCGCTCGCGCAGGTCATGGAAGTAGGGTTCGGTCGCTTCGACGCGGTAGGAAAGCTCGACCTTGATCGCATCGCGCCGAACGACCATGAGGTCGAGCGGCAGGCCGACGCCGAGATTGGAGCGGATGGTCGAATCCATCGAGATCAGGCAAATCTTGAGCGCGTCGGCAAGGTTCGTCGTTTCCGTGATCGAGCGGTCGAGGATGGGTTTGCCGTACTTGTGCTCGCCGATCTGCAGGTAGGGCGTATCGGCGGTGGCCTCGATGAAGTTTCCCGCCGCGTAGATCATGAACAGGCGCAGGCGCCCGCCGGCGACCTGGCCGCCCAACAGCATGGAGACATCGAAGCCGCCGGGTTGGGCCTGGGTGAGAGACGGGCCGTCGACGGCATGGACTTGGCGGATGGCGCGGCCAACGAACTGGGCGGCCGCGAACATGCTCGGCATGTCCGTCAGCGTCTCGGTGACGCCCGTCTCATGGTTCGCCAGCCCCTCGCTGAGCAGCGATAGCACCGCCTGGCTGACGGCGAGGTTGCCGGCGGTGGCGAGGCCCATCACCAGCTTGCCCGGCTGCTCGAACAGGTGGAGCTTGCGGAAAACCGCGACGTTGTCGATTCCGGCGTTGGTGCGCGTGTCGGCCAGCATCACCAGCCCGTCGCGGACAAGTACGCCTACACAATAAGTCATCGACGGACCGGTCCCCCAACGCCGCGCGCGGATTTTGGCCCTTTTTTCGCGAGTCGCAATGGCAAAGGCGTGCCATTCTTCCCTTGCCGGCGATGAACTGGGAACAGGGCGGCGGGTCAGCGGGTTTGATACGGACGATGGTGGGCGAGGACAGGAGATCGACACAATGCGTTTCAAGTCTGCAAACGTTTCGAAGGCCGCTGTGATGGCTGTCGGCATGGCGCTTGGCCTGGTTCTTGTGCCCGCTGGGGCAGAGGCAATCTCGCGCTACAACTCGACCGCGATGCCCTGTTCGGCGATCCAGGCGACCGTCGCCAGGGAAGGGGCGGTCATCCTGCGCTGGACGCAGCCGCCGCAGAACATCCTGCGGTTTGACCGGTATGTGGCCGGCAACCAGTATTGCGACACCGAGGAACGGGCCACGGCGACGAGCGTCCCCTCCGCCGACCAGGCCCAATGCCCGGTCTACGCCTGCCGCCATTTCGAGCCGCGCGATTTTTTGTTCGGGCTCGACGACTCCGGCTCTGGGCCCGACGGCGGTCCGCGACAGGGCCAACGCTGACCGGCATTCGTGCCGGGTCAGGATTGCTGCTGCCGCTGTACGGCGCCCGGTCCAGGCCGCCGTGGCTGTCCAAGGCGCTCGATCGTCACCTTGACGGCAAGGCTTTCGCCCTCGCCGCCGTAGTGGGCACCGCGCACCGGCGCCGCTCCGAGGTAATCGAGGCCGACCGCCACGCGGACGTAGGCATCGGTCGGGCAGACACCGTTCGCGGGGTCGAAGCCGACCCAGCCGAGATCGTCGATCAGCACCTCGGCCCATGCGTGGCCGGCGGGGGACTCGGTCGCCTCGCTGACGTTCAGCAGGTAGCCGCCCGCGTATCGGGCCGGCACGCCGAGGTGACGGACGGCGGCGATGAAGATGTGGGCGAAGTCCTGGCAGACGCCGTGACCGAGCGCGAACGCCTCCATGGCGCTGGTGCCGGTGTCGGTAGCGTCGACCTCGAAGCGCATGCGCTGGCGAATGCCGTCCATGACGGCGTGCATGAGGTCGATCCGGTTGGTGTCGGCGGCCGCATTGGCGGCGACGCCATCGGCAAATGCGCGGATGGCGCCATCGGCGGTGGTGAGGGCAGTGTCGCGCAGGAACACCACCGGGGGAAACCTCTCGACCTGACCGGTAATGATCCCGTCGGTATCGACGGTCTCGACGTTGCCGTGGGCGACGATGGCGAGTTCGTCGATCGGGCCCTCGACCGTGAAGTTGTGAACCACGTTGCCAAACGGATCGGTGGTCTGGCGCAGGCGGCAGTCGCGGTCGACGTCGATGCGCCAGTTGACGACGAACAGTCCATCGTAGCCGCGTGGCGTAAGTCTCAGCGTCTGGATCGCACGGGTTGCCGGTCGCTGGTAGGTGTAGATGGTCTCGTGGCGGACGGCGAGGCGCATGGGTGCGGGTTCAGGTCAGGTACTGCTCGGTGATCGCGACGCCGAGCCGGTGGTTGTCGGCGATGAACTCGGTCAGGAATTCGTGCAGGCCCTTCTTCTGGAAGATTTCGGAGATGCCGGCGTTGGCGAGGCGCGCGTGAATCGAGCGCGCGGCGCGCTGGGCCGGGCCCTGTCGGCCATACGCCTGCGAGAGCTGGTCGAGGAACGACGTCAGGTTCTCATAGCAGCTCGCCAGCGATCGCGGCATTTGCCGGTTGAGCACCAGCAGGTCGGCGATAAGCCATGGTTTCAGGCTCTCGTGGTAGACCCAGCGATAGGCCGTGACCGAAGAGACTGAGCGCAGGATCGACGACCACTGGAAGTAGTCGAGGCCGCCGCCCACCGGTGACCCTGCCGGCAGCAGCAGGTGATACTTCACGTCGAGGATGCGAGCGGTGGAGTCGGCGCGTTCGAGGTAGACGCCGAGGCGCAGGAATGAATAGGCGTCGTTCCGCAACATCGTCCGGTAGGCGGCGCCGTCGAAGCGGAGGCACGCCTCCTTCACGCTGTTCAGGAACTCGCTCAGCGTGTCGCGGTCCATCCGGGCGCCGTCGAACCGCTTGAGGTCGAGCCAGCCGGCGTTGATCGCCTCCCACATGTCGGTGGTGAGCGCCGTGCGTTCGGCGCGCCCGTTGTGGCGTGCCTTCTCCAGGCAACGCTTGATGCTGGAGGGGTTGTCGCCGGAAAAGGCAAGGAATTCGATCACCGAATCGCGGTCGGCGTTCTCGTTGGCGGCGTTGAAGGCGGAGAGGGCACCCGCCGCCGCCAGCGCCGATTCCCATTCGTTGGTCTCGCCGGCGTAGGAGATGGGGATCGCGGTGAGGCGCTGGGCGGCGTCGATGATACGGGCGGTGTTGTCGGCGCGCTCCACGTAGCGGGCCAGCCAGAACAGGCTGTCGGCGGAGCGGCTCAGCATCTCATGCGTCCAGGACCCAGGTGTCCTTGGTGCCGCCGCCTTGGCTCGAGTTGACCACCAGCGACCCGTCGATGAGCGCGACGCGGGTCAGGCCACCGGGAACGATGCGGACCTTGTCGGCGCCCGAGAGCACGAAGGGGCGGAGATCGACGTGGCGCGGGGCGATGCCGGAATCAACGAACGTCGGCGAGGTCGACAGCGCCAGCGTCGGCTGGGCGATGAAATTGTCCGGGTTGGCCTTGATCTTCTCGGCGAAGGCCTCGCGCGTCTTCTTGTCGGCGGCCGGGCCGACCAGCATGCCGTACCCGCCCGAGCCGGCGACCTCCTTGACCACCATCTCCTCGATATGGTCAAGCACGTGCGACAGCGCGGCCGGCTCGCGGCAGCGCCACGTCGGCACGTTGTTGAGGATCGGCTCCTCGCCGAGATAGAAACGCACTATCTCCGGCATGTAGGAATAGACCGCCTTGTCGTCGGCAACGCCGGTGCCGACGGCGTTGGCGAGCGTGATGTTGCCGGCGCGGTAGGCGTTCATCAGGCCGGGAACGCCGAGGAGGAAGTCCGGACGGAAGGTCAGGGGGTCGAGGAAATCGTCGTCGAGGCGCCGGTAGAGTACGTCGACGCGCTTCGGTCCTTCGGTGGTGCGCATGAAAACTGCCTCGTCACGCACCAGCAGGTCGCGGCCTTCCACAAGCTCGACGCCGAGCTTGTCGGCGAGGAAGGAGTGCTCGTAGTAGGCGCTGTTGAACGGTCCGGGAGTCAGAAGTGCCACCGTCGGCTCCTCGGGTGCGCCGGCCGGCGCTACCGAGAACAGCGTTGCCAGTAGTTCCTCCGGGTAGTTCTCGATCGGAGCGATGCGGTTGATCGCGAAGAGGTCGGGAAACAGCCGCATCATGACCTCGCGGTTCTCCAGCATGTAGGAGACGCCCGAGGGCGTGCGGACATTGTCCTCCAGCACGTAGAAGTCCTGATCGTCGACGCGGACGACGTCGATGCCGGCGATGTGCACGTAGATGCCGTGGTTGATCCGGTGGCCGGCCATCTCCGGACGGAAATAGGGGTTGCGGTAGATGAGATCGGCGGGGACCTTGCCGGCGGCAAGGATCTCGCCGTCGCCATAGATGTCGGCGAGGAATCGATTGAGGGCGGTGACGCGTTGCGCAAGTCCCGTGGACAGTCGCTGCCACTCGGCGCGGGTGAGCACGCGCGGGATTATGTCGAAGGGAATGATTTGTTCTTCGGCGTCGGTGCCGCCGTAGACCGCGAACGTGATGCCGATCCGGCGAAAGAGCAGCTCGGCCTCGGCGCGGCGCTGGGCGAGGATGTTGGGGGGCGTCGAGTTCCAGCCAGCGCTGCAGGAATTCATACCCCGGCCGGCAGGTGCGCTCGTCGGCGAACATCTCGTCGAATGCGGTCATGGGTCCTTCCCGTGATGACGTCCGGGCAGAGCCATCCTAACCCGACGTGCAAGAAGGACGCCAATCCTCTGCTTGCTTCGATGCCGCTGCGGAATTGACTTGCGGGTCCGGGAACGGCCTCAGGCGGCGACGCCCTGGCTCTCGACGCGCGGTTCCAGCGCCGCCGGCTCGCTCTGGTTGGCCCAGTTGATAATCTCCAGGCGGCCGTCGTCGTGCTCGACGATTGCCGTGCAGCTTTCCACCCAATCGCCGCAGTTCACATAGGACAACCCGAAATCGTCGTGAATGGTGGGGCTGTGGATGTGGCCGCATACGACCCCGTCGACGGCGTACTCGCGCGCCGCGCGGACAAGCGCCGCCTCGTAGTGGCCGATGAAATTGACCGCCGATTTGACGCGCATCTTGGCCCAATTGGAGAATGACCAGTAGGGCAGGCCGAGGCGCTGGCCGATGCGATTGACGAAGGTGTTGACGGCGAGCGCCGTGGCATACGCACTGTCGCCGACGAAGGCGAGCCAGGGCGCCTGTGCCTGCACCACGTCGAAGCAGTCGCCATGGACGACCAGATACCGCTTGCCGTCGGCCGCCTCGTGGACGGCGTTGTCGGCGATGTCGAATCCGTCGAGGCTGCCGCCGCAATAAGCGCGAACGAACTCGTCGTGATTGCCGGGCAGGTAGACGACGCGCGCGCCCTTCTGCGCCTTGTCCTTCAGGCAGTAGAGAACGTCGGAATGATTCTCCGGCCAGTGCCAGCGGACCCTCAGGCGCCACTCGTCGATGATGTCGCCGACGAGATAGATGGTGGCGGCGTCGTGCTTGGCGAGGAAATCGAGCAGCTGGTTGACCTGGCACCCGCGGCTGCCGAGATGGAGGTCGGAGAGAAACAAGGTGCGGTATTGTCTCGGTGCGGGCATGGCTCTCATTGCGTGGCGATCCTCGCTCATCGTTTGGTCGACGACAGTAGCCTCGGGAAGGTGCGCAATGGCGCGTGATCGTCGCGCCATGTGAAAACGCTGAAGCTCCGTATCGCGCAGGTGGGATCAGTGATGCCGGCGACGTGCGCCGGGACGGGAAGGGCGAGGGCCGCGCGAGTCTGGGGAGAGCGTGGTCATTGCGGCCGACGGTGCCAACGATCTGTGACGGCGGAATCAACTCTGTATGACATGCATATAACAGGCCGTGCGGCAAGGCGCGCCAGCCCGCACCCGCGGCGAAATGCCCGGTTTTCACGCTCGGTCGGGGCGGCGCTCACGAATGCCAGCGTCCCATCGGGCGGGATCGGTGATTCGCGACCCGCCGGCCCCGCTGCCCGCAGGTCGCGATTCGGGCCGTCGCTATATCAGCTTGAGCCCTTTGAAGGAGACGTGGCCGTCCTTTCCGACGATGATGTGGTCGTGGACGAGAATGCCGAGTGGTTGGGCAATATCGATCAGCGATTTGGTCATTTGAATGTCCGCCTTGGATGGCGTGGGATCGCCGGAGGGGTGGTTGTGGACGAGGATGATCGCGGTTGCCGACAGTTCGAGCGCCCGCTTGACCACCTCGCGAGGGTAGACCGGCGTGTGGTCGACCGTCCCGGTCTGCTGCACCTCGTCGGCGATCAGGAGATTTTTCTTGTCGAGGAAGAGAATCCGGAATTGCTCGATCGCCTCGAACGCCATGGCGGCCCGGCAGTAGTCGATCACCGCCGACCACGACGCGAGGAGCGGGCGCGTTCGCACCGCATCGCGGGCAAAACGCTGGGCGGCGGCCTGGACGACTTTCAGGTGGTGGGTAACGGCCTCACCGACCCCGTCGATCTCCTGCAGGCGGGCCTCCGGTGCGGCGAGCACTTCGGAGAAGCTGCCGAAGCGGGCGAGCAGGGCCTTTGCCACGGGCTTCACGTCGCGCCGGGGCATCGCCTGAAACAGAATCAGTTCCAGCAGTTCGTAGTCGGCCACAGCATCTGGGCCGGCGTCGCGGAAGCGGGCTTTCAGGCGTTCGCGATGACCGTGGAAGTGGGGGAGTCCCGCGGCCCTGTCGCGAAAGCCCGTCATGTTCAGGCGGGACGGTCGGCCGAATGCCTCGGCGACAGCGTGAAGATGTCGTGTCCGGTCTCGGTGACGCCGACGGTGTGTTCGTACTGGGCCGACAGCGACCTGTCGCGGGTCACGGCGGTCCACCCGTCCGACAGGATTTTCACGTGCGGCCGGCCGAGGTTGATCATCGGTTCGACCGTGAAGATCATCCCCGGCTTGAGGGCGATCCCTTCGCCGGGGCTGCCGTAGTGAAGGATGTTGGGCACGTCGTGGAACAGGCGGCCGACACCGTGGCCGCAAAAGTCCCGCACGACGCTGCAGCGTTCGTTCTCCGCATACTCCTGGATGGCGTGGCCGATGTCGCCGGTGGTGGCGCCGGGCCGGACGGCGGCGATCCCGCGCATCATCGCCTCGTAGGTGACCTCGCACAGCCGCTCGGCGCCGCGTTTGACGTTACCGACCTTGTACATGCGGCTCGAATCGCCGTGCCAGCCGTCGAGGATCAAGGTCACGTCTATGTTGGCGATGTCGCCGTCGCGCAGCGGCTTGTTGCCGGGGATGCCATGGCAGACGACGTGATTGACCGACACGCAAGTCGACTTCATGTAGCCCTTGTACCCGAGCGTCGCCGGGATCGCTCCGTGGGCGAGGGCGAAGTCGTAGACGAAGCGGTCGATGTCCTCGGTCGGGAGGCCCGGCGCCACGATGTCTTCGAGCGCGTCGAGACATTCGGCGACCAGCCGTCCGGCGCGATGCATCGCGGCGAAATCAGCCCGGCCGTAAAGCTTGACCTGCCCGTCGTTCTTGGGGGGCGCAACGGCGGCGTCGATATAGTTGACCATGACCGCGACGATATGGCGAGTTTCGGCCGACCGCGCAAGCGGCGCGGTGCCTCATCCGATCACGGGCACCGGCTGCCCGAGGGTGATCTCCTCCGGCGTCAGCCGGCAATCGTAGGCGAGCATCTCGACCCCGGCGGCACGGGCCCGGTCGAACGCGGCGCCGTAGGTCGGATCGACGTCGCGGGCGAGCGCGAAATGCTCGGCATCGGTGCGCTGGATAAGGTAGAGCATCACCCCGCGATGGCCGGCCGCCACCATGTCGGTCAGTTCGCCAAGGTGCTTGGTGCCGCGCGCCGTCACCGAATCGGGGAATTCGGCAAGGCCCGGTTGCCGCGACAGGTGGACGTTCTTGACCTCGACATAGGCGTGGCGCAGGCCGGGCCGGTCAGCAGGAAGTCGATCCGCGAGTTCTTTCCGTAGCGAACTTCGGGGCGGACGGCATCGTATCCGGCGAGTTCGCTGATGGTGCCGCCCGCCAGCGCTTCGGCAACCAGCCGGTTCGGCTGCGCCGTGTTGATGCCGACAAGGGCGCCGTCGATCTCGACCAGCTCCCACGACCACGGCAGCTTGCGGGTCGGACTTTCCGACCGCGAAAGGAGGATGCGCATGCCCGGCTCGGCAAGGCCGGTCATGGCTCCGGGATTGGCGCAATGGACGGTCACGGTCTCGCCGTCGGCCAACTCGACGTCGGCCAGGAACCGCTTGTACCGGCGGATAAGCCGGCCTTCGACAAGGGGCGCGGGGAACCGCATGTCAGCGCAGGTATCCTGGTGCGGGCATGATCTTGCCCGAATGCCGGTTTGGCGCTCCAATGGCAAGGGCGACCCGGGTAGGGGGAGAGCAGGCCATGCGGAGCATCGTCACACGGTCAATCGTCACGCTGGTGGCGCTGTTGGCGTCAGCCGGTGTCGCTGCGATGGCGGCGGAGGCGCCGCGGCCGGTCATTACTATGACCAATGTCCCAACCGACCCGGCGAAATATGCGTGGCTCAGTGACGATGGCCGCAAGGCGCTCGCCGGCGCCATCGACCAGCACAAATCGGGTTCGTTGTTCGCCTTCGTCTTTGCGGGCGCGCCGGGCGATTTGTGGGCCTATCGTTCGGTAGCGAGTGACGGCGATCTCGACAGCATCGACGATATCGCGCGGCAAGCGCTGGAGGCATGCGAGTATTACGCGAACATGCCGTGCTTCATCGTGTCGGTTAACGGACTGGACGTGCGGGATGCCGCCGGCGGCATGCCGCTGCAGCCGTTCTTTCTCGGTACGCAGCCGACCGAATTTGACCCTCGGCGCGTTCCCTTCGTTTCCGCCACCGCATGGAGCGCCTTGCGCAGTTATCTCAGCGTAACCACCCCCAAGGCGATGGTGATTTCGCTCGGCGGCACGGCGTGGTGGCCGGGTGGTGACAATCTCGGCGCAGCGGTTGCCGCCGCGTACGCCGATTGCCAGAAGGCCGACGCGAACAATGTCTGCATCCTTTACGCCGTGAATAATCGTGTGGTCTTCACCGCCGGTGGTCCGTACTAGAGGCATCAGTCGAGACGTGGACAACCCGACCGAAATGAACGCCGACATCATAACCGCCGCTGTCCTCGTGATCGGCGATGAGATCCTGTCGGGGCGCACCAAGGACAAGAACATCGGCTACATCGCCGGGTACCTGACCGACATCGGCGTCGATCTCCGGGAGGTGCGGGTCGTGCCCGACGTCGAGGAAGAGATCGTCGCGGCGGTCAATGCGCTTCGCGCCCGCTACACGCACGTGTTCACCACCGGTGGCATCGGTCCCACGCACGATGACATCACGGCGGAATCCATTGCCAGGGCGTTTGGCGTGCCGACCGAGATCAACGAGCGGGCGAAGGCGTTGCTCATGGAGCGCATTCCGCAGATGAACGAGGCGCGGCTGAGGATGGCCCGCATGCCGGTCGGGGCCGAACTCATCGCCAATTCGGTTTCCCGGGCGCCGGGGTTCTCCATCGGCAACGTCTACGTCATGGCCGGGGTCCCCGCGATCATGCAGGCGATGCTGGAAGCGCTGACCCCGCGCCTCAAGACGGGGCGAAAGGTCCTGTCGCATTCGATCGCGGCGGGGCTCAAGGAGGGCGACATCGGCGCCCCGCTCGGCGCGATCCAGGTCGAATTTCCCGATGTCAGGATCGGCAGCTACCCGACCTTCGACGAGAAGACCGGCTTCACCACCACGCTGGTGCTGAGATCGCGCGATGCGGTGCGCCTCGAGGCCGCGGCGGCGGCGGTCGACAGCATGCTGGCGCAGGTGCGCGCGAGCCTCTCGGGCTCGTGACACGAACCACCGCTAGAGCAATTCCGGGAAAAGTGGGAAGCGATTTTCCGTGCGGAATTGCCGGAGAAACAAAGAGCCAAGGCGATTTCGCGATTCAGAGAAAAGCGAAATCGCTCTAGAATGGCGGCGCAACGGCGACGCCGTTGACTATTGTTGAGCATTCCGGGGGCTGAAGATGGAAGCAGCGATGCCCGAAACGCGGGCGGACAAAGCGTTCCCCGTTTCATGGGACCAGTTTCACCGCGACGCGCGGGCGCTGTCGTGGCGGTTGGCCGGTCAGGGCCAATGGGAAGCGATCGTGTGCGTGACCCGCGGCGGTCTGGTGCCGGCCGCGATCATCGCGCGCGAGCTCGGCATCCGGCTGATCGAGACGGTGTGCGTTGCCTCCTACCACGACTACAAGGCGCAGGGCGGGCTCGAGGTGCTGAAGCCGATCGGCAAGGACATCGTCGATCTTGCCGGCGGCAAGGGCGCCGCCGTGCTGGTCATCGACGACCTCGTGGATACCGGCAAGACGGCGCGGCTCGTCCGTGAGATGGTACCGAAGTGCCACTACGCCACCATGTATGCCAAGCCGGCCGGGCGGCCGCTGGTGGACACCTTCATCACCGAGGTCAGCCAGGACACCTGGATCTACTTCCCGTGGGACATGGGCTACTCGTTCCAGCCGCCGATCGCGCAGGGTACCGCCGGCTGATGGACTCCGTGCCCAGCGCGCGTGGTCGTTATCGGTGGTGACACCAACGCCGCTTGATGAATTCGCCCCGGGCCTCTGGGTCGCGGAAGGACCGGTCGTTTCCTTCTATGGATTTCCCTATCCCACCCGCATGGCGGTGACCCGTCTTGCAGACGGCAGCGTGTTCGTATGGTCGCCGATCGCGCTGACGACAGAGTTGAAACGGCGGTCGATGATCTCGGTCCCGTGCGGTTCCTTGTCTCGCCGAACAAGCTCCATCACCTCTTCCTTGGGGCGTGGAAGGAAGCCTATCCCGAGGCACGGCTCTACGCGCCGCCGGGGTTGCGCGCAAAACGCAAGGACCTTGCATTCGACGCCGATCTCGCCGATGCGCCTGATCCGGCGTGGGCCGCCGACATCGATCAGGTGGTCATGCGCGGCAGTCCGTTCCTGACCGAGGTGGTGTTCTTCCATCGCGCCAGCCGCACGGCGATTTTCACCGACCTCATCCAGAACTTCCCGCCGGGCTGGTTCCCGGGCTGGCGCGGTCTCCTCGCGCGGATCGACGGCATCGTCGCGCCGCATCCCGGCGCGCCGCGCGAGTGGCGGGCGAGCTTCCTTTTCCATCGCCGACAGGCGCAGGCCGCGCTCGAGCGTATTCTCGCCTGGCCGATCGAGCGCGTGGTGATCGCGCATGGCGACCTGATCAGGAGCGACGGCGCCGCGTTCGTGCGCAAGTCGTTTGGCTGGTTGTTGCGGCGCTGAAGCTGCGCCGCCTCAGGACAGGCGCTTGCGTGCGAGCGCCGCGCCGGCGCCGAGTGCTGCGAGCTTGGCGAAGGCGACGTCCCACGCCATCGGCGCCATGCCGCAATTGGTGCACGGGAAGATGCGTTCGGCCGGCACGAAAGCGCTCGCCGCCTCGATGACGCCAAGAACATCGTCAGCCGTTTCGATCGTGTCGGTTCCGACGTCGATGCAGCCGAGCAGGACGTCCTTGCCCTCGAGCAGCGACAGCAACTCCAGGGGCACGTGCGAATTCCGCGCCTCGACCGACACCTGGTCGATACGGCTTTCGGCGAGCGCCGGGAAAATCTGCTCGTACTGGGTCCACTTGCCGCCGAGCGAGGCTTTCCACTCGAGATTGGCCTTGATGCCGTAGCCGTAGCAGATGTGGACGGCGGTGGTGCAGGCGAGCCCGTCGATAGCGCGATGCAGCGCCTCGATGCCCCAGTCCTTGACGTCGTCCATGTAGACGTTGAACGCCGGTTCATCGAACTGGATGACATCGACGCCGTCGGCTTCGAGCGCCCGCGCTTCCTGGTTGAGCAGGTCGGCAAACGCCATGGCGATCTCGGCCCGGTCGCCATAGTGCCTGTCGGCGATCGTGTCGACGATGGTCATCGGCCCGGGCATGGTGATCTTCAGTTTGCGCGTGGTGTGGGCGCGCGCGGTCTGCGCCTCGGCGGCGTGGACGCGGCCGCTTGAGGCGGACCTGTCCGGTCACCGTGGGCACCATCGCGGTGTAGCGGTTGGCGCGGATGCCCATCGCCACCTGGTGGGCGAAGTCGATGCCGTCGACGAATTCGAGGAAGCCGTGGACGAAATGGCGGCGCGACTGTTCGCCGTCGGTGACGATGTCGATGCCGGCGTCTTCCTGCAGCTTCATGACGAGGATGGTGGCGTCGCGCTTGGCGCGGGCGAGTTGGTCGTCGGCCAGGCGCCATGGCGCCCATAGCTGTCGGGCTCGGCAAGCCAGAAAGGCTTGGGGAGCGACCCGGCGACGGTTGCGGGGAAATCGGCCATGGCGCCCTGAGCTGGCGTTTTTGCGGACGCGACTATCCTCGATTTCCGCACTGGCGCCAACCCTCGACGGCCGCGCCGACCACCGGCAGCGCCGGTGGCATTGGCCTCGCAGCCGCCAACGGCTGCGTTCTGTGGTGACAGCCTTCCCGCACGCACCGGCAGGGGGAGCTTACCGCTCCCCCACGCACTTCTTATGCCGGGACGGCTTGCTTGTTCTTGTGGCCACGCCAGCGGACGAAGCCGAAGAAACCGGCCATGGACGACACGAAGAGCGGGAGGCCTGCCGGCAAGGGAACCTGCGCGGCCGGCTCGAAGTCATACGCGAGGGCAACTGGACCGTTCGAATAAGTCACGTTGTCGAAGTATCCGGTCTGCCCCTGGTTGTATGTGCCGACGCCCACGAAAATCGAAAGAATTGTCGCTGAAGCGAGATCTCCGTCGAAGAACGTGTTCCAATCGGCGAGCGTCTTGCCGGGGCCGCCGGCGTCGTTTGCAGCTCCATAGATGCCCGTTTGCCAGAATATGCCACTCGTGCCGGTGATGGCTTCTGTTATCCAGTCGTCGGTCGGCACCGCCGTGGACTATTCACCGGCGTGCCGTTCCAGGTGGGCTCGAAGACGAACGTCGCGTAGCCATCGGCTCCATGGCCGGGATCGATGCTCGAATCCAGCACCTCCAGCTTGATGGCAGGCGCCGCAAACGGATTAAGGTCGCCGGCTGACGCCTTGAGGAAGCTGTACCCAAGGGACCCGCCGGACAAAAAGTCGCCAACCGTTCCCAGTCCGTTCGTGTAATCGCTGACGCCGACCTCGGCTTTCGCTGCGTCTGTCGCGTCCGTGGTGAGCTTGGCCGCTCCGGTGGGCAGCGGCTGATTGTTTTCGAGGTTGCCCCCTTGGCCAGTGAGATCGACGACACCAGCCGAACCACCCGGCCGCACGTCGGACTGGTACCAACTGCCCGCGGCAGTATATGCGGCGTCGAAGCCGGTGACTGTGGTTGCTTTCGCCGCTCCCGATACAGCTAGTGGATGGAATTTAACACTTGGTGCCCTCGTCTGACGGCGGCGATGATGCGGTCGGGGTCTGCGGTCCAAGTGAACGGCTTGGGGTCATTGTTGGTTTCTTCGACGAAGCAGTTGATGGCGGCCTGGAGATCGACGACCGATCGGAAGACGCCGCGCTTCAGTCGGCGCCGGGAGAGCTTGGCGAAGAAGCCCTCGACGGCGTTGAGCCAGGAGCACGAGGTTGGCGTGAAGTGGAAAACGAAGCGCTCGTGCCGGGCAAGCCAGGCGCGAACCTTTGGATGCTTGTGGACGGCATAATTGTCGAGGATGACGTGGACGACCTTGCCGACCGGTACCTCAGCCTCGACCGCGTTCAGAAAGCGGATGAACTCCTGATGGCGATGGCGCTGCATGTTGCGGCCGATCACGGTGCCGTCGAGGACGTTCAGGGCAGCGAACAAGGTCGTGGTGCCATGACGTTTGTAGTCATGCGTCATGGTGCCGAGGCGCCCCTTCTTCAGCGGCAGCCCCGGCTGAGTGCGGTCGAGAGCCTGGATTTGGCTTTTTTCGTCGACGGACAGCACGATGGCATGCGCCGGCGGGTCGACATAGAGCCCGACCACGTCGCGCAATTTGGTGACGAACTTGGGGTCGGTAGAGAGTTTGAACTGACGGTAGCGGTGCGGTTGCAGCCCGTGCTCCTTCCAGATGCGCCGCACGGCACTGGCGCTGATGCCACTCGCTCGCGCCATCATGTCGGCGGTCCAGTGGGTGGCCTCGGCCGGCGGCTCGGTCTGCGTCAGCGCGACCACGCGTTCGATCACCTCCTGGCTCAGCGGCGGAATGCGCGAGGGGCGCGTCTTGTCGCGCAGAAGGCCGTCGACGCCCTCCCGCATAAAGCGCTCCTGCCAGCGCCAGACACAGGTCTTGGATGTTCCGGTCTGCCGCATGATCGTGGTGGTGCCGACGCCATCGGCGCTCAGCAGGACGATCGCCGCGCGCCAGACATGCTTTTGCGGCGCATTGCGATCCCTGGTGATGGCCTCAAGTCGACTGCGGTTGGAGCGGCTCAGCAAAATGAAAATTCCGGTGCGCATGCACCAGATTCGCATGCCAGCCCGCCCAACGGAATCCCAACGGGGATTCTTTTGTCAGGCGGAAACCACTAGAACACCCGCTAACGCGGACGTGCCGAGAAGACTGATTTTGGCAAGTGATTTCGGCGAAGCTGGCATCGTTTCCCCCCATCTCAGTCGCTTGTATGGTTAACGTAACATCTTCATTCCGTCGCGCAAATTAAATCTGGGTGCTTGTGGAAAAAACGCCCGCCGTCGCAGGCTGGACAGCGGGCGTTTGGATCCTGGTCAACCTGCGACTAGAGGTCGATGACCTTGCCGTCGTCCTTGCCAGCCTTGCGAATCGCCTCGGCGGCGGTGCGCAGTGCTTTGGCGACCTCACGCTGGACGGTTTCACCAGCGTCCTCAAGCGCTTCGGCGATGGCCGCCTTCAGGGCGCGGCGGGCGTCGTTGACCTCGTCCAGCACGCCGGGAATGTCGCGGTCGCGCTGCCTGGTGCCACCGCGGTTCTCCCACCAGTCGCGCATCTGACCGAGCTTGCGGCCGAACTTGTCGATGCCGGTCAGCACCGAATCGGCAAGCTCGCGATTTTCGTTGAGATGCTGCCGGCCCGCCTCGGTGATCGTGTAGACCTTCTTGTTACCTTCGCTCGCCGATGACACGTAGCCGACTTCCTCGAGATAGGTGAGGGTCGGGTAAACGATGCCGGGCGAGGGGCTGTAGAAGCCGTGGGAGCGCTCCTCCACGGCCTTGATGACGTCGTAGCCGTGGCGGGGCCCGTCCTCGAGGAGGGCGAGGACGACGACCCTCAGGTCTCCGTCCGCAAGCACCTTGCCGATGCCGAACATGCCGCCGCCGCGTCCGCCGCGGCCGCCGAAATTGGCGCCGAATGGACCGAAACCATGCCGGAACGCGCCGCGCTTTGCGGCTTCCCAGTCGCGCTGGTCGGCGCGGCGCTCGTGGCGATATTCGCGTGAACGATGATGCATTGTGTCTGTTCCTGGTTATATCGAAAGATATAACTTAAGTAACGCGAGCAGGCGCCATCGTCAAGAGATATATCTTACGAAATAGTGGTAGCGTGACGGCTTCCTGCCGTTGGCGGGGGGAAACGGTTATTTCCGTCGTGCCGCGGCTCAGCGGAGACCTTGCAGAGACGGGGAGGCGGGCTTACCGGTGGCGCAGCGCGGACGTGGCGGAATTGGTAGACGCAAGGGACTTAAAATCCCTCGGGAGGTGACTCCCGTCCCGGTTCGATCCCGGGCGTCCGCACCAATGATGTCGATCGGCTGGATTGATTGAGCTCAGCGGACCGCCGCCCCGTCCGCGAAAAGTCCGCCCAAGCCTATGGCGTCTCTCCGGCAAAGGGTTGCACTGCCGTTTCTCTTATTGCGGGAACATTTTAGCAGTCGCCACGTTGGTTATTGTCCAACTGCAAGGAGACGGCAAATGCCTCGCAAGTACTCGACGGGCGCGCAGAAGAAAGTCGAGCGCGCAATGCATGAACGCAAGCGCGGAACGCTGAAGAGCGGCAGCACCGGCAAGAAGGTCAAGAGCCGCAAGCAGGCGATCGCAATCGGCCTGTCTGAAGCACGGCGGGCCGGCAAGAAGGTTCCGAAGAAACCGGCGAAGAAAAAATAGCGTCACCATCCGGCAGTCGTGAGGGGTCCTTCAGGCGCTCCGATACGAACGGGACTGGACTTTTGGCGGTCAAAAACTGAATGCGTATTGCCCAGATCGCTCCGCTCGCGGAGCGGGTTCCTCCTCGGCTGTACGGAGGGACAGAACGGATTGTTTCATATCTGACCGAAGCGCTTGTGGCGCAGGGGCACGATGTAACGCTTTTCGCCAGCGGTGACTCCCTCACGAACGCTAGGCTTGTGCCCTGTTGCCGGTCTGCCCTCCGGCTCAACGCTACCGTTCAGGACCCGCTGCCCTACTATCTGATCATGCTTGAGGAAGTGCGCCGGGGTGCGCGCGCATGAATTCGACCTTCTTCACTTCCATACTGATCTCGTTCACTTCGGGGCCCTTCGCGCCATTCGCACGCCGGCGCTGACGACGCTCCACAGCCGGCTCGATCTCCCCGATCTCTGGCCGATGTTTCAGTTGTTCTCTGAACAGCCCCTCGTCTCCATTTCCGAGCATCAGCGCTTGCCCATGCCGGCGGTGCATTGGGCGGGCACCGTCTATCACGGCATACCGAAAGACGGGTTGGCATTCAGCTCGGGAGGCGGCGGCCGCTACTTGGCCTTCCTTGGCCGGATCTCACCCGAAAAGCGACCGGATCTGGCAATCAAGATCGCCCTCATGGCCGGCGTGCCGCTCAAGATCGCCGCCAAGATCGACCACGTCGACATGGACTACTGGCAAAGCACTATCAAGCCGCTTGTCGATGCGGAGCCAAGCATCGAGTATCTCGGCGAGGTGTCGGAAACGAGCAAAAGTGCATTCCTGGGTGAAGCCGCAGCCCTGTTGTTTCCGGTCGACTGGCCCGAGCCTTTCGGCCTGGTGATGATCGAGGCAATGGCCTGCGGCACCCCTGTGCTGGCCTTTGGGCGAGGCTCGCTGCCGGAAGTCGTCGATCACAATCTGACGGGCTTTGTCGTAGACAGCGTGGAGGAGGCTGTCGCCACTGTGCCCCTGGTCTGGTCCCTCGACAGGGCGACGGTCCGCGAGACGTTTGAACGGCGGTTCAGCGCCGAGCGCATGACCGCCGACTACCTGACCATTTACCGCCGCCTGCTGGGGGAAGAGCGGGCGGCCCCACCGGCGGGCGAGCTTCTGCTCACTGTCAGTCTTGAAGGCGTCGTGTGACGCAGGTTCAAAAGGAGAGGCCGTACCGATGGGCGCCGCAAGCGAAGACGCGCCGGTTCAGGATTCAGTGCCTCAATACAGGATTGCTGCGGCCGGGTCGCTCCGCGGCCGGGGCCTGCAGGTCCTCAAGCACGACGATACCTTCGGGCTGTTCGAGACGAATGGCGACATCTCGGCCGGTGACAACAGTCCGCTCGGCATTTTCCACAAGGACACTCGGCATCTGTCGGATCTGAGCCTGACCCTGTCCGGCGCGGTTCCAATGCTCCTGCGATCAAGCGCGCACGATGGCCAGGCAATGCTCACCTGGGACCTCACCAATCCGGCGTTCGTCGGTGCAAATGGTGAGGTCGTCATCGAACACGATCTCATTCATCTGCGTCGTTCGCGCTTCCTGTCTCGAAACGTCGCCTATGAGCGTCTGACGCTGCGCAGTTATGACGACCAAGTCCGCAACATCAGTCTGCGGTTGCAGTTCGCTGCCGACTTTGCCGACGTGTTTGAGGTGCGAGGCGTCCAACGCAGCCGCCGCGGAACGTACGGCAAGACGCGCGTGGAAGCCGACCAGGTGACGCTGGCCTACTCCGGCCTCGACGGGTGCACGCGGACGACGGCACTGCGGTTTGATCCTGTTCCGGATGAGATCGCACCGGCATACGTCGTATTTGACCTGGCGCTGCAGCCGAACATCGAGAGGGCCGTGTTTATCGAGGTAAGCTGTAACGCCGATCCGATGCTCCCGGCGCGGCGGGCATTCGTGACCGCCCTCAGAGATGCCCACCGCAGCGCCAGAGCCTCGCGACGACGGACAGTTGAGATCGAATCCTCCAATCCGGTGTTCGACGAAGTGATCCGCAGATCGACGTCCGATCTTGCCATGCTGATGACGGAAACGCCTTTTGGACCCTGCCCTTATGTGGGAATACCCTGGTTCAGCGCGTTGTTCGGGCGCGACGCCATCATCACCGCCCTTGAGATGTTGTGGTTCGATCCGCATGTCGCGCGGGGTGTGCTTGCCAATCTTGCCGCCAACCAGG
Source organism: uncultured Alphaproteobacteria bacterium (assembly GCA_963775235.1). Classification (GTDB taxonomy): domain Bacteria; phylum Pseudomonadota; class Alphaproteobacteria; order Rhizobiales; family Kaistiaceae; genus JBBDMC01. The sequence goes on from CAVZHY010000005.1 coordinate 511,414, forward strand.
CCGACGTCCTCGATGCAGCTTCCGACGCTGAGCCCGGCAAGATCGTTCACGAGATCCGCCACGGAGAAATGGCGGCACTCGGTGAGGTACCGTTCCGCCGATACTACGGTAGCGCCAACTCGACGCCGCTGTTCGTGATGTTGGCGGGGGCCTACCTGGAGAGGACCGGCGACGTGGGGACGGTCGCAAAGTTGTGGCCCAACATCGAGCGGGCGTTGAAATGGATCGAGGAGTACGGCGATGCCGATCACGATGGATTCGTTGAATACGGCCGCCGCAGCAACAACGGTCTGGCCAATCAGGGATGGAAGGACGGTTACGATGCCGTCTTCCACGACGATGGCACGCTCGCTTCCGGACCGATAGCGATCTGCGAAATCCAGTCCTACGTCTATGGCGCCTACCTTGCCGCTGCGACGATAGCCGTCGGCCTGGGTCAGGGTGACCGCGCCGATCGGCTGAAGGCCAAGGCAGCGGCTTTGCGGCTCAGTTTCGATCAGGCGTTTTGGGACGAAGAAAATGGTGTCTACGCGCTTGCGCTTGATGGCGCCAAGCGACCCTGCCGCGTCCGCTCATCGAACGCCGGGCACGTGTTGCTCACGGGTCTCGCATTGCCGACGAGGGCCGCCGGGATTGCCCACGCCCTGATGCAAGGCACGTTCTTTTCCGGATGGGGCTTGCGCACGATTGCCTCGACCGAGGCGCGATACAATCCGATGAGCTACCACAACGGCTCTGTCTGGCCGCACGACAATGCGATGATTGCCGCCGGCCTCGCGCGGTATGGGTTCAAGTTGGAGGTGTCGCGGATCTTCGCGGGCTTGTTTGCGGCCGCTGCCGATACCAACCTGCGACGGCTCCCGGAACTTTCCTGCGGCTTCGCCAGGCGCGGCAATGAGCGGGGACCGACGCCCTATCCCGTGGCCTGCTCGCCCCAGGCGTGGGCAGCCGGGGCGCCGCTGTCATTGCTGCAATCCTGCCTGGGCCTCGCCTTCCATCCATCCAGCCAGGCCATCATTCTCGACCGGCCGAAATTGCCGGCGTTCCTGGAGGCAGTCGTCGTCAGGCGCCTGTCGATGAACGGCGCCGAAATGGACATCGCCCTGCACCGTGACGGCGAGCAAGTGTCCGTCAGCGTCGTGTCGCGACGCGGCGAGGTCGGCCTGGTGGTCACCCACTGAGACCCATCCATTCCTGCGGGTCTGCGTCACGGCGCACCGGTTTTCTTTGGCCGCCGGCCTCCCGGCCGACGCGACCGCTAAAGGTCGAGCGGTCCGGTTAACCGAACTTCAAGTCTCATTTTATATAAGTCGCGACGCGGAAGCGGCGTGCGAGAGCGCCGCGATGCCAACAAACTGGGGGACGTGCGTGACAACCTTGGGCACCCAGGCGAACCAGATGCCGCGAACCGACGCGCTGATCGGGCGCGTGCTGTCGGTGCGCGGTTCGCAGGCAACGGTCGGGCTTCCGGAGGCCAACTGGAACGAGCCCGATGAGGATCGGGCCACCGTCGGCAAGTATCTCAGCATCCGCTGCGCCGGCAAGGTCGTGGTCGGCGTGGTCACCGACGCGTCCATCCAGACGCTGGCGGTCGCGCGCGAGCGCGGATTCACCGTCACCGCGCTCGTCGACCTGATGGGCGAGATCAGGCGGCGGGAGGACGGCACCGAATATTTCTCTCGCGGCGTGACCGATTATCCGGCGATCGGCGACGCGGCGATATCGACCACCAATGTCGAACTGAAAATCATCTACGATATTTCCGGGTCCGACACGATCGAGATCGGCACCCTGCAGCAGGACACCACGCTGCCCGCCTATATCAACGTCGACGAGATGCTGAGGAAGCACTTTGCCGTCCTCGGCACCACCGGCGTCGGCAAGTCGAGCGGCGTCGCCGTCATTCTCCGCGAAATTCTGGCGAGCCGTCCCGATCTCCGCATCTTCCTTGTCGATCCGCACAACGAGTACGGTTCCTGTTTCGGCAGTCGCGCCCAGGTGCTGACGCCGGCCAACCTCAAGCTGCCGTTCTGGCTGTTCAGTTTCGAGGAAACGATCGACGTTGTCTTCCGCGGCCGGCCGGGCCTCGACGAGGAAGTTGAACTGCTCGCCGAGCTGATCCCCATCGCCAAGAAGCAATACGCCACCCGCGAGAGCGCCTACAAGAAAGGCGACCCGCGCGGCACCGGCTTCACCGTGGACACGCCGGTCCCGTACCGCATGACGGACCTTTCCGGCCTGATCGAGCAGCGGATGGGCAAGCTGGAGTACCGTCAGTCGCGGTCGACCTACGTCAAGTTGCTTGCCCGCATCGAGAGCGTGGTGAACGATCCGCGCTACGCGTTCATGTACGAGAACGCCAATGTCGGCGGCGACACCATGTCGGACGTGATCCGCCAGTTGTTCCGCCTGCCGATCAACGATTGCCCGATGACGATCATGCAGCTCGCCGGCTTCCCGGCGGAGGTGGTCGATTCGGTGGTCTCGGTGCTCGGACGCATGGCGTTCGACTTCGGTCTGTGGAGCAACGGCACGCTGCCGCTCCTGTTCGTTTGCGAGGAGGCGCATCGCTACGCCTCGGCCGACCGCAAGGTCGGGTTCGGGCCGACGCGGCGCGCGATCTCGCGCATCGCCAAGGAAGGCCGCAAGTATGGGGTCTTCCTTGGACTGGTGACGCAGCGGCCGGCCGAACTCGACGCGACCATCATCTCGCAGTGCTCGACGCTGTTCGTCATGCGCATGTCGAACGAGCGCGACCAGGCCCTCATCCGCTCCGCCGTCTCCGACGCCGCCGCAAATCTGCTCGGCTTCGTGCCGTCGCTCGGCACCGGTGAGGTGTTCGCCTTCGGCGAGGCGGTGTCGGTGCCGACGCGACTGTCCTTCAAACGGTTGCCGCCGGACGCTCTGCCGAAGAGCGAGGCGGTCAGCTCGGCGGACTCTGATTTCGGCCGCAACGTCGACCAGAATTTCATCGACGTCGTTGTCGATCGCTGGCGGAGTGCGACGCTGAGCAACCGGGCGCGGCAGGAAGCGAACCAGGAATTCGCCCAGGCGTCGGCGGCCGCCAAGGCCGGCTCGCCGCCGGACCAGCCGCAAACGCAGCAACCGCAGACGGCCCCGCGGCGGCTCGATCCCGACCGCTATCGCCTGCTCAAGAAGCCGGCGAAGCCCGGCCACTAGCAGGCACTTTCCTTGAAGCCTGAGACGCATCGAGCGGAACTGATGCGACTCCAGCCCGCCCCTTGCGGGAGGGCCGTCAAATCGCTGGCGCGAAGCGGTAGCGATTTTCGGGGAGGGGTACCGAGCCTGCTGCTCTTCGTGGCTACCCCTCCCCAAAACCGTCCTCGGTTCGCGAGGCCAGTTTTGGCCCTCCCGCAAGGGGAGGGGTGACCGTGCCAGGCGTCGCGACCGGATCCGCGAATCCGGCCTACGTCGCCCCGCTCAGCACATCGCGGTAGCGCTCGCGCAGCACGTTCTTCTGCACCTTGCCCATTGCGTTGCGCGGTAGTTCGTCGATCATCACGACCCGTTTCGGCCGTTTGAAACCGGCAAGGCGACCGTCGAGGGCTGCCAGGATTGCGGCCTCGCTCGTCGCGGCAGGCGCGCTTGTCACGACGACCGCGACGACGCCCTCGCCAAGGTCGGCGTGCGGTGTTCCGATCACGGCCAACTCGACCACGCCGGGCAATGCGTCGATCTCGGCCTCGACCTCCTTCGGATAGACGTTGACGCCGCCCGAGATCACCAGGTCCTTGGCGCGGCCGACGATCGAGACGTAGCCGCGCCCGTCGATCATGCCGATATCGCCGGTGATGAAGTAACCGTCGGAGCGGAATTCGGCGGCCGTCTTGTCCGGCATCCGCCAGTAGCCCTTGAAGACGTTCGGCCCCCTGACCTCGATCATCCCGGCTTTGCCGTCCGGCAGCGTGGCACCGGTTTCCGGGTCGGTGATCCTGAGGTGAACGCCGGGGAGGGGAAAGCCCACCGTCCCGGCCACCCGGTCGCCGTCGTAGGGGTTGGAGGTGTTCATCGAGGTCTCGGTCATGCCGTAGCGCTCGAGGATGGCCTGGCCCGTCCGCTCGGCGAAGGCGCGATGGGTCTCCGCGAGCAGCGGCGCCGATCCGGAGGTGAAGAGGCGCATCCCCGCGACCGCTTCGCGGGTGAGACCGGGATGCTTGAGCAGGCGGGTGTAGTAGGTAGGAACGCCCATCAGCACCGTCGCCCGCGCCATCGCCTTCAGGATCGCGTCTGCATCGAACTTCGGCAGGAACACCAGCGAGGCGCCGGCGAACATAACGGTGTTGGTGGCGACGAACAGGCCGTGGGTGTGGTTGAGCGGCAGGGCGTGGATGAGAACGTCGTCGCCGGTGAAGCGCCAGGCGTCGACCAGCGCCAGTGCGTTCGACGCGAGATTGTCGTGGGTCAGCATGGCGCCCTTGGAACGCCCGGTGGTTCCGGAGGTGTAGAGGAGGGCGGCGAGGTCGTCGTCGCCGCGTTCGGCGATGGCGAAGGCGCCCGGCGCGCCGGTGGCCCATTCCATCAGGCTGCCCTTGCCGGATCGGTCCAGCGTCTCCACCGCGGCGCCGGCGGCTATGGCGGTTGCGGCCTCGCGCACGGCGGGCGTGCAGACGATCAGTTTCGGCTCGGCGTCGGCGACGAAGTAGGCGAGCTCGTTCGCGGTGAAAGCCATGTCGAGGGGCAGGTAGACCGCGCCGGCGCGCAGGCACGCGAGGTAGAGCGCCAACGCCTCCGGTGTCTTGTCCACCTGCGCCACCACGCGGTCGCCGACGCGGACGCCGCAGGCGGCGAGCGCGTTGGCGATCTGGCCCGACAACGCGAACGCGTCCCCATAGGAAAGGCGGCGACCGTCCATCGTTTCTAGGAACGGAGCGGCCGGGTCGGCGACCGCTTCGATGCGGGCAAGGAGGTTCTGGTTCATACCGTCATCCGCGCGGGGCGGCACACTACGCCGGTGCGTCCGGCGCGGGCAATGGCACGCGGCCGGCCTTCTCTGCCCGCCAGCGATAGATCCAGTCGTTCCGGCTTAGCACCAGCCGCGCGCCGCCGAGACGAAGGGCGGTGTTGCGGGCGAGCGCCCTGGCGCCGGCGAAGTGGTAGACATCGCCGGTCCGCCGGCTCGCCGCGCCCACCTCGACCACGCGGGCGCGCCGCGCCTCCGCGTAGGTGCGGAGCGTCATTGGCAGGTCCGCGGCGCCGTCGAGCGCATCGGCGAGCACGGCCGCGTCCTCGATGGCCATGGCAGCACCCTGCGCCAGGAACGGACTGATCGCGTGGGCGGCATCGCCGATGAGCGCCACCCGGCCCGCAACCCACGGCGCGGTCGGATCAAGTTCAAGCAGTGCGAACTTCTGCCACGAGGTCGCCGTCGCCAGCAGCCCACGGACGGCAGCCGACCAGCCGGAGAACCGGCGTGCGAGGTCGGCAGCGTCCCCCGGCGCGCTCCAGCCGCGCTTGTTCCAGGACCCTTCGACGATCGCCACAAGGTTGACGGCAGCACCCCGGGCCACCGGATAGTGGACGAGATGGGCGTCCGGCCCGAGCCAGAGGCCGACATGGTTGGGCGCGACCAGGTCACGCGCGACGTCGGCGGGGATGATGGCCCTCCAGGCGGTGCGGCCGGTCGTGGCCGGCCGTGCGCTTGCGGCGATCGTTTCCCTCAGCGTCGACCACACGCCGTCAGCGCCGATCAGCGCTGCCGCCGGGAGGAGTTCGGCGCCACGCCCGATCTTGTGGGTCCGCACCAGCAGGCCGTCCGCCTCTGCGGCGTATCCTTCCACCGTCGTCCCAAGGTCGACGCGGATGCCGGCGCGCACGGCCGCCGCGGCGAGGATCGACTGCAGGTCGGCGCGGTGGATGACGCGGTAGGGGAAACCGTATCGTTTGCGGAACTCGGGCGTCGCGATGGCGACGATCAGCCGCCCGGTCGGTCCGTCATGGACGTCGATTGCCGCCGGCTCGGTCGCTGCTGCTGCAATCGTGGTGTCGAGCCCGAGGTCCGCGAGCACACGGCCGGCGTTGGGTGCGATCTGGATGCCCGCGCCGATGTCGCTGAGACTCTCGACCCGTTCGGCGACGACCACGGGGAATCCGCGGGCGCTGAGCGCCAGCGCCGCCGTCAGCCCTGCGATGCCGGCGCCGGCGATGACCAGCGTCTGCTTTTCGCCCACGGCAAAAGGCCCCGGCGGTCAGCGCACGAGCTGGCCGACGAGATGGCCGGGCGGATCGGTGTCGGTCGGACCGAGGTCGGCGCGGTAGCGGAAGAGCGTCGAGCAGTACGGGCAGACGATTTCCTCGTCGTCGCCCATGTCGAGGAAGACGCGAGGATGGTCGTGGGGGGGCGAGGCGCCTTCGCACATGAACTCGCGGGCGCCGATGTCCACGCGTCGGTCGCCGGCGTCGTTCTGAAAATGGGGTACCGGAGTCTCAGCCATGTGCAGCACGTCTCTGGTGGCGTTGCGGAGGCGGAGAATAGCGACATTGGCCACGCGATGCACCCGACCCTGGCGCAAATCCGAACCAGCGCCGCGTCCAACGGCGGTTCCGACTGAACTAACCGCTCCGAAGGGGACCGGCCGGGCGGTATGTGTTGAGGAGGACGCCGCTCGGCGTGCTTCCCGTCTCGACCAGAGTGAGGGCATGGGCCGGTACGCCGTTTGCGAACAGCCGCTTGCCTTCGCCGAGCACCACCGGAAAGACCCACATGCGATGCTCGTCGACCAGCCCGGCGCCGATCAGCGTCTGCAGCAATTGGCCGCTGCCCCAGACGTGCAACGCCGGCCCGTCCGATGTCTTCAGGCGAGCGACCTCCGCGACCACGTCGCCGCCGATACGCTGCGATTCTTTCCAGTCGAGACGGTCGAGGCTGCGCGTGACGACATATTTCCTCGCCTTGTTGAACGCCTTGGCGATCGGGTTGTCGCCCTGCTTCGGCCAGTAGGCGGCGAAGATGTCGTAGGTCCGGCGTCCCAGCAGCATGTCGAATTCACCGGACATGATCTCGCCGATGACCCGGTTCGCGGCGTCGTCCACGAAGGGCATGGCCCAGCCGCCGTGGGTGAACCCGTCGCTCGGATCCTCCTCGGGTCCGCCGGGACCCTGCATGACGCCGTCGAGAGTGACTTGCGTGATTGCGATGATGCTTCTCATGGGTTTCTCTCACCGGATCAGCACAGGCAGGTCGCGGCGTCGCCCGAGAACCAGGCGCGCAAACGAGAGATCGGGCGGCATGGGCCGCCCGATCCTGACTGTCACGGGATCGTCACTGCGACACGCGTTGCTCATCCCCTGGATGCGGGGGCACTCGCCGCTGGCTTTGCCGGATCGACCGCCGCGTGGGCTTGGTCGGGATGGAGCGTCAGCTTTTGCACCCGCCAGTTGAGGATCTCGGCGACGAACAGGGTGTTCTCCTCCGGGCATGCGATCTGGTGCGCCCAGCCGAACTGTCCGGGAAGCTTGCCCGATTTGCCGAGCACGCCCACGACCGTTCCATCGAGCGTGAGCTTGTAGATGCGGCCGGGGTAGGCATCGGCGGTGTACAGGTACTGCACGCCCTGCGGGTTCGGCGGCGTGATGCACACCGCCCACGGAGCGCCCTCCGCCATCGTCAGGCCCGAACCGTAGTTGATGCCCTGGGGCGTCAGCGGTGCCTTTGCGCTGTACGCGTTCACCGACGACGCATAATCAAACGCGACGTCGACCGTGATCTGGCGCAGGAACTTGCCGGTGTGGTCAAACACCTGGATGCGTCGGTTGGCGCGGTCGGCGACGTAGAGGTTGCCGTCCTTGTCCGAGTCGATCCCGTGCGGCGTGTTGAACTCGCCCGGGCCGGTGCCGCGCGTGCCGAACGACCCCTTCCAGACGCCGTTCTTGTCATACATCGCCACGCGCGAGTTGATGTAGCCGTCACTGATGAAGATGTTGCCTTCCGGGTCCCACGTCACGTCCGTCGGCTGGCGGAACTGCTGATCCACCGGCGGTAGCGGCGGATTGGGATGCTTGTCCGGCCCGGCGCCTTCGTCCGAGGCTTCCTTCTTGCGGCCGAAGACCTTGGTCACGCGGCCGTCCGGATTGAACTCGATGATCATGTCCGAGCCCTTGTCGACGGCCCAGATGTTGTCGTCGGCGTCGATCCGTATGTCGTGGGCAAACGACCACGCATAGAGGTTGTGGCCGATTTCCCGCAGGTACTGGCCGTTCTGGTCGAACTCGAGGATCTGGGCCGCGGTTGCCGCATACGCCGGGCCCGTGGAGTTGCCCCGGTTGAAGACGAAGATGTGGCCCTTCGAGTTTACCGCGACGCCCGAGGTCTCGCCAAAATAGAGGTCCGGCGGCAGCTTGAAGAAGTTCGCGTCGGCGTCATAGGGGATTTCGGGCGCCGTGTTGGTTGGTATCGGCAGGATGTACTGTTTGGGCCCGTTCGCCGCCGGGGCCTCCTCGTTTGCCTGTGCGAATGCGGACGTTGCGAGCGCAACGGATGCCGCGAGCACGCACAATCCCGTCAGTGTCCTCTTCATTGAGCGTTCCTCCTGATTTGTGGCCCCCCGCGCCCCCCCGCATCGATTACGCGCCATCGTCCGGCGGGAACCTCCAACAGATCGTGCGCGCAAGAAATAAGGCATGCAAGCCCCGCGTGCAGGGAGACACGGGTCTCCCCGGGGGCAATTGCCTACGTCAATGAAGGCCCGAGACCGGTCGGTCCCGGCCGGCCGGTATCACCACAAGAGTTCGTGCGGTATGATTGCCGCACGCGACCGCTTCGGATTGTTCACCCGCTGCCGTGGGCGTTGAACAACTTGCACCAACCGTTCGGGCTGATTGTCCCGTCGACCAATTGGCAACCGCCCGGCGGCTGGAAGTAGGCGCAAAGGGAGCATTTCTCCAATTCGTGAGGCGTGTCCTGGTAGGATGCCTCGGTCTTGCTGATCTTCGACTGGGCGCGGGCTGATCGCGCCGCCGCCGAGGCGGCGATGCCACCCAGCGCGACGGCCAGTACTCGGCGACGTGAAATTTCCCGCGTTGAAACGACCGGCGTCTTCATATCTGCGGTCTCCTCAAGACATTTTGCGCCCCCGATGTCGAGGGCGCGCCACATGACAAGCAGTTGCCGACCGCGCGGAGGGCGCGGCCGGTACTCTCCCGTACCGGCGTCAGCCGGCCGGCTTCACCGAAGTCGCCACGGGCTGGCTTTGGTCGCCGCCCTTGGAGTACTCGATCGTTACGCTTTCCCCGAGTTTCAGCGAGGCGGTGGTCATGCCTTGCGGCAAAATGTAGGTGTTTCCGTCGTAGAGGGTCACCGAGTTGGCCGCATCGTCCATGCTCTGGATCGTACCGGTCGCCTCGTCCGCCCACGCGGCCAGCGACGACGCGGTCAAAAGAGCAACCGCGGTCGCAGCGATTTTCAACGTGTTCATGTCCAGTCTCCTTGTTCTGGTCCGCGACACTGCCTCACCAGCATGGGTCAACTCGCAGCCGATCCCTGATGCGACTGGCTTCCGTCCGGGCGCAGCAGCCGGACGACGCGACGACAGCCGCTGGCGCCGTCAGGACGAGAACCCCGACGGCCACGCCACGGCCGCAGCACTGTGCGGGGCCGGTTCAGATTGAAAGCAGGTAGTCGGCATTGGTGACTGGTTTCAGAGCGATGTCGCCAGACGCCAGTGAAAGTGACCGAGGCCACGAACGGTTCCCGCGGCATCTCGGCGCACACTAGCGGTTGTGTGCAAGTCACTCAGCCACCCGAGCTGATCCCGGCGCCTTCCGGCCATGACCCATTCCTGACCTCGAAGTGCGCCAGGCGGCCGTGTAACAATAGTCCGACGGCAGGGAGACGCGCATGGACATTCGTCTGGCACTCAAGGACTTGTGTGACGCCTTCAACGCGCACGACCTTGATCGCATCATGGCGTTCTTTTCCGAGGACTGTGTCCTGGAGATGCCGAGGGGAGACAAGCCGTGGGGGTCTCGTTTCGAGGGCAAGGCGGAGGCGCGACGGGCACTGGCGGGCCGCTTTGAAGGCCTGCCCGACGTCCACTATGGCAACGATCAGCATTTTGTGGATGCGGCCGCCGAGACCGGAATCTCGAAATGGACACTGACCGGCACGACCCCCGACGGGATCAGAAAGGAGGTCCGGGGGTGTGACTTCTATACGTTTCGAGACGGCAAGGTGATCGGCAAGGATTCATACTGGAAAATCGTGGAGTGAGAGTCCGTAACAGGGCGCCTCTGCAGCCAAGTTTGCCTACATTTGATCCCGGCCGCGCAGCCTTGATGTCCGGTGTTCGACAGCAATCGGGCCGCGACTGTCTGCCTTGGGTCAAATCCGGACGTCGCTGAGGCGAAAGCACGAGTTTCGTGTCCGTCCTTGTTGGGAACGACTTGCTCCGCGGATGTGATCGTTCCAGGCCATGATCGCGTCGCCGACCTGAAGTCGGGTTGACGTGAAACCCAATTTGGGTAGTGTGTCAATTTGACGCTGCGTTGTGGGCCCATTTCGTGCCGTGCGACGGCGGAACAGGTGGGATGGCATTCGGCTGAGTGGGGCGCGATGACGCTTGGCCGTAAAAAAATAATAGGCTGGACCATTTCGCTTCGATCATATCCGCCGCCACTGGGGCGAAAGAGCGGTTCCTCCGAGTGGGGAAGTGCGTCTGGCAGTATTTTGACGGTGAAGGTGGCCAAAGGTTAGTTGTCTTTGAGACAAGCCTCTTCGACGAACCGGACGCGACGGAAACACTATCATTGTGATGGTTGGCGGGGCGGACGGCTCAGCGTGGCGAAGCGAGCGTGACGATGGATTACTAGTCGCCGTTGAGTATCTCGTGTTCGGAAGAAACTTCGCGGGGGCGCGAACCATGCCGCACCGATGTGGTACGGCACTAGGATTACCACTGGCGACAGCCTTCCGCTGTTTTCCGAGCCAAATATTGGTTTGCGGGAGGTTCCAAGATGAGAACGATCAAAGTTTCTGTTGATGTCTTTGCGCTGCTTTGGTCTCATCGACTGGACGGTGAAAAGTCAGAAGATCAGATTCTTTTCCGCATTCTGCAAGAGGCGCGCCCTGGCCAAGTGCAGGCGCAGAACAGCGCTGTGAATCTCGCTGCTGCGAATGCAAACAGTCCGCGAGAACAAACGCGAAAACGAGGCAGGCGATTTTAGGACTGAAGGGCGGGAACTCCGTCATGCGTATTGGTGGCAAGTGGTCGAACAAGCGCTAACCAATCTTGGGCAACCCTCGCGGATCGACTCTATCTGCGAGGAAGTCAGGGCGATTTGTCCTGCTGTAGACAAAAGGATACCTCGCGAGTTCGAGGCCACGGTGCGTGCAACTCTGGGAGACAATTCCAACGACTTAGACAAGTACAGGGGCGTGCGGGACATCTTTAGCCAGCCGTATGGAAAGCACACGGCCGTTTGGGCCTTGAGGCGGTGGCGCGAGAACCGGTCGGCAGATGGCGTTGAAGCTTCGACGTGGCGGGCTTCCACGTGATGCGGCGTTGCGCCGGATCTGGCGGGCCGGCAGTCACGGAATGCGCGTTTGATCGGCGCCCTGGAAAATCGTGGAGTGAGTTCAGCGGCGGGACGCCCCTGATGGATTCTGGTCGCGGACAATGGCGGCGTCGGCCGGCGGTATTGCGCGGAGCCGGGCCGCTGGCTCGACCGGCTCGATGGCAATGTCTACGGCGTCTATCTGGTTCATTGGTTCGTAGTGATCGCACTCCAGATGGCGATCCTCGCCATGCCGTTGCCCGCGCTGGTGAAGTTTGCGTTGGTGACTGCGGCCAGCCTTGTGATCTGCTACTCGCTTGTTGCTGCCCTGAGGCAGATACAGTTGGTTAGGGCGGTGATATGAGAGCAGAACCAGGCTTAAGGCTGAGGCCGAATGCAGGCCGCAAACACCGGACGACAGCTTCTGACCGCATGCGGACGTTGTCGAGCAGACCAGTTTGTCGAGGTCTTTTTTAAACCCGTCGAACCGTTTCACGGTTGAGTTGCCAGACGGAAAAATTCAATGCTGAGGCAAAAGAGACCCAGGCAAGGTAAGGCAGCAGAAGCAAGGCTGACAGAACGTCTAGGGGATAGAAGAGAATGATCGTCGCCGCGATCGAGGCCCACAGCAGGACGATCTCCACAAATGCGGCACCGAGCCTGTGCATGCCGAAAAAGATCGGCGTCCATGCGGCGTTCAGCGCAAGCTGAACAGCGTATATGGCCAAGGGGAGTGCAGCACCGGCGAATCCGTCCCCCCGCCAGACCAACCAGCCTGAAACGGCAATCGCCAGATACAGCACGGTCCAGACGGGTGCGAACAACCAATTCGGCGGTCGCCACGATGGTTTAGCGAGACGCTCGTACCAGTTCCCAGGGCGAAAGAACGCACCCATTGATGCCGCCACAAAGGTGGCGGCGATGAAGCCAATCAACGAGACCAAGTCGGGCACAGCCATTTGGTGCTTCCCGCTACGGGGTTACGACGACGATCGCTAAGCATGGCGTGGACCCCGGGCAGCGATAGCTGTGCGGGGCGCTTGAATCGAAGTACATGGCATCGCCTTCCTCCAGCGTCGTGGCCTCGCCGTCGACGTCGACGGCGAGTTGGCCGCCGATGACGAATATGAACTCGGCCCCGCTGTGATGATGTGGCTCTGACGGCTTCGATCTTGCGGGGAACTCCGCAAGAAACGCCTCCATCTTGCGGTCAGTGACCGGGAAGTCGAGGCTCTCGAATGTGTATGCGGGCTGCTTCTCGCCAACGCGATTTGGCAGGCGAAGGCGGTCCTTTTTGCGGATGACGGCGAGAACCCGTTTGGTCTCGTCGGTTTTGAAAAAGTGCTCGAGGCCGACGCCGAAGACCAAAGCGATCCTGAGCAGTGTCGGCAGCGTCGGAAACAACTGCCCCCGCTCGATCTTCGACAGCATCGCGGGCGACAGACCGGTGTGTTCACCCAACTGCACTAGGCCCAGCTTCTTCTTCTGGCGAAGCACTCGGATTTTGGGACCGATTTCGTACCGTTCCAAGCCTTCGGCCAGTGTCTCGGAGAGCATGCGCTGTGCCTTCTTCGTTCAACCCACAATCAAACCCGACGCAGCTGTTTCTATCATAGAGAAAATACAAATTCATAACACAAAAATGTGTAGTTTCACTCAATCTGTTTTTATCTATATGCAAATCCAGTGGCGGCGGACAAGACCCGCACATCGGGTTCGGCAGCCGCTTACGAAGTCAAACCAAACGGGGTCGTACCCCGACAACCACGGAGCCACTGGCATGAACTCAATTTCGAAACTCGCAGTCGCGGCGACCGTCGCAGTGGGCGTCATGGCCGGGAGTGCAGGCGCACGCGCAGCCGACATCGTCGACACGGCCGTCGCGGCCGGCCAGTTCAAGACCCTCGCCGCGGCGCTTGGTGCGGCTGGCCTTGTCGACACGCTGAAGGGCCCCGGCCCGTTCACCGTCTTCGCGCCGACCGATGCAGCGTTTGCCAAGCTGCCGGCCGGCACGGTCGAGAACCTGCTGAAGCCGGAAAACAAGGATCAGCTGACCGCGATCCTCACCTACCACGTCGTGCCCGGCAAGGTGATGGCCGCCGAGGTCGTCAAGCTGAAAGAGGCCAAGACCGTCAACGGCAAGATGATCAGCATCAAGGCGGACGGAAGTGGCGTCATGATCGACAACGCCAAGGTCACCGCCACCGACATCGCCGCCTCGAACGGCGTCATTCACGTCATCGACACGGTGCTCCTGCCGCCAAAGGGCTAGCACCGGTCGCCGGGTCGCCATTCCTTCGGGCGGCCCGGCACCATAAATCCGTCACGGAGACACGCACATGAAAGCCCTCAACCTGATCACGCTTTTCCTCGTCATCGTCGGCGGCCTCAACTGGGGTCTCGTCGGCGCGTTCAACTTCGACCTCGTCGCCACGCTGTTCGGCGACGCGTCCATCCTGTCGCGGCTGGTCTATGTCGTCGTAGGCCTGTCGGCGCTCTGGCAGCTCATCCCGCTTGCCAACGCTTTCGGCTCCGACGAACCGGCCGCCCTCCGCGGCCTCTCGGCCCACTGACGCTGCACCCCGCTGTCGTTCGCGGCAGCGGGGCAGCGGTCCGCGCAATTGATGATAGGTGGAAACACGGCCTATTCTGTTCGCCGACGCAGGCAAACGCCGCCAAACCGGACCCGCGGCCGGACCAAACCCCGGTGTCCGATCTTGCTCCCGCCAATGGCCTCGGGCCCCCCGATTGGGTAGGGTCGCAGCCCCTGCCGGACCGGAGCCATTCTTGCCCCACTTCTCCTCTGACGGCGTCGATATCGCCTACCGCGACCTTGGCGCGGGCGATCCGATCCTGCTCATCCACGGCTTCGCCTCGAACAGCATGGTCAATTGGGTCCTGACCGGCTGGGCCGACGCGCTGGTGCAGGACGGGCGGCGCGTGATCGCGATGGACGTGCGCGGCCATGGCGACAGTGCCAGGCTCACCGATCCCGCTGCGTACCGTCTCGACCTGATGGCCGCCGATGCCGCGAACCTTCTCCAGCATCTGGGCGTCGCCCGCGCCGACGTCATGGGCTATTCGATGGGCGCGCGGGTCGCCACCCTTCTCGCGCTCGACCATCCGGAGAAAGTGCGCTCGCTGGTCATCGGTGGCATGGGCGCGAGCCTCACCAAAAGTGCGGCGAACGCGGAGGAGATCGCCCGGGCGCTCGAAGCGCCGGCCGGCGCGTTGATCCGCAATGAGGATGCCCTCGGATACAGGACGTTTGCCGAACGCACCCGCAGCGACCTCCGTGCGCTTGCCGCCTGCATGCGCGGCCAGCGGCCCGGTATTTCGGCCGAGCATCTGGGTCTCCTCCGCGCGCCGGTGCTGGTCGCCGTTGGCACCGAGGACCACATCGCGGGCTCCGCCAGGGCACTCGCCGCCCTGATTCCGCGGGCGGACGTGCTCGATGTCGTCGGTCGCGACCACATGCGCGCCACCGGCGATAAGCAGTACAAGGCGGGCGTCCTCGACTTCCTGAAGCGGCGCCCCTGAACCCCACCCGCTCTTCCCCGCGAAAGTGTTTGGTCCCGGGAGATTGGCAAAGTCCCGCCGAACCCTCCCCTTGCGGGAGGGTTAAAACGCGCGGCACCGCGCGTTTGGGGAGGGGTCGTACCACCGGCCTGCGTTGACAGCAGTGGGTCGATGCCGCCGCTAATCCCCCCCCCCCCCCCCGATGGTCATGCAAGTTCGACCTCCCAAGGGGAGGGTTGGCCGTCGAGCGAACCGCGGAGTTGTGCAAACGTCTCCCGACGGGCAGGCGCGGGGTTGCAAAGTCGGGGCAAAGACTTAGTTGCTGATGGCGGACGGAGACCGGTTCGTTAACCGGTCGGGACCAATGACTTGGGGCGATGCCGGCGGCGGTGGCCGTTCTCGATCGCGTTGTGATAGGTTGCGGCCCTTCCCGTGAACCGCTGGACAAGGTGAGGTTAATGTCGGTCAGGGCTTCCCAGTCGTCGAGCGACGCGTTGCGCCAGGTCGATCCGATCTGGTTCGAGATCAGGCGCGAAGCCGAGGCGATTGTCGCTGCCGATCCGGCGGTGGCGAGCTTTGTCTACGCGGCTGTGCTCAACCACGATACCCTCGAGGACGCGGTCGTACATCGCATCGCCGAACGTCTCGACAACCACGTGGTCAGCGCGGAAGTGATCCGTTGCGCCTTCCGCGAGGCGTTGAAGGAGAACCAGGAGCTCGGCGAGATCATCCGCTGCGACATTGCCGCCGTCTACGACCGCGACCCGGCGTGCGAGCGGCGCATCGAGCCGGTACTCTACTTCAAGGGTTTCCACGCCATCCAGACGCACCGGCTCGCCCACGCGCTGTGGAAAAAGGGACGCAAGGATTTCGCCCTCTACCTGCAGAGCCGGTCGTCGGAGGTATTCCAGACCGACATCCATCCGGCCGTTCCCGTCGGCCGCAGCATCTTTCTCGACCATGCCACCGGCCTTGTCGTCGGCGGCACGGCCGTCATCGAGGACGACGTGTCGATCCTCCAGGACGTTACCCTCGGCGGTACCGGAAAGCAGTCCGGCGATCGTCATCCCAAAAATTCGCCACGGTGTGCTTATCGGCGCCGGCGCCAAGATTCTTGGCAACATCGAGATCGGCGAGAGCTCGAAAGTTGCCGCGGGCTCGGTGGTGCTGAAGCCGGTGCCGCCGCATTCGAGCGTGGCAGGCGTCCCGGCGCGGCTCATCGGCAAGACCGCCGGCGCCGCCGAGCCGGCACGTCTCATGGACCAGATGTTCGCGGACGACCTTCGGGCTGACCGCGCCGATGAAGGAGAGGGGCAAAATGGTCGATCGGGCCGAGATCCAGAAGCTTGAGACGTTCTTTCGCCGGCGGTTCAACCTGCCGGCGATCCAGGTCCGGCAACGGCCGCAGAAGGACAACTCGGCCGAGGTCTATATCGGCGACGAATTCGTCGGGATCGTCTTCCGCGACGATGAAGAGGGCGACCTGTCCTACAACTTTACCATGGCGATACTCGACATCGATCTCGACTGAGGCGGGTTGGCCGGCGCTCGGCTGTCCTCATTCTCCGGCAGGCGTTCGCAATCGGGGTCGCATCGCGCCGCGGCCGGGGCGCACAACGCCCCGCAATCGCCCGCACCGGACCGGCGTTTAACGAAGTCTCAACCATTTCGAGACACGGCCGTTTTCGCCGGAAGACGTTACATTCCAGCTTATTGTCGGAAAGACCGCATCTCTTAGGTTCGGTACGCCGCTTGCACCGTCGTCTCTGCGAGGAGGGCCGTTGTGCCCGATTGAGACGGCGAGGTGTGGAACAGTGCGGGACGGTTTGCTACTGCTGTATTGTGCTGCGGTCGGCTTCGTGGCCGCTGGAATCGCAGCCAGTTTCTTCAAGATGGTCACGTCCGAGCCGGCCCGCTTTGCCCTTCTCGGCCAAAGCTGGATTGGTCTCGCCACAACTTTTATTTTTTGCGCCCTTTCCGGCCCCGCAATCATTATGGATCGCGCCATCCACCGCCGGCTGACCGACAAGGAGGGCCTGCAGCTACTAGGGGCGAGCTTGCTTGTTGCGGGCCTGTGGAGCGTCTGTTCCGGGATACTCGTGCTGCAAGTCGTCCTGACACTCGGCATCCGGCCGGTTTAGCCACCATGACTGTTCACGAACTCGACGGGGTCGCACCGGAGTTGCCGGAAGGCGGCGAATGCTGGATCGCCCCCACTGCGACCGTCATCGGCAAGGTGACGATCGGTGAGGGCGTGAGCATCTGGTTCGGCGCGGTCGTCCGCGGCGACAACGAGCGCATCACCATCGGGCGCGACACCAATCTGCAGGATCACGCGGTCCTGCACACCGACATGCGGTTTCCACTGACGATTGGCGTCGCCTGCACCGTAGGGCACCGCGCTATCATCCACGGCTGCACCATCGGGGACAACGTCCTGATCGGCATGGGCGCAACCGTCATGAACGGCGCGCGGGTCGGTAGCAACTGCCTGATAGGGGCGGGCGCCCTCATTCCGGAGGGGCGGGAAATCCCGTCGGGATCGCTGGTGATTGGCGTTCCGGGCAAGGTGGTGCGGCCACTCAGCAGCGACGAGATTGGCCGCAATCGCGGCTCGGCGGCGCACTATGTCGCCAATTGGAAGCGCTACGCCAAGGGCTTCGTTTAGGTTGCCGCTCCGTTTCCCCTGCCGTTGCCCGTGGCCGAGGGCTATCTTGCCGTGGCGCCGCGCTGTCGCGCCCGCAATGGCGGCCGCTCGACCGGCGTAATGTCAAAGCGGCGCAGGCGGCCAAGCCGCATGACTTCGACGGTCACACTGCGGCCGATCCGCTCCGCTGTGAGGATGCGGATGAGATCGTCCGACGCCCGTCACCGGCATGACCATCGGCCGCGACGACGATGTCGCCGCGCAGGAGACCTCCGTGAGGCTGCGCCGCCGCCTGGTCGACTGAGTCGTCAGCATCGCGCCGGTGCTGCCGGTCGAATGCCGGCTGGCAAGCGCAAACCTGCGCGGCACCGGCGCACTGTCTGGCGGGACGCCGATGAAGGCGCGGCGCACGCGGCCGTGGCGGATCATCTCGCCGAGAACGAAGCTCGCTGTGTTGCTCGCAACGGCGAAGCTGATTCCTTGCGCGCCGGCGATCACGGCGGTGTTGATGCCGATAACCTCCCCGCGCGACGACACCAACGGTCCTCCAGAGTTGCCGGGATTGAGCGCGGCGTCGGTCTGGATCACATCCTCGATCATCCGGCCGGTGCGGGCGCGGAGCGAACGGCCGAGCGCGGAAATGACGCCGGCGGTGACAGTCCATTCGAAACCGAGCGGGTTGCCGATGGCGGCGACCAGCTGGCCGCGGCGCAGCCGCTTCGGAATCGCCGAGTGCAGCTGCGGGCAGGTCGCGCGCGGCGTTGGCGCGGATGAGCGCGAGGTCGGTGTCGGGGTCCTCGCCGATGAGCTGCGCGTCGGTGGTGCGTCCCTCGGTGTCGGCGAGGCCGAATGACCTCGGCTCCGCCGACGACGTGGCTGTTGGTCAGGATCAGCCCGTCCGGCGAAATGATGACGCCCGAGCCGAGGCCGCCACGCGCGAGCCGTTTCGACCGCGCCGGTGTCGACGCGGACGACGGCGGGGCCGACCTGCTCGACGATATGGGCTACCGCCGCCGAATATGCGTCAAGCAGATCGCCGTCGGTTGCTCGTCGGTCGGTGCGGCCGTGGCGGCCTGGCGGTCGTTGGTGTCGAGGGTCGGCAGGTAGGGCGAGTCCAGCATCGCGGACCCCTGCTTGCAGTCGGAGACCCATATGTGAGCATCGACACGCTTGCGGACGCAAAAAAGAGTGAGCCGGCCCCGGGGCGGGGGCCGGCTCTATGGACCTGATCTTGGGGACGGGGGGTGGGACGCGACCAGGTCCAAAATCCAACGTTGTCTAGCAGGCGATGTCCGGCAGATGCTACCGCGTGAGGCTGCCGACGAAGATCGTGTGGGCGTCATTGATCGCGACCCACTGGCCGCTGTTGAACTCCGATTGCCGTTTGACGAACTGGTAGGGCGTCTCGCTCCACACCAGGATCGCTTGACTTGAGGTTGTCGAGCACCAGATCGCCGCGGTCGGTGAGGACGGTGAGGACCGCATGGCCTTCGCCGTTCGCCTGCCGCACTACCGTCATCAGCAGGGCACCGACCGGCCAGCCCTTCTCGATCAGATCCCGGCGCTTCAGCAACGCGATATCCTCGCAGTCACCGGCGGTCGGCGGGTAGGCTCCACACCTCCTCGCGGCCATACACCTCCATATCGGTGTCAGGCACGATCGTCGCGATTGACCGGCGGCATTGACGGCGAGTAAGTTCCTTCCACTTGCGGGCGTCAGACGGACGCGTCTCGGAGCTGCCAGTGGTGACGAGGTTGCACTCGGCGCGATGGTCTGAGCAAAACTCGTAGTGGCCGATCGGCTGCGAGGTCACGCCCTCAGTCACCATGAAGGCTCTGCATCGGTGGACGCTGACGCGCCCGCGTTTCCGATGCAGGCAATAAGTATAACTGCAAGCCCGCAAAGTTTATTTTGTTTCGTCCCTGTGTGCATCGTGCTCTCCCCAACCGGGGAGCACCATGCCATAGGAAATTTTATTGCCGCATAAGACGCGAAATCAATTTAGATTAGAATTTTATCTTGGCGGTCAACCGAGCGCTAACCGTACAACGAACACTCGCCCGTCGGGGCGAGATTGAGGCGGACACAAAAAAGCCGCCCGAAGGCGGCTTGGCATGGCACCGGAGAAGGCCGTTCAGCCCAGGTTTTGTTCGAGCGACGACTGCGTTTGCACGGTGGCGAACTCCACGGCTATGCCTTCGTCGAAATGGCGCAGGACGCGGGCCCTGAGCTTGCCGACCATGACGGGCGAGCCGATTGGCGGCTTGACGTCAATCGCCAGCGCGGCTCCTGACAGCGAGGCGTCCACGATTCGGGCGTGATACTCGCGCCCGTCGGGCAGGGAAACGTTGGTTCCTGTGACCTTCGGCGTGACGCGGTCGTGGCGTCTATCCTCCGGCAGGTTCAACTCGTGGCGATTGGCGAGCCAGGTGAGCTTTGCTGCGAGCTTGTCACGTTTTCGGAGCGTCGCGTTGATCGACATGGCGAAGCCGGACTCGTAGACCCGTACGATCTGACCCTCGATACGGCCTACATGGTCGATGTAGGCAATTACTTTCTCGCCGACGCGCCCGGAAATCGGACTGGTCACCGACAAGCTTCCGGGCGACATGTTCGTCGTCTGAAGCGGATATTCGCGACGATCTTCGAGCATGAAGCGGCCCAGGAGGTTCACGTTTACGCGCTGATAGCGGCGCCGGTCATGGTGCCGAACCAGCGAGCGCTGTCGGAATGTCTGGGTAGAAGCCATTGAAGGCGACGATCAGCTCAGTTACCGCGAGGACAGCCGAAATCTTCAATGATTGCGGTTAACAAGCTGTAACGGCGGAAGCGCTAAACTTTGGCGAAAACGCCTACTCTTTGCCACCGTCGACGACGAACAGGTGGCGCCTCCGCCGGGAATGGGGGATGGGGAAGGAGGCGGGCACCGATGCCGGCGTGGCGGGCAAGTCAGTGCGGCGGCGGAAGAATTGAGGCGTTTCCTGGGGCCAAATCAGCCGAAGGCTGGTGATAGTCTGGCAGACCACCGGCTCGTTTCCCAGCCAGTGAGGCCGTTCAAGAACGGCCAGACTGCCAAGAATGCGCTCGAACGCTGTCCCGCCGTTGCGCAGCGGCAGGAGGATCATTTCACATGCGACATCGTGGTTGTGGGCTGTTTGGGCGGCAACCGTTACCACTGCCGCGGCCCCGTCTTCCGAGACCGCCGCGGCGAGCGTCGCCATCGCCGAACGGTCCTCAGCCTGCCACAGGTCGAGCAGATTGTTTCCCTTGAGTTCCCGGCAATAGATGGCGCAAACGCGTGTACCGGCCAAGCGAACGGTGTAGTGCTCACGGTCGTTCACTTCGAGGATAAAGGTATCAGGGAGAACCCGGCGCAGATCGCTGGGTTCGATTGCATTGCGCGGTGGGGCAGAATCGGTGCCCCGAACGCGATTCCAATATTCGTAGAGTTCGCGTGAGACCGCGTGTTTCATGCCTCTCCCCTGTCCCGTCTCATTGTGAGGCCACGTTCACCGTCCGGCGGTCCACCGGGGGAATGACGTGCAGGATCAGGACAGGCTTTGCGCTCTTTTCCCGATCCCGAGACAGGGGTTGCAGACCGTGTGCCAGAAAGGCCAAGGGAGCGACATTGCTGCCCAAGGGCTTCAGTGCTGCTCGGATACCCGCGGTCACCCCCGGGGTTTTTTGCCCGGGTCACCTTTTTTCGGTCCCCCATGACGCTAGAGTTGTTGGCACATGCCTGATTCTGCTCAACGTTTTCGGGAACTCTCCCGGCGTCAACCGGTCTTCAACATCCCGCCGGTTGTACTTGGCGTCCTAGGCACGCTTCTCGCGATCCACGCGCTGCGCGTCTGGTTTTTGGACGTCCGCACCGACGCGTGGCTCATTGAGACGTTCGCCTTCATTCCGCTCAGGGTATCTGCGGCAGCTGCGTTTACGGCTGTATTTCCTGGGGGCGAGGGGGCGCGGATTTGGAGCTTCCTTACGTACGCGTTGCTTCACGCCACCTGGAGCCACGTGCTGATCAACGGGCTGTGGCTTGCCGCGTTCGGCAGTCCGCTTGCGTGGCGGTTTGGTGCCGTTCGTTTCCTGTTGTTCTCCGCCCTGGGGGCCGTCGCCGGGGCGGCGTTTCATCTGGCCATCTACCCGCAGGCGACCGCACCAATGGTCGGCGCCTCTGCGGCGATCTCGGCGCATATGGCCGGTGCGAGCCGTTTTGTTTTTGCCCACGGAGGGCCTTTGTGGCGGGGCGCCGATACAAGCGTCTATCGCCACCCAGCGCCGCCTCTTCGCGCCGTGCTCACCGACGGGCGCGTTCTCTCGTTTCTCGGCATATGGTTCGCGGTCAACCTGGTCTTCGGGATAAGCGGAGCCGGGCCCGGCCTGGCTTCCGGCGCAATCGCGTGGGATGCCCACATCGGTGGATTTCTGGCGGGTCTTCTATTGTTTCCGCTCTTTGATCCCGTGCCGCAGACGGCTTGATCACCGCGGTTTTCGGGTGCATCTTGTCAGATGCGACGGAATGCCGCATATCACATCTCATTCCAGGCGGGCTGGGGGCGGAGGCCAATGGAGAATTACCAATGACCGTTGCTGCCATCCTTGAAGCAAAAGGGCGCGGGGTCGTGACCACTACGGCTGGCGTCACCATAGCCGAAGCGGTGGAGTTGCTGGTCCATCACAAGATCGGTGCGCTCGTGGTGGTCGACAAATCAGTGCATGTCGTCGGCATCGTTTCGGAACGGGATGTCGTCAGATGCGTCGCCCGCGGCAGCGCAGACGCGCTGGCTCAGTCCGTCGAGTTCCTCATGACCCGCCCGGTCATGACGTGCACTGAAGACGAGACGATCAACGAGGTAATGACCCGCATGACACGCGGTCGATTTCGTCACCTGCCGGTGGTCGCCAACGGCCGGCTCACGGGCATCGTCTCGATTGGTGACGTGGTCAAAGCACGGATCGAACAGGTGGAACGCGAGGCCGACGAGATGCGGGCCTACATCGCCGTTGCCTGAACGGCCTCAGCGCGTGACTCGCGGCATGGCCGTGTCGAAGGCGAGGGCCAGTTCCTGCGTCGGGAGGGTGCCGAGCGGAACCGACCGGTAAAAGCACGAGCGGTAGCCGCGGTGGCAGGCAACCCCTGCGCCGGCTACCCGCACCTTGATCAGGATCGCATCCTGATCGCAGTCGACCCGCATGTCGACGACGGCGAGGGTGTTGCCGCTCTCTTCGCCCTTGCGCCAGAGCTTGCGGCGCGACCGGCTCCAGAACCAGGCTTCGCCTGTCGCTATCGTACGCGTCAGCGCTTCGCCGTTCATGTGGGCGACCATGAGAACTTCGCCTGTGTCAGCGTCGGCAGCGATCGCAACGATCAGACCATCGGCGTCGAATTTTGGCGAGAAGGCGGTGCTGGTCTCCACCGGTTCTTCGTCGATGCGCGGCGCGAAAGGCGAGGGGGCCTCGGTCATGGCGGCTCTCGTATTGCTCGCAGGCGCGACCGTGGCGAACTCGCGGCCGGTCTCAAGACATGATCAGCCGGTGCGGTTGCCGCTCTTGATGAGCATGGTGAACCGGTGCTGCTCTGTCGGGTCGTCACGGAAAACTCCAGTGAACTGCGTCGTTACCGTAGTGGCACCGTGGGCCCGGATGCCGCGCAAGGTCATGCACATATGCTCTGCTTCGATCATGACGGCGGTGCCGCGGGGTTTCAGCACTTCGTCTATGGCGGCGACCACGTTGCCGGTCAGGCGCTCCTGCGTTTGCAGCCGATGCGCGAAGACGTCGACGATACGCGCCAGCTTCGACAGGCCGACGACGCTGTCGCTGGGATAGTAAGCAACGTGAGCTCGCCCGATAAACGGCACCATGTGGTGCTCGCAGTGTGAATAGAAGGGGATGTCGCGGACCACGACGATATCGTCGTAGCTCCCGAGGTCCTCAAAGGTGCGGTCGAGCACATCGGCGGCATTCTGGTCATAGCCGGAGTAGAACTCGTTGTAGGCGTTGACCACCCGGCTCGGCGTGTCCTTGAGGCCGGCGCGGGCCGGATCGTCACCGGCCCACGCGATCAGCGTGCGAACGGCTTCCTCCGCCTCCTCGCGACTCGGACGGTTGAGGGTGACCTCTCGGTCGGCGGTTGCCACTGGCTTTTTCAATACTGCATCCATTCCGGCCTCCGGGCTTCCAGCGCGCCCCTACTTGGTTTCGCGGTCTATATAGCGGTCGGGTGGCCGATTGCCTATATTTCCTGGCATGCTCGACGATATCTACAACAAGCGCATTCTGGCATTAGCCGGCTCGATTCCGCGGCTGGGCCGCCTTAACCATCCCGATGCTACGGCGACCGCCCATTCACGGCTGTGTGGGTCAACCGTAACCGTCGATCTCACCATGGAGAATGGGGTGGTCACGGATTTCGCCCATGAGGTGAAGGCCTGCGCGCTTGGCCAGGCCTCTTCTTCGATAATGGCCGCGCACATCATCGGTGCGAGCGGTGGTGAATTGCGCCAGGTGCGCGACGCGATGGTGAAGATGCTGAAGGAAGACGGCGCGGCGCCGGATGGTCGCTTCGCCGACCTCAAGTTTCTGGAGCCCGTGCGAAACTACAAGGCTCGTCACGCCTCGACCCTACTTACATTCGATGCGGTCGTCGACGCCGTCGATCAGATCGAGGCAAAGCGCGCTGCGCCGGACCAGGCGTCAGGCTAGGACCGTTTGGTGAGGCGGATGGGTTCGCCGACCTTTGTATTTGCGGCCACAACCAGCCAGGCGAAACGAAAAGCAGCAACGCGACCGAAGCCGCCACGGCGGTATTGACCATAACGTCGAAGGAATTGGGACATTCTGGAAGCCCTCCTGGTGCGGCGTTGAACCTTGGTTGACGGGCCGTCGCTCTCCTCGAACGTACGCAGCTCGAAGTCATGCAATATGGGTACCACCAAATTGTGACGGGTTTGTTCACGGTACCGGGACGGATTCCCGGCCTGGTTGGCATGGGTCTCATCCGCCTCTACCGATGGACCCTGTCCCCTTTTATGGGCGGGCAGTGCCGATACCTGCCGACGTGCTCGCAGTACACGGAGTCAGCGATTTTGCGCTACGGTCTGTGGGCGGGGACCTGGATCGGCCTTGCTCGTTTCCAGCGATGCGGGCCAGGCGGCGCCTCGGGATACGATCCGGTGCCGGAGACCCTGCCTGCCAACGCCCGATGGTACCTGCCATGGCGCTACGGACGTTGGACTGGCGCCCATATAGACCCGAAGACCAGGCTCGACCTCAGCGACTAGTTCATCCGGCGGTGCCAATCAGGATACCGGTGGCGAACACCAAAAGGCCGCCGACCACGATCTGGAAAGCCGCGCGGAGGAAGGGCGTGTCCATAAAGCGGGCGCGCACGTAGGCGATCGCCCACAGTTCCACGAGCACGACCACAATCGCCAGGGCGGTGGCGGTAGCGAAATGCGGGATCAGGTATGGCAATGCGTGACCAAGACCGCCGACGGTGGTCATAAAGCCGGTCACCAGGCCGCGCATCCACGGGTGGCCGCGCCCGGTCAGCGTCCCGTCATCCGACAAGGCCTCGGCGAACCCCATGGAAATGCCGGCGCCGACCGACGCTGCGAGGCCGACCAGGAATGTCGACCAGGTGTTGTGGGTGGCGAAGGCAGCCGCGAACAGCGGGGCGAGCGTCGACACCGATCCGTCCATCAGGCCGACGAGACCCGGCTGGACGATTTGAAGGAGAAAGGCCCGGCGAGCCGTCTCCCGCTCCTGGTCGCGGGCGTCTTTCGAAACACCCGCTTCCAGATGTTCGGCCATCGCTTCGTGGCCGGCTTCGATGTCGGCAAGATCGCCGAGAAGCTTGCGCACCGCCGGATCCGTCGAGCGCGTCGCGGCGCGTCGATAGAAATTCTCCGCCTCGACTTCCATTGACGCAGCACGTTCGCGCATGGCGTCGATATCAAAAGTCGAGCTTAGCCAGACCGGCTTGCGGCGGATGAAACCCCGCACGTCTTCGCGGCGAATAAGGGGGATATGGTCGCCAAATCGCTGCTGGAAGGCTTCCAGCAGCCTGCGGCGATGGTCGTTCTCTTCGTCGGCCATTGCGACAAAGATTTCCGCCGTGGCCGGATAGCCCTCGCGCAGACGTTCGGCGAATTCGCGGTACATCCGCCCGTCTTCCTCCTCATTCTGGATCGCGAGGGCCAGCACTTCGCGATCGCTGAGCTCGGAAAAAGCCTTTTGGCTGCCGAAAGAAAAAATCTGCATGACGAGACCCTCAGTTTGGAACTGTTCTAGAGAGTGCCCATGTGTTCGACAAGATGCGCGGTACGGCTGCGGCGCTTTTACGGTCTGATTTCGAACGAGCGCAACGGCGCCAGGTCTACGCGACCTGCTCCATGCCCGGGCGGAAACGCGCGAGCAATTCGTGGACGCCTGCCGCGTCAACTGGTTGGCTGAAGACGTACCCCTGCACCTCCGTGTAGCCTTCGTTGCGCACGATCTCGAGTTGCTCCGCCGTTTCAACACCTTCGGCGGTCGTGGCGATACCCAGACTGGCGCCGAGGCCGGCGACAGCGCGAATGATCGCGGCGCTGTCCGGCTTGTGTTCCAGGTCGCGGGTGAACGAGCGATCGATTTTGATCTTGTCGAAGGGGAAACTGCGCAGGTAGCTCAGCGACGAATACCCGGTACCAAAATCGTCCATGGAAATGCGCACGCCAAGTGCGCGCAATTGGTGGAGCGTTGCCATGGTCGCTTCGTTGTCCTGCAACAGCACGGACTCGGTGATCTCGAGCTCCAGCCGAAAAGGGGCAAGCCCCGACTCCGCCAGTGCGGCAATAACACCCGCAACGAGATTGCGCCCCCGAAACTGGGCCGGCGACAGATTAACCGCCACTTTTATGCCGTCCGGCCAGCTTGCCGCATCGCGGCAAGCGCGCTCCAGCACCGACTGGCCGAGGCGGACAATGATACCGGTCTTTTCGACCAGGGGAATGAACTCGTCCGGAGGTACCAGGCCGCGCTCGGGATGGTTCCAGCGGATCAGGGCCTCGAAGCCCCGTACAGCACCTTCGGCAAGATTCACCTGCGCCTGGTAGTGGACGACAAACTGAGCTGCCGCGAGAGCCTTATGCAGATCGAGCTCCAGCGCACGCCGCGCCTGCAGACGGGCGTCCATTGCGTGCTCGAAGAACCTGTGCGTGCCGCGTCCGTCGTCCTTGGCGCGATAGAGCGCGATGTCGGCGTTTTTCAGCAGGTGGTCGGATCTGACACCGTCCGTCGGGGCGAGCGCAATTCCGATGCTTGTGCCGATGATCACTTGGTGGCCATCGACTTCGTACGGCCCGCCGAGCGCGTCCACGAGCATCTGGGCGAAGGTGCCCGCGTCGTCCGGGTGAGCGATCGCTGGCATTACAATTCCGAACTCGTCGCCGCCAAGACGCGCTACGGTCGCGCTTTCCGGCACGTTCTCGCCGAGACGTTCAGCGATAACCCTGAGCAGTGCGTCGCCCACCGGATGACCGAGCGTATCATTGACGCCTTTGAAGTTGTCGATATCGAGACAGAAAACCGCCACCCAGTTACCCTCCACCGCCGCCGCGGCCGCCTCGGCAAGGCGATCTTTGAAGAGAGCGCGGTTGGCGAGGCCGGTGAGCGCATCGTGGTGCGCCATGTAGGCGATCTTGGCTTCGGCCTGCCGCCTTTCGGTGATGTCCTCGTGGGTTGAGACCCAGCCGCCTTCCGGCATGGTGCGCTGGCTCACGAAGATGACGCGCCCATCGCTCATCTCGACCAAGGAGTCATTGGCCTGGTCGCCCATGGCAAGCGGGGAGTGGGCTGTTCGGATGCGATCGGACGCCGAGTCCGCAAAGGCGCCCCTTTTCAACAGGTGCAATATGATCTCCGCGAAAGACGTGCCCGGCGCAGTGAGAGCCCCATCCAGCCCGTAAACCTCGGAAAAATTTGCGTTTGAAACGATCAGTCGGCCGACGCCATCGAACATCGCAAGCCCTTGGGACATGTGCCGCAGGGCAGAATCAAAACGCACGTTCTGGTTCTGCAACTCGGCCTGATGGTGCAGCAGAGCCTGGTCGACCTGTCGTTTTTCAATCAGGCCTTTGCGGAAGTTCTCGACCGCGCGCGCCATCTCGCCAACCTCATCGCGCCCTGCGGTATGGGGGACACCCACGTTTAACTGGCCACGACGCATGCCTTCCATGACTTTTCCGAGACGGCTCAGACGCCCCGTGATAGACCGTGACACCAGCCAAACCAGACCCAACACCAACACTAGCAGTCCGCCTGCCAGCGCAAGATCGCGCACCAGGGTCCGTTGGAGGTAGCCGATGCGGATGGCGAGTAGCCTGTCGAGGGCCTCGACTGCAGTCGTCCAATATACTGACAGGGCTGTCTCGAAGGCGGCGTGACTGGCGATCAAGTCGCGCCGGCTGGCCATGCCCTGTTGCTGGCGGCGGCAGCCGCAGCGGTCGAGAAATCATCGGTGGCAGAATTGAGATCTATGTACGCGGCGGTGAGCCGTCGGGCGAGACCTGGTTCGAAGTTCAGCGCGCCAGTCGCGCTGAGAGACGCTATCAACTGGGTCGACGAACGGCGGAACCGGTCGAGCGCCGATTCGTCCATTGCGGAGCCGGCGGCTGCGCCGTTGTTTACGAGGTGGTACGCGGCCTCCGCGACGTCGGGGATGCGCGCGCTCACGATATTGATAGCCTGCAGCGTGCTGAGGTCCGGATCAACCGTGAGGCCGGAGTTGTCGGCGATGCGCATGATGAAGTCGTGTCCAGCGTCGACCGCGGCCGCATTGCGCTTTTCGACCGCGCTGAGGAAGGCCGCGCGGTAGATATCGGTGCGCATCATTGGGTCAAAGCGCGCTCCGGATTCCGCGACTGCTGCGAGGGTTTGCGCTGGATAGCTGTCGCCGATGGAGCCATCGAATACGGGCCAGACCGCGGCGAGGTAGGCGATGCCTGCGCGCTCTTTCTGAGCCGTGAGCGTATCTTTGCGGGACTCGGTGACGAACCACGATCCGAGCAACAGCACGGGCAGGTTGGTCAGTGCCACAATCACCAACAGCTTATGGAACAGGCGGAACTGCCGCCGGCGGGGCCACACCCGACCGGCTTCTCCGGTTCGCGTGGTCCTTTCCTCGTCGACAAGGGAATCGTTAACTTCACTTACCGGCAGCTCGGCGTCGGTCGAATTCACGCTGGTACTCCGGACCGCAGAGCGTCCACAGTAAGCGCTCGCGCTTAAGGCTTGGTTGCACCGGTTGTGGCCTGTTGCCCGCCCTTGTACTTTGCTAGGGTTAAAAATGCGGACCGGCCGACTCCCGTCCGCGTAAGGGATGCGAACATCGATGCTGAAAAAAGCTTTGCGCGTGGCCGTTTCCTCTGCATTGGTGCTGGGGTTGGCCGGCAGCGGGCCCGTCGCCGCCGAGACCATCGCTCTGACCGCAATCCTTTCCCCGGCGTCTGAAGTCCCACCGGCAAACAGCCGCGGAAGCGGCAAGGCCGACGTGTCGTATGACACCACGACCCACACCCTGACCTGGACGATTGAATACTCGGGCCTCACCAGTGCAGCTACTGCGGCCCATTTCCATGGACCGGCGCCGGCGGGGCAGAACGCGCCAATAGTAGTTCCGCTGACCCAGCTCGCGAGCCCGGCCACTGGAAAGGCGATGCTGACGGAAACCGAGGCTGCCGAGCTCCTCTCGGACCAGTTTTATTTGAACTTCCACACGCCCGCGTATCCGGCCGGCGAAATCCGCGGGCAGGTGATGCGGGTCGCCCAGTAGCCGCAGGCTCGCCGCGGTCTTGACTGTCCTGGCGGTTTCGTACACCTAGCACGCGTGGCCCAGCGGCCACGCAAGGCGC
This sequence comes from uncultured Alphaproteobacteria bacterium, assembly GCA_963775235.1. Taxonomy (GTDB): domain Bacteria; phylum Pseudomonadota; class Alphaproteobacteria; order Rhizobiales; family Kaistiaceae; genus JBBDMC01. The sequence goes on from CAVZHY010000005.1 coordinate 540,986, forward strand.
TTACCCGCGCTCGTACGCGGGAGTGAGCAGGAGAACACGATGATCAGTCTGACCTTTCCTGACAATTCCGTTCGTGAATTTCCCGCCGGCGTCACTGGTCGTGACATCGCAGAGGGGATTTCCAAGTCGCTCTCGAAGAAAGCAATCGCGGTCGCGCTGGACGGCGCGCTCGCCGATCTCGCCGACCCCATACGGAAGGACGGTCGCATCGAGATTGTCACCCGAGACGATCCACGGGCGCTCGCCCTCATCCGCCACGATGCTGCTCACGTCATGGCCGAGGCGGTGCAGGACCTTTATCCCGGCACTCAAGTCACCATCGGGCCGGTTATTGAAAACGGCTTTTACTACGACTTCTTCCGCAACCAGCCGTTCACGACGGAAGACCTACCCAAAATCGAAGCGAAGATGCGCGAGATCATCCGGCGCGACGCACCGTTCACCAAGGAGGTGTGGCCTCGTGAAGATGCCAGGCGGGTGTTCGCGGACATGGGAGAGATGTTCAAGGTCGAGCTGGTTGACGCAATACCGGCAGACCAGGACATCCGCATCTACCATCAGGGCGAATGGTTCGATTTGTGCCGGGGACCGCACATGGTCTCCACGGGCCAGATCGGTTCGGCATTCAAGCTGACAAAGGTTGCCGGCGCCTACTGGCGCGGTGATTCCCGCAACCCGATGCTCACCCGCATCTACGGCACTGCCTGGCGCAATCAGGCCGAGCTCGATCAGTACCTCCACATGCTGGAGGAAGCCGAGAAACGTGACCATCGTCGCCTCGGCCGCGAGCTCGACCTCTTCCATTTGCAGGAGGAAGGGCCGGGTGCCGTCTTCTGGCACCCCAAGGGTTGGACCATCTTCCAGGAGCTCATCGCATACATGCGGCGACGGCTCAAAGGCACGTACCAGGAAGTCAACGCGCCGCAGGTGCTGGACAAATCGCTGTGGGAGACGTCGGGCCACTGGATGACGTTCCGCGAAAACATGTTCATGGCGCAGCCTGCGGGCGAAGAGGTGGACGACAACGACCGGGTCTATGTAATCAAACCGATGAATTGCCCTGGCCATATCCAGATATTCAAGCACGGGCTGAAGTCGTATCGCGACCTGCCACTGCGCTTTTCGGAATTCGGCGTTGTCCATCGCTACGAGCCGTCGGGGGCACTGCACGGGCTCCTGCGCGTGCGGGGCTTCACACAGGACGATGCACACATCTTCTGCACCGAAGAGCAGATCGCGGAGGAGTGCCTGAAGATCGACGAGTTGATTCTTTCGACGTACGCCGATTTCGGGTTCGACGAGTTCATTGTGAAGCTTTCGACGCGGCCGGAAAAACGGGTTGGCTCGGATGAGGCGTGGGATCACGCCGAACGCGTCATGGCCGATGTGCTGACGACGATCGAGAAGCGCTCGGGCGGTCGCATCAAGACCGGCATCAATCCGGGCGAGGGCGCATTCTACGGGCCGAAATTCGAGTACGTGCTGAGGGATGCCATCGGTCGCGACTGGCAATGCGGCACAACGCAGATCGATTTTAACCTGCCGGGTCGGTTCGGCGCGTTTTACGTCGACTCGGATGGAGCGAAGAAGACGCCCGTCATGATCCATCGGGTCATCTGCGGCTCGATGGAGCGTTTCCTGGGCATCCTGATCGAGAACCACGCAGGTCACTTTCCGTTGTGGCTCGCGCCGGTTCAGGTCGTCGTTGCAACAATCACCTCTGACGCTGACGACTACGCGCGCCGCGTCTATGACGACCTGACGAAGGCCGGCCTCAGGGCCGAACTCGATCTCCGCAACGAGAAGATCAACTACAAGGTCCGCGAGCACAGCGTCGCCAAGGTTCCCGTCATCCTCGTGTGCGGCAAGCGCGAGGACGAGGAGGGCACGGTCAACGTGCGCCGGCTTGGGGAGAGGGAGCAGGTGTCGATGCCGCTCGGTCAGGCGGTTGCTGGCCTCAGGGTCGAGGCAGTACCGCCAGACGTGCGCCGATCACTCGGAGCGGAAGCCGCCTGAAGCGGCGCCGCCGGCTACTGGGCGCGCAGAGGGTTCTGCTGCAGGTTATTGAACGGGGACTTGTAGTACCAGGCGGCGCAGGAACTTGACTGGTCCGTCCCGCGATGTACCGAAGCGCCAGCGGCAAGTGCGGGACTGGTGAAACTGCCGGCGTAGTGTTCGCCATTGCCATACCGGGTGGCGTCGAAGCTGATAGTGGTACCGGCAGCGATCGCCGATGGCGTCATGTTGGTGATGATCATTTCCTTCAGATTGACGATGTGGCAGTCGAGGGCAATCTTGGTCCCGAACAGTTGAGGCCGTCGGTTGACCTGCGCCTCCCCCGGGCCGGCGATGATCATCACAGCCACGGTGATCAACGCCAGCGACGTTTTTATCATGCCGTTCCTCCAGGGGCGGGTGCGTCGTGCTCAACAAGGGGCGCTGACGAAGAGAGCTATTTCAGCAATACCTCTACGTCGCGATCGATGCCCGCCTGGACCTGGAAATTGCTTTCGTAGACATGTCCGTCGTGCTTGGCGATAGCGTGGTATTCGCCGGCCGCCAACACAACTGACGGGAATGCTCCGACGCTCTCCACCACCTTGTCGCCGCTGGCCGTGACAACCGACCAGGCGGTGTTGGCGAGAGCTTCGCCCCCGTGCTCTTCCACAAGCTTCAGCGTCAACCGTGCTGCTTTCTGGTACATCGTCGCCTCGGTCAGCTTGCCCGCGTCGACCCGGATATCGGCGCGTACAACGGCGTTGGCGTCGCCATAGTGGCACACAACGTGATATGTGCCAGCGGTCAAACCGATGACGTGTCCGGGCGATGAATCGTGGACCAGCGTATAGCTTTCGCCGCCCTCGTCGTAAGCGGAAACGTCGAAGGACACGTCAGCGGTGTTGAGCGCCTCGTCGCCGCCATTGACCGCAAGCAGGCGCAGACCCCCGGCGTTCAGGACCACGACTTCACCGCCGGTGGGATTGCTTACGTCTATCCGTCGCGTAGCGCTGGCATGGCTGAATGCAGCGTTCACGTAGTACGTGCCGGGATCCAGCTTCACGTAAATGATGCCGCCGGTGGACTGCCCGAGCAGAGGTAGCTTTCCGTCCGCACCCGGTGCGTCACCGAAGATGCGCCACTCGACGCCGTCGCGCAGCGCCGGCCCATCGGCCGCCAGTCGGGCTTCGAGTGTAAACGAGCCCGGTCTGATGTCGGCAGGTGGACCGACATCGGGCGCGTTAGTCACCGCCGGAGCTTCCGCTCCCAGCGACGCGCCATCGCCGCCATCGTCGCCCGTGTCGCCGTCGAGGACGGCGTCATCCCCCGTATCCTCGTCGGTAGGCATGTCGGCCTGGTCGGAATCGCCATCGAGCAAGGCGTCGCCAGATCCCCCATCGTCGGCAGCGTTCGTCGATTCGGTGGGAGACGGCCGTGGCAGCGGGACCTTTGGGTCCTGGGCCAGCACTGGCCGTGCCAGCACGACAACAGCGGCCAGGATCGCAAAAACCGTCCGGGCGGCCTGCAATGCAGCCCTGCCGCGCCCGCTTGGTGTTTTGCCCATATCACTCATGCCCGCAGCACGCCCGTGTCGGACCAAAATCGCCGTTTCCGTGGCAAATTCAAGGCCTAAGACGGGTATTGCGTTTCTGACCCGGACGGGCGATTTGCTTGGTCGAATTTGACCTGCCGCGCCCCGAGGGTTCCTGTCTGGAGAGACACTCATTCGATGACCGATGCGCTTGACCTTCTCGAACATCGCCGTTCGATTCCGGCGTCCTTCCTCGGGCCACCGGCGCCGTCGCCCGCCGAACGCGACCGCATTCTCGCAATCGCCGCCCGCGTGCCCGACCATGGCAAGCTCGCGCCATGGCGGTTCATCGTGTTCGCGGACAACGCCGGCCAGCAGGCGGGCGAACACCTGGCTTCTCTTTTCCGAAAAAGACACCCGGAGGCCGACGAGAAGATCATCGAGGAGGAGCGAGTCCGTCTAGCGCGGGCGCCGCTAGTCGTCGCGGTTGTGTCGAAGGCGGGTCCCCATCCCAAAGATTCCGGAATGGGAGCAGGTGCTCTCGGCAGGCAATACCGCAATGAGCCTTATCCTCGCGGCCCACGCGCTTGGGTACGCAGCGAACTGGACGACAGGATGGATTGCCTACGATGAAGAGGCAGGCCACCTGCTTGGGCTTAACAGCGGTGAGCGCCTCGTTGCTTTCGTCCATATCGGCACGCCAACCGTGCCGCCCGCCGAGCGGGCGCGTCCGGCGCTCCCCGATGTCGTGACCTATTGGACGCCGCCGGCGCCGTGACCGCCGAGCGCACATTTGGCGCGATCAGTTGTCTTTAGCGCCCTGGAAAATCCACGACCAGATATTGTCGCGAAGGCACACGGGCAGTGGCCTGTGCCCGAGCGGCATGCTGATGGTCGCGCGACCCTGGATCAGAACGATCAGGTTGCTCTTGTCGGGATCGCCCGGGATCACCATCGGCCCAAACTTGGTCCCTTTCATCAGTCCGGCATAGCTGGTGAGGTCGAGGCCGCTGGCCTCATAGCCTTGGCCCCCGGGTTGATGGCAGGAGACGCACCATCCGCGAAAGATCGGTGCGATGTCGTCGGCGTAGCTGAGCTGGTTCTGCTGGGCACACGCCGGTGCGGTCGGCACCAGGGTCGTGGACCCGGCCAGCAGGACCGTGCCGGCGAGGATGCTGAGAAGCGTGACGTTTCTGCGATTCATGAACTGGCTCCCTTGACGGCGCATTCTTGAGTGCGGCGGGTGGCCCCCGTATTGTGCAAGATCAAATACATACCCTAAGTCAATGTCGGAACCGTTTCCCGCCGTCCGGTGCGTCGTTCTGGCCAAAACGACAGGTTGATGGCCCGCACCTGCTCGTCGCTGACGGCAAACTTGCCCGTGAAACCCTCCTCACGTGCCTCCCTGGCCTCCGCATCGAACCCGGCAATCTCCCCGCAGGGGTCGAAAGGTGTGTCAACGGCCGCCACACCGATCGCGGCAGCCGCCGCCAACGTCAAGGAACGGGCGAGGCGGAGGGCGTCTGACAGTCTGCCGGTGACACCACTGCCGGCTGGAACGCCGAAGTCCGACGATAGCGCCGCGGCATCCCAGCCAAGCCCGATCAGGCGGGTGCTTGCGCGTCCGTAGACGGGCAAGGCGAGAAGCCCAGCGGCAGTGTCTGTCATTGCAACGATTCGGATAGTGCCGTCAGCAATTCCGGCCGCCGCCTCACGTGGTCGCAGCATCGCCGACAGGCGCGCAACATCGGTGCCACCGGCCGCTCCAGTCAGCACGATTCCATCGAGATGAGGGGAAACGACGACGTCGAGATCGTCGGCTGTCAGGGCAGACCCGAGGGGGCCAATGCGGACGAACAGGCGTGCAGGACCGTGCGTTTGGCGCAGGAGCGCCGCTACACGACGGCGGCCGCCCGACCGCTCCGCGTCAGCCGTGTCGGCCAGGCCGAGGACGATCGCATCGGCGCCGGTGGCAAGCGCGTGGTCGAATGTGGTGTCGCTGTTGACCCGAACCACGAGAAAGGAGCGCATCGGGGTGAGGACTACCGCCCTTGGGCGTAACCGGCAATCCCGCCGAAACGCCAGAAAGCCGCGAAAACCATAGCGAACGAAACGTTAACGACTCGGACCGCAGGATGCGCCCGGCGCTTACCAAACGGGGTCTTAATGATCGTTCGGCAATTCCTGCAATGGGTTGAAACGGCGCCGCCAGAGCGGCGGCCGGAAGCCGCGTTTGCACTTGGCCGTGCCTACCTGTCTCCCGAGCATGATGAAGAGGTGAGAAACGGTATGGAGGCGGCGATCACGGTTCTTCTCGATAGCGCATCGCCTGATGTCCGCTTCGCCGTCGCGGACGCGCTATCGGCGAGCCCCGACGCGCCGCGTCATGTTATCGTGACCCTCGTCGCGGACCAACCGCACATCGCTGCCGTAGCGCTGGCGCGGTCGCCTCTGCTTATCGATTCGGAACTGGTCGACATCGTTGCCGCCGCGTCCGATCCACTTCAGGTGGCCGTCGCGTCGCGGCCTGTGGTGTCGAGCACGGTTTCGGCTTCGATCGCCGAGGTTGGCGAGCGAGGCGGATGCCTGGCGCTGGTCGCCAATCCGGGCGCATCGATCGCCTCCATAAGTCTCAAGCGAATTGTCGAGCGCTTCGGCGATGATGCCGAAATCCGCGAGGCGATGCTGGCGCGGCCCGATCTCGCGGTCGACGTTCACCAGATGCTCATTCGCCATCTTGGCGACCTTCTCGGTGACATGATCGTGCAACGGTCGTGGGTAAGCGAAGGGCGGGCCAGGAAGGTCACGCGCGACGCCTGTGACCGTGCAACGGTGGCGATCGCGGCTGAGACGACGACCGAGGATTTGCCCGCCCTTGTCGAACACCTGCGGATCACCGAACAACTGACGACGGCACTGTTGCTGCGGGCGGTTTGCGCCGGCAACATTGATTTCTTCGAGTCCGGACTCGCCGTGCTTGCTCACGTCCCCCGCCAGCGCGTATCGCATCTCGTGCGGGCCGGTCGTGCAACCGCGCTAAGGGCGATCTGCGCCAAGGCGGGGTTGCCGCGGCTTGCCTTCGACGGGTTCTCCGCGGCGCTCGATACGTGGCGGCGGATCGCGGAAGAGGAGGTTGGGCCGGAGGATCGCTACCGCTTCACCCGCGAGATCGTTGACGCGGTCATTACTCGCTACGCCGATATCACCGAGGGCGAGGCCAACGAGCTCGCCGCCATGCTCCGTCGCTTCGCCGCCGACCAGGCGCGAGACGCGGCGCGCGAGTATGCCCGCGAAGCTTCTGCGGCATAGGGCGCGACTGAAACGATCGAAGTTGCAGTTTCTCGAACTGGGCGCCCGGCCTCACCGGCTAGTACCGGAATTGCTCCGTCAATATCCGTTCGTCCCACGAATGATCCGGGTCGAACAGGATCAGGCTTTCGGCCTGTTTGTCCTCAGCGACGGTCACTTCAACCACCGATTTGAATTCGACGTTGTCAGCGACGGCATTGATCGGGCGCTTTTCTGCTTCGAGAGCCGTGATCTTGACCTCCACGTGGTCGGGTAGCAGTGCGCCCCGCCACGTGCGCGGGCGAAACGCGCTGATCGGCGTCAGGGCAAGCAGCGGTGCGTAGATGGGCAGGATCGGTCCGTGCGCCGACAGATTGTATGCCGTGCTGCCGGCCGGCGTTGCCACGAGGACGCCATCGCAGATCAGCTCAGCCAGCCGGATATTACCGTCGATCGTGATCTTCAGCTTGGCCGCCTGGTAGGACTGGCGCAACAAGGACACCTCGTTGATGGCGAAGGCGGTGTGGGTCGCGCCGGTCGCATCGATCGCATGCATCGCCAAAGGGTGGATAGCGGTCTGGACGGCAGCGGCTAGACGAGCCGGCAGTTCGTCCTCGCCGAATTCGTTCATCAAAAAACCGACCGACCCGCAGTTCATGCCGTAGATAGGCTTGCCGGTGTTCATAAAGGCGTGCAACGTCTGCAGCATGAGGCCATCGCCCCCCAGTGCCACGATCACGTCGGCCTGTTGCGGCGGCACGCCGTGATAGCGGGCATTGAGACGCGCCTGCGCGGCGCCGGCCTCATCAACGCTGCTGGCGATAAAGGCAATTGCTTCGCCGCGCAGCCCCCGGCTCGCCATTTCCCCCTCCGTCAAAAGTCGACAGCGCCGTAGCACGGCACACGCGGATTTCCAATGCGTCCGCAGCGAAGGTTGCTAGGCGCGGCCGCGCGCGCTACTGCTCTCGCCGCCAGCCATCCTCCCAAACGGACCTCCCATGCCAGCCGATCCAGCGCGTTTCGTTCTGACGCTTTCGTGCGGCGACAGGCGTGGCATCGTTGCCGCTGTCGCCAACTGCGTCACTTCCCAGGACTGCAACATCGTTGAGAGTGCCCAATACGGCGACCCGGAGACCATGCGGTTCTTCATGCGCGTGTCCTTTGCTGCGCCGCCGACGGTGACAGCGGAGAGCTTCGGCCGCGGTTTCCATCCGCTAGCGACCGCATTCGACTTTCGATGGCAGCTCCACGACCTGTCCGTCAAACCGCGGGTCGTGATCCTGGTGTCCAATTTCGGCCATTGCCTCAATGATCTCCTTTACCGCAACTCGATCGGGCAACTGCCCATGGAACTCGTCGCGGTGGTCTCTAATCACCGGGTGATGCGTCGTCGGGTCGAGGCGGAAGGCTTGCCGTTCCTCTATATGCCAGTCACCGACGAGACCCGGAACCAACAGGAAGCGGACCTCGCGGCGCTCTTTGAAAAAGAACGGGTCGACCTGGTGGTTCTTGCCCGATACATGCAAATCCTTTCCAAGAACCTGACGAAACGGCTTGAAGGACGAGCGATCAATATCCACCACTCTTTTCTACCGAGTTTCGTTGGAGCGCGGCCGTATCAGCAAGCGCACGCGAGGGGTGTGAAGCTGATTGGCGCTACCGCACACTACGTGACCCCCGAGCTCGACGCCGGCCCGATCATTGAGCAGGACGTCGAACGGGTCGATCACGCGATGTCGGCCGACGAGATGATTGCGACCGGCCGCGATACCGAGGCAACGGTGCTTGCGCGCGCTGTTCGCTTCCATCTCGAACACCGGGTTCTGATCAACGGAGGGCGCACCGTTGTCTTCCGCTAACGCAACGGCGACCTTGATCGACGGGCGCGCCATCGCGGCGGAAGTCACCGCGCGCGTCGCTGGGGAGGCGGCTCGCCTTCGATCGGAGACTGGGATCGTACCGGGTCTCGCGGTGGTGCTGGTCGGTGACGATCCGGCGAGCCAGGTCTACGTTTCGGGCAAGGGCCGAAAGGCCGAGGAGGTGGGCTTCCACTCTGTCCAGCACACGCTGCCCGCCACCACCGAAGCAGCGACGCTGATCAAACTCGTCCAGGATCTCAACCGCGAGCCGACCATCCACGGCATTCTTGTGCAGTTGCCGTTGCCAGCGCATATCGATTCGAATCGAATTATCGAGACAATACGACCGGAAAAGGACGTTGATGGCCTTCATCCAGTTAACGCGGGTCGTCTTGCCAGTGGCATCGGCGTTGCGATGGTGCCGTGTACGCCGGCCGGCTGTCTGAATTCTGGTCAAACGTGCGATTAGCGGACCGCTCGTGGGTCTGTGTGCAGTCGTGGTCGGCCGTTCCAATCTCGTGGGAAAGCCGATGGCGCAGTTGCTGCTCGCTGAGAACTGCACGGTCACCGTGGCGCATTCGAAGACCCGAGACCTTGCCGACACGGTTCGCCGCGCCGACGTCGTAGTTGCCGCTGTCGGCCGGGCCGGGCTCGTGCGCGGCAACTGGATAAAGCCGGGAGCGGTGGTCGTTGATGTGGGCATGAACCGCGTTCCGGCGCCAGAGCGAGGTCCGGGGAAACTCGCTTAGTCGGGGACGTCGCTTTCGACGAGGCGGCGGCGGTTGCCGGCGCGATAACGCCGGTGCCCGGTGGCGTTGGCCCGATGACTATCGCAATGTTGATGGCCAATACCCTGACGGCCGCCTGCCGCGGCGCCGGTCGGGACGCGCCAACGTATTAATTGATTGGCCAAAAAGGGGTAAGCCTCCGGCGGAGGCCGCGGTCAGGCTGCTTTTGAGTGTGTTGATGATTGGTGCCAATTCCACGGCAGGAGATCGGGCAGCTGGCTTTGCGGCGTGTCGGCAATTGCCGCGAGCACGTCAGCGAGCCAGGCCTGCGGGTCGACCTCATTGAGCCTGGCGGTTGTGATCAGTCCATACATGATGGCCGCGCGATTGGCGCCGCGGTCGGAGCCCGCGAAGAGCCATGATTTCCGCCCGAGGGCCAGGCCGCGCAGCGCCCGTTCGGCGGCATTGTTCGTCAGGCAGACGCGGCCGTCATCGAGGAAGCGGGTGAAGCCATTCCAGCGCTTCAGCATGTAGTCGATCGCCTGGGCGACCGGTGCGTGGCGCGACAGCCTGGCCCGCTCGCCGCGCATCCATTCTTCCAGTTCGGCGACCAGCGGTGCGCTCCGCCCACGCCTCACGGCGAGCCGCTGCTCTGGAGAAAGCCCGTTGATGTCGCGCTCGATGCTGAACAGGAGATCGATGCGTTTGACGGCATCGAAGGCGATCGGCGAGATTGGCGGTGCGGTCTTTCCCCGCCGTGCATCGGCGGCGATGTCGGCCAGAACGAAGAACTTGCGCCGGGCATGGCTCCAGCACAGTGCCTCCGTCACCGGGCCTGGCTTCCGATCGGGGGAATAAAGCCGGTTGTAGCCGGCATAAGCATCAGCCTGCAGGATTCCGGTAAACTGCCCCAGATGCCGTTCCGGATGATCGCCCGAGCGGTCGCGCGAGGCATAAAACAGTGCCGCCGGCGGCGCCGTGCCCCCGAACGGCTGGTCATCGCGCACATAAACCCAGGCCCGGCCGGTGACCGTCTTGCCCTTCGCCAGGATCGGCACCGTGGTGTCGTCGCCGTGCAGCCGTTCCGCCGCAAGCACGTGGTCCTCGATCAGCGCATGCAGCGGGCGCAGCGCCGCCGCGCACGCGCCGACCTGGTCGGCCAATGTGGACAGGCTGAGATCGATCCCCTCCCGGGCATAGCGTTCACTCTGCCGGTTGAGCGGCTGGTGCTGGCCGAACTTCTCGAACAGCACCATTGCAAGAAGATTGGGGCCGGCAAAGCCGCGCGGCGTCACATGGAAAGGCGCCGGCGGCTGGGTGATCGCCTCGCACTGCCGGCACGAGAACCTCTCGCGCACCGTCTGGACCACCTTCCACTGGCGCGGGATCACCTCCAGCGTCTCGGTGATGTCTTCCCCGAGCTTCGACAGCCTGATCGAGCCGCAGCAAGGGCAGCTCTCAGGTGCGGCAATCACGATGCGCTCGCGCGGCAGATGCTCCGGGAACGGCTTGCGCGACGGGCGCCGGCGCTCGAACGACTTCACCGTCGTGACGGGCGATGCTTGCTCCGCCGCCAACTCGTCCTCGGTCGCGTCGGCCTCCAGATCCTCGAGCTGCAGTTCCATCTGCTCCAGCAGTCTGGCCTTGCGCTCCGAGCGGCTGCCATAGAGCTCGCGCCTGAGCTTCTCGATCTCCAGCTTCAGCCGTGCGATCAGCGCCTCCGTGCCGGAGTTGACCGCCTTTGCACGGGCAGCAAGCGTCTCCGCCTCGATGCGCGCGGCGCGCTCGGCGAGGATCATCGCATGGGCGGCGGCAAGATCGGTGGGGAGCAATTCGGCAGTCGACACAAAGCGACAGAATCACATCCACCGCCGGGCGCAAGACCAAAATCGTCAGCCCGTCGCCGTCGGTCGCCAGGTCCTTTGCGGCATGCGCCAGTCGATGCCTTCGAGCAGATAGCCGAGCTGTGCCGGCGTGATCGTGACCGCTCCATCCGCCGGCGAGGGCCACAGGAAGCGCCCGCGCTCCAGCCGCTTGGAGAACAGGCAGGCGCCCTGGCCGTCATGCCACAGAACCTTGATCAGATCGCCGCGGCGACCCCGGAAGACGAATAGATGCCCGCTGTGCGGATCGCGCTTCAGCTTCTCCTGGACCAGCAGCGCCAGACCGGGAAAGCCCTTCCTCATGTCGGTGTGGCCAGTCGCCAGCCAGACCCTGACGCCGCTCGGAACCGGGATCATCGCGATCCCAGCGCATCCAGCACGCGCCGCAGCGCTTCACCGTCGACGTCGCGGTCGACACGCACACGACGCCCGCCGCCGAGCTCGATCTCGATGAGGCCGCTCTTGCGGCGGCGCCGGACGGCCGGCGCCGATGACGGCGCCATCTCACCAGCAGGCTCGGCAGCGGCCGGAACGATCTCGACCGGAACCAGATGCGACGCCGTGCTGTCCACCCGATCGCACAGCTGCGTGCGCCACCGGAAAAGCTGGCTGACGTGAATGCCCGCTGCCCGTGCGACTTCCGACATCGTCACGCCGGGTTCGAACGACGCCTCTACCAGGCGCTCCTTCTCTTCGCGCGACCAGCGCCGGCGCCTCTCCACCGACGTGATCACCTCAACCCGCGGCATCGTCATAGGGCTACTCCTAGGATTATCCCTAGGACTTCCAATCTTCGCCCTCGCCCCGCAAGGCGGCCCTCACCGGAGGGTTACAAAAAGGGCTGAGGCGCCGTCTTTGCGACGACGCCCCAGTGCGGCGGATTGAGAGCTGCTGCGGTTGGAACCAGTGTTTGGGTGAGCTGACAAAACTCACAAATGAATTCACCGGGAGCCTACGACCGAAGTGCCGCAGTCGGGTTAAAGTACAGGGCCGCATTCGAATACATTTTTACCTGTTGCGATCTCTGCCCTGGCCCCGGGCACTTATCTCCAAAATGAAGGAGCGAGCGGGAGGGGGTGCACCCCTCCCGGTTTGCCGGGTCAGCGGCTCATACGGCCGATTACCCTGCAGAGCGTCACGAGACCGATGTCGTAGGATCCCGGACGGTGGAGCACGGACGTGCACTGGGTCCGTAGCATCATTTGCTCGTTCGGGAAGAGCGTCTCATACGCTTGGGCGAGCTGTATCGGGGTTACGACTGCGCCTCCGCCTCCGGCACCGCCACCCGGCGAGCCCGGAGGGTTCTGGCCGGGTTGAGTCGGCGTGCCGGGGATGTCGGGCAAGCCTCCAAGAATGTCGGGCACGTTGATCTGATCGGGCAGGCCGGACAGATCGGGGAGCCCGTTGGTCAACCCACCGAGGCCGCCGGTACCGCCCAGGAGGCCGCCACCGCCACCGAGGAGCCCACCGCCGGCCCCGCCGAGGTTGACGCTCCCGTTGGTCGTGCCGCCGGACTGGTTGAGATCGACCAATTGGTCGTTGTTGTTGGTGACCGAAGCATTGGCGTTAGTGTCTCCGGTGCCGGCGCCCGCCGATGCAATGCTGTCGCCGCCCACGGACGCCCCAACGGAGGAACCACCGGTGCTGACGGAGGCGCTGGTGCCGCCGGAGTCGCCGCCGAGCGATACGCTGGCTGAGGTATTATCGCCCGCGCCGACGGACACGCTGTTGTTGTCCGTGCTAACGCTGATGCCGCCAACATCGACGTCAAATGCGCTGGCCGGTGCGGCAACAATTCCTAGCAGCAATGTGGATGCAGCCAAGGTCACTGCGTGTCGAATCATGTCACTTCTCCCTGCTGTCGCCAACTGAGTGCGCTTCGCGTTGGCGTCTGAAGCAGACAGGGTAGGGACCGGCTACTGACGGACCGTTAGGACCTTAAATAGCATTGTAGTTGAATTGCGCGTACGCGAGCCGGAAGCCGGGCGTTGTCGCTTGTCGGGCGTAACCTATCCGGGCAGTTTGTGGATCAACGCTCGCGGAAGGCGCGGTCAAATGAACCCGACAAAGGGCCCACCAGATAATCCAACGCGGTCCTTTGTTGCGTCACCAGCATGACTGTTGCAGGCATCCCAGGATAGAGCCTGATTTCCGGGCTCGCCGCCAACTCTCTGTGATCGACTGCCACTTCGGCCATGTAGTAGCCGCGCCCGGTCCGTTCGTCAGTCAATCGGTCGGCAGAGATCTCGCTCACGTTGCCATGGATCACGGGGGTCACCCGCTGCTTGTAGGACGTGAAATGTATTTCGGCCGCCATGCCCGGACGAACGTCGGCGATATCCTCAACTGCAATCTGGGCTTCGACAATCATGGCCGTGGCGTCTGGCACGATGTCGAGGATGCGCTCGCCGCGCCCAATGACCGCCCCAATCGAAAACACGTTGAGACCGACGACCGTGCCGGCGTAGGGCGCGCGCACGACGGTGCGCGCAAGGGCGGCACGGGCGCTCATCAGACGCGGTGCGAGGTCAAGGAGCTTCCCGCGAGTGTCTCTGAGGTCGCTGGAGATGCTGGCGGCGCGGTCCTTGTCCAACTGAGCGATCTGGTCGTCTATCTCCCCGATCGCCTGACCCGCCTTGGCAACGGCAGCATCGATCTCGGCGATCTGCCCACGGATGCCGGCTTCCGTGCGGTCCAGTTCGAGGATGCGGGATTGCGGGATCAATTCCTTGTCGAGCAGGTCCTTGAGGCTGGTCTTCTCGCCGAGCACCGAGTCGAGCTGCGCCTGATAGGCGCCGCGCTGTGCCTGATCACCGGTGATTTCCTCGCGAAGCTGTGCGATGCGACGTCCAAGCACCGCCTTCTGTCCCTGCAACGCATCGCGGCGGTTCTCGAATTCCCTGACTTGACCACCCACAATAGCGGACACGGACACGTCATCCCGGTGGTCGGCGAGGTCTGGCGGGAATGTGACGCCATCCTGGCCATCGCGCTCGGCTTCAAGACGCGCGGCGACGGCTTCGAGGAGGGTCTGCTGCTGCGCCAGTACGAGTACCTGGGCGCGCGCATCAGTGTCGTCGAGCGTCAAGAGCACGTCGCCTTGTTTCACGTGATCGCCTTCCTGGACGCGCAGATTGGTGACAATGCCGCCGTCAAGGTCCTGAACGCTCTTCCGATTGCCTTCGACTTTGACCACGGCGTTGGCGACAACGGCGCCATTGAGCGGAGCGGTGACTGCCCAGGCGCCGAAGCCGCCAAAGAATACCAGGAGGATAGTGAACCCCACTATGATCGGACCGCGTGCAGAATCGCGCGGCGCTGGTGGCTCGCCCGCACTAGGCAACCGGCTCTGGCGATTGGCGACTGCTCCAGGCATCATCGGGCTCCGGCTGATCTTGCCGCAGGCCCTTCGCCGCGAGACGTTACCGCCTGGACCTGAACGGCACGAGTAAGACGGGTCAGAACCTCGGTGCGTTCGCCGAAGGTTTCGACGCGGCCGTCGCGAAGAAGGAGAATTTTGTCGACCGTCGCCAGCGTCGCGGGGCGATGGGAGATAATGATGACCGTCGTCCCCTTCTGCTTCAACTGGGTGACGCATTCGGCCAAAGCCGCGTCGCCTTCGGAGTCGAGATTGGAGCTGGGTTCGTCGAGGACGACGAGGCTGGGATCACCGAACGCTGCGCGAGCGAGTGCGATGCGCTGGCGATACCCGCCGGAGAGGACCGCGCCGCCTTCGCCGACCTGCGTCTCGTAGCCGTTCGGCAGTCTCAGGATCATCTCGTGCACTCCGGCGAGTCGGGCCGCCTGCACGATCTCGGGGTCGGAGTCGGCTTGGAAACGACTGATGTTGGCCGCCACGGTGTCTGAGAAAAGTTCAATGTCCTGAGGCAGGTACCCCAGATGGCGGCCGAGCGAATGGTGCGACCAGATCGACACATCTGCGTCATCGAGACGAACGACACCCGACGTCGCCCTGAGCACGCCGACAAGGTGGCGGGCGAGTGTCGACTTTCCCGCGCCAGAGGGGCCAATGATGCCCAGAGCTTCCCCCGCGTCGAGCCGGAAGGAGACGTTTTGCAGAATGAATTTATTGGTGCCGGGCAAGGCGTAGCTGACGCCCTCGACGGACACGCGGCCGTGTGGGCGCGGCAGGGCGATCGTGCGCGGGTGCTCCGGATTGGCCTGGAGCAGGTCACGCACGCGCCGGTAAGCGCCAGCCGCCGACACCAAGTTGCGCCACGACCCGACCACTTGTTCAACCGGCTGAAGAGCGCGGCCAAGCAAAAGGCTGGCGGCAAAGATGGCTCCGGCTGTCGTAAGCCGTTCGATGGCGAGATAGGCGCCGAGCCCGAGGATGATCGATTGCATCGACATGCGCAGAAATCGAATGGCGCTTGACATCGCGGCGGCACGGTCGCTGGCAACCGTCTGTCGGTCGAGAACGCGGTTGCGGTCGCGCCCCCATCGCCGGATAAGACCGTCGACCATGCCGAGCGCGCGCACGACCTCGGCATTGCGCAGACTCATTTCGGTGAAGTTGTAAACGCGCGTGGCGATGATGTTTGCCTCGGCGAGCGGTTGGCGTACGAACCGTTGATTGGCAAGGGCCATGAGAAAGAGAACTATCGCCGATCCCAGGGCGAAAAAGCCTAGCAAGGGGTGGAGCAGGAAGATCACCCCGATGTAGATTGGCGCCCACGGCAAGTCGAAAATGGCGTGAATGCCGCCGCCGGTGATGTATTGGCGAAAGGTATCAAAGTCGCGCAGCGGCTGGCTCAGCACGGTTTGATTGCCGCGACCGTCTACTGTGGCGGCGACGACGCGCCCGGCGAGCAGACTGTCAAGGCGAACGCTGGCGCGCGTGAGAACGCGGGCGCGGACGCTGTCGAGGCCAGCGAGTGCGGCCAGGGCGACCAGCAGTATGATCGTCAGCATCACCAGCGTGACGATGCTGCCGCTCGACATGACGCGATCGTATACCTGCAGCATGTACAGCGGCGCGGCGAGGTAGAGCACGTTGATTGCGAGGCTGAACAAGGCCGCGGACATGAAATATCCGCGACAGGCCTCGAAGGCGCGCGTCATCTCCGCCGAGTTCGGTCTCAGATTCACCTGACCCAATCCCCCAATTTCTGCCCAGTCGCCTCATAGCACCGCAGCCCTTAAGGATGGCAAAACTGATAAGCCTAACAAAACGTTAGGGGCGGTGACCGGCGTTGCGCGACTGCCTCAGTCGTTTGGTGCTGGCAGCGGTCTGGAGTGCCCGGGTGACGGCTCGGGGACGGCGCGGAAAGCCACCGGAGGGGACTTCCAGTCGAACGGGGGCTGAGGCAGCACCGCCGTGCACGGCGTGAAGAGGCTCAGGCCTTCCGCGTTACGCAACTCGAAAATGATGCCCGGTTGCGCCATTTCGGCGCACCGTTGCCATTGGTCAATGGCGATCCAGTCCGCCATCCGGCTTCCTCAGCCCAGTGCGGATGGGAGGAACTCGTGGGCGTCAGCGGCGAGACCGGTGACGTCGACCAGCCCAAAAAAGTCCGCAGACACATGGCCAGAATGGCTGTTCCATTCATCGTGAGCTCCGAACAGCCCCGCGGACAGAGGGTCATGTCCCTGTCTTGCCGCTGATGCCGAACCATCCTGGTTGAGAGCGACCGGGACTTGATCGTTCGACATGGGCGAGTTTTCGTGACCGCGCGTCGTATGGGTGCCACGACTGCTGCCGCCGCCACCGCCGCCGCCACCACTGCTACCGCCGCCGCCGCCGCCGCTACCGCCGCTACCGCCAGTGCTGCGCACGTGTCCGCCACGGCTGCCGCCGGTCGAACCGCCGCCACCGCCGCCGCTTGCGGCGGCAACCGCGATGGACACTGTCGCAGCCGAAGAAATGTCGTGCCCGTCGCTTACCTCGTACTGGAAGGTGGCCGTGCCGCTGAACGTGGAACTCGGCGTGAAGGTGAAGGAGCCATCGGAATTGAACTTCAGCGTGCCTTGGCTGTGGTTCGGTGAACTGACCAGCAACCCGGTCAGGTGGTCGCCATCGGCGTCTGTATCGTTGGCAAGCACCCCAGCGGCCGCGTTGACCGAAAGGGTACTCCCATGAGCGGTCGAATAGCTGTCGTTGTGTGCCACCGGCGGCGTATTGGGGGGTGGGGCCACCGTGATGGAAGCGGTTGCCACGCCGGAATCGTCGGTGCCGTCGTTGGCTTTGTAGGTGAAACTGTCACTGCCGCTGAAGTTGCTGTCGGCCGTGAATGTGAACGAGCCATCGGGGTTGAGCGTCAGGGACCCATGCTTTGGCCCGGTGACGAGTACGGCCGTGAGGGGATCGTTGTCCACGTCGGTGTCGTTGGCTAGGACACCGGCCCCAGCGGCAACCACGAGCGATGCGCCTGACGTCGTCCCATAGCTGTCGTTGTGCGCAACCGGCGCGGTATTTGGATCGGGAGGAGCGACCGTCCCATCGAGCGCCACGGTTTTGTCGCTAAACTGCAAGTACTGAATGTTGTTGAGCGTGTCGATGCCATCGGTCAACAGCAGGTCGGCGACTTGCCATTCGCCACTTCCGAGGTCAGTGACCAGATACGTGGACGAGGCGCCGGAGTAAACGGCGGTGTTCACGCCGCCGCCGCCGTCGATCGTATCGTTGCCGCCGCCGCCAGTAAGGTGATTGTCGGCTGCGTTGCCGGTGATGGTGTCGTTGCCGGATCCCCCAACGGCGTTTTCGATCAGTGATGCCGGATTATTGTTGTAAAGCAGAGCATTGGCAATGTTGCCGGCGGCATAGTGACCACTGCCGAGGGAGGCAAGCTGGCTGCTGGAGACCGTTGTCCAGGCGCCAGGCCGCAGATCGACGTTTAGGTTGCTTGTGTAATTCGAAAAATCGTAGGTGTCGTTGCCGCCGCCGTCCCACGTCGTCATGAAGATCGTGTTGCCGGAGGGCTGGGTCTGGGCCGCACCGTTGATCGAACTCCTGTCCAGTGGACGGGTTCCACGTATAGACGGTGTCGCCGCTGTTCGTTGTGTAGTTGGCCCCATATAGCGTCTGCAGCGCGGCGATGTCGTACATCATCAGTGTCTGCGGATAGCTTGTCGTGCCGTTGGTGTAGCCGCTGAGAGGGCTGCCGACGTAGCTATGGTAACTCATGACGGAGTATTCGAGGGAATCGTGGTCGGCCGGCATGGCAGCGAAGGCGCCGCTTACCTCATGGGGATGCTTGAGCCCCATCGCGTGGCCGGTCTCGTGAATGATCGCTGTCCAGGCGTAGTTCCCCACGGCCGGGCTGTTATAATAGGTGTGGCTGAACCAGGCGTCGCCGCCGGCGGCATTGGTGGTCGGGTAGTAGGCCCAGGCTGTGCTGGGCATGCCCGACTCGGCGTAGCGCAGGTCGGCGTGCTGTGTAGCCGTCTCGGTGATCTCGGTGAAAGTGACGTTGGCCACCGCCGAGTACATGGCCAACGCCGCACGGACGGCATTTTGCTGACTGGCGTTGAACGGCTCAAAGGTGACCTGAGGCTCGCCGGAGCCGTAGTTGGTGCCGTAGTAGGCGGCATCCGTGGGAAAGCTGAAGGTGAACGAGTTGACTGCCCATTTGACGCCGCTAAGCACACCGTCAACGTAAGGGTCGCCGGTGGGACTGTAGGTCGATACTGCCGGCACGGTCTTCTCCTCCACGCAATCCGTTCCGATTGGTCGTAACGATCACGTGTAAAGGGAAGCCGTATCCGATCGATAAATATTTCCTCAAATTTCTACGGTGCCGTCACTGCGCCTCGAGTTGAGCCACGGCGTCAGGCAACCCTTTGAGACTGACCTTTATGGTGACTTCGCGCCCGTTGATGATGACAAACGTGGCGGTCGCCGTATCCGCCTTGGCAAAAGCATCGAGGAAATCCTTTTTGAGGCTGGCGACGGCCTGACAACCGAGCGTAGTGCAGAGCTGAAACGGTATTACAAGAGGCTGCGGGGTGCCAGCTTCGACCTTGAGGCCCTTCCCGACGAAGATGTCGGTCGGCGTCTGCCATGTCGAGACGAACCCGCCGCTGCCGTCGCTGCCGATCCGCCACAGAAAAAGGGTCTGCTTGGTCTTGGCCACGGAGATCTGCTGAGCGATCCCGCAGGAAGTGGCCGCCGTGCCGGGTAGCTCCACGCAACTGTAAATCCAGTCTCCGAAAGTCTGTTGTTTGAGAACTTTCGGCGGCGGAGGGGCAGCATCGCTGGGTGTTTCTGGGGCGGGCGCGGCAGGGAGTGGGGCATTGCCAGCCGGTGCCTGAGCAAGGGTCGGGTTGAGCGCGGGCGCCGGCGTAGCCGGCGTGCCGGAGACGAGGCGCGCGGGGTCCCCAACGGACGTGGTTTGAACGTAAATCGCCGCACCGAGGCCGACGGCAACGACGACGAGTGCCACAAGGATTGCAACGAGGAATTTCATCCAATTTTGCTACCTGGGAGGGCCGGACGAACGTTGCTCGTCATTTCCGGGCCGTGCATTGGCGATGAAAGAATCTCGCTGTCGTCGTTTGTGCATGGTGCCCATTCCCGTCTGGATTTTGCAACCTGTGCTGACCCCTGTTTCCCATCCGCTGTTCCGCGTGTGGCGATGGCCCAATGGTCGGCCGTGCGGGCAACGGCCCTTCGGCAATCGGACCGTTGACCGCAGTTGGCCCTTCCCCTTGGCCGGGGCTTCGGATCGCGCCCCTCGCGGGTGGGACTAAAAGTGGGCAAAAGGGCGAAAATCGGCTCCATGTCTCGTCTCTTCGGCCATTTCCCTTATGTCCCACCTTAGGCCCACTGGTCCGATGGGTGCGATTGTGGTTGACGACATACCTCCTCGCGTTCATCGAGGAAGCAGGAGGAACGTCGTTGCAGGCAGATCAGCTACTGGAAGAGGTCGGCAATTACTGCCGGAATGTCGGTCTTGCCGAGTCCACGTTCGGCCGGCTCGCGGTGAACGACGGCAAATTCGTAGGGCGGTTGCGGGACGGGGGACGCATCACACCGCGCACGCTCGACAGGGTGCGGGCCTACATTGCCGCCCATCCCGCAAATGGAGCCGAGGAGGCAAGATCGGTGGTCGTCGGCCGTCGGCCGGCACCCGCTGCCGCTCCGCTCACTCCGCGGCCGGCAAGCGATGTCGGCCCGCGACGCAATTTCCGCTTCTTCGACAATCGCCAGAAGTACCTCCTGTTTGTAACGACCTGTGGCGAGAAGTCGGTGGTCGCTACCCGCGTTTCGGAGGAACTCGCCAACGTCAAACCCCGACCGCCGGCCCTGAGGCTGTTCGACGCGGGAATGGGGGATGGCACCGTACTGGCGCGCGTGATGCGGGCCATGCACGCCCGCTTCCCGACGCTTCCGTTTTACGTTGTCGGCAAGGAAATCAGCCTTGAGGACGTCCGTCTGTCACTCGATAAGCTGTCGGACCGCTTTTACGAGCACCCGGCGACGGTCGTCGTCTTCACGAATATCTTCTATTCGGAGGCGCCGTGGCTAAGAGTTCAACTCGCCCGGCGCGGCCGCGAGCATGGTGTGGCACGAAGTGGCTCTGAGCGGCAACGCTGCGCACCAGTTCGACGAACAGATCGCCAGCCTGCAGCCGTTTCTCGACCGCAATTGGACCGCTACCGCCAGCCCAAATACCGGCAATCCGATCTACGACCGGCCGGTGGTGCTGGTACTGTATCGCCAGGATCACAGCTTCCTGCTTGACCCGGTGATCCCGCGCCTCGGCCACACGGCGGCTGACTACGATCTCGTCATTGCCTCACAGCCTTACCGAGCTCGCGTGCCGGCCGAGTTCAAGGCGAAGCGCGTGATTGCCCCGCTCACCCGTTCTCTGGGACCCGGGGGTCGTCTCATCGCCATCCACTCGCACGGCCATGATCCTGGCATGGAGATCATCAATCGCATCTGGCCGGACGAGAACCCGTTTCGCACCGACCGCCACTCGGTGCTCGAGGCAGTCAAAAAGGAACTTGGTTCCGCGCGGCACGGTTTCAATTTCAACGCCTTCGCCGACAATCGATCGATCTTCCGATACGACATGCACACGCTGCCGAACGAAGTCTCCGACCGGATCGGTACCTCGACGTTATTCGCCGCATGGAACGCGGCTATCTATGTGGCGCAAATCGAGGACGAGCGCCTGGACGACGTCGTCAAGACCGGCGCCTACATCGAAGCGACCCGGGAGGTGCTCCAGGAACACGGCGGTTTATGGTTCCTCGATGAATCCTACGTGATTTCGCGGCGGCGTAGCTGAGATGACAGAACCGTCCGCCCAACGCGATTTCCAGGTGCGGCTCATCGAGCTGCTGCATTCAGCGTCGATCGAGATTTCTGTCAGGCCGGCGGTCGTCGAGTCGCTGCGTGATGCCTTCGACCCGGGCACCGAGGTGTTCATCAACCTGCCGCCGGCGGGCGATTATCGGGCATGCGTCGAAACCGCCGTGGCGGTACGGCGCGCCGGCTTTCGACCGGTGCCGCACATTGCTGCGCGTAATTTGACCAGTGTTGCCGAACTGGACGATTATCTTCAACGCCTGGTTGGCGAGGCCGCGACGGACCGGGTGTTGCTCATCGGGGGGGACCGGCCGCGGTCGAAGGGACCTTTTTCAGCGGTCGCCGATTTGATTGCGACCGGGCTGATTGAAGCCAGCGGGATCAGTGGCGTCGGCATCGGTGGCCACCCGGAGGGACACCCCTCGGTCGACAGGACCACGCTTGACCGGGCACTGGTTGCCAAGCGCGACGCGCTGGCGCGCGCAGGTCTCTCATGCTTCATCGTGACCCAATTCGCCTTCGAAGCAGCGCCGATCCTCTCCTTCCTGGATCGGCTGGATGTTCTCGGGATCGATGCCCCTGTTAGGGTGGGGGTGGCCGCCCCTGCGAGTGTGACGACGCTGATCAAGTTCGCCCTTCGCTGCGGGATAGGCGATTCATTGCGTGCGTTGAGAACGCAAACGAAGACTGTTGGCCGACTGATCGGCGAGGCCGGGCCGGAGGATGTATTGCACGACCTGGCCGTCGGGTTGGCGCAGCAGCCGGCGGACCGTGTCATCGGCGTGCATTTGTACGCCTTTGGTGGCGTCGCCAAAACCGCACGATGGCTGGAAGCCAGCCTAGCGCGACTCTACAGTACCATCACGAAGACGGCTGTCTGAGGAATAACGACTCAGTCATCGCTCGGCACGGCCCGCCGCCCGGAGCTGATAGAGGTACGTGAGAACAGCGGGGATCGCCGTTGCAAGGCACGCCACCATCAACGCAGTCGGCGCAGTCCGGCAAAGGGCTTCAGCACCGCCGTCCAGTTGAACACCGCCAGCGTCTCGGCAAAGCCGACGAGGAAGCCGCCGGCGATTGATCGACGGTTCGCCGCTCGCGCCATCGCAGGAAGAGATCAAACGCGCCGCGGACCTTATTGGCATGAGCGACCGCATCGTTGTCATTGTCGGCGACGGTGCGCGACGGGCGGATGTCGGCGACCTGATTCTCCGATTCCACGAGTTGACCAGCGCGCTCGTCTCGACAACGCTGCGGGCCAAAAACTGGCTGCGGAACGACACCGGGTTCCATGCCGGGATTTCCGGCGGCTTTGCAACCGCCGCGGCGACCGAGCTACTTCGACAGGCTGATTGCGTTGTCGCTGTTGGCGCGAGCCTCAACCGATATACCGTCGATGATGGGCGTCTTTATCCGCATGCGAGATTCGTTCACATCGACCTGCGTCCGCACCTGCCAATTGGCAATGGATCGCCGGCAGACTGTTTTGTCCACGCGGACGCGCGGCTGGCGCTCGAGGAGCTGAACCGCTTGCTTGGCGCCCTGGCGCCACACCGAGGCGGATATCACCGAGCCGAGGTGCGGGACTCGCTCGCCGCGCAGTACGACGACACCGACCATTTCGACCTTGAGCCCGGCGTCGTCGATCCGCGCAGCGCCTGCCGCATTATCGACGAGGAACTGGGAGACAACGTGGGACTGGTGTTGCCGAGCGGCTATCAATCCACGTTCGCGGTATTCCTCCTCAACAGACCAAGACGTGACGTGTCGGTGAACTTCGGTTATTTCGGCGCAATTGGTCAGGGCCTGATCCTCGGCATCGGTGCTCTAGTGGGAAATGACTATCGGCCGACGGCTGTCATCGATGGTGACGCCAGTTTCCTGGTGTACTTGTCGGAATTCGAAACCGCGTGTCGCTACGCCATGCCGCTGCTGATCGTCGTGTTCAATGACCAGGCCCTGGGGGCCGAGCATCACAAGTCCGTTCGCTACGGTCTGGACCCCGAACTGACGTTCATCCCGACACCGGATCTCGGACGGGTGGCGGCTGATCTGGGAGGTCGCGGAAGGCTCGCGCGCAACCTGGATGAGCTGCGGGCTGCCTTGCGTGAGTTCGTGGCCCGTCCGGGTCCGACGGTGATCGATCTGCGGGTGGCGCGTAACGTGCTCACGATCCCGAACCGGCGCGCCGGCCGGTCTGCTCTGTTGACCACTGAGAAAGCGGCATGATTCGAGCCGCTGCGCAGGTGACGGCGTGGCGTATGCGACGTCAAGGCGAATGAATGTGACCGCGCGGGAAGGCTCGCGCAAAGTCGGGGCAAAATCTGTGGGGCTATCGCCGCAATGGAAAATTTGATCGCTGGGCTTGTGACCGTAACGTCCGGTGATGCGCTGATCTATCTGGTCGCCGGTTCGCTGTTGGGGATGGTGCTGGGCATTATCCCGGGACTGTCCACGGTGGTCATTCTCAGTGTCATCCTGATCTTCGCTTTCAAGATCAACGTCACGAATGCGCTCTGCCTTTTCCTTGGCGCGAATTGTGGGGGTTACTACTCCGCTTCGGTATCTGCCATCCTGATGAACACTCCGGCACACCCCGAAGCGATGCCGATTACATTTGACGGCTATCCGATGGCCCGGTCAGGGTCGCCTGCGCGGGCGCTCGGACTTTCCGCCGGTTCAACTTGCGTTGGCGGCTTCATAGGATGCGCGGTGCTGGTGGCGTTCCTGCCGCTCATGGACTCGCTGTCGGACGTCTCTCCTACCCGCCGGACTACGCGGCCCTCATCGTCCTTGCGATGCTTCTGGTCGGTTCGCTCGGCACGGATTCCATAGGCAAGGCCGTCGTCGCCGCTGGCTTGGGCATTCTTGCGTCATCAGTTGGGCCGTCCATGATCACGGGGTATGAGCGGTTCACTTACGGGCTGCTGTCACTCCAAGGGGAAATCTCGATCATTGCCCTTGCCCTCGGAGCCGTCGTGCTGCCCCAGATGATGATGGTTTTCGGAACCGGAACCGCCACCGCTTGGCAGGACATGACCGGCAAGGACCTTCATGACCCGCAAGAGGCGGAGATGGACCATCCGCAGTTCTTCCGGCAGCTCTGGCACGGCGTGATGGAGATATTCGTCCATTGGAAGATACTGCTTCAGAGCGGCATCGTCGGAGGGATCACAGGCATGATCCCCGGCATCGGCGGGTTCACCGGCAACTTCATGGCCTATGGGATTGCCAGGCAAACCAGCCGCAACGGCCATTTGTTTGGGACGGGCCACCCCGAGGGCATCATAGCTCCCGAGGGGTCTTCGCTGGCCAAGGAAGCGGGCCACATTGTCCCGCTTATCGGTCTCGGCATTCCGGGCGGCATCACGGGAGCTCTGTTCCTCGGGCTGCTGTCGATCAACGGCATCAAGCCCGGCTATGGGTTCATGAACGCAAACCCCACGCTCGCCGAGCAGATGGTCTGGATTATCGCGCTTTCAGGGCTCATCGGGACGTTGATGGGAGTAGTGATCGGGCCCCGTATCGCGCTCGCGACGAAGATTCCTGGACCGATTGTGGCACCATTTGTCTTTCTGGTCAGCGTGGCCGGCGTCTAGGTGACCGACCAGCTGGAATTCTCGGTGGTGTTGCTCATCGGGTTCATGGTGTTTGGACTGGCGATCCGCCGGCTCCGATACCCGCTTGGCGGGCTGCTTATGGCGTTCGTGCTTGGCCAGACACTTGAAACGCAGCTCTATCTGACCGGCCAGCTTAACAGCTACGGCGGCTTCGGTTTCGTCACGCATCGCCCGATCGCCGACGTCATGGTTGTCCTTGCGGTCGTTGTCGTCATCGCCAAGTGGCGTGAGATGCGCAAAGAGGCCGCCGAGCGGAAAGCTGATCTCGCCAAGGACCTGGCGGCGCACGACGGGTCCGTGCCGATCGAGCTGCGCCGCATCCAGCTCTTGAACCCATATCCGCTGCTCGCGGTGATCGTCGACGTGGGTCTGGCTGCCTTGTCGATTTACGTCATAGCCTATGCGGTGCTGAAGTTCGACGCAGCTACGGGCTTATTGCCGTTGATAGCCGCCGCGGCAATCCTGTTGCCGGTCCTCGTGTACCTGCCTCGCGATGTGAGCCGTTACATCACATTGAAAGAGGGCAAGCGCGGCCGGGTCGACCGGCGCTGTCACCGCTCAGGTGGCTGGCGGGTTCTCGAACCCGGAGCAGATCGAGCCCGCAGCGGCAGCGCCTTCTACGAAAGCTGTGGAGCGTTCATGGGGATCGCGAGGGCAATACCGCCGAGAAGTCGTATCGATCCTGTGGTCCTTGCCCTTATGGGTCTGTCGTTTGTGTTCGGCTTTGAGGGGGGCGGGGCGATCCTTATGGTCGCGTATGGGCTCGTGTCGACGAAGGAATATTTCAAGACACGTTTTGCACACCTCACATTCGTCGCGCTGTCCACCGTGGTGATGGTGGGACTGCTGTACCTGATGTTCTACGTGACCTCGATCCCGGATCGGGCTCTCATTCACTTCTGACGTGCGAAGATCGGCTGGGGCGTTCAAGGCACCGCCGCAGAATTTCCTCTCGTCGAATTGGTGGTGCCGGCAGCAGGATTCGAACCCGCGACCCCCTGATTACAAATCAGGTGCTCTACCGACTGAGCTATGCCGGCTGCCGCAAGAGGTAACAGCGCCCCTTTCGCACCACAAGGGCCGCCCCGGCCGGCATCGGGCAGGGAATAATCGCTTTGCAAGACGGGGAAACGGTGTACGATTTTCCTTTCGCCCCGCTATTGGAGGGACTAATGTTGCGTCGTTTCCTCCCAGGGCGACAACATTGCGTGCGCGTTACCGCCCCCGTCATCCGACGGAGCGGAGGTTGTCTTTTGGCATCCTTAGGAGGACATCCAGATGCAGATGACTGACACCGGCGATCCATCGAATTGCCTGCTGGAGATCGGAGAACCGGTCCAGCCCGGCGATCTCGTGCGACCGCCACAGGAAGACTGCGAGTGCAAGGAGGGGATGTTCCCCAAGGCAAGCCGCCGCCAGTTCATCGCGGGCACCGGCATGCTGGCTGGCGTTGCCGCCGCGGCGGTGTTGCCGTCGCGACCGGCCGAGGCGGCGGTGCCTCCGGGGTCGGGCGATTGGCCGATCGCCGATCCACCGTGGAGCGTTCCGGGCCGGGTCGCTGGCGCGGACGGCGGTTACGGGTTGCGCTCGCAGTTCGAGAGCATCATCCGCAGCGCTAACCCTGGCGGCACCTCGAGCCTCGCGCCCTTGCAAAGCCTGAACGGCATCATCACTCCGTCGGGCCTGCATTATGAGCGCCACCACAATGGCATCCCGACGATCGATCCCGCCAAGCATCGCCTGATCATCCATGGGATGGTTGATCGGCCGATGAAGTACTCGGTCGAGGACCTGAAGAAGTTTCCGTCGATGTCGCGGATCATGTTCCTGGAGTGCTCGGGCAACTCGGGCGGCACAGCGCGCAGCGCCAGTCCCAAGACGGCGCAGGCCGCTCACGGCCTCACCAGCACGTCGGAATGGACCGGCGTCAAACTGTCGACACTGCTGGAGCAGGTCGGCCTGAAGGACGGGGCGGCGTGGGTGCTTGCCGAGGGCTCGGACGGAGCGCTGTTGACGCGTAGCGTTCCGCTTGAGAAATGCATGAGCGACGCCTTCATCAGCTACGCCCAGAACGGCGAGGCGACCCGGCCGGAGAACGGCTATCCGATGCGACTGATGCTGCCCGGCTTCGAAGGCAACATCAACGTCAAGTGGCTGCGCCGGCTCGAAGTCAGCGACAAGCCGTTCATGACCCGCGAGGAGACGTCGAAATACACCGACCTCATCACACTCACCGGCAAGGCACGGCAGTTCTCGCTGGTGATGGAAGCCAAGTCGGTGATTACCTTCCCCTCGGGTGACATGAAGCTGCCGGGGGCGGGGTTCTACGAGATCACCGGTATCGCGTGGACAGGCCGTGGCGCCATCCAGCGGGTGGAAATCTCCACCGATGGCGGCAAGAGTTGGGGTCTGGCATCGCTGCAGGAGCCTGTGCTCCCGCTCGCCCACACGCGGTTCCGCTACCCTTGGCAATGGGACGGGAGCGACGCGGTCCTGCAAAGCCGCGCCGTCGATGAGACCGGATACGTGCAGCCGACCAAAGCGTTCCTTGACCGCACAGGAGGGCGTTGGTCCAACGTATCACTACAACGGTATTCAGTCGTGGCAGGTAAGCTCTGATGGGAGTGTCGCAAATGTCCTGGCATAGGCTCGACCACGCCGGGGTCGGCGCCATGGTGGCCAGCGTCGCCATCGGTGCCGGCATTGCGGCCGCCCAGTCCGGATATCCCGCGACCTACGACTTCGGTACGCCGGCCAGCGCCGACGACATCGCCGCCTGGGATATCGCCTACCCGCCGACGGCACCGGGTTGCCGGCAGGGAGCGGCACCTACGACCAGGGCAAGCAGCTGTTTGCGGACAACTGCGCGGCATGTCACGGCGATGACCTCAAAGGCGACCGGTGGCGGGGGTGGCGGACCAGCGCTGATTGGTGGACGGGGTACGCTCAACACTAACAAGCCGGTGATGACCGTGGAAAGCTACTGGCCGTACGCCACCACGCTCTACGACTACATCCATCGGGCCATGCCCTTCACCGCACCGGATTCACTGAAGCCGGACGAGGTGTATGCGCTGGTCGCCTACATCCTCGGTGAAGCCAACATCACCGACAAGACGCAGGTGATAAACGCCGACACCCTGCCGAAGGTGCAAATGCCCAACCGGGATGGTTTCTTCGTGGATAACCGTCCGATGCCGGTGCTGCCGTACTCCGATCCGCATCTCGGAGCCGACGTCCCCACTCATTTCTGACGGCTGGAGTCAGGTTGCGGCGGCTGGTTCCGCGCAGCAACGGAGAGGATGATGCCAGAGGCGGCGCTGAAAACGCCGCCTCTATTTGTTCGACGGGGCGGAAGCTTATGCGCGCGTCGCTATCAGTCGTTCCTGCGCGAGCGCTTCAGGCTTGCGCGGATTGGATCGACGACAGCAGGTCCGCTGAATCAGCTCCGATTACCACCTGCCACTCGGTCATCACATGCGCGTAGAATCCATCCTTCGGATTGTCGCAGCATCGAGATGACGGCGCGCGAGATAGAGTGCCAGCGCCGCGGCGTTCGACACGTTGAGGCTGGAGCTGGCCCCGGGAACCGAAAGGCGCGCGCGGCGGTCGCAGGTGTCCCGTGTCAGACGGCGCAGTCCCTTGCCCTCGGCCCCCAGCACGAGCGCGATGCGTGCCCCTGTCAGCGCATCCTCGAAGGGGGCCTCGGCCTCACTGTCGAGACCGATGCGCGTGAAGCCCATGTTACCAATATCGCCGAGCGCACGTGCAAGGTTGCCGACCTCGATCCAGGCAACCCGGTCGAGGGCGCCGGAAGCGGCCTTGGCGAGGACGCCGGTCTCAACCGGCGCGTGGCGGCCGGTGACGACCACGGCGTCGGCGTCGAATGCGGCAGCCGAGCGTATGATCGCGCCGACGTTGTGGGGGTCGGTCACCTGGTCGAGGATCACGATCAGGTGGGCGTCGGCCAACGTGTCGAGTGCCAGCGGCGGCAAGGGTGCCACCTCGATCGCAACACCCTGATGCACGGCCTCGGCGCCGAGAAGCTGGTCCAGCAGGCGAGGGGAGACATCCTCCGGCAGGACCGCGAACGTCGCGCCAGCGTCCGCGAGACGCTTAATGGCGTTGCGGGTCGCCAGGACCCGGCGGATTTCGCGCCGCGGGTTGGCAAGCGCCGCCAGCACCGGGTGGATGCCATAAATCCAGACGGTCTCCGGACGCCGCTCGGCGGGCGAGCGGGGCGGGTGGCGTTGCGGTTCACGGGCAGCGGGCCGTTTGTGCAAAGCGCGTGTCATGCGGCGACGTGGTCCTCCGACGTGGCGTTCTACCTCCCAGCGCTGACGACGACAAACGTTGCGGTGAGCGACGCCGTCCCTATTTCTTGGCAGAGAGGCGGCGTTGACAGGCGAACGGGTCGTCGTCATAAGACGCCTCCCACGGGAAAACGGCACTGGCGTGCCGGATTCCCGCCTATCCCGTCTCTGGGGGAGTGTCCCGAGTGGCAAAGGGGGCGGACTGTAAATCCGCTGGCGAACGCCTTCGTAGGTTCGAGTCCTACCTCCCCCACCACCAGCAGTCAGCAGCGGTCGAAAGTTTGGGATGGGAGAGAATTGCCGCTCTTCGCGTGCGCTGTTATCTGTCGCCGCGTTGCGGGTGTAGCTCAATGGTAGAGCAACAGCCTTCCAAGCTGATGACGAGGGTTCGATTCCCTTCACCCGCTCCAGCCTTCGGCCGGGGTGTCGCGCGGCTCGGGTGTCTGGCGTTCTCGCACTGATTTCTGGTATCTGAGATCGCGCTGCCGTTTAGGGGTATAGCTCAGTTGGTAGAGCGACGGTCTCCAAAACCGTAGGTCGCAGGTTCGAGTCCTGCTGCCCCTGCCAGCGGCCAGCGTGTGTCCGGCATACGAAAATGCCGCATTCGCCCGTAACTTTCGGACTCATTGGGCTTGAGAATCGTATCCGAAGGCCTTATGTACGCCTTCCGAGCGCGCGGCGCGCGAGCCATTGGTTCGCGTGCCGATGAGTTATGAGCCGTTGATGGCCGAAAGAACCAGTCCGTTTCAGTTCCTCCAGCAAGTGCGGGCGGAAGCGGCCAAGATTGTATGGCCGAGCCGCCGGGAAACCGGGATTTCCACGGTGATGGTGCTGGCAATGGCGGTGCTGGCGGCAGTCTTCTTTCTGGTCGTCGACGAGGTGATTTCCCTGGGTGTGACGACGCTGCTCGGTGTGGGCGGCGGCTGAGGCGGCGCGGGAATGGAAAAGAAGTGGTACATCGTCCACGCTTACTCGAATTTTGAGCGCAAGGTCGCCAAATCCATTCGCGAGAAGGCGCATGCGGCGGGCTTGGACGACCTGTTCGACGAGATCCTGGTGCCGACCGAGAAGGTCGTGGAAGTCCGGCGCGGTCGCAAGGTCGACGCCGAGCGCAAATTCTTCCCCGGTTACGTGCTGGTGAAGATGGCAATGACCGATGAGGCCTATCACCTCATCAAGAACACGCCCAAAGTTACCGGTTTCCTTGGCGCGGACAACAAGCCGGTGGCGATATCGGAGGCTGAGGCGGGTCGTATCCTGCAACAGGTGCAGGAAGGCGTTGAGCGCCCCAAGCCATCGGTGAGCTTCGAAGTCGGGGAGCAGGTGAGGGTGGCGGACGGGCCGTTTGCTTCTTTCAACGGGCTCGTCGAGGAAGTCGACGAAGTCAGGGCACGGCTCAAGGTCGCCGTCTCAATCTTTGGCCGGGCGACACCGGTAGAACTCGAATACGGACAGGTCGAAAAGCTCTGACCGGTTCGTCGCGTGCGATCGTGGGAGGTTGGGGGCGACCGCCAAGCGCTCCGCTGCAGCCGCACCACGCCGTTCCTTGCCGGTCGCGGGCAGCGTGAAACAGGAAAAGAACAATGGCGAAGAGAGTTGCCGGATATTTGAAATTGCAGGTGCCGGCGGCGTCAGCGACGCCGTCTCCGCCGATCGGGCCGGCGCTTGGTCAGCGCGGCATCAACATCATGGAATTCTGCAAGGCGTTCAACGCCCAGAGTCAGGACATGGAGAAGGGCTCGCCGATCCCGGTCGAGATCACCTATTACCAGGACAAGTCCTTCACTTTCAAAATGAAGACGCCGCCGGTCAGCTTCTTTTTGAAGAAGGCTGCAAATCTGCCGAAGGGATCGGCCACTGCCGGCCGCGCGGCGGTCGGCAGCGTCACCCGCCAGCAGGTGCGTGAGATCGCGGAGAAGAAGATGAATGACCTCAACGCGGTGGACGTCGAGGGCGCCATGAAGCAAGTCGAAGGCTCGGCCCGGTCGATGGGTCTCGAGGTTGTGGAGTAGCCCGATGCCGCACATCGCAAAAAGGACCAAAGCCATCCAGGAAGGGATCGAGCCCGGCCGCCTCTATTCGATTGATGAGGCGGTGAAGCTGGTCAAGGAGCGGGCCACGGCGAAATTCGATGAAACCGTCGAGGTTGCCATCAATCTCGGTGTCGACCCGCGCCACGCCGACCAGATGGTCCGCGGCGTCTGCCAGTTGCCGAACGGGTCAGGGCGCAGCATGCGCGTCGCCGTATTCGCGCGTGGCGACAAGGCGGAGGAGGCGAAGGCGGCCGGGGCTGAAGTTGTGGGCGCGGAGGACCTGGTGGAGAAGGTGCAGGGCGGGACGATCGATTTCGACCGTTGCATCGCCACTCCCGACATGATGCCGCTGGTCGGCCGTCTTGGTAAGGTGCTCGGCCCCCGTGGCCTGATGCCCAACCCGAAGGTCGGCACGGTCACCCAGGACGTGGCGGCGGCGGTGAAATCCGCTAAGGGTGGTGCTGTCGAGTTCCGCGTCGAGAAGGCGGGCATCATTCACGCGGGCGTGGGCAAGGCGAGCTTCGCCGCGCCGGCGCTGGTGGACAATATCAAAGCCCTGGCCGATGCCGTGCAGAAGGCACGGCCTGCTGGTGCCAAGGGAACGTTCGTTCAACGCGTTGCCATCTCGTCGACGATGGGCCCCGGGGTCAAGGTCGATCCGGCGACGCTGGCAGGCGCCTGAGGAGGCGCCGCACGAGAGCTTCCGTTCGGGAAACCGGGCGGTGGAAGGGGTCGATTGGGTTCATCCCGCTCGACCCGGTCCTGTCCAAGACTGCGGGCGCCGGGGTGCCGGCTTAATCGAGCAGGCCCGCAATAGACGGGAGGGAACCGGTTTCCGGTTCGAACCTCTTGGCCCAAGCGGCGCGGTGGCAGGCGCCGGCTGGGGGACAGGCTGTGAGCGTCGTGTGGTCGGCAACGATCATACGGCAAACGCAACCGGCGGTCCCCTAAGTGGCCGCCTAGTGGAGAGTGGAGAGTGGACAGAGCGGAGAAAGGCGAGGTCGTCGCGACGCTCAACCAGGTGTTCAAGGACACCGGGATCGTCGTCGTCGCCCGCTACACCGGCCTGACCGTCGCCGACATGACCGCCCTAAGGGCGCGCATGCGGGACGCCGGCGGTTCGGTACGTGTCGCCAAGAACCGCCTCGTCAAGCGCGCTCTCGAAGGCACGGACGTCGGCCACATCGCGGACCTGTTCACCGGTCCGACGGTGATCGCGTTCTCAAGCGATCCGGTGGCGGCGCCAAAGGTCGCGGTCGAATTCGCCAAAACCAACGAGAAGCTCATCATTCTCGGTGGCGCCTTCGGCCGGACCAATCTCGACCCCGACGGCGTCAAGGCGCTTGCCGCCCTGCCGTCGCTCGACGAACTGCGCGCCCAACTGGTGGGGCTGATCGCCACCCCGGCGAGGCGGATTGCGCAGGTCGTTGCGGCACCGGCGGCGCAGGTCGCGCGGGTGATCGGGGCGTATGCCGACAAGAGCGAGGCGGCGTGAGGCCGTTCACGAGTCAACTGAGGTTCGAATCGTAAAGGAAGCAATGAAAATGGCTGATTTGTCGAAAATCGTCGACGAGCTTTCACAGCTGACCGTCATGGAAGCGGCCGAGCTGTCGAAGATGCTCGAGGAGAAGTGGGGCGTGTCTGCCGCTGCGCCGGTTGCCATGATGGCGGCCGGGGGTGCAGCTGGGGGCGCCGCCGCCGAAGTGGAAGAGAAGACCGAGTTCGATGTTGTCCTGGCCGAGATTGGTGCCAACAAGATCAACGTGATCAAGGAAGTGCGCGCGATCACCGGCCTCGGCTTGAAGGAGGCCAAGGACTTGGTCGAGGCGGCGCCGAAGGCGGTCAAGGAAGGTGTAACCAAGGACGAGGCCAACAAGTTCAAGGCTCAGCTCGAAGGGGCCGGCGCCAAGGTGGACTTGAAGTAGGCCTTTCATGCTCGGGCGGCATGGCCGGCGGATCCCGGCCGTGACCGCGGCCGGGGATGCCGATGCAGCGTCCCGGCAAGTGGCGATGCCGGCGCAGGTCGGCGTCGCCGAAAGCGTGGGTCGGAAGTAATGGAACCATTGTCCAAAGGGCCGCGCGACGAGAGTCGCGGCCTTCCGGACAGCAGTTCAGAGAAATTCAGACGAGGAGTGAACATGAACCAGACGTTCGCCGGTCGTAGACGGGTCCGCAGGTTCTTCGGTTCCATTCGGGAAGTGGCCGAGATGCCGAACCTAATCGAGGTTCAGAAGGCATCCTACGACCAGTTTCTCCTTGTGGATGAGCCCGAGGGCGGGCGTCCCGACGAGGGCCTGCAGGCAGTCTTCAGGTCCGTGTTTCCTATTTCCGACTTTTCCAACACGGCGCTTCTGGAGTTCGTCCGCTACGATTTCGATCCGCCCAAGTACGATGTCGACGAGTGTCGTCAGCGGGGCATGACCTATTCGGCGCCGCTCAAGGTAACGCTGCGCCTGATCGTGTTCGATGTCGACGAAGAGACCGGTGCCAAATCGGTCAAGGACATCAAGGAGCAGGAAGTCTACATGGGCGACATGCCGCTAATGACGATGAACGGCACGTTCATCGTCAATGGCACCGAGCGCGTCATCGTCTCCCAGATGCACCGTTCCCCGGGCGTGTTCTTTGACCACGACAAGGGCAAAACGCACTCGTCGGGCAAACTCCTGTTCGCGGCGCGCATCATTCCCTATCGCGGCTCGTGGCTCGATATCGAATTCGACGCCAAGGACGTCGTGCACGCGCGTATCGACCGCCGGCGCAAGATCCCGGTCACCTCGCTGCTCTACGCGCTCGGCATGGATGGCGAGGAGATTCTCGATACGTTTTATGACAAGGTCATCTACAAGCGGACCAAGGAAGGATGGCGGCTGCCGTTCGACGCGCATCGCATGCGCGGCTTCCGCGCCATCAACGACCTCGTCGACGCGGACACCGGCGACGTTGTGCTTGAGGCAGGACGAAAGTTTACGGCTCGCAGCGCCCGGCAGGCGGCTGAGAAGGGCGTGAAGGCGCTCAAGCTGGTCGACGAGGACCTCTACGGTCACTACCTCGCCAACGACATGGTCAATACGGAGACCGGCGAAATCTACGCCGAGGCCGGCGACGAGATCAACGAGAAGGTGCTGAACGTGCTGGTGGAAGCCGGCAACAAGGAAATCGTCATCCTCGACATCGACCATGTCAATACCGGCGCATACATCCGCAACACTCTGGCTGCTGACAAGAACGAGAGCCGAGAGGACGCGCTCTTCGATATCTATCGGGTTATGCGCCCGGGCGAGCCGCCGACGGTAGAAACCGCCGAGACGATGTTCAATTCGCTGTTCTTCGACGCGGAGCGCTACGACCTTTCCGCCGTCGGTCGGGTGAAGATGAACATGCGGCTCGACCTCAACGCTGAGGATACTGTCCGGGTACTCAGGAAAGAGGACATCCTCGCTGTCATCCGGACCCTGGTGCAATTGCGCGACGGCAAGGGCGAGATCGACGACATCGATAACCTCGGCAATCGCCGGGTGCGCTCGGTCGGCGAACTGATGGAGAACCAGTACCGCATCGGGCTGCTGCGCATGGAACGTGCGATCAAGGAACGCATGTCTTCGGTTGAGATCGGCAACGTAATGCCCCAGGACCTGATTAACGCCAAGCCTGCGGCCGCGGCGGTGCGCGAGTTCTTCGGCTCCTCGCAGCTTTCCCAGTTCATGGATCAGACCAATCCGCTCTCCGAGATCACGCACAAGCGGCGGCTGTCGGCGCTTGGTCCGGGCGGCCTCACCCGCGAACGTGCCGGCTTCGAAGTGCGCGACGTGCATCCGACGCACTACGGCCGGATTTGCCCGATCGAGACGCCGGAAGGCCCGAACATCGGCCTCATCAACTCGCTCGCCACCTTCGCCCGGGTCAACAAGTACGGTTTTATTGAAAGCCCGTACCGCAGAGTGAAGGACGGTCGGGTCACCGAGGAGGTGGCCTACCTCTCCGCGATGGAGGAGGCGAAGTACACCATCGCTCAGGCCAACGCTCCGCTTGATCCGAAGGGCCGCTTCATCAACGACCTGGTTACGTCGCGGCATGCGGGAGACGTGATCATGGTGCCGCCCGACAAGGTCGACTTCATGGACGTGTCACCGAAGCAACTGGTTTCGGTCGCGGCGGCACTCATCCCGTTCCTGGAGAACGACGACGCCAACCGCGCGCTGATGGGTTCCAACATGCAGCGTCAGGCGGTGCCGTTGGTCAAGGCCGAGGCGCCGCTCGTCGGTACGGGCATGGAGCCGATCGTAGCTCGGGATTCCGGCGCGGCGATTGCGGCCCGTCGGGCGGGCATCGTCGACCAGGTCGACGCCACCCGTATCGTGGTGCGCGCCACCGAGGACCTTGATCCTTCGAAGTCCGGCGTCGACATCTACCGGCTGATGAAGTTCCAGCGCTCCAACCAGAACACCTGCATCAACCAGCGTCCGCTGGTGAGCGTCGGCGAACCCGTTGCCAAGGGCGACATCATCGCCGACGGTCCGTCGACCGATCTCGGTGACCTGGCGCTTGGGCGCAACGTGCTCGTCGCGTTCATGCCGTGGAACGGTTACAACTTCGAGGACTCGATCCTTCTCTCCGAGCGCATCGTGCGCGATGATGTCTTCACCTCGATCCACATCGAGGAATTCGAGGTTATGGCCCGCGACACCAAGCTCGGGCCGGAGGAGATCACGCGCGACATCCCTAACGTTTCGGAGGAGGCGCTGAAGAGCCTCGACGAGGCGGGCATCGTGTACATCGGTGCCGAGGTGGCGGCGAGCGACATTCTGGTTGGCAAGATCACGCCGAAGGGCGAAAGCCCGATGACACCGGAAGAGAAGCTGCTCCGTGCAATCTTCGGCGAGAAGGCATCGGACGTCCGCGACACCTCGCTGCGTGTGCCGCCGGGCGTGACCGGTACGGTCGTCGAGGTGCGCGTGTTCAACCGCCACGGCGTCGAGAAGGACGAGCGTGCCATGGCGATCGAACGCGAGGAGATCGAGCGGCTCGCCAAGGACCGTGACGACGAGCAGGCCATCCTCGACCGCAACGTGTTTGGCCGTCTCGCCGACATGCTGATGAACAAAATGGCGGTGGCCGGTCCCAAGGGTTTCAAGAAGGGCGGCAAGATCACCCGCGATGTCCTCGACGAGCACCCGAGAGGCCAATGGTGGCAGTTCGCCGTGTCCAACGACAAGGTAATGGCCGAGATCGAGGCGCTGCGGACCCAGTACGACGAGAGCCGCAAGGGCCTGGAGAAGCGCTTTATCGACAAGGTCGAGAAGGTACAGCGCGGTGATGAACTTCCGCCCGGCGTCATGAAGATGGTCAAGGTCTTCGTTGCCGTGAAGCGTAAGATACAGCCGGGCGACAAAATGGCCGGACGGCACGGCAACAAGGGCGTTGTGTCCAAGATCGTTCCGGTCGAGGACATGCCGCATCTTGCCGACGGCACTCAGGTCGACATCGTGCTCAATCCGCTCGGCGTTCCGAGCCGGATGAACGTCGGACAGATTCTTGAGACCCATCTCGGCTGGGCGTGCGCCGGCCTCGGTCTCAAGATCGGCGCGCTGGTCGAGGGCTACAAGAAGAACGGTGACGTCAAGCCTTTGAAAAAGGTGCTTAAGTCGCTGTACGGTGCCAACACCAAGAACGAGAAGGTTGCAGATTACGACGACAAGTCGACGGTTCGGCTGGCCGAGCAGTTGTCCAAAGGCGTGCCGATCGCCACGCCGGTGTTCGACGGTGCCCGTGAACCGGATATCGTCGAACTGCTGAACGAGGCGGGTCTCGATCCGTCGGGCCAGTCGATCCTTTACGACGGGCGCACAGGCGACCAGTTCGATCGTCCCGTTACGGTCGGCTACATCTACATGCTGAAGCTGCATCATTTGGTGGACGACAAGATCCACGCCCGTTCGATCGGCCCGTATTCGCTGGTCACCCAGCAGCCGCTCGGCGGCAAGGCGCAGTTCGGTGGTCAGCGCTTTGGTGAAATGGAGGTGTGGGCACTGGAGGCTTACGGCGCCGCATACACCTTGCAGGAGATGCTCACCGTGAAGTCCGACGACGTTGCCGGTCGCACCAAGGTTTATGAGGCGATCGTGAGAGGCGACGACACGTTCGAGGCCGGCATCCCCGAGAGCTTCAACGTGCTGGTCAAGGAAATGCGTTCGCTCGGCCTCGATGTCGAGCTCGACCACTCTGCGCCGGGTCAGCAGCAATCGCTGCCGACAGCCGACGCGGCCGAATAGGCAAGGGACAGCGTAGCCTTTGCCGATGCGGCCACCCTCTTACCTGCGGACCCGCCCTGGCGCCTCCCGCCTGGCGGGCCGCGAAGGAGACATTCGATGAATCAAGAGATCACGAGCATCTTCAATCCCGCCCCGGCTCCGGCCCAGGTCTTCGACCAGATTCGCATCTCGATCGCGAGCCCGGAGAAGATCAAGTCGTGGTCGTTTGGCGAGATCAAGAAGCCCGAGACAATCAACTACCGCACGTTCAAGCCGGAGCGTGACGGCCTGTTCTGTGCGCGTATCTTTGGCCCGATCAAGGACTATGAGTGCTTGTGCGGCAAGTACAAGCGCATGAAATACAAGGGCATTATCTGCGAGAAGTGCGGCGTCGAGGTGACGCTCGCGCGCGTCCGGCGTGAGCGCATGGGCCATATCGAACTGGCGGCGCCGGTCGCTCACATCTGGTTTCTGAAGTCGCTTCCCTCGCGCATCGGTCTCCTGCTCGACATGACGCTCAAGGACCTTGAGCGCATTCTCTACTTCGAGAACTACGTGGTCACCGAGCCGGGTCTTACCTCGCTGAAGGAGCGTCAGCTCCTGTCGGAGGACGAGTATCTCAAGGCGCAGGATGAGTTCGGCGAAGATTCCTTCACCGCCAAGATCGGCGCGGAGGCAATTCGCGACATGCTGGTCGGCCTTGACCTTGCCAAGCTCGCTGCCGATCTGCGTCAGGAGATCGCCGAGACCACTTCGGAGCTCAAGCCCAAGAAGCTCGCCAAGCGACTGAACCTGGTGGAGGCGTTCATCGAATCCGACAACCGGCCGGATTGGATGATCATGACCACCGTGCCGGTAATTCCACCGGATCTTAGGCCGCTGGTGCCGCTCGATGGCGGGCGCTTCGCCACGTCGGATCTCAATGATCTCTACCGCCGCGTCATCAACCGGAACAATCGCCTCAAGCGGCTGATCGAACTGCGCGCACCCGACATTATCATTCGCAACGAGAAGCGGATGCTGCAGGAAGCAGTCGACGCGCTGTTCGACAACGGCCGGCGCGGGCGGGTGATCACCGGCGCTAACAAGCGGCCATTGAAGTCGCTGTCCGACATGCTCAAGGGAAAGCAGGGGCGTTTCCGGCAGAACCTGCTCGGCAAGCGCGTCGACTATTCGGGCCGTTCGGTGATCGTGGTGGGGCCGGAGCTTAAGCTCCACCAGTGCGGGCTGCCGAAGAAGATGGCACTGGAGCTGTTCAAGCCGTTCATTTATTCGCGGCTCGACGCCAAGGGTTATTCGTCGACGGTCAAGCAGGCCAAGAAGCTGGTCGAGAAGGAGAAGCCCGAGGTCTGGGATATTCTCGACGAGGTCATTCGCGAGCATCCGGTCCTGCTCAATCGCGCGCCGACGCTTCACCGCCTCGGCATCCAGGCGTTCGAGCCGGTGCTGATCGAGGGCAAAGCCATCCAGCTGCATCCGCTGGTCTGCGCCGCCTTCAACGCTGATTTCGACGGCGACCAGATGGCTGTCCACGTGCCTCTGTCGCTGGAGGCGCAGCTCGAGGCGCGCGTGCTGATGATGTCGACCAACAACATCCTGCACCCGGCCAACGGCCAGCCGATCATCGTGCCATCGCAGGATATTGTGCTCGGCCTCTACTACCTGTCGATCATGGCCGACGGCGAGCCCGGCGAGGGCATTGCCTTTGGAGACATCGGAGAACTCGAACACGCGCTCGCAAGCAAGGCGATCACCCTCCACACGAAGATCCGCGGCCGGTACCGGACCGTAGACGCCGACGGCAAGCCGGTGTTGCGCATTTATGAGACCACGCCGGGACGGATGCTCCTCGGCGACCTGCTGCCACGCCATCCGAACCTCTCGTACGATCTGGTCAACAAGCTGATGACCAAGAAGGAAATCTCCAACATGATCGATGCCGTCTACCGGCACTGCGGTCAGAAGGAGACGGTCATCTTCTGTGATCGCATCATGGCGCTCGGATTCAGCCACGCATTCAGGGCCGGCATTTCGTTCGGCAAGGACGACATGCTGATCCCGAACGCCAAGGCAAAACTTGTCGAGGAAACCCAACAGCTCGCCAAGGACTACGAGCAGCAGTACAACGACGGCCTCATCACCCAGGGCGAGAAGTACAACAAGGTTGTCGACGCCTGGGCGAAGTGCACCGATCGCGTCGCCGACGAGATGATGAAGCGCATCTCGGCGGTGGAGAAGACCGAGACGGGCCGCACCAAACAGATGAACTCCATCTACATGATGAGCCACTCTGGGGCACGCGGATCGCCGGCGCAGATGAAACAGCTCGCCGGCATGCGCGGCCTCATGGCCAAGCCGTCGGGCGAGATCATCGAGAGCCCGATCATCTCAAACTTCAAGGAAGGGCTGTCGGTGCTCGAGTACTTCAACTCGACCCACGGCGCCCGTAAAGGCCTCGCCGACACGGCGCTGAAGACGGCCAACTCCGGCTATCTCACCCGTCGCCTGGTAGACGTTGCCCAGGACTGCATCGTCACCGAAGCGGACTGCGGCACGGACGCCGGGCTCAAGATGCAGGCGATTGTGGATTCCGGTCAGGTAGTGGCCACCCTCGGACATCGTGTGCTCGGCCGCACCGCAGCCGAGGACGTCACCCATCCTGGAACCGGCGAAGTCATTGTACCGGCGGGCCGGACGATTGACGAACGTGACGTCGAGAAGATCGAGAAGGCCAATATCCAGGCGTTTCGCATTCGCTCGGTGCTGACCTGCGAGACCAAGAACGGTGTGTGCGCCAAGTGCTACGGGCGCGATCTCGCTCGCGGCACCCCGGTCAACCTCGGCGAGGCGGTCGGCGTCATCGCCGCCCAGTCCATCGGCGAGCCCGGCACGCAGCTCACCATGCGCACGTTCCACATCGGTGGTACGGCACAGGTGGCCGAGCAGTCGACCCTGGAGTCGGGCTTCGACGGCAAGATCGACATCCGCAACCGCAATCTGGTCACGGACTCGGAAGGTCGCCTGATCGCCATGGGCCGCAACATGCAGCTCGTCATTGTCGATCGCGACGGCACTGAACGAGCGGTTCACCGGGTCACCTACGGCTCGCGGCTGCTGGTGGATGACGGGGATACCGTCACGCGCGGCCAGCGGCTGGCCGAGTGGGACCCCTACACCCGTCCGATCCTGACGGAGGTGGACGGCGTAGTGGGGTTCGAGGACCTGGTCGACCGGGTGTCGGTTTCGGAAACGACCGACGAGTCGACTGGCATCACCAAGCGCGTGGTGGTCGACTGGCGTGCCAACCCGCGCGGCAGCGATCTAAAGCCGACAATGGTGGTCAAGGGCAAGGACGCCAAGGCGCGCAAGAGCGGCCGCGGCGGGGCCGAGGCACGCTATCTACTGTCGGTAGAGACGATCCTCTCAGTGGAGCCGGGAGCGGAAGTCAAGGCCGGCGACGTGCTCGCGCGAATCCCGATGGAGAGCGCCAAGACGCGAGACATCACCGGCGGTCTGCCGCGGGTGGCGGAGCTGTTCGAGGCGCGCCGCCCCAAGGACCATGCCATCATCGCGGAGATCGACGGCACCATCAAGTTCGGCCGCGACTACAAGAACAAGCGCCGCATCATCGTGGAGCCTGCTGATGAAAGTGTGGAGCCTGCCGAGTACCTGATCCCGAAGGGCAAGCCTTTCCATCTGCAGGAAGGGGACACCGTCGAGAAAGGGGACTACATCGTCGAGGGCAATCCGGCGCCTCACGACATCCTGGCGATCAAGGGGATCGAGGCGCTGGCCGGCTATCTGGTTAACGAGATCCAGGACGTCTACCGCCTGCAAGGGGTGACGATCAACGACAAGCACATTGAGGTGATCGTTCGCCAGATGCTGCAGAAAGTGGAGATCACCGACGCCGGCGATACCGATATGTTCCCCGGCGAACAGATCGATCAGCTCGACCTCGATATCGTCAACGACCGCATGGAAGCCGAAGGCAAGAAGAAAGCGGAGGGCGTGCCTGTGTTGCTCGGCATCACCAAGGCCAGCCTGCAGACGCGTTCGTTCTTCTCGGCCGCTTCCTTCCAGGAGACGACGCGGGTCCTGACCGAGGCGGCGGTGCAGGGAAAGGTCGATCCGCTTGAAGGCCTGAAGGAGAACATCATCGTTGGCCGCCTCATTCCGGCGGGCACCGGCGCCATGGTCGGACGCATCAGGCATGTCGCCACCCATCGCGACGATCTGATCCTCGAAGAGCGCAAGCGCGCGGCCGAGATCTCGGGTGGTGAAGAGGTGATCGGCGAGCTTGAGGGTGCTGCCGAGTAGCTCCCGTCCCGGAGTGCAAACAGACCTTGAGGGCCGCCGGCAGGGCGGCCCTCTTGTTATCGGCCGACCTGGCGCGCGGCAGCGGCGATCGCGATGCCCATCAAGCCAACCAGCGCCAGCGAAGTCGAAAGGCCGAAGGTGCGTGCGGTGAAGCCGAGGATGGGCGGAGAGACGAGGAAGCCGACGTATCCAAGCGTCAAGACCGCCGCCATGCCGAGACTTGGTTGCATGCCGCGGATGCGTGAACCTGCGCTGAGCGCTGCCGGCACCACG
Source organism: uncultured Alphaproteobacteria bacterium (assembly GCA_963775235.1). Classification (GTDB taxonomy): domain Bacteria; phylum Pseudomonadota; class Alphaproteobacteria; order Rhizobiales; family Kaistiaceae; genus JBBDMC01. The sequence continues at coordinate 583,362 of CAVZHY010000005.1, forward strand.
TTCGCAGATCCGGCTCCGACGACACCGAAGCCGATGGCTGCGGCGAGCGGCCAGGGCGAGAGCACGGCGGCGGCGATCCCGAAGGCAACCAGGATGCCACCGGCAAACACCGCAACGACAGGTCCGACCCGGGCGATGATGCCGTCACCGACGAGGCGGAGGCCCGTCATCGTGACTGAGAAGGCTGCGAAGCCACTGGCGGCCATCACTGGTCCGGAGAATTTGACGGTGGTCAGATAGAGCGCGCTCCAGTCGGTAATCGCCCCCTCGACGGCAAACGACAGGAACGCGAGGACGCCGAGACCAAGCGCTGCCCGGCTGGGTAGGACGAAAGCCGGGCGGACCAGAAGGGCTTGCTGGCCTTGCCAAAGGTGGCGCGCGGCGAGCAGCGCAAGGATCAGAAGAAGGGCGGCGGCTGTTGCGCCCCCAAGGCCATTGCCCCAGCCAAGCGCGACGGTGGCCGCACCGGCTCCAGCCCCGGCAAGTCCGCCAACGGAGAAGAACGCATGGAAGGAGGACATGGTCGGCGCACCGCGCGCGGCCTCCACCTCGGAGGCCTGCGTATTCATGGCGACGTCGAGCGCGCCCATGGTGAGGCCGGTGATGAACAGGCTGACAAAGAGAAAAGGCACCGAGGGCGACGCTAGCGGGACCGCCACGGTTGCGGGATAGGTGATTGCGAGGACGGCAGTTGGCGACCGAGAGCCGAATCGGGCCAGTATCCAACCGCTCGTGGGCATGCCGGTCATCGCGCCGGCCGCCATGGCAAGGAGCGCCAGCCCCAAGATTCCCGGATCGATACCTAGGCGGGCCTGGACGATCGGAATGTACACTGCCCAGATGCCAGCGCCGGCACCCAGCGAGAAGAAGACGGCATAAATCGCGATGCGGGCGCGCAAGAGCGCTTTGCCCGGATTTGCGGTCGGTCCGGTAGTGGCTTCCATGGTCTCAACCTTGGTCACCGGCGTGAGGATTTGCGCGGCGACATCTGGGGAGGCGGTTTCTCGCGGGCAATTGCCACATGCTGGACTCAAACCAATGGTTGGTGGTTTGTGGTAAGACAACATGACGGTCATTGTCGGCTGATGGTCGGGAAAGATATTGGCCGGGATTGCAAGAAAAAGGGGCGGCGCGGGGTTGACGCAACGGTTGCGAAACATTAGGTTCCGCGCGCTTTCGGGCAGGTGGTAGGCCCTTTGTTCCGACGGCGTCGCGCTGACGGATGAAGAGGGCTTAAACACTGACCTGGTCTGGCGACAGACTTTTTTGGTGACACGATCGCGGCGCTGCGCCGTGATCCTCTGTTTTTGAGGGCGCCGCCTGCGGCAAGCGGGTGAAGGCGCTCTTAGGTGCGTCGGGCAAGTGGCCCGGCCGTGAACAAGTTGATGGGCAACGCATGCCGACAGTGAATCAGTTGATCCGCAAGCCGCGGCGCCAACCGGTGAGGCGCAACAAGGTACCGGCGATGCAGGAGAGCCCCCAGAAACGAGGCGTGTGTACGCGCGTCTACACGACGACCCCGAAGAAGCCGAACTCGGCGCTGCGCAAGGTCGCCAAGGTGCGTCTGACCAACGGGTTCGAGGTGATCGGCTACATCCCGGGCGAGGGGCACAATCTGCAGGAGCACTCGGTGGTGATGATCCGTGGTGGCCGCGTCAAGGACCTGCCGGGCGTACGCTACCACATTCTGCGCGGCGTGCTTGACACGCAGGGCGTCAAGGACCGCAAGCAGCGCCGATCGAAATACGGAGCGAAACGACCCAAGTAATTCTGGGTCGTTTTTTCGTCGAAGAAACAGGCTGAATAGAACATGTCTCGCCGCCATCGCGCCGACAAACGGGAGATTGTCCCGGACCCGAAGTACCACAACGACGTGGTCACCAAGTTCATGAACTCGGTGATGCACGACGGTAAGAAATCGGTCGCCGAGAATATCGTCTACGGTGCCTTTGACCTGATTCAGGAACGTACCAAGCAGGATCCGCTGGCGATCTTCCGTTCGGCGCTCGACAATGTCATGCCGGCGATCGAAGTGCGCTCGCGCCGCGTCGGTGGCGCCACATACCAGGTGCCGGTGGAGGTTCGCATCGATCGCCGTCAAGCGTTGGCGATCCGCTGGCTTCTAGGTGCCGCGCGAGGACGCAACGAAAAGACAATGACCGAGAAGCTGTCGGGCGAACTGCTCGACGCGGCGAACAATCGGGGAAACGCCGTGAAGAAGCGCGAGGACACCCATCGGATGGCCGACGCCAACCGCGCGTTCTCGCACTATCGCTGGTAAGAACCCCGAAGAGAGCCTTTTTTATGCCGCGAACGCACAAGATCGAGGACTACCGCAACTTCGGCATCATGGCCCACATCGATGCCGGCAAGACGACGACGACCGAGCGGATCCTCTACTACACCGGCAAGAGCCACAAGATGGGCGAGGTCCATGAGGGTGCAGCCACCATGGACTGGATGGAGCAGGAGCAGGAACGCGGCATCACGATCACTTCGGCCGCGACCACCACTTACTGGCGCGACAAGCGCCTCAATATCATCGACACGCCCGGCCACGTCGACTTTACCATTGAGGTGGAACGCAATCTGCGCGTCCTGGACGGCGCCGTGTGTGTGCTCGACTCCAACCAGGGGGTTGAGCCGCAGACCGAGACGGTCTGGCGCCAGGGCGACAAATACCACGTGCCGCGCATCGTCTTCGCCAACAAGATGGACAAGATCGGCGCCGATTTCTTCAAGTGCCTGGACGACATCGTCAAACGTCTTGGCGCCAGGCCGGTTGCGATCCAACTGCCGATCGGGGCCGAGAGCGAGTTCAAGGGCCTGATCGATCTCGTGCGTATGAAAGCGCGCATTTGGGATGAGGAGTCGCTTGGTGCCAAGTTCGAGGATACCGACGTTCCGGCGAACATGCTCGATCAGGCCAAGGAGTGGCGCGAGAAGCTGATCGAGGCGGCCGTCGAGATGGACGACCACGCGATGGCGGCTTATCTGGATGGCGCCGAGCCGGACGAGGCGACGCTGAAGGGCCTCATCCGCAAGGCTGTCATCAAGGGCACCTTCTTCCCGGTGCTGTGCGGCTCCGCCTTCAAGAACAAGGGTGTGCAGTCGCTACTCGACGCGGTCGTGGACTATCTGCCGTCCCCGGCCGATCTGGAGGCGATCAAGGGCGTCGATCCGCGCACCGGCCAGGAAATCCTGCGCCATTCGAGCGACAACGATCCCATGTCCATGCTTGCCTTTAAGATCATGGACGACCCCTTTGTCGGTTCGCTTACCTTTTGCCGGGTCTATTCCGGCAAGGTCCAGAGTGGGGACTCGCTGCTCAATTCGCCCCGCGACCGCAAGGAGCGCGTCGGCCGCATGCTGCTCATGCATGCGAACCACCGCGAGGACATCAAGGAAGCCTATGCCGGCGACATCGTAGCGCTTGCCGGTCTCAAGGATGCGCGCACCGGCGATACACTGTGTGATCCACAGAAGCCGGTGATCCTCGAGCAGATGGATTTCCCCGATCCGGTGATCGAGATCGCGGTCGAAGCGAAGACAAAGGGCGACCAGGAGAGGCTCGGCGTTGCCCTGCAACGGCTCGCCGCCGAGGACCCTTCTTTCTACGTGTCGACGGACCCGGAAAGCGGCCAGACCATCCTCAAGGGCATGGGCGAGTTGCACCTCGACATCAAGGTCGACATTCTGAAGCGGACGTACAAGGTCGACGTCAACGTCGGCGCGCCGCAGGTCGCCTATCGCGAGACGATCACGCGGCCGACGACGATCGACTACACGCACAAGAAGCAAACCGGCGGCTCGGGACAGTTCGCTCGCGTCAAGCTCGAAGTCGACTCCCGCGGCGTCGGGAGCCGGCTCGTCATTCGAGGCCAAGGTCGTCGGCGGGTCGGTGCCGAAGGAGTACATCCCCGGCGTCGAGAAGGGCATCAAGTCGGTGCTGACCTCGGGCGTGCTCGCCGGCTTCCCGGTGGTCGACGTCCGCGCCGAGTTGGTGGACGGCGCCTACCACGACGTCGAATTCTTCGGCGCTCGCGTTTGAAATTGCCGGCCGCGCCGCATTCCGCGAGGCCCTGGGGAAGGCCGGCCCGGTGCTGCTCGAGCCGATCATGAAGGTCGAGGTCGTGACGCCGGAGGATTACTTCGGTTCGATCATGGGCGACATCAGTTCGCGGCGCGGCACGGTCGCGGGCACAGACACGCGCGGCAACGCCCAGTTGATCAATGCCATGGTGCCGCTGGCCAACATGTTCGGCTACGTCAACACGTTGAGGTCGATGAGCCAGGGCCGAGCGCAGTACACCATGCAGTTCGACCATTACCAGCAGGTACCGCAGGCAGTGGCGCAAGAGGTCCAGGCGAAGTTCGCCTGATCGCGCCGCGTCTACGACAAAGGACTTCGAGAAGGACGGAGAGCCCCGATGGCCAAAGCGAAATTCGAACGAACCAAGCCGCACTGCAACATCGGCACGATCGGCCACGTCGATCACGGCAAGACGACGCTGACCGCGGCGATCACCAAGGTGCTGTCGGAGACGGGCGGCGCCACGTTCAAAGACTACGCCTCGATCGATGCGGCGCCCGAGGAACGGGCGCGGGGCATCACCATCAACACGGCGCACGTGGAGTACGAGACAGACAAGCGGCACTATGCGCACGTCGATTGCCCCGGCCACGCCGACTACGTCAAAAACATGATCACGGGCGCAGCGCAGATGGACGGTGCGATTCTGGTGGTGTCGGCCGCCGATGGCCCCATGCCGCAGACGCGCGAGCACATCCTGCTTGCGCGCCAGGTCGGTGTGCCGGCGCTGGTCGTGTACCTGAACAAGTGCGACATGGTTGACGACCCGGAGCTGCTCGACCTGGTCGAGCTGGAGGTGCGGGAGCTGCTCAGCCGCTATGAGTTCCCCGGCGACGACACGCCGATGATCCGTGGATCGGCGCTGCTGGCGCTCGAAGGCAGCGACAACAAAGAACTCGGCCACAATTCGATCCTCAGGCTCATGGATGCTGTCGATTCCTTCATCCCGCAGCCGGAGCGTCCGATCGATCAGCCGTTCCTGATGCCGATTGAGGATGTCTTCTCGATTTCCGGTCGTGGCACGGTCGTCACCGGTCGCGTCGAACGCGGCATCATCAAAGTCGGAGACGAAGTCGAGATCGTCGGCATTCGCGACACGTCCAAGACGGTGGTCACCGGCGTGGAGATGTTCCGCAAGCTGCTCGACCAGGGCCAGGCTGGCGACAATATCGGCGCGCTCCTGCGCGGTGTCGACCGTGAGGGCGTCGAGCGCGGCCAGGTCCTGTGCAAGCCCGGTTCGGTAACGCCGCACACGGTGTTCCAGGCCGAGGCTTACATTCTGACCAAGGACGAAGGCGGTCGCCACACGCCGTTCTTCACCAACTATCGGCCGCAGTTCTACTTCCGCACCACCGACGTGACCGGCGTGGTCCAGTTGCCGGAAGGCACGGAGATGGTGATGCCCGGCGACAACGTGTCGATGGAGGTGACGCTGATCGTCCCCATCGCCATGGAGGAGAAGTTGCGCTTCGCGATCCGCGAGGGCGGTCGCACCGTTGGTTCGGGCGTCGTCTCGAAGATCCTGAAGTAACTGACGACTGACGCAGAGGACAGAGAAGAGGAGAAAAGGACAGACCCGAACGACGATTGTACCTGTCGTCTCTCGCCCCTGTCCTCTGAAGCCACATGAACGGCCAGAACATCCGCATCCGGCTCAAGGCGTTTGACCATCGCATTCTCGATGCGTCGACCCGTGAGATCGTCAATACCGCGAAACGGACCGGCGCACGCGTTCGCGGGCCGGTGCCGCTGCCGACCCGGATCGAGAAGTTCACGGTCAACCGCTCGCCCCATATCGACAAGAAGAGCCGCGAGCAGTTCGAGATGCGTACTCACAAGCGGCTCCTCGACATTGTCGATCCGACGCCGCAAACGGTGGACGCGCTGATGAAGCTCGATCTTGCTGCTGGTGTCGACGTCGAGATCAAGTTGTAAGCGGGCGGCGAGGAAGCGAGACGAAGCCATGCGTTCAGGCGTGATCGCACAGAAAGTCGGCATGACCCGGCTGTTCACCGATGCAGGCGAGCAGGTGCCCGTGACGGTGCTCAGGCTCGACAACTGTCAGGTCGTGGCCCAGCGGACCGTTGAGAAGAACGGCTACACGGCCGTGCAACTCGGTGCCGGCCTGACCAAGGTCAAGAATACGCCGCGTGCCATGCGCGGTCATTTCGCCGCTGCGTCGGTCGAGCCCAAGCGCAAGGTGGTCGAATTCCGGGTGAGCCCGGAGAACCTGATCGACGTCGGCGCTGAGATCACCGCCGACCATTTCATCCCCGGCCAGTTCGTCGACGTGACGGGTACTTCGATCGGCCGCGGTTTCCAGGGCGTCATCAAGCGCCACCACTATGGCGGCGGCCGAGCCACCCACGGCAACTCGGTCAACCACCGCACCCATGGCTCGACTGGACAGCGCCAGGACCCTGGCAAGGTGTTCAAGGGTAAGCCAATGGCCGGCCACATGGGCGACGTGCGGGTGACTACCCAGAACGTCAAGATCGTGAAGACTGATGTCGAACGAGGCCTGATCATGGTCGCCGGCGCGGTTCCCGGTGCCAAGGGCGGATGGATCCTCGTGCGCGATGCGGTCAAGCGGGCGCTGCCCGACGGGGTGCCGACGCCGGGGGCGTTCAAGGCACGGGCCGGGACGGATGGATCGCCGGCTGCCGAGCAGGCGGAGATGGCCGGCGCCGGCACAGAGGTGGCGGAGGGCGCCTAGAATGGACCACAAAGTAACCACCCTCGACGGCAAGGCCGACGGCTCCATCGCGTTGCCCGATGAGATTTTCGGGCTGACGCCCCGCATCGACATCCTGCAGCGGATGGTCCGGTATCAACTCGCCAAGCGTCAGGCCGGGACCCATAAGAGCAAGACCCGCGGCGAAATCCGCATGACCAGCGCCAAGATGTACAAGCAGAAGGGCACCGGACGCGCCCGTCACGGCAATAAGGCGGCGCCGCAGTTCCGTGGCGGCGGCAAGGCCTTTGGACCGGTGGTCAGGAGCCACGCGATTGACGTGCCCAAGAAGGTCAGGGCACTGGCGCTGAAGCACGCGCTGTCCGGAAAGGCGCGCGACGACAAGCTGACGATCATCGCCGACGCCATGGTCAAGGAGGCGAAGACCAGGCAGCTCGCCAGGCAGTTCGCTGACCTCGGCTTCAGCAACGCATTGATTATCGATGGTGCGGAGGTGCACGCGGACTTCGCGCGGGCGGCGCGCAACATTGCCAATATCGACGTGCTGCCGGTTCAGGGCATCAACGTCTATGACATTCTGCGCCGTGACCGGCTGGTCCTGACCAAGGCGGCGGTTGAGGCTCTTACGGAACGGTTCAAATGACGCCGCGCACGCACTACGACGTTATTCGCCGGCCGGTCATCACCGAGAAGTCGACTGCGGCCTCGGAGCACGGCCAGGTCGTTTTCGTGGTGGCGCCGGACGCTACCAAACCCCAGATCAAGGCTGCCGTCGAGGCGCTGTTCAAGGTCAAGGTCAAAGCGGTCAACACGTTGAACCGCAAGAGCAAATCGAAGCGGTTTCGCGGCATTCTCGGCCGTCAACCGGGCACCAAGCGCGCCATCGTCACCCTCGAGGAGGGGCAGATGATCGACGTGACGACCGGCTTGTGAGACGGAGGCGATCGGCATCATGGCACTGAAGAACTACAAGCCGACGACGCCCGGCCAGCGCCAGCTGGTGCTGGTCGACCGCTCTGATCTTTACCACGGTAAGCCGGTGAAGGGGCTGGTCGAGGGCAAGCATTCGACCGGCGGACGCAACAACCAGGGCCGGGTAACAGTGCGCTGGCGGGGCGGCGGCCACAAGCGCGCATACCGGCGCATTGATTTCAAGCGGCGCAAGCTCGACATGCCCGCGGTGGTCGAGCGGCTGGAGTACGATCCGAACCGTACCGCCTTCATCGCGCTTATCCGTTATGAGGACGGCGAGATTTCTTACATCCTGGCTCCCCAGCGGTTAGGGGCGGGCGACACGGTGGTCGCGGCAAGGCAGGCGGACGTGAAGCCGGGCAACGCCATGCCTCTGCTTGCAATGCCGGTGGGTACGATCGTCCACAACGTTGAGATGAAGCCGGGCCATGGCGGTCAGATCGCCCGCTCGGCCGGCACGTACGCGCAGTACGTCGGACGCGACCAGGGCTATGCGATCCTGCGGCTCAATTCCGGCGAGCAGCGGTTGGTCCACCAGAGCTGTTTTGCTACCGTTGGTGCGGTCTCCAATCCCGATCACGCCAACATCAGTATCGGCAAGGCCGGGCGCAATCGGTGGAAGGGGCGCATGCCGAATGTCCGCGGCGTCGCCATGAACCCGGTCGACCATCCGCACGGCGGCGGTGAGGGTCGCACGTCGGGGGGCCGTCATCCGGTCTCGCCGTGGGGCAAGCCGACCAAGGGTAAGCGCACCCGCAACAACAAGCGCACCAGCAAGTTCATCGCGCGCAGCCGCCATGCGCGCAAGAAGTGATAAGCGGAGAGACTGACCGTGGCGCGTTCGATCTGGAAAGGCCCGTTTGTCGACGGCTACCTGCTCAAGAAGGCCGACAAGGCCCGCGCGAGCAGCCGCAGCGACATCATAAAGATCTGGAGCCGGCGCTCGACGATCCTGCCGCAGTTCGTCGGCCTGACCTTCGGCGTCCACAACGGCAACAAGCACATCCCGGTGCTGGTGAGTGAGGACATGGTCGGCCACAAGTTCGGCGAATTCGCGCCGACCAGGACCTTCCACGGCCACTCCGGCGACAAGAAGGCGAAGAGGGCCTGAGCATGGGCAAGCCGAAGCGCGAGCGGCCGCTGATGGTGAGCGAGGCGAAGGCCCGCACCAGCACGATTCGCATCTCGCCGCAGAAACTCAATCTCGTCGCGCAGATGATCCGCGGCAAGAAGGTGGCATCGGCGCTGGCGGATCTGACCTTCAGCCGCAAGCGGGTGGCGCGCGACGTCAAGAAGACGCTGGAGTCCGCGGTTGCGAACGCTGAAAACAACCACCAGCTCGACGTCGACTCGCTGGTTGTTGCCGAGGCACATGTCGGCAAGTCGCTGGTGCTGAAGCGCTGGACGCCCCGCGCACGCGGCCGCGTTGGACGCATCCATAAGCGGACGTCGCATCTGACGATCGTGGTTCGCGAAGTCGAGGAGCAGGTCTGATGGGTCAAAAAGTCAATCCGGTCGGCCTGAGGCTCGGTGTCAATCGCACGTGGGACTCGCGCTGGTTTGCCAACAAGGGCGAATATGGCCGGCTGCTGCACGAGGACATGAAGATCCGCAAAGCGCTGATGGATGACCTCAAGCAGGCGGCGGTATCGAAGATCGTCATCGAGCGGCCGCACAAGAAGTGTCGGGTCACCATCCATTCGGCGCGCCCCGGAATCGTGATCGGCAAGAAGGGTGCCGACATTGAGAAGCTGCGCAAGAAGGTCGCGGCGATGACCGACTCAGAGGTCCACATCAACATCGTCGAGGTCCGCAAGCCGGAGATCGACGCCAATCTTGTCGCCGCCTCGATCGCGCAACAGCTCGAGCGCCGCGTGGCGTTTCGGCGGGCAATGAAGCGGGCAGTGCAGTCAGCGATGCGGCTTGGGGCGGATGGCATCCGCATCAGCTGCGGCGGCCGCCTGGGTGGCGCGGAGATCGCCCGTTCGGAGTGGTACCGTGAGGGGCGGGTGCCGCTGCATACGCTGAGGGCCGACATAGACTACGGCGTCGCCACGGCGAATACGGCGTACGGCACCTGCGGGGTCAAGGTGTGGGTGTTCAAGGGCGAGATCATGGAACACGACCCCATGGCTTCGGAGCGCCGCCTCATCGAGGGCGCCGAGCAAGCGGGCGGCGGGCGCCGCCGCGAAGCGGCGACGGCCTGAGGCGAGCGGAGATACGATCATGCTGCAACCCCAGCGAACCAAGTTTCGCAAGCAACACAAGGGCCGCATTCATGGCACAGCGACCTCCGGTGCCGAGCTGACTTTCGGCACCTATGGTCTGAAGGCGCTGGAGCCTGAACGCGTGACCGCCCGGCAGATCGAGGCGGCGCGGCGCGCGATCACACGTGAGATGAAGCGCGCCGGGCGGGTCTGGATCCGCGTGTTCCCGGACGTGCCGGTGTCGAAAAAGCCGACCGAAGTGCGCATGGGCAAGGGCAAGGGCACGCCGGAGTTCTGGGCGTGCCGGGTCAAGCCGGGCCGCATCATGTTCGAGATCGATGGTGTGCCGGCCGAGTTGGCGCGCGAGGCACTGCGCCTCGGCGCGGCTAAGCTTCCGGTAAGGACGCGCTTCGTGCAGCGCGTCGCCGACTGACAAAGAGACGAAGGAGCCGGACCGATGAAGGCGTCGGAAATACGGTTGTTGACCGACGACCAGCAAAGCGATGAGCTGGCGCGGCTGAAGAAGGAGCAGTTCAACCTGCGCTTCCAGCGTGCCACCGGCCAATTGGAAAATACTGCCCGCGTTCGCCAGGTGCGCCGCGACATCGCGCGCATCACCACGATCAGGGCGAAAAATAATGTCAGAACAAAAGGTTAAATGATATGCCGAAGCGCGTCCTGTACGGCACCGTGGTGAGCGACAAGAACGACAAGACGGTCGTGGTGCGCGTCGATCGCCGCTTCACGCATCCGCTGTTCAAGAAGACCGTGCGCCGCTCGAAGAAGTATCACGCCCACGATCCAGAGAATAAGCACAAGGTCGGCGACGCGGTGGCGATTGAAGAGAGCGTACCGATTTCCAAAACCAAACGATGGGTGGTGGTCTCGACCGCCAGCTAATCCAGGCACCGTAAGGCAACGACGATGATCCAGATGCAGACCAACCTCGATGTGGCGGACAATTCAGGCGCCCGCCGCGTCATGTGCATCAAGGTGCTTGGCGGCTCGAAGCGCAAGTACGCTTCGGTCGGCGACATTATCGTTGTTTCGGTCAAGGAGGCGATCCCGCGCGGCCGCGTGAAGAAGGGCGATGTCATGAAGGCGGTGGTGGTGCGTACCGCCAAGGACATCCGCCGTTCCGATGGCAGCGTCATCCGCTTCGACCGCAACGCCGCCGTACTCATCACGCCGCAAATGGAGCCGGTAGGCACGCGCATCTTCGGCCCCGTGCCGCGCGAGCTCCGCGCAAAAAACCACATGAAGATCATTTCGCTTGCCCCGGAGGTGCTTTGATCATGGCGGCGCGTATCCGCAAGGGTGACCGGGTGATGGTCATCGCCGGACGTGACAAGGGCAAGACCGGCGAGGTGATTCGCGTACTGCCGGCAGAGAGCCGTGCGCTGGTACGCGGCATCAATCTGGTCAAGCGTCATCAGCGGCAGACCGCCCGCGATGAGGGCGGCATTATCACGCGGGAACTGCCGATCCATATGTCCAACATCGCGCTCGTGGGAAGCGACGGGAAACCGACTCGGGTCGGTTTCCGCTTCACCGACGAGGGCCGCAAACTCCGCTTTGCCAAGCGGACGGGAGATCCGATCGATGGCTGAGACCGCCTATGAACCGCGGCTGAAGGCCTACTACCGCGACGCCGTCCGACCGGCGATGGTGGCCGAGTTCGGCTACAAGAATCCGATGGAGGTGCCGCGCGTCGACAAGATCGTCGTTAACATGGGCATCGGCGAAGCGGTGGCCGACTCGAAGAAGGTGACTTCGGCTCTGGGCGACCTTGCCAAGATCGTTGGACAGAAGCCGGCGGTTACCCGTTCGCGTAAGTCGATCGCGACCTACAAGCTGCGCGAGGACATGCCCATCGGCGGCAAGGTCACGCTGCGGCGTAACCGTATGTACGACTTCCTCGACCGTCTGGTGACGGTGGCATTGCCGCGGGTGCGAGACTTTCGCGGCCTGAATCCGAAAAGCTTCGACGGCCGCGGCAATTTCGCCATGGGCATCAAGGAGCACATCATCTTCCCCGAGATCAACTACGACGAAGTCGACCAGATCTGGGGCATGGATGTCATCGTGTGCACCACGGCGAAGACAGACGATGAGGCGCGCGCCTTGCTCAAGGCATTCAATTTTCCGTTCCGGCAGTAGGTGAGGGCGATGGCCAAGAAAAGCTCGATCGAAAAAAACAATCGCAGGCGCCGGATGGTGGAGCGTTTCGCGGGACGGCGGAACGCATTGAAGGCGATGGCCAATGATGAGCACCTGACGCTCGAGGAGCGCTTCCAGGCACGCCTCAAGCTCGCCAGGCTGCCGCGCAATTCATCCGCGGTGCGGATCCGCAACCGTTGTGAGGTGAGCGGCCGGCCGCGCGGATATTACCGCAAGCTGAAAATGTCCCGGATCGCGCTGCGCGAACTCGGGGCGGCGGGGCTGATCCCGGGCATGGTCAAGTCGAGCTGGTGAGGAGACAAAGCGCGTGACGATGAGCGATCCCCTGGGCGACATGCTGACCCGCATCCGTAACGCCCAGATACGCAAGAGCAACAAGGTCTCGACCCCGGGATCGCGGCTCAGGCGCAACGTGCTCGACGTTCTTCAGGCGGAGGGCTATATCCGCGGGTATTCGACCGTCGACTACGATAATGGTCGCTCGGAATTCGAAATCGAGCTCAAGTACTATGACGGCGAACCGGTAATCCGCGAGATTGTGCGGGTGTCGCGACCGGGGCGGCGGGTGTATGCGTCGGTGAAGACGATCCCGCGGGTTGCCAACGGCCTTGGCGTGTCGATCCTGTCGACGCCAAAGGGCGTGATGTCGGATGCGGAGGCGCGTGACCAGAACGTCGGCGGCGAAGTGCTTTGCCGCGTTTTCTAGGCGGCGCGTGGGAAATTGAACGGATTGGTGTGATGTCGCGAATTGGCAAGAACCCGGTGAAGCTGCCCAAGGGCGTTACCGCCTCGGTCGCCGGACAGGCGATCTCGGTCAAGGGACCGAAGGGCGAATTGTCGTTTGTCGCCAACGATGATGTGACTGTTTCGCAGAACGATGGCGCCATCGCAGTGGCCCCGCGCGACCAGTCCAAACGGGCGCGCGCAGCCTGGGGGTTGTCGCGCACCATGGTCGCCAACCTGGTTGAGGGGGTCAGCAAGGGATTTGAGCGCCGTCTGGAAATCAATGGCGTCGGTCTGCGCGCCGCGGTCGATGGCAGGGCGCTGAAGCTCAGTCTCGGCTACAGCCACGAGATCAATTATCCTATCCCGCCGGGGATCAAGATCGCGTGCGCCAAGCCGACCGAAATCCTGGTCAGTGGTGCTGACCGGCAGCAGGTCGGTCAGGTCGCAGCCGAGATTCGAGCGTTCCGCAAGCCGGAGCCGTACAAGGGTAAGGGCGTCAAGTACGCGGAGGAGCACATCCACCGCAAGGAAGGCAAGAAGAAGTAGCGGACATTCGCCATGGCAACTACCACGACCACCAAACGCCGCGTCGCGCGCGTCCGCCGTTCCGTGAAGCACGCTGCGCGCGGCCGCAAACGCCTCTCGGTCTTTCGTTCGTCGAAACACATTTACGCTCAGGTTATCGACGATGCGGCGGGACGTACGCTGGCGGCCGCCTCGTCCATGGAAAAGGCGCTTCGCGACAAGTTGAAGACCGGCGCTGACACGGCAGCCGCCGGCGAGGTCGGCAAGCTGCTGGCCGAACGGGCGATGGCGGCCGGCGTTACCGACGTTGTCTTCGACCGCGGGCGTTTTCTCTTTCATGGCCGCGTCAAGGCGCTCGCCGAAGGAGCGCGTGAGGGCGGCCTCAAGTTCTAGCGACCTTGAAGCGCCAAGCAACGGAAACGATATCGAACCAACGGACCAGGTAGGATGGCAAGAGAACCTCATCAGCGCGAACGCGGCGGTCGTGACCGCGGAAGAGACGACCGCGACAGCGAGTTCGTCGACAAGCTGGTTCACATCAACCGCGTCGCCAAAGTGGTTAAGGGCGGGCGACGGTTCGGGTTCGCCGCGTTGGTTGTGGTCGGCGATCAAAAAGGGCGAGTGGGTTTCGGCCACGGCAAGGCGCGCGAAGTGCCCGAGGCGATCCGCAAGGCGACCGAGGCGGCAAAGCATTCGATGGTGCGTGTGCCACTGCGCGAGGGGCGCACGCTCCACCACGACGTTTCTGGCCGGCACGGCGCCGGCAAGGTGGTGTGCCGTGCAGCGCCGCCCGGCACCGGGATCATCGCTGGCGGGCCGATGCGTGCCGTGTTCGAGACGCTGGGCGTCCAGGACGTGGTCGCCAAGTCGTTCGGGTCATCGAACCCGTACAATATGGTGCGCGCCACTTTCGACGCGCTGAAGCATGAGGACAGCCCGCGCGGCGTCGCGGCTCGGCGCGGTATCAAGGTCTCGACGCTGCAGGCGCGTCGCCGCGATATCGACGCCGAAGCGGCTGCGGAAGGCTGAGCGGCGGGAAAATAGGACTTTGCCATGGCACCGAGCAGCAAGAGAATTACGGTTGAACAAACCGGCAGTCCGATCAGGCGGCCGCATGACCAGCGCGCGACGCTGATCGGTCTCGGCCTCAACAAGATCCGGCGCCGCCGCACCCTGCCCGATACGCCGGCTGTCCGGGGCATGATCGCAAAAGTGAAGCACCTCGTTCGCGTTGTCTACGAGGTCTAGGGAACGCTCTTCATGAAACTCAATCAGTTGTCCGATCGGCCGGGGGCCACCAAGGAGCGCATGCGCGTCGGCCGCGGTATCGGCTCCGGCAAGGGCAAGACCGCTGGGCGTGGCGTCAAGGGACAGAAATCGCGCACCGGCGTAGCCATCAAAGGATTTGAGGGCGGCCAGATGCCGTTGCATCGGCGGTTGCCGAAGCGCGGGTTCAAGAACATCTTCTCCAAGAACTTCAACAGCGTTGGCGTTGACCGGGTCCAGAAGGCGATCGATGCAGGCACGCTTGATGCGAGCCAGCCTGTCACGGCGGATACCTTGCGGGCGGCCCGCGTCATCCGCCGAGTCCGCGACGGGGTTCGGCTGCTCGCCAACGGTGAGATCACGGCCAAGGTTGCCTTCGAGGTAGCCGGAGCGTCGAAGGCCGCCCAGGCCGCGGTGGAGGCGGCCGGCGGATCCGTGACCATCGTGGGGGCATCGGTGAAAGCGGCCGAATAGGCCGGATCGGAGCGGATCATGGCATCTGCGGCAGAGCAACTCGCGGCCAATCTTAATTTCGGCGCTTTCGCCAAGGCCGAACAGCTCAAGAGACGCATCTGGTTCACCCTCGGGGTGCTCTTGATCTATCGGCTCGGCACCTATGTACCGGTGCCCGGCATCGATCCTCAGGCTCTGGCACAGGCCTTTCAGGCCAACTCCACCGGCATCATCGGCATGTTCGACATGTTTGCTGGTGGGGCGGTCGGCCGCATGGCGATCTTTGCGCTGGGCGTCATGCCCTACATTTCGGCGTCGATCATCATGCAGTTGATGACATCGATTGTGCCGACGCTCGACCAGCTGAAGAAGGAGGGCGAGCAGGGCCGCAAGGTCATCAATCAGTATACGCGTTACGGCACCGTAATTCTGTCGGCTGCGCAGGCTTATGGCATCGCCATCGGCCTGCAGGGTGCGGGGAACGTCGTCATCAACCCCGGTCCGTTCTTCATGCTCACGACGGTCGTGACGCTCACCGGCGGAACGATGTTCCTGATGTGGCTGGGCGAGCAGATCACCGCGCGCGGCATCGGCAACGGCCTGTCGCTGATTATCTTTTCCGGCATCATCGCGCGCATACCACAAGCGCTGGTCGGTACCCTTGAGCTCGGTCGCGAGGGGGCCCTGTCGCCGGTTGTCATCGTTGGCGTGGCGGTGATGGCGATCGGCGTCGTTGCCTTCATCGTCTTCATTGAGCGCGCTCAGCGCCGGCTGCTGATCCAGTACCCGAAGCGCCAGATCGGCAATCGTATGTTCCAGGGCGAGGCTTCGCATCTGCCGCTGAAGCTGAACACGTCCGGCGTCATTCCGCCGATCTTCGCTTCTTCGCTACTGCTGTTGCCGGTGACGGTCGCGAACTTCACCGCCGGTTCGGGGCCAGGATGGCTCACGACGGTGACGGCTCTGCTTGGTCGGGGTCAGCCGCTGTACATGTTCCTGTACGCTGCCATGATCATCTTCTTTGCCTTTTTCTACACGGCAGTAGTCTTCAACCCGACCGACACTGCAGATAACCTCAAGAAGCACGGCGGCTTCATCCCCGGTATCCGGCCGGGCAAAAACACGGCCGAATACATCGACTACGTGCTCACTCGCGTCACTGCGGTCGGCGCCATCTATCTGGTGCTGGTCTGCTTGTTGCCGCAGATCCTCATCGATTACACTGGGGTCCCGTTTTCTTTCGGGGGAACGTCGCTGCTGATTGTGGTCAACGTCACGCTTGACACGATTTCGCAGATTCAGGGCCATTTGCTGGCCCATCAGTATGAGGGGCTCGTCAAGAAGTCCAAATTGAGGGGGCGGAGCCGATGAGGCTCGTACTGCTCGGGCCACCTGGCGCGGGCAAAGGAACGCAGGCGGCGCGTCTGGCCGCCACTCACGGCATCGCGCCGTTGTCCACCGGCGAAATGCTGCGTGTAGCCGCCGCCGAGGGGTCGGCGCTCGGTGCGCGTGCGAAGACCCTGATGGACCGCGGCGAGCTTGTGCCTGACGATGTCATGGTGCCCATCATCGCGGAACGGCTTCGTCAGCCCGATTGTGCTGCGGGTTTCATCCTCGACGGGTTTCCTAGAACGATCGCGCAGGCGGAAGCGCTTGATCGAATGCTTGATGAAATCGGTACGAAGGTGGATGCAGTCATCGAAATCTCTGTCGGCGAGCGTTATCTTGTGGACCGGATCGAGACCCGGGCGAGGGAGACCGATGGGGCCCGCGGCGACGACAAGGCCGAGATTCTGCATAAACGACTGGCGGTCTATCGGACGCAAACCCGGCCGGTGACTGAATTCTATCGGCGCAAGCGGCTATTGACCACGATCGACGGTGCCGGCACCAAGGACGAGGTGACGACCAAGATCGAGGCGGTCCTGACTGCGGTAACCACGGCGTGATCGGCGTGGCTCGACAGTTGACGAAATCCAGCCGGATCGTTATTTACCAGCGACAATTCTGGACGTGCAGATTTGCGGTGCTGGCCGCCGAAACGGGTAGCCGGTGCCGCGCTGTGCGTTTAGCGGCAGGTTAAGGTTAAATATGAGGGGTCGCGGTGGCGTGGCCGCCGGTCCACAGGAGAGCTAGCTTGGCCCGAATCGCAGGCGTCAATATACCGACCAACAAGCGCGTCGTGATCGCGCTTCAGTATATCCATGGAATCGGGTCGACCAAGGCTAAACAGATTGTTGAAGCGGTGAGGATTCCCCCGGAACGCCGCACCAACGAGCTTACAGATGCGGAAGTCGGCCAGATTCGCGACATCATCGATCGTGACCATCTGGTCGAGGGCGACCTCAGGCGGGAGGTTGCGATGAATATCAAGCGCCTGATGGACCTCGGTTGCTACCGGGGGTTGCGGCACCGTCGCGGGCTGCCGGTGCGTGGGCAACGGACGCATACCAACGCGCGCACCCGCAAGGGGCCGGCCCGGCCAATTGCCGGCAAGAAGAAGTAACGCTCGAGGCGCGCGGCCTCGTCGCCGCGCTGGACGGACTAGTCGAAAGGTCAGATATGGCGAAAGAAGCCACACGCGTGCGCCGCCGCGAGCGGAAGAACATCACCTCCGGTGTCGCGCATGTGAATTCCAGCTTCAACAATACGATGATCACCATCACGGATGCTCAGGGCAACACCATCTCGTGGTCCTCGGCCGGCTTGATGGGTTTCAAGGGATCGCGGAAATCCACTCCGTACGCTGCCCAGATGGCAGCTGAGGATGCGGGGAAGAAGGCCACCGAGCACGGGGTTAAGACCCTCGAGGTCGAGGTGTCAGGGCCAGGATCGGGGCGAGAGTCGGCGCTACGGGCCTTGCAATCCGCGGGTTTCGTTATCACTTCCATCCGTGACGTGACTCCCATCGCCCACAATGGTTGCAGACCGCGCAAGCGCCGCCGCGTGTAGCTGGCGCGCGTACGCATTTTCATCATCGCGGTCGGTTGTGCGACCGCTTCGCCGCCGACCTCCCGGGGCGGCGATCACCGTGAAAGGAAGAGGCTCGTGACCATCCAGAAGAACTGGCAAGAGCTGATCAAGCCGAACAAGCTCGAGATCGCGCCCGGTCCGGATGCGCGCCGGTACGCGACCGTCGTTGCCGAACCGCTCGAGCGCGGCTTTGGCCTGACGCTTGGCAATTCACTGCGCCGCATCCTGCTTTCCTCGCTGCAGGGGGCGGCCGTCAAGGCCGTCCAGATCGATGGCGTACTGCACGAGTTTTCGTCCATCGCCGGCGTACGCGAGGACGTGACGGACATTATCCTGAACATCAAGGAAATCGCCATCAAGATGCATGGCGAGGGCCCCAAGCGCATGGTGGTGCGCAAGCAGGGGCCGGGCGCCGTCACTGCCGGCGATATCCAGACTGTCGGTGATATTGAGGTGCTCAATCCCGGCCTGGTCCTGTGCACGCTGGACGAGGGTGCCGAGATCCGGATGGAATTCACCGTCGACACCGGTAAGGGCTACGTTACCGCCGACCGTAATCGGCCGGAGGACGCGCCGATCGGCCTTATTCCGGTCGACAGCCTCTATTCGCCGGTCAAGAAGGTTTCCTACCGGGTCGAGAACACACGCGAAGGTCAGGTGCTCGACTACGACAAATTGACGCTGTCGGTGGAGACCGACGGCTCGGTCAGGGCAGAGGATGCGATCGCCTACGCGGCACGCATCCTGCAGGACCAGCTCTCGATCTTCGTCACCTTCGAGGAACCGGAGAAACCGATGGCGGAAGTCGCCATCCCGGAGCTGGCGTTCAATCCGGCGCTGCTCAAGAAGGTCGACGAACTGGAGTTGTCGGTGCGTTCGGCCAACTGCCTGAAGAACGACAACATCGTCTACATCGGAGATCTCATCCAGAAGACCGAGGCGGAGATGCTGCGGACCCCGAACTTTGGCCGCAAATCGCTCAACGAGATCAAGGAAGTGCTCGCCCAGATGGGCCTCCATCTCGGCATGGAAGTCTCCAACTGGCCGCCTGAGAATATCGACGAGCTGGCCAAGCGGTACGAAGACCACTATTGAGCCGCTCTTGAGGGGACCTGAGGGAGAAGACCATGCGCCATCGCAAATCCGGTCGTAAGTTCAACCGGACTTCGAGTCATCGCACCGCGATGTTCGCCAACCTCGCCTCGTCGTTGATCACGCACGAGCAAATTGTCACGACGTTGCCTAAGGCGAAGGACCTGCGGCCGATCGTGGAGAAGCTTGTGACGCTGGCAAAGCGCGGCGACCTGCATGCCCGCCGCCAGGCGATCGCCCAATTGCGGGACGTCGGCACTGTCAAGAAGCTCTTTGACACTATCGGCCCGCGCTACAAGGAGCGGACGGGGGGTTACACCCGTGTGCTCAAGGCCGGATTCAGGTATGGCGACAGCGCGCCCGTGGCGGTGATCGAGTTCGTCGACCGCGATGCCGAGGCGAAGGGTGCGGAGGACCGCGCCCGCTACGCTGCTGCCGCGGCCGAAGGCGGTGTTGGTGCCGGAGCGGGCGCCTGACGGAACAGCGGCCGGCCGTCTTGCCCGCCAGGGGTCGTTGTCCGGCTCTTCCGTCTGATCCTGCGCTGTCATTCTGACAGGACACCGATCGAGGAGGCGCGGGTGGCCGAAGGCGACCTCATACTGGTGACCGGGGCGAGCGGGTTTGTCGCCAAACATTGCATCAAGGCGGCGCTGGCGCGGGGCTACCACGTTCGCGGGACCTTGCGCCGGCCCGAAGCCGAACCGGTGGTGCGCGCCGCAGTCGGCGCCGAGGATGATCGTCTCACGTTCGTTGGCGCCGATCTCAATTCCGATGACGGATGGCGGGAGGCCGTCGCCGGCTGTCGGCTGGTGCTGCACACCGCTTCGCCGACCCAGCTCTGGCCGCCGCGCGATCCTGAGAAGCTGATCCGTCCTGCGCGCGAGGGAGCAGTCCGAGTGCTCAAGGCGGCGGCGCATGCCGGTGTGCAACGGACGGTCATGACTTCGTCCGGCGCCGCCATTATGAACAACTATTCCCACGGGCCGGGCCACGTCTTTACCGAGGGCGACTGGTCTGACGTCAGCGGCGACATCGGCGCGTATCCGAAGTCGAAGACTCTTGCCGAGCGCGCGGCATGGGAATTCATGGACGGGGACCACTCCGGCATGACGCTGGCCGTGATCAACCCCACGGCAGTAGCCGGGCCTGCGCTCGATCGCACGGGCGGTGCGTCCGGTGGCGTTCTGGTCAAGCTGCTGCTCGGGGGCCGCCTGCCGGGGCTCCCGCCGCTCGCCTTCACTATGGTCGACGTCCGCGACGTTGCGGAAGCGCACCTTCAGGCGCTGGAGTCGCCTGAGGCGGCGGGCGAGCGATTCATTGCCGCATCCGATGCGGTGTGGCTGAAGGACATCGCCCGTGCACTCGCCGACGCGATTCCGTCCCACGAACGGAAGGTCCCGCGTCGTGAGATCCCGCCGTCCATTATTTTCGGGCTCAGTCGGCTCATTCCCACCGTGCGGGGACTGGTGCGCAACCACGCCAGCGTGCGGCCGGTTTCCAACGAGAAGGCGCGCACCCGGCTCGGCATCCGCTTTCGCAGCTCCAATGAGGCGGTGGTGGCAATGGGGCAGAGCCTCGTTGATCTGGGGCTTGTGTGACAGAGCCGGCGTCAGCAGTGTCACGTCGCTGCCTCATTTGGTGTAGCATTTTGGCAATGGGCGACGACTGAAGGGGAAACTCGCGAATGGCCTGTCGCACGCATCCAGCTATCCTCACCGCCATCTTGGCAGTGGCTATCAGCGCCAATGTCGCGGTCGCGCAGGACCGCCAGGTGCCTGCCAGCTCCGCCGACGTGCAACTTTCATTTGCCCCGATCGTCAAGCGGGTAGCCCCGGCGGTGGTCAACGTCTACGCCTCGCGCACTATCCGCCAGTCGGTATCGCCGTTCTTCTCCGATCCGTTCTTCCGGCAGTTCTTCGGTGACCAGTCCGGCACGCCGAGCTCACGCGTTCAGCAGTCGCTGGGCTCCGGCGTCATCATCGATCCGAGCGGGCTCGTCGTCACCAACTTTCACGTGATCGCCCAGGCCGACGAGGTCAAGGTGGCGCTTTCCGACAAGCGCGAGTTCCCCGCCGATATCATCCTCAAGGACCAGCGCTCCGACATTGCGGTGCTGCGCATCAAGGGTGGGGGCGGCAAGTTCCCGACCATCGACTTCGCCGACTCCGATAAGGCCGAGGTCGGCGACCTGGTGCTTGCCATCGGCGACCCGTTCGGGGTCGGCCAGACGGTCACCAGCGGGATCGTCTCCGCCTTCGCCCATATCCCCGGCGGTCCGTCGGAGGACCAGTATTTCATTCAGACCGATGCCGCCATCAATCCCGGCAATTCCGGCGGTGCGCTGGTCGACATGCATGGCGACCTGATTGGCATCAACCGGATGATCGTAACGCCATCGGGTGGCTCCAGCGGCATCGGCTTCGCCATCCCGTCAAACCTGGTGCAGGTGGTGGCGAAGGCAGCACTCAATGGCGGCTCGACCGCGCGGCCCTGGCTCGGTGCCGACCTCCAATCCGTCACGCCGGAGATCGCCGACGGCCTCGGCCTGAAGGCGCCGAACGGCGTGCTCGTCGCTTCCGTCGACAAATCGGGGCCGGGGCACGACGCCGGCCTCAAGGCCGGTGATCTCATTACTGCGGTCGATGGCGTCGACGTCGCCGACCTCGGGACGCTCAACTACCGCCTCGCGACCAAAGGCGTGGGCGGCAGCGTTGATCTTCGCGTCATCCGCGACGGCAAGCTCTACCAAACGAAGATCCAGTTGGAGCCCGCGCCGGAAACAGTCGCCCGCGACGAGCGCACCATCGACGGCGATTCGCCCCTGGCCGGGCTGAAGGTGGTCAACCTGTCGCCGGCCGTTGCCGATGAACTCGGCTATAGCGGTGATCCGAGCGGCGTCATCGTCGATGACGTAGCGGATGGGTCGCCGGCGGCCTACGCCGGCTTCCAGCGCGGCGACGTGATTGCCGACGTGAACGGCACCAATATCGATTCGACAAAGACGCTGCGAGGATGCGGCGCAGGCGCGGACGCGGTCGTGGTCGCTCACCGTCAAGCGCGGCGACCAGGTGATCCGCCAGCGGATCCTCGGCTAGGGGAAGCGATGGCGTCGCTGTTCGAGGCGGCTGGACTCGACAAGACGGCGCCGCGGCCGCTGGCCGACCGGCTGCGGCCGGAGAAGCTTTGCGAGGTGGTCGGCCAGGACCACCTGCTCGGTCGCCGAGGGCGCGCTCACCCGCATGCTCAAATCCGGCTCGCTCGGCTCGCTCGTCTTCTGGGGGCCGCCGGGCACCGGCAAGACCACCGTCGCCCGTCTGCTGGCGCGCGAGACCGACCTTCACTTCGAGCAGATCTCGGCTGTCTTCTCCGGTGTCGCCGATCTCAAGAAGGTGTTCGAGGCCGCCCGCGCCCGGCGCGAGACGGGCAAGGGCACGCTGCTGTTCGTCGATGAGATCCACCGCTTCAACCGGGCGCAGCAGGACTCCTTCCTGCCGGTGATGGAGGACGGCACCGTCACCCTCGTCGGCGCCACCACCGAGAACCCGTCGTTCGAGCTGAACGCGGCGCTGCTCAGCCGGGCGCGGGTGCTGGTGTTCAGGCCGCTCGACCCGGAGGCGCTGGCGCACCTGCTCGACCGGGCCGAAGGCGATCGAAGGTCAACGCGCTGCCGCTCGACGAGGAGGCGCGCCAGATGCTGATCGGGATGGCGGACGCCGACGGCCGGGCCGTGCTGACGCTGGCCGAGGAGGTGTGGCGGGCGGCGAAGACCCGGCGAGGTGTTCGACCAGGCGGGCCTGCTCGCGGTCGTCCAGCGCCGGGCGCCGATCTACGACAAGTCGCAGGACGGCCACTACAACCTCATCTCGGCGCTGCACAAGTCGGTGCGCGGCTCCGACCCCGACGCGGCGCTCTACTATCTCGCCCGCATGCTCGATGCCGGCGAGCAGCCGCTCTACATCGGCCGTCGACTGGTGCGCATGGCGACCGAGGACGTCGGCATGGCCGACCCGCAGGCGCTGCTGGTCGCGCTCGCCGCCAAGGACGCCTACGACTACCTCGGTTCCCCAGAGGGCGAACTGGCGCTGGCGGAGGCGACGGTCTATCTCGCCACGGCGCCCAAGTCGAACGCGGTCTACACCGCCTTCGGCGCGGCCATGCGCACCGCCAAGGAAGGCGGCTCGCTGATGCCGCCCAAGCACATCCTCAACGCGCCGACCAGGCTGATGCAGCAGGAAGGCTACGGTGCCGGCTATCACTACGACCAGAACGAGCCGGAGGCCTTCTCCGGGCCAGGAATATTTCCCCGAGGCGCTCGGCCGCCAGACGTTCTACAACCCGCCTGACCGCGGTTTCGAGCGCGAGATCCGCAAGCGGCTTGCGCATTGGGCTAAGCTTCGGAAGGCGAGCGGGGTGACGGGTGAGTATGGTGGTTGCGGAAGAAAGGCCGACATTCGTCGAACCCGGGCCCGGCGGGGATGGCGCTGGTTCGTTGCCTCCGCTCAGTCAGGCGTATGCGGTGCGGCGCAGGAAGAAGCGATTGTTCCGGCGGTTGCTGCGACGACGTGTTCGCGCTTGGCGTTCTTGTCGTCGACCGCGTGGATCGCGATTAATCTGATTGCTCATTTGACCAACTGAGCGAGCCGCGCCCCTGTGACGATCGCGAAACCGGAATTGGCCGCGGTTGGCCTGGCGGGGGACGTGCGCACCATCGGGCTGGTGGGCACTGCACATTTCGCGAGCCATTTCCTGCTCCTGGCGCTGGCGCCTCTGCTGCCATTGATGAAGGCCACTTTCAACGTCGGGCTTCACCGAGCTCGGCTTTGTCCTGACGCTGTTCTTTGCGACCTCCGGTGTCGGCCAGATCGTTGCCGGCATCC
Source organism: uncultured Alphaproteobacteria bacterium (assembly GCA_963775235.1). GTDB lineage: Bacteria > Pseudomonadota > Alphaproteobacteria > Rhizobiales > Kaistiaceae > JBBDMC01. The sequence goes on from CAVZHY010000005.1 coordinate 607,422, forward strand.
TGGTCGACCGGTTCGGTCCGCATCGCCTGCTGCTGTGGGGTATGGCGCTGCAGGGGGCGGCGATGGTTGCCATGGGGCTGGCGCCGTCGTTTGTCCTGTTGTTTCCATCGCATTCGTCGCCGGGATTGGTAACAGCGTCTACCACCCGTCTGACCTTTCTATCCTCAGCCGGCGAATATCGCTGGATCGGCAGGGCAGGGCATTTGCGTCGCATTCGATGGCGGGTTCGATCGGCTTCGCGGTGTCGCCGCTTGCCGTCGGTTTCGCCGCGACGGTTTGGGGCTGGCGCCTGGCACTGGTTGGTGCCGGCCTGTTCGCGCTGGTAGTGGCGGCCATCTTGGTGGTCAGTCGCGAATGGCTGCGGGCCGACAAGGTGCATCCGCAATCCATGCGCGCGGGCGATCATGACGGCGGGCCGGCGGAGCTCAGCTTCCGCCAACTCTTGGCCTTGCCGGTCGTCATCTTCGGATTCGCCTTCTTCTTCCTCAGCACGCTCGCCCTCGCCGGGCTCATGAACTTCACGGTTTCGGCGCTGACCACGGGGTACGGGATGGCGTTGGCGCCGGCGACCCTGGCGGTGGCGTTTCTGCAATTCGGGTCGATCGGCGGCACGCTGGTTGGCGGGGTCTCGCCGACCGACATGGCCGACACCGTCAGGTGGCGACGGTTGGAATGGTGGCGGCCGCGCTCAGCACGTTGCCGCTGATTCATGTCGGCTCTGCCGATGCGTATGATGGTTGGATTCCTGCTACTGGTTGGCCTGTTTTCCGGTGCGGCTCTGCCGTCGCGTGACTCCTTGTCCGGCATGCTGCCCCGCGCAACAATCTCGGCAAGACCTTCGGCACGGTCTATTCCGGGTCTCGACGCCGGCAGCCTCGTCGGCCCGCTGATTGTAGGCCCATTGCTGGACAATGGCTAGCCGTGGCTATTGTTTGTGGTGGCGGCCGTCGGTCTGGTGTTGGCGACCTTCACCGTTGCGGGCATTCGCGGCAGTGGCAAGCAGACCCGGTAGCCGATCAGGTCGCGGCATCGGCTTGCCTCGGGCGGCTGCTGTCACAATTCCGTTTGACCCCGGTCAAAGCGGCCGCAGCGCTTCCAGGCCAGAAGTTCTGTCCATCGCTTCGATGGAGGAGGTCATGCGCATCCTGATCGTCTACGGAACGTCCTATGGGCAGACCCGCAAGGTCGTGGAATTTATTGCCGAACGTCTGCGCCAGCAATCCGCCTGCCGTCGAGGTCCAGGAGGCTGGCGGCGCCGGAGACATCGATCCGGCCGATTTTGACGCGACGATCGTCGCTTCCTCGATGCAGATGGGTGCCTATCGGCCGGCAGTGATCCGGTTCGTCCGGCGATCATCTGGCGGCGCTGACCGCCAAGCCGTCGGTGTTCGTGTCGGTCTCGATGGCGGCGGCGAACACGCTCCATCGCAAAGAGGCGATGGCGGAAATTCAGAAGTGGGCTGGCGCGGTTCAGCCAAAAGACCGGCTGGTCGCCAGCTCGGATCGAGCACGTGGCTGGCGGGCTGCCGTACACCCGGTACAATTTCGTCACCCGCTGGATCATGCGGCGCATCGCGGGCCAAGGAAGGAAACGCCACCGACACCACCCGCGACCACGAATACACCGACTGGGAGGCGCTCGCTCGCTTCGCCGACGTCGTTCGTAGCCTCGCTCAAGGCGAAAACCCCGGCGGAGGCAGGGGCGTGAGCGCCTCGTGCGCGCCCTGATCATCTACGGCACCACCGAAGGCCAGACGCGGAAAGTCGCGACCTTCCTGGCGGATCGTCTTTCTGGCCAAATCGCACTCCGTCACGGTCGTCGACGCCAACAAGCAGCCGGCGCGGCTCGTTCCGGCCGACTACGACATGATCATCGTTGCTGCGCGTGTGCATTCCGGCCGCTATCCGGCCTCGGTGCGGCGCTTCGTCCGTCGCAACCTCCAGACGTTAGCGGCGAGACCGTCGGCGTTCGTTTCGGTGTCGTTGATGGCGGCGCTGGGAACCACCAGGGCGCGTCAGGCGATGGACCGATACGTGCGAAGGTTCGCCCGCAGGACCGGCTGGACCCCGGCCAGGTCCACCATGCCGGCGGCGCGCGTTTCTACACACAGCAGAGCGGTCTCGGCCGATGGATCTTGCGGAAAATCGACAGCAGGGCGTGGGGGAAGACCGGTTGATGTCAGCCGCGACCACGAGTGGACGGACTGGGGGGCGCTCGGCCGCTTCTGCGACGCGTTTGTGGCCGCGGCTGCTGCGTACGTCGAACGTCCCGGTTTAGCGGCCGCCTGCTTTGTCGTAGGCGGCGGTCGCGCTACAAGTCCCACCATGATCTATTTTGCTTATGGCGCCGACATGAATCCCGGGCAGATTGGGCAGGTCTGCCCCAGCTACCGCTCGATCGGCGTCGCCCGTCTCCCACATCACCAGCTCTGCTTCCCTCGTTTGTCGCGCACGTGGGGATGTGCATCTGCGAGCTTCACGCCACGACGCAACGAAACGGTTTTCGGCGTCCTCTACGATGTGCCGGCCGAGGACGTGCTCCCACTTCACTATCGGCATGGCTTCGATCCCGAGGCACCGCCGGAGTTCAACGAACACGAGTTCCACGACGTGTCGGTGATGCGCGTCGGTTGGCCCGAGCCGGTTGCGGCCAAGACGTATGTCGCCATCCCGGATGGGACGAAGGCACTGCCGTCGGCCAACTACATGAACCTCATTACCGACGGCGCCCGCTACCACAATTTGCCGCGCGCATATCAGGTCGTTCTGAGGGCTGTGCGCACCGGTTGATCGCAGAGTGCAAGCGCTCATTCGTTTATCCCCGCATTTCTATTGTTGGTAAATCAGGTGATGGGCATCCGCCTGCAACTCGCGTATCCATGGGCCGTGGAGCAGGGGATGCGGCGGATGCTCTATTTTGCCTACGGGTCGAATCTCGACCCGATGCAGATGCGACAGCGGTGCCAGCGCGCGCGATACGTAGATAAGGCGCGGCTGGACGGCTATCGCATCTGCTTCCCGCGGTGGTCGTCTATCAGGGGCAGTGCCGTTGCGAGTCTGGAGCCGGCTGCGGGTGAGGCGGTATGGGGCGTGTTGTATGAAATCAACGAGGCGGATGTCGTGCGTCTTGATGAGCGGCAAGGTTACGACAAACGCCGCGCCGTGACAGAGAACCCGTATGTGCGGGCGCGTATAACGGCGGTGCTCGCGGACGGCCGCGCGACCAGCGCCGACACCTACGTGGCGACGCCATCGGCTGAGCCGCAGCTACCATCCGACCAATACATACGGTACCTGATACATTTGGCGGAGGCGCGCGACCTGCCACGCGACTATCAGACCAAGCTCAAGGCAGTGAAGACCCAGCCTCTGGCCGCCTGAAACCTAGCTTCTGGTGTTGGTTCCGTATTGCAGCACCTGGACTTTTTCCAGCGTGACGAGCCCGCTTTGCATCATCGCTTCCAGGGACGGAAGGAATGCGTCGATCTTATCGGACGCGTCGACGATCTCGATGATGATGGGCAGGTCCTGCGAGAGACGCAGGATTTTCGTCGTATGCAGGTGGCTGGAATGGCCGAAGCCCATAGCGCCGCGGGTGAGGGTGGCGCCGGCAAGGCCCATCTCCCGAGCTTTGAGGACAATCGCTTCGTAAAGCGGCACGGAGCCGTGGCGGTCGTCTTCGCCGCAAAACACCCGCAGGAGGACAGCATCGCGAGGCATGGTCATTGGTCAGATCCACCTAAGTGAGTTGATCCCGCCCCCGACCAGGGTACCGGCCCATACCGCCAGGAGGCAAACGACGACCGATACGACGATATTGGCCCCGGCGTACAAAAACTGCCCGTCGTTGAGGAGGCTGAGTGTCTGCAGGCTGAACGACGAGAAAGTCGTGTAGCCGCCACAGAGGCCGGCCATGATCGCTAGCCGCGTTGTAGAGCCAAGGAACAGACGCCCCTCCGGGCCGCTGAGGCTTGCGACGAGACCTATGATGAATGAGCCGACGACGTTCACCACCAGCGTTCCCCACGGGAAGGTCTCGCCGATCAGCCGTGCCACAACGCCGGAGCACCAGAAGCGGGCGATACCCCCGGCGGCACTGCCGATCGCGATCCATAGGTACACCGCCATCGCTACCCGTTCCCGACCCCGTCTTTCGCGCCGCCGCCCTTCTGGCGTCCCGAAATCGGCAACGCTTCGGGCGATCCTATCAGCAGCCGCGGCTCCGGCGCGCTCGCCACCAGTTTCGCGCGGTGCTATGAGGCCGGACAACGCGCTCCTTGGCCCATGGTATCTGTCAAAACCCTCCTGATCGAGCCGGACGAAGCCGGCATGCGCCTCGACCGGTGGTTCAAGGCGCACTATCCGGATCTGTCTTTTGCGCACCTGCAGAAGCTGGTCCGCTCCGGTCAGGTGCGGGTCGATGGCGGCCGGGTCAAGACCAGCACGCGGCTTGAGCCCGGTCAGGCCGTGCGCGTGCCGCCGCTGACGAGTGCAGGCCCTTCCACGCAGCCCCCGCGGGGAGGGGCGTTCGGGTCCAGGCCGTCAAACGACGCCGATTTCCTGCGCTCGATCATGTTGCACGAGGACGATGAAGTCTTCGTGTTCAACAAGCCCCCCGGCCTTGCCGTCCAGGGCGGTTCGGGGCTGACCCGTCACATCGACGCGATGCTCGCCGCACTCACCGACCGCAAGGGCCAGAAGCCGCGCCTCGTCCACCGCCTCGATCGCGGTACGTCCGGCGTGCTGGTGGTCGCCCGCACCCGTCTGGCCGCTCAGAAGCTGGCGCAGGCGTTCCGCGCCCGTACCAGCCGGAAAATATACTGGGCGCTGGTCAAGGGCGTGCCGAAGCCGCGGCAGGGGCGCATCTCCACCTGGCTGGCGAAGGAGGGCGGGCCCGAGGGTGATCGCATGCGCGTCGCCCGTCACGGGACGGACGACGCCAGCCACGCCGTCACCCTCTACTCAGTTGTCGACAACGCCGGCCAGAACCTTGCCTGGCTCTCCATGCGGCCGGTCACCGGCCGGACCCACCAGTTGCGGGCGCACGCCGCCCACATCGGCCACCCGATCATCGGTGACGCCAAATACTTCAAGGCCGACGGCCGGGAGTTGCCCGGTGGCATGCAGAACAAGCTCCATCTTCTTGCCCGCCGCATTGTCATTCCTCACCCGGCCGGCGGCACGCTCGACGTGACGGCACCATTGCCGCCCCACATGCAGCAGAGCTGGAACCTCCTCGGCATCGACGTCGCCGCGGTGGACGACGGCGACGAAGGGGAGACACCGTGACGGCCGCCGAAGCGCCGCTGCGGCGCACAAGCCTCGACACCTCGGCGGCGGCCTTGCTCGTGGTCCTGTGTCTGAGCTGGGGTCTCAATCAGGTCGCCATCAAAATCGCCGACCATGGGCTGCAACCGGTGTTCCAGGCCGGCCTGCGCTCTGCCGTCGGCTGTGTCCTTGTTGTCGCGTGGTGCGGGATGCGCGGCGTGCCCCTTTTGAAGCGCGACGGCACGCTTGGCGCCGGCCTCGCGGCCGGACTCCTGTTCGCGACCGAATTCATCCTAATCTTCATCGGCCTCGACTACACCAGCGTCGCCCGGGGCGTGCTGTTTGTCTACATCATGCCGTTCGTCGTGGCGGTCGGCGCCCACTTTCTGATCCCCGGCGAGCGACTGACCACAATCCGCGTCGCCGGGCTGGTGGCTGCTTTCGCCGGTGTGGTCATTGCGCTCTCGGACCGTCTCAGCCTGCCTTCACCGTCGGCGCTGGTGGGTGACGGGCTCTGTCTGCTCGCTGGCGTTGGCTGGGGAGCGACGACACTGGTCATCCGCACAACGCGGCTCAACATCGCGGCGCCAGAGAAGGTTCTTGCCTATCAGCTCGTGGTCGCGGCCGTCGTATCGCTTGCTCTGTCGCCGCTGTTCGGTCCATTCGTGCGCTCGTTCGATTGGGTCATCGCGGCGGCATTTGCCTATCAGGCGGTGGCCGTCGTGGCCGCCAGCTATCTTGCCTGGTTCTGGTTGATCTCGCGGTATCCGGCGGCGCAACTCTCCGCCTTCACCTTCCTGACGCCGCTGTTCGGCGTGGTGTTCGGCGGCCTGCTCCTGGCGGAGCCCATCAGCACCAATCTCGTCGCTGCTCTGGTACTGGTCGGGGCCGGCATCTATCTGGTGAACCGGTAGCATGAGCGATCCGCGAACCAATCCGATGACCGCGGCGCAGCGCCTGGCGCGCCGGGAGTTGCCTCGCCGCTTTTATAAGGAAGCGGTTGCCGGGCCGCACGAGGGCGGCTTTGCCGTTCGCCTCGATGGTCGGATCGCGAAGACACCCGAGCGTAAGCCGATGGTGGTCGCGAGTGAGGTCGTGGCCAGCGCGCTCGCCGCCGAGTGGGCGGCCCAGGGTGAGTTCATCGACCCGACGACCATGCCAATTGCCCGCATCGTGAACGCCGCCATCGACCGCGTTGCCGCTGAGATGGAGGCGGTTCGCGCCGACATCGTGGCCTATTCCCAGAGCGACCTCGTGTGCTACCGCGCCGAGGGACCTCAGTCGCTCGTGGAGGCGCAGGAGGCGGCGTGGCGGCCGGTCGTGGCGTGGGCTCCCGCAGCGCTGGGCGTCAGTCTGGTGCTGGCGCAAGGCGTCGTCCCGGTTGCCCAGGACCCTCGCCTCGTGGACGCCGCGGCCGGGGCGGTCGCGCCGCTCGATCCGCTGGCGCTCGCCGCCCTCCACACCGCCACCTCCCTTACCGGTTCCGCCTTAATCGCGCTTGCGATGGCGCGCGGTGCCCTTGCGCCAGAGGCGGCGTGGGCCGCCGCCCACGTCGATGAGGACTGGCAGATGAGCCGGTGGGGCCGCGACGAGGCGGCGCTCGCCCAGCGCGAGGCGCGCTGGCGGGAGATGGCGGCGGCGGCGCTGATTTTGGCGGGTGCTCGATAAATCAGGGCGCCACGGCCGCGTGGGGCGCCAATTCCGGCACCGGTTCAGATGTTGTCGCGCGGTGGGGCGCAGCAAGCTTCTCGCGCACGCGACTTCGAATTTGGTCGTCGGTATCGGTCGCGCAGACCTCGATGTATCCAACGCCCGCCTTGCGTAGCGCTTCCTTTTTTATCGCATCGCGTGCCGCTGCTGTGCCTTGGTAGTGTCTTTTGCCTTGATATTCCACAGCCAGAACGGGCCAGCCGCCTCGATTGACGACGAGAATGTCAACGCGTTTGCTGTTGATCGAACGGTACGCGGCGTCGTCCGGGGACCGGAGAATTTCACCGAGATTGGCTTGCGCAAATACGCGATAGCCAGGGCGGTCTGACCGCACAAGGTCTTCCACGGATTTGAAGGCGCGGAATTCCTCGTAGTTCAGCAGCTTCTGCTTTTGAAACGATGCGGCCATCACGGCATGGATTGCCGTCCGACGTCGCCGAGATCCTGGCGGCTGTCTCCAAAGCGGAATGACCTGGGTCGAGCCGGTGGGGCCAGGAGCCGGCTGGTGACGATGCCAAGCAGGATCAGGGCGACTATCGATGCGATGAGGATAACCGGTCCCAAGCCTTGCATGTCGTTCACCCACTTGGTTCTGCGATAGCCCTCAATTCCCGCTGCGTCACTCTTCAGCCTATTGGCAGCTTCCTTAAGAAACGATTGGACTAATCGAGTGGATTTTGGTCATTGAGCTTTTTCGTGCGCCGGTCGCTGCCGGAGTCAGAGCAGGCCGGTCGTCCATGTGCTATCCATGCCCGGATGAGGCTGATCGGAGAGGCGCCCCATGAAACACATCCTCGACGAACTGGAGAAACGCCGGGCGGCGGCGCGCCTCGGCGGCGGAGAGACACGCATCGCTGCCCAGCACAAGCTCGGCAAGCTCACCGCGCGCGAGCGGATTTCCGTCCTTCTCGACGAAGATTCCTTCGAGGAGTTCGGCATGTTCGTCGAGCACCGCGCCACTGACTTCGACATGGCCGAGAAGAAAATCGCGGGCGACGGCGTGGTGACTGGCTGGGGAACGGTCAACGGCCGCCCCGTCTTCGTTTTTGCGAAGGACTTCACCGTCTTCGGCGGCTCGCTGTCGGAGGCCCACGCCGAGAAGATCGTGAAGATCCAGGACATGGCACTGAAGGCCGGCGCGCCGATCATCGGCCTCTACGACGCCGGCGGCGCCCGCATCCAGGAAGGCGTGGCGGCGCTCGGCGGTTATGCGGAGGTCTTCCAGCGCAATGTGCTCGCCTCCGGCGTCATCCCACAGATTTCGGTGATCATGGGGCCGTGTGCGGGCGGCGACGTCTATTCGCCGGCGATGACGGATTTCATCTTCATGGTGCGCGAGACGTCGTACATGTTTGTCACCGGGCCGGACGTGGTGAAGACCGTCACCAACGAGACGGTGACGCCGGAACAGTTGGGCGGCGCCTCGGTCCACACCACCCGCTCGTCCATCGCCGATGGCGCTTACGACAACGACGTCGAGACGCTGTCGGCCATGCGCCGGCTTATCGATCTGCTGCCGTTGTCGAACCGGGCCGAGGTGCCGGAGATCGAGACCGACGATCCCGCCAGCCGCGAGGAGCCTTCACTCGACCGGCTGGTGCCGGACAACGCCAACAAACCGTATGACATTCACGAGTTGATCCTGAAGGTCATCGACGAGGGCGAGTTCTTCGAAATCCAGGGATCGTTCGCCAGGAACATCGTGACCGGCTTTGGCCGGATCGAGGGCCGCACGGTCGGCTTCGTCGCCAACCAGCCGATGGTGCTCGCCGGCGTGCTCGATTCCGATGCCTCGCGGAAGGCCGCCCGTTTCGTGCGCTTCTGCGATTGCTTCGGCATCGCCATCGTCACTTTCGTCGACGTGCCGGGTTTCCTGCCGGGCACGGCACAGGAATATGGCGGCCTCATCAAGCACGGCGCCAAGCTGCTGTTCGCCTATGCCGAGGCGACCGTACCGAAGGTCACCGTCATCACCCGCAAGGCGTACGGCGGCGCCTACGATGTCATGGCGTCGAAGCACCTGCGCGGCGACGTCAACTACGCCTGGCCGAGCGCCCAGATCGCGGTGATGGGCGCCAAGGGCGCGGTGGAGATCATCTATCGCAAGGAGGCGGGCGACGCCGACAAGATCGCGAAGCGCACGAAGGAGTACGAGGCGCGCTTCATGTCACCGTTCGTCGCCGCCGAGCGCGGCTACATCGACGAGGTGATCATGCCGCACGCCACCCGCCCGCGCGTCGCCCGCGCGCTCCGCGCTGCTTCGGGGCAAGGTGCTGGAGAACCCGCCCAAGAAGCACGACAACATTCCGTTGTGAGGGCGATAACCTCAAAGCAGCAGCTCGACGCCAATGCTTACGCGCTCGGCAATTCGCCCCCAAGGCCCATCCATCTCCTCAAGCCCCGACCGCCCGCATATGCTCCGGATTGTAGCGCTCGCCGCGGAAGGCGCCGGGCGGCACGGCCTTCTCGATCACATCCATGACATTGGCGGGGAGAGGCCTTTGTGCGGCCCGCACCGCCGCTTCCAGATGGGCGCGGCTGCGAGTGCCGATGAGGGCCACCGTGTCGGTTCGCTTGGTCAGCACCCAGGCGAGCGCCAGTTCGGCCACGCTCATGCCGAGGCTGGCGGCGATCTTGGTCAGCGCCTCGACCAGCCCGAGATTGTGCGCACGGTTCTCAGCATAGAAACGCGGCGCCCGGTGGCGGATGTCGCTCGGCGGGTATGTCGTCTCCGCGCTGACGCCGCCGCCCAGCAGCCCGCGCGACAGCACCCCGTAGGCGACCAGCCCCACGCCGAGCTCGGCGAGCGTCGGGAGGGTCGTTTCCTCGATCGTCCGCGAGGCGAGCGAATACTCTGTCTGCAAGGCCGTGACCGGGTGGACCGCGTGAGCGCGGCGGATGGTGGCGGCGCTCGCCTCCGACAGGCCGAGATGGCGAACGTGGCCGGCGGCGATCAGGTCCTTGATCGCGCCGACGGTCTCCTCGATCGGCACTTTCGGGTCGACGCGGGCCGGCTGGTAGAGATCGACGTGGTCGGTCCGCAGCCGGGTCAGCGTGTGGGCGAGGAAATTCTTCACTGCCGCCGGCCGCGCGTCGTAGCCGAGGGGCGGGCCGGAGGGGCCACGCAGCATCCCGAACTTGACCGAGATGAAGACTTTGTCGCGACGGTCGCGCAGCGCCTCGCCAAGCAGCATCTCGTTATGGCCCATGCCGTAGAAGTCGCCGGTATCGAGGAAGATGATGCCGTGGTCGATGGCGGCATGGATGGTGGCGATCGAGTTCGCGGTCGTCCGCCGCGCCGTAGGTGCCCGAAAGGCCCATGAGGCCGAGGCCGAGAACGGGGACTTCGGGGCCGTCGGGGCCCAACCTGATTCGCTTCATTTCCATTTTCTTACGTCCGACGTCAGGCGCCACAGGCATCGCCCTCTCGCGCAACCAGCAGAATTATAACGGCAATTCCGGCGCGGGGAGGCGCATCAAAGCTTCTTTAGCAATTTCTTCATAACGTCGGCGCCCACAAGGACCAACGGGAAGCAAAGCCATGTCGACCAGCGAAATCCTGGCGCGCGTTCAGTCTTCAGGCAATGTCACTGCCGACGATGCGCTCGCCGCGCGCCGCGCCGTGTACGGCGACGATGGGGCGATCGACCCCAACGAAATCGACATGCTGTTCCGCATCGACGAGGCGGCGAAGACCTCCGACCCGTCATGGGGACGCACTGCTGGTCGAGGCGGCGAGCCGACTTCATCGTCAACCAGCAGGAGCCGGTCGGCTACATCAGCGACGCCAACGCCAACTGGCTGGTGTCGCGGATCTCCGCGGACGGCGTCGTTAAGACCGCGACCGAGCTGGATCTTCTGGTCAAGGTGCTTGAAGGTTGCGCAAAGCTCGCCGGAAACGCTGGTCAAGTTCGCTCTCAGGCAGGTGGAGCTGGCGGTGGTGAGCGGCGAGGGGCCGCTTGCCGACGGCGGGCAACTGGAGCGCGGCCGCGTCACCAAGGGCGAGGCGGCGCTGGTGCGGCGCATCCTCTATGCCTTCGGCGGTGCAGGGCGGCATCGCCATCACCCGGGCCGAGGCCGAGGTGCTGTTCGACATCAACGACGCCAGCCAGGGCGCCAACAACGATCCGGAGTGGACCGACCTCTTCGTCAAGGCGATCGCCAACTGCATCATGGCCGCGTCGGGCTATCAGCCGCCGCCGCGCGAGGTGGCGCTGGCGCGCGAGCGCTGGCTCGATTCGCCGGACGCCGGCGTCGGCGGCTTCTTCGCCAAGATGGCGGCGGGTGGTCTCAAGGGTATCATCAAGGCGTACACCGCCCCGGCCGACGCCGGCTGGGCCGCGCGCAACGCCGCGATGCAACGCAACATTCGCGCCGCCGAGGTGGTCACTGGTGGCGAGGCGGAGTGGCTGGCGGAGCGCATCCGGCGCGACGGCCATGTCGGCGAGAACGAGAAGGCCTTGTTGCGTTTCATCGGTAACGAGGCGCCTGCAGGTCCATCCGTCTCTCAAAGAGCTGATCTGCAAAGGCGGCCTGACCCGAACGCCCGCGGCGGCGGGCGCGCACCAGCCCTGCCGGCCGCGGCCATTGTGCCGGCCGTGCCGACGGTGCGAGGGTCGCCGCCGCCATGGCCGCCTCCAAACGCGCCTCCGTCGCCGTCCTCGTCCTTGCCGAAATGGCGGGGATGAGCCTGTGGTTCACCTCCGCCGCGGTGCTGCCCGACATGGTGCGCGAGGGGGCGATCGCGCCGGTGCGCCAGGCGCTGCTGTCGACCGGGGTGCAGGCCGGGTTCGTCGTCGGCGCGCTGGTGGTCTCGATCAGCGGCATCGCCGACCGTCACGATCCGCGCCGGGTGTTCGCGCTGTCGGCGATCGCGGCCGCGCTCGCCAACGCGGTGCTGCTGGTGGCGCCGCTCGGCGGCAACGCTGCGATCGCCGCCCGCTTCCTCACCGGCGCGCTGCTCGCCGGCGTCTATCCGGTCGGCATGAAGATCGCCGTCGGCTGGGGCACCCGCGATCGCGGCCTGCTGGTCGGGCTTGCTGGTCGGCGCGCTGACGCTCGGCAACGGCGTGCCGTATCTGGCGGCCTTTTTCGGCGGCGCCGATTGGCGCGCTGGCGGTGACGACCGTGTCGCTGCTTGCTGCCGGGTCGGCGGGCTGCTGGTGCTCGCCGCGGGCCTCGGGCCGCATCACGCCCACGCGCCACACTCTGGAATTGGGGGCCATCCGGCTGGCGTGGCGCGACCGGCGCATCCGCGGCGCCTACCTCGGCTATTTCGGCCACATGTGGGAACTGTTCGCCATGTGGGCGTGGGTCGGGGTGGCCTCGGCGGCCTCCTACGCCGCCACGCTCGATCCGGCCGCGGCCGTCAGTCTCGGCAAGCTCACCGCGTTCGTCGCCATCGCGCTTGGCGGCCTTGCCTGCGTCGTCGCCGGCGTCGCCGCCGACCGCATCGGCAAGGCCGAGGTGACCATCCTTGCCATGGCGGCGAGCGGCACCGCGGCGGTGCTGACCGCGCTCACCTTCGGCGGTCCGGTCTGGATCACCTTCGGCTGGTCGTCGTCTGGGGGATCGCCGTCATCCCGGATTCGGCGCAATTCTCCGCGCTGGTCGCCGACGCGTCGCCGCCGCACCTTGCCGGCAGCCTGCTCACCTTCCAGACCGCGCTCGGCTTCGCGCTGACCATCGTCACCGTCCAGGTGACGCCGCTCGCCGCCGGCGCCTTCGGCTGGCCGCCGGTGCTGGCGGCGATGGCGCTCGGGCCGGCAGCTCGGCATCGTCGCCATGCTGCCGCTGCGGCGCGGGCGCGCGTCGGGGCCGCGCCTGCCGAGAGATGAAAGGCGCCGGCGGTTGCCCGCCGGCGCTGGACTTGCGGCAATGAGCCTGGTCTTACCGGATGCCCGCGTCGATCAGCGGGACGAAGTGCGTCGATCGTCTCGGGCGTGATCGACGCCGGCGCCGGTGTTCACCGAAAGCCGGGCATCTTGTACTTTGCCGTGATGACGCACTGCAGGACCGGGCAGGAATCCCTGCAGGTAGAGCAGCTGGTCGAGCGTGGCGCTGTACGTAGCCGTACTTCAGCCCGTCGATCGTCGCCGGGGCGAGGTCGATGCCGCCGACGATGATGTCGCCGGGCTTCTTGCCGGCCTTCTTGAGCACTTCGGCGAGTTCGCCGGTGATGCCGCCGTGCTGGCTGCCGATCGCCTTCAGGTTCGGGTGCGCCTGGATGTAGGCGGTGAGAACCGGCACCGCGAGGGTCGGGTCGCTGTTGACCTCCTGGGTGACTTCCAGGCGATCGACCTTGAGGCCCGCCTTCTCGAGGGTGTCGGCAAGACCCTTCTCGGACTGGCCGCGCTCGGCCTGGCTGAACACGCCGTAGACCATCGCCTCGTCGCCGGACTTCAGCTGCCCTTGTCGAGCATGTCCTGGGCGGTGAGTGTGCCGCCGGCGTAGAGGTCGACGCCGGCATAGCCGGAACCCTTGGGCCCGAATTCCTCCTGGATCGGGGTCAGCGGCGCATTGCCGACCGGTGACGACGATGCCCTGGTCGACCGCGCTCTTGACGAGGTCGTGGAAGGCGACCGATCCCGGGTGGCCCATGATCTCGATGCAGTTCGGCTTAGCCGCGACCGCATCCTTGAACTGGTTGATCATGGTCTCCGGCGCCCAGCCGAATACTGCGCCTTCAGGTCGACGCCGAAAGCGGCTGGGCGGCCTGCTTGGCGCCGGTCTCCCGGGCGAGGGTGGCTCCATCGCCGGACTGGCCGCCCATTTGCATGTACATGGTCGGCCCCTGACCGATCAGGTCGGCGGCGACAGCTGTGTCGACAGCGCGGCGATGCCGCGGCACTGGCAAACAGAATGTGCTTCAGCTTCATGGCCACTTTTCCTCCCAATGCGCCGCCCCCCGTCGTCCGGACGGGGGCCGCGGCCAATCATTCAGCCGGGCTAGTCCGGCCGAAAGCCCTTCCCAGGCCGAAGCGGGCGAAAAGGTCGCCGCGGCGTTTCGGCTCGTCGACGTACAGATAGAAGATGATGGAGATCAGGAAGATCAGCCCGCGGACGGTGTTGACCCACGCGCCGGTGAGGCCGGTCGCGACAAGGCCCGGCTCGACGATGGCGATGATGAAGCAGCCGAAGACGGTGCCGATGATCGTCGCGCGCCCGCCGAAGATCGACGTGCCGCCGATCAGCACCGAGGCAATGGCGATCAGCAGATAGCCCTGGCCCTGATTGCCGTAATAGTTCTTGTTCTCCAGCGTCAGGAACACCGCGGCGATGCCGCCGAGCAATCCCATCAGCGTGAACAGCTTGATCTTCTCGCGATCGACGTCGATGCCGACGACCCGCGAGACGTCGTTGGAGTCGCCGATGAACAGCGTGTGTTCGCCGAAGCGGTGTCGGTTGAGAATGAACCACATGAAGACGACGATGATCGCGGTCCAGAACGACTGGATCGGAATTTGCTGGACCCAGTCGGTAGATCGACCCGGCGAACGGCCTTCCGACCAGCACCTGCCAGGTCGAGGTCGCGTCGGCGCCGCGCAGCGCATACGATTTGCCGCCGGAGAGGACCGTCGCCATGCCGTACCAGAAGAACTGTGTGCCGAGCGTGGCGATGAAGGAGGGGATGCCGATCTTGGCGACGAGGATGCCGTTAATGAATCCGACCAGGACGCCGGAGAACACCGCCAGCAGGAAACCGCCCCACTGGATCATCTGACCGGCCAGTGGCGAAGCGATCCAGGCGGTGGGCGTGGCGCCAAGCCACGCAACGATGTCCTGCTGGCCCTCTTTGAAGATGATGGCGAAGACAAAGCCGGAGAAGCCGATGATCGCCGGGAAGCAGAGGTCGATCTCGCCGGCGCCGATGATGAAGGTCAGCCCGATCGCGAGCAGGATGATGGGCGGCAGGGTGGACAGGAAGGTCGTGTACTGGAACGGCCGCAGGAACACCTCCGGCGACAGGTACATGAAAAGCACCAGCACGATCATGAACACCAGAATGATCGGCAGGGCTTCGAGCCGCTGCATCAATGATGGCTTGGAGGGCGACGCCATGTCCGGCTGCATTCAATGCTTGTGCTGCAGGGCGATCAGATATTCGGTCAGGTCGGACACCGACATGTCTTTTGGCTTGATTTCGGCGACGATGGCGCCGCGATCGAGCACGATGAGGCGGTCGGCAACCTCGTGCACGTGGGCGAGGTTGTGCTCGATGTAGATGCAGGCGCGGCCGGATTCCTTGATGCGCTTGACGAAGTCGATCACCTTGCGCACCTCGGCGACGCCCAAGGCGGCGGTGGGTTCGTCGAGGATGATGAGATCGGCGTTGTAGTGCATGGCGCGGCCGATCGCGATGCCCTGACGTTCGCCGCCGGACAGGTTGGAGACGGTCGAATCGACCGTGATGCCGGCGCCGCGGAAGCCGATGTCGTTGATGAGGATCTGGTTGGCGAGCTCTTTCTCGCGCTTGATGTCGATGAAGCCGAACCGATTGGTGATCTGGCGGCCGACGAAGAAATTGCGCCACAGCGGCTGTTTGTCGGCGAGCGATTTGTCCTGGTAGACGGTCTCGATCGACAGGTCATGGGCGGCGCGCACTGAATAGTCGGCCAGGTTCACTTGCTTGTCGCGGATGAACAACTTGCCCGTCTCCGGACGCAAAACGCCGGTGATCACTTTGATCAGCGTCGATTTGCCGGCGCCGTTGTCGCCGATCAGGCCGACGATTTCGTTGGTGCCGATGGCGATGTTGATGTCCCTGAGGGCGTGGATGGCGCCGAAATACTTCTGCACGCCCTCAAGGCGGACAATGGATTTGGCATCTGGTGGTTCATCAATGGCAGTGGCTGCCGTAACGCTCACGCTGCTTCCCCCTCCCGTGAAGGTCGCCGTGTGGAACGAATGCCGTGGTCGTGAAGCCGGAGCGGCCAAAATGGGCTCTCTCAGAGCTTCGCGGGCGGTACTGCATATCATAATACGAATGCGATTTGCATCAGGCTACGGATATCCCTTACCCAACGCGAGCATGGACATGCGCTTGGTCCGGCGTGTTGGCATGGATCAACGCGGTAGCGGGTTCACGGCGTCGGGCGCTGCGACGGCCGACGGGCCTGGTTGCCCGTCTTCGGCCCGCGGCCTAAAAGACACGAAAACGGCCGCGGGAGGGCGGGGGGTATGTGTTCGCAAAGATCCTGATCGCCAATCGCGGCGAAATCGCCTGTCGCATCATCCGCACGGCGCGGCGCATGGGGATCGCGACAGTCGCCGTCTTTAGCGACGCCGACCGTGACGCGCTTCATGTCGAAATGGCTGACGAGGCCGTCGCCATCGGGCCGCCGCCAGCTGCGGTCTCTTATCTGGCGATCGACAAGATCGTCGACGCGTGCCGCGCCACCGGCTCCGACGCCGTCCACCCGGGCTACGGGTTTCTGTCCGAGCGCGCCGCTTTTGCCGAGGCACTCGCGGCCGCGGGCATCACCTTCATCGGCCCCCACGCCGGTGCCATCGCCGCCATGGGCGACAAGATCGAATTCGAAGAAGCTCGCCGCCGATTCCGGCGTCTCTACCGTTCCCGGAGCCCTCGCCACGGTCGACAACGACAGCGACGCGATCGCGGTCGCCGCCGACATCGGCCTGCCGGTGATGATCAAGGCATCGGCCGGCGGCGGTGGCAAGGGCATGCGCATCGCCTTCACTGAGGCCGCGGTCGCTGCCGGTGTGCGATCGGCGCGCTCGGAGGCGCTGTCCGCCTTCGGCGACGACCGCGTTTTCATCGAACGCTACATCGAGACGCCGCGTCATATCGAGGTGCAGGTTCTCGGCGACAAGCATGGGAACGTTGTCCACCTCGGCGAACGCGAGTGCTCTATCCAGCGCCGTCACCAGAAAGTGGTCGAGGAGGCGCCGTCGCCGGCGGTCGATGCAATGCTGCGCGCTGCTATGGGCGCTCAGGCTGTCGCTCTTGCCAATGCCGTCGGTTACGATTCGGCCGGCACCGTCGAGTTCATCATGGATGCCGACCGTCGCTTCTATTTCCTTGAAATGAACACACGCCTCCAGGTCGAGCACCCGGTCACCGAGATGGTGACCGGCATGGATCTCGTCGAGCAGATGATTCGAGTGGCGGCCGGCGAGCCGCTTGGCTTCACCCAGGCCGACGTTCACATCGAGGGCTGGTCGGTCGAGACGCGCCTCTATGCCGAGGATCCGGCCCGCGGATTCCTGCCATCGATCGGGCGCCTTGGACGGTACCGTCCGCCGGCGGCGGGGGAGAACGGCGACACCTCCGTCCGGGTCGATAGCGGCGTCGGCGAGGGGTCCGAGATTTCGATCCACTATGATCCGATGATCGCCAAGCTCGTCACCCACGGCCCCGACCGGGGCGCGGCGATCGATGCGATGGCCGGTGCCCTCGACCGTTTCGTCATCGACGGCGTTGCCAACAATCGCGCCTTCCTCTCCGCGATCATGGCCAGCCCCCGCTGGCGGGAGGGGCGGCTGTCGACTGGCTTCATCGAGGAGGAGTTCCCGGGCGGGTTCACTGCCGCCGCAACCGACGCGGGGATGCTCGATCGCCTCGCGGTCGTGGCACTGGCGATCGAGATTCGCGACCGCCAGCGGTTCCGGTCGCTGGCGGGGCGGCTGAACGGCGAAGGCGGGGCGTGGCGGCAGGAATGGATCGTCGCCGTTGGTGAAGGCCAGCGGGCGCTCGTCGCGCTCCGCGGAACCGACGGCAAGCTTGCGATCGGGCCGCGGCGGCGCAACACCCAGTCGGTAGTCTCGGACTGGAAGCCGGGAGACCCCGTCTGGGCAGGGAAGATCGGTCGCAGCGCGATGGTCGTGCAGGTGCGTCGCGATGGCGCCGGCCTCGTTCTTTCCTGTCGCGGCACCACCGCGGTCGCCCGGGTGATGGCGCCGCACGTGGCGGCGCTCGCCGCGCTGGTGCCGCAGAAGCGGCTCGCGAACGCCTCCAGGGAGCTGCGTTGCCCGATGCCTGGCCTCGTCGTGCGCATCGATGTGGCGGCCGGGCAGAAGGTGCATGCCGGCGAGGCGCTGGCCGTGGTCGAGGCGATGAAGATGGAGAACGTGCTGAGGGCCGAGCGCGACGCCACGGTTGCTCGTCTGGCCGTCGCCGCTGGCGACACCCTTGCGGTCGACGACATCATCATGGAGTTTGAGTAGCCACCCGGGAGCCATCCATGCACATCGCCCAGATCAACGTCGGCCGTTTGCTCTATCCCCTCGACGATCCGCGCGTTGCCGATTTCGTCAACAATCTCGATCCGGTGAACGCGCTTGCCGAGGCCAGCGAGGGGTTCGTCTGGCGTCTCAAGGACGAGACCGGCAACGCCACCCACATCTCGGCCTTCGCCGACCCGACCATCCTCCTCAACATGTCGGTGTGGAAGACGCCGGAGGCGCTCTACGAGTTCGCCTACCGCACTGCCCACCGCCGCTTCGTGCAACGGCGCAAGGAGTGGTTCGAGCTGTTCGGAGCGACTTATCTCGCCCTGTGGTGGGTGGAGGAGGGGACGATCCCCGAGACGTCCGAAGGGAGCCGACGGCTTGCCCATCTTGAGCGCTTCGGCCCGACGGCTTACGCCTTCAATTTCCGCAAGCTCTTCCCGGCGACGGCGGATGCGGCGCCGCTCGGCGAGGTCGGCGATGGCCGCTCCAGTCCCGAGACCTATCGCTCCTGCGGCTAGCCGGGTGCCCCGCCTAGTGCGCTATCACCGCTGCACCTTCCTGGCCGTAATGCCAATCCACGTCCACGACGCGGTCCCCGAACTTGTTCGCCTGATCAACGTATTCCTGCCGTACACGCTGAATGTCGGTGGTTCGCATTTCCTCGCAATGAGCGTTCAGGGCGGAAGGCTGGCCGTGCATCGCCTGCATCCATGCGGCGTTGACCGTGCGCTGAATGAACGTCCCGGTGCGGTCGTATGGCCAGTCATCGGGGCGGTTTGCGGTCAGGTAGAGTACCTTGCTCGACCCCCCGATACCGGCAAGGCACAAATAAGAAAGATCGGGAGGTGGCGTTGGCGCCGGCTTTGGAAATCCGGGACCGTTGTTTATCGGCGTTTCTCCGGCCAGAGCCGGTCCGCTCAGAATTGCACACGCGGTGACTATCGCGTGGATGATGCGCTTTCCGTTGTTCATGGTGGTCTGGTCCCATCGCAGTCTGAAGATGGCGCCGAAATAATAAGGAGTTGTATGAAATCGATCCACCTGCGTATCGAAGGCCGCGTCCAGGGCATTGGCTATCGCGCCTGGGCTGAGGAAGAGGCGATGCAGCGCGGCCTCGCCGGCTGGGTTCGAAATCGGTACGACCGCTCCGTCGAGGCGGTCTTTACCGGCGACGACGAGGCGGTGGATGCCATGGTCGCCGCCTGTAACCGCGGTCCGCTCGGTGCCAGCGTTACCAGAGTGATGGCGACCGACTACGTCGGGCCGCCGTTCACCCGCTTCAGGGTGCTGCCGACGGAGTAGGTTCGGTTGCGCCGAACAGGGGCTCGAAGGCGCGCCCGAGTTCCACGTCGACATCGGCCATCGAGGCGTCGACGCCGAGGTCGGCGAGGCTGGTGACGCCCTGGTCGGTGATGCCGCAGGGCACGATGCCGGAATAGTGCGCGAGGTCGGGCGCGACGTTGATGGCGATGCCGTGCAGCGTCACCCAGCGGCGCACGCGGATGCCGATGGCGGCGATCTTGTCCTCGCGGCCGTCGCCCTTGTCGGGCCGCGGCACCCAGATGCCGACCCGGTTAGCCCGCCGCTCGCCGCGGACGCCGAAGGCGGCCAGCGTCGCGATGATCCATTCCTCCAGCGTGAGCACCAGAAGCCGCAGGTCCGGCTCGCGCTGTTTGAGGTCGAGCATCACGTAGGCCACCCGCTGTCCGGGGCCGTGGTAGGTGTACTGGCCGCCGCGGCCGCTACGGTGGACCGGGAAACGGTCGGGCATCAGCAGGTCACCGTCGCGGGCGCTGGTGCCGGCGGTGTAGAGCGGCGGATGTTCCACGAGCCACACCATTTCCGGCGCTCCCTCGGCACGGATCGCCTCGACACGGCGCTCCATGGCAGCGACCGCTTCCGGGTAGCCAACAGCCGCGTTGGCAACGGCCCAGTCGACCGGCTCTGGCTCGCGCGGCAGCATCGTGCGGATGCCTTGCGCGGATTCGATTGTGTCCATGTCGTCCCTCTGATCGCACCCTATATGGGGTCGAACGAGGGGGCAAAAAGGAGCCCCGACATGCCCGCCAAAAGCACTTCGAAGTCCAAATATTGGTCTCAGGACGTGACCGAGCACAGCAACGCCCTCGACCTCGAGGAGGGCGTTTTCACCTGGGACGATCCGGCCTTGATCGCACGCTCGCTCAAGCGCTCGGCCGAACAAAGCAGCCGGCGCAAAGGGACCCCCCTCCAGTCGGCGATGTCGATGCTCAACTTCTACATCAACCGTGCCGGCAGCGACCTTTCTGAGGATCGTCGGCGGGTGCTGGAGCGCGCCAAAGACGAGCTGCGCAAGGCTTTCGGGCGGGCCTGAGGCCGCCGGCGATTGCCTTGTAAGGGCGGGCCCGATTTGTTACATCAGGCCCGATTTCATGCGGTCGTGGCGGAATTGGTAGACGCGCAGCGTTGAGGTCGCTGTGGGGCAACCCGTGGAAGTTCGAGTTTTCTCGACCGCACCAGATTTGCCCTCCTGATCGGCGGCTTCGGCCGCCGATCTGATTTTCACGACTGCCGGATTCCTTTTGTGTGCCGCCGGCGGCCGGTCTAAACATCGCGCCATCCCGATTGCCGCAATGTCGCCAGCCGAGGAGAACCGCGGTGAGCGATCCGATTAACGTCAACGACATCAAATCGACGGTCGCTGTCCGTGACGAGCGCGGCGATCTCGATGCGAGTTTTGTCGAGGCTGTCGAACAGGCAATCTCGACCGATGATGCGTCGGCCGCACGCAGGCTCGTCGGCGCTCTCCACGAAGCCGACGTGGGTGATTTGATCGAGGCCCTGGAGCCGGACGAACGGCCTCGCCTGATCCGCCTCCTCGGCGATGACTTTGATTTCACCGCGCTAACCGAGCTCGACGAATTGGTCCGCGTGCAGATTCTGCAGGACCTGCCGGCCGGCGAGGTTGCCGAGGGCATCCTGGATTTGGATACCGACGACGCGGTCACGATCCTGGAGGATCTGGAACCGACCGAGCAGGCGGCGATCCTTTCCGAAATTCCGCCCCGCGAGCGGGTGGCGCTCGCCCGCGTGCTCGAGCTCCCCGAGGATTCGGCTGGCCGTCTCATGCAGACGGATTTCATCGCCGTTCCGCCGTTCTGGACCGTTGGACAAGCAATCGACTACATGCGTGAAGCGAAGGACCTCCCCGACGAGTTCTATGAGTTGTTCGTTGTCGACCCTACCAACAAGCCGGTCGGCGCAATCGCCCTCAATCGGCTGCTCCGTTCCAAGCGGCCGACGTTGATCACCGACATCGCAGGCGAGACCATTCACACCGTCAACGCCAGCGACGATCAGGAGGACGTCGCTCGCGTCTTCGAACGCTACAACCTCGTATCTGCGGCCGTCGTCGACGCAGGTGGCCGCATGGTCGGCGTCATCACCATCGACGACATCGTCGATGTCATCGAGGAGGAAGCCGACGAGGACATCAAGCGGCTTGCGGGCGTCGGCAGCGAGGAAGCGCTGTCCGACAGCGTCTGGGCGATTGCCCGTGGCCGGTTTCCGTGGCTGGCGGTGAATCTCGTCACTGCCATCATCGCATCGATCGTCATCGGCTTGTTCGAAAGCCAGCTCCAGCGCATGGTCGCGCTCGCCGTGCTGATGCCGATCGTGGCGAGCCAGGGCGGCAACGCCGGCACGCAGACCATGACGGTGGCGGTGAGGGCGCTCGCCACGCGCAATCTCGGGCCCCACAACGCGCTCCGCATTATCGGCCGCGAACTGCTCGTGGGGTTCTTCAATGGGCTTGCTTTCGCCGTCGTCATGGGCGTGATCGCCTACGTGTGGTTCCGGGTACCCGACCTCGGTATTGTCATCGGGCTGGCCATGTTCACCAACATGCTCGCGGCGGCCATCGGCGGCATCCTCATCCCGCTGGGGCTCGACTGGTTGAAGGTCGACCCGGCGGTCTCGTCATCGCCGTTCGTCACGACGTTGACCGACGTGGTCGGATTTTTCTCGTTTCTGGCGCTTGCGGCGTGGTGGTTCGGGCTGCGGTAACGCGCTCGCGGCCTGTTTCGCAGTGCAGCAATATGTTATCGGCCGGTTGCAAGCGGATGATTTCGCCTTTGCCGGCAAATCGGCTAGACAGGGGTCGAACGGGACGGCGACCGTCGCGGCCGAGACGGAGGGGAAGGGGCTAGGTCCCTGACGGCGAGACGTGGGTGACGGTCTGATCAAGGTGGGCGTGGTTGGTCTCGGCGTCTTCGGCCGGCACCATGCACGCCACTACGCGGTCAGTCCCGCAGCGCGGCTCGTCGGTGTTGCCGACGTCGATTACGAGCGGGCCGGTCGGGCCGCTGACGATTTCGACACGGTCGCCTACAGCGACTACCGTGCCCTAATCAGGGCGGTCGACGCAGTTTCCATCGCTGTGCCGGCAATCGACCACGCGGCCGTTGCCCACGATTTTGTTTCGGCCGGTGTCCATGTCTTGCTTGAGAAGCCGATTGCGACCGACACAATCGCCGCCCGCACCCTGCTGCGTGCGGCCGAGGAAGCGGACGTCGTGCTGCAGGTCGGCCACATCGAGCGCTTCTCGCCGGTGGTGCGTGAGATGCGCGGCCGCGTGCACGACCCGCGCCGCATCTCAACTGTCCGGCGGGCGCCGTGGTCAGGCCGCTCGACCGATGTCGATGTGGTCCTCGACATGATGATTCACGATATCGACCATGTCCTGGCCTTCGCGTGCGCGCCGATCGCCTCGGTGGCTGCAAGCGGCGTCGCTGTCAGGAGCGGTGCGATCGATGAAGCGGAAGCGTGGCTCACCTTCGCCAACGGCGTGGTCGCGACGCTCTCGGCAAGCCGGGTAGCAGCGGCGACCGAGCGCCGGCTCGCTATTACCGAGCCCAGTACGATGTTCGAAGCCGATCTGGTTGGGAACCGGCTGGCGATCGCCGATCGTGGCGGTGCATCGATCGACACACTCAGGTTTGAGGCCCACGACAACCTTGCCGCCGAGATCGCGGCGTTCCTCGCCTCGGTGGCGGGCGGTGATCCGCCCGAGGTCGATGGCCGGGTAGGCCTTGCCGCGCTGACGGTAGCCGAGCGCATCCAGGCCGCGATCGAAGAGCCGGCAACTCCTCGCGCGAGGGCCAAGGCATGACGTCGGCGCGCCCGGTTCTCGCAACTGCCCCCGGCGGCCAAATTCCGTTGTTCGACCTTCACCGCCAGCGGGCCCGCCTCGGCGGCGAGCTTCATCGTCGCATGGACGCTGTCTTTGCCCACGGTCAGTTTGTGCTCGGCCCTGAGGTGGAGGAGTTGGAGCGCAGGCTCGCCGCCTACGCCGGCGTCGGCCATGTGGTCGGCGTGTCGAGTGGCCGCGATGCGCTGATGATCGGGCTGATGGCGCTGGGCGTAAAGCCCGGCGACGCTGTCTTCGTCCCCGACTTTACGTTTGCTGCCACCGCCGGCGCGGTCGCCGCGATCGGTGCGACCCCGGTGTTCGTCGATGTTGACGATGCGACCTTCAACATCGATGTCGCCGACCTCGAACGCGCCGTCGGCGAGACCAGGGCGGCGGGTCGGCTCCGGCCTGCCGTGGTCATGCCGGTCGATCTGTATGGCCTGCCGGCCGACTACCCGGCCATTCTTGCTGTGGCTGAGCGCCAGGGCCTCACCGCGCTCGCCAACTCCGCGCAGAGTTTCGGCGGTGGTCACGGCAACGTTCGCGTTGGGGCGCTGGCTCCGATTACTGCCACCAGCTTTTATCCGACCAAGCCGCTCGGCTGCTACGGCGACGGTGGCGCCGTGCTCACCGACGACGAAGCGCTGGCCGAAACGGTGCGCATGATCCGCTCGCATGGGCGCGCCGGTACCGGTGACGAGGCGATCGTGCTCGGCCTCACCGGCCGGCTCGACACGCTGCAGGCCGCGGTGCTTCTTGCCAAGCTCGATGTGTTTGCCGACGAGCTGTCGCGCCGCCGGGCGATTGCTGCTCGATACGGCGCTGCGCTTGCCGACGTGCTCGCGGTGCCCGTCATTCCCGCAGGTTACGAAAGCGCCTGCGCACTCTACACCGTCCGGGTGACCGATCGCGACGCGGTCCGCGCCCGCCTCGACGCGATGGGCATCGGCACCGGCCTCTTCTACCGACTGGCTCTCCACCAGCACCCGGCGTTCAAGACTTACGGCGGCCGCAGCCTGCCGGTCTCCGAGCGTCTCGCCCGCGAGGTGCTGAGCTTACCCCTCCACGCCGACTTGACCGATGACGAGGTCGAGCGGGTGATCGATGCTGTCCGAGATGCGGTCGGCAAGCGGTAGCCGTGGACTACCGCCGCCAGAAGGTGTGGTGGATGGCGAGAAGCTCCTCCTCCACCTCGGGGAACGGACCTTCGACCTCGATCGCCTTCTGACCGGACGCTAGGACGGTGCGGCAGGGCAGGCTCATGGTCGGATTCTTGGGATGGGCGCCGGTGACTGCCGACAGCTTCGTTTCCTCAACTCCATATACCACGCGGCCGATGTTGGCCCAGTAGATGGTGCCGGCGCACATAGCGCACGGCTCGAAGGTGGCGACCAGAGTGCAGGCCCACAGGAAATCGGCGGGATAGGTCAAGGCGGCGCGGCGGGCGAGCTCGGTCTCGGCGTGGCGGACGGTGTCGACGTTGCCCTGACGCATGAGGACGCGGTCGTCGGGCGAAACCAGAACGGCGCCGAACGGCTGATGGCCATGGTCGGCGGCGTGATGGGCGACGTCGTGGGCGGTGCGCAGGTGCGCGATCATCTGGGCGCGGGTCATGGACGCTTACGTTATCCGGATCGGAGGCGTTCGGCGAGGGCAGCGAGGATCGGCCGTTGGCCGGAGACGATCTTCGCTTCCGCCTCGGCCAGCGGGAACCACTCTGCCCGGTCGGCCTCCGGGAACTCTGCGGTCCTGCCGGACTTCGGCGGCCACTCCATGCTGAAGACATTGGAACGGAAGGCGGCGAGGTCGAAGTGGCCTTCGACCGCGAAGGCGGTGACGATCTTGCCGCTCCGCTGGCGGAAGTCGCCGAGGGGCAACGCCTGGCCGACGGCCGCGCCGCCGGTCTCCTCGGCGAATTCGCGCCGCGCGGCGGCGAGCAGATCCTCGAGCGGGTCGATCAGGCCCTTGGGGATGGACCAGGCACGCATGTCCTTGCGCGCCCAATAGGGGCCGCCGGGATGGACAAGCAGCACCTCGGGACCGGTGCCGGTGTGGCGGTAGAGAACAATGCCGGCGCTGTGTTCGGGCATGAGCGCGTTTCATGCCGCCCGCGCGGGGGAAGGGCGGTCAGTCGTCGGAGGGGGGTTCGCCGGCGGGGCCGGTGTCCGAATCAGGCTGGTCGCCCCGTTCGGCCTTGCGTTTTTCCGCGTCCGCCTGGCGGCGCTGGAGCCGCTCGGCGCGCTTGCGCTCCTTGGCGCGGGTGCGCTCGTCGCGCTCGTACCGGTAGTTGGGCGTCCTGGGGGCCATGTTGCTCACCTCTTGGGCGCGGGCCGGCAAAAAAGCCCGGCGTTTTGGCGCCGGGCCCGCAGTCGGATGAAGGCGTCTACATCTTCTGCAAATTCGAGGCGGCGAGCTTGCCGCGCTCGCTGACGACCTCGTAGCTGACCTTGTCACCCTCGTTGAGGCTGTGAATGCCAGCACGCTCCAGGGCGGTGACGTGGACGAAGACGTCGTTGCCGCCATCGTTCGGCGTAATGAAACCGAAACCCTTGGAGGTATTGAAGAACTTGACGGTACCTGTGGGCATGATTGGCTCCTTTGAAACGCGGAATTCGCGTTGATGCGCGTGGGCGACCATCGCCTGACACGGGTTCGAATTCAGCGGTGCTCTCGGAGTTGCCCCGGGTAGGGGGTAGCCAGCAAGACAGCGAAACTCGAAGGACCACACATAAGGCAGGGGAGGGGCGCTTGCAAACCCCCGCGCTGCTGCTGAAGGGATTTCTGGGCGGGCCCATCGGCGTCCCTGCCGGAATCCCGTAGGACGGCTCACGTTTCGCCGGCTTCATCCGGGCTTTTTTGCCTTCGTCCGGGGCCTGCCTCTGCCTCGGCCAGTGCGGCCCTGATCACCTCCCCCATGGCGAGGGTCAGGGAGCGGGGATAAGTTTTTTTGGGGGTGTTTTGGCGGGGGTGGAATCGGGGGAGTTATGCCCGCGCCCCCGCCCGTCTCCTCCCCCCGATCAAGTCGGGGGTCGGAGCCACCCTCCCCGCACCAAACACGGGCTTGCCCGTGTTTGGCAGAAAAATGCCGAAGTCGGAAATATCCGACTTCGGTAGGGAGGGAGGGAGTCCTCGATTCTCGCATCGAATCCCGCCCGGACGCACCGAACGCGAAGGCCGTTTGTTCCGGCGGCTCTCCCGGCGGCGCAAAGCACCGATCGCGATGCAGGACATGGGAGGCGGATGCAGGGAACCCTCCCTCCCCCGAAGCGGGGAGGGTGGACGCGAGCGCAGCGAGCGGACGGGTGGGGGACGCGGCCAACACCCCGACTCGATCGGGGCCGGCGATGCGAACAACGCCCGACGCTCTAACCCCTCACCCGGACAAGACCCGCTATATCGCGGCTCTTGTCCGACCTCTCCCTATGGGAGAGGTGGACCTTACCGCATGCGTGACGCGTCACTGCCGCGGGTCGGGCTTGGCGGGCCCCGGCGCACGCCCTTTGCCGACAAACACGCCGCCTGCTTTACACCGCTTGCGGATTGCCGGCACCTTGAACGACTGGAGGAAGATTCAAACGTCGAAGCAAGTCCAACGCCTTATCCGTGCGGCCGGCTTCGGTCTTGGCTCCCTTACGCCGCCGCAGTTCCTCCCTCCAATCTGCATGTCCTTCAACTTCAGCAAGCCAATAAATCGTCGCAGCAAGTTCCAGGACAGTCGCGGATTGCTGCTGCATTTCGTGCAACGCACTGCTGATCTGATCAGCCATCTCCGCCCGGATCAGTTCCGCCACATCGCGCGGAGCCACTCCAACGTCGTGAAGTACGGGCCCTATCGCGCCCCCGGGGTCCTCGATCATGTCCGCCGTGAAGTCTTCGTGTTTGCGCAGCTTTGCCTCGGCTGATCCATCTCCCTTGGACTCAGCAATAGTCTTGCGTGCTTCCTCGAAGGCATGACTGAATGGCCCATGGCCAATATCGTGCAGAATTGCAGCAAGGACCGCGGTCTTCGCCCGGTCGGCTTCGAACTTGCCCTCAACTCGCTTAAGATCGATTTCGCGATGTATCAGATCGACAAGACGACGCGCGTTTTGAAAGACGCCAATTGAATGGGCGAAACGTGAATGGGTGGCCGATGGGTAGACGAACTCGGAAACGCCTAGCTGCTTGATGCGCCTCAGGCGCTGGAAGTCCGGCGTCTTGACGAGTTCCCAAGCAGCCATGTCTATAGGATCCTCTTCCTTGAAGACGATCATCTCGTGTATCGCGTCGCGAATCCGCTGTGTCTTTGGCTTCCTAGCTCCTATCATGGGAACAAAACATGAACAAATAAATTCATCATGTCGATGGGCCTTATTCCGCCGCCTCCGCACC
>CAVZHY010000006.1:0-684156 GCA_963775235.1 uncultured Alphaproteobacteria bacterium
GTCCTGGGAGTGTATTCACGTGTCGTGCGGACGGTCTCTCACCTCCACAAGTTGGTCAACACACCGGCGGAGACGCTGGAAAACGGACAGAAGCGGTGCCGAACCCTACTGGTTTGGCGTGAGCCCAAAAGCTCGCCAAAGCATTGGTACGATGCGGCCCTCCGCATCCATCGTAATCTGAGCGCGTGGAATCGTCGGTTCATCGACGTACGCTTGATTGAATTTTGCACCCTTAGCTGTCTTGAGGCTTATAAATCCGCATTTGTACAAGACTGAAAAAAGCTCTTTACCAATTTCGATAATCGCTGCCGTCCTTTGGTCCTGAAAATAATTCTCGCACAGCTTTGTTAGCTAACTCTTGTATTCAAATGCCGCGGACGAAATTTTCGTCGCAAGTTCGTCAACTAGTGGTTTCCGCCTGACAAAAGAATCCCCGTTGGGATTCCGTTGGGCGGGCTGGCATGCAGAATCTGGTGCATGCGCACCGGAATTTTCATTTTGCTGAGCCGCTCCAACCGCAGTCGACTTGAGGCCATCACCAGGGATCGCAATGCGCCGCAAAAGCATGTCTGGCGCGCGGCGATCGTCCTGCTGAGCGCCGATGGCGTCGGCACCACCACGATCATGCGGCAGACCGGAACATCCAAGACCTGTGTCTGGCGCTGGCAGGAGCGCTTTATGCGGGAGGGCGTCGACGGCCTTCTGCGCGACAAGACGCGCCCCTCGCGCATTCCGCCGCTGAGCCAGGAGGTGATCGAACGCGTGGTCGCGCTGACGCAGACCGAGCCGCCGGCCGAGGCCACCCACTGGACCGCCGACATGATGGCGCGAGCGAGTGGCATCAGCGCCAGTGCCGTGCGGCGCATCTGGAAGGAGCACGGGCTGCAACCGCACCGCTACCGTCAGTTCAAACTCTCTACCGACCCCAAGTTCGTCACCAAATTGCGCGACGTGGTCGGGCTCTATGTCGACCCGCCGGCGCATGCCATCGTGCTGTCCGTCGACGAAAAAAGCCAAATCCAGGCTCTCGACCGCACTCAGCCGGGGCTGCCGCTGAAGAAGGGGCGCCTCGGCACCATGACGCATGACTACAAACGTCATGGCACCACGACCTTGTTCGCTGCCCTGAACGTCCTCGACGGCACCGTGATCGGCCGCAACATGCAGCGCCATCGCCATCAGGAGTTCATCCGCTTTCTGAACGCGGTCGAGGCTGAGGTACCGGTCGGCAAGGTCGTCCACGTCATCCTCGACAATTATGCCGTCCACAAGCATCCAAAGGTTCGCGCCTGGCTTGCCCGGCACGAGCGCTTCGTTTTCCACTT
Source organism: uncultured Alphaproteobacteria bacterium (assembly GCA_963775235.1). Lineage (GTDB taxonomy): Bacteria > Pseudomonadota > Alphaproteobacteria > Rhizobiales > Kaistiaceae > JBBDMC01. The sequence continues at coordinate 1,326 of CAVZHY010000006.1, forward strand.
CACGCCAACCTCGTGCTCCTGGCTCAACGCCGTCGAGGGCTTCTTCGCCAAGCTCTCCCGGCGCCGACTGAAGCGCGGCGTCTTCCGATCGGTCGTCGATCTCCAGGCCGCCATCAACTGCTTCGTCGAAGAAACCAACAATGACCCCAAGCCGTTCACTTGGACCGCAGACCCCGACCGCATCATCGCCGCCGTCAGACGAGGGCACCAAGTGTTAGATTCCATCCACTAGTTCCCTCGCCGATAACTCCTCCAAAGTAATTCTGTGGCCAAGCTTTGGAAGGTAATCTGCTATGAAAGTGATCTCGGGATGGACTGACTGTCACTCCTCTTTCAGCGCCTCCAAGCGCAATCGGCTATAGTTCTGTTCAGCGCTCTGAATAGTCCGTTGGGTTATTTCGGTCTGTCCGACTGCTGCTCCAAAGCAAGAATTGATGAAAGCTATGATATCCCGTGGTCGCAACAAAGTGCGCTCGACGAGATAAGAAAAAAGTGTCTGTGGTTCGAACCTTCCGCGCAAACACATCATTAAATCGAACGTTCTGCTTTGTGTATTGATTCTTGTACACCGCATTCAGTCGTCGATTCACCAGGTCTCTGAGTTCAGTTTGAGTCCATTTCAAGTTTATTATGTAAGTTTCGTACTTTTCTCTTTGAAATCCTATATCTTTTGTTTCTTCCAGAGCCCTTTCGAAGAAGTCTGCGCGGATTGCCACTACGATTTTTAATTGATCTACTCTTCGAAAAGATTGACTCGATTAATGCGCGGATTAGTTTAAATTGAATGCGTCGATCAACCCATCTATCGTCTAGATTATCTATACACACATAATACATTCTGTGTCGGTTCTTCGACAGAACTCCATTTAGTATTTCCAATACTGTGTTTAGTTTGCCAATCTGTATCTCGTTTACAATCTTGCGCGCTCTCTGGCGCAACTCGTACCGTTCGGACTTTTCTCGAAGCGCGAGGGCGTTTAGGTCGCCTTTGAGAGGACCGATTGCCGTTGATAATCCGCCTTTTATTTGCTCCTCAAAATGGGTGGCGATCTCGCGGACTTGGGCGTCGCTGTCGATCCAGAAATTTTTCCCCCAGCTCTTAAGATAGTCTAAGCATTCTAATTTTCCTTTATCCAGACTAAGCTGAGCCAGTAACTTAGTAACGAGAGAAGCTTCTGTCTGGGCGCTTGTTACGCCAAAGATGTCTCGAATGAGTGTTACGCAGATAACGTGCTTCCACAAAAGCTCGTAGAAAATATGAAGATCAACTTCTAACGTTTCTAGGAAAGATATTATATCTGAGTTGGCAATGTGATCTAGCGCAATTGTTTTTGGGTCGATCCTAATAACGTTGTCGAAACGCTTCTCGATCCGGCGAATTATTGCGGTCTTGCCCGTTCCGGTACGCCCGTAGATGACTGATCGCGGGGACGAAATATCGTATATGTCTGAGAAATGCGGAAGTTCAACAAACGCATCGAACAAATATTGGTCATCCTCATCGGCGTCTGGTTCGCCGATCCTCGTGCCGGTACGTATGGCGATGGCAGGCATGGTGAACTCCGCAGGTAGCGGACTAGAGCATGTAGACGAGAGGGGGGCGCCATTGCAAGCATGACGGGTGGTTGCGACGGAAGCGAAGGCAATGAGCAGCGTGGTTAGCATGTCGATGCTTGCGCCAGGCACTGAAGAGGCAAGCCACTCGTGCCGTGTTGCGAGCAGCGTGAGGGACCAAGTGGCGTCTGCCATCAGCCGGTCGCCGAACCTGCCGTGCGGATCATCGCTACGTTCATTACCGCGCGGGGCTCGTTGACGATCGATTCATAGGGCCGGAATTGCGACGACCGCCGTCGCGCCAGGTGGCCGGTGCGAGAGTAACCCGGTTACCTCGACGTGCCTTCTTGCCGCGTTGCGCAATCGGGCTATTTCTGTGGTATCCAAAGGTAACCACGGGGAGATACGGAGATGGTCAAAGTCGCTGTCATTGTCGGCAGCCTGCGGCGCGAGTCGATCAACCGTAAACTGGCGCTGGCGCTGAAGAAGCTCGGCCGGCGGAAGCAGCTCGATCTCGATCTGGTCGATGTCGCCGACTTGCCGCACTACAACCAGGACCTCTGGGACGACCCGCCCGCCGCCGTCACGCGGCTGAAGCGCGACATCGAGGCCGCCGACGCGGTCATTTTCGTGTCGCCCGAATACAATCGCGCGCCGCCCGGTGTGGTGAAGGACGTCATCGACTGGGGGAGCCGCCCGTACGGCAAGAATTCGTGGTCCGGCAAGCCGGCGGCGGTCATCGGCGCGACCACGGGCAAGATCGGCACCGCCGTCGCCCAGTCGCACCTGCGCTCGACGCTGCTGGTGCTCGACCTCGCGGTGATGGGCCAGCCGGAGGCCTATATCCAGCTCCCCGCCGACAGCATCGACGCCGACCACAACGTGACGGACGAGGCGATCCGCGGCTTCCTCGAGAAGTGGCTTGCCGCCTTCGCCGACTGGATCGGCAAGGTCGCCGGCATCGTGCCCGAACCCGGCCAGCCGGAAGGGGAGATCGTCAGCGAGGCGGCGGAGTAGGGCAGCGTCCGGCGCGAGTATGCCGACGCGCGTTTTGTTGGCATTAACCGAACCCGGTTTAGTGGAGGGGCATGCGCCCCTCTGTTCCGAGTTGCCTGCGCCTTCGCCCGCGGTTGGCCCTGTTGGGTATGGTGACGCTGCTCTGCGGGTTCGCTGCCTGCACCAGTGATTTTCCGCGTGGCGGGTTTACGACCGGGCTGGGGGATGCCGAGCCCGTAGCCGCCGTCGATGTGGCCATGCGCATGCCGGTACAGGGCATCGACGTGTCGCGGTACGCCGGCGACGTCGACTGGCCGGCGGTCAAGGCGGCGGGCGTGAGCTTCGCCTACCTCAAGACCACGGAGGGCGGCGATCACACCGATCCGATGTTCGCCCAGTATTGGCAGCAGGCGGCCGCGGCGGGCCTTTACCGCGGTGCCTATCATTTCATGTACTGGTGCCGGCCGGCCGACGAGCAGGCGCTGTTCTTCATGGTCAACGTGCCGAACGATCCCGGCCAGTTGCCGCCGGTGCTCGATCTCGAGTGGAACCAGGCGTCCAAGACGTGTCCCGGCGAGCATTCGGATGCCAAGGTGCTGCCGATGATCGGGACGCTGCTCGATGCGATGGAAGCGCGCACCGGCAAGCGGCCGATCATCTACACCGACGTCAGCTTTTATCGCGACGTCCTGCGGGGGAGCGCGTTCGCGAATTATCCCTTGTGGCTGCGCAGCACCGCGGCGCATCCGAAGGATTCGTACCCCGGCCAGCCGTACGTCTTGTGGCAGTTCACCAGCACCGGCCGCGTTCCCGGCATCAGCGGCGACGTCGACCGCAACGTCTTCAACGGATCGGCGGATGACTGGGCCCGCTGGCTCATGAGCATCGGCGTGGTGCGCAGCGGTTATGCCGACACGGGCGGCGTGCGGCCCGCGGGCTGACGGCGCCGGCAACAATGACAGCGACCGTCGCCTTGCTTCGCGCCGTCAACGTCGGGGGCCGCTCCATCAGGATGGCCGATCTTGTCGCGCTGTTCGCCGATCTCGGCTTCCCCGGCGCGCGCACCCACCTGCAGAGCGGCAACGTCATCTTCGACAGCGGCAAGGCGGATCGCGGCAAGGTGTCAGCGACCATCGAGGCTGGGATCGCGGAACGTTTCGGTTTTCGCTCCGAAGCGATCCTGAGGACAGGCGCCGAGCTCGCCCGGCTGATCGCCGGGAACCCGTTTCCCGAGATGGCACAGGATGACCCGGCGCATCTTCTCGTCATGTTCCTTGCCTACGCACCGACACGCGAGGACAAGACGGCGCTGGCGATGGAATGGGGCGGCCCGGAGACGTGGCAACTCGTCGGCCACGACCTGTTCATCTGCTACCCTGCCGGCATCGGCAAATCCAGGCTCAAGCTGAAGCTGAAGGCGCCCGGCACCGGGCGGAACTGGAATGTGGTCAACGCGCTGGCCGAGATGGCGAAGGTGTGAACCGGTCATTCACAGGCGCGATCGGTGGCGTTAGGATCGGCGCCTGCGGCAAGCCGCCGCTCATGGAGGACGTTATGTCAAAGGGACGCGACCGGCCGGCCAAGGAAAAGCGCAAGCCCAAGGCCGACAAGAACAAGAAGCAGAAGGGCGGGCCGGCCATGGCCGCCGGGCAGAACCAGGTCCACGTCGGCCAGAACCAGCCGCCCGCCAAAAAGGGCTAGCGCCCGATCATGATTCGCGTGGGCGTCGGTGGGTGGACCTATGCGCCCTGGCGCGGCACCTTCTATCCGGAAGGGCTGAAGCAGGCGGACGAGCTCGCCTACGCGGCGAGCAAGCTCACCGCGATCGAGATCAACGGCACCTTCTACCGCACACAGTCGCCGGCGAGCTTCGCCAAGTGGCGCGACGAGACGCCGGAGGGTTTCGTCTTTTCGGTCAAAGGGCATCGCGCCATCGTCAACAAGAAGAAGCTCGCCGAGGCGGGCGAGGCGCTCGAGTGGTTCTTCAAGTCGGGCGTGACGGAACTCGGCGACAAGCTCGGGCCGGTGCTTTGGCAACTGGCGCCGTTCAAGAAGTTCGACGCCGACGACCTTGCCGCGTTCCTGGCGCTGTTGCCGAAGGAGGCGGGCGGGCTGACGCTGCGCCATGTGCTGGAGGTGCGCTCGAAGAGCTACCTCAACGCCGAGTTCGTCGACCTCATCCGCAAGCACGGGGTCGCGGTGGTCTATGCCGACTCCGACGACTACCCGGCGATCGCCGACGTCACCGCCGACTTCGTCTATGCGCGGCTGCAGCGCTCGGCGGAGGACATCGCCACCGGCTATTCCGCCGCGGACCTCGACCGCTGGGCGGAGCGGGCGAAGATGTGGGCAGCGGGAGGCGAGCCGGACGACCTGCCGCGGTTCGGTACCAAAGCAGCGCCCAGGAAAAAGCGCGACGTGTTCGTCTTCATGATCGCCGGCGACAAGGTCCGAGCCCCGGCTGCTGCTACCGCCCTCATCGAACGGCTCTGAAATCGCCCGGCACTGCTTGCCCGTGGTTTACCACGAGCGAGCAAAGGGATTGCCCGGGCCCCATTCATGCCGCATTCGGTCGTACACATCGCTCCTGACGGCGGGCGCAAATGCCTTTCGTCGCTCAATGGGGATGGGGAGGAACCAGAACGATGCGGTCAGGCTGAAAAAGCGGGAACAGTGAGTGGGAATATCGAAATGTCGCGTTCTAGCGTTCGGGTTTGCTTTCGTTGCGGTCAGCGCGGTAGCAAGCCTTCATTCGAATGAAGCAGCGGCCAGCCAGTGCGGCATGGCCTCCTGGTACAAGATGGGCACGAAGACGGCGAGTGGCGAGGCGATGAACGCCAACGTCCTAGCAGCCGCCCATCGAAGCCTTCCCTTCGGAGCCAAAGTCCGGGTGGACAACCTCGCCAACGGCCGCTCGGTCGTGGTGCGCATCAACGACCGCGGGCCGTTCGTGCGCGGGCGGGTCATCGACGTCACCAGGGCGGCAGCCGAGCGGCTGGACATGATCCACACCGGCACGGCGAACGTTAAACTGACGGTGCTTGAAGGGGCTCCGCATCTGAAGGGCTGCACCTGATCCATGGCGCGGGTCATGGTTTCACGGAAACGATGGCCCGCTCCACCTTCTTGCGCAATTCCGGACGGAAAAGTGGAATCCACTTTTCCTGCGGTTGCTAGGCGAAGTCGTCAAGCCGGTCGAATGCGGTCGACTTGATCAAAGCGACCACCGGCCGGCCGACGGCGAGGTCGAGGTCGCGCGCCGCACCCCGGGTGATGCGCGCGATCAGCGGAGCGCCGGCGACGTCGAGGCGCACCTCGACGACCTGTCCGGCGCCTTCGGCGATCTCGGCGACGGTGCCGGTGAGCCGGTTGCGGATCGACAGCTTGCCGACCTCGCCGACCGCCAGCGCCACGTCTCGGGCGCGCACGCGCAGCCGCGCGATGGCACCAACCGGTTGCGGTAGAAGTCCGACCGACAGCCGTCCGGCGGGATGATCGAGGATGGTGGTACCCGTTGCGGGGTCGCTCGCGGCAATGCGCGCGACGAGGACGACGCTTGCCTCGAACTGCCCGGTAAGCGGGCGCAGGTCGAGGCGGGAGAACACGTCGTTGACGCTGCCCGACGCGACCACCTTTCCGTCGGCCAGGAGCACCAGTGTGTCGGCGAGGCGTGACACTTCCTCGACAGCGTGGCTGACGTAGACGATCGGCAGCTTCATGTCGTCGCGCAGCCGCTCGATGTAGGGCAGGATTTCCGCCTTGCGCGCGGCGTCGAGGGAGGCCAGCGGCTCGTCCATCAGCAGGATCCGCGGGCTCGCGAGCAACGCGCGGCCAATGGCGACGCGCTGCTTCTCGCCGCCCGAGAGCGCCGCCGGCTGGCGGTCGAGCAGCGACGCTATGCCGAGGAGGTCGACCACGTGGTCGAACGACCCCCACCGCGCGTCGCGTCTGGCGCGGCGCTGGCCATACGTGAGGTTGCCGCGGACCGACAGGTGCGGGAACAGCCGCCCCTCCTGAAAGACGTACCCGACGCGACGGCGGTGGGTGGGGACATCGATCCGCCGATCGGTATCGACGAGCACGGTGTCGTCGAGCGTGATGGTGCCGCGGTCCGGACGGGCAAGCCCGGCGACCAGGTTGACCAGCGTCGTCTTGCCGGCACCGGAGCGGCCGAAGAGGGCGGTGACGCCGCCGGCGCCGGCGAAGCTGGCGCTGAGCGTGAAGCGGTCCATGGCCTTGGTGACGTCGACGGTGAGGGTCATGGGCCGAGCACCCTGCGGGTGGCGCGGCGGGCGAGCGCCTCCGACACGATCAGGGCGATGAACGCGACGGCGATGGCGATCAGCGTCAGGCGCAGCGCCTGCAGCTCCGCGCCGGGTGTCTGGATCGCCGTGTAGATCGCGGTGGGAATGGTCTCGGTAACGCCGGGAATGTTGCCGACGAAGGTGATGGTGGCGCCGAACTCGCCGAGCGCACGGGCGAGCGACAGCACGGTGCCGGCGAGGATGCCGGGCAGCGCGAGCGGCAGCGTGACGGTGCCGAAGACCAGCATGGCGTTGGCGCCGAGGGTCGAAGCCGCAGCTTCCAGGCGGGCGTCGACCGCTTCGATCGACAGGCGGATCGCGCGCACCATCAGCGGGAAGCCCATGACGGCGGCGGCGAGTGCGGCGCCGGTCCAGCGGAACGCGAAGACGATGCCGAAGGCATGTTCGAGGAACACGCCGATGGGCCCCCGTCGCCCGAAGGCAAGCAGCAGCAGATAGCCGGTGACGACCGGTGGCATGACCAGCGGCAGGTAGACGATCGCATCAAGCAACGCCCGGCCGGGAAAGCGTCCGCGCGCCAGCAGGTAGGCGACCGCGACGCCGAACGGCAGGCTCGTCAGGGCGGCGACCGAGCTGACCCTGAGGCTCAGCCCGATCGCGATCCACTCGGCAGGCGTCAGCGGGGCGAACAGATGGCTCACATCGCCGGCGTCAGCACCGTGAAGCCCTGCTTCTCGTACGCCGGCCGTGCCGCCGCCGACTGCATGAAGTCGAGGAAGGCGCGGGCGTCCGGATTGGTCGAGGTGGCTGTCAGCGCCAGCGGGTAGAGAATCTGCGGGTGCGAGTCGTCGGGGAAGGCGCCGACCACCCGAACGCCCGGCTCGGCGATGGCATCTGTGGCATAGACGATGCCGGCGGCTGCTTCGCCGCGTGCGACGAAGGCGAGGGCGGCGCGCACGTTGTCGGACTGGACGACGCTGGGCGCGAGCGAGTCCCAAACGCCAAGCGACTGCAGCGCCGCCTTGCCGTATTTGCCGGCCGGCACGGCGTCGGTGTTCGCCATGGCGAGGTGGCCGTCGGGGCCGAGTAGGCCGGCGAGGTTCATGCCGGGTCCGATCGCGATGGTCGCGGGCGAGCTCTTGGGCACCACCAGGACGATCTCGTTGCCGAGGAGCGTGCGCCGGGTATCGGGCTGGATCAGGTTGCGCTTGGCGACGTAGTCCATCCAGTCCTCGTCGGCGGAGAAGAAGATGTCGGCCGGCGCGCCCTGCTCGATCTGGTGGGCGAGGGCGGAGGTGGCGGCGTAGCTCACCGTCACCGTCTTGCCGGTCTGGTTCAGGTACCGCGTGGTCACGTCGTCAAGCGCGTTCTTGAGACTGGCGGCGGCGAAAACGATGACGTCGTCGGCGCGGGCGGCTGCAGGCGCCAAGCCGGCGAAGACGGCTAAGGCGAGGATAAGGACGCGGCGGGAGATCATGGTAACCTCGATATGTTCGATCGGAAATATCGAGGGCATGACACCACGAACCGGACGCTGAATCAATCGCTCCCCGCACGTTTCGCCTTGCCCGTTTGGGCCGGCTTGAGGTGCCGGCGGAGGTCGGCGATGCCGGCGGCAACCGCCGCGTCGGCGTCCGCCTCCATACGGCGATAGCGGTCGAGCACGTAGCGGCCGAGCGTCGTCAGGTGGGCGCCGCCGCCACCGCCGGGGCCGCCCTTTTCGGTCGCGACGAGCGGCTCGGCGAAGGCGGCGTTCATCTCCTGGACCAGGGTCCAGCCGCGCTTGTAGCTCATGTCGAAGCGCGCCGCGGCGGCGCGGAGAGAGGCCGTCTCGTCGATTGCCTGCAACAGGTCGGCCTTACCGGGGCCGAGCGCGAAGCCGGGCGTCAGCACGACGCGAAAGCGCAGGCCCTCGTGATGATTGGCGGCCTCGGTCAAACCGGTCTCCGCGGGTCGGGTGGCGATTGTGGCCACAAATCCGCGCTGCGGTGAAGGGGCAAGAGCCTTTCTTGGCCGATTGGGGCCGGCTATAGGGATGGATTGATCCTGGCAGACCGGGAGGGATTGCCATGTCGGTCTGGGTCGGCCGTGCGGCGGTGGCCCTTGCAGCATTGATCGTCGTGATTGTCGCCGGCGCCTATGTGCTGCCGCGCGAGGTGACCGTCACGCGGGCGGTGGATATCGACGCGCCCGTGTCGACGGTCTTCGCGCTGGTTGGCGATCTCAGGCAGGCCAGCGACTGGTCGCCGTGGCTGGCACAGGATCCGGCGGTGGCCGTCACCTTTACCGGGCCGCTGGATGGCGTCGGCCAGACGATGGAATGGACGAGCCCGCGCCCGGACGTCGTTTCCGGTCACGAGACGATCACCCGATTGGAGCCCAACAGCGCCGTCGAAATGACGGTGGTGGTCGCCAACCAGGCACCGCTGACGACGCGCTTCAGCCTCCAGCCTGGAAGCACCCTCGTCACCCTCCGTTGGAGCGTGAGCACCGACCTCGGCGACGCGCCGCTCGCCCGCTATCGCGGCCTGTGGGCCGGCCGCCGCTCCGCCCCCGATCTCGAACGCGGATTGGCCAAGCTCAAGGCGATCGCCGAGGCCCAGCCAAAGGTCGGCTGACGGGGCGACGTCACAGCGCGTGCAGCAGCCAGCGCCTATTCCGCCGCCTCGACAACCGCCCCGGCGAGCCACGCGTCAAGGTCGGCAAGCGCCCGCGCCGTGATCGCCCGCCTCTTCGCCAGGCCTCGGTCGGCGTGAGGCCGGCGCGGTGCCGGGGCGCTCGGCGCGAGTGGCGGAAACAAACCGAAATTGACGTTCATCGGCTGGAACGAGCGCCTGCCGGCGTCCTCCGCCGAGAGGTGCCCGCCGGTGATGTGGCGCAGGATCGCGCCGAACGCCGTGGTCGCGGGCGGCGGCAGGGGCACCTCGCCCAGCCGTTCGGCGGCGGCGAAGCGGCCGGCCAGCAATCCCATCGCCGTCGATTCCACGTAACCCTCGCAGCCGGTGATCTGACCGGCGAAGCGCAGGCGTGGCATCGCCTTGAGTCGGAGCGCGCCGTCGAGCAGTTTGGGCGAATCGAGGAAGGTGTTGCGGTGGAGACCGCCGAGGCGGGCGAACTGCGCATTCTCAAGGCCGGGGATCATGCGGAAGATGTCGGCCTGGATGGCGTAGCGCAACCGCGTCTGGAACCCGACCATGTTGTAGAGCGTGCCCAGTGCGTTGTCCTGGCGCAACTGGACCACCGCATACGCCTTCTCGTGCGGCTTGTGGCGGTTGGTAAGGCCGACCGGTTTCATCGGCCCGTGGCGCAGCGTCTCGCGCCCGCGCTCCGCCATCACCTCGATCGGCAGGCAGCCGTCGAAATAAGGAATCTTCTCCCAGTCGTGATGCTTGTGCGGCTCGCCGGTAAGGAGCGCGTCGACGAAGGCATTGTACTGCGCCTTGTCGAGCGGACAGTTGATGTAGTCGGCGCCGGTTCCGCCCGGACCGGGCTTGTCGTAGCGCGACTGGAACCAGGCGACGTCCATGTCGATCGAATCGAAATGAACGATCGGGGCGATGGCATCGAAGAACGCCAGCGCACCCGCGCCGGTAAGCGCGACGATGGCGTCGGCGAGGGCCGGCGAGGTGAGCGGTCCGGTGGCGATGATGACGCTGTCCCAGTCAACTGGCGGCAGTCCGGCGACCTCGCCGCGTTCGATGGTGATGGCCGGGTGAGCGGCGATCGCCTCGCCCACGGCAGCCGCAAACCCCTCGCGGTCGACGGCGAGCGCACCGCCGGCCGGGACCTGATTGGCGTCGGCCGCCTGCATGATCAGCGAGCCGGCGCGGCGAAGCTCCTCGTGGAGCAGGCCGACGGCATTGGTCTCGCGGTCATCCGAACGGAACGAGTTGGAGCAGACCAGCTCGGCGAGGCTGTCGGTAACGTGCGCCTCGGTGCGCCTGTGCGGGCGCATCTCGTGGAGGACGACGGGCAGGCCGTTTCCGGCGATCTGCCAGGCGGCCTCGCATCCGGCGAGCCCGCCGCCGATGATGTGGATCGGATTGACCATGAGGGCGGAAGCTAGCCGCCGCGCGGGCCGCATTCAACGCGGCGGCGGAAACGAAAAACGCCCGCCAGGGAGGAGGTGGCGGGCGTTTCTCTTTGCGGAGCCTACGACGGGAGGATGTCGCCGGCCTCCGACTTCGCTCGGGGAGGGAGGAAGATCCCCGCGCGAAACCTTATGATTGGCGGGAAATTGTCGGGATATCGTACCGGCTGATCCCGAGGTCGGTGAGCTCGCGGTCTGAGAGCCGAATAAGCTCGTTGTACGTCTCCCGGTACCGCCGCCAATTGCGGTAGCTGGTGATAAGTCTGTTCGCCATGGTAGGGGCCTTCTGCAATTCGAGGACGACGGTGAGTCCATTCGTCCAGGCGCGAATCTATGGATCGTCGGGACGCCTGTGCAGAGGAAATTACGCATAGCCGCCGTGCACTTGGTGCATTGCACCATAATTTCGCCATACGTATTGCAGTGCGGTAAAGACGATGCCGGCGGCACTCCAGGCCGAAAGACGCCTAGCCCTGTCGTTTGTTGCCGCCGATAAGGCCCGTCACGGAATCGCGTGCGCGCCGGGCGACGGCACCCAGAACGCCCCATTGGACGATCGGCCGGTCGGCGAGTTGGGTCGTGGCGGTCTGCGGCGGCAGGTTGTTGTCATGGTAGTAGGCGGCGCCGAGCGTCAGCGCGATACCGATGATAATGCCCAGGATCACCCGCATGGCCGTTCCTCCTGCCGACGCCGCACTGGCGGTTCGCAAGGACATACGGCAGAACCGCGATTGCGGGAAGGCGGGGGGCCACCCTGACTACCGCATCGTGGTCGGCCTCGATCGGGATCGTGCCGATCAATACCCCATGCGCGCGTACATCCGCGCGCCGATCAGCACGAGCACGCCGGTCGCTACCGCCAGAATGCCGAAATCGGTCAGCAGGCCGTAGTCCGAGGTGCCCCGAGTCAGCATCAACGCCCGCAGCGCATCGACTTCGTAGGTCAGCGGATTGGCGCGGGAGACGACATGCAACCAGGGGGGCATCAGGGACAGCGGGTAGATGGCGTTGCTGGCGAAGAAGATGGGCATCGTTATAAGCTGACCGATCCCCATGAACCGTTCTCGCGTCTTCACGATGCAGGCAATGATCAGCGAGAGCGTCGAGAACAGCGCCGATCCGAGCACGACGGCGACAGCGACGCCGAGAATGGCCAACGGATCGAGATTGATCCCGACGCCGACAAGCAGGGCAAGCAAATAGACGATCAACGCTTGCGACAGCGCCCGCACGCCAGCCGAAAGGGCCTTGCCGAGAACCAGTGCCGAGCGCGGCGCCGGGCTGACCAGGTAGCGCTGCAAGACGCCGAGATCGCGCTCCCAGATCGCGGCGATGCCGTAGAAGATCGCCACGAACAAGGTGCTTTGCGCCAGAATGCCGGCGGCCAGAAAGTCAATGTAAGGCATGTTCCCCGGCGCGACGCCGCGCACGCGCGCCATGACTTCGCCGAACAGCATCAACCACAATACCGGTTGGACCGCGCGGGTGAGGAGCTCCAGGGGATCGTGATAGAGCTTCTGTACCTCGGCGGCCGCGACCGCAATGGTTTGGGTCGCGTAGCTGCTGAGGAGATCGCCGAGCGATCGCTCAACCATGGTCGCGGGCTGCGCGGCGTGCTCGCCTGACCTCGCCATAGCTCTCCTCGGTTTCGGTTTCTCCGGTTGCGGCAACAAATTGGAGGAAGACGCTGTCGAGCGTGGCTCCCGGTCCGACGCGTGCCTTTAACTCGGCCGGAGTGCCGATAGCCACGATCCGGCCGTGGTCGATGAACGCAATGCGGTCGCAGGAGGCGTCCATTTCCTCCATCTGATGCGATGTTATGATCATTGTGCGGTGGAACTTGTCCTTGAGTTCCAGCACACGTTCCCACACCGTCTCGCGCGCGCTCGGGTCGAGCCCGATGGTGGGCTCATCGAGGAACAGCACCATCGGCCGGTGCAGGAGGCTCTGGGCGATTTCCAGGCGCCGGATCATACCGCCGGAATAATGTCCGACAAGATGATCGGCCGCCTCGGCGAGGCCCATGCGCGCGAGGGCGCCTGCGATCCGTTCCGCCCGCTCCCGTCGGGGGACGCCGTAGAGGCGGGCGGACAGCAACAGGTTCTCATAGCCGGTGAGCGAGCCGTCGGCCGAAAGGAGCTGGGGGATATATCCGATGTGGCGGCGAACGTCGGCGGGCTGGCGCTCGATATCGTAGCCGGCGACAACGGCCGATCCCGAAGTGGGCGGGAGCAAGGTCGTCAGCATTCGGATCAACGTGCTCTTGCCGGCGCCATTCGGGCCGATCAAGCCGAATATCTCGCCCTTGTAAACGGTCAGGCTCACCCGATCCACGGCGGTAAGGTCGCCGAATTTTCGCGTGAGCGCTGAAACCTCTACCGCCAATTCACGAGACACACTGGTGCTATCGTCCGGCATGGGCAAGCCTCTATGCCGGCACGGCTTCCTTACCCGGCGACGGCATCCTACGATCGTGCGAGCCTATACGCCGTAAGATGGAGCCGCATGACGCAAATCAAGTTTCAGCAGTTTCCTTTGCGCTTGCGGGCGCTGCCTCACCTACCGCGCGATATGGGCAGGCCTGCGCGCTTCCAGGCCGCGATGCCACCGACCATATTGTAGCCGCGGCCACCGGCGATCCTGGCGAGCGCGGCGGAGTTGACCATGGTCCGGGTGCCCGAGGCGCAGACGAACACCGCCGCCTTGTCGGCGGGAAGGTTGGTCTCGGCGCCCCGCGCGAGCCGTGACAGCGGCAGTTCGATCGCGCCGGCGATCCGTTCCCGCGCCTGCTCGTTGGGCTCGCGCACGTCAACGATGACGGCGTTGTCGGCGAGCAGGGCAGGTACTTCCTCGACCGAGACGTTGACAAGGCGGGGTTCGTTCATGACCGGTTCCTTTTTGCAGGCGGGTGATGGGGTTTTTCGCAGTAGATGTCCTTGAGCATCGCCAGGAGACGCGCGGCCGCCGGATCGGCGATGCGGTAGTAAAGGGTCTGGCCCTCGCGGCGGAAGGCAAGGAGGCCCTCGGCGCGCATCATCGCCAGATGCTGGGACAGCGCCGACTGGCTGAGGCCCACGGCATCGACGAGCGCGCCGACCGGCATCTCGCCGGCGCCGGCCAGCCGGCAGAGCAGCAGCAGCCGGCGCTCGTTGGCGAGGAGCTTCATCAGGCGCGAGGCTTCTTGCGCCTTGGCGGCAAGGTCGTCGTAGTCGAGGGTGGCTGTCGTTGGCATGGCGAATTCCATTAGCGTTGACTAATTTAGTTATCGCTAATATATAAGTCAATACGCGAACCAATTCGCCACGGAGGTTTGCCATGACCGCCCAGCAGCGCGCCGACGTCCAGGCTTTCTTCGACAGGCCGACCAACACCGTCAGCTACCTGGTGTCTGATCCGGCGACGAAGCGTGCCGTCGTCATCGACCCGGTGCTCGACTACGACCCGTCGACTGGCAAGGCCGCGACCAACTCCGCCGACGCGATCGTTGTCGCCGCCAAAGCCGCGGGGCTCACCGTCGACTGGGTGCTGGAAACCCACGCCCACGCCGACCACCTGTCGGGCGCGCCATACATCAAATTGAAAACCGGCGCCAGGGTCGGCATCGGCGAACACATCCGCGACGTCCAGAAGATCTTCCGGCCGGTGTTCAACGCCATCGACGTCTCGGGAGACGGCAGTGAGTTCGATCACCTGTTCGCCGACGGCGAGCACTTCGCCATCGGCGGGATCGACGCGCACGTTCTCCATACGCCCGGCCACACGCCGGCCTGCGTCTCATATGTCATCGGCGACGCGGTGTTTGTCGGCGACACGCTGTTCATGCCCGACTACGGCACCGCGCGCGCCGATTTTCCCGGCGGCGACGCGCGCACGCTGTATCGCTCGATCCAGAAGCTCCTGGCTCTGCCGGACGAGACGCGGGTGTACGTGTGCCACGACTACCTTCCCGAAGGCCGCGACGACTATGCCTGGGAGACCACCATCGGCGCCGAGAAAAAGAACGTGCAGCTCGCCGGCGTCAGCGAGGACGAATTCGTTGTCTGGCGCGAGGGGCGCGACGCCGGGCTGAAGGCGCCGCAACTGCTGCTGCCGTCGATCCAGACCAACATCCGCGCCGGCAAGCTGCCGCCGGCCGAGGCAAACGGGGTCTCCTACATCAAGATCCCCGTCGAGTTGGCTGTTTGATATAGTCTCCGGCCGTCGCGCAGCCCGCGCGAAGGGCGGGAGGACTATGCCATGATTTTCATCATACAGGGCTGCTACACCAGGGATGCCTTGGCCGGAATGGTCGCTCGGCCGGAAGACCGCGCCAAGGAGGCCAGGAAGCTGTTGGAGGCGGCCGGCGGCACCTTCCACGGCTCATATTTCACATTCGGGGACTACGATTTCGCCGTCATCGCGGAGTTTGAGGACATCAGTGCCGTTACGCCGGCGCTGATCGCCGCCGCCGCGGGCGGATCGATCGAGCGGATGAAGACCACGGTCGGGATGCCGTGGAGCGATGGGCGCGCCGCCTTCGAGAAGGCGGGGAAGCTCGCCAAGTCGTTCCGCTCTGCCGGGCACAAGAAATAGCGCACCCCGCCACCGAGGCCGCTCCGTTGCCCGGCGCACGGGCGTCGATATCTGAGTGGGTGCGCATCAGGACATCGCCATCATGGCGACAAACCAGGCATCATCTTCGGACGATCCGAACACGTCGCCCCTGCCGCCGGCCGGCTTCCTTGCCCTCCTTGTCGGGTCGATCGGTGTTGTCTACGGCGACATAGGAACGAGCCCGCTCTATGCGTTTCGTGTGGGCATATCGGCGGCCGCCGGGGGCGGGCTCGCCCAATCCGAAATCCTCGGCATCCTGTCGCTCATTCTCTGGTCGCTCATCGTCATCGTCACCCTGAAGTACGTTCTGTTCCTGACACGCGCCGACAACCACGGCGAAGGGGGCACGCTGGCTTTGATGGCTCTGGCCCAGCGGGCGTGGCCGAAGGCGAGCGCGACAATGGTCGTCCTCGGCGCCATTGCGGCGTCGCTGTTCTACGGCGATGCCATGATCACGCCGGCACTGTCCGTCCTCTCTGCGGTCGAGGGTCTGGAGGTGGCGACGCCCGGGCTCGAAACGGTGGTTCTGCCACTGACCGTCGTCATCCTCATTGCGTTGTTTGCGGTCCAATGGCGAGGAACGGCGAGCGTCGCCGCCTTCTTCGGACCCATCACCAGCATCTGGTTCATCGCGATCGCCATCGCCGGACTCGTGCAGATACTTGGCAACCCCGTCGTCCTGCTCGCGGTCAATCCGGTCCTGGGCGCTGAGTTCCTGGGGACCCACGGTCTTGTCAGCCTGACGGTCCTTGGCGCCGTCTTTCTCGCGGTCACGGGTGCGGAGGCGCTTTACGCCGATCTTGGCCATTTCGGTCGCAAGCCCATCCAGGTCGCGTGGGTGGCCTTTGTCCTGCCGGCCCTGACGCTCAATTATTTCGGCCAGGGCGCGCTGGTACTCGGCGCGCCCGCCACCGCCGACAATCCATTTTTCCTGATGTTTCCAGCCTGGGCCCGCCTGCCGATGGTCGGGCTGGCCACGGCGGCAACCATCATTGCCAGCCAGGCGGTGATCACCGGCGCCTATTCGCTCAGCAGTCAGGCCATCCAGCTTGGCCTGCTGCCGCGACAGGAGATTCGTCACACCTCCGAGGCGCAGGTCGGCCAGATTTACATGCCGCGGATCAATGCGATCCTGCTCATCGGCGTTCTGTTGCTGGTCGGGCTCTTTCGTTCCTCCGATGCGCTTGCCAGCGCCTACGGCATCGCCGTCACCGGCACCATGGTGATAACGGCAATGCTGGCGTTCGTGGTGGTGTGGAAGGCGTGGAACTGGAGCATCCTCGCCGCGATCGCCCTCGTCGTGCCGTTTTTCCTTGTGGACAGCACGTTCCTGGCGGCCAATCTGCTCAAGGTCCTGAGTGGGGGCTGGTTCCCGCTGTTGCTCGGCGGTTGTGTCCTCGTGCTCATCCTGACCTGGCGACAGGGAACGCGGATCCTGTTCGAAAAGACCCGCCGCTCGGAGGTCCCCCTCAGGGAGTTCGTGCAAACGCTGGAGAAGCATCCGCCGCCGCTCATCGACGGCACAGCCGTGTTCTTGACCGGCGATCCGGAAAGCACCCCGACCGCGCTTCTGCACAGCCTCAAGCACTTCAAGGTCCTGCATCGTCACAACGTCATCATGACCGTGATAACCGCCGACAAGCCGCGTGTCGCGCCGGCGGATCGCGTCACCGTCCAGGAAATCGGCAAGCGGTTCTGGAGCGTCATCGTTCGATACGGGTTCGCCGAAACGCCGAACCTGTCGCGCGCCCTGGCGCTGGCGAAGAAGGAGGGACTGGACCTGGAGATCATGAACACCACGTTTTTCCTGTCGCGCCGCAACCTTCAGTCGTCGCGCACCTCGCGGATCGCCGCATTGCGTAACCGCCTGTTCATCCCGTTGGCCCGCAACGCCGACGACGTCTCGAGCTATTTTCGCCTGCCGACAAACCGCGTGGTCGAGATCGGCACCCAGGTGACCGTATAGGTCCCCTGTGGACGGATTGCTGTCGCCGGTTGACGCCGCCGTCCCCGTCCGTGAGTTTCCACGCCATGACACTCCACCTCATCAAGCTCTGCGTCGGCTGCGATGCCGTCGAGGACCTCGCGGCGTGGATCGAGCAGCGGCGGAAGGCGAGGGGCCGTCGCGCCGGGCCAGAGCACGTCCATGTCACCCGCATGGTGCCGCGTCGCGTCGGCGACCTCCTTGACGGCGGCTCGCTTTATTGGGTGATCAAGGGCGCCGTGCAGGTGCGGGAGCGGCTGATCGACGTCCAGCCGTTCGTCGACAGCGAGGGTATCGGTCGCTGCCGGCTGGTGCTGGAGCCGAAACTGGTCCGCACCGAATGGCAGCCACGCCGGCCCTTCCAGGGGTGGCGCTATCTCCCGCCCGATGACGCGCCGCGCGACCTCAGGACCGGCAGGGGCGACGACCTGCCGCCGCAGCTCAGCGCCGAACTGGCGCAGCTGGGATTGCGCTAGACGGCCGTCCAACAGAATTTTCATCAACTCACCAAATCTGCGCTAACCTCATGCTCACGGTGTGTGTTGGTTGGGGCGAGTCTCGGCGGCCAAAAAGGCGCGGTTCAGCGAGCATGTTGACGGATTTTTCGCGTTTGAATTGCATCGTCTGGCCGCGCTCCGTTTGGGCTCGCGTTGGGTTGGGCTGGCGTACCGGTGGACAGGGTTAGACCAAAGCCACAGTCGGCACACGTCATCGTTCTCGGCAACGAGAAGGGCGGCTCGGGCAAGTCGACGATGGCGATGCACATCGTCGTCGCCCTGCTCAAGTCAGGACGTCGCGTCGCGTCGATCGATACCGATAGCCGCCAGCTCTCTCTCACGCGTTATCTGGAGAACCGCGCCCGCTGGTCGCGCAAACACGGTCTGTCGCTTGAGCTGCCAACCCATTTTTCGGTGAAGGCGGGAGCAGGCGAGACGGTGCGCGAGGCGGAGGCCGACGAACACCGTGCCTTCACGGCGATCGTGGACCGCCTCGGCGGGGCGTTCGATGCGGTGGTGATCGACACGCCGGCCAACGACTCCTTCCGCATGCGGCTCAGCCACGCCATTGCCGACACGCTGATCACGCCGATCAACGACAGTTTCGTCGACCTCGACGTCCTCGGCCGCGTCGATCCGGAGTCGTTCGCGGCCATCGGCCCGAACCAGTATTCCGAACTTGTTCGCGAGGGCATGCGCGAACGCCACCTTGGCGGTGACCGCGATACCGACTGGGTGGTGGTCCGCAACCGCCTGTCGCCGCTGGCAAGCCGCAACCAGGCAAAGGTCGTGACCGCGCTCAAGGAATTGTCGGCCCTGCTCGAATTTCGCGTTGCCGACGGTGTCTGCGAGCGCGTCGTCTTTCGCGAGCTTTTCCTGGCCGGGCTGACCGCGTTCGACCGCTTCGACCGCGGCACGCTTGGCGTCAGGCCGACGCTGTCGCATGCCGCCGCTCGCCAGGAAGTGTCGGAGCTTGTCAGTTTTCTGAGATTGCCCGTGCCAGTGCCGGCGGCCAATGAAGAGCCGCTGATCGCGGCGCTGTCGAAAGCCGGATAGTCGGATTTTGGTCACGCGTGCGAAATAATTGCCGCAACTGCTGTACCGTGGCGAAAAGCATGGCATTCTCTACCCGAGGTGGAATCGGGTACGAATCGGCATGTCGCGTGACTCCAAAGGGCCGCGTCCCGCCCACGTCATTGTTCTCGGCAACGAGAAGGGCGGATCGGGCAAGTCGACGACCGCCATGCACATCGTGATCGCTCTTCTGAAGGCCGGGGCGCGTGTGGCCTCGATCGACACCGACGGTCGGCAGCGTTCGCTTACCCGCTACGTCGAGAATCGGGCCTACTGGCGGGAGCGCACCGGCGTTGATCTGGAGCTGCCGACGCACTTCACCGTGCCCCACGGTGAGGGCGATCTCATCGCCGACATCGAAGAGCGTGAGTTTCGCGCCTTCGCCGAGGCGATCAGCCGGGCCGAGTTCGGCTACGACTATGTCGTCGTCGACACCGCCGGTTCGAACACCTACCTGATGCGGGTCAGCCACGCGATGGCCGACACGCTGGTCACTCCCATCAATGACAGTTTCATCGATTTCGACGTCCTTGGTCGCGTCGACGCCGATACGCTGGACGTGACCGGGCCGAGCCATTACGCCGAGCTGGTGTTCGAGTCGCGGCGGCAGCGCCAGCTTGTCGACGACCGCATTACCGATTGGGTGGTGGTGCGCAACCGCCTGAGCGCGTTGGAAACGCGCAACCGCCGCAAGATCGAGACCGGCCTTGAACAGTTGTCGGCGCGGCTCGGTTTCCGGCTGGCGGCCGGGATTTCGCGAGCGGGTGGTGTTTCGTGAATTGTTTCCGCGAGGGTTAACCGCGCTCGACGACCTTAACAAACGCCTGCTTGGCGGCGAACCGAACCTCTCGCATGTCTCTGCCCGCGAGGAGATTTGCGCCTTGGTTGAGAGCCTCAATCTCCCGTCCCCGGGGCAGAGCCGGGCAGAGCCGCGTGCGGCCACACGCTCGGCGGGCGGGATATCCGCCGACCCGCCTCCACCAGTCCAGTTGCGTCGGGTCGGCTGAGCGCCACATGATGATGCATGTGACCGGCCGCGGCCGGTCGGTGCATGGACCGGTTTCATGGGCGACGACAAAAATACGCCGTTGAGTCGCAAAACGGCTGGCGATCCGGCGGCTCAGTCCAGATCGAGCGACATCGATGCTTTCCTCGCCGAGGCGCGGGCGATGGCGCCCGCCGCGCCCACCGGCGGGCGTGGCCGCCTCATCTTCGCCCTCGATGCCACGATGAGCCGTCAGCCGACGTGGGATACCGCGCTCAAGCTGCAGGCGGAGATGTTCGAGGAGGCCGGCAAGGTTGGCGGGCTCGACATCCAGCTCGCCTATTTCCGCGGGTTCAATGAATGCCGGGTCAGCCGCTGGGTCAGTGACGCGCGTGTGCTGCGCGACCTTATGACGGCCATCCAGTGCCGCGGCGGCCACACCCAGATTGGCAAGATCCTCACCCATGCCCGCCGTGAAACCGGCAAGAAGAAAGTTGACGTCCTGGTGTTCGTCGGCGATGCGCTGGAGGAGAAGGTAGACGATCTCGCCGCCAGGGCCGGTGAACTTGGCATGCTCGGCGTCCGCGTCTTCATCTTCCAGGAGGGCCGCAATCCCGTGGTGGAGCGTGGCTTCCGGGAAATCGCGCGGCTGTCGGGCGGGGCTTACGCGCGTTTCGACATCAACGCCGCCGGTCAGCTTCGCCAACTCCTCCGCGCTGCCGCCGTCTATGCCGCCGGCGGGCTGAAGGCGCTGGCGGGTAGCGGGGCGGGCAACCGTCTGCTGCTCGAGCAGCTCAAATAGCCATGACCGCGTTGGGGGTCGGCATCGTCGGGCTCGCCCTGGTGTTGCTGGTCGGCTGGGCATTCGTCTCGGTCGACGCGGCAAGCCTGGTCCGGCTGATCCGCTACTCGGTCGGCACGCTTCTGATCCTGATCGGCGGGGTGGTCGGGCTCGGTGGACGCTTGGGCGTCGGCCTGTTCCTCGCCGCCCTCGGCTTCTCGGCGATCACGGCCGGTAAGATCGGCCCGTTCGACCTCGGCGGGGGGCGCCGTTCGCGGGGCTCGGCATCCATCGTGCGCTCGACGTTCCTCGAGATGCGTCTCGACCACGACACCGGCACGATGCGCGGACGCGTGCTCGCCGGGGCAGAGGCCGGACGCGACCTCGACGATCTCGACGAGGCGGGCTGTTGCGGCTCAGGGAAGAGATCGCCGGCGACGGCGACAGCCTGGCGCTACTCGAAGGTTATCTCGACCGCCGGATGCCCGGATGGCGTGAACACGTCGAGGGTGATGCGGCAGCGGGGGCGGGCAGCCCGCCGGATGCGGGCGCCATGACTGATGAGCAGGCCTATGAGATCCTTGGCCTTGCGCCCGGTGCCGGTGAGGCGGAAATCCGGGCGGCCCACCGTCGGCTCATGAAGCGCGTGCACCCTGACCAGGGCGGCTCGACGTTCCTCGCGGCGAAGATCAATCAGGCTAAGGACTGGCTTCTCGGCAGACATCGCTAAGTCCGTTACGCATTACAAAGGACCCCGGCGAAAGGTGCTCAGTTGCTCAGTGCCAAGCAATTGAACTGGCGTTTGACCAGGTAGGCGCAGGCTGCCTGGGCAGCTTCTTGTCGTCGAACCCGGCGAAGCGGGCCCGGTAGAGCGTGGCGTCGCCAATCACGATCGGCTCGGTGTAGGGCGTGGCCCGGGCCAGCACGCCGGACGCGGTGGTCAGCGCCTGGTCGAGGATTTCCTCTGCGGACGAACGGGTCGGCGCGGCGGCAATCTGAATCTTCCAGCCAGGGACCGCCACGCTCGGCGGCTGCTCGGACTGCACTTCGTCACCCACCGCCGCATCACCCTCAGGATCGACCGCATCGCGGACGAAACCGGCGCTGGCGACCGCGACCGGTGCGACCGATCCGCTGGCGAACGAGTCGTCTGTTTCTCGTTCGGCGGGACTAGTCGCGGCAGCGGGTAGTCATTGACCGGCACCAGCGCGGCGACAGCCGCTGCTGGGTCCCGCCGGAATGGATGCGGTACGCGGGCCGGTGGAGGCCTTGGAAGATATTTGTCGATCAGGTACGCGGTGTGCTGGTCGCGCCACTTGCTGGTCTCGCCGCCGATGACGACGGCGATGATCTCGCGGTTGCTGCGCTTGACCGAAGCGACGAGGTTGTATCCCGACGCGCGGGTATACCCCGTCTTGATGCCGTCGACGCCGTCAACCTTGCCGAGCAGGTTGTTGTGGTTGGCGATGCGGTGGCCGCCATAGACGAAGCTCGGCGTCGAGAAATAGGCGTAATACTGCGGGTAGTGCTCTCGCAACGCTTCCCCGAGGGTCGCCATGTCCCGCGCGGTGGTGATCTGGCGGTCGTCCGGCAGCCCGGATGCATTGACGAACGTCGTCCGTGACATGCCGAGGTCGTGCGCCTTGCGGGTCATTTCCGCGGCGAAATTGGTCTCCGAGCCGCCGAGGTACTCGGCGATGGCCACCGCCATGTCGTTGGCCGACTTGGTGACCAGCGACAGGATGGCGTCGCGCACGCTGATGGTCGAACCGGCCTTCAGTCCGAGCTTGGACGGGGCCTGGGCGGCGGCGTGTGCCGAGACGGTGATCCGCGCGTCAAGGCTGGCGCGGCCGCTCTCCAGCGCATCGAACAGCAGGTAGAGCGTCATCATCTTGGTCAGTGACGCCGGGTGCCGTGCCGAATCGGCATGGTCGCCGTAGAGCATCTTGCCGGTCTTGGCATCAACGACGATGGCCGAGTCGGGCGCCGCGAAGGCGGCACCGGGTCCGGCCGCCAGCACGCCGGTGAACATGCCGATCGCCGCCGCTGCCTTGATGAAGCCAAAGCCCAGCCGTCGGAACGTTGCCGATGTTTTCCGCATCACTTACAGACCCACGCTTGCCGGCGCTGCCTCCGCACACCGGCGTCCCAATCTGACCCCAACGACCGACATCCGTCGCCACCTTCGCCGGAATGCCCCGTCGCCAAACCTGCTTGGGCGGCGACCACGCGATGGTGACTCCCTCGGACTTTGCAGCTGCGTCGTCCCCCGAAACGCTGCGTCGGCCCCGAGGCGGACAGTATGAAAGTGAAGTTACGTTTCGGTAAAGCCCTAATCGCGCGGTCACACCGGAAATCGCAAGCTCAGGTTGCGATTGCCGGTGTTTGTGGACAACAACCCCTATTGTGCAACGCACAAAATCTCCTTGACATTGATGCTGCACTGCACATATTGTTCCCATACATCAATTAGCCTCTCCTGCCGGAGTCGGCCAACGCGCAAAGGACCGCTTCGATGAGCAACAACTTCGACAGTATGCAGAATTTTGGTAAGGAAAACATGGACTTGGCCATGCAGAGCGCCGATGCCATGGGTAAGGGCTTCCAGGCGATCACCACCGAGGCAGCCGATTATTCGAAACGGGCCCTGGACGCCGGCACCACTGCCTTCGAGAAGCTCGTCGCCGCCCGGAGCCTCGACAAGGCCTTCGAGATCCAGTCGGAGTTCATGCGCTCCGCTTACGAGGGCTACGTCGGCCAGGTCGCCAGGATGAACGAGATCGTCACCGACATGGCCAAGGGCGCCTACAAGCCGTACGAGTCGTTTTTCAGCAAGCTCGGCAAGTAAGGCTGACCGTCGGTAAGGGCCGCTCGCGGCCCGATAACCGGCCGTGAAAGAAGGGCCCGGCGTCTCGCCGGGCCCTTTTCGTTTGCCTGCCGCCTCTCGCAAATCCGGCTTGCGTTGCCTAGATAACCCCGTGCGAGACTGTCCGGCGAAGCGGACGTGGCGTACGGCGCGTTCCCTCGAATTTTTTGATCGCGAACGCATTGCGCGTCCGCCCGTTTCTCGGCAGGATTCACCGTCGATCGCAAAATGGTCGAACGTACGGAAGCAATGAGCAATTCGAACTCGGCGCCCTGATTTCGATGACGACGACACAGGCACGAGTGTCGTCACCAAGACGCGGCCCAAGACCAAACGGCCGAGCCTGTACCGGGTCCTTCTGCTGAACGACGATTACACGCCGATGGAGTTCGTCGTGCAGGTACTGGAGGCCTTTTTCCAGAAGAGTCGCGAGGAGGCGACCCGGATCATGCTGCACGTGCACCAGCATGGGGTGGGGGAATGCGGTGTCTACACCTTCGAAGTCGCTGAGACCAAAGTGACGCAGGTGATGGATTTCGCCCGGAAGCACCAGCATCCGCTACAATGCGTGATGGAAAAGAAATGAGGTTTTAAGGTGCCGTCATTCTCTCGCAGCCTTGAAAAGGCTCTGCACCAGGCGCTGGCCTTGGCCAGCGAACGTCATCAGGAATACGCAACGCTGGAGCATCTGCTGCTGGCGTTGATCGAGGATCAGGACGCCGCGGCGGTGATGCGCGCGTGCAACGTCGATCTCGATATGCTGCGCCGCAATCTTATCGAGTACATCGACACCGAGCTCGCCAACCTTGCCAACGGTTCGGGCGAGGACTCCAAACCGACCGCCGGCTTCCAGCGCGTCATCCAGCGCGCCGTCATCCACGTGCAATCGTCCGGCCGCGAGGAGGTGACAGGCGCCAACGTTCTGGTCGCGATCTTCGCCGAGCGTGAGAGCCACGCCGCCTACTTCCTGCAGGAGCAGGACATGACCCGCTACGACGCGGTCAACTACATCAGCCACGGCATCGCCAAGCGCGCCGGCATGTCCGAATCGAGGCCCGTGCGTGGCGTCGATGACGACGCGGCGACCGTGGAGGGGCGCGAGGAGTCGAAGAAGAAGGCGGATGCGTTGGAAGCCTACTGCGTCAATCTCAACGAGAAGGCGAAGAAGGGCCGCATCGATCCGTTGATCGGACGGAAGTCGGAGATCAACCGCACCATCCAGGTGCTGTGCCGGCGGCAGAAGAACAATCCGCTTTTCGTCGGCGATCCCGGCGTCGGCAAGACGGCGATTGCCGAGGGGCTGGCCAAGCGCATCGTCGAGGGTGACGTGCCGGAGGTACTGCGCAAGTCCACTGTGTTCGCACTCGACATGGGTACGTTGCTCGCCGGTACCCGCTACCGCGGCGACTTCGAGGAGCGCCTCAAGCAGGTGATCAAGGAGATCGAGGAATTCCCCGGCGCCATCATGTTCATCGACGAGATCCACACGGTCATCGGCGCCGGTGCGACCTCGGGCGGCGCCATGGATGCCTCCAATCTGCTGAAGCCGGCGCTGGCCTCCGGCACCGTCCGCTGCATCGGCTCGACCACCTACAAGGAGTATCGCCAGTTCTTCGAGAAGGACCGGGCGCTGGTGCGCCGCTTCCAGAAGATCGACATCAACGAGCCGACGATCCCGGACGCGATCGAGATCCTGAAGGGGCTGAAGCCCTATTTCGAGGATTATCACCGCGTTCGCTACACCGGCGACGCGATCAAGTCGGCGGTGGAGCTGTCGGCGCGGTACATCAACGACCGCAAGCTGCCGGACAAGGCGATCGACGTCATCGACGAGACCGGCGCCTCGCAGATGCTCCTGCCGGAGTCGCGGCGGCGCAAGACCATCGGCGTCAAGGAGATAGAGGCGACCATCGCCACCATGGCGCGGATTCCGCCGAAGTCGGTGTCGAAGGATGACGCCGAGGTGCTGAAACACCTCGACATCACGCTGAAGCGTGTCGTCTACGGTCAGGATGCCGCCATCGAGAAGGTCGCCTCGGCGATCAAGCTCGCCCGGGCCGGGCTGCGCGAGCCGGAGAAGCCGATCGGCTGCTACCTGTTCTCGGGTCCGACCGGCGTCGGCAAGACCGAGGTGGCCCGCCAGCTCGCCGAATCGCTCGGCGTCGAGCTCCTGCGCTTCGACATGTCGGAGTACATGGAGCGCCACACCGTGTCGCGGCTCATCGGCGCACCGCCCGGCTACGTCGGCTTCGACCAGGGCGGATTGCTGACCGATGGCGTCGACCAGCACCCGCACTGCGTCATCTTGCTTGACGAGATCGAGAAGGCGCACCCGGACCTGTTCAACATCCTTCTGCAGGTGATGGACCACGGCAAACTCACCGATCACAACGGCAAGCAGATCGACTTCCGCAACACCATCCTGATCATGACCACCAATGCGGGGGCGGCGGAGCTTGCCAAGCCCGCGATCGGTTTCGGCAAGTCGGTCCGCAAGGGCGACGACCACGAGGCGATCAACCGGCTGTTCGCGCCTGAGTTCCGCAACCGCCTCGACGCCATCGTGCCCTTCGGCGCGCTGCCGCCGGCGGTGGTCCACCAGGTGGTGCAGAAGTTTGTCCTCCAGTTGGAGGCGCAACTCGCCGACCGCGGCGTCACGTTCGATCTGTCGGATGGCGCCGTCGCCTGGCTCTCGGAGCAGGGTTATGACGAGCGCATGGGCGCGCGGCCGCTTGGCCGCGTCATCCAGGAGCACATCAAGCAGCCCCTCGCGGATGAGGTGCTGTTCGGCAAGCTCAAGAAGGGCGGCACCGTGAAGGTGACCGTCAACGAGGCCGGCGACGGTCTCAATCTCGAGGCGATCGAGGACGGCCCGGTGACGCCGAAGCCCGAGCCGCTGCCGAGGAAACGGCGGACGGCGCGCCGGCGTCGGCCGCGCAAGGCCCAGGCTGCACCGAAGAAGCCGGCCGGCAGCGGCGGCAATGGCAACGGCGGCCAGGGCGGCAAGCGTGGTCTCGTTCCCAAGGTGCCGCTGAAGACGCTCTGACGCGCGCGGCGACCAGACAAGGCAACGGCCGGAACCTCTTTGCTAACCTCCCCTGGAGAGGAGAGGCCCCGAGCTGATCGGGGGTCGAAATCGCGTCAGCGATTTTGGGAGAGGTGTTTGGAATGACGCGTTGCGGCACGTCAGGAACGACCGCGCATGCAGGCGAATCCAAAAAACCACCTGGGGAGAGGGCTTCGCGCCTTGGGAGCGGAGCGAGTTAGGCGCGAAGGGTGAGGGGATATAGCCCTCTCTGAAACACTCTAACCGCTCACCCTTCGCCTGGGCTCATATGTGTTCGCCAAGGCTCAAAGCCCTCTCCCTCCGGGAGAGGGCGTGCCTACTCTGCCGCGATCTCCCACGTGATGGAGGCATTGGCGGTCACCGCCTGCTGGCCGGGCATCACCGGCGTCGGCGCGGCGGCCTCCATGCGGGCGAACATCGGCACCGGGCCGCCGCCGGTGGCCGAGGCGTGGACGGTCAGCATCCGGCCGAGCGTGACGCCGGCGGCGTCCGCCATCAGCGTGCCGCGGCGCTTCGCTTCCGCGATCGCGGCCTTGATCGCCTCGTCCTCGGCGCTGGTGCGGTCGGCGACGTCGAAGGCGATGCCGTTCACCTGGTTTGCGCCGGCGCTCGTCACCTTGTCGAGCAGGTCGCCGGAGCTCGCGATGTCGCGGATGGTGACGCGGACGCTGTTCGACACATGGTAGCCGATGATCTTCGGCGGCGGGGCGTCGGGGGCGGCGTCGCGCAGCGGCTCGTAGATCGGGTCGATGGAGAGGCCTGACGTGCCGACGTCCTTGTCGTCGACGCCTGCGACCTTGATCGCCGCGAGCGCGGCGTTCAGGTCCTTGCTGTTCTGGGCGAGCGCGTCGCTGGCGTTGTCGCCGCGCGTCACCACGCCGATGGTGACGATGGCGATGTCCGGCGTGACCATCACCTGGCCGTCGCCGTTCGCCTCAAGGATGGTGTTCTGCCCGTCGCCGCGCATGATCGACGGCCCGGGTCCGCGCTGGCCATAGCCCGGTCCATCCTGGGCGAGGGCCGGTGTCACCATCACCGCCGCCGCTAGCGCGGCGATCAACGCGTGTATCGCAATTTTCATCGACGTTCTCTCCCTCTCGGGTCCGCACCGCCGACGTGACAGCCCAATGCGACGCCAATGCGGCGCCGGCGCATTTGTCCGTCCGGCGCTTTCCTGTATATCCCATCGCGCACTCTTTTCGGGGCCCGTAGCTCAATGGTTAGAGCCGGCCGCTCATAACGGTCTGGTTGCAGGTTCAAGTCCTGCCGGGCCCACCAATTTTCGCGTGCGGGGTCGGGCGTGTACGAAAACGGTATTGTCATAATTGGCGGTGGACACGGCGGTTCGCAGGCGGCGGCCAGTCTGCGCAGCGAGGGTTACGACGGCCGGCTGACCCTCGTCACCGCCGAGCCCGAAGTACCCTACCAGCGGCCGCCGCTCTCCAAGGCCTTCCTCAAGGATCCCGCGCACGACCTGCTGCCGCTCAGGCCTCTGTCCTTCTACGAGAAGAACGCCATCGATCTCTGCCGCGGCGCCGAGGCGGTGGCCATCGACCTTGCGGCGCAAATGCTTTCGCTGGCCGACGGCGGGTCCGTCCCCTTCGATCGGCTGATCATGGCCACCGGCGCCCGTCCGCGTCTTCCAGCCGTTCCCGGCATCGGCCTTGACGGTGTCTTCACCCTCCGCCATGCGGCCGACGCGCGCGTGCTCCGCACCGCCCTTCACGCGGCGGCCAACGTCGTCGTTGTCGGCGGAGGCTTCATCGGTCTGGAGATCGCCGCCACCGCGCGCCTCCTCGGCAAGACCGTGACGGTGCTCGAGGCCGCCGACCGGCTGATGGGCCGCGTGGTGGCGCCGGAGATTTCTGCTCACTTTCTCAATCTGCACCACGGCTGGGGTACAGACGTGCGCCTGCAGACGCCCGTCGGCGCGATCATCGGGGAGGGAGGCCGGGTCGTTGCCGTCGAGACCGCCGGGGGCGAACCAATTGTCGCCGATATCGCAGTGATCGGCATCGGTGTGGTTCCGAATGTGGAACTGGCGATGGCTGCGGGCTTCGAGGCCGACAACGGCATCATGGTCAACGACTTCACCGAGACCAGCGATCCGCGCGTCTTCGCCATCGGCGACTGCGCGTCATTCGTGCATTGGGAAACCGGGCGTCGTGTTCGCCTGGAGTCGGTGCAGAATGCGGTCGACCAGGGCAAGACCGCTGCGGCCGTTCTCACTGGCAAGCGCAGGCCGTACCGGGACGTGCCGTGGTTTTGGTCCGATCAGGGCGACGTCAAGCTTCAGATGGCGGGCCTGTCCGGCGCGGCGACCCGGAGCACGCTGCGTGGCCGGCCGGACGACGGTCACTTTTCGGTTTTCCACTACGCTGGCGAGAGGCTGGTGGCGGTCGACTCCGTCAACCGCGCGAGCGATCACGTTGTCGCCCGGCGCCTAATAGGCGCCGGTATGTCTCCGCCGGCTGAACTCATTGCCGACGAGGCCGCCGACCTGAAGGCTCTGCTGAAGGCGCAGGCGCCGGTTGCGTGAGTGTTCACGAAATCGTGAGGCGGCCCCTGGCGGAAGGCGATTCGACAGGTGGCGCCGCTGAGCCAATGGGTTATCGGCGCGGTCCGGAATTAGAATAGTTACAAAGACTTATCGTTCGGTGCTGCGATGAATAAGACGATTGCGTGCGGGCCTGGTGAACCTGTAGAGGAGCGGCGTCGAGGGCTGAGGACGCGGATTGGACGGATGGTCTTGGAGAGATTGCTGGCCGCAGCTGTAGTCGCCGGGATTGCGGCAGCCGCCTCGTCGGCGCAAGCGGCGGACGACTTCGAAACGAGCGTGGTGATCAAAAACCACGTCTTTAGCCCGACGGAGATCAAGGTGCCGGCCGGCGCGCGCGTCGTGCTTACCGTTGATAACCAGGATGCGACGCCGGAGGAATTCGAATCGCCCCAGTTGAAGGTGGAAAAGATCATTGTTGGTAGTTCCAGCGGAAAGGTTCAGTTTGGTCCTCTCCAGGCGGGCACCTACCTTTTCTTCGGCGACTTCAATCAAAAGACCGCGCGCGGCGTGGTGACGGCGGAGTAGCGGCGACGTGGCAAGTGCATTCATCATCGTGTTGCGCGAGGTCATCGAGGCTGGCCTGATCGTCGGCATCGTACTGGCCGCCACGCGCGGCGTGGCTTCCCGCGGCATTTGGGTTGCCGGCGGCGTAGTCGCCGGCCTCGCGGGTGCCGGTGTCGTGGCGGCGTTCGCCGGAGCGATCGCCGACCTGTTTTCGGGATACGGACAGGAGCTGTTCAACGCGGCCATCCTGCTTGTCGCTGTCGGCATGCTGACCTGGCACAACGCGTGGATGGCCAGGCACGGCCGTGAACTGGCAGCCGAGGTCAAGACTGTCGGCCGCGCGGTCGCCAGCGGCGCCCGTCCGCTCACCGCGGTGGCGGTGGTGTGCGGGATCGCGGTGCTGAGGGAAGGTTCGGAAGTGGTGCTCTTTCTCTACGGGGTTGTCCTTTCCGGCGTCTCAGGTTTGTCACTGCTTACCGGCGGTCTTCTCGGCGTTCTCGGTGGCGCAGCGGTCACCGGCCTGTCGTACCTCGGCCTAGTCGTCATACCGCAGCGTCATATCTTCAAGGTCACCGGGTGGCTGATCACCCTTATCGCAGCCGGACTTGCGGTGCAGGCTGTTGCCTTTCTGAATGCGGCAGGGGTGCTGACCATCCTGTCCGGCCAGGTCTGGGATACTTCCGGCATCCTGCCGCAAACCAGCGCTTTCGGCATTCTGCTGCATACGCTCGTCGGTTACGTCGACCGGCCAACCGCTATGCAACTGGTGGCCTATCTCGCCACCATCGCTGCCATCCTTGCGCTGACGCGCTACGTTGCGTCTGCCGGCAAGCCGGTTGTCGGTACCGTGCGTTCGAGCGCCTCTTAGGCGTTCAGCAGGCGCGTCACCGCCTCGAGCGTTGGTGCCGACCCGGCCCCGCCCGCGCCTGTGGTGGCCAACGCCCCGCAGGCGGCCGCAAAGCGGACAGCGTCGGCCATCGAATCGCCGCGGGCGAGTGCGACTGCCAAGCCGCCATTGAAGCAGTCACCGGTGCCGACACTGTTGATCGCGGTCACGGGAAAGGGCGGCACGAACCCCTCTCTGCCCTCGCCGCGAAAGAAGACGCCGCGGGCGCCCATCTTGATGATGGCCGTGCTGGCGCCGCGATCGATGAGACGCGAGGCCGCCGTTGCGGCCTCTGCCGCGGTCGTCGGGCGGATGCCGACAAGCAACTCCGTTTCGGTCTCGTTGGGCGAGATGACGTCGACGGCGTTGAGCACGCCATCGTCAAGGCCGCCGGCGGGTGCGGGCGCCGGATCGAGAATGACGAGGCCACCGGCCGCGCGCGTCGTCGCGGCGGCAGCCAGGTTCGCGGCCATGGGGGTTTCCAGTTGCAGTAAGAGCACGCGGGCCTGCCGAAGCGCTTTCTCGGCGCCGTTGATGTCGGCGCGGTCGATGGCAAGGTTGGCTCCGCCGATAACTACGATGCAGTTTTCGGCGGTGGCATCCACATCGATCACCGCCACGCCGGTTGGCGATTCCGCATCGGCCGTCAGATGGGTCACGTCGACGCCGAGGTCGACGAGCCGATCACGCGCCAGCTTGCCGAAGTCGTCGGTTCCGGTGCGCCCGATGAGAACGGACGGTACCCCGAGACGGGCGACGGCGGCGGACTGGTTTGCGCCTTTGCCTCCGAGCGAGATTGAGTAGCGCCGACCCATCACCGTTTCGCCGGGGCGCGGCAGGCGGTCGCAAAATGCGGTGATGTCGACGTTGACGCTGCCGCACGTCGCGATCGTGACCGGCGGTAGAGTCATTCAGTCTTTGGCGGCAGCCTTCGCCGCCGCCTCGCTCAGCCATCGGCCGATTTCCATCGGGAACGGAAAGACGATCGTCGAGTTCTTCTCCCCGGCGATGATGTTGAGGGTCGACAGGTAGCGAAGCTGCATCGCTTCCGGCCGGGCGCTGAGGATCTCTGCCGCTTCCGCCAGTTTGGCCGCTGCCTGCTGCTCGCCGTCGGCGTTGATGACCTTGGCGCGCCGCTCGCGCTCCGCCTCCGCCTGACGTGCAATTGCTCGGATCATCAATTCGTTGATGTCAACGTTCTTGATCTCGACGTTGGCGACCTTGATGCCCCAGGCGTCGGTGTGGGAGTCGAGAATCTGCTGGATGTCGTGGCTGAGCTTGTCGCGTTCGGAGAGCATCTCGTCGAGCTGGTGCTTGCCAAGGACCGAACGCAACGTGGTCTGGGCGATCTGGCTGGTCGCCTGCATGAAATTCTCAACCTGAATGGTTGCCTTCTCGGGATCGATAACGCGGAAGTAGACGACCGCGTTGACGCTCACGGAGACGTTGTCGCGGCTGATGACGTCCTGGCTGGGCACGTCGAGGACGCGCACCCGCAGGTCGATCCGCACCATCTGTTGGATGTACGGGATCAGGATGATCAGTCCCGGCCCCTTGATGCCGGTGAAGCGGCCGAGGGTGAAGACAACGCCGCGCTCATACTCGCGCAGGATACGGATCGCACTCGCCAGAAAGGCGAGGACGAGAATGATGAGTACGATCAGGAACGTCAGGCTGCCCGTGAACATGGTGGCCCTCCTTCAGGTTGGCTCGCTTAAATCCGGCTCGACGGTGAGCTTCAGGCCTTCAAGGGCGGTGACGCGGACGGTCTTGCCTTTGGACAGCCGCACCGATGACGAGGCGCCCCAGCGCTCGCCATGGACAAACACGTTACCTTCGTGCCCGTGCCAGTCGAGCACCTCGCCGCGGGCGCCGATCATCTCCTCCCGGCCGGTGACGACCTTCCGCCGGTACGCGCTTACAGCCGTCGGGACGATCAGGAAGATGAAGGCGAGACTTGCGGCGACGATGGCGCCGATCACTGGCCACGCGATGGTGAACTCGGGCGCCTTGGTGTCGATCAGGATGGTCAGTCCGAAGGCGAGCGATACCACGCCGCCGATACCGAGTGCACCAAACGAGGGGGCGAACGCTTCCGCCACCATCAGCCCGGCACCGAGGACGATAAACGCGACGCCGGCAAGGTTCACCGGCAAGGCGGCGAGGGCGTAGAGGCCGATCAGGAGCGAGATGGCGCCGACGGTGCCCGGGAGTACGGTGCCCGGATTGAGGAATTCGAAGATCAGCCCATAGACGCCGATCGTCATGAACAGAACGGCGATGTTCGGATCGGTGATCGCGGAGAGCAGCCGCGTGCGCCAGTCCGGTGAAACGGTCTCGAGAGTGAGGTCAGCGGTTTTCAGAATTTCCGGCTTGCCGTTGACGGAGACAGTGCGACCATCTGCCTTGACCAGCACGTCGTGGAGGTCGGACGCGATGAAATCGATGACGTTGGATGCTGCCGCCTGGCTCGCCGACATGGTCGCCGCCTCTCGCACCGCTTTCTCGGCGAAGTCGACGTTGCGACCGCGCAGTTCGGCAAGGGAGCGGATGTAAGCGACGGCGTCGTTGACCGTCTTGATCGTTTCGGTGTCGCCTGCTGGCGGCGGCGGGCTGGTGTTCGTGTTGTCCTTGCCGTTGCCATTGCCGCTGTTGTCGTTCTTGTCGTTGCTCTGATTGCCGTTGCCCTGGCCGCCGCCACCACCAAAGGGCAGGCCGCCGATCGAGACCGGCGTCGCCGCGCCAAGGTTGGTGCCGGGCGCCATCGCGGCAATGTGGCTGGCGTACAGGATGTAGGTGCCGGCACTCGCCGCCCGCGCCCCGGAGGGTGCCACGTAAGTGGCGACCGGAACCGGGGAGGCGAGGATCGCCTGGATCATCTCCCGCATGGAGGTGGAGAGCCCGCCTGGAGTGTCCATGCGGATGATGGCGAAACCGACGCCCCGGCTTGCCGCTCCGTCCAGTCCACGGGTGAGGTAGTCGGCGGTTGCCGGGCCGATGGCGCCGTCGATCTCGAAGACGAGGGCGGTGCCGAAATCCGGCCGGCCCCGGGCAAACGAGGCGGCGCCGATGCCGATGGCGATCAGCCACAACGCCAACCGCACGAGCGGAAAAGCCCGCGCGGCGCGGCTTCCAACTGCCGGGGGAAGGCGTATGTGAAATCCTAACATCGGTTTCGTGCTTCTGCCGGCGGATTCCTGTTGTCCGGGCGGCGCCGGACGATTGCGGCCGGCCCCGCCATCCACTAGATAGGCCGCGACTTCACTACATCACAATCAGACATTGCCCGGTTAACCCGGGCGGCAAATCCGCGGAGACCCTATGGCACGCCAGTTCATCTACCACATGCAGGGTCTGACCAAGGCCTACAGCGGCGGGAAGAAGGTCATTGAAAACCTTAACCTGTCGTTCTACCCGGACGCCAAAATCGGCGTGCTGGGGCCGAACGGGGCCGGTAAGTCGACGGTGCTCAGAATCATGGCCGGTCTCGACAAGGAGTTTGGCGGCGAGGCGTGGCTGGCGGAGGGCGCGACCGTCGGTTACCTGCCACAGGAGCCTCAGCTCGATCCGGCCAAGGACGCGCGGGGCAACGTCATGAAAGGGGTCGCCGCAAGCCAGGCGATCCTCGACCGCTACAACGAACTGATGCTGAACTATTCGGACGAGACGGCAGACGAGGCAAGCCGGCTCCAGGATCAGATCGACGCGCAGAATCTCTGGGACCTCAACTCGAAGGTCGAGCAGGCGATGGACGCGCTCGGCTGTCCGCCGGACGATGCCGACGTGACCAGGCTCTCCGGCGGCGAGCGGCGGCGGGTGGCGCTCTGTCAGTTGCTGCTGCGGCAGCCAGACCTGCTGCTCCTCGATGAGCCGACCAACCATCTCGACGCCGAGACGGTGGCGTGGCTGGAGAAGCACCTCCGCGAATACCCCGGCGCCATCCTGATCGTCACCCACGATCGCTACTTCCTCGACAACGTCACCGGCTGGATTCTTGAGCTCGATCGTGGCCGCGGCATTCCCTACGAAGGCAACTACTCGGCCTACCTGGAGAAGAAGGCCAAGCGGCTGGAGCAGGAGGGGCGCGAGGACGCGGCGCGCCAGCGGGCATTGGCCCAGGAGCGCGAGTGGATCGCGGCCTCCCCGCGCGCACGCCAGGCGAAATCGAAGGCCCGCATCAGGGCGTACGACGAACTGGTGCAGCGGAACGAGGAGCGGGCGCCGGGCACCGCCCAGATCATCATTCCGCCGGGCGAACGCCTCGGCGACAACGTCATCGACGTCGAACACCTCTCGAAGGGCTATGGCGATCGGCTGTTGATCGACGACCTGTCGTTCAAGCTGCCGCCTGGCGGCATTGTCGGGGTCATCGGCCCGAACGGCGTCGGCAAGACGACGCTCTTCCGCATGCTGACCGGGCAGGAACAACCGGACTCCGGCTCGATCAGGCTCGGCGACACCGTGCATCTCGGCTACGTGGACCAGAGCCGCGACGACCTGTCGCCGAACAAGACCGTGTGGGAGGAGATTTCCGATGGGCAGGACATCATCCGCCTTGGCAAGCGGGAGATGAACTCACGCGCCTACGTTGGCGCGTTCAACTTCAAGGGCGGCGACCAGCAGCAGAAGGTCGGCTCGCTCTCGGGCGGCCAGCGTAACCGCGTCCACCTCGCCAAGCTGCTCAAGGCTGGCTCCAACGTGTTGCTCCTCGACGAACCGACCAACGACCTCGACACCGAGACCTTGGCCGCGCTGGAGGACGCGCTGGAGGACTACGCTGGCTGCGCGGTGATCATCTCCCATGACCGCATGTTCCTCGACCGCCTTGCGACCCACATGCTCGCCTTCGAGGGCGACAGCCACGTCGAATGGTTCGAGGGCAACTTCGCCGAGTACGAGGCCGACAAGGTCCGCCGCCTCGGCGTCGACGCGGTCGACCATCGCAGGGTCAAGTACAAACAGTTCGCGCGGGCGTGAGGGTGTTCTGCTAGTCCCGATCGGCGGCGTGCGCGCGCATCAGGTATGCGGCGTAGGCGAGGAGGATGACATCCTGGGCGACGGCGGTCGGGATGGTGGCGAGGCCGCCCAGGCGCAGGAAGAGGTCGGTGAGCATGTGTAGGACCATCAGCGGCCAGAAGGTGTTGGTCCTCAGCCGCAGCGCCGCGTAGCCGGCGCCGAAGCAGGCGGCGCCGACCGCCTGCGCGGCAATGATCGCCGGGTTGCCGCGGATCAGCACGTTGCCGAGGTGCATCAGCCCGAAGAGCAGCGATGAGACGATGAGCGCCCGAACGGGGCCCGACGGTCGCAGTACGCGTAGCAGCAGTCCGCGCGCGAACGCCTCTTCCGCAAAGCCGGTGAGCGCGTAGCCGATGAGGAGGAGAGGTATCCCGAGGACCGGTTCGCGGTTGATCCCGCCGGCGAACGGCAGCAGGGTGAGTGCGGTGGGAAGCGCGAGCAGGTGAAGCTCGCGCCATTGGCGCGGGCCGTTGACGCCGGCCTCCGTCCACCAGCGCGCCGCCGTCAACAGGATGGCAACGAGGATGGCGAGGATCGCCAGCGGAACGATGGCGGCGGCGAGCGGCGGCACGTCGGGCAGGGCTGCGTGCGTCAACTGGAAGCCACCGTCGGCGACGACGACCCATGCGACGGCGAGGCCGATCGCGGTGGCGAGCGGCCTCGCCGTCAGTGGTGCAGCAAGGTCAGCCACGGGGAGGCGCAGACTTTCGCCGACCGGACATCAGCGGGCGCAGCAAAAGCAGTAGCCACATAAACTTGGCGACGTCGGCCTGGAACCAGGCGACAACGATTGACGCGCCGAAGACGAGCACACCATACATGCTGCGCCAGTAGATGCGGCGCGATTCATTGGCGGGAAGTGCCGGTGCCACAAGCCCGGCACGAGTCGCGTAGACCCAAAGGGCAGACATGAGAGCCAAGTCGACCGCCATCACCCCGGCGTAGACCATTGTGGCGACGCTGCCCGGGTTGTCGGCGATGAGGCCGGTGACGAACGGGATCAGCCCGAGGCAAAGCAGGAAGAGGATATTCAGCCAGACAAGGGCGCCGTCTGCGCGGACGATCCAGCGGAATTTCCCGCGATGGCTGATCCAGAAGATGCCGATCGCAACGAAACTGATGAAGTAGGCGAGATAACGTGGCCAGATGGCGAGAAGCGCCGCCCATAGCTCCCCGTCACTCATTCCGTCCGCTGGCTGCGGCAGGCGAATATCGAGCATGAGCAGCGTGATAGTGATCGCCAGTGCGGCGTCCGTGAAACCGATGACCCGATCGACGTCCTTCTGTTCCACGTTGGCCCCCCCATCCACGCCGCGCATCCGCCGATTGCCCGCTGACCGCGGCGCTCAATTCAGTTAGTGTGCCGCGCGGAGAGTACCATGCATAGCCCGCAGCCCAATCCCGGCACAGTCATTGCCTGCCTCGTTGCGGACGGCGGCGACTTTGTCAGCCGTCCGGTCGAAGCGCTGAACCTCGACTTCGGCGGCATCGTTGGCGACCTCCATTCCGGCTTCACGCGCCCGTCGACATCGCGCGAGCCGTGGTATCGGCGGGGGACCGAGATCAGGAACAATCGTCAGCTCACCATCGTCAGCGTCGAGGAGTTGGCGGCCGTGGCGGCGGCGATGGAGCTTCCGGTGATCGATCCCGAATGGATCGGCGCGAACCTGGTGGTCTCCGGCGTTGCCGGCCTCACCCAGTTGCCTGCCGGGACTAAACTGTTCTTCGCCGGCGGCGTCACCATCGCGGTAGAGGACGAGAACGGACCCTGCCGCACCTCCGGCGCGTCGATCGCGCGCCATTTTCCGGAGCGGCAAGGGCTCGACCTCCTGTTTCCGGAGAAAGCGCGTCACCGACGGGGCCTTGTTGCTTCGGTGGAGAAGCCGGGCATCGTCCGCGCCGGTGAGACCTTTACTGCAAAGCCACTCCGCGTGGGGGTTCCATGAGAATCACGGGCGCGCCGGCTGCGGCCTGGTCGCCTGCTCAGTACCTGACGTTCGCGGACGAGCGTACCCGCCCGGCGCGTGATCTTCTGGCCGCGGTGCCGCTGAAGGATGCGCGCCACGTGGTCGATCTCGGCTGTGGGCCGGGCAACTCGACTGAATTGCTGGTGGAGCGATTTCCCGATGCCCGGGTGACGGGGGTCGATTCGTCGGCCGAGATGCTCGTGGAGGCGAGGGCGCGCCTGCCAAGGGCGACGTTCTTGCAGGCCGATGCCGCAACGTGGATACCGGATACGCCGGTCGACCTCCTGTTCGCCAACGCGCTGTTCCAGTGGGTGCCGGACCATGTCGGCGTGCTGGTCAGGCTGATGAGCGTGCTTGCGCCGGGCGGTGTGCTCGCGGTGCAGTTGCCTGACAATCTCGGCGAGCCATCGCAGTTGCTGATGGAGGAGGCCGCCGCCGGCTCCTGGTCAGCCGAGCTTGCCGGCGCCTCACGCGAGCGCGAGACGATTGCGTCGCCATCAGACTATTACGATCGTCTGAAACCGGCCGCGATTGCCGTTGACGTCTGGCGGACGACATATCATCACCCGCTCGCAGACGCGGCGGCGATCGTTGCCTGGTTCAGGTCGACCGGGCTAAGGCCGTATCTCAACCGCCTCGATCCGGCGGAACAGGAAGCCTTCCTCGCGAAATACCGATCCCTCATCGCCGCGGCCCATCCGCCGCGCGTCGATGGACGCGTGCTGCTTGCCTTCCCGCGCTTGTTCATTGTCGCGATCAAGGCGTAGAGAAGGCTTGCCCGCCAATTGACGGATCAGGCGACCGCGATCTTGCCAATTTGATCTCGATCAAAGTCTTCGCAGCCGAAATCACCGCAACAGAGGTGTCCGGGGTTGCGCATCGCGAAGTGCAATCCCTATTCTTGCTCCCGAGTCGGTCTGAGGGAAGGCTGTGCACATGGCTCTCGACGCCGTATTCCTGTCCCGGCTGCAATTTGCATTCACTATCGCTTTCCACATCATCTTTCCGACCTTCACGATCGGGCTGTCGGCGTTCATCGCGACGCTGCTCGTCATGTGGCGGCGCTCGGGGGTGGAGCGATATCGCACGCTCGCGCGCTTCTGGACGCGCATCTTCGCTGTGTCGTTCGCCATGGGCGTCGTTTCCGGCATCGTTCTGTCGTATCAGTTCGGCACCAACTGGAGCCGTTTCTCCGAGGTAGTCGGCAACGTTGTAAGCCCGCTCATCGGCTATGAGGTGCTTACGGCCTTCTTTCTCGAGGCGACTTTTCTCGGCGTGATGCTGTTTGGTTGGCAGCGGGTGCCGCCGTGGCTCCATGTGCTCTCGGCGATACTGGTGGCGGTCGGAACGCTCGGATCGGCGTTCTGGATCATCTCGGCCAATTCCTGGATGCAGTATCCGGCCGGCGACGTGGTCCGCGACGGAGTCGCCTATCCGGCCGACTGGCTGGCAACGATCTTCAGCCCGACGTTCGGTTGGCGTCTGGCGCACATGGTGACGGCCGCATACCTGACGACCGCATTCGTCGTGCTGGCGACCGGGGCACGCTATCTCATCGCCGGGCGCTGGGGCGATCAGGCCATGACCATGCTCAAGATGGGCACGGCCATGGCTGCGGTGCTCGCGCCGCTTCAGCTCATCATCGGTGACCAGCATGGTCTGGTTGCCGAGCACTATCAGCCGGCCAAGATTGCCGCCGTCGAGGGGCACTGGACCAATGACGGACCGGCGCCGCTGGTGCTGTTCGCGATTCCCAATCAGGCGGAAGAGCGCAACGATGCCGAGATATCGATCCCCAACGCCGGCAGTCTGGTCATTACCCATTCCCTGACCGGGACCTTTCCCGCGCTCAAGGATTTCCCGCCGGGGGATCGGCCGCCTGTTGCATGGCCGTTCTTCGCGTTCCGCATCATGGTCGGCATCGGTCTGTTGATGATCGCCCTCGCACTGTGGGGGGCGTGGCTGTGGTGGCGCGGCCGGCTGGAATCCTCGCCGACTGTTCCTCCGACTTGCCGCGATTTCGTGGCCGGCGGGGTTCATCGCCATCCTGTCCGGCTGGGTCGTCGCCGAGGTCGGGCGCCAGCCGTGGCTGGTGACGGGGCTTCTCAGGACCAGCGATGCTGCCTCGCCGGTGACCACCGGCGAGGTCGCGACCACGCTCGTCCTCTTCCTTATCGTCTACGGCATCGTCTTCGCCGCGGGCCTCATCTACATGAACCGCCTCATCAATCGCGGCCCGGAGGCCGGCGAGATCGAGGAGGGCGTCGCCAGCCGGCCGATTTCGGCGGCCGAAGGCGGCGGCGCGTTCGCAAGACGGAGTTCGGCCGATGCTTGAACTCTATCTGCCGGTCATCTGGTCGATTTTGATCGCCGTCGCGGTGGCGATGTACGTGATCCTTGACGGTTTCGATCTCGGCATCGGCATCCTGTTTCCGTTCGCGCGCGAGGAGACCGAGCGCGACCAGATGATGAACTCGGTGGCGCCATTCTGGGACGGCAACGAGACGTGGCTGGTGCTCGGCGGCGGCGGCCTTTGGGTGGCGTTTCCCAAGGCCTACGCGGTGATCATGCCGGCGCTCTACCTGCCGGTGATCGTGATGCTCCTGGCGTTGATCTTCCGCGGCGTCTCGTTTGAGTTCCGGTTCGTGGCGAAGCCCCGGCAACGGTGGTGGGATTTCGCGTTCTTCGCCGGCTCGACTGTCGCGGCCTTTGCGCAGGGCGTGATGCTTGGCGGCCTCATCCAGGGCATCACCGTCGCCGATAGCAAATTCGCCGGCGGGCCGTTCGACTGGGCGACACCGTTTGCGCTGCTCTGCGGTGTGGGTCTCGTGGTCGGTTACGCGCTTCTCGGTGCCACGTGGCTGGTTGCCAAAACGGACGGGGTGATTGCGGCGCGGTCGCGGGACTGGTCACGGCTTCTGCTCGTTGGCGTGATCATTTTCATCGCCGTGGTCAGCCTGTGGACCCCGCTTGGTTTCGAGCGTATCGCGACGCGTTGGTTCTCCACTCCCAACATCTATTTCTTGTGGCCGGTGCCGATCCTCACCGCCGCACTCGCCTGGATGGTGTGGTCCGGCCTTGGTGCTGGCCGTGAGGTGACACCGTTCGTCGGCGTCATCTGCCTGTTCCTGCTCTCTTTCCTCGGTCTGGCAATCTCGACGTTTCCGTATCTG
Organism: uncultured Alphaproteobacteria bacterium; assembly: GCA_963775235.1. Taxonomy (GTDB): domain Bacteria; phylum Pseudomonadota; class Alphaproteobacteria; order Rhizobiales; family Kaistiaceae; genus JBBDMC01. The sequence continues at coordinate 42,184 of CAVZHY010000006.1, forward strand.
GTGCCGCCCACCTTGACCATATGGGATACCGCCGCCGTGCCCGACAGCCAGGTGTTCACGCTGATCGGGGCGCTCGTCATGCTCCCGATCATTCTCGGCTACGTCGTGTTCATCTTCTGGACGTTTCGCGGAAAGGTCGGGCCGGGAGCGACCAGCGGGTATCATTAGGCCGGACCGTCAGGCCGCGCTTGCGCGCGGCCTGAAACCGGGCGGCCGTGTCAGGCCAGGACCCGCTCAAGGTCGTTGAAGCTCGAGGCCCAACCCATGTTGTGCTGATCGCGCTGGTCGGCGCTGTCGAACAGGCTCTGCACAAGGCGCATCCGGGTGCCGCCGGCAGTCGCCTCGAAGGTGAGTTCGATCGTCGTCTCGTGGCCCCGCTTGCCGTCGGTTTCCCAACCCCAGGTCATCACCAACCGCTTCGGCGGCGTGATCTCGCGGTAGACGCCCGAAACGATGTGGGCCTCTCCCTTCGGACCGACCATTGTGCTGCGCCATGCGCCGCCGACGCGCACGTCGAGTTTTGCGTCGGGCGTGTGGAAGCCTTCCGGTCCCCACCACTTCGCCAGAATCTTGGCATCGGTCCAGGCTTTGAAGACCCGTTCCGGTGGGGCCTTGAACACGCGTTCGATGATCAGCGTGCGATCCTTTGTCGTGCCCTCGCGCGTGGCGGTAGCTGTATTCATTATGTCGTCGGCCATGAGTTGGTCTCCTATTCCTTGGGTTCGGTCTTCAGCAGCTTGTCGAGGCGGTCGAAGGAGCCCTCCCAGAAGTGCCGATAACGCTCGATCCAGTCGCCGACCGCGCGCATGGCCTCAGGCCGGGCCCTGCACAGGCGCCATTGGCGTTCTGCCCGGCGTTCGATCAGTCCGGCGTCCTCCAGGACCTTCAGGTGCTTTGAGATGGCCGGCTTGGACATCGCGAACCGCGCGGCGATGTCACCGGCGCTGCGCTCGCCCTCAGCCAGCAGGCGTTCGACAATCGCCAAGCGGGTGGCGTCGGAAAGGGCTCCAAAGACGGTCGGCAGGGACGGTTCAAGCATTGGGAATACCACCAGCAAGCATTTATTTAACTGGATGGTAAAATAAATCCGGCGGAGTGTCAAACCGAAGGAGTGGGCGATGTGCTGCCCACCCGATGTTGCCCATTGCCAGCCCATTGGTTTAGGTATAAGGATATGTTTATGTCTTACCGGGATATGCCCGTGGTTGAGCCGTCATCCTTGGCCGTCGAGACCGTGATCGCCGCGCTCAAGGCAGCGGGCGAGGCGACCCGCCTGCGCATCCTGGCGCTCCTCAGCCAGGCGGAACTGACGGTCAAGGACCTGACGGCCATCCTTGGTCAGTCGCAGCCCCGGATTTCGCGGCACCTCAAGCTGCTGGCAGCGGCCGGTCTGATCGACCGGTACCCGGAAGGTGCGTGGGTGTTCTACCGGCTGACGGATGCCGCCGCCGCGCGGCGGCTGGCCGGGGACCTGTTCGCGCTGATCGACGCGCGCGATCCGGTGCTGGCACGCGACCGGGAGCGTCTGGCGGCGGTCAAGGCCGAGCACGCCGCGGCGGCACAGAGCTATTTCGCCGCCAACGCCGGCGAGTGGGACTCGATCCGCGCCCTGCACGTGGCCGAGGACGCGGTCGAGGCAGCGATGGTGAAGGCGCTCGGCGATCGTGCCTTCGACAGCCTGCTCGACCTCGGCACGGGGACCGGTCGGATGCTCGAGTTACTGGCGCCGATTTACGCCCGCGCGATCGGCATCGACACCTCGAGCGACATGCTGGCCGTGGCGCGCGCCAACCTTGACCGCGCCGGGATCACGAACGCCCAGGTCCGCCTCGGCGACATCCACAATTTGCCGTTTGTGCGCAACTCTTTCGACGTCGTCACCATCCATCAGGTCCTTCACTACCTCGACGATCCGGAGCGAGCGATCGCTGAGGCGGCGCGCGTACTGCGGCCCGGCGGCCGCCTCCTGGTGGTCGATTTTGCCCCCCACCATCTGGAATTCCTGCGCGAGCGCCATGCCCACCGGCGTCTTGGTTTCGCACACCCGGCCATGCGCCAATGGCTGGAAGCGCCGGGGTTGTCGCTGGAGAATGTTCGCGACCTGACGCCCCGCGGCCTGGGCGACAAGCTGACGGTGACGCTATGGCTCGCGAAGGATCGCCGCATCGCTGTCGCCGACGAGCAGCAAGGTCGTGAGGTCGCATGACGGCGAGCCGCACCAAGCGTCCCAGTCGGCGCCTTGAGCCGGACGCTCTGACCGTCTCGTTCGAGTTCTTCCCGCCGAAGACTCCGGAGATGGAGGCGACGCTTTGGCGTTCGATCGAGCGCCTGGCCCCGTTGTCGCCGGCGTTCGTCTCGGTCACCTACGGGGCCGGCGGATCGACGCGGGAGCGCACCCACGCGACGTTGAAACGCATCCTTGCCGAAACGCGGCTCACGCCGGCTGCGCACCTGACGTGCGTGGAGGCGACCCGAGCCGAGGCGGACGCGGTTGTGAAGGCGTATTACGACAGCGGCATCCGTCATATCGTGGCGCTTCGCGGCGATCCGGCGGGCGGGGTCGGCGCCGCGTACGAGCCCACCCGCGGCGGCTACGCCTATGCAGCCAATCTGGTCGAAGGCATCAAGCGCCAGCACCCGGCGATGGAAGTCTCTGTCGCCGCCTACGTCGAGCGCCATCCTGAAAGTCCGGACTGGCCGAGCGAACTCGACAACCTGAAACGCAAGGTCGACGCCGGCGCCGACCGGGCCATTACCCAGTTCTTTTTCGAGAACGACCTGTTCGATGCCTATCGCGAGCGGCTGGCTGCCCGGCGCATCGACATTCCGGTGGTGCCGGGAATCGTGCCGGTTACCAACTTTGCCCACACTGCACGTTTCGCCGCCAAGGCGGGCGCGAGCGTGCCGGCGTGGCTGGCGCAGCGCTTCGAGGGACTGGACGACGACCCCGACACACGCCAGCTGGTGGCGGCAGCGGTCGCTGCGGAGCAGGTGCTCGACCTTGTGGACCGCGGCGTCACCGACTTCCACTTCTACACCATGAACCGGGCGGATCTGGTGTTTGCCATCTGCCACCTGCTCGGTTTGAAGCCGGCCAGATCGGCCGCGGCCGAGGCGGCGGCATGAGGGACATTGCCGTTATGACCAGACAGACCTATTTTATGGTCATTATGGTCACAAAATAGGTGCGCCCATGAACAGGCCGACGAAAATCTGGCAGGTGCAGGAAGCCAAGGCACATTTCAGCGAATTGATCGACCAGGCCGAACGCGAGGGGCCGCAGACCATCACCAGGCACGGCAAACCGCGCGCCGTGGTGCTGTCGGCCGCCGAGTATGAGGCCTTGGCGAAGAGCAGCAAGCCGGAGCCGAACTTCATCGATTTTCTGCTGAGCAGCGGTCCAATTCTGGACGATGTTGATTTGGAGCGTTCGAAAGACACCGGACGTGAGATCGACCTTGAGTGACGTGGGCTACCTCCTCGACACCAACGTCCTTTCGGAAGTGGTGCGCCGAAGGGCGAATGCGCGCGTGGTCGCTTTTGTTCGGGGACTGCGTGATGAGGACGCGTTCGTCAGCGCTGTGACGATGGGCGAGTTGCGCCGGGGGGCCGAACTCAAACGTCGGAGTGATCGGAACCATGCGGAGCGGTTGGATGAATGGATCGCCCAACTTGAGCGAAACTACGAAGCGCGGATTCTCCCGGTCGATCTCGCAGCCGCGACGCTATGGGGCGAGTTGTCCGCCGTGCGCCCGCGCCCGGTCGTCGACACGCTGATAGCTGCCACCGCCGTTGTGCGCAAACTGACGCTCGTCACCCGCAACGTCCGCGACGTGGCCGATACCGGCGTCGCGTGTGTCAATCCTTGGGAGTGAGATACTGATGTCCGCCGTTACCGGCGCCGAAGCAAAGATTCGCGCGATCGCCGAGAAGCGCATCATCGTCCTTGACGGCGCCATGGGCACGGCTATCCAGGCGCTACGGCTGTCGGAGGATGAATTCCGGGGGGCGCGCTTTGCGGATTGGCCGCGGGACGTCCGCGGCAACAACGATCTTCTCAATCTCACGCGTCCCGAGGACATCGGCGCCATTCACCGCACCTATCTCGATGCAGGCGCCGACATCGTGGAGTTCGAACACTTTCTCGTCGACGATCATCGCCCAGGCCGACTACGGCATGGAGGGACTGGCCTACGAGCTCAACGAGGCGGGGGCGCGGATCGCCAGGGCCGCGGCTGACGCTGTCACCGCGGCGACGCCGGACAGGCCGCGTTTCGTCGCCGGGGCAATCGGTCCCACCAACCGTTCCGCGTCCATCTCGCCGGAAGTCGCCAACCCCGGCTTCCGCAACATCACCTTCAGGGAACTCGTCGCCGCATACGGTGAGGCCGCGCGCGGATTGATCGCGGGCGGAGCCGACCTCCTGCTGCTGGAGACGGTGTTCGACACGCTCAACGCCAAGGCGGCTATCTTCGCCTTCGAGGAAATATTCGCGGACATTGGCCGCCGGCTGCCGCTGATGATTTCCGGTACGATCACGGATCTTTCGGGCCGCACGCTCTCCGGCCAGACGCCGACGGCATTCTGGTACTCGGTCCGCCACGCCAAGCCGCTGACGGTGGGCCTGAACTGTGCGCTGGGTGCCCGCGAGATGCGCGCCCACATCGCCGAGTTGTCGCGGGTGGCCGACACGTTGATTTGCGCCTATCCGAACGCCGGGCTCCCGAACGAATTCGGTGAGTACGACGAAAGCCCGGAGGCAATGGCCGCCCAGCTTGGCGAGTTCGCCCGCGCCGGGCTCGTCAACGTGATCGGCGGCTGTTGCGGCACGACGCCGGAGCACATCCGCCAGATCGCCGCTGCGGTCGACGGGGTGGCGCCCCGAGTGGTGCCGACCATTCCGGCGAAGATGCGCCTCTCCGGCCTCGAGCCGTTCGAAGTCGTCGCTTGAGCGTTCAGGAGTTCGCCTTGATGACTGATGGCACCGCCACGTTCGTCAATATCGGCGAGCGCACCAACGTCACCGGTTCGGCGAAGTTCCGCAAGCTGATCACGGCCGGCGATTACGCCGCCGGGCTCGACGTCGCCCGCGATCAGGTAGTGAACGGCGCCCAGGTGCTCGACGTCAACATGGACGAGGGCCTGCTCGACTCCGAGCAGGCGATGGTGACTTTTCTCAACCTCCTCGCCGCCGAACCCGACATCGCGCGTGTGCCGATCATGGTCGACTCGTCGAAATGGTCGGTGATCGAGGCGGGGCTCGAATGCGTGCAGGGCAAGGGGATCGTCAACTCGATTTCGCTCAAGGAGGGTGAGGAGGAGTTCCGCGACCGCGCCGAAGCGGTGCGCCGTCACGGCGCCGCCGTCGTCGTGATGGCTTTTGACGAGCAGGGCCAGGCCGACACCTGCAAACGCAAGACGGAAATTTGCACGCGAGCCTATCGGATCCTGGTCGACGACGTCGGGTTTGCGCCCGAGGACATCATCTTCGATCCCAACATCTTCGCGATCGCCACAGGCATCCCGGAGCACAACAACTACGGCGTCGATTTCATCGAGGCGACCCGATGGATCAAGCAGAACCTGCCGGGGGCGCACATCTCCGGCGGCGTCTCCAACCTGTCGTTCGCCTTTCGCGGCAACGAGACGGTCCGTGCCGCGATGCACTCCGTCTTCCTCTACCACGCCATCAAGGCCGGCATGGAAATGGGCATCGTCAATGCCGGCGCGCTGCCGGTCTACGACGACATCGACCCCGAGCTGCGCGAGCTCTGCGAGGACGTCGTGCTCAACCGGCGTTCGGACGCCGGCGAGCGGCTGCTCGAGGCTGCCCAGCGCTACAAGGGTGAGGGGGTCGAGAAGAAGGAGGCCGATCGCGCCTGGCGTGAATGGCCAGTGGGGAAGCGACTGGAGCATGCCCTGGTCGCCGGCATCACCGAGTTCATCGTGGCGGACACCGAGGAGGCGCGCAAACTCTTCGCCCGGCCGCTGGAGGTGATCGAGGGGCCGCTGATGGCCGGCATGAACGTGGTCGGTGACCTGTTCGGCTCCGGCAAGATGTTCCTGCCGCAGGTGGTGAAGTCGGCGCGGGTGATGAAGCAGGCGGTGGCCCACCTCTTGCCCTTCATGGAGGAGGACAAACGCGCCCATGGCGTCGGCAACACGCCCGCGGCGCGTATCCTGCTCGCCACGGTCAAGGGCGACGTCCACGACATCGGCAAGAACATCGTCGGGGTCGTGCTCGGCTGCAACAATTATGAGGTCATCGACCTTGGCGTCATGGTGCCGGCGGCGAAGATCATCGAGACTGCGAGGGCCGAGAAGGTCGACATCATCGGCCTCTCCGGGCTGATCACGCCGTCGCTGGACGAAATGTGTCACGTCGCGGCCGAGCTTGAGCGCGAAGGCTTCGACCTGCCGCTCCTGATCGGCGGAGCGACGACCAGCCGCGTTCACACCGCGGTCAAGATCAGCCCCAACTACCTGCGTGGCCAGACGGTGCACGTGCTCGACGCCAGTCGTGCTGTCGGGGTCGCTACCAACCTGCTGGGGGAGGGGAAGCGGGCTTTCGTCGAGAACATCCGGCAGGAATATCGCAAGGTCGCCGATGGCCACGCACGCGGCCTTGCCGACAAGCGGCGCATCTCGCTTGCCGACGCCCGCGCCGACCGCCTGCCCGTCGATTGGACCGCCTACGCGCCGCCGAAGCCGGCATTCATCGGCACACGCACTTTCCGCGATTACCCGGTGGCTGAACTCATTCCGTATATCGATTGGACGCCGTTCTTCGCGAGCTGGGAGATGAAGGGGACCTATCCCCTCATCCTCCGCGACGAGAAAGTGGGTGAGGCCGCCCGATCCCTTTTCGCCGACGCGCGCGCCATGCTGGAGAAGATGATGGCGGAGAACTGGCTCGTTGCCAATGCCGTCGTCGGCTTCTGGCCGGCCAATGCGGAGGGCGACGATATCGCCGTCTACACCGACGAAAGCCGTAGTCAGGAGCGTGGTCGCTTCCACACGCTCCGCCAGCAGATCGCACGCAATGACTCCAAGCGCCACCATGTCGCGTTGGCGGACTTCGTCGCGCCGCGCGAGGGCGGCCCTGCGGATTACGTCGGCGGATTTGCGGTGACCGCGGGCATCGGGGAAGAAGTGGTGGCCGAACGCTTCGCCCGCGCCAACGACGACTATTCGAAGATCCTCTCGCAGGCACTCGCCGACCGGCTGGCGGAGGCCTTTGCCGAGCGCATGCACCAGCGCGTGCGCATGGAACTATGGGCCTACGCGCCCGGCGAGAGGCTCACCTGCGCCGAGCTGATCGCGGAAAAGTATCGCGGAATCCGTCCGGCACCCGGATATCCGGCGCAGCCCGACCACACCGAGAAGGTGACGCTTTTCGACCTTCTGGACGCCGAGGCGGCAACCGGCATCAGGCTCACCGAGAGCTTCGCCATGTGGCCGGCCTCCTCGGTATCGGGGCTCTATTTCTCGCACCCGGACAGCCACTATTTCGGCGTCGGCCGCATCGAGCGCGATCAGGTCGAGGACTACGCCCGGCGCAAGGGCTGGTCGGTGGTCGAGGCGGAGCGCTGGCTCGCGCCCATCCTCAACTACGAGCCGGTACGCGACGCGGCAGCCTGAGCTACGGTCACCACCGTGTAGGCAAGGACTGCCTCGGTGAGGCCCTTCAGCCGGATCTTGCCGAGTTCTTCGAAGCGCAGGCCCGAGTCGGCGACGGCGGAGGCAATGTCTGCGGTCACCAGCACCTGGCCGGCCTCGGCGACGCCCAGCAGTCGCGACGCCCGGTTGACCGTGCGGCCGTAGTAGTCCCCGTCCTGGATGATGACCGGCCCCGAGGCGATACCGGCGCGGGCGGGCGGCAGCCCGATCTCGTTGGCCGTCGACATGATGTCGAGGGCGCAGCGAACGGCGTTTCTGACCGTTATGAAGTTGAGCATTGCGCCGTCGCCCAGCGGTTTGACCAGATGGCCCTCGTGCAGGGTCGCCTGCGCCTGCGCGATCTCGACCAGCGCCGCGCCGATGTTGGCTGCGTCGGCGTCGCCAAAATGCTCGGTGCGCTCGGTGAACCCCGACAGGTCGACAAAGCAGATCGCCTGATGCGAGAACATCCTGCGGTGGGCGTCATGATCGTCGTCGAGGGCCTCCTCGAAGCGCGCGATCATGTTTTGATAGACCGCCTGCTCGAACAGCCGCCGTTGGAGCAGGTGGGTCAGGCGATACGCCATGCGCTGAAGGATCACACGGGTGCGTGCGGAAGAGGTAAACATCTCGTCATAGGACGCCCCGCGCGACAATAGCGGGTTCTCCACGTGCTCGCGCACCAGCTCGCGCGAAGCATCGACCAGGCGGCGTATGCTGATAGCGTAGGAGCGCAGCGTCCCGAGGATCACGTGGTCGGGAACGTCGAAGTCACGTGCCATCGAGAAGATGCGTAGGAATTCAAGGTCGTCCTCGCGGATCGCCGCGTCGTTCACGGGCGTGGCGAAGCCGAGGGCAAGCATGATCCGGTTGAACCCGTCGCGCGTCATCCCTTCCTGCGCGCACGCCTCCGCGACCGTCATCCCGGTAAGGCCCACAGGTTCGGCGACCAGCGCGCCCGCGAATTCAAGCGACAATTGGCGTTCAGTGACGGCGGCGGCGAGCTTGTCGAAACTGACGCCGGCGCTCTTGAGGGCGCCGAGCAGCCTCACGCGCGTGATGTCGCCGGCGTCGTGTTTCCCCTCGGCGTCCGGCTTGGCGATCAGACCGAGGGAGACGAACGCGTCGATCTCCGCGAGCGCAAAAGCGCTCTGCGCCGCCAGTTCCGCTGTGCTTATCCGCGCGCCGGCTGTTTCCGCCGCGCCTGAGGATTGGTTTGACATCGTCGCCGGCCCATGTTTCGGGCGAGCCTTCTACAAGATTAACCGGCCAAAGCGAGCGAAAATCGGGCCGGTCCGGCGGTTGCCACGCTCATAAACGCCAAAGGCGGGGAGGGGTGACCCGGCGGCGTCCCGCGCCGTCGGCGCATTACTCCTTCGGCTTGACAAGATGCCCCTTGTGGATCGTCCTCGATGTCCGCGAGGGTCACGCCGCCCTGGACGGCAAGATCGGCCCGGTCAGGTCGCGGCGCAACCGCGTCGCTCCGCAGTCGCGGCATGCCCATATTGCTGAGCCCTTTCCGTTGCCAGGGTGCATGTGGGATGTTCTTGCTGAATTGGCCTGATCGTCAGCAACCCGGGGGACGGTACAGGGGTTGGATCTTGCCGCTCATTCGAGGGTGTCCGGGCGTCATGGGAGCAGTTGCCGAGGCCGCCTTTGCTGCCTTTCTGGTCGGAACCGCCACGGTGGCGGCCGCTGCCGCCGAGCTGCCCGTTATTCCGGCAAACATCATCGACGGGACCGACGATCGCGGCTCAATCCTCGTGCTCGGCCCGTCGCTCGGCCTCAGCGCGGCTGAGATAGACCGCATCCGCTCCGTTTCCGGCCATGTCGGCTGTTTCGCACCGTTGCCCAACGTGGCCTCGGCGGCGTTGTTTCTCACCAATGATCAGATCCTGACTGCCGGCCACGTGTTCTTCACCGACACCGGGGAGCAAGAATCGCAATGCTTCTTCCGCAGTCAGGCGCCGGGGTCGGAGTGGATTCCGCTGGAAACCGACGCCGCCGATACGCGCTTCGGCGCCAAGTCGCCCAAGCCGGGCTCGAACAACGACTGGGCGGTTGTCCGTCTTGCCGAGCCGATCGATGGTGCCGAACCCTTCCCGGTCGACGATGGCAAACCGGCCATTGGCGATGTGCTCGTCGTGGTCACAGCTCATCCGGCCGACCGCGAGGATCTCGACCTCAACGTCCCTGTCGTGCAGGCGTGCCACGTACGCCGCGCCCCGGTCTCATCGGCGGCGACGAGCTTCTACCGCAGCGACTGCGACGCGAGCGGCGCTTCCTCCGGCGGAATGCACTTGGTGCGCGTTGCCGGCGCACTCCGATTCCGCGGCATAACCATCTCGACCGGGCCGTGGCGCGACCCGGCGCTTCATGGCGCGCCTTACAACGAGAAGCTGGGCAGCGTCACGACCGCCCTCGGCACTGGCGAGGCGATCCTTGCGGCCGGGCGGAGCCTTGCGTCCGGCGAATAGCCGGTCGGCACCGACTTGCATTTGTCCTGATTTGTTCCACTTGATGGCTGCCAGTCTTCCCCATTGATCGTTGAGGAACCTCCCATGTCTCTCAGACCCGTCAAGCGCGTTACGGCGGCCAGGCCGACCATCGAAGGGGCTGGCGTGAAGCTCCACCGCGCCTTCGGTTTCGGTGACACGACCGCATTCGACCCGTTCCTGCTGTTCGACGATTTCCGCAATGAGAATCCGGGCGATTACCTCGCCGGCTTCCCATGGCATCCCCATCGCGGCATCGAGACGATCACCTATGTGCTCGCCGGCACCGTCGATCATGGTGACAGCCTCGGCAATCGCGGCAAGCTTGGGGCCGGGGACGTCCAGTGGATGACGGCCGGCAGCGGTATCATGCATCAGGAGATGCCGAAGGGGGACGATGGCGGCCGCATGCACGGTTTCCAGCTTTGGGCCAACCTTCCGTCCTCGCTCAAGATGACGGCGCCGCGCTATCAGGACATTCCGGCGGGCGAAGTTCCCGAGATCGTCGACGACGACGGCACGGTGGTACGCGTTGTGGTTGGAGATTTCTGGGGCAGGCGGGGGCCGGTCGACGGCATTGCCGCCGACCCGAGCTACCTCGACGTGTCGGTGCCCCCCGGCAAGCGCAAGACGCTGCCGGTCGAGACCACGCGCCACGCGTTCGCATACGTCTTTGCCGGGTCCGGTATCTTCCGCGACGCCTCGCGCCCGTTCGGGGTGCTGACCGAAAAGGGAACGCCGGAAGAGGAACTCGTGGTGCGCGAGACGACCGGCAACCGCTCGCTCGTCCTGTTCGACAGCGGCGACGAGGTGACCGTGCAGGCGGGCGAGGAGGGCATCCGCTTCCTGCTGGTCTCCGGCAAGCCGCTCGAGGAGCCGGTCGCCTGGTACGGCCCGATCGTGATGAATACCCGCGCCGAGCTCGAGGAAGCGGTCCGCGACCTGCAGAACGGCACCTTCATCAAGGCGGCATAGGCGTCCGTCCGTGGCCGGGGTGCCGAGCGCGCTCGTTACCGGCGCCAATCGCGGCCTGGGGCTGGAAACCTGCCGGCAGCTGGCCAGGCGCGGCTACGGGGTGATTCTCACCAGCCGTGACGAGGCACTGGGCCGGGCCGCTGTCACCGATCTTGCCGCCGAAGGACTGAACGTCGACTATCGCGACGTCGACGTCACCAGTGCGGACGACATTGCGGCGCTCGCCGCCGGGCTCCGGGGGCAGGACCGCCGGCTCGACGTCCTGGTCAACAATGCGGCCGTCTCGCTCAATGGCTTTGACGCCGGGGTGGTGCGGCGGACGCTTGCCGCCAACTTCTTCGGCGCCATGAACGTCACCGACGCGCTAACCGATCTTGTCGTCGACGGCGGCACGATCGTGTTCGTGTCGAGCGGCATGGGCGAGCTTTCGGCCTATGGGCCGGCAATTCGCGCCCGCTTCGCCGATGCAGCGCTCACGCGCGAAAAACTCGTTGCGCTGGTTGACGAATTCGCTGCCGCCGTCGCCGCCGGCCGACACCAGCGCGAGGGATGGCCGTCTTCAGCGTATCGGGTGTCCAAGGCAGCTCTTAATGCCCTCGTGCGCATCCTCGCGCGCGAGTTGCAACCGCGTGGAATCCGCGTCAACGCCGCCTGCCCGGGCTGGGTGAGGACGCGCATGGGCGGTCCCTCCGCGTCGCGTTCGCTTGAAAAGGGCGCCGCCTCGATTGTCTGGGCAGCGACCTTGACCAACTCGACGTCTGGTGGCCTCTTCCAGGATGGTCGTGCCATCGCGTGGTGAGTAGGCGCGGGTTGTGTCCCTCGTGTGGTAATCTCTGAGAGTGTGTCGCCGTTTGCCTTGTTTTCGTGGCGTCGTCCGTATATGGCCGTAATGTCGGCAGCGTGGGCTGCCTTGGCGCGAGGAGCCTATGCCCGATATCTTCGAAAAGTGCGACGATTTCCTTGAGCGCATGGAGCGGATGGCTGGCGACAATTTCGACGCTCTGTCGGATATCTTCTACCGCGTCTATCCGATTTCGAACTCCACACCCCACATCCAGTTCCGCGGCCGCGAGGTGCTCCAGGTCGCGACAAACGATTACCTGAGCTTGGCGACGCATCCCGAGGCGATTGCTGCAGCAGCCGAGATCGTCAGCAAATTCGGGGCAGGGACGCCGCTGGGTGCGCGTCCGCTGACGGGGACAACCGAGCTTCACCTTGAACTGGAGCGTCGGCTTGCCGAGTTCCGGCGGACCGAATCATGCATCGTGTACAACCTCGGGCTGGGGGCGATGTCGGGCACGGTTGCGTGCTTGGTCGGGCGCAAGGACCGTGTCTTCGTCGACGAATACGCACACGGCTGCCTTCATGACGGGGCCCGCCTGGCCAGGGGCGAGGACTCGCGGTTCCGGCACAACGATCTTGACGATCTCGAGCGCCAGTTGCGGGCATGCCCGCCGGAGCAGGCGAAGCTTATCGCCGTTGACGGCGTCTACGGCATGTCGGGTGATCTGGCACCGCTGCCTGAACTGGTCGAGCTCAAGAAGCGCTACGGCGCACAGCTCCTGGTCGACGACGCCCATGGAACGGGCGTGCTCGGCAAGAACGGCCGCGGCACGGCCGAACACTTCGGCGTGGAGGATGAAATCGACCTCCACGGCGGTACCTTCGCCAAGTCGTTTGGCACCTTCGGAGGCTATATCGCCGGTCCGGAGCGCGTGGTCCGATATCTGCGTTTCCAGTCGCCTGCCTACGTGCTTACCAAGGCGCTGCCGGCGGGGATAACGGCAGCGACGATCGTCACACTCGATCTCATCCAGCGCGAGCCCGAGCGGCGGGTGAAGCTGTGGGAGAACCTTGACGCGCTGCGTGACGGGCTGCGTGCGGCCGGCCTCAACATTGGCAACCCGCAGGGCGCCGTCACCTCCATCTGGATGCGTGGTTTCCGCGCTCTGCCTGTGATTCACGAGCTCGAGGAGCGCTATAACATCCTTGCCAACCTCGTTCTCTACCCGGCGGTGCCGTACAACACCTCGATTATCCGCGTCACGCTTACGGCTGCCCACACCAACGAGGACGTCGACCGCGTGGTCGGCGCTCTGAGCGAGATCAACAAGCGGGAGCCGCTGCAGGACGGCTCCATGATCGAGGGGGCCCTTCCGGTCCTGATGATGGGCGGGGGGTGAGCGAAGCGGCGCCTGTCGTTCGACCGGTTCACAGCCGGAGCGACTGGCGGGCGTTCCACGCGGTTCGCAGCGCCGTCTATCGCGGCGACCCAGCAGCGGTCACGCCGCTCGCATCCGAACAGCGGCTGCTTCTGGACACCCGCCGGTATCCGTTCTGGCAACACGCCGAGTATGAAGCATTCGTGTGCTGGCGTGACGGCAAGCCGGTCGGCCGCGTCGTTGCGATCGTCGATCACATGCACCAGAAGCACTACGGTGACCGCACCGGCTTCTTCGGCTTTTTCGAGTGCCACAATGATGCGGCTGCGGCTGCGGCGCTGATCGGGGCGGGGGCGGCGTCGCTTGCTGCGCGCGGCTGCGACGCGATGCGCGGACCGGTCAATCCGTCGCTCAAGGGCGAGTTCGGCGTCGTCATCAGCGGCAATGATGTGCCGCCGGCAATCATGATGGCCCATACGCCGGCCTGGTACGATGACCTCCTCACTGCCAGCGGTCTCGCCAAGGTCCACGATTTCTTCGCCTTCACCGTCGACCAGGCTGCGGTAGCCGTGCGCGAGGATCGCTGGAAGGCACTGACGGCGTTGTGTGCGCGCATTCGCGCCCGTCATCCGGAACTGGTGCTGGCGACGGCAACGAAGGCCAACGTGGATGCGACGCTCGCCGGGATCAACGCGCTCGCCAATCGCATTCGCGACCCGGTGTGGGGTTTTGTGCCGATCACCGAGGCCGAGGTCGATTTCCTCGTCAAGCGGGTGCGGCCCCTGGTGGTGCCGGACCTGGTGATCACGATCAGCCGCGGCAATGAGATGGTCGGTTATCTGATCGCGTTGCCCGACGTGAATTGGGCGCTGGCGAGGGCGCGCGGCCGGTTCGACGCGCTGCGCATGGTTCAACTCCCGTTCCTGCTCAAGCGCATCCCCAGGACGAGGATATTCGCGCTCGGCGCCGACCCGCGCTACGCGAAGGCGGGCATCGTGCCGCTTCTGTTCGAGACGATGACAGCGAAGGCGAGGCAACGCCTGCAGTCCGTCGAGTTCTCATGGATATCGGAGGCGAACCTGCCGTCTTTGAGGGCGCTCCGCCACGTGCTGCCGCTTGAGCCGGCAAGGACCTACCGTCTCTACGAGATGCCACTCGCCCAACCACCGTGAGCCGCTGGCCGGCTTCGGTATTCCGCGCTAAACCCTGCCGGCCCAGAGGCCGGGGCGTACCGCCAATTCCAGGCGATATAGAGGGGGCAGGTTCCGAGTGCTGCCACAAATCTGGCCGGCCATTCTGACGCTTGGGTGGATCCTGTTCGTCATCGCCGGCGGCGAAGGCCTCATGGCGCTGGTGTCGCTGGCGGCCAACGACGGCATGTTCGCAGACTTCGCCGTGGACGCGGGCGTCACCGCCGTCGTGGCCGGCGCCTGCGTGCTGACCACAAAGGGACGGCCGTTCGTGTTGCGCTTCCGTGACGCGGCGCTGCTGACCGTCCTGGCGTGGTTTGTCATTCCGGTATTCGCGGCGCTGCCGATGACCGCCGACCCGATCGATCTGACGCTGGCAGACGCATACTTCGAGGCCGTTTCCGGCATAACCACCACGGGCTCGACCGTGCTGACCGGCCTGGACACTATGGCGCCGTCGATCCTGCTGTGGCGCGCGTTGATCCAATGGCTCGGCGGCATCGGCATCATCGGCCTGGCGATCGTCGTGCTGCCGTTTCTCAAGATCGGCGGCATGCAGCTTTTTCGGCTGGAGTCCTCGGACCGCACGGAGAACACGCTGC
This sequence comes from uncultured Alphaproteobacteria bacterium, assembly GCA_963775235.1. GTDB lineage: Bacteria > Pseudomonadota > Alphaproteobacteria > Rhizobiales > Kaistiaceae > JBBDMC01. The sequence continues at coordinate 57,267 of CAVZHY010000006.1, forward strand.
CTCGGGTTCGCAGCGTCGCCGGTGCAGTCGGTCAGATTTATCTGGCGCTGACGGCGGCTTGCTTCGTTGCGTACTGGCTGCTGGGCATGACCCCGTTCGACGCGCTGGCGCACGCCTTCACGACGGTGTGCACCGGCGGCTTCTCCACCCACGATGCCTCGTTTGCCTATTTCAACAGCGATGCGCTGCAGTGGGCGTCGATCGTCTTCATGATCGGTGGCAGCCTGCCGTTCCTGGCGTACCTGCGCCTCGCCACCGGCGTGTCATGGCGCGAGCGCCTAGATCCTCAGGTCGTGGCCTTCTTCGTGGTGGCGTTCGTGCTTTCGCTCGTCTTCGCCGTCTGGCTCAACCTGCAGAAGGGGCTGGGCGGATTTGATGCGACCACGCAGGCGACATTCTCGATCATCTCGATCATGACCACCACGGGCTACGCCTCGGTCGACTATCTCACGTGGGGAACGTTTGCCACGGCGTTCTTCTTCATGGTCAGCTTCATCGGGGGATGCACGGGATCGACCGCCGGGGGCGTCAAGATCCTGCGTTTCCAGATCATGACCGGCGTCGTCATCCAGCACATCCGGCAGGCGATCCGGCCGCACGTGGTCAGTCCCATCCGGTATGATCAGCGCGTCGTCACCGATGATCAGGTAGCCTCGGTCGGCACTTTCGTCTTCGTCTATTTCGCCTCGTTCGTGGTGTTCTCGGTGGCGATGAGCCTCTACGGCCTCGATGCGGCGACCAGCCTTTCGGCGGCCATCACCGCTCTCGGCAACGTTGGTCCGGGGCTCACCGAGGCGATCGGTCCGACGGGCAACTTCAAGGGCCTGCCGGAGAGCGCCAAGCTGATCCTGTCCGTCGCCATGATCACCGGACGGCTGGAGGTGATGAGCCTCCTATTCCTTTTCATGCCCAGCTTCTATCGCTGAGACGCGCCCGATTTGAAACGACAACACCGGGCGGACGCCTGTCAGCGTCGCCCGGTGTCACCGTTGGCTAAGGTCAGGTTAGTTGAACGTCCTCAAAGTGCGCCGAGGACAATGGCTCCGATGAAAAGAAATGCCGCACAAACGATCAGTACGTGCATCGGCCGAGCGTAGCTCATGGTCGTAGCTCCCGTTACCGAAGGTTGAAAATGATTCTACCGCGTATCGGGCAAACCGCGAAGCGAAAACGATGCTGCGGTGCGGGGTATCTGAAAAGTCTTATGCAACCCCTTCTATCGAATGGACAAAGAATTTTTACGTTCTGTCCACAGCCTGTCGAATCGACCTGGCAAGTTAACCAACCTAAGCTTGAGATTGGTCCCCCCAGACCTTAAGTACGCCACCGCCGACGCATTCTACCGGCATGATTCCGCGAGGCTGCCGTTCGATGCCGGATCATCCGCTTCAATCGACATCGGGCGTGGCCGCTGCGAGCGTTGCGGTCGGTGTGGTCGTGCTGGCGCTCAAGGGCGTTGCCTGGTGGCTCACCGGTTCCGTCGCGCTTTATTCGGACGCCCTTGAGAGCGTCGTGAACGTCGCTACCGCTGTCGCCGCGCTGGCCGCGATCCGCTTCAGCGCTCGTCCGGCCGATGCCAATCACCCCTACGGGCACCAGAAGGCAGAATACTTGTCGGTGGTGCTGGAGGGGGTCCTGATCGTGATCGCGGCGATCTCGATTTTCCGCTCCGCGTGGGCCGGTTATCTCGTCCCGCACGCGCTCGACCAGCCGGCGGCGGGGCTTGCCGTCAATGTCGTCGCGAGCGTGATGAACGGCGTGTGGGCCGCCGTGCTGGTGCATGTAGGTCGCCGGCGGCGTTCGCCGGCCCTTGCGGCCGACGGCGTCCATCTTTTCACTGACGTGTTGACCTCGGCCGGTGTCGTGGTCGGCCTCCTCCTGTCGCTGGCGACGGGCTGGCTGGTGCTCGACCCGCTCCTGGCGGCGGTGGTGGCGCTCAACGTCCTGTGGCAGGGCTGGCGGCTGATCCGGTCGTCGGTCGGCGGCCTGATGGACGAGGCCGTGGACCCGGCTACGCTGGATCGCATCCGTCAGGTGATCTCCGAAAACGCCGAGGGCGCGATCGAGGCGCACGATGTGCGCACCCGCGCCGCCGGACGGATGACGTTCATCGAGTTCCACCTGGTGGTGCCGGGGTCGATGCCGGTGTCGGTCTCCCACGACATCTGCGACCGGATCGAGAAGGCGCTCAGGGCCGAAGTCTCCGACGCCTCGATTACCATCCATGTCGAGCCGGAGGAGAAGGCAAAGCACACCGGCGTCGTGGTGGTGTGACGCTCCGCGGTACGGTTGACGCTTCCTTAAGCCAACCGTGCGCATTTGAGCGACCATGGTCCGTCGTGTTGTGTTTGTTGCGGTAGTGGTCGGCGTGGCGTCGGGGTTGGCCGGCTGTGCCCTCAACATTTTCAGTGTACCTGAGCGTCGCGCCGCCTGGCACGATGACGAAGAGCGCGCCTGCATGAAGAGCGGCGTGGTCGCGGCGTCCGCCTATGTTCAGCCCGTGCGGGCCGTCAACGACCATGGCGCTTGCGGTATCGCGCGGCCGCTGAAAGTCTCCGCGACCGAGGGCGGCCAGGTGACGATTGCACCAACGGCCACTCTCGGCTGCCCGATGACGGCGGCGGTCGATCAATGGATGAACCGGTCGGTGCAGCCGGCGGCCATCGCCTGGTTTGGCGTACCGGTCGTCGAGATCCACCAGATTTCCGCCTACGCCTGCCGCCCGCGCGACAACATCCCCGGCGAGCAGCTTTCCGAGCACGCCTTCGGCAACGCCCTCGATGTCGCCGCCTTTACGCTGGCAAACGGTCGCAAGATCACGGTCAAGAGTGATTGGGCCGGGGGCGATGTCTATGCCAGGAGCTTCCTGCGCGAGGTGCTGGCCGCGGCTTGCCAGCAGTTCAAGACGGTGCTCGGGCCGGGCGTCCAGTATCACGACGATCACTTCCACCTGGACCTCGCGCACCACGGCCGTGACGGCACGATGCACTACTGCAAGCCGACGCCGGACGGGATGCCGCCACTACGCACGCCCTACGACGCCGGGGGACAGGTCGCGCGCAACGGTTCAGGGCTGCTCGACTGGCTTCCGACCGGTTCGATCCCGTCAATTCCGTCTGAACAGGCATTCGGCGACAACTGAGGCTATCCTCGCAGCGGTAACCGCTGAAGGAGGGAGAGTTGATGCGCGCCGTCGCCTATCGTCGTGCCGGCCCCATTGCCGCCGAGGACGCCCTGGTTGACATTACGTTGGAGCCGCCGGAACCGGGTCCGCGAGACCTGCTCGTCAAGGTCGAGGCCGTCTCGGTCAATCCGGTCGATGCCAAGATGCGGGCCGGCACCGAGCCCGGCGCCTCGCCGAGGGTGCTTGGCTTCGACGCGGCCGGAACCGTGGCCGCCGTCGGCTCACAGGCGTCGCTGTTCGGGCCTGGTGACGCGGTCTGGTATGCCGGCTCGAACGTTCGGCCCGGAACCGATAGCGAATACCATTCGGTCGACGAACGTATCGTCGGCCGCAAGCCCGTTCGGCTCGGTTTCGCGGAGGCCGCCGCGCTGCCGCTGACGGCGCTGACCGCGTGGGAGCTGATGTTCGACCGCATCGGCGTGCGGCAGGGTCCGGACGCCGACCGGCGCTCGCTGCTGATCGTCGGCGGCGCCGGCGGGGTCGGCTCGATCGCCATTCAGCTGGCCCGGGCGCTCACCGGATTAACGGTCATCGCGACCGCTTCGCGGCCGGAGACCGTGGCGTGGGTGAGGGAACTCGGCGCCCATCACGTGATCGACCACACGCAGCCGCTGGCGCCGCAGCTCACCGACCTCGGTTTTCCGGTGGTCGACATCGTTACGGCCTACGTCGGCACCAGGGCTCACGCGCCGGAACTCGCCGCAATCGTCGCGCCGGAAGGTCAACTCGGCATGATCGAGGGCGACAGTCTGGCCGGCTTCGCGCCGGGGGATTTCGGCAAGCTTTTCCGCAACTGCATCGGCATTCACTCTGAACTGATGTTTCTGCGCCCGCGCCTCGGCACCGCCAGCATGATCCGTCAGCACGAAATTCTCGACTCGGTTGCCGACCTGGTCGATGAGGGTAGGGTCCGCACGACGATGACGCGCCGCCTGTCGCCGATCAGTGCCGCGACGCTCCGCGAGGCGCACACCGCAGTTGAGAGCGGCCGCATGATCGGCAAGATCGTGGTCGCGGGTTGGCCGGCCTAAAGCCTCCGTCTTGCGTTTGGCGCCGCGGCATCGAGGGCTGATACGGTATGTCGCGGCGATCGCCGGCGTTCGAGATGCTCCATTGAAGCCAGTCGCCCCGTGGGCCTATATGCGTGCCGGCACGCGGGGTGGCGGGTGCGTTGTCTTTGTTCAGAGGGAGAGGATGCAGGGCTTGCGGCTCGCACTTGCGGTTGGCGCCGTGGTGGTTTCCACCACGGCCGCGCGCGCCGTGTGCCCGGGTCTCGACGTCCTTTTCGAGGACAAGTTCGACACGTTCAAGCCGACCTGGGGGGAAGCCGGCGGGCCCGAAAAGGTGGACAACGGCCAGTTCGTCATCGCGCCGCCGTCGGGCACCTACGCGTGGGTCGCAAATTCGGCAGGCCTCTACGACGATATCGATATGTGCGCGACGGTCACCACCATCACCGGCGTCGATCCGTCCACCGCCATCGCGGGCCTCATCTTCTGGTACGACGACGAGAACAACTTCTACGTGTTCGAGATCGCGCCAAACGCGAAGGCGTCGGTGTGGCGGCGCCAGCGCGGCAAATGGCTGGCGCAGGTCAAATGGAAGGACGCCGAGGCGGCCAACCCCGGCGATGGCGCCAGCAACGAGCTCAAGGTGACGACGGTTGCGACTGACGCCACGTTCTACGTCAATGGAACCCAGTTCGCGAAGTTGAGCGACGGTTCGCCACCCGACAAGGGTCAGCAGATCGGCCTGCTCGCGGCTTCACCGGAGGCCGGCGATGCGAGTTTTGCCTTCGACGATCTGAAAGTCACCAAGCCGTAACTTCGCCCGGCGCCATCAGATGATCCCGAGGCCCGATCACCGTCCCTCGCCGAACCACGAGCCGCGGGCGGCGGGAAAGCCGGTCGATATCCTTATTCTCCACTACACCGGCATGCGATCGCCGGAGGCCGCCGTGAAGTGGCTTACCGACCCGGCCTCGAAAGTCTCCTGCCACTATCTCGTCCGCGAGGACGGTCGGATCGTCGCCCTGGTTGAGGAGGACCGTCGGGCATGGCACGCCGGCAAATCGTTCTGGGCCGGCGAAACCGACATCAACTCCCGGTCGATCGGCATCGAGATCGCCAACCCCGGCCATGAATTTGGCTACCGGCCGTTTCCCGACCAGCAGATCGACGCCGTCATTGCGCTATGCCGCGATATCCTGTCCCGTCACGCGATCCCGCCGGAGCGCGTGCTCGCCCATTCCGACGTTGCGCCGCTCCGCAAGCAGGACCCGGGTGAACTCTTTCCGTGGCGGCGGCTCGCGGCAGCCGGCGTCGGCCGTTGGGTCGCGCCCGCACCGATCACCGATGGTCCGGTCTTGAGGTTAGGCGACAGCGGCGGCGCCGTGGCCGATCTCAAAAGTAGATTTAGGAAATACGGATACGCGATTGGTGAAACACCAGAATTCGACGCGGAAACCGAGGCGGTCGTGACGGCATTCCAGCGCCATTTCCGGCAGGAGCCCGTCGACGGCGTAGCCGATGTCTCCACCATCGCCACCCTGGACCGCCTGATCGCCCCGCTTCGCACCGGTTGACCGGAGAGGCACGCAGTGCCATCTGCACAGGGTCAGTTGGCCGGACGGCTGCTGCGGCACCGGCCGAAAGGCTGCCGAAGAGGAAAGTCCGGGCTCCACGGAGACACGGTGCCGGGTAACGCCCGGCGGGGGTGACCCTAGGGAAAGTGCCACAGAAAGCAAACCGCCGGCCCGCGTTTTGTATTGGGCGGGTAAGGGTGAAAGGGTGGGGTAAGAGCCCACCGCGGGACCGGTAACGGGACCGGCAAGGCAAACCCCACCGGGAGCAATACCGAATAGGGGCAACGCGGGGCTTCGGCCCCAGGCCTGTTTCCTGGCCGTTGCCCGGGTAGGTAGCGCGAGGTGGTCGGTAACGACCGCCCAAGAGGAATGGCCGTCACGCGGGTCTTGGTGCCCGCCGTACAGAACCCGGCTTACAGGTCAACTGGCGTTTGATGAGGTGCCGTCGTCCGAAAGGGCGGCGGCACCGCCATTTTGGCTTCTCAGGGCCGGTAACCGTCCGTCAGCGTGCCGAGGAAAGCGACCAGATCGTCAATGTCGGAGTCGTCAAGCGCCGGCTGGTCACCGCCATGCCGGTCGAGCGGCGCATCGATGACGTCGACGTTCTTGCGGTATGTCGACGTTCTTGCGGTATTGCGGCGGCAGGTCGTCGAACACCTCGACCGTTCCATCCGGACCGACGGGATAAATCTTCTCCGGCTCGGTGTCGCGCAGCACGTAGAAGCGCACCGCGTCGCGCAGGCTGGTGTAAACGCCGTTGTGGAAGAAGACGTGGCGCGTTGCGACGTTCCGCAACGTTGGCGTCTTGAACAGGCCGCAGTTGGCCGGCTGCGCCGCGTAGGAGTCCTTGCGCGGCGGCCCGCAGATGCCGAGATCGACGTGTTGGGGGTCTGCGTTGGCCGGGATCGCCGGGTTGCGCGGCACGCCCAGCGCCTCGTACTCGTAGTCGGTCAACGCGGGGAGCGTTCCGTCGGGCCCCATTTCGTCCAGATGGCAGGCGGCGCAATTGCCCTTCTTCTTGTCGTCGAAGAGCTTGAGGCCGCGCGCCTCGGCAGGCGTCAGTTGGGCCTCGCCCCTGAGGTAGTAGTCGAATTTGCTGGTGAAGGGATGGAACGAGGCGTCTTCCGTCTCGAAGCGCGCGAGCGCGAAGGCGGCCTCGTCAACGGTTGCTCCTTCGTCAATGAGCAGCGCCTCGCCGAACAGCCTGGCCATCTCGTCCCCGTAACCCGCCTTGAGCCTTTCATAGAGTGCATGTTGGTTCGTCGCCATCTCGAACGGAGAGTAGAGCGGGCCCGGCACCTGTTCCTGCAGGGTGCCGGCGCGGCCGTCCCAGAACATGCCGCCTTCCGGAATGATGTCGTTGCCATTGCCGGCCTTGGCCGCGAGGTTGTGGGCGGCGGCGGTGAGCAACGCGGCGGCATCGGCGACATTGCCGGCGGTGATGGCGGCAACCTCCGCCATCGGTGACGCTTGGTCGGCGCGTAATGGTTCGCCGGATCATGGCAAGATGCGCATGACATGACGCCGGACGCTGACAGGGATGGATCGAAGAACAGCTTCCGGCCGAGCGTGGCGACGGCGCTCAGCGGCCTCTCGGCGGCGGCCGTTGCCGGGGCCGCATGGGCCAACATGAAGGCCGGTGGCAGCACCGCGCCCGCGAGCACCATGCTCGCGAGCGCGGCAAACTGCACGGCAGGCCGGAAAGCATGCCGGTTCATCGGGAAGCTCGTCAGCCGCTGACTTCTTCGCCGGTCTTGGGGTCGAGCATCAGGGCCGGGGTTGACGCCTTCCAGTCTAACATGCGGTCGAGCGTACCGGCGATGGCGTCGAACGAGCCTTGGCCAATGCGCTCGCCGCCCAGCCAGTTATCCTCAATGAACCTGGTCACCGAGCTCTGGTCGGTGAGGGTGTGGTCGACGTAGTTGGCCTTGGCGTACGGCGACACGATCAGCAATGGCTGGCGGGTACCGTAGCCACAGCGGCCCTGGGCCGGCTTGCCGTCGATGCCGGCGAGGGGGGTGCCATTGGAGCAGCCGTCGCCGCTGAGCACGTCGTAGCCCTTCACGGGAATGCTCGACGGGTTCACGATGGCATGGGCGTGGTCGTACCACCCGTCCGAGTCGTCGTAGAGGATGACGATGGCGGTCGACTTCCAGTCCGGGCTCTGCTCGATCCTGTTGACGGCGTCGGCGACGAATTCCTGTTCATCGAGAGGGTCGGAGTAGGCGGCGTGACCGTCCTGGTAGGCCGGGGCCTTGAGGAAGCTCACGGCCGGGAAGTTGCCGGCGTCGAGTGCTGCCCAGAAATCGGTCATATCGTACTGGTGGTTTGCACCGCCGTCATTGGAGGTGCCGATGACGCCGGGCGAGCTCGGCCGAACGTGCGTCAGGTTGGCGGTCGAGAGATAGTACTGGAACGGCTGGTGATGCGGGATGTAGTCCGCGCTCTTGACGTTGATGAGCGAGGAGGTGGTTGAACGGGCGCAGCCCGTCGAACCGTCCGCGTTGGTCGCGGTGAGATCGAACCCGCCCTCGAACCAGCCCCAGGTAACGTCCTTGGCGTTTAGCAGGTCGCCGATGTTCTTGCCGGCCATCAGCGCGGTTGGAAACTTCGGGTTGGAGCAGACGTCGCCCGTCGGGTCGAGGTCGCTGATCATCGTCCAGTTGCCGTTGCCGTCCGGAACGACGCGACCCCCGTCAAAGGTGCCGTCTTTTTCGAGCTGATAGCCGTCCGGCAGGATCATGCCGTTGGTCTGGCCCGACACGAGGTTGATCGCGCCCGGAGTTGAGGGCCCGAACGTGGTCGAATAGGAATTGTCGCTCATGGCGAAGTGCTGGGCGTAGTTCCACAGCGCCGTAACGGTGTTGCCGTCGTAGTAGCCCATCACCAGGCCCTTGGTGCCGAACGCGCCCGCGCCGCCCTGCGTGCCCTTGCCGGTGAATTTGGGGAAAAGGTCCATCTTGTAGCCGTTATAGGCGGCCTGCTCGGCGGTGTAGCCATGGTTCTGGTCGGCGGTCCCGGCCTGGGTGGGGTCGAGCCGGAAGGGATTGGCAGCGTCGGCACCGTTGTCGGTGCTGGTCTTGTTGGGGTTGTTCTCGATCAGGCCGGCATTGATCAGCGTGTCGATGTCGGCCGGCGTATTGGCGGCCGCCGTGAACGGCGGTTCACCGGCCGGGTTGGTGGCGTTCGGATAAGTCGCGAAATAGTGGTCGAAGGAGACGTTCTCCTGAAAGATCACGACCAGATGCTTGATCGGCGTCGCGGTCGCCGGGTCGGCAGCGTTGGCGCCCTGGGTGGCAACGGCCAGCGCCAGCGCGCCGCAGCCGGTAAGTGCGGCGCTACGGAAATATCGAGCCATCGAAAGGAAATCCCCGAGTTGGTGAGAAGTCGCCCGGGGGTGCTAGCGCCGGCGCGTGTCACCTGGGTGAAGCCTTGATGACCGTTCATTGTTGAGGGTGCATCCACCTGCGGCACGCTGCCGCGCCCAATGATGCCGGCATAGTTGCGGTCAAGCGGGGCCTCAGCGCACGCACAACTGACGGGGTAGCCCCTCAAAACGGATTCTTAAGCCTAACGGCCTCTTATGAATTCCTCGCGGCGGATATCCACCGCACCGCCTGACTCCATTTGACGACCCTTGAAATCCCATGATATCCCATGGTTTCCCGGAATCGAACTGGCCATTTACCAGCCTTTCCCGGGCTTTGACCGCCGATCCCGGCCCCTGGCCCGTCGGCGAAACGGGCGAGGGGGATGGACGAGTTCGTTTCGACCTTCACCAACCGGCTCGACGCCAAGGGACGGGTGTCAATCCCGGCGTCGTTCCGTGCAGTGCTGTCGGTGGATGGCTTCGACGGACTCTATTGCTGCCCCACCCTCGACCGCCAGGCGGTCGACGCCGGCGGCAACCGGTTCCGCGTTACCATCGGGGAGGTTCTGACCAACTTCGAGCCGTTCTCGGAGGACCACGAGTATCTGTCGACCACCCTCATCGGCGAGAGCGAGATCCTCAAGATCGACCAGGACGGCCGTGTCGTGCTGAGCGATGCGATCAAAGTGCACGCGGGCATTGCCGACCGGGTCACCTTCGTCGGCCAGGGCTACAAGTTTCAGATCTGGGAGCCGGATCGTTTTGTCGCTTACCGGGAGGAGGCCAAGGCCCGGTTGCGCGACATCAGGAGACGGCTCGTCCCAGGCCACCGCGCGTCGGGCGTGATTTCGGGGACGGGGGAATGACGGCGGGCCGCGACGAACGACGCGGCAACGTCGCTGGCGGACCGGCTCGCCATGTCCCGGTACTCGTCGAGGAGGCGATACGCTTTCTCGCGCCCGACGCCGGTGGCACTTTTATCGACGGCACCTTCGGCGCTGGAGGGTACACGCGGGCGATGCTCGATCGCGGTGCTACCGTCATCGCCATCGACCGCGACGGCGACGCCATCGCCGCCGGTAGTGCGATGGAGCGCGCCGCTGGCGGTCGCCTCACCCTGGTCGAGGGACGTTTCTCCGATCTCGACCGCATCGCCCGCGCTCACGGCCACGAGCGGGTCGACGGCGTCGTCCTCGACGTCGGCGTCTCCTCGATGCAACTCGACCGGCCTGAACGCGGTTTTTCGTTCCGCAGCGAGGGGCCGCTCGACATGCGCATGAGCGCGGACGGACCTACTGCCGCTGACGTGGTCAACGAACTCGACACGCCTGACCTCGCGCGTGTGATCGCTGTCCTCGGCGAGGAGCGGCGGGCGCGCGCAGTGGCTGCGGCCATCGAGCGGGCGCGGGCACTGCAGCCGATTTCTGGCACCGTCGAGCTTGCCGAGATCGTCGCTCGCGCGGTCGGTCGCCACGACGACCACATCCATCCGGCGACGCGCACCTTCCAGGCGCTGCGTATCTACGTCAATCGCGAGCTTGACGAATTGGCTGAGGGACTGGCGGCCTCGGAGCGCATCCTGAGCGAGGGCGGCCGGCTGGTGGTTGTCTCCTTCCACTCGCTGGAGGATCGCATCGTCAAGCGCTTTCTCGCCGAACGCTCGGCCCGGCGCAGCGGCGCCTCGCGCCACCGCCCCGAGACGGCTGTCGCCGAGCCGACCTTCACGCTTCTTACCCGCGGTGCCCTCGCGCCGGACGAAGACGAGGTGCACCGCAATCCGCGCGCCCGTTCGGCACACCTGAGGGCGGCGCAGCGCACCGGTGCGCCTGCGCGTTCGCTCGACATGGCGTCTATCGGCGTCCCCGCGCTCGCCTCCTTCGAACAGGTTGTGGATTGAGCCGATGGCCCGCCTGCTGAACCTTCTTTTCGTGGTCGTCATGATCGCCGGTGCGGCGCTCACCTACGACATGAAGCACAAGGCGGAGCTCGCCGCCGATCACGTCGCCCGTCTGCAGGATCAGATTGCCAAGGAAAAGGACCGGATAACGGTCCTCAAGGCCGAGTGGAGCATGCTGACGCAGCCGGCGCGGCTGCAGGAACTGGTCGGAAAGTACAGCGACTATTTCAAGCTCCAGCCATTTTCGCCGGAACAGGTTGCGACCATCGACCAGATTCCGCTGCGCCCGGCCGGAATCAGTGACGATGCCAGCCGAACGCTCGCCCGCCTTGCCGCGGGCGAGGGCGGAAACATCAGGTAGAGGCGGCAGATGAGCGGAGTCGATATGACCTCCATGCCGTCGCAGATCGCTGCCGGGCAGCCTCGCCGTCGCCGCTGGCGTTGGTCAAGGCCCGAGGGCGATGATGCGCGCGGGCGGCTGCGCCTCGCCGCCGCCGTCTTCGCGCTTGCCTATCTCCTCATCGTGGGCCGGCTCGTCATGTTCGGGATGACCGACACCGGCGGTGCCACGGCCTCGGTCGATCCCGCCTCGGCCATCGCCACCAGCCGCCCGGATCTGGTCGACCGCAACGGCGAGATTCTGGCGACCGATATCAAGATGGCTTCGGTCTACGCCGAACCGCGCAAGATCATCGATCCCGACGAGGCGGCCGAACTGACTGACGAGCGTGCTTCCCGATCTCGACACGCGGCTGTTGCGCGAGCGGCTGGCCGGCAACGCAGGCTTTGCCTGGGTCAAGCGGGAGATCACGCCGACCCAGGAGCAGCAGATCCATTCGCTCGGCATTCCCGGCATCGGCTTCCTCTCGGAGAACCGCCGCTTTTATCCGGGCGGGCCGCTGGCGTCCCACATCGTCGGCATGGTCAACGTCGACAATCAGGGCATCGCCGGCTTCGAAAAGTACGTCGACGACCACTGGCTCGGCGATCTCCACCAGGTCGGTTTCGGGCGTGGCAACGCGATGGAGCCCGTGCGGCTGTCGATCGACGTGCGGGTGCAGCACATCCTGCGCGACGAACTCGCCCGCGCCATGGACGAGTTCAGTGCGATCGGCGCCACCGGCGTGGTTCTTAACGTCCACACCGGCGAGGTGCTGGCCATGTCGTCGCTGCCGGATTTCGATCCCAACGATCCGGTGGACGCGCTGAAGCCCGATCGCCTCAACCGCATGACCGCCGGCGTCTATGAGCTCGGCTCTGTGTTCAAGAGCTTCACCTTCGCGCTGGCGCTCGATTCCGGTGCCGTCAGCCTCGACGACCGCATCGATGCCTCCCATCCCATCCACTTCGGCCATTTCACCATCGACGACTACCACGCCAAGCATCGCGTGCTGACCGTGCCCGAGGTGTTCATCTACTCGTCAAACATCGGTGCTGCCCACATGGCAATGAAGGCCGGCACCGACGTGCAGCAGGAATATCTGAAGCGCTTCGGATTGCTCGACCGGCTCCAGACGGACCTGCCGGAAACCGCCGAGCCGCTCGTGCCGAAGAACTGGTCGGACCTGACGACGATGACGGTCGCTTTCGGTCACGGTGTGGCGGTGACGCCGCTGCAAACCGCCGTGGCGGATGCTGCTCTGGTGAATGGCGGCATGCTCATCCCGCCGACGTTCGAGCCGCGAACCGAGGCCGAGGCGGCCAAGCTCGCCAAACGGGTAGTCAAGCCGCAAACCAGCGATCAGTTGCGCTACCTCTTCCGGCTGAACGTGGAGAAGGGCTCCGGCGGCAACGCCGCAGTCCCGGGCTACGACGTCGGCGGCAAGACCGGGACCGCCGAGAAGGTTGTGAACGGCCGCTACTCGTCCAACCAGCGCCTGAACTCATTCCTTGCGGCGTTTCCGATCGACAACCCGCAGTACGTGGTACTGGTGGTGCTCGACGACCCCCAGGCCACCAAGACCGCCGGCACCACCGCGGGATGGAACGCCGCCCCCACGGTCGGGGCAATCATCCGCCGGTCGGCGGCCTTGCTGGGTGTCGAGCCGAAACAGGACGATGACGGCGCTGCCCTTTTGGTGACTAATTGAGGCCACATGGTCATGATGCGCGGCGGAATGGGACGCACAACCGAAACTCGGCGTGAGCAATGCTGCTTGGGGACCTCGCCGCCGCCGACCTGACCCTGCCTGCGGGGGCCGGCGCGATAGACATCAAGGGGATTTCGGCCGACAGCCGCGCTGTCGGTCCGGGCTTTCTGTTCGCGGCGCTGCCGGGGACCGCGACTGACGGCGCTCGCTTCGCAGGCGAGGCCGTCGGTCGCGGGGCAGTCGCCGTGCTCGCTGGCCGGGATGCGCGGCTGGAAGGGACCGGTGAGGCGCGGGTGTTGCGCGTCGACGATCCCCGGCGTGCGCTGGCGCTGATCGCTGCGCGCTACTATCCGCGGCAGCCGGAGCACATCGTCGCCGTCACCGGTACCGCCGGCAAGACCTCGGTCGCCGATTTTGCCCGGCAGATTTTCGTGGCTGCCGGCAAGCCGTCGGCGAGCATCGGCACGCTCGGCATTATCACCGGGCTCAGGCGCGACCGGGGGGAACTGACCACGCCGGACGTCGTCGGCCTTCATGCCGAGCTGCAGCGCCTCGCGGTGGACGGGGTCACCCACGTGGCGCTGGAAGCCTCGAGCCATGGCCTCGACCAGCGCCGGCTCGACGGTCTCAGGATTCAGGCCGCCGCCTTCACCAATCTCGGCCGCGACCACATGGACTATCATCCGACGGTCGAAGACTATTTCCAGGCCAAGCTCAGGCTGTTCACCCACGTCCTGCCCGCTGATGGGACCGCCGTCATCGTCATGGACGACGAGCGGGCGCCGCAGGTGGTCGCGGTGGCCAGGGCGCGGGGTCAGCGCCTGATCCGCGTCGGTGCGGCCGGCGAGGAGCTGCGGCTGGAGGCGCTCGCTGCCGACGGCCTGCGGCAGCGGCTGAGCGTCAATGCTTTCGCGGATCGTCGGGAAGTCAGCCTGCCGCTGCTCGGCGCCTTCCAGGCGACCAACGCACTGGTGGCGGCGGGGCTGGCGATTGCCGCCGGTATCGATACCGATGTCGCGCTCGATGCGCTCGCCGGACTGCGTGGTCCGCCCGGGCGGCTTGAGCTTGCCGGCCGCAGGGCCAACGGCGCCATGGTGTTCGTCGACTACGCCCACAAGCCGGAGGCGCTGGCGAGCGCGCTGGCGGCGTTGAGGCCGCTGACGACGGGTCGTCTGGTGGTCGTGTTCGGCGCCGGCGGCGACCGCGATCCCGGCAAGCGTCCGATGATGGGCGGGCCGCGGTCGGGGGCGCCGACACCGTCATCGTCACCGATGACAATCCCCGTTCGGAGAACCCGGCGGCGATACGCAAAGCCGTCCTCGCCGGCGCTCCCGGTGCCATCGAGATCGCCGACCGCGGGCAGGCCATTGCCGACGCAGTAGCCATGCTCGGGCCTGGCGACATTCTCTGCGTCGCCGGCAAGGGGCATGAGACCGGCCAGATCGTCGGGCGGCAGAACACTGCCGTTCTCCGACCACGAAGCGGTCAAGCGGGCGCTCGCCCGGGGAGGCCGCGTGAGCGAGCCGTTGTGGACCGCCGAAGCCTTCCTGGCGGCGACGGGCGGGCGCTCCTACGGGGCGTCTGCGCGAGCCATCACCGGCATCTCGATCGACAGTCGCACCATCGAGGCGGGCGAGGCATTCTTCGCGATTCGCGGCGATGCCTTCGACGGGCATGATTTCGTCGCCATGGCACTGGCCCGCGGCGCTGCAACTGCCGTCGTCGCCGAAGCCAAGCTTGCCGCTCTCGGGGACGCCCATGGCTTGCTCACCGTCGTCGCTGATCCGCTTGCGGCCTTGGCTGGTCTCGGCCGGGCCGCGCGTGGCCGCAGCACCGCGCGGATCGCCGCGGTGACCGGCAGCGTCGGCAAGACCGGCACCAAGGAGATGCTCGCCGCCGCGCTTGCCGCCGACGGGCCGGTGCACTGTTCCCTGCCTCCTTCAACAACCACTGGGGCGTTCCCCTGACGCTTGCCCGCATGCCACCGTCCGCGCGCTACGGTGTCTTCGAGATCGGTATGAATCATGCGGGCGAGATTGAACCCTTGACCATGATGGTGCGTCCGCAGGCTGCGATCGTGACGGCGGTGGCGCCGGTGCATCTGGAGTGCTTCGCCAGCGTCGAGGATATCGCGCGGGCCAAGGCGGAGATTTTCGTCGGCGTCGAACCGGGCGGGGTGGCGATCATCGACCGCGACAGCCCTTATTTCGCGCTGCTGGCGGAACTCGCTGAGGCGGCGAACGTCGCCCGCGTCATCGGGTTCGGCGAGCGCCCCAAGGCGGACGCGCGGCTGGAAGCGTGCAAGCTCAAGCCGCGAATGCTCGTGCATCTCGGCGCGCATCCTCGACGACGAGGTTTCATACAAGCTTGGCGCGCCCGGCCGTCATGGTCGTCCAGAACAGTCTCGCCGTCCTCGCTGCTGTCTCCGTCCTCGGCGGCGATCTCGCCAAGGCAGCCCTGGCGCTGGCGGCAATTCAGGCGCCGAAGGGGCGGGGGGCGCGCCACCGCCTGTTCGTCGGCCGTGGCGAGGCAACGCTGATTGACGAGAGCTATAACGCCAATCCCCTGTCGATGCGTGCGGCGCTGGCGCTGCTTGCGCAGGCCGAGCCAGGCGGCCGCGGCCGGCGCATCGCCGTCCTCGGCGACATGCGCGAACTCGGCGAGAACGCGCCCGCGCATGCACGCCGAGCTCGCCGATCCCATCGCCGAGGCGGAAGTCGACCGCGTCTTTCTCGCCGGGCCGCTGATGGCTGCCCTCTGGCGAGAAGCTTCCGGCGACCCGGCGTCGGCGCCTGCGGCGAGACCGCGGCGGGACATGCGAGGACGCCCTGTTCGAGGCGATCGAGCCGGGTGACTCGTCATGGTAAGGGTTCCAACGCCAGTCCGGATGGGTCCGTTGGTGGACGCCATCACGGCGCGCTTCGCTCCTGCCCGACGCCGTCCCCGACAGCCGCAGGAAGAGGACGCTGCCTGATGCTGCTACCTTCTCGGTCAGTTCGCCGACCAGGTTTCGGTCCTCAACGTCTTCCGCTACATCACGTTCCGCGCCGCCGGTGCGACGATGACTGCGCTGGTCTTCGTGTTCCTGTTCGGTCCCGCGATGATCAAGGCCCTCAGGCTGCGTCAGGGCAAGGGTCAGCCGATCCGCGACGACGGGCCGCCAAGGCACATCCTCGACCAAGCCGGCACGCCGACCATGGGCGGGCTGATGATCCTGACCGGCCTCACCGTCTCGACGCTGATGTGGGCGGACCTCGCCAATCCGTACGTCTGGGTCGTGCTGTTAGTCACCATCTGCGTTCGGCGCGATCGGCCTCTCTCGACGATTACCACAAGGTGACCAAGGCCGCAGCCTACGGCGGCGTGTCCGGCGCGGTCGCGGCTGGCGGCCGAGGCGGTCATCGCCGTCATCGCGCTGCACGGTGGTCGCCGTGGTCGACGATCGGCCGCCTCTTCGACTGCGCTGACTTTCCCGTTTTTCAAGGAGTGGTGCTCGATCTCGGCTGGTTCTTCATCGCTGTTCGCGCGCCTTCGTCATCGTCGGCGCCGGCAACGCGGTGAACCTCACCGACGGGCTCGACGGGCTGGCCATCGTGCCGGTGATGATCGCGGCGGCGAGCTTCGCCTTCATCGCCTATCTCGTCCGGCAACGCCGATTCGCCGACTATCTGCGGATCCACCGGTGCCCGGCACGGGCGAGCTGGCGGTCTTGTGCGGCGCGATGGTCGGCGCCGGGCTCGGCTTCCTGTGGTTCAACGCGCCGCCGGCGGCGATGTTCATGGGCGATACGGGCTCGCTGGCGCTCGGCGGCGTGCTGGGCACGGTCGCGGTCATGACCAAGCACGAGATCGTGCTGGCGATCATCGGCGGCCTGTTCGTGCTCGAGGCGCGTCTCGGTGATCATCCAGGTCGCTTCGTTCAAGCTGACCGGCAAGCGCGTCTTCCGCATGGCGCCGATCCACCACCATTTCGAGCAGCTCGGCTGGACGGAGGCGCACGATCGTGATCCGCTTCTGGATCATCGCGTTCCTGCTCGCGCTGTCGGGCTGTCGACGCTGAAGCTGAGGTGAGGCGGCGATGATCCCGGTCACCACCTTCGCCGGACGCGCATGTCGCCGTCTTCGGGCTCGGTGCCAGCGGCCGCGCGACCGCTGAGGCGCTTGCCGCCGGCGGCGCCACCGTTGCGGCGTGGGACGACAACGCCGAGGCGGTCGCCGCGACGCAGAGCGGCGGGCATCCCCGTCGTTGACCTTGAGGGCCGCGGACTGGTCGGCCTTCGCCGCGCTGGTCCTGTCGCCCGGCGTCCCGCTCACCCATCCGGAGCCCCACTGGTCGGTCGCGCGCGCGCGCGCCGCCGGCGTCGAGGTCATCGGCGACATCGAACTCTTTTGTCGCGAGCGGCGGCGCCATGCGCCCGACGCGCCCTTCGTCGCCATCACCGGCACCAACGGCAAGTCGACGACGACGGCGCTGGTCGCGCATCTGCTGCGCGGGGCGGGTTGCGACGTGCAGATGGGCGGCAACATCGGCAAGGCGATCCTTTCCCTGGAGCCGCCGCGCGCCGACCGCTTTCACGTTATCGAGTGCTCCCACGTTCCAGATTGACCTCGCGCCGTCGCTCGATCCGACGATGGCGTGCTGCTCAACCTCACAGCCGATCACCTCGATCGGCACGGCACCATGGAAGAATACGCCGCGATCAAGGAACGTCTGGTCGCGGAGTCCACGAGCTGCCGTGATCGCCGTCGACGACGACTGGTGTCGGACGATCGCGGCGCGGGTCGAGCAGGCCGGCACGCCGGTGATCCGCGTCTCGGCGGTGGAGCCTCTCGCCGACGGTGTCTGCAGCGATGGCGGCGGTGTGATCCGGACTTCGACCGACGGTGATCCGGTCAGGATTGCTGATCTCACCGGCATCGGGTCGTTGCGCGGTGTCCACAACGCGCAGAACGCCGTCGCGGCGGTCGCCGTCTGCCGGGCGGTCGGCCTGGCCGATGCCGAGATCGCTGCCGGCCTCGCAACCTTCCCCGGCCTGCCGCATCGCATGGAGGAGGTCGGCCGGCGCGGCCGCGTCCTGTTCGTCAACAATTCCAAGGCGACCAACGCCGACGCCGCGGCCAAGGCGCTGGCCAGCTTCCCGCGCATCTACTGGATCGCCGGCGGCCGGCCGAAAGAGGGCGGCATCACCAGTCTGAGCCAGTTCTTCCCGCGCATCGCGCGGGCCTACCTGATCGGCGAAGCGGCCAACGATTTCGCCAGGACGCTTGCCGACGTGCCGCATGTCGTCTCCGGCACGCTTGCCGCCGCCCTCGCGCGTGCCGCGGCCGATGCCGCCGCCGATCCGGCCGCCGATCCGGTGGTGCTGTTGTCGCCGGCGTGCGCGTCCTACGACCAGTTCCAGAACTTCGAGCAGCGCGGCGATGCTTTCCGTGCGCTCGTGCGTGAGCTCAACGGGGTTACCAGCCAGGGGAAGGCAGCCTGATGGTCAGCCGCGCCGATCGCAGTCAATTCGCCGAGTGGTGGTGGACCGTCGACAAGCTTCTGCTCGGCGCGCTCGTCGTGCTGATGATCGGCGGCGTCATCCTGTCGTTCGCCGGCAGCCCGGCGGTCGCCGATCGTCTGGGCTACGACAGCTTCCATTTCGTCAAACGCCACGTTGCCTTCCTCGTGCCGGCACTGGTAGTGATGATCGGCACCTCGTTCCTGACGCCGCGGCAGGTGCGCCGGACCGCGTTGATCGTGCTGGTTGTCTCGCCTCGCGCTCATGCTGGTGACGCTGTTCATCGGCATCGAGGTCAAGGGCGCCCGCCGCTGGGTCGACTTCGCCGGACTGTCGTTGCAACCGTCCGAGTTCATGAAGCCGGCCTTCGTGGTCATCATCGCCTGGCTGTTTGCCGAGAACACCCGGCACCCGACATCCCCGGCAATGTCTTCGCGCTGATCCTTTTTGCCATCGTCGTCGCGTTGCTCGTGGCCGAGCCCGACTTCGGCCAGACGATGCTGGTGGCGATCGCCTGGGGCGCGCTGTTCTTCCTCGCCGGCGTGCCGTGGCTGTGGATCGCCGGGCTTGGCGTCGCCGCGGTCGGCGGCGTGTTCGCCGCCTACGCCACGCTGCCGCACGTCGCCATCCGCATCGACCGGTTCATATCGCCGCAATCGGGCGACACCTTCCAGGTCGACAAGGCGCTGAACTCGATCATGCGCGGCGGCTGGCTCGGGCAGGGGCCTGGCGAGGGGATCATCAAGCGGGTGCTGCCCGACGCCCATACCGACTTTATCTTCGCGGTCGCGGCGGAGGAGTTCGGCATTCTGGTCTGCATCGCGCTGGTTGCCGTCTTCGCGTTCGTCGTCTTCCGCGGGCTTTCGCAAAGCACGAAGCACGAGGATCCGTTCGTGCGCCTGGCGTCGGCCGGCCTGATCGTGCTCTTCGGCGTCCAGTCGGTGATCAACATGTCGGTCAATCTCGACCTGATTCCGGCCAAGGGCATGACACTGCCGTTCATCTCGTATGGCGGCTCGTCGATGATCGCCGTTGCCTTCGGCATGGGGCTGCTGCTGGCGTTGACGCGGCGCCGCGCCGAGCCACGTCCGATCAGGCGGTTCGCTTCCGATCCACGCCAGCGGCGCCAAGCCCGGCGTGAACGGGGAGAGCGGATGCGGGGTCTCGTGCTGATCGCGGCCGGCGGGACCGGCGGTCACCTGTTTCCGGCGGAAGCGCTGGCAACGGCGCTGGAACCGCGCGCGGCTGGCGCGTGCACCTGGCGACGGACCACCGCGCGGAGACCTACGGCCATGCGTTTCCGGCCGAGGAGATCCACCTGATCGCATCGGCCACGCTCACCCGTTCGCCCGGCGGCCTCATCGGTGGTCTGGCGAAGCTCGGCCGTGGCTACGTGCAGTCGCGACGGCTCATTCGGCGCCTCCACCCGACGTTGCGATCGGCTTCGGCGGATACCCGACTGTGCCGCCGATGCTGGCGGCGGCAAAAGCGGGCGTGGCGACGATCATCCACGAGCAGAACGCGGTCCTCGGCCGCGCCAACCGTTTCCTGGCGTCGCGCGTCGGGACCATCGCCACCAGCGCGCCCGGCGTCGGCGCCAGCCATCGCGGCAAGGTGGTGGAGACCGGCAATCCGGTCAGACCCGCTGCCCGCGAGGCGGCCAGAACCGCCTATCCGGTGCGCACCGCCGCTGATCCTTTCCGCCTCCTCGTCTTCGGGGGCAGCCAGGGCGCCCGCTTCCTGTCGGACTTGTGCCGGCCGCGGTTGCGGCGCTGCCGGAGGCCGCTCGCGGCAAGATCCACGTCGTGCAGCAGTGCCGGCCGGAGGACATGGACCGCGTCCGTCAGACCTACATTTCGGCCGGCGTTGACGCCGACCTGGCGCCGTTCTTTGACGACCTGCCGGAGCGAATGGCGCAGAGCCATCTGGTTATGTGCCGCTCGGGCGCGTCGACCTGCGCAGAACTTGCCGTTATCGGACGCCCGGCGGTCATGGTGCCGCTGCCGGGCGCGCTCGATCAGGACCAGAAGGCCAACGCCACCGTCCTCGCGAAGGCCGGCGGCGGCTGGCTGGTCGAACAGAAGGATATGACGGTCGGAGCGGCTCGCCGATGAAATCGGCCGCGCGATCGACGGCCCGGACGGTCTCGCGCGCGGCTGCCGCGGCCGCGCGGTCGATTGCCCGCCCCGACGCGGTGGAGCGGCTCGCCGACCTCGTCGAGCTGGTCGCCTCGCGGCAGCTCGCCCGGAACGGAACACGAGCGCTCGCATGAACAACCGCATGAAGATGTCGCACGACATCGGGCCGGTGCATTTCGTTGGCATTGGCGGCATCGGCATGAGCGGTATCGCCGAGGTGCTGCGTCAATCTCGGGTACCGCGTGCAGGGCTCGGATGCATGCCGAGAACGCCAACGTCCAGCGACTCGCTCGCTGGGTATCGACGTGAAGATCGGCCACGACGCCGCAAACCTCGGGGGCGCCCGGGTGGTGGTCGTCTCCTCTGCGATCAGACGCGACAATGTCGAAGTGAAAGCGGCCCGCGAGCGGCTGCTGCCGGTCGTCCGTCGCGCCGAGATGCTGGCCGAAATGATGCGGCTGAAACAGGCGATCGCGATTGCCGGCACCCACGGCAAGACCACCACGACCTCGATGGTTGCGGCACTGCTCGATGCGGGTGGCTTCGATCCGACCGTCATCAATGGCGGCATCATCAACGCCTACGGCACCAACGCGCGCATGGGGGCGAGCGACTGGATGGTGGTGGAGGCCGACGAGAGCGACGGCACATTCGTCAAGCTCCCGGCTGACGTGGCGCTTGTCACCAACATCGACCCCGAGCACCTCGATCACTACGGCACCTTCGAGCGCGTATGCGACGCCTTCCTCCAATTCGTCGAGAACGTGCCGTTCTATGGCTTTGCGGTCATGTGTATCGACCATCCGCAGGTGCAGGCGTTGATCGGCCGCATCGAGGACCGGCGCATCATCACCTACGGCGCCAGTCCGCAGGCGGATGTGCGCTATGCCGACCTGCGCGCCGAGAACGGCAGGTCGGTGTTCACCGCCGTCATCCGTGACCGCGTCAGCGGCGCCCGGCAGGCGATCGAGGACATCGCCATCTCCATGCCCGGCGAGCACAACGTGCAGAATGCCACCGGCGCCATCGCGGTCGCCCATCACCTCGACGTCCCAGATGAGGCGATCCTCGACGGCCTGTCCGGCTTCGGCGGCGTCAAGCGGCGCTTCACCCGCACCGGCACGTGGAATGGTGTCACCATCATCGACGATTACGCCCACCATCCGGTCGAGATCGCGGCGGTGCTGAAGGCGGCTCGCTCGGTCGCCACCGGACACGTCATCGCCGTGGTCCAGCCGCACCGCTACACGCGCCTGCGCGACCTGTTCGACCGGTTCTGCTCCTGCTTCAACGATGCCGACACGGTTCTGGTGGCGCCGGTTTATCCGGCCGGCGAGGCGCCGATCGCGGGCATCGATCGCGACGCGCTGGTGGAGGGTCTGCGCCTGCGCGGCCACCGCGACGCGCGTCCGCTCGTGGGTCCCGAGGCGCTGGCCCCGGCGATCGCCGAGATCGTGCGGCCGGGCGACTACGTCGTTTGCCTCGGTGCTGGCTCGATCAGCGCGTGGGCGAACGCCTTGCCGGCCGAACTGGCGAAGATGGGCGGCAAGTCCTAGATTGGACGCCATGAGCGAGACCGGAACCGTCCTTGCCAGAGACATCACCCGCGATCAGCTCGTGGCCGAGCTTCGCGCGCTTCGCCCTGCCTTCGAGCGCGAAGGGGTGACACACCTGGCCTTGGTTGGCTCGCGGGCCCGACAAGACAACCGGTCCGACAGCGATGTCGACTTGCTGGTCGATGTGGAATCGGGCCGGGGGTTCTCACTTGTCGAGGTTGCTCGCATTGTCCGGGCAGTCGAGGAGCGGACGGGATTCCGGGGCGACAGTCCTGATGCGTCGCAGCCTGCGCCCAGACTATCTGCGGGCGGCAAGCCAGGACCAGATAGTTTTTTCTGATGGTCGTTCGTGCGACCGACCGACTGCTGCACATAAAGGAAAGCATTGCCGATATTCGCCAGTTGCTCGCCGGCAGGACAATTGACGACGTGTTCGACGACCGTATTGCGCGTGCTGCGCTTGAGCGTTTGCTCGAGGTCTTGAGCGAAGCGTCGAGGCATGTTCCGGACGAGTGGAAAGCGACGTTCGGGTCCCCATGGTGGGAGATCGCGACTTTTGGGAATATATTGCGGCACGAATACCATCAGGTCGATTCGCAGATACTCTGGGATGTGTGTACGAGCGTGATCTCGACCCGCTCGAAGCCTCCATCGACGCTATGCTCGCCGCGCATTCACCCAAGGACCCTTCGCCCTGAGCCCGCGTCCTTTCGGTGACCTGTCCGGTGTGCACGGCCGGCTGACGGAGAACGCGCCGCTGGCGCCGTTTACCTGGTTCCGCGTCGGTGGGCCGGCGGAACTCCTATTCCAGCCGGCAGACACAGACGATCTGGCGCTTTTTCTCCAGAAACTAAATCCGGACATCCCCGCAACCGTCATCGGCGTTGGTTCCAATCTGCTGGTGCGCGACGGGGGCATCGCCGGCGCGGTTATCCGGCTGTCGGCGAGGGGCTTCGGTCAGGCGATCCGTGAAAATGGCAACCGCATTCGGGCCGGGGCCGCGCTCCCCGACAAGCGCCTTGCCTCCTTCGCGCTGGAGCAGCGCCTCGGCGGCTTCGCCTTCTATCACGGCATCCCCGGAACCATCGGCGGAGCGTTGCGCATGAACGCCGGTGCGAGCGGCGGAGAGACCCGCGACCGCCTTATCGAGGCCAGCGCCGTCGACCGCTCCGGCAATCGCCGGCTGCTCGCAAACGCGGAGATGGGCTTCACCTACCGCCACTCGGCGGCGCCGGACGATCTCATTTTCACCGACGCGCTGTTCGAGGGCGCGCCGTCCGAGGCCGAGGCCATCCGGGCCGAAATGGATGCCGTCGAGAATCATCGCGAAGCGGCGCAGCCGATCCGCGAGAAGACCGGCGGCTCGACCTTCGTCAACCCGCCGGGTGGCAAGGCCTGGGAGTTGATCGACGCGGCGGGCTGTCGGGGGGTTCGCGTCGGTGGCGCGATGGTCTCCGAGATGCACTGCAACTTTCTTATTAACACCGGTGAGGCCACAGCGGCCGATCTCGAACGCCTCGGCGAGACGGTGCGGGCACGCGTCTTCGAGACGAGTGGCGTCCGCCTCGCGTGGGAGATCAAGCGGGTCGGGTCGTTCGCCCCGGGCAGGCGGTGGCGCCGTTCCCGGGGTGAGGCTGGTTAGAAATCGGCCGTTTCCTTGATCTGTGGGCCTGTTAGGTATATTTCTACCCCGCAAAGGTAGAAAGGGTCCCGTCATGGGCATCAACATCAAGAATCCCGAGACCGAGCGCCTCATCCGCGAACTGGCGGCATTGACGGGCGAGGGGAACACGGAGGCTGTCACCAAGGCCGTGCGTGAGCGGATCGATCGCATCAGTGCCGCGGCGGAAAAGAAGAAGCGGCTGGAGCGCATCTTGACGGTCGCGAAGGAGACCGGACCGCTGCTCAAGGGCTTCGACATGGATGAGGCGATGTACGGCGACGACGGTCTTTACGACCGAGAGACAGGTCTGCCGAAGTGATCGTCGATACCTCCGCACTGGTGGCGATCATCGCGGATGAGCCTGACGTCCTTGTCTTTGCCTCGTGCCTCGTCGACGCGGAGGTCGCGCGAATATCTGCTGCGACCTATCTTGAGCTTGCGATCGTCATCGACGCGCGGCGCAACCCAAGGCTCAGTCGTCGCATGGATGAGGTCATTCGTGACGCCGCCGCTGTCATCGAGCCTGTCACCGAAGCCCAGGCCCGCATCGCTCGTGAGGCCTATCGCGACTACGGCAGGGGCTCCGGCCACGCGGCCGGCCTCAACTTCGGCGATTGCTTCGCCTATGCGCTGGCGCGGGACAAGATGGAGCCGCTCCTCTACAAGGGCGACGACTTCTCGCGTACGGACATTCGTCCGGCACTGCCGCAAGAGTGACCCGCCCCGACCTGAAGCAATTCCGGGAAAAGTGGGTCCACTTTTCCGTCCGGAATTGCCTCGGAACAACTGCCGGGGCGGGTCGTCGCGACGTAGCGGATGCGTGCGATCCGCTAGCCGCCGACGGCCGGGACCGGCGTTAACGTCACGCGCGCGACTGGCTTGGTCACATCCCAGTTCCACTCCTTCGGCGCGTCGGCGTCGCCGCGGATGCCGGTGTGATAGGTGATCACGCCGTTCTCCGGGTCGCGCATGTTGCCGCCCCCGATCGCGCCGAGGTAACCCTTCTTCTCGTTGTTCTTCTCCGAACCGGCGTCGTAGCCGCGGACCTCGACCGTCTTCGGTCCCGTCAGCTCGTAGGCGTTGACGCCGCTGATTCCCGAAAACCCGTCGTTGGTGTTGCCCAGCATCCACACTCCGTCGACAAACGGATGGGCCTGGTCGACGTGAATTGTGGTCGTGCGGGTCTGGCCGGGCAGGGTGTGAATGGCCAGCACCGCGTCGCCCAGGCTCATGCCCATGTCCTTGGCGGCGGCGACGCTGTAGCCGCCGATGTTGCCGCCTTCGGCGACACCCACCAGTTCGTCGGACGCCTTGTCGCCGAGCTTGAACAGCGGCTGTGCCTTCTCCCCGCGCGCCTCGAAGAATGACGGCGAGAACGGCTGGCCGGTGGTCAGGTTTTCGATCGTTATTTCAACCGTCTTGCCGCTCTCCATCATGTTCTGGGCGAATGCTGGCAAGGTAGTGAGGACGAACGAAGCGGTGGCGGCCGCAGCCGCTGCATTGATGAGATTGTGAGCACGCATGGCTGTTTCCTTCTTGGTTGTTTGAAGCCGACGGCTAGCTGCCGTCACCAGCCAATTCGTTGCGATGCGCGCCGTAGTTAGCGGCTGACGATCACTTGATGGCGCCGCGCGCCGCGCTCACGGCGGCGCGAAGGTGCGGTCGCCCGCCGTTCACAAGCCCGCGAGCTTTGGTTAACGCTTCTTAACCACATTCCCGCGATAGTCCGCGCCAGCGAGTGGAGGGGTCATGGCCACGCACGTTGCCGTGCTGATGGGGGGCTGGTCGAGCGAGCGGCCGGTCTCGCTGTCGTCCGGCAAAGCGTGCGCCGACGCGCTGGAGGCCGAAGGTTTCCGCGTCAGCCGGGTCGACGTTGGCCGCGACGTGGCCGAAGTGCTGGGGCGGCTGAAGCCTGACGTCGCCTTCAACGCCCTCCACGGCCCCTTTGGCGAGGACGGTTGCATCCAGGGGATTCTCGAGGTGATGGCCATCCCCTACACCCACTCCGGGGTCCTTTCCTCGGCGTTGGCAATGAACAAACCCAAAGCCAACGACGTCATGAAGGCGGCCGGGATTCCTGTTCCCGAGTCGGTGCTGGTGAACCGGTTCGAGGCGGCGAAGGCGCACGTCATGGCGCCGCCCTACGTCGTGAAGCCGCCCAACGAGGGCTCCAGCTTCGGCGTTCTGATCGTCAAGGAAGGGTCCACCCACCCGCCACAGGAGCTCTACTCGGATGAGTGGCGGTACGGCGATACCGTTATGGTCGAACGGTACATCGCTGGCCGCGAGCTGACCTGCGCCGTGCGCGGGGACGAAGCCCTGGGGGTCATCGACATCATCACCGGCGACCGCTTCTACGACTACGACGCCAAGTATCTGCCGGGCGGTTCGACGCACGTCCTGCCGGCGCAAATTTCACCGAATATTTACCAAAAGGTACAGATGATCGCGTTAAGGGCCCATCAGGCTTTGGGCTGTCGTGGGGTCAGCCGTGCCGATTTCCGGTACGACGACCGTCTCGAGGGGACGGAGGGTCTCCTTTGCCTCGAGGTCAACACGCAGCCCGGCATGACGGCAACGTCGCTGGTTCCGGAGATGGCGGCGTATGCCGGCATGGATTTCCGGGCACTGGTGCGCTGGATGGTAGGGGACGCGTCGTGCAATCGTTAGGGGCAACCGGCTTGGAAGTGACGGCACCGGCGCGCTCGCCCGCCGGCCTCCTACACGGTGTCGTTTTGCCGCGATTCCTGCGGCGGCCGGTGCGGGTGCTGTCCAAGGTCAACTGGCATGTCCCGCGCCATCTCGGCGTCAAGGGACTGCTTGGCCTGTTTCTGGCCACCGCAGTCGCGGGCATCCTCGTCGGCGGCCACGGGATGACCTTCGTGTCGGCGCTGACGGCCTGGTCCGGCTTCACTATCGACGAGGTCAGGATCACCGGACAGAGCGAGACCTCCGAGGTCGATGTGCTCGACCGCCTGCAGATGGGCTTGTACCCGTCGCTCGTCACCTTCGACGTCGATGCCGCCAAGGCGCGTGTCCAGCAGCTGCCATGGGTCAAGGATGCGACGCTGAAGAAGCTCTACCCGCATGGGCTGGAGGTGACGATCACCGAACGGCAGCCGTTTGCCGTCTGGCAGCACGGGGGCGCGGTTTCGCTGGTTG
Organism: uncultured Alphaproteobacteria bacterium; assembly: GCA_963775235.1. Lineage (GTDB taxonomy): Bacteria > Pseudomonadota > Alphaproteobacteria > Rhizobiales > Kaistiaceae > JBBDMC01. Next base: position 84,411 of record CAVZHY010000006.1, read on the forward strand.
ACGACGCCGGGAAGGCGATCAGCAACCAGGTGTCGGAGCAGTACGCCGCTCTGCCGCTGGTGGTGGGCGAGGGCGCCGCCGAGCGCGCGGGTGAGTTCATCAACATGGTGAGCGCCTTTCCCGACATTGCCGAGCGTGTGCACGCCGGCGTGCTGATCTCGGGGCGGCGCTGGACGATCGTGCTCCACAACGGCGTCGAATTGATGCTGCCGGAAGACGATCCGATCGCTGCCTTGCAGAAGATCGCCACTCTCGACCACGACGATCAGCTCTTGTCGCGCGAGATCGCCGCCGTTGATCTCAGGACCGGCCAGATCGTCGTTCGCCTTGATGAGACGGGGCTTGCCGCGCGCAAGGCGATGCTCAAGGACGAGGCCAAGCGCAAGAGGACGCACGCGTGATCAGCCTCTTCCGCTCCTCCGAAATCAATGTGCCTGGCGTGCGCCGGACACAGATCGCGTCGGTACTCGACGTCGGCTCGACCAAGATATGCTGCCTCATCGCGCGATTGAAGCCGACGGCGCCCGGCGAGGCGCTGCGCGGCCGCACCCATTCGATCGAGGTGCTCGGCTTCGGCCACCAGCGCGCACGCGGCATCAAGTCGGGCGTGGTCGCCGATCTCGATGCCGTCGAGCAATCGATCCGGCTTGCCGTCGATGCGGCCGAACGCGGCGCCGGCATCACCATCGAGTCTCTGGTGGTCAATGTCGCCTGCGGGCGCCTCGCCAGCGAAACCTGCTCCGCATTCGTCGACCTTAACGGCGAGGCGATCGAGGATGCCGAAATCGGGCGGGTGCTCGCCGTCGGTCGCCGCCATTCGGTCAGCGAAGGACGTTCGGTGGTGCATGCGCTGCCGATCGGCTACGCGCTCGACGGCAACCGCGGCATCGCTGATCCGCGCGGCATGGTCGGGCGTCGGCTCGGCGTCGACATGCACGTGGCGACCGCCGACACGCCGCCGCTGCGCAACCTCGAACTTGCCGTCAACCGCTGCCACCTGTCGATCGAGGCGATGGTGGCCTCGCCGTATGCCAGCGGCCTGTCCGTGCTGGTCGATGATGAGGCGGAACTTGGCTGCGCGGTCATCGACTTCGGCGGCGGAACCACCACGGTCGCCGTCTTCTCGCGCGGCGAATTTGTCCACGTCGATGCAATTGCCGTCGGCGGACGTCACATCACGACCGACATTGCCCGCGGTCTGTCGATCCGGCTGGAGGATGCCGAACGCCTGAAGACCATGTACGGCAGTGCGCTGCCCAACGTCGGTGACGAGCGCGAGGTGCTGTCGGTGCGCGCGATCGGCGACGACGAGCGCGACCTTCCCAACCAGGTGCCGCGGTCGGCGCTGACGCGCATCGTCCGGCCGCGCATCGAGGAAATTCTGGAACTTGCCCGCGATCGCCTGAACGCCTCGGGCTTCGCCAGTCTCGTCGGCCGCCGCATGGTGCTGACCGGCGGCGCCAGCCAGCTCAACGGCCTTGCCGAAGCGGCGCGGCGCATTCTTGCCCGCAACGTCAGGCTGGGCCGCCCGCTGGGCGTCGCCGGACTGCCGGAGCCGGCCAGGGGGCCGGCGTTTGCGACGGCGGTCGGGCTGCTGATCTACCCGCAGGTCGCCGACATGGAGCAGATCGATTCGGGTCGCGACGTCCCGTTGGCGCTGACGGGAACGGGCGGCTACCTCGCCCGTGTCGGCCAGTGGTTCAGGGAGAGTTTCTAGCCGCCGCCGGTGGCGGTGGAGAGCGGCCGCGGCGGCGGCGCACGAACGAACAATGAGGCCGGCGGGACGCGCGCGGCAGAGAGAGGTCAAGACGAGGGTGCCATGACGATCAACTTGCAAAAACCCGAGATCAAGGAGCTCAAGCCCAAGATCACCGTGTTCGGCGTCGGCGGTGCCGGCGGCAACGCGGTCAACAATATGATTCGCGCCGGCCTGCTAGGCTGCGAGTTCGTGGTGGCCAACACCGATTCTCAGGCGCTGTCGTCGTCGAAGGCGGAGCGTCGCATCCAGATGGGCGTCGCTGTCACCGAGGGACTTGGCGCCGGCTCGCAGCCCGAGGTCGGTCGTGCAGCGGCCGAGGAGGCGATCGACGAGATCATCGACCATCTCAGCGGCTCGCACATGATCTTCGTCACCGCCGGCATGGGCGGCGGCACGGGCACGGGTGCAGCGCCGATCATCGCGCGCGCTGCCCGTGAGCAGGGCATCCTCACCGTCGGCGTGGTCACCAAGCCGTTCCAGTTCGAGGGCGTCCGCCGCATGCGCATCGCCGAGCAGGGCATCAAGGACCTGCAGGATTGCGTCGATACCCTCATCGTCATCCCCAACCAGAACCTCTTCCGTATCGCCAACGAGAAGACCACCTTCGCCGATGCCTTCGCCATGGCCGACCAGGTGCTCTACTCGGGCGTCGCCTGCATCACCGACCTGATGGTCAAGGAAGGCCTGATCAATCTCGACTTCGCCGACGTGCGCTCGGTGATGCGCGAGATGGGCAAGGCGATGATGGGCACCGGCGAGGCTTCGGGCGACCATCGCGCCACCCAGGCGGCGGAGGCGGCGATCGCCAATCCGCTGCTCGACGAGACCTCCATGCGTGGCGCCAAGGGCCTCCTCATCTCGATCACCGGCGGCAAGGACCTCACGTTGTTCGAGGTCGACGAGGCGGCCACCCGCATCCGCGAGGAGGTCGACCCGGACGCCAACATCATCCTCGGCGCGACCTTCGAGGAGACCCTCGAGGGCGTCATCCGCGTTTCGGTGGTGGCGACCGGCATCGAAGCCGAGATCGCGGCCGAAGCCGCTGCGAACAAGGCCCGCGCCATGACGGCGGACACGCTGCCGCGGGTTCAGCCGCAGCCAGCCGCACAGGTGCAGCCGGCGCCGCAAGTCATGCGCCAGCAGGCAGCGGTCCACGCAGAGCCCGTTGCCGAGCCGGAACCTCAGCCGCGGGCAGTCGCACAGCCGCAGTCGCGGGCTACGCCGCAGCCCCAACTGAGGGCCACCACACAAACCATGCACCACGCGCAGCCGCAGCATCGCGCGCAACCGCAGACGGCTCAGGCCGCGGTCGCCTACCAGCCGAGCGCCGCCCTGCCGGCCGATGCCGGCGTTACCATCGAACCGTTCGACCCGGGGCCGCTGCACTACCAGTCGGACGAGGTCGATCCCGAACAGCCCGCCGTGTTCGAAACCGACGTGTCTCCCATGGACGAACCGTACATCCCGCCGCGCGCCGAGGTGCCGCCTACGCGCATTCCGCGGGTCGAGGATTTCCCGCCGGTCGCCCAGCGCCAGATGGAGGCGCGACGGGGCGATGCCCCGCTGGAGGAGGATCGCGGACCGTTGAGTTTGCTGCGCCGTCTCGCCAGCGTTGGTCTTGGCCGTCGCGAGGAGGAAACTCTCGGGACCGGCCAGGTGACCCGGCAGCCGCGGCCGCAACCGCAGCCGAGGCCGCAGCCCCGCATGCAATCGGCACCGGCACCGGCTCCGGCGCCCGCGCCGGCGCCGCGCGTTGAGCCGCGGGCACAGCCGCGGCCGGCAGCGCAGCAGTTGCCGCCGCAGCAGCGGGCTCCGGCGCAGCCTCGCCAGGGGCACCAGCAGGAGCCGCTCTACCGCCCGGCCCAGGGTGATCTGGACCCCCATGGCCGAGCGCTGCCGCGGGACGTTCGGCTGCAGGATGACGAGCTGGAGATACCTGCCTTCCTGCGCCGCCAGGCGAACTGATTCGCCGTCTTGCTCACGTTCGCGGGGCCGGAGCCTTCCGGCCCGCGAAATCGGCCTGACCGCCGGAAATCGCGGCACACTCCCGTTTTGGCCGTCGTAACAATGGGTTAGAAACCGTGATTTTGTCCCTTTCGGCGGTCTCGGCTAAGTTTGATGACAGAGACGAGTGGGGTTGTCGGGGCCGGATTCTGTTGGCCTCGGTGCGGTGCGGGTCCCCAGGAAAGCGCGATGTCATGCCTGCCGCCGTCGGCAGGAGCGCGCGCTGTCGGGGTGAGGGACATGACGGGCGGTCGTCGGGGAATGCAAACGACGCTAGGCGAATGCGCCACCATTTCGGGCATCGGGGTTCATAGCGGCCGCGAAGCGCGTCTCACTATGCAGCCGGCGCCGGCCGGCAGCGGCATTGCGTTTCGCCGCGCCAATGGCAACGGCCGCGCACATGCGATCCCGGCCGATGTCCATCACGTCAGTGCCACAGATCTCTGCACCGCCGTTGGTGTTCGCGGCGTCTCGGTGGCGACCGTCGAGCACCTGATGGCGACGTTCAGCGCCCTCGGGGTGGACAACGCGACGATTGACGTTGATGGACCGGAGGTGCCGGTCATGGACGGCAGCGCGGCCGCTTTCATCGAGGCGGTCGACCGGGCCGGAATCGTGCCGCTGGCGGCACCTCGGCGTTACCTCAAGGTGCTCAAGCCGGTCAGGGTCGAGAACGGCCGGTCTTTCGCCGAGTTCAAGCCGCATCGGACGATGCGCATTGAGGTCGAGATCGATTTCGCCAATGCGCTGATCGGCCGTCAGCGCTTTGCCGCCGATATCGATGCGGCGGTCTTCCGGCGCGAGATCGCGCGGGCGCGGACCTTCGGGTTCCTGGCCGATGTCGAGCAATTGTGGGCGAGGGGGCTCGCGCTCGGCGCCTCGTTCGAGAACGCCGTGGTGATCGGTGACGACCGCGTGATCAATGCTGAAGGCCTTCGCTTCGACGACGAGTTCGTGCGCCATAAGGCCCTGGACGCGGTGGGAGACCTCGCGCTTGTCGGCGCGCCCATCATCGGGTGTTACCGCTCGTTCCGGGGCGGCCACCGCCTCAACGTCCAGGCGGTCCAGGCGCTGCTGGCCGACGAGGCGGCGTGGACCCTGGTGGAGGCCGGCCGGCGCCGCGAATCCGGCCGGGCCACCCGGCCGGCGGCCGTTGGCGTTGCTGCCTATGAGGCAGATTTCTCCTGATACGGTTTGCGAATCAGGCTTATCGCGGCAAGAATCCGGCGGCGTCACAAATTCGCACCAAAGCGCTGGCAGGCGACGTGGCGAAAGCTGGCGCTTTCGGCTACACAGGCGCCTTGGGCGCGCGCAACCGGTAGGAAAGGCGGGGTCGGCCGCAAGCGGTCGTCTTCGGTTCGGGGATGGAACTGAGAATAGTCAGCCGCCGGCCGATCGGCCTTCTCGGCGTTCTCGTGCGTGCCGGCCTCCTGGCGGGGCTGGTCGCGCTCGCCGCCTGCAAAACCTCAACGGTAGGCACCGCGGCCGCTTATGGCCCGGATGAGCCGGCCGGCACCCTTTACAACGAAGGCCTCGGCTATCTGAATTCGGGCAAGCTCGATCAGGCTGTGAAGAGCTTCGACGAGGTCGATCGCCAGCATCCTTACTCGGAATGGGCGCGCAAGGCGCTGGTTATGTCGGCGTTCGCCAGTTACCACCGCGGCAAGTACGACGACACGATCACCACGGCCAATCGTTACCTCACCCTTTATCCTGGCACGCCGGACGCCGCCTACATCCAGTACCTGATCGGATCCTCGTACTTCAAGCAGATCCCGGACGTCACGCGCGACCAGGACAAGACGGATCAGGCGATGGCTGCCCTGCAGGATATCGTCGAGCACTACCCCGACTCGGAATACGCCGCCGATGCACAGCAGAAGCTGATCGTCGCGCGCGACCAGCTCGCCGGCAAGGAAATGCAGGTCGGCCGGTATTACCTGGAGCAGCGCGAGTATCTGGCGGCCATCAACCGGTTCAGGACGGTCGTCACCGACTACCAGACGACCCGTCACGTCGAGGAAGCCCTGGAGCGGCTGACCGAGGCCTATATGAGCCTGGGGCTTACCTCGGAGGCGCAGACCGCGGCCGCGGTGCTCGGCCACAACTTCCCCGACAGCCCCTGGTACGAAGACGCATACAAGCTCCTCAAGTCCGGCGGTCTCGAGCCGAACGAGAACAAGGGTTCGTGGATCAGCAAGGTGTTCGGCGGCCATCAGACTGGCTGAGGAGGCGGCCCAAACCCGCACGCCATGCTTGCCGCTCTCGCAATCCGGGACATCGTCATCATCGACCGGCTGAGCATCGATTTCGCCGCCGGGCTGACGGTGCTGACCGGTGAGACCGGCGCCGGCAAGTCGATCCTGCTCGATGCGCTGTCGCTCGCCCTAGGCGCCCGCGGCGATGCTGCGCTGGTCCGCGCCGGCGCCGAGCAGGGCGACGTCACCGCCGCCTTCGACATCGCGGCCGATCATCCGGTACGCGCGGTTCTGGCCGCCAGCGGCATCGACAGCGACGGTGATCTCATTCTGCGGCGCGTCCAGGGTGCCGATGGGCGCAGCCGGGCGTTCGTCAACGACCAGCCGGTGTCCGTGGCGCTGCTTCGCCAGATCGGCGGCGGTCTGGTCGAAATTCACGGCCAGCATGACGACCGTGCGATGGTCGAGCCCGCCGTCCACCGGTCGCTGCTCGATGCCTTTGGCGGGCTTGACGGCGAGCGCGCCGCTGTCGCGGGCGCTTTTGCCGCCTGGCGCGAGGCGGAAGCGGCGGTCGCACAACTCGCGGCCAGAATTGCCGCAGCACAGGCCGAAGCCGCCTACCTCAAGGCAGCGGCGGAGGAACTTGCCGCGCTCGCGGCGGCGCCGGATGAAGAGCAATCTCTTGCCGTCAGGCGCCAGCAGATGATGCGTGCTGAAAAACTCGCCGGCGACGTCGCCGAGGCGCACGAGACGGTTGCCGGCGATGCCTCGCCGGTGCCGCAACTCGCCGGTCTGGTCCGCCGCCTGGAGCGGAAGGCGCCGGAGGCGGGTGGCCTTTTCGACGGAGCGGTGGCGGCGCTCGACCGGGCGCTCACGGCACTGGAAGAGGCGGAGCAGGCACTTGCCGGCGCGCTCGCCGCCACGCGCTTCGATGAGAAAGAGCTTGAGCGCACCGAGGAGCGGCTCTTCGCGCTCCGGGCCGCGGCACGCAAGCATTCCGTTACCGTCGCCGACCTGCCGGCGCTTGCAGAGCGGATGGCCGCCGACCTCGCCGCGCTGGAATCCGGTGAGGAGCATCTCGCTGAGCTTCAGGTCCGCGCCACCGCGGCCAAGTCCGCCTACGACGCTAGGGCGGTAGCGCTCTCCCGGCGACGGAGGGCGGCGGCCAGGCGACTGGAAGCCGCCGTCGCCGCCGAGTTGCCGGCGCTCAAGCTTGAGCGGGCGGCGTTCATCGTGGCGGTGGAGTCCAATTCCGGGCGTGCGTCGGAGACCGGCATCGACGACGTCGCGTTTCACGTGCGTACCAACCCTGGCACGCCGGCGGGTCCGCTGATGAGGGTCGCCTCCGGCGGCGAGCTGGCGCGCTTCCTGCTGGCGCTGAAGGTGGCGCTCGCCGAGCGCGGCTCGGCGCCCACCCTCGTCTTCGACGAAGTCGACACCGCGGTCGGCGGCGCTGTTGCCGACGCGATTGGTGTCCGTCTCGCCGGGCTTGCCGACCGCGTCCAGGTCCTCGCCATCACCCACGCGCCGCAGGTGGCGGCACGGGCCGACGCGCATCTGCTCGTGGCCAAGCAGGTTGCCGTCGGCGGCAAGCGTGTTACCACGGGCATTGTTCCGCTCGATACCGGCACCCGCCGCGAGGAGATCGCTCGCATGCTTGCCGGCGCCACCATCACCGAGGAAGCACGGGCCGCCGCCGAGCGGCTGATCGTCGGGGCCGCCTGACCGCGCGCTTGGGGAGAAATCGAATGCCTCAGCGGGCGCGGCTCGCCATTCTTTTCGTCGTCATAGCCTTCAACGTCCTCGGCCTCGGCCTGATGCTGCCGGTGGTGCCGATCCTCGTGAAGGAGCTGACTGGCGGCTCGGTCGGTACCGCCTCGGCGATCTACGGCTGGCTGATCGCGCTCTATTCGCTGATGCAGTTCGCCCTTGGTCCGGCGATGGGGGCGCTGTCGGACCGTTTCGGCCGCCGCCCGATCATCCTCATCTCGCTCGTCGGTCTGTCGCTCGACTATCTGCTGCTGGCGGTGGCCCCGACCATCGGATGGGTGGTGGTGGCGCGCATCGTCGGTGGCGTCATGGGGGCCTCGATCTCAACTGCCACCGCCTACATCGCCGACATCACGCCACCGGAGCGGCGTGCCCAGAATTTCGGCCTGATCGGCGTCGCCTTCGGCCTCGGCTACATCGCCGGGCCGCTCATCGGCGGTCTGCTGGGCGCCTTCGGCTCGCGGGTGCCGTTCTATGCCGCCTCGGCAATGGGCTTGGTCGCGTTGGTGTTCGCCTGGTTCATGCTCGGCAAATCGCTACCGCCCGAGCACCGCCGCGCGTTCAGCCTGAAGGAGGCCAATCCACTCGGCGCCCTCACCAAGGTGGCGCGGTACCCTGCCGTCATCGCGCTGATCACCGTGCTGGCGCTCACGCAGCTCGGCGAGCGCATGCTTGAGGCGAACTGGGTGCTCTACACCGCCTACCGGTTTGGCTGGGACACGGCGCAGGTCGGTGTATCCCTCGCCTTTGTTGGCCTGCTTGCCGCCATCGCGCAGGGCGGGCTCGTGCGCGTGGTCGTGCCGGCGCTGGGCGAGCGCCTCACCATCAACCTCGGCATCGCCGTGGCCGCCGTCTCGATGGTGTTGCTCGCTTTCACCGCCCGACCGTGGATGATCTACGCGGTCGCCGTCCCCTACGTCCTCGGCTGGGGTCTTACCGGTCCGGCGATCCAGGCGCTGGTCACCCGCGCGGTGCCGGCGAGCGAGCAGGGCATCCTGCAGGGAGCGATCAGTAGCTCGCGCACGGCGACCGGCATCGTTGCCTCACCCGTCTCAGGCGGCCTCTTCGCCTATTTCATCAGCGCCAGCGCACCTGTCCACATTCCCGGCATCGCCTATCTGGTAGGGGCGGTTCTGTTTGCCGCCGGTCTCCTCGTTTCCTTCGCCCGCACGCCCGGCGGCAACGCCTGAGAGACCGTCGGGCCTTGCCGCCCGGCGCGTCGTCGGGCACATCTTCATCCGGCAAGGAGAGTGGCAGGGCCGTGGCGAAATCCAGCAAGGACGCGATGGCGGAAAAGCCGGTCGAGGAACTCACGGCGGCGGAAGCAAAGGCCGATCTCGCCCGCCTCGCGCGCGCGATCGCGGACGCCGACCGGCGCTACTACCAGGAAGACAAGCCGACCATTTCGGACGCAGCCTACGACGCACTGCGACAGCGCAATGCGGCGGTCGAGGCCCGCTTCCCCCAGCTCAAGCGTCCCGACAGTCCGAGCGAACGCGTCGGCGCGGCGCCGGTCGCGAAGTTTGCCGAGGTGCGCCATGCCGTGCCGATGCTGTCGCTGGAAAACGCCTTTGACGAGGACGACGTCCGCGACTTCCTCAAACAGATGTATCGCTTCCTCGGACGGGGCGAGGACGATCCGATCACGCTGACGGCCGAGCCCAAGATCGACGGGCTGTCCATGTCGTTGCGCTACGAAGCCGGTGAACTGAAGCTCGGCGCAACCCGCGGCGACGGGGTCACCGGCGAGGACGTGACCGCCAACGTGCGCACCATCCGCGACATTCCGGACTTGCTGCCCAAAGGCGTGCCCGACGTTGTCGAGGTGCGCGGCGAGATTTATCTCGGCAAGGCCGACTTCGCCAAACTCAACGCCGCTCAGGCGAAGGCCGGCAAGCCCCTCTACGTCAATCCACGCAACACCGCCGCCGGATCGCTGCGCCAGAAGGACCCTGCGGTTACCGCGTCGCGGCCGCTCCGTTTCTTCGCGTACGCATGGGGCCAGATGAGCGCCATGCCGGCCGACACCCAGATGGGGATGGTCGCGACGTTCGGCGAATGGGGCTTCCCGGTCAACGCGCTGATGCGGCGGTGCGCCACCATCGACGACGCGCTCGCCGTCCATCGCGAGATCGAGCGCCGGCGCGCCCACCTCGATTACGACATCGACGGCGTCGTCTACAAGGTCAACTCGCTCGCCTTGCAGGCCCGCCTCGGCTTCCGTACCCGGTCTCCGCGCTGGGCGATCGCTCACAAGTTCCCGGCCGAGAAGGCAACCACCGTGCTCGACGCGATCGACATCCAGGTTGGGCGGACCGGAGCGCTGACGCCGGTGGCGCGTCTGAAGCCGGTGACTGTCGGCGGCGTCGTGGTGGAAAACGCGACGCTCCACAACGAGGACTACATCCGTGGCTTTGGCCGCGACGGCCAGCCGCTCCGCACCGACGCGGACGGCAACGTGGTCGACATCCGCGTCGGCGACACGGTGACCGTCCAGCGCGCCGGCGACGTGATTCCGCAGGTCCTCGACGTCGACCTTTCGGTGCGGCCGGCCGGCGCTAGGCCGTTCGCCTTTCCCAGGATCTGCCCCTGTCCGCTCCGCACAGACGTTGTGCGCGAGGAAACGGCGACCGGCGGGGAGGGGATCGTGCGGCGGTGTTCGGGCGAGTTCGCCTGCCCCTTCCAGCGCAAGGAGCACCTGCGCCACTTCGTCTCGCGCGCCGCCTTCGATATCGAGGGGCTGGGCGAGAAGCAGATCGAATATTTTTACGAGGACAAGGAGCTTTCGGTGCGCACGCCCGCCGACATCTTCACGCTGCGGAAGCGTGATGCGGAGGCCGGTCACATCCTCAGGCATCGCGAGGGCTTCGGTGACGTGTCGGTTGCGAACCTCTTCGCCGCGATCGAGGCACGCCGTACCATCCCGCTTGACCGTTTCCTCAATGCGCTGGGCATCCGCCACGTCGGCGAAGGGACCGCAAAGGTGCTCGCCCGCGCCTATGGCTCGTGGAAGGCCTTCCACGCCGCCGCCGTGAATATCGCCGAGGGCGACGAAGCGGCCCGCGAGGAGATGGACGCGATCGACCAGATCGGCGCGACGGTGGTTGAGGCGGTGGCGCGCTACTTCGGCGAGCCACACAACCGCAAGCTGGTCGAAGACCTGATCCGCCAGGTGAAGGTCGCCGACGCCGAGCGGGTGGCGGCCTCGTCGGCGGTTGCCGGCAAGACTGTTGTATTCACAGGGTCGCTGGAACGTATGACCCGCGATGAGGCCAAGGCGATGGCCGAGCGTCTCGGCGCCCACGTCTCCGGGTCGGTCTCGCAGAAGACCGATCTCGTCGTCGCCGGGCCGCGCGCCGGTTCGAAGCTCAAGGACGCGCAGAAGTACGGCGTCACCGTGATCGACGAGGACGGGTGGTTCAAACTGGTGGGGGCTTCATGACCGGCAGCGACGACGGTTTCCAACGCGCGCCTGAGGCGATGCGTTTTCACTACGAGCCGGAGCCGGTGCGCGGGGAGGCGGTGCAGGTTGCGCTGGATGTCTTGCGGGCCGTCGCCGCCAATCCCAGCAAAATGGCCTATCACGGCACCAACACCTATTTCCTGACGACGTCCGAGGGGCTGTTCGTCCTCGATCCCGGGCCGGGCGAGGACGAGGACCATTTGAACCTGATCCTCAGGATTGCGGGCGCGAAGCTCGCCGGGATCGTGGTCTCGCATCACCACAGCGACCATTTCGGCCTGGTGCCACGGTTGAAGGCCGTGACCGGCGCCCCGGTGTACGCCTTCCGGCGGTTCGCCGACGACACGTTCCTTCCGGACGTTCTATTGGAGGACGGAGACCATCTGGCCGACTACGAGGTTCTGCACACGCCCGGGCACGCGAGCGATCACCTGTGCTTCGCCCGCGACGACGGCCTGGTGTTCACAGGCGACCATGCGATGACATGGAACAGCAGTATCGTCTCGCCGCCGGACGGCAACATGACCGACTACTTCCGGCAGTTGCAGAGGCTGGTCGACCGGGATGACGAGCTTTGCTTGCCGGGTCACGGGCCGCCACTGTCCAAGCCGGCACCCTACGTGGCGCAACTGCTCGAGCACCGCCGCCATCGCGAACAGCGCATCCTCGATGCAGTGAGGGGCGGTCTGGGGGCGCCGGAGGACCTTGCCGAACAGCTGTACCGCAAGAGCGATCCGCGTCTTGCCCGGGCGGCACGCCGCAATGTCGAGGCCCACCTTCAAAAGCTCGAGACAGAAGGCAAGGTCCGGCGCGGCGCCGAGGGTGGGTGGCAAGCGATCGGCTGAGGCGCCCCTCAGTGGATGACCGAAGCAGGGCCCGCGGCCGGCGCAGCGACAACAGTGCCATGGTGAACGACCACCTTGTGCTCCACCGTGCGCTCGCACGCACACGGCGCGCCAACCTCGGTGTTGGCCGCCGCCGGGCAATTACCGCTGACGCCGAACGGCGTGCCGTTGTTTTCCCGCCAGACACAGAACTTGTTGGCGAGCGCGGGTACATGCACACACGCGCCATTGTACAGGACCGTATCCGGCAGACATGAGCAGTTGGGCCAAGTCCCTGTTGCAAATGACGGGCACTTCTGGGGGTTTACCCCGTGGGGCTGGAGGTCGAGTGCCTTTGCCGAAGGCGCGCCGCCGACCGCCGCGGCGGCGAAGGTGAGGACGGCAAGGCGGATCAGGGCATGCATTGATCGCTTCGTCGTCAGTGGATGACCGAAGCAGGGCCCGCGGCCGGCGCAGCGACGACGGTGCCGTGGTGAACGACCACCTTGTGCTCTACCGTACGCTCGCACGTGCAGGGTGCCCCGACTTCCAGACTTGAGGCCGCCGGGCAATTACCGCTGACGCCAAACAGCGTGCCGTTGTTCTCCCGCCAGAAGCAAAGCTTCGCTTGCGGGGGTGGGCGGGGCGGCACCCCGCAAATATGTCCCGGCGGACATACGCAAGCGGGCCATGTGCCGGTTAAAGGAGGCGGACACTTCGGCACCTGCACCTGCGGATTTGCCGCGTACGGCGAAACGTTGAGTTCCTTTGCCGATAGCGCGCCGCAGAAAATCACGACGGCGGCGACTGCCGCTGCTGCACCAGTGATCCAGGGGCGCATCGCGGGCATCCCTTCGGACTCCTACTGGCGCACTCCCTGCCAGGCGCCATCAAGCTTCGTCGGCTTCTGCCCGGGATACAGCGTGATCCTGAAGCTTCCGCTGAAAGAGTTGCCGTCGGCGGCGAGCACAAAATGGCCGGAGCCGGCGTAGCCACCCTGCTGGACGCATGCAAAATCCAGCACGTTGCCATGCACACTGCCGGCGATCTGGCCGAGACGGCCGTCTTGCGCACGATAGGTGCCGGCAATTCCCTGCGGCACCGCGGCAAGCGCTATTGCGAAGATGCCGCCGTTGTCCGTGCGGCTATTCCAGTTGCCGGAAAAGCTCGCGACGGCCGCGCCCGGCGGTTGCGTCGGAGACGGGTTGGACGCCCGCGACGGCTCGATGACGTCAATGCTGGTGACAATCATTGCGCCTTGGTTGTTGTTGTAGGCGTGGACCTGAAAGGCGTCGCCCCTCTTCGCCGCCTGGGCGAGGTTCTCCCCGCCGGAGCCGTTGTAGACGAGCATTTGCGGCTCGCCGGGCCGGAAGCCGCGGTCGGACCAGGCGCATTCCCCCTTGTGCGGCGGAGCGGCCGCGCTGCCTTGCGATGCAGGAGCGAATGTAATGCGGACGAACCCGTCCGAGGTCGCTTGGGCCTGCATCTTGCCGCCGCCAAGGCACGTCAGGGCGTAGCTCGGCAGCTGGGCCGCCGGGGGAGGCGCGCCGGGTTGTTTTGCCGGCGGTGGCAGAATTCCGCCGGGCAGCGTCACGACCTTTCCATTGCCCTTAAGAACGTTCGGCGGAGGCGGCGGGGCGTTTGGCGGTTTGGCGGTGCCGAGAACGATTTTCCGCGGCGCCGGTCCGCAAATCATACCGAGCGCGTCGAGGGAATCGCCGGAGCGGCCTTGGATGCCTGTGGCGAGTTCACCGTCGGGACAGTCGAATTCCTGGAAAGCAAACTTCCAGGTGCTGCCGCTACTACAGTTTTCGCCGCTATCGATACACTCCCCTCCGACCTTGTTGCCGCCTGCATCGAGGCAGGAAAAGGAAATGTCGTCGACAAACTGCGGCCGTCCATCGCCATCGCGGGTGTAGGTGAACTGGAGGGCTCCGATCGATGCCCCGCTACAATATTTCTCCTCCGGCGAACCGCCTTTGCCGCCCCGGGAAGCCAGTGCCTTCCAATCGCCGAAGGTGCCGGTCCCAGAAAGATAAGGTGCGCAAAGGGGAGCGATCGCGTCGATCCAGGCCCCGGCGCGCACCGAAAAGCCGACGAGATACTGCCCGGCTGCGCAGTCCGTCCGGAAATAGCTTCCGCCAGATCCGCCCTCGATCGGCAAAATCGTCGCCTCCGCCACGCCCGGCAATCCGACGAAGATTGCGAAAAGGAGAAGGACGATCACGCTCCGCATGGCTTGGCTCCCGGTCTCTCAGAACTTCCCACCGATTCTGTCGATGCTGGTGACGATCATGGCGCCTTGGTTGTTGTTGTAGGCGTGGACCTTGAAAACCGCGCCCCGCTTCGCCGCATTCGCCAGATTCTGCCCGCCTGCCCCGTTGTAGACGAGCATCTGCGGCTCGCCGGGCCGGAAGCCGCGGTCGGACCAGGCGCATTCACCTCTGTGCGGTGGAGTGGTCGTGCTGCCTTGCGATGCCGGAGCGAATGTGATGCGGACCACCCCGTCCGGCGTTGCCCGGGCCTCCATGTTGCCGCCACCGAGGCAGGCAAGTGCGTAGGACTGCGGTTGGGGAGGATTTGCGGGTTGTCCCGCCGGCGGCTGAACGATCCCGCCGGGTAACGTCGCGATCTTTCCGTCGCCCTTGAGCAGGTTGGGTGCCGGCGCTTGCCCGCCGGTCGGTGGTTTGGCCGTGCCGAGGATCACTCTGCGCGGCGCCGGCCCGCACATCAGCCCGATGGCGTCGAGAAATTCGCCGGATCGGCCGTTGATCCCCGTTGCAACTTCGCCGTTGGGGCAGGCGACGATCCGGTCGCGCTCGAGGCAGGCCTCGCCCGTGGCGACGCAATGGGTCTCCGTCCCTGCTTGTTGTTCGACGCCCGCGCATTCGAATGTGATGTAGTCGATGTACTTCTCCGTCAGATCGTCGTTGATGATGCCGAGCATCAACCGGACAACCACCGTGCCGGAGGAACAGAGCTGCGTCTGCGCGGCCCCGCCGGCGCCGCCGTGGAACGTGGCCGGTTGTCCCCCGCTGAAGATGCCGGGCGCCGGCAGATAGGGGGCACAGACCGGCGCGACGCCGTCGACCCACGCACCGGCGCGCGCCGCGAAGCCGACTACGTATTGTCCGTGCGGGCACACTGTGGCGAATGGCACACCGCCCATGCCGCCTTTGCTTTGAAGGACCGTGGCATTGGCAGACGCCGCGGCCAGGAGCATGGATACCGCGGCGGCGATTGCGAGCATCGGCTTGAGCATGGTGGCGAAGATCCGTCGACTTGAGTCAGTGGGGGAGCGCCCGTGGCCAGTATGCGTGTTGAAGATATCAGCCCGGTGCGTCGCGCCGCCTCACCCATTTGAATGAGGCGCCGGGCGATATATGCTCGTTCTTCCCTTTCTGAGGGGGCGTGCATGGCCGCGGCTCAGACCGCTCACGTGATCAGAAATCGCGAGGCCGAATTCGAGGCTCTGGTGGGGTCGGTCTATGAGGCGGCCCTGGACCCCAAGGCAGTGCCTGTGGTCCTGTCGCGACTGCTTTCAGTTTGTGGAGGCGTGTGGTCGCCGCTGACAGTCCTGTCCTCGAACGGCGCGAAGTCGGTCTCCTTCCAGAATGCCGAAGCGGATCCCGGTCATATCGCATTGTTTGAGCGCCGATATCTTTCGGGGGAGACCAATCCATCGGTTCCGCTGATCCTTTCGGCGCCCTCGGGCTCGGTGCTTCTGCGCGAGCGGTATTACAGCGACGCCGCGTTCGAGCGCTTTGAGATGTACCAGGACCTCTATCGCCCGATCGGTGCGCACGATTCGCTCGGCATGCCGCTGTTGCGGAGCGCTCTTGGTCTTGTCGCCTTTGAAATCCTGCGACCGCGCGAGAGCGGGACTTTTGCGCTCGATGACCTCGAATTTCTTGACCGGGCAATTCCGCACATCAAGCGCGCGCTGCAGGTGATGATCCGTCTGGCGGATCTGGAGACCCGGGCAGCCACCGGCACCGAGATCTGGGATCGTCTGCCGTACGGCATCATCGTTCTCGACGACGCGGGACGCGTGCTGTGGACCAATGTTGTCGCCGAAAAGCTGTTGTCGCAGAACGATGGTCTCGTCACGCGCGCGGGACAATTGCGTGCGGTGGCGCCGTCGGAGGATGGGACGCTCCAGCGCCTGATCGGCCAAGCGAGGCGCTCCTGCGGCGCCGGCGGCGTGCTCACGATCCCGCGGTCTCCTCTGGCGCACGAGTCGTTGTCGATCCTTGTGTCGCCGTTGCGGCCTGCCGCCGCACTGGCGGGCGCCATGCGAGGAACGCCCTCGGCGGTAGTTTTTGTTAACGATCCGAAGAGGATACCGACGGTCCCCGCTCAAATCCTGCGCGCGCTTTACGGCCTGACGAAAAGGGAAGCCGACCTCGCTGCCCTGCTGGCTGACGGCCTGAACGTGGGAGAGGCTGCCGACCGCTTGGCCATATCCATCAACACTGCCCGCACGCATTTGCGTCAGGTCTTCGACAAGACCGGCACCCGCCGTCAGGCGGAGCTCGTCGGGTTGCTCACCCGCTCAGGGATGATGGGTGCCATGTTGGAGGCGGCAGACCATGGATGAAGTTTTGACGAACGACGGACGTGGCGCGGACGGAAGAGCAGCCCGGGCACCCGCGGCTGACCGTCACATCCGCCTCGTCGCTTCCCGCACCCACGCCCGCTCCTCATCGTCGAGCAGGTGGCCGATGGCTGGTGCGATCCGCGCGTGGTAGGCGTCGAGCCAGCCGATCTCGTCGGCGCTCAACAGTGCCTCGTCGATCAGCCGCCGATCGATCGGCACCAGGGTCAGAGTCTCAAAGGCGAGGAGATCGCGCTCGCCGCCGGCGACCTTGGCTGGCGGCGTCACCACCACGAGGTTCTCGATGCGGATGCCGTATTCGCCGGCCTTGTAGTAGCCCGGCTCGTTGGAGAGGATCATGCCCGGCTCCAGCGCCACGGTGCCGAGCTTGGAGATTCGCGCCGGCCCTTCGTGCACCGACAGGAACGAACCGATGCCGTGGCCGGTGCCGTGGTCGTAGTCGAGACCGGCCCGCCATAGCGACGTGCGGGCGAGGGTATCGAGTTGGGCACCGCTGGTGCCGACCGGGAACACCGCGGTGGCTATGGCGATGTGACCTTTCAGCACGCGGGTGAAGCGGTCGCGCATTTCGGCGCTGGGTGTCCCGATGGCGACGGTTCGCGTGATGTCGGTGGTGCCGTCGCGGTACTGGGCGCCGGAATCGGTGAGGTAGAGCGTGTCCGGCGCGAGCTTCAGCGCCGTCCTCGGCGTCACCCGGTAATGGACGATGGCGCCGTTGGGGCCGGCGCCGGAAATGGTGTCGAATGATAGATCGATGAGTTCCGAGCCATCGCGCCGCGCGGTGTCGGCGCGGAATTCGGCGAGTTTGTCGGCGGCGGCGATCTCATCGATGGCGCCGGCCGACGCGGCGCCGTCGAGCCATGCGAGGAAACGCACCATCGCCGCGCCGTCACGCAGGTGTGCGCGCCGCGCGCCGGCAAGTTCGGTGGCGTTCTTTCTTGCCTTGGGCAAACTCGCGGGGTCGCTTCCCTCGACGATCGCACCGCCCGCCTCACGGATGACCGTGGCGATCGCTTGCGCCGTCGTCTGCGGGTCGAGGAGCACCCGCGCCTTTGCTTCGCCGAGTGTGGTCAGCCTTATCGCCAGCGCTGTCGGGTCTTGCACGTCTGCCAGTTCGGCGACCGCGGCGCGCACCGTGTTGGAAAGTTTGCGGCTGTCGATGAACAGCGCCGGCTTGCCGCGCGCCGGCAACACGGCAAAGGCCAGCGGCACCGGGTTGTGGGCCACGTCCGCACCGCGGATGTTGAGCATCCAGGCGATCGAATCGGCCTGCGTGAACACGGCCGCATCGGCCTTGCTATCGGCGAGCGATGCCTGGAGGCGGGCGATCTTGTCGGCCGCCGCCTCGCCGGCGAATTCCAGCGGATGCAGCGAGACCGGGCCGAGGGGTGGTTCCGGTCGGTCGTGCCACAGCGTGTCGATGGGGTTTCGGGCGGCCGCGATCAGTTCGGCGCCGGCGGCGCGGCAGGTCGCGGCGAACCGCCGCTCGCCGCTCATCGTCGTCAGCCACGGATCGTAGCCGACGCGGTCGCCGGCCTTGAGGTGAGCTGCCAGCCACTTGGTCGGCGGGTTGTCGGCGACGGACTCGGGCACAAAGATGGCGGTGTCCACCTCGGCGCGCACCTGCAGCGTGTAGCGGCCGTCAACGAAGATGGCAGCCGCATCGGCGAGCACGATCGCGGTGCCGGCGGAGCCGGTGAACCCGGTGAGCCAGGCCAGCCGCTCGGCCGAGGGCGGCAGGTATTCGCTCTGGTGCTCGTCGGCGTGCGGGACGATGAAGCCGTTGAGGTTCGCCTCGGCGAGCGCGGCGCGCAACGCGGCAATGCGGTCGGCGGAGTGGGTGGCCTTCATACGCACGGTTGTGATCATCGCCTTTTCTAGAGCAATTCCAGGAAAAGTGGGAACCGGTTTTCCGTCCGGAATTGCGGAGAAACAAAGGGCTGGGGCGATTTCGCGTCTCTGAGAAAAGCTTAATCGCCGTAGTGTGCGGCCGTGCGTCGTTCAACGGGCGGCCGCTCCATCACCACCGTCAGCCAGCCGTCGACGAGGCGCGTGTCCGCGAGCCTCAGGCCGACGCCGCGGTAGGCCGCCACGATCCGGGCCTTCTGGTCGGGTAGGAGCCCCGACAGGATCGCCGTCCCCCCGGGCGCGAGCCGGCGCCGGACCGCCGGCGCGAGCGCGACCAGCGGACCGGCCACGATGTTGGCGATGATCAGATCGGCCGGCGCGATGGCGTCGAAGGCGCGGCCGTCGAGGCCGTCGGCGCGGAGCGTGCGCACGAAACGGCGGACGCCGTTTGCCCGCACGTTGTCGGTAGCGATGGCGACGGCAACCGGGTCGATGTCGCTGGCGAGCACCTCGGCCTTCGCCGCCTTGGCAACGGCGATGGCGAGGACGCCCGAGCCGGTGCCAACGTCGATGACATGGGCGATCGGCCGCGACCGCGCCAGGTGGTCGATGACGGCGAGACACCCGGCGGTGGTGCCGTGGTGGCCGGTCCCGAAGGCCTGGCCGGCCTCGATCTCGATGGCGATGTCATTGGCGCGCCGCCGGTCGCGGTCGTGGCGGCCGTGGACGAGGAAACGCCCGACCCGCACCGGCTTGAGGCCCGCGAGGCTCTTCGCCACCCAGTCGGTCGCGGGCAGTTCGGCGATGGTGAAATCCGGCGCGCCATCGCCAAGGGCGCGGCGGGCGGCCCGGGTGAGCGCCGTGTGCTCGGCCTGGTTCGGCAGTGCCTCGAAATAGACGACGACCTGCCAGTGCCGGTTGCCGCTTTCGTTGAGGTCGACCGCGCAATCCGCGAGTGCACCTTCCTCGCCGATTGCTTCGGCCAGGGATTTCGCGGCTGTCGCGTCCAGCAGGCTGGTGGCGGCGAATGTCACGGTATGCGGCGTCCCTGGCGGCGACGTCGCAACGTGCACGATGGAAGGAAAAAAGAAAGAGGCGCCGCGGCCGGAGGGGGGAGGGACCGCGGCGCCTTGGGGCCGGCTTGGGGGGCGTTAAGCCGGCGGGGTCTGTTCCTGCTTCGGCATCGTGCCGAGCGTCATGGTAACGGTCTGCTGGGACCCGTGACGCAGGATGTCGAGCTTCACCGATGTGCCAGGCTGCAAGGTCGCGATTTCCTGCGCGAGGCCGCGGGCATCCTTCACCGTCGTGCCGTTGACGGCCGTGATGACGTCACCGGCCTTGACGCCGGCGCCGGCAGCGGGGCCGTCAGACTGCGGCTGGGCAACCAGTGCACCCGTGGGGTTCTTCAGGCCGAGACTGTCGGCGATCGCCTGGGTCACGTCCTGCACCTGCACGCCCAGCCAGGCACGGGTCACGTGGCCCGACTTCTGCAACGCGGCGGTGATGGTCTTGGCGGTATCGGCCGGAACGTCGAAGCCGATGCCGACCGAGCCGCCGGACGGCGTGAAGATCGCATCGTTGACGCCGACGACCTGACCGCTCATGTTGAAGGTCGGGCCGCCGGAGTTGCCCTGGTTGATCGGCGCGTCGATCTGCAGGAAGTTGTCGTAGGTGCTGGTACCGATGTCGCGCGCGGTCGCCGAGACGATGCCCGCCGTCGCGGTGTCACCGAGACCGAACGGATTGCCGATCGCGACCACCCAGTCGCCGACGCGCGGTTGCTGGTCGGCAAACTTGACGTAGGGGAAGGTCTTGTTGCTGTCGACCTTGATCACGGCGAGGTCGGTGTCGGGGTCGGTGCCGACGATGCGCGCCTTGTAGGTCTGCCCGTCGGAAGTCATGATCTGCACGGACTGGGCATTGTTCACCACGTGGTTTGCGGTGACCGCGTAGCCGTCGGCGGAGATGAAGAAGCCGGCGCCTTCACCGACGATCGTCTGGCGCTGTTGCGGCATGTTCGGAATGCCCGGCATTCCCGGCAGACCGAAGAAGAACTGGTTCGGGCCCTGCCGGCCGTCGAACCCCTGCGGTCCGTTGCCGTGGAAGGCAACCGGCTGCTGCATCTCGACCTTGACCGAAAAGACGGCTGGCTGGACCTTTGCGATCACGTCGGCAAGGCTGCCCGGCTGCTGCGCGGCCACCGTGGCTGGCGCAGGCATGGCAACCGGTGCTGAATTGGTGACCGGTGCTGCATTGGCTGGCGCGATCGGAAGGACCGGCGGGCGGTATCCGGTGCCAACTGCGAATGCGCCGCCCGCGATCGCCGCGGCCGATGCGAAAAGAAGAAGCCGACGGCGCAGAGGAGAGGTGCGGGGCGGCGTTGGTGAGGTAGCGTTGGTGTGGGTCATTTGCATGGCCTCCGTTTAGAGGGGCACCCCCAAAGGAACTGTCTGCTAGCCATAAATGGGCACGTGGCCTTACAGGTTCCTGTCCGGCTGATGAAATATTGGTCACGATCGCCACAGCGCTTCGCCGCCCGGCGGTCCGGCTGGTTTTGCGCGGGCCACTACCCTGCTCGCCGCCTCAGGCAATCCGCAAGAGCTAGCGTGTTGGGCGGATCGCGTCCGGCTGTGCAGGTGCGGCCAGGAAGGCCGCGATTTCCCTCGCCAGGATGTCCCACGCTGGCTCGCCCGGCGGCGGCACGTGGCTATCCGAATCGAGCGAGACGAAGCGTGCGTGCGCAATTCCACGCGCGATGATCCGTCCCTCATCGAATGGCACGACGTTGTCGTGCCGGCAATGGAGGACCAGGGTCGGCACACGGACCTGCGCCAACATGGCAGAGACGTCGAGGTCGTCGCAGGCGGTGCGGATCCTCGCCGCGTTGTCGGCCGAGGTGGTCACGCGCTGAAGGTTCGCGAACCAGCGCAGTTGCTCGGCCGATCCGTGCGGCAGCATGAGCGAGCCGAAGACGCGCGCAAACGGCGAATGCTCGTCGCCCCATCCGTTGCGCATGATCGAGACGAAGGCCTTGCCGATCTCGGTCTCGGCCGGATCGCCGCGACGATTTCGTCCTCTGGCGTAGCCGCCGAGCAATACCAGTTTTGTCACCCGTTCCGGGTTACGTGCGGCATAGCTGATCGCTAGCGCGGCGCCTTGCGACATGCCGAAGAGGCCAAAGCGACGGAGCTTCAGGTGCGCGATGACCGTTTCAAGGTCGCGCTCGAAGGCGGCAAACGAGAACTCCGGAACGTCCCAGTCGCTGAGGCCGTTGCCGCGGCCGTCGTAGCGGATAAAGCGATTGTGCGCCGTCAAACGCCGGAAGAGGCCTGCGAACAACGGCCCCTCCCAGTCATGCTCGAGGTGGTTGAGCCAGTTGGCGGTCTTGAGAAGCGGCTCACCTTCGCCGAGCGCGGAAATCGCAAGATTGACGCCGTCGGAGGTACGACAAAATGTGATCTCCTGCGCCGCCGGCAGGTCAGTGCCCGTTTCGGGCGGGCCGGTGGCGGTCTGCACTTCGGTAACCTCGCCGACGAAACGGAAACCCTTGCGCGGGACGGTGCGGATCAGCCGCTGCGCCGCGCCGCTGTCGACGATTGCGTGGCGGGCCGCGTTGATGCGGGTCGCCAGCGTCAATTCGGAGACGATGCGGCCGCCCCAGACGGCGGCGAGCAGGTCGTCGCGGCTCACCACGCGATCGCGGTTGGTGATGAGGCAAACCAGGAGATCGAAGACCTGCGGCTCGACCGCAACCGCCGCGCTGTCGCGGTGAAGTTCGCGGCGCGCGGTGTCGAGCACGAAATCTTCGAACCTGAAACGCATGGCGCATTGTTCCGCTGATTGCGGCTCAGATGCTAGCCGATGACGCCTCGCAGCAAAATCGAAGCGGCCTCAAGGGAAAATCAAGGCAGCCTGAAAGCGCAGCAGGGGCGAGCGCGCCATTCTGGTCCCCAATGATGGAGGAGCCAAGGATGCACGCCCAACCCGCCATTTGCCGGCGCCAGGACAACTCGATCGATATCGGGTTCTATGCCGATCGCGCCGCCCGTCTCCGCAACCGGGCCTTCCGCGATGCGATGAAGCCTTTCCTGGATGCTTTTGCAGCGATTATGGCGCCCCGCGCGGGGCGCCACTTGTCCAGCAGCGTTGGTGCCATAAAACCGGGGCATGAGACAGAAGATTGGCGTCATCACGCTCGGGGTCGACGATCTTGATCGGTCGCTTGAGTTCTATCGTGACGGCCTTGGTCTGCCCACGAAGGGTATTGTGGCCAGCGAGTTCAAGGGAGACCACACGCAGCCTGCCGGGGCGGTGGTAATGTTCCACCTGGAGGGCGGTCTCATCCTTGCCCTTTATCCCCGTAGCGAGCTTGCCAAGGATGCGCGTCACGCGCTTGAAAAGCCCAGTTCTACAGAGTTCAGCCTCGGCTACCTTGCGGCGAGCAAGGATGAGGTCGATCAGGTGCTAAGGCAGGCGACGGTGGCCGGGGCCACGCTGACGGATCCTGCGCATGACCGGCCGTGGGGGATCTACTCGGGATACTTCAAGGACCCGGACGGCCACCTCTGGGAAGTTATCTGGAATCCGTCGACGCCGTGACGGCAGTCGTTTGATGGCCCTGCGCCTAGTGCCGCTCGACGAAGGAGTCGAGCACGCGCTTCTGCCCGGCCTTGTCGAAGTTGATGGTGAGCTTGTTGCCGTCGATGGTGGCGATCACGCCGTAGCCGAATTTCTGGTGGAAGACGCGCTCGCCGACCGCGTAGTCGGACGTTCCGCCAATGACGCTCTTCGCCACCAGTTCGCCCTCGATCTGCCGCGGACCCGACGCCAGCGGGTTGTCGAAGCCGCGCTTGCCGTTGGTCTTGCCGCCGGCGCGCTCGCGGTTCTTCTGCGCCCGCTGCCAGCCCGGCGTGCCGTAGGTATTGGCGAAGGGGTCGCGGGTGTCGAAGCGGCTGGCGCCATACGCGCCCTGACCGTAGCCGCCGTAGCTCGTCGCCTCCTCGACCACCTCGACGTGGTCCTCCGGCAGCTCGTCGAGAAACCGCGACGGGATCGAAGATTGCCACAGGCCGTGCATGCGCCGGTTGGCGGCGAAGCGGATATAGGCGCGCTTCTTCGCCCGCGTGATGCCGACGTAGGCGAGGCGGCGTTCTTCCTCGAGGCCCGCGCGGCCCTGCTCGTCGAGCGTGCGCTGCGAGGGGAAAAGGCCCTCTTCCCAGCCGGGAAGGAAGACGATGTCGAACTCCAGCCCCTTGGCGGAGTGGAGCGTCATGATGTTGACGGCGTCGGTGCCGCCTTCGGCGTCGGCATCCATGACCAGCGAGACGTGCTCCAGGAAGCCGGTGAGGGTGTCGAACTCCTCCATGGAGCGGACGAGCTCCTTCAGGTTCTCCAGCCGCCCCGGCGAGTCGGCCGAGCGGTCCTGCTGCCACATCTCGGTGTAGCCGGACTCCTCCAGCACGATCTCGGCGAGCTCGGTGTGGGGCAGGTGGTCCAGTTGCCCGCGCCAGCGGGTGAACGCGGCCAGAAGGTCGCGGAGCGCGGTGCGCGTGCGCGCGTTGATCTCGTCCGTGTCGACCATCTCCGCCGCCGCCTCGGTCAGCGACACACGGCGCGTGCGCGCGCGGTCGTGCAACAGCTTCACGGTAGTCTCGCCGATCCCGCGCCGCGGCGTGTTGATGATGCGCTCGAAGGCGAGGTCGTCGGCCGGCTGGGCGACGACGCGGAGGTACGCCAGCGCGTCGCGGATTTCCAGGCGCTCGTAGAATCGCGGGCCGCCGATGACGCGGTAGTTGAGGCCGAGGGTGACGAAGCGGTCCTCGAACGAACGCATCTGGAACGACGCGCGCACCAGGATCGCCATCTCGTTCAGCGAAAACCCCTGGTGCTGGAGCTGCTCGATCTCCTCGCCGACGGCGCGCGCTTCTTCCTCCGAGTCCCACGACGAGGCGACGATGACGCGCGGCGCTTCCGCGTCGTCGGTGTCGGTGAAAAGCGTCTTGCCGAGCCGGCCCTCGTTGTGGGCGATGAGGTGCGAGGCGGTGCCGAGGATATGGCCGGTCGAGCGGTAGTTGCGCTCCAGCCGGATGACTTTCGCGCCGGGGAAGTCCTTCTCGAACCTGAGGATGTTGTCGACCTCCGCCCCGCGCCAGCCGTAGATCGACTGGTCGTCGTCGCCGACGCAGCAGATGTTGGCTTGGTTACGCCGCGCCTTCCTTTCTTCACTGGCCTCCTCGTGGGCCACGCCACCTCTCCCCGTTGGGGAGAGAGCCTGCCCCCGACTTGATCGGGGGTCGGATCGAGCCGCGTCAGCGGGTCGATCCGGGTGAGGGGGAAGCGCCCCCTCCGCCTCCCGGTGCTGCGCCAGCAGGCGGAGCCACAGGTATTGGGCGACGTTGGTGTCCTGGTATTCGTCCACCAGCATGTAGCGGAAGCGATTGTGGTAGTCGGCGAGCACGTCTGGGTGGCCGCGCAATATCCTGAGCGGCTCCAGCACGAGGTCGCCGAAGTCGGCGGCGTTCAGCACCTTCAGCCGCTCCTGGTAGGCGGCGTAGAGCGCCTTGCCGCGGCCGTCTGCGAAGGCGCGCCCGTCGATCTCCGGCACGTCGGCGGGGGCGAGGCCGCGGTTCTTCCAGTGGTCGATGAGCCCGGCGAGCTGGCGCGCCGGCCAGCGTTTCTCGTCGATGTTGGCGGCCTGGATGATCTGCTTCATCAGGCGCACCTGGTCGTCGGTGTCGAGGATGGTGAAGGAGGGCTTGAGGCCCACCAGTTCGGCGTGGCGGCGCAGCACCTTGGCGCCGATCGAGTGGAAGGTGCCGAGCCACTGCATGCCCTCCACCACGCCGCCGATCAGATCACCGACGCGGTTCTTCATCTCGCGCGCCGCCTTGTTGGTGAAGGTGACGGCGAGGATTTGCGAGGGCCACGCCTTCCGCGTGGCGAGCAGGTGGGCGATCCGGGTGGTCAGCACGCGTGTCTTGCCGGTGCCGGCGCCGGCGAGCACCAGCACCGGCCCCTCGGTCGCCAGCACCGCCTCGCGCTGCTCGGGGTTGAGCTTGTCGAGATAGGACGCATTCCCCGCCCGCGCCGCCATCGCCCGCGCGGCAATGCCGGGGGTCGGGGCAGGCGCCTCTGATCCCTCCCCGCTTGCGGGGAGGGGGGACCGCCCGTCAGGGCGGTGGGTGGGGCGCCGCTCGGCGGGATCGCTCATCGGTCGCTGGGTTCGCACGAATCCATGGGAATGGGAACACTATAGCAACAGATGGGGACGAGGGGCGGTTTCGCGAAGGACGGGGGATTGCCGCGTCCCCCACCCGTCCGCTCGCTGCGCTCGCGTCCACCCTCCCCGCAAGGGGGAGGGAGGGTTCCCGGCATCCGCCTCCCGTGTCCTCCATCGGGAGCGGCGCTTTGCACCGCCGGGAGAGCGGCCGGGAGAAACGGCTTTCGCGTTCGGTACGTTCGGGCGGGAATCGATCCGAGGATCGAGGACTCCCCTCCCTCCCCCGAAGCGGGGAGGGTGGCTCCTCGCGCAGCGAGGAGACGGGTGGGGGTCTCAAAAAGAAGATCGAGGCTGTCTTGTTTGTAGGACAGCCCGTAGGGCGGAATAGCGAAGCGTATTCCGCCTTCTCTGTGCAGCCCACGTCACCGACCGCCCGGCCGGCGAGCGGCCTAACGCGCGATCCCCGGGGAATCGTCCCCGTATTTCGCGTTGCTTCACCCTGGCGGCGCGCTAACTTCACCCGCGATGAAGAAAGTCACATCGACCGCCGTCAGACTCAAGCGCGCATATGAAAAACCCGCAGCCGCGGATGGCACGCGTGTTCTTGTCGATCGGCTTTGGCCGCGCGGGGTGAAGAAGTCGGAAGCGGCAATCGATCTGTGGGTCAAGGACCTTGCCCCCAGCACCGAGCTGCGGAAGTGGTTCGGCCACGACCCTGAACGCTGGGCCGAGTTCAGGCGCCGCTATGCCGCCGAGCTCCGTGAAGGCGCCGGGCAGCTCGAGGACCTGCGCGAGCTGGCGCGGCGCGGCCCCGTTACGCTGATCTATGCCGCGCGCGATCAGGAGCACAACGAAGCGGTGATCATCCGCCAGATGCTGGTGGGCCGGGCATAACGCCCCCGATCCGCCCCCTCCAGAACACCCGCGAAAAATAAGTTATCCCCGCGCCGTAAACCCCTCCGATAATCATCGCCATCCTCGCCCGCAAAGGGGCGCGCTCATGAGGCGTCGTCAGCGTGGGGCGGGGTGCGGCGCCTGCGGCGCGCTTCCGTCAGGGAGCGACCGGCAGCGAGGACAAAACCCTTTGGGCAAACCTCGCGGCCGGCAGGGGGACGACGGTCCCCTACGTCTCGGGAGGCCCGCGTGAGATCGCCCGCCGGCACTACGACCGGCTGCCAGGAGCTGGCCTTAAGGGCGGGGAACAAGCCGGAGCCGCAAATGGCCGAGGCTCCCCGTTCCGGAGCGCGATAACGCGGGTCGTCAAATCGCTGCGGCGGGCGCGCATGAAGCGCCCCCTCAGACTACTGGATTGGCGTTCCATGAGCGCCCGCCACCCCTTGTCATCAAGGGGGACCGAAAGAAGGGAAGGACAGGGGCAGAACCCGGAGCGGAATCCGCCCGCGGGAACGATGAGGCGCGTCGCTACTTCAGCGCCCGGCGAATTTTGGCGGCGTGCTCGGCGAGCTGGCTCGGGTCGGCCATCCCGCCGAGGTGCGGCTTCAGCGGGATGCCCTCGATGCGCGGGATGACGTGGAAGTGCAGGTGGAACACCGACTGGCCCGAGGCCGGCTCGTTGAACTGCATCACCGTCACGCCGTCGGCGTCGAAGGCTTCCTTGACGGCGCGGGCGACCTTCTGCACCACCGCCATCACCGGGGCGAACGTCGCCGGGTCGGCGTCGAGCAGGTTGCGCGAGGCGGCGCGTGGAAGCACCAGCGTGTGGCCGGCGCCCTGCGGCATCACGTCCATGATGGCGACGGCGTGCTCGTCTTCGTAAACGCGGGTTGACGGCATCTCGTCCCGCAGGATCTGGGCGAAGATGTTGTCGGGATCGTAGGCTTCGGTCATGGCGATGGCACCCCGGTCAGCGGTCCGCGAAAGGGCATAGCCGTTTCCGCGCCGACTGCCTACCGGCTACTGCGGATCTCCCCGTGGTCGTCGGCCGCCTCCCTGAACGGCAGATACGTTGCCAGCATCTCGCCGTCGCGCGCCACCTGGGTCCGCTCGCGGCTGAGGTAATCGGCGACGGCGCGGCGAAAGCCGGGGTCGGCGATCCAGTGGGCGGAGTAGGTCGTGGTCGGCCGGTAGCCGCGGGCGAGCTTGTGCTCGCCCTGCGCGCCGGCCTCGACGCACCTCAGCCCGTGGGTGATGCCCCAGTCCATCGCCTGGTAGTAGCAGAGCTCGAAATGGAGGAACGGCTGGTCCTCGGTCGTGCCCCAATACCGGCCGTAGAGCGTGTCGGAGCCGATGAAGTTGAGCGCGCCGGCGATATGTCGGCGGCCGCGCCGCGCCAGGACCAGCAGGATGCGGTCGGCCATGCGTTCCGACACGATCGAGAAGAATTCCCGGTTGAGATACGGCCGCCCCCATTTCCGCGACCCGGTGTCCATGTAGAAGGTGAAGAATGCGTCCCACGCCGCTTCGGTGAGGTCGCCGCCGGTGAGCAGATCGACCTCGACCCCGCCCGCCAGCGCATCGCGCCGCTCGCGCCGGATCGCCTTGCGCTTGCGCGAGGCAAGCGCAGACAGGAAATCATCGAAGTCGCGATAGCCTTCGTTGACGAAGTGGAACTGCTGGTCGGTGCGCAGCAGGTAATCCTGGTCGCCGAGCACGCGCCACTCGGCTTCGGTGGCGAAGGTGACGTGCAGCGAGGAGACGCCGAGGCGGCGGGCGAGTTCGCTGCCGGCGGCGGCGAGCAGGCTCTGCCGCTCCTCGATGTCGTGGTCGCCGGCGAGCAAGCGCGGGCCGGTCACCGGCGTGAACGGCACCGATGCCTGGAGCTTCGGGTAATAGCGACCGCCGGCGCGCTCGTAGGCGTCGGCCCAGCCGTAATCGAACACGTACTCGCCGCGCGAATGCGATTTCATGTAGCAGGGCATCACCGCCGCCGGCCGCCCGTCCGGCCCGTCGAGCACGAGGTGCTGGCCGAGCCAGCCGGTCTTCTTCGTCGCCGAGCCGGACTCCTCCAGCGACCACAGGAAGTCGTACGAGACGAACGGATTGTAGGCGGGGCCGAGGCCGGGCGACGCGGCGAGCGGGCGGTCGCAGGGCCAGCCGGGATTGGCGCACGCGTCCCAATCGGGACGCGCGATCTCGCTCAGCGAGGATACCACGCGAAATGTCGCGGGCCTTGTGGTCACCTTGGGAGCGCTCCGACGGGATTTACCCAACTTAGGCCGTGCGTGGCCCGGCGCAAGCTCTCGCCATCATTCTGCGTCGGGGTCGAAGCCCTCGAAGATGATCTGGTCGGCCCAGCGCTTCGCCCGGCCGCGGTCTGCTGCAGTGCGGACAGTCCAGGTCAGGATCGGCGGCCCGCTGATGCGGCGCAGCGCGAGCGGCGCCAAAGCTGGCATCGCCTTGATGCCGTACGCGATGAAACTCGGCAGCGTAAGCGGCGCCGAAAGAAGGTGGCGGTTGGCGAGACGTGCGGCGCTCGACAGATGACGCCAGTCGACGCGCGGGAAATTGTCAGCGGTAAGGCCGCGTCGAATCTCCGGCGCCAGCCGACGCATCTCGGCCATCGAGCGCGGGTCGAATGACATGACGGCGACCGGCCCGATGTACGTCGACAGAGCGGCTGCCACCGCAGCTTCAAGCCGGCGGTCGGCGCTCCACGTGCTTTTGATCTCGATCACCAGCGGCACCCGTCCGTCGACCACGTCGAGCAGCTCTTCCAGCGTTGGAATGCGAGCGTCGCCGTGCCTGAAGCGTATGGCCCTCAGTTCGCCGAGCGAAACCACGCCCATCGGGCCCTTGCCTTCGGTGAGCCGCTGCAGGGTGTGGTCGTGAAAGACGACCACCTTGCCGTCGGCGGTTGCCTGCACGTCGCATTCGATGGCGAAGTTGTGCTCGATGGCGGCCGCGGCGGCTGCGAGCGTATTCTCGATGCGGCCGGCGGCGGCGTCATGATAGCCACGGTGCGCAATCGGGCGAGCCGTCAGCCAGTCCACTGCGGCCAGAGGTGCGCTCAAGCGATCTCCGCGATCGCGTCGACTTCGACGGCGACGTTTCGCGGCAGTGCCGCGGCAGCGACCGCCGAACGGCTATGTCGGCCGCGTTCTCCCAGAACGTCGACGATGAAGTCCGAGCAGCCGTTGATCACCAGATGTGGCTCGGTGAAATCGGGAACCGCGTTGACGAAGCCGGTGAGCTTCACCACCCGTTTGACCTTCTCGAGATCGCCCAGTGCGGCGTTGAGGTTGGCGAGAATGTTGATGGCGCAAATACGCGCACCGGCCTGGGCCTGCTCGACGGTCAGGTCCTTGCCGACCTTGCCGACGACCTTGGTGCCGTCGGCGGCAATCGAGATCTGGCCCGAGATAAATATGAGGTTTCCGCTGATGACCGTGGGAACGTAGTTGGCGGCCGGCGCCGCCGGGGCAGGCAGAACGACGCCCATTGCCCTCAAAACTGATGTGGCGGTTTCGGCCATTTCCGCGTTGTCCTTCCTTGACGAGACCGGCCGCTCTTTCGCCCAAAACTCCAATGTTCGCAAGAGATCAATGCTTGTGGGGCCGCGGCCGAGGTTCGCAAGCCGCACCGGAATCGAACATGAGCCCGAGCCCGACCGCATCGGTGCCGAACCGGTCACGGATCGAATCGACCGCCGCCTCGGCCACTGCGCGTCTGCGGGCGCCTGGATCGACGAGATCGTCAGGGTCTGCGAGGCGTGGATCGACGAACTCGGATACGCCGATGCCGATCAGACGAAAGCGGGTGCCGTCGGCCTCGCGGGCAAGCATCTCGGCTCCGGCGGTGAAGATGCGGTCGGCGAGGCGGGTCGGGTCGCCAAGCTGGCGGCTGCGGGTCCGGACGCGGAAATCATGGGTCTTGAGCTTCAGCGTGACGGTGAGGCCGGCAAGTTCCGCCTTCTTCAGCCGGCGGGAGACCTTCTCGGCCAGCGCGCGCAGGATCGCCTTCAGCGCGTGCGGGTCGGCGATATCCTCGCCGAAGGTGGTCTCGGCGCTCACGCTCTTCGCCTCGCCGCGCGGCTCCACGGTGCGGGTATCCTTCGCCCGCGCCAGCCGCGCGAGCCTCAGGCCGATCGAGCCGTACCGGCGCCCCAGTTCCGCCTCCTCGATTTTCTGCAGCGCGCCGATGGTGCGTATGCCGTCGGCGGCAAGCCGCGCAGCAAACGTCTTGCCGACGCCCCAGATCAGGCCGACCGGCCTGTCGGCGAGGAATGCCACGGCCTCGGCCTCGCCGATGAGCGAGAAGCCGCGCGGTTTGCCGAGGTCGGAGGCGACCTTGGCGAGGAACATGTTGAACGACAGGCCGATGGAGACCGTGATGCCGATCTCGTTTTCGATGCGCCGTTGCAGGCGGGCAAGTGTCATGGCCGGGGAGGCGCGGTGGAGTTGTTCAGTGCCGGAAAGGTCCATGAATGCCTCGTCGATCGATATCGGCTCGACCAGCGGCGTCTGCTCCAGCATCAGCGCGCGGATTTGCCGGCCGACGCCCACGTACTTCTCGAAGTTGGGATGGATCACCACGGCGTCCGGGCAGGCCTTCAGCGCCTGGAACATGGGCATGGCCGAATGGACGCCGCGAATGCGAGCGACATAGCAGGCTGTCGCCACCACGCCGCGCTGGCCGCCGCCGACGATTACCGGTTTGTCGGCAAGCGAGGGATCGTCACGCTTTTCGATTGCCGCATAGAAGGCATCGCAGTCGAGATGGGCAATCGCCAGCCGGTGGATTTCGGCGTGGCGGAGAAGGCGCGGCGAGCCGCACTTCGGGCAGCGGGAGCCCGGCGCCGGCGACAGGCAGTCGCGGCAGAAACCGGGAACGCCCGCATCGATGGCTGGTGTCGCCATGGGTTGGGGAGGCTAGCCGGCCACGCCGGGCGGCGCAATCATCGCCTTCGGCGGCCTTGCCGGGCGAAAAGCCGCTCTGCTATAGGGCGCCTGTTCATCCCGGATTTCCCCCATGTCGGTCGACAAAGCCACCGTCAAGCGTGTCGCCCGCCTCGCGCGAATCGCCGTGAGCGACGACGAGGCGGAGGCGCTGAGGGCCGATCTCAATGCGATCCTGGGCTTCGTCGAGCAATTGAACGAGGTCGACGTGGTCGGGGTGGAACCCATGAGGGCCGTGGTGCCGATGACCATGAAGGAGCGCGAGGACATCGTTACCGAGGGCGACAACGCCGGGCAGATCGTTGCCAATGCGCCCGCCGCCGAAGGGACGCTGTTCCAGGTCCCGAAGGTGGTCGAGTGAGCGACCTCACCGCGCTCACCATCGCCGGGATTCGCGAGGGGTTGGCCGGACGGAAATTCTCGGCTGTCGAACTCGCTGAGGCCTTCCTCGCTGCCATGGAGGAGGCGCGGGCGCTCAACGCCTACATCGTCGAGACGCCGGAGAAGGCGTTGGCAATGGCGGCTGAGTCTGACCGGCGTATCGCGGCGGGCACGGCGCGGCCGCTCGAAGGCGTGCCGCTCGGCGTCAAGGATCTGTTCTGCACCGAGGGCGTTCACGCCCAGGCGGCGAGCCACGTTCTGGACGGCTTCAAGCCGACATACAAATCGACTGTCACCGCCAACCTGTGGGCGGACGGGGCCGTCATGCTCGGCAAGCTCAACATGGACGAGTTCGCCATGGGCTCCTCCAACGAGACCTCGTACTACGGGCCGGTGGTCAATCCGTGGCGATCGAAGGGCTCGAACGCTGCGCTGGTCCCCGGCGGCTCGTCGGGCGGTTCGGCGGCAGCAGTGGCGGCGCACCTTTGCGCCGGGGCGACCGGTACCGATACCGGCGGCTCGATCCGCCAGCCGGCGGCGTTCACCGGCATCGTCGGCGTCAAGCCCACGTACGGACGCTGCTCACGCTGGGGGATCGTGGCGTTCGCCTCCTCCCTCGACCAGGCCGGGCCGCTTGCCCGCACGGTCCGCGATGCCGCCCTCCTGCTTCGCTCGATGGCCAGCGTCGATCCGAAAGATGCGACTTCCGCCGAAATGCCGGTGCCGGACTATCAGGCTGCAGTAGGGCAAAGCGTGAAGGGTCTGCGTATCGGGATACCGAAGGAATACCGCGTCGATAACATGCCGCCTGAGGCCGAAACGCTATGGGAGGCCGGCAAACGGTGGCTGTCCGAGGCCGGGGCCGAGATCGTCGACATCTCATTGCCGCACACGAAATATGCGTTGCCGGCGTACTACATCGTGGCTCCGGCGGAGGCCTCGTCCAATCTCGCCCGTTACGACGGCGTCCGCTATGGCCTGCGGGTGCCGGGCGACGACGTCATCTCTATGTATGAAAACACGCGCTCGGCCGGCTTCGGCAAGGAGGTGAAGCGGCGCGTATTGATCGGGACGTATGTGCTTTCGGCGGGCTACTACGACGCCTATTACCTCAGGGCGCAGAAGGTGCGCACGCTGATCAAGCGCGACTTCGAGACGGTGTTCGCCGACGGGATCGACGCGATCCTGACGCCCGCCACCCCAACGGCGGCGTTCGGGATCGAGGCCATGGCGACGGCCTCACCGATCGAGATGTACCTCAACGACGTCTTCACGGTGACGGTCAACATGGCCGGGTTGCCAGCGATCGCGGTGCCGGCCGGAATGACCTCCGACGGTCTGCCGGTCGGTCTGCAACTGATCGGCAGGGCTTTCGACGAGGAGATGCTGTTCCGCACTGCGCAGGTGATCGAGGACGCGGCGGGCCGGTTCGAGCCCGAGCCGTGGTGGCAGGCGGAGGCGCCCCATTCTCTGCATGCATCCACGACCCAGAACGCGCCACCGACCGGCCTGTCCGGCCCGCTTCTCGCCATGTGGCACGCCGCCAAGGGCGAATGGGACAAGGCACATGCGATCGTCCAGGACGATTCGAGCAAGGCGGCGGCGTGGGTGCATGCTCACCTCCATCGCGTCGAGGGCGACGAGGCCAATGCGGCCTACTGGTATCGGCAGGCGGATAAGCCCAAGGCGACGGGCGAACTTGACGACGAGTGGCAGACGATCGCGACGGCGCTGCTGACCGAGGGCGGCATATGAGCCGCGCCGCCGACGCCGGAAAGTTGATCAAGGGCGCCACCGGCGATTGGGAGATCATCGTCGGCATGGAAGTGCACGCCCAGGTGGTTTCCAGGGCGAAGCTGTTCTCGGGCGCCTCGACCGCCTTTGGTGCTGCGCCCAACGCACATGTCAGCCTGGTCGACGCGGCGATGCCGGGAATGCTGCCGGTGATCAACCACGAATGCATCGCTCAGGCCTTGCGCACCGGTCTGGGCCTGGGAGCCGAGATCAACCTGAAGAGCCGGTTCGACCGAAAGAACTACTTCTACCCAGACCTTCCGCAGGGCTATCAGATATCGCAGTACCAGCAGCCGATCGTCGGATCGGGCACTGTGGCCGTCGACCTCGGCGACGGCGAGACGATCGGCGTCGGTATCGAGCGGCTGCACCTTGAGCAGGACGCCGGCAAGTCGCTGCACGAGGCGCACGCGACGATGAGCTACGTCGACCTCAACCGGTCGGGGGTGGCGCTCATGGAAATCGTCACCAGACCAGACCTGCGCTCGGCCGACGAGGCAAAGGCGTTTCTCGCCAAGCTGCGCACGATCATGCGCTATCTTGGCACCTGCGACGGCGACATGGAGAAGGGACACCTGCGCGCTGACATCAACGTGTCGGTGCGCCGGCCCGGCGAATCGCTCGGAACGCGCTGTGAGATCAAGAACCTGAACTCGATCCGCTTCATCGGCCAGGCGATCGAGCACGAGGCGCGGCGACAGATCGCCCTGATCGAGGACGGTGGCGTCATCGAGCAGGAGACGCGGCTGTTCGATCCCGACCGGGGCGAGACACGGTCGATGCGCAGCAAGGAAGAGGCGCACGATTACCGCTACTTCCCCGACCCGGACCTCTTGCCGCTGCAGCTTGATCCGGCGTGGGTCGAGTCGCTGAAGCAGGCGCTGCCGGAACTGCCCGACGCCCGTCGGGCGAGATTCGTCTCCGACTATGGGCTCAAACCCTATGACGCCGGCGTGCTCACCGCCGACAAGGAAACGGCGGACTTCTATGAGGCGGTCGGGCGTGGGCGCGACTCCAGGCTCGCCGCCAACTGGGTTATCAATGAACTCGCCGGACGCCTCAACCGCGAAGGCAAGGGCATTGAGGATAGCCCCGTCTCTGCCGCGCAGCTCGGCGGGATTGTCGATCTCATCGCAGCCGGAACCATCTCCGGCAAGATCGGCAAGGACGTGTTCGAGATCGTCTGGGGGGAGGGCGGTGATCCGGCGGAGATAGTCGAGAAACGCGGCCTGAAGCAGGTCACCGATACCGGCGCCATCGAGAAGGTGGTCGATCAGATCATTGCCGCTAACCCGGACAAGGTCGAGCAGGCGAAAACAAAACCAACTGCGCTCGGATGGTTTGTCGGCCAGGTGATGAAGGCGAGCGGCGGCAAGGCCAACCCGCAGGCCGTCAATGCGCTGCTGAGGGAGAAGCTGGGGCTGTAGGCGCGGGCGGCACCTCCGGCTCCTGTTCCGGCTCGCCTTTGTCGACGGTTATGTCGTAGGTGGCGTCCGGGTCGGCGCCGCCATCGATAGCAGCTTCGGCGCTGGCAACGTACGCCTTGAGGTCATCGATACAAATCATCTGATCTTCGCATTGGCGGAGCCCCGGGCCGGCATCGCTGTCGTCGCCGATCGCCTTGTACGTCTCGGCCGTGCCGGTCGTGAGGTCGATTTTGACGACAGCGTAGAGCCGGCGCTGCTCGCCGTTGTCGGTGCCGCTGACCTGGGTGACGTAGAGGTTGGGCCGGTCGAGGGGCAAGAATCGCATCGTGATTCCATTGTCGCTGTCTTCCGCGACATAGGCCTTGCCCTGGCGCGTCAGCAAACTGGCGTCACTGGAGCCCTTGTCGCGAAAGGTGATTTTGGCGTACGGCGCCACCGAATTGTCGTCGGTCAGGAGCGGCTGGTCCGACGTGAAACAACTCGCCAGGCCGAGGGCCGCGAGCAGAACGACGAGAAGGCTGAGGAGCTTCACGACCGACCTCTGAGACAACCGATGGGGGTGTCATTATCGGATGCGCCGGGAAGGTCGCCAAGGGGCGACGAAGCCGCGGTCGCAGGAACGGCAGGGCGTCACTTTCTGATGCGTTGGTTGAGCATCCATCAAAGCGATCCTGGGAACCTGGTTAGCGCCGGGTTCACGTCTGCTGAACGTTTGGTAAATCGACATCGCGCCGACCGTCAAATTGGCAAGCAAATCAGCGGCGGTGGATGATCATCGTTACTAAGTCATTATTCTGCCTTTTGAATTTCGTTAACGGCGCTCATTAACCTGCCTTTGAAGCGATCTCGTGACACTCGGACCCATCGGAGGCCAGTGGCGAAACAACGCCAATACGAACGGGGAGTGCTATGGCACGGTTGGAGATGGGTGGCACGAACATCGCGTCGATGGGAGAGGGCAAGCCGAACGCGCAAGATCTCTTCGATCTAGGCATGATTTACTCAACGGGGCTTGAGGTCGACACCGACCTCGTTGCGGCGCACAAGTGGTTCAATCTTGCCGCGGTGAGTGGTAACGCCGAGGCGGCCCACTATCGCCAGGAGATCGCCCTTGAGATGAGCGAGGCCGATATTGCCGCTGCCCAGCGTGCGGCGCGCGAGTGGCTGACGACGCACTGACGGTCGTGATCGAATCCATAGCAATGCCGCTCAACGCGGAAGGCGGCGCTGCGCGGCGGCCAGGGCATCGACATCGATTCCGCGAGCAATCATCTCATCGCGCAGCCTGCCGGTGATCTCACGGCAGCCACACGCCTTGGCGTGGGCGACGTGCCACTCGATGCGCTGATCGAGGCTGGGGTTCTTCGGCATCGGATGGGACCGGTGCCAAACTGCGTTTATCTTACCCATGGTCGAACTCAGTGGCTGTCGCGGGGGACGCCACTCGTCGTTGCCACATGCTGGTATTTGATGGCTGGTTTGAGGACCATACCGTTGGAGAGCTGGTCGACGATGCCACGCTGGATTTCCTGCCACGGTGTCTGACTCGCCGGAAAGGGAAATCCGCCGTGGCCGTTCAGCTCAGCGCGGCGTGTGGCGAGTTCTTCGTCTGAGATGAGGATGTTGGCTTCGCCGGCGTCGAGGTCGATGCGCACGCGGTCGCCTGTCCTTATCAGCGCGAGGCCCCCGCCGGCGGCCGCTTCGGGCGACGCATTGAGGATCGACGGCGACCCGGAGGTGCCCGATTGGCGACCATCGCCGATGCAGGGCAGGGAGTGGATACCGCGCTTGATGAGCGCAGCCGGCGGCTGCATGTTGACCACCTCGGCGCTCCCCGGATAGCCGATCGGCCCGGCGCCGCGGATGAACAGCATCGAGGCGTCGTCGATGCCGAGGGCCGGATCGTCGATGCGGCGGTGATAGTCCTCCGGCCCATCGAAGACGATCGCCCGGCCCTCGAAGGCATTTGGACTGCCCGGGTTAGACAGATAACGGTCGCGGAACTCCTCCGAGATCACGCTGGTCTTCATAATCGCGGAATCGAACAGGTTGCCGTGAAGCACGATGAACCCCGCATCGGCGACCAGCGGATTGTCCAGCGGGCGGATCACGTCGCTGTCTCCGGTTTCGCGGCCGCGACAATTGTCACCGATGCTCTTGCCGTTCACCGTCATGGCCTCCTCGCGGATGAGGCCCCCCTTGATCAGTTCGTTGATGACGGCGGGAACGCCGCCTGCGCGGTGATATTCCTCCCCCAGGTATTTGCCGGCGGGCTGAAGGTTGACCAGCAGCGGCACCTTGTGGCCGACGCGCTCCCAGTCCTCGACAGTGAGTTCGACGCCGACGTGCCGGGCAATGGCATTCAGGTGGATCGGTGCGTTGGTTGAGCCGCCGATCGCCGAGTTGACAACGATCGCGTTTTCGAAGGCGGCGCGGGTGAGAATGTCGGACGGCTTGAGGTCTTCTCGTACCATCTCGACAATGCGCTTGCCGGTCTCGTAGGCGATCTGGCCGCGCTCGCGCGAAGGCGCCGGAATCGCTGCACAGCCCGGCAGGCTCATGCCAAGCGCCTCGGCGAGCGAGTTCATCGTGGTGGCGGTGCCCATGGTGTTGCAGTGGCCGACGGAGGGAGCCGAGGAGGCGATGAGCTCGACGAACTGCTGGTAGTCGATCTCGCCGGCGGCAAGCTGCTCGCGTGCTTTCCACACGATGGTGCCGGACCCGGTGCGCTCGCCACGCCACCAGCCGTTGAGCATCGGTCCGCCCGAGAGCACAATCGAAGGCAGGTCCACAGTGGCCGCGGCCATGAGGCAGGCGGGTGTCGTCTTGTCGCAGCCGGTGGTGAGCACCACGCCGTCGAGCGGGTAACCGAAGAGGATTTCGACCAGCCCGAGGTAGGCGAGGTTGCGGTCGAGGGCCGCGGTTGGTCGCTTGCCCGTTTCCTGGAGGGGATGGACCGGAAACTCCATGGCAATGCCGCCCGCCTCCCGAATCCCTTCGCGCACCCTTGCCGCCAGGGCGAGGTGGTGACGGTTGCATGGGACGAGATCGGAGCCGGTCTGGGCAATGCCGATGATCGGCTTGCCCGACTGCAGTTCGGCGCGCGTCAGCCCGTAGTTCAGATAGCGCTCGAGGTAGAGCGCGGTCATGTTCGGGTTGTCGGGATTGTCGAACCAGGCTTGGGAACGCAGCCGTTTTGCATCTTGTCCGGGCATGTCTGCCGTCTTCCTTGGTACTGTAGTTCGCCGTGGTGGGCGCACACACAAATCTTCGACCGCGGTCTGAGAACCCGCGGCCGTCGACAGCCCCGCGCGTCAGCGGCGGCCATTGCTGTCGTTCGCGATAGCACTACGACGAAGATACCAGCGGCGCCAGCGGTGCTTGCGCCGGGAAGGTGGGGGCAGATTCTACCGCGGCGGTCGCGTCAGGCGCCGCCGCGGGACATTCCGCCTTGAGCATCAGACTCCGTCGCCGCGTGTTGCAGTCGCAACGGCGGCGGACCGCTCGCGCTCCGTTCGGTTACGCCGTCTAATAGGGGCACATCGTGCGGCTGCCGGAGTGGTAGGCGAGCACGGTGCCGGTCTTGGGGTCGAACGAATTCGGGTAGTATTTCTTGCACTTTGCAACCCATTCCGGCGACCCGTCCACCAGATTGTCTCCCGAGTGTGCACGGGAGCCCGATGCGACTGCGCTGGCCGTCCGAATCGCGGCCTTTGGCGCGGGCGCCGCGGCCTTGTTGCCCGTTGATGTGCTGGCTTGGTCGATCGAGGCGACGGCGCGCGGCGCCCCGGGGTCTGCCACGTCGGCACCGAAGTAGGCCGATGCTTTTGGCATGGCAGGGTCTTCGTCCTGGTTCAGGCAACGGTAATAAGCCTGGTCCTGCACACTGACGGTCATCTTGGCCGGGGCGTCGACCTGTACCATCTGGTTGGCGTATTCCCGGGCGTAGAGCGCGCAATAGGCCGGCGACGCGGCAGACGCCGCTTCCTCCGTAAGGACGACAAGCCCGAGGGCGGCAACCGGCACTAGGAACGTTTTCATCACAAACAGCCTCCGTACTCTGTTCCCAGATCTTGGCAATGAAGTCGGGGGCGGAGACGGTCTGAGTTGACGCGTATACCTGGGCGCTCAAGACGCGGACCCCCGCCGCCCGTGCTCCTTTGCAAGGCGGAGTGTTTCAGCGATGTTTGGTCACAAGAGGTTCTAGCCGTGACGGGAAATGGGCAATCTCGGCGGCTTCGGCCACAATCTACGGTGTTTTGCCCTCGATTCGACTGATTCGCGGGCGTCGTCGTTAAGGAGGGTGGGTCTCGGGCGGTTGCTCGGGCCACAATGCAAAATGGCCCAAGAAAAATCCAGAAGCTCTCGGACATTGGCTATGGCCAAACCGCGAAGCTTCGGTCTGGATGAGCAGACGCGTTTCAAGCCGCGTTCCGGCATCATGTGGCTGGCGTCCTACCCGCGATCCGGCAACACGTGGACGCGGGTATTTCTGTACAACATGTCCAGGGTGATGGCCGGGAAGCGGGGTCCGGCGAAGCTCTCGGACGTGACGCGGTTCGTTGCCTGGGAGGTCGGGGTCTTTGCCGAAGTCCACGGCGGCTCAGGGCTGTCGAAACTTACACGCCAGGAGATCGCAGACCTCCGGCCGAAGTTGCAGGCGGCCGTCGCGGCTCGCCGGGAAGGTTTGACGTTTCTCAAGACCCATTCGGCGCGATCGGTTGATTGCGGCGCACCGATCATCAATGAGGACGTCACGAGGGGGGCGATCTACGTTCTTCGAAATCCGTTGGATGTAGCCGTCTCCTACGCGAAGCACATGGGCATCGGCGTCGATCGCGCGATTGCGTGGATGGAGATGCCGGGGTGGACTTCCGCCCGGACTGACAAGCAAATCCACGAGGTCATCGGGTCGTGGAGCGAGAACGTAAGCAGTTGGACTGCGATGTCGACCGCCAGCCAGTTCGTACTTCGTTATGAGGACGCGATTGCCAAGCCCTTTGTTGTCTTTGGTCAGTTGGCGCGGTTCATGGGGCTCACGCCAGATAACATTGAGCTCGGCCTCGCGGTTGAATACTGTACGTTCGGCCGACTTA
This sequence comes from uncultured Alphaproteobacteria bacterium, assembly GCA_963775235.1. Lineage (GTDB taxonomy): Bacteria > Pseudomonadota > Alphaproteobacteria > Rhizobiales > Kaistiaceae > JBBDMC01. The sequence continues at coordinate 124,667 of CAVZHY010000006.1, forward strand.
GACAACAGGAGCGCGAAAGCGGTTTCCGCGAACGCGCGGTCAGGTCCGAGGTCCACTTCCGTGTTGGCCAGGTTGGCGACTGGCGCCGCCACCTGACCGCCCGACAGGTCGATCGAATCGTTCGCGTTCACGGCGAACAGATGCGCCGGTTCGGCTATCTGCCCTAGCGCCTGCGCACCCGAGACTCATGGCGGCGGCGAAGCGGGCCATCAGTCGGGCAAGTAGCCGAATCGGAGCATCTGGTCGCGGTGGTCGGCGACGATCTGCCGGACCTGCGCCGGCGAAAGCGCTTCACGCCATTGGCCGGCGCGGCCTTCTCGGAAGAAGCGCTGAGCGCTTTCAGGTTTTTCATCGAAACCAACCGTCTGTTCGGCTTCCTTGAGCCTGTCGAAAGATGCCAACGCGATGGCGTGGTGCAGTTGTTCGACGGTAGGGCGCATGAGGACGTGCCTCGCGATGGCGCCGAAAGCGGTGGTCGGGTCGGCAAGTAAATCCTCGTGGCGGACCACGTGGACGACCGGATTCGGCCGCTCCGTCCAACTACGAACATGCTCGCTCCACGTGCCCGTAATGTCCGGAACGACCTTTTCGTCGCCCATGCGAAGCCGTGGCCGCGCCATCGATTCAATCGCCGCTGAGATCGTGATGTTGTTGTGGTGTGCAAAGGAGATGGCCACGTCGAGCGGATTACGAACCACGTAGACGGCGCCGACCGATACTCCGAGGTTGATCAGTGGGTAGCGACCCTCGTTTTCCAGCGCGTTGTGGGTCTTCATCAGCACAATGCTGTTGGCATCATTGGCAATATCGGCCTGGATGCGCAGGCGGGCTGCCGCAATTTCGCTCTCTGGCGCTGTTTCAATCGGTCCGTTCAGGTACTTGTCAAAGAGATGCAGGGCGCGATCCGTCCCGCCCAGCAGCTGGTTGATGTCGATCTGGTTGACCGGCACGCCGAGGCGCGCGTGAGAGAGCACGTGAAGGACCGCGCGTATCCAGGTGTTGCCCGATTTCGGGTATGACGCGAGCCAGACGATCCCTTTGGGGTTGGCGGGATTTACGCGAATGGCCATTGTCAGGCCCGTGGGCCGCGTGCGGCGATTGTCGGCACCGAGATGCCCAGTCCGGACGCCCGGCTCAACATTTCCGCGAATCATCTGGCCGGGCGATGCGCGCAGCCGGGGCGATGGCGGAGAGGATGGGATTCGAACCCACGATACAGCTTTTGACCGTATACTCGCTTAGCAGGCGAGCGCCTTCGACCACTCGGCCACCTCTCCAACACCCGGAATAACCGAGCAAAAGCGCCCGGATCAAGCTCAATCGTCTGGCGCTCGGTCTCGTCAGCGCGCGCTATTGTTGTTGCAAAAATACAGAACAACCAAAACGAGGAGGAGTGCCTTGCTTCTTAAAACGAAATTGCGACAGGCGTCCATTCGTTATCGAAGAATAAACGAGGGGCGGCTGAACGTGCCAATTCTGCAACATCGATCTGGAAACAAACGCTATTGATTGGGAAAAGCCGCTTTCATCGTTGCAGCGGTGTGCAGCTTCGATAAGGTGCGACTCGCGATCGCGGGTGCACCGCGTGTCGTGTTGACCAGCCGGCAGCCCTGGGGTGGGCACTAAGTACCGGCAAGGTGCAACTCGCGGGGATTGGGACAGACTTAGCAGACGCTCGCGTTACCGGGCGGCGAAAATCGCCCGGGGGGCCTCGGCGAAGAAAGACCTGCCCCTGGAACTTGGTTTGGAGGTCAGGACATGAAACTGAAGACGTTATTGCTTAGCTCCGCTGCCGTGCTCACGGTGGTTGGGGGCGCTCAGGCCGCCGACCTGACTGTCGCCGAGCCGGTCGACTACGTGCAGGTCTGCGATGCCTTTGGAACTGGATACTGGTACATTCCCGGCACGACGACGTGCTTGAGAATTGGTGGCGAAGTCACATTCGACATCAACTTCCACAAGAGCAAGTCGGTTCTGGACGGAAGCGGTTCCCAGTGGGAATATCTGGGCACTGGTACTGGATATCAGGGTGACTTCGATTCTGGCTCGTATTCTTTCTCGTCGAATCATTCGGCGGGTTGGGATTTCGTGACTGGCGCGAAAGTGGCGGTTACGGCGAAGTCGGCAACGGAATACGGCGATCTCACCGCCTACGTGAAGATGGCCGCGAAGTCGGACAACTCGAACACGACTCCGTACGTCAGCAACTGGTATGTCGATCACGGCGGTGGGTTGGACACGGGAATCTATACTTCCTACGGCCAATACAATCCGGGCAGCGTTTTCGCGATCGACGAAGCTTGGTTGCAGTTGGGGATGGTGACAGCCGGTTACCTGCATTCAGCCTTTGACTGGAACGGTGGGTATATCGGGGGCACCGGCGCTGGTGTCTTCCGGTCGGACAAGAAGGTGGATCAACTGCGCTTGACTTGGGCGATGGGTGGCTTTGGCCTCATCCTGTCGGTTGAAGATCCGCGTGATCGCTGGGGTACGCAGCTTCCGGGCAATGGCCTCATTCCGGAGATCGCGGGTGCGATCACGGCGAGCCAGGGTAACTGGAATGGCCAATTGTCGGCTATCGTCGGCCAGGTGGGCTGCGTAAATACGTCCACGCTCTGTTCCATCGGTTCCAACGTGACGGTCTGGGGCGTCAACGCTGGCGTCGAGTTTAAGACGACACCAGTGTCGATCAGGTTGAACGGCGCTGTCGGCACCGGCAGCTCATACGTCGGCGGTGGCACGAATGGCACCACGAACTGGAGCGTGTTTGCTTCAGCAAAGGCGCCTCTCACGTCCACGGTGAATCTGGCCGGTGCGGTCGGTTACCTGTGGAACGGTGGTGGCGCCAACAAGTGGACTGCTGCGGGCGGCTTGGTCTGGGCGCCGGTTAGCGAGTTCAGCGTCGAGGGTCGCGTGACTTGGGCGCAGACCGTCGGCAGCACGGGCTCGTGGGCCGGTCGGATCGAGTTGAAGCGGACTTGGGGCGGCGATTGATCGAACCCCGGTCTAGCTTTCTAGACCCCTGAGATATCGGCCCGGCGGAGCGATCCGCCGGGCCTTTTTTCTGGCGCGTTCGCAGCGAAGGTGGCCAGGGGCCGTGGCGGCGGGTGCGGTCGGCTTGCGATTGTAGAAGAAGTTGGCAATATGGCGCCGCGCGTGGGGCTGCAGTGCGCACCGCGGCGCGGCCTCGAGTGGTTCGGCCGTGTTTAGGGCTACGCGGGGAGCAGCCTCGTTGCGGTGGGCACGGTGGGCGCAGCCACGGAGTCCGCGACGAGGAAAGGCGCGAGTGGGATGAATTGGCGCAAGTGGATCCGCCCAGGTCTGCTCGTGACGATTGTCGTGGCGATCTTTGCCGTGCTGGTCGAGCACGGTGCCGTGCAGCGCGACCTCACAGATAGGGTAAAGGCGCGACTGGCGGCCGACGGCCAGGACTGGCCATCGGTACGGGTTTCGGGTCGCGACGTTGTCATCGCCGGTACCGCGCCATCCCCCGAGTTCGCAGCAGCTGGCCGTGCATTCGGCCACGCAGGTAGTCGGCGTGCGCGCGGTGGCCGATGCCAGTGCGCTCCTGCCGCTGGCTTCGCCATTCGTGTGGTCAGCTCGGCGTGACGGCCGGTCGGTTGCTCTGAGCGGCTCGGTACCGTCGGAAGGCGCACGTGCTTCCGTTCTGGCCGCGGCGCGGCGCGCACTGCCGCAGGCGGAGATCCTGGACGGAATGAGACTTGCCCGCGGTGCCGATGCGTCATTCAATGCGGCGACCACTTTCGCCCTTGGCCGGCTTGCCGGCCTCGCGACGGGGATGGTGACCTTGTCCGACGCAACCCTCACCGTTTCGGGAACGGCGGCTGATTCCGCGGCGTACGACCAGGCCCGTGTGGCGTTCGCCACCAAGGTGCCGCCGGCGGTCGCGCTTGGCCCGGTCGATATCCTCCCGGCGCAGGCAGATCCGTTCGTCTGGTCGGTGACTTTCGACGACCATTCTGTGACGCTCGCCGGCTTCGTTCCGAATGAACTCGTGCGCCAGGCGCTGACCGGGACGATTAAGGCGACGCTCCCTGGGCGTCCGGTCGTGGACAACCTGGAGATCGCCTCCGGCGAACCGCCAGGCTTCGCAGAGGCAGCGACATTTGCCGTGAGCGCGCTTGACCGATTGGATCATGGCGGTGTGACGCTAGATGGCCTGACGCTCGACATCGCCGGGCAGGCCAAGAGCGTCGATGACTATGAAGCGCTACTCACCAGCCTCACCACCGCCCTGCCGCAAGGAATGCATGTCGTTGCCGCGGACGTCAGCCCGGCCACGGTGGCGCAGTACGGATGGCAAGGCAAGATTGCCGACGGCAAGGTCGTCCTGACCGGATTCGTGCCTTCCGCTGACCGAAGAGCCGAATTGTCGGCATTGGCGAGCAGTCTCTTTGCGGGAGCATCGATCGACGATCGCATTCGAGTGGCGGCGGGAGAACCGCAGATGGACTGGATTGGGGCCATCAAGTTCGCCATGGGCGAACTCGCCAAGCTCGGCCGCGGCACAGTCGTCCTCGGTGAGAAGACGTACTCGATCGAGGGTGAGGCGGCGACTCCGGATTCCTATGCGGCGATCATGGCTGCCAACGCGGAGACGTTGCCGGCCAGCCTCAAACTGGAAAAGGCCGACGTTGTCCCGCCGGCGGTCCCGTCCTATCGCTTCGCGGCGGAGCGACGAGCCGGCGGTCTCATCCTGAGCGGCGACGTTCAGAACGACGAAGATCGCCGCGCAATCATGGCAGCCGTTCGTCACGACTTCGGCAATATCCAGATCACCGACAATCTCGTCTTCGCGAGTGGCGCACCGCCGGGCTTCGTCGACGCTGCAACGGTTACTGCAAGGGCGCTTAGCCGGTTCGCCGGCGGCCGCGTTGGCATAGTCGACCACAACGTCACGGTCAGCGGGGTGGCGTTCTATCCCTCCGCGGTCGACGACATCGGCGAATCACTGCGCGCGGGGCTACCGGGCGCGTTCAATCTTGCGTCCGATGCGATCATCGCCGCCCAGGAGGGGCAGCCCGTGACAGCGGACAGCTGTCGGGATCTGTTGCAAACGGTGCTGAAGATCGGGCCGATCGAATTCGACGGCGCCAAGGCGGATATTATTGCCGATAGTTATGGGGTCCTCGACCGCGTATCCGCCACGATGGCGCGGTGCCCCGATGCCGATGTCGAGATCGGCGCTCATAGCGATTCGGATGGTCCCGCTTCGCGCAACCGTGACCGCACGCAGGCGCGCGCGGACGCAATCGTGGACTTCCTGGTCGCGGCAGGAGTCCGGCGGGAGCGACTGACAGCGGTCGGATACGGAGAATCGGCACCTGTCGCCGACAACAGCACTGCTGCCGGCAAGGCCGCCAACCGGCGAATCGAATTCACCGTGGAATTGCCGGACGGCGGATAGATGCTCTATGTGATCGCAGCTTACTGGCCGTTCGTGCTGCTGACGCTGGTGGTCGGCTTTGCCGTGGGTTGGTGGTACCAGGACCCTCGCCGCGCCGACGAGTTGACCGCCTGGCTGGAACGTGGGCCTGACGAGCCGTGATCTGGCACGCCTTCGAAGTCTGGCTCATTCTGCTCGCCGCGTTTTTGGTTGGCTGCACCACCGGGGCGCTCGCCTACGAGGCCGTGGCTCGAAGCAGAGTTGGCGTCGTGCAGGGTGCACTTGCTGGCTCGATCGGCGACGTGGTCGACCAAATCAAGGAACGGTTCGGTGCTGGGCCGGCGTGGCGCCCGCAATACGAGCGAATGGTTGAAACGCCGATCTCTAAGGATCTCGCCGCGGACATTGAAACCGGCGACCCCGAGGACGCGTCGACCCTGGCAGAACTCATGCACGAGCTGCGGGAGGATGACGATTGGATTGTTAGCGAGCCGGCGCAAACGAGCGTCGCCACTGACCGGCGGGAGTTGATCGACATCCAGGCTTTGCCTGCGGTTGCCGAGAAGGTTACGGCGAACGACGAGATCGTGCCGATGCGGCCGGCAAGCCTGGCAGAGCCTCGCAACGGCGTCCCCGACAACCTGCAACGAATCAGGGGTATCGGCGAGCGCAACGAAGTGCGCCTGAACAACCTCGGAATATTTCATTTTGGCCAGATCGCGGCGTGGACCCCTGCCGAAATGCACTGGGTTGCTCAACAGCTTGCGTTCCCCGAACGCATCGAGCGCGACGACTGGATCGGTCAGGCGATCATTCTGGCGAGCGGCGGTGACACGGGCTTCACCAAGTCAGCAGAACGTCGTCGCGCTCGACGTCAGAGAGACCGCCAGCACGCCGGCGAGGACGACCAAGGCTTCGACGACGGATCCTAGCTCTCCGGCGAATTCGAGGATGCCGGCACATCCACGTCATAACTTGCCTCCCGGCGCGGCACGACGGCGTCTGCGGGGGGACTGTCCCCCTCAATGGCCGTGATGAACGCTGAGATGCGATCCAGAATCGGGCCCGGGCGCAGCCACGGCGCGTGGCCCTCGTCGGGGATCGTCATCGTCTCCAGGCGCGGATGACAGGCCGCCATTGCGGCGACTGTCTCGGCCGACAGCAAGTCGGAGTTCTCGCCGCGCAGAACCAAAATGGGGATTCCCTCCAGTGCACGGAACTCGTCCCAAAGCGTTGGCACCGCACGATCCAGCGCGATCCCCCGCAAAGTGTGGGAGAGAGCAGGATCGTAGTCGCCGACCGGGCGGCCATCTTTGTCACGATACGTGAGGCGCGCAAAAGCCTGCCAGTCGGATTCGGTCTTGGTCGGAAATTGACCGCCATGCAGCCGGCGCTGGATGTGCGCTGCGTCGGCCCAATCGTCCGGCGCCGGCGTGCCGCCAATGTAGCCCTTGATACGGGCAAGACCGCGCGCCTCCATCACCGGGCCAATGTCGTTCAGCACGAGCGCGGCCACCGTTTGGGGGCGCGCGATGCCCATCAGCATCCCGATGATGCCACCGCGAGACGTGCCGACCACCGCGGCGCGGGGGAGGGCAAGGCGGGCCATGCCGTCAAAAACGTCGGCCATTTCCGCTAGCGGGTTGTAATTATTGGGATTCTTGTCCCATTGCGAGAGTCCGCGACCCCTATAGTCGAAGGCTGCGACCCGTCGCGGTCGGTTGCGATCGCCTGCCAGGTGGATTGCGAGGTCGACGAAATCGCGGCTGTTCCGGGTGAGCCCTGGGAGGCAGACAACCGGCAGCCACGGCGATTGCGGATCGCCGTAGTCGCAGGCATGCAGCCTGAGGCCGTCGGTGCTGGTGTAAGTCACCTCGCGTTGCGACGGCTCGACGCCTTTGCCCGCCTGGTCCGCGCCTTGCGGACCGCCCGTCGTTCTCGACATGCCTTGGTTTTCACTCCGCCCCTGGGATCGCCACGTCAGTCCGGCGCGCCGCGCTTGAGGTCCGACTCGATCATCAGGGTCGGCGATTCGAGGCGGGCTCGGTAGACCTGCAGGTTTTCCATGATCCGCTGGACGTAGTTCCGTGTCTCGGTGAACGGAATTCGTTCGATCCAGTCCACGACGTCGACCTTCGGATCACGCGGATCGCCGTACTGCTTCACCCAATCGGCGACGCGGCGGGCGCCGGCGTTGTATGCGGCAAAGCTCATGACATAGGACCCCCCGAAGTTGTCGATCAGCCCGCCAAGATGGACCGCTCCGAGCGTGGCGTTGTAGCCGGGGTCGGAGGTGAGGCGCGCCTGCGAGTATTTCACCCCGGCGATTTTTGCAGCTTCCCTGGCGGTGGCCGGCATCAGTTGGAGCAGCCCACGCGCCCCGGCGCTGCTCACGGCTTCCGGATTGAAATTGCTTTCCTGACGAGCGACCGCAAATACGACTGGCCGGTCGACGTCCGGGGTTTTCGCCGAAGCGGGAATCGCGGCGGTCGGAAAGGCGAGCGCGTCGACCGGAAGTCCGCGAGACCCGGCGATAACGCCGATCTGCAAGGCGATCTGGTGCTCGTCGTTCTGTTCAGCCATGGCGGCAAGCAGGCCTATTTCAGACGGGTCGGAGAGCGTCTCGGCGAGGCTCCGGTAAAACAATCCGACCTGATCCGTCGCGCCGGCAGCGCTGAGGTGCCGAATCACCCGGACAAGGTCGCGTGACTCGAAACGCTCCCGTGTGGCGTCCGTGGCCGGAGGCGGTTTGGTAAGCTGCAGTTGTGCTTCACCCAGACGGGCTGACGCGAGCTGACCGTAAAATGCCGTCGGATAGGCGGCGGCGCGGCGGAAATGGGCGGTGGCGGATTCGGCATTGCCGGCGGCTGATGCGGCGCGGCCAAGCCAGTATTCAGCCCGGGACAGGCTGAGCGGCCGGGTGGAGATGGCTGCGATCGCCGCAAAGTGTTTGGCGGCGACGTCGGGCTCGTGCAGGAACTCGAGCGCATACCAGCCGGCGTGGAATTCGGCTTCGGCGCGGAGGGTCGGTGTTTCTGCCGAGTGATCGGCGGCGATCTGATAGGCAAGCTTCGGCTCATCGAGATCGATGAGGGCGCGCGAGATCAAGCGGCGCTCGATCCACCACGCGTCAGGGTCGACGATGACCGCCGGATCTCGTGGTGCGGCAACGAGAAGGGCGGCGGCGTCATCGATCTTGTTGGCGCGACGCAGCGCCTGGATGCGAGAGTAGACTGCAAGTGGATCGTTCTTGACGGACGACGGCAGCGCGTCGAGGGTCTTCAACGCATCCGAACTATCCGATATGACCGCGACGACGGCTTTGGCGAGCGCCTGCTGGTCCGCATCAAGGAGCTGGGCGGTGCGCAAGGCTGCGTCCGAGCTTTCGTCGTAGAGCAGGCGGTCCATGCGGGCTTTGTGGTCGGCCGCGGTCAACTGTCCGGAAAAATCGCTGAGGATGGTCTTCTCCTGCGACTCCGAAAGGTCCTGCGTTCGCCAGAACGCGCGGATCAGTTTGGCGGCTTCGTCGTCGTGACCGGTAGCCAGATAGGACTGGCCAAGAAGAATGGTTGCCTCGTCCGTCATCGGCTCCGTGCCGCCGAGGGCGCGGACGACATCGGCGGCCGAGGGGTTTTCGCGAACGATTGCCTGTTCGTAGCGAAGCCTGAGCAAGCCCTGGCCCGGCCAGTCGGGCAGCTTCTTCCTGACATCCGCAATGCGGTCCGACGAAACCTGCTTGTCCCCGCTGGTTGCGACCAGCCAGTCCACGATCTTGATGTCGATTGGATTGGGGAGGGCGTAGGCGGCGATGGTGGCGCCGGCCGGATCGCCGTTCGACAGCGCCTCCAGGGCGAGCTTCAGACCGGCCGAATCCAGAACGACGCCAGGATCGGGTCGCGCTATCGGCGCAGGCGCCTCCGGCGTGTCGGTAACGTCTCCGACCTCCGGCACGTCGCTGTCTTCGGCGGCCGTCGCCTCGCGGTCGTCGTCGGTGATCACCGGGCCAACGGCATCGGGCGGATCGTTGGTAGGACTGAGGTGTGGAATCGGCACCGTGTTTGCAGCCAACACCACGGGTGCGGGCGCGCCAAAACCTGCCGCCGCCACCGGCGCCAGCAGGAAACATGCGGCTGAGGCGCAGCCGGCTGCCAGATGCAACGACACACCGCGCCTTCCAGATCGCAGGCGCACCGCGCCGGCAAGCCCGGTCGTCACTGGTCGGTCGACTCCTTCCGTTCGTGTCTGACGTATCCCATTTTATCGGATGCGCCGAATCCCAGCCCGCCACCTCGAACTGGAAATGGGCGGCCATCATGAACGATCGCTTCCCGACGGGGAAGGTTGTTGCCCGGCCAGCAGGCTCGGACTAAGGTCTCAGCCAACAGAAACAGCCAGATTTTGACCACAATTCGGCCGACGGAAACGTTTCATGTTCAAAGGTTCCTACACTGCGCTGGCGACGCCGATTCGCAATGGCCGCTTCGACGAAGACGCCTTCCGCGCCTTTGTCGCATGGCAGATCGCCGAGGGGACGAACGGGCTGGTGCCGGTCGGGACCACTGGCGAAAGTCCGACACTGACCCACGACGAGCACAAGCGGGTCGTGCAGGTGTGCATCGAGGTGGCGGCGGGCCGGGTGCCGGTCATTGCCGGCGCCGGGTCCAACAACACGACGGAGGCGATCGACCTCGCCCGCTTCGCCGAGGACGCCGGGGCGGATGGGCTGCTGGTGGTGACGCCGTACTACAACAAGCCTAATCAGGAAGGGCTCTACCAGCACTTCAAGGCAATCAACGATGCGGTCGGCATCCCGATCATCATCTACAACATTCCACCGCGCTCGGTCATCGACATGACCGTCGAGACGATGGCGCGGCTGTTCGAATTGAAGAACATCGCGGGCGTCAAGGATGCGACCGCGAAGATCGAGCGTGTCAGCCTCCAGCGCCACGCCATGGGGCCGGAATTCAACCAGCTTTCCGGCGAGGACGCAACTGCCCTTGCTTTCATGGCCCACGGTGGCCATGGCTGCATTTCGGTCACGTCGAACGTCGCGCCAAAGCTGTTGTCAGAGTTTCAGGCTGCCTGCCTGGCGGGCGACTACGCCACGGCGTTGACCTATCAGGACCGGTTGATGCCGCTGCACCGCGCGCTGTTCATCGAGCCGAACCCGGCCGGGATCAAATTTGCCCTGTCGGTGATCGACAAAATGAGCGACGAGGTGCGGCTGCCGCTGGTGAAGGTGTCCGAATCGGCGAGAGGTGAGATCCGCGCCGCGATGGTGCACGCCGGCCTGATCAACTGAGCCCATGGCCGCAAAAAAAGAAAAGCCGGCGAGCCGCGTAGCCGCCGTGAACCGGCGTGCGCGTTTCAACTACGAGATCCAGCAGACCTACGAGGCGGGCATCGCGCTTGCCGGCACGGAGGTGAAATCTCTGCGTCAAGGCCAGGCGAATATCGCCGACGCGTATGCCGGCGAGCGGGGCGGCGAGCTATGGCTCTACAACGCCCATATTCCGGAGTATCTCCAGGCCAACCGGTTCCAGCACCCGACGCGCCGGGCGCGGAAGTTGTTGCTGCACAAGCGGGAAATCGACCGGCTGATCGGCGCGGTCAACCGCGAGGGCATGACGATCGTGCCGCTGAAAATCTATTTCAACGACCGCGGACGCGCCAAAGTCGAGCTGGGGGTTGCGCGCGGCAAGAAGCTTCACGACAAGCGGGAGACCGAGAAGAAGCGCAGCTGGCAGCGCGAGAAAGCGCGTGTCATGCGCGAGAAGGGCTAAGGGAGACGGGCACCTACGTACCCGCCGCCTCCGTGAGCCGCGCCTGTATTTTGGTGAAGACCGCCCGGAACATCGCTTCAGTGAGCCTGCCGGTGTTGGTGTTGTAGCGCGAGCAATGATAGCTGTCGAAAAGCGTGATGCGGGTTGTCGCCTGATGCGTAGCAGCGTGGGCGAACGGTGCGGCGCTCCGCCTGATCCCGAGCGCAGCCGTGACGGTCTCGTGGGCGATCCGTCCGAGGGCGAGGATGGCCACCAGGCTCGCCATTCGCTCAATCGTCGCTGACAAGAACTGACGGCAGGTTCCGATCTCCGCCGGTGTGGGTTTGTTCTGCGGGGGTACGCAACGAACGGCGTTGGTGATGGCCGCGTCGATGAGCACCAGACCGTCGTCGGGGCGCGCCTCGTAAGTCCCGTGCGCAAAGCCGAAGTCGATCATCGTGCGGTAGAGGAGATCGCCGGCGTAGTCGCCAGTGAACGGTCGGCCGGTACGGTTGGCACCTCTCAGGCCCGGAGCCAGCCCCAAGATAAGGAGGCGCCCGTCGCGCCGGCCGAACGTCGGCACCGGTGCATTGTGCCAGGCCGGTTCTTTCGTCCGCCACTCGTCGCGAAACGCCTTCAGGCGCGGACAGAGAGGGCAGTCATGATCCGGCTCGCCTCCGGTCATCGGATCACCCGACGCCAATCGCGAGACCGATCAGAAGGCGTCGTCTTCCTCGAATTCCTCTTCGAAAGTGCTCGACTGGGAGCGTTCGGTCTGGCGCTGGACCCTTTCGGCCGGATCGCGGCCGATCTTCGATTTCATCGTCGCCAGATCGATGAAATGATCCGCCTGCCTGCGCAGCTCGTCTGCGATCATCGGCGGCTGGGTCGATAGCGTCGACACGACGCTGACCTTACGCCCCTTGCGTTGGACCGCCTCCACCAGGGAACGGAAGTCGCCGTCGCCGGAGAACAGCACGAAATGGTCGATGCTGTCGGCCATCTCCATGACATGGACCGCGAGTTCTATGTCCATGTTGCCCTTCACCTTGCGGCGGCCGGCCGAATCGACGAACTCCTTGGTCGGCTTGGTAATAACGGCGTAGCCGTTATAGTCGAGCCAATCGATGAGCGGGCGGATGGACGAGTATTCCTGGTCCTCCGCCAGCGCCGTGTAGTAATAAGCCCGCAGAAGGTAGCCTTTCGACTCGAATTCCTGCAACAGGCGCTTGTAATCAATGTCGAAGCCCAACGACTTCGCGGTCGCATAGAGGTTGGCTCCGTCGATGAACAAGGCAATTTTCTCACGCGGGTCAAACATCTTTTCGTCTAATTCGTCTCTGACTTGGCGCAAAACTACACCCTCGCTGTTCGATTCCGCCGATTGATTCGGCCGCCAGCCTATGTACCCCCACGGGCTGATACAGGCGCTGGAGTTACGCGGAGAAGGGCCGGCTCCCCATCGCGCCCGCCGGGAATTCGCTCAATAGATTTCGTAGTCGTACGAGAAAGCGCGTCAAAAGCAACGTTGAACACCATCATAGCACATTCGGGTTGATGGCGAATTGGTAAAGTCGCCTGTGTGGGTGTTGGCCACCGAAAACCTTGCGTTCGCGGCCCGGGCGGCTTATATGCGCTGCGATATCCCGAAAGGAGACTGCAGATGGCGCGCGTGACCGTCGAGGACTGCGTCGACAAGGTCGACAACCGGTTTGAGCTGGTGCTGCTTGCCGGCCACCGGGCGCGGATGATTTCGAGCGGAGCGCCGCTGACGGTCGACCGTGACAATGACAAGAATCCTGTGGTCGCCTTGCGCGAAATCGCCGACGAGACGATTGCGCCGGAGGACCTGAAAGAGGATCTCATCCATTCCCTGCAGAAATACGTGGAAGTGGACGAGCCCGAACCCGAGCCGGTGCCGATGATCGCGGCCGCCGATGCGGAAACGGCCGGTCCGACCGACGACGGGGCCATAACCTTCGACCGCATGTCGGAGGAGGAGTTGCTGCGGGGCCTGGAAAGCATGGTTCCGCCGGACAAGACCGACGAATTTTGACCCCGGCGGCGGCTTCCGAGACCTAGCCCGATTTCGCTTTTCCCTGAGTTGCGAAATCGTCCCAGCTCTTTGTTTCTTCGCAATTCCGGACGGAAAACCGGTTCCCACTTTTCCTGGAATTGCTCTGGCGCGCATAAACTTTCGCAATACCTTACGGTATTATCAACAAGGCCGTGAGACGGCACCCGCCCATCGCGGCAGGTGCCAAAGTCGGATGTTTGCGCAATGATGCGCCAGTACGAACTGGTTGAGCGGGTCACGCGTTATAATCCGAACGCGGACGAGAACCTGCTGAACAAGGCGTACGTGTACGCCATGCAAAAACATGGCCTGCAGCAGCGCGCCAACGGCGATCCGTACTTTTCCCATCCCCTGGAAGTCGCGGCCATCCTGACCGACCTTCGGCTGGACGATGCCACCATCGCGGTCGCCCTTCTGCACGACACCATCGAGGATACCGACGCCACCCGCGGCGAGATCGACCAGATGTTCGGCGAGGACATCGGCCGCCTCGTCGAAGGGCTGACCAAGATCGGCAAGCTCGACCTGGTTTCGAAAAAGGCGGAGCAGGCCGAGAACCTGCGCAAGCTGTTGCTGGCGATATCCGCCGACATCCGCGTCCTTCTGGTCAAGCTGGCGGATCGGTTGCACAACATGCGCACGCTCGAGCACATGCCCGAGGAGGCCCGCAACCGGATCGCGGAAGAGACGCTGGAGATTTATGCCCCGCTGGCGGGGCGCATGGGCATGCACGAGATGCGCGAGGAGCTGGAGGAGCTGGCGTTCCGCACCGTCAACCCGGTGGCGCACGCAACCATCGAACGCCGCTTGACAGAGCTCCGCGATCGCAATCGCCGCCTGATCGAAAGCATCGAGCGGGAGCTGACGGAACGGCTCCAGCGTGCGGGCATCTCAGCCGAGGTGAAGGGGCGGGAGAAGCGGCCCTATTCCATCTTCCGCAAGATGGAGCGCAAGGCGGTGAGCTTCGAGCAACTGTCCGACATCCTGGGTTTTCGCGTGATCGTCGGCGGTGTCGCGGAATGCTACGGCGCCGTCGGGGTGGTCCATACCACCTGGCCGTCGGTCCCCGGCCGGTTCAAGGACTACATCTCCACGCCGAAGCAGAACGACTATCGCTCGATCCACACCACCGTGGTCGGTCCGGGCAGCCAGCGGGTCGAGCTTCAGGTCCGCACCGCAGAAATGCACCGCGTCGCCGAATACGGGATCGCGACGCACGCCCTCTACAAGGATGGCATCGTACCGGCGAAACCGAAGGCGAACGGGCGCGGCAACGGTGCCGCCAAGGGCGACGGCGCCACCCAGCTCACCGGATTTACGGAAGAGATTCGCGCCTACGAATGGCTGCGGCGCACGATCCAGATGCTGGCCGAAGGCGACACGCCGGAGGAATTCCTCGAGCATACGAAGCTGGAGCTGTTCCAGGACCAGGTGTTCTGCTTCACCCCGAAGGGCCGGCTTATCGCACTGCCGCGGGGCGCGACGCCAGTCGACTTCGCGTACGCGGTTCACACCGATGTCGGTGACACCTGCGTCGGCGCCAAGATCAACGGCCGCAACATGCCGCTGATGACCGAGCTTCATAACGGCGACGAAGTCGAGATCATCTGCGCCAAGGGCCAGACGCCGGCGGCGGCGTGGGAATTGATGGTGGTGACGGGCAAGGCGCGCTCGGCGATCCGTCGCGCGACGCGCTCGGCCGTGCGCGGACAGTTCGCCGGCCTCGGCCGACACATACTGGAGCGCGCCTTCGCCCGCGCGGGCCGGCCGTTTTCGGATGAAATGGTGCGCACCGCGCTGCCGCGACTGGCCCAGAACAATGTCGAAGACGCGTTCGCCGCGGTCGGTCGCGGCGAGATTCCCTCGGTGAATGTGCTGAGGGCGATCTACCCCGACCACAAGGAGGAACGTTCGCCGCGCGCGGCCGCGAGCAATGAGGAAGGGTGGTTTGGCCTCAAACGCGCTGCCGGGATGAAATTCCGCATACCGGGTCTTTCGCGGCGACCGGCCGTGGGGCCGACGCGACCCAACAATCCGGCGATCCCCATTCGGGGCATCGATGGGGAAATGCCGGTGCGGTTCGCCGAAGGAGGCGCGCTGCCGGGCGAGCGTATCGTCGGCATCCTCACGTCAGGGGAGGGGATCACCATTTATCCGATCCAGTCTCCGGCCCTGAAAGCTTTCGACGACGAGCCGCAGCGCTGGCTCGATGTCAGATGGGACGTGGACGAGAACCGGCACAAGCGCTTTTCGGCGCGTGTCGAAGTGACGGCTATCAACGAGCCGGGAGCCTGGTTCAGGTGGCCCAGGTGATCGCCGACAACGACGGCAATATCTCCAACATCGCCATCACGCGAGCGGCCCCGGACTTCTCGGTGATCGTCATCGACGTGGAGGTCGCCGACATCAAGCACCTCAACCGATTGATTTCGCAATTGCGCGCGTTGGCTGTGGTCGGCCAGGTCAACCGGGTAGGGACGTGAGCGTGCCATGACCGAGGCCGAGGTCATCGACATCTTCAAGCAGGCCGGGGCAATCCTCGAAGGGCACTTCATCCTGACTTCAGGACTGAGAAGCCCGGTCTTCATTCAGAAGGCGCGGGTCTTCATGTATCCGGCCCTGACAGAGAAAGTCTGCCGGGCGCTGGCCGATCGGATACGGAACGCCGGAATTGGACCAATCGACATGATTGTGTCGCCCGCGGTCGGGGGCATCGTCCCCGGCTACGAAACCGCGCGGCATCTGGGGGTGCCCGCGATTTGGGTCGAGCGCGAGAACGGCGAGATGCGTTTGCGCCGGTTCGACCTCAAGCCCGAGGCGCGCGTGCTGGTGGTCGAGGACATCGTCACCACCGGCCTGTCGATCCGCGAGACGATCGACGCCGTCCGCCGTCTCGGCGCGACGGTGGTTGCTGCCGCTTGCCTGATCGATCGCTCGGCGGGGCAGGCAGACGTCGGCGTGCCCCTGATATCGCTCGCGCACTACGCGGTGCCGGCCTACCCGGCCAGTGCGCTTCCGCCGGACCTGGCGCGCATCCCGGCGGTCAAGCCGGGAAGCCGTGGCGTTGCCTGAGTTGATCACATGTTGTTCCGCAGCCGCACCCGACCCGACCTGATCAGCCGCCTACGCGCGGCTGCGTGGCCGCGCTCGTGGTCGCGGTCGATCCGCTATCTCGTCAAGCGATTGCTCAGGCTGTCGGCTTCGCCGCACGCAATCGCCGCTGGCGTGGCGGCAGGAGCGTTTGCTTCGTTCACCCCGTTCATCGGGTTCCACTTCTTCATCGGGTTCGCGCTTGCTTTCGTGATCGGCGGCAACCTGATCGCCGCGGCGATCGGTACCGCGGTCGGCAATCCGCTGACGTTCCCATTCATCTGGGCGGCCACGTACAAACTCGGCGTCGCTATCCTCGGCGGCAGCGGCCGTGTTCTTGAAATCGGCGAGATTTCGCGACACCTCGCTCATAAGTCGTTCGCGGCGATTTTGCCCCTCATTCGCACGATGCTGGTCGGGGCAGTGCCGCTCGGGATCGTTGCGGCTCTGGTGCTCTACGTGGTGGTGCACTATTCAGTTAGGCAATTTCAGACGATGCGGCGCGACCGGCTCGCACTTCGCCGGCGCGAGCGCACGCGCCAGCGGAAGCCCGCTCCGGTCAACAAAGTCGAGCCGATATGATGAAATCGCCGCATCTCCGCCTCGGTGTGAACATCGACCACGTTGCCACGATCCGAAACGCCCGCGGCGGTGATCATCCCGACCCGCTGCGTGCAGCAGAGATCGCGGCGGCCGCCGGCGCCGACGGCATCACGGCGCACCTGCGCGAGGACCGGCGCCACATCGGCGACCGCGATATCGAGCGGTTGAGGGCGCTTGCCCTGCCGCTGAACCTCGAGATGGCGGCGACCAGAGAGATGCTGGCGATCGCCCTTCACCATCGCCCCCACGCGGCCTGCATCGTGCCCGAGCGGCGGGAGGAACGGACCACCGAGGGCGGGATCGACGCGGCCGGCCAGCGCGATCGCCTGGAGCCCATCGTCGCGGCACTGGGGGACGCCGGCGTGCGCGTATCGCTGTTTGTCGAGGCCGAGCGCCGCCAGCTTGACGCTGCGGTTGCGCTGGGCGCGCCGGTGGTCGAACTCCATACGGGGCCCTATTGCGAGGCATGGCAGTCGGGCCCGGAGGCGTTCGAACGGGAGCGTTTGCGGCTGGTCGAGATGGCCCGCTACGGGGCGAGCATCGGGCTCGAAATTCACGCCGGACACGGGCTTGCCTACGACACCGTGAAGCCGGTGGCGGCAATCCCCGAGGTCAGGGAGCTCAATATCGGTCACTACCTGATTGGCGAGGCAATTTTTGTCGGTCTGGCGGAGAGCGTCAGGACGATGCGGCGACTGATGGATGAGGCACGCTCCGAGGTCGCCACGGCGTGATTATCGGGATCGGCAACGACGCGGTCGACATCCGCCGGGTCGAGAAGGTTCTGGAGCGCCACGGGGACCGATTCACGCTGCGGGTGTTCACCGATATCGAGGTGCAGAAATCGGACGGCCGGCGCTTGCGCGCCGCCTCCTACGCCAAGCGCTTCGCCGCCAAGGAGGCATGCTCGAAGGCACTCGGCACCGGCATCCGCGACGGCGTGTTCTGGCGCGACATGGGCGTGGTCAACCTGGCGTCGGGCAAGCCGACCATGGCGCTCACCGGCGGCGCGGCCGAGCGGCTGAAAGCGCTCACCCCGCCGGGCCACCGTCCCGAAATCCACGTGACCATCACGGATGATTTCCCGCTGGCGCAGGCACTGGTGATCATCGAGGCGGTGCCGGAGGGGGGGTAGGTTAGGGGCTTTGCGGCTTTGCCATCTTCAGCCACGTTCGTCTGTCGACCCCTCCCCAAAATCGCTTCGCGATTTTGACCCTCCCGGAAGGGGAGGGTTGGCGTTGGTCTGGCGTTCGCCAGACGACTCCGCAAGGGGGAGGGTTGGCGTGGACAGTGGGGAGGCGGCGCCTGTGCGGCGAGGGCGGCGTTGCGCCACTGACGGCAAGCCGGTATGAGGAACCATACATGAACCGTGGGCAGAGAGCATGAGCGTGGCAACGGAAAAGCAGGCCAACACCGGCGGTTTTGGCGAGACCGTCAAAGTCGTCGTCCAGGCCCTGATACTGGCGCTGCTCGTCCGGACGTTCCTCTTCCAGCCGTTCAATATTCCTTCGGGATCGATGGAGGATACGCTTCTTATCGGCGACTACCTGTTCGTATCGAAGTATTCCTACGGATACTCGCGATTTTCGCTGCCGTTCGGGCCGCACCTGTTCGATGGACGCATCTGGTCGGCGCCGCCCAAACGGGGTGACGTGGTGGTGTTCAAACTGCCGCGCGACGATACGACCGACTACATCAAACGCGTCATCGGGCTTCCCGGCGACAAGATCCAGATGATCAACGGAGTGCTCAACATCAACGGCACGCCGGTGCCGCGCGAACGCATATCTGACTTCGTCTCGACCGACGCCTTCGGCAATACCACGAAGGTCGCGCGCTACAGGGAGACGCTGCCGAACGGCGTCAGCTACGACACGCTCGACCTCGACCCGAACGGCATCGAGGACAATACGCAGGTCTTCGAGGTGCCGCCCGACCACTACTTCATGATGGGCGACAACCGCGACAACTCGACCGACAGCCGGGTTTCGCCGACGGCCGGCGGGGTCGGCTACGTGCCGTTCGAGAATCTCGTCGGCCGAGCCGAGATCATCTTCTTCTCGGTCGACGAGGGCGAGAGCGCGCTGGAAGTCTGGAAATGGCCGTGGATCGTCCGCTGGGACCGGCTGTTCAAGCTTCTATGAAGTCAGCCGGGGCGGCTGCGCTCGCCGATCTGGAGCGCCGTCTCGGTTACGGTTTCACGGATCGTGCGCTGCTGGTGCGGGCACTCACCCATGCGAGTGCCATCACCGGTCGGCGGGCGCCGATGGACACGTACGAGCGCCTGGAATTCCTCGGCGACCGCGTGCTTGGCCTGGTGGTTGCCGAGATGCTGCTGGAGGCGTTCCCCGCGGCCAGTGAGGGAGAGATTGCGGCGCGCTTCAGCGGCCTCGTGCGCAACCAGACCTGCGTCGAAACGGCGCTGGCGCTCGATCTCGGCTCGGCGATCGTGCTCGGTGAAGGCGAAATGCAGTCCGGTGGCCGCGAGAAGTCGACCATCCTCGGCGACGCCTGCGAGGCGGTGATCGGCGCGATCTACCTCGACGGCGGCCTCGAACCCGCGGCGCGCTTCGTGCGCGACAACTGGCACCAGAGGATGATGAAGGGACGCGGGCCGCAACGCGATGCCAAGACGGCGCTGCAGGAATGGTCGCAGGGCAAGACCTATGGGACCCCGTTGTACAGGATCATTGGCAAGAGCGGGCGCGATCACGAGCCCCGCTTCGCGGTCGAGGTGCAGGTGGGCAAAGTCCGGCCGGCTCGCGGCGAGGGCGGCACGCGCCGCGATGCCGAGCAGGCGGCCGCCGCCGCGGTGCTGATCCGCGAGGGCGTGTGGAAGGACGAGGGGTGAGCGGCGAGGAGGTTCCCACCCGCTGCGGTTTCGTGGCGTTGATCGGCGCGCCCAACGCCGGCAAGTCGACGCTGGTCAACCGGCTTGTCGGCACCAAAATCTCCATCGTCAGCCACAAGGTCCAGACGACCCGGTCGATCATCCGCGGCATTGCTATCTCCGGCCGCTCCCAAATCGTGTTTGTGGACACACCGGGTATCTTCAAGCCGAAGCGGCGGCTCGACCGGGCGATGGTGGAAACGGCCTGGAGCGGCGCCCGTGACGCCGATCTGGTGGCGGTGCTGGTCGATGCTGCAAAGGGGCTGACCGATGAGGTGGCGGCGTTGCTGGCGGCTCTCACCGAGATGCGCCAGCCGAAGATTCTGCTTCTCAACAAGATCGATCTGGTCAAGCGGGAGACCCTCCTGGTCCTCGCCGATGAGGCCAACCGCGCGGTGCCGTTCGAGCGCACGTTCATGATCTCGGCGGCGACCGGCGACGGGCTTGACGACTTCGTCGCCTACCTCGCCAAGGCGGTGCCCGAGGGGCCATGGCACTACCCCGAGGACGAGGTCAGCGATTTGCCGATCCGGAACCTCGCCGCCGAAATCACCCGCGAGAAGCTGTTCGAACGGCTCCACCAGGAGCTCCCCTACGAGGCGACGGTCGAGACCGAACTATGGCGGGAGCAGAGGGACGGCTCGGTGCGGGTCGAGCAGACGATCTATGTCGCCCGCGACAGTCAGAAGAAGATCGTGATCGGCAAGGCCGGCGCCACCATCAAGGCGATCTCGATGGCTGCCCGCCAGGAGATTGCGGAGGTGGCGGAGAAACCGGTCCACCTCTTCCTGTTCGTCAAGGTGCGCGAGAAATGGGCTGACGACCCCGAACGTTATCGGGCGATGGGCATCGAGTTCTGGAAAGGGTAGGGCGCACCCCGCAATTCAGCGCTAGATTGAGCCCATGCAGTGGACCGACGAGGGCATCATCACCGGCACGCGGCGTCACGGCGAAACCAGCCTGATCGTCGAGTTGATGACATACGCCCACGGCCGCCACCTCGGTCTGGTGCGCGGCGGGCGGTCGCGGCGGTGGCAGCCGATCCTGCAGCCGGGTAATTCGGTCACGGTGACATGGCGGGCACGGCTTCACGAGCACCTCGGTCACTTCACCGTCGAGCCGACAGTTCAGCGCGCGGCACGGTTGATCGAGTCTGCCGTCGGTCTGTACGGCATCCAGATGCTGGGCGGGTTGCTAAGGCTGTTGCCCGAGCGCGACGCGCACGCGCAGCTGTACGAGGGGCTCGCCGCCATCGTTGACCTGCTCGACGAGCCGCGGCTTGCGGGCGCGCTGATGGTGCGTTTCGAACTGAAGCTGCTTGAGGATCTCGGCTTCGGCCTCGATCTCGAGCGCTGCGCGGCGACGGGCGGGAACGACGACCTCGCCTACGTGTCGCCAAAGACGGGGCGCGCAGTCAGCCGTTCGGCCGGGGAGGCATACCGCGACCGGCTGTTGCCGCTCCCGGCATTCCTGCTTGGCCCCCCCTCGATAGTCGCACCGCCGGCCGAAGAAATCCGCGACGCCTTCCGCCTCACAGGCTATTTCCTCGCACGCCACGTATTCGAGCCGCGCGGGATCGAGCCGCCGGATGCGCGGGGTCGCTTCATCGTTGTGGTCGAGGGCGCGCAACAGCTTAAATCGCAAGGGTTTCAAGCCTAAGCCGCGCCATGGCCCAACACCTGATTCCCCCCGGCGGCGAGATCGAGCCGGTCGATCTTCGCGCCGCCCTCGAAGAGCGTTACCTCGCCTACGCTCTGTCCACGATCATGCATCGGGCGCTGCCCGACGTGCGCGACGGCCTCAAACCCGTCCACCGCCGCATCCTCTACGGCATGCGCCAGCTGCGCCTCGAACCCGGCAGCGCCTTCAAGAAGTCCGCCAAGATCGTCGGCGACGTGATGGGCAATTTCCATCCGCACGGCGACCAGGCGATCTACGACGCGCTGGTGCGGCTCGCGCAGGATTTCGCGGTCCGGTACCCGCTGATCGAAGGGCAGGGCAACTTCGGCAACATCGACGGCGATAACGCCGCCGCGATGCGCTACACCGAGTCGCGGCTGACGGAGGTGGCGCGGCTGCTTCTCGACGGCATCGACGAGGACGCGGTCGACTTCCGGCCGACATATGACGACAGCGACCGCGAGCCGGTGGTGCTTCCGGGCGCATTCCCCAATTTGCTCGCCAACGGTTCGGCCGGAATTGCGGTCGGCATGGCGACGTCGATCCCGCCGCACAATGCCGCGGAGCTTTGCGATGCGGCGCTGCATCTCATCAAGCACCCGAACGCCCGCATCGACAAGCTCGTGGAACTCGTGCCGGGGCCGGACCTGCCGACCGGCGGAATCATCGTCGACGACAAGGCGGCGATCGCCGAAGCATACAAGACCGGCCGCGGGTCCTTCCGGGTGCGGGCCCGCTGGAACCAGGAAGACCAGGGGCGCGGCACCTACGTCATCGTCGTCACCGAGATTCCCTATCAGGTCCAGAAGGCGCGGCTGATCGAGAAGATCGCCGAGCTGCTGGAGGCCAAGAAGCTGCCGCTGGTCGCCAACGTGCGCGACGAGTTGGCGGAGGATATCCGCGTCGTCATCGAGCCGAAAAGCCGGACCGTCGATCCGGTGCTGCTGATGGAGTCGCTTTTCCGGCTGACCGACCTGGAAGCGCGCGTGCCGCTCAACATGACGGTCCTGTCCAAGGGCGTCGTGCCGCGGGTGATGGGCCTCGGAGAGGTCATCAGCGAATGGTTGGGGCACCGGCGCGAGGTGCTGGTCCGGCGCGCCCGGTTCCGGCTCGAGCGCCTACGCCACCGCCTGGAGGTGCTCGACGGTTTCCTGATCGCTTATCTCAACCTCGACGAGGTGATCCGCATCATCCGGACGGAGGACGAGCCCAAACCGGTCCTGATGAAAACGTTCAAGCTGACCGACGTTCAGGCGGAGGCGATCCTCAACATGCGCCTGCGCTCGTTGCGCCGGCTCGAGGAGATGGAGATCAGGGCGGAGCGTGATGCGCTGACCACGGAACAGAAGTCATTAAACGCGCTGGTCAAATCGGAGGACAAGCAGTGGGAGGCGGTTGCCGGCGAGATCAAGGCGGTCAGGAAGGCCTTTGGTCCTGACACGGCGCTCGGTCGCCGCCGAACCACGTTCGGCGAAGCGCCGGAACACGACGTCGAGGACATGCAGACGGCGATGATCGAGCGAGAACCGGTCACCGTAGTTGTCTCGGAGAAAGGCTGGATCAGGGCGCTGAAGGGGCATGACATCGATATCAAGGCGCTGACCTTCAAGAGCGACGATCAGGTCAAGTTCGCCTTCCCGGCCGAAACCACCGACAAGATCCTCGTCGCCTCCACCGGCGGGCGCTTCTACACGCTGGCCGCGGACAAGCTGCCGGGAGGGCGCGGCCATGGCGAGCCGATCAAGCTGATGGTCGACATGGAGGCCGCCGACGACGTGGTGTCCGTCTTTGTGCACGACCCGGCGCGCAAGCTTCTCGTCGCCTCGACCGAGGGGCGGGGCTTCGTCGTGCCTGAGGCGGAGGTGCTGGCCACGACGCGCAAAGGCAAGGTCGTGCTCAGTGTTTCGCCGCCGGAGGAGATGCGGGTGTGCGTTTCGGCTGCCGGAGACACGGTCGCGGCCCTCGGACAGAACCGCAAGCTGCTGATTTTTCCGCTCGACCAGGTCCCCGAAATGACGCGCGGCAAGGGCGTGCGGCTCCAGCGCTACAAGGACGGCGGCATCGCCGATGCCCGCGTCTTCGCCAAGGCCGACGGCATGACCTGGCACGATTCGTCGGGGCGCGCGTTCAACCGGCCTCTGAAGGAACTCAAGGAATGGATCGGGACACGTGCCCAGGCAGGCCGCCTGCCGCCGCCGGGCTTTCCCCGCTCCAACCGCTTCGGCACGCCACCCCTCTAGAAGGCCAATCCGGCACGATAGTTGCTGGGACAGGTGTGCGGGTCGGAGTAGACTGGACTCCACGAATCACCTGAGCCACCTTGCAAGGAGAGGTCGAATGAAAGCCGTTTCGGAAAAACTGATCCGATTGAAGGCGTACGAGTTGTGGGAGCAGAGCGGGCGACCGCCGGGTCTTGAACTGGAGCACTGGCTACTGGCTGAGCGGACGTTGCTCAACGGCGCGCCAAAGAAACCACCTGCGGCTGAAGCCCCGACACCGGCGAAGCGCAAGGTTGCGCGCGCCAGGAAGCCGGACGCGCGGACGCGGCGTGGCGAAACAACGATGTAAGAAAGGGTCGCCGCTGGCAATCGAGCCGACCCAGAGCGGCCTGGAATTGCTCAAGGGGCCGGGACTATTTGTTCCAGGTGGAGGAGACCCACTCCGGGTCATCGAGCAGATATCGCTCGAACTTGAGGAACTCGTAGTAGCCGCATCGATAGGTGCCCGGAAACTCCCGGCAGATGCGCGGGCGCGCCTCGTAGACCGTGCAGTTGCGTGTTTCGGAGTTGAGAAACATGCAGGCGGTGCCGAAATGCTCATCCCGGCGATGCCTGAGCATCCGCTTCTTGCCGTCGTCGGTCGGCTTGGTGAACTTCTTCTCAGCCGCTGCGGCGTCAATGCCGAAATGCTTCGCCAGCCTTTCGATGTCCCGCTTCGTCGCGCCGATCTCGGCGTACGTGCAGCAGTAAGCCGGGCAGCGTGCGCAGTCGTAAGTGGAGGTTTTTGAAGCGGCCATTGTTGGAGCGTCAGCCTGCGATGACCGGGCGGTCGGGTGCCCTACCAGAGCAATGTCGCATTTCTCTGAGTCGCGAAATCGCCCCAGCTCTTTGTTTCCCCGCAATTCCGGACGGAAGACCGATTCCCACTTCCTGGAATTGCCCTAGTCGACCCTGCCCCAGCCGCGCGGGCCGAGGTGTTCCTGGGGTCGAAAGCGGCGCTTGTAAGCCATCTTGCGGGAACCGTCGACCCAGTATCCGAGATAGACATACGGCAGCCCCATCCTGCGGGCGCGGGCGATATGGTCGAGGATCATGTAGGTGCCCAGTGAACGATCGGCGTAGTCCGGATCGAAAAACGAATAGACCATCGACAAACCGTCGGCCAGCACGTCAGTCAGGGCGGTTGCGATCAACGGTCCCTCGCCGCGTCCGGTGATGGCGGTGTCAGGGCCGCGGAAGCGGTACTCGATGACAAGGGTGTCGACGTGCGAGTCCCCGACCATCATGGCGTAGTCAAGCACCGTCATATCCGCCATGCCGCCGTCGGAATGACGCGAATCGAGGTACGCGCGGAATAGCGAGTATTGGTCGGACGACGGGCTCGCCGACGTCTCGGTGCCGATCAAGTCCCGGTTGCGCCTGTGGACGCGTGCCAGGTTGCGCGTGGGGCGGAATGCGTCGACGACAACCCGTACAGAGACGCAACTGCGGCAGCCCTCGCAGGCGGGCCGGTAGGCAATATTCTGGCTGCGGCGGAAGCCGCCCTGGGTGAGAATGTCGTTAAGCGCCGCGGCGCGGTCACCGACCAGATGAGTGAACACCTTGCGCTCCGCCCGTCCAGGAAGGTAGGGGCAGGGCGCCGGCGCGGTCAGATAGAACTGCGGGGTCTCTGTGGTGTGCTTGGTCATTCCGGATTCTTCTTACACACCATAATACCAAGGGGCGACAACCGAGAAGACGACCCACATAAGAAAGAGCAGGGGAAGGCCCGCGACGACGAAGTCGGTGAAGCGGTAGTGGCCTGGCCCCATCACCAGCATATTGGTCTGGTATCCGACCGGGGTCGCGAAGGCGCAGCTCGCCGCAAGCATGACGGCCACGACGAAAGGCAGCGGGTCGGCGCCGAGGTCGGCCGCAATACCCAATGCGATCGGCGTGAAGAGGACCGCGGTGGCGTTGTTCGAGAGCACGTTGGTGATCAGGCCTACCGTCAAAAAAAGCGCAGACAGGATAACCCAGTTGGGCTGGCCAGAGACAGTGGCAAGGGTTGCCGTGGCGACCTCCTCGGCGCCGCCGGTCGCCTGCAACGCCGCGCCTGCTGCAAGGGTGGCCCCGACCATGAGGTAGATGCGCCGGTCGAAGGCAAGGGCCGCCTGCCGCAGATTGAGACAGCCGGTGAGGATCATCGCCAGCGCCGCGGTCAGTGCACCGACAACGATCGGACCGATCCCGCTGGCGGCGTAGGCGACGAGAAGTGCGAAGATGGCCAGCGCCCGCCACGCGTGGCGCCGCCGCGGAAGGTCGGCCGCCGACCATTCGAGCAAGATAAGATCGCGGATCGTCCGCAGACCCTCGATCGCTTTGCTTGTGCCGCCCACGAGGAGAACATCCCCGGCTTCGAGGCGGATGTCGCTCATCTGCGACCGCGGCATGTATCGCCGGCGCTCTATGCCCATCACGGTGATATTCATCGTGCGGTGTATTGCCGCCTGCTCGACGGTTCTCCCGATGAGCCCGGAGCCCGGTGCCACGACCGCCTCGGCCAAGATGAGATCGGTGGTCCAGTTCGGCTGCGCAGGCGTATCGGGAGCAGGCGCGGGCGAACCGCGCGCGGACTCGACTGAGATCGCCTTCGTCAGGGCGGAACGGGTCGCGGCCACGATGAGGCTGTCTCCGGGCGCGAGCACGACATTTTCGAAGGGCGGCAGAAAGGGATGCTCACCGCGTTGGACGAGCAGGACGGTCATGTCGGTCAGTTGCGGAAACATGCCGGCGGTAGGCGTGGCGCCCACCAGCGGGTGGTCGTGGCCGATGTCGATCTGGCCAATGAACTGCTTGCTGGCGCCGGCGGTGAACTGTTGGGCCATGCCGGTGCGTGCCACCAGGAGACGCGGCATCACCAAAGCAACGTAGGCAAAGCCGACCGACTGCCATGGCCGCTGCCGGCACGGTGAAATCAAAAAAACCAATTGCCAGCGCGCCTGACCTCGCAGCGACGCCCGCCGCCAACAGGTTCGTCGACGTTCCGATAAGCGTCGTCATGCCGCCGAGGAGCGCCGCGAACGAGAGCGGCATAAGCGCCTTGGAGGTGGGGACGCCGTGCGTTGCCGCGACTGTGCTCGCGATCGGCAGAAACATCACCACGACAGGTGTGTCGTTGATGAAAGCGCTCGTCACGAGGGCTGTGAACAGCACCGCGATGGTGGCGTATCTGCCATTGCCTCCCAGGCGGGCAAGGACAGCGGCGGGCCGTTCAAGGGCATCGGTGTGGAACAGGCCCTGGCCGACGATCAGCATTGCGAGGACGGTGATCAGCGCCTGGTTCGACAGGCCGGCCAGAAGTTCGTCCGGGCCGACCGGACTGGGGACACCCAAAAGCAACGGCGCCGCCCAGAACAGCACCAGCCAGCCCGCAAGCGCGGCCAACGACACGAGTTCGATCGGCCATCGCTCCAGCGCGTAGCCGACGATCATCGCGGCGACCATCGCATACGTCAGCCATCTGAGGACCTCGGGGGCTGCCGCCATCTGTTCTCCATGAGGCCGGTTGGTGTCGCGCGGATATCATGGTGGATCGGCTGACGCCTTCAAGCGAACCGCCTTCTGCGGCGTGCCGCAGCGGCGCAACTATTTTTCCAATCGGTCCAGGGGCCCGGAATTGAGCGCGACGACGCCGAGAAGCAGGTCGTGCAGGAGCTGATTGCGGTATGTGAACAGGCCGACCAGCAGGATGAGCGGCGTCAACAGCCCGATCGAGAACCAGAAGATCAGGGCGTGCATGATCGCCAGCAGCGGGAACATCTTCTGGCCGGCCCAGGTGCGCATCTCCACGCCGGTCATTCGCATTCCAACGGTCGCCGAGGCGGGCCCGCCGAGTGTCAGCGCTACGTACCCGAGGGCGACGATGGCAAACAGCGGCGGGAACAGGAACCAACCGATGCCGAGCGTCACGAGGCCGAGGAGCAGCACGACGAGAGCCGCCGGAATCATCAACGCGACGATGAGGACCGCATCGACGATGAAAGCCACAATTCGCTTCGACAGGATGCCCTCGAACAGCTCGGGCTCCGTGTCGGGATCATAGACGGCGTGATCGGACGGCCGGACGCCTTCGGTTCCGCTCATTTCACCACTCTCCAGTACCGCCCAGCCCGTTCGGTTCGGGCCGCAACGTGGAGATTTGCTACAGCGGAAACAAGGTGGCGGGTCAGTTGCCCGGTTGCGGCGGGTCGATGCGTTCGACCCTAAAGCCCCTGCCGACCAGCGCGGCGATGATCTCGGCGGCGTGCTCGCGGCCATGCGTCTCGATGGTCACGTCGACGCTGGCCCCCTTGGCGGGGACGTTCAACATGGTGCGGTGGTGGAAGACCTCGAGGATGTTGCCGCCGTGTTCACCGATGGTCATCGCGATGGCGCCGAGAACGCCAGGGCGGTCGCTGATCAGGATGCGCACCGCAACCACCTGTTCCTCGCGGGCGAGCTCGCGCACCATTATCGACGCCGCCAATCGCGGATCGATGTTGCCTCCCGCCAAGACGAGGCCGACGCGTTTGCCCCGAAAACGCGCCGGGTCGGCGATGACGGCGGCGAGCCCGGCGGCACCGGCACCTTCGGCCATCGTCTTCTGCAGCATCAGGTAGGCGGCGACCGCCTGTTCGATGGCCTTTTCGCCCACCAGCACCACGTCGTCGACGTGGCGGCGGATCACCTCGATGGTCAGCTTGCCGACGTTCTTGACCGCAATCCCCTCGGCGAGCGTGTCGCCGCCGGTGACCGCCGTCTCGCCGCGCAGGGCCGCATGGACGGAGGGGTAGAGCGCCGTCTCAACGCCGAATACCTGGATGGAAGGCTTCAACGCCTTGACCGCGATCGCGATCCCCGAGATCAGGCCGCCACCCCCGACCGGCACGAGAATGACGTCGAGATCGGGATGGTCGGCGACGAGTTCGAGCCCGATCGTGCCCTGTCCGCTGATCACCAAGGGGTCGTCGTAGGGATGCACCAGCGTGGCGCCGGTCTTCGCCATGATCGCCTCGGCGGCGCTCTGGGCGTCGGCGAGGGTCTCGCCTGCGAGCACCACCTCGGCGCCGAAGCTCCGCGTCGCGGCGACCTTCACGAACGGTGTCGGCTTGGGCATGACGATCGTCGCGGGAATGCCAAGGCGCTCGGCGTGGTAGGCCACGGCCTGCGCGTGGTTGCCTGCCGACATGGTGATGACCCCGCGAGCCCGCTCGCCGTCGGTCAGGGACAGGAGCTTGGTCAGCGCACCGCGCTCTTTGAACGACGACGTGGCCTGCAGGTTTTCGTACTTGACCCAGAGCCTGGCGTCGGCGAAACGCGACAGCCGTGGCGCCGGCAGAAACGGCGTCTTCAAAACGACGCCGGCGATCTGGTCGGCGGCGGAGCGGATATCGGCGAGAGTGGGAATCACTTGGACTGGTCGTGCCCGCCGAGCATCTCGGCGACGGCCGGGGCGAAATAGGTCAGGATGCCGTCGGCGCCGGCGCGTTTGAACGCAATCAGGCTTTCCATCATGGCTCTTTCGCCGTCGATCCAGCCATTGTCGGCGGCAGCGCGAATCATCGCGTACTCGCCCGATACCTGATAGGCGAACGTCGGCATGGCGAAGGCCTCCTTCAACCGCCATACGATGTCGAGGTAGGGTAGGCCGGGTTTCACCATGATCATGTCGGCACCCTCGGCGATGTCGAGCTCGGCTTCGCGCAGGGCCTCGTCGCCGTTCGCCGGGTCCATCTGGTAGGTGCGCTTGTCGCCGACCAGCGTCTTCGATGTGCCGACGGCATCGCGGAAAGGACCGTAGAATGCCGAGGCGTACTTCGCCGTGTAGGCCATGATCTGGACGTTCTGGAACCCGTTCGCATCCAGCGCACTCCGAATGGCGCCGACGCGGCCGTCCATCATGTCCGAAGGCGCGATGATGTCGGCGCCGGCCTCTGCCTGGATGAGGCTCTGCAACACCAGTTGCTCCACGCTCGCGTCGTTCACGATCTCGTCGCCCTGCATGATCCCGTCGTGACCGTGGCTGGTGTACGGGTCGAGCGCAGCGTCATTGATGACGCCGAGGCCGGGAGCCGCTGCCTTGATCGCGCGGGTCGCGGAGCAGACCAGGTTGCGTGGGTTCAGCGCTTCGGAGCCGGTTTCGTCCCGCCGGGCTGGGTCGGTGTAGGGGAAGAGGGCGATCGCCGGGATGCCGAGGGCAGCGGCGCGTGCCGCTTCCTTTGCAGCTTCGTCTACCGACAGCCGCTCGACGCCCGGCATGGCGGCCACCGGCTGGCGGACCCGGTCGCCGTCAATCAGAAATATCGGCCAAATCAGATCGTCGACCGTCAACGTCGATTCCCGCACCAACCGGCGGGACCAGTCGGTGCGGCGGTTGCGGCGCATGCGGCGCCCGCCAAGGATCGCGTCCATATCGGGCTTGGTCCTGGGGTCGGCCGAAAACGGGGCGCTTTCTCGGGTCATGGCGGTCTTGCTTTGCTGGCGGCGCGCGGACCATATCATTTTTTGCACGCGAGGCGACTCGCCCCATTCCGGCGGAGCTGGCCGATGTCGAGCAGAGACGAGATGTCCTTGACCCCGCCGGTGCGGGGCCGACACGAGGTGACGCTCGACTACTATCTGCTGCTCCTCGCCGTCGTCACCATGCTGCTTGGCCTCCGGCAGTGGGCAATCATCCTGGGCGTGATTCCCGGCGGCGGCGGGATGTTCGAGGCGATGTCGACGCCCTGGAAGCTGGCCACCATCGACCTGGCGGTGGTCGACCTGGTGGCCTCGGTCGGCCTGTGGCTGAGGGTCGCATGGGGCAAGGTCATCTGGATCTTTGCCCTGGTGTCGGAGATTGCCCTCCACACCGTGTTCATCCGCACCTTCGGCGGGGATCTCATGATCGTGGCCTTCCACGTCGCGACATTTGCCGGTTTCCTGGCGCTGACGATCCTGGCGCGGCGACCGCCCGAGGAATAGCGACCCGGCCGGGTTTTTGGGTCGAATTCGAGCCGATCGCGTAAGCCATTGTTAAGGCTGAACCTTAAGCTGATTTTTAGCGGCATTGATTAAGGTCGATTCACAAGCGGGAGCATACCCGCCCAAACAGTGAGGCGATCATGGCTAGTGTAAAAAGGGCAGTTGAGGCTGTCGCCGAACCCAGCGGTTCGGGGATGAAGCCGCTTTATATGGAGGCGTTGACGCTGGTTGAGCGTCTGCACCGGCGCCTTCTGGACGTCATCAAGGACGAGTTCGATCGGGCTGGGCGCTCGGACGTCAACAGTGTTCAGGCGCTGCTGCTGTTCAACATCGGCGAATCCGAGTTGACCGCCGGTGAGCTGAGGACGCGGGGCTACTATCTCGGGTCGAATGTGTCCTACAATCTGAAAAAGCTCGTCGAGATGGGCTACATCCATCACCAGCGCTCGCGCATGGACCGGCGTTCGGTCCGCGTCAGCCTGACCGAGAAAGGTCGGGAGGTGGCCGATATCGTCAACCGCCTGTACGACCGCCACATCCGCTCGATTGACCAGGTTGGCGGCATCGCGGCCGACGATTTCCGCGACCTCAATCGCTCCCTGCAGCGGCTGGAGCGCTTCTGGACAGATCAGATCCTGTATCGACTCTGATTTCTCCGCCTTCCCTTTCTGTTTCAAAGGCCCGGCTTCCGCCGGGCTTTTTTTTGGCATGTCGCCGTCGCACAGCCGGCTCGCTGGTTGCGATCGTCGACCGGGTTAGCTCGGACGAGTCAGGCGACCACACGTGGCGGGGATCGTCGCGTTTCGTCCCCTGCACAAGGCAGCCACTTCTGTCGCGGTCATTCTTCAGCGTTCACGGAACAAGCCTCTCGTTCGTTAGTTGTTCCGGTCGGGCGAGTCACCCAAGGACGGATCCTACATGGCCACATCCGAAGACGAATCGACGCCGGAAAAAGACAAGTCGGCAAAGAAGGCGCGTGCGCGTCGCGGCGCGGGCGCGAGGAAGAACGGGGCGGACGCAAATCATTCACCGACGCTCGCCCTGTTGAAGGAACAGCATGAAACGCTTCTGTCGCGGGTCCGCGCGGGCGACAACGACCGTCGAAAGGGCGTCCGCGATATCGACGCGCTCTGGCAGACTCACCGTCGGATCGAGAACGAGATTGTCCTCCCGGCGGCGCGCAAGGCGGCGAAGGATCAGGCTGCGCTCGACGACATCGAGGTTCGAGCCGAATTTATCGACTTGATGCTCGATGATCTTGTGATGGGAGCGGACCGTCGTCTGTTCGACGCGCGACTGAGTGCGATTGCCAAACAGATCGAGGAACTGATCGCGCTGGAGGAGAAACCGCGGACAGGGTTGTTCGCCCTCGCGTTGTCCCAGGCCGATCCGACAGAGCTCAACAACCAGATCAAAATGTTCGCGGAGCAGCTCGGCAGTCCTAGCAAAGGGCGCACGGCAGATGCCGGGTCCCGCCAATCCTCCAGGGGCCAGGGGGCTTCATCAGAGGAGAGCAATATAATGCCAAGAACGACGATGCGCGAACGGGACGACGAAGGTCGCTTCGTTTCGGACGACGATAATCGCAACTACCACCGCGGTGGCGGCTCGCGATCGGGAGGCCCTGATCGGGACGAATACGGTCGGTTCATGTCTGACGATGACGATCGCGACAGCATGCGTGGTCGTGGCGGCAGGGATCAGGAGCGTCAGAGCCGGCGCTACGATGAGCGCCGAAGCTCCCGCTATGAGGACGATGACGACCGGCGCGGCCAGCGGCGCGGAGGCTGGTTCGGCGATTCGGAGGGCCACTCCGAGGCCTCGCGGCGCGGCTGGGATGAGCCCGACCATGGCCGCAGTGGGTGGTACGGTGATCCGCAGGGTCACTCCGAGGCCTCGCGGCGCGGATGGGACGAACCCGACCATGGCCGCAGCGGGTGGTACGGCGATCCGGAGGGCCACTCCGAGGCTTCGCGGCGTGGCTGGGAAGAACGACGCGCCTCGCCGTCGCGAAGCAGCCGCTACGATGAGCGACGGAGTTCCCGCTACGACGACGACGACGTGCGCGGCGGCCGCCGCTACGACGATGATAATCGGGGGCGCCGAGGCCGCGGTTGGTACGGAGACTCCGAAGGTCACTCCCAGGCCTCCCGCCGCGGCTGGGACGATCGCCGCTGACAATGCAAGGGGCGGCCTCTCGGGGCCGCCCCTTGGATACCCAGCCGAAGCGACAACCGGTTTCACTTGAGAGCGTATCGACCACCTGCCGACGGGCGGGGTCCGGTCCCTGCGGCGTTCTTGTCGCACGCCGTCAAAGCGCCACATAGCCCCGCGAAGAGAACCGGTATAGAGATAAACATAGATTCGATTACCGCTGGATTGAACCGGCTGGGAGCTGTCGCGTTGCGGTTGCGCCGTGGTCGTGCTAGCCCGTTAACGGGCTGGAAGTGATAGCGATTCAGACTGCTTGGGTGGACCGGGACCAATGACCTTTCGCGCCAACCCTTTGATCGTTGCCAGCCTCGTCGGGGCGGCCTGCACGTTGGCGCCGGGCCTCACGCCAGCGCGTGCCGAGGATCCGATCACTCAGGTAATCCAGAACGGCGGGGCCGAATGGTCGGACGGCTTTGACGCCGCCTCGGTGGGCGCGGCTGACGTTCGCACCGCGACACCGATTCTCTCGCCGCAAATCGTCCAGTCCCTGCAGACGGCAATCACACGATACGCCGACATCGTCGCGCACGGCGGCTGGCCGATGGTCCCCGCAGACAAGCAGCTCCGTATCGGCATGCGCGACCCGGCGCTCACGCAGCTGCGTCAGCGTCTGACGGTTTCCGGCGACATGCCGGCCGCGTCGGGCTTCTCCGACGTGTTCGATTCTTACGTCGATGCCGCCGTCAGACGTTTTCAGGCGCGCCACGGCATCCAGGCCGACGGTCTTGTGGGCGAGTCCACGTACGAGGCGCTGAATGTTCCGGCGACGACCCGGCTGACCCAGCTGTCGACCAACCTCACCCGGCTGAAGCTCCTGACGGCAAAGCTTCCCACCGGCCGCTACGTGATGGTCAACATTCCGGCCGCCTCTGTCGAGGCGGTGGAAAATGGTGTGGTGGTTTCGCGGCACACCGCGGTCGTGGGCAAGGTCGACCGGCCGTCTCCGATTGTCAATTCCAAGATCACGGAGATCAATTTTCATCCGTTCTGGACGGTGCCGGCGAGCATCATCAAGAAGGACCTGATCCCGATCATGCAGAAGGATCCGGATTACCTCACCAGGTACCGGATTCACATCTACGACCCGAAAGGCAACGAGCTGTCGCCGACCCAGATCGACTGGACGACCGACGAGGCGGTGAACTACATGTTCCGCCAGGATCCGTATGACGAGAACTCACTGGGTCTGGTCAAGATCAACTTCCCGAGCCCCGAAGGCGTGTACATGCACGACACGCCCCACAAGACCCTTTTCAACGAGGATTATCGCTTCGACTCGTCGGGCTGCGTGCGAGTCCAGAACATCCGCGAATTGATTGTCTGGCTGCTGCGTGACACCCCCGGCTGGGACCGGGACCGGATTGAGGCCGAATTTCGCAACAACGACCGCCTGGACGTCAAGCTTTCCACACCGGTGCCGCTCTTCTGGACTTACATAACCGCGTGGGCGAGCGCGGACGGCATCGTCAATTTCCGCAACGACATCTACAACCTCGACGGGCTGGAGCCGCCCGCTACGCAGGTCGCCGGCCAGCCTCTCTAGGCGCTCGCCTTTTGCCATCGAGATGCGCGAGCGCCGATCCTTGGCGTGCCGGGGCGGATTGTGTTAATGCCAGCCAGTCCGGCGGGGGCGGCGTGCGTCGACGCTGCGGCCGTCGTCTTTCGGTTTTTCGGGAATCGCGATCATGTCATTTAGCGACCACGCCGTGACGGCTTCCACGACACAGGCCTTCTTCGAGGCCGATCTCGCGGAGACCGACCCCGAGATTGTCGAGGCGATCGCGGAAGAGCTTGGCCGCCAGCGGCGGGACATCGAACTGATCGCGTCGGAGAACATCGTCTCCCGGGCGGTACTTGAGGCGCAGGGGTCGGTGCTGACCAACAAGTACGCCGAAGGGTACCCGGGCAAACGGTACTACGGCGGTTGCGAATTCGTTGACGTTGTCGAGACCGTGGCGATCGAGCGGGCCAAGCGGCTGTTCGGCTCTGCCTTCGCCAACGTGCAGCCCCATTCCGGCAGCCAGATGAATCAGGCGGTGTTCCTTGCCCTGCTCGAGCCGGGGGACACGTTCATGGGCCTCGATCTCGCCGCCGGCGGTCATCTGTCGCACGGTGCTCCGGTCAACGTCTCGGGCAAATGGTTCAAGGTGGTGCCGTACGGCGTGCGGCGCGACGACCAGCTCCTCGACTACGACGCGATTGCCCGGATAGCCGAGGAGGCGAAGCCCAGGCTGATTATCGCCGGTGCCACGGCCTATTCCCGCTACTGGGACTTTCGCCGCTTCCGCGAGATCGCCGATTCCGTCGGCGCCTATCTGCTGGTGGACATGGCTCACTTCGCCGGCCTGGTGGCCGGTGGCGCGCATCCGTCGCCAACCCCCCACGCGCACGTGGTTACGACCACGACGCACAAGTCGTTGCGGGGACCGCGCGGCGGCATGATCCTCACCAATGACGAGGCGATCGCGAAAAAGATCAACTCAGCTGTGTTCCCCGGCCTGCAGGGCGGGCCACTGATGCACGTGGTCGCTGCCAAGGCGGTAGCGCTCGGCGAGGCGCTAAGACCTGATTTCAAGGTCTACGCCCGCAACGTGGTGGAAAACGCGCGGGCTCTCGCCGATACCCTCCGCAGCTCCGGATTCGAGATCGTGTCGGGGGGCACCGACAACCATCTGATGCTGGTGGACCTGAGGCCCAAACGTCTCAAAGGCAATGTCTCGGAAAAGGCGCTCGTCCGTGCCGGGCTCACCTGCAACAAGAACGGCATTCCGTTCGACCCGGAGAAGCCGTTCGTCACGTCAGGCATCAGGCTTGGCACGCCGGCATGCACCACGCGCGGGTTCGGCGTGGCAGAGTTCCGCCAGGTGGGTGGAATGATCGCCGAGGTGCTTCATGCAGTTGCCCAGTCGGAAGACGGGACCGCGCCGCTTGTCGAAAGCGCAGTCCGCCACAAAGTACATGCGTTGACCGACCGCTTCCCGATCTATTCGTAGCGTCGGGCGGTTTTTTCGAAGGCGCCTGGCCATGCGCTGTCCCTACTGCGGCAATCCCGACACCCAGGTGAAGGATTCGCGTCCCTCGGAGGACAACACCGCGATTCGACGTCGGCGCGTCTGCCCCGATTGCGGCGGCCGGTTCACCACGTTCGAGCGGGTGCAACTGCGCGAGCTGACGGTGGTCAAGCGGAACGGACGCAGGGTCCCCTTCGATCGCGACAAGCTGATGCGCTCAGTCCAGGTGGCGCTGCGCAAGCGTTCAGTCGAGCCGGACCGTGTCGAGCGCATGGTGAACGGCATCGTGCGCCGGCTGGAAAGCTCGGGCGAGAGCGACATCCCGTCGGAGCGGATCGGACAAATGGTCATGGAGGGCCTGCGCGGTCTCGACGAGGTCGCCTACGTACGCTTTGCCTCGGTCTACCGAAATTTCCGCGACATGGATGATTTCAAGACCGTGCTTGGTGAACTGTCCGGTGAAACGCCCGTGAAGGTCGGCGAGGGCTGAGCGAGGCGATGGCCGCGCGCCGCAAGAAAGATGCCCTGGCTCCGGTCGACCCGGAATTCGATCGCCGCATGATGGGCGCGGCGGTGCGTCTCGGCCGGCGCAATCTTGGCCAGACATCGACCAATCCGGCAGTGGGCTGCGTGATCGTGCGAACCGACGAGATGCCGGTTGTGGTCGGGCGTGGCTGGACCGCCGAAGGAGGACGACCGCACGCCGAGAAGGTAGCCTTGAAGGAGGCCGGTGAGACTGCCCGCGGGGCCACCGCCTACGTCACGCTGGAGCCCTGTGCGCATAAGGGCCGCGTCAAATCGTGCTCGCAGGCGCTGATCGACGCAGGCGTGGCGCGCGTGGTCACCGCCCTGACCGACCCGGATCCGCGCACCAACGGCAAAAGCCACCAGATGATGGCCGAAGCTGGCATCGCCGTAACCACGGGTGTCCTCGCCGATGCGGCTGCGCGCTCCCTTTCCGGTCATTTCGCGCGCATCACTAAGGGTCGACCGCACGTGACACTGAAGCTTGCAGTCTCGGCCGATGGGATGATCGGCAAGCGGACCGGCGAGCGGATGATCATTACGGGCGAAGCCGCCTTCACTACCGTCCAGGCGATGCGGACAACCTTCGACGTCGTCGCCGTTGGCATCGGCACGGTGCTGATCGATGACCCACGGCTGACCGTGCGCCTGCCCGGCCTTGAGGGGCGGTCGCCGGCGCGGGTTATCTTCGACGCCAAGGCGCGCATGCCGCTGGAGTCGCGCCTGGTCCAGTCGGTGAAGGAGAGGCCGCTGATTGCCATGGTCGGTCCGGAGGCGCCGCCGGAGCGCAAGTCCGCCCTGGCCGACGCGGGCGTAGAACTGATCGAGGTCGGCGCCGGGCCGGGAGGTGGCGTCGATTTCTCGCAGACGCTGTCGGTGCTGGCGGAGAAGGGCTACTCACGCATCCTGGCGGAGGGCGGGGCGGAGGTCGCCGCGTCACTGATATCGGGCGACTTCGTCGACGAAGTTGTCATGATACGCGCTCCCGTCGTTGTCGGCCCCGACGGTGTGCGGGCACTCGCCGGCATGGCGCTGTCGGCTGTGGAGCGCAGCCCGCGTTATCGGCTGATCGAGACGACAATGGTTGGCGAGGACCAGTTGCGCCGCTACGTGCGAGCGTCGTGAGCCGTGTTCACCGGCATTGTTTCGGACGTTGGCTCGATCGTCCAGCTGGCTGATCGCAACGATGTGCGGCGCCTGTCGGTCGCCAGCGGGTATCCCGCCGATGATGTTGCCATCGGCGCGTCGATCGCCTGCGACGGCGTGTGCATGACCGTCGTCTCGTGCAAGCCTGGCCGCGACGGTCACGCTGTCTTCGACGTCGAGGCGGGGCCGGAGACCCTGGCCGTCACCAATGTCGGTGACTGGGTGACCGGCACGCGCCTCAACCTTGAACGAGCGTTGAAGCTTGGCGACGAGCTCGGCGGCCACCTGGTCAGCGGCCACGTCGATTGCGTAGCGGTGGTCAGGCGGCGCGAAGACCTTGGCGAGACGACGAGGTTCACATTCGAGGCGCCGCACGCGCTTTCCCGCTTCATCGCGGCCAAAGGATCCGTCGCACTCGACGGAACCTCGCTGACGGTGAATGGTGTCGAAGGCGATCGCTTCGACTGTCTCCTCATTCCCCACACGCTGAGCGTCACGACCTGGGCAGCCCGGCAGCCCGGAGACCGCGTCAACCTCGAGGTCGACATGCTCGCGCGGTACGTGGCGCGGCTCGCCGGGGGCGGCTGATCCCCGCGGCCCCCCTTTTTTCTGGACAGTCGGTGACCGACGTGATTGGTGGCCGCCGTTTTCCCTGGCTGGCTGAACGATGGCCGATCGCGCACCGCACCTGCTGATCATCGAAGCGCGCTTCTACGAGGATCTCGCGGACGAACTGATGCGCGGCGCGGTCGCGGCGATCGACAACGCGGGCGCCTCGCACGATCGCATTTCGGTCCCTGGCGCGCTGGAGCTGCCGGCGGCCCTGTCGATGGCACTAGCCGCAGCGGGCCGGGGCGGGGGCGATTACGACGGCTATGTGATACTCGGGTGCGTGATCCGGGGGGAGACCACCCACTACGATATTGTCGCCGAGCAGTCGGCGCGGGCAATCATGGACCTCGCGGTGGCGAAGTCGCTGGCGGTAGGCTTCGGGGTGCTGACGGTCGAGGACGATGACCAGGCGTGGGCGCGGGCGCGTGTTGCAGACGGCAACAAGGGCGGCGCGGCGGCCGAGGCGGCGCTCCATATGGTGGCGCTCAGGGCGCGCTTCGGGCTATGAAATGACAACCGGGCAATCACGCGGGACGGTCGCATCGTGGCCGATCCGCCGGACACGCCCGGGCCGGAGGCGCGGGATGTTGCGTCGGTCCACGGGCTATTCGCTCGTTGTGCTTCTTGCGGTCTGCGGGACGCAGGAAGTGGCCGCTCAAATGCCTGCTGCTGCCGCGCCAGCGACGCCCGGGAGTGACGGCACTTCTCCTTTGGCGCCCGATGCGCCGTTCCACAAAGCACGCGTCTCCTTCCAGGACCCGCAAGGTCTGAAGCTCGTCGGTTTCGTCTACAAGCCGGACGGTCCGGGACCCTTCCCCGCCATCGTCTGGAACCACGGCAGCGAGGAGGATCCCGGTGTCGGGCCGGAATTCAATTCCGTGGCGGCTATCTTCGTGCCTGCAGGCTACGTCGTCATGGCGCCGGTTCGCGAAGGGCATGGCCTCTCGCAAGGCCTCTATATCGGCGACGTCACCAAGAAGACGCGCCAGGACAAGGGCGCGGCGGCGGCGAGCCAACAGGTTGTTCAACTCATGCAGGGACCGCAGCTTGACGATCAGCTGGCGGGCCTGGCGCTGCTGAAGACCTTCCCCTTTGTCGACACGAGCCGAATCGCCGTGGTGGGCTGTTCGTATGGTGGTATCCAGACGATTCTCGGCGCCGAGAGCAACTCCGGCTATCGTGTCGCAGTCGCCCTGTCGCCGGCGGCTGAGAGTTGGGCTGGCAATCGACCGCTGCGCGAGCGCCTGGTGAAGGCGATCGACAACATCAAGATTCCACTCTTTATCGCTCACCCGCCGGCAGATGTGAGCCTCGATCCGGGCAAGGTGCTGGGCGCAGAGCTGCAGAAGCTCGGCAAACCGTACGAGATGAAGATCTACCCGCCGAGCGGCAACAAAGAGCTGGATGGGCATTGCTTCGGTGGTGCACGGGGCGACAAGATCTGGGGCGCGGACGCGTTGGACTTCATCGCGAGGTACATGCGGCAAGACTGAGACGACACCGCGCGGAGTTGAACATTCAAATGAACATTGCTGATGAGCCATGAAGTCGCGTCGCCAGATTTGTCAGGTACGGATCGAGACCCGGTAATGCACGCAGCTGCGTCTGGCCGCAGCCAGCGGCCCGCCAATCAGCGCGGCGCTGCGCGGCTCGCCGCCGTTCAGGCGCTGTACCAGATGGAAGTCGCGGGTGCCGCCTTGCCTGACGTGATCGCAGAATTCGAGACCTACCGTCTCGGAAAGGAAGTTGACGGCGACCAGTATCGCGACGCGGACAATGCCTTTTTCCGTGACATCGTGTCCGGCGTCGTCAGCAGGCAGCGCAACCTCGACCCGGCAATCGACGCGGCCCTCTCGCCGGATTGGCCGCTGGTTCGCATTGACGCGACGCTGCGGGCGATCCTGCGTGCCGGTGCCTTTGAACTGGTCGCACGGCCCGACGTCCCTGCGCGCGTCGTGATCACCGAGTACGTCGAGGTCGCCAAGGCCTTCTTCGAGGAAGAGGTGCCCGGAATAGTCAACGGTGTGCTTGACGCGCTGGCGCGACAGGTGAGGCCGGCGGAGTTCACTGCGACCTCGGGATCGTAGAGCGATGGCGGCGCGACGTGCCCGCCGTCCGGGCGAATTCGAACTGATCGAGAAGTACTTTCGGCCGCTGGCGGCGGAACGGGGTGCCCTCGGTCTGAGCGACGATGCCGCCCTCTACCGGCAGCGGCCGAACGACGATCTCGTCTTCACCGCCGATATGGTTGCCGAAGGCGTGCACTTCTTCCCCGACGACCCTCCCGAGTCGGTGGCGCGCAAGGCGTTGCGGGTCAATCTCTCCGACCTGGCGGCGAAAGGTGCGGTCCCCTTCGGTTACCTCATGTCGCTGGCGCTGCCGGCCGACTGGACAGAAGGCTGGATCAGGAAGTTCGCCGCGGGGTTGAAGGCGGATCAGGCTCGTTACGGCATCACGCTGCTTGGCGGCGACACCATCCGGTCTCCCGATGGCGTCACTGTCTCCATCACGGCAATCGGTCGTGTGCCTAAGGGAAGGATGGTCATGCGCTCCGGCGCACGGCCGGGAGATGTCGTCTTCGTTTCCGGCACTATCGGCGATGCGGCGTTGGGGCTTCGTTTGCGCCAAAACCGGCTCGAAGTCTCCAAGGGAGCGGCGCACTTGCTGGACCGCTACCTGCATCCGCAGCCGCGAGTCGAACTGGTTCCGGTCCTGCGCCGCTACGCGACGAGCGCGCTTGACGTTTCCGATGGTCTGGTCGGCGACCTCGCGCACGTTTGCGAGGTTTCCGGGGTCGCCGCCGAAGTCGAATCGCTGCGTGTTCCGCTATCGGCCGCCGCTCGGCGTGCGGTAGTGGCCGATTTTTCCCTGCTTTCCGCCATCCTGAACGGCGGTGACGACTACGAGATCCTGGCAACCGTGGCCGCCTCGGCGGCTGGCGGCTTTACCCGCGCGGCAAGAGCGGCGGGCGTTCCAGTCACTCGCATCGGCCGGATTCTCGCCGGCAAGGGGCCACCGGTCGTCAAGGACGCGGCGGGGAGGGTGGTTCCGGTGGCGGAGACGAGCCACGCGCATTTTTGATGCGCGGCCTTCCGAATTTGGTAGACCTGCCCCCACCATGACGCAGATGAGCGCAGCAGTGTCTCCCGAAGCCTACGATCCCCTGATCAGGCGCAATGCGCTGCTTCTGGCGACCGCTGCGGCGTTCGGCAGTGCGATTGCGCCGATTGCCATATCGCTTGGCGGCCTGACGGGCGCCTACCTCCTTGGGCCCGACAAATCCTTGGCGACGTTACCGGTCAGTGGCTACACCATCGGAGTGGCCGTGGGGGCGGTGCCGGCGGCGTTGCTGATGCGACGGTTCGGTCGGCGGTCGGGATTTCTGTTCGGTGCCACCGTCGGCATTTTGACGGGCCTGATCGCCGGCGCTTCGGTGTTGGCGGGCTCGTTCGTCGGCTTCATTGTCGGATTGGCGTGCGCCGGCGTCGCCGGCTCGTTTGTGCAGCAGTATCGGTTTGCTGCCGCCGATCACGGCAGTCCGGCATTCCGCGCCAAGGCGATCTCCTGGGTCCTCGTCGGCGGTGTTGCGGCCGCCATTATCGGTCCGCAAACCGTCATTTTCACACGTGATCTGCTGGCACCCATCCCGTTTGCGGGAGCTTTCTTCGCGATCAGTTTTCTGGCTCTCGCCGGCATGATCGTTGTGGCGCAGCTCGGCCGCGCGGCGCCCGAAGTGGCCAGAATCCAGGGCGGGTCGGGTGGCCGACCCCTTGCCGAGATCGCACGCCAGCCCCGGTTCATTGTAGCCATCGTCTGCGCGGTTGGTTCGTATTCGGTGATGAGCCTGCTGATGACCGCCGCCCCATTGGCCATGGTGGGCTGCGGTCTCGGGCAGAACAACGCCGCACTGGGCATCCAGTGGCACGTGCTGGCCATGTTCGCCCCGAGCTTCGTGACGGGATCGCTGATCGCCCGCTTTGGTAAGGAGACGATCATGGCGATCGGTCTGGCGCTGCTCACCGCCTGCGCGGTGGTCGCTCTGTCAGGCATCGCGTTGATGAATTTCTGGCTGGCGCTCATCCTGCTCGGCGTCGGCTGGAACTTTGGTTTCATTGGCGCAACCGCGATGCTGACGGAAACCTATCGGCTGGAAGAAAAGAGCAAGGTCCAGGGCCTCAACGACTTCCTGGTCTTCGGGTCGGTGGCGGTCGCCTCGCTGTCGTCCGGGCATCTGTTCGCAACCGTTGGGTGGGCCCGCATCAACTGGGTCGCGTTCCCGATCCTTGCGTTAAGCGCGGTCGCGATTGCCACGTTCGTCCTTGCCGGAAAGCGCCAGCCGGCCTGAACCGGCCATTTCGCGCCGAAATCCGCCCCCCTGTATGGACCTTGACGCGTGCCTACGGCCGGGCCATACCCTCGCCATGCCAAGACGGCCGCTCGCGTTCAGCGCGGCCGTTTTTCATGTGATTCGGGCGGGCGGATCGTCGATTGGCTCCCTCGGAATGGAAGGGGACAACACGTGCTTTATTTGATCATCCTTTGCGGACTGCTCTCGATCGCCTACGGCGTGTGGGCAGGGCGTGAGGTACTGTCGGCGGACGCCGGGTCGGCGCGCATGCAAGAGATTGCCGCGGCCGTCCGGGAAGGCGCCGTTGCTTATCTCTGGCGGCAGTACACCACCATCGCCATCGTCGGGGTGGTCATCTTCCTGATCGTCTGGTGGTTCCTGTCGATCACGGTGGCGATTGGTTTCGTCATCGGCGCGGTCCTGTCCGGCTCTGCCGGCATCATCGGCATGAACGTCTCCGTGCGCGCGAACGTCCGCACCGCGCAGGCCGCGACCAAGAGCCTCGCGGCCGGTCTGGGCATCGCCTTCCGCAGCGGCGCCATCACCGGCCTTCTGGTTGCCGGCCTCGCCCTGCTCGGCGTCTCCGTCTACTACTTTGTCCTCACCCGTCTCGCCGGTTATCAGCCGGGCGACCGGGTCGTCATCGACGCGCTGGTGGCGCTCGGTTTCGGCGGGTCCCTGATTTCGATCTTCGCCCGTCTCGGCGGCGGCATTTTCACCAAGGGCGCCGACGTCGGTGGTGATCTCGTCGGCAAGGTCGAAGCCGGCATCCCCGAGGACGATCCGCGTAACCCTGCCACCATCGCCGACAACGTCGGCGACAACGTCGGCGACTGCGCCGGCATGGCGGCGGACCTGTTCGAGACCTACGCCGTCACGGTAGTGGCCACGATGGTGCTCGCTTCGATCTTCTTCGCCGGCAGCGACCTGGCCAATTCGGCCATGATCTACCCGCTGGCGATCGGTGGCATCTGTGTCGTCACCTCGATCATCGGCACCTTCTTTGTGCAACTGGGCGCCAACAACTCCATTATGGGAGCGCTCTACAAGGGGTTCATCGCCACGGCACTCATGTCGGTGGTTGGCGTTGCGCTGGTCACATGGTGGGTTCTGGGCTTCGGCACCGAGCTCGCGACGACGACGGGGGATACTTTCACCGGACTTAGCCTGTTCCTGTGCGGCGTCACTGGTCTCGTCGTTACCGGTTTGATCATCTGGATTACGGAATACTACACCGGCACCAACCACCGCCCGGTCCAGTCTATCGCCAGAGCCTCGATCACGGGGCACGGCACCAATGTCATCCAGGGGCTGGCGGTGTCGCTGGAATCAACCGCGC
This sequence comes from uncultured Alphaproteobacteria bacterium, assembly GCA_963775235.1. GTDB lineage: Bacteria > Pseudomonadota > Alphaproteobacteria > Rhizobiales > Kaistiaceae > JBBDMC01. Next base: position 168,577 of record CAVZHY010000006.1, read on the forward strand.
TGCCGGCACTTGTCATCATCGCCGGCATCCTTGTCGCGTACGCCCTGGCCGGTTTGTTCGGCATCGCGATCGCGGTCACCACCATGCTGGCGCTGGCCGGCGTCGTCGTCGCTCTCGATGCGTTCGGTCCGGTGACCGACAACGCCGGAGGCATCGCCGAGATGGCCGACCTGCCGGCCGACGTGCGCAAGACGACCGATGCGCTCGACGCCGTTGGCAACACCACCAAGGCGATCACCAAGGGTTATGCAATCGGCTCGGCCGGGCTCGGCGCCCTGGTGCTCTTCGCGGCGTACACCTCTGACCTCGTCCGCTTTTCAAGCGACCCGGTACAGTTCCCCTACTTTGCCGGGGTCAAGGTCGATTTCACCCTCTCCAACCCGTACGTCGTGGTGGGCCTGCTGTTCGGCGGCCTGCTGCCGTATCTGTTCGGCGGCATCACCATGACCGCGGTCGGTCGCGCCGCCAGCGCGATCGTCGAGGAAGTCCGACGCCAGTTCCGTGAAAAGCCGGGCATCATGGCCGGCACCGACAAGCCGGATTACGGCAAGGCGGTCGACCTCCTGACCCGCGCGGCCATCAAGGAGATGATCGTGCCGTCGCTGCTGCCGGTGCTGTCGCCGATCGTCGTATTCTTCCTCATCGATTGGATCGGCGGCAAGGCGGCCGCTTTCTCCGCGCTCGGGGCCATGCTCCTCGGCGTTATCGTCACCGGCCTTTTCGTCGCGATCTCGATGACGGCCGGCGGCGGAGCCTGGGACAACGCCAAAAAGTACATCGAGGACGGCAACTACGGCGGCAAGGGCTCCGAGGCTCACAAGGCGGCGGTTACCGGCGACACGGTCGGCGATCCCTACAAGGACACGGCCGGTCCCGCCGTCAACCCGATGATCAAGATCACCAATATCGTGGCGTTGTTGCTGTTGGCGGTATTGTCACACTGAGGGCAGGGGCGGCCGGCGGCCGCTACCCATCCACGGTCAGGAGGCGTCCGTCGCCGCTTCAGAAGTGAGGTCCGAACCCGACGACACCCGCCAGGACCTGCTGCACGAAGTTCTGGTCCGCGCCGCCGGTGGGCGTCGTCCGACTGACGAAGTCGAAAACCTTGCCGTCCTGCAGGCCATAGTTGGCGACGTGGTCGACCTCGTCCTTGTTGTTGAAGTAGACCGCGACGATGCGCTGGTCGACCACCTTGTCAGACATGAAATTGGCGGCACGGCGCCGCGTCTGGCTGATGTAGTAGTAGACGTCGTTTCCGTAGTTGGCTGTCGTTGATGGAGACCCCAGCGCTATTACAACCTGATCTTTGCTGGAACCGGGCGGAATCTGCTCCAGGGCGATCGGCGAGACGACGTATCCATGCTGGGTCGTGGTCGACAGGCTCAAGCCCTCGCCGCCCGCTTTCGAACACCCGGCGACGGCAAGGGCGCATGCGGTGACGGCGGCAAGCGGCCATGCCCTGACCACCATGGCGAATCGGCATCGCGGCGACGGTTTCGTCATGAAGTCCCTTCTCGAAACACAGGCCCAACTATTGGCATTTTCCCTAGCCTGAGCTAGGCCAGCGTGCAATGTCTTCAGCAATCAAAACTGGCGCGCCGTTCGCTTTAGCGCGCCGCTGGTACCGAAATCCGGCAGACGAACGCATTGCAGCCGCCGTTTACGGCGCGATCGTGGCGCATGCGCGGGCGCCGGCCTTTTACGTCGAATTCAGCGTGCCCGATACGGTCGCCGGCCGGTTCGAGATGGTGGTCATGCATTTGGCGCTGGTGATCGACCGACTCGGTCAGGGTGGAGAGGCCGGGCAGCGCCTGGGCCAGCGGATTTTCGACGCGTTTTGCGGTGACATGGACAACTCGCTCCGCGAGCTTGGTATCGGCGACCTGGCGGTTCCGAAGCAGATGAAGCGGATAGTGGCGCGTTTCTATGGCCGCTCCGAGGCCTATCGCCAGGGGCTTGCCACCGGCGAGGAAACGCTTGCCGCAGTCCTTGCCCGCAACGTTCCCGCGGCGGACGCGGCACTTGCCCGGTACATGCTCGCGGCTGCCGCAGATCTGGCAGAAGAGTCAGCGTCCCTGTTGGCCGGCGCCGCGCCGCACTTTCCCGATCCGGCGCTTTTCGTGCGGGCGCGTGTGGTTTCGTGAGCGAATTCGCCAATCCTGTCGCGCCTGGTTGAGGTCGCCGAAGTGCCGGCTGCCGGTCTGGAGGTGGCCATGACTGCCACCGAAGATGAGCGGGATGCGCTGGCTGCGCGCTACGATCTTGTCGCCGTCGAGGCGCTGTCGGTGGCCTTGACCCTCTCGCGCGATCGCAAGGGAGGTGTCTCCGTGGAGGGCCGGGTAGTCGCCGATATCGTTCAGACCTGCGTGGTGAGTCTGGTACCCGTGGGCCAACACATCGACGAGCCGATCTCGATGCAATTCGTTGCTCCGGGTTCCGCAGAGGCACCAAAACCGTCAAAAGCCGGGGTTGAGGTCCACGTCTCAGTGGATCAACCGGAACCACCGGAAGTCCTGGCGGGCCCGGCCATAGACGTGGGCGCGCTGGCGGAAGAACATTTTGTCCTGGCGATCGACCCTTATCCACGCGCGCCGGGCGCGGTATTGGAGGCGGAGGCGGTCGACACGGAGCCCGGCGGTCGCGACTCGCCGTTCGCGCCCCTCGCCGACCTGGCCGCGAAAAAGCCGCCAAAAGGCTGAGGGCGGCCTGCCAGAAAGGCTTTGTCTGGCAAACGGAAGCTTGTAATGTTCGCGTTCTTTCGCGCTCGCGCGGCGGCGGTCCGGGCGCCGGTCGCGACTCGGGCATTCGACGAACTTGCGTGGTACTCGATGGCGGCGACCGTTACGGGATCACTCGATGTCATGGGAGGCGACCGCGGCGCGGACGTGGTCTTGCCAGGTGCCGAGATTGCGCTCGGCCGTTTGCCAAACCTCGAGATTCCAACTGTTCGGTGACCAGGCCGTGGTCGGCCCGCTGATCGAACGCTACCCGAAGCTCAAAGCCGCCTCACAGCTCGAACACACCGACGTCGCTGTGAGGATGGACGACAAGCCTAGCCAGGCACTGCGCGCCGGGCGCTGGCGCTCGAGCATGTGGCGTTCGATCGAGGCGGTGAAGTCGGGCGGTTCGGATTTCGCGGTCTCCGCCGGCAATACCGGCGCGCTGATGGCGATGGCGCAGTTCTGCCTGCACGGCGCGGGGGAAATTCACCGACCGGCGATCGCCGGCACTCTGGCCGACGCTGCGTGGCGAGAGCGTGGTTCTCGACTGCGGGGCGACGATCGGGGCCGACGCCGAGATGCTCTTCGAGTTCGCCGTGATGGGCGCTGCCATGGCGCGCGCGCTTCTGCGGCGTGGAGCGGCCGACCGTCGGCCTCCTCAATATCGGTGTCGAGGAGGTCAAGGGCCTTGAGCGAAATCCGCAACGGCCGGCCAGATGCTGCGCGAGGCCGACCTGCCGCATCTCAAGTACGCCGGCTTCGTCGAAGGTGACGACATCGGCAAGGGCACGGTCGATGTCGTCGTAACCGAGGGGTTCGCCGGCAACATCGCATTGAAGACCGCAGAGGGGACGGCCCGACAGATCTCGGCGTACCTGCGTGAGGCAATCAGTCGTTCGATCTTCGCCCGCATCGGCTACGTATTGGCGAGGAACGCGTTCGACAGCCTCAGGAGCAAGCTCGATACCGGTCGGATGAACGGCGGTGTCTTCCTCGGTCTCAACGGCATCGTCATCAAGAGCCACGGCGGTGCCGACGCCGAGGGCTTCGCCGCGGCGATCGAGATCGGGTACGGCGTGGCCACCAACGGCATCGTCGAAAAGATCAATCAGGACCTGTCGGCCTACCGCCAGGCACACACGGCGGCGGAGAACGATTTCATCGCCAAGACGGGGGCGATGTGACGAACGCACGTTCGGTGGTTCTGGGGTGTGGTGGATACCTGCCGCAGAAAGTGCTGACCAACGACGACCTCGGACGGCTGGTCGACACGTCGGACGAATGGATTCGCCAGCGGACCGGGATCGGTGAACGTCATGTCGCTGCCGAGGGCGAGCTGACGTCCGATCTCGGGGCGCACGCGGCCAGGCACGCGCTTGCCGACGCCGGGCTCACGGTCGACGATATCGACATGATCGTCATGGCGACCTCGACGCCCGACAACACCTTTCCAGCCTCGGCGGTCGCAGTCCAGCAGAAGCTCGGGATGACCCGGGGCTCGCGCCTTCGACCTCCAGGCGGTCTGCTCCGGGTTCGTGTTCGCGCTGTCGACGACCGACGCCCTTATTCGCGCCGGCCAGGCCGAACGGGCACTGGTGATCGGAGCAGAGACTTTCTCGCGTATCCTTGACTGGACCGACCGGACGACCTGCGTCCTGTTCGGCGACGGCGCCGGTGCCGTCGTCCTCGGCCGTCAAGACCAATCGGGTGGCAACGATGACCGCGGCGTGTTGACTTCGCACCTGCGGTCGGATGGCCGGTACAAGGAGAAGCTCTACGTCGACGGCGGGCCGTCTTCGACCGGAACGGTCGGCCACGTTCGCATGGAGGGCCGCGACGTCTTCAAGCACGCGGTGAACATGATCGCCGACGTCATCACCGACGCCTTTGCGGCGACCGGACTTGATCCAGAGGCGATCGACTGGTTCGTGCCGCATCAGGCGAATGTCCGCATCATCGACGCCACCGCAAAGAAGTTCGGCATCCCGATGGACAAGGTGATCCGGACCGTCGACCACCACGGCAACACCTCGGCGGCGTCAATTCCGCTGGCGCTGGCGGAAGCCAGGCGTGACGGCCGCATAAAGCGCGGCGACCTCGTCCTGCTGGAGGCCATGGGCGGGGGCTTCACGTGGGGCTCGGCCATCGTTCGCTGGTAGCTGAAATCGTGAGCGTCTGTTTTGGGAAGATCGGTTGATTCGAAGGCGGCGGCGAAATAGGCTATCGTCCTGTGCATCAGACTAAAATTCGGCATCTGGCACCATCCGATGGAAGCATGAGGCCATGGGGGGCAAGACGGTAACGCGGGCCGATTTGTGCGAGGCTGTCTATCGGACGGTCGGCTTGTCGCGAACCGAATCGGCTGATCTGGTGGAACTGGTGCTCGATGAGATCAGTCGGTCGATCGTGCGCGGAGAGGCGGTGAAGTTGTCCTCCTTTGGCTCGTTCGTGGTGCGCAACAAGGGCGAGCGGGTCGGCCGCAATCCGAAGACCGGTGAGGAAGTGCCAATTTCTCCGCGCCGGGTCATGGTGTTCAAGCCCAGCAATGTCCTAAAACAGAAGATCAATGAAGCGCTGGTCAACGGCGGCGGTGGCCACGAGGGGGATCACGGGTAGAGGTCGGCGCCGCGTGGGCGGTGCGGTGCGGTGGGAAAGTGGTGTCAAAGGGACCAGAGGCGTTCAGGACGATAAGCGAGGTCGCGCAAGAGCTCGACCTGCCGCAGCACGTGCTCAGGTTCTGGGAAACGCGGTTTGCCCAAATCAAGCCGATGAAGCGGGGCGGCGGTCGGCGCTACTACAGGCCCGACGACATTGATCTCCTGCGCGGCATCCGCCACCTGCTTTACGGCGAAGGCTATACCATCCGCGGCGTGCAGCGCATCCTGAGGGAGCAGGGGCCGCGGTTCGTCATCTCGGCCGGGCGCGGTGAGATCCAGGCTCTGCTGGCGAGTCCAGGGCACGAGGAAGGAGGAGCCGTCGGTCGAGGAACCGGATTTCGCCGACATGGCTGCACTCGACGAGGTCGACGACGGGGAGGCTCAGATCGAGCCGACCTTCGATCCGCGGGAGTTTCGTGCGATTCCGGACGTTGGAAATGGCGGTGCTTCGCACCGCGTCAAGCCGTCGGCAGAGAAGCTCACCAACGACGAGGTCCGCCGCCTGCAGGCCGCGCTCTCCGACCTGCTTGAGCTCAAACGGCTGCTCGATCAGGCGCGATAATACTGGTCGGAGCGACAGGATTTGAACCTGCGACCCCTTGACCCCCAGTCAAGTGCGCTACCAGGCTGCGCCACGCTCCGGCCGTGCGGACTATAAGTGCGGTCCGCGAACGGTGCAACGCGCGAGGCTGTCCGCGCCGTCTTTAGTCCAGGGCGATTTCGCTTTCCTTTGAGACGCGAAATAGGCCCGGCTCTTCGTTTCTCCGCGATTTCCGTACGGAAAACCGGTTCCCACTTTTCCTGGAATTGCTAGTGCCGGCTGTTGGCGCACGGGCCGTTCTGAAGGTGCGCGCCGGGGTGGTTGATGGGCCAGCCTTTCACGTGGGCTTCCTCGTGCGCCAGCACCTCGCTCTTGCACTCGGCCGAGACGTCGGTCGGATAGTAGATCGTCGGAGTCTCGCCGGTTTGCCACGGATAAACGAATCCGAGCGGGTCGGCACAGTAGTCGAGGCCAGCGGCGCGATTGGGCTTGCCCGCGGCGCGCTGCGGCAGGCCGGCGTACTGGCGATAGAGCCGCTGCAGTTGGGCGAGTGGCAGCCCGGTGTACTTCACCGGCGGCATAGGCTTTGAAGCATAGGAAGCCGGTGGGATGGCGCGGATACGGCAGTCCGTGTCCGCGTAGGCTGAAGAAACAGTAAGGACCGTGGCAATAGCCGCCAATACTATGCGTTTCATGACCCCGAACTCCGACAAGTTCTCCGATAATTTGGATAAAATGCAACATATGATTTCGGACCCTCGGGTTCACTGGCGAATGGCGAATACGGTAAAGTGCAGGCTACGGTTAATCGAAATTCCCGCGATTGCCGTTCGCTTTTCGTCGGCCGGCTCGCCTAACCAATTGTTTTATCAGTAAAAATACAGCCTGCGTGGATCCTGCGCCGATGCTTTGCCAGGGCGGCGCAAGGCCGCGACGCGCGCACGATCGCTAAAGTTGAAATCAAAGGCCGCAAAGCGGCTTAGCAAGATTTTTCGACTGGGGCGGCTACCACGGTCGTTGCGCGACGTTGGGGATGAGCGGAAGGAAAGACCAGTGGACAAGACCGCACGAATTGTAGCCGCAGCACTTTTTGCCGCCGGCCTAACCCAAGCAACCCCGGCCCTCTCGGTCCAGACGACGGCCCAGAGCTTCATGCAGGGGCTGTCTTCCGATTTCGCCGCCGGCAACTACGGCGGTGTCCAGGCCAAGCTCGACAGCCTCAAGAACAGCGGATTCCAGGGAATCATTATCGATAACCAGATGGTGTCGGTTGCCCGGCTCTCGCAGATCCTGGGACAGGCACGCCTGGGTAACATCGACCCGGACAAGGTCGCGGCACAGCTGCGCGAACTGGTTGCCCATGCCGGGGACGTGCGCTTCATCGTCGGCGACGTCCGGGTAGGGTCGGCTGATCTCCGCAACGGCAACAATGGGAACCAAGGAAACCAAGGCAGCCAAGGCTCGGTGTTTCCGGCCGGTTCGGCTGGCTAATCCGCGACGACGCGGACGGCTCGAGGGGGGCGAGCGCCATGCTATCTCTGATCATTCCGACCAGGAATTGGTCGGCCGAGCGGATCGATGCCTGTATCCGCTCCTTTCTGCGGCTGAAGTCGAAGACGCTCAACGAGATCGTCGTCGTCGACTTCGGCTCCAAGGAACCAATCAAGGTGGCGGCGACCAGCCGGCGCGTCCCTGTGCGCGTCGTGCGTGTCGACGCCGCGCGCTGGAGCCTTGCCGAGGCGATCAACGTGGGCGTCGTGTCGTCCCGAAATGCGATCGTCGCCAAGACCGACGCCGACATCATAGTGGCGCGCGAAAGCGGTCCCGGCATTGATAGCGTGGTTGAAGCGATCGCGGGCGGCGACACCAGTGTCGCCGTCGTTCAGGCCATCGACCTTCCGCCGGATTTCGACGTCGGCCAGCGCTGGGCGCAGCGGACAGCGCCACGCTCGCACGCGTCGGGCGCCTGCGGCCGCGGTGGGGACAGGGCGGACTTTGCCTGTTCAGCGTCTCGGCGTGGAACGAGATCGGCGGCTTCGATGCTCGCTTCCATGGGTGGGGCAACGAGGACAACGATTTTGTCGATCGAATTCGCCGCGCGGGGCGTCGCGCCCGCTGGGTCGGCGGGGATGAAGTCCGCATTTTCCACATCTGGCATCCCCCGACCTACGCGAGCAAGGACATTAGCAAGGCGCGGTCCGAAAATCGGCAGCACTACATCAACGACAAAAGCACATACCGCTCCGTCCGGTTCCCGAACAGCGGTGCCGACCGTCCAGGCAAACTCAACGTCATCACCGCCCCCCGGCCTCTGGTGACGGTGGCTATCGCCACGAAGGCACGCCCCGGCAGGGACCGAATGCTGGTGGAGGCGATTTGCGGTTTCGGCGGGCAGATCGGCGGCGACTTCGAGGTGCTCATTGCCGACAACGGGTCGGCACCGGAAGAGAGCGCGCAGCTTCGCCAGGCGCTCAAGCGGCTGCCGCGATCGATTGGCGTGAGAACGCTGGAAATCGAGAACCCGTCAATCCCGGGTTCGCGGAATCGCCTCACCGACGAGGCGCGGGGACGCTACATCTGCATTGCCGACGATGACGACATTCCACTTCCCAATCGCCTCGCCGATCATCTTGCGTGTTTCACCAAGGACGCGACGGTGCATGGTTCGCATGGCGGCTGGATCGATTTTGACCAGTTGACGGGACTGATCGGCCTCAACACCGGCGGGCATCGGACGCTGGCGAACTTTGCGTTTGGTCCAGGTCGGACCAGCGCGCACCCGGCATGTTTCTATCGGACCGACGTGCTTAAACACTTCCGTTATGACGAGACGTTTCGGGTCGGGTCGGACTACGACCTCGCGTTGCGCATGGCGAGCATGGGCTGCACCATCGAGCACACCGGGACATACGTTACGCTGCGCCGCTTCCACGAAGGCAACGTGACGCTCAGTGATCTATCCGGGCAGATCACCAATGGCACCGGCGCGCGGCAGCGGGTTCGCGACAGCCTTGGCAACCGCTATGCCGTTCGGTTGAGAGATTCCATGAAAAAGCCGCCGCCACCCGTCAGTTGCCGGCCGGTCGACCGCGATGGACTGCTTGACATGTTGCCAGGCTACTCCGGCGTGTGGCGGCTCCTGGTGCCGCTTGGCGAATTGGGCCAGACCAAGCCCGCGGGCGGGACTCGGGCAGGCGACGATGCAAGGCTCGGAGCGGGCCCCGGCACTGCGCTCATCGAGGATCGGGAGGGTGTCGGCGCCGAGATCATTCCGATGGAGCCGGCGTTCCAATCGCAGTTCACCTCAAGCACGTCGATCGCCGAACGCGCGAACCAACTTGCGGATTTGATGGGAGGAGACGTTGGTGTCGTCGATTGCCGCATCGATCCCTGCCTCTTTTACATCTCCCGGCCTATCAAGGGCGTGTCGAAGGCGATGAAACTCCGTCGCGTGGCCGAGGAGCGGCTCGACGTGGGTGTCGAGATCATGGCTGACGTCGAATACCGTGAGCGCCGCAGGGCACGGTTCGACTGGGCGAAGCTCGCCCACGAAGGCGCGGAGCGACTCGTGTCGCGGCCGCGCAAAGACCTCGGCCATGTCCTCGCCGCGCTCAATCAGCTGCAAGCGGGCACAATGCTACGGGCAATGACGTCTGTCCTCGCCGATTTCAACTGCACGGATCAGCTCTATCACCTCGTCACGGTTCCGATCCCCGGCTCGGCACGGTTGGGTGACATCAAGCGGCTTCTGGAGCGGCAGACCGGCGAGCGCTTCGAGGTGCTCGCGCACGGCCAAACGGGTCAAAACGGCGGCATGTTGTCATGAAGCTCTCCGCGAAACACCACTGGGATACCAGTCGAATGACGGTCACCAGCGGGTCGAATTGCGACACCGATCGCTACCCGTTTGTGCCGGAGGTCGAGTTTCGCTGCTACGAGGGCACACCCGACGCGGAGGCAAGCGCGGTCGGGTCCGCGATCCTGTTCGCCGGTTACTGCGGCGCGCTTGCGGAATTTGAAGGCGTTCGGGTGAGCCTTGATACTGCGCGGGCCGTCCGGCAGATCATGCCAGACATTGAGGAACTTGTGCCGATCGATGGAGCGAAGCGCGAGATCGGCCAGGGGGTCTCGACCCTGATTGTGGGGGAAGCCCGATGCATGTATGGCGCCGACGCAAAACCGCGCGTCGGGACTTCGGCGCGCGCGATCACCTGGAGCGGCGATTTCGTCGGGCCGGGCGAGCGAGACTCGACCACCTACATCGGCGGAGATGTCTTTACCAACGCGAGGCTTGTCGCGGGAAGCACCGAAGTTTCAGTGGCGCTGGCCCTGTTCGTCGGTGGCCGGTCGGTGCGCGACATCTACGTGCCGCCGCCGCCGCCGGAAGAGTTGGCGGCGTTCGAGCGTGTCGCCGCCGGGCTGGAACACATCAGCATCAAGCTGCGGAGCCTCTAAGGCCACGCACGCTCACCATCGAGCGCAGCCATTCCCGCTTTAGCATCTTCTCCGCGGCGATCGTCCCCCACAGGATGCCGTAGAGGAGGTAGAGGTGGCGCCAGTGGTCATTGTCGATGACGTTGTGGATCAGCAGATGGCCGACGTAGACGACGTAGGCGCACTGCAGCATCGCCTGCCACGGTCGCGGCTTGAACAGCAGCGGCGTCGCTGCGGCGAGGGTCCACGCTGCCAGAATGATGTATGAGAACCCGCCAAGCCAGCCGTAGACGGTGAAGCCCTTGAGCCACATGTTGTGCTCGTCTTCGCCCAGCCTTTGGGCGAATTCGTAGGGCCCCATGCCAAGCGGCTCCTGCTGGATCAGGAAGAAACCGGAAACCTGGCGTTCGAATCGGCCGGACTGTCCCTCGTCGTAGTTCTGCACGACGTGGGCTCGCTGGTCGTAGAGATTGCTGATGGCGGGAATGGTCAGCGCGACGGCGAACATCGTGGCGATCGCTACGATGCCGCCGGTGAGATAGGCGACGAGGCGGAATCGCGCGATCTGACGCTTCTCGGTGACGAAGGCGAGGTAGGCGACAGCGAGAATGGTGAAGACAACCAGTCCCCAGGCGGCCCGCGAGAACGACAGGAAGATCGCGAACAGGAGGACCAGCAGCCAACCGACGGCCGGCAGCGCGCGGGTGAGGCGCGTTGTCAGGATGCGGCGGGCAAGTATCGTCGCCGGCAGCACCAGGAACGGGCCGAAGACGTTGGGGTCCTGAAAAGTGCCCTTGGCGCGGTCGTAGAGCTTGAAATAGTCGGAGTGCGGCAAGAGGTCGAAGTAAGCGAAGATGCCGATCAGGGCGACGATCAGTGCGGAAGCGACGTAGGCCCTGCCTATGATGGCGAGGCGCCGCTCCGGGCTCTCGGCGATGACGGCGGCGTAGAAGACGGACGAGGCCGCGAGGAAAGTCGTCGTGGCCATGTAGACCAACGGTTTGGCGAACGTGTCGAGCTGGGTGAACGACAGCCAGCCGCCCGCGACGTAGAGCAGCAACAGCAGGGTCATTGGGAGGAAGTGGCGATTTATCCTCAGCCCGAAGAACCCCCAGGCGACGATAACCACCACGAGGATCAGGTCGTAGGGCGACGGCTCGACGATGACGAAACCGCCGAGGAAGATGACGACGGCGATCGTCCAGTCGGCGATCTTTCTGCCCATTGCCCAGCGCACCGCGCCGACCGGGCCGGCCAGAGCGGTCGCGCTCAATAGGCGTTCTCCGTGTGGATGAGGCTGAGCGGCGTCTGCATCAGAATGCGCAGGTCGAGCAGCACCGACCAGTTCTCGATGTAGTAAAGGTCATACTCGACCCGACGCTGCAGCTTCTCCTCGGTGTCGGTCTCGCCCCGCCAGCCGTGGACCTGTGCCCAGCCGGTGATGCCGGGCTTGACGCGGTGGCGGGCGAAATAGCCATCGACGACGTCCTGGTAGAGGCGCTTGGCCGCCTTTGCCTCTAGCGCGTGGGGGCGCGGGCCGACCAACGAGAGCCGGCCGGCGATGACATTGAACAGCTGCGGCAGCTCGTCGATCGAGGCTTTGCGGATGAACCGACCGACGCGGGTCACGCGGGGATCGTCGCGGGTGACCATCTTGCGGGCGCTCGCATCAGCCAGGTGATGGTACATCGAGCGAAACTTGAAGACGTCAATCAACTCGTTGTTGAAGCCATACCGCTTCTGGCGGAAGAGAACCGGGCCGGGGCTGTCGAGGCGGATGGCGACCGCGGTCGCCAACATGATGGGAGAAAGCACGATCAGGGCGACCGTTGCGAGGAACAGGTCGAAGCCGCGCTTGATCAGGTAGTCCCAGTCGCCGATTGGTTTATCGAACACGTCGAGGAACGGAACCGTGCCAATGAACGAGTAGGAGCGGGGACGCAGCCGAAGCTTGTTGGTGTGGGCGGAGAGGCGGATGTCGACCGGCAGCACCCACAGCTGCTTCAGCATCTGCAGCAGGCGGGTCTCGGCGGTGATCGGCAACGCCACGATCATGAGATCGATGCGGGCGATACGGCCAAACTCCACCAGTTCCGCCACGGTTCCGAGTTTCGGGGTGCCGGCGATCACCGCCGGCGAACGGTCGTCCTTCCGATCGTCGAAAACGCCGCAGATGCGGATGTCGTTGTCGGGCTGGCCGGCAAGTGCCTCGATCAGTTCCTGGGCTGATTCGCCGCCGCCGACGATAACGGCACGGCGCTGGAGGCGTCCCGACCGCGTCCAGCTGCGCACCGCCGTCGACAACAGCAGCCGGGAGGCCGTGAAGATGACGAGGCCGGCGACAAACCAAGAGCCGAACCAGACGCGAGAGTAACTGTCGCCGCTTTTGGCGAGAAACGCGACAACCGCGAAAGAGGCGAAAACCATCGTCCAGGCGACGAAGATGCGGCCGAGCCGAAGGCTGCTAGCGCGGAACGCCGACATTCCGTAGCCGTGTGCAACCTGGACGAAGAGGATGGCTGCAAATGATCCGCCGAGCAGCGGAAGCGTGTAGCGCCAGTCGAGCCCGTCACGCGGCGCGACATACAGCAGATAGGCTGCTGCCCCGGCGAGCACGAGCAGGGCGAACTCAAGGACGCGGGCAAAGCCGGTGAAAAGAACGGGCGATACGGGCTGCCGCGACAGGCTCTGGGCGACGGCCCGCGCGGCGGCGCTGAGGTCGCTCTGGCGGCGGGTCGGCAGGCTCCAGGTCGTGGCATCGGCCACGGCGGCGGCGGAGAGGCTCGGAGATTGATTCGTATCGGTCATTGCAGGCGTACACACCGCTCCGCATCCCCGTGTCCGGCCCCGGTCCATAGGTCTCGAACGGCGGCTAATGAGCGCCTGCAATAGCTACTCGATCGGATTGTCTCTAGGTGAGAAAGCTCGCGTTAGTCTTAACGCAAAACGGCGCGGTAGATGTCCGACACCGCGCCCGCCATCTTCTCGACCGTAAACAGTTGTTCTGCCCGCGCCCGCAGGCGTTCGACGATCTCACGGGCGCCTGCGGGAGTGGCTGCGACGATGCTCATCGCGTCCGCAAGGGCGTGCTGGTCGCCTGGCGCGACGAATTGACCCGCGTCGTTCGCCGAAAATTTCGGGAATGCCGCCGACGGCGGTGGCGATCGATCGGGGACGCCGGCGCCAATCGCTTCCAGGACGATGTACGGCATGGATTCGGCCCGCGAAGGGACGACGATGGTCCGCGCCAGCGCAAAGGCGGCGCGGGCGGGCATGGGATCCCGGAAAACCACGCGGCCCGTCAGTCCGAGCCTTGCGACCATCGTCTCATAGCGCGGCTTTTCGGTACCGGAGCCGACGATGACGGCCGTGGGGGCGAACCCCGTTCGCTCGCGCATCCGCGCCAGCGCATCGATGAACACGTCCGGTTCCCTTGAGGTCGCGCAGTTCGCCGATGAAGAGGAAGTCGCTGGCCTCGGCGGCGGGGGCGACCGGCCCGAATTCTTCCGGGCGGAGGCCGTTCGACCACAACCGCCGCCGGCTTGCGCAGGCGTCCGACCTTGGCGGCGTATGTTTCCGCCTCGTACTGACTGACGAAGACGAAAGCGTCGGTCATACGCCCGAGGATTCGTTCGGCGGAAAAATAGAGGCGGCCGGCGAGCGATCGGGCGTCATAGTGGAGGCTGCCGCCGTGCGGGGTATAGATGCGGGCTACGCGAGAACCAGATGCCCGCAACAGTGTGCCGATGACCCGCGCGTAGGCGCCGCCCTTGGCGCCGTGGCCGTGCAGGACATCGGGATCGAGAGAACGGATTTCCTTCATCAGCCGCAGGGCGGCAGAGAGGTCCGACGGCGCCAGCTGCCGGCGCATCGGCGTACGTTTGAGGCCGAGGGCAAGGAAGGGCGCCATTTCGGCGATGACCTTTTCCGCGAACGGCGTGCCAACCGAGGCGTCGCAGACGACGCCGACCGAGTTGCCGGCGCCGGTCTGAGCCTCGGCGAGGTCGCGGACGTGGCGAAACAGGCCGCCGACTGGCGCGCGGAAGCAGTGTACGATCTTCAGCGTCCTGGCGTCGGTCGGCGGTCCGCCGGCGCCGGCCACCAGAGCATGCGCATCGTCCAGCCGCATGGGTCAGAAAAGCCGCTCACGCACGTAGAGTGTATCGCCAGGAGCCACCGGGTCGGTCAGCGTAAGTCGCGTCGGCGCCGACGGCGCCGTCGACGCTGCGGGTGACCTGGATCGAGGATCTTGTCGGCCCGCGCGGTGAAGCCCCCCGCGACGGCGATCGCCTGCTGCACCGTCATGCCCGGCACGAAGGGGTACTGGCCGGCGACGCCGACCTCGCCCATGACGAAGAACGGCCGGTAGCGATCGACCTCCACCGAAACGTCCGGATTGCGCAAGTAGCCGTTGCGGAGGTGGCCGGCGATGTCGGCCTGGATCTCCTTGGTGGTGCGCCCGCGCGCGGTGAGCGTACCGATCAGCGGGATTGAAATCATGCCGGCCTGGTCGACGACATAGGAGTTGGTCAATTCGTTCTGGCCGAAGACGATCACCCGCAAGCGGTCGCCGCTGTCGAGCCGGTAGGGCGACACCAGCTCGGAGTGGACGGCATTGGTGACCTGCGGGTCGGTTGCGCAGCCGGTGAGAAGCATGAGGCCGATCGCGGCAAAAAGCAGTCCATGCAAACGCATCGGGGGCTCGACCGGTAGGGGTGTGTTCACGTCAGCGGCACTATTCGGCCGCTATGGTTAACCGCCGGTAAAAGCGTCGGTCGAGCCCGGGAAGTATCATCGGGCGGTAATACTTCGTTAAGTACCATTAACGAAAAGTATACCTCGATAACGGCCGCCGTTAACGATGTGATTACCATAACGGCCGATGATTTCCGTCCAACAATCGCCGAGTTTGATTATGGACAACCGGTCAGCCGCGCTCACGGATGTCGAGATCGATGTCGGCGCTCTCTTGTCAGGGCTGATAAGAAAGCTGCCGTATCTTATTGTCTTCCTGGGGCTGGTTGCGGTCGGCACGTTCGTCCTGCTGGGCCGGATCGCGCCGGTCTACAAGTCGGAAGCGACGGTGCTCATCGAGACCGGCGAATCCGATCTGACCCGCACAAGCGATTCCGGTGGTGCCCAGGCCGGACCCTCACTGGACGACCAGGCGATCGCCAGTCAGGTCCAGCTCATCCGCTCGCGCGACCTCGCCGAAACCGTCGCCAAGCAGCTCAATCTCGCCAGTCTGCCCGAGTTCGAGCCGACGCTGGCGCCGCCGTCCGCGCTTGACGAGTTCCTGAAGCGCTACGGCCTGGCCGGCCAGCCCACGAGTTCCTCCGCCGATGAGCGGGTGCTGCGGTCGTACTACAATCGCCTGAACGTCTATACCGTCGACAAGTCGCGCGTCATCGGGGTCGATTTCTCGTCAACAGACCCGAAGCTCGCGGCCGCTGCCGCCAATGCCGTAGCGGAGGGCTATATCGCGCTCCAGCGCGATGCCAAGCGCGATACCACATCTGACGCAGCACAGTTCCTGTCGAGCCAGATCGCCGATCTGCGCGGAAAAGTGGTTGACGCGGAAGCGAAGGTCGAAAACTTCCGCGCCCAGAATGACCTCTTTACCAGCGGCGGGCAGGACTCAACGACGCTGCCCGAGAAGCAGCTCGCCGACCTGAATACGCAATTGACCACCGTGCGCACCGAGCGGGCCGATGCCGAAGCCAAGGCGGCACAGATTCGCGCCGCGCTCGATGCCGGCGGGACGCCCAACCTTCCGGACGTGCTCAATTCCCCGCTGATCCAGCGGTTGCTGGAGCAGCAGGTGGCGCTGAAGTCTCAGATGGCCCAGCTTTCCGCGACACTGGGGCCGCAGCACCCGCAAATGAAGGAGCTGAACGCGCAGGCCGCCGATCTCGACCGCCAGATCGCCACCGAGGCGCGCAAGATCCTCGATTCGGTGGAGACCGAGGCGAAACTCGCGGCCGCACGCGAGGACCAGATCAACAGTAACCTCGCCGATCTCAAGACCGCCGCGGCGAAGGCAAACGATGCGAGCGTGCAACTGCGCGCTCTGGACCGGGAGGCGGCCGCCCAACGTGATCTGCTCGATTCATATCTGCGTCGCTATCGCGAGGCCCTGGCTCGCGAGCAGACCGACTACCTGCCGGCGGATGCGCGTATCGTGTCGCGGGCCGCGGTCTCGATCGAGCCGGACTTCCCAAAGAAAATGCCGATGACGGCGGCGGTGACGATGGTGGCGCTGATTCTCGCCGTTGTCTTCATCCTCCTGCGCGAACTCGCCAGCGGCCGGCCGATGCGACGGGTGGTGTTCGCCGGTGGGGTGCCAATGATACCGGATGCGGTGCCGGTCGACGGGCACCTGCGCTGGGCCGACGATCACAGCGTGCGGCGAATGATGCCGAACGAGCCGACGCTGGCGCCGGCATTGATCGACCGGGTCGAGCACTCGCTGGCCGCGATCGCGAATGACATTGTCCACCGCGAGATC
Source organism: uncultured Alphaproteobacteria bacterium (assembly GCA_963775235.1). Lineage (GTDB taxonomy): Bacteria > Pseudomonadota > Alphaproteobacteria > Rhizobiales > Kaistiaceae > JBBDMC01. The sequence continues at coordinate 185,437 of CAVZHY010000006.1, forward strand.
AAGCGCGTCGTGGTGACTTTGGCAGAGGGGGCCGATGAACACGGGCGTCCGCTCGCGGCCGTCGCCTTGGCGCGCTCCCTGGCCCGCACCGAAGCGCGGGTGGTCGTTGTCGATTTCCGGGGCGACGACGCCGATGCCATCGCAATGGGGGAGGGGACCAATCTGCCCGGCCTCACCAACCTGGTCGACGGCGGCGCGTCGTTTGCCCAGGTCATCTTCCGCGACCGTAAGTCGCGGGTCCATCTCATCCCGGCCGGGCACCGGCCGCTGGACCCCAGAATGCTCGCTGTCGAGCGTCTCGAGACCATCCTGTCGGCACTGACGCTGACGTACGATTACGTCGTTCTGGACGCCCGCGATGACATGATCCCGGCGCTCGCGCCGGGGTCGGGGCTGGCAGTGGTGGTCAGCGAATTCGGCGCTGCGGATCCGCGCACCAAGAGTGCCTTCGATCGCGTCAAGGCGGTGAGCGAGGCCGACGTTCAGCTTCTGGTTGTCGATGCGGGCTCGGCGCGGGACGAGCAAGACGCGGGCGACACGCTGACCCGGGCGCGGGAAAGGGCTTCAGCCGGCGAGGCAGCGTGACGGTCAGCCGGGAGTCCTTGGCCGGACCATCCAGGTAACAATTACCCCGGCCGGTAAAACCCACAGCAATCCGGTAACCAGGAAGAAGAGAGTTTGGGCTAGCGTCGAGGTCTCCGGCAGCGCCATGCCGGCGATCACGACGACGAACAGGGCGTACACCGGCACAAACGCCACCAGCAGCGCGGTTCCGATGAGTTTACGCGTTCGGGTGCCCATTGCCCAACCTGCGTCGCTTGCGCTGTTGCCGGCGCAAGGAACGGCCTGTATCGAGTGGCCCCGGAGCTTGAACATGGCAAGCATCGCCGGCGCCCGTCCGACCATTGTACGCGATCGCGACCGTGATCGCGCGCTGATCCGCGTCTGGCTGATGGTGGTCGCGGCGATGATCATGGCGATGGTTGTCGTCGGCGGTGCGACGCGGCTCACCCATTCCGGCCTGTCGATCACCGAGTGGCAGCCGATTCACGGCGTCATACCGCCGCTCAACCAGGCCCAGTGGCAGGACGAATTCGCCGGGTATCAGCAGATTCCCGAATACCGGCTGCTCAACCCGGACATGACGCTTTCCCAGTTCAAGGGAATCTTCTGGTGGGAATGGGCCCACCGGTTGCTCGGCCGCCTGATCGGCGTCGTGGTGCTGGTGCCGCTCGTCGGCCTGTGGGTAGCCGGCCGGGTAGAACCGGCGCTCAAGCCGAAACTGGTGGCGATCTTCCTGCTGGGCGGGCTGCAGGGGGCGGTCGGCTGGTGGATGGTGGCAAGCGGGCTCAGCGTTCGTACCGACGTCAGCCAATATCGGCTCGCGACCCATCTCACGCTCGCGTGCATCATCCTCGCCTATGTGGTCTGGGTCGTGCGGGGGCTGAAACCGAGCCAGACCGAGCTCGTGCCGGCTGCCGTGCGACGCGTCGCGGGGCTAATCGTGGCGCTGGTCTTCGTCCAGATCTTTCTCGGCGGACTGGTCGCGGGGCTCGATGCCGGCTTCACGTTGAACACCTGGCCCTTGATGGACGGGAGTTTGGTCCCGTCGGGCTTGTTCACGCAATCGCCCGCATGGGCAAACGTCTTTGAAAACGTCACGACGGTGCAATTCGACCACCGGCTCGGCGCCTATCTTCTGTTCGCCCTGACGCTCGGTCATGCCGTCCAGGCGAGAAGGACCGCTGTGGCGGGTGCGGCGTGGGTGCTGGCGGCGCTGGTGACGGCGCAGGCGGCGCTCGGCATCGCCACGCTCGTCAACGTGGTGCCGCTGCCGTTGGCGCTCACCCACCAGTTCGGTGCCGTTGTCGTGCTCGTTGCCGCGGTCAATCATCTCCGTGCGGCCAGCCTGACAATGGCGGCCGACGCCCCTGCCATCGTGGGAGGCTGATCCATGGACCGTATCAACAACGCCGCTTCCCTGCTTGCCGCCGCGCGCCTCTCCGGACTGCCGGTGGAGGTGTTACCGGTGATGATGCGACCGCGGGACGAGGCGGAGGCCTATTGGGTTCAGAACGCCGTGCATGGGCTGATCTCCCGCAGCCGCTTTGGCGAACGTGCCGGGTACAAGATCGGTTGCACCACCGCCGTCATGCGGAAGTATCTCGGCATACGGAGTCCGTGTTCGGGCGGCATTTTTGTCGGTGCGATCTACGGCAGCGGGGTCGAACTCGACCACGAGTCTTTCGTGCAAGTCGGTATCGAAAGTCAGATCGCCGTCAGGGTCGGGCGCGACCTGCCGCCGGAAGACGGCCCGTACGATGGCGGGAAGCTCGCGAACGCGGTGGATTACTATTTTGCTGCGATCGAGGTGCTCGACAACCGATACAGTGACCTGCACCACACCGGCATACCGACGCTGATCGCCGACGACTTCTTCGCGGCCGCGTGCGTGCTTGGCAATCCGGTTGCCGCCGAGAAGGTGGGCGACGTGAGAGAATTGGTTTCCGTTGCCAAGATCGGTGATGTGGAGGTTGGCCGCGGCAAGGGCAGTGACATCATGCAGCATCCGCTGAACGCCCTGGCCTGGCTCGCCAATGCCCTCGTCGGCCGCGGGCAGACGCTGAAAGCCGGCGAGATCGTGCTGCTCGGGAGCTTCGGCGAACCGCAATGGCTCGATCAAGGCGACGTCGCTTCCGTCGATATCTCCGGGCTCGGCCACGTCGAAATGACGGTCAAATAAGCCCCGCTACGGAAACAGCGGCTGCTGCATCAGGCCGGTGGTCTCGTCCAGGCCTAGCATCAGGTTGAGGTTCTGCACCGCCTGTCCCGAAGCGCCCTTGCCGAGGTTGTCGAGTTCGGCGACGAGGACTGCCTGGCCGTGCTCGGGCGAACCGAACACCGCAAGCCGCATCCGGTTGGTGCCGTTCAGCCCTTCCGGCTCCGGGTTGCGCGGGTCCAGCGACGACGCCTTGCCGATTTCCAGCGACTCCTCAAGCGGCATCACCTCAACGAACCGTTCGTCCGCATAGCGCTCGGCGAGGACGCTGTGCAACGCCTCGAGCTTCGGCGGGTGCTCCATCGCCCAAAGCTGCAGCGGCACTGACACCAGCATCCCCTGGGCGAAGCGCCCGACGCTTGGGACGAACAGCGGCCGGTGTTCGAGCGCGGCAAACTTCTGCATCTCTGCGATGTGCTTCTGCACGACTCCCATAGCGTAGAGGCGGAAGTTGTCCTTTGTCGCGTTCTCGGAATCCGGCTCCTCGAACGCGGCGATCAGCTGCCGGCCGCCGCCGGAGTATCCCGACACGGCGTTGACGGTCACGGGCCAGCCCGGCGGCACCAGGCCCGCTGTCACCAGCGGACGCAGCAACGCGATGGCGCCGGTGGCGTAGCAGCCGGGGTTTGAGACGCGGCCGGATTCGACGACCGCCTCGCGTTGGCCGTCGTCCATCTCGGGGAAGCCATAGGTCCAGCCATCGGCGGTCCGGTGGGCCGATGAAGCGTCGATCACTTTGGTTCTGTTGTTTCGCACAAGGTTGACGGCCTCTCGCGCGGCGGCGTCGGGCAGGCACAAGATCACCGCGTCGGCCTCGTTGAGAAGCTCGGCGCGCGCCGCCACGTCCTTGCGTTTCTTCGGGTCGATGGAGACGAGGTTCAGGTCGTCGCGACCCTCCAGCCGCTGCCTGATCTGGAGACCGGTCGTGCCGGCCTCGCCATCGATAAAGACCGTCGCAGTCATGGCGTTCTCTTCCGCTAGCCGCCGGCTCGCCGTTGGGCGAGCAGGCCGAGATACATCATCGCCATCGTCGCGCCGGCGATGGCGGTCACGTCGGCGTGGTCGTAGGCCGGCGACACTTCGACCACGTCGCCGCCGACAAAATCGATGCTGTCGAGTGCCCTGAGGATTGCGACGACTTCCCGGCTGGTCAGGCCCCCGGCCACCGGCGTTCCCGTGCCTGGGGCAAATGCCGGGTCGAGGCAGTCGATGTCGAAGGTGAGGTACGCGTTGGCGCTGCCCACCTGTTCCTTGATGCGCGCGGCCACCCCGCCGGCGCCAAGGGTGTCCATCTCGCCGGCGGTGACGATGGCGATGCCGTTGTCTTCGGGCGCCTGCGTGCGGATGCCGATCTGGATCGAGCAGGCCGGGTCGATCAGGCCCTCGGCGACCGCACGGGCAACGAAGGTACCGTGGCTGATGCGCTCGCCGTCGTCGGGCCAGGTGTCCTGGTGGGCGTCGAACTGGACGAGGGCGAGCTTGCCGTAGCGCGCGGCGTGGGCTTTGAGCAGCGGATAGGTGACGAAGTGATCGCCGCCGAGCGACAGAAGCTGCGCGTCGCGCCCAATGATCGCCGTTGCCTGGCGCTCGATCGCGCCGGCCACCTCCATCGGCCTGCCGAAGTCAAACGCGCAGTCGCCGTAATCGACCACGGTGAGCGTCTCGAACGGATCGAAGCCGAACGGGTATTGCGGATCGCCGTCGAGGATCGCCGAGGCGCGCCGGATCGCCTGCGGGCCGAAGCGGGCGCCGGGCCGGTTGGTGGTGGCAGCATCGAACGGGATTCCAAGCACCGCGACGTCGACGCCTGCGAGGTCGCGCGTGTAGCGCCGGCGCATGAACGACAAGACGCCGCCGTAGGTCGGCTCGACAGCGCCGCCTTTGAGGGGGCCGAGGAAGGCGTTGTCGGTCGGTGGCCGCTCGTCAGATTCGCTCATGGTGGTATCGTACGTCACGCGTGTGCCAACGAAAACGGGCGGGCACTGACCGGCCCGCCCGTCAAAACAGCGAGGGTGCGCGGGTCAGCGCTTGGAGAACTGGAACGAGCGGCGGGCCTTGCGGCGGCCGTATTTCTTGCGCTCGACCACGCGCGGATCGCGGGTGAGAAAGCCGCCCTTCTTCAGGACCGCGCGCAACTCGGGCTCATAGTAAGTGAGTGCCCGCGAGATGCCGTGGCGGAGCGCACCGGCCTGGCCGGATAGCCCGCCGCCGGAGACGGTGGCCTTCACGTCATATTGGCCCGTACGATTGGCGGCGACGACCGGCTGCTGGACGACCATTTGCAGCACCGGCCGCGCGAAATAGTCGGTGAAGTCCTTCCCGTTCACGACGATGCGACCAGCGCCGCGCACCAGCCAGACGCGGGCGACCGCGTTCTTGCGCTTGCCGGTGGCGCGGGCCCGGCCGTTGGCGTCGAGCTTCTGAATGTGAACCGGGGCGGCCGGCGTTTCCGGCGGCGCGAGGTCCTGGAGAGACTGCAAGTCGGCCATGTCAGGCGGTCCTCTTGTTCTTGCGGCTGGCACCGGCGATGTCCAGCATTTCCGGTTGCTGCGCGGTATGGGGATGGTCGGGACCGGCATACACACGCAGGTTCTTGAGTTGCCTGCGGGCGAGCGGCCCCTCGGGCATCATCCGCGCAACTGCCTTCTCGACGACCCGCTCAGGAAACTTGCCCTCGAGGATCTGCCGGGCGGTGCGCTCCTTGATGCCGCCGATATGACCAGTGTGCCAGTAGTAGACCTTGTCCTCGCGCTTACGGCCGGTGAAAACGACCTTGTCGGCGTTGATGACGATGATGTTGTCGCCGCAGTCGACGTGCGGCGTGTAGGTCGGCAGGTGCTTTCCGCGAAGGTGCCTGGCGACGATGGCGGCGAGGCGGCCGACGACTAGGCCGTCACCGTCGATGACGACCCATTTCTTGTCGACGTCCGCCGGTTTGAGGTTGAACGTGGTCATTCTCGATACCGGAGGTTGGAGAAAAGTAGCATACGGCGCCGCATGGCCCCGCTGGTTGGCGCGGTTCTAATCGGGCGCGTTGTCGCGGTCAAGCGTCTTTTGTCAAAGATTCCATGAACCTAACGTGAGGTATCAAAATACCACGAGAATGCAGGAGAACGGGCGCAGGGAATTTGCGCGGCCGCCGGCCCGATGAACGGTGCCTGGGCATCGCAGAAAAAAGGCCCCGCTGCGGCGGGGCCTTCTTGTTTCTTACGATCGCTCCGGCGGCTCAGGCCGGAAGATCCCGATCAGTTCAGCCAGTAGGACAGCCGGGCACGGATCGTGTGGCTATTGGTGTTGCCGACCGTGAACTCGGCGTGATTGAATTCGAAATCGCTTGGATCGCTTCCAACGCATGAGGGACCGGTGTCGATATCGCAGGACGCCGAGAAGCCCTTGTACTTTGCGAACCGATACTCGAGGGCCAATGTCGTATGTTTGCCGACAGCGGCTTCGATTCCGGCACCGACGAACCAACCCGGCCGCCAGCCGCCGCCATTCAGGTAGCCGTCGAACGTCTCTCCGTTGTAGTAGTCATAATAGTAGTTGCTCTGGGCGGTGATCTGCTTCTGGCCAAAGCCACCCAGGACATAGAACAGGGCCTTGGGGTTGACCAGAACGCCACCGCGCAGCCCGATACCCCACGCGTCGCCATACGTGACCGTGTTGTCCACGTACTTCTCGTATGTCGTCGTGGCACCGATTGGCGAGTAGTAGCTGCCCGGAAGATTGCAGTCGTTGTAGCTCCCCGCGCAATTGGCGAAGTCGTCAGCGTTGTGAGTGGCGGAGCTGTCCGATGGGGCGAAGTCGTAGTTGGCGAAAACGCCGAATACGAACCGGCTGTTGGGTACCTGGTAATCCGCGCCCACGTCCGCGCTGATGAACCAGTTCGCGGCCCCCAGCTTGGCCGAAGCTTCGATGTCCTGGTAGTTATCGAAGAAGTTCTCCCAATAAGAATTCACGTTATGAGCCAACGCATCGGACTCGACCGAGTCGAATTGACCGCCAACATCAAGTCCGACATGGAATCCGGTCCAGCTCCACACTTCCGGCAACGGCGCTGCCGGTGGCGCGACGTAGCTGGGCTCGGGGGTGATGTCAGCCGCGGATGCATTTTGCACCCAAAGCGCCACCGCCGTCATGGCGATCGCAGGCGCGATCAGACGTTTCATATACATAGCACGCCTCCACACTGCCCCTTTTGGGCGTTTATTGCCCGGTATGGTACGGCCAGGCATCGGGGTTGGCGAGTTCGATTCTGTCGGGGGATTTGATTCGGGTTGACTTGTTGCGCGTCTGCAACAACCGATGATTCGCTTGGAAAGCCGCGACGCAATGGCACGTGCCGACGCCCCGACCGATGAAACGCTGGCCGCGATCCTTGCCGACGCCCGCGCCATCGCGCTCGTCGGCGCGTCGCCGAAGCCGGAGCGACCGTCGCACGGGGTGATGCGCTACCTTCTCCGGGCTGGCTACCACGTCATCCCGATCAACCCCGGACTCGCGGGCCGCGAGATTCTCGGCCAGCCGGTCTTTGCGCGCCTCGCCGACGTGCCGGAAGCAATCGACATCGTTGACATCTTTCGCCGGCGCGAGGCGCTGGGCGCAGTCGTCCATGCCGCCCTGGCGCTCGAGCCGAAGCCCAAGGTCATCTGGATGCAGCTTGGCCTGATCGATGAGGCAGCGGCGGCCAGGGCAGAAGCGGCGGGCGTCACGGTGGTCATGGACCGCTGCATGAGGATCGAGCACCGCAGGCTGATCGCGGAGCGAAGTTCGCGGTAACGCTGCATTGTCGTTGCCTCGCCGACGGCGGGACAACCGAAGTCGGGGCAGCCGGATAGAAACGCTTTCGCTATTTCCGCCGCGCGGCAGGATGCCGATTGGCGCCCCGGCCGCTTTTCGGTCGCCGGTGCAGTAGCGCGGGCCGCGTCCGCCGGCTATTTTTGCCCTTCATGCCAAGAACATCAGCCCACAGGGAGGGGACACCCGATGAGTGAAGACCGCGTTCCTGGATTTGCAACGCTGGCGGTCCACGCCGGTGCCAAAGCTGACCCGACCACCGGCGCGCGCGCCACGCCGATCTACCAGACCTCCTCATACGTGTTCGACAACGCGGAGCATGCGGCCTCGCTCTTCGGCCTGCGGGCGTTCGGCAACATCTATACCCGGATCATGAATCCGACCCAGGCGGTGCTGGAGGAGCGCATCGCGGCGCTCGAAGGCGGTTCGGCAGCGCTGGCGGTCGCGTCAGGCCACGCCGCGCAGGTCGTCACTTTTCATGCCTTGATGATGCCGGGTGACGAATTCATTGCCGCGCGCCAGCTCTATGGCGGTTCGATCAACCAGTTCAACCACTCGTTCAAGAGCTTTGGCTGGCAGGTCAAATGGGCTGACATCGACGACCTGTCGAGCTTCGAGAAGGCGGTGAGCCCCAAGACAAAGGCCATCTTCATCGAGTTGATCGCCAACCCGGGCGGCGTCGTCACCGACATCGCGGGGATCGCGGCGATCGCGAAGCGCGCCGGCGTCCCGCTCATCGTCGACAATACGCTGGCGACGCCCTACCTCTGCCGTCCGTTTGACTTTGGTGCTGACCTCGTCGTTCACTCGATGACCAAATTCATCGGTGGTCACGGTAATTCGATCGGCGGCATCATCGTCGACGGCGGCAAATTCAACTGGCTGGCTTCGAAGCGCTATCCGGCTCTTTCGGCGCCGCGGCCCGAATACAACAATATGGTCCTCGGCGAGGCGTTCGGAAATTTCGCTTTCGCGATCGCCTGCCGTGTGCTCGGGTTGCGCGACCTCGGGCCGGCGATCTCGCCGTTCAATGCGTTCCTGTTCCTGACCGGTGCTGAGACGCTGCCGCTGAGGATGCAGAAGCATTCCGACAACGCGCTCGCGGTAGCCCAGCATCTGGCGGCGCATGACAGGGTGACCTGGGTGAGCTACGCCGGCCTTCCCGGCGACCGCTACCACAACCTGGCGCAGAAATACTGCCCGAAGGGGGCGGGCGCCGTAATGACTTTCGGGGTCGAGGGCGGAGCCGCGGCGGGCGAGAAGGTGGTGTCGACGGTCAAGCTTTTCTCGCACCTCGCCAATATCGGCGACACCAAGAGCCTGATCATTCACCCATGGTCGACGACCCATAGCCAACTCACCGAGGAGCAGCGCAAGGTTGCCGGTGCCGGGCCGGACGTGGTCCGACTGTCGGTCGGTATCGAGGACGTTGCCGACATCATCGCCGACCTTGACGAGGCGCTGGCGGCAACTTGAGCAGGTGAAAAACGCCTGACCTCCACGCCGCGATTGGCGTGGAGGCCAGCATGCGCGTGAGCGGGTTTACCTGGACACCATCTCGGCCGGTGGCCGGGCGACCGTCCATAGCTCGATCGCCGCGAGCACCGCGACCGCGAGCCCGATGATCACGTGGGTCCACATCGCCGTCACGTCCGACGTGAAGTGGAGCACGAAGGGCGAAGCGATGACCCAGAGGCCCAGAACCAGGTTCACCCATTCTTCCCACTGGGCGAACGCCGACAAGGCCGCAATCGCGACGACCCCGATGATGAGGCCGGCAATGACGGCGTTGTAGGTGACGGTTCCAGCGGGAAAGGCGAAGACCCAGGGGCTGGCGATCAGGAGAATGGCGAGGACGAGGTTGATCCCGTCAATGGCCATTACGTTGCGTCTTTTCCATGGCAACCTCCTTTGTGCAGACTGCCACCGTCCGCTGCTTGGCGTAAGTTTGCGGACGTTTCTTGATCGCGTATGTAGGGATCGCAGCGCCGATTTGGAGGGGCCGGGACCATTTGTCGCCGACGTCGGTGGTCGGACGCCCGGTCCTGGTGCTGGAGGCCCCGGCGTTCAGGCGGATGGTCGACCAACCGCAATCTGTATCACCCACGCCGCCATGAAGCCGGCCGGCCGACCATGCAAAATCTGCTGGAATTGGGCACACTACCCCGCCGGGGTACCGCACACATAGTAAGCCTTGTTACCGCCCTGGATGCTGGTGAGGAGCACGTGCAAGCCGGCGCGGCATTTGAAGACGCCGCTTGTGCAGGAATAGCTGTTGTTGTTGCCGCTTGCGGTGAACCCCGTCGTGCAAACTTTCGTCACAGCCTGGAACACCTGCGCTTGCGAGGAGCCAAACCAGACGAGCCCCATCAAGGTGGCGCCGACAAGGGCCGCGGTGACGGCAATGGCGTGTCGCATTTGTTTCTACTCCCTGTTGTCCACATGGAAACGATATGTCGGGTGAACGGAGTCGGTCATCATCCTAAAGGATGACTCGTGAAGTCCGGGCCGTTAGATTGGATAGGGGCACAGCGCGACGGATCAACATGACCTCGATTGTGCCGGGCGATGAATCACAGCGCGTCTCTGACCTGATTGGCGAAATCTACGATTGTGTCGTGGAGCCGTCGGGATGGGACGCCACGCTGGTGACATTGCGCGATCTTCTGGATTGCGCCAATGCCGTTCTCTACGTCGCAGACCCGCTCACCGGCGCCCATCGCCTGGACAGAATGGTTGGCATTCCGCCGGTCTGGGCGGAGCGACTGGCGGAGCACGAGGCAGACCTCGCGGCGTTACATGCCGCCGTTGCCGACTTCTACACGCGGCCGCTGGACGAGCCGTTCGTCTGTCACAAGGATGTCGAGAAGGATGCCTGGACCGCCAATGGCTACTACCGCCAATGGGCGGCGCCGCAGGGGATCGTCGACGTCATCGACACCATCCTCATCCGGCGTCGGGACCGCGTGGCGTCTTGTGCCCTTTGTCGCCACGAGCGCCAGGGGCTGATCGGCGAGCGGGAAGTCCGGCTCAGCCGCTGTTCGCACCGCACTTGAGGCGCGCCGTCACCATCGCGGACCGATCGATCTCGCGACTTCAATTGCGAGGCGCTGTACCGGACGCTCGACGCCATCGCCGTCGGCATCGTGCTGGTGGAGGAGGACAGCCGTATTGTTCACGCCAATCTCGCCGCTCGGCGCATGTTCCAGTCGGGAGGCCCGTTGCCGTCCGTGCGCGGTCGCTTGCGGGCCGGTGAGTAACGCGACCTGGCGCGCCTCGACCGCGTCGTCGCGAGTGCGGCGTGCCAGCGATACCGAATTGGCTGCGGCCGGCATCGGCATGGCGCTCGCCGGTGATAACGGGGCGGTCGCGACGGCCCATGTGCTGCCGCTGGCGCGGGGCACCGTGCGCAGGGAAATCTCGCCGAGGGCCGTGGCCGCGGTTTTCGTCGCGATGGCGCGGATGTGTCAAATCGGCGTCCTCGACGGGGTCGCCGAAGCCTACGGGCTGACGCCGGCCGAGGCGCGGCTTCTCGAGCGGCTGGTGTTGGGTGAGGGATGCCGGAGGCGGCCGCTTCGCTCAACATCGCGCGGACGACGGTCAAGACGCACATCGCCCGCTTGCTGGCCAAGACCGGGTCGCGCCGCCAAACCGATCTTCTGGCGCTTGTCAACCGTCTGACGCCGGCGGTCGGAGTGCACCGCGGCCGCCGGCCCCTTCGTGCCGGCGGGCCTGTCGGCAGCCGACGGATGACCGGATAGCGACCCACCGTGTCGCGCCGGCGGCAGGCCTCTTGCGGAATCGTCCGAACTCCACACATGTACCCGACTCCCACGCTTCACTCTGCCGGCCGCCACGACGGTTGCGGATCGCGTTCCCGCCATGAACGCCATCGAAGTGAGCCACCTCACCAAGAAATACGGTGACCTCGTCGCCGTCGACGACATCAGCTTCGAGGTGGCGGCAGGCGAGATTTTCGCGTTCCTCGGTCCGAACGGCGCCGGCAAGTCGACCACCATCAAGATGCTGACGACGCTCACCAAGCCGACGTCGGGCTCGATCCGCGTCAACGGGCACGACCCGGTCACCGAGCCCGACGCGTGCGCAAGTCGTTCGGCATCGTCTTCCAGGACCCGGCGGTCGACGAGGAACTGACGGCCTGGGAGAACATGGAATTCCACGGCGTCCTCTACGGCGTGCCGAAGGAGGAACGGCGCGAGCGCATCGACAAGCTGCTTGAAGTTCGTCGAGCTGTTCGATCGGCGCGACGATCTGGTGAAGGAATTCTCCGGCGGCATGCGCCGCCGGCTCGAGATCGCCCGCGGCCTTCTCGCACACGCCGCAGATCGTCTTTCTCGACGAGCCGACCCTCGGCCTCGACCCGCAGACCCGCAACCACATGTGGAGCTACCTCCAGTCGCTCAACCAGACAGACAAGACGACGGTGTTCTTCACTACGCACTACATGGAGGAGGCCGAGCGCGTCGCGCAGCGGATCGCCATCATCGACCACGGCAAGATCATCGCATCGGGCACTGCCAAATCGCTGCGTGACGAGACGGGTGCGGCCTCGCTCGAGGACGCCTTCCTGGCGCTGACGGGCAAGGCCATCCGCGAGGAAGAGGGCAGCTCGACCGACCGTATGCGCATGGTCGGCGCGCCCGCCAGCGCAGGGCGAGCTGAGCACGATGGGTCGCGCCATCTACATCATGTGGCTGCGGCAGATGAAGCGCTACCTGCGCTCGCGGGCGCGGCTGGTCGCCTCGCTCGCCCAGCCGCTGCTGTTCCTCGTCACCTTCGGCTTCGGCTTCCGCGCCGTTTTCCAGCAGGCCGGGGCCGGCGACTACATCCAGTTCCTGGCGCCTGGCATCATCGCCATGGGCATCGTCTTTTCGTCGGTGTTCTCCGGTATCGACGTCATGTGGGACCGCCAGTTCGGCTTCCTCAAGGAGACGATGGTCGCGCCGGTGTCGCGCACCGCGCTGATGCTCGGTCGCACGCTCGGCGGCGCTACGGTCGCGCTGATCCAGGGCACCCTGGTGCTTATCATGACGCTGATCGTCGGCTTCCGGCCGGCGTCCTGGGTCCTGCTGGTGCCGGCAGCGCTGGTGATGGCGCTGATCGCGATCATCTTCACCGCCTTCGGCACCGCGATCGGGGCGCGGCTGCGCGACATGCAGGGCTTCCAGCTCATCATGAACTTCATCATCATGCCGATGTTCTTCCTGTCCGGAGCTTTGTTTCCGCTGGAGGGCCTGCCGACCGCCATGGCCTGGGTGGTGCGCTTCGATCCGCTGTCCTACGGCATCGATGCGATGCGCTCTGCTCATGATCGGAGCCTCGCATTTCAGCCTGCTCACCGATGGCACTATACTTGTGGCGGTGGCCGCGGCCCTGCTCGGGCTTGGCAGCCATTTCTTCGCCCGCATTGAGGTTTAGGGCGGTCGGCCTATGTCTTGGCCTCTCAGATCGGGAACCGGGCGCGTGAAGCCGATAATCGCTGCACTGACCATTTCGCTGGCCGCGCTGACCGTGGAGCCGGCGCTGGCGCAGTCGTGCCATCCGGAGAAAAGCTTCGGCGCGTGGTTGACGGCCTTCGAGGCCGAGGCAGCCGCATCCGGCGTATCGCAGCAGACCATTCATTCGGCTTTGGACAACGTCCGGTTCGATCCGGCGATCGTCAGCAAGGATCGCGCCCAGGGGGTGTTCACCCAGGATTTCCTGACTTTCTCCAACCGGATGGTCGCCGGCTACCGGCTCCAGCAAGGAGCGGCGAACCTCGCCAAATACAAGGAAACGTTTGCGCGCATCGAGCGCCAATACGGTGTGCCCGGTCCGGTGCTGACAGCGTTCTGGGGGCTTGAGACCGACTTCGGTGCAAACATCGGCGACGGCCCGACGCTGACATCACTGGCGACGCTCGCCTACGATTGCCGGCGGCCCGACGAGTTCCGCAAAGAACTGCTTGCCGCTCTCGTCATAATCAACCGCGGCGACCTCACCGCGGCCCAAATGCGCGGCCCGTGGGCGGGCGAGCTGGGTCAGGTCCAATTTCTGCCGAGCCGGTATGTCGACTACGGGGTCGACTTCGATGGGGACGGCCGCGTCAACATGCTGACCAGCACCGCCGATGCGTTGGCGTCGGCCGCCAAGTATCTCCAATCCCTCGGATGGCGCGCCGGCCAACCGTGGCTGACCGAGGTGAGGGTGCCGAAGTCGCTGCCATGGGAGCAGGCCGACATGGCGGTCAAACTGCCGATCAGCCAATGGGCTGTCATGGGGCGTCACGCTCGCCAACGGCAAGCCGCTGCCAGGCGGTCCCGACGCGTCCCTGCTGCTGCCGATGGGGCGCAACGGACCGGCTTTCCTCGCCTACCCGAATTTCGACGTGTACCTGCAGTGGAATTCGTCGCTGGTCTATTCCACGACGGCCGCGTATTTCGCCACCCGCCTGGCGGGCGCGCCAAGAGTAAGCCCGGGCTCGGGCGGAAAGCCGTTGAGTGCCGCCGAGGTGCGTCAGGTGCAGACGCTGCTCACCCGACGCGGCTACGACGTCGGCAAGATCGACGGGGTGATCGGTCTCAAGACACGCGCTGCCGTCAAGGACGTGCAGCAGAAGTTGGGGTTGCCGGCCGATTCTTATCCGGACGCAGCGCTGCTTGCGAAGCTCGGCGCGTAGCGCTCAATCGGCGTCGGCCGTTACCCGCACGTAGCTGCCGGGAGCGTCTTCGATCGCCTTGATCTTGCCGCCGCCGATTTTGGGGGCGGCGACCCGCTGGTTGTCCTGCTTCTCAATCCAGTTTTGCCAAAACGGCCACCACGAGCCGGTGTGCTCCCTGGCTTTGATTCGCCATGTGTCGAAGGTGTCGCCCTTCGGCGCCGGGCCGGTCCAGTACTGGTACTTCTGGCGGCTGGGCGGATTGATGACGCCGGCGATGTGGCCGGAACCGGACAGCACGAACGTCACCCTGCCGCCGAAGAACGAGGAGCCATAGAACACCGACCGTGCCGGGGCGATGTGATCCTCGCTGGTGGCGAGGTTGAAGACAGGCACCTTGATCGCCTTGAGGTCGATGGGCACGCCGCCGATTTTCATCCGGCCCTTGGAGAGATTGTTGTCGAGATAGCAGTTGCGCAGATAGAACGAATGGTTGGCCGCCGGCAGGCGAGTGGTGTCCGAGTTCCAGAACAAAAGGTCGAATGGCGCCGGCGTCTCGCCCTTGAAATAGTTGGCGATGACATATGGCCAGATCAGGTCGTTGGGGCGCAGCATGTTGAATGTCGCGGCCATCTTCTTGCCTTCCAGGTAGCCGCGCACGTTCATCGTTTTTTCGAGGTTGGCAACTTTCTCCTCATCGATGAAGACAGAGAGGTCGCCGGCGTGGGTGTAGTCGACCTGGGTGGCGAAAAAGGTCGCCGACTTGATGCGGTGATCGCCGGTAGCGGCCGCATAGGCCAGCGCCACCGACAGCAGCGTGCCACCGACGCAGTAGCCAACCGTGTTGATCTCTTCCGCGCCTGCGACGGCGCTGATCACATCCAGCGACTCCAGGATGCCCTCGCGCATGTATTGCTCGAAGCCTTTCCGGGCCTGGCGCTGGTCGGGATTGACCCAGGAGATCATGAAGACGGTGTGGCCCTCCTCGACCGCCCAGCGGACAAACGACTTCTCGGGGTTGAGGTCGAGGATGTAGAACTTGTTGATCCACGGCGGCACGATCAGCAGCGGGCGCTTCAGCACTGTCTTGGTGGTCGCCGCGTATTGAATGAGCTGACAGACGTCGTTCTGGTGGACGACCTTGCCGGGAGTCGTCGCGATGTTCTCCCCGAGCTTGAACTTGCTGGCATCCGACTGGCGGATTTTGAGGTCGCCACCGCCGGCCCTGATGTCCTCCGCCAGCATGCGCATGCCGCGCACCAGATTGGCCGCATCCGACGAGAGCGTGGCGCGCAACACTTCGGGGTTGGTGAACACGAAGTTCGACGGCGACAGCGCCGCTGTAATCTGCCGCACGTAAAACGCAGCCTTGCGGCGCGTCTGCGGGTCGAGATCCTTGGCCTCATCAACCATCTGCTCTGCCCAGCGGCTGGCAATCAGGTAGACTTGTTTGAGAATGTCGAAGTACTGATTCTCGCTCCAGGCGGCATCGGCGAAGCGCCTGTCGTTGGGGGCCGGGGTGGCTGTCGCCTTCGCCGGTTCGCCCATCATGCGTTTGAGGGAGGTTGTCCACAGATCGAGGTAGGCGGAAAGCAACCGCTGCTGCGCATCGATCGTTCGCTCCGGTTTGCTCATCCAGTACTCGCCGACCTTGATCAGGGTCTTGGTTACGTCTGCGAGGCTGTCGGCGAACGATGCTTTCCCTTCCTCGCGCGGCTTGAGGTAGGCTGACACGGCCTCGCCGGCCTCCTCGACGAAGTTCGCGCCATGTTGGCGGCGAATTCGTCAGGATGCGGGATGACGGGCGGGAGGGGTCCGGTTTTGCCGTCCTTTACCATGCTGTCCTGTCACGCGCGGGAAAATAGGGCCGTTGCACGCTTTTTGGACATAATACGCAGGTAGTTAAGGAGTGAACCAACGAATTCCAGCCGCCGGATTTGTATGCGTTGACGGCCAGAATGCTTGAAACCCGCGACGGCGACGTCATTGTCCGTGCCGCGCGCCTGCGACGTCTGTGCGCCGGCGCGTTCATTATCGCAATTGGCCTCGGGGCCGCCGGGTGCATGGCGGGACGGAGTGAGTTCTCCCGGCCATTGCTGGCCCGTACGCACTCGGCCGCCCAGCCGGCGTCCCAGCCGATCGTGCTGAACAGCGCCACGGCAGGCGACCAGGCGGACCCGGGCCCGGCGCCGGGCTTGTCGGTTGCAGCCACGGCAGATCCACAACCCGCACAGGAACCAATGGCGTTGTCGGAACCGCAGCCATTGCAGTCGGCCGCGGCCGCCGGAGGCGGCCCGTCGTCGTCAGCGCCGAAGAGCAAAGACTTGTCTCCGCAGGAGAAGGCGCGTCTGATCGCCGAGCTGGAAGCGCTCGCGAAAAGCCAGGACGCCACATCTGCCGCCGGGGCACCCGCCAAATGCACGGACGAGGCCGGCACGCCGCTCGACCCTGAGCAGCGTTTGAACGGTGATTTCGGGGCCGGACAATGCTAGGAACCGGCTGTTATTGAGCCCGAGTCGGGACTGACGCTCATGTCTGCGCCGGAATTTTATCGCGTGCGGCGGCTGCCGCCGTATGTGTTCGAACAGGTCAACCGCCTCAAGGCGGGCGCCCGCGCCGCCGGCGCCGATATCATTGACCTCGGCATGGGCAATCCCGATCTGCCTACGCCGGCGCACATCGTCGCCAAGCTTGCAGAGACGGCGCAGCGCGAGGACACCCATGGCTATTCCGCCTCGCGCGGGATCAACGGCCTGAGGAAGGCACAGGCCGCCTACTATGACCGGCGGTTTGGCGTGAAGGTTGATCCGAACAGCCAGGTGATCGTCACCATTGGCTCGAAGGAAGGCTTCGCCAATATCGCGCACGCAATCACCGCCCCCGGCGACGTGGTGCTGTGCCCCAACCCGAGCTATCCGATCCATGCCTTCGGTTTCCTGATGGCGGGCGGTGTGATCCGCTCGTTGCCCGCCGCCCCGGACGAAGAGTATTTCCACGCGCTCGAGCGGGCGGTGGCCCACTCGATCCCGAAGCCGCTGGCGGTGGTGGTGTGTTACCCGTCCAACCCGACGGCCCACGTCGCCAGCCTCGATTTCTACCGCGACCTCGTCAGCTTCGCGCGGCGCAATGACCTCATCGTGCTGTCCGATCTCGCGTACGCGGAGGTCTATTTCGAAAACAATCCGCCGCCGTCGATCCTGCAGGTGCCGGGTGCGATCGACGTTGCCGTTGAGTTCACTTCCATGTCGAAGACGTTCTCGATGGCCGGCTGGCGTATCGGTTTCGCCGTCGGTAACGATCGGCTGATCGCGGCGCTTGGCCGGGTCAAGTCGTATCTCGATTACGGCGCCTTCACGCCGATCCAGGTGGCAGCGACGGCCGCCCTGAATGGCCCGGCCGATTGCATCGACCAGATGCGCGCCACCTACAAACGCCGGCGCGACGCCATGGTAGAGAGCTTCACCCGCGCCGGCTGGCCGATCCCGGCACCGGAAGCCTCGATGTTTGCCTGGGCGCCGATTCCGGAGAGGCTTGCATCGCTTGGTTCGCTCGAGTTCTCCAAGCTTCTGATCGAGAAGGCCGACGTGGCGGTGGCCCCCGGCATCGGCTTTGGCGAGCACGGCGACGGTTACGTGCGGATCGCCCTGGTCGAGAACGAGCAGCGGATCCGGCAGGCCGCGCGCAATATCCGCCGTTTCCTTGAATCGGCTGACAAAACATTGCACAACGTCGTCCCCATAGCCGGCGCCCGGCGCTGATTGACTGCGGTTTCGCGTCGGTTTGAGCCGGAGTTGCCCTGGGCGGAGCCGGCTCGGTTAGGCCGGCAGAGGTATGGCAGAATGGATGCGGCGCTGCGCATAGGTCTAGCCGGGATCGGCACCGTCGGCTCGGCGCTGGTGCGGCTGCTCGAGCGGCACGGCAACGACCTTGCAGTGCGCTGCGGTCGGCCCATTTCGATCACCGGGGTATCGGCGCGCGAACGGCGCAAGGACCGCCGTATCGATATCTCGCGTTTCGCCTGGTTCGAAGACCCCGTGGCGCTCGCGCGCGATCCGGGCACCGATGTTTTCGTGGAACTCATGGGCGGGGCGGATGGGGTCGCCGAGGCGTCCATCCGCGCCGCCATCGACGCGGGTAAGCACGTGGTAACGGCCAACAAAGCGTTGCTCGCTGCCGATGGCGTGGCGCTCGCCCGGGCGGCCGAGGATGCGGGCGTGAGTCTGGATTTCGAGGCGGCCGCCGCGGGCGGTATCCCGATCGTCAAAACGCTGCGCGAGGCGCTCGCAGGCAACACCATCAGCCGCGTATACGGCATTCTCAACGGCACCTCGAACTACATCCTCACCCGCATGGAGCAGGACAACCTGCCGTTTGCCGAGTGCCTGGCGGCGGCGCAGCGTCTCGGATACGCCGAGGCAGACCCGACCTTCGACATTAGCGGTCACGACACCGCCCACAAGCTGGCCCTGCTGACCGCTATCGCCTTCGGCGTCGAAATCGACGTGGATTCGATCTACGTGGAAGGCATCTCCTCGATAACGCCGGGCGACATCGAGGCCGCCGATGAACTCGGCTACCGGATCAAGTTGCTCGGCGTCGCCAGCCGCGCGGACAGCGGGATTGAGCAGCGGGTCCACCCGACCATGGTGCCGAAATCTTCCGCCATCGCGCGCATCGACGGGGTGACAAACGCGGTCGCGGTCGAGGCGGATTTTGTCGGCCAGCTCGTTCTTTCCGGACCGGGCGCTGGCGGCGATGCCACCGCCTCCTCGGTGATGAGCGACATTGCCGACATCGCCCGCGGCGACCGTGTGGGTACGTTCGGCCGGCCGGCATCCAGCCTCGAACCTTACAGGCGTGCGGCCATGCGCACGCACGAGGGCGGCTACTACGTCCGCCTGTCGGTGTACGACCGGCCGGGCGCGTTCGCAGCCATCGCCCGACGAATGGCGGATTCGGGCATTTCACTGGAATCTATTGTGCAGCGACGCCGGGCGCGGAGGGTTACCGCGCCAGGGCATCCCGTACCCGAGGCCCCGCAGCCGGTCATTCTGATCACCTACGAGACAACCGAAGCCGCAATCCGCCAAGCCCTGGACGGGATTGAGGCCGACGGCCACGTCGCCAGTGCGCCGCAGATGATACGGATAGAACCGCTTGCCTGACACGCGCGGGCGGCCGGAGGCCAAGATGAACCAGCAGATCCGGGTCTCCAAACGCGGGCCGGCCCTCGACCGGGTTCTGTCGCTTGAACTCGTGAGGGTGACGGAGCGCGCCGCGGTCGCGGCAGCGCGCCTCAGAGGTCGGGGCGACGAGATGGCTGCCGATCAGGCCGCGGTCGACGCCATGCGGCGCGAACTCAACCGACTGCCGATCCATGGCACTGTGGTGATCGGAGAGGGCGAACGCGACGAGGCGCCGATGCTGTACATCGGCGAGGAGGTCGGCAACCGGCGTGGACCCAGGGTGGACATCGCCCTTGATCCGCTCGAGGGCACGACCCTGGCCGCCAAGAATCTCGCCAACGCCATCGCCGTCATCGCCATCGCCGAGGACGGGACCCTCCTCAACGCACCCGATGTCTACATGAACAAGATCGCCATCGGCTCGGGATACGCGCCTGGTGTGGTTGATCTCGACCTCCCGGTCGCGGAGAACATCGCTGCGCTCGCCGCCGCCAAGGGCGTGCCGACGAGAGACATCACCGCCTGCGTGCTCGACCGGCCGCGCCATGCCCGGATGGTCGAGGAACTGCGCGAGACGGGCGCCGCCATCCGCCTCATCAGCGACGGGGACGTTGCCGGCATCATCCACGTGGCCGAGCCGGAACTGACTGGCATCGACATCTACCTCGGTATCGGCGGTGCGCCGGAGGGGGTGCTTGCGGCGGCGGCGCTCAGGTGCATCGGCGGTCAGATGCAGGGGCGGCTGGTGATCAGTTCTGACGAGCAGCGCGACCGCGCCCGCCGCATGGGCGTCGACGATGTCGACCGCAAGTACGAAATAGAAGACATGGCGAGCGGCGACGTGCTGTTCTCGGCCACCGGCGTGACCGACGGGGACATCCTGTCCGGGGTCCGTTTCGGCTCGCGCTCGATCACCACCCATACCGTTGTCATGCGCTCGTCGTCCGCCACGGTGCGTTGGATCAAAGCCGAGCACCAGGACCTGGACAAGTTCGACGACGCGCTGTGATGGCGGGCGGGGCGGCACTGCAATGGGCGCCGGACAGTCCCGCCGCCCGACGTACCTTCCTCAACGTGGAAACGTCCCTGACCGGCCGCCGCTGGGTCGAACGCCTCGACACCTCCGGCGCCGCCGCGGCCCTCGCCATCGCCCAACGCTATGAAGTGCCCGATATCGTGGCGCGCGTCCTCGCCGGCCGCGGTGTCGTGCCGGACGGGGTGGCAGCGTTTCTCGACCCGACGCTGAAGACGCTGTTGCCCGATCCCTCGCGCCTGACCGACATGGACGCGGCGGCGACGCGCATCGCCGATGCGATCGCTGGGGACGAGCCGATCGCTATCTTCGGCGATTACGACGTGGATGGGGCAACGTCGGCAGCCCTGCTCGCCCGCTTCCTGCGGCACCAGGGGCGCGAGGCAACCGTGTACATCCCCGATCGCCTGTTCGAGGGTTATGGGCCGAACGTCGAGGCGATGCGGGCGCTTGCCACCGCAGGGGCCAAGCTGGTGATCGCCGTCGACTGCGGCTCGACCAGCTTCGACGCGTTGGCGACAGCGAGGGAAATCGGCCTCGACGTGGTGGTGATCGACCACCACGAGGTCGGGACCGCCCTGCCGCCGGCTGCCGCGATCGTCAATCCCAACCGGCAGGACGACCTTTCCGGCCTTGGTCATCTGGCGGCGGTCGGTGCCACCTTCCTGACCGTCGTCGCGGTGAACCGGCTTCTGCGTGCCCGCGGCTGGTATGGTACAGCCCGGTCCGAGCCCGACCTTCTGGCCTGGCTGGATCTCGTAGCCCTTGGCACTGTGTGTGATGTCGTGCCCCTCATCGGCCTCAACCGCGCGTTCGTCGCCAAGGGGCTGGTGACGCTGGCACGCCGGGGCAATCGTGGCATCGCCGCGCTCGCCGACGTTTCCCGTCTCGGTGGCCCGCCGGCGCCTTACCATCTCGGCTATCTCCTCGGACCACGCATCAACGCCGGCGGCCGCATCGGCGAGGCGGCGCTCGGTGCCCGCCTGCTCGCCAGCGACGACGCGGATGAGTGTTCGCGTATTGCCGCCGAACTCGACCGGCTCAACCAGGAGCGCCAGGCGATGGAGACCGCCATCCTTGAGGAGGCGGGCGCCGAGGCCGACGCGGAAGTCGGGTCGGGCGAGGGGCCGGCGGTTGTCGTCACGGCAAGCGAGCGATCCCATCCGGGCGTGGTCGGGCTGGTGGCTGCGCGGCTCAAGGAGCGCTTCCGCCGGCCGGCAATCGCCATTGCTTTCCAGCCGAACGGGCTCGGCGCCGGCTCGGGCCGTTCCATCGTGGGCGTCGATCTCGGCCATGCGATCAGGACCGCGGTGGAGCGCGGGATTCTCGTCAAGGGCGGCGGCCACGCGATGGCGGCGGGTCTCACCATCGAGCGACCGCGGCTCGGCGATCTCAGGGCATTTCTGGAGGATTTGCTGGGTGCCGGTGTGCGCGCGGCGGGCGAGGGTGCTCGCCTGTCGATCGATGCTGCGCTGAGTGCTCGCGGCGCTTCGGTCGAACTGATCGACATGCTCGAAAAGGCGGGACCGTTCGGCGCCGGCCACCCTGAGCCGGTATTTGCCTTTCCCGGACATCAGATCGCCTTCGCCGACACGGTCGGCAATGGCCACATCCGCCTCACGCTCGCTGGCGCCGACGGCGCGACCATCAGGGCGATCAATTTTCGCGGTGCCGGCTCGACCCTCGGTGAGGCGCTGCTCGCCCGGCGCGGCCGCGCGCTTCATGTCGCCGGCACGCTTTCGGTTGACCAATGGCAGGGCAGCCGTCGCGCAAACCTGCGCATCGTCGACGCCGCCGACCCGTCCTGATCACCACTTCTCCCCAGCCGGTCGCGCCTCGACCTCGAACGACCAGGCCGAGCGCGGCTGATGCGCCAGCCAGTAGGCAGTGTCGGCTACGTCGTCGGGTTTGACGAAGAAGTCGTCCGGCTTGTCGGGCATCCGTTCCCGGCTACGCGGGATGTCGACGACGCCGTCGATGACAATAAGGGCGACGTGGATGCCGGAAGGGCCGAGATGCTTGGCCATCGCCTCGCAGAGGCTGCGTTGGGCGGCCTTGGCGGGAGCGAAAGCAGCGGTCCGGGCGGCCCCGCGCCGTGAGGCGGTTGCGCCGATGACGATGATGCTGCCGCTACCCTCGGCCTTCATCGCCGGGATCACACACTGCGCGGCCGTCAGCAGGCCGGCGGCGTTGATCCGCCACGAGGCCTCGAACTGCTCGGGCGTGATTTCTTCAACGCTGCCCCAGCTTCCCGAGCCGGCGTTGTAGACCAGCGTGTTTATGTCGCCGAGATCGCTGGCGATCTGCCGCAACGTGTCCGCGAAGGCGGCGCCGTCACCAACATCGGCGGCATAGGCCTTGGCGTCGCCGAGTTCGGAGGCAAGCGTACCGGCCAGTCCGGCGCTGCGGGCAATCAGCGCGACACGGTAGTCAGCGGCGAAGCGGCGGGCGAGGGATGCTCCGTTGCCGGGCCCGACGCCGACGACAGCACAAACCGGCTTGGCCATGATCCTGTCCGCAGTATTTGGCCGGGCTGGTGCGCCCTACGGGAATCGAACCCGTGTTTCCGCCGTGAAAGGGCGGCGTCCTGGGCCTCTAGACGAAGGGCGCGGTCCGCCTTGGGTTATAGGGGCGATCGGCGTTCCGCCACAAGAGTGAAAACCGGCGGGATTCCTACCATACGCCGGTATTCGGCATCGAGGTCCACGGCTCCTGCGGCGGCAGTGCCGCCCCTTTCTGCAGGATTTCGATCGAGATGTTATCGGGCGAGCGAACGAAGGCCATGCGGCCGTCGCGCGGCGGTCGGTTGATCGTCACGCCCGCCTTCATCATGCGGTCGCAGAAGCCGTAGATGTCGTCGACCTGATAGGCGAGGTGGCCGAAGTTGCGCCCGCCGCCATAGACCTCCGGGTCCCAGTTGTAAGTGAGTTCGACGGCCGCATCCTCCTGTCCGGGTGGTGCGAGAAAGATCAGCGTGTAGCGGCCCTTCTCGTTCTCGGTGCGGCGAATCTCTTTGAGGCCGAGCAGGTCGCGATAGAAGCGCAGTGATTCGTCGATGTCGCTGATGCGGACCATCGTGTGCAGATACTTCATCGTTCTCATTCCCCAACATGTCGGTGTCCGAGGCAGGATAAGCCTCGGTGGCTGAAACACAAATTCGACAGTGTGACCTCTCGCACACAGCGCGGGCTTTGCTGCCACAGGACGTCGAATTAGCGCTGGCCTCGCTCTCACTGAATGCTATGCTGACTTTGGGATTCGGCGAGGCTAGCTGAATCGATGCGGTATGCGGGGCGTGACTTCCATGGGGGCCAAGGTCTCTCCGGAGCTGGCACTTGGTGAAGACGTCAACGAGGAGGCACCGGTAGATCTCATAGAGATCACCGGAGTCATCAAGTGGTTTGACGCGGCCAAGGGCTACGGTTTCATCGTTCCAGACGACGGGCTGGCAGATGTTCTGCTGCACGTGACGTGTTTGCGTCGCAGCGGGCTGCAAACCGCCTACGAAGGTGCTCGCGTCGTCTGCGAGGTCATTGATCGGTCGAAAGGCCTGCAAGCGTTTCGAATCATCGGCATGGATGAATCGACGGCGATACGTCCGTCGCAGATGATGCCGTCGCGAACGCATGTCACGGTCACGCCGACCAGCGGCCTGGAACGCGCCGTGGTGAAGTGGTTCAATCGCGTGCGCGGCTATGGCTTTCTCACCCGCGGTGAGGGGACCGAGGACATCTTTGTCCACATGGAAACCTTGCGGCACTGTGGCCTTAGCGAGTTGCGCCCCGGTCAGGTGGTGCTGGTTCGCTACGGTACGGGTTCGAAAGGTCTGATGGCGGCGGAAATCCGGCCTGACTCAGGCGGCTTTCCACTGCCTCACTGACCGCTGAAAGGGGCCCGATTCATAGGGTTGCGGCCGGGGCTAGTCCTGGCCGCCGGCTGTGCGTGCGATCACCGAAGCCGATCCGGACACCACCAGGAAGACGGCAAAACCCAGTGTTATCGCCCTCGTCCCGATCGACGGGATGAGAACGAACGTCGTCACGATGACGCCGACGATGTTGCCCAGGGACGAAATGGCAAACAGCCCGCCGGATATTTTCCCGGCGTCGGCCGGTTCGCGCAGGAGCAGGCGAACCGATAGCGGCGAATACATGCCCAGCACCAGGAGCGGTGGAAAGCAGACGATGACGCCGCTTACGAACAGGGCGGTGAGCTCGCCGCTAATCGAGTCGATCAGGTTTTCCAGCCCGCCCGCGGTCATTGCGAATATGAAGAACAGATACGCGGCGCCGACGAGCTTGATCGTCGCGCCGAACGTGAACGTGGGGAAGCGGTCGGCGATGAAAC
The DNA here is from genome assembly GCA_963775235.1 of uncultured Alphaproteobacteria bacterium. Classification (GTDB taxonomy): domain Bacteria; phylum Pseudomonadota; class Alphaproteobacteria; order Rhizobiales; family Kaistiaceae; genus JBBDMC01. The sequence continues at coordinate 210,237 of CAVZHY010000006.1, forward strand.
CGCCGGCGAAATATCCGGCCATCAGGCCTGCGATCACGATCGAGATGATGGTTGCCCAGGTGTAGATGCCGCTGCCGAAAAGCGGCGTCAGAATGCGGCTCGCCACCATCTCGAAGCCAAGGGTGATGAAGCCGAGCGTCGCAACATCGGTTACGATCAGGCTTGCTGCCCCGAGGCCGACGGCGAGGCGCCGATGCAGCCACGGCATTCGCTCGACTGCAGCCGTCATCCGCTCTGCTTCTCGTTATGCCGGGCGATAGCCTTCAGGTATTCAACCGGGGCGAAGTCGTCGGTCAACGGTTCCGTCGCCTGGTTCCAATCCGGTGTGAAGCGCCGGGTGAGGATTTCGCTCAGGTCGTAGCGAAACTTGTACTGCGCCTGCCGTTCGGCAGCGAGCTTCTGGATGGAGGCTTCGTCCTTTTCAGGGCCGTTGTAAGCGAGGATGACGATGTTGCCCTCGCCGCGGAAAAAGACGACGTGCTCGAACGCGGCTTTGATTGTGGCGACCGCGCTGTCGAAGAGCATCGTCGTCGGCTCGACGTTCTGGACCGCGACGCCGCCGGGTTGCAGGTGGTCGGCGACCACCTGGTAGAACTGCTTCGTCAGCAGGTGGAATGGCACGAACGGGCCGCGGTAGGCGTCGATCATGATGATGTCGTACTTGGCGTTGGTGCGCGACAGGTAGACGCGACCGTCGTTGATCTCGACATCGAAGTTTTTCTCGGGCCGAACCTTGAAATAGCGGTTGGCGATGCGGGCGACGTCCGGATCGAGTTCGACCGCGGTGAAGGCGAGCTTCGGCACCGACTTGTGGACATACCAGGCGGTGCGACCGCCGCCGAGGCCGACGATGGCGGCCGAATCCAGCGCCGAAGCGTACGCCAGGCCCGCGGTCATCGACTGGGTGTAGTAGACCGGCAGCTCCAGTTCGTCGTTTGGATTGACGATCAACTCAACATAGCGGAGCCGCTTGGCACCAAACGACAACATGTAGTCGCCGTCCGCCTGCCTGTAGAGATAGATGTCGTTGTAGAGGGACTCCACTTTGGTCACCAACCCGGGTTCGTCTGGTGTCGCCGCCGTCTCCACCGCCCCGGATTTCGGCCAAAGGGCAAAACCGGCGATGACCGCCAGCAAGGCAACCAGGCCGGCTGCGAACGGCAGCCACTGGGGGCGACGCGTGGCGGCGGGCGGCCGCTTTGCGGGAGGCTTCATCGGCAATCGTCGTGGATGGGCAGCATTCGGAGCACGCGGAACCTGAGGAGAAAACGGGCCGGCAGTATAGCCGTGGCCGATTGGCTGGCAACGGTGACTGATCGGCCCGGCGGCGGTGCTTGATGGTCACGGAGTGAACGTGTAATCAGTCGCGGCGTTCCCGAAAGAGTTCGCCGATTTCCGGGGCATAGCGCAGTCTGGTAGCGCACCTGCTTTGGGAGCAGGGGGTCGCAGGTTCAAATCCTGCTGCCCCGAGGTCGCGTCAAGTTATCGCGGCAAGGGAGATTGCGATGCTCGCGCGTATCTACAAGCCGGCCAGGACCGCCATGCAGTCCGGCATGGCGGCAACCGAAAGGTGGGTCCTGGAATACCAGCCCGAGGAACGGCAAGCCGCCGATCCACTCATGGGATATACCTCCTCGACCGACACCCGCCGCCAGATCCGGCTGACGTTCGAGACGCGCGAGCAGGCGGTGGCCTACGCCGAGCGCAACCGCATCCCCTACCGGCTCCTCGAGCCGCACGAGCCTGTGCCGCCCAGGATTTCCTACGCCGACAACTTCAGATTCGGCCGGCCGCAGCCGTGGACCCACTAGAAGCGGTTGCCGGTCAGTGACCCCGTAGCTCAGCTGGATAGAGCAGCAGCCTTCTAAGCTGTTGGTCGCAGGTTCGAGTCCTGCCGGGGTCGCCAACGCTTGGCTTTGTCCGGCCCGGAGACATGGGTAACAGATTGTACCTAAGACATGGGTGACAGCCTCGTGCCGAACGGGTTGTCGCGTGATCGGATGGTCTGTGGCGGCAGGTTTCGGCCATGCGCCAGGGAGAATGATTTCAACGTCGTTTGCGTTCTGCCGACCTTCGCCAAGGAAGACAAAAGGACTTCCAGAGGAACCAATCCGGGAAAACGGCGACTTGAGATAATTGCCGGGACCGGGCTATTTGCTCATGTTGAAAGGCGTGCTCGCCGATCCGCCATGCGCGTTTTCAGGCCGACGAGGGCGGATTGGGTGGCAGGGCGTCGGCGTGCCGGAGCGTGAAGGCGGCCCGCCAGCAGCCTGAGAGGTACCCCGCATGGATCTTCTTCCCCAGGTTCTCGTCAACGGCCTGACCGTGGGCGGGACATATGCTCTGGCCGCGGTCGGTATCTCCCTGATTTTCGGCGTCCTCAACATTATCAACTTCGGTCAGGGTGCAGCCGCGACGGTGGGTGCGTTCGCCGCCATGGTCATTCTCACCCGCACAACCCTCGGCGTCGTTCCCGCGTTCGTGATCGGGGTCGCGGCGGCGTTCGTGACCGGGTTTGTGGTTGAACGCGTTGCCGTGCGGCCGTTGCGCGATGCGCCGCTGCTGATGCCCCTGATCACCACGCTCGGCATCGGCATCGTCATCGAAAACGGCGTGCGCTTCATCTTCGGCCCCGAGACCGAGCCGTTCCCGACCGCCATCTCTCGCGTCCCCTTTGCGTTTGGTGACACCACCATCAGTCTATGGGAGGCGGTGACGATGGCGGTCGTGGTCCTCGTCATCGCCGCGCTGCAATTCGTCCTGACGCGCACCAACTTCGGCATCTCGGTGAGGGCCATCGCTGAAGACCGGCGCGCGGCCGAACTGATCGGCATCAACGTCAACCGCGCGATCCTGATCACCTTCTGCATGGCATCTGCACTTGGCGGCCTCGCCGGCGTGCTCGCCGCGGCGCTCTACAACTCGGTCAACCCGACTATGGGCTCCGCGAGCATGTTGAAGGCCTTCGCCGCCTCCGTCCTCGGCGGCATGGAACAGATCGTCGGAGCCATCGTCGGCGGTCTCATCCTCGGTGTCGCCGAGGCCGCAACCAGCGTCTACATCAGCACGTCGTGGCGTGACGGGGTTGCCATGATCCTGCTGGTGCTGGTGCTGGTGTTCTGGCCTGCCGGCCTACTCGGCAAGCGTCACCTGGAAAAGGCGGAACGGCCGAGCCTGAACGTCATGCCGTTGCCGCCCGTCCCGCGGTTCAGCCTGGCCCAGCCGGGGCTGTTGGCGGGCTTCGCCATCGCTGCGGTCCTGCCGCTATTCGTGCACGACGCCTACTACCTTCGCGTCATGACCATCATGGTCCTCTACGGCACCCTTGCCCTCAGCCTGAACCTGATCGCCGGTTTCTCCGGCATAATTTCGCTCGGCCACGCCGCATTCTACGGGCTCGGTGCCTACGCTTCGGCGATCCTCTCGACCAGAGCAGGCTTCCCGGTCTGGCTCGCGTTCCCTTCGGCGATTGTCTTCACGGCCCTGTGCGGAGTTGCGTTCGCATGGCCGGTCATGCGGCTCCGCGGGCATTACATCGCAATGGGTACATTGGGGCTCGCGGCCGCCATCAACGTGGTCATGCTCAACTGGATCGGTCTCACCCGCGGCCCGATGGGCATACCGGCAATTCCGCCACCCAGAGTGTTCGGGAGCGACCTGTCGAATGCCGGTTACTACTACGCGATCCTGATCATCCTCGCCGTTGCCACGCTGATTGTCATCGCGGTGCTGGATTCCCCCTTCGGGCGGTCGCTACGTGCCATGCGTGACGACGAGCTCGGCGCAGCGAGCGTGGGCGTCAACATCCGGGTCCTGAAGATGACGGTGTTCGGGCTGTCCGCCGCAATCGCCGGTGCCTGCGGCAGCTTCTGGGCCCACTACATCAGTTTCATCAGCCCTGACAGCTTCACGCCGATCGAATTCGATCGGAATCCTGTCGATGGTCGTGCTCGGCGGCCTCGGCAGCATCCCCGGTTCCATCCTGGGCGGCGCGGTACTGTCGGCGCTACCCGAGGTCTTGCGATTCGCCTCCGACTATCGCCAGGCGATCTATGGCCTCGCCATCATGCTGGTCGTGCTCTACCGGCCGCAAGGCCTGCTGGGCTTCAGCCTCCGCAGCAGTCGGCCGAAAGCACCTGCCCGCGGGCCGTCGCCGGCCGCCGCTTCATGACCGATCTGCTTGAAGTCAGCGGGTTGAGCCGGTCATTCGGCGGACTGCGCGCCGTCGACGACCTGAGCTTCGCCGTCGGTGAAGGAGAGATCGTCAGCATTATCGGACCGAACGGTGCCGGCAAGACCACCGCCTTCAACCTTATCAGCAACATCTTCCCGCCCTCGTCCGGCACCATCCGGTTCAGGGGTACCGACCTTGTCGGTTTGCCGATGCACAGGATTTCGGCACTGGGCGTCGCGCGAACGTTCCAGAATCTGCGCATCTTTCCCAACCTGACCGTCCGCGACAACATCCTGGTTGGCCTCAACCACGCCCACCAGGTATCGCTCGCCGCAAGCCTGCTCAGGCTGGGATCGCACCGCTCCGCGGAGGAGCGCATGTCCGAAGCCGCCGCCGCGCTTCTCAAGCTTGTGGAGCTTGAGCCGGTTGCGGATTTGCTCGCCCGCTTCCTTCCCTACGGCGACCAAAGGCGCGTCGAGATCGGCCGCGCGCTCGCTACGGAGCCGGTGCTGCTGCTTCTCGACGAGCCGGCTGCGGGCATGAACCCGGCCGAAATCGACGAACTCAACGACTTGATCCTCAGGCTCAGGAACGAGTTCGGCAAGACCATCCTCCTGGTCGAGCACCACATGAGCCTGGTGATGGAGATCTCCGATCGCGTGATCGTCATGGATCAGGGGCGCAAGATCGCCGAAGGCAAACCGCGCGACGTCCAGTCCGATCCGAGGGTCGTCGAGGCTTACCTGGGCACGCAAACGGTCTAGCCATGTCGCTCGTCGCCGAGAACATCGTCATCGCGTACGGGCCGATCGAGGCGGTCAAAGGCATCTCGATCCGCCTCGACCCCGGGCAGCTGGTGGCGGTGGTGGGCGCGAACGGTGCCGGCAAAAGCACGACGATCCGCGCCCTCTCCGGGGAGATCAGGCCGGTCTCCGGCGATATCAGCTATGAAGGCGTGTCGCTGCTCGGTGTCCCGCCGTTCCGCGTCGCGCGGAGGGGCATCGTCCAGTGCCCCGAGGGACGCCGCATCTTCGGCGGACTGACGGTGGCGGAAAACCTCAGGCTCGGCGCCTATGGCAGCGGCCGAACCGCGAACGCCACGTCGACCGTTGAGAGGGTATTTGCCATCTTCCCCCGATTGGCGGAGCGGCGTGACCAGTACGGCGGGACGCTTTCCGGCGGCGAGCAACAGATGCTCGCCATCGGGCGTGCACTCATGGCAGAACCCAAAGTGCTTCTTCTCGACGAGCCGTCCCTCGGCCTTGCGCCGATCCTCGTGCAGACCATGTTCGAGGCGATCCGCTCGATCAACGCGACCGGAACCGCGGTCCTGCTGGTCGAGCAGAACGCATTCTTGGCGTTGCGCATCGCCTCCTACGGCTATGTCATGCAGACCGGCCGGATCGTCCTGGAGGGGAGCGGAGAAAAATTGCTCGCCGATCAAGCGGTAGTCCACGCCTATCTTGGCGACGCGCCCCAGCAACCACGCAGCGAAAAGACAATGCAATCCGGAATGAGCCACCAATGGCTGAAGCGCTTTCGATCGCCATCGATGTCGGCGGCACCTTTACCGATGTTGTCGGCTTTCATCCCGATGGCCGCCTGGCCATCGCCAAGGTCTCCACGACGCCCGACGACCCCTCGCAGGGCGTGGTGGTCGGGCTCAAGCGCCTGGTCGAGGCCGAAGGCGCGTCGATGGAATCCGTGTCGCGCTTCATTCACGGAACGACGGTCGCCACAAACGCGGTGGTCGAGCAAAAGGGCGCCGTCATCGGCCTTCTCACCACCGAGGGTTTCGAGGACGTGCTCGTCGTCGGCCGGCAGAAGCGCTCTGAGCTCTACAACCTCTTCATCGATCCCGAGACACCCGGGTTCCTCGTTCCCCGCCGTCGTCGCATCGGCATCCCCGAACGCATCGCGGCGAACGGCGCGATCCTGACGCCGCTCGACGAACGCGCGGTGCGTGTCGCCGTGCGCGAGCTGAGGGAGACATACGGGGTGGAGGCGATCGCAGTCTGCTACCTCTTCTCCTTTCTCGATCCACGGCACGAAATCCGCACGAAGGAGATTATCGAGGAGGAATATCCGGGGCTTGGCGTTTCGCTGTCGTCGTCCATCGACCCGACCTTTCGCGAGTATGAGCGGACGCTGGTCACCACCTTCGACGCCTATTTACGACCCAAAGTGTCGCGGTACATCGGTGCGCTTCAACACGAGCTCGACACCAACCGGGTCTCGGCCAATCTCGAAATCATGCAGTCGCGTGGGGGCATCACCACGGCGGTGTCCGCCATCGAGCGGCCCGTCAGTCTGCTTCGCTCGGGGCCCGCCGCGGGCGTGATCGCCGCACAACTCATTGGCGAAATGTGCGGGGAAAAGAACCTCATTTCCAACGACATCGGCGGAACGACCGCGGACATCGGCCTGGTCGTCGACGGCAAGGCGCAGACGTCCACCGAGGGAAAGGTCCTGAAATATCCGATCCGCATTCCGATGATCGACGTTACCAGCATCGGCGCCGGCGGCGGCAGTATTGCCTGGCTCGACGAAGCCGACAGCCTGCACGTCGGGCCGCAGAGCGCGGGCGCGCTTCCGGGGCCGGTTTGCTACGGGGCCGGCGGCACCGAACCCACGGTCACCGACGCCAGCGTCGTCCTCGGCTATTTGAATCCGCAGTATTTCGCAGGCGGCGACCTCGCCCTGGATGCGGCGGCCGCGCATCGGGTTCTGGAGTTCTTCGGGCAGCGCATCGGCATGTCGAAGGTGGAAGTGGCGGCCGGCATCCACACCATCCTCAATCATCGCATGGCCGATGAGATCAGGTTGCTGACCATCGCCCGCGGATACGACCCGCGCGATTTCGCCTTGACGGTGCTCGGAGGCGCCGGACCGCTGCACGGTGGTCCATTGGCGCGCATGCTTGGCATCGGCAAGGTGATCGTCCCGTTCGCCCCCGGCGTGCTGTCTGCGTTCGGGCTTCTCGTCTCGGACATCGAGCATGACAACGCGCTATCGTTCCGCCGGCCGGCGGCGGAGGTGTCGACGGCCGAGCTGAAAGAGGCTTTCGGCGGGCTCGACGCGATGGGGATGGAGGACATGCGTCGCGATCGGGTGCGGCCGCGAGGACGTTGGCATCCGGCGTTTCGCCGACATGCGCTATATCGGCCAGTCTTATGAGCTGCAGGTCGACGTTCCGGCGAGCTTGGATGACGGCGTGGTCGAGCGGCTGGTGCAGGGCTTCCATGAGGCGCACGAGCGCGTCTACCGGCAGAGAAACGAGACCGCGTCGGTCGAGTTCATCAACCTGCGGACGGTCCATTTCGCGCCGGTGCCGCGGGTGAGGCCGAACTGCCATCAATCCTGGATCCTCATGGGAGGCTGCACAGAGCGGGAAACGGTCCGTCTACCTGGCGGCAGCCGGAGGCTACGTCGAGGTTCCGGTCTATCGCCGCGATCGAGTGCCGTTCGAGGTGCCCCTGTCCGGTCCGTTCATTGTCGAACAGCTCGATAGCACGACCCTGGTGCTGCCCGGCGAGAGCGCATCAGTCGAGCCGGGCGGAAACCTGATCATCCGGGTGCCCAGGGAAGGCTGAGAGTCGGGGACCATGGCAATGGTTGAAATTTTCGAACGCGGCGCGGTGGTGGTGACCGGCGGCACCGGTCTCATTGGCCTCGCGATAGCCCGCGCTTTCCTCGACGCTGGCGCAAGGGTTGCGGTGATCGGCTCCACCGCCGCACGGTGCGACGCCGCGGAGCGCGAAGCTCGCCGCCGGTGATCGCATTCGTGCGTTGACGGCGGACGTGTCCGATACCGCTGTACTCGACGACGCCCTGACAACGATCGAGCGCGACCTTGGCGAAATTTCCGTGCTCGTCAACGGCGCCGGCATCAACTTCAACCGCATGATTGCCAAGGTGTCCGAGCGTGGAGTTCGATCGCGTGTTCGCCGTCAACGTCAAGGCGGCTTTCTTGGCGAGCCGGCGCGTGTGCGAGGCCATGAAGGCGGCCGGCCGCCCTGGCCGCATCGTCAACATCACCTCCGGCAACTACCGCTATACCCGCCCGGACGGCGCCCTTTACAGCGCCAGCAAGGCTGCGTTGGAGATGCTGACCCGCACTTTCGCGCTCGAGTACGGCGACCACGGTATCGCCGTTAACGCCGTCGCGCCCGGGCTTGGTGCGAACGGCCGGGCCAAACCGGACCCGGCATTCCTGCGGGTGGCGGAGTACTACGTCGCCAACAGTCCTCTCGGCCGCCTGCACTCGTCCGGCAGAGGTGGCGGAAACGGTGCTTTACCTTGCCTCCGCGCGGGCGTCGGCCATCACCGGCGAGACGATCGTCATGGACGGCGGGTTCTCGGCCGGCCGCTTCGACTTTCCGCGCCGATCGTAATAAAAGGAACGGGCCATGCTCGACCTGAAGGCACCCGAACGCCGCCGTCGCCACCATTGATCCGGTTACGCTCGAAGTCGTGCGCAACCGGCTCGATCTGATCGCCTCGGAGATGGAAGGCGCACTGATCCGCAGCGCTTTCTCCGTGGTGCTGAAGGAGGGTGCGGACTGCTCCTGCGCCCTGTTCACAACCGACGGGCGACACCATCGCCCAGTCGGTTGCGTTGCCGCAGCATCTCGGCGTGCTGATGTCGACGGTGAAGTCGCTGCTCAGGGCCTTTCCGGTCGACGAGATGGAGCCGGACGACGCCTACATCATGAACGATCCCGTACGACGGCGGTACCCACCTTCCCGATATCACCGTCCTGATGCCGGTATTCGCCAACGGCCGCCCGGTCGCCGTTGCCGCCTCGATGGCCCACCATTCCGATCTCGGCGGCATGGCGATCGGCAGTCTGCCGCCGGACGCGACTGAGATCTTCCAGGAAGGCCTGGTCCTGCCGCCCGTCCAGCTGATGCAGCGCGGCAAGTTCGACAAGCAGATCATGTCGATCATCCTGAAGAACGTGCGCATCCCCAGCCATCTGACGGCTGATCTTGGTGCCCAGATCGCCGCCGTCCGCACCGGCGCCTTCCGCTTCCAGACGATGTGCGAGCAGCGCGGCGTCGACACGATCCTGGCGGCCGTTTCGGCGCTGATGGACCGGGCTGAGACCATTACCCGCGCCCGCATCGCGGAAATCCCGGACGGGTCGTACACATTCTGGGATTGGCTCGACAATGACGGCATCGTTCTCGACAAGAAGGTCAAGATCCAGGCGACGTTGACCGTCGACGGCTCCGAGCATCCATCTCGATTTCGCCGGCACCGATCCGGATGTGCGCGGCGCGGCCAACGCCGCCTTCTCACACGCAGCCTGCGTGGCCTTTTATTGCGTGCGTTGCGTGACCGACCCAACGTTGCCGAACAACGACGGCTGCTTCAGGCCGATCACCGTTTCGCTGCCCGAAGGCACGGTCGTCAACCCGCGGCATCCGGCGGCGGTCAATGCGCGTACGATGACCGTCTGCCGCATGACCGACGTGATCTTCGGCTGCCTCGCCCAGGCCGTGCCGGAGCGCGTGCGGGCCTGCTCCAGCAGCATGCAGGGCGTCAGCTTCTCCGGTCGACGCCGGTCCGACAGACCGCGCCTACGTCTATCTGGAACTGTTCTGCGGCGGCATGGGCGCGCGGCCGACAAAGGATGGGGTGGACTATATCGAAACCGACATCACCAACATGATGAACGCGCCGACTGAGGCGGTGGAACTGGAGTATCCGCTGCGCGTCCGTTCGATGCGTCTGCAAACCAACTCCGGCGGGGCCGGGCGTCATCGTGGCGGCCTGGGGATGCACAAGGTCTTCGAAGTCGTCGAAGGCCCCGTGGAGGTCACCCATCGGGGCGACCGCCACTTCACCCAGCCCTGGGGATTGGCCGGGGCCCGCCCGGCGGCAAGCTGGTCGAGCATCGTCAAGCGCAGGGACGGTTCGACGCATAAGGTGCCGGCGCGCGAGCGCTTCCAGCTCAAACCGGCGACGTCCTCGATTGCGTCACGGCGGGCGGTGGCGGATACGGCGATCCGTTGATGCGTCCCGCCAACGACGTGGCGGAAGACGTGCGCGACGGGCTGGTTTCCGCCGAGGTCGCGCTGCAGCGACTATGGTGTCGTGTTCGGGCACGGGCCTGGACCTCGACATGGAGTCGACGGAAAGTCGTCGGGCCGAGCTCGCCGAGCAGCGTGGTCCGGTTACCTGGCTGTTCGATCGGGGACCAGAGGGGCGCCAGTAAGGCCCGGCTGCGCCGAGCGTCACAGCGGGGGTCCACAGAGAGATGAGAACAGGAGAGTGGCAATGAATGAGATGGCCCCGGCCGCAGACACCGCGGCTGCCGACGTCCACGTCAGCGACCGGCTGCAAAGCATCTTCGTCACCACGGAGTATCTTGGCAACTATCAGAGCGTCAATCACGTTCGCGATCTGCCGGATATCTATCTCGACGAGCCGAAGGAGCTTGGCGGCAAGAACACCGGGCCGACGCCGATGGAGATGGGACTGTGCGCCCTCAATTCGTGCACGGCGATGATCATGAACATCCTGAGGCGCGAAATGAAGTTCGACCTGCATGGCGCGCATTTCGAGGCGAAGGGCATTCACGATGTGCGGCGCGCTGAGATGAAGCGGAGCGGCAAGCTTTTCTCGGAGGTCGAACCGATCGCCTATCACTATCACCGCGTCTACCAGAAGGTCTTCCTCAAGACCAATGAGCCGCCCGAGAGGCTGAAAAAGTTTGCGCATGAGGTCGAGCGGCTGTGCCCGCTGCACGCGCTGTTCCGCGATGCCAGCATCAAGATCGAAGTTGAATGGATCGTGGAAGACTAGGCCGTCGATCTCCGTGAAGGAGTGTCGACCCAGCTATCGCCACGACAGCCATCCGGATACCGCCACTGAAATGTTGGTTTGTACCAAGAGAGGAAAAGGACAATGCAGGGAGTGACACGCAAGTCTGCCAGATGGGTGCCCGTCGTCGGTGTGGCTCTTGCTGGCCTGATTTCATCGGCGGCGCTCGCGGATGAAACCGTCCATCTGGGCATCTCGGCCCCGATCACCGGCGACCAGGCCCAGTACGGCATCGATATACGTGCCGGTGCCGAGCTGGCCGTCCAGCAGCTCAACGACAGCAACACGGTGCCGGGATACAAGTTTGACTTGACCGTCGAGGATTCCAAGGGCGACCCCAAGGAAGCGGCCAACGTCGCACAGAAGTTGACATCGTCGGGCAACATCGTCGCGGTGATCGGCGACTTCTCGTCAACCGCAACGCTTGCCGCTGCGCCGATATATCAGCGGGCTGGCGTGATCGAGATCACGCCTACGGCGTCCCATCCCGATATCACCAAGACCGGCGATTACATCTTCCGCGACACGCCGATCGCGGAGACTGAGGTGAACGCCGTCACCGACTGGGCGACCAAGGACCTCGGGTACAAGAAAATCGGCGTCATTGCGCGCAACGACGACTACGGCCGCTCCTACGGGGACCTGTTCAAGCAGCGGGCGGAAGCCAATGGCTCAACCGTCGTCGGGGTGGAATACTTCAACCCGAACGACAACGACATGAAGCCGCTCATCACCAAGATGCGCAGCAACGGTCCCGATGCCGTCCTGCTCGCGCTGTTCCAGGTCGAGGCGGCACAGCTCTTCCAGCAGTCGGAGGAGATGAACTTTCACCCGGTCTTCTTTTCGGGCGCGGGCCTCTTCAACCCGCAGCTGATCACGCTCGCCGGGGACGCCGCCAACGGACTCCTGATGGTGACGACCTACCTGCCGGAGAACCCGAAACCGGCAGTGCAGTCTTTCGTGTCGGCCTACAAGGCGAAAAACAACACGGTCCCGAGCAAGTTTGCCGCCCACTCGTATGTCGCGGTGAATCTGATTGCCAATGCGGTCAAGAATGCCGGTTCGGCGAAGGCCTCGGACATCCGCGACGCGCTGGCCAAGACCAAGGACTTCGAAAGCGCGATCGGCACCATTTCGTTCGATCCGAACCGCGAGGTCGTGCTTGACCTCACCCGCATCGAGGTGAAGGACCAGAAGTTCGTTCCGTACACCGGCAAGTAAGTCGCGTCTCTGAGGGAGACGGGACGATTGCAGGTTGCGCTGGTCACAGGCGGGGCTCAGGGCATGGGCAGGGCCCATGTTCTGGGCCTTGCCCGAGCCGGGCTGACAGTGGTCGCCGCGGACATCGCGGCGGCCGCTCTGGATGCGCTACTGGCTGAGGCGGCCCGCGAGTCGCTGCCCGTGACCCGCATCGTTGCCGACGTCACCGACGAGAACGCTGGCGGCGGAGGCGGTTGCGGCGGTCGTGCGCGATCACGGTCGCCTGGATGTGCTCGTCAACAATGCCGGAGGCGCCATTGCCGCGTCGCCTCTCAAAGACAACACCCTTGCCGAGTGGGAGACCACCCTGAGGCTTAACCTGACGAGCCAGTTCCTGATGATCAGGTCGGTCATCCCGATCATGGAAGGCCAGGGCGGCGGGCGCATCATCAATATCGCCACCAATTCTGCTTTTAACGGGGTCACGGCCGCCTTGCGCCGCGACGGGCCGCCGATGAATTACGTCGCATATGTCGCCGCCAAGGGCGGTGTGGTGGGGCTGACACGAGCGCTCGCCCGCGAGCTCGGGCCTTCCAACATCACCGTGAACGCGGTTGCACCGGGATTCACGCCGACGGAGCGGGTGCGGAAGGTCTTTCCGGAGAAGGCCATGGCGCGAATGGTCGACGATCAGGCCTTGGCGCGTCTTCAGGCAAACCGACGACGCCACCGGCGCCGTCGTCTTCCTTGCGTCCCCGGGCGCGCGGTTCATCACTGGTCAGGTTATTCGCGTCGATGGCGGCGGGAGCATGGGCTGATGGGGCTTCTCGACGGCAAGACGGTCCTTATCACCGGTGCAGGCTCCAACGTCGGCCGCGCAGCGGCGGCGCTGTTTCATCGTGAAGGCGCGTCGCTGGCCCTTTCCGACCTCGACCCGGCGCGCATCGTTGTCCCCGACGGAGCGCAGTGCATTTCGATCAAGGCGGACCTGACCAGAGCCTCCGAGTGTGACGCGATGGTGGAAAGGACCGTCGGTGCCTTCGGTGGCATCGACGCCTTGTGCAATACCGCGGGCATCGATCCACCCGCCGCGACGACCGTGAGTGACACGAGCGAGGCCGATTGGGATCGCGTGATGGCGGTGAACCTCAAGGGTGTTTTCCTGGCTTGCAGGGCCGCGCTGCGGATCATGAGCGAGCGCGGCGGCGCCATCGCCAATGTCGCTTCGCAAGGGGCACTGCTGACCTTTCCCCGCATGGCCGCCTATGGCGTCTCCAAGGCGGCGGTCCTGCAACTCACCAGGCAGATCGCGGTGGACTACGCTGCCCAACACGTGCGGGCGAATTGCGTATGCCCGAGCGGGCTGGAGACCCCATCGCTGGACCGCCTGGCGATCCTCGAGCCGCACCAATTGGAGCGGCGGCACGATGTCATGACGCGGGCCGCGCCGCTTGGTCGGGTGTGCACGCCGGAAGACGTCGCCCATGCGCTCCTCTTCCTCATCAGCGATCTCTCCGGCTTCACCACCGGCGCAGCCCTGCCGGTGGAAGGCGGGGCATCGATTGCACTACGGTTCTGAGGGACAGACGGGATGCGTTGGGGATTGATCGGGACGGGGCTTCATGCCCAGCAGCGGGTGGCGCCGGCGCTGGCCAGGACGCGGGCTGAACGGCTCCACGGGGTCGTCGGCAGCAGCGCCGGCAAGGCCGCGGGTTTCGTCGAAAAATTTCCCGGAACGATCGTCTATTCCGGCCTCGCGGCCATGCTCGCCGACCCGGCCATCGATGCCGTTTTTGTATCGACCCCCAACGACGAGCATCGCGTGCCGACGGAGGCAGCGGCGGCCGCCGGTAAGCATGTGCTGGTCGAGAAGCCGATGGCGCTGACGCGAGACCGACTGCGAGGCGATGATCGACGCTTGCCGGCGTGCCGGTGTGAAGCTCGGCGTTGGCTTCCAGCACAGGCACAATCCGGCGCATCAGCGGCTGCGCGCCCTCATCGCTGACGGTTCACTTGGGGAGCCGGTGGTAGTGCGGGGCGAGTGGCACACCGCGTACGGGCCGTGGTCGAACTGGCGCGCCGAAGCGACGCGCTCGGGATCGGATGTCCTCGCCGCCGTGGGCGTGCATGTGCTCGATCTCATGAGCTATCTCATGGGCGGCGATGTCACGGATGTCTCCGCCCTCGCCAACATCGGTACCGACACCGGCGCCGACGAGTTCGATCGTGGTCGGCCTGCGTTACCAAAACAACGCGCTGGGCGCTGCGACCATGACCCGCCGGTCGCGTGGACCGCAGAACGGCATCTGGGTGTGGGGCACCAAACGGATGGCGGGATGCCCGAGCTCATTGGGCATGAACGGCGACGCGCGGCTTGTTACCTCGACCGAAACCGGCATGGACACGACCGACCTGGAGATGCCCGATCTTGTTGCCGCGCAGTTTGAAGTGTTCGCGACAGCGGTTGCGGAGGGTCGCGACCCAAGTGCCTCCGGGGAAGACGGGCTGCGCTCGGTAGCGCTCACGCGGCGGATTCTTGCCGCACAGAGGACCGGGGACTAGTTTCAGCGGGTTCGCCATCGGGTCCGGCCAGGTGACCACACGCTATTCATCCACACATTGGGGCATGCTCGAGGTCATTGATCGCGGGAACGAGCCACCGCTGGTCCGGCCGTTTTCCGGCGACCCCGATCCCTCGCCAATGGGCACCGACCAGCTCGAGGAGCACGTGACGCGGCTGCGGGTGCGCCGGCCCGCGGTTCGCCGTTCGTGGCTGGCGGGCGGCCCCGGGACAGCACCTGAACGGCGCGGCGATGAACCATTCGTCGAAGTCGATTGGCCGGAGGCCTTGTCGCTCGTGGCTGGCGAGATTGATCGGGTGCGCGCCCGCTTCGGCAACGAAGCTATCTTCGCCGGCTCCTACGGCTGGTCGAGCGCGGGCCGATTCCATCACGCACAAAGCCAGGTCCACCGCTTCTTCAATTCGGTCGGCGGGTACGTGCGCCACGTCGATACCTACAGCCTCGGGGCAGGCATGGTGATCATGCCGCATGTTGTGGCTTCGATGGACCGTCTGAACGCCGAGCACACCTCGTGGGATGTGCTGGCCGCCAACACCGAGCTTTTCGTTTCATTCGGGGGCGTGCCTATCAAGAATTCGCGGGTCTCGCCGGGCGGAGCCACCGACCACCGGGTCCGGCGATGTCATGGACGCGATGGCCACTGCTGGCGCGCGCTTCGTCAACGTCAGTCCTGTGCGTGACGGTCTCGAGGCAGGTGGCGCGGTGGAGTGGCTGCCTATCCGGCCGAATACGGATACGGCGCTGATGCTGGCCCTCTGCCACGTTTTGCTGGCCGAGCGGCTCTGCGACCAGCCCTTCCTCGATCGTTACTGTGTCGGCGCCGATAGGTTCGCCGGCTACCTGCGCGGCGACGCCGACGGTGTCGCTAAGGATCCCGCATGGGCCGAGCGGATCACCGGCATCCCTGCCGCACGAACCGTCGCGCTTGCCCGCGACATGGCAACACACCGAACGATGCTGAATGTCGCATGGGCCCTGCAGCGCGCTGCGCACGGCGAGCAGCCGTTCTGGGCAGTGGCGGCGCTCGCGGCCCACGTCGGCCAGGTGGGACTTCCCGGCGGCGGCTTCGGCGTCGGCTACGGCGCGATGAACCAGATGGGAAGTCCGCATCCGCGGCTGCGTACGCTCCGCCTGCCGCAGGGCAGCAATCCCGTAAAGGCATTCATTCCCGTGGCCCGTCACGCGGACATGCTTCTCAATCCCCGAGGATCGTTCACCTACAACGGCGGTCAATACACCTATCCCGACATCCGGCTGGTGTATTGGGCGGGCGGCAATCCGTTCCACCATCATCAGGACCTCAACCGCTTGCGCCGCGCGTGGCGAAAGCCGGAGACCATTGTCGTTCACGAGCAATACTGGACGGCCGCGGCCCGCCACGCCGATGTCGTCTTGCCGGCGACCATCGCACTGGAGCGCGACGACATCGGCTTCGCCACGCTGGAAGGACATGTGGTCGCCATGCGTAAGGCGAGCGAACCGGTGGGCGAATCGCGCGACGACTACGCGATCTTCGCCGATCTCGCCGGGAGGCTCGGTGCCGGTGACGTGTTCACCGAAGGTCTCACCGCGCGGCAATGGGTTGTGCGGTTATACGAAGGGTTCGCAGTGGATGCCCGGCGAAAGGGCATTGAGGTCCCCTCGTTCGAGCAATTCTGGGAGGAGGGGTTCATCGACCTCTCCAGTCACGACCGTCCGGTAATCATGCTCCAGGCATTCCGCCAGGATCCAGATCGCCACCCGCTGCCGACGCCATCGGGGAAGATCGAGATCTTCAGCCAGACAATCGCCGATTTTGCTGTCGCCGACTGTCCGGGCCATCCTGCATGGATGGCGCCCCCCGAGTGGCTCGGCGCAGATGAGGCGCAAGCGTTTCCGTTTCACCTCATCTCCGACCAGCCGTCGCGCAAGCTGCACAGTCAGCTCGATCACGGTCGTTCCAGCATGGGCGCCAAGGTCGATGGCCGTGAGGCGGTGATGATCAATCCGGCGGACGCCGCCCGAAAGGGGATCACGGACGGCGCTGCGGTGGAACTCTTCAACCAGCGCGGCCGGACGATCGCGGCCGCGCGCGTCAGCGACGGGATCATGCCCGGCGTGGTCAAGCTCTCGACCGGGGCGTGGTATGACCCGGACGGCGATGGCGACCGGCATGGCAACCCCAATGCCTTGACGCTCGACCGCGGGGCCTCCGGTCTCTCGCAGGGCTGTGCCGCGCAGACCTGTCTTGTGGATGTTCGTCCCTGCGTTGAGCCACCACCGGTTCGGGCTCATAGCCTGCCGCGCTTTGCCAAGAGGGAAGATCCATCTGTATGAGCTCTGGTCAGGCGATCAGCGACGCCCATTCACAGATAGTCGGTGTTCTGCTTGCCGGCGGCCAATCGAGCCGGCTTGGTGGCGGCGACAAATGCCTCGTCACTCTTGGTGGGGCTCCCATGCTCGCACACGTCGTCGATAGGCTTCGTGCACAAGTGGACCGACTGGTGCTGAGCGCCAACGGCGACATTTCCCGGTTCGCCGGCTTCGCCCTGCCGATCACGTCCGACACGCCCGGCCCCTCTGTCGGGCCGCTCGGCGGCGTTCTGGCCGGGATGCGCTGGACAGCCCAGAACGTCCCACGCGCCCGCTGGATCGTGACGGTGCCGACGGACACGCCGTTTTTCCCGTTCGATCTCGTGGAGCGCCTTGCCGCGCGCGTTCGGGACAAGCAAACAATCGCAGTCGCCCGATCGGGCGGCAGACAGCATCCGGTGGTGGCGGTCTGGCCGGTGAGGCTCGCCGACGATCTTTCGGCCTGGATCGCGGCGGAGGACCATCACGGAGTTCGTGCCTGGCTCGCACGCAATCGTTCGGTCGCCGTCGATTTTGACCAGCCGCATGGCCCCGTCGACCCGTTCTTCAATGTGAACACGCCGGAAAACCTGGCCGAGGCGCGCCAAATGGTCACGAAGTTGCACGCGAGCGAACGGCGGGCTTTCGCCGCGCCGTGAACGGCGCCACAGCTGCCGTTCAGTCAGGCCTTGACGGCCAGGCTGGCAAAGCTTGCGGCAAGATCGGCGATGAGGTCGTCAGGGTCTTCCAGACCGACGTGAAGACGGATCAGCGGGCCCTCGGCGCGCGACGCGGTTGCGGTCCGGCTCGCCGCCGGGTGGGCGAGAATGACGAGGCTCTCGAACCCGCCCCACGAGGCGCCGATGCCGAACAACTCCAGGTGGTCGATGAAGCGCGCGGCGTCTTGTTCGTTCCAGCCGGCGAAAACGACGCCGAACAGTCCGGCGGCTCCCTCAATGTCGCGTTTCCATAGGGCATGGCCCGGATCGGACGGGAGCGGCGGGTAGAGCACGCGTGCCACCTCCGGCCGTGCCTCGAGCCAACGCGCCACCTTCAGCGCCAACTCTGCATGACGGGGCAGGCGGACGGCGAGGGTGCGCAGGCCCCGCAGGCCGAGATAAACATCGTCGGGGCCAACGTGGAGGCCCATGGCGCCGTGGACCGCCTTCAGCTTCGGCCAAGCGGCCTCGTTCGCCGCAACGGTGCCGAGCATCACGTCTGAATGACCGACGATGTACTTGGTGGCCGCCATGATGGACAGATCGGCGCCGTGCGCAAGCGGCCTGAAAGCCAGTGGTGTCGCCCAGGTATTGTCGAACAGCACTGTCGCGCCATGGCGCCTCGCTACCGCGGCGACGGCGGTGAGGTCCTGCATCTCGAAGGTGAGCGAGCCGGGCGACTCAAGGTAGACGGCGCGGGTGCGCTGGGTGAACAGCGCCTCGATGCCTTCCCCGATCAGCGGATCGTAGAAGACCGTGTCGATCCCGAGTCGCTTCAGGACAGTCGTGGCGAAGTGGCGCACCGGATCGTACACGGTGTCGACGATCAGGATTTGGTCGCCTGAGGCGACGAAGGAGAGGAGTGCCGTTGCCGCCGCCGACAGTCCAGAGGGGCAGAGCACCGTGCCGGCCGCCCCTTCCAGTTCGCTCATCGCCGTCTCCAGCGCCTCGCTGGTCGGTGTGCCGCGTCGCCCATAGACGTAGCGCTGGCGGTGGTGGCGCATATCGTCGACCGTCTCGAACAGCACCGTCGAGGCGTGGACTACCGGCGGATTGACAAACGGTCCGGTGAGAACTCTTGTCGCGGCCGGCGCGGGCAAGTCGGGTGGCCGGGGCCAGGGTGCCCGCTTTGGCGTCTTTTTCCGTTTTTTTGGGCATCCTCGGCGCGCGTCAGGAGAGTTTCAGGATGAGACACAACTGCTTAGGTGGCAATCTGCTTGACCGTTTCCGAATAATGGCCTGAGATGGCGGGGTCAATCAGCCACCTTCAACCGCTCCGCGGCGTGGTCGCGTTTGGCACAGGGCGGCTGAGATCAAAGGAAGGGGCAACACATGAAGAGTCTCATCGTATCGATTGTGACGGCCGCCGGTCTGGCCATGGTGGCCGGTCAGGCGACTGCAGGTACCCTCGACGACGTCAAGTCCAAGGGATTCCTCCAGTGCGGGGTCAACACCGGCCTGCCCGGCTTTGGCAACACCGACGCGAACGGGAACTGGACCGGCCTCGACGTCGACTACTGCAAGGCGGTCGCGGCGGCGATCTTCGGCGATGCCTCCAAGGTCAAATATACGCCGCTGGACGCCAAGGAGCGCTTCACCGCTCTGCAGTCGGGTGAGATCGACATGCTGGCACGCAATACGACCTGGACCATGTCGCGCGACACCCAGCTTGGCCTCGATTTCTCGGTCGTCAACTACTATGACGGCCAGGGCGTGATGGTGAAGAAGGCGCTCAACGTCAAGTCGGTCAAGGACCTCGACGGCGCCTCGATCTGCGTCCAGTCGGGCACCGACACAGAGTTCAACCTCGCCGACTTTTTCAAGAAGAACAACATCACTTACCAACCGGTCGTGATCGAGAAGCTGCCGGACGTGTTGGCTGCTTTTGATAGTGGCCGATGCGACGCCTACACGACCGACAAGTCGGGTCTCTATTCCAACCGCCTGCAGCTCAAGAATCCGGACGACAACATGGTTCTGCCGGAGACGCTCTCCAAGGAGCCGCTTGGTCCCGTTGTCCGCCAGGGCGACCAGCAGTGGGCCGATATCATCAAGTGGACGCACTACGCGCTTCTCAACGCTGAGGAATACGGCGTGACCAAAGCGAACGTCGACGACATGATGAAGTCCGACAATCCCGCCATCAAGCGCCTGCTCGGCGTGGAAGGCGACTTCGGGAAGGGGATCGGGCTCTCCAAGGACTGGGCTTACCAGATCATCAAGGCCGTGGGGAACTACGGCGAGATTTACGATTCCACCGTCGGAAAGGATTCGCCTCTGAAAATCGACCGGGGGATCAACAATCTGTGGACCAATGGCGGCCTGCAATACGGCATGCCCATCGTCTGACCTTTGAGACACGCCGGGGGCCGCCTGCCTCCGGCGTTTTCCACTTATTTGCGAGCGTGAGGGTCGACGAAAAGGAGCTGGCACATGGCGGTTGCGGACGCGGCTGAACCGTCACCTTCGGGTCCGTCCTGGTTCTACAATCCGAAGGTGCGCAGCTTCGCCTTCCAGGCTGTGCTGGTCGTTGCCGTTGTCCTCCTGATCAGCTGGTTCGTCAAAAACACCGCCGAAAATCTTGCCCAGCTGCACATCGCCTCGGGGTTCGGATTTCTCTCCGACCGCGCCGGCTTCAACGTGCAGACTTTCCTCTCCTACACGCCGGATGACACGTACGGCTATTCCATCCTCGCCGGGCTGGTTGACACCATCATCGTCTCCGTCCTCGGCATCGTCATTGCCACCATTGTCGGTGTCCTTGTTGGCGTCGCCCGGCTGTCGAGCAACCTGCTGGTCCGTCTGCTGGCGACGAGCTATGTTGAGACGTTCCGCAACATTCCGCCGCTCCTGGTCATCTTTTTCTGGTATTTCGCGGTCATCGCGACCCTGCCGGAGCCGCGCGATGCCATCCAGCTGGGGTCCGATTTCTCCCTGTCCAACCGGGGCTTTTTCATGCCGCGCCCCATCTTCGGCAGTGGCTTCGAATGGACGATCGGCGCGTTTGTCCTTGGCCTCGTCGGCGCGTGGGTGATCAGGCGGTGGGCACGCGCCCGCCAGATGCGCACGGGTCAGGCGTTCCCGTCATTCTGGGCAGGCCTCGGGTTCCTCGTGGTGCTGACGCTGGTGGTCTTTGTTGCATCGGGCAGCCCACTGACCTTCGACGTGCCGGTGAAGACCCGCTTCAACCTCAGGGGAGGCATGGAGATCACGCCGGAGTTTGCCTCCCTGCTGCTGGCGCTTGGCCTCTACACGGCGTCGTTTATCGCCGAGATCGTGCGCGCCGGCATCATGGCGGTGAGCCATGGACAGACGGAAGCCGCGCACGCCCTCGGTCTGCGGCCGGGCCGGACGCTGAGGCTCGTCATTCTGCCGCAGGCGCTGAGGGTGATCATCCCGCCTCTTACCAGCGAATATCTTAACCTGACCAAGAATTCGTCGCTCGCTGTCGCCATCGGCTTCGCCGATCTGGTCGCCGTCGGCGGCTCGATTCTCAACCAGACGGGCCAGTCGGTTGAGGTCGTGCTGATCTGGATGATCGTCTACCTCGGACTCAGTCTCCTCACCTCGTACGGCATGAACGCATTCAACCGCCGGACGGCGCTGGTCGAGCGGTAGGGGCAGGGGCATGTCCGACATCCAGGCCGAAGCCGATCTGACTTTCGTTCGCGAGCGGATCATCGAGCAGCAGGAGCCGCCGGTGCGCAACACCGGCCCGCTGAGCTGGCTCAGGCGCAACCTCTTCGGCAGCGTCCCCGATACGATCATGACGCTGGTCGCAATTGCCTTCCTCGTCTGGGTCATTCCGCCGCTGTTCAACTGGGCTGTGTCGAATGCGGCCTGGAGCGGCACGGACCGCGAGGCGTGCGTCGCCCACGGCGCCGGGGCCTGCTGGGCCTACATCAAAGCCAATTTCGGCCAGTTCATTTACGGCCGCTATCCCGATGCCGAACGGTGGCGCGTCAATCTTTTCTTTTTCCTGGTGGCCGCGGGGCTGATCCCGATGTCCATTCCGTCGGCGCCGTACAAGCGCCTGAACGTCATCTATCTGGCGATCGGGGTGCCGGTTCTTAGCGTCGTTCTGCTGCTCGGCGGCCTGCCCGGCCTCATTGCGGTCGAGACGCCGCTCTGGGGCGGCCTGATGCTGACCATCGTGGTCTCGCTGGTGGGAATGGTCGTATCGTTGCCGTTCGGCATCGTGCTCGCTCTCGGGCGCCGCTCTCAGATGTCGGCAGTGAGGGCGCTTAGCATCGCTTTCATCGAGTTCTGGCGTGGTGTGCCGCTGATAACCGTGCTGTTCATGGCCTCCGTCATGCTGCCGCTGTTCCTGCCTCCCGGCGTCAGTTTCGACAAGCTGCTGCGCGCGCTGGTCGGCGTAGCCCTGTTTGCGTCGGCGTACATGGCGGAAGTGGTCCGCGGTGGACTGCAGGCCGTTCCCAAGGGCCAGTACGAGGGTGCCATGGCGCTCGGCCTCGGCTATTGGCAGAGGATGCGCCTGATCGTGCTGCCACAAGCGCTCAAGGTCGTTATCCCGGGCATCGTCAACACGTTCATCGGTTTGTTCAAGGACACCAGCCTCGTCTACATCATCGGGCTGTTCGAGTTGCTGGGTACCGTTCGCCAGAGTTTCGCAAATCCCGAGTGGTCATCCTCCCAGACGCCGGCGACCGGCCTGGTGTTCGCCGCCATCGTCTTCTGGGTCTTCTGCTTTGGCATGAGTCAGTATTCGCAATTCATCGAGCGCCGCCTGCACACCGGCCACAAACGATAGGACCTGCCATGACGAATGCAGCCCTCACGTCCGCAGCCGCAAATCCAACGCACAAGCGGCAGGCGCGGACATTGCTGTCGACATGGCGGCGGTCAACAAATGGTACGGGCAGTTCCACGTGCTCAGGGACATCAACCTTCGGGTGATGCGCGGCGAACGGATCGTCGTCTGCGGTCCGTCGGGTTCCGGCAAGTCAACCATGATCCGCTGCATCAACCGGCTGGAAGAGCACCAGAAGGGGCGGATCGTCGTCGACGGGATCGAGCTTACCAACGACCTCAAGCGCATCGATGAAATCCGGCGCGAGGTCGGCATGGTCTTTCAGCATTTCAACCTGTTTCCGCACCTCACCATCCTTGAGAACTGCACGCTGGCTCCGATCTGGGTGCGCAAGATGCCCAGGAAAGACGCGGAGGCCACGGCAATGAAGTACCTGGAGCGGGTGAGGATTCCCGAACAGGCAAGCAAATATCCGGGCCAGCTTTCCGGAGGCCAGCAGCAGCGCGTTGCCATCGCCCGGGCGCTGTGCATGAACCCGCGCATCATGTTGTTCGACGAGCCGACCTCGGCGCTCGATCCGGAAATGATCAAGGAAGTGCTGGACGTGATGGTCGACCTCGCCGAGGAGGGGATGACCATGTTGTGCGTCACCCACGAGATGGGGTTCGCCCGTCAGGTGGCCAACCGTGTCATCTTCATGGACGGCGGGCAGATCATCGAGCAGAACGAGCCTGAGGAGTTCTTCAACCACCCCCAGCACGAACGCACCAAGCTTTTCCTCAGCCAGATCCTGCACTAGAGGAGACGGCGCGCGGCGCCTCGGCCGCCATGGTGCGTTTCCTCGTCGATGGCTTCAGCCCGGGGGGCCCTTGGCAATTGGCAGGTCGTCGCGTGCGCCCCATTCGGTCCACGACCCGTCGTAGAGCGCCGACTTTTCAACACCGAGCACCTCGAGAGCAAGCGACAGGGTGGCGGCGTTCACGCCGGACCCGCAACTGGTCGCGATTGGTTTCTCGAGATCGACGCCGGCGTCGACAAACGCTTTGCGCAGCGCCTCGGGCGACTTCAGTCGGCCGTTCTCGATCAGCACATCGGTTGGAACACTGAAGCTGCCGGGGACGCGCCCGGTCTTGACCCAGGGCCGCGGCTCCGGCGCCTCGCCGAGAAAGCGGGCCGCCGGCCGAGCGTCGACCAGCTGGAACGTCTTCGCGGTGAGGTTGCCGCGCACGGCAGCAAGATCAACGACGACGGCGGGGTCGAAGCGGGTAGTGAAGCGACGCGGCGTGCGCTTCACCGGCATTGCGTCGACCGGCCGGCCCTCCGTCCGCCATTTCGGCAGCCCGCCCTCAAGGAGGACGACGTCCCTCGCACCCATCACCTTGAAGGTCCACCACGTTCGCGGTGCCGACGCCAGGCCGACGGTATCGTAGACAACGATGCGCTGGCGCTCGTTGATGCCAAGCTCGCCGACCGCGTCAGCGAACACCTCTGGCGCAGGCAGCATGTGGGGCAGGGGATTGCTCGTGTCGGCAATCGCGTCGATGTCGAAAAAGACCGCGCCCGGAATGTGGGCCGCGTCATATTCCTTGCGCGCCTCCCGCCCGGTGGTCGCCAGGTGCCACGAGCCGTCGATGACCACGATATCGGGGTCCTCGAGGTGATCGGCGAGCCATTCGGTCGAGACGAACCAGCGGGAGAGGTGGGCCATGACGTGTTAGGCTCAGTTTTTCACGATCCGGCGCCAGGCGCCGGGGGCTACGCCGACCCGCGCCGAGAAAACGCGGGTGAAGTGGCTCTGGTCGGCGAACCCGCAGGCCGCGGCAATCTCGGCCAGGGGCAACGCCGAATCGCGCAGGTGCCTCATTGCCGACTGGACGCGCCGTTGAACCAGCCACTGGTGCGGCGGCACGCCGAAAGAGCGTCGGAAGGCACGGGCGAAATGGCTGGGCGACAGACCGCATTCACCGGCTAGCCGCGCCAGCGGTACCTGACCGCCGAGGTTCGCCTCAAGCAGCGCTTGGGCTCGCCGTTTTTGCCACGGCGCGAGGCCGCCGGGCACCGCACCGCCGCGTGCCGCGATGCCGCCATACTGGCGGGCAGCGTGGGTGGCGACCCCAAGCAGGATCGAACTGACGTAGAGGCGGTCGAACTGGTCCGGCCGGTGCAGTGCGGGTCGGACGGCCGATGCAAGCGCCCGCATCACGGGGTCGTCTGTACCGGCGCCAGGTGTATAGCGAAAATCCCCGATCGGGCTGGTCTCTGCCTCGTCCGCGACGGCATCGAGCGTTGCGCGCGGCAGGTAGAAGTGAACCGAGTGAAAGGACCCGTTGATCAAAAAGACCGGGTCACGCTTGAGGTCATAAACCGTCGTGCACCCGCCATCCAGCGAGGCAAGCGGGGCGCGCCGGCCGTCCTCCCAGTATTCGTGGACTGGATAAGGCCGCAACTGGAGCGTGATCAGGAAGGCGTCCTCGCGCGGGATCGAATCCGACAGTCTATGTTCCGGGTTCTCCGCCTGCACTTCGGTCACCGCGATTTCGGTCTCGCGCAGGGTCCGCGCGTGGAAAAACGAAACGTGATCGGCGCCTAGCCGACGGCCGAAGCCTACGCCATGGCCACCGGGTTCAGGCATCGCGGGTCTCATCGGTTATCCATCGGCGCGGAAGCGGAATACGGCCGCGACAGCAAATCTTCTTCCTCGTCGTCGTCAAGAGCAAGAACTGACAATCCGCGCGGGTGACGTTCAAGCCGGCGCCACCATGGCACCTTACCATGAGACCTGGTGCCTCAATACCGGTGCCCCAATACCAACGGGTCCGCATGCCCTTGGCCATCGGCCGGCGTGGCAGGCGCGCCCATCCCGCGTCACATCAGCAATCGCGAACAGCGGAGAACGCAAATGAACGTAATGGCTGAACGGATCAGCGGTGCCATGGGCGAAGACGGGTTCAAGAGCGCGGACGGGCTCAGCATCTTTTTCCGGTCGTGGCATCCGACCCCCGCGGCGCGCGGCGTAGTCGTCATCGTTCCGGGATTCAATTCCCATAGCGGCTATTACACTTGGGTCGCCGAGCAATTCGTAGCGGCTGGCCTCGCGGTCTACGCTGTCGATCTACGCGGCCGCGGCAGGTCGGATGGGGAGCGCTTCTACGTGCGCGCTTATTCCGAGTACGTCGACGACGTTGCGATGATGGTCAAAGTGGCGAAGTCGATGGAGCCCGGTCTGCCGGTCTTCCTCCTCGGCCACAGCGCCGGCGGCGTTGCCGCTTGCCTTTACACCCTGGACCACCAGGCCGAGCTTGCCGGTCTCATCTGCGAGAGCTTCGCCTTCCAGGTACCGGCGCCGGACTTTGCCCTCGCGGTGTTCAAGGGCCTCGCCAATGTCGCGCCGCACGCCCATGTGCTCCACCTCAAGAACGAGTTTTTTTCACGCGATCCCAAAGTCGTGCAGACAATGGACAAGGACCCGCTGATTGCCCACGAGACGCAGCCGACGCAGACGCTGGCGGAACTGGTGCGCGCCGACGAGAGGCTAAAGCAGGGATTTGGACAGATCACCTTGCCGGTGCTGATCCTGCACGGCACCGCTGACAAAGCGACGAAGCCGAGCGGCAGCCAGATTTTCTACGACACGGTCGGATCGAGCGACCGCACCCTCAAGCTCTACGAGGGCGGCTACCACGACCTGCTCAACGACACCGACAAGGCCGTCGTGATGGCCGACGTCAAGGCTTGGCTTAACGCACACCTGAAAGCGTGAAACGAGGGGCCGCCATTCATTCCGCGAAGCGGATGCGAACGCGTCGGTTCTGGCGGCCCTTGCTCTCCATCTTGCCAATCGTCAGCCGTCCGATCTCGCCGGTCGACCGAACGTGGGTGCCGCCGCACGGCTGCAGGTCTATTTCGCCGATGCGGACCAGGCGGACGCGCCCTGTCCCCATCGGCGGCTTGACCTTCATGGTCTTCACCAGCGACGGGTTGGCGAGGAGTTCCTCGTCGGTGATCCACTCCTGCGTCACCGGATAGTCCGCGTCCACCAGCGTGTTCAGTTTCTCGGCAATCTCTTCCTTCGACGGCACTTCGCCGTCCACGTCGAAGTCCAGTCGGCCCTCCTCGGCGCCGATCGACCCGCCTGTAACGGGAAAGGGCAGCACCACCGACAGCAGATGGAGACCTGTGTGGATGCGCATGTGGCGGTGCCGGCGCTCCCAGTCGAGGGTAGCTCGCACCGTCTCGCCGGGTTCTGGCAGCGACGCGCCGTCCGGTGGCACGTGGACGATGTCCTGGCGGTTGTCGCCATAGACGGCTGTGGCGATCGCGACCGGCGCCCCTTCGCGCTCCAGCGCGCCGGAATCGCCTGGCTGGCCACCGCCGGTGGCGTAGAAGACGGTGCGGTCGAGGACGATGCCGCGCCGGTCGGTGATTGCGAGCACGGTCGCCTCTGTGGCGGCAAGATAGGGGTCGTCGCGGAAGAGCAGGGTGGTCGGCATCAGTGGCTGTCCGGTTGGTGTCCGGCCGATCCTACGCGTCGAGGTTCGAAGGGCAATGGCTCAGGCGCCAACAAACGGGATCTCGACCGCGGCTGCCTGTTCCAGCCACGCCGGCACCGGCAGGTGCCTGGCACGCAGAAAGGCTGGATTGAACAGTTTGGACTGGTAGCGTGTACCGTGGTCGCAGAGGACCGTCACGATCGTGTGCCGCGGCCCGAGGTCGCGGGCGAGGCGGATCGCGCCGGCAACGTTGACGCCGGACGAGCCGCCGAGAACCAGCCCCTCGTGCTCGACGAGTTCGAAGACCGTCGGCAACATTTCGCTATCGGGAATGAGGTAGGCGCGGTCGACGTTGATGTCCGCGATGATCGGCGTCACGCGGCCGAGGCCGATGCCCTCGGTGATGGAGTTGCCTTCGGTCGGTTTCGCCTCCCCCATGGAGAAGAGGTTGAACATCGCCGCCCCCGGCGGGTCGGCGCAACCGATGACCACATCCGGATTGTGCTCGCGCAGGAACGTCGAGACGCCCGCAAGCGTGCCGCCGGTCCCGACAGAACAGATGAAGCCGTCGACCCGGCCGTCGCTCGCCTCCCAGATTTCCGGACCGGTGGTCAGGTAGTGCGCCTGGCGATTGTCGAGATTGTTCCACTGGTCGGCGAAGAAGACACCGCCTGGCTCCCGTCGCTTGAGGTCGTCGGCGAGGCGACGAGCGACGTGCTGGTAGTTGTCAGGCGAGCTGTAGGGCTTTGCCGGCACCTCGATCAGCTCTGCCCCGGCCAGACGCAACGCGTCCCTCTTCTCCTGGCTCTGGGTGTCGGGAATGACGATCATGACCCGGTAGCCGCGGGCGCGCCCCGTCAGCGCCAGCCCGATGCCGGTGTTGCCGGCCGTCCCCTCGACGATCAGACCGCCGGGTTCGAGGTCGCCGCGGGCTTCGGCGGCGAGCACCATTTGCCGCGCCGGCCGATCCTTTACGGACTGTCCGGGATTAACAAACTCAGCCTTGCCGTAGATGTCACAGCCGGTCGCCTCCGAGGCGCGGCGGAGACGGATGAGTGGCGTGTTGCCGATTGCCTCGACAACCGATGCATTGACGTTCATGGGGAGCGGTTCCCGAGGGGTAGCCGGGAACGTATTCGCTGCCGCATGCCCCTTCAAGATCGCGTGGAACTACCGGCTTGGGACTTCGTGGAACAATCGTTCGCAATCGATGCTGACGGCGAAAAGCTATTCGGCCGGCACGAGTATCGGCCGCACCGGCTGCAGCCGCGCCCACTGCGGGCGTTCGAACAGGAACTTCGCCCATGTTCCGCGCGCAATCCAGAACAGAACCAGCGGGAAGATCACGCCGCAGGCGGTGACGACCACCGACACGGTTCCGATATCAGGGATCAACCCGGTTTTCAGCAGCCCCACCCTCGCCGTCGCCATCGGCAGGAAGAAGGCGAGGTAGATGATGATCGAGTTGCGGCCGCAGTAACGGACCGGCACCATCAGGTCGGTCCTGGACAAGAGCGTCGACAGGGTGACCACGGCGATCGCGCCAACAAAGCCCAGCGCAAGGCCCACGCCCGGCACCTCCGAGACGCCGCCGAAGACGGCGAAGCCTTCGATCACCCCCCACACGAGGAGGTAGGTGACCGCGAGCCAGGTGTGGCGCAGCACCAGCGCCGCGAACCGGAAGATATGGGGTGCAAACACATAGCCGGAATAGAAATAGACGAAGCGCAGGGCGAACTCGTCGATGATCGTCCAGCCGGTTTCGATTTGGGCCATCTGCAGTCCGGCGCCGATCAGCCAGATAATCCACCACGGGACCCGTCTGACGGCCTTCACCAGCACAAAAAATATCGGCAGCAGGTAGATGAACCAGATGGTGCCGAACGGATCGATGAAGGAGACGAGGTAAAGGCGGGCGACCTCCGGCGCGCCGCCGTCGGCGGCAATACCGGGCGCCTTGAAGAGGAACTGGATGGTCAGCCACAGGACGTAGAAGTACCCGAAGTGGAAGACCTTCTTGTCGAGGTAGGTGCGCCAGTCGCGGTCGATGACGCGGGCCAGAAAGAGGCCCGAGATCATGAAGAAGTCGGGCATGCGGAACGGCTTGGCGAAGGCGACGAGATAGTTCATCCAGCCATCGGCGCCGGCCACCTGCTCCACGCCGAGCGTGGAGTGCATCATCACCACCATGATGATGCAAAAGCCCTTGGCGTAGTCGACCCAGGCAACGCGTCCGTTGTCTGCCGTCACCATCTTCTTGCCTCTGCCGTCGTCGTTCGCCCTCCGGGAGCACGGGCGATACTACTGGCGTCGGCAGTCGGAAGCGCCGGCTTTTAGAAGAGTTTTATCCGGTAACCTTAAACGGCAAAGGGCTCCGCCTGCGCGAGGCGAAGCCCTTCTTTCCGTTGCGCTCCTGCGCCCGTTTCCGGAGCGTTATTGCGCTGGCGCTGGCGTCGTTGGCGTCGCCGGTGTTGAAGGCGGCGGCGTGGCGGTCTGTGGTTCAGGTGCCGGCGTCGCCGGTGCCGGGGGTGTCGCGGGCGCCGGTTCCACGGCCGGGGGCGGCGTGGCGGGCGTGGTTTCCGTCGCGGCCGGCGGTTCCGACGGCGGCGCGGTGACCTCCGCTTGCTGTCCCCAGTAGCGGGTTGCCGCGAAGTAGACGATGATGAGGACGATCACTGCGACGATGATGTACATGAGCGTGCGGTTGCCCGTGCCGCGTTGGTTCATGGGCTCGTTCGGTGACACGTGCGACCTCCTTTGGTTGGACGCCGGTCGGCGGCTGCCGGCCCCGGCACGCTTTGCCGGAAGAGGCAAACCGTGAAATGCGTAGATTATGCGGCAGAACCGATGCCGCCCCGCCAATTCAGCCTTACAATCGCGTCAATTGAGTTTCAACCTCCACGTGCCGGCCCGTCGCCGTACCTCGGCAGCCTCATCGGGAGACATGCCTCGCATGCCGCTGTCGCGGTTCTTGCGGGCGATCTCATGGCCCTGGTCGGCCGCCAGCGAATACCACTTCATTGACTCGACAACGTCTTTTGGCACGCCCTCGCCCTTGCCGTACATGATGCCGAGATTGAACTGACTGTCGGCATGGCCGTGCTCGGCTGCCAACGTGTACCACCTGGCAGCTTCGGCGGCGTCTCGCGGCACTCCTTGCCCGTTGGCGTACATAATCCCCAGGTTGTATTGACTGAGCACCATTCCCTGCTTCGCAGCCATGCGATGCCATCTGACTGCTTGGGTGAAGTCCTGGGCGACGCCCTGACCGCCGGCATACAGAACGCCCAGGTAAAGACCGGCTTGGGCAAAGCCCTGTTTGGCGGCCTGCCGGAACCAGTACGCAGCCTGGCTGAAGTCCTGGGATACCCCCTGACCGTTCGCGAAGAGCACACCGAGATCGCACTGGGCGGGGGCGAGACCTTTGTCCGCGGCCAGCCGATACCATTTCGCGGCCTCGGCGAAGTCTTGTGCGACGCCGTCCCCGCCTGCATACAGCATGCCGAGGAAGAGGCCGGCCTGGCCGAGACCCTGCTCAGCCGCCAGGCGAAACCACTTCACCGCCTCGATCACGTTTTTCGGCACGCCGCGACCATTCGCATATGCGAAGCCGAGAACCGCTTGGGCTTCGGCGTTGCCCTTGTCGGCGAGCGGCCGTGCAAGCTTCAACGCCGTCGCGTAGTCGCCCCGATCAAACGCAACTCGGACATCTCGCATCGGTCCTGGCATGGCGGCACGACGGCAATGGCGAACGCGGCCAGTTGGCCACGCTCCCCGCTCGCGCCCATAGGAGGTGACCTATGGCCGGCCGGGCGGTCGTCAATGCCTTCGGTGGAGGAAAGAGCCCATCCTCCTGGGGAACCACATAAGTCGCCCAGTCGTTGCTATGATGTGGCTGTGACACTCGACCAAGACCGCGACAACCACCGTCGATCGATCGTTCCCCTGGTGTTGGCGCTAGCTCTGGTGGCGCTGGCCACGAGGCGTGGGCGAGGCAGGGCTCGGTCAACGCGCCCCGCCGCCGTTTCGCCGACAGGCAAAGCGCCACACATCGGCAAGGCTGCGTTCGGCGGACGGCGCAGCGTGGACGAGCCGCGCGAAATTCAGCGCCAGCGCGCGCGCGAAACCGGCCGGGGACGCCACGCCGACGCGCCGTGGCAGATTCCGTGGGCCGGATGGATGGACATCCTGGTGCGCGTGTACGGCGAGGTCGGCGAGGATCGCTTGTTGGCCGTCGCGGCCGGAGTCGTATTCTACGGGCTGCTGGCCCTGTTTCCAGCCATCACGGCGCTCGTCTCCATCTACGGTTTCTTCACCGACCCGTCCGAGATCAATGCGCAGTTGTCGTTCCTGGCCGGAGTGGTCCCCGATGCCGCGTACCAGATCATCAGCGCACAGGTGCAACGCATTTCGCAGACGGGCAACTTTCAGTTGGGCTTCGGCTTCGTCTTCGGTCTGGCTGTGGCGCTGTGGGGCGCTAACGCGGGCATGAAAGCCATCATGGACGCGCTGAACGTCGTCTACGAAGAGGAGGAAAAGCGCAGTTTCATTCGCCTGACACTCGTCGCTTTCGCCTTCACGCTGGGTGCCATCGCGAGCTTGTCCGTTGCGGTGGCGGCGGTGGTGGTCCTGCCCCTCGTGGCGGCGGCCTTCGGCTTGCAGAATACGATGACGGCGGTGCTCAATGTGCTCCGCTGGCCGGCGTTGCTCACGATTATCCTTTTGGGGCTGGCACTCCTGTACCGGTTCGGTCCGAGCCGCGACCATGCGCGCTGGCAGTGGATCAGCCCCGGCAGCCTGCTCGCCGCCATAGTCGGGCTGGTCGCTTCTGTCCTGCTGTCGTGGTACCTCGGCAATTTCGCACATTACGGTGCGACCTATGGCTCGCTCGGCGGCGCCGTCGGTTTGATGATGTGGATGTGGGTATCGGCCATCGTGGTGCTGGTCGGTGCCGAACTGAACGCCGAGGTTGAGCATCAGACCGCATGCGACTCGACCGTGGGACCCCGCGCGCCGCTGGGCAAGCGCGGGGCCGCCATGGCAGATACGGTTGGTGTATCCCGCCGTTAGCGGAACCGATCGGAGGAACTCCGCTACTTGTCGGCGACCGACCCGACGGCCTCATGGAGTTCGTGATGCGCTGCCGACGCGGTGTCCTCGGTCGCCCGCGCAACCTTCTCGGCCACCTCGCGTACTGTCTTGCCAAGGTCCTCTTCTTTGACGGCCCGGGTTGCGGCGTCTGCTGTGTGCTCCGCTGCGGCCTTGGCCTCGCGGGCGATGTCCCGGGCCACTTCGGTCATGCCCTCTTTCAGCTCATCGCTTGCCTCACCCATGGCCTCGTCTTCGGCGTCGGTCCTCGGCAAGGCGGCCGCGAGCACGGCACCGAGCGCCAGGCCAACCGCTGCGACCAGGAGTGGCTGGTCGTGGATCAGCGACAACGCGCCATCTTTCATCCCTCGCGCGCCGTCCATTACGTGATGCCGCGTTTCGCGTGTTGCCGTTGCCATCCGCGTGCGCGCACCGTCGGCGAGATCTTCCGCTGCGTCTTTCATGTGTTGTGCCATGTGCTGCGCTCCGGCGATGCCGGCGGCGCCCGCTTCGCTAGCCGAATTCGACCATGTCGCCGACGGCTTCGCGGGCACGCTCCATGCCGTCCGCAACCATCCCGCCGGCCTCCGAGGCCGCCTCGTGGAGATGGTTGCCCGTTTCCGAACCGGCGTGCCGCAGGCGATCGCTTATGCCCGAGGCCATCTCCGAAGCAGCCCGCGAGGCACTCTTCGCTTCGCGGCCCATTGTGCTGCCATTCGGCTGAGCACCGTTCTTGTGACCGCGAAATCCCATCCGGTCTGCGAGGTAAAGCAGACAGCCGGTGCCGATGAGGAGGGTCGGAATCGGATTGTCGCGCGTGGTCCGCGCGAAGGCGCGCATGAAGGTGCCGCTGCCGTCGCCGGTGTATGCCAGCACCTCGTCGAGCATATTTCCCGGCGTCAATTGCGCATTGAATGTCTGCAGGTCCTCGGCGAGCTGCCGGCGCGTAGTCTCCGCGCGCTGCTCATATTCGCTGACGGACAACTCGGCGTTTGTCACTTCATTTGCTCCCTGGCCATGCCGATATCGGCGCGGACCTGTTCGAGGGTACGTTCAGGCATGTGCGCGGCCGCTTTCATGCGATTTGCGCCTGCCAGAGCAAAGGCGATTCCGATCAGCAGCGCGATGCCGCCGACGATCAGCAGCGCCCATTGCTCTTCCAGCCCTGCCACCTGAAATCCAGCGGGCAATATCGAGAAGAAGGATGACGAGACTCGGTATGGCGACCACCGCGCCGACACCGAGCATGACGCCCCCATTGGCGGCGCTGCGGGTCTTCTCCCGGATCTCCGCCCGCACCAGGCGAATCTCGGTTTGCAGAAGGTAGGCGACCTCCGACACGATCTGCGTCAGAAGCGATGTCAGCGGCTTGCTGGTGTCGCGCATCGTCATGAAATTTTTCCCCCACTGGAGAGGCCGCTGCGTTGGCGCGACCGGGCGTGCTCGCTGCTCTTCATGAAGCGGGCGAACGCGAAGCCGGCGGCAACGGCGCCGCCGAAGAAAAGGGCAGGTTGCGACCGCGCCACGTCGCGGATTTCGTGAACGAGAGTATCGACGTCGCGGCTGCGAATATTGTCGGACAGCTTTTCCACGCTGCTGGCGGCAGCACGTAGACCCGCGGCGATGCGGGGCGACTGATCTTCCAGATCCGAGGCTGCCACCTGCGCGGCGTGCGCATAGACCTTGATCGCCTCGCTCCCGCGTTCTTTGAGCTTGGACGCTGTCTGCTCCGCCTCGTGTCCGACGTCCGCTGTGACCTCGGCCAACTGGTCGCGCACGGCGTTGGAGACCGTCTGCGCGGCTTCCTTGATATCGTCTACGGTCGATGAGGTGGCATTGGGACCGGACAATTCGTTCGGCCGGGTCCCGCCGCCGGTGGCCGTTCTGGCTCCCATGTTTGGGTCGGATTGCGTCGTGGACACTGGTGTGGTCTCCCAAGTCGGTTGGCGGTACGTCTAACGCCGGGCGAGCGCAGGCGGTTCCGCGTCAGCTCAGAGCGACCTTTTCTTCGGCCCACCTCCCGGTCTGCATTCGGCCCACCTTTCCCGGTCTGCAAAGGGAAGCAGCCGACGGGGGTGAACTTCCCGCCAATTCAGCAGTTGACCCGGTCGACGAAGACGCGGGAGCGCAGCGGCGAAATTGACCAACCGATCCGCGACAAGGCTGACGATCTGGGCTGCCGTTGTGGGGAATGCCTTCGTGGCGGCGACAAAGTTCGTCGCTGCCTTTTTCACCGGCAGCTCCGCCATGATGAGCGAGGGCTTCCATTCGCTGGTCGACACCGGCAACGAAGCCTTGCTTCTCTACGCCGAGCACCGTGCCGAACTGCCGCCGGACCGCGCCCATCCGTTTGGCTTCGGACGCGAAATCTATTTCTGGAGCTTCGTCGTCGCGATCCTGCTGTTTGCCGCCGGTGCCGCGGTCTCGGTGTACGAGGGCGTGGATCACCTCATTCACCGAGCGGAGATCAGGGACCCGCTGGTGAACTACGTAGTCCTGGCCATTTCGGCCGTGTTCGAGGCCACGAGCTGGACCATCGCGCTCAGGACCTTCAATCGGACGAAGGGCGATCTCGGCTACGGCGAAGCGATCCGGCGAAGCAAGGATCCGCCATCGTTCATCGTCCTGCTCGAGGACACCGCAGCGCTCATCGGGATAGCCATTGCAGCAGCCGGCACGGCAGCGACCACGCTTTTTCACCGTCCCGAGTTCGACGGGGCCGCCTCCATCGCCATCGGCGTCCTGCTTGGCTGCGTTTCCGTCCTGCTGGCGCGTGAAAGCAAGAGCCTGCTGATCGGCGAGGCCGCGCTGCCACGCGTCGTCGAAGCCGTGCGCGCAGCCGCGGCGAAGGAAAGCATTCTGGCGACCGTCCACGATGTCTGGACCGTTCAACTTGGGCCCGACGCGGTCCTCGCTACTCTTTTCGCTGATCTCGACGATGACGTGCGCGCCGTCGAGCTTGAGAATGCTATTGCGCAAATCCAGTCGACAAGCCGCCGAGACCTCGGCGCGACAATTCATGTCTTTGTTAAGCCGCAGACGCGCCCGCCTGCGCACCTGTCGTGAAGGATGGGCGAACCCAGACCTTCGCCAGTATCGATTTCGACATCCTTGACCTTGTGTGGGAACCATCTCCACAGCGGGGCATTGGGGGTGCACAGGGGGCTTTGGAAGCTTCTCAAAGGAGGTCCCCGTTATGAATAGAGTCCTCAAGGCTGCACTGCTCTCGACGACAGTCCTTGTGCTGCCGGCGATGGCGCACGCGCAAAACGCGTCGCAAGCCAACGGAAATGCCTGTGATCAGCTCTTGCAAGCTCTCGACAAAGCCGGCTCGCAGACGCTCGTCACCAAGGAGCAGGCGCAGACGTACAAGACGAACAACGATTTGACCGCTTGCCAGACCGCGCTGAAGGAGGTCCAGAATTCAGACCAGAACCAGCAGGCGGCCGATCAGAACACGCCGGGCGCCGATCAGAACGGGCTGTTGCCCGGGCAGAACCAGCAGGCGGCCGATCAGAACAACGCGGCGCAGGCCCTGCCCGGCGGGAACCTGCCCGGCCAGACGGCGCAGAGTTCAGCCCCGTCGATCAAGGTTGAGCAGCCGGCACCAAAAGTGACGGTCACGGAGGCCCAGCCGACGGTCAACGTCAATCCGGGTCAGCCGCAGATCCAGATCCATCAGCCGGCGCCGACGGTATCGATCAATATTCCGCAGCCGGAAGTGACGATTACCATGCCGAAGCCCGAGGTGAACGTGTCGCAGGCCCAGCCGAAGGTTTCCGTCAATCAACAGAAGCCGCAGGTCAATGTCGTTCCGTCACAGCAGCAGGCACAGACCGAAACCAACGGCTCGGCGCAACCCATCGTCAAGTTCACCGCCGACAAGGCCAAGGTCGATGTGACCCAGCCCGACAAGCCGATTGTTCATTTTGAGCAGGCCGGAGCGAACGGGGCAAATACCGCCGCGAACGGGTTGAACGACAATCAGCTGAAGGCGGAAACCGCTCAGGCCAATCCTCAGGGGCAGATGCCTGAAAGCGTCAACCCGTCGGATAAGACAGCGCAAGCGACCCAGGACAACGGCCAGGGGCAGATGGACCAGGCCAACCCGGGGCTGGTGGCCCAGGACAACGCTCAGGGCCAGATGGATCAGGCCAACCCGCTCGGCGGCCAGCAGGCGGCCGGAGCGGCCCAGCAGGTCGCAGTGTCCAAGCTCAAGGGCATGGATTTGATGGGCGTGAATGACGAACAGGCTGTCGGCAAGATCACCGCCGTTATCCTGGACGCCAACAACAAGCCTTTCGTCATCGTTGACAAGAGCGGCCAGAAGGTCGCGGTCGATGTCGACTACACGCGCATGAAAGGCAACGATCTGGTCCTGTCGGGCGTATCGAGCCCGGACAACCTGCCGAAGTGGGACGACTCCAAGCTTCAATCGAAGCAGGTGAAGGAGCTGACCGGCGACCAGACGATTTCGATCCAGACAGCGGGCTAGCTGTCACTCCGCTGCGAGGCACCGGCAGGCTGGCTGTCGCCGTCCTGCCCGGAACCGCTTTCGGCTCCACGTGCCAAGACCCAGGATGCTCTGAGGGCTCGCTGAGAAGAGCGGGATGGCGGGATCGGTCGGGCATGGGACGTTAGCCGTTGCTTCATTTTCGGCGTCGGAAAGCGCTCCGAACTTCGTTTCAGCGGCGAAGGCGCGGTAGTGCAAACGGCGTAAAAGTTGGCGCCTTCGACGACCCGTGTCAGCTTGCAGAGATGGCTCTGTGGCTGAACCTGGTATTCGAGCCACGGAGGTGGCCGAGCGAGGCGAACGCGGTCTCGTTCAGGAGTTCGTCACGAGGCCTGCCGTTGAAGCTCCCGACGAGCTACCATCTCAGGAAGGCCAATCGCGCCACCACGGCGGCTCCGTTCGTCCGCTTCATGTTATAGCTTTCCAAGTAATGGTATACGATTATATAATGACGCCCAAAATGCATAACGCCTTGGAGCCAAAAGGCATCGCTCCATGAAGATCACCAACGTAGAAGCACTCTACCTTGGCCTGAGCAAGATCGAGGCGCGAACCCACGGCCCTCAAGGCGCCCACGAGGTGCCTTCTGGCTTACGTGACCTACTGATCGGTGAGACAACCGAATTTGAACTCGCCAATCTCTCTGCACTTCCTTGGCGCCATTCCGAACCCGCTGGTCACGGAATATTGCGTCGAAGCGCGCGAGATGTCGCGCCGGATCGCGCAACCGCTTCAACACTCACCGCGGGTTCGCCCATTTGCCGGGTGATCCGGGCCGGGGCGCCGAGCCGAATGAACAGACCTAATATCTGGTTCCCGCGGACGGAGGATAGGGTTGGATGGCCGCGCAATGGCTAATTACGTTGCTTCCCGATTAGTCCAAGCGATTCTGGTTCTGCTGCTCGTTTCAATCTTCGCCTTCATGCTACTCCACCTGATCCCCGGCGACCCCGCCGTGGCGATGCTGGGAGAGCAAGCGTCTCCCGACCAGGTCGAAGCGCTGCGCGCCGAGCTGAAGCTCGACCAACCTCTTTGGCTGCAGTTGACGGCGTGGCTTAGCGGCCTGCTTTCAGGCGACCTCGGTAACTCCATCGTGTTCCGGCGTCCCGTCCTCGATCTGTTCCTCGAGCGGCTGCCGGTAACGATGTGGCTGGGATTCCTGTCCCTTTGTGTTGGAGTGCCGTTTGGCGTCGGTCTCGGTATTATTGCGGCTTTGCGCCGCGGCACCATCGCCAACTCCCTGATCGGAGTGTTCGCACTCATCGGGCTGTCCACTCCAAACTTTTGGATTGGTCTGATGGGCATCTATTTCTTTTCGGTTTTGCTGGGGTGGTTGCCACCGCTGGGGAACGTGACCGGCCACGGCACAATGGTCTGGTTAAGCAGCTTGATCCTGCCGGCCGCAGTTATCGGCACGTCACAGGTCGGCTTGTTGGCGCGGATAACGCGCTCAGCAATGCTCGATGTTCTCAAGCTCGACTATGTACGCACAGCGCGGTCAAAGGGACTTTCTGAAACCCGTGTCGTCCTGAAGCACGCGCTTCGCAATGCCCTCATTCCGATTGTCACCGTCATCGGTGTGATGTTCAGTCTGCTGGTCGCGGGCGCCGTCGTGGTTGAAACCGTGTTTGCGATTCCCGGGGTCGGACGGCTGATCGTGCAGAGCATCATTTCGCGCGATTATCCCGTGGTACAGGGGACGTTGCTGCTCATTGCCGGCGGGTTTGTGACGATCAATCTGCTCGTCGACCTCGCATACGCCTATCTCGACCCGAGGGTGAATTATGGCTAGCGCCGCCGATACGATGCCAATCGTTCGGAGAAAGCGGAAGTTCCGCGAGCGTGCGCTTGGACGTCTATTGATTCATCCGACGTTCGCGGTCGGCGCGACCGGGCTCGTTCTCATCGCCCTCGTCGCCATCTTCGGTGCGATGCTTTCTCCCTACCATGCGACTGCCATCTCAATCCGCACGTTGCTCAGGCCACCAAGCACGGCGCACTGGTTCGGAACCGATCAGTTGGGCCGGGACGTGGCGACCCGCACTTTCCTCGGCTTCTTCATATCGATGTTCGTCGGTGCTGCGGTGGTCGTTGTGAGCGTGGCTGCCGGCGCGACGCTGGGCGCGCTCGCCGGTTACTACCGGCTGTTCGATGCGCCGATCATGCGAACCATGGACGCGCTGATGGCATTTCCCGCCCTGCTGCTGGCGCTCGGGCTCGCCGCGGCGTTGGGGCCGAACATGGTCAACGTGATAATCGCCCTGTCCGTTGCATACCTGCCCCAGACGGCACGTATCGTTCGGTCGAGCATGCTCGTCCTCAGGGAACAGGAATACGTCGATGCGGCACGGACTTTCGGTGCGCACGATCGTTGGATAATCGCGAGACACCTGGTGCCGAACGCGCTGTCTCCGCTGCTCGTGCAGCTGACGGCCGTCTTTGCGTACGCCGTTTTGGCTGAGGCGGCTTTGAGCTTCCTGGGTGTTGGCCTTCCGCCGCCGACGCCCAGTTGGGGCTCCATCATTGCGGACGGACGAGATTTTATCGTCGATGCTTGGTGGATTTGTCTGTTTCCGGGTCTCGCCATCACCCTGACGGTGCTGTCTTTAAACCTGATCGGGGATGGATTGCGGGACGTCCTTGATCCGAGGCTCGCCGTGGGATGACGAAAAACGGCCGGCAGCCGCTGCTCAGCGTCAGGCATCTGCGAACCGAATTTTCGACCGCCGGCGGAACTTTCGCTGCCGTGGACGATGTCAGCTTTGACGTCGACGCCGGGCAGGTGCTTTCGATCGTGGGGGAGTCCGGCAGCGGAAAGAGCGTCACCGCCTTGTCTCTGACCCGATTGCTGGACGGGACCACGGGGTCGGTGACCGGCGGCGAGGTCTGGTTCGATGGAACCGACCTGCTCCGGCTTGGGAAACGCGAGCTGCGCCAGGTCCGTGGCAGCTCCATCGGCATGGTTTTCCAGGAGCCGATGTCGGCTTTAAACCCCGTTTTCACTATCGGCGACCAGATCGCGGAAATGCTGATCGTGCGGGGCATGAATCGCCGCGCCGCCTGTGAAAAAGGTGTCGACCTTCTCGAGAAGGTTCGTATTCCGTCTCCGCGCAAACGCTTTCACGAATTTCCTCATCAACTTTCTGGCGGCATGCGTCAGCGCGCCGTCATTGCGATGGCTATCGCGTGCAATCCACGCATTCTGATCGCCGACGAGCCGACGACCGCCCTTGACGTGACGGTCCAGGCGCAAATTTTGGAACTCCTGCAACGGCTCCGCGAAGAGACCGGTATGGCCATGATCCTGATCACCCATGACCTGGGTATAGTAGCGAGCTACGCGGACCAGGCTTTGGTCATGTATTGTGGCCGCGTTGCCGAGAGTGCGCCCGTCTCGAAGCTCTTCGCTAATCCGGTACACCCGTACACGCTGGACCTGCTGGGGTGCATCCCGCCGCTCGGTCGCGCGGGCGACCGTTTGAAAGCAATTTCTGGAGTTGTGCCGAACCCGCGCGACTGGATCGAGGGATGCCGCTATGCGACGCGGTGCCAGATTCAGTCAGAACACCTGCGTCGAACGCCGCCGGCCTCTCACCCGACGTGGAGCCCGGTCACGAGGTCGCCTGCGTCCTCGCCGAGCAGGAGGCAGCATGACAGAGCGCGCTTTCGTCGAGGTGAAGGGCCTGGAGAAGCATTTCCCCATTCGCAAGGGCATCTTGCGACTGTCCAGCAGTGGCGAGGCGGTGCACGCAGTCAACGGTATCGATTTTGAGATACCGCGGGGAAAAGACCCTCGGCCTTGTGGGTGAGTTCCGGCTGCGGCAAGTCAACGACGGCCAGATTGCTTGTGCGGCTGCTGCAGCCAAGCGCCGGCACCGTGACGATCGATGGGGTCGATCTGGCGAGCTTGCGCGGCGAGGAGCTTCGCCGCGCACGACAGGACTGCCAGATCGTATTCCAGGACCCTTTCGGTTCTCTCGACCCGCGCATGAAAGTAGCCGAGCTGATCGCCGAGCCGATGCGCGTCGCGAAGAAAATGGCGCGGTCCGAGCGCCTGGCGCGCGTGACGGAACTGCTCGGGCAGGTGGGTCTGCCGACGGATGCCGGCGAGCGTTATCCGCACGAGTTTTCGGGCGGGCAACGGCAACGGATCGGTATTGCCAGGGCGATTGCGCTGTCGCCGAAGTTCGTGGTCTGCGATGAGCCGGTGTCTGCCCTGGACGTTTCAATTCAGGCCCAAATCATCAATCTTCTGAAGGATCTGCAGCAGAAACTGGGGTTGACCTACCTGTTCGTGTCTCACGATCTGGCGATCGTTTCGCAGATCGCCGACGTCGTTGCCGTCATGTATCTCGGCAGCATCGTGGAGATGGCGGACGTCGACACGTTGTTCTCGAATCCCGAGCACCCGTACACGCAAAAACTGCTGGAAGCGGTGCCGGTTGCCGATCCCTCGCGCCGTCGGCGCCCCGATACGCTGGCCGGCGAATTGCCGTCGCCGATCAACCTTCCGACCGGCTGCACCTTTCATCCGCGCTGTCCAATCGCCGTCGAGGCCTGCGCAAGACACGTTCCCGAACTGTTGCCGACAAGTCCCAGCCAGGGCGTGGCCTGCCACCTGGTGCACAACCCGAATTTCGGCAGGCAGACGGCGGTGACCGCAGCATAATCGATGCGCTGCACTGCACGGATGGCCTGTGCTGCTCGGAAAGACGCTGCCATTGACGGTCGTCCATTCGTATACGATGATACACCAACGACGCGAGGGGCGTTTGATCGCAGAGGGGACTGACATGCGCAAACTAGCTCAGATTTGCCTTTTGGCGATGGCGGCGACGTTCGCTGTCGCAGCGACGGCATCCGCACAACAAACGGGCGGTACACTGACCGTCGCCCTTCCGGCACCCTTTCCCACCGCCGACCCGCACTTCATGAACGGGCAAACCAATTCAAGCGTCTATCCGCACGTCTACGAGATGCTGGTTACCGTTGGCGAAGACATGAGGCCGACTTTGCAGTTGGCAAAGTCCTACGACCTCTCCGACGACGGGCTGACTTACACCTTCCATCTCCGGGAGGGGGTTCCGTTTCACAACGGCGCCATCATGACCTCGGCCGACGTTCTGGCTTCGTGGAAGCGGTACAAGGACATCAGCCCAGGCAAGGCGGCGCTGGCGCCGGTTGCGGGAAATGTCCGCCCGGACGACTCGACGTTCGTCGTCAAGCTGAAATCAAGCCAACCCGCTGTTTCTCGAGTCGATCATCTCGCCGACCTTTCCGATCGCGATCATTCCGAAGGAAGAGGCGGCAAAGCCGCAGGGCCAGGTCGACCCGATCGGCACCGGGCCATACAAGTTCACGGACATCGTTTCCGACGATCACGTCACGCTCGAACAATTCGACCACTACGCGGTGGACGACTCCCAGCCCGACGGGTACAACGGCTTTGCCGGCAAGCGCGTCGCCAATCTCGACAAGATCATCTACCGCATTATTCCCGAGGCCAGCACCGCGGCGTCGGCCTTGCAGGCAGGTAGCGTCGACATGGCAACGATCTTGCCGGTCGAGACGCGGGATCGCCTTGTTGCCACCGGCAACTACACCGATCAAACCGTGAAGCAGTTCGCCAAGGCCGTGATAGTCATGAACGCGGGTTTCGGCGTGACCAAGGACCTGAACTTCCGCAAGGCTGTTCAGGCGGCGGCGAACTCCACCGAGATCATGCAGGTGGCCTATGCCGGCCTCTACACGCTTGATCCAAGTTTCCTGTTCAGCAACAGCGCGTACTACAGCGCCAAAAACGCGGCACCGTACTACAACATCGGCGACGTCGACCTTGCCAAGAAATATCTGGCACAGTCGGACTACCATGGCGAGAAAGTCGTCATCATGTCCCGCACCCAGCAAGACACCCAGAACATGGCGCTCGTCCTGCAGGAGCAGCTCCAGGCAGCCGGCATCAACGCCGAAGTGAACATGACCGATGGCGCCACATTTCCCGCCAGAATGATGGACGGCACCGGCGGCTGGAACATCGGCGTGACGGGCTAT
The DNA here is from genome assembly GCA_963775235.1 of uncultured Alphaproteobacteria bacterium. Classification (GTDB taxonomy): domain Bacteria; phylum Pseudomonadota; class Alphaproteobacteria; order Rhizobiales; family Kaistiaceae; genus JBBDMC01. Next base: position 252,988 of record CAVZHY010000006.1, read on the forward strand.
GGAGCGCAGCCGCTGTCCGGACCGGCTGCCTACTTCCCCATCCTCAAGGCACACTCGCACATGGGTGATCAACCGGAGTTCGCCGAGCTGACGGCAAGGTGGCTGAAGGAGCCCGACGTGCAGAAGCGCGCCGAGATCTGGCAACAGATCGAACAATTCATGCTGGAAAACGCCTACTACGTGCTCGGCGGCGACCGCGGCCAAGTACAGGTCTCGACCGCCCGGTTGAAGAATTTCGTGCCGTTCTATTCGATGCGGTTCTGGGATACCTGGCTGGAGAAATAAGCGGGCTCCCCGCCGCCCAAGATATGGCCGCCAGCGTCGATGCGCGCCGGCGGCCTTTTCTTTATGCCCCTTTGCCGCCGAGCGCTGCCGGGATCATTTCCTCTGTAATCGAGCCCGGCGCGATCCGTCCGGTGACGAGGTCCTGAGCAAGGTAGCAGAACCATTCGTTGAGCGGCGCGGAGAGGCCGAGCGACCGCGCGATATACACGATCTCGCCGTTGAGGAAGTCCACCTCTATGGAGCCGGCTCGCCGCACTAGGCTTTGCAGCGTGGACGAGCCGATGCGATCGATACCCGGGATAGGCGTGTCGTACATGATGCCAGTCCGGGCGGCGTCGTCGACATTGGCGGGCGTCCAGATGCGATTCCGGCTTTGGCGTAGATCTCCTGGGCCTCATCCCTCGTCTTCTTGGTCCACGCGGTGCCGACCTCGTTGGCTCCCAAAGCCGCCATCGAGATGGCCCCGATGTTCGAGATGAGCTTCCCGTATTTATAGCGCATGATGTCCGGCAACACGTCGCAGGCGATATCGGCTTTGATGAAACCCGCGGCAATGGCCTCGCCGGTCGCGTCTGTGCCTTTTGGAAAGGCGCCGAGGTAGAACAGTCCGCGCTTCGGTGCTCCGAACGCGTTGACTTCGCCCGGCGTCTCGTACGTCGCCGGCAGGATCACAGTCACGCCGTAGACATTGGGAAACAGGCGCGCGGCCATGCGCTCGTTGGCCACCCCGTTCTGCGCGCAGACGATGGCCTGTTCGCGCACGCCGGCTGCGCGCAGCGCAAGAAGCGCGTCCCACGTGTCCTGCGACTTCATCGTTAGCACAATGGCGTCGTCGTCCCGGAAGTCTATGTCGGCAGGCGAAGCGACGCAGTCGAAATGAACGCGTTCCTCACCTGCCGGCGATCTGAGAAGCAGCCCGTTCGCGTGGATCGCCTCGAACTGGCGTCCGCGGGCGATGCCGACGACCTCCTGACCGGAAAGGGCGAAGCTTGACGCAACCGTTCCGCCGATTGCACCTATTCCGTAAACGATGAATCTCATACCAACCTAATGCAGTGGCTACGGGGTTCTGACGCTGGAGACCCCCACCCGCGTCTGGACGTACTCCGGATGCAAACGTGCCGCTGGGTCATGCGTGCGCCGGCTTCTCGCCGAGCCAGCTGTCCTCGGCTGTGATCGGGATGCAATAGGTGCTGGTGGGATTGGTGGCCGCACCCCAGGCCGACAGGAGTTCCTTTTCCTTCCGTTTCACCGCCACGAGCCGCTCGATCTCGACCGGATCCCATCCGTCGAGGACCTTCTGCAAGAGCGTATCAACGACGTGGGCGTATTCGGGATCGGCGGCCAAGTCGTTGACCTCGTCCGGATCCGCCTCGAGGTCGAACAGGGTTGGCGCCATCGCGTGGTAGTAAACAAGCTTGTACCGGCCGGACCGGATCATGCGCTGCTGGCAGCTGCGCCCGCCCGCCCAGTCGACGTGCCCATCGGTCACATATTCGCTGTAGGTCTCGTCCGACCACGGGGCTTTGGGATCGCGCGCCACCGGCAGCAGGCTGTTGCCTTGGCACCGGGGGAGGGCAGGGGCGTTGGCCGCATCAACCATTGTCGCCGTCACGTCGGTCAGATTGACCACCTGCGAACGCCGTTCCCCCGCGGGGAGTACGCCGGGCCACGACATGATCAGCGGAACCTTGGTCGATTCGTCGAACATCGTGTTCTTCCACCAGAGCCCGCGCTCGCCCAGATGCTCGCCGTGGTCCGAGCAATAGATCACCAGCGTGTTGCCCATGAGCCCTTTTCTGTCCAGAGCGTCGAGGACCCTGCCGAAGAACGAATCAACCCGCCGTAGCAGGCCGTAGTAGGCCGTACGTGTTCGTTCGACGTCTGCGGGATCGGGATTCTCGATATCGCAGCGTTTTATCCACCAGTTGATCCAGGGATGCTCGTTCGCCGCTCGGCCCAGCTTGGGAGGCGGCACGCGTCCTTCGAACACCCGATAGTCTTCTTCCGCCGCGACGAATGGGCAGTGCGGCAGACCCAACCCGACCGTCAGGCTGAACGGCTTGCCGCGCTTGCCGTAGCCCTCCTTCGCCAGCCACTCGACGGTATCCACGGCGTGTTGGGTGTTCGACGCGTCATTGACCTGATAGCCGCATTGTCCGACGCCCGAATTGGTCAGGCTGACTCGGCCGGGGGCCTGTGCGCCAGCGAGTATGCCAAGATCCTGTCGTTTGACGCCGAGCCAGTTGGGACCGGCCTCTCCGCCAAATCGCTTCTCATAGCCGCGGAGCTGATCGGGACCGATCGAGTGCATCCGGCCGGCCAGGATGTTCTGGTACCCGGCGGCGCCAAGCGCGTGTACCCACGTCGGGCAGTCCGAGGGCAACATGTCCTGCAGCGTCCAGCACTGCTGGTCGCTGGGCGTTCGTCCCGTCAGCATGGACATGCGGCTCGGTGTGCACAGGGGCGAGGGGCAGTAGGCGTTGTCAAACACCACGCCGCTAGCTGCCAGCCGGTCGATGTTTGGCGTCTCGGCGATCGCATCACCGTAGCAACCGGAGATCTTTTGGGCGTGTTGGTCCGAAAAAAGCAGGACAATATTAGGCGTCTCGTCTTGCTGCCCCATGATCTTTCTCACGTCTCATTTACCCGGCGTCCGACTCAGCCGGCGCCGCTTCGCGCGTGCAAGTTTGGCGCTCACCGCATGGTGTAATGGTATATGATCTAATTGTATACGAGACAAGGCGACGGCAATCGGCACGATTGAATTCCAGGGCAGCCGGCGCGCGCATCCATTTTTTTGGAGCACGACCTCATGACGGAGTCGACTGACGCACAAGACTTCCCGCCCATCCGCACCCTCGGAATTTCCGTGATGCCCGGCTACTTGCAGAGCGAGGGCGTGGGCTCGGTGCTGGAGCGCCTCGTCCATACTGCTCGCGTCACCGACGTCACGTTCTATCCGAAGTTGCTGGAACCGTGCCCGGATGGGGAGGGCGTGCGCCACCCGCCGCACGACGGTGACGCTGGCCACGTGCGTCTGTTCGACCGGCCCGTGTGGGGCCGTCGGGAATTCTGGGCTCGTTCCATGTCGAGCTACGAGCCCGACATGGCGCTCTTCAAGGGGCTGCGGTACCAGCCCACGGCTGCCGGGGCGTTGACGTCGCGGGACGGCAGGCTGGTCGCTGAATTCCTGGCCGGGGCGAAGGCCGCGCGCTTGCGCCTGGTCTTGCAGACGCCTGCCACGATTCCGGCGCGCCTTGCGTCGCCAGGCGGCCCTTGTCCCGCGGAAGAAGACCTGGCGCGCCTGCCCGATGGGCGCGTGCCGGAAATGCAGGTGGACCGGTTCGGCAGCCTGGCCAGCGAAGAAATCCTCGCTTTCGGCGCAGCCCAGCTCGTAGATCTCGTCCGCGCGTATCCTCAGGTTGATGCCATCCGCCTCGACTGGCCGGAGATGCCGCCCTACACGGTGGACACGATCTTTTGCGATTTCTCACCGCACGCACGCCGGGCTGCGGATGAATTGGGCTTCGATTTCGAGACGATGCGTCGGGATGCGGAAGCGGCGTATACGGCGCTTCTCGGTGGGGAGACCCGATTGCTCGGTGCGCTGCTGGCGGCGGCGGTCGGTGACCAACAGAACGTTGCTGTGCAGCGCTGGCCCGCACTGGTCGAATTCCTCGCTTTCAAGCGCGCTTTGGTGATGCGCCTGCTGAAGCGTTATCGCGCAGCATTGGATGCGGCCGGCGCCGGCAACGTCGGCCTGGTGTTGCAGGGCTTTCCGCCGCCGTGGAATCGTCTTTCCGGTTTCGACTATGGCGCACTGGCACCTGCCTGCGCCGGGCTCGGGCTAAAGCTTTACACCATGCATTGGCCGATGATGGTCCGGTATTATTCCCGTGCCTTGCTTGCGGCCAGTCCCTCGCTGGACGAGCGCACGGTTGTTGCCGATCTGGTGCGGGCCTTCGGGCTGGTTGAGCCTGCTGAAACGTTCGACCCGGGCGACTACAGCTATCCGGACCCGGACACGGAGCATCCGGTTTCCAGCGCGGCCATTACGCACAAGGTGCGCGAGGTTGTGGCGGCCGTCGCCAAGCGGTCGCCCCTCTACGCACTCGCGCATAGCTACGGGCCTCTGCCCGACTTCAAGCGGCGCCTGCGGGCCGCTCTTGACGGTGGGGTCGATCGCGTGTGGCTTCAGCGCTACGCCTATCTCAGCGATACGAAGTTGGCGTGGCTGGGCTCTCTGCCGCGCATTTGACGCGGAGGGGCGCGGTGCGCAGTAAAACGGTCACTTCCGGGCATGCCAAGCCTGATTGCTGGAGGCGCCGGCTGAGGGCATGGGTGGCAAATCCGCGGAGTACCGTTCAATGGTTTCCATGCCGAACGTCTCCGGAAGGATGCACGGATGGCGCGGAAACACCTCGTCGAACCCTATCCGGCGGGCAAACATGCGCTTGCCGTAACACAGCATATGTTCCGGCGAGGCCATGACGTAGGTCAGCAGCGGCAGCAGGGACGCGTGAAGCCGTTCGGCCGCCGCCTTGTCCTCTTCGCCGCCCATAGTGAAAAGATCGTAGACCCTCGCCATCACGTCGGCGCAGTCGGGTGCTGGAATGAGGCCGACGCATCCGAGCCTGAGGCTGCTCGGTAGCTCCAGCCCGCCGCGACCGTTGAAAACGCGAAACGCGCCGCCGGTGTCCTCCATCAGCCGGCGGACGTAGTCGATGGGTCCTTCGCCCTTGAGCAGGCACACATTGGGGTGATTACGGTTGAGCGTCTTCAGCGCGCCGGCGGAAAGGACGACGTCGAGGTTGACGGGATTGTTCTGGATCGCAACCGGCACCGTCGCAGCCTCCGCCACTTTGCCGAAAAACGAGACAAGTTCATTCTCGCGGATGTTCCGGATCGGGGGCGGCTGCAGAATGATCCAGTCCGCATTGACCGCCGCGGCAAGCCGCGCTGTCTCGATCTGGCCGTGGACGCTGGTATCGTTGACCGTGACCGCGAGCGGCACCCGCCCTTCCAGGTCCTCGGCGGTCCATTCGATAACCTGGCGGCGTTCTGCCGTATCGAGCTTGTTGAACTCGGTGACGATTCCGAGGATGGCAATTCCGTGCACGCCGCTGGACGCGAGTGCGTCAATCTGGCGGCGCATGGCCGTCCGGTCGAGCCGACCGTCCTCGCCACAGAATGCGTAGATCATCGGGTAGATGCCGTGGAAGTCGGAATTCATGGTTCTTTCCTTCTCGGGCGCGGTCGGCGACGCAGCACCTCACCCGGTGTAGGCGGTGGCGAGGTGGGCGACGCAGTCGCCGCGCTCCACCCTTCCCGGGTGCCGCCGGCAGATAACCTGCCCGGCGACCTTGAACGTGCTCGGGACCGGCTCCCGCGCCGGGTTGTCGACGAAATGGACGACGCCGCAGAGCTGGCCGGCATCGACCTGGTCGCCAAGTTCGGTGACCGGCTCGAACAGGCCGGTTTCGGGCGCCTGCACATAGTAGTCGTGGCCTAGGATCTCGAGATATTCGGGCTCGCCCGTCGCAGCATGGCGTGGTTCGGGTTCGGCCATGCCGAGATGGGCGAAGACGCGGCGGATGCCGCGCTCGATGAGCGCTATGCCCTGCCGGGAGACGCTTCCGCCGCCGCCGAATTCGCCGGAAAGGAACACCATGCCCCTGTTGACACCGAGAACCTGGCCGATGCCTTCGTCCGGGCTGAATTCCCAGATGAGGGCCCGTGGCGGATCGAACGCCGTGAGGGCCGCCAGAGTCCGCTTGGTGAGATCCGGGTCCTTGCTGCGGCGCATCGCGGCGTAGGGCAGGTACGACATGGAGGTTCCGCCGGCGTGGAAGTCGTGGGCGAAATCGGCCATCGGAAACAGGACAGTCGACAGGTAGTGGGCGATTGCCCTTGTCGGTTCCCCGTCCGGTTCGCCGGGAAATACCCGGTTGAGGTTCAATCCATCGAGGGGCGAGACGCGTGCGCTTGCCAGGGCGGCGGGGAGGTTGACCGCCGGCATGATGATGACACGTCCCTGGATAGTGGCAGGATCAAGCTCTCGAATGAGCTTGCAAAGCGCGACCTGACCTTCGTATTCGTCGCCATGGTTGCCGGCCATGAGAAGCGCAGTCGGCCCGCTCCCATTTTTGAACACGGCTATCGGCAGAGTGATATTGCCGTACCCCGATCTGGTGACCGAATAGGGCAGGTATAGCCAATCGACCTGCTTGCCGTCGCGCTCATAGTCGATCCGGCTCCAGATGCGCGTGTCGCTCATTCTTTGCTCCCCAAAGCCGCCTTGTTCAGTTGAGCGCGAGCCGCCGTAACGCCGCCTCGTCGACCTCTATTCCGAGCCCCGGACCGTCCGGCAAGGTGAACGCCCCGCCCGCACACTGGATCGGCTTGCGGAGAAGGCGGTTGGCTGCCGCCACCACCACCGGCTGATACTCCACCATCCACACCGCCGGGATTGCGCTCGCCACCTGCAGGGAAGCGGCGATCATCATCGGTGAGGCGATGCCGCAGTGGAGCGTCACCCTGCGGTTATGGAACGCGGCCAGCGAGATGATCCGCGCGCCCTCGGTGATGCCGCATCGACCGATGTCTGGCTGCACAATGTCGAACGCATCGCCAGCGATCCAGGGCCAAATCTGCCGACGGGTCCGCTCGGTTTCACCGCCGGCGATCGGCATTCTCAGTTGCGCTGCCAGTTTGGCGTGTCCATCGACGTCCTCGAAGTCGACAGGAGCCTCGAACCACGCGCAGTCGAGCGCTTCCAGTTTGACGCCCAATTCCAGCGCGTCGATTCGGTCGTACTGCCAGAGCGCGTCGAGTGCGATCCGCACCTGTGATCCGCCCGCGTCCATCAGCATCCGCACAAGCCGCAGGTCCTCGGCCACGCCAAATCCGGCGAACAGCTTGAAAAACGAGAAGCGACGCTCAGCGAAGCCACGCAGGTTGTCTGCTTTCTCGTCGTCCGAGGCGCCGCGGATGCCGGAGACGTAACAGGCGACGCGTTCTTTTCTGGGACCGCCCAGCAGAAGGTGAATGGGAACGCCGAGCGCCTTCCCCTTGATGTCCCAAAGCGCCATATCGACCGCCGCAACCCCGTCCACCATGAACCCGCCGGTGTGCCCGCGCAGGGCCATGAGATCGAAAAGCTCGTCGCGAAGCGTGTTGACTGGGAGTGGATCGCGCCCGAGCAGGACGGGAGCCAGGATAGACGTGACAATCAGTCGCGCTCACCTCCGGTGCGATCGGTGATTGACCTTCGCCCCAGCCGACCAGCCCCGTGTCGGTCTCGAGACGGACCACCATCGTCTCGATGTTTTGCGAATAGATGCCGCGCCAGCCCTTCTGTACGACGTACGGCGTCCTGCCGCCCTCGACCCCGCCGTGCCCTCCGAAACTGTCGCCTTCCGCAAACTTCAGCACCAACGCTTCCACCTTGACGATCTTCAACGACATAGCTCCTGGTCGATCGACTCCACCATCGCCCGTCCCATCGCAATTCTGGTCTCGCGGGCAGCGCTGGCTATGTGCGGAAGCAACACCACCCGCTCGTCGGAGATCAGCGCCACCGGGACAGAGGGCTCGTGCTCGAAAACGTCGAGACCGGCGCCGGCGATCCTCCCAGCCGCCAGCGCGTCCACCAACGCGGCCTCGTCTACGACGCTTCCCCGTGCGATATTGATAAGCCACCCGTTCTCGCCAAGGGCCTTGAGTACAGCCCGGTCCACCAGATGGCGCGTTGCTGGGCCACCGGGGCAGGCCACGACGAGTACGTCGGCCCAATCTGCAAGTGCCGCCGCGGACGAGAAATATGGATAGCCGAGGCCGGCTTTTTCCCGCGATGCGGTATATCCGACGATCATGCCGAAGGCCGTGGCGCGCAGCGCGACTTCGGTGCCGATATTGCCCAATCCGATCACGCCGAGCTTGCGACCGCGAATCGTGTGACCGAGCGGAAAGGCCTCCTTCGGCCATCGTCCGGCGCGCACAAAGCGGTCAGCTTCGCATAACCGTCGTGTGACGTTCAGCGTGAGCGCGATGGCGATGTCCGCCACCTCGGCCGCCAGGATTTTCGACGTGCCGGTCACGCGGATACCACGCCGTTTGGCGGCTGCCACGTCTATGTTGTCCAAGCCGGCGCCTTGGCAGGCCACGATCCGCAGGGCAGGGAGTTGTTCGAAAAGGTCGTCACCGATGATGGCAACTGCGGTGGTCGCAATACCTCGAATGCGGGGACCAGTTTGAGCAAAAAACGCGTGTCGTTCAGCCGTCTGGGGCAGCCGATGCACCTTGAAGTGCTCGTGTAAGAAGCCGTCAATCTCCGGCATGAACGGAGTCATTTGAAGGATTTCAGGCTTCATGACCTGGCCCCGCTTGTGGCGCATCTCCGATACCAACGACCGGAAGCGTTCCGTTGCAAATGCGGGTGTCCGCTACCCGACAAATTCTTTGACGTGGCTGGCATAGCGAACCAATCAGGGAAGGGAAATGCCGTGAATGGCAGACGTCCTCGGGCGGTGAACGAACCAGGCAAGCCAGAACCATTCACGTTTCGGCGCACACAGCGTGGGGTCGCGCGCCGATTGAAATCGATGTGCGAAGTGCGCGGCGCAACCGCCGGTTCCGGATCAATGTTGCTCGCCCGTTATGCCCGCCTGGACTATCAATACGTCATCGTGGGCCGTGAAACCACATGCGTCCATGGGCGTTCCGCAAAAGCAATCGCTGCCGCATCCGCACCAACCCGCCGCCGGCCTCGGTCGTCCGTACGACCGTCGCCGAAATGGCGGCCGAAGCCGGTTCTGCGCTCGTTTTGGAAAAATTGGCTCCCCGGGCCGGACTCGAACCAGCGACCCAGCGGTTAACAGCCGCTTGCTCTACCAACTGAGCTACCGGGGAACAACGCCTTCAGCGGGCGGTTGCCTATAGCAAAGGCGCGCCGGCTTGCAAAGGGAACCCTGAAGCGGTCACGCCATTGACAGGCGGGATTGGTATTCCCGTCGGACGCATCCCATCTTTCCGTCGGCAACGTGAGGGACGAGGGTTGGCCAAGGTCCGTTTCGGCATAAGTCAATCGAATTGCCGCGCAACCGCGCCGCGCGCATCGCGATCGGCGGCGGGCTGGTGGTTGCTGGGCATTTTTGGACTTCCTGCCGATTCTCGGCTTCTGGATGGTCCCGCTCGGCCTGCTCGTCCTGTCCGCCGACGTGCCCCAGATCCGTCGGGTCAACCGGCGCTTGACGGTCAAGCTGCGCGGCTGGTGGACCGGCCGCAAGAGCAAGGAAGAGCGGAAGGCCGCCCGCACGCGCCAGTCGTCCGTCGGTCCCGCGGACGGGACTGGATAAACCCCGCCTGGCGCTTGCGCGACCCGCGTCTCTTCCCATAAGTTCGCGAATTGCGTCGGTTCCTTCGGGTTGCGAAAGCGCTCCGAGGGTGAAACGGGAATGCGGTGAGGAGAAGGGTTCGACCCACCAAATCCGCAGCTGCCCCCGCAACTGTAAGCGGCAAGCCGGCCCGCACATGCCACTGGGAAACCGGGAAGGCGCGGGCGATCAGGCGACAAGCCGCGAGCCAGGAGACCGGCCGGCGCGTCATATCAACCCTGCCGTCGGTGGGACGGAAAAGGAGACGCGACCCCATGGCCACCCTTGTGTCGAGCCGCCCGCATTCGCGCGTGCGCATGCCGCGAAGCGTATGAGATGGCGGCGTTCCCTCCGACGCTGGTGATCGGCGGCCAGAAGTCCGGCAAGAGCCGTTACGCCGAGCAGCTTGCCGCCGCGAGCGGGCTCAGGCCTGTCTATCTCGCCACCGCGACGGCCGGTGACGCCGAGATGGCGGCGCGGGTTGCCGATCACCGGGCGCGACGCGGCAACGCCTGGCATGTCATCGAGGAGCCGATTGCGCTTGCCGAGCACTCTGGACGGGGTCGCGAAGCCGGACGCACTGGTGCTGGTGGAGTGCCTGACGCTCTGGCTGTCCAACGTGATCGGAGCCGGCCGGCCGGCCGAGCAGGAGATCGACTGCCTGATCGCCGTGCTCGGCCGTCTCAACGGCCCCGCGGTCGTGGTCTCCAACGAAGTCGGGTCAGGAATCGTGCCGGAGAACGCGCTCGCCCGTCGCTACGCCGACCATCTCGGTGTGCTGAACCAGCGGGTGGCTGCGGTTGCCGGTCAGGTCGTGCTGGTCACCGCCGGCCTGCCGCTCACCCTCAAGGGCGGACCGATGGGAGTGGCGGCATGATCGGGCAACGCATCCCGGCGACCATCGTCACCGGCTTCCTCGGTTCCGGCAAGACCACGCTCATCCGCAACCTGATCGCAACTTCGCGCGGGCGACGCATCGCCGTGATCGTCAATGAGTTCGGCGACCTCGGCTTCGATGGCGGGCTCATCGGCGACTGCGGCGAGGCCGATTGCCGGCCGGACCAGATCGTGGAGCTCACCAACGGCTGCATCTGCTGCACCGTCGCCGACGAATTCCTGCCGACGATGGAAGCGCTGATCGCGCGCGAGCCGGCCCCCGACTACATTGTCATCGAGACATCGGGACTGGCGTTGCCGCAGCCGCTGGTGCGGGCGTTTTCCTGGCCGGGCGTGCGCCATCGCGTCACGGTCGACGGCGTGGTGACGGTCGTCGACGCCGAGGCGGTGGCTGCGGGGCGTTTCGCCCCGGACCCCGACGCGACGAAAGCGCAACTCGCCGCCGACCCGGCGGTCGACCACGACGACCCGATCGAGGAGCTGTTCGAGGACCAGTTGCGCTGCGCCGATCTGGTCGTGGTCAGCAAGGCCGACCTCGTTCCCGCCGCGAGGCTCGCCGAGGCCGATATGGCGGTGCGGCGCGAGGCGCGCGCCGGCACCGGTATCGTTCATCATCACGGCGACGGCATTCCGGCGTCGGTGCTGCTCGGTCTCGCCGCGTCTGCGGAGACGGATATGCGCGGCCGCGAAAGCCATCATGAGCTCGAAGGCGAAGAGCATGACCACGACGACTTCGTGAGCTTCGTCGTGAGGCCGCCGCATGCTGCCTCGCTCGACGATCTGCGCCGGCGCATAGCCGGAGCGCTGGCGCTCCCCGGCGTGTTGCGCATCAAGGGCCACGCCGCCATTGCCGGCAAGGCGGCGCCGGCGGTGGTGCAGGCGGTCGGCCACCGCGTCGAGGCCTGGTTCGCGTCGCGATCCGGCGACAACCGGGCTGGTGGTGATCGGCCTCCGCAATATGGACCAGCCCGGGATCGCCGCTGCGCTTGGCGGATAGGGATAGGGAATGCACCTGCTCGCCGGCGACGTTCGCGCGATCGACGACGGCGACACCGCCGTCGATCTCGACCAGCCACCAGGTGACATCGTCATCCTGTCGTCGGCGGACAGCGAACTGGTGGCGCTCGGCGAAGCTGCAAGCGAACGCGGAAATGATGCGCCGAGCGTGCGCCTAGCCAACGTCACCCGCCTCGGCCATCCGATGTCCGTCGACCTTTACCTCGACAAGACGGCCCGCCGCGCCTCGCTCGTCGTCGTCCGCGCCATGGGGGGCGCCGGCTACTGGCCTTACGGGCTGGAGCAACTGAGGGCGCTGGCACGCGGCGGCGGGCCGCGCGTTGCCGTCGTGCCCGGCGAGGATCGGTGGGACGAAAGCCTGGAGGCTTACGCGACCGTGCCTGCGGAGGATTGCCGGCGGCTCTGGCGCTACCTCGTGGAGGGCGGCGCGGAGAATTGCCGGCGCGCGCTCGCCTGGTGCGACCATCGGCTGGGGCGCGGGCCGGCGCCAGCCCCGCCGCTGGTGCTGCCGCGCGCCGGCTGCTACCGGCCGGGCGAGGGGGCGGTCGGCCTTGATGATGCGTTCGCGGGTCTCGATCCGGCCCGGCCGACGGCCGCGGTCGTCTTCTACCGCGCGCTCGTTCACGGGGATTCCACCGCGCCGATCGATGCCCTCGTCGCCGCGCTGGCAGAGGAAGGGATTGGCGTGCTGCCGATCTTCGTCGCCAGTCTCAAGGACCGGGAGTCGGAAGCGTTCCTCGACCAGGCCTTCGCCCGCGCGGCCCCGGCGATCGTGCTCAACACGACCGCGTTTGCAGTGTCACGCGTCGGCGTCGCGCATGGGGAGACGGTCCTGGACAGGCCCGGCCGCCCTGTGCTGCAGGTGGTGCTGGCCGGGTCGAGCGAGGAGGCCTGGCGGGAGAGCCCGCGCGGCCTCGGCCCGCGCGACCTGACGATGAACGTGGTGCTGCCCGAAGTCGATGGCCGTCTGATCACCCGCGCCGTCTCCTTCAAGGCGGCGTTGCCGCCCGGCCGCGACGGTCTCAGTCGCGGCACGACCTACCGGCCGCTGGGCGACCGCATCCGGTTCGTTGCGCGGCAGGCAGCAGCGTGGGTCCAGCTCGCGTCGAAGGCCCCGAGCGAGCGGTGGGTGGCGATCGTGCTTTCCAACTATCCCGACCGCGACGGCCGGATCGCCAACGGCGTTGGCCTCGACACGCCGGAAAGCGCAGTCCGGCTCGCCGCGGCAATGGCGGCTGCCGGGTACGACGTCGATGGGTTTCCCGAGACCGGCGCCGCGCTGATGGCGCGGCTGCTCGCGGGGCAGACGAACGCGCGACCGGCTGCAAACACGACGCCAAACCTCCCCCTTGCGGAGGTCGAAATCGGCAGGCCACAGCGAAGACGATTTCAGGAGCGGGTCAAAGTCGCCAGGGGATTCACCCCCTCCCGAATTCGCTGGCGCCTTCGGCTCCGCGAATCCGACCTTCCCGCAAAAGGGAGGTTCGGAGTCTCATTCTGTGCCGTCGAGCCGTTCCTCTCCCCTTGTGGGAAAGGGCTTCGCGCCTTGGGAGCGAAGCGAGCTGGCCACGAAGGGTGAGGGGGCTGCAGCTGAGCAGATCACCCTTTGCCTCGCCGACTACCACGCCTTCTTCGACGCCCTCCCGGCGACCGCGCGCGACGCACTGATCGCGCGATGGGGCGAGCCCGAAGACGACCCGTTCTTCGATGGTGAAGGATTCCGCCTTGCCGTCCACCGCTTCGGCAACGTCGTCGTCGGCATCCAGCCGGCGCGGGGCTACGGCATCGACCCCAAGGCGACCTACCACGATCCCGACCTGGTGCCGCCGCACCACTACCTCGCGTTCTATGCGTGGCTGCGGCGAAGCTTCGCCGCCGACGCGATCGTGCACCTCGGCAAGCACGGCAACCTCGAGTGGCTGCCGGGAAAGGCGCTCGGTCTGTCTGAAACCTGCTGGCCCGAGGTGGCGCTGGGCCCGACGCCGCTGATCTATCCGTTCATCGTCAACGACCCGGGCGAGGGCAGCTCAGGCCAAGCGGCGCGCAAGCGCGGTCATCGTCGACCACCTGATGCCGGCGATGACGCGCGCCGACATCCATGGGCCCCTGGCCGAACTGGAGACGCTGATCGACGAGTACTATCTCGCCGCCGGCGTCGACCGGCGTCGGCGAGACTTCCTCGAGAAGGAAATTCTGGCGACGGCCGCGCGCCACGGGCATCGACCGCGACCTCGGGCTGGTGCGCGATGACAGCGGTCGCGCGATGCGCACGCTCGACGCGCACCTGTGCGAACTGAAGGAGATGCAGATTCGCGACGGTCTCCACGTGCTCGGTGCCTCGCCGGTGGAGCGCCAGCGCATCGACACGCTCATCGCCATCGCCCGGGTGCCGCGCTCCGGTGGGCGGCCGGCCGACGCCTCGCTCCACCGCGCCATCGCCGACGACATCGGCCTCGCATTCGACCCGCTCGACTGCGATTTCGCGGCGCCGTGGACCGGCCCGCGCCCGGAGCCTTTGGCAGCAGTCTCCGAGGCGCCGTGGCGGACAGCCGGCGACACGGTGGAGCGGATGGAAATGCTGGCAGCGGCGTTGGTGGAAGGGTTTTTGAGCAAACAATCCCACACTTTGTCATCCTCCGGCTTGACCGGAGGATCGGCGGCGGCAACTCCCTTCATTGAGGGGATGGATAGCGGCCAGCGATCCTCCGCTCTCGCGGAGGATGACAGGGGAGTGGGAACGCGCACCTCCGCCGTCCTCGACTGGATCGCCAACGAGCTCGCCCCCGCGCTGGATCGATCCGGCGACGAGGAGATCGCGGCGGTGATCACCGCCCTCGACGGTCGGTTCGTGCCGCCGGGGCCGTCGGGGGCGCCGACGCGCGGGCGGCCGGACGTGCTGCCGACCGGGCGCAACTTCTATTCCGTCGACGTGCGCGCGGTGCCGACGGCGGCGGCGTGGAATCTGGGCAAGGCGGCGGCGGATGCGTTGGCGCTGCGCTATTTCCAGGACGAGGGCGAATGGCCGCGTTCAATCGCCATGTCGGCGTGGGGCACGTCGAACATGCGCACCGGCGGCGACGATATCGCGCAGGTCATGGCGCTGATCGGGGCCGAGCCGGTGTGGGAGGCGGGCACCGGCCGCGTCACCGGCTTCCGCGTCATTCCGCTCGCCGAGCTCGGCCGCCCGCGCATCGACGTGACGCTCCGCATCTCCGGCATGTTCCGCGACGCCTTCCCCGGCCAGATCGACCTCATCGACTCCGCCATCCGCGCCGTCGCCCAACTCGACGAAGACGATGACGCCAATCCGATCGCAGCGTCCGTGAAGCAGGGGGACGGGACGTTTGCCGCGGCGCGGATCTTCGGCGCCAAGCCCGGGGCCTATGGCGCCGGCCTTCAGGTGCCGATCGACACGCGTGCATGGGATAACCGCGCGGACCTCGCCGACGTTTTCCTGGCCTGGGGCGGCTTTGCTTACGGCGGCGGCGAACCTGGCACGGCGGCGCACGAGGCTTTGAAGGTTCGGCTGGCGAAGGCCGACGCCGTCTTCCAGGCGCAGGACAATCGCGAGCACGACATTCTCGACTCCGATGACTATTACCAGTTCATGGGTGGTCTGGCGGCCACAGTGCAGACGCTGAAGGGCGCCGCGCCGCGCGTCTATCACGGCGACCATTCCCGGCCGGAGAAGCCGCTGGTGCGTTCGCTGACTGAGGAAATCGGCCGGGTCGTGCGCGGGCCGCGCCGCCAACCCGAAATGGATCGCCGGCGTTATGCGCCACGGCTACAAGGGCGCCTTCGAAATCGCGGCGACGGTCGACTACCTGTTTGCCTTCGCTGCCACCACCGACGCCGTCGGCGACCACCACTTCGACGCGCTCTACGACGCCTACATCGGAGACGACCGGGTGCGCTCGTTCATCACGCAAGCAAACGCGCCGGCGCTCGGCGAGATGGCGGCGCGGTTCCGCGAGGCGATCGACCGCGGGCTCTGGTCGCCGCTGCGCCAACAGCGCCTATGATCGGCTGACGGAACTCATCGACGCACGCAAGGAGGCGGCGGAATGAAGGACATGACCGAGGCCGAGCTCGACGCGCGCCACGCCGAGAAGATGCGCAAGAAGAAGGCGGCGCGCGACAAGATCATTGCCACCAAGACGATCGAGAAAGGCCTCCTGATCGTCCACACCGGCAAGGGCAAGGGGAAGTCGACCGCCGCCTTCGGGATGGTCTTCCGCGCCCTCGGCCACGGCATGCCGATCGCCATCATCCAGTTCGTCAAGGGCAAGTGGCAGACGGGCGAGCGCGTCGCACTGGAGAAGTTCGGTGACCTCGTGTCGATCAACACCATGGGCGAGGGCTTCACCTGGGAGACCCAGGACCGTCAGCGCGATCTTGCCGCGGCCCGCGCCGCGTGGGAGCGGGCGAAGGCGTTGATCAAGGCCGGCAAGCACAAGTTGGTGCTGCTCGACGAGCTCAACATCGTGCTCCGCTACGGCTACCTTCCGACGGAGGAAATCGTGGCATTCCTTCGCGACGAAAAGCCGGCCGATGTCCATGTCATCGTCACCGGCCGCAATGCACCCGATGCGCTCATCGAGGCAGCCGACCTCGTCACCGAGATGGAGATGGTCAAGCATCCCTTCCGGTCGGGCGTGAAGGCGCAGGCGGGGGTGGAGTTCTGAGTGTTGATGTTATATATAACATATGCTATTAATAGCATATGAGCGCCACGCTGATCGAATACGAAAAGTATGTGCTGGCGAATGGTTGCATCATTGAGATCAGGGTATGCCGACTGCCACGCGCAACGGCCGATCGCCCGCACGGCCTGAAATATTCGCTGTTCTACGGCCGCCCGGGTGAGCGCATCGTCGCGTATGACAACGAAAGCGGCAAGGGCGACCATGTCCACCATCGCGGCCGGGAACGTCCGTACCGTTTCACCACTTTCGAGGCGTTGCTGACCGATTTCTGGAACGATGTGAATGGAGACCTGGACAATGGAAGTGAAGCTGCACGTGGAAGATATTGGTGCTTTTGCAAGGCGCAGTGTGGATATGGCGCGGCGGTTGGACCGCGGAGAACGCCGACGCGGCAAGGCGCACATTTCTTTCGAAAATATGGAAACCTTGTTGGGCGTTCTGTCACCCAACCGCTGGATGCTGTTGCGGCGGCTGCGGTCCACCGGACCGTCGTCCATCCGCGCCTTGGCGAAAGCGCTTCATCGCGATTATCGCGGCGTTCACGCGGACGTGACGGTGTTGATCGACGCGGGCCTGATCGCGCGAGATGAAGACGGGAAAGTGAGCGTTCCGTGGTCGCGGATCACAGCGGAGATGGCCCTCGACGTAGCCGCGTGACCACCCCCGCCCTCATGATTCAGGGCACCGGCAGCCATGTCGGCAAGTCGGTGCTGGTGGCGGGACTGTGTCGGGCGCTGGTGCGACGCGGTATCCGGGTCGCGCCGTTCAAGCCGCAGAACATGTCCAACAACGCCGCGGTCACGGCCGACGGCGGCGAGATCGGGCGCGCCCAGGCGCTGCAGGCGCGGGCCGCGCGCATCCCGGCGTCGGTGCACATGAACCCCGTGCTGTTGAAGCCCGAGAGCGACACCGGCGCCCAGGTGGTGGTGCAGGGAAAGCGCTGGGGCACACTGAAGGCCGGCTGACTACGGACGACGCAAGGCGGAACTCCTGCCGCGGGTCCTGGAGAGCTTCGCCATTGTCGGCGGAGGGGCGGACCTCGTCCTGGTCGAAGGGGCAGGGAGCCCGGCGGAGGTGAATCTCCGCTCCGGCGACATCGCCAACATGGGCTTCGCCGAGGCGGCGGGTGTGCCGGTCATCATCGTCGGTGATATCGATCGTGGCGGTGTCATTGCCAGTCTCGTCGGCACCCACGCGCTTCTCACACTGGCCGAGCGCGAGCTGGTCCGCGGCTTCCTGATCAACAAGCTTCGCGGTGATGCTGCCCTGTTCGCCGATGGCGTGCGAGTCATCGAGGAGCGGACCGGCTGGCCGTGTCTCGGGGTCGTGCCGTGGTTCGGCGGCGCGCAGGCGCTGCCGGCGGAAGACGTGCTTGGGCTCATTCACAGCAATGTCACTGACTCCTCACCCCGGCGAAAGCCGGGGTCCATCGCCGAAGAGCCTGAGCGGGCAGGTCTTTTCGCGATGGATTCCGGCTTTCGCCGGAATGACGGTGAGGGGGCTGCGATTGCTCGGTCGATCACCATCGCCGTCCCTCAACTCCCCCGCATCGCCAACTTCGACGACCTCGACCCGCTGCGCATGGAGCCCGGCGTGTCGGTAGTGATCGTGAAGCCTGGCGAGGCGCTGCCCGCCGCCGCCGACCTCGTCCTGATCCCTGGCTCCAAATCGACCATCGCCGACCTCGCTTTCGTGCGCGCACAAGGCTGGGACATCGACATCCTCGCGCATCATCGCCGCGGCGGACGCGTCCTTGGCCTTTGCGGCGGCTACCAGATGCTCGGGCGCACCATCGCAAACCCGGACGGCGTCGAGGGTCCCGCCGGCATCGTTGCAGGACTTGGCCTCCTCGACGTCGAGACGGTCCTCGGGGGCGACAAGGCAACGGTCGCAGTCAGCGCCCGGCACGTCGGCAGCGGCGAATCCCTGTCCGGTTATGAGATCCATCTCGGCGGCACCACCGGCCCTGATTGCGCCCGGCCCGTTGTCGACATTGGAGGACGCCCGGATGGCGCGGGCTCACCCGATGGGCTGGTTATGGGCACCTACGTCCACGGCCTGTTTGCTGCGGACGGTCTCCGGCGCGCCTGTCTCGCGGCGCTCGGTGCACCGTCGGCGCTCCGCTACGAGGCAGCGGTCGAGACCGCCCTCGACGGCCTCGCCCACCATCTGGAAACGCATGTGGCGATCGACCGGCTGCTCGCCATCGCCGGCTATGAGGCTAGCACCACGGCGAGCACCGCGACGGCAACCCCGAGGGTTGCCCAGGCGCCGAGGTAGACGCGCAACGCGCGCCGAATGTCCGCGCGCGCGGCGGCGCGGCGGGCGGCGCGGTTGAGGAAGGGATCGTCGACCACCACGTCGCCGTAGCGCCGCGGGCCCGCGAGCGCGAGGCCGAGGGCCGCGGCCATGGCGGATTCCGGCCAGCCGGCGTTGGGCGAGCGATGGTGTGGGGCGTCGGCGATCATCACCCGCAAGGCGGTGCCGACCGAGCCGCCGGCGAGCGGCGCGGCGAGCGCGATCAGCGCTCCGGCGATCCGGCTCGCCGGCAAGTTGACGACGTCGTCGAGGTTGGCCGCGGCGCGGCCGAAGTCCAGGTGGCGCGGTGTCCGGTGGCCGATCATGGAATCGGCGGTATTGATGGCCTTGTAGGCGAAGAGACCCGGAAGGCCGAGCAGCAGAAACCAGAGCGCAGGCGCCACCACCGCATCCGAGAAATTCTCCGCCGCCGATTCGATCGCCGCGCGGCAGACCCGCGCCTCGTCGAGGCTGCCGGTGTCGCGCCCCACGATCTTGCCGACGGCCGCCCGGGCGGCGTCGATCCCTTTTGGAAACGCCGCCGCCACAGCCGCCACGTGGTCATAGAGCGAGCGGCCGCCGAGCAGGACGGCCGCTACGAGCACGGTGCCCACTTCACCGTACGGAATCCTCATGAAGAGCAGCTCCAGCAGGTAGCCGGCGGCCGCCGCTACCGTGATGACAATGGCAAGCGCCAGGGCGCCGAACGCTCGCCGTCGGCCGGGCGATACCCGTTCGCGGTTCAGCAGTCCGTCGAGGCGGCCGATGAGCCAGCCGAGGACGGTGACCGGGTGGGGAATGCGGCTCCAGAGAAAATCCGGGTCGCCAGCGATGGCGTCGACCGCCAGTGCCAGAGCGAGCAGCCAGACGTGGTCGAGTGAGATCACGGCGATTCGACCCGGCGCGCTTCCTCGGCGAGCCGATCGAGCGCGGCGGGCAAGGACGGACCGCCGCACACCGTCAGCCGCTCGGGAAGCACGATGCGCCGCGAAGGCGGATAGAGGGCCTCGAGCGCCGGGTGGGCGAGGAGGGCGCTGCCCTGGTCCTGCGCTGGCGGATCGGCGGACGAAACGATGATGTAGTCGGGACGGTCCTCGACCAGCCGCTCCAGTGGAACGAAGCCGCCTGTGGCGCCGGAGAGCGTGCCGCCGGCGTTGGTGAACCCGACGATGCTCATCAGCTCCCCGGTCAGCGTGTCGGCGCCGGTGACATAGCCGCGCCGCTGGTAGACCGCCGCCGTCGGATGGGAGGGGCCGGCTTCCCCGGCGGCGCGCCGGCGGGCGCTATCGATCGCCCCGATCAGGCTGTCGGCCCGCGCCGGGTAGCCGACGAGGTCGGCGACCTCACGGATCTGATCGATCGACTCCCCGATGCTGCGCGGTGCGTCGAGAAGCACCACCCGGTAGCCGAGGCGGTTGAGCATGTCGCGTGTCGCGAGCTTGGTGAAGCGGCCGGCGAGTACGAGGTCGGGGTCGAGGCCGACCACCGTCTCGGCGTCGGCGGCGTCATGCCGGAAGGCATCGGCGCTGCTCGCCAGGTACGACATCGTCGGGTCGGTCGCATAGGGCGACAGATCGATGATCTGCGACGGGTTGGCGAGCGACAGCAGCAGCGCGTCGGCGCAAAGGTTGATCGAGACGATCCGCGCCGGCGGCGCCGCGGCGGCCAGTGTCCCCGGCAACAGCGCCAGCAGCACGAACAAAGACCTGGTGATCATTCCCTTGGCTTTCGCGCCTCCGATTGCATCCCGGGGCCCGCTCGTTTACGCCTTGGCGGCCGGCAGGAAAAGCCGGATGGGCCCGGGACACGGATTCACGTGACGGACGCCAGGTGCCGGATCGATCCAAATCGGAGATCTGCCAGTGATGTATGTCGCGCCGCGCCGGGCGGCAATCATTGCCTGTTTGCTTGTCGCCATCACGACCGCGGCCCCGGCCGGGGCCACCGGCGTGCCGTCGATCGTGGTCACGCCTTACTATGTCCCTACGTCGATTGAGAAGGCGGGCAGCACCGTCTCTGTCATCACCGCCGACCAGATCGCCCAATCGTCGGCCGGCACGGTCGCCGATCTCCTCCGTTCGGTTCCGGGGCTCACAGTGACCGAGAGCGGCGGCGCTGGCGGGCAGGCCCTGGTCAGCTTGCGCGGGGCGGAACCCGGCCACACGCTGGTTCTGATCGACGGCGTGCGCGTCAACGACCCGGCAAGTGCGCGCGACGAGTTTGATTTCGCCACGCTGTCAATCACCGACATCGAGCGGATCGAGGTTCTGCGCGGGCCCCAGACCGCCCTTTACGGCTCGGACGCCATGGGCGGCGTGATCAACATCATCACGCGTCGTCCGGCGGGTGCCGCGAGCGCCTCCGTAACCGCGGAGGGCGGCAGCTATGGCACGCGGCGGACCTCCGTATCGGCAAGCGGCGGGGCAGGGCCGGTGAGCCTGATGGCCAGCGGCACCTATTTCGCCAACACGGGCTTCTCCCGCGTCGGTGATCGCGACCACGGCGAGCCGGACGGGACCGAGAAATACGCCGGCACGCTGCGCGGCGCCATCGACGGCGGCAGCGGGGTGCGCCTCGACTTCGGGCTCGACGGTTTCCACCAGGCCTCCGACATCGATGCCTCGGCGACGGTCGATGCCGCCGGCTACACCTCCACCCGCGATTTGCTATCCGGTTTCGGACGCCTGTCCTTCGCGGCGATGGATGGTCGTCTCGCCAACTCGCTGACCGTGTTCGCCACCGACACGACGCGCGATTTCGGCGAACCCACCCGCGACACCGCTTATCGCGGCACCGATGTCGGCGCCGAGTATCAGGGCAACCTCGCCCTCGGCAGCATGGGTTCGCTGCTCGCCGGCGTGCGCCTGGAAGAGGTGAGCGCGTTCCAGCAGCGCAGCGACCAGCCGACGCCGGCCTTCGACGCCAGCCAGGTCCTTTATGCCGGCTACCTGCTCTACCAGGTGCCGGTCGACGCGCACCTCAACCTCTCGTTTGCCGCGCGCAACGACGGGGCGGTGGGTGCGGATGGCTTCGTCACCGGCCGCTTCACCGCGGTCTACGACATGCCTGCGGTCGAGGCCCGCATCCGGGCAAGTCTCGGCACTGGCGCCAAGCGGCCGACCGCCTTCCAGCTATCCTACAACCCGGCGCTGATGCCGGAGCGAAGCGTCGGCGCCGACCTCGGCATCGAAAAGACCCTTTTCGACGGCCGCCTGACGATTACCACCACCGGCTTCTGGAACCGCTTCAGCGACCTCATCGATTTCGACGGCGACTACCTCACCGGCAACTACAGGAACATCGCCAGCGCTACGACTGCGGGCGTCGAGGTCGCCGCCTCCGCCACCATCATGCCGCGCGTGCTCACCGGGTCGCTGACCTACACCTACCTCACCGCCCGCGACCTCGCGACCGGCCTGCCGCTGGCAAGGCGACCCGGGAACTCGGCCAAGGTGTCACTCACGTACACCGGCATCGCCAACCTGGAAGCGACCGTGTCAGCGACCCTCGTTGGTGCCCGCTTCAACGACGATGCTGCGACGGTGCGCCTGCCGGCCTACGCCCGCGTCGATCTCGGCACCCGCTACCGGGTCAACGACGCCCTTTCCCTGTTCGGCCGGGTCGAGAACCTCTTCAACGCGCGCTATCAGGAGGTAAGCGGCTACAATACCGCCGGGCTCTCGGCCTATGCCGGGCTGACGTGGACGCATTGAGCCACCGGGCGGTTGCCCGGTTCCGGCGCATTGGTCCTGGCAAAATGCGGCTCAGTGCTGTCCGAAGCGGAAGTTGATGCCGAATGTCACGGTCTGGATGTTCTGATTGACGGTCTCGGGCGACGGCGTGCCGGGCGACGGCACGTAGTAGAACGGAACGTCCCGCGTTCCGAAGCTGTAGTAGTCGTACTCGACGCGCCCCGACAGGTTTTTGGCGAACGCCCATTCCAGCCCCGCGCCGATGGTCGCGCCGGTGCGAGTCTCTGATCCCTGATATTCCGACCCGTAGATGGCCGTGTAGCGATCATCCGCCCAGGCAACACCGGCCTTGGCGTAGACCATCCAGCGATCCTGGGCATGGCCAATGCGTGCGGTGACGCTCCCGAGGCTCTTGGTCTCGGCGGTGACTGGTTCCAACCAGTACGTCATCCCACCGGTGGCCGAAATGTCGGCCGCCGAAAAGGCGCCCTCGATGCCGGCCACCCAGTTGGGGTTGAACTGGTAGTTGCAGCCGACCTGTCCGCCGCCCAGTGATCCGTCGGGATTGACCGTCACGACGTAATTCGGGTCGAAATCGCCGATCAGGACGCCCTGTCCGTCGACGTCGCTAAATGCCTTGTGCCCCCAGCCGAAACCTGCCTGGGCGCCGACGAAGCAACCGGTCCAATTATACTGAGGCGGCGGGGCCGCGGGCGGCGCTCGCTCAGGCTGTGCGGGGACCATCGTGCCGGAGAGATCGGCGGCACGCCCCGTTGTGGCCGCGATCAATACGCCCACAGAGGCAGTGGCAAGGAGAAAAGGTCTCATGGTCATCTCGCCTTGGTGCGGATCAAATAAATATCACGCGCAGCGCCCGCCCGCGTTGCACATTGGCATCACTCAACGCAAAATTTCCCGTTCTTGGCAGACCAGAGTAGCGGCGCAAGCTGCCGTCCGGCCGGCATGTCATCTTGCAAGTCGCGCGCGGCGTGATTGACTGCAATCCGGCAAGCGTCTTGGGCATCGCGGATGAATATCGTCGATCCAATCCTGTTTCACTCCCGCTACCAGCCCGAGGCGCTGGCGATCTGCGCGCCCGGCATCGACCTTGTCACCTACGGTCGGCTCGAGATCACCGTCAATAATTTCGTCCGCCGCGCCGTTTCCGAGGGCATGGTGCCCGGACAGGTTGTCGCCCTCTTCGTCAATCAGCCGGTGTTTCACGCCGCGCTTGTCATTGCTCTGGCGCGTATCGGCGTTGTGACGGCCTCGATCGGCACCAACCAGCTTCCCCAAGGTTTGCAGTTCGATGCGATCGTGACCGATCGCAGTCGCACCTTTGCAGGGGCAAGGACATTGCTTGCAGATTCCAGTTGGGCGGCGGGCGATGGCCGGCCCGCCAATGTGCAATACGTTGCCAAGGGTTCGGATATCTGCCGGATCATGCTCACATCGGGAACGACCGGCGAGGTGAAGGGTATAGCGGTTTCCCACGACGTGCTGGTGGGCAGGCTTCTCCGTTACAACACCGTGTACGGAAGCAAGGTGCCCCGTTGTTCGCGAGTTTTCTGCGATCTCGCATGGAGCACCGCCCTGGCATACCAGTTCTTTCTCTACACGCTTGGCCGGGGAGGGGCGTTTTTCGTCCGCGGCGATACGGCCGAAAACACCTTGCGCGCACTGGAGTTCTACCGCGTCGACCATCTCGTCGCCGCTCCGTCGGGCCTCGCCGAGTTCGTGGAAGACTATGATCGGTACCGCTGCCAGCAGGTGATAGATGTCGTCCACGCGGCCGGTGGTGCGATGACGAATGCGCTGAAAGCCCGGGTACGCGGACGGATCGGGTCGAACCTGATCTGCGACTACGGATCGGCCGAGACGAGCTGCGTCGCGTCGGCGCCGATGAGTGCATTGGACGCCGTCCCTGGCGCCGTCGGGTACGTCACGCCGGGAATGACAGTAGAGATCGTCGATGAATCCGATCGGCCATTGGGGCGCGGCCAGCAGGGCATCGTCCGCATTCGTGGGGACTACGCCGCCACCGGTTACGTCAACGACGCAGCAGCGTCGGCCCGGCTCTTCCGTGGCGGCTGGTTCTATCCGGGCGATCTCGGATCGTTGACGCAGGACGGGCTGCTCGTGATTTCGGGACGGCAGTCGTCCGTCCTCAATCTCGGCGGCGAGAAGATCAGCCCGGAAATCGTCGAGGATGTGCTCGCGTCTTTCGGCGAAGGACTTGAGGCGGCTGCGGTAGCGATGATCGGTCAGGCCGGGGTTGAGGAGGTGTGGGCGGTCGTTGCCTCCCGGCAGCCGATCGACGAGGACCGGCTTCGCCAGTACTGCCAGAGCAGGCTCGCCCGCATCTTCGTCCCCAAACGGTTCATCACCGTGGAGCGTTTGCCCCGCAATGAGATGGGGAAGCTCGATCGGCACCAGATCGAGCAGATGGTTCGGCGAACTTGAAACCGCACCGCGGGGATCGCTGGCTGATCGGCGCCATGGCTGTGCTGGTCGCGGTGCTGTTCGCCGGCTCGCTCGCCGTCGGCCCCGTGCTGCTTCCGCCGCTCACGGTGCTTGGCGCGCTCGTCGGTCACGCCGACGAGGCGGCACGCATCATCGTCATCGAGATCCGCCTGCCGCGTGCAATCCTCTCGGTCCTCATCGGCGGCAGCCTCGGGCTCGCCGGCGCGTCGCTCCAGGGGCTCCTGCGCAATCCGCTGGCGGCACCGTCCCTGTTCGGCGCGCCCTCGGCGGCCGCCTTTGGCGCCGTGGCTGTCATCTCCCTCGGCCTCGCCGGCACGCTGTCCTACGTGCTGCCGGTGGCCTCGATCGCAGGCGCGCTCGTCTCCGTGGCGCTTCTGATCCTGGTGGCGGGGCCCCGCGCGAGCCTGCTCGTGCTGATCCTGGCCGGCCTCGCCATCTCCAGCCTCGCCGGTGCGGGCACGTCGCTGGCGCTCAACCTCGCGCCCAACCCGTTCGCGGCGCTGGAGATCGCGTTCTGGCTTCTGGGCTCCCTTCAGGACCGCAGCTACCAGCACGTCCTGATCGCGCTGCCGTTCATGGTCGTCGGCGCGGTCCTCCTGATGTGGGACCGGCGCGCCTTCCGGGCGCTCACCCTGGGCGAGGAAGCCGCTGCGAGCCTCGGCTTCGACCTTCGCGCCATTCGCCTGCGCGTCGTCGCAGGCGTCGCCGCGGCGGTCGGCGCCGGCGTCGCCGTTGCCGGCACCATTGGCTTCGTCGGGCTGGTGGCGCCCCACCTGATGCGGCCGTTCGTCGGTTATGACCCCGGTCGCGTGATGGTCCCCGCCGCGCTCTCGGGCGCTGCTCTGCTGACAGCGGCCGACATCGCGGTTCGGCTTATCCCCGCGCAAGGCGAGATCAAGGTCGGGGTGCTGACGGCGCTGATCGGCGCGCCGTTCTTCATCGCCCTGATCATGCGCCGCCGGCACGAGCTGACGGGAGCGACGCCATGAGCGAACCGCTGCTCTCCGTCCGCAACCTCTCCGTGGCCTACGGCCGCCGCACCGTTGTCACCGAAGTCGCCCTTTCGGTCGGCGAAGGCGAATTCGTCGCCGTGATCGGTCCGAATGGCGCCGGCAAGACTTCGCTAATGAAGGCGGTCGCGGGACTGATCCCGGCCAGGGGTGAGATCGCCATCGGCGGCACGTCGCTTGGCGCGCTGACGCTTGCCGAGCGCGCGCGCCGCGTCGCCTACCTGCCGCAGGGTCACGTCTTCCACTGGCCGCTTGCCGTCGTCGATATCGTCGCTCTCGGCCGACTGCCGCGTGGTGCCGGTGCCGACCTTTCCGAGGCGGACGTGGCCGCGATCGATGCGGCGATGGACGCGACCGGCACGAGCGAGTACGCCGGGCGGCAGGTCACCACGTTGTCGGGCGGCGAGCGCGCGCGGGTGGCGGTCGCCCGGGTTCTTGCGACCGAGGCGCCACTCATCCTCGCTGACGAGCCGACGGTCTCGCTCGACGCCCGCTACCAGCTCGTCGTCACCGACATCCTGAAGCGCCATGCAGCCGCCGGCGGTGCGGTGGTCGCGGTGCTCCATGACCTTGGGCTCGCCGCACGCGCCGCCAACCGACTGGTGGTGCTCGACCATGGCCGGATCGTTGCCGACGGCCCGCCGCGGACGGTCCTGACCGCCGAGCGCCTTGCCGAGACGTTTGGGGTGACCGCCGAGATCGTCGACATCCACGGCACGCCGGCAGTGGTCCCGTGGAAGCTCAGCGAACCGTCGCCGCCCGCACCGTGACGGCGGCAAGCGCCGCCTCGAGACGGGCGAACGCCTCATCGTCGCCGGGAAGCCCGATGCGCAGCCAGCTTGGTTCGTCGGCGAAAGCACGGGTCCAGATGCCATGTTCGGCCAGCCGGCGATGGAGCCCCGTGTCGGGGCCAGCGGCGAGAACGAACAGATCGGTGCTGCCGAGCACGGCGAGGCCGTGAGCCGTTAGCAGCGCCCGCAACCGTTTCGCGTCGCGGGCGAGGCGGCGGCGCGCCTTCCCGCGCCACCCGGCGTCGGCGAGCGCGGCCGTGCCGATGGCAATGGCGGCGCCGGAAACCGGCCAGTCGCCGATGAGCGCCTGCAGCCGCTGGAGCACCGTCACCTTGCCGGCGACGAAACCGAGCCGAAGCCCGGCGAGCCCGTGGAACTTGCCGAACGACCGCAGCAACACGGCGGATACGCCCGCCAGCCGCGGCGCGAGGCTCGTCTCGGGGGTGAGGTCGGCGAATGCTTCATCGACGATGGTCAGGCCGCCGCCGGCGCCGAACCGCCGCGCGAAGGTGATAAGGCGCCCGGCTTCCACGATACGGCCGTCCGGGTTGTTGGGATTGGCCAGGACGACGACCGCGGCATCGTCCGGGATCGCGTCCGCCGCGACGGCGACCACTGTGCGTCCGGCGTTGGCCCACGCGTCGTGATGGCTCGAATAGGTCGGGCCGATGATCGCGACCTTGCCCGCCGGAGCTGCCAACGGCAGGAGCCGGATCGCGATCTCGCTCCCCGGCGTTGCGATCATGCCCACCCCATCCGGGATGCTGTAGGCGCCCCGCGCGGCCTCGATCAGTCGGGCGAGGCCATCCCGATCCGGCAGGCGAGCGAGATCATCCGGAGTGATCGCCGGCGCGGGATACGGGTTGGGGTTGATGCCGGTGGACAGGTCGAGCCAGCCAGCGGCCGGTTCGCCGTAATGCGCCCGGGCAAATGCGAGGTCGCCGCCGTGGCGGGGATTGATCTTGCCGGGATCGGCCATGCCGCCTCTTCACGGGAAGCGCTTCAGCGCTGCGGGACCTGGAGGCCTCGCCCGGAGTCGAACCGGGGTAGCGGGATTTGCAGTCCCGTGCATGGCCGCTCTGCCACGAGGCCGCCGGCCGCTGGTATAGTTGGTCGTCTGCCGGGCGCCAAGGTTTTTCGCCGCTCAGCTTGTCACCCGCCGCCA
Source organism: uncultured Alphaproteobacteria bacterium (assembly GCA_963775235.1). GTDB lineage: Bacteria > Pseudomonadota > Alphaproteobacteria > Rhizobiales > Kaistiaceae > JBBDMC01. The sequence continues at coordinate 280,710 of CAVZHY010000006.1, forward strand.
CCGTCGTTAATGACGGCGGCGGGCTTCTGGCGCGTCAGGGATGGCGATGATGGACAAGTTCACCATGCTCCGGACCAGGATGGTCGACAGCCAGTTGCGCACGCAGAACGTTACCGACCTCAACGTGCTTGCCGCCATGAGCGCGGTGCCCCGCGAGCATTTTCTGCCGCCGGCGAAGCGACCGCTCGCGTACATCGACGAGGACATCGAGATCAAGCCGGCGACCGACACCGGGCCGGCCCGCTACATGATGGAACCCGCGCCGTGCGCTCGCATGGCACAGTTGGCCGCCATCCTTCCCAGCGACATCGTCCTCGATGTTGGCTGCGGCTGCGGCTATTCGGCGGCCGTGCTCGGGCGTCTGGCCGATTCGGTCGTGGCGCTGGAATCGGACGCGGAGCTCGCCGAACAGGCGTCGCAGGCGCTGATGGAACTGGGCGACGGCAACGTCGCCGTCGTCGTCGGGCCGCTAGAGGCGGGCTATCCGTCGGAAGGGCCCTACGACGTTATCTTTCTCGACGGGGCGGTCGAGCGCGTGCCCGAATCTCTGCTGCGCCAGTTGAAGGAGGGCGGCCGGCTGGTCGCCCCGGTGGGCATCGGCTGGTCGGCGCAGGTCATGGTTTACACCCGTAGCGACAACGAGGTGGCTGGCCGGCCGGTGTTCAACGCCGCCGTCCATCCGTTGCCTGGCTTTCTCAAACCGGCCGCATTCGTCTTCTAACGTCCTCTCCGACGCCTGCGGGGCAGGAACGTTTCGTGTGGTATTCTGATCGCAGCGGGTTCCATTCGGCCCGCGTGCATCGATGAAGGTTTGACCGGGCGGGCCCATTGGCTAGAGTTGAGTCGTTAAGTCGGCGGCGTTTTTGCAGTTTTTGCGCGGTGATGAGGGGTGTGGCCGTGCCGCTTAGGCCTTTCTTGCGAACGACGGTGCTTGCCGTCGTCGGGTTGACCGTTTTTGCCGTGCCGGCCTCGGCGGTGACGCTCGTCCAGGCGCTGCAGCAGGCGTACAACAACAATCCAACGCTCAACGCGGCGCGTGCGCAACTGCGCGCGACCGACGAAGACGTGCCGCAGGCGCTGTCGGGATACCGCCCGACCGTGAGCGCCACCGGTAACGCCAGCACGGGCTCGACCAACGGGTTCAACACGTGGTCGAACAGCGTCGGCGTCACGATCGAGCAGCCGCTGTTCGCCGGCTTTCGCACGGTCAACGGCGTCAAGATTGCCGAGACTGCCGTCCTGGCAGGGCGCCAGACGCTTCGCCTATCCGAGCAGAACACGCTGCTCGCCGCGGTGAAGGCTTTCATGGACCTTGTGCAGGCGCAGGCGGTGGTCAATCTGAACAAGCAGAACGTCGACTTCCTGAATCAGCAGGTCAAGGCGGCGCAGGATCGGCTCAACGTCGGCGAAGGTACGCGTACCGACGTCGCCCAGGCCCGGTCACGGCTCGCAGCCGCCCAGTCGACCTATAATGCCGCCGTTGCCGAGCTCAACGCCGCCGTCGCCACCTATCAGCAGGTGATCGGCACCATGCCCACGACGCTCGGCCGCGCTGATGGCGTCGACGCCAAGCTGCCGAGGAGCCTGCAGTCCGCCCTCGACGTTGCGATGAAGCAGCACCCCTCGGTGCTGGTCGCCAACTACAACGTCGACATCGCCGACTACAACGTGAAGGTGAAGGAGGGCGCGTTGTTGCCGACCGCGTCGGTGTCCGGCAGCCTGAGCCACAGCAATTCGTCCTCGGCGTCGACGAACCCGACCAACTCGGCCAGTCTCGTGGGCCGGATATCGGTACCGATCTTCAGCGGCGGCGAACTCGCTTCAGAGGTGCGCCAGTCCAAGGAGACCCTCGGCCAGCGCCGCATCGAATACGACGTTGCGCGCGGTTCCGTCCGGCAGGCGGTCATCTCGGCGTGGGGTTCGCTTGATGCGGCGCGGGCGCAGATCACCGCTGCCAACGCGCAGGTGGCGGCCCAGCAGCTGGTCCTGTCCGGCATCATCGAGGAACAGAAGGTCGGTCAGGCGACCACCCTCGACGTACTCAACGCGCAGCAGGAGCTGCTCAACGCCCAGGTCGCGCAGGTAAGCGCCCAGCACGACCGTGTGGTGGCCGCGTATTCGCTGATGGCGGCGGCCGGTCTGCTCAGTGCAGAGCGGCTGGGGCTCGCGGTGACCGAGTACGATCCGACCGCTCATTACCAGCAGGTCCGGGACAAGTGGGGCGGGCTGAAGACGCCGGACGGCCGCTAAGCGCTCACCAAAGCCCCCGAGTTTTTGTTTCAAATCTGGTGGCCGCGCCGATGTTTTCACTGGCGTGGTGTTGCGTGAATCGCGCAAGATTCGCGAGTGATTCGTGGATTCAATCGCGTGGAGAGTCAGATGGTGAAGCCGGAGCCGGCGCACAACCAGACCGTTGAGGAGATTCTGGCTTCGATCCGTCAGGCCATTTCCGAGGACGAGGTGAAACGCGGATTTCGTACCCCGAGAGCGGCGCCGGCGGCTGAGGTGGCGCGTCCCAGCAACGTCAGCCATCTGTTCGAGACGTCGGGCGGCGGTGACCGCGACGACGATGTCGAGGAGGACAGCGTGGACGGGCAGGCACAGAAAGTCATCGACCTCGCTATCGAGAAGGCCCTCGACGGCGTGCGGGCGGAGCTTGAAGCCGGGCCGATGCCGCCAGCGGAGAATGCTGATGAGCGGGCGGAGGAAGAACCGGCCGAGTCGATGAGCCGGCTGCCGCCGCAACCGGAGCCGCGCCGTGCGTTGCCGCCGCGGAGCGAAACGCGCCTGCAACGGCCGCTGATGTCGACCCGCGCCGGGGCGGCGGTTTCCGCGTCTTTCGACACCCTGGCGAGGTCGATGGCGACGACCACAGGCATCAAGCTCGACGAAATGGTCGAGGGCATGCTGCGGCCGATGCTGAGAAGCTGGCTCGACGACAACCTGCCGACACTGGTCGAGCGGCTGGTGCGCGAGGAGATCGAGCGGGTCTCGCGCGGCCGGCGCTGAGGGCGGACCGGCCAACGGCCGGTTGACTTGGCCGGGGTCATTCGATTTACACCTCAGGGCCAATTTCGCCCGGAACCGCCCATGCTTGACAAGACTTACGACGCGGCCGCCGTCGAGCCGCGTATCTATGACCAGTGGGAAACCGCCGGGGCATTCCACGCCGGCGCCGGCGCGAAGCCGGGGGCGAAGTCGTTTTCGATCGTCATTCCGCCGCCGAACGTGACCGGCTCGCTCCACATGGGGCACGCCCTCAACAACACGTTGCAGGACATCCTCGCCCGGTTTGAGCGGATGCGCGGCCGCGACGTCCTGTGGCAGCCGGGGACCGACCACGCCGGCATCGCCACCCAGATGGTGGTCGAGCGGCAGATGATGGAGCGCCAGGAGCCGAACCGGCGCGCCATCGGGCGGGAAAAATTCCTGGAGAAGGTGTGGGCGTGGAAGGCGGAGTCGGGCGGCCTGATCGTCAACCAGCTCAAGCGTCTCGGCTGCTCGTGCGACTGGAGCCGCGAGCGCTTCACCATGGACGAGGGCCTGTCCAAAGCGGTCACCAAGGTCTTCGTCGACCTCCACCGGCAGGGGCTGATCTACAAGGACAAGCGCCTGGTCAACTGGGACCCGCAACTGCAGACGGCGATCTCCGATCTCGAGGTCCAGCAGATCGAGACCCAGGGCAAGCTCTGGCACTTCAAGTATCCCATTGAGCAAGAGGCGAGGAGCGGCGAAGCCGCGACCGGGAGCCAAAAGAGTCAGCCTGATCGTTTCATCACCGTCGCGACGACACGCCCCGAAACCATGCTCGGTGACACTGGCGTCGCCGTCCATCCGGACGACGAGCGCTACAAGGACCTGGTCGGCAAATATGCCATCCTGCCGCTGGTCGGTCGCAAGCTTCGGATCGTCGCGGACACCTACGCCGACCCGGAGACCGGCTCCGGTGCGGTGAAGATCACGCCGGCGCACGACTTCAACGACTTCGAGGTCGGCAAGCGGCACGGCCTTGCGATGGTCAGCATCTTCGACACCGAGGCCAACGTGGTGCTCGACGGCAACGCCGACTTCCTCGCCGGCGTTCCGCAATCGAAGGAGCTGGAGGAGACCATCGCCGCCCTCAACGGCCTCGACCGCGCGGCGGCGCGCAAGCGCGTGGTCGAGATGATGGAGGCGAAGGGGCTGGTCGAGAAGGTCGATGACCGCGCCCACACGGTGCCGCACGGCGACCGCTCGGGCGCGCCGATCGAGCCCTACCTCACCGACCAGTGGTACGTCGACGCGAAGACGCTTGCGCAGCCGGCGCTCGCCTCAGTGCGCGAGGGCCGCACCGTGTTCGTGCCGAAGAACTGGGAGAAGACCTACTTCGAGTGGATGGAGAACATCCAGCCGTGGTGCATCTCGCGGCAGCTCTGGTGGGGGCACCAGATCCCCGCGTGGTACGGGCCGGACGGTCACGTGTTCGTCGCGGCGAGCGAAGCAGAGGCGCAGGCCGCGGCCGGCGCGCACTACGGCAAGAGCGAAACGCTCAAACGCGACGAAGACGTTCTCGACACGTGGTTCTCCTCGGCGCTGTGGCCGTTCTCCACCCTCGGCTGGCCCGAGGAGACGCCGGAGCTCGCCCGTTACTACCCGACCACGACGCTCGTCACCGGCTTCGACATAATCTTCTTCTGGGTCGCCCGCATGATGATGATGGGCCTCCATTTCACGGGGAAGGAACCCTTCCGCGACGTCTACATCCATGCCCTCGTCCGCGACGAGAAGGGCGCCAAGATGTCGAAGTCGAAGGGCAACGTCATCGATCCGCTCGTCCTCATCGGCGATTACGGTGCCGATCCGCTCCGCTTCACGCTGGCCGCGCTTGCCGCGCAGGGCCGCGACATCAAGCTCGCCACCAGCCGCGTCGAAGGCTACCGCAACTTCGCCACCAAGCTCTGGAACGCCGCCCGCTTCGCCGACCACTACGAATGCGTTGCGGTCGAGGGCTTCGACCCGGCTATGGCCAAAGAGACGCTCAATCGCTGGATCGCCACCGAAACGACGCGCACGGCGCGGGCGGTCACAGCCGCGATCGAAGCGTACAAGTTCAACGAGGCGGCGGGCGCCCTTTACAGCTTCGTGTGGAACCAGTTCTGCGACTGGTTCATCGAACTGTCGAAGCCGGTGCTCGCCGGCGACGACGGTCCGGGCAAGGACGAAGCGCGGGCGACCGTCGCCTGGGCGCTGGAGCAAATCGTCGCGCTGCTCCACCCGTTCATGCCGTTCATCACCGAGGAGTTGTGGCAGCATCGCAGCCCCGATGAGCCGATGCTGGCGCTCACGTCCTGGCCGGCGCTCGCTTTTGAGGACGAAGCGGCGGCGGCGGAGATCAATTGGCTGGTCGATTTCATTACCGCCATCCGTTCGGTCCGTTCCGAGTTGAACGTGCCGGCAGCGGCGATGGTGCCGCTTTCCGTCGCCGGCGCCGCGTTCGCGACCGCGGCACGGCTCCAGCGCCACGATGTGCTGATCAAGCGCCTTGCCCGCGCCGGGGAGATCAACCTGGCGCCGGCGTCGCTTCCCGGCGCCATCCAGATCGTCGTCGGCGAGGCGACTGTGTCGATGCCGCTCGCCGGTATCGTCGATCTCGACGCCGAGCGCGCCCGCCTCACCAAGGAACTCGACCGCATCGGCAAGGACGTGGCCAAGATCGAGGCCAAACTCGGCAACCAACAGTTCATCGCCAAGGCTCCCGAGGAAGTGGTCGAGGAACAGCGCGAGCGCCTTGCCGAGGCCACGGCGCTCACGGCAAAGACGAAAGCCGCCCTGGCACGCATCGCGCCGTAGGCGTCCAGAGCCCCTCAAGCAGCGCCCGAACGTGCGTGAACTGCGCCCCAACCCTCCCCTTGCGGGAGGGTCAAGACGCGCGAAAGCGCGGCTTGGGGAGGGGTCGTGACAGGGACCACGAGAACCCGTCCGCGACGGTCGCCGCACCACCGCCAACCCCTCCCCGAAACTGCTCGCGCAGTTTCGACCCTACCGCAGGGGGAGGGTTGGCCGGTGCGTTCAAACGAAAAACGGGGCGCCGGTGGGCGCCCCGCTGCTTTTTCAGTCCGCCCCCGGGATCAGACCGAATAGTACATGTCGAACTCGACCGGATGCGGCGTCTGCTCGAAGCGGATCACCTCTTCCATGCGTAGCTCGATGTAGGCGTCGATCATGTCGTCGGTGAATACGTCGCCGGCCTTGAGGAAGGCGCGGTCCTTGTCGAGATTCTGCAGCGCCTCGCGCAGCGATCCGCACACGGTGGGGATGCGCTTCAGTTCGCGCGGCGGCAGGTCGTAGAGGTTCTTGTCGATCGGGTCGCCCGGATCGGTCTTGTTCTGGATGCCGTCGAGCCCTGCCATCAGCATGGCGGCAAAGGCGAGATACGGGTTGGCTGCGGGATCTGGGAAACGGACCTCGACGCGCTTGGCCTTCGGCGAGGAGGCGACCGGGATCCGGCAGGAGGCCGAGCGGTTGCGCGAGGAATAGGCGAGCAGCACCGGCGCCTCGTAGCCCGGCACCAGCCGCTTGTACGAGTTGGTCGTCGGGTTGGAGAACGCGTTGATGGCCCGCGCGTGCTTGATGATGCCGCCGATGTAGTAGAGGCACTCCTGCGAGAGGTCGGCGTAGAGCTTGCCCGCGAATAGAGGATTGCCACCCTTCCAGATCGACTGGTGGACGTGCATGCCGGAGCCGTTGTCGCCGAAGATCGGCTTGGGCATGAAGGTGGCTGTCTTGCCGTAGGCGTTGGCGACGTTATGGATGCAGTACTTGTAGATCTGCAGCCGGTCGGCCATCAGCGTCATCTTGTCGAACTTGAGGCCGAGCTCGTGCTGGGCCGCGCCGACCTCGTGGTGATGCTTCTCCGTCTTGGCGCCCATCGCCGCCATCGAAAGGAGCATCTCGGAGCGCATGTCCTGGAGCGTGTCCTGCGGCGGCACCGGGAAGTAGCCGCCCTTGGTGCGCATGCGATGGCCGAGGTTGCCCATCTCGTATTCGGTGTCCGAGTTGATCGGCAGCTCGATGTCGTCGATCTTGAAACCGGTGTTGTACGGCCGGGCCGAAAACCGCACGTCGTCGAACACGAAGAACTCTGCTTCCGGCCCGAAGAGGACATCGTCGCCGATCTTCGTCTGCTTGAGGTAGGCCTCGGCCTTCTTGGCGATGGAGCGCGGGTCGCGGCCGTAGGGCTCGTCGGTCAGCGGCTCCAGGATGTCGCAGACGACCGACATGGTGGTGTGCGAGAAGAACGGGTCGATGGTCGCGGTCACCGGATCGGGCATCAGCTTCATGTCCGACTCGTTGATGACCTTCCAACCGGCGATCGACGAACCGTCGAACATCAGCCCCTCGACGAATGAATCGGCGTCGATCAGCGCGGCGTCGAAGGTGACGTGCTGCCACTTGCCCCGCGGGTCGGTGAAACGCAAATCGACGAATTTGACGTCTTTCTCCTTGATCATCGCGAGGACGTCTTTGGCGGTCGTCATAGGCCCAGATCCTTCTCTTCCAATCCTCAAAGTGGGTGTCGTGTTGTGAATGCGATCCGCCGGGCGGCTGCGCGGCGGCAATGGTGGTAGGGCGGTGGGGGTCGTCGGCAGCGTGCCGTCAGATTGCGTCCATCCCGCTTTCGCCGGTACGGATGCGGATCGCCTCCTCGATGTTCGATACGAAAATCTTGCCGTCGCCGATGCGCCCGGTCTGGGCGGCATTGCGGATGGCTTCGACCGCGCGCTCGACCATGTCGTCGCCCAGGATGATTTCCAGCTTCACCTTGGGCAGAAAATCGACAACGTATTCGGCACCGCGGTAAAGTTCCGTGTGACCCTTCTGGCGGCCAAACCCCTTCGCTTCCGTGACGGTGATTCCTTGAAGGCCGACTTCCTGAAGCGCTTCCTTCACTTCATCCAGCTTGAACGGCTTGATGATCGCCTCGATTTTTTTCATCGCCTCCGTATCTCCAGAAACCGTGGCCACCCAGCTCCATGCGCCGGCCGAACGACGTTTTGCAAGCTGCGTTTTGCAGGCCCCGTGCCAAGTTTTTGCAGGCTCCATGCCATCCTGCGGTATCGCCGATGACATTGGAATCCCGCCCCAATAGCGCATTTTCGGCTGCGCCGCCGGGGCTAGTGCAATAATCGCGGATCAAGGATTAGGCAAATGCCCAAAAAAGAATCAATCGGTGAAGAATGGGCGGAGCGCTTCGTCACGCTGCTGGAGGACGCCGAGGGCGCGCCCGCCGAGGCGCCGGGCGGATTGTCGAGGCTCATTGCCGACAGCATCGAATTGCTGACACCGGCCGAAATGGCCAAAGCCGACGATCTGACCATCGCCAATGGCATTCCCGGTATCCAGCTCATGGAATCCGCAGGGTTGGCCGTGGCGGAGGTGGCCCGGCGCCGATTGGGAGCGGGGCAGCGGGTGGCGGTCCTCGTGGGGCCGGGCAACAACGGCGGCGATGGTCTGGTGGCGGCTCGGGTCCTTGCCGAGACCGGGATCGAGGTCACGGCCGGACTGATGAAGCCGGCGGCGGAGCTCTCCGGCGATGCGGCACTCGCCGCGGCATCATGGCACGGGCCCAGCGTTTCGCTGTCGCCGACGCTCGTCGACAAAGCGGATCTGATCGTCGACGCGCTATTCGGCGCAGGTCTTGACCGTCCTGTCGGAGGCGTCGCCGCGGAGGTGATCGATGCGGTCAACGGCTCCGGTGTGCCCGTCGTTGCCGTGGACCTGCCGAGCGGGATCAACGGGCGGAACGGTCGGGTCATGGGCACGGCGATCGAGGCGACCGAATCCGTCACGTTCTTCCGGCTGAAGCCGGGGCACCTGCTGCAGCCGGGGAGGGCCCACGCCGGCCGGCTCACCGTTGCCGACATCGGCATCAACCCGGCGTCGCTCGGCATCGTCCGCCCGACGCTCTTTCGCAACATGCCGCGCCTGTGGTCGCTACCGCCGCTGGAGGTCGAAGGCCACAAGTATCGCCGCGGGCATGCCGTCGTCGTCTCCGGGCCGGGGACGCGCACTGGCGCGGCGCGGCTGGCGGCGCGCGGCGCCCTCCGCGTCGGCGCCGGCCTCGTCACGCTGGCCTCGCCGACCGATGCTTTGGCCGTCAACGCTGCCCATCTCACCGCGATCATGCTGCTGCCGATGGAAGGCGCCGAAGGCCTTGGCACCATTCTCGCCGACCGGCGTCGCAACGCTATCGTGCTGGGGCCCGGGCTCGGCATTGGTCCCGCGACCGTCGACCTCGTCGGCGCGGCGCTCGCCGCGCGCGCGGCCACCGTCCTCGACGCCGACGCGCTCACCTCCTTTGCCGATGCGCCGGAGAAGCTCTTCGCGATGATGCGCCAGCGGGGCAAGGCCGTCGTCTGCACGCCGCACGAGGGGGAGTTCGCCCGGCTCCTGCCGTCGCTCGCGGACCGGGACTCCAAGGTCGATCGCGCGCGGGAAGCGGCCCATGACTCAGGCGCGGTGTTCGTCCTCAAAGGTCCCGACACGGTCGTAGCGGCGCCGGACGGGCGCGCGGCGATCGCCGACAATGCCCCGCCGACGCTTGCCACCGCGGGCAGCGGCGACGTGCTCGCCGGAATGGTCGGCGGTCTCCTGGCGCAAGGGATGCCCGCCTTCGAGGCAGCCGCGGCGGCGGTGTGGCTGCACGGCGCGGCGGCGCGCACGGTCGGGCGCGGCCTCATCGCCGAGGATCTGCCCGAGGCCCTCCCGCGGGTCTTTGCCGAACTTGCAGGCTGACCGCCAACGCGCGCCGGCTGAAGTCCGCTGCCGGCTTACTGGAATGTGTCTCTGAAGTCGGAGTAATCCCGCAGCCACATGTCGAATGCACCCTCGATCTGCGACGACGTGAATTTGCCGCCGTAAGCGATCATGTAGAGATCGAGACAGGTTCCATCCTCTTCGGACCAGTCAATGACCGACCAATGATCGGCAATCCACTGATTTATCTCTTCAAACGTCGGCTTTCTGTTGTCGCTGTTGCACACGTTGAACTCAAGACTGCAATTTCCCGTGCACTTCTTGCCGCTGCTCCCGTATACGTTGATAAAATACTTATGACCCTCGGTTCGTATTTCGAGCCACATCAGTCCGGTGTCATCCGAGTCCCGGCGGTTTTACCGACCCGTAGCCCTTGGCGATTTCGGCGATCGAAGCGAGATCGGACCCTGCGATCAGGTCGTCTTCGGCCTGTGCAATCTGCGGCACCGTTGTGGCGAGTGCGATCAGGCCAGCTGCAGCAATCGTCTTTAGAATTGAACTCAGCATTGAATTGTCCTCCCCAACTGCCAAGCACAATCTGCGACCCCAAGGCTGCAAAGCTACTTCACGCCCCAACATCTATCAATCATCGACACCTCGAGCCGCGCCGGAATCCGCCGGTCCGCTTCCAGCGATTGACGGCTGTCGTATGGTATTTCGCGTTGAATCCGATATTTTCGCGGGATGGACATGCCTCGATCCCTCGGTTCGGTCGCCGACAGCACGTATGACCGAATCAAGAAGGACATCATCTTCGGCAGGCTGATGCCTGATCAGAAGCTCAAGCTTGATCGGCTGCGCGGCCAATACGGCGCCAGCGTCTCAACCTTGCGCGAGATCCTCAACAGGCTCGCGGCGGAGGGACTGGTCGTCGCGGAAGGACAACGCGGGTTCGAGGTCGCGCCGATTTCGGCCGACAACCTGAAGGAGCTATCGGCGCTGCGCCAGCTCCTCGAAGGGTACGCACTGGAACTCTCCTTCAAGGCCGGTGACGTCGACTGGGAGGGCCGGGTTGTCTCGGCCCACCACAAGCTTCACCAGATGGAAACGCGTATGATGAACGGCGACGGTTCCGTCACCGAGACCTGGAAGCGATACGATTGGGAGTTCCACCAGGCGCTGATCTCGGCGTGCGGATCGCGCGTGCTCATGGATGCGCACGCCGATGTTTTCGATAAGTACCTTCGGTATCAGATGCTGTCCCTGACCCATCGCGGAGAAATTGCGTCCGACGAGCATCGCCGGTTGCGCGATGCCGCGCTTCGACACGACGCACGGGAGGCGGAGAAGATTCTTCGGGTTCACATCGCGGCCGGCGTCGAACACAGTCTCGCTGCCACGGCCTTGAAGGGGCTTTCGAGCAAGTCCGCCTGAGCTGTTGCTATCATATGAAATGGATTTCCTATGACCGAAGGAAATCTGTTGGTTGTAACCGAGTTTGGAATATGGCAGCATTTTGCATGGCCGGGAGCGATGTTTCCGGGCCCAACGAGATTCTAGGAGGAACACCATGACAGCCCTTACAAGGCGCGCCTTTCTTGGCACAACCGCCGTCGGTCTGGTCGCGGGCGGAGCAGTCGGCCTGTCTCCGTTCCGGGCGATGGCAGCCGACAAGGTCCTTCTGCGCTTGTCGACGCCTGCGACCGAGACTGATCAGCGCTCCGTCGGTCTTGCCAAGGTATTCGGACCCGCCGTTGCGGACTTCGCGACCTACGAGCCGCATTACAATGCGACGCTGTTCAAGCAGGGGACGGAGCTCGAGGCGATCTCGCGCGGCAACCTGGAAATGTCGATCACGTCGCCCCAGGAACTCGCGACCCTGATTCCCGAGTGGTCGATCTTCACGGCCGGGTACCTGCTCCGCGATGCCGAGCACCAGAAGAAGGTGTTCCAGAGCGACATCCTGGCCGACATGAAGAAGAACGTCGAAGACAAACTCGGCGTCAAACTCCTGACGGTCATGTATCTGGGGCGCCGCCAGCTCAACCTGCGCATGTCCAAGGCCGACAAGACCGTGATGACCCCGGACGACCTGAAGGGCGTGAAGCTGCGCATGCCGGGCACCGACGCGTGGCAGTTCCTGGGCAAGGCGCTCGGCGCCAATCCCGTGCCCATGGCATTCACCGAGGTCTACACCGGGCTGCAGACCGGTGCGATCGATGCCCAGGACAATCCGCTGCCCACCGACAAGGACTCCAAGTTCTACGAGGTGACCAAGCAGATTTGCCTGACCAGCCATCTCGTCGACCAGAACTATCTCGCCTTCTCGAAGAAGGTCTTCGACAAGCTCTCGTCCGACCAGCAGGCAACCGTTCAGAAGGCGGCCGACGACGCAGCCGAATCCGCCCGCCAGAGCCAGCTGAAGCTCGAAGACGATCTGGCCCAGTTCTTCAAGGACCAGGGGTTGGACGTCTATGAGCCCGACCTTGAGGCTTTCCGCAAGCACGTCCAGGCGGAATACCTCAAGTCCGACTTCGCCAAGGATTGGCCGGCGGGAATGGTCGACAAAGTCAACGCTCTGTAGGCGCCTGATTGGCCATGCGTGCGGCCATCGACTGGTTGCGCGCCCGCGCTGACAACGTGGCGGTGGGGCTTCTCACCGTCATGTTCTTTTCGTTCGTTCTGCAGATAGCCTCCCGGTACGTTTTCGACTTGCCGCTCGGTTGGACGCTGGAACTCTGCCTGACGACGTGGTTGTGGCTCGTCTTCTGGGAGGGCGCGTTCATCCTCGATGACCGCGACCACATACGCTTCGACCTCGCCTACCATGCAGTCGGCGAAAAAGCGCGGCGCGTGCTCGCGATCATCGCCGCACTCGGTCTGATCGTCGGGTTCGTTGCAGCGCTGCCGGCGACCTTCGGCTACCTCACGTTCTACAAGATCAAGCACAGCTCGACCCTGCATATCCGTCTCGACTTCGTGTTCAGCATCTACGGCGCGTTCGCGGTAGCCATCGTGATCCGGTATGCATGGCGGCTCTGGCGCCTCATCCGGGGTGCCGACTCCCAGGAACTCGACCGGCCGCTCGCATGAGCGTTGCCTTCATTCTTTGCCTGCTCACACTGTTCGTCATGGCAGGCATCGGCGCGCCGATCGCGCTCGCCATGATCGTGGCAGCAATCGCCTATCTCGCGGCCCATGGACAGGACCTGTCGCTCGCCGCCGAGCAGAATATTCAGGGGCTCTACGACAGCTTCGTACTGCTTGCCGTGCCGCTGTTCATCGTCGCCGCCAACATTATGAACGCGGGTACGATCAGCGAGCGCCTGCTCGAGTTCTGCATGGCGATTGTCGGTCAATTCCGCGGCGGGCTCGGCCACGTCAATGTCGTCGCCAACCTCATCTTTTCTGGAATGTCCGGCTCGGCGGTCGCGGACGCGGCGGGCATCGGCCAGATCATTATTCGCCTGATGACCCGCGACGGCCACTACTCGCCGGGATACGCCGCCGCGATCACGGCGGCTGCCTCGACCATCGGGCCGATCATCCCGCCGTCGATCCCGATGGTGCTCTACGCACTCGTCTCCGACAGTTCGATCGGCTACCTCTTCCTCGGCGGGATTCTGCCGGGCCTATTGATGGCCCTGGTACTGATGATCCTCAACGCCCGCGTGGCACGCCGGCGCGGGTTTCCGGTGGAGGAGGGCGTGCCGTTGAAGGCGCTCCCGGAAATCACCGTCCGCGCCTTCCCCGCACTGTTGATGCCGGTGATCCTGCTCTACGGAATCTACGGCGGCGTCACGACGCCGACGGAAGCGGCCGCCCTGGCCGCCGCATACGCGCTGCTGCTCGCCGGGTTGTTCTACCGCGCCCTTACCTGGCGGGATCTCTACGCCCTGCTATCCACCAGCGCGCGGTCGTCGGCCTCCGTCGGATTGGTGATTGGCGCTGCCCTCATCTTCAACTACATCGTCGCCGCGGAAAACCTGCCGACGACCATCGCCCACGCGCTTCAGGGCATCAACTTCTCGCCGCTCTCCTTCCTGTTCCTGGTCAACGCCATCCTGCTGCTGCTCGGCTGCATCCTCGACGCGTCGACGATCATTCTCGTCATCATTCCGCTGTTCGTCCCGACCTGCCGCCTGCTCGGCATCGATCTGGTCCACTTCGGCGTGGTCGCGGTGGTGAACTGCATGATCGGACTGATCACGCCGCCGTACGGCATCGTGCTCTTTGTCATCAACGCGACGACAGGGATCCCGCTGCGATCGATTATTCGCGAGATCTGGCCGTTCATCGGCACCTTGATCGTTGCGCTCGTCATCATGATCGTGTTTCCTGACGTTGTGCTCTGGTTGCCCAGGCAGCTCGGCTATGCAGGAAATTAGCGGCCCACTCCGTCGGAAGCTCGCAGTCGGCGCCGCGTTGACGACGCCCTTCGATGCCCATGGCGAAGTCCTGTGGCCGCTGCTGGCCGGCCACGCGGACCGCCTCCGGAAAACCGGCGTCACCATCGTGTCCGTCTTCGGCACGACGGGGGAAGGGGCGTCGATCGATCGCCGGACGCGCGCTGCAGCACTTGAGCAATTCGCCGGGCACGGGATCGCGCCCGCAGACGTCGCGCCGTGCATCTACGGTCCTGCGGCGCGCGATGCAGCCGACGATGTTCGCCGGTCGATCGCGGGCGGATGCGGTGCGATGCTGCTGGTGCCGCCCTTCTACTACAAAGGCGTGTCGGACGAGGGCCTCTACAGGTGGCACGCGGAGGTTTTCGAATCCGCAGGCCCTGGCGTCCGCGACGTCATTCTCTACAACATCCCCGCGCTGACCGGCGCCACCATCGGCCCCGCCCTTCTGGGTCGCCTGCGTAACGCCTTTCCCGGGATTGTCGCGGGCGTCAAGGACAGCAGCGGTGACTGGCAGCATACGACTGCGCTGCTCGCCGAACACCGCGATCTTGCGGTTCTGGTCGGCCATGAAGGACACCTCGCCCGGGCGGTGCAGCGCCGCGCGTCCGGAGCGATCAGCGGCGTCGCCAACATCGCCCCGCATCTCGTCGCGAGCCTCGCTTCCGGTCGCGAGGACCGGCTGATCGACTGGGTCCTGGAACGCCTGCTTCGCCTCCCGGTCGTACCGGCGCTGAAGGCGATCCTTGCCGCGCAGCGGTCCGATCCGGTGTGGACCGCGGTGCGCGCCCCCCTCGATCCCATCGCCAACCCCGCGCAGTCGAATATCTACCGCGAGATCGCAGAACGCCTCGCCGCATACGAGAACACCGCAAGCTGAAGGTAACGTCGGCAGCCGATGCTCTGCCAATGCATCGATCAGGTCGATATCCCGGCCTTGATCAGGCCTTCCTTGATGCGGTCGACGTCCGCCCGGTTCTTGAAGGGCAAGCGGCCGAGGTGTTCGTTGAGGGAGTACGTCGGGTTGACGTCCTTCAATTCACGCCAGACCTGCCGTGCTTCGTCCACCTGGCCAAGCTGACCAAGGGCCGACGCCAGGAACGCTCGCGATATATCCGTGCCGGGCGCCAGCCTGATCCGTTCCCTGAAAAGCGCCGCCGCGGCCTCGTACTGGCCCGCGATCAGATGGGCGGTGCCCAGGAAATGGAAATATTGCTGGTTGGAAACAGGGTCGAGGCGGATTGCTTTTTCGATCCGCGGTATGGCTGCCAGCGGATTGCCCGAATAGACGTCGACCGCCCCGCGGGCGCTATGGGCAGGGGCGTAGTTCGGGTTCAGCGCCAGCGCCGCGTCGGCCTCCTTCGCTGCGCGGGCGAAGTCGCCCCGAAACGTGGCGACGATCGCTGCGACAAATCGCACGAACGGATCGTTCGGGCCTCGCTCGACGCCCTTGTCGGCGAAGGCGGCGGCGACGTCGAGCCCCTCGCTTGCCCGATCGGTCAGATGACTGTGAAAGTCGATATTGTGCGCCATCGCGAGCCCTGCGTAGGGGGCCCCGTAGTCGGGGTCGAGGGCGATCGCCTTGTTGAAGAATTCGATCGACTCCTTGAGTGACGTCAGGTCCTTCGTCACGGCGAAGACGAGCTCGCGGCCGTGGAGGAATGCGTCGTGGGCGGCCACGTCGCTGGTTCCGCTTTCTGAAATGCGCGCCTTCTCGGCGGGGCTGAGCGCGACCTTCAGTGCGCTCACGATCTGCAGCGTCACCTCG
The DNA here is from genome assembly GCA_963775235.1 of uncultured Alphaproteobacteria bacterium. Lineage (GTDB taxonomy): Bacteria > Pseudomonadota > Alphaproteobacteria > Rhizobiales > Kaistiaceae > JBBDMC01. The sequence continues at coordinate 296,619 of CAVZHY010000006.1, forward strand.
TCCTGCACTGCGAAGATGTCTGTCAGGTCGCGATCGTAGCGCTCCGCCCAAACATGCCCGCCATCGGCGGCGTCGATGAGCTGTGCGGTGATCCGCACGCGGTTGCCGGCCCGGCGGATGCTGCCCTCCAGAACCGAACGGACGCCGAGCTCCCGGCCGACCGTGCGCATGTCGACGTTCTTACCCTTGTAGGCGAAGCTCGAATTGCGCGCGATCACCAGAAGTCCCGCCACCTTTGACAGATCGGTGATGATGTCCTCGGTGATGCCGTCGGAGAAATATTCCTGCTCCTGGTCCCCCGACATGTTGGCGAAAGGCAGGACCGCGATCGACGGTTTGTCCGTCCTCCCCGGAGCCGGTTCCTGCCTTGGCGCGCCCTGTTGGGCGCCCCCGGATCCCGGGTGCCATTTCCATATGCGTATCGGCCGCTCGATGTTCTTGACCGTCACCTCGCCGGCGTCGCTCAGGACGGCATCGATGCGATTGCCGATGCTCTCGTAGACGATCGAAGAGACGCAAACGCCGCCCGGTTCGGCGAGCGGCTCCAGACGGGCAGCAACATTGACCCCGTCGCCGTAGATATCGTCGCCGTCGATGATGATGTCGCCGAGGTTGACGCCAATTCTGAGGACGATGCTCCTGCCGTTCGGCGCCGTTTCGGTCTTGGTGGTGCGCTGTATGGCAAGCGCGCAGTTCACCGCGTCGACGACGCTGGCGAATTCCACCAGCGTCCCGTCGCCCATGAGCTTGACGACGCGGCCGCCGTGGGCGGCAATGGCGGGGTCGAAGACGGTCTCGCGGTGTCGCTTCAGGGCCGCCAGTGTGCCGGCCTCGTCGGCCCCCATCATGCTGGAGTAACCGACCACGTCCGCAGCGAGGATGGCCGCCAGCCGCCGGTTGGTGCGCGCTTCAGGCATGAGCGGGTTTGTATTCGCAATTCGAAAGCCGCGCCATAATCAAGCGCGCTGGCGACCGGTTGTCCGCAACGCCCTTCATTTCGAGCGCCTCCAACGCAGTCCGCCTGGCGAGGGGGCGGGCAACGCTGGACCACTTCCGGAACGGCATTTACCTAACTTGCAGGTCGATGGTCGGTGTCGTCGCGCCCGGCAGTGATCTTGCCGGTTTCCTGTCAGCCCGGCCCAACCGCGTCCCAATCCGGGACCGCCGGTCATCGAGGAGATCGCCCGCGATGCGTCGCCTGTTCCTTGTCCCCTTCGTCGCCCTTGGCGCCTTCCTGCTCCTCGCCGGACATTCCGGCCTCAGCACGCTGCCGACGCATTTGTGGGGGTTGCCGACGCCGATGATCCTCTTCGTCGGGCTGAGCGCCTTCATCGTTTCCATGCTGCCCACGACCTAGCTTGCGGGGTTCGCTGGAAGGCGGCCGGAACGGCCCGTTTTCCCTTTGAACAGGGTAAACCCGATGCTATAGAGGCGCCGCTTGGCCGGCGCGCTTACCCTCTTTGCCGGGCGACTTCCCGTATCGGCGAGGCAGTCCCGTTTTCGGGCGCGCGGCGGGCGGGCGTGGCGGAACTGGTAGACGCGCGGGATTTAGGTTCCCGTGACGAAAGTCGTGGGGGTTCAAATCCCTCCGCCCGCACCATCCTGTTGTCCGCAGCCTCTGGCAGACGCGGGCAGGCCGGTTCGCAGGGCACGGCAAGCGGGCGCAACAGGGGCCGCAGCGCGGTCGAAGTCGAACGGAAACGGCGGAAATGCAAGTAAGCGAGACCAGTGCCGAGGGCCTCAGACGTGAATTCAAGGTGGTCGTGCCCGCCGCCGAGCTCGATGCGCGGCTGGTGGCGCGGCTGAACTCGCTGAAGGAAGAGGTGCGGATCAAGGGCTTCCGGCCCGGCAAGGTGCCTCTCACCCACCTGCGGCGGATGTTCGGCCGCTCGGCTATGGCGGAGATTCTCCAGTCGGTGTTTTCAGAGGTCGCTCGCCAGACGCTGAGCGAGCGCGGCGAGAAGGCAGCCTCGGCGCCAGACTATCAGTTGCCGGAAGACGAGGACGAAGCTGACAAGGTCCTCACAGGCAACGCCGACCTTGCGTACACGATGGTCTACGAGGTGTTGCCCAAGATCGATCTTGCCGACTTCAAGACCATCTCCGTCGAGCGGCCAGTGGTTCAGGTCTCTGACGAGGCTGTTGAGGAGCAGCTCAAGGCGCTCGCGCGCGACACACGTTCTTTCACCACGAAGGACGGCAGCGCGGAAGCAGGCGACCGGCTGACCATCGCCTACGTCGGCAAGATCGACGGCGAGCCGTTCGACGGCGGGACCGCCGACGATGCCACCGTGACGATTGGCGACAGTCAGTTCGTTCCAGGATTCGACGAACAACTGATCGGGCTGGCGGTGGGCGACACCAAGACGATCGAGGTCACCTTCCCCGACGACTACGGGGTGAAGAGCCTTGCCGGAAAGCCCGCCACGTTCGACGTCACGGTGAAATCAGTGGCGGCAGGCGAACCGGCAGTCATTGACGACCAGCTTGCCGTGCGACTTGGGGTGGAGTCGCTTGACAGTCTGCGCGACACGGTGCGCCAGCAGCTCCAGTCGCAATACAACCAGCTTAGTCGGCAGAAGCTCAAGCGCCAATTGCTCGACCGGCTCGATGAGATGCACCGGATCGAGCTGCCGCCGCACATGGTAAACGACGAGTTTGAAACCATCTGGCGGCAGGTCAACGCCGAGTTGACGAGTTCCGGGCGCACATTCGAAGACGAGGGGACGACGGAGGAGGCGGCGCGCGAGGACTACCGGAAGATCGCCGAACGCCGCGTTCGGCTCGGCCTGGTCATGGCCGAGATCGGTGACCGAAACAAGATAGAGGTCACGGATGAGGAAGTGCAGCGCGCCCTTACGGCGCAGATGCGCCAGTTCCCAGGGCAAGAGCAGTCGCTGGTTGATTACTACCGCAACACACCGGGTGCGGTGGCAAGCCTGCGTGCACCGATCTTCGAAGAAAAGGTCGTCGACTACCTGCTCGAACTCGTCACCGTAACCGAAAAGCCTGTTACCCGCGACGAGTTGGTCCGCGACGAGGAAGACGACAAGATCGTCTGACTTCCTGCAGCCTTGCGCAGATTGCGAGACGCGGCAGCGGGAACGAACCCCTTTTCAGCTGGAAAATGGATGATAAGCTTCGTCTGAGGGGCGACCCTGGGGCGGCAGGCGAAGGCCAGGACTGCGGTTGTCTTCGGCGTTGCAGGGATTTTGGCAGCGGCCGGGAGGCGGCCATACCAGATCGCCGCCGGCGCATCGCTTTTCGTAACCCGGTCTCTCGCAGCAGCGAGGGCAGATCGGGCTAGGGTTGCCGAGATCGAAAAAGCAATCGAAATCAATGCAAAGGATCCCCGCTATGACAATGAGCTGGCCTGGTTCCTGGCAACGGCGATGAAATCGGAGGATCGGGATGGAGCCAAGGCTGTGTCGGCCGCCAGGGCCGCCAACGATCTTTCGCCGAATGACCCGCTCTTTCTGGACGCACTTGCCGCAGCCCTGGCCGAAAACGGCGAGTTCGATGAGGCGATTGAGGTCGAAACACCCGTGGTCTCAGCAATCACGGCAGCCGGCGAGAACCCAGGTGACTTCCAGAGTCGTCTGGACCCCTGACTGAAACGTCAGCCCTACCACGAATAAGAACTGGCTCGCTTGGAGGCCGCTGATGCGCCGCTACGCGTCACCCCCCTTTCGCTGGCGGCATCCATGCCATATCTATCCTTCGCTCCGTCGGGGATTCGTCCAGCCAGTCAGACGGACGAGGTACACAGCCGACCACGCACCGAGGATGGCGGATGAGAAGTCCAGTTGATACCTACATGCAGCAGCTCGTGCCGATGGTGGTTGAGCAGACCAACCGCGGCGAGCGGGCCTACGACATCTATTCCCGTCTCCTTAAAGAGCGGATCATTTTCGTTACCGGTCCGATCGAGGATCACATGGCGTCGCTGGTGACGGCGCAACTTCTTTACCTTGAAGCCGAGAACCCCAAGAAAGAAATCGCCATGTACGTAAATTCTCCCGGCGGCGTGGTCACGTCGGGGATGGCGATCTACGACACAATGCAATTCATAAAGCCGGCAGTGTCGACGCTCTGCGTGGGTTTGGCTGCGTCGATGGGATCGCTGTTGCTGTGCGCGGGCGAGAAGGGCATGCGATTTGCGCTGCCTAACGCGCGCATCCTCGTGCACCAGCCCTCCGGCGGCTTTCAGGGCCAGGCCTCGGACATCGAGCGTCACGCCGAGGACATCGTGAAGATGAAGCGGCGCCTCAATGAAGTCTATGTGAAACACACAGGCAAGGACTACGAAACGATCGAACGGACGCTCGACCGCGACTACTTCATGAACGCGGAGGAGGCGCGGGACTTCGGCATCATTGACCGTGTCCTCACCGATCGGGCGGCCCTCGACGCCATGGAAAAGAAAGAGGGAACGAGCTGAACGGTCCGGCGATCGCGTGGCCGAACCGGGCGGTCGCGTTAAGTATCTCTTGAACAAATCACGGCTAGCATGTTTGAGTCGGGTTAGGACGGGTCTTTCGCCGGTCTGGGCCGGTAACAAGGTCGACGGACAGAGACCAACCTTCTGGGGTAGTGGGGCGTATGGAAAAGTCCGGCGGGTGCCGGTTGTTGAATGGGGTTCAATGGAATGAGCAAAGTTAGCGGCAGCGACAGCAAGAACACGCTCTATTGCTCATTCTGCGGCAAGAGCCAACACGAAGTACGCAAGCTTATTGCCGGGCCGACAGTGTTCATCTGCGATGAATGCGTCGAGTTGTGCATGGACATCATACGCGAGGAGAACAAATCCTCGCTCGTCAAGTCGCGTGACGGTGTGCCCACTCCGACCGAGATTTGTTCTGTCCTCGACGATTACGTTATCGGCCAGACCCACGCCAAACGCGTGTTGTCGGTGGCTGTCCACAACCATTACAAGCGTCTCAACCACGCCGCCAAGAACAATGACGTCGAACTGGCTAAATCGAACATCCTGCTGATCGGCCCGACCGGATGCGGCAAGACGCTGCTGGCGCAGACCCTGGCGCGCATCCTTGATGTGCCATTCACAATGGCCGATGCCACCACCCTGACCGAAGCCGGCTATGTCGGCGAGGATGTCGAAAATATAATTCTTAAGCTGCTGCAATCGGCCGACTATAATGTCGAGCGGGCGCAGCGCGGCATCGTCTATATCGACGAAGTCGACAAGATCAGCCGCAAGTCAGACAATCCCTCGATTACCCGCGACGTATCGGGCGAGGGGGTGCAGCAGGCGCTGCTCAAGATCATGGAAGGAACGGTCGCCAGCGTGCCACCCCAGGGTGGGCGCAAGCACCCGCAGCAGGAGTTCCTGCAGGTCGACACCACTAATATCCTGTTTATTTGCGGCGGTGCCTTCGCCGGGCTCGAAAAGATCATCTCGGAGCGCGGCCGCAAGACCTCGATCGGCTTTGCCGCCAACGTCTCGTCGCCGGAAGATCGCAGGACGGGCGAGTTGTTCCGAAATGTCGAGCCGGAGGACCTGCTTCGTTTTGGGCTGATCCCCGAGTTCGTCGGCCGGTTGCCGGTGCTGGCGACTCTGGAGGACCTGGACGAGCCGGCGTTGGTCAAGATTCTGACCGAACCAAAGAACGCGCTGGTCAAGCAGTACCAACGTCTGTTCGACATGGAAAACGTCGAACTCGGCATTCATCCGGATGCGCTGACGGCCATCGCCAAGAAGGCGATCGAGCGAAAGACCGGAGCGCGCGGTTTGCGCTCGATCATGGAAGCGATCCTCCTGGAGACTATGTTCGACTTGCCCGGGCTGGATGGGGTTCAGGAAGTGGTTATTTCCAGCGAAGTCGTCGAGGGTAAGGCGAGACCGCTGTATATCTATTCTGACCGCCGGGAAGACGTCGGGTCGACCGCCTGACGGGCGGCGGCAAAAAGCAAAAAGAAGGGCGACGAGCCGGGCGGTTCAGTCGCGCGCTGTGCGAGTTCAGCGTGTTTCGTGAGGTGGCTTGAAAGCCCCGGTCGCCGACGCCACTTTAGGCGGAGGCCGGCCAAATGTCCGTCGATACACGAGTATTCATGCTTGGGTTCGACTGACCGGCGGCTGTAGCTGGCGGCCTCTCAGATAGGCGCCGGCAAGAAAGGAAACGGGAACAGATGACAACTGAAAAACCGGGCGCGATCCAGCCAACGGACGGCAACGGCGGTAACCTTTACCCGGTGCTGCCGCTGCGCGACATCGTCGTTTTTCCGCACATGATCGTGCCGCTGTTCGTTGGACGTGAGAAGTCTATTCGCGCGCTCGAGGAAGTGATGCGCGCAGATAAGCAGATTCTCCTGGCGACGCAGCAGAATCCGTCCGAGGATGAGCCGAAGCCGGAAACCATTTTCGACGTCGGCACTCTCGCCTCGGTGCTGCAACTGTTGAAGCTGCCCGACGGCACGGTGAAAGTGCTGGTCGAGGGCGTAACGCGCGCCAACATCGAACACTATACCGATAACGAAGCCTACTATGAGGCAAAGGCCTCCAAGGTACCCGACGTCGTTGGTGACGAGGTCGAGGCGGAGGCCTTGGCTCGCTCGGTGATGGCCGAGTTCGAGAACTACGTGAAGCTCAACAAGAAGATCTCACCGGAGGTCGTGGGGGCGGTCAACCACATCGACGATTATTCCAAAATCGCCGACACGGTTGCCTCACACCTGGCGATCAAAATTCCGGACAAGCAGGCGATCCTGGCGCTGCCAACGGTAGTTGCGCGGCTGGAGCGCGTGCTGGGGCAGATGGAGAGCGAAATCTCCGTCCTTCAGGTGGAGAAGCGTATTCGTTCGCGGGTCAAACGCCAGATGGAGAAGACCCAGCGGGAGTACTACCTGAATGAGCAGATGAAGGCGATCCAGAAGGAGCTCGGCGACACCGAGGACGGACGCGACGAACTGCAGGAACTGGAAGAGAAGATCGCCAAGACGCGTCTCAGCAAGGAGGCGCGTGAAAAGGCGACCAACGAGCTTAAGAAGCTCCGCCAGATGAGCCCGATGTCCGCTGAAGCCACGGTGGTGAGGAACTACCTGGACTGGCTGCTCGGCATCCCGTGGGGCAAGAAGTCGAAGGTCAAGAACGATCTCAACTATGCCCAGAGTGTGCTGGACGCGGACCACTACGGGCTCGAGAAGGTCAAGGACCGTATCGTCGAGTACCTGGCGGTCCAGAGCCGCTCGAACAAGCTGAGGGGACCGATCCTCTGTCTGGTCGGGCCGCCCGGCGTCGGCAAGACTTCACTTGGGAAATCGATCGCCAAGGCGACCGGCCGCGAATTCGTGCGCATGTCGCTCGGCGGCGTGCGTGACGAGGCCGAGATCCGTGGTCACCGGCGCACGTACATTGGCTCGATGCCCGGCAAGGTCATCCAGTCGATGCGAAAGGCGAAGAAGGTGAATCCGCTCTTCTTGCTCGACGAGGTCGACAAGATCGGCATGGATTTCCGTGGCGATCCGTCATCGGCGCTGCTTGAGGTGCTGGACCCGGAGCAGAATTCCAGCTTCAACGACCATTACCTCGAGGTCGACTACGATCTGTCGAACGTGTTGTTCATCACCACTGCGAATACGCTCAATATTCCGCCGGCGCTGATGGATCGCATGGAGATCATCCGGATAGCGGGTTACACCGAAGACGAGAAGATCGAGATCGCCCGGCGGCATCTGATCCCGAAGATCCTCAAGGAGCATGCGCTGCAGTCGAAAGAATTCACGATTGACGACGAAGCACTGAAGACGGTGATCCGCCGCTATACACGTGAAGCGGGCGTGCGGAACCTTGAGCGGGAATTGGCGACCTTGGCGCGCAAGAGCGTCAAGGAGCTGATCCTGTCGAAGAAGAAGGCGGTCAAGGTCAACACCAAGGTCGTCGAGGAATTCCTGGGTGTGCCGCGCTATCGTTATGGCGAGGCGGAACTTGAGGACCTGGTCGGAGTGGTCACCGGTCTGGCGTGGACCGAGGTCGGCGGCGAGCTGCTGACGATCGAGGGCGTCATGATGCCGGGCAAGGGCCGCATGACGGTTACCGGCAATCTTCGCGACGTCATGAAGGAGTCGATCTCCGCGGCGGCTTCGTACGTGCGCAGCCGTGCGATCGATTTCGGCATCGAACCGCCATTGTTTGACCAACGGGACATCCACGTCCACGTGCCGGAAGGCGCCACCCCGAAGGATGGTCCGTCGGCCGGCGTAGCGATGGTGGCGGCGATCGTGTCGGTGATGACCGGCATTCCGGTCCGGAAGGACGTGGCGATGACCGGCGAGATCACCCTCAGGGGGCGGGTGCTGCCGATCGGCGGCCTCAAGGAGAAGCTCCTGGCGGCGCTCAGGGGTGGCGTCAAGACGGTGCTCATCCCGGAGGACAATGCCAAAGACCTGGCTGAAATCCCCGACAACGTGAAGAGCGGCCTGGAGATTGTGCCGGTGGCGCGGATGGACGAGGTGCTTAAGCACGCTCTCGTCCGCCTGCCGGAGCCGATCGAATGGGACGAGGCCAAAATGCCCGCGACACCCGTGGTTGCCGAGGATGACGCTCCGGCTGCGCTGATTTCTCACTAACGCGTTGAAATGAAAAGGATAATGGCGCCCGCCTCTTGGCGGGCGCCTTCGTTACCGACAGGCCTCAATTCTCATCAAAGTCGCGGGAATCCGCCGTTTTTGCTTGCCAGCGGCGGGATTTCGCACGACTGTCCCGCGTGAAGTCGGGGGCACGATTCGCTTTCGGCTCTGATCCGGGAAAGGGATGTCCTCATGAACAAAAATGATCTCATCGCGTCCGTCGCCGAGCGCACCGGCTTGTCCAAGGCCGGTGCCGGACAAGCGGTCGACGCGACGTTCGATGCCATCACCGACGCCCTGAAATCGGGCCAGGAGGTGAAGGTCATCGGCTTCGGGAATTTCGCAGTCGCCAAGCGCGCTGCCAGCATGGGCCGCAATCCTCGTACGGGCGAGGCGATCAAAATCGCCGCATCGAAGACGCCCAAGTTCAAAGCCGGCAAGGGTCTCAAAGACGCCGTCAACCGCTGAGCCGTCGCCGCGATCCGGCGTTTCTCGAGCCCCGTGCTCCGGCGCGGGGCTCGGTTCGTCTTCATAGGCACCGGCCGGCTTTGCCGGTACTGTGCAATTCCTGTAGGTGAAGCCTCATTGATCGTCCGCGCCGCGGACGTTCCCAAAGCGGGTCTGCGCGTGCTTTCCGAAACCTTCGCCCGCCAGGGCGAGTGGCTTTTTCGCCGCCGCGGCTGGCTGCCCATTCTGCTTGCTCCGATCCTGGCGGACGCCATGCTCGGCAACGGCAACCCGGATGCGCTGGCTGACGGCCCTCGAAATGTTGTGTGCGCCGTCATCGCTCTGGCCGGCATCGGCATCCGCGCGTACACGACCGGGCACGCCTCACGCGGCACCTCCGGTGGCAACACTCGGGAGCAGATCGCGACATCGTTGAATGTCACCGGCACGTATTCGGTCGTGCGGCATCCGCTTTACCTCGGCAATTGCCTGATGTGGCTCGCGGTGGCGCTGTTCACCCAGAACTTAGTGGCAGTGGCGCTGATTCTGTTGGTCTTTTGGCTGTACTATGAGCGCATCATGATGGCCGAGGAAGCCTTCCTGCTCGGTCGTTTCGGCGACGCTTACCGCGCTTGGGCGGCGAAGACGCCTGCGTTCCTGCCGAAGCTGCGCTTGTGGGTCCCCGCTGCCACGCCGTTCGATTGGCGTAATGCCGTTCGCCGGGAATACTCAGGGATCTACTGGCTGATCCTCATCGTCTCCGTGCTCCAATTTGCCCGAGACTCGCTGAGTGCAGGACGACCGGTGTTTGCGCCGGGCTGGCTGGCCTTGCTCGCGATCAGTACCGCACTTGCCGTGGTCATCATGGTCCTTCGGCGAACGACCGATCTCATAGGTCGGCGGCGGTGATACACCAACGAATGTTGTCTCGCTGGCTAGTCTCGGTTATCGATCGGGAGTGGGGGCCGGATTGAATGGGCACGTTGGGCGGTTAGCTCAGCTGGTAGAGCGCCACGTTTACACCGTGGAAGTCGGGAGTTCGAGCCTCTCACCGCCCACCAACTGTGTCACGACCCCGATCCTTGACTTGCCGGGGGCGCTCGCTTAACTCACCGCTGCCACGCGCGGATTGCTCGCAGGCGCCGTGGGGGCGTAGCTCAGTTGGTTAGAGCGCTGGCCTGTCACGCCAGAGGTCGCGGGTTCGAGTCCCGTCGCTCCCGCCAGTGGCTCTCTCCAGACGCGAGCCAATTCAGGAAAAGCCGGGCAAGGGCGCTTGCCAAGAGGGGGCCGCTTGGCTAACCCCGATGCCGTCGCTGACCTTGGAGTCCAAGCTTCGCGCCGATTTTTCGGCATGTCGGAGGGGCTTGCAGAGTGCCGGCCTTGCCGTCACATTGCGTCGCAATAAGCAGTGGGCGGACGAGCCTCGTAAGAAAGCTTGGAGGACGATGTGGAGGACCTGCTGAGCGCTTATCTGCCGGTCGTGGTGTTCATTGCGATCGCGGCGGTCGTAGGTCTGGGGTTGCTCGTGGCGCCGTTCATGGTCGCCTACAAGAGCCCCGATCCGGAGAAATTGTCGGCGTACGAATGCGGGTTCAATGCTTTTGACGACGCGCGCATGAAATTTGACATTCGCTTCTATCTGGTCGCGCTGCTGTTCATCATTTTCGATCTGGAGGTCGCCTTCCTCTTCCCGTGGGCCGTCTCGTTCGGCCATCTCGGTTGGTATGGGTTCTGGTCGATGATGGTGTTCCTCGCCGTGTTGACTGTCGGTTACATCTACGAGTGGCGCAAGGGAGCGCTCGAATGGGATTGACCACGGCAGACCATTCGCTGGTCGGTGCAGGTCGTCGGCCCCTCGCACGGGCAGACGACCCATTTTTCCTCGAGGTCAACAATGACCTCGCGGACAAGGGCTTTCTCGTCACAACTGCTGACGACCTGATCAACTGGGCACGAACCGGGTCCCTGATGTGGATGACCTTTGGGCTCGCCTGTTGCGCTGTTGAAATGATGCAGATGTCGATGCCGAGATACGACTGCGAGCGGTTCGGCTTCGCGCCCCGCGCCAGCCCGCGCCAGTCGGACGTCATGATCGTGGCGGGCACCCTGACCAACAAGATGGCGCCGGCGCTGCGCAAAGTCTACGACCAGATGCCCGAGCCGCGCTATGTTATCTCGATGGGCTCGTGCGCCAACGGCGGCGGCTACTACCACTACTCGTATTCCGTCGTGCGCGGCTGTGACCGCGTCGTCCCGGTCGATATCTACGTGCCCGGGTGTCCGCCGACAGCAGAGGCGCTGCTCTACGGCGTTCTCCTGTTGCAGAAGAAGATTCGTCGGACGGGAACGATCGAACGTTGACCGGTAAGGGGTCATCTGCTTTGGACGAGACACTGACGGAGCTCGGCGAGTTCATCGCAGCCGCACAGGCGGGTACGGTCGGCGAGTGGCATGTCGCCTTCGGCGAGCTGACGGTGACGGTGGCCGCAGACGCGCTGATCGCGTTCATTCGCTTCCTGCGCGACGAGCCGCGCCTGGCCTTCATCAATCTGACCGACGTGTGCGGGGTCGATTGGCCGGAGCGCGAAAGGCGTTTCGACGTCGTTTATCATCTGCTCAGCCCTCAGCAGAACATCCGTATCCGGGTGAAGCTGATGACAGACGAGGTGACGCCGGTTCCGTCGCTCACGACGGTGTTTCCGGGCGCCGAGTGGTTTGAGCGCGAGGCGTACGATCTGTATGGAATCCTGTTCGCCGGGCATCCGGATCTGCGGCGCATTCTCACCGACTATGGCTTCGAGGGCCACCCGCTCCGCAAGGATTTTCCGCTCACCGGATTTGTCGAGGTCCGTTACGACGACCAGCAGAAGCGCGTCGTGTATGAGCCGGTGCGGCTTGCCCAGGAGTTCCGCGACTTCGATTTTCTGTCTCCCTGGGAAGGGACCGAGTACGCGCTGCCCGGAGACGAGAAGGCCAGGGGTGAGAAGGGCGCGGCGTGAGCGAGACCGACCTCCGCACGTTCAATATCAACTTCGGGCCGGTGCATCCGGCGGCGCACGGTGTCTTGCGGCTTGTGCTGGAGCTTGACGGCGAGGTGATCGAGCGGGTCGATCCGCACATCGGGCTTCTGCATCGTGGCACCGAGAAGCTGATCGAGCACAAGACCTACCTGCAAGCGATCCCTTATTTCGATCGCCTCGACTACGTCGCGCCGATGAATCAGGAGCACGCGTTTGCGCTGGCAGTGGAGAAACTCACTGGCATTGAAGTGCCGCGCCGTGGCCAGCTCATTCGGGTTCTCTATTGCGAGATCGGTCGGCTGCTGAATCATCTCCTCAACGTCACAACACATGCGCTCGATGTCGGCGCGCTCACTCCACCGTTGTGGGGTTTCGAGGAGCGCGAGAAGCTGATGATCTTCTATGAGCGCGCCTCGGGCGCGCGCATGCACGCCGCGTACTTCCGTCCAGGCGGCGTTCATGAAGACCTGCCGCAAAAGCTCATCGACGACATTGGTGACTTTTGCGACCCATTTCTGAAGGTCGTCGACGACATTGCCACGCTGCTTTCGGACAATCGGATATTCAAGCAGCGCAACGTCGACATCGGCGTCGTCAGCCTCGAAGACGCTTGGCGAATGGGATTCTCCGGGGTCATGGTGCGGGGCTCTGGTGCCGCCTGGGACTTGCGCAAGGCGCAGCCATATGAGTGTTACGACGAACTCGAGTTTGACATTCCGGTCGGCAAGCACGGTGACTGCTTCGACCGCTATCTGATCCGGATGGAGGAAATGCGCCAATCTGTGCGCATCATGAAACAGTGCATCGAACTTCTGAATTCGGAAAGCGGGAGGGGACCGGTCGTTTCAACCGACGGCAAATTCGTGCCGCCGCGGCGCGCTGAAATGAAACGGTCGATGGAGGCGCTTATCCATCACTTCAAGCTGTACACCGAGGGATATCACGTGCCGGCTGGCGAAGTATACGCTGCGGTCGAGGCGCCGAAGGGCGAGTTCGGCGTCTACCTTGTGGCCGACGGGACAAACAAGCCGTATCGGTGCAAGATTCGGGCCCCGGGCTTCGCGCACCTCAGCGGCATAGACCATCTGACGCGGGGACACATGCTGGCGGATGTCACGGCCGTCCTGGGGTCGCTCGACATAGTTTTCGGGGAAGTGGACCGCTGATGGTCACGCGTCTCCTCCCCGAGAACCAGCCGGAAAGCTTTGCGTTCACGCCTGCCAACGTGGCCTGGGCAAGGCATGAAATCGCCAAATATCCACCGGGGCGACAGGCATCGGCGGTCCTGTCGCTCTTGTGGCGGGCGCAGGAACAGGAGGGCTGGGTCAGCGAACCCGCGATTCGCGCGGTTGCTGAAATGCTGGACATGGCGACAATTCGCGTTCTTGAGGTGGCGACCTTTTACACAATGTTTCATCTCAGGCCGGTGGGCAGCGTTGCGCACGTTCAGGTGTGCGGGACCACGCCATGCTGGCTTCGGGGCGCCAACGATCTGAAGGCGATTTGCCGCCAGCGCATTGGGGCGGCGGAGGTGACGACCGCCGACGGCCGTTTCTCGTGGGAGGAAGTGGAGTGCCTCGGGGCGTGCGTGAACGCACCGATGGTACAGGTCGGGGCCGATACGTATGAAGACCTTACGGCTGCAAGCTTCGAAAAGCTCCTCGATGACCTGGCTGACGGCCGGCCGGTCAGACCGGGGCCGCAGATCGACCGGCAATTTGCCGCACCGAGAGGTGGGCCAACCACGCTGATCGGCAATGGCAGGCAAAGGCGGTCGGCTGCCCCAGCCAAATCTGCTTCCGCCGCACCTGCGGTTGTGGCCGTCGCGAGTGCTGTTTCCGATGCCGACCGGCCGCCGGCCGTGGATGCACCCAGGGGTGGCAAGGCCGATGACCTCAAACGCATCAAAGGCATCGGTCCGAAAATCGAAGGAATGTTGCACGATCTCGGCGTGTTTCACTACGATCAGATCGCGGCCTGGTCGGACGCGACCGTGGCCTGGGTTGACGAGCACCTCAGCTTCAAGGGCCGTATCGCCCGAGAGCAGTGGATAGCCCAGGCCAAATCTTTGGCGAAGAAGGATTAATTCCTATGCTCGCCAACAAGGATCGCATCTTCACCAACCTTTATGGGCTTCAGGACTGGGGCCTGGAAGGGGCGATGAGGCGCGGCAACTGGGATGGCACCAAGGCGATCCTGGCTAACGGCCGCGAGTGGATCATCGAACAGGTGAAGGCGTCCGGGCTCAGGGGCCGCGGCGGCGCCGGGTTTCCGACCGGCCTCAAGTGGTCGTTCATGCCCAAGGAGCCCGGCGAGCGCCCGCACTACCTGGTCGTGAACGCGGATAAGTCGGAGCCGGGCACGTGCAAGGATCGGGAGATTCTGCGCCATGATCCGCATGCGCTGGTCGAGGGGACCCTCATCGCCGCCTTCGCCATGGGCGCGCACACGGCGTTCATCTATGTCCGGGGTGAGTTCATGCGTGAGCGCGAACGGCTGCAGATCGCGGTCGACGAAGCCCGCGAGGCGGGCCTGATCGGGAAGAACAACAAGAATGGCTGGGACCTCGATATCGTTGTTCACCATGGCGCCGGCGCATACATCTGCGGTGAGGAAACGGGCCTGCTTGAGAGCCTGGAGGGCAAGAAGGGACTGCCTCGTCTGAAACCCCCCTTCCCGGCGAGCGTCGGGGTCTATGGTTGCCCGACCACCGTGAACAACGTGGAATCGATCGCGGTGGTGCCTGAAATCCTGAGGCGCGGCGCCGCGTGGTTTGCGGGCATCGGAAGGCCGAACAACAGCGGTACCAAACTCTTCTGCATTTCCGGCCACGTCGAAAGGCCATGCACGGTCGAAGAAGAAATGGGGATCACGCTTCGCGAGCTTGTTGACAGACATTGCGGGGGCGTGCGTGGCGGCTGGGAGAATCTGCTAGCGGTTATTCCCGGTGGGGCTTCCGTGCCCTGCCTGCCGGCGGCGATGTGCGACGATCTCATCATGGACTTTGACTCGCTCAAGGAACTGCAGTCCGGTCTCGGTACCGCGGCAGTCATCGTCATGGATAAATCGACCGACATTGTGCGCGCCATTTCGCGGCTTGCCTATTTCTACAAGCAAGAGAGTTGCGGGCAATGTACGCCGTGCCGAGAGGGCACCGGATGGTTGTGGCGGGTGCTGGAGCGGATGGCCGACGGGCGCGCCGAAAAGCGCGAGATCGACACGCTGCTCAAGGTTACTTATCAGGTCGAAGGGCACACGATTTGTGCGCTCGGCGATGCTGCGGCGTGGCCGATCCAGGGACTGATCCGCCATTTCCGGGCCGAGATGGAGCGACGCATCGATGACTATCACGGCCGGCAGGCGGTGATCCCTGCCATGGAAGCGGCAGAGTAGCGAATGACGCGTGGCATTCGTCATCTGGCTGAATTCAACATCGCCCGCATACGCTATCCGCTGGACGATCCGCGGATGACCGAGTTCGTGGACAACGTCGAGCGACTGCACAAACTCGCGGAGAAGATCGAGGGTTTCGTTTGGCGGCTGCACGACGACAGCGGCCATGCGATGAATATTCGCGTCTACGATGACCCGTCGATCCTGCCCAATCTAACTGTTTGGGAGAGTGAGGAGGGGTTGGAGCGCTTCGTTTGGCAAACGCTCCACGGCCGGTTCTATCGTCGGCGGGACGAGTGGTTTATTGCAGTCGACACGCCGCTGGTGATGTGGTGGATCGTAGCCGGCGAACGGCCGAGCATGGCGGAGGGGGCGGCGCGACGCGATCATCTGATTGCGCACGGGCCGAGCGAGCATGCCTTCGGCTGGGAAGATCTCGCCCGCGCGCGGCTCTGGAAGAGCAAGCGCGGCGCGAAAATCGGCGAGCATGCCGCATGACCAAGCTGCTGGTCGACGGACATGAGATTGACGTGCCGCCGGAATACACTCTGTTACAGGCGTGCGAGGCCGCGGGCGCCGAGATTCCGCGCTTCTGTTTCCACAAGCGCCTATCGATCGCGGGCAACTGTCGCATGTGCCTGGTGGAGCTGAAAGGAGCGCCCAAGCCGGTGGCATCATGCGCGTGGGCTGTGCGCGACTGCCGACCGGGCCCCAACGGCGAACCTCCGCAGGTCATCACACGGTCCAAAATGGTGCGCCGGGCTCGCGAAGGGGTGATGGAGTTTTTGCTTATCAATCATCCACTTGACTGTCCCATATGCGACCAAGGGGGTGAGTGCGACCTGCAGGACCAGGCGATGGCATATGGCGTCGACGGCAGCCGCTTCCATGAGAACAAGCGTGCGGTCGAGGACAAATATATGGGGCCGCTGGTCAAGACGATCATGACCCGCTGCATCCAATGCACGCGCTGCGTCCGCTTTGCTGCAGAGGTTGCGGGCGTGCCGGAACTCGGTGCAACTGGCCGCGGCGAAGACATGGAGATCACGACATATCTCGAGCACGCGATGCACTCGGAACTGCAGGGCAACGTGATCGATCTCTGCCCGGTTGGCGCACTTACCTCGAAGCCTTATGCCTTTCACGCGCGGCCGTGGGAGTTGGTCAAGACCGAGACGATCGATGTGATGGACGCTGTCGGCTCGGCGATCCGGGTCAATTCGCGCGACCGCGAAGTGCTGCGCGTCATGCCGCGGGTGAACGAGGCCGTGAACGAGGAATGGATCTCGGACAAGACCCGTTTCGTCTGGGATGGTCTCCGATCTCAGCGGCTCGACCGGCCGTATCTGCGGAAAGCCGGCCGGCTGGTGGCCGTCCCTTGGAGCGAGGCCTTCGCGGCTATCGCCGACAAGGTCAAGACCACTGCGCCTAGGGGGATCGGTGCTATCGTGGGTGATCTTGCTGGCGTCGAGGAAACTTTTGCGCTCGGTGAATTGATGCTGGCGATGGGGGTCGGCAACCTTGATTGCCGGGAAGAGGGCGGGAAGCTCGATCCTTCGCTCGGTCGCGCGAGCTACATATTCAATCCGACCATTGCCGGGATCGAAGACGCTGATGCGCTTCTCATTGTCGGGTCAGACCCGCGGCACGAAGCAGCGGTGGTCAACGCGCGCATCCGCAAGCGCTGGCGACGCGGCGACTTTCCGATCGGGCTCGTCGGCGAGATGGTCGATCTGACTTATCCTTACACGCACCTCGGGGCCGGCCCTGAAACGCTCGCCGGGATCGCGGAGCGGGCCGGGTCATTTGCGGACGTTCTGGCAGGCGCCAAGAGGCCGGTCGTGCTTGTTGGACAAGGCGCGCTTGCCCGTCCGGACGGTGCCGAAGTCCTATCGATGGCGGCCCGGATCGCAAACGCCGGTTCGCGCGACGACGGTTGGAACGGCCTCGCGATCCTCCACACGGCAGCATCACGTGTCGGCGGTCTGGATCTCGGTTTCGTTCCGCGCGTCGGTGGGCTCGACACGCTTGGCATGGTCGCCGCCGCGGCGACGGGCGAACTCGACGTGCTGTTCCTGCTGGGCGCCGACAACATCAACATGAACGCTCTGGGCGACGCCTTTGTCGTCTATCTCGGTACTCACGGTGATGCCGGCGCTCATCGTGCTGATGTGGTGCTGCCGGGCGCGGCGTATACCGAGAAATCGGCGACCTATGTCAACACCGAGGGCCGGGTGCAAGTGGCGGAGCGGGCCGTCTTTCCGCCCGGCGATGCGCGCGAGGACTGGGCGATCCTGAGGGCGCTGTCGAAGGTCCTCGGACACTGTTTGCCGTTCAACTCCCTGGCTGAGCTCCGCGCGATGCTGTACCGGGCCCACCCGCACTTCATGCGGATCGATATGATCCAGCAGGGATCTCTCGATGATGTGAAAGCGCTCGGGCGGCGCACCGGAAAAGTTGGAGAAGTCGAGTTTCGCAATCCGATCACCGACTTCTATCTCACCAATCCGATCGCACGGGCGTCAGCAGTTATGGCCGAATGCTCCGCGCTTCAACGCGGCGGCGCTCTCGCTTCGGCGGCAGAATAGTCGCCAATGGACGGTTTCTTTCACTCATACGTGTTGCCCGGCGCCGTCTTGGTTGGCCAGAGCCTTCTGGTTCTGGTCACGCTGCTCATTTATGTCGCCTACGTACTCTACGCGGACCGCAAGATATGGGCGGCGGTACAGATGCGGCGGGGTCCGAACGTAGTCGGCCCATGGGGATTGCTGCAGAGCTTCGCCGACCTGCTGAAATTCGTCTTCAAGGAGCCGGTGATCCCGTCGGGTGCGAACAAGGCCGTGTTCATTCTGGCACCACTGATGACCGCCACGTTGGCCCTTTCGGCTTGGGCGGTCATTCCGTTCGACGCCGGCTGGGTGGTCGCCAACATTAACGTCGGTATCCTGTACCTGTACGCGATTTCGTCGCTCGGCGTTTACGGTATCATCATCGGTGGATGGGCCTCGAACTCGAAGTACCCATTCCTGGCGGCGCTGCGTTCGGCCGCACAGATGGTCTCGTACGAAGTCTCCATCGGCTTCGTTTTTGTGACCGTGCTGCTCACCGTCGGTTCACTCAACCTGTCTGACATCGTTGTCGCACAAACGAACGGGCTCGGCACGCGGCTGGGGTTGCCGAACAGCCTGCTTGACTGGCACTGGCTGCCCTTGCTGCCGATGTTCATTATTTTCTTCATTTCCGCGCTCGCAGAGACCAATCGGCCACCATTCGATCTGGTTGAGGCGGAATCGGAACTGGTGGCCGGTTATGCAGTCGAATACTCATCCACCCCGTTCCTGCTCTTCTTCTTGGGTGAGTACGTCGCCGTCGTCCTCATGTGTGCCCTCGCGACCATTCTCTTCCTCGGT
Organism: uncultured Alphaproteobacteria bacterium; assembly: GCA_963775235.1. Lineage (GTDB taxonomy): Bacteria > Pseudomonadota > Alphaproteobacteria > Rhizobiales > Kaistiaceae > JBBDMC01. The sequence goes on from CAVZHY010000006.1 coordinate 315,475, forward strand.
GGCTGGCTGCCGCCGCTTGCGATAGCACCGTTCACGTGGGTGCCCGGCATCGTCTGGTTCGTGATCAAGGTATCCCTCGTGTTCTTCATGATCGCGATGGTCAAGGCCTTCGTACCGCGTTACCGCTATGACCAGTTGATGCGGCTGGGCTGGAGGGTATTTCTGCCGATATCGCTGGCGATGGTGGTCGTGGTGGCAGCGTTCCTTCAACTCACCGGATGGGCGTGATCATGCGCCTGGACCAATCGGCGAGGGCGGCATTTCTGCTGGAGTTCGTCTCGGCCTTCTTCCTGTCGCTCCGCTACTTTTTCGACAGAAAGGCGACAATCAATTACCCCTTCGAAAAGGGCGAACTCAGTCCGCGCTTCCGCGGTGAGCACGCTCTGCGTCGTTACCCGAACGGAGAGGAGCGGTGTATCGCCTGCAAGCTGTGCGAGGCGATCTGCCCGGCACAGGCGATCACCATCGAAGCCGGACCCCGCCGCAACGACGGGACACGACGCACCACCCGCTATGACATCGACATGGTCAAATGCATCTACTGCGGCTTCTGTCAGGAAGCTTGCCCGGTGGACGCGATCGTGGAGGGGCCCAATTTCGAATACTCGACCGAGACGCGCGAGGAGCTGTATTTCAACAAGGAGAAGTTGCTGGCCAACGGTGATCGCTGGGAGCGCGAGCTTGCCCGAAATCTCGAGTTGGACGCGCCGTACAAATGATTTTGCCCGGACTGTTCTTTTATCTCTTCTCCGTGGTTGCCATAGCGTCCGCGGTCATGGTGATCGGCGCGCGCAATCCGGTCCACTCGGTACTTTTCCTGATCCTTGCCTTCTTCAACGGTGCTGGTCTGTTCGTGATACTGGGCGCTGAGTTCCTGGCGATGATACTGGTTATCGTCTACGTCGGCGCCGTGGCCGTGCTGTTCCTGTTCGTGGTGATGATGCTCGATGTTGATTTCGCCGAACTGCGTCAGGGAATCCTGAGCTACTTTCCGGTCGGTGCGATCGTAAGCGGGATATTGCTTGCCGAGTTGCTGTTTTATCTAGGCGGCTGGGTGTTTGCGCCGGAGGCGGCGACAGCGGTAGCGGCGCCGGTACCCCGCGCCGGGGCTGTTTCCAACACCGAGGCCCTTGGCCTCATTCTCTACACTCGGTACATCTACTTCTTTCAGGCGGCGGGTCTTATCCTTCTGGTCGCCATGGTGGGTGCCATCGTGCTCACCCTGCATCACAAACCCAACGTGAAACGGCAATCGATCGCCGACCAGGTTGCGCGCGATCCATCGACCGCCATCGAGGTGCGCAAGGTGGAATCGGGCGGGGAATCTGATGACGATCGGACTGTCCCACTATCTGACCGTTGCGGCCGTTCTTTTCACGATCGGTGTCTTCGGCATCTTCATCAACCGCAAGAACGTCATCGTCATCCTGATGTCGATCGAATTGATCTTGCTGGCAGTCAACATCAACCTGGTGGCGTTCTCCGCCTTTCTGGGTGATCTCGTCGGGCAAGTATTTGCGTTGCTCGTGCTCACTGTCGCGGCGGCCGAGGCCGCGATAGGGCTTGCCATCCTGGTGGCTTTCTACCGCAATCGTGGCACGATCGCGGTGGAAGACATCAATATGATGAGAGGCTGAGGGCATGTATCAGGCGATCGTCTTCCTGCCGCTGCTCGGCGCCATCATTGCCGGGGCGATCGCCATTGTCAGCGCGCGAGGTCGATGCCCCGGCGGGGAGGCCGGCGAGGGGGCTCGCAAGGAGTCCCGCCGCGGTCGTCTCGCGCGGGTGCCCACTCTTCAGGAGGACCAGGGAGGAAATGATGCAGCGGCCGAAGGATCGCGACCGGCCGAGATCATCACCTCCGGGTTTCTAGTGCTGGCGGCAATTTTATCGTGGATTGCGTTTTTCAGCGTCGGTCTCGGCGGAGCGCCGGCTGATCGCATCCAGGTACTTAGCTGGTTCGCTTCGGGGACTTTGGCGGTCGATTGGGCGATCCGGGTCGATACGCTGACCGTGGTGATGCTGGTGGTGGTCACCACCATTTCGGCGCTCGTTCACATCTATTCGATCGGATATATGGCCCGCGATCCAGGGCGGCCGCGCTTCTTCGCGTACCTGTCGATGTTCACCTTTGCCATGTTGGCGCTGGTGACCGCCGACAATCTGGTGCAACTCTATTTCGGCTGGGAAGGCGTTGGCCTTGCCTCGTACCTGCTGATCGGCTTCTGGTTTCGGCGGCCGGCGGCGAACGCGGCTGCCATCAAGGCGTTCATAGTGAACCGCGTCGGCGACTTCGGCTTCGCGCTTGGCATCTTCGGTGTGTTCTTCGTTTTCCATTCCGTCGACTACGAGACAATCTTTGCCAACGTCCCCGAGGTGGCCGGCACAACGATGCGCTTTCTCTCTTGGGACTTCGATGCGCTGACCGTAGTCTGTTTGTTGCTGTTCATGGGCGCCATGGGCAAGTCGGCGCAGTTTCTGCTTCACACCTGGCTGCCGGATGCAATGGAGGGCCCGACGCCGGTGTCGGCGTTGATCCACGCGGCGACGATGGTGACCGCCGGCGTCTTCATGGTGGCTCGACTGTCGCCGCTATTCGACCAAGCGCCGGCGGCGCTCGCGACGGTGACCTTCATCGGCGCGACCACAGCGTTTTTCGCGGCGAGTGTCGGTCTTGTCCAGAACGACATCAAGCGCGTCATCGCCTATTCGACCTGCTCGCAGCTTGGCTACATGTTCGTCGCCATGGGCGCGGGTGCCTATGGCATCGGCATGTTCCATTTGTTCACGCACGCTTTTTTCAAGGCGCTGTTGTTCCTTGGCGCGGGCTCCGTCATTCACGCCGTGGCGGATGAGCAGGACATGCGCAAGATGGGGGGGCTAAGGACCCGTATTCCGGTCACGTACTGGATGATGGTGATCGGCACTCTGGCGCTCACCGGGTTCCCGCTCACCGCCGGCTACTTTTCGAAAGATGCCATCATCGAGGCCGTGTTTGCCAATCCCAATCCACTTGCAGGCTATGGCACGGCGCTCACGGTTCTCACCGTGGCTATGACGGCGTTCTACTCGTGGCGGATGATTTTCATGACGTTCCACGGTCGGGCGCGCGCACCGGCCGAGGTGATGAAGCACGTTCACGAATCGCCGTTGGTGATGATGGGACCGCTCTACGTGCTTGCCGCCGGATCGCTGCTTGCGGGGCTCATTTTCGCCGGCTTGTTCATCGGTGGCGGTGCGGAGGCTTTTTGGCAAGGATCACTGATCCTTCACGGTCAGGAAGGAGAAGCCGCTTGGTGGTTCGTCTGGCTGCCGACGCTGATGATGGCGATCGGCGCCGCGATGGCGATCTACTTCTACCTCTACTCACCGGAAACGCCCCGAAGTCTCGCTCAGCGCAATGACTGGCTGTACCGGTTCCTGCTCAACAAGTGGTACTTCGACGAGCTTTACGACGTCCTGTTTGTGCGTTCAGCGAAATGGCTCGGCCGTTTCCTGTGGCAGAAGGGCGATGGCTGGCTGATCGACGGGTTCGGACCCGACGGGGTGTCGGCGCGGGTGCTCGACGTGACGTCGCGCGTCGTCCGGCTGCAATCCGGCTACCTTTACCACTATGCTTTTGCCATGCTGATCGGCCTTGCGGCGTTGATCACCTGGCTGATCTTCGCGAGTTGAGGGCGGACACGTGCTCGATTGGCCGCTGCTCACCACCGTAACTTTTCTGCCGACGATCGGAGCGCTGCTGGTACTCGCCATTCGCGGCGACGACGAAATCGCGCACCGCAATATGTACCATGTCGCCCTGTGGACGACGTCGGTAACGTTCGTTCTTTCGCTGCTGATCTGGCTGAACTTCGATCCCGAAGACCCGGGATTCCAGCTTGTCGAGCGTGCCGATTGGTTGGGCGGTACCATCGCCTACAAAATGGGCGTCGACGGCATCTCACTGCTGTTCATCATCCTGACCACATTCCTGATGCCTCTGTGCATCGTCGCCAGCAAGCTCACGGTCAAGAAATACTTCAAGGCCTATATGGTCGCGTTCCTGGTGCTGGAAACGCTGATAATCGGCGTCTTCTGTGCCCTCGATCTGGTGCTCTTCTACGTCTTCTTCGAGGGCGGCCTGATCCCGATGTTCCTCATCATCGGTATCTGGGGCGGGTCACGCCGCGTCTACGCCAGCTTCAAGTTCTTCCTCTACACGTTGACCGGCTCGGTCCTGATGCTGCTTGCCGTGCTGGCGATGTACTGGCAGGCGGGAACCACCGACATTCCGACACTACTCAACTACCACTTCCCGGCCTCGATGCAGACGTGGCTATGGATAGCCTTCTTCGCCTCGTTCGCGGTCAAGCTGCCGATGTGGCCGGTGCACACGTGGCTTCCCGACGCCCACGTCGAGGCGCCCACGGCGGGCTCTGTGGTCCTGGCGGCGATCCTGCTGAAAATGGGCGGCTACGGCTTCCTGCGTTTCTCGCTGCCAATGTTCCCGCTGGCTTCGGCCGATCTCGCGCCGTTCGTCTTCACGCTGTCGGTCTTCGCCATCGTTTACACCTCTCTGGTGGCTCTGATGCAGGAGGACATCAAAAAGCTCATCGCCTACTCGTCGGTGGCCCATATGGGCTTCGTGACAATGGGCATTTTCGCGGCGAATGCGCAGGGCGTGCAGGGCGGCATTTTTCAAATGCTATCGCACGGCATCGTGTCGGCTGCGCTGTTTCTGTGCGTGGGCGTCATCTACGACCGCATGCACACCAGGGAAATCGTCGCGTATGGCGGGTTGGTGAACCGCATGCCAATCTACGCCGCAGTTTTCATGGTGTTTACGCTCGCCAACGTGGGGCTCCCGGGCACCAGTGGCTTTGTTGGTGAGCTTCTTACGCTGATCGGTGCATTTCAGGTCAACACGTGGGTGGCGTTTTTGGCGGCGACGGGCATGATCCTGTCGGCCGGGTATGCGCTGTGGCTCTACCGGCGGGTCATTTTCGGCGAGATCGAAAAGGAGAGCTTACGTTCGATTCTTGACGTGTCGTGGCGCGAAGCCGCGATCTTCGCGCCACTGGTCGTGGGCGCCGTGTACTTTGGATTCCACCCGGCGCCGATCATGAACGTCACGGCAGCGGCCGTCGATCAGTTGGTCGGAAATTATCAGGCAGCCTTGTCGGCGGCTGGTCGGCTGGCCGCTGCGGCCGGGCCTTAGGAGGAGCAACGGGCATGGCGGGCGACCTGCTTCCAGCACTTCCTGAGATTGTCCTGGCGCTCGGTGCCCTGACCTTGCTCATGGTCGGGGTGTTCGGCGGGGACCGGTCCGCGTCGTCGGTAACTTCATTGTCGATCGCATTGATCGTGGTTGCGGGTCTCGCCGTTCTGGCTGTCCCGGGCAACGGGCTTGCCTTCAACGGCGCGTTTGTACTCGATCCCTTCGCCCGGTTCATGAAAGTATTGGTGTTGATCGGCTCGGGTTTCGCGATCTTCATTTCGACCGGCTATGCGCGTTCCCACAAGTTCGAGCGCTTCGAATATCCGGTGCTGATCGTCATCGCCACGCTTGGCATGTTGATGATGATCTCGGCGAACGACCTGATTGCCGTTTATTTGGCCCTTGAGTTGCAGTCGTTGTCACTCTACGTGCTTGCCGCTATCAACCGTGATTCATCGCGCTCGACAGAGGCGGGTCTCAAGTATTTCGTTCTTGGCGCCTTGGCGTCGGGAATGCTTCTCTACGGTGCTTCCCTGACCTATGGCTTTACCGGGCAGACGGCCTTCGCCGGTATTGCCTCGGCATTGGCGGCCGGTCCGCCGTCGCTCGGCCTCACCTTCGGACTCGTATTCCTGATCGCCGGTTTTGCCTTCAAGGTATCGGCGGTCCCATTCCACATGTGGACGCCTGACGTCTACGAGGGGGCACCGACACCGGTGACAGCCTTCTTTGCTGCGGCGCCAAAAGTCGCGGCGATGGCGCTGTTCGTTCGCGTCATGGTCGGGCCATTCTCCGCGGTTACACCCGACTGGCAGCAGGTGGTTGCATTTATTTCGATCGCCTCGATGGTGCTTGGTGCATTTGCCGCCATCGGACAGACCAACATCAAGCGTCTGATGGCGTATTCGTCAATCGGTCACATGGGGTATGCGCTGGTTGGTCTTGCCGCCGGCACCCAGGTCGGTGTGCAGGGGGTTATCATCTACCTGCTCGTGTACATGGCAATGACGCTCGGTACTTTCACCTGCATCCTGGCGATGCGTCGCGGAGACCAGATGATCGAAGAGATCGGCGAGCTCGCCGGGCTCGCGCGCACCAATCCGATCATGGCGTTCATGCTTGGAATGCTCTTGTTCTCACTTGCCGGGATCCCGCCACTCGCAGGTTTCTTCGCCAAGTTCTATGTGTTCCTGGCTGCCGTACAGGCAGGACTGTATGTGCTTGCCGTCATCGGCGTGCTCGCCAGCGTCGTTGGAGCGTACTATTACGTGCGCATCGTCAAGGTCATGTACTTTGACGAGCCGGTTGGGGGCTTCCAGCCGATGTCGACTGAGCTGAGAACCGTCCTCGGCATTACCGGCGCATTCGTCTTGTTGTTTGTCTTCCTCGCGGGCCAGATCGGCAGCGCCGCGGAGTTCGCCGCGAAGACTTTTTTCTGAGGCGATGGCGAACGCTCTTCCTCAAGGCTACCGCCGGCTGAGTTTCGACAGCGTGGCGTCGACCAACGCAACGGCACTGGCGGCCGCCCGGGATGGTGAGCCGAGCGGTTTGTGGGTGACGGCCGGCGAGCAGACCGCCGGGCGCGGGCGGCGCGGCCGTGGATGGACGACGGGGCGCGGCAACCTGGCGGCCTCGCTGATGCTGGTTGATCCGGCGGCCGCTGACGTCGCGCCGACCCTCTCATTGGTCGCCGCGGTCGCGCTTCATCAGGCCGTGATCGACGTAGCAGGCCCGGCTGCCGCTGAGCGCCTGGCGCTCAAATGGCCAAACGATCTTCTGTTCGACGGGCTCAAGGTAGCGGGCATTCTGGTCGAGGGGGAACACCTCAGTCATGGCCGCTTGGCCGTGGCTATCGGCGTCGGTGTCAACTGCGTAGCGCACCCTCCGGCGAGCAACCACCCGGCCACAGACTTTGCCGAACGCGGGATACCCCTCGCGTGCGAGGCCGTGTTCGCGGCACTGGCCCAGCGCATGGCCGGCGAGATCACGGTGTGGGCCCGCGGCGTCGGAATAGCGGCAACGCGCCGGGCCTGGCTCGCGCGCGCCAGCGGCGTCGGCGGGCCAATCCGCGTCAACCTCGGCGGGCGCGTGATCGAGGGTCGTTTCGAGGCCCTGGACGAGGCCGGCCGGCTGATCGTTGTGAGGGCCGATGGCACGCGCGAGGCAGTCAGCGCGGGCGACGTGTTCCTCCTTGCCGCTGGGTGAGCCGGGGTGGCTGGCGATCGCGACGACGAACTCGTTTTCCTGCCGCTTGGCGGCGTCGGCGAGATCGGCATGAACCTCGGCCTTTACGGATTCGGTCCGCCGCACCGCCGGACGTGGCTTGCCGTCGATTTCGGAGTCGCCTTCGCCCACAACGATCTGCCCGGCGTCGATCTCTTATTCCCGGATATCGCCTACCTGGAAGCGGAGCGAACCAACCTGGCGGGAATTGCCATTACGCACGCCCACGAGGATCACTTCGGCGCGCTTATCGATCTGTGGCCACGGCTGCGGGTGCCTGTCTACGCCACCGCCTTCACCGCCGGACTGCTCAGCGCCAAGCTTGCCAGCGAGCCAGGCGCGACCATCGTGCCGGTCACGCCTGTGGCGACGGGGGATCGCATCAAGATCGGTCCGTTTGAGGTCGAGTATATCAACGTCGCCCATTCGATACCGGAATCGCATGCCCTCGCCATCCGGACGCCCCTCGGGACCGTCGTGCATACAGCCGACTGGAAGTTGGACGACACACCGCCGATCGGGCCACCGACCGACGAGGAACGCCTGCGCCAGATCGGCGAAGAAGGGGTGCTGGCGCTCCTTTGCGATTCGACCAATGCGTTGCGCGAGGGACGCAGCCCGAGCGAGGCAGAGGTTGCGCGTGAGATCGCGTTGATCGTCGGCGAAGCCAAGGGCCGGGTCGCCTTCACAACATTTGCCTCGAACGTCGGGCGTCTCAAATCAGTCGCTCTTGCCGCCCAGGCGGCGGGCCGCGATGTGGTGGTGGTCGGCAGGGCCATGCGCAGGGCAATCGACGTTGCATTCGACCTCGGTCTACTCGACGGCCTCCCGCCTTTTCTCGACGACGAGGCATTTCCCTATCTGCCGCGCGACAAGGTGGTCCTGCTTCTGACCGGTAGCCAGGGCGAGCCGCGTGCTGCCCTGTCGCGGGTAGCCAGCGCCGACCACCCGAGGATCGAGTTGGTCGCGGGCGACACGCTGGTGTTCTCGGCCCGCGAAATTCCCGGGAACGAGCTTGCCATCCGCGGGATCATCAATCAGCTGACCGCGACCGGTGTGCGAGTGATCACCGATCGCGACCGCCTTGTACATGTCTCCGGCCATCCGCGTCGCGGCGAGTTGCGCGAGATGTATGGCTGGATCAGGCCCCGCATTGCAGTTCCCGTCCACGGGCAGGCTATGCATCTTGCCGCCCACGCTGACCTCGCGCGGGATCTCGGCGTCGAGACCGTGGTCGTCATCGAGGACGGGATGATGCTGAGGCTGGCTCCGGATCCGGTGAAACAGGTGGACGAAATCGATGCCCGGCGGCTGTATAAGGACGGCCGCCTGATCGGAGACCTTGAGGCGATGGGGGTGACAGAGCGGCGGCGCCTCGCGTTCTCCGGTCACGTCGCCGTATCAATCGTGCTGGATGACAACGGCGACCTGACGCTCGATCCTGAAATCATGACGACTGGTTTGCCAGGCGCGGACGCCGATGGGCGACCGCTGGAGGAGGCCGTCATGAATGCGGTTCTTGGCACTCTTGAGTCAATTCCGCGTCGGCGGCGCCGCGACCCCGAGGTCGTGCGCGAAGCCGTCCGCCGAACAGCCCGTGCAGCGGTCCGAGACGCCTGGGGTAAGAAGCCAGTTTGCGCTGTGTTCGTGGCGGTCGTATGAGCAATCGATGATCGGGCGTCTCAATCACGTCGCTATTGCCGTCACCGACCTCGCGGCTGCCGCCGCCCTCTATCGGGACACGCTCGGCGCGACGGTTTCAGAGCCAGTGGCGCAGCCTGACCATGGCGTGACCACGGTGTTCGTCGAGCTTCCCAACACCAAGGTTGAGTTGATTTCGCCACTCGGTGCGAATTCGCCAATAGCGGCGTTTCTTGATCGCCATCCCTTCGGGGGCATTCACCACATCTGCTACGAAGTCTCCGATGTGGGCGCCGCCAGTCGCGACCTCGCCGCCAAGGGAGCACGGATTCTCGGCGACGGTGAACTGAAGATCGGCGCACACGGTAAGCCGGTCGTCTTCGTGCATCCCAAAGACTTCCTCGGCACGTTGATCGAACTGGAGCAGGCGTGAACCTCCTCACGATGGTTGCGATCTATTTTATTGTCTGGTGGCTGGTGCTGTTCGCCGTGCTGCCGTGGGGCATGCGCACTCAGGAGGAGGACGGTGAAGTCGTACTCGGTACGACCGCCAGCGCACCGGCGCGTCCCCGACTCCTGCGCACGGTCATCGTGACCACCTTGATCACGTCCATCCTGCTTGGCTTGTTCTGGCTGGCGGTCAACGTTTTCGGCCTCAGCGTGTGGACGATCGGGGATTGGTTCGATCTTCGCCAATAAAAAGAGCAAGGCCTGTCGGCCTTGCTCACGGAGTTCCCGCGTCTCAACCCTTCGTGCAGCACCCGTAGACCCAATAGGCGCTTGGGCCTATTTTCAGAGGTCCTGCGGCAGCGGCCCTGAGGCGCGCGCCTGAAGGGATCTTCCTCCCAAGACTTAGACCGCGATGCCTTGTTTTTCGAGGGGCAGCGGTCGCAACGACCGGTCGTCCCACTTATTGGCGAGAGCCTACCTAAACTCTTGGTCGTTGTCACCAATTTGTCCGGTCGCAGCCCAAAATTTTTGCACCGGATCGACGGGTGGGTGGCAAATCATTACGGGCGCCTGGCATCGTTCGCGTGGTGCGTCTCCTCTCGCGATAGCGGGCCTTGTTTTTTCGCGATGGTGCGGATTGACTGGCGCCCTTCAATCCGAGCCGGAGCAGCTCCGACGATGCACCTTTCGCGCTACTTCCTGCCGATCCTTCGAGAAACGCCCAAGGAAGCCGAGATCGTTTCCCATCGGTTGATGCTGCGAGCCGGGATGATTCGCCAGCAGGCTGCCGGCATCTATTCCTGGTTGCCTCTTGGCCAACGCGTCCTTGCCAGGATCGGGACAATCGTTCGAGAGGAGCAAGACCGGGCAGGCGCCATCGAGATTCTCGATGCCCACAATTCAGCCGGCGGACCTGTGGCGAGAAAGTGGGCGCTATGACGACTACGGCAAGGAGATGCTGCGCATCGCCGACCGGCACGAGCGCGACATGCTGTTCGGCCCGACCAACGAAGAGATGGTAACGGACATCGTGCGCGCATATGTCACGTCGTATCGGGCGCTGCCGCTCAATCTTTATCACATCCAATGGAAATTCCGCGACGAAGTGCGACCTCGTTTCGGCATCATGCGCGGTCGTGAATTCCTGATGAAGGATGCCTATTCGTTCGATGTCGACCAAGCGTCTGCCATGGTTGCCTACAACAAGATGTTCGTTGCGTATTTGAGGACTTTCGCGCGGATGGGCCTCACGGCTATTCCGATGCGGGCGGAAACGGGACCGATCGGCGGCGACCTGAGTCACGAATTCCTCGTCCTTGCCGAGACCGGCGAATTGGGAGTTTACTGCGACAAGGCGATTCTCGATGCGGCGGTGCCCGGTGAAGATGTCGACTACGACGCCGACTTGGGGCCGATTATCGAACCGTGGACATCTTATTATGCAGCGACCGAGGACGTGCACGAGGTCGCTCGTTTCGAACGAGAAGTGCCGGCGGAGCGGCAACTGGCGACGCGCGGTATCGAGGTCGGGCAGATATTCTATTTCGGCACCAAGTATTCGGTGCCTATGAAAGCAACGGTGTCGGGCGCGGACGGCACAGACAAGGCGGTCCATGGCGGTTCGTATGGCATCGGTGTGTCACGTTTGGTTGGCGCCATCATCGAGGCGAGCCACGATGAGGCCGGGATCATATGGCCGGACAGCGTGGCCCCGTTTGAAGTTGGGCTGATCAATCTCAAGGTCGGCGATCGCGCGGTTGATGCTGCTGCGCTCGACCTATACGTGCGTCTCAATAACGCCGGAATTTCAGTGCTTTACGATGACCTCGATCAGCGGGCTGGTGCCAAGTTCGCGACCATGGACCTGATCGGGCTGCCCTGGCAGGTGATCATTGGACCCAAAGGGCTGGAGCGCGGCGAGGTCGAGATCAAGCGTCGGGCGACCGGGGCGCGGGAGGCGCTGAGCCTCGATGGAGTGCTGAACCGCATGGGCGACAGAAAGCGGTAAGCAAAATGGCGGTTCCCGTCGGTACCAGACCCTTTGCCCGATTCGAGTGGATGATTGCCGGGCGGTACCTGCGCTCGCGCCGTCGTGAGGCTTTCATCTCGGTGATCGCCAGCTTCTCATTTATCGGCATCATGCTGGGCGTTGCCACGCTGATCATCGTCATGGCGGTGATGAATGGGTTCCGCGCCGAACTGATAAACAAGATCCTGGGCCTTAACGGTCATCTGATTTTGCAGGCCACGGACACCAAACTGACCGACTATGAGCCGGTGGCGGCGCGCATCGCGCAGGTGCCGGGCGTGCGCGCCGCGATCCCTTTGGTAGAGGGACAGGCGCTGGCAAGCGGCCAGAATTCGTCAAGTGGCGTGCTGGTTCGCGGTCTGCGTCAGGAGGACCTGCCCAAGGTTCCCGGCATCTACAACAACGTGCGACTGGGGACACTCGTCGACTTCGACAAATCCGGCGGGGTTGCGATCGGCTCCCGTTTGGCGACCGATCTCGGCCTTACCATAGGGTCACGCCTGACGCTTGTGCAGCCGCGCGGCACCGTTACGCCTCTGGGCGTCACGCCGAGGATAAAGTCCTATCCGATCGTGGCGATCTTCGAGATCGGCATGTCCGAGTATGACTCCACGTTCGTCATTCTGCCGTTCGCAGAGGCGCAGATTTATTTCAATCTGGAGGATGAGGCGAGTGCGGTCGAGATATACCTTGATGACGCCGATTTAGTGGATCGTCTGCGACCGGCGATCGAGCAGGCTGCCGACCGCCAGGTGTTGCTGACCGATTGGCAACAGCGCAACATGACATTTTTCTCGGCGCTGGAGGTCGAGCGCAACGTCATGTTCCTGATCCTGACTTTGATCGTGTTGGTTGCCGCCCTCAACATCATTTCCGGCCTCACCATGCTGGTCAAAGACAAAGGCCATGACATCGCCATCCTGAGGACGATGGGGGCGACGCGCGGCACCATCATGCGGGTGTTCTTCATCACCGGTGCGTCGATCGGCACCGTGGGCACGCTGGCGGGCTTCCTGCTTGGCGTGGTGATCAGTCTCAACATTGAATCAATCCGCCAATTCCTGTCGCAGTTGACGCAGACTGAGCTTTTCTCGCCGGAGCTTTACTTCCTGAGCCAGTTACCGGCGGACTTGGACGTTCGGGAGACGCTGACCGTCATCATCATGGCCCTGACGCTGTCGTTTCTGGCGACGCTCTATCCGGCATGGCGGGCGGCTCGTCTCGACCCGGTCGACGCGTTGCGCTACGAATGAGCTTGCAACCCAAACGATCGGCCAACGCGCCGCGCCGTCCGGTCCTGCGGCTCGCCAAGGTCGAGCGGCACTATGGCGACGCCAACGGACGGATCACGGTGCTCGATGGCGCCGATCTCGCGATCTATCCGGGGGAGATGGTGGCGTTGGTAGCGCCGTCAGGTGCCGGCAAATCGACGCTGTTGCAGATCGCCGGCCTGCTCGAGCATCCGGACTCGGGCGATGTGGTTGTCGCTGGACGCGCGTGCGCCGGGCTCGCGGATGCCGAGCGAACGGCAATCCGCCGGCTCCAGATCGGGTTCGTCTATCAGTTCCACCACTTGTTGCCGGAATTCACGGCGCTGGAAAACGTGATGATGCCGCAGCTCATCCGCGGCATGAATCGCGGCGAGGCGAAGCGGCGGTCGGTGCAGCTTCTCGCCTACATGCGCGTCAAGGAACGGGCGAGCCATCGGCCGCCGGAGCTCTCCGGCGGTGAGCAGCAACGGGTGGCGATCGCGCGGGCGGTCGCCAACGCGCCGCGCCTTTTGCTCGCCGACGAGCCAACCGGCAACCTCGATCCCCACACCGCCGGCTTCGTCTTCGACGGCCTGATCAGGCTGGTGCGGGCGTCGAAGCTGGCGGCGCTGATTGCGACGCATAATCACGACCTGGCGGCCAGGATGGACCGGCGGATCACCCTCCGCGAGGGCAAGGTGATCGAGCTGGACTGGCCAAGATCGGCGACGCGGAAGAGCGTCGTCAGCGACCGGGACGAGGCCACCGGCTAGCGCCGAAAAGCGAGGATTCCCTTGGGTTCAGGGCGGATTGACAGGAGAACAAACAGAGAACATAATCCGGCGGACAGCTACCGGAAAAGGGGATTTTGTTCATGCGTTACCTGGTCCGCGACGCGGCCGCGCTCGTCGCCATCGGTGCCTTCATTGCCATGATTGCCCTGTTGTCGGAAGGGTTGCGGGCCCTGGTGTGAGGCCTGTTGCGGTCGCAGCGGCGCCTGCTGTGGATGGCTGCCCGGATATGTGGACACCGGGGGCGCCCATCGCCGACACTTGCCGCGTCAGGGAGAGAGCGGAATCGTGAGTCGCACCACCCGTCCGGCCGGGTTTGTCCATCTGAGAGTCCATTCGGCCTATTCGCTGCTGGAGGGCGCGCTGCCGGTCAAGCGGCTCGCCGCACTCGCCGCCGCCGACCAGATGCCGGCGCTCGGCATCGCCGACACCGGCAATCTTTTCGGCGCGCTCGAGTTCGCTACCACGATTGCGGAGAAGGGCATCCAGCCGATCATCGGCTGCCAGGTGGCCCTCGATTGCGGCGATGGACCGGAAGCGGCGGCGCCGGGGGCCGCACCGCGCAAGGACCTCGCCGACGTCGTGCTGATGGCGGCCAGCGAGGCGGGGTACTGGAACCTGGTTCGGCTGGTGTCCGAATTGTTCATGGAAGCGGAAGCGGCGACGCGGCCGCACGTCATGATCGCGCGCCTGGCCGAACTTGCCGGCGGGCTGATCGCGCTTACAGGCGGTCCGGGCGGGCCGATCGACCGGGCGATCGTGGCGGGGCAGGGCGAGCGCGCCGGCGAGCGCCTCGACCGGTTGAGCGGCATCTTCGGCGACCGGCTCTACGTCGAGCTCCAGCGCCACGGCCTTGCGGCCGAAAAGGCGGCGGAGCCGGTGCTCATCGATCTTGCCTACAGGCGCGGCCTGCCGCTGGTGGCGACAAACGAGGCCTTCTTCGCCACCCGCGAAGACTACGAGGCCCACGACGCGCTGATCGCGCTGGCCGAAGGTTCGGTAATCGCCGACGACAACCGCAGGCGGCTTTCGCCCGAACACTATTTCAAGTCGCGCAACGAGATGGCCGCACTGTTCGCGGGCGTCCCTGAGGCGCCCGAGAACACGCTCGAGGTCGCCATGCGCTGCGCGTGGTGGCCGCGCGTCTGCAAGCCGATCCTGCCGCGCTTCGCGGAGAACAACGACGGCGACGCCGAAGCGGTTGAGGCCGAGATGCTGGCCGAGGCGGCGCGGGCCGGCCTGAAACAGCGGCTTACGGTGCACGGGCTCGCGCCGGGTCTCAGCGAGGAAGATTACAACAAGCGCCTGGAATACGAGCTTGGCGTCATCCGGGACATGAAATATCCCGGCTATTTCCTGATCGTCGCCGACTTCATCCAGTGGGCCAAGCGGCAGGGCATCCCTGTCGGGCCGGGCCGCGGCTCCGGCGCGGGCTCGGTGGTTGCATGGTCGCTCACCATCACCGACCTCGATCCGCTGCGCTTCAACCTGATCTTCGAGCGCTTCCTCAATCCCGAACGCGTGTCGATGCCGGACTTCGACGTCGACTTCTGCCAGAACCGGCGTGACGAGGTCATCCGCTACGTCGAGCAGAAGTACGGCGCCGACCACGTCGCCCAGATCATCACCTTCGGGACCTTGCAGGCGCGCGCGGTGCTGCGCGATGTCGGCCGGGTGCTGCAGATGCCTTACGGGCAAGTCGATCGCCTCGCCAAGATGGTGCCGCAGAACCCCGCCAACCCGGTGAAGCTCGAACGCGCAATCGCCGACGATCCCCGCTTCGCCACGGAACGTGAGGCCGACGCCACGGTCGACCGCTTGCTGATCATCGCCCAGAAACTCGAGGGCCTCTATCGCCACGCATCGACCCATGCGGCGGGCATCGTCATCGGCAACCGTCCGCTCATCGAGCTGGTGCCGCTTTACCGCGATCCGCGTTCGGGCATGCGGGTCAGCCAGTTCAACATGAAGTGGGTGGAGCAGGCGGGCCTGGTGAAGTTCGACTTCCTCGGCCTGAGGACGCTGACGGTGCTCGACAAGGCGGTGAAGCTCGTCCGCCAGCGCGGGATCGATGTCGATCTCTCCAGAATCCCGCTCGATGATTCAAAAAGTTATGAGCCGCTGGCGCGCGGCGAAACGGTTGGCGTGTTCCAACTGGAGTCGGGCGGCATGCGGCGCGCGGTCATCGACATGCGGCCCGACCGTTTCGACGACCTGATCGCCCTGGTGGCCCTCTATCGGCCGGGGCCGATGGCGAACATACCGACCTACTGCCTGCGCAAGCACGGACAGGAGCCGGTGGAATACCTGCACCCGCTGCTCGAACCGATCCTCAAGGATACGTTCGGCATCATCACGTACCAGGAGCAGGTGCAGCAGATCGCGCGGGACATGGCGGGCTATACGCTCGCCGAGGCCGATCTGCTGCGTCGCGCGATGGGCAAGAAGATCAAGTCCGAGATGGACGCCCAGCGCGACCGCTTCCTGACGGGCGCCACCGACCGCGGCATCAACGGGAGCACGGCGAGTTCGATTTTCGACGCGTGCGCGAAGTTCGCCGAGTACGGCTTCAACAAGTCGCACTCGGCGCCGTATGCGCTGATCACCTATCAGACGGCCTACATGAAGGCCAACTTCCCCGTGGAGTTCATGGCCGCATCGCTGACGCTGGAGACCGGCAACACCGACAAGATCGCCGAGTTCCGTCGCGAGGCGCTGCGGCTCGGCATCCCGGTCGAGGCGCCATCGGTCAACCGGTCGGGCGTCGAGTTCGACGTAACGGAGGGGCGCATCCTCTATTCGCTGGCGGCGCTGAAGGGCGTCGGCGCGCAGGCGGTCGAGCACCTTGTGGAGGTGCGCGGCGAAGCGCCTTTCCGCGACGTCGCCGACTTCGCCCGGCGCATCAATCCCCGGATCATGAACAAGCGCGTGCTTGAAAGCCTGGTCGCCGCCGGCGCGCTGGACGAACTTGGGCCCGACCGCGCGCGGCTGACGGCCGGTGTCGATCGCATCATGGCCATGGCCGCGCGCGTCCACGATACCGTCACGGTCGGGCAGGCAGATATGTTCGGCGCCATCGAAGAGCGCCAGCCGCTGTTGCTGCCGGTGGTGGAACCGTGGCTGGCGGCGGAAAAGCTCACACGCGAGTACGCGGCGGTCGGCTTCTACCTTTCGGCCCATCCACTCGACGAGTATGGCGCCGTGCTGCAGAAGATGCGGGTGCAAAGCTGGGCCGAATTTTCCGAATCGGTTCGCAACGGCGGCACGGCCGGGCGGCTTGCCGGCACGGTGACCGGCCGGCAGGAGCGGCGCATCCGCTCCGGCAACCGCATGGGGATCGTGCAGCTCTCCGACCCCACCGGCTCATACGAGGCGGTGCTCTTTTCCGAGGGACTATCGGAGTATCGCGAACTCCTGGAACCCGGCCGCTCGGTAGTGGTGCTGGTGGCCGCGGAGGAACGACCGGAAGGGATCAGCGTGCGGATCCAGTCGGTCGAGTCCCTCGATTCTGTGATGGCAGGATTGAAGCAAATCCGGGTGTTCGTGCGCGATGCCGGACCGCTTGCGAGCGTCGCCAAGCACCTCGGCGCGCGCGGCGAGGGCGAGGCGAGCCTCATCCTCTTGCTTGACGAAGGCCGCCGCGAGATCGAAATGCGCCTGCCCGGGCGCCATCCGGTGACGCCGCAGGTGGCCAGCGCGCTGAGGGCCGTCAAAGGGGTCGTGCAGGTCGACCTCGTGTGAGCGGGCATGCGACGAGGGTCGTGCGTGTTTTCGGCCCTTCGTCAACGGAGTGCACAGCGCTTGCCTTTCCCCGGTGCGGCACACGGTGGTGCACCCAGACCCGGGGCCCAATCGACCCGTCACAATGAGCCCCGGTTCAGCAGCGCACCACTTCCGTGCTGCGCTGCGCCCGAGACACTTGGCTGCTCAAACGCCCCAGGTCAGGAGGTCGGCTGTTCGGCTTTGCGCAATTTCGAGTGGCATGCGCGGCCGACACTGGTCGGCCGATCCGAAGGCGCCTAATTTTCGCCAACTCATCGCGATTGCGGAGAAGCGTGGCATCGCGCATCGTACGGCGCCGAGCCAGGGGCCGGCGGTGACCGCCCAAGAACCTCAGGAGACGTTCGCATGTTCATCTCTTTCTTCCCGCGCCCCAGGCTGTTTTTCATCTCCGCCATGGTGTGGACGGCGATCGTCGTCGCTGTCTGGTACCTGTTCGGCGCCGACATGGCCGGTGCGTTCGGCGTTCCGATGTCGCCTGAGGGCGTGGAACCCGTAATCGGCGTGCAGGTCTTCTGGACCCCGGAATTTCTGCTCTTCTATGCGTATTTCGGCGTCGCGGTCGCCCTGTTCGCGGTCTTCTGGCATTTCTATGCCCCCCACCCCTGGGAAAACTGGTCGATCCTCGGCTCGGCGCTGATCATGTTCACGACCTACTTCCAGGTCCAGGTGAGCGTCGCGGTCAATGCATGGTACGGACCGTTCTACGACATGATCCAAGCGGCGCTGGGCAAGACCCGCGTCGTGACGACCGGAGAATTCGTCGGTCTGCTCCTGACCTTTGCCGGAATCGCCTTCGTTGCGGTGGTGGTTGGCGTTCTCACCCGCTTCTTCGTCAGCCACTACATCTTCCGCTGGCGCACGGCGATGAACAACTTCTACATGGAGAACTGGCAGCGGCTGAGGACCATCGAGGGCGCTTCGCAGCGCGTCCAGGAAGACACGATGCGGTTTTCGTCGACGCTGGAAATATTGGGCGTCAGCCTCGTTGATTCGGTCATGACGTTGTTTGCCTTCCTGCCGGTGCTCGTGCACCTTTCGCAAAACGTCGCCGGTCTGCCGCTGATCGGCCAGGTGCCCAATGCCCTGGTTTGGGTGGCGATCGTCTGGTCCCTGTTCGGGACGGGATTCCTGGCGCTGCTCGGCATACGCCTGCCGGGACTGGAATTCCGGAACCAGCGGGTGGAGGCGGCGTACCGCAAGGAACTGGTCTACGGCGAGGACGACGCGGCCCGGGCGCAGCCGCCGACGGTGGCCGAACTGTTCAGCGATGTGCGCCGCAACTATTTCCGCATCTATTTCAACTACATGTATTTCAATGTCGGCCGCATCGTGTACCTGCAAACCGACACCATCATCCCGTACGTTGTGTTGATGCCATCGATCCTGGCCGCCACGATCACACTCGGCATCATGAACCAGATCCTCAACGCCTTCGACCAGGTGCGCGGCTCCTTCCAGTACCTTGTCAATTCATGGACGACGATCATCGACCTGATCTCCATCCAGAAGCGGCTGAAGGCGTTCGAGTCGACGCTGTACCACCACCCGCTCAACCCGATCGAGAAAGAGGTAGAATCCGCGGCGCAGGCGACGCTGCGGACCAGGGAGGTCGCTTCCGGCGGCTAGTTCGACTTTTTGCGAAGCCGATCTCCGGATTGGGCCTCAAGGGAGGTTGGCCATCGGGCGAACCCACGGTCGGGAACCCGGACAGGCCGGCTTTGGTGCCTTGCGTTCCGGCAGATGTCCCCATATAAGCCCCGTCATCTCACACGCGGGGCCGGGCTCGCGGGCCAGATTGGCCTGCGATCCCACCGGTGCCCGAAAGGGCTTGTGGCTTGGCCACGTCCCCCGCGGCGGCAGAACCGGTGAAGGAGACAGGTAGTCATGGCACTGCCCGATTTTACCATGCGCCAGCTGCTGGAGGCCGGCGTCCATTTCGGCCACCAGAAGCACCGCTGGAACCCGAAAATGACGCCGTATCTCTACGGCGTGCGCAATAACATCCACATCATCGACCTCGCCCAGACGGTTCCGATGCTTTATCGGGCGCTGCAGGTGGTGAGCGATACGGTCGCCGGCGGCGGCCGCATCCTTTTCGTCGGCACCAAACGCCAGGCGGCCGAGCCGCTGACGGCGGCGGCGAAGCGGTCGGCCCAGTATTACGTCAACGCCCGCTGGCTCGGCGGCATGCTGACCAACTGGAAGACGATCTCGCGATCGATCCAGCGACTGCGCGAGCTGGAGCAACTGCTTGTCGGCGAAGCGCAGGGCCTGACCAAGAAAGAACGGCTGACGCTGACGCGCGAGCGGGACAAGCTGGAGAAGGCTCTCGGCGGCATCAAGGACATGGGCGGGGTCCCCGACCTCCTGTTCGTCATCGACACCAACAAGGAGGCGATCGCCATCCAGGAGGCCAACCGGCTCAACATCCCGGTCGCGGCGATCGTCGATTCCAATTGCGACCCTGACCACATCACATTCCCGATCCCCGGCAACGATGACGCCGGCCGGGCGATCACGCTCTACTGCGACCTGATCGCCAAGGCGGCAATCGACGGCATCTCGCGCGGCCAGGGCGCGGCCGGCATCGACATCGGCGCGCAGGAAGAGGTGCAGGAACCGGCGATCCTCGAGGCGGCGCCTTCGGTCGCGGCCGACTCCGTCGGCGAGGAGGTCAGCATGGAGGCGGCCGAGGCGCTGGAGCCGCAGGCGCGGCGCGCTGGTGGCGCTGCATCGGTGGCGGAGCCGGTCGAGCCGCTGTTCGCCACACCGATGGGATCGGCCGACGACCTCAAGAAGATCACCGGTGTCGGCCCAGTGCTGGAAAAGAAGCTCAATGCGCTCGGCATCACCCGGTTCGACCAGATCGCCGAGCTCAGCGATGAAGACATCGCCAGGATCGACATGGCCCTCAACTTCAGGGGTCGCATCAGCCGCGACGACTGGATCGGCCAGGCGCGCAGCCTGACGGTCGGCGCCTGAGGGCGCCGCCGCGAGCCACACTTCACCGAAGGGATTAGGGCAATGACCGTTTCCGCCGCCATGGTCAAGGAGCTGCGCGACAAGACCGGCGCCGGCATGATGGACTGCAAGTCGGCGCTGACGGAGACCTCCGGCGACATCGAGGCCGCGGTCGACTGGCTGCGGACGAAGGGTCTCGCCAAGGCGGCGAAAAAGGCCGGCCGCGTCGCCGCGGAGGGCCTCATTGCCATCGCCGGCGGCGGCACGCGCGCCGTCATGGTCGAGGTCAACTCGGAGACCGACTTCGTCGCCCGCAATCTCGACTTCCAGACGCTGGTGCGCGGGGTCGCGGAGGCGGCGCTGGGCACCGACGGGTCGCTGGAGGCGGTGCTTGCCGCTCGGATGCCGGGCGGCGCCGGCGACGTCGACAGCGCGATCAAATCGGCGATCGCCACCATCGGCGAGAACATCACGCTCCGCCGCGTGGCGATGGTCTCCGTCGGCAGCGGCGTCGTCGGCACCTATGTCCACGGCGCGGTGGCGCCAGGGCTCGGCAAGATTGGCGTGCTGGTCGGCCTGGAATCGACCGGTGCCGCGGGCAAGCTGGAGCAGATCGGCAAGCAGGTGGCGATGCACATCGCCGCGGCGAGCCCGCTTGCCGTGCGCCAGGACGAGCTCGACCAGGCGGTGGTGGAGCGCGAGCGGGCTATCTACGCCGAACAGGCGCGGGAATCCGGCAAGCCGGAAGGCGTCATCGACAAGATGGTCGAGGGTCGGCTGCGCAAGTTCTACGAGGAGGCGGTGCTGTTGGCGCAGGCCTTTGTCGTCGACACCGAGAAGACGGTGGAGAAGGCGGTGCAGGCAGCGGCGACCGAGGCCGGGGCTGATATCAGTGTGACCGCGTTCGCGTGCTTCCGGCTGGGCGAGGGCATCGAGAAGCCGGAGACGGACTTCGCAGCCGAGGTAGCGGCCGCGGCGGGCACCGACCAAAAGTGACAGGCCGGAGGTCATCGTGTATCCGGATGGCCGATTTCCACTGATCGAGTTGGGATGATGGAGCCGACGCGCCGCTTCCAGAGGGTGGTCCTCAAGCTTTCCGGCGAGGCGCTCCTCGGCGATCAGGCGTTCGGCATCGACACCAAGATGGTCGAGCGGATCGCCGGCGAGATCGGCGAGGCGGTCGCGCTCGGCGTCAAGGTCGCGGTGGTTCCGGGCGGCGGCAACATCTTCCGCGGCATGGCGATCGCCCAGGCCGGCGGCAGCCGGGTCGCCGGCGATCACATGGGCATGCTCGCGACCGTGATGAACGCGATCGCGCTGCACGAGGGGCTGGAATCCAGAGGCATCGAAGCGCGGGTGTTCTCGGCGGTGCCGATGCCGACGATCTGCGAGACGTTCACCTACCAGCGCGCCGAGCAGGCATTCGAGCAGGGGCGTGTGCTGCTGCTCGCCGGGGGCACGGGAAACCCGTTCTTCACCACCGATTCCGGGGCGGCGCTCCGGGCCGCCGAGCTCGGCTGCGACGCACTGTTCAAGGGCACCCAGGTCGATGGCGTCTACTCCGCCGATCCCAAGCGCGACAAAAACGCCCGGCGTTTCGAGCGGTTAAGCCACGCGGACGTGCTGGCCAAGGGTCTCCAGGTGATGGATGCCGCCGCAGTCGCGCTTGCCCGCGATAACCGTATTCCGGTAATCGTCTTTTCGATCCTGCAAGCTGGCGCTTTCGTTGATATTCTGAAGGGGCAGGGCCGGGCAACGGTAGTCGCCGACGCCTGATCGGCGCAGGCATTTCGCAGGATGGCGATTCCGGTGCCCGCGACGCGGCGGCGCCAGACTCACTTCGGCCGCGATCGCGGAGCAACTATTAGAGGAGCCGATGGAAATCTCTGACCTAACGCCCCGGATGCGCGGAGCGATCTCGGTTCTCAAGAACGAACTGTCGGGGCTGAGGACGGGGCGTGCCTCCATCAGCCTGCTTGAGCCCATTCACGTGGATGCCTATGGCTCGGCCATGCCGATAAACCAGTTGGCGACCGTCAGCGTTCCGGAGCCGCGCATGCTGTCGGTCCAGGTCTGGGACAAGGCCAATGTGCAGGCGGTCGACAGAGCGATCCGCGAAGCCAATCTTGGCCTCAACCCGATCGTTGAGGGTACGCTGTTGCGTGTCCCGATCCCGGATCTCACCGCGGAGCGACGCCAGGAACTGGTCAAGGTTGCGCACAAGTACGCGGAGCAGGCGCGGATAGCGGTCCGGCACGTGCGGCGGGACGGCATGGACCAACTGAAAAAGGAAGAGAAGGACGGTCAGATGGGCCAGGACCAGCAGCGTCATCTCGCCGACGAGATCCAGCAGATGACCGACGAAACGATCGCCGAGATAGACCGAATGCTGTCGGACAAGGAATCCGAGATTACCCAGGTCTGACGCGGCAGAGCCGAGCGAACCGATGACCATCCTTGCCAATCCAGGCGCGATGGCGGTGACGCGGGGGGGCGGCGACGCCCCCGGTCACGTGGCCATTATCATGGATGGCAACGGCCGCTGGGCGGCCGAGCGGGGCCTGCCGCGCGGCGAGGGGCATCGCCGCGGCGTGGAGTCGGTTCGCCAAACGGTCCGTGCCGCGTACGAACTCGGCATCCGGCATCTGACGCTGTTCAGCTTCTCGTCGGAGAACTGGTCGCGGCCGCAGTCGGAAGTGGACTTCCTGTTCGGCCTCTTTCGTCGCTACGTGCGGCGTGACGTCACCGAGCTGCACGCCCAGGGCGTGCGCATAACCGTGATCGGCAAACGCGAGGGACTTCCGGCCGACATCCTCGGCATGATCGAGGAAAGCGAGGCCTTGACCAAGGCGAACAACAACCTGGAACTCATTCTGGCGTTCAATTACGGCGGCCGCGACGAGATCGCGCGTGCCGCGCGCGCCATGGGACGCGCAATCCGGGGCGGCGTGCTCGATCCCGAAACGATCGACGAGAAGACTTTCGCCTCCTACCTCGATACGGCGGGATTTCCCGATCCCGATCTGCTGATCCGCACGAGCGGCGAATTCCGGTTGAGCAATTTCCTGCTGTGGCAATGCGCCTACGCCGAGTTGGTGTTCCTCCCGGTGTACTGGCCCGATTTCGGCAAAGAAGACCTCCGTGGCGCCGTCGCGGAATTCGCGCGGCGGTCGCGACGCTACGGCGGGCTCGCCGGGCGCGGCGCATGAACGCCGGCCGTGCGGCCGGCGGCGGCGAAATGCCCGTGCTTGGGGCCGATCTCGGTTTGCGGCTCGGTTCGGCCGCGACAGTCGGCGTACTGGCGCTGGCCGGTGCGTGGTTCGGTGGCTGGATCGCGGCGCTCGCCGTTGTCGCGGCGATGGTGATCGTTCACCTCGAATGGATCGGACTGACGGAAGGGAAGACCAGACCGGTTGTTGCGTTCACTGTCTTGCTCGCCCTCGGCCTGATGGCAGCGGCTGCAGGGGCACGATTGGCGGGCCTCGGGCTGAGCGCGGTCGCCGTCGCGGCCGCCGCCGTTACTGGCGGCGGGTGGCGGGCGCTTGGCGTCGTCTACGCGGCGGTCCTCGGCTT
The DNA here is from genome assembly GCA_963775235.1 of uncultured Alphaproteobacteria bacterium. Taxonomy (GTDB): domain Bacteria; phylum Pseudomonadota; class Alphaproteobacteria; order Rhizobiales; family Kaistiaceae; genus JBBDMC01. Next base: position 339,376 of record CAVZHY010000006.1, read on the forward strand.
TGGCCTGGTTGCCCTGCGGCTGGCTCCGGACGAGGGCTTCGCGGCAATTGTCGTGCTCTTTGCGGCGGTATGGGGGACCGACACAGGCGCGTTTTTCGCCGGCCGCCTGATCGGCGGTCCGAAATTGTGGCCGCAGATATCGCCGAACAAGACCTGGGCAGGCGCGGTCGGCGGTCTTGCGGTCGGCGTGGCGGCGGGCACGCTCGTCGCGGCCGCCCTCGGCCTTCGGGTGAGTGCGATCCTCGTGCTGGTGATCGTCGTCCTGTCGGTTGCCTCACAGGCGGGCGATCTTTTCGAATCGGCGGTGAAACGCCGGTTCGGGGCAAAGGATTCGGGCACCCTTATTCCCGGCCACGGCGGGCTTATGGACCGGGTTGACGGGCTGACGTTTGCTGCCGGTGTCGGGGTCGTAATCGGCGCGCTCCACGGCGGGGCGGGCAATCTGGCGGCAGGGCTCGTGCAATGGTGACCCGCCGGGCCGCCGCCATCAACCGGCCTGCCGCAGCCCAGGTGCTGCGGCGCATCACAATACTCGGCGCCACCGGCTCGATCGGCCGCAGCACCGTCGACGTGGTCGCGAGCCGGCCCGATGCCTACGCCGTTGAAGCGGTGACCGCCAAGACCAGCGCTGCCAAGCTTGCCGAAATCGCGCGCCAGACCCATGCGCGACTGGCCGTGATTGCCGACCCTGCTTCGTACCGGGAGCTCAAGGAGGCTCTGGCCGGAACCAGGATCGAGGTGGCGGCGGGGGACGAGGCAGTGAGGGAGGCGGCGGCGCGCCCGGCCGATCTTGTGGTCGCCGCGATCGTGGGCGCCGCCGGGCTTGCGCCCACGTACGCCGCGCTCACGGCGGGGACGCGCGTCGCCCTCGCCAACAAGGAATGCCTGGTATCGGCGGGAGACGTGTTCATCCGGGCCGCGGGCGCGGCGAATGTCGCCATTCTGCCGGTCGATTCGGAACACAACGCGATCTTCCAAATCCTCGACCGACGCCGGATGGACGATGTTGCGCGCATCATCATCACCGCATCCGGCGGTCCCTTCCGCGACTGGCCGCGCGACGCGATGGCAGCGGCGACGCCGGCCGAGGCGCTGAAGCATCCCAACTGGTCGATGGGGCCCAAGATCACGATCGATTCGGCCACGATGATGAACAAGGGCCTGGAGTTGATCGAAGCGCATTACCTCTTCGGCGCCTCCAGCGAGCAGCTCGACGTCGTCGTGCACCCGCAGTCGGTCGTGCACGGCATGGTGGCCTTCCGGGACGGGGCGCTGATCGCCGCCATGAGCGCACCCGACATGCGCGGCCCGATCGCCCATTGCCTCGCATGGCCTGAGCGCAACCCGGTCGAGGCGGCCAGCCTTGACCTCGCCGCGCTCGGCGGGATCACGTTCGAGCGGCCGGACAGGACGCGGTTTCCGGCGTTGCGGATAGCGCTCGCGGCCCTTGCCGCTGGCGGGTGGGCAACCAACATCCTGAGCGCGGCCAATGAGGTCGCGGTCGAGGCCTTTCTTGCCGGGAAGATCGGATTCCTTCAAATTGCCGAAATAGTGGAGGAAACGATCGAGCGGGCCGGCTCCACGGTTTCGGGACAGACGCCCGCAACAATCGAGGATGCGATTGCTCTTGACCGCGAGGGGCGGCGTATCGCCGCGGCCCAGGTCGATCGGGGCTCGTTGGCCTGAGGGCCGGAAGGAGAATGCATGGGCCTCAATACCGTGTTGAATGACGTGGGCTCGACGGTCACCGGGATATGTGGTGCCGTTTCTGTTCGTCCTGACCATCGTCGTATTCTTCCACGAACTCGGCCATTTCCTGGTCGCCCGCTGGTGCCGCGTGGCCGTCAAGGTCTTTTCGATCGGCTTTGGCCCGGAGATCGTAGGCTTCAACGATCGCACGGGTACCCGCTGGCGGCTGTCGCTGATCCCGCTCGGCGGCTACGTCAAGTTCCTCGGGGACGAGAACGAGGCGAGCCTCGGCGACCGTTCAGTGCTCGAACGCATGACGCCCGAGGAACGCAAGTCGGCGTTTGCCGGCAAGGGCGTGGCCGCGCGGGCTGCGATCGTGGCGGCAGGCCCAGTGGCCAATTTCGTGCTGGCGATTGCCATTTTCACCGCCGTCTTCAGCATCCACGGCCGCGAAGTGATGACGCCGCGGGTAGATAGCGTCGTGCCCGACAGCGCCGCCGCGCAGGCCGGCTTCCAGCCGGGGGACATCATCGAATTGATCGACGGCAAAGCGATCGATAATTTCACCGATCTGCAGCGCATCGTCTCCATGAGCGCCGCGGACAAGCTCACCATCGTGGTGCGCCGAGGCGACAGGGACGTGACGCTTTCTGCGGCGCCAAGGCTGGAAAACGTTCCCGATCAATTCGGCAACGATCACCGCGTGGGGGTGCTCGGCATCGCCCGCAACACCACCAGCGCCGACATCGTCACCGAACGCTATTCGGTGCCGCGCGCAGCGGTGCTGGCGACGCAGGAAACCTGGTTCGTGGCGACGCGCACGTTATCCTACCTGGCCAACGTCGCCACCGGGCGCGAATCGGCCGATCAGCTTGGCGGCCCGCTTCGGGTGGCGGAAGTATCGCACGACGTCGCCACCCTCGGCTTTGTGGCGCTGATCAACCTTGCCGCGATCCTTTCCATCAGCATCGGGCTGATCAACCTGTTCCCCATCCCCATGCTCGACGGTGGTCACCTTTTGTTCTTTGCCTTTGAGGCGGCGCGCGGGAAGCCCCTCAGCGAACGAGTCCAGGAGATCGGTTTCCGCATCGGGTTCGCGGCGGTGGTGATGTTAATGATTTTTGCAACCTGGAACGACATTATTCATTTGAGTTCGCTGTGAAATAAGGCTTCCATGCGTGTCGCGAGCGCAACGCGAAGCGAGATTCGCGACGGGGATTCGGGGCGCGCCTTGCGGGGATCAAAAAAGGCTGTAAACCTTCGAGTCTGGGCATTTGGGGGCGAATTTGTCCGTGGATACGCGGGCGGGCGAAGCAGGCAATAGGCATCAAGATCACATGCATTCATTTGTGACTTTCGCCCGGAGGGTGGCTTTCGCGGTTGTCCTGGCGGTGACAGCAGCCGCTCCGATGCTGGTGGCGTTGTCGGTGGTGGCGCCCCAGTCGGCAGAAGCGGCGGTTGCCTCCAGCATCTCGGTGCAGGGCAACCAGCGGATCGAAGCCGATACCATCAAGACCTACCTCACGATCAAGCCGGGCAAGTCATACACCGCCGAGGACATCGACACCTCGGTCAAGGCGCTCTACGAGACCGGCCTTTTCTCGGACGTTGCCATCGCCCAGCACGGCAGCGTTCTGGTTGTCACGGTCGCTGAAAATCCCGTCATCAATTCGATCGTCTTCCAGGGCAACAAGAAGATCAAAAGCCGCGATCTGATGACGATCATCACCCTCAAGGTCCGGGGCGTGCTGACGGATGCCAAGCTGCAGACCGACATCACCAACATCAAGAGTTACTACTCGACCAACGGGCGCAGCAACGCGTACGTAACCGCGAAAGCGACACCGCTCGGCGACAATCGGGTCGATGTCGTGTTCCTGATCGACGAGGGCGAGAAGACCGGCGTGGCGGCGGTCACGTTCGTCGGCAACAATGCCTTCTCCGCGTCCCGCCTCAGTCACGTGATCCTGACGCGCCGGACCAACTGGCTGAGCTGGCTGAACCGCAAGGACATCTACAGCCAGGAGAAGCTGCAGGCGGACGAGGACGCGCTCAGGAGCTTCTATCTGGCGCACGGCTATGCCGACTTCCAGGTGCTGGACGCGCACGCCGATTTCGACGATGCCACGGGCAAGTACTACGTCACGTTCACGCTCGACGAGGGCGCCAAGTACAAATACGGCGACGTCGCCGTGGACTTGTCCATACCGGGCGTCGATTCGGCGACGCTGAATGCGTACTTGCGGACGAAATCCGGCAAGGTCTTCGACGCGGATGACGTGCAGAAGACGGTCGAGGACCTGACGGTCGAGCTGTCGCGCCTCGGCTATGTCTTCGCGGTGGTGTCGCCGCGCGGCGACCGCGACTACACCAACCATATCATCGGGATCACCTACACGGTCGACGAAGGAGCGCGCGCCTATATCGAACGCATCGAGATTCACGGCAACACCAAGACCCGCGACTATGTCATTCGCCGCGAGTTCGAGATCGCGGAAGGCGATGCCTACAATCGCGTGCTGATCGACAAGGCGCAGCGAAACCTGCAAAACCTGGGCTTCTTCAAGTCGGTGAGCATAACCGCACACCAGGGCTCCGCGCCGGACAAGGTGGTGGTCGACGTTGACGTCGTGGAGCAGTCGACCGGGTCGTTCTCCGTTGCGGCGGGCGTATCGACGACGGACGGCGTGATCGCCGAGGTGGCACTGGAAGAAACCAACTTCCTCGGCCGCGGCCAGAATCTTCGGATTGCCTTCGGCGGCGGAAAGAGCGACCGGACGTTCAATGTCTCGTTCACCGACCCGTATTTCCTCGGGTATCACATGTCGGCGGGGTTCAACGTCTACCGGAACACGTCGACGCCCACCCATCTGCGGCCGCTGGGGAGCACGAGCACCGGCGGCGGCCTGACGGTGGGCCTGCCGATCACCGACCACTTCTCGGGGTCGCTCACGTATCGGATCGCCCAGAACCAGCTCACCGGCATTGCGGCGTGCGATCCGGGCGGAGCGGGTACGGTCACCGGCTGTTATTACCCGTCAAGCCCGAAGGGAAACAGTACCCGCCTGACTTCGGCGGTCGGATACTCGCTGCAATACTCCACGGTGGACAATTACAACGATCCGCACGACGGCGTATTCCTTCGCTTCACCCAGGAATTCGCCGGTGTCGGCGGCAACGCCCGGTTTGTTCGCAGCACCGGCGATGCCCGCTATTACCATACGTTAGGGGACAAGACCGACATCGTCGGGTTCGTCCATCTGTCGGGGGCAACATCACGGGCATCGGGCAGCCGGTGGCGATCGCCGACAATTTCTATAAGGGCGGCGAGACCGTCCGGGGCTTCGCGCCCCTGGGCTACGGTCCGCGCGATCAGACCGGTTGTGCCGGCGCGGGCTGCGGCATGTCCATCGGCGGCAAGAACTTCTGGGGGGCGACGGCAGAGGTGCAATTCCCGCTGCCAGTGCTTCCCCAGGACCTCGGACTCCGCGGGGCGGTCTTCGCCGACGCCGGCATGTTGTGGGGCTTTGACGCGGGCGCAACCGCCGGGCTGGGCGAAAACCCCGTGAGCGACACGATGCTGCGTTCCTCGGTCGGCGGGTCGATCATGTGGGCGTCGCCGATCGGCAATCTGCGGCTGGACTGTGCCGCGGTGCTGACCAAGGCCAGCTACGACAACATGCAGGTTTGCCGGATCGGGGCAGGCGCCACCTTCTGACATTTCCAACGGATCGTTTTGATCGACCTGCAGCGGAAGGTTGCAGGATCGTTCGGCTCGTGGCGCGCCGCCGAGCTCTCGCGATGATCGACAATCCCGGCAAGATCGTTCAAAAGGTTGCCTGGCTCGCCCGACCAACGCGGTGAGGCGGCGGGCCACTATTGCGGCGTGCGCCGGTGGCGAACGCCCGGCCTGGCAGAAGCGACGAAAAGGGGATGACCGATGGATGGCAAGACGACGGCCCTGCAGTCGTTCGACATCCAGCGGATCTTTCAGTTGCTGCCGCACCGTTATCCGTTCCTGCTGATCGACCGCATCATCGACGTGGACGGCGACAACGCCGGCGTGGGCATCAAGTCGGTGACTGTTAACGAGCCTTACTTCGTCGGACATTTTCCGGGCATGCCGATCATGCCGGGCGTCCTGCTGATTGAGGGCATGGCGCAGACGGCAGGCGCCATATGCGCGGCGAATCTCGGTCTGACGAAGCCGTCCGCCGTCTATTTCATGACCGTCGATCAGGCCAAGTTTCGCAAGCCGGTCCATCCCGGCGTCACCGTCGCATACCACGTCCAGAAGGTGCGAAACCGCGGGAATATCTGGCGCTATCGCGCTGAAGCGCGGGTCGACGGTGTCAAGGTTGCGGAGGCGGTGATCAGCGCAATGATCGGCGACGAGATGCCCACCGCATGAAACGCGTGCATCCGACTGCGATCGTCGAAGACGGCGCGCGTCTCGGCGAAGAGGTCACGATCGGTGCCTATTCCCAGATCGGCAGTGACGTCGTCATTGAGGACGGGGTCGTTTTGCAGTCGCACGTCATCGTCAGCGGGCGCACGACCATCGGCGCCCGAACCCGCGTGTCGCCATTCGCCGCCATCGGTGGCGAGCCGCAGGATCTGAGCTACAAGGACGAAAAGACCGCGATCGTCATCGGGGCCGATTGCGTGATCCGGGAATACGCCACCGTTCATCGCGGCACGGCAAAGGGGCGCGGCACGACAACGGTGGGTTCCCATTGCTTCCTGATGATCGGCTCGCACATCGCCCATGACTGCCTGGTCGGCGACCACGTGATCCTGACCAACCAGTCTACGCTTGGCGGCCATTGCGAGATCGGTGAATACGCCATTCTCGGCGGTCTCGCGGCCGTGCAGCAGTGGACGCGCATCGGCGCCCACGCATTCGTCAGCGGTCTCACAGGCGTCACCCGAGACATCATTCCGTTCGTCATGGTGACCGGCCACCGCGACGTCCTGGCCGGAATCAATGTGAGGGGTCTCAAGCGCCGCGGGTTCGACAGGGAGACCATCCACGCTCTGCGGACGGCGTATGAAGTTTTCTTCTTCAGCTCGGGATCGCGCGCGGAGCGGCTGGCGCAGGTCGCCGAGCGCTTCGGGGACGTGCCGGCGGTCGGCCGGATGATCGAGTTCATACGGGCCACTGGCGAGCGGCCGATGGGCCTGCCACGCTCGCGGGGCGGTGAGGGGGATGTCTAGCCCCGCGGTCCACAACAACCGGATGGCCGACTAGCGCACCTTTGACGATTCTGGCGGCAGGCGGCGCGGTCCCGATCGCCGTGGCCGACGCGGCGACGCGGGCGGGCCGACCGGTTTTCGTCATCGGCCTGGAAGGACTGGCCGACGAACGACTGACATCTTTCCCGCATGAGATGGTGAAGTGGGGCCAGATCGGCCGCATCATGGAGCTCATCAAGCGCCATCGCACACGCGATGTGGTGCTCATCGGGTCGGTCGACAGGCGCCCGGATTTCCGTGCGATGCGGGTGGATCTCGGCGCGTTGCGCGCATTGCCGAAAATCCTGTCGCACCTTACCGGCGGCGACGATGCGGTGCTGAGCGCGCTTACCCGTTTCGTCGAAAGCCATGGCTATCGTGTAGTGGGGGCCCACGAGGTCGCCACCGACCTTGTCGCCGAACCGGGCCGGGTCGGGGGACCTCGGGTGTCGGGCGAAGCGAGCGAGGACGTTCCGATTGCCTTGACCGCCGCCCGGTTGATCGGGACTCTCGATAGCGGGCAGGCGGCAGTTGTTGTCCAATCACGGGTCGTCGCGCTTGAGGGCGCGGAGGGGACCGATGCAATGGTGCAGCGGGTGGCGGACCTGCGACGTGCCGGCCGTGTCAAATGGGCCGGACGGGCGGGCGTGCTGGCCAAATGCTGCAAACCGCAACAGGACATCCGCGTCGACATGCCGACTATCGGGCCGAGGACCGTCGAACTGGCGGCAGAGGCAGGCCTGGCCGGCATCGTCATCGAATTGCGCCGTGTCATGATTGCCGACCGGGCCGCGACGATTGCCGCGGCGGAGCGGACCAGCACGTTCGTCATCGCCGAGGGCGGCGATGACGCGGCGGTGCGTGGATGACCACTCCTCCACGATCCGGGGGCGGCAGGCCGTTCACCGTGTTCCTGGTGGCGGGCGAAGAATTGGGGGATGCACTCGGCGCCGAACTGATCGAGGCCCTCGCAGTCCGATTGGGGGGCCAGGCCGATTTCGTCGGCGTCGGCGGCGCGCGCATGATTGCCGCCGGGCTCAATCTCGTACTCCCGATGGCGGTGGACGGTGTACACGGCTATTCGGCGGTGATCGCACGGCTGCCGTCGCTCCTGCTCAACATACGAAAGACGGCGGCTGCGGTAGTGCGCGTGGCGCCGGACGTTCTCGTGCTGATCGATGCCCCGGCTTTCAACCTGAGGGTCGGCCGGATCGTGCGCAAGTCCAGGCCGGACATTACGATCGTCGACTATGTATCGCCGACGGTTTGGGCCTACGCGCCCTGGCGGGCACGGCGGATGGCGGCGTACGTCGACCAAGTCCTCGCGGTTCTGCCATTCGAACCCAGCGTCCATCGCGATCTCGGCGGTCCGCCGTGTACGTTCGTTGGACATCCCCTGCTCGAGCGGCTCGACGACCTGCGTCCCCGGCCAGGCGAAAGAACCGAGTTGGATGAAGTGCGCATGCCCGTGCTGCTGATCCTGCCGGGAAGCCGGCGGAGCGAGATCAAGCGGCTGATGGCGCCATTCGGCGAGACGTTGGCCCTGGTGCGAGAACGCTTCGGTGGGGTTGAGGCAATCCTGCCCGCGGTTCCCGCCATGGCAGAGGAAATAAGCGAGCGCGTTGGCGACTGGCCGGTCCTGCCCCGCATCGTGGTGGGCGAGGAGGCGAAGCTTGCTGCGTTCCGCCGCGCTCACGCCGCCCTTGCAGCTTCAGGGACGGTGACGCTGGAGCTGGCCTTATCCGGCGTGCCAATGGTCGTTGCTTATCGCGTGGAGCCATTGATCAGGCTGCTGCGGCCTTTGCTCAAGGTGGATTCCATCGTGCTGGCCAACATCGTTGCGGAGGCTAACGTGGTGCCGGAGTTCATCGGCCGCGACAGCGATCCGGAACGGCTGTGCGAAGCGCTGATGCCACTGCTGGAAGATTCCCGGGAGCGCAGGCGCCAACTCGCAGCCTTCGACCGGATCGAGGGGCTGATGGCGGTCAGCGGCGGCCCGCCCAGCAGGCGGGCGGCCGACGTGGTGGTCGAAACGGTGCGCCGGCGGCGCCTGCACGCGGCGCTGGAACGAGCCTGAGGCGACGGTCAGCGACGCTTCGAGATCGGCACGTAGTCGCGGCGGGTGGCGCCGGTGTAGAGCTGGCGGGGCCGCCCGATCTTCTGCGATGGATCCTCGACCATCTCCTTCCACTGGGCGATCCAGCCGACGGTGCGGGCGACGGCGAAAAGAGCCGTGAACATGGTGGTGGGGAAGCCCAGCGCCTTGAGCGTGATGCCGGAATAGAAGTCGATATTCGGGTAAAGTTTCTTCTCGATGAAATACTCGTCGGTGAGTGCGATGCGTTCCAGTTCCATCGCCACTTCGAGAAGCGGGTCGTCCTGGATGCCCAGCTCAGACAGCACCTCGTGGGTCGTCTTCTGCATGATCTTGGCCCGCGGGTCGTAGTGCTTGTAGACCCGGTGGCCGAAGCCCATCAGGCGGAAGGGATCGTTGCGATCCTTGGCGCGGGCGATGAATTCCGGAATCCGTTCGACGGTGCCGATCTCCTGCAGCATCGCGAGTGCCGCCTCGTTGGCGCCGCCGTGGGCCGGGCCCCACAGGCAGGCGATGCCGGCGGCGATGCAGGCAAACGGGTTGGCCCCCGATGAACCGGCCAGCCGTACCGTCGACGTCGAGGCGTTCTGCTCATGGTCGGCGTGCAGGATGAAAATGCGGTCCATGGCGCGCGACATCACCGGGTTGACCTTGTACTCCTCGCACGGCACCGCAAAGCACATGCGCAGGAAATTCGAGGCGTAGTCGAGGGCGTTCAGCGGGTAAACGAACGGCTGGCCGGCGTGATACTTGTAGGCCATCGCGGCGATCGTCGGCATCTTGGCGATCATCCTGAGCGAGGCGACCATGCGCTGGCGCGGGTCGGTGATGTCGGTCGAGTCGTGATAGAAAGCCGACATCGCTCCGACGACGCCGCACATCACGGCCATCGGATGGGCATCCCGGCGGAAGCCGGTGAAAAACCGGTTCATCTGCTCGTGGACCATGGTGTGGTAAGTCACACGGTGGTCGAAATCCGCCTTCTGGGCCGGCGTCGGCAGCTCTCCGTAGAGCAGCAGGTAGCAGGTTTCGAGGAAATCGCCGTGCTCCGCAAGTTGCTCGATCGGGTAGCCGCGGTAGAGCAGGATGCCCTCGTCGCCGTCGATATAAGTGATCTTCGATTCGCAGGCGGCTGTAGAGGTGTAGCCCGGGTCGAAGGTGAAATGGCCGGTCTCGGCGTAAAGTGAACTGATATCGATCACGTCGGGGCCAACGGTGCCCTTTTGGATCGCGAAGTCCCAATTGTGATTGCCGATGGTCAGCCGGGCGCTGTCCTGCTTGGCCGTCTCTTTGTCCATCGTGCCAACATCGGCCATGGTGTTGCCTTTCATTCCCGCAATTGTTCAAGGAGATGTGGCGGGTATTCTATTTGCTGCGCCGCAACAAGTCCATGCGCCTGACCACGGCGGCGGCCCTCAATCGCCGGTGCGGTCCGCTATGCGGGCAAGGCTTTCCTCTCGACCGAGGATCGCCAGGACGTCGAATATCCCCGGCGACGCGGTCCGCCCGGTCAGCGCCGCCCGCAGCGGCTGCGCAACCTTTCCGAGCTTCAGCCCATCGGCCTCGGCGAAAGCCTTGACCGCGCTTTCGGTGCCTGCCGCCGTCCAATCGTCGATTGTCGCCAGCACAGGATCGAGGCGGGCGAGCAAGGCCCGGGCGGGGGCGTCGAGCAGGGCTGCCGCGTCGGCCTCGAGGGCGAGCGGTCGTTCTGCGACAGCGAAACGGGCACGGTCGATCAGCTCGACCAGGGTTTTGGCCCGTTCCTTGATGAGAGGCATCGCCGCCAACACGCGGGCGCGGCGAACTGTATCGAGCTTAGCGGCGAACTCGGCGCCGCCGGGCAGGTGAGGCAAGGCTTCGGTGAGCGTTGCCATCAACTCGGCGTCGCTCTTCTCGCGCAGGTAATGGGCGTTCAGGCTCTCCAGCCTGGCGAAATCGATGCGGGCGGGAGCGCGCCCGATCGCGTCAATATCGAACCACGCGATCATGTCGGCGTCGGACATGATCTCGTCGTCGCCGTGCGACCAGCCGAGACGGACGAGATAATTGCGCAGCGTCTCGGGCAGGTAGCCCATGGCGCGGTAGGCGTCGATGCCAAGCGCACCGTGGCGCTTGGACAGCTTGGCGCCGTCAGGGCCATGGATCAGTGGGATGTGCGCCATTACGGGCAACGGCCAGCCAAGCGCGTCGTAGATGATCTTCTGGCGGGCGGCATTGGTGAAATGGTCGTCGCCGCGGATGATGTGGGTGACGCCCATGTCGTGGTCATCGACGACGACGGCGTGCATGTAGGTCGGTGTGCCATCGGACCGCAGGATGATGAAATCGTCGAGATCGCCATTGGGGAAGGCGACGCGGCCCTGGACGCGGTCCTCGATGACGGTGTCACCGGCGATCGGCGACTTGATGCGGACGACCGGTGCGATTCCGGCCGGTGCCTCAGCCGGGTCGCGGTCGCGCCAGCCGCCGTCATAGCGGGCAAAACGACCCTCGGCGCGGGCCTTGGCGCGTGCGTCGTTGAGCTCTTGCGCCGTGTCGTAGGCGCGATAGGCGGCGCCGGACGCCAGCAAATGTTCCGCGACCTCGCGGTGGCGCGCGGCGCGGGCGAACTGGTTGACGGGCTCGCCATCCCAGGCAAGTCCCAGCCACGTCAGCCCGTCGAGGATCGCGGCGACCGCGGCGTCGGTGGAGCGCTCGCGGTCGGTGTCCTCGATCCGGAGCAGCATCTTCCCGCCGGTGTGTCGGGCGTAGAGCCAGTTGTACAGCGCCGTACGGGCCCCGCCAATGTGCAGGTAGCCGGTCGGCGAGGGGGCAAAGCGGGTGACGACGGGAGTGGGCATGGCGGATCACAGGTGGCTGGGTGCCGTGGCGGCGTGTAGCACGCATCGCCGCGCGACTCGAAGTGGATTTATGGTCCATGGCGGCGTGGCGTTATGTTGCGGTATTGTGCGTCTGCCAGAGTGGTGTTACATGGGTGTCATGAAGACGATGACCCTTAAATTGCCTGACGGGTTGGCGGCCGAGATCGCGGCTGAATCGCGCCGGCGCGGTCTTTCCAAATCGGAGGTCGCGCGCGAACGCCTGGAGCGCGGCCGCCCGGCAGAGGGACAAGCCGGCAACCTGGACGACATATCCGACCTGATCGGGTCGGTTGTCGACGACCTGCCGGCCGACCTCAGCGCGCGCACGAATGAGTATTTGAGGAAGACCGGCTTTGGCCGCGACCGCGGTCGCTGACACCGGGTTCCTGGTCGCGCTTCTTCGCGAGCGCGACGTTTATTCCGATTGGGCTGTCACGAATCGCCGGTGAGTTCCCGAGGCCTTGGCACTGCTGCGAGCGGGTTCTCACCGAGGCATTTCATTTTCTCCCCAGGCACGCGGACCGACACTCGCTGGCGTTCCTGCAGCGCGGCGGCATAAAGGTGTCGTTTGAGCTCAGCCGGAACCAAGGAGAGGTGTTTGGGTTGATGAAAAAATACGCCGACGTGCCGATGAGTCTGGCGGATGCGTGTGTCGTGAGAATGACGGAGGTCGTTCCGATCCGGTCGTGCTGACCACCGACGCGCACTTCCGTCGTTTACCGCCGGCACAGTCGTCAGGTCGTACCGTGCGTGATGCCCGACTGATCGTGCCGGCTTGTTGACACGGCCGCCGCTGGTTGGCAGCAACGCGGGCGAAAGAGGGCCCTCTACAATGACGAGTGCAGAAGCCCCGGCCCGCGAGGCCGGGCAGGACTTTATCCGCGACATCATCGCCGCCGACCGTGCAGCCGGACGGGTCGGCGAGGTCGTGACCAGGTTTCCGCCGGAGCCCAACGGGCACCTGCACATTGGCCACGCCAAATCGATCTGCCTCAACTTCGGCGTCGCGGCGGAATTCGGCGGCCGCTGCCACCTCAGATTCGACGACACCAACCCGACCAAGGAGGAGCAGGCCTACATCGACGCGATCATGGGCGATGTCCGATGGCTCGGCTTCGATTGGGGAAGCCATCTCCACCACGCGTCCGACTACTTCGAACAGCTCTACGCCTGGGCCGAGCACCTCATCCGTGCCGGCAAGGCCTACGTCGACGACCAGTCGCAGGCCGACATGCGGGCCAACCGCGGCACGCTGACCGAGCCGGGTGTCGACAGTCCCTTCCGAAGCCGCGGCGTCGAGGAGAACCTCGACCTGTTCCGCCGCATGCGCGCCGGCGAATTCCCGAACGGCGCGCGGGTGCTGCGCGCCAGGATCGACATGACGGCCGGCAACATCAACCTCCGCGACCCGGTGCTCTACCGCATCCTCCATGCGACACACCCGCGCACGGGCAATGCCTGGTGCATCTATCCGAGCTACGATTTCGCCCATGGCCAGTCGGACGCGATCGAGGGGGTCACGCACTCGCTGTGCACGCTGGAATTCGCTGACCACCGGCCGCTCTACGACTGGCTGATCGAAAACCTGCCGGTGCCTTCGAGGCCGCGCCAGTACGAGTTCGCCCGGCTGAATCTCACGTACACGATCCTGTCGAAGCGGGTGCTGACGCAACTGGTCCGGGACGGCCACGTGAAGGGATGGGACGATCCACGCATGCCGACGCTGGCCGGGCTGCGGCGCCGCGGCGTGCCGCCGGCGGCCATCCGTGACTTCATCGGCCGCATCGGCGTCGCCCGTGCCGACAGCGTGGTCGACGTTGGCATGCTGGAGGCCTCGATCCGGGAAGAATTGAACCGGACGGCCCTGCGCCGCATGGCTGTGGTGAAGCCGCTGAAGGTGGTGATCGAGAACTATCCGGAGCGTCAGGTGGAGGACCTGGAGGCGGTGAACAACCCGGAAGACGCGACCGCCGGCGCGCGCGCCGTGCGCTTCGGCCGCGAGATCTACATCGAGCGCGACGATTTCATGGAAGAGCCACCGAAGAAGTTCTTTCGCCTGTCGCCCGGTACCGAGGTGCGGCTGCGCTATGCCTACTTCGTACGCTGCCGCGAGGCGATCAAGGACGCGGCCGGCGACGTGGTTGAATTGCGCTGCACGTACGACCCGGAGACACGCGGCGGAAACACGCCGCCCGATGGCCGCAAGGTCAAGGCAACGCTGCACTGGGTTGCCGCGGCGGATGCGGTGCCGGCCGAGGTGAGACTATACAATCCATTGTTTGCCCGGCCCGCTCCGGACGCAGGCAATTTTGCAGCCGAGCTCAACCCGGAGTCCATCGAGGTGCTGGGCGGTGCGCTGGTCGAACCAGCGGCAGTCGCAGCCGACGGACATGGGGCGGTGCAGTTCGAGCGGCTCGGTTACTTCTGCCACGATCCGGACTCCACGCCGGATCGGCCGGTGTTCAACCGCACTGTCGGCCTCCGCGACACGTTCGCCAGGACGATGGCGGCGGGGAAGGCGTGAGCCTCGTCATCTGCTGAGCGAATTCGCCTGAGGGTCGTCATTCCAACGAAAGTCGGAATCCATCGCGATCAATGGTGATGGGCCCCGGCTTTCGCCGGGGTGACGACGCCGGACGACCTTGGTGTATGGTCCTCCTTGGGAGGAGGCCATGGCGGGGCGGGGAGCGATCCATCGGTCGCGGAACGGCGGACACGCGAGGCGAGCCAACGTCGGTTTCGCGTTGAGGACGCCGGTCCGTTCGCGACCCTGGCGGCACGGGCCGCGGCTTTCCGGGCGCACATCGGGTTCACCTTCGAGCGCGAGATGGAGGCAGGCCAGGGCTTCCTGTGGCTGCCGGTCGCCTTCGGCATCGGCATCCTCGGCTACTTCGCCTTGCGGCAAGAGCCGTCCCTTGCGGCGCTTGGGCTTCTTACCGGAGGGCTGATCGTTGCGGCATGGCGGATGCGGCTGCGCATTGTCGCGTTTCGCGTGCTGGCGGTCGCGACGGCGGTCGCGGCCGGCCTCACCGCCGCCAAGGTGAGGACCGATGCGGTCGCCGCGCCGGTGCTTCCACGCGAGATGACGGCGAGGGTCAACGGCTGGATCGCCGGCATCCAGGAAGCGGCGAAGGGCGGGGTGCGGGTGATTGTGCGTGTGCACGACATCGAGGACGTCGAAGCCGCCGACACGCCCGCGACCGCGCGCATCACGATCCGCAGCAAGACCGACACGCTCGCGGTCGGCGAGCCTATCAACGTGCTCGCCGGCCTGACGCCGCCGAGCGGGCCGGTGATCCCAGGCAGCTACGATTTCGGACGGACGGCTTTCTATCAGCGGATCGGAGCATACGGCTTTGCCTACGGTGCCGCCGCGCTGGCGGACCTCGGGCCGGCGCCGCTCGGCGTTCGTCTCGGCGAGCCGCTGGCGCGGCTGCGCGAGGCGATCGCAGGCGGATCGAGGCAGCGCTGCCTGGCGACGCCGGCCACATCGCGGTGGCACTCACCGTCGGCGAAACCGGCGGCATCTCCGAGCACACCCAGGACGCGATGCGCGCCTCCGGCCTCGGCCACATCCTGGCGATCTCCGGCCTCCACATGGCGCTTGTCGCCGGGGCGTCGTTCTGGGTGATCCGGGCGCTGCTGGCGCTGTCGAGCGGGCTGGCGCTGGCGCGTCCGATCAAGAAATGGGCGGCGGCGGGAGCGCTTTTCGTTGCCGCCGCCTACCTCGGCCTTTCCGGCTCGGGCGTCGCCACCGAGCGCGCCTTCGTCATGATGGCGATCATGCTGACGGCCATCATGATCGACCGCCGGGCCATCACGCTGCGGAACGTGGCACTCGCCGCCTTCATTGTTCTGGCACTGGCGCCGGAGACCCTGACGACCGCGAGCTTTCAAATGTCGTTCGCGGCAACCGCCGCGCTGATTGCGGCCTACGAGGCGATCGCGGGCTGGCTCGACCGGCGGGAAGCGCGGGCCACTGCCAACGGCGCAGGCACTCGGCTAAGGCGGTACATGACCAGCCTGACGCTGACCTCGCTGATCGCCGGGCTGGCTACGGCCCCCTTCGCCGCCTTCCATTTCCATCGGGTGGCGCCACTGACCCTTGTCGCCAACCTCGGGGCGATGCCGGCGGTGGGGCTTGTCGTCATGCCGATGGCGCTTGCAGCGGTGCTGATGATGCCGCTGGGTCTGGAGGCGCTGCCGCTGACCGCCATGAAATGGGGTCTCGCATGGGTTACCTTCGTTGCCGACAAGACATCCGCCTGGTCCAGTGATCATGGCAGCCTGCCGATGGCGCCGGCCACGGCGCTGATGCTGGTCGTCGCCGGATTCCTGTGGCTGGTGCTGTGGCGCCAACGCTGGCGCCTCGCCGGGCTTGTGCCGATAGCGCTGGCGCTCCCGATCACTCTCGCCACGCCGCGGCCGGACCTGATCGTCAGCGAGGACGGTACCGTGGCGGTGGTTCGGGGAGCGGACGGTCATCTGAGCGTCCTCGGCGACAAGAAAGCAGACTTCGAGATCAGCGAGTGGCTGACCGCCGACGCGGACCCCCGCGCGGCGGGCGCGGCGAGCCTTGCCGACGGGATAGCCTGCGACCCGTTGGGCTGCGTCGGCCGGCTGCCCGATGGCGGCGAGGTGGCGCTTGTGACGCGGAGTGACGCCTTTGCGGAAGACTGCGGGCGGTCTGCCGTCGTCATCTCGCGATTCGACGCCCCAGCAGGATGCGCGAACCATGCGCTGGTTATCGACGGCAAGGAATTGCACCGCTTCGGTGCGCATGCGCTCTATCGGGAAGGCAACCGGTTGCGGGTGCAGACGGCATATCCCTCCATCCGACGGCCGTTCATGCCGCCGGTCGCGGCAAATTAGCGCAAGCGTGACAGGATAGCTGGTCCGCTTGGTGCACTGTTGCGGTCGGGGTCATCCGTTCTACAATGACGCACGCTATTTCTCCCTCCGGCGCGCACAAAATAAGCCCTCAGACGTTGCCCACTGACGGCGGCCAGCCGCGTTTCGGTAACGTGCGGATATCCGATGACCAAGAAACATCACGACGGCCACTTCCACCCCGGGCCCCACTACCGGTGGATCGCGCTCAGCAACACGACGCTCGGCATGCTGGCGGCCACGCTCAACGCCTCGATCCTGCTGATCAGCCTGCCGGCGATCTTTCGCGGCATCACCTCGACCCGCTGGAGCCGGAGAACATCAACTACCTGCTGTGGATGATCATGGGCTACATGGTCGCCACCTCGGTGCTGGTGGTCGCGTTCGGTCGCCTCGGCGACATCTTCGGCCGCGCCCGCATCTACAACATCGGCTTTCGTCATCTTCACCCTGGCCGCGGTCGGCGCTGAGCTTCATACCCGGGCAGCGGCGGCGATCGCGGCGCGTCTATATGATTGTCGTGCGCATCATTCAGGGCGTCGGCGGCGCCTGCTCATGGCGAATGCCACGGCGATCCTGGTCGACGCCTTCCCGCCGCATCAGCGCGGGCTTGCGCTCGGCATCAACACCATCGCGGCGCATCGGCGGAGCAGTTCATCGGCCTGCTCCTCGGCGGCCTGCTGGCCGACTGGGACTGGCGGCTGGTGTTCTGGGTCAACGTGCCGGTGGCGTCTGATCGGCACGGTGTGGGGCTTCTTGAAGCTGAGGGACATCCGCCGGCCGCAGCGCGGCGCCTCGACTGGGCCGGCAACGATCTCCTTCGCCGTCGGGCTCGTGCTGATCCTCATCGGCCATCACCGACGGCATCCAGCCCTACGGCAGCCAGGTCATGGGCTGGGGCAGCCCGAAGGTGCTCGACGCTGATCGGGCTCGGCGTCGCCTGTCTCGTCGGCTTCGTCGTCATCGAGCGGCGTGTGGCGCGGCCGATGTTCGACCTCAGGCTGTTCCGCATCCGGCCGTTCCGCTACGGCAACATCGCCAGCTTCCTCGGCTCCATCGGCCGCGGCGGGCTGCAGTTCATGCTGATCATCTGGCTGCAGGGAATCTGGCTGCCGCTGCACGGCTACAGCTTCGAATCGACGCCGCTGTGGTCGGGCATCTTCATGCTGCCGCTCACCGTGGGCTTCCTGGTCGCCGGTCCGCTTGTCGGGCTGGCTGTCGGACCGCTACGGCGCGCGGCCGTTCGCCGCCGGCGGCATGCTGATCGGCGCGGCAAGCTTCGTGGCGCTGATGCTGCTGCCGGCCGACTTTCGACTACTGGCTGTTCGCGTTTCTGATTTTCGTCAATGGGGCCGGCACCGGGCTTTTTGCCTCGCCGAACGGCATCCAGATCATGAACGCGGTGCCCGCCAACGAACGCGGGCAGGCATCCGGCGCCCGCGCCACGACCATGAACGCCGGCCAGCTTCTCTCGATCGGTATCTTCTTCAGTCTGATGATTGTCGGGCTCGCCGCGACGCTGCCAAACGAGATGTACGAACAGCTGATCGCCCAGCACGTGCCGGCGGCGGTGGCGCACCAGGTGGCGCAGGAGCCGCCGGTGGCGAGTTTGTTCGCGGCCTTCCTCGGCTATAACCCGATGGGCCGGCTGATCCCGCCGGACGTGCTGCAGGCGCTGCCCGCCGGCAACTCCGCCACGATCACCGGTGGCGCCTTCTTCCCCGGCCTGATCTCCGGGCCGTTCATGCACGGCCTGGCGTTCGCCTTCGGTTTCGCGATGGTGCTCTACCTGTTGGCGGCGCTCGCCTCGTGGCTTGGTGGGGCGAAGTACGTCCACCAGGAAGGCGCGCAGGAAAGCGAACTTGGCCACGCGCCGGCCGAATAGGGCCGGCGGGGGGCAGGGCGGCGTCAGTACCGCCGGATGAGGCCGACGAGGCGTCCCTGGATGCGCACGCGGTCCGGCCCGAAGATGCGGGTCTCGTAGGCCGGGTTGGCGGCCTCCAGCGCGATCGAGGCGCCCTTGCGGCGAAGCCGCTTCAGCGTCGCCTCCTCCTCGTCGATCAGCGCGCACGACAATATCGCCGGTGTCGGCGGTGTCGGTGCGGCGCATGAGCACCGTGTCGCCCTCCAGGATGCCGGCGTCGATCATCGAGTCGCCGCGCACTTCCAGCGCGAAATGTTCGCCCGTGGACAGGATGTCGGCGGGACGCCGATGGTGTGGGTGTGGGTCTGGATCGCCTCGATCGGCGTGCCGGCGGCGATGCGGCCCATGACCGGCACCATGACCGGCTCGTTGCTGTTCGCGCCGTCGCCGACGGGAGCGCGGACGCGGCCGAGGTTGCCCTCGATGACGCTCGGCGAGAAGCCGCGCGGCGCGCGGCGGCGCGGCGAGGCTCGGCTGGATCGAATCCGGCAGCCGAATCACCTCGATCGCGCGGGCCCGGTTGGGCAGGCGCTTGATGAAGCCGCGCTCCTCCAGAGCCTTGATCAGACGGTGGATTCCCGACTTGGAGCGCAGGTCCAGCGCGTCCTTCATCTCGTCGAAGGACGGCGGCACGCCGGTCTCCTTCAGCCGCTCGTGCACGAACATGAGGAGTTCGTATTGCTTGCGCGTCAGCATGGCGAAGACCCTGTCCCGGGAGAATCAAGATGTGGTACAAAACACGAACAAGACTACATCGTTCTATATGTGTTCCGCAAGGCTGCTCTAATGAACTTGCAGCAGCGCGCTCTGGAGAAAACGGTGAATCGGCGGCCGCCTACGGCAGCCGGATGATGCGGCACGGGGGCGCCGGCGGCGGCCGCGGGGGCGTGCGGCGGGCGGATGACCAGGCAGTCGGCGGCGGCGAGCGTCGACAGCATGGAGGAATCCTGCACGCGGCAGGGGGGTACGCAGCGGCAGGCCGTCGCGCGTGAGGCGCAGGGTGGCGCGGACGTAGTCCTGGCGCCCGTCGTTGGCGGCGATGCCAGCGCCGAGCGTCGCCGGCTCGCTCGGGTCGATCTGCCTCGCGGCCGAGGAGGGCGTCGAGCAGCGGGCGCAGGAACAGGATCGAGCAGACGATGCTCGACACCGGGTTGCCGGGGAGCCCGAGGACCCGGAGCGGATCGTCGCCGTTGTCGCGCCGATCCGGCCGAACATCAGCGGCTTGCCCGGGCGCATGGCGATCCGCCAGAAGTCGAGCTTCATGCCGCTGGCCGGCGAGGGCCTCCTGCACCAGATCATGATCGCCGACCGAGGCGCCGCCGATGGTGACGAGCACGTCGGCGGGGAGCGCTACCGCCGCGTCGATGGCGCTGGCGATGGCCGCGGTGTCGTCGATGGCGATGCCGAGATCGCTCGCCGCGCCGCCCGTGGCGTTGACGAAGGCGGCGATGCCGACCGCATTGGACGAGACGATCTGGTCCGGGCCGGGGAGGGTGCCGGGAGGAACCAGTTCGTCGCCGGTCGAAAGGATCGCGACGCGCGGGCGGCGGCGGACAGGCACCGTGCCGTAACCCATGGCGGCGGCGAGGCCGAGCTCCCGCATGCCGAGCAGGCGGCCGGCGGCGAGCAGGGCGGCGCGCTCGCGGAAATCCAGGCCGGCAGGGCGGACGTGTGCGCCGACGGCGACGGTTTCTCTGGCGACGACGGTCGCCGGATCGGGGGTCTCCGCGTTCTCCTGGATAAGGATGGCGTCGGCGCCGGCCGGCACCGGCGCTCCGGTGGAAATCCGCACGGTCTCGCCGGGGTGAAGCGTGCCGGCGAAGCCGTGGCCGGCGGCGGAGGTTCCGATGAGCTTGAGGCGGGCCGGCACCGCGGCGAGATCGGCGGCGCGCACGGCGTAGCCATCCATGGCGGAAGCGGCAAACGGCGGCTGGGTGCGGCGGGCGGCGAGGGGGTCGGCGAGGACGCGGCCGGCGGCGTCGGCAAGGCGGACGGTTTCAGCGGCGAGCGGGCCGACGCCTTCGACGATGCGGGCGACGGCGTCGGCGACGGGCAGGAGGGGGGTCAGGGGCGGGTCCATGGCACACACGTGCCGGCCTTCGCGGCGCCGGTCAAGGACCTCCATAGGCCGGCGCCAGCGTGTTCTTGCGTGCGGCGACGCAACCCCTCTCCAAAACGCGCTTTCGCGCGCTTTGACCCTCCCGCAAGGGGAGGGTTGGCGGCGTAGTGTTCGCAGGTAAGGGCTACCGCTTCCGCTTCCAGGTGCCGGAGCGGCCGCCGCGTTTTTCGACGAGGCGGATGGCGGTGATCTCCATGCCGCGGTCGACCGCCTTGGCCATGTCGTAGATGGTGAGGCAGGCGACGGCGACAGCGGTCAGCGCTTCCATCTCGACGCCGGTGCGTTCGGCAACCGCCGTGGTGGCGCTGACGCGGAGGCCCGGCAGGGATTCATCCGGGACGATGTCGACCGTCACCTTGGTGAGGCCGATCGGGTGGCAGAGCGGGATCAGTTCATGGGTGCGTTTTGCCGCCATGATGCCGGCGATGCGCGCGGTGCCGATCACGTCGCCCTTCTTCGCGTCGCCGGCGATCACCATTGCCAGCGTGCTCGCCGCCATGACCACGGTGCCTTCGGCGACGGCGGTACGTGTCGTGACCGGCTTGGCGCCCACATCGACCATGTTGGCGGCGCCGGCCTTGTCGAGGTGGCTCAAGCGTTTGGCGGCCATGGGCCTAGGCTGCGGGGACCGTGATGCCGATGAGCCGCCGTGTCGCGGCGGCAACGTCGGCCTCGCGCATCAGCGCCTCGCCCACGAGGTAGGCATTGACGCCGGCGCAGGCGAGGCGGGCGATGTCGGCCGGGGTGAAGATGCCGCTCTCCCCGACGATGACGCGGTCCTTCGGCACCATCGGTGCCAGCCTGTCGGCGACCGCGAGCGAGGTCTCGAAGGTATGGAGGTCGCGATTGTTGATGCCGATGAGGCGGGGGCGAAGCTTCAGCGCCCGCTCCAGTTCCACCTCGTTGTGGACCTCTACCAGCACGTCCATGCCGAGGTCGAGGGCGGTGCTTTCGATGGCACTCGCGGCAGCGTCATCGAGGGCGGCCATGATGATGAGGATGGCGTCGGCGCCGAGCGCGCGGGACTTGAAGACCTGGTACGGCTCGAACATGAAGTCCTTGCGGAGCACCGGCAGGTCGGCGGCGACGCGGGCATCCTTGAGGTACTTCGCCGAGCCCTGGAAGAACGGGCGGTCGGTCAGCACCGACAGGCAGGTGGCGCCACCGCTCTGGTAGGCACGCGCCAGCGTAGCCGGTTCGAAGTCGGCGCGGATGAGTTCCTTCGACGGGCTCGCCTTTTTGATCTCGGCGATGAGGGCGGGGCGGCCTTCGGCGATGGTGCGCTCCAGCGTGGCGAGGAAGCCACGGGTCGCCGGCATGGAGCGGGCGCGGCGCTCCATTTCCTCCGGTGGCACGCGCGCTTTCGCCGCGGCGATCTCGTCGCGCTTGGAGGCTTCGATGGTCTTCAGGATGTCGGTCATAGCCTACGCGTTCGACACCTTGACGAGGCGCTCGACGCGGTCGCGGCCTTGCCCTCGTCGATGGCGGCGGCGGCAAGCGCGGCGCCTTCGGCGAGGTCGTCGGCGAGGCCGGCCACCACCAGCGCGGCGCCAGCATTGAGTAGCACAGTGTTGCGGTATGCGCCGCTGGCGCCGGTCAGCACCTCACGCAATGCCGCGGCGTTGTGGGCGGCGTCGCCCCCCTTGATTGCGGCCACCGGAGCGGGCTCCAGTCCGGCGTCCTCCGGCGTGACGGTGGCGACGGTGACCTTGCCGTCCTTCAGGATAGCCACCTTGCTGACCCCGGCCGGCGACAACTCGTCCAGACCGCCTTCGCCGTGGACGACCCAGGCCGACTCCGCCCCGAGGCTCGCCAGCACCTCGGCCAGCGGCTCGACCCAATCGGGCGAATAGACGCCGAGCAGGTAGCGGCGGACGCTCGCCGGGTTGGACAACGGGCCGATCAGGTTGAAGACGGTACGGAAGCCGAGCTCCGCGCGGGCGGGGCCGACGTGCTTCATCGCCGAATGGTGCATCGGCGCGAACATGAAGCCGATGCCCGCCTCGCTGATGCAGCGGGAGATGGCTTCCGGGGCGAGGTCAATCTTGACGCCGAGCGCGGCCAGCGTGTCGGCAGCGCCGGACTTGGAGGACAGCGCGCGATTGCCATGCTTGGCGACCGGCACCCCGGCACCGGCGACCACGAAGGCGGCGGTGGTGGAAATGTTGTAGCTACCCGAGGCGTCGCCGCCAGTGCCGACAACGTCGATCGCATCGGGTGGCGCTTCGACGCGGGCCATCTTGTCGCGCATGGTGGCGACGGCGCCGGCGATCTCGTCAATGGTCTCGCCGCGCAGCCTGAGGCCGGTCAGGAACGCGCCGATCTGCACCGGGCTCGCCTCGCCCGACATGATCACGTCGAAGGCCTGGCGGGCTTCCTCCTGCGTCAGGTGCTCGCCGCCCGCGACCTTGGCGATGATCCCCTTCAGGTCAGGCATTGGATACCCTGCGTCCTGTTGCGGCGATCGCACCGCCGGAACCCTCCCCTTGCGGGAGGGTCAAAACCGCGAAGCGGTTTTGGGGAGGGGTTGAGGCCGGCGCGCGAGATGAACCCCTCCCCGAAACCAGCTTCCCCCGGCTAAAGCCGTGGTCGCGTGGTTTCGACCCTCCCGCAAGGGGAGGGTTGGGTGTCCTATTCTGAGCGCTCGGGTGAATCATGGGCTGCGTCCTGTCGCCCTCAAGCGACCGGTTCGGCGACGCGGTGGTCGGCGTTCCACGCCGCGGCGATATCGAGGAAATTCTTCAGGATCAGGTGGCCATACTCGGAGGCGATCGACTCCGGGTGGAACTGGACGCCGTGCACCGGGTGGCTTTCGTGCATCACGCCCATGATCACGTCGTCGTCGGCCGACGCGGTCACCTGGAGGACGTCCGGGAGGCTCGAAGGCAGGATCGTCAGCGAGTGGTAGCGCGTCGCCTGAAAGTCCCCGTTGATGCCGCGGAAGACGCCGCGGCCGGAATGTCGGATTGCGCTGAGCTTGCCGTGCATGAGGTCTCGGCGCACGGACAATCTCGCCGCCGTAAGCCCGACCGATCGCCTGGTGACCGAGGCAGACGCCAAGGACGGGGATATCGGCGCCGGCCCGCCTGATCAGGTCGATGCAGATACCGGCTTCGTTGGGCGTGCAGGGGCCGGGCGAGAGCACGATGGCGTCGGGCTCCATCGACACCGCCTCTTCGACGGTCAGCTTGTCATTCCGGCGCACGTCGAGCGACGCCCCAAGCTCGCCCAGGAAATGGACGAGGTTGTAGGTGAAGCTGTCGTAGTTATCGATAACGAGGACTTGCACGGCTCAATCCGGGCCCCTGTCGAACCCGTTTCTCTCTCATTTTGTGAGGCCTGGCGCAACTGATCGCAGCCGGCGCGGGACGCCGACTATGCCAGGTTTGCCGGTATCCGCGTGAGGTCCAGCCTGGCAAGTCCCTGCTCCGCGTCGGCAAAGCGCGTCTGTCGCAGGTAGGCCACCAAGGCCCGATAGTCGGTGGACCGGGGCAGAAAGGGCCATTGCATCGCGAGGATGGATCGCTGCAAATCTCTGGCAAGGCCCGGTTTGCCGGCCTGCGTAGCCTGCAGGGCTTTCGCGGCCTCCTCGGCATGTCGTGCGAGAAACGATCGCCAGGGACTTTTGGCGAAAAACCCGACCATCTCGGTGTGGACGGGATGGCCGTAACTGAACGCCGCCCCGTGCCACGGTTTGTATTTGCCCAAAAAATGGGTGACGACCGGCTTGCAGACTTCGCCCACGAACGTATTGCGGACCTGGGTGGTCATGTTGAAGGACGGCGACAACTCAAGCCATTCACCGGCGAGGACCCGGTTTATGGCCGCCTGATCGTGGATACGCCGGCCCATCGAAGTCCGGAGGAATTTGTGCTCCAATCCCGCCGCGACATACTGCTTCGGGTCGATCAGCATGACGCCAGCATTCATATACTTCCGGCCAGAAGTGACTCCGGCTTTGGCGAGGTCCTCCAGCGCGTAGCCCGTCTCTGCGTAAGCGGTCTCCAGATCGCGGGCGGCGGCAATCGTGCGGCCCTTCATATCCAGATCGAACAGCCGAAAAAAGACCGGGTCGTCGACATAGGTGTCTGCGTCGAGGTAGATGACACGCTTGGCGTCCTCGCCCGCCAGTCCCGGCAGGAAGAAACGGAACAGCGAGGCGCCGCTGATCCGCTTGTTGAACGCGGGCATCTGGACGGACCGACCGGCGCGGCCGAACTCGATCACCATCAATTCGCACCAGGGTGCGAACGCCTGCGCCATAGCGACTTCAGCGGCGGAGTCGCAAAACACGATGATGCGGGTGTCCGCCCGCGTATTGAGTCGCGACACCCTGTGGGCGGCAAAGATGGCGGCGGGCAATTGCCTGGAATCGCTGGCAAAGACGATCACATTGGGCTTGAGCACGGCGGCGCACCCCCTTCGATTGCCAGTTGCCGGCGGACAGCTTAGAGCAGATTTTTTGAAGCGCGGCGGCAAAATGGCGTCAGCGGGAAAACGATCCATCGCAATTCGGACGACGTATCGTATGCAGCTTGCAGCGCCGCGACACGGGCCGTACCTTCCGGTGCCTGTGGACATGCGCCGCCCGGCGCGCGCGGAACCGGAAGCCCCATGACGGTCCCAGAACGCTTGCACCATTTCGCCAAAACGGATCCGGACCGGGTTGCGGTCGCGAGCGAGCGGGGCAGCGTCTCGTACCGGGTTCTGGCGCGGTCGGTCGACCGCCTGGCCGCCATGATGGTCAAGTCAGGCATTCTTCCGGGCGAACCGGTCGGCCTGACGGTCCGCGACGAATATCATCATCTGGTTGCGGCGCTGGCGCTCATGCGGATCGGCTGCCCCAACCTCATCCTGGCAACGCATGAGCCGGCCTCCGTCCGGACGGAACTCGCAAACCGTTGCAAGATAAGTCGCATCGTCGCGGATGAAGCATCCGGCGCGGGCGCTGACACGCATGTCCTGGCGCCGGACTTCGAGCGGGTTTTCGACGATGCGGAGTTCGACGGAGCGCGGCTCCCTTCGCCGAGGGACGACGACGTTGCCGTTCTGGCCACCAGTTCGGGCACGACCGGGCGGCCCAAAATCATGCCAACCACGCACGGCCAGCTGGTCGATCAGGCGCTTGCGGCAGGTCTGCCGGTCGGTCCGCTGGTGCTGTACTTTCCGGCCTCGGTCGAATTCTATGCTTCGCAACGACACCGATCCTTTGCGGTCTGCCTCGGCGCCACCAACGTGTTCTTCGATCTGGCGAAGGAGTCGTTCGTGGACGGTTGTGTGCGCCATCGCGTCAACATCGTCTGCATGTCGTCGGGCCAGGCGCGCGGCGTCGTCGACGAGACACGCAGGAGTTCGCAGGGAAGACGCCTCCAGAACACCAGAGTGCGGATCTTTGGTTCGATGGTCGGCACCGGCCTCAGGCGCTCGTTTGCCGAGACGCTGACCGAGGACGTCGAGATCGCGTACGGGGCCACCGAATGCGGGTGCGTCGCCGCGATCGACGGGGAGGATGCGAACACCGCCGGTTCGGGTTCGGTCGGTCGGCTGCTGCCGGGCGTGTCGGTCGAGATTGTTGATGACAACGGCGCGGCCGCGGGCCCGGGCGAGCCGGGCAGCATCCGCGTACGCACCAGAGGGATGATTGGCGGGTATCTGGACGACTCGACGCTGACCGCACGGATGTTCAAGGACGGATGGTTCTATCCCGGCGACGTCGGCCGGCTGACCGCGGACGGTTTGCTCGTACTGGAGGGACGCGCCGACGACATCATGAACCTCTCCGGCATAAAGATTTCGCCGGCCGAGCTCGAGGCGGTGGCCGAGACATTTCCCGGTGTCGTCGAATGCGCCGCGTTCTCGATCAAGTCTCCGGTTCACGGAGATATCCCGGCGCTGGCTGTGGCGACGGAGGGCAGCGTCGATCTGGAGGCGCTGCGCCAGTTTTGCCGCGCCCGCCTGGGGGTGCGTGCGCCGAGGCGGATCGTCAAGCTCGATCGTTTGCCGCGAACGAGCGCCGGCAAAGTCAGTTCGGCGCAGCTCAGATCAATGTTGAACGCCGATGCCTGACGAAGCTCGCGGATCGCAGCTGTCCAACGCCGACAGCTTCCTCGCCGCGCGGCGCCTCGTCGTGGCCGCCCTGCACGACAGCGCCGCCCCGCTGCTGAACGATCCCGGCGTCGGCGAACACCTCGCCGATCCGGCGCATGACTTCATGTTCGCCGAACTCGAGGCCGACAGCCTCGTCTTGACGGAAATCTGTCTGTTTATCGAAATGAAGACCGGACTGTCGTTGAGCGCCGGAGAGCTGCGCGCGCTCGGCACCATCAATGCTCTGGCGCGGCATTTGGCGGCGCGGCTTGCGCATCCTGCGGAATGAACACCCTCGTCGTCGAATTCAACCGGTGCCGCCAGCCGACCGATTTTTACCGGCTGCAGATGCCGCTCGAATGCACCGCGAGCCCCACCGATTTCGCGGATTTGCAGCGCGAGCGCGATCGGCTGCCGCAGCCGGCGCAAGAGTGGCTGGCATCAATATGGCAGATGATGTTTTCGGAACGGCAGGCGCTGCGCCCTTTCGTCAGGCAAGCCGTCGGCAGTCATGTGTGGCGTTACGCGTCGCCGGGGTCCGATGCGTCCGGCAAGGATTTGCTGATCGCATTTGCGGATCAGGCGCACCGGCTCTTCCTGCCCACGGCGGTGGTCCTGCAGCATTTGCCGGAAACTCCGATGGACGTTGTCCTTGTCCAGGACCCCTCGCGCAACTTCTTCATGAACGGGGTTGCCGGATATGGAGAAAACCTGTCCGAGGTTCTGTCGCGGTTGCGCGCCGATCTCGACCCGAGCCGGTACCGGCGGCTGCTTTGCCTGGGTGCGAGCAGCGGCGGGGCAGCGGCGCTTCGCGCCGGCGTAGTCTTTGGCGCCGCCCGCGCCGTGGCGCTCTGCGCGCGCCTCCCGAACGTTGAAAAACGCAAAGTTGCGGTGTCCGAGGCCGAACTGCAGATGCTTCTTTCACCGTGCAAGGGAGTGGACCAGACCAGGACGAAACTGTTCTGCGTATTTTCGGCACTGCAGTCGGTGGATCGCGCGGCAGCGGCCTCGCTGTCGGCGGACCGATTGGCAGCCCTGGTTCCGGTCCATGGACAGGGCAAGCACAATCTGCTTTTCACGCTTTTGCAGCAGCAAAGGCTCGGGCGATTCCTGCGCGACGCGTTGTTTCCCGAATTGGTCGATAACGCGTTGGTCGAGTTCGGCTAGCCGGAAGTCGGCCGGGCTTCCGGGTGCCTGCGGACTAAAAGATAACGACGATGGCAACTGTTCCAGGGCGGACAAGAATCTATCAGAATCACCATCTGGACAGCACGCGCTGGGACGGCTTCCGGCCGCGTGAGGACGACATTGTTATCGCGACGTCGGTGAAGTCCGGTACCACCTGGATGCAGGCAATCGTCGCAAACCTGCTGTACCCTCGCGAGACGTTTCCCGCGCCGCCCCGCACATTGAGCCCCTGGATCGACAACCGGCCGGCGCCTCTCGCAACGATGCTCGCCGAGCTCGAGGCGCAGCGCCATCGGCGGTTCGTCAAGACTCACCTGCCGCTTGACGGCCTGCCATATTTTCCGGAGGTGAAGTACATTTTCGTCTGCCGCGACGGCCGCGACGTGGCCCTGTCGTTGTGGAACCACTACCGCAACTACACCGACGAAGCCTTCAGGCGCTACAACGATACGCCGGGTCGGGTCGGTGATCCGTTGCCCACGCCTCCAGAGCATCTCGAGACGTTCTGGCGGAATTGGTGCACCCGCGGATCGTTCGCCTGGGAGCACGACGGCTGGCCGTTCTGGTCACATCTGCACGCGACGCAGTCATGGTGGGATTACCGGCATCTCCCGAACATCATGCTGGTGCACTACGCCGACCTGAAGCGGGACCTGCTGGCGTCGGTTGCCCGCGTTGCCGCCTATCTCGGAATCCGTCTCACGGCCGAGCGTCTCGCGGAGGTGGTCGCCGCATCAACTTTCGACAACATGAGACAACGGAGTGCCGAGTATGTGCCAAACGCGGGGGCAAGCTGGAAAGGCGGCTCGGCCACCTTCATGCGGAAGGGCGCCAACAGGCAGTGGGATGGGACCATCCCGGAAGAGGACCTGGCGCTATACGAGGCCGCGTGCGCCCGGGCACTGAGCCCCGACTGTCGATCCTGGATGGATGCTGGCGACATGGCCCTTACCGCGGGGTGAGTTCGGCAAGGGCTATTGCCCGCGGCCGACGTTCGAGGCGAACCGTACCGCCTCTTCGGCCGCGCGGAAGAGAGCGCTCGCCTTGGCGACGCACTCGGCATGTTCCTTCTCCGGCACGAAATCGGCGACGATGCCGGCGCCGGCCTGGACGTACATCTTGCCGTCCTTGACGATCGACGTGCGCAGCACGATGCAGGTGTCCATGTCGCCGTCGGCGGTGAAGTAGCCGACGCAGCCGGCGTAAACGCCGCGTTTCTCCATCTCCAGTTCGTCGATGATCTCCATCGCCCGCACTTTCGGCGCTCCGGATACGGTGCCCGCCGGGAAGCCGGCCGCCAGCGCGTCGAGCGCATCGTGGCCGTTGGCGAGCCTGCCGACGACGTTGGAGACGATGTGCATGACGTGACTGTAGTGCTCGAGAAAGAACTGGTCGGTGACCTTGACCGTGCCGATCTCCGCGACGCGGCCGACGTCGTTGCGGCCGAGGTCGAGCAGCATCAGGTGCTCGGCGCGCTCCTTGGGGTCGGCAAGCAACTCGGCGGCAAGGGCCTTGTCCTCCTCCGGCGTTTGTCCACGCGGCCGGGTGCCGGCGATCGGGCGGACCGTCACCTCGCCCTCGCGCACGCGAACGAGTATCTCGGGGCTGGAGCCGGCGACGGCGAAATCGCCGAAGTCGAGGTAGTACAGGTAGGGGGAGGGATTGGTGCGCCTGAGCGCCCGGTAGAGCGCGAACGGCGGAAGGTCGAACGGCGCCTCGAAGCGCTGCGACAGCACCACCTGGAAGATGTCGCCGGCCGCGATGTAATCCTTCGCCCGCCGGACCATGTCGAGATAGTGATCGCGCGGCGTGTTGGAGGTGACCGCAATGTCCGGGTTGAAGTCGCCGGGCCCGGCGTTGTCGAGAGGCGCGTCCAGCGCGTCGACGACCGCGGTCAGCCGGTCGACGGCGCGGGCGTGGGCCTGGGCAGCGCTGAGACCTGGCCGCGGCCGGATCGGCGACACCACCGTGATCTCATCCTTGACCGAGTCGAAGATGACGATCGTGGTCGGCCGCATCAGCATGGCGTCCGGAAGGCCGAGTGGATCGGGGTTCGGCGGCGCCAACGCCTCCATCTCGCGGACCATGTCGTAGCCGAGATAGCCGAACACGCCGGCCGACATGGGCGGCAGTCCGACCGGCAGGTGGATGCGCGACTCGCCGATGATGCGGCGCAACCCGTCCAGCGTGGTCTCGGCCATTGGCTCGAAGCGGCCGCGGTCGGCGTTGGGATCGGTGTTTATCTCGGCCCGGCCGCCGAAAGCGCGAAAGATGAGATCCGGGTCGATGCCGATGATCGAGTAACGGCCACGCGTGGCACCGCCCTCGACCAACTCCAGGAGAAAGCAATCGGGTCGACCGGCCGAGAGCTTGAGCATTGCCGAGACCGGTGTCTCGAGGTCCGCGACGAGACGCGTCCATACCACCTGCGGCGTGCCGGCCTCGTAAGCCCGCGCGAAATCGGCGATGGCGGGATTAACAAGCATCGGTTGACAGCCGGTTCTAGTTGGGGCTGACGCCAAGGGCTTGCTGCACAGCCGCCTCGTTCATCCTCACATCGACGTGGCTGCGCAACTGGGCGCCGTAAAGCGCCAGCAGGTCGTTTTCGATCTGGTCGCCGAGCTGGTTCGCGGCCTGGGCAAGATCGGGCGCGCCGGAGAAGTAGGCGGGTGTCGTCACATCGTTGACGACGAGAACCACCCTCGTCATCGGCTGGGCGCCGTCGGCGGCCTCCACCGTGCCTTTGGGCCCGGTAAAGGCGGCTTCAATGACGGCGGCGGAAAGATCGCCGGAGGGCTGGGTACTCCGGGTCAGGTGGTCGGCCGCCTGGACGGGGACCGACAAATCGGTGCCGACGGCGGCGATCGTGGTACCTCCGCTGATGCGGGTCTTGGCGTCATCAAACTCAGCCGTGAGTTTCTTCTGGCGCTGCTCGTCCTTCCAGGCGCTGACCGCCCGGTCATGGACCTCGCTCAGCGTGCGGTCACGCGGCGCGGTAACGTTGGTCACGGTAAACCAGACGTAGGTCGCCGGGGCGGGCTCGACCGGATTGTTTTCCAGACCGACGTCGGACTGGAAGGCTGCCGCCACGAGGCCTTGCGGTAGATCGGGAACCGGCTTGCTGTCGGCGTCCTTGCCGTCCGAATCGACTGCGGGAATCGTCACCAGCTTCAGGTCGTATTTGGTCGCGACCTCGTCCAGCGTGGCGCCGCCGGCGCGATCATCCTCGATGGTGTCGTGTAGGTCCTGGATGCTGGTAGCCGCCCGTTCAGTCGCGATCTCTTTCTTGAGATCGTCCTTCACCTGATCGAAGGGCGTCTCAACTGCCGGCTCGACCTTGGTTACGTGAACGATGACCGGTCCGAACTGCCCGTCGACGACACCGCTGACACCACCTTCGGGTAGCGCGAATGCCGCGTCGGCGACCTTCGAATCAATGATCTTGTCCTTGGTAACAAGGCCGAGATCCACGTCGGCGGCCTTCAGGTTGCGCTCGGCGAGGAGGTCGTCGAAAGACTTGCCGCTGCTGAGCGATGCCGCCGCCGCGGCGGCATCTGCGCTGTCCTTGAACACGACCTGCTGGACGTCGCGCTTCTCGGGTGTCGAGAAACGCGCCGGCTGGCTGTCGTAGCGCTGTTTGGCATCATCGTCGCTGACGTCGGCCGGGTTGGCGATCTGGTCAGGCGACAAGGTGAAATATTGAAGCGCCCGCAATTCCGGCGTGCGGTAGTCAGCCTTGTGGGCGTTGAAATAGTCGGCGAGATCGGCCTCGCTCGGGTCCGGAATGTCCGCCTGGCTGGGTGCGTTGATCACCAGGTATGAGATGCTGCGCTCCTGGGTGGTGTACTCATGGATTGCGCGCATGTACGCGTCCGGCACCGTGAGAGCACCGCCCAGCGCATCGATGATCTGATCGCGGATGTACTGTTGGCGGCGATTGATGATGAATTCGTCCTGGGTCATGCGCTGCGCCGAGATGAGATTATTGAGATATGACCGGTCGAATGTGCCGCTGGGTCCGAACAGGTTAGGGTCCTGGGATATCTTCTGGCCCAGCATCTGATTGGAGATGCCGATCCCCATCTTGCTGGCAGCATCGTTGAGGGTCGCCTCGAAGACCAGTTGGTCGAGAATCTGGTTCGGCACGCCGAAGGCGATCGCCTGCTGAGGGCTGATGGTCTGGCCGAGCCGTGCGCCGAGCGACTGCAAGGCGACATCGTAGCGACGCTGGAATTCCTGCAGCGATACCTGCGAACTCCCGACCTGGGCGATGGAGTTGGCCTGGAAGCCGGTGAAGACGTCGGCGACGCCCCAGACCGCGAAGCTGAGAACGAGGACCGCCATCAGCAACTGGGCAACCCAGCCGGATGCGTATTTCCTGAGTGTGTCGAGCATTGCTTCCTCGGCGGCGACCGTCGTCACCTGTTTTTCGCGGCGGATAATAGGTAGGGGGTCCCGCTGCCGCAAGGAAATGTGGGGATTGGGACGGAAGGCCGCAAAACCACCGGTTTGGGCCCGAATAGCCGACCGCTGGTTCGCGGCCTACGTGCCCCAGGACAGGAAAAGACCGATGTCGCCGGGCAGCCCGTCCAGAAAGTCGAGAACACGCGCCAGGATATGGAAGCCGCGGGGCCTGAGCTCGCGCTCCCATCTGAGGTACATCTCGGCCGCCGCCCCGCGCAGCGTGCGTGGCCACTCCGGATCCGGCGCGTTGACTGCCCTGCCTCCGTCGCTGCACAACGTGCTGGGGAACCGCAGCAACAAAAATTCGGTCTCGCCGCGCTCTGCCGCCTCGCGCGCAGCGTGAACGACCCCGTTCCAGCCCTTCTCGGAGATGTGGGTATCGATCATGAGCCTGAGGTTGTGGCGGCGCTGCTCGTCGGCGATCTCACGCTGGCGTCGGCGATCCGAGATCAGCCTGTCCACATGGCGGGCAACAAGGTGTCGGAAGTCGTTGACGCTAAGCTCACCATCGCCGCGACGTTCAATATCGTCGGGCTGCGGTTGCTGTTCATGGTGAAAGCTGACAGCGGAGGTCTCGACGTGGGCCCTCCCGGGCTGGGGCGTCGGCGGCAATGCGACGGGTTCGTACTGGCCGCCGCCGAGCGAACGCAAAAGGTCCGCGCGGCGGACGATGCCGACGAGGCGGCCATCGCGCAAAACGGGCAACCGTTTGATGCGATGGATGCCCATCAGGCTGGCGATCTCGTCGGCGCTGGTGTCTTCACTGATGGCGATTACAGGGCTCGACATGACCTCGCGTGCAACCGCCAGCGGGCTTTGCAGGTGCGCCAGGAACTCGGTGTTCAGCGTCTCACCTTCGGCAAGGCGCATCAGCCACCATTCGCTGCGGGTTTCGCGTTCCGTCTTTTTGCGGCCGACAAGGTCGCCCTCGCTCACCATGCCGACAAGGTCCCCAGCGGCGGTGGTAACGGGGACCGCACTCATCTGGTGCTGAAGCAGGATTCTGGCGACTTCGCGCAGCGGCGTGTCCGGCTGAACGGTGACCACGTCGCGGCTCATGAGGTCGCGCGCTTTCATGCGATCGCTCCGGCAGTGTTTCGTGCGGGTATGGCCGCCATGGGGAGGGATAGTCGCCGGCCGGCCGGTGCTGCAACCTTGATTTCACGCAAATTCGCTGGTCGCGGGGACCAACCGGGGCAAAAGCAACCGTCGCGGGTGAATTTTTCGTCGATTTCGGCTACCCCTCGCCCGATCGCGAAACGGGGAGGGAGCGCCATGGGCAACGTTAGACCGCTGGCGGCGGGCAACTGGAAGATGAACGGCACCCGGGAAAGCCTGGGGGAGATACAGGCCGTCGTTGCCGGCTGCGGAGCCGCGGCCTGCGACATCGCCATCTGCCCGCCCGCGACCTTGATCCCGGCGGCGGCGGAGGTCGTGCGGGGCTCGCCCGTGATGATCGGCGGTCAGGATTGCCACGCGGCGCCATCCGGAGCCCATACCGGCGACATCGCGGCGGAAATGATCGCGGATGCGGGCGCCAGGCTGGTGATCGTCGGACATTCTGAACGCCGCAACGACCACGGAGAGACCGACGCCATGGTGCGCGCCAAGACCGAGGCCGCGTGGCGGGCAGGTCTCACGGCGATTCTGTGCATCGGCGAGACCGAGGACGAGCGGAAGGGCGGCCGGACCCGGGCCGTGCTCGACCGCCAGATCGCGGGATCCGTGCCGGAGGGCGCAACGCCGCCGCGTCTTATCGTCGCCTACGAGCCGGTCTGGGCGATCGGGACGGGGCTCACACCGTTCAACGATGACATCCGGGACGCCCATGCCCATATCAGGGGACGTCTCGTCGAACGGTTCGGCGAGGCCGCCCGAACGACGCGGATCCTCTATGGCGGCTCGGTCAAGCCTTCCAACGCCGAAACCATCCTCGCTCTCGACGGGGTCAACGGGGCATTGGTGGGGGGCGCCAGCCTCAAAGCCCGGGATTTCCTTGCAATTATCGCCGCGTGTCGCTGACGGAATGTCGCCGGCAACGGGTCTGGCAAGGCCGGGTGCGATCGTGTACAAGGCCCGCGCCCTTCAAATCCTGGCAATCTGATCAATGGAAACCGTTATCATCGTCATTCACCTGATGGTGATCGTGGCGCTCGTCGCGGTCGTGCTGCTGCAGCGGTCGGAAGGCGGCGCGCTCGGCATCGGCGGCAGCAATGCTTTCCTGACGGCCCGCGGGCAGGGGAACGTGCTGACGCGGGCGACGACGATCCTCGGGATCGCCTTTTTCCTCACGTCGGCTGCCATGACGATCTACACGCGTTTCCAGGCACCGCCGTCGGCGATTCTTGATACGGTTCCGGCGACCACCGCGCCCGCGGTGCCGACCACGCCTTCCCCGACACCGTTCCCGAACCCGACAACGACGCCGAATGCGCCGTCGACCACGCCAAGCGCCGGTGGCGGCATCCTGGACCAGTTGAACCAGTACACCGGGCAGGCACCGGCGGGTGGGCAGACGTCGACACCGGGCGGTATTCCGAGTGCCGGGGGTCAGGCTCCGACAACCGGCATTCCGGGGCTTGGAGGGCCTGCCGGCGAGCCGGACGTCGGGGTGCCACCCGCGCCGCAGACCGAGCCACAGGCTCCGGCCGGCCCGGCCACACCACAGGTTCCAACGGGGCAATAGGCGATTTGATGCGGAGCCTCCACCCGGCGTGCAAAACGACCCGCCGGGCACCCCGCCCGTTGGGGTCAACGGTCCGGTCCGCAGGCATTTTCGACTCACCGAATCAACCGGGCAGGGATTAGTGTCGAGGCCCATGACGCGGTACGTCTTCATCACCGGCGGCGTGGTTTCATCCCTCGGAAAAGGTATTGCATCCGCCGCTCTCGGCGCGCTCCTCCAGGCGCGGGGGTTCAAGGTGAGGCTGCGCAAGCTCGACCCCTACCTCAACGTCGATCCGGGGACGATGAGCCCCTACCAGCACGGTGAGGTGTTCGTCACCGATGACGGTGCGGAGACCGACCTCGACCTTGGCCACTACGAGCGCTTCACCGGCCGGCCGGCAAACCGCATGGACAACATCACCACCGGCCGCATCTACCAGGACATCATCGCCAAGGAGCGGCGCGGCGACTACCTCGGCGCCACCGTGCAGGTCATCCCGCATGTCACCGACGCCATCAAATCGTTCATCCTCGACGGCAACGAGGATTTCGACTTCGTGCTGTGCGAGATCGGCGGCACGGTGGGCGACATCGAGGGACTGCCATTCTTCGAGGCTATCCGGCAGCTTGCCAACGACCTGCCGCGCGGCGCAGCGGTGTTCATCCATCTGACGCTGGTGCCGTTCATCCAGTCCGCCGGTGAACTCAAGACCAAGCCGACGCAGCATTCGGTATCCGCCCTCAGAGAAATCGGCATCCAGCCCGATATCCTCCTGGTGCGCGCCGACCGTCCGATCCCGGCCGAGGAGCGACGCAAGCTGTCGCTTTTCTGCAACGTCAGGCCGTCGGCGGTGATCCAGGCGCTCGACGTCAGCCACATCTACGACGTGCCTGTCGCCTACCACGGCGAGGGGCTGGACGACGAGGTGCTCGCCGCGTTCGACATCACGGACGCGCCTCAGCCGGACCTCGACAGGTGGAGCGACATCAGCCGGACGATCCGGAACCACGAGGGCGAGGTCAATATCGCCGTGGTGGGCAAATACACCGGCCTTAAGGACGCCTACAAGTCGCTGGTGGAGGCGCTCAACCACGGCGGTATCGCCAACACCGTCAAGGTCAATCTCGAATGGATCGAGGCGGACACGCTGGAGGAGGGCAACCCGGCGCCGCGGCTGGAATGGGTCGACGGCATCCTGGTGCCGGGCGGTTTCGGCCAGCGCGGATCGGAAGGCATGATCACGGCCGCTGGCTTCGCACGCGAGCATCGCGTGCCGTTCCTGGGCATTTGTTTCGGTATGCAACTCGCCATCGTGGAAGCGACCCGCAATCTGGCCGGGATCGCGGCCGCAAGCTCGACCGAGTTCGGGCCGACTGACGAGCCGGTGGTCGGGCTGATGACCGAATGGGTGCGCGGCAACGTTACCGAGAAGCGCCACGCCGACAGCGACCTGGGCGGCAGCATGCGGCTCGGTGCCTATCCCGCTATCCTCAGCCGGGGCAGCCAAATCTCCGGTATCTACGGCGGCGCCATGGAAATCTCCGAACGCCACCGACACCGCTACGAGATCAACATCAATTATCGTGACCGGCTGGAGCAGCACGGCCTGCGTTTTGCCGGATTGTCACCGGACGGTATCCTGCCGGAGACGGTCGAGATCGAGGGCCACCCGTGGTTCATCGGCGTCCAGTACCATCCGGAGCTGAAATCGCGACCGTTCGATCCGCATCCGCTGTTCGCCTCGTTCATCGCCGCTGCGGTGGAGCAGTCGAGGCTGGTGTAACCGTCTGAGCGGAAGGGCTGGTTATAGTGACGACGTCCTACAACCAGATCGCCGGCCAAAGTCTGCACCGTCTGGCAGGACTGTGTGACGGCGTGTTCGCCATCGCCATGACGCTGCTCGTGCTCGACCTAGCGGTTCCGGCCTCCGAGACTATCCGGTCGGAAAGCGACCTTTGGGCGGCTCTCGTCGATCTGGCGCCCCGACTGCTGACATATCTGATGAGCTTCCTCACGCTCGCCATCTTTTGGGTAGGGCAGGAGACGACGGCCGAGTTGCTTGGGGGAACCGATCGCCACTACACGTGGATCACGCTGGCGTTCCTGATGACGATCACGCTGATCCCTTTTTCGACGGCGTTGCTGTCGGAATTCATCACCTACCGGATCGCACTGCTCATTTACTGGCTGAACCTCGTCCTGATCGGCGTGTGCATCATGGGAGGCTGGTTCTACGCCCGCGGGTACAAGCTGCTGAAGGACGACGTACCCGACCATTTCTATAAGGCTCTCAGGCGACGCATCATCGTCGGCCAGTTGCTCTACGCGATCGGCGCGGCACTGTGCGTCGTCGACGTCCACTGGAGCATAGCCTTCATCGTGGCGGTGCAATTGATGTTCGCCATCGCGCCGCCCTGGAGGCCGTTCAGCTGGCTGTAGGGGTGCACGTGGTGACGTTCGTCCAGATCATTCGCGCCGCGCAGTCCACAACGGCTGAGTGAGGGAGCGCAGTGTCGTCCGGGCCGGGGCGTCGCTGACCGCTGGTCACTCTGCCGAGGCCGGCGAGGCCGGGAAGCCCTGTTTCGAATTCGTCGAAAGCTAGGCAACCCGCGTGTTTCCGCGGCAGTGGCGAAGGGACTGCCGCCGGCTCCGGCCGGCCGAAGTCATCCGCCGTGGCGCTTTCCTTCCTCGGCCGCCGATGGGCCGTTTCGCTTGAACTCAAAGCTGGAACCCGTGTCGCGTTCGGGACTTATGATAGGCAGCCGACATCCGCCTGAGACGGCAATGTGACCGGTGCGGCCGGTTGGACATTGCGTTGGTGCAGGATGGACAGGAAGGGAGCGGTTCGCGCGGTGGAGAGCGACAGGCGCTACAGGAGTTCACATGGGTGCGATACAGATTCAGTCGCCTTTGCCCGGCGCCTCGTCCACGTCCAACCGATTCCAGACCGTGAGGGCCAGGAGCCAAGCGTTGGCCGCGGGCCTTACCGAGGCCGATCAGACAACCCAATCCATGCCGGACGCCAGCCCGACCAAATGGCACCTGGCCCACACGACATGGTTCTTCGAGACGTTCATCCTCGGGTCGCACCGACGCGGCTATCGTGCGTTCGATCCCGCGTATCCGTATCTTTTCAATTCGTACTACCAGCAGGCGGGACCACGGTACCCGCGTCCGCAGCGTGGCCTCTTGTCGAGGCCGTCGGCGACCGAGGTAACGTCATATCGCCAGGCCGTTGACGCCGCGATTCTTGAAGGTCTGGCCAGCGGAGAACTTGGCGGCGCGGAAGCCCTGGTCGAACTGGGTTGCCACCATGAGCAGCAACACCAGGAACTGATCCTCAGCGACATCCTGCACCTGTTTGCACAAAGTCCACTGCGGCCCGCTTATCGGCCACCCGCTCCGGCGGCGACGATGGACGACGTTCCGCTGCGGTGGACGTCCTTTCCGGGCGGAATCGTGCCCATGGGAAATGGCGGCGAAGAGTTTGCCTTTGACAATGAAACGCCCCGACACGAGGTCCTTCTTCGACCGTTCCGGATGGCAAACCGACTGGTGACCAATTCGGAGTGGATGTCGTTCATCAATGATGACGGATACGATACGCCGGAGCTGTGGCTTTCCGACGGGTGGGCTTACATCCAGCGTGAGCACGTCTCGGCGCCGCTTTACTGGGAAAGATGCGATGGACGGTGGCGGTCGATGACGCTGCACGGCATGCACGACATCGTCCCGAATGCGCCGGTCGAGCACATCAGCTTTTACGAGGCAGACGCTTTCGCCCGGTGGGCAGGCGCCAGGCTGCCCACCGAACACGAATGGGAACATGCCGTGGTCGCAGCCGGCGTTGAGCTCGCGGGCGAGGAGCGGCAATCGCTCGGCGCGCAGCCGGCTGACGGCGACGGTCCGCTCCTCCAGGCGTTCGGAGAATTGTGGCAGTGGACGGCGTCCGCGTACCTTGGCTATCCCGGCTACAAACCGGCGGCTGGGGCGATCGGTGAGTACAACGGCAAGTTCATGTCCGGACAGATGGTGCTGCGCGGATCGTCTTTCGCAACGCCTCCGGGGCACGGGCGAGCCACCTACCGCAACTTCTTCTTTCCACGCCACAGATGGCCGTTCATTGGCCTTCGGCTGGCCGCGGAGGCCTGATGCGCACCGCCGTCCGATCAGCGGCGTCGCCGACGGCGCCGGGTGCTTCTTTCCGCGACGCCGCCATTGCCGGCCTCTCGCAACAAGCCAAATCGATCCCGTCCCGCTTTCTGTACGACAGGAGGGGCTGCGAACTGTTCGACGAGATCACACGCCTCGAGGAGTACTACCCGACACGGATCGAGATGCAGCTTCTCGCCGAACACGCCCGGGAAATCGTCGGCGATGTCGGACCGCGTGCAACCGTTGTCGAGTTCGGCGCAGGGACCGCCGACAAAGCCAGGATCATTCTCGACCGCTTGCCGCGACCGACGACATACATCCCGATCGACGTTGCTGGCGACGCGCTCGCGCGCATCGCATCGGGGCCCCTCGCCGACGAAAACGGTCTGACAGTACGCCCGGAGATTGGCGACTTTACCGAAGGCATAAGGCTGCCAAAACTCGACCGGACCCGGCCGCGCCTCGGCCTCTTCTTCGGTTCGACGATCGGAAATCTTCATCCGCGCGATGCGCTCACGTTCCTTGAGCGCGTTTCGACGGACCTCGGGCCCGGCGCACTCTTTCTCGTCGGTGTGGACACCCGCAAGGCGGAACGGACACTCGTGCGCGCGTACGACGACGCTCACGGCACGACGGCCTCTTTCAACATGAACCTGTTGAGGCGGGCAAACCTTGAGATCGGCGCCGACTTCAATCTCAACGCGTTCGAACATCAGAGCCGCTGGAATGACACCGAGTCGCGCATCGAAATGCACTTGCTGAGCAGGCGCGCGCAAACGGTTCACATCGGCGATCAGGAATTCACCGTCGACCGAGGTGAGACGATCCACACCGAGAATTCATACAAGTACGGCGCGCGAGAGTTCGAGCTCCTCGCCCGCTGCTCCGGTTGGACGCCGCGTGCCGCGTGGACGGACGCAGGCTGCCTTTACTCCCTGCACCTGCTGGCAAACTGATCGGACGCCGCGAGCGCACGGACGAGCTGCGCTGATGTCTGCGAACTCAAGGCCGGCAAGCCGGGCGCCCACGTGAACTCGGCGTTCAGTCTGCCGCCAAACGATCGAGCCAATCGAGGATTGTCACGGTCGCGGCATCCGGCGTGCCGAGGTGGTCGGCGTTCACGGTGACGTATCGGCTAAGTGGATTCGCTGGCGCGCGTTTGAACAGGGCCGCCGCGTTGCGCTGACTGGAGTTGCGGGTGCCGGCGATCCACAGCAGCGGTGCGCCCAGCTTCGGCAGGAGCCCGGCCGGATTGAGTTCGCTCTCATCGCCGAGGAACGAGAGGAACGCGCGCGGTGTTGCCTTGACCGGCAGGTCGTGGCCGAGCACGCGGTCGGTAAAGGTGCCGCCGACATCGCCCTTGCCGGCCTTCACCAGAGCGTCGGCCTTCTTCACGCTTGCGGCGACGGCCGCATGGCCGTTGAAGTCCGCCGGCTCCCCGTCGGGAGCAAGAACGATGACGCCGGCGAGGCCGGGATGGCCGGCAGCATAGGCGAGCGCGGCGATGCCGCCGAGGCTGTGGCCGCCGACGACGATGCCGTCGAAACCGTCGCTGGCGAGACGGGCAATCGCCGCATCGACGTCGACAAAGCAGGCGTCGAGCGGCTCATCATAAATACGCCGCGCCGACCAGCACATCTCCGGCGCTTCCACGGCGTACCCCGTTTCGTCGAGTGTGTCGGCGAGGCTGGCGAACTGGCTCGGGTCGCCGGTCTTGCCATGGAGAAGGACGACCCCGATGCGGTCGAAGGCCAAAGCGGGCGAGGTGGCGAGCCAGAAAACGGCCATGACCAGGCGGACAATCATTCTCCGACCAGCCGCTCTGATGACCGGCCGATCATTCTTTCGATCCGGCGATCGGGGACGAACCACATGACCGCGACGATCGCGTAGAGAGCAAGAGCGATCCACGGCGTCCACAGCAGCGTCACCACGATACCGGCGAGATACAGCGCAACCGACACTACGCCCTTGATCTCGCCGCCGACGGCCATCTCCAGTCGCGTGTCCTCGCCCTGCGCCGCGATGAGTGTGCGTTCGAGGATGTAGTAGGCAATGGCCGACATCAGGAGGTCGACGCCGTAAAGTGTGACGGGAGCCCGGGCGAAGCCGTTCTCACCCATCCAGCCGGTGACGAACGGAACCAGCGCAAGCCAGAAAAGGAGGTGCAGGTTTGCCCACAGGACCACGCCGTCAACGTGGCTCGACGCCTGCAGCATGTGGTGGTGATTGTTCCAGTAGATGCCGAGGTAGATGAAGCTCAGCACGTGGCTGACGAATGCGGGAATGACCGGCCTCAGTGCTCCCCAGTCGGCACCTTCGGGCGTGTGCAGTTCCAGCACGAGGATGGTGATGATGATGGCAATGACGCCATCGCTGAACGCTTCCATGCGCGCTTTGTTCATCGGCTAGCCGCGCCCGCGATAAGGTGCCACGCCGGGGTCCGGCAGCCAGACGCTGGCCGGAGGCTCGCCGGTCTGCCAGAACACATCGATCGGCATGCCGCCGCGTGGGTTGAAGTAACCGCCGATCCTCAGCCAATGCGGTTTCAGAAGATCGGCCACCTTGCGCCCGATCGTCACCGTCACGTCCTCGTGGAAGGCACCGTGGTTGCGGAACGACTGCAGGTAGAGCTTCAGCGATTTCGACTCGATGAGCCAGCGATTGGGCACGTAGTCGATGACGAGGATGCCGAAATCAGGCTGGCCGGTGACCGGGCAGATCGAGGTGAACTCGGGTGCGGTGAAGCGGGCGACAAAACTTGTTGACGCTTGCGGGTTAGGCACGCGGTCGAGGACGGCCTTGTCCGGGCTTGCGGGAATGGGCACCGGGCGGCCTAGCTGGGGGGGCGTCTTTGCCATGGCGGTCTCTATCGGCCGGCGGGCGCCGGCGGAACCAGTTTCATCTCGACGCGGTCGTAACGCCACACTGCGCGACCCTCAAGCCGGGTCCCTGCCCACCACCGGTTGAGCCCAGACAGGGCCACGTGGTCCTCGTCGCCGGTGAGCACGTCCTCACCGGCGGTCGTGAGCTCCAGTTCGGCGTCGAAGAATCGTTCGTCGTCGTCTTCGGCCTCGCCAGGCGGCGCCAGCCCCGCGATCAGCGGCACGTCGCAGGAGGCGAGGTCGTCGAGCAGCTGGAAGAAGCTCCAGTCACCCATGAAGGCTGCTTCCTCCTGGGCCAGCACCTCGTGGAACAGGCGATCCGGAGCCATTGTGCCACCGGAGATGCCGGTGAGAATCGCCTGCTCCGTGCGGCCAAGGCCGTTGCTCGGCGCAGGCAGTTCCTCGAGGAAGCGTGCGAGTGCCGGGGCGGCGTAGGCAAGCCGATCGTCCAGGATCTCGACGGCACCCGCAACTGCCTCAGGCGTAGGCGCGGTCAGGGCGGCCCAAAGCGACGCACCAAGGGCGAGGTGCGCCTTTGTGACGGGGCGCGCCCGCTCGGCAAACCTCAGAATGGTGTCCGCACGCTGGGTGCCGAGGAAGTCATCGGCCTGGACCAGCATCAATCCGTTGGCGCGCCCTTCGGAGGCAAAGAACGCAAGGATCTGGATGAGCTGGAGCTGGTCGTAAAGATCGTGCTCGAACCACAATTCGATCTCCCCGAACTCCGCATGCGCAGCCATCACACCGTCGCGGGCGGCGAACTCGGCCGCGATCGCTGCCACCGGCATGCGGAACCGCTGGGCGAGGTAAGTCACCCGCACCTCTGAGCACGAGGCCAGGGCGCCGGAAACAAGCGGCCCTTCATGGAGGACGTCCCGCCATGGCTGGATCGGCTCCTCGCGGCCCGCGCGGTGCAATAGGTCGGCGGCGCTGTCGCCGTTGGTGATGATCAGGTCGGCCATCGGTCCCGACCATGACCGGGCGGCGCGGCGATGTCACGGGGGGGAGGGAAGGGGCGGGTCGGCTAGCTTTCGGCGTCAATATGCTCGCGCCACGATGGCACCGTGTTGTCCGGATTGCGAAGATACCAAGGCTTCAAGTAACCCTCGCGTGTCTCCTCGTCCGCAATCCTTTCTATGATCGCATCCGGATTCCAGGATGCCAGCAGTTCTGCGACGAGTTCCTCGCGCACCTTCTGGTACGCGCTATCGCCCGCAAGGTTCCGGGTTTCATCCGGATCGCCGTCGAGGTTAAAGAGCTCCGGTTCGTAGCCGTAATACCAAGTCAGCTTCCATCCATCCCTGCGGATCATGCGAACTGGAAGCCTAGGCACATCGGCTGCAATCATGCCTCCGTAGAACTCAGAGAAGACCCGATTGTCCCATGTGGCGCTGGGGTCACGCGATATCGTCCGCAAACTCCGTCCATCGGCATGGGGAAGCGGGTCGGCACCCGCCAAGTCGAGAAACGTTGGGCCAAGGTCCAGAAGACTTACGTTATGTGTTCGTCGGGCTCCCTGAGGAAAGTGAGCGGGACACCTTACGATGAGCGGCACCCGAGTGCTCGTCTCGTACATCAGGCTCTTTTGCCAGAGGTCCCTTTCTCCCAACTGCTCACCATGGTCTGAAGCATAGACCACCACAGATCCTGCGATTTCCGCGTTCCGGTCGACGACCGATACGACCTCGCCCACAAGGCGATCGGTGTCCTTCACCATCGCATAATATGCCGCTCGCCTGCATTCGACTTCTTGCGGCGGTTTGCCCGTGAGGTTGGTGCGGCGGCTCAAGTCGTCGACGTAAGGATGGAACGCGTCTGGACGCGGCTGCGCGGGTGGCGGGAGCCGACCATAAAAGGTGTGATAGCTGTCAGACTCGGCAACGAAAGGCGGATGCGGAAGGAAGAAGCCGACTACCAGGCAAAAAGGAGTTGTGTCGCCGGTTCGACGGCGTTCGATCTGGTTTTCCAGCCATGCGATCGCCGCTGTAGCAACGGTTCGGTCGAACGCCTGGAGGCTGGTCTGCCCCGGCCCTGACTGGTGATGGAGATCTGCTGGCAATGGGCCGAAAGGCCATTTGGCGTTTATGTCGCCGACCAGATGTTGGTCGAACCCATGATTCTGATCCGGGCCGACAAAATGCATGCGGCCTGCGAGGCACGTGCGGTAGCCCTGCTTGGACAAGCCGTGAGCGAAAGTCGGCATGTCGCTTGCCAGAAAGCTACGATTGCCCAAGCATCCGCTCCGTGCCGGATATCGCCCGGTCATGAATGACATTCGTGACGGCAGGCACAGCGGAGACGGACAGTAGGCGTTGTCGAAAGTGACACCCTCGCGCGACAGGCGGTCGATGTTCGGAGTGCTGGCATTGCGGTCGCCGTAGCAGCCTGTAACACGGGCCGCGTGCTGGTCGCTCATAATGACCACAATGT
This sequence comes from uncultured Alphaproteobacteria bacterium, assembly GCA_963775235.1. GTDB lineage: Bacteria > Pseudomonadota > Alphaproteobacteria > Rhizobiales > Kaistiaceae > JBBDMC01. Next base: position 384,066 of record CAVZHY010000006.1, read on the forward strand.
CCGGTGTCACAGTCATTTCGTGTAGTCCCCCCGTCAACGATGCGGACCATCATCCTCGATGGCGGCCCAAGAATTTGTCAACCCCGCATCCGAGGCAAGGTCGCCCGGCGCGATCTCCCGCCCCTTCCGCGCGCCGGCCGGCTCCTGTAGAAGCGGCGGCAATATCGGGAGGCTTATCATGACCGCGATCATCGACATGATCGGACGTGAAATCCTCGACAGCCGCGGCAATCCGACGGTCGAGGTCGACGTGGTGCTGGAGGATGGGTCGATGGGCCGGGCGGCGGTACCGTCCGGCGCCTCGACCGGTGTCCACGAGGCGGTGGAGCTGCGCGACGGCGACAAGCAGCGTTACGGCGGCAAGGGCGTGCTGAACGCGGTGGCAGCGGTCAACGGCGAAATCTTCGACGCGATCGGCGGCATGGAGGCGGAAGGCCAGGTCCATATCGACAAGACGCTGATCGCGCTCGACGGGACCGAGAACAAGGGCCGGCTCGGCGCCAACGCCATCCTCGGCGTCTCGCTCGCCATCGCCAAGGCGGCGGCCGAAGCGGCGGGGCTGCCGCTCTACCGATACGTCGGGGGCACCAACGCGCATTTATTGCCGGTGCCAATGATGAATGTGCTGAACGGCGGGGTCCACGCCGACAACCCGATCGACTTTCAGGAATTCATGATCGTGCCGGCGGGCGCCCCGACGTTCGCGGAGGCGCTGCGCATGGGGGCGGAGGTGTTCCACACGCTGAAGGCGGCGCTGAAGGAGGCCGGCCTCAACACCAACGTCGGCGACGAGGGCGGATTCGCCCCCAATCTGCCATCGGCCGAAGCGGCGCTCGACTTCATCGTCAAGGCGATAGAGCAAGCAGGCTACAAACCCGGCGACGACGTCTACGTGGCGCTGGACCCGGCGGCGAGCGAGTTCTTCGACGACGGCAAGTACGTCTACAAGGGCGAGGGCAAGACCCGCGACCGCGCTGCACAGGTCGCCTATCTCGCCGACCTCACCCACAAGTATCCGATATTCTCGGTCGAGGACGGCATGGCGGAGGACGACTGGGACGGCTGGCAGGCGCTGACGGCAAAAATCGGCGATCGGTGCCAGCTCGTGGGCGACGACATTTTCGTCACCAACACCGAGCGGCTCGCGGAGGGGATCAGGAGGGGCGTCGGCAACTCGATGCTGATCAAGGTCAATCAGATCGGCACGCTCACCGAGACGCTCGCCGCGGTCGAGATGGCGCACAAAGCCGGCTATACGGCCGTCATGTCGCATCGTTCCGGCGAGACGGAGGACTCGACCATCGCCGACCTCGCGGTGGCGGTGAACTGCGGCCAGATCAAAACCGGCTCGCTTGCCCGGTCCGACCGGCTGGCGAAATACAACCAGCTCCTGCGCATCGAGGAAGAGCTCGGCATCCAGGCCGAGTTCGCGGGCAAATCCGTGCTCAGGCGGGGCTGACAAGCCGTCGGTCACGCAAATGAATTGGGCGTTTCGGCAACGCTCCGTTAAGGCTGGCCGGGTCAAGGTGGCGGTGTCACCTGGGTGCCTTCCATGATTACCCGTCAACGCAAGCGAACGCCGTTCCGACGCCTGTGGATGGCACTCGCCACCGCCGCCTTTCTCGGTTACTTCGGGTTTCACGCCTTCAGCGGCTCATTCGGCATCTGGGCGATGGGCCGGCTGGATGCCGACGGCCGACAGCTGAGCGTTCAACTCGACGAGCTGAAGACCGAGCGCGAATCACTCGAGAAGCAGGTGGCGACGGTCCGACCCGGCAGCCTCGATGCCGATATGGTTGATGTGGAAGCACGCGAAGCGCTCAACATGATGCGCGCCGATGAGGTCGTGATCGAATCGGGTGCGGCGCAGCAATCTGCTAACTGACTTGAAATTGCTGTGAAGTTTAGTCGCGGCCCCTCGTCGGTGATGACGGAAACCTATGACAATTCAGCATACTAGACCTGCACGAATGCAGGGCTTGGAAACTTGGATTGAGCATTGCCATCCTTTAGTTTCGCGACAAATCAATAAGAACGACGAGGGACGACCAACCGGAGACTGCCCATGGCAAGGGCTCAACGTAAGGCAGTAGAGTCGCTAGTCGCTGAAGCTGATCACGATACACCGAAGCTTGTCGACGCCGCCGGCGCCCCCGTCACCACCAAGCCGGCCAATTTCTCCCGCGAGGAAGAGCTGGATGCTTTCGAGCGCATGCTCCTCATCCGCCGCTTCGAGGAGCGCGCCGGCCAGATGTACGGCATGGGGCTGATCGGGGGGTTTTGTCACCTCTACATCGGCCAGGAAGCAGTGGTCACCGGCATGCTGATGGCGATCGAGGACGGTGACCAGGTCATCACCGGCTATCGCGACCACGGTCACATGCTCGCGTGCGGCATGGACCCCAAAGGGGTCATGTCGGAGCTGACCGGCCGGCGCACGGGCTACTCGCATGGCAAGGGCGGCTCGATGCACATGTTCTCGCGCGAGAAGAACTTCTTCGGCGGACACGGGATCGTCGCCGCACCGGTGCCGCTGGGGACCGGACTCGCGTTCGCCAACCGATACCGCAAGAACGACCACGTCTGTCTAACCTTCTTCGGCGACGGAGCCGCCAACCAGGGGCAGGTTTACGAGGCCTTCAACATGGCGGAGCTCTGGAAGCTCCCCGTCGTCTACGTCATCGAGAACAACCGCTACGCCATGGGCACGTCGCTGGCCCGTTCCTCCGCCCAGACGGACCTTTCACGACGTGGGCTCTCCTTCAATATCCCGGGCGAGCAGGTGGACGGCATGGACATCGGCGCCGTCAAGGCGGCGGGTGCCAAGGCGGTTGCCTGGTGCCGCGCCGGCAAGGGGCCATACATTCTCGAAATGCTGACCTACCGCTACCGCGGCCATTCGATGTCCGATCCGGCGAAGTACAGATCGCGCACGGAGGTCGATGACATCCGTCAGCACCACGACCCGATCGAGATGGCGCGAGAGCGTGTCATCGACAAGGGATTTGCCACCGAGGACGACCTCAGCGCCATCGACAAGTCCGTGCGTGCCACCATAACCGAAGCCGCCGAGTATGCGCAGGCCGCGGCCGAGCCTGACGCGAGCGAGTTGTGGACCGACGTCTACAAATGACCGGGCGGGCAGGAGCGCGCCGCTGATGCCAATCGACATCCTGATGCCTGCGCTCTCGCCAACCATGGAAGAGGGCACGCTTGCGAAGTGGCTGAAGAAGGTGGGCGATCCGGTGAAGGCGGGTGATGTTATCGCCGAGATCGAGACCGACAAGGCGACCATGGAGGTGGAGGCCGTAGACGACGGGACGCTCGCCAGGATCCTGGTACCGGAAGGCACTGAAGGCGTGAAGGTCAACGCGCCGATAGCGCTGCTTGTGGGTGACGATGAGGACGTGACCAAGGTGGAGGCGGCACCGGTGCCTGAGCCGGTGGTCAAGCGCGCGCCGCCGACAGCGCCGGCTCCTGCCCGCCAACCCGCGCCCGCACCTGCCACCGTGCCGGCAGCACCGGTGATCCAAGCCGCCGCTGACATCGACATTCCTGCCGGCACCGAGATGGTGACGATGACGGTGCGCGAGGCGCTGCGCGATGCGATGGCGGAGGAGATGCGTCGCGACAACGACGTGTTCGTGATGGGCGAGGAGGTCGCCGAATACCAGGGCGCCTATAAGGTGACGCAAGGGCTGCTCGAGGAATTCGGCCCCGACCGCGTCGTTGACACGCCGATCACCGAACACGGCTTCGCCGGCGTCGGTGTTGGGGCAGCCCTTGCGGGCCTGAAACCGATCGTCGAGTTCATGACGTGGAACTTCGCGATGCAGGCGATGGACCAGATCGTCAATTCGGCGGCGAAGACCCTCTACATGTCGGGCGGCCAGATGGGCGCCTCGATCGTCTTCCGCGGCCCCAACGGTGCGGCAGCTCGTGTCGGCGCCCAGCACAGCCAGGACTACGCCGCTTGGTATTCGGCCGTGCCGGGCCTCAAGGTGGTCCAGCCCTTCTCCGCTGCCGACGCCAAGGGCCTCTTGAAGGCGGCGATCCGGGATCCGAATCCGGTTATCTTCCTGGAGAATGAGATTCTCTATGGCCATTCTTTCCCGGTGCCGAAGCTCGACGATTTCGTGCTGCCGATCGGCAAGGCGAAGGTGGCGCGCGCCGGCAAGGACGTCACCATCGTGTCGTGGGGCATCGGGATGACTTACGCGATGAAGGCGGCGGAGGAACTCGCCGCCATGGACATCGACGCCGAAGTGATCGACCTCAGGACGCTGAGGCCAATGGACCTTGCGACGGTCGTGGCGTCGGTCAAGAAGACAAACCGTTGTGTCACCGTCGAGGAGGGTTGGCCGGTCGCTTCTGTCTCCTCATACGTCGCCTCCGAGATCACCAGTCAGGCCTTCGACTACCTCGACGCGCCGACGCTGAAAGTTGGCGGCAAGGACGTGCCGATGCCCTACGCGGCCAACCTGGAAAAGCTGGCGCTGCCGTCGGTCGGCGAGGTGATCGAGGCCGTCAAGGCCGTGACTTACAGGTAGCTTGAGGTGGCCGGCGACCCGCAGGAACAGCCGATCCCGCCGGACGCCCTCGGCCGAGAGGATGCCGTCGAGGTGCTGCGGGCCTTCGTGATCGACAACGGCCTGTCGATCTCGTTCATGCGCGCCTTCGACGACCCGGCGATGTGGGGCATGCTGCTGGTCGACATCGCCCGCCACGCCGCGCGCGTGTTCGCGAAGGAAGGCGTGATGAGCGAAGAGGAGGCGCTCGCGCGCATCCGCGAGATGTTCGAGGCCGAACTTGCCAACCCGACCGACCTTGGCCGCACCAGCGAACGCAAGGGTCATTGACGATGCCGATCAACATCCTGATGCCCGCGCTCTCGCCGACAATGGAGACCGGCAACCTCTCCAAGTGGCTGAAGAAGGAGGGCGACGCGGTCAAGGCAGGCGACGTCCTCGCCGAGATCGAGACCGACAAGGCGACCATGGAGTTTGAGGCGGTCGACGAAGGTACGCTCGGCAAGATCCTGGTGCCAGAAGGAACGGCCGACGTAGCCATCAACCAGCCGATCGCTGTTCTTCTGCAGGAAGGCGAGGACAAGGGCGCGATCAAGGACATGCCGACCGCGCCTCCGCCTACCCCCGCAGCCGCCAAGGCCGGCGGACCCTCCCCGCAAGGGGGAGGGAAGGAGCCGGCGGCGGCGGCCGGAGCCATTTCATCAGCGCCAGCTGTGACGGCCATGCCGGCTCCCACAGCTGAGCCGGTGCGCCCCAATGGCAGCGGCGGTCGCATTTTTGCCTCGCCGCTCGCCCGTCGTCTGGCGAAGGATGGCGGCATAGACCTCGCTCGCATCACCGGGTCCGGGCCGCACGGCCGCATCGTCAAGGCCGACATTGACGCTGTTACATCAGGCAAGGCGCCGCTGGTCGCTCCCGCCGCTCCTGCCGCTGCGCCCGCGGCACGGCCGGCCGTCGCCCCCTCGATGAACGACGCGCAGGTGATGAAGCTCTACGAGCCGGGCAGCTACGAGGTCGTCCCGCACGACAACGTCCGGAAGATCATCGCGCGCCGGCTGGTCGAGGCGAAGCAGACGATCCCGCATTTCTACCTGACGATCGATACCGAGATCGACGCGCTGCTGGCGCTCCGGACGCAGATCAACGCCGCGGCTCCGCGCGACAAGGAGGGCAACGCGGCGTGGAAGGTGTCGGTCAACGACCTCATCATCAAGGCGTTGGCGATGGCGCTGCAGCGGGTGCCCGACGCCAACGTCACGTGGACCGAGGCGGGTATGCTCCGCCACCATCGGTCGGACATCGGCGTTGCCGTCGCCATTCCCGGTGGCCTCATCACGCCGGTGGTGCGGAACGCCGACGAGAAGCGCGTGTCGGTGATCGCGACCGAGATGAAGGACTATGCGGCGCGGGCACGCGCTCGCAAGCTTGCGCCGGAGGAGTACCAAGGCGGCACCACCGCCGTCTCCAACCTCGGCATGTACGGGGTCAAGGACTTTGCGGCCATCATCAACCCGCCGCATGCCACTATCCTCGCAGTCGGCGCCGGGGTAGAGACGCCGGTTGTGCGCGATGGCAAGGTTGAAGTACGAACGATCATGACGGTCACCTTGTCAACCGACCACCGGGCCGTCGACGGGGCGCTGGGCGCCAAGCTCCTTTCCGCCTTCAAGGGTCTGATCGAGAAGCCGGCCGGCATGCTGGCGTAACCCGTGGCTGCGCACGCGATCCGACCTGCGACACCCCGCGACGCCATGGACCTGGTCGCGTTTGTTGATATGGCGGTGATTGGGTGCTCCTGACGAAGCCGCATTCGTGACCTGCGACCGGTGCCCTTTGGCGGGTACCGCCCCCATGGTAGATCACCGCCGCGAAATGGACGGACGAGGCAATGCCGAGACGCACCCGCGCGTACGCTGTGGCCCTGATCGCCGCGCTGGTGGTGTTCGTGGCCGTGAGCGCGGCTTGGATTTTCAGCCTGCGCCTCGGCCCGCAGATGGGGCTCGAAGGCGGCGCCATGGTCGTGTTTGTACCGGCGTATCTGGTGCTCCTCACCGCCGTCTGGCTGGTGGTGCGTGCATTCGCACGCATGTGCTGGACGCTGACCAATCTGCTCGCCGTCACGATCATCGTGCCGCTGGTACTCGTCGTCTCCGACTGCGGACCCATCGCGTGCTTTGTGCCTGGTCCGCGCCGGATGAGCGGCTGGTTCATCGTCGGCGGCTTGCCGCTGATCGCGCTCGCCCACCATTTCGTTCTCGAACGCTCCTGACGGGATGCCCAGAATGCCCAACACCTCCTACGACGTGATTGTCATCGGCTCGGGACCCGGCGGGTACGTGACAGCCATCCGCTCGGCCCAACTCGGCCTGAAGACGGCGGTGGTCGAGAAGTCCTATCTCGGTGGCATCTGTCTCAACTGGGGCTGCATCCCGACCAAGGCACTCCTGCGTTCGGCGGAGATCTTTCACTACATGGAGCACGCCCAGGATTTCGGGCTCTCGGCGAAAGGCGTTGCCTACGATACCGCGGCGGTGGTCAAGCGTTCGCGCGCGGTGGCCCAACAGCTTTCGAACGGCGTCGGCTTTCTGCTCAAGAAGCACAAGGTCGACGTCATCTGGGGCTCCGCGACGATCACCCAGCCCGGGAGGATCGCCGTCAAGGCGGCGGACAATCCACCCAAGGGGGCGCTGGGCCGGGGCGACTATTCGGCCAGACACATCATCATTGCCACCGGCGCACGACCGCGAGAGCTGCCCGGCCTCGAGCCCGATCAGAAGCTGGTGTGGACGTATTTCGAGGCGATGGTACCGGAGACGATGCCAAAGTCACTGCTGGTGGTCGGCTCAGGCGCCATCGGCATCGAGTTCGCATCCTTCTTCCGCACCATGGGCGCCGAAGTCACGGTGGTCGAGATCCTGCCGCAGATTCTGCCGGTGGAGGACCAAGAGATTGCCGCCCACGCTCGCAAGCGACTGGAGAAACAGGGAATCCGGATACACACTGGCGCCAAGGTGGCCAAGCTCACCAAGGCGAAAGGCTCCGTGACAGCGACTGTCGAATTGAAGGATGACAAGCCCGAGGAGATCACGGCCGAGCGCGTCATCTCGGCCGTGGGCGTGGTCGGCAACACGGAGAATCTTGGCCTTGAAGAGATCGGGGTGAAGGTCGAGAAGGGGACGATCGCCGTCGATGTTTTCGGTCGAACCAACGTCGCAGGTATTTACGCCATCGGTGACGTGGCGGGGCCGCCTATGCTCGCCCACAAGGCGGAGCACGAGGGCGTCGTCTGCGTGGAAGCGATCGCCGGCGGCAAGCCGCACCCCCTCGACAAGCTGAAGATCCCTGGATGCACCTACTGCAACCCGCAGGTAGCATCGGTGGGCCTCACCGAGGCAAAGGCGAGGGCCGCCGGCTATGACATCCGCGTCGGCAAATTCCCGTTCATCGGCAATGGCAAGGCGATCGCCCTGGGTGAGCCGGATGGCCTGGTCAAGACAATCTTCGACAAAAAGACCGGTCAGCTGCTCGGCGCCCACATGGTCGGTGCCGAAGTGACTGAGCTCATCCAGGGCTTCGTCATCGCCATGAATCTTGAGACAACCGAGGAGGAGCTTATCCAAAGCGTCTTCCCGCACCCGACGCTGTCTGAGATGATGCACGAGAGCGTGCTGGCAGCGTACGGGCGAGTGATCCACGTATAGCCCGGGTTTTCCCCCCGTTCGAGGAGGTTCCCATGCCGACCACACCCGTTTCACCGACGGTTTCCGGCCGTACCCGATTCGTGCTTGTACTCGTCGGCCTGGCGAGCCTGCCAGTGCCGGCAGCCGTTGCCCAGTCTGCCACCGTTCAGAAGGCCGACACGGTGGTCGACGTCGCTGCCAATGGCGAACGGGTGAAGGTCGCCGGCGCCACCGTCAGCGTCAGCGGCAAGGCGGCGGACGTGCGCGCCGCGGGCGCCAACGTCACGGTGACCGGAGAAGTGAGCGGTGACGTTCGGGCCGCCGGCGCGATGGTGAACGTCGACTCGAACGCCGGGCGTAACGAATTCGTGGCCGGTGCGGCGGTCGATGTCAGAGGACAAGTGGGGAAGGACCTCAGCGCTGCCGGCGCGGTGCTCACCATCAACGCCGTCGTCGGCGGAGACTTGCGCGCTGGCGCGGCGGTGATGACCATCGGGCCGGGCTCCGATATCGCCGGCAGCTTCCAGGGTGGGGCAGCCAACCTCAGGATCGGCGGACACATTGCCGGGCCGGTCAAGGTCGGCGGGGCCCTTGTGACGTTCAATGCGCGCGCCAACGGTTCGGTGGAGATCGACGGCAGCAAGGTCGTGATCGGCGCGCCCGCTCGGATCGGCGGCGATCTCATCATCCGTTCGGTGAGCGAGCCGCAGATCGACCCTGGTGCGGTCATAACGGGTAAAGTGAGCCGCATCGCGCCGCCGCAATGGTGGCCACTGTCGCCGTGGTCTCGGGCGGCGATCTTCGCCGCCTTGGTGGCGACAGGAACCATCGTCACCGGCATCATTCTGATGATCTTCGGCGGGCGTGTGCTCGCCACGGCCACCGATCACGTGCGCCTGAGGCCGGGCTCCAGCCTTCTGATCGGGCTGGTCACGGTGGTGCTCATACCGGTGATCGCCGCGGTCGTGATGGCGACGGTTGTGGGGATCAGCGCCGGTATCGCCATCCTGCTGCTCCTGCCGATCCTTACCGTGTTTGGCCACGCAGTGGCCGCAACCGGCATCGCCAGCGGCATCTTCGTGCGCGACCGCGGCCGGCTCGGTCCCGTGCGCACATTCCTGCTGCTCGTTATCGGGGCGATCGTCGTAGCGTTGGTCTGGCTCATCCCATGGGTTGGCTGGGCGCTGGGTGCAATTATCCTTCTGTTCGGCATCGGAGCGCTGGCCCGGACCCTTGGGGCGAGGATCCGCCGGGTAGAGCCCGCCGTCGCCTGAGGCCAACTGTCTTGGGACAGCGGGCGATTTGGGGCTAGACTTGGTGCCGAGGTCCGATTCCGGCCGCTCATTTGCGGCCGGCCATCATGGAGTAGGGAGGCGCGCCATGAACGAGCAGGCCAGGTCATTCGTCGCTTGGATCATCATCGGACTGGTTGCCGGGGCGGTGGCGAGCCTCGTTGTCGGCGGGCCGGGCACCCTGCTCGGCATGCTTATCGCCGGCCTGATCGGCTCGGTGGTAGGCGGCTTCCTGGCGCAGCAACTGAAAATCGACCTCAAGATGGGCAACCCCTTCCTTGAACAGGTCGTCATCGCCATCATTGGGGCGATCGTCGTTCTGATCATCGCCCGCATTATCACGTGAAACGATCGGAGGGGCTTCATGCAGGGCATCGGCTGGTTGGGTGCGATCATCATCGGCGGTCTTGCCGGATGGATCGCCGAGAAGGTGATGGAAAGCCGGATGGGTGTCATCGCGAACATCCTGCTCGGAATCGCGGGGGCGCTGGTGCTTAACGCGATATTGGCGGCTTTCCACGTCATCCCTCCGTCGGGGTGGCTGGGGCAGCTTATCGCTGGCGCCATCGGCGCGATCATCCTCATCTGGCTGTGGCGCGCGATCCGCGGAAGAACCGCCTGAGCTCGGCGCGCATCGCCGATATGCGTTTTTGCGCAGGCGCTTGTCGGCGGTGTGTCCTATTTTGGATATACGCGTATCGCCACCTACATTTAGGGGCGGCAGATTTGTCATGACCACGATCCTGGACACCGTTTCGGCCAGCAGGCCCCGCCATCCGGAAAAGGCACACCGGCCGGACACGCCGATGGTCCGCAAGCCGGAATGGATTCGCGTGCGGGCGCCGGGCTCACCGGTCTATCGCGAAACGGCGGACATCGTACGTAAACACGGCCTCGTCACCGTATGCGAAGAGGCCGGCTGTCCCAACATTGGCGAGTGCTGGTCCAGACACCACGCGACGTTCATGATCATGGGCGACACGTGCACCCGCGCGTGTGCTTTCTGCAATGTCCGCACCGGCCTGCCCGGCCCGCTGGACACCGACGAACCGGAACGGGTGGCGGACGCCACTGCCAGGCTCGGCCTCACCCACGTAGTGGTAACGTCGGTCGACCGCGACGACCTCGCCGACGGTGGCTCCGCTCATTTCGCCCGCGTCATCGAGGCGATCCGGCTGCGGAGCGTCGCCACTATCGAGGTGCTGACCCCAGACTTTCTCCGCAAGGAAGGCGCGGTCGAGGCGGTGGTCGCGGCTCGGCCGGATGTCTTCAACCACAACCTTGAGACGGTGCCGTCACACTACCTGACGGTTCGTCCCGGCGCGCGCTACTTCGCGTCGCTGCGGCTCTTGCAGCGGGTGAAGGAAATCGATCCGCTCATGTTCACCAAATCGGGGATCATGGTCGGCCTCGGCGAGGAGCGGAACGAGGTGCTGCAGGTGATGGACGACCTCCGCGCGGCAGGCGTCGACTTCCTCACTATTGGCCAGTACCTCCAACCGACGCGGAAGCATCATGCGGTCGTGCGCTACGTGCCGCCGGAGGAGTTCAAGACGTACGAGACCATCGCCTACGCCAAGGGCTTTCACATGGTCTCGGCAAGCCCGCTCACCCGTTCCTCGCACCACGCCGGTGAAGACTTCGCCCGGCTTAAGGCGGCTCGGGCGGCAAGGACCGGGGCCTGAGCAGGGCGTCATGCCTAAACACGCCAGCGAGCGCCGCGTTTCCCATGCGGCTCAGACAATGTTTGACCTTGTCGCGGACTGCGAGGCCTACCCGGAGTTTGTGCCGCTGTGCGACAGGCTGGTTGTGACCCGTCGGGGCGAGGAAGACGGCAAGGAGGTCATCGTCGCCGAGATGACGGTCGCCTACGGGCCGGTGCGTGAGACCTTCACCACGCGCGACGTACTTGACCGCGAAGCGCTCACCATCGATGTCACATATCTCGACGGCCCGTTCCGGCGCTTCGAAAGCCAATGGCGATTTGAGCCGCTTGGCAACGGGCAGTCGGTCGTGCATTTCACCGTCGACTATGAACTGCGCTCGCGCCTGACGGCGGCCCTCGCGGGTCCTGTGATCGAGCGCTCATTCCACGATTTCATCGAAGCCTTCGAAGCCCGGGCCGACAAGGTCTACGGACGCAAGGCGTCCGCGTAGCTGCCAGCCGCCATCAAGTCTCCTTCACGGACACGTGCGCGAATAGCGCGCCGGGATCGCCTGTTTTCCGCGACTGGAGGGGCATCCAACAAGGAGACACTTCAGATGTTTGGTGCAATGGTGCTTGGAATTGCTGCCATGATGGCAGCGCCGCACGCCGGGTACGCGGGGTCGTCGGGCATTGTCACCGGTACGGCCGTCTTGAACTTGCGTTCCTGTGCCGACGTGAGCTGCGCGCGGATCGCGGTGATGCCCAGCGGCGCACAGGTGTCCGTCGATGGTGCGTCCGGCAGTTGGTATCACGTGAGCTACAACGGGACGCTCGGTTACGCTTCGGCCGGCTACATCTCAACGTCGGGATCTGTGACCGCTGCGCCTGCACCGGTCGCGGCGAAGACGGTGAAAAAGCCCCGGTCGACTCCAGCTTATCCCGCCTCGGACAGCGGTGGTTCCGGGAACGGCAGCGGTGGCAATCAGTACTAAGGCAGGCGTGGATTCTGCCGGGGTGCTCCCCGTGGGCACCCCGGACTGCTCGTCGCCAATTCACACGGTGGGCAGGTGGTGATCGGCAAATTGCAGGCGGAGGGCGGTCTTCAGGACCTTGCCAGTCGCAGTGTGCGGCATCTCGTGCACCACCACGATCTCGTCGGGCAGCCACCACTTGGCGATCTTGCCGGACATGAAACCGAGGAGGGCCGCGCTGTCGACGGTCTTGCCGGATTTTGGTACCACGATCAGCAACGGCCGCTCGGTCCATTTGGGATGCTGAACGCCGATGACGGCCGCTTCGGCGACATCCGGATGAGCGACGGCGAGGTTCTCGATCTCGATCGATGAAATCCACTCGCCGCCCGACTTGATCAGGTCCTTTGCCCGATCGGTGATCTGCATGTAGCCGTGACGGTCGATGGTGGCGATGTCGCCGGTATCGAAGAAACCTTCCTCGTCGACGGCATCACGACCCGCCTTGTAGTAGGCGCGCGCGATGGCCGGGCCGCGCACTTTGAGCTTGCCGAAGGTCTTGCCGTCCCAGGCCACCGGCTTGCCCTCTTCGTCGGTGATCTTCATCTCGACCCCGAACGGCGCGTGACCCTGCTTGACCTTGACATCCAGCCAGGCCTCGTCTTCCAGGCCTGCGACCTCCGGCTTCATCGTGCAGATGGTGCCGAGCGGGCTCATCTCGGCCATGCCCCATGCATGGAGGACTTCGACGCCGTAGTTGTCGCGGAACTTCTGGCTCATGACCCGAGGCGCCGCCGAACCGCCGATGACGACCCGGGTGAGGCTGGAAAGCCTGGCTCCGGTGATCTCGAGATGCTGAAGGAGCATCATCCAGATGGTCGGAACGGCGGCGGCGAACGTTACCTTTTCCGATTCGATCAGGTCGTACAGAGAGGCGCCATCCATCCTTGCCCCCGGCAGCACCAGCTTCGCTCCGGCCATCGGCACGCTGTGGGCAAGGCCCCAACAATTGGCGTGGAACATCGGCACCACCGGCAGGACGACGTCGTTGGTGGAGATGCCCATCATGCTCGGCATGATGGCGATCATGGCGTGGAGGACATTCGACCGGTGCGAGTAGACCACGCCCTTGGGGTCGCCCGTCGTGCCCGAGGTGTAGCACATGCCGGCAGCGGTATTTTCGTCGAAGGTCTTCCAGGCGAAGTCGTCGTCGGCCTCGGCGAGCCAATCCTCGTACGCGACGGCATTGGCGAGCGAGGTCTCCGGCATGTGCGCACCGTCGGTCATGACGATCACCTGCTCGATCGTTTTCAGTTCCGGCGCCAGCTTCTCGACCAGCGGCACGAATGTGAGGTCGACGAAAAGAACGCGATCCTCGGCGTCGTTGATGATCCAGGCGACGTGCTCGGGGAAAAGGCGCGGATTGACCGTGTGGCAGACAGCCCCGATACCACCCGTGCCGTACCAGATCTCCAGATGCCGCCAAGTGTTCCAGGCGAGCGTGGCGCAACGGTCGCCGAGGACAATGCCCTGCGCATCGAGGCGCTTGGCAAGGCGGAGCGCGCGACGCCGGAGCTCGCGATAGCCAATGCGATGGATCGGACCTTCGATCGAGCGTGTGACCACGGCGCGATCAGGGGCCGAAGTCGCTGCGTGGTCGAGGATGTTTTGGCAAAGCAGGGGCCAGTCCTGCATCAGCCCAAGCATGGCGATCCTCCAGATTCTTATTTGGCTCGATTGTGAGAGCCAAACTGACCGTCTGTCCAGCGGCGAGAATGCTACAAAGCAAGCAGGCGCTGCGCGAAGCGTTCGCTTAATCGCTCAAAGGAGTGCCTGCAGCATCGCCAGGGCTTCGCGGGTGGCAGCGAGGCGGATCGCCGCCCGACCGGTGTCGGTGAACTGGTGCCTGGCGTGGCGGGGAGGCTCACCGCGCCGGATCGCAGCGAAATGGACAAGACCGACCGGCTTTTCGGCGGTGCCGCCGGTTGGGCCGGCCACGCCGGTGACGGCGACCCCGAGATCGGCCACGGAATGCGCGATGGCACCTTCCGCCATGGCCCTGGCCACTGCCTCACTGACGGCCCCATGGCTGTCGATAAGGCCGGCCGGCACGCCGAGCATCTTGGTCTTGGCGGCATTGGAATAGGTGACGAAGCCGCAATCGACCACGGCCGACGATCCAGATACCTCGGTCAAGACCGCGACGATCAGTCCGCCGGTGCACGACTCGGCGGTGGCGATCCTTAGGCCGCGCCCCGTGCAATCGGCAATGAGGCGGGCGGCGAGCGAAACCAACGGGGAAAGCTCGGTCACGTCGCCGTCGCGAAAGGGAGGCGGACCGTCGCCGTGGCATAAGCGGCCATGCCCTGGCCACGGCCAATATAGCCCAGCCCTTCGTTGGTGGTTGCCTTGACACCGACGCGGTCGGGCGTGATGCCGCAAATTCTCGCGATGCTGGCGCGCATCTCGTCACGATAGGAGGTGATCCGTGGTCCCTGGGCGACCAGGGTTACGTCGAGGTTGGCGATGACGCCGCCGCGGGCGGCAACGCGGCGAACCGCGTCAGCGAGGAAGCGATCGGACGAGGTGCCATGCCATTCGTCATCGGTCGGCGGAAAGTGCGCGCCGATGTCGCCTTCGGCGATGGCTCCCAGCACGGCGTCGGTCAGTGCGTGCAGGACCACGTCGGCGTCGGAGTGGCCGACGAGGCCACGGCTGAACGGGATGGCGACACCGCCGAGATTCACTTCGTGACCGGGCCCGAGGCTGTGGATGTCGTACCCGATCCCGACCCTCACGTCGCCAAGACGCAAGGCTTCCTCGGCAAGCAGGCGGTGGTCGGCCGCCGCGATCTCGGCAGCGGTGGTGAGCTTGACGTTGCCTGGATCGCCGGGAACGACGTGAACCGCGATCCCCGCCCATTCGGCGACGGCGGCATCGTCGGTGAAGGCGAGCCCCGCGGCGGCTGCCTTATGATGGGCATCACGGATCGCGGCGAAGGCGAAGCCCTGCGGTGTTTCAGCCGCTTGCAGGTGGTCGCGTGCGACGGTCGTTTTGACCAGGCCGTCGCTCCCGACCTCCTTGAGCGTGCTGGCAACCGGAAGGGCAGGGACCACCGCCGTGGCGGCGTCCAGCGCGCCCCTCACCCGGCCGATCAGGTCCGTCGAGACGAATGGTCGGGCGGCGTCGTGGATGAGGACACGGGCCGGTTCGTTAGATGCTAGCCCATCGAGTCCGCGGCGCACCGAATCCTGCCGGGTGTCACCGCCGACGATCGGCGGTCCAAGCTTCCGCTCGCGGGGTGCCACGACATCGTAAAGTGCCTCGTCGTCCTTGCCGATGACCACGCGGATGCGGTCCACGGCCGCGTGGCTAAGCATTTTTTCGATGGCGCGACGCAGGACCGGCTTGCCGCCGACCGGCTGGTATTGCTTGGGGATGGCGGAGCCGGCACGAGCGCCCCTGCCTGCAGCTACAATGAGGACAGCGGTGTCGGACGAGGTCGGCATCGCGCGTGTGGCCTCCGCGGTTGACGTACTTCCCGCACCAACTCTATCACACGGCAAGCAATCACCAGCCGATTCAGCTTGCCCCCCTGACTTTTTTGACTAATGTATAGGCACCATTGGAAGTGCCTAATTCATATGCATGACCTCCCTCGCCGCCAAACTCGCTGAACCCCTCACCATCGGCCATGTCGTTCTTCCGAACCGGGTGTTTCTGGCCCCGATGTCGGGGGTTACCGACCGGCCGTTCCGGTCGCTTGCCGCCTCATTCGGTGCCGGCATGGTGGTCTCCGAGATGGTCGCCTGCGAGGCGCTGGCCGGAGGCGAGACCGCGACGCGGTTGCGTATGGAGCGGGCGGGCGGCGGTCACCACGTCGTGCAACTCGCGGGACGCGAGGCGCGGTGGATGGCCGAGGGGGCGCGGATCGCGGCCGATGCGGGCGCCGACATAATCGACATCAACATGGGCTGCCCGGCCCGCAAAGTTACCAACGGCTATTCGGGCTCGGCCCTCATGCGCGACCTTGATCATGCTCTGACGCTGATCGAGGCGACGGTTGGCGCGACCGCGCTGCCGGTGACGCTGAAGATGCGGCTCGGCTGGGACGATCGGAGCATCAACGCGCCGGAGCTGGCGCGCCGGGCCGAGGCTGCGGGTGTTTGCATGATTACCGTCCACGGGCGCACCCGATGCCAATTCTACACCGGCGCCGCCGACTGGGCGGCGATCCGCTCGGTCAAGGAGGCGGTGCACGTTCCGGTGATCGCCAACGGCGATTTTGTGAGGTTCGATGACTTGGACCGGATGTTGTCGTTGTCCGGGGCCGACGGGGTCATGATCGGGCGCGGTGCATACGGCCGCCCGTGGCTTCCCGGCCACCTGGCTCGCTACGCTGCAAGCGGCGAGGTGCCGACGCCGCCGGCGGGTACGGATCTGTTCGCGCTGATCGCCGGCCACTACGAGGAGATCGTCGAGCACTACGGTCCACCGGTGGGTGTCAAGGCCGCGCGCAAGCATCTCGGCTGGTACCTGGACCGGTCGCCATCACCACCGCCGGCCTCGATACGGCACGCGATCATGACGGAGACGCGGCCGAAGATGGTCGTTGGCCTCGTGGGCAAGGCGCTCGCCGATTCCCGCGCACGGAGGGCGGCGTGAGCGCCCGTGTTGCCTTTGCCCCCGACGATCGCAGGACCGGCGCGTTGCTCGATGCGCTGCCGCATCCGGTGCTCCTGATCAAGGACGACGGCCGCATCGTGGAGGCCAACAGCGCCGCGGAGACGTTCTTCCAAGCCTCCACGAATACGCTGCGGCGGCATCCGCTCGCCTATTTCGTGCCGTTCGGCAGCCCGCTGCTTTCCCTCATCGACCAGGTGCGCGACCGTGGCGCAGCAGTCAGCGAGTATCGGGTGGATATCGGTACGCCGCGCAACGGTGGCGAGCGTGTGGTCGACATTTATGCGACGCCCAGCCCCGACGACGCTGGCGGAGTCGTGCTGGTGCTGCAGGAGCGCAGCATGGCGGACAAGATCGACCGCCAGCTTATGCATCGTGGCGCGGCGCGCAGCGTGACGGGCCTGGCCGCTATGCTCGCCCACGAGATCAAGAATCCGCTTTCGGGCATACGGGGCGCCGCTCAATTGCTTGAGGCGTCGGTCGAGGGCGATGACCGCGCGCTGACGCGCCTGATCTGCGACGAGGCCGACCGGATTGTGAAGCTGGTCGACCGGATGGAAGTGTTCTCGGACGAGCGGCCGATCGCCCGCGAGCCGGTCAACATTCATGTCGTGCTGGATCACGTCCGCCGTCTCGCCGGATCGGGATTCGCCAGCGCCATCCGCATCAGCGACGAATATGACCCGTCTTTGCCGCCGGTCCTGGCCAACCGCGACCAGCTCGTCCAGGTTTTCCTCAACCTGGTCAAGAACGCCGCGGAAGCGATTGGAGAAGCGCCGGACGGCGAGATCGTTCTGACCACGGCGTTCAAGCCGGGGTTCCGGATCTCGGTGCCGGGCTCATCGAGCAAGGTGACACTGCCGCTCGAATTCTGCGTGCGCGACAACGGGCCCGGTGTGCCGGAGGAGCTGATCCCCCACCTGTTCGATCCGTTCGTTACCACCAAGGCCAACGGCAGCGGGCTGGGGCTGGCGCTGGTGGCCAAGATCATCCGCGATCATGGAGGGGTGATCGAGTGTGAATCGCAGCCGCGACGGACGGTCTTCCGCGTCCTTATGCCGGCTGTGTCGGACCAAACCGTCGTCAGCGAGGGCGAGTGAGCATGCCGACCGGTCACATTCTTGTCGCGGACGACGATGCGGCCATCCGCACCGTGCTCAATCAGGCGCTCTCGCGCGCCGGCTACACGGTGCGCCTGACGTCCAACGCGGCAACCCTGTGGCGCTGGGTCAGCCAGGGCGATGGCGATCTCGTCATCACAGATGTCGTCATGCCCGACGAGAACGTGTTCGACCTGCTGCCGCGCATCAAGCGGGCGCGGCCCGATTTGCCGATCGTGGTGATGAGCGCCCAGAACACGTTCATGACTGCGATCAGGGCTTCGGAGAAGGGCGCATACGAATACTTGCCCAAGCCTTTCGATCTGAAGGAGCTGATCGGGATCGTGGGGCGGGCGCTTTCCGAGCCCAAGGGTCGGCGAGTAGAGAGCCCCGCCAATGACATCGGCGACAGCATTCCGCTGGTCGGGCGCTCGCCGGCGATGCAGGACATCTACCGCGTGCTCGCCAGGCTGATGCAGACCGATCTGACGGTAATGATTGCGGGCGAGTCAGGAACGGGTAAGGAACTGGTAGCGCGGGCGCTGCACGACTACGGCAAGCGCCGCAACGGAACGTTCGTCGCCATCAACATGGCGGCGATCCCGCGCGACCTGATCGAGGCCGAACTATTCGGCCACGAGAAAGGCGCCTTCACCGGCGCCAGCGCCCGCAGCGCAGGCCGCTTCGAGCAGGCCGAACGCGGCACCCTCTTCCTCGATGAGATCGGCGATATGCCGATGGAGGCGCAAACCCGCCTCCTGCGTGTGCTGCAGCAGGGCGAATACACTACCGTGGGCGGCCGCACGCCGATCAAGACCGATGTGCGCATCATCGCGGCAACCAACAAGGACTTGCGCGTCCTGATCCACCAGGGATTGTTTCGCGAGGACCTGTTCTTTCGTCTGAACGTTGTGCCGATCCGGTTGCCGCCGCTGCGCGAGCGCAGCGAGGACATTCCGGACCTTGCCCGGCACTTCGTCACCATGGTCGAAAAAGAGGGCCTGCCCGCGAAGCGGATCGAGGCGGCGGCGCTGGAACGGTTAAAGCGGTACCGCTGGCCGGGCAACGTGCGCGAGCTGGAAAACCTGGTGCGCCGGCTGGCAGCCCTTTATCCACAGGAAACGATTGGTGAATCGATCATCGAAGGCGAGCTCGAGCAGCCGCAGGTGAGCATCTCGTCCGGAGACGATGGCGGCGAGGAGACGCTCTCGAGTTCGGTTGAGCGGCACCTGCACACCTACTTCCAGGGCTACGGTGAATTGCTGCCCCCACCAGGGCTTTACCACCGGATTCTGCGGGAGATTGAGAGCCCGCTGATCAGCGCGGCACTGGCCTCGACCCGGGGAAATCAGATCAAGGCGGCGGAACTGCTTGGCGTCAACCGCAACACCTTGCGCAAGAAAATCAGAGAGCTGGACATTCAGATCCTCCGCGGATCTCGCTGAAATCCATCGCGCCCATTTCCGTCTGTTGTTTTTTGATCACAATATCGTTGCAATTAGGTCCCAGCCTGCACTAGACCGGAGTTGGGGGGCGCAAGGCGGGTGACAAGACAGCCATGACGGTGGATTCCGTGCCTCTTGCCCCGCCGGCGCCCGAGGAACAGATCGCAAGGCGGTTTGAGTTTTCCCGGCTGGTTCGGGCGATGGGTTTCGTCGCCGTATTGCTGGCGCTGGCCTGTGCCGCGACGACCTTCTTCGTCCTGATGGGCCTGACGGCGATCGAGCCGACGCCCAACATTGTTTTCATTGCCATGTCCGTCAATGGCGGGCTTGTGGCGTTTCTCATCCTGGTTGTCGCGTGGGAGCTGGTCTCGCTCCTCTTGGCCCGCTGGCGTGGCCAGGCCGCGGCAGGGCTGCATGTGCGCATCGTCGTGATGTTCAGCTTTGTGGCCGCAGCGCCTGCGGTGCTTCTGGCGCTGGCAGCCAGCGTCAGTCTTGATCGGGGACTGGACAACTGGTTTTCGACCCGGACGCGCGCGATCGTCGATAATTCGTTGTCCATCGCGCAAGCCTACGCTGAGCAGCAGGCGACACAACTGCGCATCGATGAAAACGCGGTCAAGGCACGGTTGGTGTTGGCACCCACGATGCTGGGCGACGCGCCCGATCAGTTTGCCACACTGTTCACCGACCTCGCCCACGATCGGAACCTGCCGGAAATCTTCGTGGTCAACGGAGACGGCGTCCCCGTCGCCGAAGCGGCGGGCGCCAACCGGAGCGACGTGCCGCCGCCACTGCCCGAGGCGCTGGCTCAGGCCAAGACGCGCCCCAGCGATGTCGTGATCGTCACGCCGGGCAGCGGCATCAACATGATTGGCGGGATCACCGCGCTGCCGGGATTCGACGACCTCTATCTTTATGCGGCACGTGCCATTGACCCCCAGGTCAATCAGTATCTGACCATGACCAGTCAGAACGTCGCCCAATACCGCACTTTGGAGGCGACGCGCTTCGGCATGCAGATAGCCTTCGGCATCCTGTTCCTTGGGATCACGGTGGTCGTCCTCCTGTCCGCAATCTGGCTTGGGCTTGGCTTTGCCAATTCACTCGTCACCCCGATCCGCCGCCTGATAGACGCAGCGAAAGCCGTCTCGCACGGCAACCTGGACGTCCGCGTCAAACCGCGCAATTCCGACGGTGACGTCGGCGCACTCGGCGTCACGTTCAACACCATGACGGGCCAACTGCGCGCCCAGCGCGACGAATTGCTGGCGGCGAGCGAACAAATCGATATACGACGTCGCTTCACCGAGGCCGTGCTCGCAGGGGCAACTGCCGGCATCGTTGGCATCGATGCCGACGGGCGCATCACGATAGTGAACCGGGCAGCGCTCAACCTGTTCGGGGCCGGCGAACGCAAGGCGATCGGCGCGCCGGTCGGCGACATGCTGCCGCAACTCGAACCGGTGGTGGCGGCGGCAGTCCGCGAAGGAAGGCTCGAACATCGGGCGCAGATCGTGGTTCCGCGCGGTGGCCGCGAACGCACCATCAACATCCGCGTAACGACCGAAGGTAGTGCAGGGCGTTCGCACGGCTACGTCATCACTCTCGACGACATCACCGATCTGGTGTCGGCACAGCGCTCCTCCGCCTGGGCCGACGTGGCGCGGCGCATCGCCCACGAGATCAAGAACCCGCTGACGCCGATCCAGCTTTCCGCCGAGCGGCTGAAGCGCAAGTTCGGCAAGACGATCACCGAGGATCACGAGGTTTTCGACCAGTGCACCGACACGATCATCCGCCAGGTCGGCGACATCGGCCGCATGGTTGACGAGTTCTCGTCGTTCGCGCGCATGCCCAAGCCGGCGATAACAGCCGGGAACCTGTCGGAGTCGATCCGCGAGGCGGTGTTCCTGATCAGCGTCAGCCAGCCCGAAATCGCGTTCGATGTCGAGCTGCCGGCGGAACCGCTCGTCGGCACGTTTTGACGCGCGGCTGATGGCTCAGGCGCTAACCAACGTGGTCAAGAACGCGACGGAGGCGATCGCTGCCCTGCCGGCGGAGGAGCCAGGCCAGGGCCGCGTGACCGTTTCCGCACGGACCGACGATGGGTCGGTAGTCGTCGACGTCGCGGACAACGGCATCGGCTTCCCGAAGCAGAACCGCCACCGGTTGCTGGAGCCGTATATGACGACCCGCGAGAAAGGCACGGGACTCGGCCTCGCGATTGTCACAAAGATCGTCGAGGAGCACGGGGGGCGTCTCGAACTCCTCGACGCGCCGGGGGTGGCAACCGGCGGACACGGCGCACTCATCCGTATCGTGTTGCCGCGACTTGAGACCGAGGCGACGCCGGTGCCAGCGGACAAGCAAACGCAACCTGTGGGTTGAGGAACGAGAGAGACGGGCGATGGGGTCGGACATACTGATCGTTGATGACGAAGCCGACATCCGGGAGATCGTGTCCGGAATACTCGGCGACGAGGGCCACGGCACGCGAACGGCCGGCGACGCTGATGAGGCAATGCAGCAGATTGCTGCACGCCGCCCGTCGCTGGTGTTCCTCGATATCTGGTTGCAGGGGAGCCGCATCGACGGGCTGTCCCTGCTCGACCTGATCAAGGCCGATCACCCCGACATGCCGGTGATCATGATCTCCGGCCACGGCAACATCGAGACGGCGGTCTCCGCGATCAAGCGCGGTGCCTACGACTACATCGAGAAGCCGTTCAAGTCAGACCGGCTGGTGCTGGTCGCCGAGCGGGCGCTGGAAGCCTCCAAGCTGAGGCGCGAGATCAAGGTGCTGCGCGAGCGCGCCGGCGACGCCAACCAGCTTCTCGGACGGTCGCCGGTGATGAATCACCTGAGATCGCTGATCGAAAAGGTCGCGCCAACGAACAGCCGAATATTGATTTCTGGGGCCTCGGGTGTGGGCAAGGAGTTGGTGGCGCGCGCGGTCCACGAGATGTCCGGTCGCGCCAAGGGGCCCTTCGTGGTGGTCAACTCGGCCACGATCACGCCAGACAGCATGGAACACGAACTGTTCGGCACCGAACCGTCCAACGGCGCCGGGCGCAAAGTCGGGGCGCTCGAAGAGGCCCACGGCGGCACCCTGTACCTCGACGAGGTCGGCGACATGCCGCGCGAGACGCAAAACAAGATCCTGCGCGTTCTCGTGGACCAGACCTTCCAGCGCGTCGGCGGTTCGAACCGCGTCAGCGTCGACGTGCGCATCATCTCATCGACCGGCCGCGACCTCGAACGCGAGATGGCCGACAACACGTTTCGCGAGGATCTGTTTCACCGGTTGGCCGTGGTCCCGATCAGGGTGCCGGCCCTGGCCGAACGACGGGAGGATATTCCTCTCCTCATCAACCACTTCGTCGAGCAGATATCGCGGGCGACCGGCCTGCCGCCGCGTGCCATCGGTGACGACGCCATGGCTGTGCTGCAGGCTCACGACTGGCCGGGCAACATTCGCCAGTTGCGCAACAACGTCGAACGGCTGATGATCCTGGCGCGGGGCGACGCCAACGACGTCATTACTGCCGACTTGCTACCGGCGGAGATCGGCGAGATGTTGCCGACGACGCCGGGCAGGGCAGGGGGGGAGCATCTGATGTCGTTGCCGCTGCGCGATGCCCGCGAAATCTTCGAACGCGAGTATCTGACAGCTCAGGTCAACCGCTTCGGCGGCAACGTGTCGCGAACGGCCGAGTTCGTCGGCATGGAGCGTTCGGCCCTGCACCGCAAGTTGAAGTCGCTTGGCGTCGGTTAGGCTGGCCGGGGAATAGGGGCTCTCATGCGGGTGGTGATCTGCGGCGCCGGCCAGGTCGGCTACGGCATTGCCGAGCGACTTGCTGCTGAAGACAACGACGTCTCGGTCATCGATATGGCGCCGCAATTGGTGCAGGCGATCCGCGACACGCTTGACGTACGCGGCTTCGTCGGCCACGGCGCCCATCCGGACGCCCTGGCCCAGGCCGGCATCGAGCAGGCCGACATGCTCATCGCCGTCACGCTGTATGACGAGGTGAACATGGTCGCGTGCCAGGTCGCGCACTCGCTCTTCAACGTCCCGACGAAGATCGCCCGCATCCGTGCCCAGAGCTATCTGCAGCCGCACTGGAGCGACCTGTTCGCGTCAACGCACCTGCCGATCGATGTGATCATTTCGCCCGAGGTCGAGGTCGGCGAGATGGTCCTGCGTCGATTAGCGTTGCCGGGCGCTTTCGACACCGTGCGCTTCGCCAACGGCGAGGTGGTGGTGGTCGGGATCATCTGCGCTGAGAACTGCCCGGTTGTTGACACACCGCTGTCGCAACTGACGGAGTTGTTTCCGGACCTGCAGGCGGTCGTCGTCGGCATCGCGCGTGACGGCAAGATGTTCGTGCCCCGCTCGTCGGACTCGATGCTGGTCGGCGACCAGGTGTGGGTTGTTGCGCAGAGCGACCAGATTAAACGGGTCCTTTCCATTTTCGGCCATGAAGAGCAGGTTGCCAATCGCGTGGTCATTGCCGGCGGTGGCAACATCGGCTTGTTCGTCGCCAGCCAACTCGAGGCGCGCGGCGCCGCGGCCAAGGTCAAGATCATCGAGTCGAACCGCGACCGAGCGATCGCGATTGCGGACCAGTTGAAGCGCACGGTTGTTCTCAACGGCAGCGCCCTCGACCAGGAAATCCTCACCGAGGCGGATGTGCAGGACGCCGATACGATGGTGGCGCTCAGCAACGAGGACGAGGTCAACATCATTGCCTGCGTCATGGCAAAACGGCTCGGCTGCCGCAGCAACATGGCGCTGATCAACAACCGGGCCTATCCGGCTTTCACCGACATGCTCGGGATCGATGCCACGGTCAATCCGCGCACGGTAACGGTGTCGAAGATCCTTCAACACGTGCGCCGTGGCCGCATTCGCGGCGTTCACTCGATCGGCGACGGGCTGGCCGAGGTCATCGAAGCCGAAGCGCTCGAGACGTCACCGTTGGTTGGCAAGCCGCTGCGTGAACTCGATCTGCCGGACGATGTCCGCATCGGCGCCGTTTATCATGACGGCAAAGTCATCATGCCCGATGGCAACACCCAGATTGCTGCCAAGGACCGGGTCATCATCTTCGCGACCGCGGAGCGCGTGCGGCAGGTCGAGCAAATGTTCCGCGTCAGCCTCGAGTTCTTCTGATCGACGTTCGCGGCGCATGATCGGTATTCTCCAGATCCTGTCGCAGGCGCTTGGCGCGCTGGCGTTCGCGCTACTGATACCGGCCGCGATCGCGGCGGTGGGCGAGGAGGGAGTTGCCCAGAACTTTCTTGTGGTGGCAGGTCTCATCGGCTTCCTTTCCGGTGCGATCTTTTTCGCTCTCCAGGGCCGCCGCCGTGCGATCGGCAGGGCCGACCGCTTCGTTCTCATCGTCGCTGTTTGGACGGTGGTGCCAATCATCGCGGCAGTACCGATCATGCTGTCAAGCGGGATCGATTACGCCGGTGCGCTGTTCGAGGCGACATCGGGGTTTACCACCACCGGCGCGACCGTGTTCGAGGCCATTGGAGACATTGGCTCCGCGGTGATCTTCTGGCGGGCCGAGCTTCAATGGCTGGGTGGTCTGGCGACGCTGATTACCTTCGTGCTCGTCCTTGCCCCGGCGGAGCTTGGCGGATTATCCGCTCGAGGACTGGCGTTGATCGGGGGCTTTGGCGAGGGTGGGCCGGGACGGGTGCGCGATGTCATGCGCACGATCATGGCCATCTACGCGACGGCAACGGGCGCATGCATCGTTTTGCTGTTTCTTGCCGGGCTGCCGACGTTCGATGCAATTTGCGTGGCGTTCTCGACGGTCTCGACTGGCGGCTTCATGCCTATCGACGGCACGATCGCCACGTATGGCAGCCGTTTCGCCGATGTCGT
Organism: uncultured Alphaproteobacteria bacterium; assembly: GCA_963775235.1. Lineage (GTDB taxonomy): Bacteria > Pseudomonadota > Alphaproteobacteria > Rhizobiales > Kaistiaceae > JBBDMC01. Next base: position 409,313 of record CAVZHY010000006.1, read on the forward strand.
GGTGCCGGTGTTCATGCTGATCGGGGCGACCGGCATCACCTGGCAACGTGTGCTGTTCGATCGGCGCTGGGCTCTATTTGCCGAACACCGCGAAACATACTGGGTGTTCGCCGTGGCGCTGGCGGTGGGACTGCTTTATGCAGGCAAGTTTGCCGCTTCTGAAGGCTTCGGGACCGCCGTTGGCGAGGGGCTGTTCAGCGCCATATCGATCGTCAGCACAACAGGCTTTGAGCTGCGTCCGGCAGGGTTGGCGGCCTTGCCCGATCCACTTGTGATTGTGCTCGCGCTCGCCGGTGCAGCATCGCTGTCCACGGCCGGGGGACTGAAGTTCTATCGGATCGGTGCAATGGTGGTGCAGTCGTCGCACGAGCTGAAGCGCATAATCTTCCCGCACAGCGTTCGGCGCACCCGCTTCGGGAGCCAGCCGTACGACCTCACTCGCATGAAGGCGATTTGGGCAAATCTTGGCCTTTCGCTGGTGGTGATCATGGTGGCTGCGCTACTGATGTCGTTCGCTCTGCCGAGTTTTGACGCCGCGTTCGTTGCCACGGTGTCTGCATTTTCCAATATCGGCCCGCTCTATTCGCCCGAGTGGCCGATGGCCACGGGGTGGCCGCGATACGGTGCGCTCGACGACTGGTCAAAACTGGTCATGATAGCCACCATGATCCTTGGCCGGCTGGAGGTGATCGTGTTCTTTGCTGCCATCAACCCGACTTATTGGCGCTCCTGAGGGGTCTGACCAATGTCACGGATTGTGTACGTCAACGGCCGCTATTTGACCCATGGCGAGGCCGGGGTGCACGTGGAAGACCGCGGCTACCAGTTCGGCGACGGAGTCTACGAGGTCTGCGAAATTCGCAATGGCCGTCTGATCGACGAGCGCCGGCACCTCGCGCGCCTCGATCGGTCGCTCGCCGAGCTCTCCATACGTGCGCCAATGACGTCCGCTGCTTTGGGAGGTGGTCGCCCGCGAGGTGGTGCGCCGCAACCGCATCGTTGACGGCCTCGCATATATCCAGGTCACTCGGGGCGTGGCCCCGCGCGACCATGCCTTTCCGGCAAATTCGGTCCTTCCCAGCGTCGTTGTCACTGCTCGCCCGATCGCCGGCGGTCCACGACGCAAGCGGGCGGAGGAGGGAGTTTCGGTCATCACCGTGCCCGACAATCGCTGGGAGCGCGTCGACATCAAGTCGGTTTCATTGCTGCCCAACGTACTGGCCAAACAGCAGGCGAGGGAAAGCGGTGCATACGAAGCATGGTTCGTAGACAAGCAGGGCTTTGTCACCGAGGGCACGTCCAGCAACGCATGGATCGTCACCGCCGACGGGGTGGTGACGACGCGGCACGCCGATCGTGGAATTCTTCGTGGCATCACCCGGGGTGTGCTGATGGAGATGACCGCGGGCGAGGGGCCCAAGGTTGAGGAACGAGCGTTCACGGTGGGCGAGGCGCTGCAGGCGCGTGAGGCATTTATCACGTCGGCGACCGCGATCGTTACGCCGGTCGTGCAAATCGACGGCAAACCCATTGGCGACGGTACGCCGGGACCGATTGCCCGCGCGCTGCGAGACGCGTTTTACATGCATGCTGAGCTGTCGCCAGTCTTTTCCTCGCCGATCGGCGTGGCAAAAAACCCGCAGCGGACGAAAATTGGCAGGTGACGCGGGCGGCAAGTCCCGGCAAACTGGCATGGTAATTGGTCCAGACCCAAGAACGCGAACCAACAGCCGCGAAGACCGCGAAAACACGAAAGTGAAAAACATGGCTGACCGCGCACAAAACCTCCAGGACACGTTTCTCAACTATGTCCGCAAGAACAAGACGCCGCTGACGATCTTTTTGGTCAATGGCGTCAAACTGCAAGGCATCGTCACGTGGTTTGACAACTTCTGCGTCCTGCTCCGCCGCGACGGGCATTCGCAGCTGGTCTACAAGCACGCGATTTCGACGGTGATGCCGGGAGCACCGGTCCAGCTGTTCGAGCCGAACGAGGAGGCCTTGGCGGGCCGGGAATCGGATTGAGCGAACCCTCCCGGGACCGGGGGCAGGCTGACGGCGCCGGGGCGAGCCCGCCGCCGGCGGAACGGGCGTTGGTGCTCGTGCCTGTCATGCGTGGTCGTGCTGACGGCCGGGGCCGCGCGGCCCGACTCGAGGAGGCGGTGGGTCTTGCCCGCGCGATCGACCTTGACGTCGTCGACGGGATTGCGGTCCCGTTCGCCGAGCGCCGGCCGGCGACGCTCTTCGGCACCGGCAAGGTGGACGAAGTCGCGGCCCGCGTCGCGGACGAGCATGTCGGTCTCGTTATCGTCGACGGTACACTGGCTCCCGTCCAGCAGCGCAACCTGGAACGGGCGTGGAAGGCGAAAGTCATCGACCGGACCGGGCTCATCCTCGAGATTTTCGGCGAGCGGGCGCAAACGGCGGAGGGGCGCCTCCAAGTGGAGCTAGCCCACCTCAACTACCAGAAGAGCCGCCTCGTGCGGAGCTGGACGCACCTGGAGCGCCAGCGCGGCGGGTTCGGCTTCCTCGGCGGGCCGGGCGAGACGCAGATCGAGGCAGACCGGCGCATGATCGAAGCGCGGGTCGCGCGCATCGAGCGCGAGTTGAAAGCGGTCGCCACACGTCGCCGCCTCCAGCGGCAAACCCGCAAACAGGGCAGCACAGCCCTGGTGGCTTTGGTCGGCTATACCAACGCCGGCAAATCGACGCTGTTCAACGCGCTGACCAAGGCGCATGCGTTCGCTGACGACCGCCTGTTCGCCACGCTCGATCCCACGCTGCGGCGGGTTGAACTGCCGCACGGCGGCATTGCCATCCTTTCCGACACGGTCGGCTTCGTCGCCGACCTGCCGACATCGCTGGTTGCGGCCTTCCGCGCCACGCTGGAGGAAGTGGCCGAGGCCGACATCATTCTTCACGTCCGCGATGTTGCACATCCCGACAGCGAAGCGCAGGCGCGGGACGTCGCCGCCGTACTGACCGAGCTCGGCATCGACGCGCAGGCGCCGGAGCGGATTATCGAGGTATGGAACAAGATCGATCTTCTCGCCGGCGACCAGCGACCGCCGCGTGCGATCGCGGCGCGGACGAACGGCGCGCGTTTGGCGCCGGCGGTGGTGGCCGTCTCGGCGCTGACCGGCGAGGGGCTGCCCGACACTGCTTGAAATTATCGAAGAGCGTATCGGCGGCGAACGGCGGACCTACACCGTTGAGCTATCGGGGGCGGGGCTCGCAGACCTGCACCTGCTCTACGAGATAGGCGAGGTGCTCGAGCGGGCACACGGGCCAGACGGTGCTACCACCGTCCGGGTCCGGGTACCCGCCAATCGAGAGGCGCGTCTTCGCCGCACCTTCCCCACGGCGAGCGTGGTCACCTGACGGGCTACTCCTTGCCTTTCGCGGCCTGCCAGAGCGCTTCCATTTCGTCGAGGCTCGCCTCGGCTGGAGTTCGGCCGGCAGCCGCCAGGGCCTTCTCAATGGCCGCGAAACGGCGCACAAACTTCAGATTTGTGCGACGGAGCGCCTGATCGGCGTCGACCTTCAGATGGCGGGCGAGGTTGGCCGCGGCGAACAGCAGGTCGCCCACCTCGTCCTCCAGCCGGTCGGCCGGGGCGCCCTCGTCCAACTCGACCTCGATCTCGGCAATCTCCTCGCGCAGCTTCGCCAGCACTGCTTTCGGGTCGTTCCAGTCAAAGCCCACGGTAGATGCCTTCTCCTGCAGCTTCACGGCGCGCATAAGGGCGGGAAGGGGCGTGGCAACGCCGTCGAGCACGCTCGTACGCGCGGCCTCGCCCTTATCGCGGCGCTCCGCCGCCTTGGCCTTTTCCCAGAAGCCCTTGGCGGCACCGGCGGCGCGCGCGTCGGCGTCACCGAAAACATGCGGGTGACGGCGGATGAGCTTCGTGGTGATCGCCTCGACCACGTCCGGAAATGCGAACGCATCGATCTCTTCCGCCATGCGTGCGTGGTAGACAACCTGAAGCAAGAGGTCGCCCAGCTCGTCCCGCAACGCCCCCATGTCGCCGGCCGCGATCGCCTCAGCCACCTCGTACGCTTCCTCAATCGTGTAAGGCGCAATGGTGGCGAACGTCTGCTCCACGTCCCACGGACAACCCGTAGCTTTGTCGCGCAGCGCAGCCATTATCTCGATCAGGCGGGAGATGTCGCGTGAGGGGTTCATAGCGCGTCTCGCAGTTCATTGGCCGTTCTGAACGCCATACTGATAAGTCGCATAAGATATATTATGGAACCTATTGAGCGACCCAAACGGCCAAGCCCACCAAATTGGACCGTGCAGTCATTGGCCAAACTCGATGACCATGCCGTCGTAAGCAGGCTCGATCGGCGGCGGCAAGTCACGCTTCAGCGTGGCGTAATCGAGGTCGGCGTGAAGGTGCGTCAGAACAGCCCGACGTGGCCTCATACGATTGATCCACGCGGTGGCCTGCGCGACGCTGAAGTGGCTCGGGTGCGGCCGGTGGCGTAACGCATCGACGATCCAGACATCGAGGCCGGTCAGCTGGGGGATGGAATCGTGCGGCAGGTCGCTGACGTCGCATGAGTACGCCATGCCGCCCACGCGCAGGCCGAGGCTCTCGGTGTCACCGTGGACCTGCCGAAACGGCGTGGCGGTCATTGGGCCGCCGCTGCCCCGGATCGTCAGCGGCGTTCCAGGCGCGATCAGGTGATGTTTCAGAATCGGCGAATACAGGCTGCCGGTGGGCTGTGCGAAGCAGTAGCCGAAGGCGCGGTCGAGATGCGCGATCGTCGTCTCGTCAGCGTAAACGTCAACGAGGCGCTCCGTCATGTGCCAGAAGGCGCGCAGGTCGTCGATGCCGTGGGTATGGTCGGCGTGGGCGTGGGTGTAGATGACGGCATCGATGAAGTCGACGTTGGCGGTGAGCATCTGGGCACGCAGATCGGGGCCGGTGTCGACGAGGACGCGGGTGGGACGCGCGCCGTTTTCGAATCGCTCGATCAGGACCGACGTGCGCATGCGCCGGTTCCTCGGCTCGGTCGCATCGCACGCACCCCAATCGTTACCGATTCGCGGGACACCGCCAGAGGCACCGCAGCCGAGAATAGTGACGCGGAAGCGGACGCTCACGGCGGCGGCACCTTGTTGAAAAGCCTGAAGAAATTGGCGGTGGTCGCGGCCGCCAGGGCGGCATCGTCAATTCCCCTGGAGCGGGCCAAAACCTTAGCGGTTTCAACCACGTAGGACGGTTCGTTGCGGCGGCCGCGGTATGGAACCGGAGCCAGGTACGGGGCGTCCGTTTCGACCAACAGACGCTCCTGCGGGGCCTGTGCGGAGACTGCGCGCACTTCCTCAGAGCGCTTGAACGTCAGGATTCCGGAGAAGGAGATGTAGCCGCCAAGGGCAAGGCCGCGGCGGGCAAGGTCGCGGCCGGACGAGAAGCAGTGGAGCACGAAGGGGAAGGCGCCCTCCTCCGTCTCTTCTTCGAGGATGGCGGCGATGTCGTCGTCGGCGTCCCGGGCGTGGATGATGAGTGGCAGGCCGGTTTCCCGCGCGGCGGCGATGTGGCGGCGGAAGCTTTGGTGCTGCGCCTCGCGCGGAGCGTTGTCGTAGTGGTAGTCGAGGCCGGCTTCGCCGATGGCGACGACCTTCGGATCAGCTGCGATGCGCACCAGATCAGCGGTGGTCACATCGGGCTCGTCCGCCGCATTGTGCGGATGGGTACCAACGGAGCAAAAAACCCGCTCGTATCGATCGGCGATGGCCTTTACTCGGGCGAACTTCGCCACACGGGTCGAAATCGTCACCAGCGTGCCGACACCAGCCGCGCGCGCACGCTCGATAACCGCATCACGATCGCCGTCGAAATCCTCGAAGTCGAGATGGCAGTGACTGTCGACGAGCACGGAGGATCAGGCCCCGGCCTTGGCGCCGACCCCGTCGTCCTCCACGTGGCGCGGGAAGATCGGTATCGGCGCCGGCAGCGACGTTCCGGATTTCAGGCAGCCATCCTTGCCGAGGTCGGCGAAGGTGCGGTGCGCCGGGTCGACCGCAAGGAGGTCAAGCAGCTTCCCGGCAAATTCCGGCATCACCGGCTGAACAAGGATCGCTATCTGGCGCAGCACCTCAGCGGTGACGTAAAGCACCGTTCCCATCCGTTTGGGGTCGGACTTGCGCAGCGCCCACGGCGCCGCGGCGGCGAAGTAACGGTTCGCCTCCGCCACCACCGCCCAGACCGCGTTCAGCACCTGGTGGATCTGCTGCTCCTTCATCGCGGCGCGAGAGGTGGCAAGCAGGGCGTCCGCCGCGTGCATCATGCGGAGGTCGTCGTCGGTCGGCTTCCCCTCCTCCGGCAGCACGCCACCACAGTTACGCGCGATCATCGACAGCGAGCGCTGCGCCAGGTTGCCGAGATCGTTGGCGAGGTCGGCATTGATGCGGGCAACGATCGCCTCGTGGCTGTAATTGCCGTCCTGACCAAAGGGGACTTCGCGCAGGAAGAAGTAGCGGACCTGATCCCGGCCATAGGCACTGACGAGATCGAACGGGTCCACCACGTTGCCGACCGATTTCGACATCTTCTCGCCGCGGTTGAAAAGGAAGCCGTGAGCGAAGACGCGTTTGGGCACGGCGATCCTGGCCGACATGAGGAATGCCGGCCAGTAGACGGCGTGGAAGCGGACAATGTCCTTGCCAATGACGTGGAGGTCGGCCGGCCAGTAGTGCCACAGTGGCGCGTCTGGGTCCGGGAAGCCGACGCCGGTAATGTAGTTGGTGAGCGCATCGACCCACACGTACATGAGGTGCTTCTCGTCGTCGGGCACGCGGATGCCCCAGTCGAACGTCGTACGCGAAATCGACAGGTCCTTGAGCCCACCCTTGACGAAGCTCACGACCTCGTTGCGCCGCTCCTCCGGGCCGATGAATTCGGGATGCGCCGCGTAGTGGGCGAGGAGCCGGTCCTGATAGGCGGACAAGCGGAAGAAGTAGCTCTCTTCCTCCACCCACTCGACCGGCGTCCCCTGCGGGCCGATGCGCACGCCGTCTTTCACTTCGGTTTCGGATTCGGCGTAGTAGGCCTCGTCACGGACGGAGTACCAGCCGGCGTACTTGTCGCTGTAGATGTCGCCCGCTGCTGCCATCCGCCGCCAGATCTCCTGCGAGGCGCGATGGTGGCGCTGCTCGGTGGTGCGGATGAAGTCGTCGTTGGAGCAGCCGAGGGCGGCGACCATTTTCTGGAACAATGGCGCGTTTCGGTCAGCGAGCGCGCGTGGCTCCAGCCCCTCGCGCGCCGCCGTCTGTTTCATCTTGATGCCATGCTCGTCAGTCCCGGTCAGGAAATAGACGTCATAGCCGTCAAGGCGCATGAATCGTGCCATAGCGTCGGTCGCCAGCGCCTCGTAGGCGTGGCCGACGTGCGGTGGCCCGTTGGGGTAGGAAATCGCGGTGGTGATGTAGAATTTCGACGCTGTCATCGCCGTCTCGCCTGAGTTTCTGCGCGCTTGGACGGTTGCCCGGCGGACGTCGGGCAGGCGAAGCACGTCACATTCGAGTTGCGCGGGCGAGCGACATCAGGATCGACAGGACGGTTCGCTTGCGGTCAAGGTTGAGGGCGTCGGCCAATGCCGACGAGCGGCGCAGGTTTTCCCATACCTCGGCCCACCTTTCAAGCGGCGTTGCGGCCACGACGGGTGCCAGCGTGGCGGCCGAATCGGGCTCGGGGTCGCCGCGCACCCGGCGGTTCAGCCAGCCGGCAACCAGGTCGTTGAAGCCGGCCCAGGCGTCCTCGTCGCCCCGGCGCGACACGCTATCTGCGAATGCGTGGGTGGCATCGATATCGATGTCCGGCAGGCGCGTCAGCAATCCGGTGAGGCGGCGATAGAGATCGATGCCGCCTCCGTGGAGCAGGACGACGGCGCGCCGCAGACTTCCCTCGGCGAGTGCGGCGGCAAGCTCGATATCGGCATCGTCGCCGGCTCGGCCAGCGCGCAGCGCCCTCGCGATCGCCGCTGGCGGCAGCGGTGCGAGATCAAGACGACGGCAACGGGAGCGGATGGTCGCCAACGCCCTCCCGGGCGCGTGGCTGACGATCAGGAACAGCGCGCGGGCCGGCGGCTCCTCAAGCACCTTGAGAAGAGCGTTGGCGGCACTGGCGTTCATGTCGTCGGCCGGATCGACGATGGCGATGCGCCAGCCGGCCTCGCCTGCGGTCGAGCCGAAGAACAACACGGTGCGCCGGATCTCGGGAACGGTCAGTTCGCTGCGGAACCGCTTGTTCTGTTCGTCATAGGGCCGCTCCATCACGAGGAGGTTGGGATGGGAGCGGACCGCCACCTTTCGGAACGCTGGATGACCGATGGGAACAGCAAGGTCGTGCGCGGCCGCCACCTCCGCCGTGCCGGGGTCGGGATGGGCGAGCACAAAACGGGCAAGGCGGAACGCGAGCGTCGCCTTGCCGATGCCCTTCGGTCCGCCGAGCATCCAGGCGTGGTGCATGCGGCCCCCGCGATAAGCCTCAAGCAACGCCTGCTCAGCGGCGACGTCGCCGAACCATTGCGCCTGCTCCTCGGGCGCCGGCCAGCCTTCGAGCCGGTCGAACCGCATCACCTCGGCAGCATCGGCGGCCATGATCGCTAGGCCGCCTCGTTGAGGAGGCGTGCCTTGACCGCCTGCCACACCGCTTCGGCCACCGTCTCCTCGCTATCGGCCGCGTTGATGACGAGGCAACGCTCCGGCATGGCGGCGGGCGATATCGAGGAAGGCCTGACGGCGCCGCTCATGGACGTCGGCCTCGTCGCGTTCGAAACGATCTGGCGCGCCACCCGTTTGCCGCGCAGCGATGCGGGCGAGGCCGGCCGCCGCCGGCAGATCGAGAATCAGTGTGAGGTCCGGCCAGGTGCGGCCGACGGCGACGCGATCAAGGGCGTCGAGAAGCGCCTCGTCCGCACCGCCGGCCGCGCCCTGATAGGCGTGGGTGGAATCGGCAAAGCGGTCGCACAACACCCAGCGGCCTGCGGCGAGTGCGGGACGGATGACCCGCTCGACGTGGTCGGCGCGGGCGGCAGCGAAGAGGATTGCTTCGTCCTCCGCACCGAGTTCCTTGATCAGGCCGGAGAGGACCAGACGCCGGATCGACTCGGCCGTCGCCGTGCCGCCGGGCTCACGGGTGACGACGACCGTGTGGCCGGATGCGGTCAGCCGTTCGGCGAGGCGCCTGATCTGGGTGGACTTACCGGCCCCCTCCCCGCCCTCGAAGGTTATGAACTTGCCGGCCATGGTGGCCTTGATACAGGAGCGCGCGGCGGTTCACCACCAGCCGAGCAGCAACTCCTGAAGTCCATCCATGGCGCGCTGCGGCAGCGTGCCGATGCCGACATCGTCGGCTGCGTAGAGCGGGGTCTGCTGCAGAACGTCACCGTTGAGGCTGATCTCAAGCGAGCCCACCGCCTGCCCCTCCTCGATGGGAGCGGGGACCGGGCCCTGATAGACGACGCGCCCCTTGATCAGATCGCGCGAGCCGCGCGGCAGGAAGAGATCGACCGGTCCCTTGCCGACGAGCGGAACGGTGGCGCGGTCGCCGCCGAATACGTTCGCGTCGGCCACCACCTGGCCGTCCTTGAACAGATTGACGCGCTCAAAGGCGTTGAAGCCCCAATCCATCAGCTTGCGAGACTTCCTCGGCGCGCTCCTTCTCGCTGGCGAGGCCATTCATGACGAGGATCAGCCTCTGGCCGTCGCGCACCGCCGAGCCAACGAGGCCGTAACCCAACTCCTCGGTGTAGCCGGTCTTCAGGCCGTCGGCGCCGATGGTCGCGTCCAGCAGCGGGTTACGGTTTTCCTGGCGGATCTTGTTCCAGGTGAATTCGGTCTCGCTGTAAATTTCGTAATACTGGGGGAAATCGTAGACGATGTGACGGGCGATCGTCGCGAGATCCCGGACGGTCACATGCTGGCCGGGGTCGGGCAAGCCCGTGGCATTGGTGAAGTGGGAATCCTCCAGCTGGAGCTTGCGCGCCTCCGCGTTCATCAGGTTGGCGAAGGTCGACTCGGTGCCGGCCATACCCTCGGCCACGACGATGCAGGCATCGTTGCCGGACTGCACGATGATTCCGCGCAGGAGGTCGGACACCTTGATCGACGACCCGAGCTTGGCGAACATCGTCGAGCCGCCTGAGGTGGCACCGCCCGTGCGCCAGGCGTTCTCGCTCACCATGAACTCGGTGTCGAGGGTGAGCTGGCCGCTCTTGAGCGCCTCAAATACCACCAGAGTGGTCATCAGCTTGGCCATGCTCGCCGGCGGCGTCGGCTCGTCGGCTGCCTTCTGGAAAAGAACCGTTCCAGTCTCGGCATCCATGAGGATGGCGTGCTTGGCCTTGGTCTCGAATTTATCCGCTGCCGCAGCCGGCAAGGCGCCCGCGATAAACGCGACAAGCAAGAGGGCCCTCGCCCAAATCGTTCCGGAGAAGATCGACCGGGGGCCGGGACGTCGTCGGGTATCCGACTTTGGCATGTGCCACGATTCCCGTAATCTTCCCCCGCCCCCTGCATAGCAAGGGACGGCCGCGCAAATCAATCGCGCCGGGCGGGATGCGACCGTAATGCCTATTGGCCGATGACGAAGGCGCCGTCGACGCCCATGTCGGCTGCGGCAGCGATGACCGCCGCAGGCGTCGACCCGGTCACTGTGACGCGGACGACATTGAGCGTGCGCCCGGCGAAATCGCGCGTGCTGACTTCGGTCTGGCCGAAGCGGTCGAGCGCGGTCGCAATGCGCTCGGCGTTCGTCCGGTCGGTGAAAGATCCGGCCTGGACGATCGCCGGCGGTCCGCCAAATTCGGTGTACTTCTTCGCCGCAGCCTGGTTCAGCGCCGTGCTCAGATCCGAGCGGGCGAGATCGGCCGCGGCCTGATGCGCGGCGGACATCGGCTCGGCCTCGGCGTAGGAGAGACCGGCCCTTAAGATCAACGGAGCCAACGGGTCATCGGGCGCCGCGTTCGGTAGAGGCGCGTAGGCCGGCGCGAGCACCACCGGGCCAGCAGCCGCAGGCGTCGGCGCAAAGGCGTCGTCAGGCAGGCGCCGCGGCGTCGGCGCGGAGGCGATCACGTACGGCGCCGGCCCCGGCGCTTGCATCGCGACCTGCGTTGTGGGGACGCCGAACGCCGGCGCACTGTACGACGCCAGGAGTTTCTTGGTGTCGAGCCCGTCCATCTGAGCCGGCCCGACGTACTGCACCTGCACCCGCGCGGTCCCCTCCTCCCGGAAACCGAGCATGTCGGCCACCTTCTCGGAGACGTCGAGGATGCGGTCGTTCGCAAAAGGTCCCCGGTCGTTTACGCGCACCATCATCGACCGGCCGTTCTCGAGATTGGTGACGCGCACGTAGCTCGGCAGCGGCAGTGTGGGATGCGCGGCCGTCAGACCATTGACGTCGTATACCTCACCGTTGGCCGTAAGCCGCCCGTGGAAGGCGGACCCGTACCACGACGCCAGACCGACCTCGGCGTAGCGGGGATTGTCGGCCGGGATGTAGGTCTTTCCCGCGACCCGATAGGGCTCGCCGACCACGTAATGGCCTCCGCCCTTCGGCACCTTGGCATCGGCGGCGACGCGCGGGCTCGCCGGGCCGTATTTGGCCGCGGCAAAATGTTCCTTGGTGTTCTGGATGACGGCGGTCGGTGCGACCGCGCATGAGGCAAGAAGGCCGGCAGCGGCGGCCACAGCGATGAGTCGAAGGGCGACGCCGCCCCTCACGCCGGCACGCTCGCCTTGGGCTGCAAACGCCCGCTCCGCGCTGACGCAGCTGTTACGTCCGGATTACTCGGGAAAATCACCCCGCGCGCCCTCTGTCCCGCCTTGTCCCCCAAACCGAACGTTATTGATCGACCAGCGGTCATTAACGATCGGTTAAACCCGACGCCGAATGGATCAAATTCCGCCCGCCTTGGCAAGCGAAAGCGCGACTTCCCGCAAACTTTCGTGTGCGTTTCGGGTAGCGCCGCTTGCGGGGGCGCGTTCAGGCGTGCCGCGACCAAACCTGGAAGGCTGCGCCGGCCGCCAAGTTGTCGCTTCGTATAGTTAATGTTATCCCAACGCGCCGTTAAGTATTTAACTAGAAATAACGCTGCCTTCGCTTCCAAAGACGCTGTCGACGGCCTAGGGAAAACGGGGATTCCACGCGGCGCAAAGAAGGCCACACCGTATGACGTTGGCAGCGACAGTTCGCTCGGCTGTAAGCGTCGCGAGGCCGGATACCCCGGACCTGATCACAGCCCGAATCGCGGTCCATCCGACCGACATCGGCGGGCCCGGCGACAGCTGGCTGCGACTCGCCTCGGTGACGCGCGGTTCGGCGGTCTTCCAGACCGAAAATTTCATCTCCGCGTGGTCGCCGGTCTTTTCCCGTGGCCGCAACCAGCTCCGCATCGTGCTGGTGCAGCGCGGCGAGGCCGTTGTCGGGCTGCTGCCGGTCTGGATCGAGCGCGGCCGGCTCGTCACGACGGCGCGCATCGCGGGGGCGCCGGTTGGGCAGTACGACAATGTGCTGATCGATCCGACGGCGGATGTCGGCCGCGTCGTCGATGCGGCGTGCGAGGCGCTGCGGGCCGAGTGCGGGGTCGACCTGTTGTTGCTGGCCCGGGTTCGCGAAGACAGCGCGCTGCGGGCGACCAGCCGCCGCCCTGTCCGGCTCGGGACGGAAACGGCGCCCTATGCAGCGCTGGACGGCGGCGGGGCGGACGCGTTCATGGCAACGCTGAAGAGCCGCGTGCGCCGGCAACAGGCAAAGCGGAAGCGTCAGCTGGCCGAGATAGGGACGTGCGAATTCGCTCAGGCGAGCGATCCCGATGAGGCGGCCGAGTGGATGACGCAGGCGATCCGGCTCAAGCGGGGCTGGCTTTGCCAAACCGGCCGGCTCAGCCAGGCATTCGTTGACCCGCGCACCGTCGAACTGCTGATCGCGGCCGCGCGCGAGGGCGCCGGACAAACCGACGAGGCAACGTCCCCCGGTCATTCAAGGGTGGTGGTATCCCGCCTCACCGTCGACGGCAGGACGGCGGCAATAGAAGTCGGCTTCGTCTGCCGCGACACCTATTACTTCTACCTCGGCACCTTCGCGCCCGAATTCGCCAAATTCGGGCCAGGCAACGTGTTGACCGAGGCGATCATACGCACCTGCGTCGAAACCGGCATACGACGCTACGACATGCTGGCACCAGACTCGCGCAGCAAGCGCGAATGGGCCAACGGCAGCGTCGAGGTTGCCGATCTGGCGTTGCCTTTGTCGGCGATAGGGCGGCTGCATGCGCTGATCGTCCATCAGGTCTGGCGGCCCGCTGCGCGTTGGATGTTCTACATGCTGCCGAACGCTGTGCGGTCACGCATCGCCGACCGCTTCCTTGTGACCGGATAAAATCGCCGTGGCGGAAGTGGCCCTGATCATGCCGGTGGCCCGCCTGGCGAGGCGGTACGGTCATCTCAACCTCGCGATCGTCGACCAGGGAGTGGTGAGCGGATCCAACGTCCTCACCGGAATCCTGCTCGCCCGTTTCCTCGGCGTCGCTGGCTTCGGGGCGTATTCTCTCGCCTGGGCGGTCCTGCTTTTCATTGCCAGCATTCACCAGCCGCTCATCGTCGGCTCGATGATGAGCGTCGGTCCCAAGCAGTCCGACAAGGAAGCGCCGGGCTATTGGGGTGCGGTGATCGTCCAGAACCTCGCGGTGGCCGTCTTCGGTGCAGTCGTGGTGTTCGCCAGCGCCGCACTCAGCGGCTGGCTGATGCCATCGTGGAATCTCGAGCAACTGGCGCTGCCGCTCGGGCTCGCCACGTTCGCCACTGTCTGGCAGGAGTTCTTCCGCCGGTATTTCTTCACGCGCGGCCGACCCGCAGGCGCATTGACCGTCGATGTGGTGCGGTACGGAAGCCAGATCGCGACGCTCGTCTGTCTGTTCGTGCTTGTTCCCGGCGTGGTCAACCCGGCTGTGGCGTTGTGGATCGTCGCGGGCGCAGCGGCATTGCCCGCCCTTATCAGCCTGAAGTTTCTCGGCAAGATCGACTACCGCGCCGGGGTGATGCGCGCGATCGCCGCACGCCACTACCACGCCTCGAAATGGATGGTGGTGTCCGAGCCAATCGAGTGGGCGAGCGAATATATCTTCATGTTCGCGACAGGCACGCTTCTGGGCACCACGGCGGTCGGCGCGCTGAGGGCTACGCAAAACATTGCGGCGATGACCAACATCCTTTTCCTCAGTCTCATGAACGTCGTGCCGGCGAGTGCGGCGCGCCATCTCCACAAGGCCGGAATGGCAGCCATGAACCGTTACCTCCGCGATGTCGCCGTTATCGGCGGACTGGCAACGATAGCGGTATGCATCGTGCTGGCGGCGGCGCCGACGTTCTGGCTGCACCTCCTGTTCGGCGATGAGTTCAGGCCTTATGGCGACCTGGTGCGCTGGTGGGCGCTCTACTACGCGGTCAACTTCTTCGCGATGCCACTGCGGTCCGGCCTCCGGGCGATGGAGAAGACCCGCCCGGTGATGTCGGCGCGGCTCATGGGAGCATGCGTTGCGGTGGCAACCGTCGGCCTCTTTGTTCCCTGGCTTGGGGTGCGCGGCGCAGTGATCGGCGCGCTCACGGCGAAGACGGTCACCAGCGTCAGGCTGTGGCAACTCTACGTGAGGTATCAGCGCGAACAGCCGGCGGAGTTTGAGGGGCGCGTTCCCGCCGCGGTTCATTCAACTTAACGATAAATCGTAGTTGACGTTGCCGGACGCGAGCGCCTGCGCTGAAGTCGGATCGGGGCCTTTGAAGGTGGGACGGGAGGAGGACGAGACCAGCCGGTGAGCGGACGGCCGGCACAACGGTGAGCAGGCAATGCGACCTAACGTGGCGAATATTCCGGCTGTCGTACTCAGCGGCAATCTCGGCGAGCCGACCGGCAAATGGTCGATCAATGAGGCGGCGCTGGCGCTGACCCGCAGTCTCGGCCGCCGCGGCGTCCAGGTCTTCCGGTTTCACCCGGACCGGTCCCTCACGGACCTAACATCTCGCTATGCGACGCATGTACGCTGCCCCAACCTCTACGACGACCCATCCGGCCTGGTGGCGTCGCTGACGAGTTTCGCCGACGGCTGTGGCACCCGCCCGGTTCTCTACCCCGCCTCCGACGGCGCCGCCCAGTTCATCGCCGACCACGAGGAGGCGCTCAAGGAGCACTTCCGCCTTTCCTCACCGAATGCCACCCGTATCGCCCGGACCCAGAACAAACGGGAGCTGATCGAGCTTGCCGGCCGGTCGGGCATTCCGGTTCCGCAAACGCACTTTCCGACCGAGGCATCGGAGCTTCCCGGCATCGCGGCGCGCCTCTCCTACCCGGTCATCGTCAAACCGCTCTATTCGCCCGACTGGAAACGGCCGGCGGTCACGTCGGTCTTCGGCCGCGTCAAGGCTCTGGAGATCACCGAGCCGCAGCAACTGATCGAACAGTGCGGCGCGCTGATCTCGCTGAACAGCACCATCATGGTTCAGGAGATCGTGCCGGGACCGGACGAAAACCTGATCACGTTCCTCGGCTACGTCGGTCACGACGGCGAGGTGCTGGCCGGTTGCGTGCGGAAGAAGATACGGCAGTTTCCGCCGGGCTACGGCTACGTCAGCATGACGGAGTCGGTCGAGGACCCTGAAGTCTTTGCCCTTGCGATGAGACTGTTCCGGTCGCTCGACTATCGCGGCATCGGGTGTGCCGAGTTCAAACGCGACCCGCGTGACGGCAAACCCAAGCTCATCGAAATCAACACCCGGGCCGTGCGGTCGAGCATGCTGGCCATCGGCGCCGGCGTGGATTTTCCATGGATCGCCTACCAGGACTGCCTCAACCCCGGCACCGTGGCGCCGGTGCTCGGCGGCAAGGTTCCCGTCCTCTGGATTCATCTGCGGGACGATATCTGGGCGGCGAGCCGCCTGATGCTGAAAGGCGAGCTCTCCCTCACCGGGTGGGTCAGGGGCTTCTTCGGCAAGCCACTGGTCGTTGCGGAATTCAGCTGGGACGACCTCCGGCCGGGTCTCCTCTACTGGCTGCAGACGCCACGCAAGATCGTGGCGCGCTTGTTCACACGCAAATCCGCGGACGGACACCAGCCGGCCGGCGCGACAGCCCAGCGGGTACTCAAATGACCGTTCATGATTTCCTTCGTCACACGGTGCCGTGCGTCGTGATGCGCGGCGGCACCACGCGCGGGTTCTTCTTTCGACCGGAAGACGTCCCCAGCGACCCCGCGGCCCGCGACCAGATGTTCCTGGACGTTGATCGCCGGCGAGACTCTGCGTCAGGCAGACGGCCTCGGCGGCAATGACATGCTGCTCAACAAGGTGGTCAGCGTTTGGCCGTCCGAGCGCCCGGACGCCGATGTGGAATGCACGTTCGGCGTCATCACGCCCGGCAGCGCCCGCGTCAAGTACGGCTCCAACTGCGGCAACCTGGTTTCGGCGGTCGCGGTCTACGCCGTCGAGGAAGGTTTGAGCAAGGGCCTGACCGACACGGTGCGCCTGCACAATCCGCAGTCCGGCACGCGGGTTGACGCCCGTTTCATGGACGCGACGGAGTTCCACCACTGGGCCGCCAGCGTGAAAACAGCCGGCATGGCCATGAACGGCATACCGATAGAACTGGCCTTCATCGACCCGGCCAGCACCATCGGTCGCGGACTGTTACCGACGGGTCGCGCCGTTGACACGCTCTGCCTGAAATCCGGGGCCGAGATCGGCGCCAGCATCGTCGATTCGGGAACGGTCTATGTGTTCGTATCGGCGGCGGATCTGGGCCTCGACCATGCGCTCGCGCAGTTGAGCGCGGAGCAGCGCGACGACATCCTGGTGAACGCCGAGTGGCTCCGCGCGCAGGCGGCGGTGCTTGTGCGGTCTGGCCGATACCCCCGAGGACGCCCGGCGGGTCACGCCGGCGGTTCCGAAGATTTCGATCGTTTCGCCTCCGCACGACTACGCGCTGGCAAACGGTTTGCGCTTCGTAGCGAGCGAAGTCGACATGCTCGGACGCATCGTCTCGAGCCAGAATTTCCACAATTCCTACGCCGTGACCGGAGCGATGGCGACCATTGCTGCCGCGGTGGTGCCGGGTTCGGTGGTCAACCGCGTCGTCGGTCACGCGGCCGAACGCTCACCCCTGTCCCTCAAGATCGGCCATGCCAGCGGCGTCATCGGGGCGCGGCAGGAATGGCACCCGACGGGCGACGGCGTCATGATCGACCGGACCTACATGATCCGCACGGCCCGCCGCCTGATGACCGGCTCGGCGTACGTTGCTCAATTCGCCGCGGCAGTGCCACCGGCCGACTTGCGCACGACAAATATGTGGACATCGGCCCCGACGCGGAACGGCAGCTCGGTGCCCGATGCCTCCATCCAGCGCGTCACGGCGCGGTGAATTTTGAGCGAGGTCTTCTCGCTCAGCAGCGGCCGATTGTTGAACCGCAGGGGACCGAACCCGATCCCGGTGAAGGTCTCGACCGTCAGGCCATTCTTCTCAAGTGCGCCACGGACTTCCTTAAAGCTCATGTAGTGCCCGATGCGGAACCTGCGGGCGGCTAGTCCAAGCGACGTCAGCGCCTTTTTGGCAACGTACCGCAAGGGGCCAACGGGGTCGCTCACCATGAGGTTCTTCTCGTTGCGATAGGTGATGATCGCGGTGCCACCGGGCTTCAGGATGCGCCGGATTTCCCTGATGATGGTCTCGTAGTGCTCGACGTAGCTGATGACGCCGAGGCACACCGCGCAATCGACGCTCTGGTCCCGCAAGGGCAACACCTGAATGTCGCTGCGGGCAAGCGGCCGGCGGCCGGGCGCGGCGGCGGCGATGCGGTTGGCGGCGTTTCGCAGCATGTCGGCCGAATAATCGAGACCGACGGTGTTGTAGCCTCGGCCCAGCAGCTGCGAAATGACCGGGCCGGCGCCGCAGCCGAGATCGCAGATCGACGCGTCCGGCCCGTAGTGCGTGGTGACGTAGTCGACCGTGAAATCGCGCCGGAGGCGGAAGAATTCATCCTCCAGGCGTTCCGTCTCGCCGGCGTACATCCGGTCCCACTTGACCGAATCCTCTTCGGGCGAGAACCGCGAGCGAACGTCTTCTTCCCAGGCCATGGCGATGTCTCTTGCCGGGCCGCGGTCGGGCGGCCGGCCCTCGTAGAGCGATTTCGCTTTTCTCCGGGGTCGCGAAATCGCCCTGTTTCTCCGCAATTCCGGACGGAAAACCGGTTCCCACTTTTCCTGGAATGGCTCTAGCACCCATATTCCTAAGAACGCCTTGCGGCGATGCCGGAAACCGGGGAGTAGCAGGGGGCGTGACGGAAGCCGAGTTCGGGGTTTCGCCGGCCTCCCTGCCCTGCTAAGGCGTTGATTGCTCATAACCGGATGGGTGGCCGAGTGGTTGAAGGCTCCGGTCTTGAAAACCGGCAGGCGGGCAACCGCCTCGGGGGTTCGAATCCCTCCCCATCCGCCATGTTTCTTCAATATCTACTTGATCATGCTATGTAATTAGGTTCTTCGTCGGTCCGGGCCCTAACCTCTACCCTAATCGGCGACAATCGAAACGCGCCCCTGAGAGACGCGCTTGCATCGAGGAGCCCGTCGCCGCCGACGTGTCGTCCGCCGACGAGGCACTTCTCGACGCTGAGCCGGTGCAGGACGCCGTGGAGACCCACGTCAGGTCGAGGTCGCGTCGCTAGGCGATCCTAGATGCGCTCCACGAGGGAGACGACCGCTCCCCCGCGCGCGGCCTGTGAGGTCTCGGATACCGTCAGCCATTGCTAACGACGCGAGCTAGCTTTCGCCGAATTGCATTGGCCAACTCATCGGATTTTGCGAACTGCCCATCGAGTTCCGCCTGCAGAGATGCGAACCGCTCCGCAAACGGCGCATCGTCCTCTTCGGCATCGGCTGTCCCGACATACCGCCCCGGCGTCAGCACGTAGCCGTGCGCCTTGATCTCCTCCAAGGTTGCTGCCTTGCAGAAGCCCGGCACGTCCGCATAGGCGCCAGCTTCGTCTTCGCCACGCCAAGCATGATAGGCGCGGGTGATCTTCTCGATATCGGCGTCGGAAAACTCCTTGCGCGTGCGGTCGACCATGTGGCCGAGCTTGCGGGCGTCGATGAACAGGATTTCGTCGCGCCGGTCGCGCAGCTTGACGTCGCGCGCGATGCCGTTCGAGCGGTCGCGGGCGAGGAACCACAGGCAGACCGGAATCTGCGTCGAATAGAAGAGCTGCCCCGGCAGGGCGACCATGCAGTCGACCACGCCGGGCCTGCCGTCGACGCCCTCGATCAGCGCTCGGCGGATGTCGCCCTCGCTGTTCTGGGTCGAGGACATCGAGCCATTGGCCAGCACCACGCCGGCCACGCCCACGGGCGACAGGTGATGCACGATATGCTGCACCCAGGCGAAATTGGCGTTGCCGGCCGGCGGGGTGCCATATTTCCAGCGCACATCCTCGCGCAGCCGATCACCGCCCCAGTCGGAGATGTTGAAGGGCGGATTGGCCAGGACGAAATCGGCCTTCAGATCGCGCAATTCGTCCTTGTGAAAGCTGCCCTCGCTGTTCCACTTGATATCGGCATCGATGCCGCGCACCGCGAGGTTCATCATGCACAGCCGCCAGGTCGTGTGGTTCGACTCCTGGCCATAGACGGCGATATCGCCGATGCGGCCCTCGTGCTCCTCGGCGAACCGTTCCGACTGCACGAACATGCCACCCGAACCGCAGCACGGGTCGTAGACGCGGCCCTTGTAGGGCTCGATCATCTCGACCATGGTGCGCACGACCGAGCGGGGCGTATAGAACTCGCCGCCGCGCTTGCCTTCCGATCCCGCGAACTGGCCGAGGAAATATTCGTAGACGCGGCCCAGCACGTCCCGCGCTTCGCCCTTTTGCTGCCCAAGCGCGATGCCGGAGATCAGGTCGATCAGTTCGCCAAGCATGACTGCGTTGAGCGCTGGACGGGCGTATTCCTTGGGCAGGACGCCTTTTAGGCTTTCGTTGCGCTTCTCGATGGCGATCATCGCCTCGTCGATTAGCTTGCCGATGGATGGCTGCTTGGCGTTGGCCTGAAGGTGCGACCAGCGCGCCTCCTTCGGCACCCAGAAGACGTTTTCGGCGGTGTACTCGTCCGGGTCTTCCGCTCCCTCTGGATAGTCAGCCAGGAGCTCGGCTCGTTTAGCCTCGAAACTGTCGGAGATGTGCTTGAGAAAGATCAGGCCGAGGGCAACGTGCTTGTAGTCGGACGGCTCCATGTTGCCGCGCAGCTTGTCGGCCGCTTTGAAGAGGTCGGCCTCGAAGCCGAGGTTTGCTCCATTGCCGTTCTGCTGGTTCCGTGGAGCCTTCGCCATAGGGTTGCCTCTTTATCTCATTCGAAGATTTCGCAACTGCGCTAAGTCGCTCAACCTCCGCGCAGGATGATTGGAAAGCGAAAGTGGCGTAGTCAAAAATCGTGGCCTGCGTCGTCCCTTCTCGCGAACCGCTAATCGACAACCAACGCCCACATCCTTTTCAGCGGAAGGTCTTTCTGGATGTCTTCGGGCAAGGTGTCGTATGCAGACTGAAGCTGGCTGACAAGCGCGTCCGAATCCCAAAGGCGCAATTGGAAGAAATTTCGGCGAGCTTCGGCAATTGCGGCCTGAGTGAAGCCGCCCCAGGCGACAACAAGGCCGAGGTCGGCTCCAAACGAGTTCAGCACGCCCTGCAATTCGCGAATGATCTTCACGTCGACGGCGGCGTCTTGTGACTTGACCTGCACGCAAAGGCGCGGTGGCTCAAGTCCCAATCTGCCCTTTCCGCAAAGGATGTCGACACCGCCATCGGTGCCGGCGCCGGTACGGTCGGTCACAAAGCCTTGAGCAACTAGTACCGCTTCGACCAGCCTCTCAAAGTCATGCCCGCGAAACCTCCTACTGACGTGGTCGGTGATCTGGTCCAACGCGATGCGTTCCAAGTCCGGCGGGCTGTCAGACAATTCGCTGGCTTCATCGGACTTCGTGATTGCGGTTGTGGTTTTTGCAGGGCTTCTCCCCTGGAGCAACGCTTCGATCCGTTGCTCCGCGTTGTTTCGACTAATGCTGAAAACCGTCATCGCGCCACCGAAGGAATATCGGAGATCGGAGTCGATTGATTGGCGTGGAAGATCAACCTTTACCCAGTCTACTGGCAACTGATGTGTGGCGCCCGAGGGCGCGTCGGCCACGAAACGATACGGTGCCGTAACCCGTCCAAAAGCGAGCGTCGAAGTCTTCTTACGCGGCAAGACGACGATATCGCCGACGGCGATCCGGTGGCTGAAGGCCCAGAGTTGGGTCTCCCAGTTCTTCAGCGTATTTTCTGCCTCATAGGGGTAGGCGTTGTTGAGGAGCGGCAATAGCCTCTCCCGATCCGAAACATGGGAGAGGTCTCCGACCTCGTTCCAGCCTGCAACAACGCAGTTGTTTTCCAGCGCAAACGGTTCCTGTTCGCCGTAACGACCAGCGCGTGCCACCCACAGAGCCATAGAGCAGTCTCCGTTCGCTGAGCCCGAAAGCGCGCTCCCTGGTGATCCTGACCGGAGTGGCTGCCAATGCCAATATGCGGATCAGGTTGCGCGAAACGTCGTGGCGCTTCGCCAGACCATGCAGCGTCTCGCCGCCGAGGTACTCCTGAACGACCCGACGCTTGAACTCGATGCTGTGGGATCGGTGCTTTGCCATGGCTTTCATCCTTCGAAAGCCCGGCTCACCGGTCAATTCCTCAGTTCAGATCTGTCCGCCCCGAGGGGCCCACTCCACGGCTAGGGAAAATTGGATGCCCACAATCGCGGAAACTTCGGTGCCCATTGACATCGACTTGACCTGGGACCAAGTCGACTTCGACCGCGGGCTGGTCGACCTCAGCGGCGAGGTCCTTGGCCGTCGGAAAGGCCGGGCGGTCGTGCCCATGAACGAGACCGCCCGAGCGGCCTTGATTGAGGCCAAGACCGGAGCTCGCACCAACTCGGTGATTGAGTGGGCCGGCCACCGGATCAGAAAGATCAGGCGAGGCATTCAAGCAGCTGCAAGCCGGGCCGGGCTGGAAAGCGTCACACCCCACGTCCTGCGCCCCACCGCGGCGGTTTGGATGGCTGAAGCAGGTCGGCCGATGACCGAGATTGCCCAATACCTCGGCCATTCGGACAGCCGGCTCACGGAGCGGGTCTACGCCCGTTACTCCCCTGATCACCTGAGAAAAGCGGCGACCGCATTGGAGCTCGGCAATTTGCGGAGTGCTCAGGGGTTCAAATGAACCCCTTGGGGTGCTTCTTGGCACCAGAACGGCGCGTCCAACCTGAACAGGAGTCGTACAAGGAGTGGACAGAGCGCGAAGAAAGCCCAGAGCACTCCCTTCACACGGGAGGGGTCACAGGTTCAATCCCTGTCGCGCCCACCATCTAACGCCATGAGATTGTTTGGTTCTCGGCGTTCGGCATTACACGAAAGATCGTTGGACTTCTCGACCGGCACACCTGTGGCACAGCGAGGGTTCCAACATGGCTACGATCTTAAGGAGAGGCCGAGAATACCATGTACAGATCAGGCGTCAGGGCCACGTACCCCTAAGCCGAACCTTCCATCACAAGTCAGGCGCTCAGGCTTGGGCACACCAGATGGAGGTACAGGCTGACCGTCACGACAACGCAACGCCCCCTCGCGGAGTGTCGCCACGTTCAGGGGGCAACGTCACTACGACTGCTGCGCGCCTGACCAGGCGCGCAGAATGCAGGCCTGCCGCTCGCTGAGTAACTCAAATTCCGTCGCGCACACGAGCTCTCGATCTCAACCCCTGCTTAATATGACGTGGTGCGGCAGTTTGTGACGCACGACGGGGCCGGACAGGTCTTGATCTTGTCACAGGCCGGTGGTTTGCTGGAGCGGTTCCGGGCGGTTCCAACATGGACGCCACGGGCCTCAGCCAAGCCGATCGGGAGTTCTGGACATGAAGCAATTGCTGTTGGCGGGATTCTTTGGTGCAGTCGGGGTAGTCGCGCTCGTCGGACTGACGGCCCCTGCCAAGGCCAGTTGCGACGCCTGCCCCATTTCGACCAAGGTTCCTTCCAAGACTTCGCCGGGCAAATTCGACTACCACATAGTCTGCATCGACAACTACAGCGGCGATGAAGTTCCCTCGGACGTGACCGCCAGCACGGACGAGGAAGCGCAGAAGATGGCCGCCGCGAAGTGTCAGTAGTCACTGCATGCCGCTCCTCTCCTGCGGCCCGGGCATCGGGCCGAGCCGGGTTCCTACGCCGCACATATTGAGGACAGCATTGGGACGCTGTCCGGCAGGGCAAAGCGCCGTTGGAGTTCGAAGTCTTTCAGGCAGACGCAGCCCCGGAGTGGGCGGGCGCGTTTGTCTGACCGGCGGCCGCCTCGGGGGGCAAGCTTTCCGACAGCGCGGGCAGGCTCTCAAGCCACCTGAGAATCTCGGTTTGGTCGGCCCCAAAGCCCAGTTTCCGCTCTGCCTTGACCCATGCGTCCCGCAGCACAGCGAGCAGCGGAGGCTGTACGTTGGTTTTAGCGGCGACGCTGCCAACCACCTCCAGCCGACGCCGGACCGAGCCCAGTCGCATGCCAGACGAGAAGCGCCGCTCACCGAGGTCGGTCGCCAATGCCGTATCAGTTCTTTGATCTGCCGTTGCGGACGAAAATGCCGCCGCCAGCGCGGGCGCCTGCAAGCCCAAGCGCTCGCCCAGCAATTTCGCCTCGGCGGCCGCTAGAATGCGAGCGGCGAGCAGATAGTCGGCCAAAACCCGGGCGCCTTGTGCCGAGCCGACGCTGCCCGTTCGCACGAGAGTGTCTCCGAGCGTATCGAGAATCGGCCGACAGCGTTCGAAGGCGTCGTCCTCGCCTCCGATGAAAAAACTCAATCGGCCGTCCCTGGCGTCCTCACGCCGCCCGTGAGCCGGCGCATCAACCAGTACCCGCCCCTTTGCCTGGAGCTCGGCGCCAATCCGTATCGTCTCAAGCGGGTCCGAGCTGCCGACGTCAAGAACGATGCCACCTTCGGGAAGCCCTCCGGCAAGTCCTTCCCAGCCGAAACAGACCGCCTGGAGCTCGGCGGCCGAGGGCAGAACAGTGACAACGATGTCGCTGGCCCGGCCCACCATTTTGGGGGAGCCGAAGGGCATGCCGCCGTAGTCGTTCGTGAAGACTCGCGTTTCCTGGTCGTTGACATCGTAGACCGTCAAGTCGGGAAATCCCGACCAGAGGAGCCGCTTTGCGATGCCTTGTCCGAACGTGCCGAGCCCGATAACGCCAACTCTCAGTTTGCTCATCACTACGCCTGTCTATGGAGTTCCGTTAAGCAGGAGGTCTGCAGAACCAGCACCCGAGACCCTTTCAAACACTACACGCTCGTCGGCGGCCACCGCACGTTTCCCAGCACCCCTATTCGAGCGTCCACCGCATCCCGGGAGCCAGCCGCACATCCCGCACGCTGCAATCCGTTCTCCTGACGCTTTCGGGCTAGGTGCCGCTAAGCTTCAGCGCTTCGTCGAGCAGGAAAAGATCCGTGAGCAGTGTGCGGATGTGGGTGGAGGCATTGAGATTGTCGGTCATTTGCGATGCGATGGATCGCTGGGCCAGAACGAACCGGACTACCGCCCGGGCGGTTGCGGCGTCTCGCTTGACCACCTCCAGGAAATCAGTCAGCGAGGAATCGGCCCGGGTGCCCGCGCCGATGTCCTGCGACGTTGCCCCGATGATGACACTTAGTGCCCCTTCCGCCCGCCGGAGGAAGTGCCGGATGCCCATACCACCGTCGTCCTCCTCAACACGACGACCCTGGGCGGCGTACGCCAGCGTGAATTCATAGGTGGCCTCTATGGCGTCGATCGCCTCGGCCACGGTCGTCGGCCCGGCGGGCCCCGTTGCATCCATTCCGACCCCTCCAATCGAACCGTCGGGAGCCACAGCCTTCAGCCGTCCTCCGACGCACTCCAGCGCGTGCTGTCAAAGTGCGCCCGATATTCCTCGCCGCTGATCCAGCCGCGAAGCATGGAGCGGATAAGGTGAAATTCATCAGGCCGCAAGGCGTAGTAGACGTGGATGATGATCATTCCCACCATCGCCGCACCCGCCAGCCCATGCAGCGCATAGATCACGTCCCAGGTCATCGAAGTCGGTTCGCCAATGATATAAGGATTCTTGGGGATGATCTGGAATGGAATTTCGGGCGGCGTACCGATCTTGAAGATCATGAAACACCCAGTGCCCACTATCGTCAGGATCAGCACCAGCACCCCAAAATGGAACAACTTCTGCATGCCATTGTATTTGCCGGTCTTGCGGGGCGCCGGACCGGCGCGGCCGGTGCTGGCCGCGAGAACGGGTGCAATGTTCTGCACGTCAATCCGATCAACCATCATCGTCCGCCAGTTTTGCCAGAACAAGGCGCGGATTATGTGGAAGACGACAAGAACGACCAGGACGACGCCGGCGATCCAGTGTGGATCGCCCATCACCACCGTCTTTCCCAGGAAAACGGTCGGCCAGAAGGCCGTGAACATCAGGGTCAGGACCGTCGCCGCCATGGTCCAGTGATATAGGCGGTCGATCAACCGGTGTCGACGAATACGCTCTGTAGACAACGCTTCAGTTGTAGCCGAGGTGGCCGCCGGCAACGCGGTCATGGTCGGTCTGCACTCCTCCAATAGTGGTTACATGGGACGCGGCGCCCCGGTGCGGCCCGCTGCAATTAGTGAGCCGCCCTCATGCGACGTCCGACCACCACCTTCACCAGTGCGTGGACGACAACGAAGGCGACGCCGGCTGCGACGAAGAACCAGAACACGTCAGGTGCGACGCCCATGAGAGCGCCGCGACCCCCGGTGCTCGGCAGGAGGGGATTGCTCCCTCCCGCCGGTGCATAACGGAAAATCAGGTCCATCGCCTGGTCAGGCATGCGCCTCGCGCACCGCGCGAGTAACCAGACCAGCCATCAGCGGGATCTTGTACCCGTTGTAATTCACCGGACGGGCGCCGCGAGTGGACGACTGACCGGCCAAGGTGGCCAGATCCGAACTGAGCGCCTTCCCCTTGATGATCGACTCGACTCCCTGGAGGCGTTTCGGAGTTGCACTGACTCCACCGCAGGCAATCCTGCAGTCGTCAACTACACCACCCTTGACGTTGATCGAAGCGGCCACATTGACCAGTGGAAAATCCCACGAGTTCCGGTCCGTCACCTTCTCGAAATAGAAGCTGGCGCCCGAGAAAGTCTTGGGAATCCGGATCGCAGTGAGAACCTCTTCCGGTTTGACCGACGTCATGTGCGTGATGTCGATGTGCGGTCCGACGAAGAAATCCTCTGGCGCAACTACGCGTTGCCCCTTCGAACTCTGCACGATGAACTGTGCGTCAAGCGCGACCATCGCCGGCGCGGTGTCCGACGGTGAAGCCGCGATGCAGCGATCGATGTCGAAGAGGGAGTGCTCACGATTTATCCCCTCCGGCGTGTCGGCGAAGCACGTCGTGCCGCCGGCACGGTAGCAGGGCAGACCATACCGGTAGTACAGGCAGCGGGCATCTTGCGAGACGTTACCGCCGATCGTCCCATTGTTCCTGATCTGCGGGCTTCCCACGTGGCCAGCCGCATCCGCAAGGACACGATATTGGGCCTTGATCGTCGGATGGTTGGAAACCTCCGAAAGGGTGGTCAGCGCGCCGATCTCGACGCCATCGGGGGTCTCCTTGATCCCTTTCATCTCGGCGATGCCACCCAGATCAATAACCGCCTTGGGCCTCTTGTTGCGGTCCAGGAACCACTTGAGGCTGTCGTATCCGCCGGCCATCTTCCACGCGTCCTTGCCGAGACGGTCAAGAAGCGAGAAGGCATCCTTGAGCTGGGTAGGCTGATACAAGTCAAAATTGGGTATGCTGTCGTGGATAATCATGGCGGAGAACCCTCAGACCGTGTTGATCTGGAGCGGCTTGTGTGCCTGCGGCCGCCCGTTGAGCTGATTAAGGATCATGTCGAGCGACACCGGCGTCCGATTCAGGTTGACACCAAGCGCGTCCGCTATGGCGGACGTCATGGCCGAAGCCGGAGCACCGAGAGACGGTTCGCCGGTACCCTTGACGCCAACCGGGTTTTGGGGATCGGGCTTCTCCACCGCCGCAGTCTCGTACTCGGCAGGAACGTCCAGGTAGGTCGGTGGCTTGGACTGCCAGATGAGCTCAGCCGCCGGGATCCCCAACTTCGGATCGTAGATGCGATGCTCGAAGTGGGCCATTCCGATCCCTTGCACCGCTCCGCCTTTCATCGTGTTGGACGAGACCCATCGGATGCAAGACGGTGCCGCAGTCGGCCACGCTCAACATCTTCTTGATCTCAACCTTGCCGGTCTCGGTATCAAGCTCAATCTGGGCGAATGACACGACCAGACCAGGTACGGTACCGACCCGCGGGGCTTCGTCCTTGGCGACGGCGATAAGGCCGGTGCCCTTGATCATGCCCACCGCGGAGATGGTAATCGCGTTGAGTTTCTTGGTCTCCTCTTCACCCACCGCAGACAGATCGCCGACGTACTTTCCGCCGAGCTCCATCGCCTTCTGCGCGGCCTGCGCATAGGTGATCGATTTCGACGGATCGGCCTTGGAAACCACCTTCTCGTCGCCAAGGTCGTAGTCGCCCGGCTGACCGCCCAGCATCTGCGAGGCAATGTCGGTCAGCAGGGTCTTCATCTCCATAGCCGCAGCGTACATAGTACGTGACTGGGTGGAGGCCGTAAGACTGCCGGCCTGGCTGCTGTTCCAAGGAAGACCACGGCGGGTGTCGCCGCGTTCCTCAACCGTATTGTCCCAGTTGTAGTTCAGAAACTCGGCCGCAACGCGGGCTGTGGCCGCATGGGAATGTGTCCCAAGATTACCGACGCCGGTGTGGATGTGAAGCATTCCATCGGGGGTGATCCGCAAGAGACCGTCGTACCCGTTGCTGCCGGCCGAATGGTATGCCTGACCGATACCGATGCCGGTGATCTTGGTTCCGTTCTTCTGACCGGACAACTTCTTCATGTCGTCCCAGCCAAACATCTCGGCGGCCTTGTCAAGCGCCTCCTTGATGAAGGCGCAGGTAACCGGGCCCTGATCCTGCCCATCTTGCTGTCGCTGTCCGGCGCATTGAGCTTGCGAAGGCCAGCCGGTCGATGCCGAGCTGCCTTGCGGCCTTGTCCATCATCGGCTCAATTGCCGCGGCCAACTGGTTTTCGCCCGGGCCGCGCTGGGCGCCGGGCGGCGCCGTATTTGTCAGCACCGGCACCGCACGCCAGCGCATCGCCACCGGCTGGTAAACCAGCGACATCGCATTGCCCGCAGCGCGGAAATCACCCGCGCCGCCGGGTTGGCCCGTTTTCCTGCACGACATAGATGTCGGCCGCTAGCAGCTTGCCCATCCTCGCCGAAGCCCATCTTGATCTGCCCCTGGAATGCCGGGCGGGCGCGCCGGACATGGCGTATTCTTCGATACGGGTAACGCGGTGCATCACCGGCCGGTTGATCTTCTTCGACAGCAGCGCCGCGATCGCCGATCTTGGGATAGCCAGGGATCTTGGAACCAAAGCCGCCACCGCAATATTCGGCGATCATGACGAGATTGTCCGGATCGATGCCGATCATAGCGCGCGATGTTGGCGGATCGCCGCAGTGTGGCTCTGTTGCGAGGCATGGAGGAAGCATTTGCCGCCCTGCCAGTAAGCGAACGAGGTGCGTGGCTCCATGCAATGATGCGACTAGCCGCATTCGTTACGAAGCTCTCGTCAAGGATCGAGCTTGGCCGACTTCAGACCCGCATCGACGTCGCCATAACTCCATTCTTCCGCAGCTTTGCCCATCGGCAACTTGTCGTCGCCCGCGGCGACGAAATCCGCTGCGTCCCATTTGAGGACTCTGAGCTGTCGATCCGCGCTGCCGCGACGTTGCCGTCCGTGCGCGCGTCCGGTCCGCCTGGGAAAAGGCTATCCAACGGATCGACAACATGCGGCAGCGGCTCGAAGTCGATATTGATCGCCTCGATCGCGTCGGCCGCCTGGAGTTCTGTCTCCGCCGCAACCGCAAGGATCGGTTCTCCGACATACCGCACATAGTCCTGCGCCAAGACCGAGTCCTGCCGGCGGACGGGAACTGCGGACAGTCGTCGGCGGTCAGAATGCCGACCACACCCGGCATCTTCTCCGCGGCAGAGGTATCGATCTTGTTGATCTTGCCGTGAGGTATCGGGCTGACCAGCAACTTGCGCGAAGACCATGCCCTCGGCCCGAAAATCTTCTGCGTATTTCGCACGCCCCGGTGACCTTGGCTTCGACGTCGGGCGGAGCGAAATTCTGTCCAATGAGCTTGTATGCCATCTTAAGCCTCCTGCGACGCGCGCATGACCGCCTTCAAGTAATGATCATAATTGCCGCAGCGGCAGAGATTGCCGGACATGCCCAATCGCGCTTCATCAACGGTCGGCTTGGGATTCTGCTTGAGCAAGGCAACCGCTGACACGACCTGACCCGGCGTGCAGAAGCCGCATTGCGGGCCCAGTTCGGCGATCATCGCCTTCTGCACCTTGTGCAGTTCGCCATTCGGTCCTTCGATGCCCTCGATTGTCGTGATCTTCCGTCCCGCGCACGCTGTGCGTGAGCGTCGAGCAGGAATAGGTCGTGACACCGTCGAGCATTACGGTGCAGGCGCCGCATTCGGCATGGTCGCAGCCCAGTTTCGTGCCGGTCAGTCCAAGCTTGTAGCGGATCGTATGGATCAAGCGTTTCTTGCGGCAGCACATCGACCCGCCGATCAACGCCATTGACGTTGAGCGTAACCATGCGCTCGACGGTCCCCGCCGCCTGCGCGTGCGCGCTGCCAGCCCGGCCAAGCACCAAATAGCCCGACGCTGATACCGCTACGCCGGACGCAATTACTCCTTTGATGAAATCGCGGCGTGATGCGCCGCTCCTGGCCCATCCAGCGGGTTCACCCGCACTTTCGCGCTCGTCGAGATTCCGATCGAGCGAATCACTGCAGTCGTGTCGAGACATTCAGCACCTCCTCCACGGACACAGGAACCTGCATGTCCGCATGTCGCGGCGCCGGAACCGTGGCCCTCAAAAAGGCTTTCCGTCAACTTTTTCGCTATCAAACAGGCTGTCTGGCGATGATTTTTGTCAAACAGCGGTTGTTTGTTACCGTCAACTATACACCGTTCGAACACGCCGACAAGACAATTCAAATAGAGGTGCCTGCGTCATGAAGCTACCACAGCGTTATTTCCGATCAAACATATCGTTGCTGGCAGGCAGAGGCACAGCCAATACGCAAATACATCAATAGTTGCGGTGGAGAGGGCGCGCCGGCAAGACGCCCGTCCCTCCAACTCACGGCTGAAATCTTGGCTCTGAGTTCCTCCGCAAGGTGGAAGGCGGAGCGCATTTCCTCTGCGCTTCGGAGCCCCTGAAGCGCCGCGTCCCGGCACGCGGAAGCGTCGGATTGACCTCCACTCTGCGCGAGGTCGCACCAGGCGAAGGCGTATTCATAATCCAACGGTACACCCCGGCCATAGAAATACAGGCTGCCGAGGAGGAACTGTGCATCAGGCTGACCATGCAAGGCGGCCGCAGTCAGCCAGTGGACCGCCTCCTTCCCGTCAACGGGGACGCCGAGCCCATGATAATACATCCAGCCAAGGCCCGCTTGGGAGCGCGGATCGCCCGACCGGGCAAGGTCGCTCCAGATCGCGAGGGCGCGCGGATAGTCCCCGGAATTAAGCGCGGAGAGCCCGTCACGAAAGCCTTCATCTGCACTCTTGGCCGCTGTCGCGGGAGACAAAAGTGAAGACATTGCGATCAGCGCCGCCGCTACCGCCATAGGCAGGAGGGGTGCGCGCATGAGATGCCTCGTTCATCACGTGAGACGGCTGCCATGCGGTTCCGGCAGCATTGGGAATCATGGGCTAACGCCCGACCGCTGTCTAGCGTTCCGTCGCACGGACAACGACGGTGTTTGCAACGCCCGTCCGCGTCAGCAACCGCGCGCAAACTCATGAAGGGCGAAAATGCGCTTCTCGAATGCTACTTCAATCGAGCGGCTCATCCGATTCCTCTATCCGGATCGGACCCAGACGCGTCTGGGGGCGCGAGACAATTTCCGTCAACAGGCCTCCGACACCCATGCCTGTGATGTCTGTCGGACCAATCGGAATGCGGGCGAGGAGCCATCGCAGCACCCAGTCGAAGCCATTCTCCTGAGGGCTGCGAGCGCAACCTGGAGCACCGAGCACCGGGGTCCCGCCGAGATCGGCGAGGATAAGCAGGTTGCCAGGATCGACCGGCATGCCGAGATGCCGAATCGTGCCGCCCGCGAGTTCGATCCCAGCCGGCACCACGTCCCGGGCATCGGCCACCGCCGATGCGCCGAAAATGATGAGGAGATCGTGGCCGCCGGTCTTTAAGGCGCGTAGGACCGCCGCCACATCGCCGGACAGGTGTGGCACTCGCCGCTCCTCGACAATGACAGACCCCGACGGCCGGAGGCGATCTTCCAACACCCGCCGCGTCTTATCCATTGTGGATGGCTTCAATGCCGGCCCCTGGGTCGCGACAAGGCCAACCCGCGCCGGCCGGTATGGCGCGACAGAGAGCAGCGCGGAACCGGCAGCAAGCGCCCCGACGGCCGCGAGAACTGCTGCAGGGACTGCGAAGGGGATGATCTTCACGGTCGCAACCATCCGGCCCACCTCGACCGCGGCGAATTCGGGGAGTGTGGCAAGGGTAACCGCCGGATCGAGGCGGTTGAGCGCATCGACCGCCCTCCGGTCGATGCGCAGTACACCCGCGACCTCGGCAAAAAGATTGGCTCTGCCTGTAAACGGGGCCTCAACATAAACCCCGGCCCCGGCGAACGCTGCGGCAACTCGCGCCGCTGCTTGGTTCTCCGGCACGTCCCCCGGCTCCAGCTGGGCGACGACCACCTCTGTGACACCGCCGGCGGCAAGTGCGGCAAGGTCGGGTTAAGTCAGGCGTGTCCCCTTCCGGTAAAGTCGCGAGGGCGTGCGCACGGAATGGGCGAGCACCCCCCCTTCAGCGGCGGAAAGGGCAACCGAGCCGAACCTCATGCGTCTGTCGCGGCGGATACAGAAAGGAGAGGCGCCGGAATCACCTGCGCCACCGTCGCGGCAGCGTGGCCGCGCCGAACCGATCCCCGGTGACAGGCGCAATTCGTAAGTCGATTATCGTCACGCCGTTTTCAAGGAGCGCCATGTTCATCTTGCCGGGACGCGTCACGAGGGCACTGTAACCGTCTAGTCTTCGTAGAAATTGCAAAAGCCCCAGGGGCTCACCGGGCTTTCCACAATAATGCATTCATCGGGATCAATGAAGAAGTGGCAACTGCCGCATTCCTGCGCCGCGCGGTGATCGCGCTCGATATAGCCCGCAGCTTCCTTGCTGGATTTTTTCCACTCGACTTTTGCGGCTAGCTCACTGCCCTCTTTGGCAGCGGCCAGAGACGAGGCCGCGGTGCTGACGAGGGTGCCGGCTGCACAGATCTGGATCATCCGACGGCGCGACAGGCAGACGCCGAGCGCGTCGCGGTCGCGGTCCCGCACCGAGCCCGAGCAGCGGTATGAGGCCGCACCAGTGGTCGCCGAGTCGCCGCACACGCCGGCAGGGGGCATTGGCGCGAACCAGGCGAGAGCGCTGGCCAGAGGCGGCCGGCGGGCCGGGTCGGGCACAGCGGGGTTGGAGTCGTTTCGGGCGGAGTCGCTTCGAACCGCTTGGCTGTCAGGCGACCGTCGCGGCGATGTATGTCGCTTCATGGGTGCGAACTCCTTGGGTGATTAGAACGTACTTCCGGTACGCTTTTCATGGCCATTCGCTCGTCAGGCGGACGCGATGCGATGACCGGCCCCTTGTCAATCTTCATAAGCGCACGACCGTCCCGTCATTCATGACGGCAGGGATTTGAGGCTGGCGGATGTGGCGTATTGGTCGAGGTAGGAATTGGGTGTCAACTGATCCGATTCACCCGATCGCCGCGGATCACACCCGCCATGACCGACGAACGCTTCTCGGATTCACATTTCCAGCCGTCGCCGGCAAGACGATTACAGCCGCGTTGGAGGGCAGAGTATGATGTCCGACGGTGCGGTAATGCTTCTCGCCCAAGCCGAACAGCGGCTGGCGAGAAGCTCGCTGCAGCGATCGCCGCCATCCGCTGCCCCGGTCATTCACCCACCGCGCGACATTTTGCGCGCATTCTGGCGATCGCCTGCGGCTACGAGGATGCCGACGACCTCGACCCGGTTGCACTTCGACCCCGCCGTCCCCCCTCCGGCGTCTCCAGACCGGCGAGCGGCGGCTCAGGTCTTTCAATCCGGCGTGACTGGTCAGTTCGACATTAAGCCGCCGCCCGGTTGGACCAAGAAGGAATGGCGCGCGGCCCTCCAGCGAGCATTCGGATCGAGGTCGAACTCCTTCGTTGCGGCAAATGTCGGGCGGCTTCTCACAGCCTGCACGCCGCCCGGATACGTGTCGCCCACCTCCACCACCGTGTCCGCCGCCCTTGCCATCATCGAAGCGCTGGAGCCGGTAAACGAGGTGCAGGCGACGGTGGCAGTGCACATCGCCTGCGTGGACGCGGCGTCCGGCAACTTGCTGAGCCGCATGGCCAGGGACCCTGGGCCCATGTCGACCACCATCAGGTCCAATGCATTTGCCAAGCTGGAACGAGCCTTCACGTCGTTGATCGCGCTTTATCAACGTCTCAAGTACGGCAACCAACAGACCATCCGGATTGAAAAGGTGGAGATCCAACCCGGTGCGCAAGCCGTCGTTGGTCAAGTCGTTTCGCGGAAGTAACCCCCCAAACCGAGGAGACTTACAATGAACAGCATCTACGCGGCTGCATGCAGCCTCGACGGGGACGTCCTCCGCCTGGTCTTCATCGGCGAGGATACGCCAGAGGCGGCACAGACAGCGCTTTTTCGCGTTTCCCCGAAATTTGGCAAGAAGCATGGCCGAAGACGCGTCGATCCAGATCACCATTCAGCCCGTACCGGCTGGGCTTGCAGACGCATTGCACCTTGGTCGCGGTGAAACCCAAGAGTGGTGGGTCGGCGAGCGTCACCCGGCCTCCACGAGAACATGACGGCCCTGCAAGCCGCTGAACTATCGATGTGGAGATCCTAGATGGCCTGGGGCGGCAAGCGACTAGGAGCCGGTAGGCCGAAGGGCAGGAGGGACAAGGCGACAGCCGAGAAGCTGGCGTCGCTAGAGGAACTCGCCAGGACGCACACGGAGACGGCCCTGAACGCGCTGGTCGCCATCGCCACCTCGGGCGAGAGCGAGGCGGCGCGCGTGGCGGCCGCCAATGCCCTGCTGGACCGAGGCTACGGCAGGCCCAAGCAGGCCATGATCCACACCGGCAAGGACGATGGACCCGTTCAGATCGAACATGTCAGCGCACGTGAACTCATCGAGCGCCGAATCGCTTGGAGTGGGCCCCTCGGGGCGGACAGGGATCAGGCTGCTGATTTGACCGTCGGCCGGGTGTGTTGATCCTCGAACTGTTATGGGCTCAGGTAGCCGAGTGCCGAGTGGAGCCGCCGGCTGTTGTAGACCTCGTCGATGAAGCGCGGAAGGTTGTCGGCGACCTCGGCAAAGGTTTCGTAGGCCATCGGATAGACGGCCTCGACCTTCAGCGTCTTCATGAAGCTCTCTGCCTTGGCATTGTCATAGGGGTTGCCGCGTCGGCCCATCGAGCCGACGAGGCCATTGGCGGCCAACGTTTCACGATAGACCTGTGCGGCGTATTGGGCGGATTCAAGCGGTCGTCGCAACACGGATTTTGTCGAACTACCGCAACCATTCGTCAAGGGCCCCTGCCGGCGTTCTCCAGCCGAGCGTCTTTCTTGGCCTGGTGTTGAGGGCGGCCTGCACGGCGGCGAGTTCCTCGGCACTATGCACGCTGAGATCGGTGCCTTTCGGGAAGTATTGGCGCAGCAGTCCATTGGTGTTCTCGTTGGTCCCGCGCTGCCATGGGCTTTGCGGATCGCAGAAGTAGACCTGCACGCCGGCATCGATCTTCAAGCGGGCGTGCCCGTCCTGTACCGACCATTCCTGGAGCCGGCGGGAGCTCCCGACCGTGCTGCTCCACCATGTAGCCGGCAGCGGCGGCGACCGGGTTCCGGCGCATTTTGACAGGGGCCGGATCGCGTGTTGGCGCTGCAAATCGCCACAGAAGGGTTGATTGAGGTTTTCGGCATGCCCCCTCCCCAGCGTTTCCGGGTTCATTGATCGTCCCCCACGCCGGGGCAAATTCCCACGCATCGCTGCCTCCGGCCGCCTGACTAGCGGCGGCAGTTTCTTCGACCGCACGCGCACCCCTCGACATGAATCGACCCTATCAGGGGCGTGATCTTGGGGAACGGGTCTCGCATTTTTGGTTTGCTGTTCCCGTATTCCTTGCAACTAGACACAGGTCGACCCTTTCCGCCCGGAGGGGTTTCCGGCCTCTGACCAGGAGGAGGGCGACCTTACAGTTGGGCACCCCGCGTACTTGCTCCCCCTTGCTCCTTTTGGAGCCCGCCTCGTTGTCCCCGAGACGGTCCGCATGTGATCACTCACATCAGGAAATGATTGGGACGGATGGTCGGTCCGCTGACACCTCGATTTCCTGCCATCGGGTCCGGGGGTTGCCCGGCTCCGGGCCGCGCGTTCTAAGGGTCTCGATTCCGCGCGATTTGTCTGATTTGTTTCCACGCTTGGTCTTCGGCGCGCGGCAACCGGACAGCCATTCATCACGCCCTTTTCGGGCGACGGCACGAGCAAGGCTGTAGGAAGACGGCCGCAACATTACGGTCATCCCGTCGATGAGGCTTGTTTAAGCGGCTGAGGCGGGACGAATTCTTCACCGGCCGCGCGGGCGCGCTCCCATGCGGCAAGGCTCTTTCGCGGGATTCCCTTGCGGCTGCCGCCGGGCGTCAACGACACGGCCCGCGGGAAAGTGCCCTGCAGGGCCATCCGATACCGTGTGGTACGGCTCAGCCCGCTGCGGCGATGAACCTCCGGCTCAAGAGCGAAACCTTGGTCGTCATCGCGCTCCGGCTCGGTATTCGCCGTTGGGCGTGGGCGCGCTTGGTGCGCGCTGGCAGCAACGGAACCGATACCGCCTAGGTCGGTGCTCCACGCCCGCGGAGCGCGGGCAATATCGTGCTTCCCAAGGTCATCGGGCATGCTCGTTTCTCCATGCACCGGCGTTTGCATGGGGAAGCGTAGGTGGCGAAATCGCTCCTGAATAACCCCCCTTTTAGCGTCGAGCGGCGCACCTAAAAGGGTGTTTCAGAGTTCCTCGGTCCCTGAGGGCGGTGCAACCTGACGGGAACCATCGACGGTTCTACGGTCAAGGTCGGGCTGCTGGACACAACCTGAAGAACACGCTGGCGCGGTGGCTACCCCGGCGTCGTCGTCAAAGTCGTTGGCTGTGTCGTCGGGGTTGTGCCGGACATGAAGGCGTTGGCGTTAAGCCTACGTTACCGACGCCTCACCCGCTGCCGCTTGCGGCTGGGCATGAGATTGATCAGCTGCCTGGTCGATTTTGGACGGGCTTCCTCGTCCGGCAGCAGTTGGCCAACCGCGTACATCAAGTTACACATGCGCGACGTGGACGTCGGTTCATCCTCACTGGCGTGCCTGTTGTCCGTGTAGAGTAGAGGCCATCTGTGATTCTTGCAGACGGGAATCAGATGGTCTCGCAGGTAATCGAAATGCGAGGTTTCGGTCTGTTTGGAGGCCCACCGTTTGGATTCGTGTGCGGCCAGATTTGCGGCCAGCGGCAGGTCGCCTAGAACCAGTTGAAATGCTTCCCATCGCCTGAACCTTTCCGCGTTTTCGGCGGGGTTAGCGCCGGATCCGGCCCTGGTCGCTTCGGCTCTGTTCTTCGCAGCCTCGGCTCTCGTCGCCACCGCCTCGACCATCCGAGCTGTCTCGTAGGCCAAATGCTTCGCCCTAGGCTCTTCGGGTCGGGGTGGCGGAGAGAACAAAAGTTCTCGAAGTGTTCGAGCGGTAGCGGCAATTTTTTTCGCCTGCTTATTTGTTTCGCCGACAGTCGAGGCCGTCCGCAGGCGACGCCAGCATCCGTCGGTGACCGATAGCGCCTCTTCAATGTGATGCACATCGTTGTCGTTGAAGTCGACGCCGAGTCTCTCCGATATCGCCACTAGTTGTTGGCGCAGCGCTTCCCGCTCTTCATCGGTCTTCCAGATCCACTCGAAGGCGAAGCCCGGAGAGACGACGGGATTTCGCTTGAAGCCTGGGAGCCTACCCATTTGCTGTCCGATCCATGTGGACCAAGTTGTCCGCGGCCCGATCACCACAGAAACGCTCCCAAGCCGCCATCAGTTCGCGGCGGCGGTCCAGCAAGTCGCCCCGTCTATAGGCGCGCTCGGTTGCGTCACCCACGACGTGGGACAAAGACATTTCGGCCAGCTCACGCGGAAAGGAAGTTTGCTCACCGGCCCAATCCCGGAAGGCCGACCGGAAGCCGTGAACCGTCGCGTCCACCTTCATCCTCTGCAGGCGCCGCTCCAGCGCGCCGGTGGACGGACCACGGCGCCATCGCCTGCCCTGCCCTGGAAAGATGAATTCGGCTCCATCGCCCTCGGCCTTCATTTCGTCGAGGATGGCAAGACAACGCTGGCCGAGAGGCACTCGGTGGTCGCGACCGGACTTCGTTCGCACGGCTGGGACGGTCCACACGCCTTTGTCCCGGTCGATTTCCTCCCAGCGGACACCTATAGTCTCGCCCGTGCGGGCGGCCGTCAGGATGGTCCATTCAAGGGCACGCGCGGAAGCCCCCAGGTCGGCGCGTAGGCGCTCCATGAAGGCCGGAACCTCGGCATAGGGCAAGGCCTTATGGTGGCCGCGCGTGAGCTTCTGACGGGCGGGGAGAAGGTGGTCGAGGTGGCCGCGCCATCGCGCCGGATTTTCGCCCTGGCGAAGTCCTTTCGCCTTGGCAGCATCCAGCACACGTTCAATGCGACCGCGAAGCCGGGACGCCGTTTCCGGACGAGTTAGCCAAAGGGGCTTCACCGCCGCGAGAACGTCATCAGTGGTGATGCCATCCAGCGGTTTCGGCCGGAGCGGCCCCGCGTACCGGGTCAGGGTCATTGCCCATTGGGCGCGGTGCTTCTCGTTGCGGAATCCGGGTGACAGGTCGGCAACAAGCTGGTCGGCGAAGGTACCGAAGGTCACCGTCCCCGCCTCCGGCGCAGAATTGTTGGCACGGCGCACCTCGATAGGGTTACGGCCGCCGTCACGCACCGCTTTCCACTTGTCGCGAGCTGCGCGGGCGTCGGCAAGCGAAAGGCCGCCAGGGCCAGCCCGGCCCAGCCCCATTTCGCGCAAGGTATTCGATCTGCCGGTCGGGTTTGCGTAACGAAACAGGTACGCCCACCGTTTCCGGCCCTTCCGGTCAATCACCAGGTAGAGGCCGTCCCCGTCCGCATGTCGCCCCGACTTCTTTAAACTTACGACCGACCTGGAAGTGAGCCGCTTTGTGCGAATAGCCATCGCTCCGTCTCTGTTAGGGTAGAGGCCTCTTTTACCCTAACACGGGACACACACTGCGCGAAACGTGGTGGAACCATTAGACACAAGATATTGGCAGAATACAGGGCAAAAGCGCACGGCCTGAACAAGTCCGAAACCGACTGCAGCGTGTAGTGGGGCGGACTCCCTCCGCCATTTTTGGACGGCGCCCGTGAAACCGGCGCGGGCCTTATCCGCTTGGCGGAGCCGCGTTCAGAGCGATAACCCACGCGCCGGCGAAAATCAGGAGGGCAACGGCCCCGAAAACGTATTGAGCGACCCCGGTCTGCATCGTGGCCTGCTGCCCGATGAGGATCAGGCCCGCGCCCAACAGGCAGCCAGTCAGGAAGCCGGCAATATGTGCGCCGACGTCGATCCGCTCGCCCTCGATGCCGAGGAACGCCAAGAGCATGACTCCCACGGCGAGCGGCACCCATCGGCGCAGCCCTTGCCTCCACAATGACCGCTGATGCTTCAACATGAGCACGGCCAGGAGGCCCACGGCGCCGAATATCGCAGTCGAGGCGCCGATGGCAGTGTGCTCAGCGGGCTGAAGCAGGGCGTTGAGGGCGTTGCCGATGCCGCCGGCGAGCAGGGTCATCAGCCACGCCAGGCCGCCGCCGAGAACCTGGGCGAGGATGACTCCAAAGAAAGCGCCCGCCATCAGGTTGGAGAAAAGATGCCCGTCGTCGGCGTGAAGACCAAGTGCGGTGAATGCCCGCCACCATTCCCCATCCCTCATGAGGCCAGATTGCGCTTCGCCGGCGGTCAACCAATCGAGCGAGAAGGCGTTTCGGCTGGCGGCGCCATAGACAAACAAGAGAACGCAGCAGTAGATCGCTGCCGATGCCAACGCTTCTGCGAAGGAATGTTGAGGCAGCGCCGGTGGCGGAGAAAGGCGATTGTCGCGCGCGTATGCGTCCAGTTCGCGCCGGGCTTTCGCCACGTCAGGGGCCGGAACAAGAAGTGTCAGGCCTCCATCATGAGGGACTACCTGACAATCGATCCCCATGGCGACGAGCACCAGGGCGAACTGCTCCGCCTCCGGGTGGGTTAACCACCGCCAATCTCGATCCACGTTTCTTCGGCGTCATCGTTCAAGGATCGGTCTCACAGTTCGACGAATGGCCAAGCCTAGCAGACGGGTGCATTAGGTAGGGATGTGCGGTCGCTACGACAATCTCATCGCGCGGGAGGCCTACAAGCGGCTGTTCCGTGTCGAGCGGCTGCCGGCGTCCAATTTCCCGCCCCGCTACAACGTCGCGCCGACCGACCCTATTCCGATCGTGCGGATCGATCCCCGCGACGGTACCCGCGAACTGACGATGGCGCGCTGGGGGCTGGTGCCCTTCTGGATGAAGGAGATGCCCAAGGTTCCCCATATCAACGCCCGCATGGAAACCGTGGCGAAGGCCCCGCTGTTCCGCGAAGCTTTCGCCAGGCGGCGGTGTCTCATCCCGGCGACGGGCTTCTACGAGTGGGAGAAGCGCGCCGACGGCCGCCAGCCCTATCGCTTTGTCATGAAGGACCTGGAGCCGTTCGCCTTCGCGGGGCTATGGGAGTTCGCACGCATCGCGGGACAGGACATCCTGTCGGCCACGATCATTGTCGGCCCGCCGAACACGATTGCAGCACCGATCCACGACCGCATGCCGATGATCCTGGACCCGGGCGACTACGACCGGTGGCTCGACAAGCGAACGTCGACCGACGATGCCCACGCGATGCTCAGGCCGTACGATGCCGACCTGATGAAGGCCTACGAGGTGAGCCGTGCGGTCAACAGCGTGAAGAACGACACGGCAGAATGTATCGAGCCGATCGCGGGGACCGGCTGATGCTGGTGGCCCCTCCTCAGCGCAGCGCCCCGCCGACGAGGTAAGCGGCGTCGTTCCAACGCAGCTCGTTCTTGAAACCCCGCAGCGTCGTCTCTGCGTCGATGAGCAGGAACTCGATGCCCGCCATCGCCGCGAAGTCCTCCATGTGCTCGGGCGTCAGCGCCGGCGAGAAGCCGGTGTGGTGGGCGCCGCCGGCATGGATCCAGGCGGCGGCGCCGATGGCGAGATTGGGCCGGGGCACCCACAGCGCGCGGGCGACGGGCAGCTTCGGCAGCTTCTCCGGCGGCGAAATGACCTCGACGACATTCACCACCATGCGGAAGCGGTTGCCCATGTCGACGATCGAGGCATTGACGGCGTCGCCGGTGACGGAATCGAACACCAGCCGAACCGGATCCTCCTTGCCGCCGATGGACAGCGGGTGCACTTCGCACGACGGTTTGGCTGCCGCGATCGATGGGCAGATTTCCAGCATGTGCGCGCCGAGTATCGCGGGGCCGGCCGGATCGAAGTTGTAGGTATAGTCCTCCATGAAGCTGACCCCGCCGGGCAGGCCGTGGGCCATCACCTTCATGGCGCGGACGAGAGCGGCATGCTTCCAGTCGCCCTCGGCGCCGAAACCGTAACCATCCGCCATCAGCCGTTGGGCGGCGATGCCAGGCAGTTGCTTGAGGCCATGGAGGTTCTCGAAGGTGTCGGTAAAGCCCTGGAAATCGCCGTCGGCGAGGAAAGCGCGGAGCGCCAGCTCGATGCGGGCAGCATCGCGCAGCGACTGGTGCCGGTCGCCGCCCCGTTCGAGGCCGGGCATGAGGGTGTAGGTCGCCGCGTAGTCCTGGCAGAGGCGGTCGACGGCAGCATCCGCGACCTCGTCCTGGAATGCGGCGAGGTCGCCGAGGCCATAGCCGTTGACGGCAACGCCGAGGCGAATCTCCGCCTCGACCTTGTCGCCTTCGGTGACCGCCACCTGGCGCATGTTGTCGCCCAAGCGGGCGATCTTCATACGGCGCATGTCATGCCAGCCGGCGGCAGCCCGCATCCAGGCCGCCAGACGGGCATGTACCTCCGACTCCTGCCAGTGTCCGACGACCACCTTGCGATTGAGGCGAAGCCGGGAGCAGATGAAGCCGAACTCGCGGTCGCCGTGGGCCGACTGGTTAAGGTTCATGAAGTCCATGTCGATGGACGACCATGGAATGTCGCGATTGAATTGCGTGTGCAGATGGCAGAGCGGCTTGGTGAGCCCTGTCAGGCCCCTGATCCACATCTTCGCGGGGCTGAAGGTGTGCATCCAGGCAACGAGACCGATGCACCCGGGCGTCGCGTCGGCCTCCCGCAGCGTAGCGGCGATTTCGTCCGATGTCTTGACCACCGGCTTGAACACCAGCTTGACCGGCAGCCCCGCCCCGGCGTTCAGCCCCTCGACGATCTGGCGGGAATCAGTGGCGACCTGCTCAAGTGTCTCCGGTCCGTACAGGTGCTGGCTGCCGGTGATGAACCAGACTTCAAGGCGGGAAAAGTCGATCATTTTCGTCTCGGGCGGGCCGTATCGGTCTTTGGAGCGCTCCGCGGCCGGTGTTGATCATTGACAACACATCGACGCGGTTCTTTCATCATATGATACGACTACGCGTCTTGGGTTGTCCACGCGCCAGGTGGCGGGGACTCGATGTCGGCAGGACGTCATGCTGCTTGAAGATTTGAGAGAGGAAGTCCTGGCGGCCAACCTTGAACTGGTGCGCCGGGGAGTGGTCGTCTTCACGTTTGGTAACGTCAGCGGCATCTCTCGCGGAGAGGGCCTGGTCGCGATCAAGCCGAGCGGAGTCCCCTACGATGAACTGACCGCCGAGCAG
The DNA here is from genome assembly GCA_963775235.1 of uncultured Alphaproteobacteria bacterium. GTDB lineage: Bacteria > Pseudomonadota > Alphaproteobacteria > Rhizobiales > Kaistiaceae > JBBDMC01. Next base: position 451,606 of record CAVZHY010000006.1, read on the forward strand.
ATCGTGGTGACGGACCTCGACGGGCGGATCGTCGACACGAACCTGCGCCCATCATCGGATCTGCCGACCCACCTGGAACTCTACAAGGCATTCCCGAACATTGGCGGCGTCGCGCACACCCATTCGGAGTACGGCACAGCCTGGGCGCAGGCGCGGCGACCGATCCCGTGCCTTGGCACGACCCACGCCGACTATTTCCACGGACCCATCCCGGTGACGGCCGACCTGACGCCGGAGGAGATCGCCGGCGATTACGAGAAGGCAACCGGGGAAGCAATCGTGCGCACGTTCCGCAACCTCGATCCGGAGGCCTATCCGGGGGTGCTGGTCGCCAACCATGCCCCATTCACGTGGGGGGCGGATGCGGCCGATGCCGTGCACAATGCCGTCATCCTTGAGTACATCGCCCGCATGGCGACCCACACCCTGACGATCGATCCCGACGCGAGGCCGGCGGGACGCGAATTGCAGGACAAGCATTTTTTTCGCAAGCACGGGCCGGGCGCCTACTACGGGCAGAACAAGGGCTAGGGCACGAGCACGACGGCCGCCGCCCCACCGGTTGCGTTCCATGGGCGCGCGGATATCAGGCAAGGGAGTTGATGACCGATGGCGCAGCAGGGCACCGGCGCGGCTGCGGCGATCGCCGAGGGCCACACATCTCTAGGCGTTGAATTCGGCTCCACCAACATCAAGGCGTGCCTCATCGGGCCGGCCCACCAGGTCGTCGCCACGGGCAACCACGTTTGGGAGAACCAGTTCGTCGACCGCCTCTGGACCTATTCCGAAGATGCGATCTGGGCCGGCCTCCAGACCGCCGTCGCGAACCTCAGGGCCGATATCGAGCGACGCCATGGCGTGCCCCTGACGCGCGTTGGCGCTCTCGGATTCTCCGCGATGATGCACGGGTACCTGGCGTTCGATGCCAACGGCACCCTTCTCGTCCCATTCCGCACATGGCGGAACACCAATACTAGGCGCGCGGCGGCCGCGTTGACCAAGGCGCTCAACTTCAACTTCCCGCTCAGGTGGTCGGCCTCGCACCTCTATCAGGCGATCCTCGATGAGGAGCCGCACGTTGCCGAACTCGATTTCATGACGACGCTCGCCGGCTTCGTGCACTGGCGCCTCACCGGCCGCAAGGTGATCGGCGTGGGCGATGCATCGGGCATGTTCCCAATCGATCCGGTCACGCACGACTACGACGCGCCAATGCTCGCACGGTTCGGCGAGATGATTGCCGCGCGCCAGCCACGAATCAACGTCGCCGCGCTTTTCCCCAAGGTGCTCGTCGCCGGTGAGGATGCCGGAACGCTCACCGCCGAGGGGGCGGCGCTGCTTGACCCGACCGGCACGCTGGAACCGGGGATTCCGGTCTGCCCGCCCGAGGGCGACGCTGGTACAGGCATGGTCGCCACCAACGCCGTTGCCCAGCGCACCGGCAATATCAGCGCGGGCACGTCGATCTTCGCGATGGTGGTGCTCGAAAAACCGCTGACCGCGGTGCATGAGGAGCTCGATATCGTTACCACGCCGGCGGGCGACCTGGTCGCGATGGTTCACTGCAACAACGGCGCGAGCGAGCTCGGGGCATGGGCGGACGTCTTCACGGAGTTCGCCGTAGCCATCGGGGCTGACGCAGATGCGGACGCCATTTTCGGCGCGTTGTTCAACGCGGCACTTGAGGGCGAGGCTGACGGTGGCGGGCTGCTCGCATACAACTACCTCGCCGGAGAGCCGATCACCGGTCTGACCGAAGGACGGCCCCTTGTCGTGCGCACGCCGGGCAGCCGCCTCACCCTCGCAAACTTCATGCGCACCCAGCTCTATGCCGCCTTCGGAACGCTGAGTCTTGGGATGAACGTGTTGCACGGCGAAGGGGTGAAACTCACCTCGATGTTCGCGCACGGCGGCATGTTCAGGACCGCGGGCGTCGCGCAGCGGCTGCTGGCGGCGGCCATCGGCGCGCCGGTGACCGTGGGCGACACCGCAAGCGAGGGCGGCGCGTGGGGCATTGCCGTTCTGGCCGAGTACCTGCGCACCGGCGCGGGCGAGGGCCTGGGCGATTACCTCGGGACCCGAGTGTTTGCGGGCGCCGAGCCCGACGTGGTGGAGCCGGACCCCGCGGATGTCGAGGGCTACGCAAAGTGGCTGGAGCGATACTCGGCGGGTCTTGCGATCGAGAAGGCCGCGACGGAGGCGATCAGCTAGCCAGCGTGGTACGATTCCCGCAAACGGCGAGGGCATCACGTGAGCAGCCTTGGGCGGACTAAAGCTGAGTTTCGCCGCCTGTTTGGTGGCGAGCCGAAGGTCTGCCGCTCGCCGGGCCGGGTCAACCTTATCGGCGAGCATACCGACTACAACGACGGGTTCGTGTTGCCGGCGGCGCTGGAGCTGGCGACTTACGCGGCGATCGCGCCACGCAATGACCGGACGCTGCGCGTCCATTCACTGCTGATGGACGAGACGGTCACGTTCGATCTGGACGAGGCGGAGCCGAAAGCCGCGCCGGCACTGGAGCGACTACGTGCGCGGCGTGGCGGTGGTGTTCGAGAGCGCGGGCCACCGCCTCACCGGCGCCGACATGGTGATCGGGAGTGACGTGCCGCTTGGCGCCGGGTTGTCGTCGTCGGCCGCAATCGAGGTGGCGACCGGCTACGCCTTGCTCACCAATAGCGGTCTCGCGGTCGATCCAACGCGCCTTGCCCTCGCCTGCCAGCGCGCCGAGAACGAGTTCGTCGGCATGCGCTGCGGCATCATGGACCAGTTCATCGCCTGCCACGGCGCCGCCGGCCACGCGCTCCTGATCGACTGCCGCAGCCTCGATCACCGGCTGGTGCCGATAGATCGGCGCGTGCGGATGGTGATCTGCAACACGATGGTCCACCACGAGCACGCGGCCGGAGAATACAATCTGCGCCGGCGCGATTGCGAGGAAGGGGTCCGGCGCCTGTCGGCGGCGCTCCCCGGCATAACAGCCCTACGCGACGTCACACTGGAGCAGCTTGAACGCCACGCCGACCTGTTGTCACCGGTGGTCTATCGTCGGTGCCGGCATGTGGTGACCGAGAACGAGCGCACGCTGCGGGCGGCAGACGCGCTGGACGCGGGTGATCTGCAACTGTTCGGGCAGTTGATGGGCGAATCTCAGGTGAGCATGCGCGAGGATTTTGAAATCAGCTGCCGGGAGGTGGACGTAATGGTGGCGCTGAACGCCGCGGCGGAGGGGGTATATGGGGCTCGGATGACCGGGGGCGGCTTCGGCGGCTCGACCATCAGTCTCGTCGAGGCAGGCGCTGTGGACAAATTCCAGCATAGTGTCGCCGCCGGCTATCGTGCGGCGACCGGGCTGGAACCGCAGATTTTCGTCTCGCCTCCGGCGGCCGGGGTTGGCGCGGTCGCGTAAGGACGCAGCGATGGACTTCCTCCAAACCGCACCGCACCGACGTCTCAATCCGCTCACCGGCGAATGGGTGCTGGTCTCGCCGCATCGAACCGAGCGACCGTGGCTGGGGCAGACCGAACCGGGTGCGGCGGAAAAGCCTCCGTCATACGATGCGGCCTGCTACCTGTGCCCCGGCAATCACCGCGCGCACGGCGCCGTCAATCCCGACTACGAACATACCTTCGTCTTCGACAACGACTTCCCTGCCCTGCTGCCCGAAAGCACCGCCGGCAAGATCGATCATGACGGTCTGGTGGTCGGCGAGGCGGAGCGCGGCATCTGCCGGGTGATCTGTTTCTCGCCGCGCCACGACCTGACGCTGGCGCGCATGGCGATCGAAGACATCGAGCGGGTCGTCGAGGTTTGGGGGGCGCAATACCGCGCGCTCGGCGCGATCGACGGCATCAACGCGGTGCAAATCTTCGAGAACCGCGGCGCGATGATGGGGGCCAGCAACCCCCATCCGCATTGTCAGGTCTGGGCGACCGGGACCCTGCCGAACGAGATGGCCAAAGAGCTTGCCGGCCAGGCAGGCTATTGGCGCGAGCACGGTTCGCCTCTGCTGGTCGAATACCTGAAACGCGAGCGCGCGTCGGGCGAGCGCATCGTCTTCGAGAACGAGTACTTCACGGTGCTGGTGCCGTTCTGGGCGATCTGGCCGTTCGAGACGATGGTGCTGCCGCATCGCCATGTCGGTGCGATCGACGACCTGACGGCGGAGGAATCGGTGGCGCTCGCCACCGCGCTGCACGAGCTGACGGTCCGCTACGACAATCTGTTCGGAATCTCCTTCCCCTATTCGATGGGCTTCCATCAGCGGCCGACCGACGGCGCGGCGCACACCGCGTGGCAACTGCATGCCCACTTCTATCCGCCGCTGCTCCGCTCGGCGACGGTCCGCAAGTTCATGGTCGGTTTCGAAATGCTGGGTTCGCCGCAGCGGGACATCACGGCGGAAGCGGCTGCCGCACGGCTGCGGGCGCTGCCGACCGTCCATTATGCCGAGCGCGGCTAGTCCCGCGGACGCAGCATCAAGGCGTAGATCGCCACCGAAATGGTGATCAACAGCCCATAAATGAACTGCGTGTAGAAGCCGGTGAGGCCGATGGCGATGATGCCCGGCTCCAGCGACGCGATGATCAGGACACCGACGAAGGTGCCGATCATGGTGCCCTTGCCGCCGAACACCGAGGTGCCGCCGATGAATACGGCGGCGAGCGTGGTGAGCAGGTAACCGCTGCCGGTCGAGGCCCAGAAGAAGTTCAATTGATTGAGGATGAACACGACCGAAAGGGCCGCGGATACGCCCATGATGACAAAACAGACGATCTTCACCCGGTCGACGTGAATGCCCATCATGCGGGCGCTGGCGGCGTTGTCGCCGATGAACAGAACGTGGCTGCCGAAGCGATGGCGTTTGTAGATCACGCCCATGAGGATCGAGCCGCCGACGAACCACAAGAATTGCGCAGGGATCCTGCCGAAGACCTGGCCGACGAAAAGGAAATGGAGCGGATTGGAGGTGATCTGCGTGATCGGGATTCCGTGGCCCTCAGTGACGACATTGACCAGACCGCTCCACAGGAACATGGTCCCGATCGTCGCCACGATCGAGGGGATGCCCATCTTGGTGACCAGCAACCCGTTTATCAGACCGAGGATCGCGCCCGTCACCAGACACAGGGCCAGCGCGACGATGAAGCTGTTGGTGGCGACGTATGACGCCGCGAACACCCACCCGGAAAATCCGGCGATCGACGGGAAACTCAGGTCGATCTCGCCCAGCGTGACGATGAAGGTCGCCGCCATCGCCATGAGCCCGAAAAACGGGATCGAGATCATGAACGACCGATAGATGTCGAAGCTGAGATAGGTCCCCGGCGCCCGGATGATGAAGACGGCGTAGAGCACGACCAGCAGCGTGATGATGCTGATCTGGAACCGGTAGGTATGAAAGAACAGGCGCGCGGTGGCCGGCTGCGGAGCGGGATGCTTGGCGGTCGCGGTGGTCATCGTCAGCTCACCATGCCGGCATCATGGAGGGCGATCATGGTCTCGACCAGCTGCTCACGCGTTACCTCGGCCTTCTTGAAGCGCTCGGCGATGCGGCCGCGGTCGAGGATGACGAAGCGGTCGGCCACATCGTAAACATGGAAAATGTTGTGGTCGATGAAGATCGCCGACTTGCCCTGGTCGCGGATGGATCGGGTGAAATTCAGCACTCGCTCGGTCTCGGTGATGGACAGACCCATGGTGGGCTCGTCGAGAATGATCAGATCGGAATCGAAATATAACGCCCGCGCGATCGCCACGCCCTGCCGTTCTCCACCAGAGAGTCCGCCGACCTCGCTGTCGACTGTGATAGCCTGCGAGGTCAAACCCATCCGCGAACGCATGAGCTTCTCGGTTTCGTTTTTCTGCGCCTTCAAGTCGAGAAATCCGAGAAACGTCGTGCGCTCGTGGCCGGCGAAAACGTTGCGCCAGAGCTCCTGCTGCTCGGCCAGCGCGCGCTCCTGATAGACGCACTCGATGCCGAGAGCCCTGGAGGCACGGACGTCGCGCGACGTGACACGCTTGCCCTTGAAATAGATTTCGCCGGCGGAGGGCGCATAGACGCCGGTGATGAGCTTGATCAGTGTGGATTTGCCGGCGCCGTTGTCGCCGATCAGGGCAACGATCTCGCCGTAGCCGATCTCCATGTCGATGTCCCTGAGGACGCGGACATGCCCAAACGATTTCTGGACGCCCTTTAGCTGCAGGAGGGGAGCATCGGGATTCATCGAGGACAACGGTCCTTCAGACAAGGAATGAGACGGAGCGTTGACGCCCCGTCTCGCTTATCGCATGTCGCCCGGAACGGCTAGCGGATGCCGGCTTTGGCGAGCGGTGCCACGTCGGCGATGTTCTCCTTGGTGATCAGCGCCGCGCCGGTGTCGACGTCCATGCCTGCGAAACCGAACTTCGACGTCAGGTAGAGCTGCATGATCGGCAGATAGCCTTGCAGGAAGGGCTGCTGGTCGAGCACAGCCGCGATGAAGCCATCCTCGACACCTTGCACCGTCGGCCCCGAAAGGTCGAACCCGACGCCGCAGATGTCGCCCGGATTCTTACCCGCTGCCTTCATGTAGGCGGGGATCGTGGCCGTCAGAGCGCCGTGATCGATGAACGCCGCCTTGATGCCCGGATGGGAGGCGACGAAGCTCGTGAAGATTGGAATACCTTGCGAGGAGTCGCCGTTCACCGCGTCCGAGATTTCAAGATAGTCGACGGTGATGCCGGCCTTCTTGAGGACGTCGATGATGCCCTGGGTGCGCTGGCCGCGGCCGGCCTGGCCGAGCAGGCCCCAGACGAACGCTTCGTCTCCGGATTTCAGCCCACAGATCGGAATGGAGCCAGTGGCGAGAGACGCGCCCGCCGTGTAGTTCTTCGCACCAACGTAACCGAACCCGGCCGTCTTGTACTTCGCTTCCGCCTTGGGGAGGTCGACGTTGGAGCTGGTGACGATGATCCCGGCCTGCTCCGCCTGATCGATCAGCGTGTCGAAGGCCTCGTCGCCCGGGTGCCCCATGATCGAGATGCCGGTCGGCTTGCGGGCAACCGCTTCACTGAACTGCTGCACCATCTTCTGCGGATCCCAGTCGGACCACACGTAATCGACGTGGCATCCGGTCTGGTCCGCCGCCTGCTTGGCGCCGGCGTAGACAATCGACGCAAAGGCCCCACCTTCCGGGCCCCCGGGGAAGAACACGAAGTTCTTGCCGGCACAACTCATGTCGGCAGCGTGCGCCGCCGGACTTGCCAGGAATGCGCAAACTCCCGCTGCGATCAGCCACTTCTTCATTTGGTCAATCTCCCTGTGTTGATTGCCTCTCCCGTTCGGGCGTTAAGCATATAGTATGATGAAAGACGCGTATTGCGGCAAATCAAATGAGCGCATTGGCGGCAACGGCCGTTGCCGTCGAGGGGCTACGCTTCGAACCGACGGGTAACGCGTCTGCTTGGCGGCGCGGATCCTACTGCATGCAGCCACTTGGGTTTGCCGAAGCCTCGGTCTGCCGGTAGACGCGCGTCCGCCGGTAGACGAGCGCCCAATTCTCCATCGTCGCTTGCAACGTGTTGTCCGCTGCGAGGAAGTCAGAGAGACCGCCAAGGAGATCCGCCCTCAGCCTATCGGTGTTCTCGACGACGACATAGGACAACACGTTCTTCAGCAAATCGTCGATTGTGAGCCACAGCGGATATCTTTTGATGATCCACTCGACCGGTTCTACGCCGATCGATGCCAGTTTGGTGAAGCCATACCTTTCCAGGGGCTTGCGAGCGCCGAGGGCGTCCGGACTCCGTCGACCCTGGTCATGTTGTCGGCGGACCTGCCTGTACGCCGTCAACCACGGCGTCTCCTTCGCCCAATCGGTGCCGAGGACTACCACTGTTCCTCGTTCGTGCAGGCTGCCGCTCATCGTCATTTGAAGGTTTCGGGGATCCATCCACTGGATGGCGCGGCCGATAAAAAAGTGGTCGAACTTGGTGGCAGCGACATATGGCGCAGCATTGATGTCGTGCTGCCGGTACGTAATCCGGTCGTCCTTGTACGCCAGCTCCAGCATGTTCGTTGAGAAGTCAAAGGCCACAACGTTTCCGACATGCTTGATCAGTTCCCTGGAAACCTCGCCCTGGCCACAGCCGAGATCCAGGATCGTCGTGTTCTTATTCAGTGGCAGGATGGACGCGATACTGCCGAAGAAATCGCCCGAATACGGCGGCAGGCGATGGGCGTAATGCGCGGCTGTAAGGTCAAAACTTTGCCGGATCTCTCCGTGTTGCATCGGCGGCCCCAAAAACTGTCGGCGGCCGCGTAGAACCGCGACCAAATCCGGATTGCCGCCCAACGGCACGTCGCTTGGGTCCGAAGGCTTTCTCCCCGATTCCCAGCGACGGGCCGAAGCTGTTTCGCATTGGCTTTCGCGGCCCTGACAGCCGACGTCAGCGAATTGTCAGAATGGCGCGGGGCAGGCGGCGTTGCGCCTGCAAGCGTTCCTGTATTATTCAACGCATGTGAGGCTTGGCCGGTCGCCGGGCCTGGCTCATGCCCCTGAGGATCGGACTGACCCCGGCAATGGACGAACCCCCTGTAACTATGACCGAAACGGCGCCGACCGAGCGGGATGTAACCCAAGCTGTGGCGACACTCGTTCGCATCTTCGGAGAAATTTTCGGGGCCGGGGAAGTCGGGCCCGACAGCGATTTCTTCGAACTCGGAGGGGACTCGCTTATGGCGGCGACCCTCATGACATCGATCGAGAGGGAATTCAGCGCCGTTCTTTCCGTCTCTCTGCTCCTGGAAGCCTCGACGCCGAAGCGACTGGCCGATGCCGTGTCGGCGGCGGTCGCTGCCAGCCGTCCCCGAACGCTGGTAACGGCCCACGCCGGAGGCAGCCTGCCGCCACTATTCTGCGTGCATGGCATGATGGGAGCGTCACTGTTTCCCATGCGGCTTGCACATGCGCTTGATCTGGAGCGCCCGATTCACGGTTTGCGCGCCATTGGTCTGGAGCGTGGCGAAGTGCCGCTGGGCACGGTGGCCGAGATCGCGGCCGGCTACGTTCACGACATCAAGACCGTGCAGCCAACCGGTCCCTACCTGATTTTGGGCCAGTGCGGCGCCTGTTTCGTTGCCCTTGAGGTCGCACAGCAGTTGACCCGCGAGGGATCGGAGGTCAGCGCCCTTATCCTCGGTGATCCGCCGGCCGCAGAGGAGCTCGCGTGGCGGACAAGCAACCCCGAAACGCTGAACCTGATCATCCACAATGCGGGAGAAAGGGTGCGCCAGGCCATAGAGCGGGCGCAGGACGATCCCGATTTGTCGAGCACCGCCCGGGCCAATCTGGTCAGCGCGGCCCTGTCGGGCGCAATCGGCGCATATTTGCCCGAGCCTTACGCCGGCCCGACGCTGCTCATCTACTCACCGCGCCGCCGCGAACGGCTGCTGGATGCCCAGCGCGGCTTCCCCCGCCTCTTGCCGAACATGACCGCGGTGCAGGTCGGTGAGAACCATCGCGCGATTTTTCAGTCGCAGGTAGGGGACACAGCAGCGGCCATCAGGGAATACCTGGGCCGACTGTCGCAGCGCGCGTGAGACCGATGTCACGCAGGACACTCGCCAGCTGACCCTGCACGTGCAGGCGCCGCATCACGTTATGCTCTTCCACCCCGTTGATGGGATAGAGCGTGATTCCAAGGACGTTGGCGATGTCCTCGGCGTTGCGGCGGTCGCGCTCGCACAAGTCTCCGAAAACGGCATAGAACCGCGGCGGTGAGCCCGGTGAAGCCCGGATGATATCTTCAATCCGGTGCGGGAGGTCACGCGTGCGCCGTCTGCCGCTCGGCAGATGACCACACGCGCTGATCGCGCGTTCCGCATCGAGCACGATACCGGCGGCGAGCGCGGCGGCGCCGCTGCCGCTGGTGCCGATAGTGCGGAGACGCTTATAGCGACCGAAATCGAACGCCCGAGCCAAGGCTTCCATCATACCGTCGAAGGTATCGGCGTAACCGGCGAGCCCTCCGGCAAACCCCATCTTCTCTGGATCGCGCAGGATGAGCAGGTCGGAATCCGGCGAGAGGTATTGCATGATCGTTGCTGCCGGCAGAAACAGCAGGTCCGCCCTGCCACAAAAGCCGATGACGAGAGTCTCGCGATCGCTGCCTTCCGAATAAAGCGACGCGGCGTCGCTGCCGCCGGTCAGCACATAGTTGCTGGGTAGCGGGTGGTGCAACGTCACGTTCTCGTAGTGCATCGTGAGCCACTGCTTGCAGGGCGCAACCCAGTCATGACCCGGGAGCGCCTCTACGAGCGCAGCGAAGTCCTTCGGCGTCGCCGATTTCAGGATGTCAAACTGGACGCGGTAGTAGTCCGACTGCGTGCGGCAGGCATCGAGCGCGGCAACGGTCGAAATCGACGAACGGCGTCATGCCACCCGGCTGAGGTGCTCGATGACCGCGTTCGGCGTCTTCAGCGCGGCGACGTCGTCGACACTCAGCTCGGTACCCACCTCCATCGCGATCGCTATGCAGAACTCCATGAAGTTCAGGCTGTCGAAGCCGATCTCCTCGAATGTCAGCGACAGGAAAGAAGGGACGCCGTCCGGGCCGGGTTCAGTCTCCGGCAGGGGCAAGGAGCAGGCCTCGATGGCCTTTTCGACGATCCGCGAAATGTCATCCGTGGAGACCGTTGCCATGCGGGCCTTTCCACCCCGGTGAACGACGCGCACCATACGAAATCCCGGATTCCAAGCCAACTCGAGGCAGATTGACACCGACCGGCGCCGACCTTCTAATCCGCCGCCGTCGCCGAGGCCAGAAGCCGGACCATGTACCTCACCGCCATTCTCGACCGCGCGGCGCGCAGTCCCGACGAGCTTTGCATCGTCACCGAAGACCGCCGCGTCACGGCCGGCGACCTTGCGTCCGATATTGCCCGGATGGCTGCATGGCTTTCCGCAGAAGGGTTCACGCCAGGCCAGACCGTCGGGCTGTCGATCAGGGACGGCTATCGCCATCTGGTGGTCTCGCTTGCGCTGATGCGCGTCGGCACCATCCACGTGGCACTGCCGACCCATGAGCCCGCCGTGTACCGGCAGGACTTGGGGCACCGCGTCGAGGCCGTGGCAGTCATTGCGGACGCGGAACAAGGGCTTGCCGGCCTGGCGACCATCGTTCCAGACTTCGATTTCAGGGGATCGGCGCCCCCCCTGCCCTCGCCCGACGACGACGCGGTCTCTGTCTACCTGGTGAGCTCGGGTACGACTGGACGCGCCAAAGTTGTCCCCTTCACCCAGCGCCAGCTCTACCACCAGTCGCTGCGGTGGCAGTGGCCGGAACGACGGGAAGTTTTCTACCGGCCGGTTTCCGTCGAGTACAACGTCGGCAAGAAGCAGCGGCTATACAACCTCCTACTTGGCAACGTGAATGTTCTCCTGGATCCCGCCCGGTGGCCGATCGAGGACGCCTGTCGCGCCTATGGCGTTACCATGCTTGGCCTGTCGGCGGCGCAGGCGCGCATCCTGATAGATGGCGCCGCGCGGGGCCGCCAGTTGCCAGCCGACACGCATCTTCGCGTCGGCGGATCGCATGTCAGCCAGCTGACCCGGGCGGCAATTCTCGCCAACGTGTCGCCGAATCTGCACGTCAGCTACGGCGCCTCCGAGTTCGGCTCGATAGCGACCGCCGGCCCGAGCCATCATGGCGGCCCGCATGACTGCCTCGGCGTCGTGCACCCCGGCGTAGAACTGGAGATCGTGGGCGACGACGACAGACCATTGCCCGCCGGTGAGAAGGGCGCCATCCGGCTCCGCGGCGCCGGCATGACGAGCGGCTATTTCGATGATCCGCCGGCAAGCGCCAAAGCCTTTCGCAATGGCTGGTTCTATCCCGGGGATGCGGGCCACCTTACCGCTGGCGGCCTGCTTTATTTTTCCGGCCGCACCGACGACATGTTCATCTTCGCGAGCATCAATATCTTCCCCGCCGAGATCGAGCGGGTGGTCGAGACACTGCCGCAGGTCAGCGAGTGCGCCGCGTTCTCGGTCAAGTCACGCGATTTTGGCGACATACCGTTGGTGGCGGTGGTGGCGAAGGCGCCGGTGTCGGCCGACGAGGTGCTTGCCTACGCCAAGAGCAAGCTCGGGCTCAAAGCCCCGCGCAAGGTGTTCATGGTCGATGCACTGCCCCGCACCGGGCACGGGAAGATTGACCGGCCGGCGCTGCAGTCTCTCGCCAACCCGGGCTAGCGCCCTCGCCTTTCCTTCGCCACCCGACTCGGCGATAAGCATTGGCGAGCCGCCGGGATGAGCGCCATGATGACGTGGATCGTGCTTGCGATCGTGGCCGCCGTTGCGGTCTACGGCATCATCGTCTTCAACCGCCTGGTCAAGGTACGGCAGCTGGCCGCGGAGGGCTGGAGCGGCATCGATGTCCAGCTCAAGCGCCGCGCCGACCTGATCCCCAATCTCGTAGACACCGTCAAGGGCTATGCCACCCACGAGCGTGCCCTGTTCGACGAGATCGCCCGGCTGAGGAGCGGCATTGGCCGCCTCGCTGACGGTGTGGTTGCCGAGCGCGGGCGGATGGAGGGCGAATTGTCGGTGGCGGTGGCGCGGCTGCTGGCGCTGGCGGAGGCCTATCCGGAGCTGAAGGCCAGCGACAACTTCCGCGACCTGCAGACCTCGCTGGCTGCGGTCGAGGACGAAATCCAGATGGCGAGGCGCTACTACAACGGAGCCGCGCGCAATCTCAATGTCCTGGTGGAGTCCTTTCCCAGTAACCTGGTGGCGCGGGCGTTCGGGTTCCACAAGCGGGAGTATTTCGACATTGGCGACGCCGACCGCAGCGTCCCCGAGGTCTCCTTCCGCGCCCCGGGCGGCGAAGCGTGATGCGGGGATGCTCCATCCGGCTTGTCGCGGCCGTTGCGGCGCTGGTAGCCGGCAGCGCCTGCCCAACCCGTGCCGCCGAGCAGATCATCAACTTCGATTCGGCGGTAGTGGTGGGGGCGGACGGCGTTCTCGACGTCACCGAAACGATCAAGGTGCGAGCCGAAGATGACCAGATCAAACACGGCATCTACCGCGACTTCCCGCTGACTTTCGTCGATGACAGCGGTACCAGCCACGAGGTCAGCTTCCACCTCGTGGGCGTCACCAAGGACGATGCCCCGGAGCCGTACCACACGGCACGCAACGGCAAGGGCATTCGCATCTACGCCGGCCAGCAGGACGTGTTCCTCACGCCCGGTGTCTACACCTATCAATTCCACTACACGACCGGCCGCCAGATCCGCTTTCTGCCCGATCACATCGAACTGTTCTGGAACGCGACCGGCAATGAATGGGCGTTTCCCATCCTCAAGGCGGAAAGCCGGATCACTTTGCCCGATGACCAACAACCGGTGCGCTGGGTCGCCTACACCGGCGCCAATGGCGAAAAGGGCCAGGCTTTCGTTGGCCGCATGCTGGGCGTTAACACCCTCACGGTCGATACGACCCGCACGCTTGCCCCGAACGAGGGCCTTTCGGTCGCCGTCGAGGTCCCGCCGGGGCTGATCCCGCCGCCGAGCGGCTGGACGGCCCTCAAATACGCGTTCCTCGACTATCGGCGTTTCGTGCTGGGCGGCCTGGGGTTCATCGCGGTGCTGATCTTCTACGTCACCGCGTGGAATGCCGTCGGCCGCGATCCCGCCAAAGGGACGATCATTCCCCTGTTCCACCCGCCGGAGGGCATCTCGCCGGCGCTCGCCGCCTATATCCGCCAGTTTGGCTGGCGCAGCGGCTGGCGTGAGTTCACCGCGGCCGCGATCTCGCTGGCGGTGAAGGGGCTTCTGGTCTTCGACGATTCGAAGGACACCATCGTCATCAGCCGCGCCAACAACGCGAAGGCGGCGCCGTCTCCGAGCGATCTCCCGCCCGGCGAACGCGCCATCCTCAACTGGGTGGACGACAAGGGCGGCAGCGTCCAGATCGACGCCGCCCACGGCAAAAGCATCGCAACGGTGCTGAAGACGTTCAAGGCGAGCGTCGAAGCCGAGAACCGCAATCGCTTCTTCCGACGGAACCTCAGCTACTTCGCCATCGGTGGTATTCTGACCGCCGTAACGCTTGGCCTGGTGCTCATCTTCGGCAATCTCAGCGACTCCGAGATCGGTCTCCTTTTCGGCGTTGGATTCGCAAGCGTCTTCATCGGCACCTCCATAATTCCAATCATCAGGGCATTCGCCGGCGGCCGCAGCGCGCGCTCGATCGTCAACGCCGGGCTCACGTTCGCCGTCTTGGCCATTATCGGCGCCGTCTTCCTGTCGATCGGCAAGGCGTCCCTGCAGGCCCTGCCGAACGATTTCGCCAACACGGCGTTTCACGCGTTTCTGCGGAACAGCTTTCCGTTCGTCCTCGTCGGCGGTTTCGCCGGCATGAACGGGCTGTTCTACTACCTGCTGCGGGCGCCGACGGCCGCCGGGCGCAAGATCATGGACGAGATCGAGGGGCTGGAGCTCTACATCCGCACGGCCGAGACCGCGCGTTTCAATCTGGCCGGGGCGCCCGACCTCGACGCTCCCCACTTCGAGCGGTTGCTGCCGTACGCGATCGCCCTGCGGGCCGAAAAGCCGTGGTCGGATGCCTTCGCCAAGGCTTTCGCACGGGCGCATCCGGGCGAGGACGTGACGTACGCCTATGCTCCGGTGTGGCACGGGGGACGAGGCTGGGTCGGCAGCGATTTCAGCTCGGCCGTGTCATCCTCGTTCTCATCGGCGGAGGGCTCGTTCGCCAGTTCGGTGCCGGCGCCATCATCGTCGTCGTCGGGCTTCGGCGGCGGCGGCGGGTCGGGCGGCGGCGGCGGAGGGGGTGGTGGCGGCGGCTGGTGAGGGCTGCGAGGGCTTACTGCCGGTTTGATCCCCCCGCAAAGGCGGCATCAAGAGCCTGATTGAGCGCGTTGCCGAGCAACGGCTTTTCGACGATGGGAATGTTCGCGGCAGCCGCACGATCCGCCAATGCGTCGCTGTTCCGGCTGATGATCAGTACGGCCGGCGTCCGGGTTCCCCGCGCTCGCAACTCCTTCAGCATGTCGAGACCGTTCATGCCCGGCAGTTGATAGTCGACAATCAGGCAGCCCTTTTCGGGAAAATCGACCTCGGCCAGTACCGCGGCCGCGTCATGGTAAACCGAGACCAAATAGCCCTCGAGTTCGAGGGCAAATTTCAGGGAATGCAGGACCGCCGGATCGTCGTCGACGACGAACACTTTTCGTCTCTCTTCGGTGGGTGCGAAGGGGCTGGTCACGTGACTCGCTGGCTCGGCGGTTCTTCCACGCCAGCAAGACAGCATGGCGCGCGGCGAAAGGCCTTGATTTGCCTCAACCCCGGGCAGCCGACGCTGTGGTCACGTCGATTCAGGCTTTGAGGACGCCCGCCACGATCGCCATTCGAACCAGATCGGACAGGCTGTTAGCCTGCATCTTGGTCATCAGGTTGGCGCGGTAGACTTCCACCGTGCGGGCGCTGATGCCGAGGTCGTAGGCGATGGTTTTGTTTGGCCGACCCGCCACGAGACCGTCGAGGACCTGGCGTTCGCGATTGGACAGGGCCGCCAGTCTGGCGTCGATGTCGGCGTGCTCGCCAGACGCGGCGCCAGCCGCGCGCCACCGTTCCACCGCACCGTTCAGTGCTGCCAGGATGCGCGTATCGTCAAACGGCTTCTCGAGAAAGTCGGCTGCACCGAGTTTCATCGTCTCGACGGCTAGAGCTATGTCGCCGTGGCCGGTGACAACGATTACCGGAAGCGCTGGCACGCTTTCATTAACGCGCTGAAGTAGCTCGATGCCATTCAAGCCGGGCATCCGCACATCGGTGATCACGCACCCGCTCTCTATGCCGGGCAGGGCTGCCAGGAACGCCTCTGCCGACTTGTAGGTGCGGGCCGTATAGCCCGATGCTTCGAGCAGGAACGCAAGCGATTCGCGAACGGCATCATCATCATCGACGACGTGGACGACGAGATCATCCTTCATCGCCGACCTCGGCAGCCGGCTCGGCCGGCAAGGTCAGGCTGAACTGCGTACCGCCGTCGGGTCTGGGCTCCGCCCAGATGCGGCCACCATGGGCTTCGACGATCGTGCGCGAAATCGACAGGCCTACTCCCATGCCCTGTGGCTTACTGGTTGTGAACGGCTGGAACAAGCGCTGGGCAACATCCGGGGTTATGCCCGTTCCAGTGTCCGCGACATCGATCCTGATCATGCCGCCGGCTTCGGGCTGGTTGGCGATGATGAGATCGCGCCGCTCCGTCGTTTCCATTGCCTCCAGCGCATTGCGCATCAGGTTGAGCAATACCTGCTGGATCTGGACCTTGTCCGCAACGACACGATCGTGGGCATGATCGAGCTGGTAGTACACCGTTACCCCGCGTTCCTTGGCACCCACGAGCGCCAGAGCACTGGCTTCCTCGACCAATCTGGAGATGCTTTCCGCGCCGGTTTCCATTTCACCGCGGCCCACGAAATCGCGCAGACGGCGGATAATCTGGCCGGCCCGCAGCGCCTGGTCGGTGGCCTTGTCGAGGGCGCCGCGAAGGGCGTCGGCGGCCTCGCCGGGCAATGCTCCGAGCAGTCGCTGCGAGCCCTTCAGATAATTTGCGATGGCCGACAGTGGTTGGTTGAGCTCGTGCGCGAGCGCCGACGCCATCTCGCCCATCGCGGTCAGGCGCGAGATGTGGACCAGTTCCGACTGAAGTTCCTGCAAACGCGCCTCCGTTGCACGGCGCTCGGTCAGGTCGCGGATGAAACCGGTGAAAAAGCGCGCTCCGGCCGAGCGCATCTCGCCCACCGCCAGTTCCATCGGAAAAGTCGTTCCATCCCGCCGTTCGCCGACAACGACACGGCCGATGCCGATGATGCGGCGCTCGCCGGTGGCGAGGTAGTGACCGATGTAACCGTCGTGATTCGCCCGATACGGCTCGGGCATCAGCATCTTGACATTATGGCCGATCACCTCGTCGGATCGGTAGCCGAAAAGTCGCTGGGCGGCCGAGCTAAATGAGCGCATGTTTCCGGTCTCATCGATCACGACCATGGCTTCGGGGATTGAATTGAGGATCGACTGAAGGTGCGCCTCCCTGGTCGTGATCGCGGCGATGGCTTCGGTGGCCTCGTGTCGCGCACGGTGAAAGCGCCCGCCGATCCATGCCAGGCCGACCGCAACGGCGGCGAACAGGATCGGAGCGACGGCAACACTCAGGCTGTTCCTGGCACTCCCGACGGTCAGGAAAAGAGCGCCAGTCAGCCCGATGCCGGCCGCAACGATTCCCGGCCCGAAACCCCCGACGGCGGAAGCAATCGCCACCAGTGCGACCAGGATCAGATAGAAGACCTCGGAGTCGGCCGACCCGTGCAGCATAACCCAGAGCTCGACCCCGGCCGCCGCGAGAACGATGGCCGCCCCGTAGCGAACGGCAACGCCTAGCTCCGGATTGTCGCCAGGAATGGCCGGTTGCGGCCTCTCACGACTGGGAAATGGCGAATTGGCCATAAACTGCGCCGGGCTGCCCCAGGTTGTCGGGCTTTGGACAGGCTTGCCTATCCGGGAAATCCCGTAGGGACAATATCGGAATTTCGGCTGCCGGGCCTACCGCGTATGCCTTGGACCATCAAATGTCACCTACAGGTGGAGATAGACATGCAGCCCGATCGTCGCGTCCAGATCTCTCAAGTCGCCACGCCGACGGCGAAGGTCGTCGGCACACCGTTTCCGACTCTCCCCAATCCGTCATCACTCGCGGGCGCCATCAGGCTGATGGGCGCAGTCATCTCGTATGACCGGAACGAGGAGGTTTATGGCGAAGATGAGCCAGCAGAGTTCGCATACATGGTCACCCGCGGCGCGGTGCGCACTTACAAGCTCCTCAGCGACGGTCGCCGCCAGATTGCAGCGTTTCGGCTGCCCGGCGATATCTTTGGGCTGGAGGCCGGCGACAACCACACGTTTACCGCCGAAGCGATTGCGGATTCGGACGTGATCGTGGTGAAGCGTAGCGCGCTGATGGCGCTCGCCACCCGCGACGGTGCGGTCGCCCGGGACATGTGGGCCGAAACCGCCCGCGACCTCGCCCGCGCCCAGGAACTGCTGCTTCTGCTCGGCCGCAAGAGCGCGCGCGAGCGGGTGGCGACCTTCTTGCTCGACATGGCTGGCCGCGCCACCATTGGCAATGCGATAGAGCTGCCGATGTCGCGCCAGGATATTGCCGACTACCTGGGGCTTACGATCGAAACAGTGTCGCGCACCCTCAGCCAGATGGAGCATGCAGCTACGATCGCGCTGCCAACGTGCCGGCGGATCGAATTGCGCAACCGCACGCTTCTATCGCGGTTGGACAGTTGAGGGACCGGCTCGATCGAGTCGTTCTGTCAGGTTGAAGCGAGGCGGCTTTCTCCCTCCACCTTCCGCTTCGCCTCACCGACGCCTGCCCTCGCGGTTCGCGTGGGCAGGCGCCGGCCTTTTTTTTCCGACAATCCGCCGCCTATGAGTGACCTGCACGCGTCCGTGCCCGGCGCGGCGCGGGCCTGGTCTCCGATCAGCGTCCCAAGCAGATTACGGGATCTGTCTCTGTCGATCTTGATCTCGCACCACGCGGCAGGTGCCTTGCGTGCCCACATGCTCCTGACCCGAAGGGCAGACATCCAGGCACTTGCCGCGGTACATTTCCTTGCCTGCCTCGCAGGCCGCGGGTTTGGCCTGTTCCTGCTGCTGCAGTGGCAGGATGGGTTTCACCTGGATCGGCGGCTGAAACACCGGCTTGGGCCCGCAATTGCCGTTCGGCGGAAGGTGGATGTCGTTGCCGGTGCATTTCTCGACGCACTGGCCGTTCCACATCTCCTTGCCCTGCAACGCACACAGCGCGCCGGGATTGACCTGGACCGGCGGCTGGATCACCGGCTTGGGTCCGCACTGGCCATTGGGCGGCAGGTGGACGTCGTTGCCGGTGCATTTGTCGACGCACTGGCCGTTCCACATCTCCTTGCCCTGCAACGCGCACAGCGCGCCGGGATTGACCTGCACCGGCGGCTGAATGACCGGCTTGGGTCCGCACTGGCCGTTGGGCGGCAGGTGGATGTCGTTGCCGGTGCATTTGTCGACGCACTGGCCGTTCCACATCTCCTTGCCCTGCAACGCACACAGCGCGCCGGGATTGACCTGCACCGGCGGCTGAATGACCGGCTTGGGTCCGCACTGGCCATTGGGCGGCAGGTGGATGTCGTTGCCGGTGCATTTGTCGACGCACTGGCCGTTCCACATCTCCTTGCCCTGCAACGCGCACAGCGCACCGGGATTGACCTGGACCGGCGGCTGGATCACCGGCTTGGGTCCGCACTGGCCATTGGGCGGCAGGTGGACGTCGTTGCCGGTGCATTTGTCGACGCACTGGCCGTTCCACATCTCCTTGCCCTGCAACGCGCACAGCGCGCCGGGATTGACCTGAACCGGCGGCTGGATCACCGGCTTGGGTCCGCACTGGCCGTTGGGCGGCAGGTGGATGTCGTTGCCGGTGCATTTGTCGACGCACTGGCCGTTCCACATCTCCTTGCCCTGCAACGCACACAGCGCGCCGGGATTGACCTGGACCGGCGGCTGGTTGGGGCCAACCGGCGGCTGGAAGACGAACGGCGTGCACTGACCGTTCGGCGGCTTGTGGTATTGGCCGACCGGACACTTGTCGACGCATTGGCCGTTCCACAGTTCCTTGCCAGGCAGACAGAAGATCGGCGGCTTGACCTGGAAGGGCGTGCATTCGCCGTTCGGTGGTTTGTGGAACTGACCGACCGGGCATTTGTCGACGCACTGGCCGTTCCACAGCTCCTTGCCGGGCAGACAGAAGGGCGGTGGAGGCTGAATGACCCCCGGACCGCAGACGCCGTTCGGCGGCATGTGGACTTTGCCGGGCGGGCATTTCGGCAGGCACTGACCGTTCCAAAGGTCCTGGAAGGGTCCGCAATTCGGCGGCGGTTGGCACACCCCGTTGCCGAAAATCATGCCAAGCGGGCACCAGCAAACGCCGCCGGGCAACGTGACCGAACCGGGCGGGCATTGTTGTGGCGGTATGCACTGACCGTTGAAGTACACATTGCCGGGCGGACAGACGCACTGCCCGTTGGGCAGTTTGGTCATGTTCGGCGGACACGCGATCGGTATGCACTGTCCCTGGTAGAAGAAGCTGCCCTGCGGACAACTGACCGGGGGCGGCACGCACCGCCCGTTGTTGAGCACGAAGCCTTGCGGACAGGTCGGGTAGACGCACTGTCCGTTCTGGTACGTCGTGCCGGTCGGGCAGGTCGGATAGATGACGCACTGGTGGCCGTCGAAATAGGTGCCCGGCGGGCAGCTGATCGGTGGCGGAGGCGGCGGGGGTGGCGGCGCGGCCTGAACCGGGCAAGGCAGGGTCGCAATCGCGCCCATCTGGCCACGGAAATCAGGGTGTCCGGCGCTGTCGTCGTAGTCGATGAACCAGCTTTGGTACGGCGGCGTATTGTCGGGCTGGACGAGCGAATTGTCATTGCCCTGCAGGCCGTCGACGTACGGGAAGCTGCCCGGTTGGGCATTCGGATCGCCGGGATCGAGCAGCCGCTCGCCAGTCGACCAGACCGTCTGGTCACAGGCGCCGAAGTCGATGGTGCCGCTCTGGTCCTGCCGGTAGCCGTAGTAGAGGGCAACACCGCCGTCGGCGTTGTCGTAGTTCGGCGCCAGGCCGACCGAATACTGCTCGGGCACCAGCGTCCATCGGCCGGGTGATGTGTCGCCGGGAGCCTTCGGCTGATAGCGGAGCACACGGGTCTGGCCATCCTTGGCGAGGTGGTAGAGGTAATACTCGCCGGTCGTGGCGCCGCGTTCGGCCAGATACATCCGGCCGGCGGAATCAAAATCGATCGCCGTGATCTCGACGCCGTCGCCGAGCGAGGGCACCTCGACCTCGAGGCGGGCGTCCTTGCCGGGTATCGAGCCGCTGGCGGAAATCCCCGCGGACCACACCTGGGGACCCTGGGCGATGCTGTAGTAAAGGCGGTTATCGTGGACCGCGAGAGCAAATACGCGCCGTGCCGGGGTGGCAAACCCCCACGTGGCTGTGTTTTCGGTGCTGAAGGCGGGCGAGCTGATGTTCGCCGGCGCGGTCGGAGTGAGCGGGGCCGGCGTGAGGCCGGCATTCGGACGCCCCTCGACGCCGTGATCGTACGTGCCGTTGACGGAGCCTGTGAGCGATATCCGATAGATCACGCCGGTGGTGCGGTCGGCAGCGAAGATCTGGCGCGTGCGTGGGTCGAACGCCAGGCCACCAAGCGCGGCGACGCCCGCGGTGTTGATGGTGGCAAACTGGGAAACCGCGCCGGTGGAGCCGTCGACGCGCCAGATGGTCCCTGGCCCCCCTCCCGCCCCGAACTGACCCTGTACGAACTGGGCGCCGGGCGTGCCGGCATGGACGCGCTTGAGCTGGCCGGAGGAATCGGTGACGCCAATCTCCAGGCCGTAGACCGAGGTGGGCGCGAGGTAGAAATTGGGCTTCGCGGCGTCATCGATCGCAATACCGAAGACCGTCCCCACCTGCGAGGCTGGCACGGTGAACGTCTTGGGCGCCGACGACAGCTGGCCCTGGGGCCCGAGCGAGGTCAGATCGACAACGCGGGCGGCCGGACCCTGAGGGTTGAGCATGTAGTAGTCGAACGGATCGGCGCCTCCGGGAGCTTGCTGCGCGGCGGCGCCAGGAAACCCGGTCATCACCGCGTCGCCGGGCGACAGGACGGCCCCTTGCTGGGCCTCGGCAAGGCCGATGGAGCTGGCGAACAGCGCCGTCGCCAGAATTGCCAATCTCGCGGGAAATGCGCGCTTCAGCGTCCGAAGCGAGCGCGCCCTCACCGTCATGACCTGGCTGTCACCCATTCCAATTCCTCCCGTCTCGTCGCCTTACGGCGGCCGTACTATAGCCGAATTGATGATCGATAGGGCCGCTGATGGTCATTTTCATGACCGAAGCCTGAACCCTGTCTGAACGGCGCAATTTGCTTAAACAGAAAGCAAATCCGCTATCGCCAATGCCACGATCTCCGTGGCGCAACGTAAATCCGACAAGCGAAGGTGCTCATCGGCGGCATGGGCATGAGCTTCCAGGATCGAGCGCGGCCCTGCCCCGTAGAGCACGACGGGAATGCCGGCGGCGGCATAGTGCCGTGCGTCGGTGTAGAGCGGCGACGCAGTGGGCCCGACCGGCGTGTGGAGCACCTGCCCCGCTCGGGTGCCAAGCGCCTGCGCAAGCCGGTCGGCTCCGGGAAGCGGCCTCAGCGGCTCGGCAAGCATGATCCGCCGACAGGCGACGCTGATGCCGTCCACCTTGGGCAACGCGCTCTCGATAAGCGCGATCAGGTCCCGCTCCACCGCCTCGCCATGCTCTTCCGGGATGATGCGCCGATCGATCCGCAGCACGACACGATCAGGCACGACGTTCGTGTTGATGCCGCCCGAGATCAGCCCGACGGTGATCTGGGGCGAGCCGATGCCGGGAACCGCGCTGGTGATGCCGGCGAGGCGGCGTCGCTCGGCGTAAATGGCCCCGAGCACCGGCACGGTTGCCTGAAGTGCGTCGCGGCCGCTCGCCGGCATGGCAGCATGGGCCTGCAGACCGCTAATAGTCGCCTGAAGGTGCAGGCAGCCGTTGTGGGCAGTCGTTACCGCGTAGGAAAATCCGGCGGAGATCGCGTCCGTTGCCCTGGTCAAACCCTGGTCGATCAGCCACTTTGGCCCGACCATGCCGCCGGCCTCCTCATCGAAGGTGAAATGAAGCTCGAGGCCGCCGTCGAGGCCTGACGCGTTTGCCCGCAGCGCCAGAAGTGCAAAGGCGAAGGTGGCGAAGTCGGATTTCGACACGGCGGCGCCGCGCCCGTAGACGGCGCCATCGCGTTCGACCGCACCGTATGGGTCCACGGTCCAGCCCTCACCGGGTGGCACCACGTCGCCGTGGGCGTTAAGCGCGATAACCGGCCCTTTGCCACTGCCGAACGTCTGGCGGACGATCAGGTTGGTGGCGCTCACCATGCCGCAGGCGCGGACAAGCTCCTTGGGCACCTCGTGGCGCTCGACCACCAGGCCGAGAGTTTCGAGTTCCCGGGCCGCCACGCTGGCGATGGCACCGCAGTCACCGGGCGGATTGTCGCTCGGGGTTTTGACCAGCGTCTTGAGGAAATCCACCTCACGCTGCCAATTTGCCTCGATGGTGTGCGCAATCACGGTCACTGCCCCTCCCCCGCCAACTCAATGATGGTGCGAACCAGCGCCTCGGTGGCGAGCCCCATGTCCTCGGTCGAAACGGATTCCATCGGGCTGTGGCTGATACCGGCCTGGCATCGGACGAAGATCATGCCGATGTCGGTCAGATGGATCATCGCCTGGCCATCGTGACCGGCGCCCGACATGAGCAGGCGCGGCGGCCCACCGGTGACGCTTTCGATCGCTGCCGCAATGGCGCCGCGCAGCCGGGTCGCCGTGATGGCCACCGGTTTCTCGTGGAGGGTCTCGACTTCGATGACGACGCCGCGACGGGCGCCGATCTGCCGGGTCTGATCCCGCATCTCGGCAAAGGCTCTGTCGCGGCTGACATCGTCGGCAGCGCGGACGTCAAGACTCATCTCTGCCATGCCGGGAATCACATTGCTGGCGCCCGGGTGGATTTTGATTTCGCCCACGGTCGCGACCAGCGACGCATCGGCTCCCTTCAGCGCGACCGCCTCGACCATAGTGACGACCTCGGCGGCCGCGACCAATGCATCATGGCGCAAGGCCATCGGCACGGTGCCGGCATGGCCCGCCTCGCCACGGATCCGCAGACGGTAGCGCCCCTGGCTGGCGATGGCGCTGACGACGCCCAGCGCTTCATCGGCCCCGTCGAGCACCGGACCCTGTTCGATGTGGACCTCCAGGTAGCCGATGACGTCGGTCCGCAGGTATGCCTCGCGGGGAAGCGCGGCGGGATCGCAGCCGTAGGCGACAAGCGCCTCGCGCAAGGTTGTCCCATCGGCGTCGGTCATGTCGAGAACGGTCATATCGAGCCCGCCGGCAATGGTTGACGACGAGATCAGGGTCTTCGGGAACCGCACCCCTTCCTCGTCACCAAAGGCAAGAATTTCAACGCCGAAAGGAAGCGCAATGCCGCGTGCGCCCAATTCCTCGACGGCGAGAATGCCGACGACCACACCAAGATTGCCATCGTAGCGACCCCCGTCGATGACGGTGTCGATGTGGGAGCCGACAAGCAGCCGATTGGCTGACCGCGGTCCTTCCACCCCGGCCGGCAAGAAACCATGGACCGTGCCAGCGGAGTCCACACGGACGGCGAGGCCCGCGGCGTTCATCCAACCGACGACCATGTCAGCGGCGCGCCGGTGGGCCGGCGACAGGTAGAGGCGGGTCAGTCGGGGGGGATCGTCCGAAACGACTGCTAGCGCATCGATCATCGTTTGGGCGCGACGCCCGAGCACCGCCGCCTCGTCAGCGTTCATGAGCCGACGCGATCTTCGATGCGGTATTGGATGATCCGCTCGACCTGTTCGACGGCCCGGCGGAACTCGGTGTCCGGTCGGTTGTTGAGGCGCTCCTGGAAGGCGGCGAGAATGTCCGCCTTGGTTGCACCGCGCACGGCGAAGATAAACGGGATGCCCTGGCGCTTGCGGTAAGCCTCATTCATCTCGGTGAATCGTGCGTACTCCTCCGGCGTCAGCCGGTCGAGGCCGGCGCCAGCCTGCTCCCTGGCGGACGCGGGGGCGAGCGCCGCCTTGCCGGCAAGATCCGGGTGGGCGAGCAGCAGCGCCTTCTGCATTTGCGGCCCGGCGTCGGCGACGGCGCGGGCGAATGCGTCGATCATTGCCTCGCGGGTGGCGTACGGGCGGCAGGCTGCCGCCTCCTCCGCCACCCACGCCGCGTGCTCCGCGATATCGCCGAAGGTCGCGACGAAGGTCGCCTCATCCATGGCGTTGACGGTGGCAAGCGGGATTTGAGCGTCGGTCATTCAGCAGGTGCCCGGCGGCGCATTTGTGGTCGAATGTCTAGCGGTTCAGCAGGAATGCGCCAAGCTTTTGCCGCTCCTCCTCCGTCATTCCGGTCTCGTTGCCGAGCGGCATGGCGTCGCCGTTGACCGCCTGAGCGAGGATTTGGTCGGCGTTGCGGCGAAGGTCGTCGACAGAGCCGAGAACCACGCCCTTCGGCGGAGCGTCGAAGCCGGCGTGCGTCGGGTGGGCCGAGTGGCACATGACGCAGTGCCTGTCGACGATGGCGAGCGCCTCCTCACCACTGACGTTCAGCCCCGCCACCGCCGCGTCGGTGCGGGGCGCGGTGATGTAGACCGCGAAGGCGAGCGCCACCGCCGCCACGGGCAACGCCCAGGCGATCTTCGCCAGCGGGTCGCCGGCGTCGTGGCGGTTAAGGAAATGGCGGGCAGCGCCGCCCATCACCACGATCATGGCGACGACCAGCCACATCTGAGGGTGGCTCGACAGCATCGGGTAATGGTTCGAAACCATCATCACCAGCACCGGCAGGGTGAGATAGTTGTTGTGGATGGACCGCTGCTTGCCGATGGCGCCGAGGCGGGGATCTGGCTCACGACCGGCGACAAGCGCCGCCGCGATCTTCTTCTGGTTGGGAATGATGATGCCGAAGACGTTGACCGCCATGATGGTGCCAACGAAAGCGCCGACGTGGATGAGTGCGCCGCGGCCGGAAAAGACGTGGCTGTAGAACCACGCCGCGGCGACGATGAGGACAAAGACGGCTGCCGCCAGCGCCGGTGTGCGGGTGCCGAGGGCCGAGCGGCAGAGGCCATCGTAGATGAACCAGCCGGCGACCAGGCTGAGAACGGAAATGGCGATCGCCTGGGCTGGCAGCAGCGGCAGCACCGAGGGGTCGATCAGGAAGGCGTCGGCATTCCAGTAGTATTGAAGCACCAGCAGTGCGAAGCCGGTGACCCAGGTGAGGTAGGCCTCCCACCGGTACCAGATGAGGTCCGGCGGCAGCTCGCCCGGCGCCACCAGGTACTTTTCGACGTGATAGAACCCGCCACCGTGGACCTCCCACGCGGTGCCGTAGACGCCCTCGCGCATGCCTTCGCGCCGGCGCAACGCGAGGTCGAGGGCGATGAAATAGAACGACGTCCCGATCCAGCCGATGCCGACGACCAGGTGCGCCCAGCGGAAAAGAAGATTGAGCCAGTCGACAAGGAAGGCAGACATGGCGATGGTCCGACGCCTTCAGTCGCGGCACGGGCGCGCTTTAGCGGAGCGCGCCCGTGGGTTGATCAGGGCCACCAGGCCTATTGGGGCATCTTGTCGTCAATGCCCTTCACGTACCAGTTAAGGCCGAGCAGCGTACCGTCGTCGATAACCACGCCATCCTTCGCTGCCACGGTGCCATCCTGCTTGGTGATCGGTCCGGTGAAGGGATTCCAGCCGCCCTTGATTTTCGCGATCGTCGCCTCGGCCATCGCCTTGACATCGTCAGGCATGTTCTGGAGCGGCGCCACCTCGACCAAGCCGGTGTCGAAACCCTCCCAGGCCTGGTGCGAAGTCCAGGTGCCGTCGAGCGCGGCCTGCACTTCCTTCACGTAGTAGGGGCCCCAATTGTCGATCAGTGAAGCAAGGTGCGCGTGCGGGCCGAAGCTTGACATGTCGGCCGACTGGCCGAAGGCGTGAATGCCCGCCTTTTCGGCCACCTGCATCGCGGCGGGCGAATCGGTGTGCTGGACGAGGATGTCGGCGCCCTGGTTGATCAGAACGTTGGCGGCGTCGCCCTCCTTGCCCGGATCAAACCATGAATTGACCCAGACGATCTTGAGCTTGAAATCGGGATTGACCGACTGGGCGCCGAGCATGAAGGCGTCGATGCCCATGATCACCTCGGGGATCGGGAAGGAGACGATATACCCGGCCACCCCCTTCTTCGACATCTTGGCGGCAATCTGGCCCATCACGTAGCGGCCTTCGTACCAGCGGATGTTGTAGGTCGACACGTTCGGCGCGGTCATGAAGCCGGTGGCGTGCTCGAACTTCACGTCCGGAAAGTCCTTGGCGACCTTGATGGTCGATTCCATGAAGCCGAACGACGTCGTGAAGATGATCTGGCAGCCCTTCTGCGCAAGCTCGCGGATGGGGCGCTCGGAATCCGTCTCGACGACATTTTCGATGTAGGTCGAGGCATCGACCTTGTCGCCGAGCGCCTTTGCGACGTCCTGCCGACCCATGTCATGTTGCTGGCTGTAGCCGCCGTCGTTATGCGGGCCGACATAGACCCAGCACGCCTTCAGCGGAGCGGCATTCGCCGTTCCGGCCGATATTGCCAGAGCACACGCCGCGATTGTCGCGACCAGAAGCCTGTTCATCCGATGATCTCCCTGTTCACCTGACACATGCGGACACCCCTCACGCAAGCAAGACTTCGCGCCGTACAGCGATGCGAGCCGAAACCCATGGCCGGCTAACGGTCGGGCACGAACGCCTGCCCGAGACACGCCGGTGTGTTGACGCGCAATAGTGCACGATTGCGCGAAATGACCACCAATACCACGACAGTGGTCAGGTACGGCAGCGACGAAAGGAACTGAGATGGCAGGGCGATGCCGTAACCCTGGGCACTCAACTGAAGGATGCTGATGGCGCCGAAGAGCAGCGCGCCGACGACCACCCTGCCCGGCAGCCACGTGCCGAACACCACCAGCGCCAGCGCGATCCAGCCGCGGCCGGCCGTCATGTTCGGCGTCCACTGCGAGGAATAGACGACCGACAGGTAGCCACCGGCGAGCCCGGCGCAGGCGCCGCCGAACAACGTCGACAGAAAGCGGACGCGGATAACATCGTAACCGAGCGCGTGCGCGGACGTGTGGTTGTTGCCGGTCGCACGCACCACCAGGCCGGCGCGCGCGGAAAACAGGAACCAGGAGATCGCGATCGCCAGCGCAACGGCGACGTAGACCAACGGGTCTTCGCCAAAGATCAGCTGGCCGATCAAGGGGATGTCGGTCAGACCGGGGATATGGATGCGGTTGAGGCCGAGGCCGGGAATACTGACATAGCGGTCGCCGATCAGGCCGGACAGACCGAGGCCGAACAAAGTCAGCGCCAGTCCGGAGGCGACCTGGTTTGCGACGAAGATCAGAGTGACGACGGCGAAGAGCGCCGCCATCGCGGCGCCCGCAAGGACGGCCGCAACGACGCCGGCGACCGGAAAACCGGTGGCGTGACCGGCGATGAAGCCGGTGACCGCGCCGACCGCCATCATGCCCTCGACGCCGAGATTGAGGACGCCGGAGCGCTCCGTCACCAACTCGCCGAGAGCCGCGAACAACAGCGGCGTCGCCGCCGTGACAATGGTGAGCAGCAGGCCCTGCAGTTCGACGAGGCTCATCAGGCCGCCTCCACCGTCGCGGGCGCGGCGCGCCGGGCACGCACGATTCTGACCCGGTAGAAGATCAGCGTGTCGCAGGCGAGCACGAAGAAAAGCAGCATTCCCTGAAAGACGCGCGCGATCTGGTCGGAAAGGTGATAGGTCGACTGGATGCCCTCGCCGCCGAGGTAAGATAGCGCCAGCACGAAGCTGGACACGATGACGCCGAGCGGGTTCAGCCGACCGAGGAACGCGACAATGATCGCGGTGAAGCCGTAGCCCGGAGAGACACTGATGCGCAGCTGTCCGAGCGGGCCGGCAACCTCGCAGATGCCGGCAAGACCGGCCAGGCCGCCGGAGATGAGGAACGCGGCCAGAACCATACGGTTGCGGCTGAAGCCGGCGAAGGCGCCGGCGCGGGGCGCCTCTCCAAGCACCCGGATCTTGAACCCGGTCAGCGTCTTGCGCAGCAGGAACCACGCGCCAACCGCGACGGCGAGCGCGATCAATGTGCCGATGGTGACGTGCTGTCCCGCAATGACCGGCAGAAGCTGGTTGTCGCTGAACTGCCGGCTGTTGGGGAAGTTGAATCCGTGCGGATTGCGCCACGGACCGCGCGCCACCCAATCGAGCAGGAATCCGGCAACGTAGACCAGCATGAGACTGGTAAGAATCTCCATTGGCCCCGAAACGGGTCTTGAGCAGCGCCGGGATGGCTCCGTAAGCCATTCCGCCCAGGATGCCCATGAGCAGCATCAGCGTCACGACCAGCGGGCCACCCCAGTCGGGGAAATAGATGGGGAGCACGGAGCCGGCGACGGCGCCGGCAGCGAGTTGCCCTTCGGCACCGATGTTCCACGTGTTGGAGAGATAGCAGAGTGAGAGGCCGACGCCGATCAGGACCAGCGGTGTCATCTTGACGATGAGGTCCTGTATTGACCACCACGCGGTCAGCTTTTCGATGAAGTAGACGTAGAGCGCCCCAAGCGGATCGACGCCGCTCGCCGCAAATATCACGAAGCCGGCGACTACCGTCAGCGCGATGGCGAGCACAGGCGACAGCACCGCCATGCGGTTGGAGCGTTCCGGGCGCCGGATCAGTTCGATGCGCAAGGCCTGTGTCCCCTCCCCGGTTCGTCTTAGTGCGCGCGGGCGCCGCCCATCAGCAGGCCGATCTCCTCGCGGGTGATGCCGCGGACGTCGCGCGGATCCGACAGCTGTCCCTTGGAGATCACGGCGACGCGGTCGGAAATTTCGAGAATCTCATCGAGGTCCTGGCTGATCACCAGAACCGCTGAGCCCGACCGGGCAAGATCGATCAACGCCTGGCGAATGGTGGCAGCCGCGCCGGCGTCGACCCCCCAGGTGGGTTGGCTCACGACCAGAACACCGGGCTTGCGGTCGAATTCACGGCCGACGACAAACTTCTGCAGATTACCGCCGGAAAGCGCCATCGCTTCGGGGTCCGGCGACCCCTTGCGAACGTCGAAGTCCTCGCTGACACGGCGGACGATGCCGCGGGCGGTCAGAAAATGAAGAATGCCGGTGCGGACAAGACCATCGCCCGTGGCGTGGCGCGTCAGCAAAACGTTATCGGAGAGCTTGAGGCGAGGGACGGCGCCGTGGCCCAAACGTTCTTCCGGCACGAACGCCGCCTTGAGGCAGCGCCGCATCGTAATGCCACGCTGGCCGCACGAGACGCCGTCGATGGCAATCATTCCATTTTTGACGGTTCTCTCGCCGGAGATGGCGTCGAACAATTCGTCCTGGCCATTACCGGCAACGCCGGCGATTGAAACGACCTCGCCGCCGCGCACATCTATCGAGACGTCATCCAGGGCCACGGCAAACGGATGCGGGGCCGGCATCGACAGATGCTTGACCGACAGCCGCACGGGCGCGGTTTCGTCGACCGGCTCCGGCGCTGCCAGTTCGCGCACCTCGGCGCCGACCATCATGGCCGCCAGACGCGCTGCTGTTTCCCGCTGCGGATCGCATTCGGCAACCACCTTGCCGTGCCGCAGAATGGTGGCGTGATGGCAGAGCTGCTTCACCTCCTCCAGCCGATGGCTGATGTAAAGGATCGAGCACTTCTCCGCGGCGAGGCGCTTCAGCGTGACGAACAGGTCGTCGGCTTCCTGTGGCGTCAGTACCGATGTCGGCTCGTCCATGATGATCATCTGCGGCTCCTGCAGGAGACAACGGACGATTTCGACCCGCTGCCGCTCGCCCACCGACAGGTCGGCGATGACAGAGTCCGGTTTGAGCGGCAGACCATATTCGGCAGAGACCGCCGTGATCCTGCGCTTGAGGTCGGCCATTGCCGGTGCGTCGGCGAGAGCCAGTGCGATATTTTCGGCGACGGTCAGCGCGTCGAACAACGAGAAGTGCTGAAATACCATGCCGATGCCGAGCGCGCGCGCAGCAGCAGGGTTGGCGATCGCCACCGGTGTGCCCTTCCAGCGGATCTCGCCGGAGGTCGGCTGCAGTGCGCCGTAGAGGATCTTGACCAGTGTGGATTTGCCAGCGCCGTTCTCGCCGAGGAGCGCATGAATCTCGCCCGGGCGAATGGCGAAATCGATGTTGTCATTGGCGCGCAGCGTGGCGAAATCCTTCGTGATGCCGATGGCTTCCAGCGTCGGCTGGCCGTCTGGCCGACCGGAGACGGCCGCTGCCGGTCGGGGGGTTGCGTCCATCCTCAGCCTCGCCGGCCGCCGCGGGCGAGCGGCACAGCCTGTCCGCTACCCGGCACCGCCGCACGCAGGGCTTCGTCGCAGACGAGCAGTTCGGCGACGGTGGCGGCAGCGATGACGGCCGGCACCTTGGAGCGGATCTGGCCGCCGCCGATGGGGCAGACGAGTTCGGCGATCCGTGCCGAAGCAATGCCGGCCGCGGCGAGGCGCTTTTCGAAGCGCGCGCGCTTAGACTTCGAGCCGATGAGCCCGACGTAGGGAAAGCGAGGGTCGGCAAGCGCGGCGTGGACAAGCGCGAGATCGAGCTGATGGCTGTGGCTCATGACCAGCACAAAACTCCCGTCCGGTGCTTCGGCAAGAACGGTGCTTGGATCGTCAAGCCGTCTTATGGTGGCATTGGCGGGGACGTAAGCCGGGAAAGCATCCGGGCGCGGGTCGACCCACGTGACCTTGAACGGCAGCGGCGCCAGTGCCAGTACCAATGCCCGGCCCACATGCCCCGCTCCAAAAAAGACGACGGGTCGGCGGTCATCCCCGAATCCTTCGGTCAGGACACCTTCCTCCAGCCGTGCCGAACCCGGTGTCATGTCGAGGCTGTCGACTACCAGCCGCTCGATCCCGCTTTCGGGCCCGCCTTCGGGCGAAATCCGCGCGCGGGTTACAAACGAGCGGACCATTTCGCGTTCGGCGAGGACGGCGACCGCCGCGCGCTGGGGCGTCTCGATCAGCTCGATGACGAGTTCCACCTGGCCACCACAGCATTGCCCCAGTTCGGGGCCGAGGGCAAACCGGCGAACGTCGACCCTCCTGGCTGCCGGATTCGCGAGCGCTGCCTGGGCAAGCGCGATGGCGCGCCACTCCAGCGTGCCGCCGCCGATGGTGCCTGTGAAAGCACCGTCGGGGTTCACGATCAGACGGGCGCCGGCCTCACGCGGTGCCGAGCCGCGCGTGGCCGCGACGGTAACCATGGCAGCGCGGCCGTGCTGATCGAGAGCGGCGAGAACGCGGTCCCAAACCGGCATGTCAATCGCCCCCGCTGGTGGCGCGGATGGCACGCATGATCGCCTCCGGCGTCGCCGGCGCGTCGAGGTGCGGCATCACCACCGGCCGAAGGCTGGCGACTGCGTCGTTGATGGCGCAGAACACCGAAATCGCCAGCATCAGCGGCGGTTCGCCGACGGCCTTGGAACGGTACACGGCGTCTTCGCGGTTGCCGCCCGACTCGAACAGCGCCACGCGGAAATCGGCCGGCACATCCGAGGCGGCGGGGATTTTGTAAGTGGACGGCGCATGGGTGGCGAGCCTGCCGGCGGAATCCCAGACCAGTTCCTCGGTGGTGAGCCAGCCCATCCCCTGGACGAAGCCCCCCTCAATCTGGCCGATGTCCACAGCCGGATTGATGGATTTGCCGACGTCGTGGAGGATGTCGACGCGATCCAGGCGCATCTCGCCGGTCATGGTGTCGACCGTGACCTCGGAGCATGCCGCGCCATAGGCGAAGTAATAAAATGGTCGGCCTACGCCTTTCTCGCGGTCCCAAGAGACCTTCGGCGTGCGGTAAAAGCCGGTGGACGACAGATGCACGCGGGCGGCGTGTGCGGCGGTCGCGAGTTCGCCGAGCGACACGGTGCGATTACCGACACGAACGCGGTTTTCCGCGAATTCCACCTGCTCGCGGCCGACGTGCCACTCCTCGTCGATGAATTTGTAGAGGCGGTCCTTGATCGCGCGGGCGGCGATCATTGCCGCCTGCGCATTGAGGTCGGTGCCGGCCGAGGCCGCAGTGGGCGAGGTGTTGGGCACCTTGGCCGTCGAGGTGGCGGTTATCTTCACCATGTCGAGGGTCACGCCGAATTCTTCCGCAACGACCTGGGCCACTTTGACGAACAGCCCCTGCCCCATCTCGGTCCCGCCGTGGTTCAGGCTGATCGAGCCATCCCGGTAAAGGTGGACGAGTGCGCCGGCCTGATTGAGGTGGGTAAGGGTGAAAGAGATGCCGAATTTCACCGGCGTCAGCGCCAGGCCCTTTCTCAAGACCGGGCTGGT
The DNA here is from genome assembly GCA_963775235.1 of uncultured Alphaproteobacteria bacterium. Classification (GTDB taxonomy): domain Bacteria; phylum Pseudomonadota; class Alphaproteobacteria; order Rhizobiales; family Kaistiaceae; genus JBBDMC01. The sequence goes on from CAVZHY010000006.1 coordinate 484,733, forward strand.
AGCGTTAAAATCGGCCAATGCCTGGCGGCGCGCCCGATAGTCGCTGGTGCGTTCGATCTCGCTGACGAGTTCGGGCAGGATATTGTCCTCGACGCGCATGCCGTATGGCGTGCTGTCGCGCCCGACGCCACCGTAGAAATTAGCCTTGCGCACGTCCAGCGGGTCATGCTCGGTGACGTAGGCGATGTGGTCCATCAGGCGCTCGGCAAACACCATCCCCTGTGGTCCGCCAAATCCACGAAAGGCGGTGTTGGACACGGTGTTGGTGCGCATGCGGCGCGTGACGATCCGGGCGGCCGGATAGTAGTACGCGTTGTCGGCGTGGAACATCGTGCGGTCGACAACCCCGAGAGACAGGTCCTCGGAGTGCCCGCACCGCGCGGCGAAGGTGACTTCAACCGAGCGCAGCACCCCTTCGCGGGAAAATCCGGCTGTATAGTCGACCCGGAAGTCGTGACGCTTGCCGGTCATGATCATGTCATCGTCGCGGTCAAGCCGCAGCTTGCACGGTCGACCGGTCTTGGCGGCCGCGAGAGCGGCCAGGGCCGCCCACTGGGTCGCCTGGCTTTCCTTGCCGCCAAATGCACCGCCCATGCGGCGCACCTCTACCGTCACTGCGTTGTCATGAAGACCAAGCACATGGGCGACGACGTGCTGGACCTCGGTCGGGTGCTGGGTGGATGAATGGACAAACATGTCGCCATCCTCTCCGGGCACGGCGAGGGCGATCTGGCCTTCCAGGTAGAAATGTTCCTGGCCGCCGATGCGCATCTCGCCAGTGAGGCGCTTGGGGGCGCGCCCAATCTCGTCCTCCGGTTCGCCACGCTCGAATTTGTAGTCGGGAAGCACGGTGGTGCCGGCGACGAGCGCGTCGTCAACGTCGATGGCGGGCATGGCCGGCGCGGTGTGGAATTTCGCCAGCCGGACGGCACGGCGGGCCTGATCGCGGGTCTCGGCCACGACCACGAATGCGACCTGGCCGTGGAACTTCACCCGCTCGGCCACTATCAGCGGGTCGTCGTCGATGTCCTTCGGGCTGATGTCGTTCCGGCCGGGAATGTCGCCCGCGGTCAGAACGTCGACCACACCCGGCGCCGCTTTGACCGGCTCGAGGTCGATGCCAGTGATGCGACCGGCCGCGATCGGTGCGTAGCCGGGCGCGAGATGAAGCGTGTCGGCAGGCGTGGAGATGTCGTCGACATAGATCGCCTGACCGGTGACGTGCTTCACCGCGCTGTCGTGCGCGATCGGGTTTCGCACTACGACGAGGTGCTCGTCCTCGGCCTCGGCGGCTGGCGGCGGCGTCAACGTGCGGTCGATCTCGTTCATCCGGCAACAGTCTCGCGGTGACCGACCACACGGGTGCGGGTGGTTACGGTTCCCGCCGCCTCGATCAGGGCCTTACCGAGGATGGCGTGGGCGGATTCGAGGCGATAACGGGCAGACGCGCGGTGATCGTCAATGGGCGTGAAATCATCGCGGAGCGCTGCGAACGAACGACCCCACGCGCGCGAATTACGCAACTGCTGGCCAACCAAGGCCTTCTCGGCATGCGCGGCGCGTTTCGGCGTCGGCGCCATGCCACCGAACGCAAGGCGTGCCTCACGAACGATGCCCTGATCGTTGACCGTGAAACGGAAGGCTCCCATGACCGCGGATATGTCCTGGTCGAACCGTTTGGACACCTTGAAGCTGCGGAAGATATGATCCGGCCCGAGGCGGGGAATGGTGACGGCGGTGATGAGTTCCCCCGGAGCGCGCGCCTGCTTGCCGTAGTCAATGAAAAACTCTTCGAGCGGCAGCGTGCGCACGTTGCGGCCTTTGCGCAGCTCTACGGTGGCAGCGAGTGCGATAAGCGCCGGTGGCGTGTCGCCGATCGGCGAGCCGTTGGCGACGTTGCCGCCGACGGTGCCGCTCGCCCGCACCTGCTTCGACCCGAGCCGACGCAACAGCTCGCCGAGGTCTGGATCGATCGCACGGAAATATGGCTCGACCTCAGCATAAGTGGCGCCGGCGCCGACGATCAGCTCGTGCCCGGTGTCTTCGACCTTGTTGAAGTCGCGCACCTTGCCGACGTGGATGATCTTCTTCAGCTCACGGAGCTGTTTGGTGACCCAGAGGGCGACATCGGTCGCGCCGGCAACCACGGTTGCGTCGGGGTGCGCTGCGTAAAGCTCGGCGAGGCTGTCGAGGCTCGCCGGTGCCGCAAAGAAGTGCTTGTCGTCACCGACGAAGATATCCTCGTCGCCCGACAGGAAGGTGAGCACGCCGGTCATGTCAGGCGCCCCGGTCCTGAAGCGATCCCGGCGAGGTGCCGCGCAGGCGCTCATCCCCGCCTCGATGATGGGGCGGTAACCGGTGCAGCGGCAGAGATTGCCGGCGATCCAATCATTGACCTCGCCGCGGCCGACGGCTCCCTCGGTCGACTGATAGAGCGTGAACAGGGACATGACGAAACCGGGCGTGCAGAAGCCGCACTGGGAGGCGTGTTCGTCCACCATGGCGGCCTGCACCGGATGCAACTGCCCGTCAGAGGCGGCGAGGTCCTCGATGGTCACCACCTCCGAGCCATCGACCTGGCCGAGAAAAAGGATGCAGGCGTTGACCGGTTCGTAGACGAGCTTGCCGTTGCGCAGGCGTCCAAGGGCGATCGTGCAGGCACCGCAATCGCCCTCGTTGCAGCCCTCCTTGGTGCCGGTAGCGCCTTCGGTCTCGCGCAGGTAGTCGAGCAGCATCATGCTCGGCGGCACGTCGGTCAACTCGACCAGGCGGTTGTGGCGGATGAAGCGGATGGTCTGACGCATCAGCTTCCCCTGTAGGTCGAATAGCCGTAAGGCGAAAGCAGCAACGGCACATGATAGTGCTGTTCCGGCGATGCGACGCCGAAGCGGATCGGCACCACGTCGAGAAACGGCGTATCGGCGAGTTCAGCGGTTCGGTGCAGGTAATCGCCGACGTGGAAGCGCAACTCGTAGGACCCCTTGGTCAGGTCGCCACCCTCGAGCAACGGCCGGTCGAGGCGACCGTCAGCGTTGGTGACAGCAGCCGTCAGCCGCTCACTCGGTTCCCCGACCCGATACAGTTCAACGGTCAGGCCGGCGGCCGGCTGTCCAGAGCCCAGGTCCAGCACATGTGTGGTAAGGCGCCCCATGGCGACAACCGTGGTAGGCGATGATCATTGGTCGAGCATGCAGCAGAATGCCGCGTGCCGGGCGGTTTGCCTGCGCCAACAATGGATTATGCCCAGAAATCGATCAAACGCCAATTTTGAGCGGACTGACGCGATTCTGGACACCTGGCCCGATCAGGGGATCAGGACCGTGGCCCCGATAGTTTTTCGCGATTTCAGCGCCCGATGAGCCTCGGCAGCATCCTTAAGGGCAAATTCCATCCCGATTGATGGCGTGACGATGCCGCTCGCGATGGCCTCGAACAAAGCGGTGGCCGCGGCTTCGAGATCGGCGTGGGTAGCGAAATAGTGGGCTGTCGTCGGCCGGGTCGCAAACAGCGAGCCCTTCTGCTGAAGCAGGGAAACTGGAAAGGGCGGCGGCAGGCCCGATGACTGGCCGAACGACACCCACATGCCGAGCGGCCGCAGGCAATCGAGCGACGCTGGAAACGTGTCCTTGCCAACCGAATCATAGACCACGTGGACGCCCTTACCTTCGGTCAATTCACGTGTACGCTCTACGAAATTTTCCCGGCTGTAGTTGATGACGTGAGCGCAACCGTTCTGTCGAGCGATCGGCACCTTCTCGTCCGAGCCGACTGTTCCGATCACGGTCGCGCCGAGGGCAGAGGCCCACTGGCAGGCGATCGAGCCCACACCTCCGGCGGCGGCGTGAAACAGGATGGTGTGACCCTTGCCGACCTTGAAGGTGCGTTCAAGCAGGTAGTAGGCGGTCACGCCCTTCAGGAGCACGGCCGCGGCGGTCCTCTCGTCGATCGCGTCCGGCAAGTGAACCAAACGGCGCGCAGGAACCAGCCGGACCTCCGCGTAACTGCCGAGGGCACCCTGATAGGCAGCCCGGTCCCCGATCCGAAAGTCGGTCACGTCGCTGCCGACGGCTTCGACGACGCCCGCGCCTTCGGAGCCTGGGATAAGAGGCAGTGTCAGTTTGTAAAGACCAATGCGGTGATAGACGTCGATGAAATTCACCCCGACCGCCGTCTGGCGCAGCTTCACCTCGCCCGGTCCCGGAGCGGGCGCCGCGGCCTCAATCCACTTGAGGACCTCCGGGCCGCCGAACTCCTCGACGCGAATGGCATGAGGCATGGCCTCTCGTTCCTTTCATAGCGGTCGGGTCAAGCGCCGGGTTGCCACCGAACGCGCAGATCCCCCGTGCCCTCGATGACGACGCTCTTTCCAAGGCGCCGTGTCTTCTTCATTCCTAGCCGCACGATGCTCTCTTCGGCAAGTGGTCCCCGTTCTTCGGAATACCCGCACGTCTTTGACATCCCCACGACCGGCGGACGCCGGCTTCGTCGACCTGTTCACGACGGAGTGAGCCGCCGCGTCTGCGTCCGGCGGCGTCGAGTATGGTTGTCAGCGCCGCGTCAGTTGAAAGACGACGCCGATCATCGCGAAGTAAAGGCTGACCGCCGCGAACGCCCCCACCACCAGCGGACCGGGATCGAGATTGTCGGCGACGGCGACCAGGGCCAACGCGCCCCAAACGACCGCCATTGCCACGGTCAACGGCCGCCAGCGCTTGACCCGGATGGGATGGACGAACTCGACCGGTACGAAAGTGAGCGCCGCACAAGCGACAATGATGGCGAGCGTGAGTGGCTCGGCAAGCTTGTACACCATCAATTGAAACACGACGGCGTTCCACACAGCGGGAAAACCACGAAAAGCCGCCTCGGGTGTTTTCATGCGCGTGTCTGCCAGATACAGCGCGCCCACAACCGCAATGACGACACCGGCGATCGCCGCGAACGGTTCACTCAGGAGACTGCTGCTGGCGAGAACCAACGCCGGCAGAAACACATAGGTCGTGTAGTCCACCACCAGATCGAGAGTGGCACCGTCGAACCACGGCACCTGCTCGGACGCATGGAACATGCGCGCGAGCGGCCCGTCGAGGCCGTCGAGAATCATGGCGACGCCGAGCAGGAGAAACACGATCTGCCAATCGCCGCGGGCGGCGAAGAGTGCGGCGACGAGCGCGATCGCCGCGCCGCTCGCGGTCAGAAGATGGACCGCCCAGACGCTTCCCTTGCGCATCGCTCCGCCAAAAGCCTCAGGTCTGCTTGCGTAACCTATTGCTTCGCCGATCCGCCTGCGCCTGGCAAGGCGTCGCTGCCACTTGAGAAGGAAGGGTAGATTTCCCGTGTGGACGCCCCATGGTAATTGGGCACGCATGACAGAGATCGCCACGAGACGCCCATCGTTTGGCAACGGGAAACGGAGCCCGCCGACGGTTTGCGTCGTCGGGGCCGGGCCGGTCGGGCTCGCGGCGGCGCTGGTTGTCGCCAACGCCGGGTACGATGTGACTTTGGTCGGTCCCAACGCGGCGGCCGACGAACGCACCTCGGCACTGTTCGTCGGTGCTCTCAAGCTGCTGGAGCAGATCGGCCTCTGGCCCCAACTGGCAGACATCGGCGCCCCACTGCGCACGCTCCGGATCATCGACGGAACCGACCGGCTGATTAGGGCCCCGGAAGTTACCTTTGCGGCCAGCGAGATCGGGTTGGATGCCTTCGGCTATAATCTTCCCAACGCCGCTCTCACCGCCGCGCTGGAGGCCGCCGTCGCCGAGCGATCGGTCCGTCGCGTCCCTGCCCTCGTGGATGCGGTGGGGCTCGAGGCCGATGCCGTCAGGCTCACGACATCGACGGGCGAATTGATCGCCGCTCAACTGGCGGTCGCCGCTGATGGGCGGCGTTCAAAGCTCCGCGATAGCCTCGGAATCAACGTCAGCGCATGGGGCTACGACCAGTCGGCGCTGGTGTGCAACTTCCGACACACCCTCCCCCACCACGACACTTCGACGGAGTTCCACACCGAAACCGGTCCGTTTACCGTGGTGCCGCTCGCCCCCGGGCGATCGAGCCTGGTCTGGGTCGATCGGCCTGCGAGCACCAATCGCCGGCTCAGCCTCGATGACTCCATCCTGGCCGCCGAGATCGAGGCGCGCTCGGCGTCAATTTTGGGCACGATTACGATCGAGGGCGGCCGTCAGGCGTTTCCGTTGTCGGGAATTACGGCGCGGCGTTTCGCTGCTGACCGCGTGATGCTGGTCGGTGAGGCCGCGCACGTATTCCCGCCGATCGGTGCACAGGGACTCAACCTCGGCTATCGAGATGTGGCTGCCCTCGGCGACGTCCTCTCGGGTCCCCGGCCGGATCCGGGAGATGCCGGGCGGATCGGCGCCTACGATCGGGCCCGCCGCGTCGACGTGGTTTTGCGGACGAGGGCCATAGACGCACTCAACCGCATGCTGCTGTCCGATCTGCTGCCGGTGCAGGCCATGCGAGGGGCCGGTTTGTTCGCGCTCGATCGTGTTCCGGCGTTGAAGCAATTCGCCATGCGCCAGGGCATCGCCGGCTGAGAACTGCCTCAGCGGAAAGGATCGATCGGCAGCAGGTTGTACATCAAGAGGATGAGGACCACGGTGACGGTCGCGATCGACAGCACGGTTGCCAACGCGATCATGCTGGAGGCGCGGGCAGGATAGATGTCGTAGCGCTTGGCAAGGAAGAACACGTTGGCGGCCGGTGGCAGCGCCGCCATCAGCACAGCGGCGTGCACCCAAACCGGATCGAAGTCCGCCTACCCAACTCAATAACAGATACACGATAAGGGGGTGGGCGATCAGCTTCACACCGATAAGGACAGGCGCTACCGGCGGCACGTCGTTCACCGGACGTTGGGCAAGGCCAACGCCCAGCGCGAACAGCGCGCACGGCGGAGCCGCCTGCCGCAACGGCGTCAGCACAGCATCGATCGGACCGGGCACGGTGGCGCCGATCGACACCACGACGAACCCGAGCACGGTCGCGATGACGAACGGATGGAGGAGAACGTCGCGGGCGATGCCCTCGACAAGCGCAGCGGGTTTGGCGCGCACGGTGCCGGCAAGGGCCATCATCAAAGGCGTCAGCCCGAGCAGCATTGCGGCGTCGAAACTGAACACCAGGGCCATCGGCACGGCCGCGGCGGTCCCGAACGCGCCGACGACCAGCATCGGCGCCATATAGCCTACGTTGGCGTACGATCCGACAAGCCCCTGGACGGTCGCCTCGCCGACATTGCCACGGTTGACCAGCGCGCCAATGGAAAAGGCAATGGCGAAGGCGCAATAGGTGGAGAACGTGGTGGTCAGGACAAATGACCACGAAGCCGTGCTGGAAAGTGGAGTGGTGGTGATAAGCTGAAAAAAGAGCGCGGGCATTGCCAGGTAGAGAACGAAGAAATTGAGGCCGGCCAGCCCCTCCTCGGGGATCGAACGCAGCCGACCGGCGCCGAAGCCAAGAAAGACCAGCCCGAAGAAGGGAAGGCCGAGCCTGACGATCTCGCTCATGACCGGTGCGGCATTCGGCTACACCACCTCTGGCGGATCGACCCCATGGGGCGCAACGTGGCGGACGCCCCGCTCGCCCGCCCGCGCTGCCTAACGGTTTCGCTCTGGGCGGTCAAATGAACGGCCACGACGGCCAATTGACCCCATTTGACTCCCGGCGAACATCATGGCTTTAGATCGCCGTTGGGTGCAGCGTGAGGGGCGGAGTTGGCTCAATGACTAAGGCCGGGGTTGCGCGATTCGCTATCGGACAGGTCGTTCGCCACCGAATCTTTCCGTTCCGTGGCGTTGTTTTCGACGTCGATCCCGAGTTCGACAACACCGATGAATGGTGGCTGTCGATCCCGGAGGACGTGCGGCCGCGCAAGGACCAGCCCTACTATCACCTTTTCGCCGAAAACGACGACAGCGAATACATCGCCTACGTGTCGGAGCAGAACCTCGTGCCCGACGAATCAGGCAAGCCGCTGCGCCACCCCCAGATCAGCGAATTCTTCAGCCGCCGGGACGGCGACATTTACGTCGCGCGCGACCTCGGCATCAACTGAACCCTCGCGCTATTGCTGACCGGCAGCCTTTTGCTGGTCGATCAATTGCTGCCGGACCTCTTCGGCATGCGCCTTGAGGCTCTTGGCGAGATCGTCACGCTGAGCCTGGGCGGCGTTCGGGTCGATCCCTTGACCGTCATACGCCTTGGTGAAACCGACCAGCGACAATGGAATGCCGAGAGGCTTGGCTTCCTGACCCTGCTGGGTCAGCGTGATCAGCGTCAACTGGCTACCGGCTTTCAGGGAGGTGATGAAAGCGTCGTCAACGGTCGTGTCGGCGTAACAGACGTCCGGATAGCAGATACTGTAGGTGACCGAGAATTGCTTGCCGCCATCGATCTGGGCCCGCATACCGGGCGCAACCAGAACGCCGGTGGTGGGCATCCGTATCGCGGCCGCAAAAATGATCTTCGGTTCGCCTTCCAGTGTCTTGATGTTGACCGAGGCAATGAACTGACCGGTGTCGGCAGCAAGCTGCTGGATCACCTGACAGAGTTGTTTTTTGGTGCTGGGGTCAGGGGCGCAGACCTTCACCCAATTCTCGCCGGGAGTTGGCTGAACCGTTTCGGTGGAGGGTTGCGCTGCCTGTGCCGGTGCCGATGGCGCTGGCGCCGCCGGAGCCGGTTGTGCCGGTGCCGGTGTTGGCGCGGGCGCGTTTTGAGCCATCGCTCCGGCCGGCAGCAGCATCGCGGCAGCCACCAACGCCGGTCGCACCGTGCGTTCGAATCGAAACTGAATCATAAAGCGTTTTCCTCGGTTTGAAGCCTGTCGTCGCCTCGGCGCCAAAACGGCCTGGGACCCCGAGACCGCTCCCCGTTCTCGTGCCGGCTTGACCATTCAAATACGGCGACACGGTGACTGGCGTTTCCGCATGCTTAGCCCGGCCGGCATGTGATTTCCAGCATCTTTGCCGGTAGCCTTGCCGACGCAACCGTTGTGCTAGGCTGACGTTCACCGCAACCGCATCCGGCGATTTAATCCGGGAGGTCAAGCCCATGTCCGCAATCATCCTGTCCATCTCCCTAAAGCGGCCGATCGCCGCAGCGATTGCGGCCACGCTTGGGCTCGGGCTGATGCCGCAACTCGCCGTGGGCCAGCCCATGCACGGCATCGCGATGCATGGCCAGCCGGCGCTTCCGGCCGATTACGATCACCTGCCCTATGCCAACCCGGATGCGCCCAAGGGTGGCACCATTGCATTCGGTGGACAGGGCGCGTTCGACAGCCTCAACCCGTTCATCGTCAAAGGCGCCGTGCCAGACGGCCTTTGGGGACGTGGGACATTCTGGGCCAACAACGTCTGGGACAGTCTGATGGTCAGGAACTGGGACGAGCCGTTTACGCTTTACGGCCACGTTGCCCAGTTCGTTGAGGTTCCCGATGACCGCTCGTGGGTGGAATTCACGCTCGACCCGCGTGCCCGTTTCTCCGATGGAACCCCGGTCACGACCGAGGACGTCGTCTTCACCTTCAACCTGCTGAAAGAAAAAGGGCTGCCGAACGGCTGGTACAAGAACGTCGACCACGTCGAGGAAAAGGCGGGGGGCAAGGTGCGATTTGTCTTCGGTCCAACTTGGGACCGTGAGATGCCTCTTCTGGCCGGCCTGTTGCCGGTGTTCCCCAAGCACGCCACCGATCCCGAAGCTTTCGGAAAAACGGGATTCAAACCGCCCATCGGCAGCGGTCCCTACATGATCGCCGACGTCAATCCCGGCAGCACCGTGACGCTCAAGCGCAATCCCGACTACTGGGCGAAGGACCTGCCGGAGAAGCGCGGCTTCGACAACTTTGACGAGATCCGAATCGAATACATTCGCGACGATGCAGCGCTCTTCGAAGCTTTCACCAAGGGCATCTTCGATGTGACCGTCGAGAGCAATCCCATGCGGTGGACAACCGGATACGATTTTCCCGCGGCCAAGCAGGGCAAGGTCGTCAAGGCCGCCGTGCCCACCGGTGTGCCCGACGGCATGAACGGGTTCGTGTTCAACACCCGCCGGCCGGTCTTCCAGGACATCCGCGTGCGCGAGGCACTCACCTACTTCCTCGATTTCGAGTGGATCAACCGCAACCTCTACGGCGACAGCTACGCGCGCACGGGAAGTTACTTCGAGGGATCGGACCTGTCCGCCCTGGGCAAACCGGCGAGCGCGGCGGAACGGGCGTTGCTGGCGCCATTCCCGGACGCGGTCCGCCCGGATGTGATGGACGGCACCTATCGCCCGCCGGTCAGCGACGGCTCGGGGCGTGATCGCGCCAACCTGAAGAAGGGCCTCGATCTGCTGATGCAGGCTGGCTATGAGCAGCGCGACGGGAAACTCGTCAACGCCCAGACCGGCAAGCCGCTCTCGTTCGAATTCCTCGCAATCAGCAAGGAAGAGGAGCGGCTGGCGCTCGCGCTGCAGCGCTCGCTGGCGCTCGCCGGCATCGACATGCAGATCCGGACTGTTGACACTGCACAGTACTACCAACGCGTGCTCCCGGGCCCGCGCGACTACGACATGATGCACTGGGTTTATGGCGCATCGCTGTCGCCAGGGAACGAACAGGTCGGGCGCTGGGAGGACCCGGAAGGGCGGCTGAACTTCGCCGGCGTCGACAATCCTGCCGTCGGGGCGACCATCGACGCGATGCTGGCCGCCAAGTCGCAGGAAGATTTTGTCACGGCGGTTCGTGCCCTGGACAGGGTCCTGATCTCCGGGTTCTACGTCATTCCCCTCTTCCACGCGCCGGCGCAGTGGATCGCTTACTGGACGAGCCTCAAGATGCCGCAGAACGCTTCGCTCTATGGCGCGGTGCCATCAACGTGGTGGTCCGCCCAATAACTGCTGGCATTCGCGCCGCCGCCGCACTAAGTGGGGCTTTATGACCCAGCCTCCCCTCACGATCGACGTGGTCTCCGATGTTGTCTGCCCCTGGTGCTATCTCGGCAAGCGGCGGCTGGAACGCACGCTGACCCGAATACCGGACCGCGAGGTCACGGTGCGGTGGCGTCCGTTCCGGCTCGATCCCACCATTCCGCCGGAAGGCATCGACCGCGAGACGTATCTCACGCGCAAGTTCGGCAAGCTGGACGCGGTTGCGGACTTCGCATCGCCGGCTGACGGAGATGGGCCTCGCGGAGGGCATCACCTACCGCTTCGATGCCATCACCCGCGCTCCTGACACGGTGAATGCCCATCGCCTGGTGTATTGGGCATCGGCACAAGATCGCCAGGACGAGATGGTCGAACGCCTTTTCGCCGCCTATTTCAGCGACGGCCTCGATGTCGGTGACAACGATGTCCTTGCGGTGCTGGCCGGCGAGGTCGGCATGACAGGCGATGTCGCGGATCGGCTTGCGGGGCCGGAGGATCGCGAAACGGTTGTCGCGGAGATCAACCACGCCTACCGCATCGGCGTTACCGGCGTGCCGTGTTTCATTCTCGATGGGCGGTATGCGGTAAGCGGGGCACAACCGGCCGAAGTGCTCATTGACGCGATTGCGCGAGCGTCCGCGGCGACGGTGGACAATCGGGCAGATCAGTCGATCTGACTGCGTTAACCGACGCCCTCAGGCGGCAGCCCGCTCTCCCGCCTCGGCAAGGCGGGCAAGGTCTGCCATCACCGCCGCCGTTCCCTTCAGGCGCCTCCCGGCATCGTCCCAATCGCGGATGAGCACGACCGACTGATCGGGGCGCACGCGCGCCAGAGAGCCCTGCTCCGCGATCCATTTGATGAGTCCGGCCGGGTTGGCGAAGACATTACCGCGGAATGCAATGACAGCACCTTTGGGGCCGACCTCCGCCTTCTCGACGTTGGCGCGGCGGCAGAGGGACTTGATGGTAACGATCTGCAGCAGATGCTCGACCTCGCCCGGCAGCGGCCCGAAGCGGTCGATCAGCTCCGCGGCGAAACCATCGATCTCCGCCGGCTGGTCAAGGTCGGCAAGGCGCTTGTAAAGGCCCAGGCGCAACTGCAGGTCAGGAACGTAGGCCTCCGGGATCATGACCGCCATGCCGATGGCGATCTGTGGCGACCAGCGGCCGTCCACCTCGGCCTCGCCACCCTTGAGCGAGGCTACGGCCTCTTCCAACATCTGCTGATAAAGTTCATAGCCCACCTCGCGAATATGACCCGACTGCTCCTCACCCAGGAGATTGCCGGCGCCACGGATGTCGAGGTCGTGGCTGGCGAGCTGAAAGCCGGCCCCGAGGGTGTCGAGCTGCTGAAGCACCTTCAGCCGCCGCTCGGCGGTCGCGGTCAGGCTGCGCCCGGCCGGCACCGTGAACAGCGCGTAGGCACGCTGCTTGGAGCGGCCGACGCGGCCCCGCAGCTGGTAGAGCTGGGCAAGGCCGAACATCTCGGCGCGATGGACGATCAATGTGTTGGCGGTCGGGATGTCGAGCCCCGAACTCGACGATCGAGGTGGAGAGCAGAACGTCGTACGCGCCGTCGTAGAAGGCGGTCATGATGTCATCGAGCGAGCCCGCCGTTATCTGGCCATGGGCAACCGCAACTTTCACCTCGGGCACCGTTTCCGCCAGAAACGCCCGCTGCTCCGCAAGGTCGCTGATACGCGGACAGACGTAGAAGCTCTGGCCGCCTCTGTAACGCTCGCGCAACAGCGCCTCGCGCACGACCAGCGGATCGAACGGCGAGATGAAGGTGCGAACCGCTAGCCGATCGACCGGCGGCGTGGTGATCAGTGACAATTCGCGCACGCCGGTCAGCGCCAGTTGCAGCGTCCGTGGGATCGGCGTCGCTGACAGGGTCAGCACGTGCACGTCGGCCTTCAGTTCCTTCAACCGCTCTTTGTGCTTGACGCCGAAGTGCTGCTCCTCGTCGACCACCAGCAGGCCGAGATCACGGAACCCGATGCCCTTACCCAGAAGCGCGTGGGTGCCGATGACGATGTCGATCGAGCCGTCGGCGATGCCGGCCTTGACCGCGGCGAGGTCCTTGGGCGCGACGAGACGCGAGGCCTGGGCGACCTTCACCGGCAGCCCAGCGAAGCGTTCGGTGAACGTCTTGAAGTGCTGGCGGGCCAGCAGCGTCGTCGGCACGATGACCGCAACCTGCTTGCCGTCCAGCACGGTGACGAAGGCGGCGCGCAACGCTACCTCGGTCTTGCCAAAACCAACGTCGCCGCAGATCAGGCGATCCATCGGCCGGCCAGCGGCGAGGTCGGCCATGACCGCGGCGATGGCGGTGTCCTGATCCTCGGTTTCCTCGTACGGGAAGCGCGCGGCGAATTCGTCGTAGGCGCCCTCGGGCGGGGTCAACACCGGCGCGCTACGGGTGGCGCGGGCGGCGGCGACCTTGATCAACGCCGCGGCCATGTCACGGATGCGCTTCTTCAGCCGCGCCTTGCGCGTCTGCCAGGCAACGCCGCCCAGCTTGTCAAGCGCGACGCCGGTCTCCTCGGAGCCGTAGCGCGATAACAGCTCGATGTTCTCAACCGGCAGGTAGACACGGTCATTGCCGGCGTAATGGATTTCCAGGCAGTCGTGCGGGGCGCCCGCCGCTTCGATCGTCCTCAGCCCGGCGAAGCGGCCGATGCCGTGGTCGATGTGGACGACGAGGTCGCCTTCGGCGAGGGCCGTCACGTCGCTCAGGTAATCGGCTGCGCGGCGTTTCGCATGCGGGCGCACCAGCCGGTCGCCGAGGATGTCCTGCTCACCTATGACGGCCAGCGCTGTCGTATCGAACCCCGTCTCGATGCCAAGCACGGCAAGCGCGACGGTGTCTTTTTGGAGCCGTTCGACCTCCGGCCAGTGGGCGACCGGCTTCAACTGCGTGAGGCCATGATCAACCAGCACGTGGCCCATCCGATCGCGTGCACCATCGCTCCAGCAGGCGATGACGACGCGCTTGCCCGCCGCGGTCAGCGTGCGGATATGGGCGATGACGGCGTCGAAGATGTTGACGCCCTCGACGCTGCGCTCGGGGGAAAAGTTGCGGCCGGTGCGCCCGCCAACGTCGAGGACGGCGGCGCTATCGGGCTGGGCGAACGGCGTCAGGTGTGCCAACGGGCGGGCGGCAAGGCGTGTCCGCCACTCGTCGGGTGCGAGATACAGCCGATCGGGCGGCAGTGGCTTGTATGGTGCGCCGCCACCGGTAGAGCCGGCATCCATCGCCGAGCGACGGGCGTTGTAATGGTCCGCTATCTGGTCGAACCGTTCGCCCGTCGCTTCGTCGACCAGATGGTCGAGGATCACCGGCGCGTCAGCGACGTAGTCGAACAAAGTCTCCAATGTCTCGGCGAAGAGCGGCAGCCAATGCTCCATACCGACGTAACGGCGCCCCTCGCTGACCGCCGCGTACAGGAGGTCCTCGCGATCGATGGCACCGAATTGCGCGACGTACCCCGTGCGGAAGCGGGCGATCGCGTCGGGCGAAAGCGTCATCTCGCTCGCGGGCGTCAGTTCGATGCGATTGCGGCTGGCGGTGGTTCGCTGCGTGTCGGGGTCGAAGGCGCGAATCGATTCCAGTGTGTCGCCAAAGAAATCAAGGCGCACCGGCGCCTCCGTGCCCGCGGCGAAGAGGTCGAGGATGCCACCGCGCACCGCATACTCGCCGGCCTCGCGCACCGTGGGCGTGCGCAGGAAACCGTCGTTCTCCAGCCAGCGGACGAGGTCGTCCATGGCAAGGCGATTCCCCGGTGCGGCGGAAAGCGTGGTTCCGCCCACCAAGGCCCGCGCCGGGAGCCGTTGCAACGCAGCGTTGACGGTGGTCAGCAGGACAGTCGGTTTTTCAATGGCTTCGGTCAGTCGCGAGAGAGTTGCCATGCGGCGAGCGACGACCGGGGCGTGCGGCGAGACGCGATCGTAGGGCAGGCAATCCCACGCGGGAAACTCCAGCACTCCCACCTCGGGCGCGAAGAACCGGATCGTGCGCTCCACCTCGTCGAGACGACGGCCGTCGCGGGCGACGAATGTCACAAGCTTTGTCGCCGCGGCGCGCGCGGCGTCGGCGATGACCTTACCGGTCATCCCGTCAGGGACGGACGCGAGGGTCACGTCGCCGGGTCTGGCGAGGGCGGTGGCGAGGGATCGAGGTGGGTGGTTCATCGGCTGAGAGTCGCCTGGTTGAAGGCGATCAGGCGGCGCAGGAATGCGGTATCGCGGTCACCGGGGATCGGCATCTCGCCGGTCACCCAGGCGAGAAGGACCTGGTCGGGCACGTCGAGCAGCGCCTCGAACGACGCCAGATCGCCGTCGTCCAGATCGTCGAGGTGGGCGTCGGCGAAGCGGCCGAGGATCAGGTCGACCTCGCGTATGCCGCGATGCCAGACGCGGAACCTGAGCCGGCGCCGGCGCACCGCGTCCGCCTCCCCTCGTCTGCCGCCCGTGTCCATAGATACTGCGTCCGCCATAGCAAATCGGCGCCGACCCGAATCCGGTCCGTCGCTGCGCGGGCTCATATAGCGGCTGGCGACGCGTTTGTCAGGGGCACGCGCACGCTGGTGCGTGCTAAATCAGGTGCCATGCGGCCGGATATCCTCAACCCCCTGTTCCGCCCGGTGACGAGCCTGCCCGGCATCGGGGCGAAGCTCGGCCAGGCTTTGGGCCGCCTGCTGGGCTACGGCGACCCCGGCGAGCCGCCGCGGGTGGCCGAACTTCTGTTCCACTTGCCGGTCGCCCTGATCGACCGCAGCCGCCAACCCGAGATCGCGTACGCAGCGGAGGGCGCGACCGTGACGCTAAAGGTCCGGGTTGACCGGCACCAGAAGCCACCGCGCGGCAACCGGCGCATCCCCTACCGCGTGTTCGCCCACGATGACACGGGCGAGATTGCCCTCACTTTCTTCCACGCCAAGTCCGACTGGCTGGAGAAGGCACTGCCGGTCGGCGAGACGCGCTACGTCAGCGGGCAAATGCAGTGGTTCAACGGTCGGCCGACGATGGTCCACCCCGATTACATCGTGGCGGAAGGCGATTTCGCTGACCTGCCACTGATCGAGCCGGTCTACCCGCTGACCGCCGGTCTCTCGCGGCGCGTGCTGGGGCGGGCGATCGCCGCTGCGCTTGCCGACCTGCCGCCTTTGCCGGAATGGCTCGATTCGGCGCTAGTGGCGCGCGAGGCTTGGCCGGCCTTCGGCGCGGCGCTCGCCCATGCCCATCATCCTGCGACCGCCGCGGACCTGGAACCGGGAGCGCCGCACATCGCCCGTCTCGCCTATGACGAACTGCTGGCCAGCCAACTTGCCCTGGCGCTGATGCGCGAGCACCAGAGACGGAGCGCCGGGCGGGCGCGCAAGGGTGACGGCAGACTGCGTGCGAAGCTGATCGCCGCCCTCCCCTTCACGCTGACCCGCAGCCAGCAGGCGGCGATCACCGATATCGAGGCTGACCTTGCCGGAAGCGCGCGCATGCTCCGCCTGCTCCAGGGCGATGTCGGTTCCGGCAAGACGGTGGTCGCGCTGATCGCGGCCGCGGCGGTGATCGAGGCTGGCGGACAAGCGGCGATCATGGCGCCGACAGAACTTCTCGTCCGGCAGCATGCGCGCACCATCGGGCCGCTTGCCGAGGCGACCGGCATTCGCATCGCAGTGCTTACCGTGCGCGAGAAGGGCAAGGAACGCGAGGAAATCCTCGCGGGTATCGCCGACGGGTCGATCCACCTCCTCATCGGGACCCACGCGCTGTTCCAGGCCGGGGTTGCCTTCCGCGACCTCGCGCTGGTGGTCGTGGACGAGCAGCACCGCTTTGGCGTCCACCAGCGGCTCGCGCTCACCGCCAAGGGGGGTGCCGCGGATGTGCTGGTGATGACGGCAACCCCGATCCCGCGCACGCTGGTGCTTACCTACTACGGCGATATGGACGTCTCGCGGCTTACCGAGAAGCCGGCGGGTCGACAGCCGATAGAGACGCGGGCGATACCGCTGACGCGGCTTGACGACGTTGTGGAGCGCATCCGCGCTGCCGTCGCGGGCGGTGCCAAGGCCTATTGGGTCTGCCCGTTGGTGGAGGAATCGGAGGCGCTCGACGTAGCTGCCGCAGAGGAGCGGTTCGCCGCCCTTTCCGCCGCTCTGGGTCCGGTCGTGGGCGTTGTCCACGGACGCATGAAGCCCGCCGAGCGAGACCGCGTGATGGCTCGCTTTCTCGCCGGCGACATCACGGTGCTGGTCGCCACGACCGTCGTCGAGGTCGGTGTCGACGTGCCCGATGCAACGATCATGGTCATCGAGCATGCGGAACGCTTCGGCCTCGCCCAGCTGCACCAGCTGCGCGGGCGCGTCGGGCGCGGCGTGAAACCCTCGACGTGCCTGCTCCTCTACAGGCCGCCGCTTGGCGCCATTGCCAAGCAGCGCCTCGCCGTCATGCGCGAGACGGAGGACGGGTTCGTCATCGCCGAAGAAGACCTGAAGCTCCGCGGCGGTGGTGAAATCCTCGGGACGCGGCAGTCCGGCACGCCGGGCTTCCGCATCGCCGATCTCACGCACCACGGCGGCCTGATGGAGATCGCCCGGGAGGATGCGCGCCGCGTCATCGATAGCGATGCCGGCCTTTCCAGCCCACGCGGCCAGGCGCTGCGCCTGCTGCTGTATCTGTTCGGACGTGACGAGGCGATCAGGCTGCTGAGGGCGGGTTGACGCGCCGGATCGGACGAGGCCGGCTGCCGCGCGATGGCCCCTTGGCCTTCTGCGACTCGTCGGCGATCTCAGGCGTCACCAGCCCCGCGGAGATCACCATCTTGGCGGCGTCCTCAACGCTCATGTCGAGCATCACCAGATCGCGGCGCTTGACGAAGAGCAGGAAGCCCGAGGTTGGGTTGGGGGTCGTCGGCAGAAAGACGCCGACAGCTTCGTCGCCGGGTTCGCCCAGCCGGCGGTCGACTTCGCCGCGGGTCTCGCTTGCGACGAAGACGATCGACCACAGGCCCGTGCGCGGGTATTCGATCAGCGCGACCTTCTGGAAGGCGCTGGCCCGCCGCGCGATCACCGTCTCGAATATCTGTTTCAGCCCGCGATAGAGATTACGGACGAGCGGCATGCGCCCGAGGACCGACTCCCCAAGGGCAAGCAACCGGCGGCCGACGAAGTTGGCGGTGAGAAAGCCCAGCAGCGTCAGAAACACCAGCGCCACCACCAATCCGAAGCCCGGAATCGGGATCGGCAGCAGGCGGTCGAGCCGGTAAAACGATGGAATGAGCGGCTCCACGAGGCCGTCCACCCACGTCACGAACGTCCACGTGATGTAGGCGGTCAGGAACAGTGGCGCGGCAACCACCAGGCCGGTCAGGAAATAGTTGCGCAGCCGATGCATGGGCCCTGCCCGCCGGGACGGATCGGCTTCCGCCGCATCGACAGGATCGCCGCTCAAACTCATGTCATGCTCCGCGTGACCGTATCGGCCGGCCCCCCATGCCGTGAATCAGGATCATGACAGAGTTCGGAGTCCGGCGCGACCGCCCCTCACTCAACCGTGACCGATTTGGCGAGGTGGCGCGGCTGGTCGACATCGGTGCCGAGGAAAACCGCGGTGTGATAGGCAATAAGTTGAACCGGAATGGCGTAGGCCAGCGGCGTGATGGTCGCCGGCATCTCGGGCAGGATCAGGGTCTCGATCGCCTTGATCGCAGCGGCGGCGCGGCCCTTCTGGTCGGTCACCAGGATGATCGGTCCCCCTCGCGCGACAACCTCCTCCATGTTGGAGACGGTCTTTTCGAAAATGTAGTCGTAGGGCGCGATCACCACCACCGGCACGTCTTTCTCGATGAGCGCGATCGGCCCGTGCTTGAGTTCACCAGCGGCGTAACCCTCGGCGTGGATGTAGGAAATCTCCTTGAGCTTGAGTGCTCCCTCCAGCGCGAGGGGATAGCTGGTGCCGCGTCCGAGGTAGAGGGCATGGTGAGCGCGCGCGAGGTCAGGGGCGAGCGCCTCGATCTGCGGCTCCAGCCGGAGAGCCTCGCTCATGAAGCGCGGCACTTCGCTCAACGCCTGCACGAGGTTCTGTTCGTCGGTATCCGACAAGTGTCCACGTGCCTTTCCGGCGGAAACGGCAAGCGCGGCGAGCGCAGCAAGCTGACAGGTGAAGGCCTTGGTCGAGGCGACGCCGATCTCGGGACCAGCGAGCGTCGGCAGAACGAAGTTCGCTTCGCGGGCAATGGTGGATTGGGCAACGTTGACGATCGCGGCCACCGGTTGTCCGTGCTCGCGGGCGTAACGCAGGGAAGCCAACGTGTCGGCTGTCTCTCCGGATTGCGAGACGACGATCGACAGACCATTGGACGTCAGCGGCTGCTCGCGGTAGCGGAACTCCGACGCTATGTCGATGTCGACAGGCAGGCGCGCGAACCGCTCGAACCAATACTTGGCGACGAGGCCGGCATAATAGGCGGTGCCGCATGCGGTGATCGACACGCGGTCGATGGCTTTGAAGTCGACGGTGAAATCCGCCGGCATCACAGCCCGGCCGCGACCGAAATCCAGATAATGGGCGAGCGTGTGGCCGACCACCTCGGGCTGTTCGTGGATTTCCTTCGCCATGAAATGGCGGAAGTTACCGCGGTCGACCAGCAGGCTGGACGCCACGGTTTGCACCACAGGACGCTCCACAACGGTGCCGCCGGCGTCGCGAATCGTCGCGCCGGCGCGGGTGAGCACGGCCCAGTCGCCGTCTTCCAGATAGGTGATGCGGTCGGTGAAAGGGGCAAGCGCGATCGCGTCTGACCCGAAGAACATTTCGTCATGCCCGTAGCCAATGGCAAGCGGGCTGCCGCGGCGGGCCCCGATCATGAGGTCGTCCTCACCGTCAAAGAGCACGGCGATCGCAAAGGCGCCGCGCAGCCGTTTCAGCGCCGCTGAGACGGCCTCCTCGGGCGATCGACCCGCATCGAGTTCGCGGGTAATGAGGTGAGCAATCACCTCAGTGTCGGTGTCGGTGGCGAATTTTGGCCCGTTCGCCTCAAGTTCGGTTCTGAGTTCCCGGAAATTCTCGATGATGCCGTTGTGAACGAGCGCGACGCGCCCGGTCGCATGGGGGTGGGCGTTGGCTTCCGTAGGAGCGCCATGTGTCGCCCAGCGCGTGTGGCCGATGCCGGAGTGACCAGCGAGCGGGGCGCGCGCTAGCCGTGCCTCAAGGTTTGTGAGCTTGCCCTCGGCACGGCGGCGAGCAAGGTGGCCGCCCTCAAGCGTCGCCACTCCGGCGGAGTTGTAGCCCCGGTACTCCAGGCGCTTCAGGGCGTCCACGAGCATCGGCGCTACCGGCGTCTGCCCGAGGATCCCGACAATCCCGCACATGACTGATCTCTCCGCTGCCGCCAACCGCTTGCCTGTCGCTGGCGGACGCTAACGCAAATTCTCTAACGGGAACGATATACGACGGCCGCCTCGGCCAGGGCCGTCGCCTTTTGTTCTCATCGTTAATCCGCGAAACGAATGGGGTCTAGCGAACCTTGTCTGTCCGCGAATTCCCGGCGGTCTTCAACTCCCGGTAGTGTCGCGCCCAATCTGCCTTGTCGACCTGGCGGCTGCGCCCAAGCGCCAGCGCGTCGGGCGGCACGTCGTGGGTCACAACGCTGCCGGCCGCAACGTAGGCGCCCGCCCCTACGGTTACGGGTGCGACCAGCACGGCATTCGATCCGACGGAGACGCCGGCACCGATCTCGGTGTGGTGCTTGGTGTAGCCGTCGTAATTGGCGGTGATGGTACCCGCGCCGATATTGGCGCCCGCACCGACACGGGCGTCGCCGATGTAGGCAAGATGATTGGCCTTGGCGCCATCATCGAGGGTGGCATTCTTGACCTCGACGAAATCGCCGATGTGGACGTTCGGCCCGATTGTCGTCGTCGGGCGGATGCGGGCGAAGGGGCCGACGCTCGCGCCGGCCGCGATGGTCGCTCCCTCGATGTGACAGAAGCCGCGCACGATGACTGCGTCAGCCACCGATACTCCGGGGCCGAAGAACACGTTGGGCTCGATGACAACATCGCGCCCAAGCCTGGTGTCGTGACTGAACCAGACGGTTGAGGGCGCGATCAGGGTCACTCCCTCGGCCATCGCCTTTTCGCGGGCCCGACGCTGGAAAATGCCCTCGACGTGAGCGAGTTGGCCGCGCGAGTTGACCCCGGCGACCTCGTCGGCATCCGCCTCGACGACGACGACTTTGCGCCCGGCGCGATTGGCGATGGCGACGGCATCAGTGAGGTAGAATTCGCCCTTGGCATTTTTGTCGTCGACCTTCTTCAGGGTCGGCAGCAGCACGTCGCCGCGGAAGGCCATGAGGCCCGCGTTGCACAGGCTGATTTTTTTCTCTTCAGCGCTGGCGTCCTTCTCCTCGCGGATGGCGGCGAGCTGGCGTCCCTCGACAATCATGCGGCCGTAGCCGGTGGGATCGGCCGGGCGGAAGCCGAGCGCCACCACGTCGGCGCCGCGGGCCAGCGCCTGGCGGGCGCGGCGGATGGTGGCAGCCGTTATCAGGGGCGTGTCCGCGTAGAGCACGATCACGTCGTCGGGCGGGGTGGCAAATGCTTTCCGGGCCGCGAGCACAGCATGGGCTGTGCCACGCCGCTCGGTCTGCTCATGGACTGTGGTGTCGGGCGCAAGAGCCGCCACTGCCCTGGTGAGCGCATCGCCGTCGGGTCCAACCACTACGGCGCACGTTGTGGCGCCGCCCGCGGCAGCGGCAGCAAGGACGTGGCCGACGAGGGAAAGGCCGCCCACCTTGTGCAGCGCCTTCGGCAGGTCCGACCGCATCCGGGTGCCCTCGCCCGCGGCGAGAATGATCGCAAGGCAGGTCCGTTTCGGCATGGTCCCCTCTCTCAAGCCGCGGCAGTCCGCGCCACCCGCCATCCGCCTATGGCCGAAACATGGCGGCGGGCGGCGCAAATCATGCCTGATCGCGGCCGATTCGGCGCGGCGTCACCCGATTTGGGCGAAGCCGGGGAATGTGTCCAGAAGCCAGTAAGAAACCGTCGCCATGCCGCCGGTAATGAAGAGCACGCCGGTCAGGACCAGAAGCCCGCCCATGGCTTTCTCCACCGCGCCGAGATAGGTCCGGAAGCGCTTCAGGAAGTGCATAAACGGCCCGGCGAAGAGGCCAGCGAGCAAAAACGGCACTCCGAGCCCCAAGGAGTAGACCGCCAGAAGCGAAGCGCCACGCGTGACCGTCGATTCGGTCCCGGCAACGCCGAGGATTGCAGCCAGCACCGGACCGATGCAGGGCGTCCAGCCGAAGGCGAAGGCAAGACCCATGAGATAGGAGCCGAATGCTCCGGCTGGGTGGCCGCGAACCTGCATCCGCGCCTCGCGATAAAGCAGCGGAATCCTGAAAACGCCGAGGAAGTGCAGTCCCATGACGATGATGACCGCACCGGCGGCGATGGACAGAATGTCGAGGTAGCTGCGGACCAGTTGGCCGATGGCACTGGCCGCAGCACCGAGGGTCACGAATACCGTCGAGAAACCGAGCACAAACGCCAAGGCCGACCACATCACGCGCCGGCGGGCAATGGTCTCGTCGGACACGCCGGTTAGCTGGTCCAGGCTGACGCCGGCCATGTAGCAGAGATATGGCGGCACCAGCGGCAGTACGCACGGCGACAAGAATGAAACCAGCCCCGCGACGGCGGCACCGCTGTATGTGACGTCGATGGCCATCGTCCGGAGCAGGTTCCTGGGCTGTTTGGTCGGCCTTCTTATAGTGACGATGGCATACCACAGTCACCTTTCCGCGAGGCAAACCGACGCGGGGCCCTACTGTCGGCGTCCTGCCTGGGTCAAGGTGTGCTGCACGGTAGCCATCACGCCGCAACCCCGTTTCTGCCTGGGGAGAACTACCCCCCCGTCACGCTCATATGGCGGGAGACGGCCGGCGCGCGGTGCTGGCGGTCGATGACGAAGTCGTGGCCCTTGGGCTTGCGGCCGATCGCCTCATCAATTGCGGCGTGGACGAGATCATCCGACTCGGATGCCCTGAGCGGTGCGCGCAAATCGGCGGCGTCCTCCTGGCCGAGGCACATGTAGAGCGTGCCGGTGCAGGTGAGTCGGACGCGATTGCACCCCTCGCAGAAATTGTGGGTGAGCGGCGTGATGAAGCCGAGCCGGCCACCAGTCTCGGCGATGCGCACGTAGCGCGCAGGCCCCCCGGTATTCAGCGGAATGTCCTCAAGCGTCCACCGCCGGGAAAGATCCGCCCGGACTTCGCTTAACGGCAGGTACTGGTCAGTGCGGTCGCGATCGACCTCGCCGAGCGGCATGGTCTCGATCAAGGTCAGGTCCATGCCGGAACCGTGGGTCCAGCGGATGAGGTCGTCAAACTCGTGCTCGTTGACGCCCCTAAGCGCAACCGCGTTGACCTTGACGTGGAGGCCGGCAGCGCGAGCGGCGGCAATGCCCGCCATGACCTTGTCGAGGTCGCCCCAGCGTGTGATCTCGCGGAAGCGTGCCGGGTCGAGGGTATCTACCGATACGTTGATGCGTTTAACGCCGCAGTCGGCCAGCTCGTTGGCGAATTCGAGCGAGCTGCGAGCCGTTGGTGGTGAGCGTCAGCTCATCGAGACCGTTGCCGAGATGGCGCGACAGGGCACGCACCAGCGCCATCACGTTCTTGCGCACCAGCGGCTCGCCGCCGGTGAGCCTGAGTTTGCGTACGCCGCGTGCCACGAATGCGGAGCACAGGCGGTCGAGTTCCTCGAGGCTTAGTACGTCCCGCTTGGGCAGGAACGTCATGTCCTCGGCCATGCAATAAACACAGCGGAAATCGCAGCGGTCGGTGACCGACACACGCAAATAGGTAATCGTCCGGCCGAAACGGTCGGTCAGGGGGTGGAACGCCGAGGATGGAGCGCCGTCGAGAGCCATCAGGAGCTATTATGGGGTGAAAATGGCCAGCGATCAATCCGGCCGTACATATCGTGTCACCCGTCAGCTTCCCGTCTTCTGTGCGAGCACGGCTGCGAGGGCTCGGCCGTATTCGGTCTTGGCCAGGCGCTCGACCTGCCGGGCGAGCTCGTCGGCGCCGATCCAGCCGGATGTGAAGGCGATCTCCTCCGGAGAGGCGATGAGATGTCGCTGGCGCCGCTGGATGACGTGTATGAACTCGGCTGCTTCGAGGAGCGAGGCATGGGTGCCGGCGTCGAACCAGGCGAAGCCGCGACCAAGTGGTTCGACCTGCAAGGCGCCTTCACCGAGGTAGCTCATGTTGAGGTCGGTGATCTCGTATTCCCCGCGGGCAGACGGCTTCAGCCGCCGCGCCCGCTCGCTCGCCGAACCGTCGTAGAAGTAGACGCCGATCACCGCCCATGGTGACTTGGGTGTCTGCGGCTTCTCGATGATGGATCGAACGCGGCCGTCGGCGGCAAATTCGACCACGCCGTACCGCTCGGGGTCCTCCACCTCGTACGCGAATACAGTCGCACCGGCCCGTCGGTTGGCAGTGCGCTGAAGGATTTCGGAGAGCCCATGGCCGTAGAGGAGGTTATCGCCGAGCACAAGGCAGCTCGGCTCGCCCGCAAGGAACGGCGCGCCGATGACGAATGCCTGGGCCAGTCCGTCCGGGCGGGGCTGGACCGCGTAGGACAGTTCAATGCCCCATTGCTCGCCCGTGCCGAGGATGCGCTGAAACCCGGCGGCGTCCTCCGGCGTGGTAATCACCAGCACCTGGCGGATGCCGGCGAGCATCAGCGTCGACAGCGGATAATAGATCATCGGCTTGTCGTAGACCGGCAGGAGTTGCTTTGAGACGGCAAGCGTTACCGGATGCAGGCGCGAGCCGGACCCGCCGGCGAGGATGATGCCCTTGCGGGTCACGCCGCCCCTTTATCGAAAAGTCTGGTGACGACGCGATCGACGGCGGTCTGCCATGCGCTGGCGCGGACGCCGAAAACGTCGGCAAATTTGGACGAATCGAGGACCGAGTTGCGCGGGCGCCGAGCGGCGGTCGGGTAGGTTGTGCTCGGCACCGGGTTAACTTTCGGCCTGCGGCCGGTGAAGCGGGTCTGCGCGGTTACGATGCCGCAAGCGAGGCCGTACCACGTGGTCTCCCCCGTCCCGGCAAAGTGGTATGTGCCCCACTCGGTGCGGCCACGGGCAACCGCGGCGGCGGCGCTGAGCAAAGCGCTGGCGAGATCGGCGGTCGCGGTGGGCGAGCCGCGCTGGTCGGCGACCACGTTAAGCTCGTCTCGCTCGGCGGCGCGACGCAGGATCGTCTTCAGGAAGTTGCTGCCATACACGCCGAACAGCCACGCCGTGCGCACGATCACGTGCTCGCCGCAGGCGCTGCGTACGGCCTCCTCGCCCTCGGCCTTGCTGAGGCCATAGGCCCCGAGGGGTCGCACCGGGTCGCCTTCGCGATACGGGGCACCTTTGTCCCCGTCGAACACGAAATCCGTCGAGATATGAATGATCGGGACGCCTGCCTCCGCGCACGCCGCGGCTACGACGGCGGCGCCGTCGACGTTCGCCAGCATCGCCGCCTCGGGCTCGCTCTCCGCCTTGTCGACCGCGGTATAACCGGCGGCGTTGACCACCACAGATGCGTCGAAGTCACGGATCGCCCGCGCCACAGCGGCGCGGTCGGTAATGTCTGCGGTCTGCCGGCCGATCCCGGTCAGCCGAACGCCGTCCCGCGCGGCCATCACCGTCAGTTCCTGGCCGACCTGCCCCCCGGCGCCAAAGACGACAATCAATTCACCAGCCCCAGGCGTTGGCCGCCATAGACGTCGCTGCGCAAGCGGCTCCACCAGTCGCGGTTGGCGAGATACCAGCGGGCCGTCTGCTCAAGGCCCGCAGCGAATGCGTGCTGCGGGGCCCAGCCAAATTCGCTTCGGATTTTCGTGGAATCGATGGCGTAGCGGAGATCGTGACCCGGTCTGTCGGAAACGAAACGGATAAGGTCACGACGTGGCCCGATCCGCGCGTCCGGAGTGAGCCGGTCCAGGCAGGCGCAGACCGCCTCCACCACCTGCAGGTTTGTGTACTCGACGTCGCCCCCGCCGATCCCGTACGTGGACCCTGCCGCACCCCGCTCGGCAACAAGCATCAGGGCGCGCACGTGGTCGTCCACGTGGAGCCAGTCGCGAACATTTTCGCCGCGTCCGTAAACTGGCAATTCACGGCCGTCCAGCGCGTTGAGGAGGGTGAGCGGGATCAGCTTCTCAGGAAACTGATACGGCCCGAAGTTGTTGCCGCAGTTGGTGATGACCACCGGCAGACCGTAGGTCTTGTGCCAGGCGCGAACGAGGTGATCGGCGGCGGCCTTCGAGGCGGCATATGGCGAGTTCGGCCGGTACGGCAATTCTTCGTTGAAACGGCCGCTCGACCCCAGCGCGCCAAAGACCTCGTCGGTGGAGACGTGATGGAACCGGAAGCGTTGGCGCCGCTCGCCCGCGAGCCTGCGCCAGTAAGCAAGTGCCGCCTCCAGCAGCACGAACGTGCCGACCACGTTGGTATCGACGAATGCGCCGGCGCCGTCGATCGACCGATCGACATGAGTTTCGGCCGCCAGGTGCATGATAACGTCAGGCTCGACCTCGCCGATCACCATGCGCATGCGGCGAGCATCGGTAACGTCGTCGCGAAAGAATCGGTAGCGCTCGCTCCCAGCGACCGGCGCAAGCGACTGGAGATTGCCGGCGTACGTCAGCTTGTCGACAACGGCGACACGGTGCGGGGTTTGGGCAACGATGTGACGTACCGCCGCCGACCCGATGAAGCCGGCACCGCCGGTGACCAGGATGGTCAGTGCCATTACGACAACTCCATGGCGAACGGCGAGGCGACGTCCTCCAGCAGCGGCAGCTTGCGGTCCTTCTTCGACACGATCGCATCCTCGATCGCCACCGGCCACTCGATGCCAATCGCCGGATCCGAAAAGAGTATGCCGGCGTCTGCCTCGGCAGCGTAGTAACGGTCGCACTTATAGGCGACGGTGGTGTCTGGTTCCAGCGTGCAATAGCCGTGGGCGAAGCCCTGCGGCACGAAAAGCTGATGGCCGTTGGCGGCGGAAAGGTTGACACCGACCCAGCGTCCGAAGGTCGGCGACCCCCGGCGCAGGTCGACCGCCACGTCAAAGATGGCGCCGTGGACAGTTCTCACTAGTTTTGCCTGCGCGTACGGCGGAGCTTGAAAATGGAGCCCACGGATGGTGCCGGCGGCGCCGGAAAATGCCTCGTTGTCCTGGGCGAACACCGCCGGCATCCCGAAGTCCTCGAAGGTGCGAGCGCGGTACGTCTCCATGAAATAGCCGCGGGAATCCTCGATTCTCTGCGGGTTGATCAGCAGCACTCCGTCGAGGGCGAGTTCGGTGGCGGTGAAGCGCATGGTTGCGATGGTCGGGCTAAAATGCGGACTTTTCTCGGCCGGAACGTAGTCCGCACCGCTTGTCCGCACCAGCCGGCACGGGTGGTTAATCGATAGTATGGTTGCCGAGCGAAAGTCGGCCGCTCAGTTCGGCGCAGCCGCCGGCGGCGGCAGCCAGTATTCGGCCTCGGCCTGCCCGCGCTCGATGCGCACGAAGTTGTTGGCGAAGACCCGGAAAGAGCCGCTCCATTGACCGTCCGGCCAGCGCACCCGGATTTCCGCGCGTTCAGCCGTGCCGAGGCCAACATGGACGAAGCCTGCCTGGCCGGAAGCATGGCCGCCGCCCACCTGGACAGTGCGGTCCATGACGTTGTTACCGGCCTTGACGTTGATATGTGCGCCCACAGCATTGCGATTGGCCGTCGGCTCGGCCAGCTCGACTTCCAGCCAGTTGCCCATCGGCTCGTCTCCGCCCCAGGCGGTTTTGGCGCCGAGATTGCGGAAGAGGCTGACCGGTGCCTCGCGATTGACCACCACGAGATCCAGCATACCGTCCATGTTGAGATCGATCACGGCTGCACCGCGCCCTTTGCGTTGCAACGCGATGCCGGCGCGGTTTCCGACCTCGGTGAATGTCTTGTCCCACTGGCCGAGCAGCAGGTTGTCGGGATCGTCCGCAGCGAAATCGGGCATCGCGTCAACGTTGCCCTTCGAGATGAACAGGTCGAGCAGGCCGTCGTTGTTGAAATCGGCAAACTGACTGTGCCACCCGGTCGAAGGCCGAAGGTCACCCCCTGTGTAGGGGCGCGCCGCGGTGGCGCCCATCGGGTAGGCGACGTCGTTGTAAACCGGGCGATCGGTGTCTGCTTCCTCCGACAGCTCCTGCAGCTTTGTGTCGCCCATCGAAGTCAGGGCATAGACCGGGTATCCGTTGCCAAACAGGTTGGCCTGGGCGATGCCCATGCCGTAGATCGACAGGTGCTGCCAGCCCTCGGCCTCTGTATACAACCGCGGAGTTTTGCCCGGGTCCACGTGCCACATCTGCTCCTCGCCGCCGCGGTAATATTGCCGGTCATTGGTGACCCGCAGAGACGCGATGCCTGACTGGTTCCAGTCCGTGAAGAGCATGGACAGTGAACAGTAGCTTGGTGAGAGGGCGACCGGATCGCGGTAGTCCGGCTTGTCGCGTGAGGCCGGCCGGTCGAGATAACTGTCGGCGCACGTACCCCATGGCGCACCGGGAGCCATGCGATCAACGTAGTTGCCGATGGCCAGCGTCGGGAACGTCTGCCCCTGCTCCCAGGTCGCCGAAAATGCGGTTGTCCAGTCCCTGCCGCCATCGAAGGCAAACGCGCTGTTGGCGACTTCGAACCGGCAGTCGCCGTCGCCCTTGAGGACCAGGTTGCGGCCGAGGCGGAGCACGACGAGGTCCATCAGACCGTCGTTGTCAATGTCGAGCGGATAGGCGCCGGTGACGTTGGTCAGATCCTCTGCCGGGATTCCCATGTCCACGTTGGTGAACTTGAGCGCGCCGCCGGTCGGGCTGTCGTTGCGATAGAGTTCCGCCGGACTGGTGCCGCCGGCAAAGAACAGGTCAGGCTTGCGGTCGCCGTTGCAGTCGAATGCCGCCACGCCACCGCCAACAAAAAACTCCCAGCCGCCGGTGTACTTGTGGTTGATCCCGGCGGCGAGTGCTTCCTCGTGCATGTCCGGGATGTCATTCGGCACCGGCGCCGCCATGTCGTCGGCGCAAGCGTCAGCGGCGGAGCAGAGACCGGCTGCCAACGCCACCCAGGCGATGAGCCCCCGGGTCATTGCGGGATCGCCAGAAGTCTTGAGGAAGGCGATCAGCGCAGATCGATCGGAGTCACTGGCGTCAATGTAATTCTGACGCGCCTGCCGTCCTTCCCCGCCATGGGCACGGATGATGCCGTCAAGCGTGGTGATGTCGTTGCGGTGGCCGTACGGCGGGGTTGAATCGACGCCCCACAGTTCTGCGGTCATGAATACGTCGCGCTCGACGAACCGCTGGGCGAGCAATTCGTTGCCAAGCTGGCTCACTTCGGCGTCCGAAATGTGATGACGCTTGAGGTCGCCGAAGAGCGGCACCAGGATCTGGCCTTGGTCGTTACGAGGCAGCGACCTGGTCCAGTCGAGCAGCGCGAGGTCGTAGACCGCGGGCTTTTCCACCTCGCCGGTGCGCAAGGTGCCAGCGGTGTCGTAAGGTGCCGGATCCGTGAATGTCAGGCTGTCGAGGGGCAGCGACTTTCGGTGGCACTCCGCGCAGCCCAGACCGGAGAACACCTGCTCGCCGCGCGCCGCCGCCTCGCGCCATGCAGGGTCGTCGGGGACCATGCGGCCGGGCGCCGGCAGGCTCGCCTGGAAAGCGACGAGGGCGGAGATGTCTCCGGGCGACAACTCGTCGGGGTGACCGTCCTGGTCGAAGTCGTTCGTCCCGGTCCAGCGACCGCCGAACCGTTCGCTCGCCTCCAGGCCGAGATGTGCGTTCGTCGCGTTGACGGCAAACTGACGCAGCGACGCAAACACGCCCTTCTGGCTGAACGGACGAATCGTGAGATCCGAGTCCACCCCATCGAGTTCGCTGAAGTCGACGAGGCCATCGGGCATCACCGTCAGCTTGCCAAAATCGACGCCCTTGGTTGACAGAGCGACCGTCGCCGGCTTGCCGCTGGCGCGGGCGTCCGCGACCGCCTTGTCACGCTCGGCGCGCAGGTCGCGCGTCATCTCGCGGCCGAGCAGGTCGAGCAAGCCCGCGCCGAACAGGCTGACCGAGCCACGCTCGTCGGAGAATTGCGGGTCAAGCGTGTCGAAATCCACGCTTTCGAATCCTTCGGAGACGAAGGCGTTGGCGGTAAAGTCACCCGATCCGCCGATCGTGGGGACATTGTGACACGACGCGCAGTTGTTGGAGTCGGGACCGGCCGTGCGACGAAATGCTGCGTCGGTCGGCTGCTTCCGCAGGGTCGGGATGATCGCCTGGGTCGCCATCGGCCGGCCGAGGCCGTCGGCAACGGTAAAGCGGGCGGTGAAGAGATGCTTGCCCTCCGCTATCAGGGCATTCAGCTGATCGGCGGACAGAGCGCCCTCAAGCGTGGAAAAATCGATGTGGTCGCGGATTGCGTTTTCCGACCACGGCGGCGCATCGCCTGCGGCAGCACCGCCTGCCATCACCATCGCCACGCACGCGCCCGTTACAACTAGTCGCACCATGCCCCCGCCCCCGACGACGCGGGAAACGTTCATGCATGAACTCCCTGATAGGCGTTGGTGATTGCCACTCCCGGCGGAATGGTGCCGCCAATGATCATGCCAAGGACCTGATCAACGTTGACGTCGCCCTTGTGGACGGTGCCGACCATGCGGGCCGTCTTCATGACGCTGATGCGGTCGGCGAGGTCAAAAACGTCATGGATCTCGTGGCTGATCAGGAAGATGCCGATGCCGTCTTTTTTGAGCTGCCGGATCAGGCTGCGCACCTGCTGGCTCTCGGCCGGGCCGAGGGCCGCGGTCGGCTCGTCCATGATCAGGATGCGGGCGTTGAAGTGGATGGCGCGGGCGATGGCAACCGACTGCCGCTGGCCGCCGGAAAGGGTGACCACCGGATTTTTGAACCGGACAAATTGCGGATTGAGCCGGCCCATCACCTTGCGCGTCGCCGCCTCCATGGCGACGTCGTCCAGCGTCCCGACCCTGGTCTTGAGCTCGCGGCCGAGAAACATGTTGGAGGCAGCGTCGATGTTATCGGCGAGCGCCAGCGTCTGGTAGATGGTCTCGATGCCGTAAAGCTTTGCGTCGCGCGGGTTGTTGATGGTCGCCGGCTTGCCGTCGATGTAGATTTCGCCGGCGTCGCGCCGCTGGGCTCCTGAGAGCACCTTCATCAGGGTTGATTTGCCGGCGCCGTTGCCGCCGACCAAGCCGACAACCTCGCCCGCGTAAAGGTCGATCCAGCAGTGCTGGACGGCGTGAATGCCACCGAAGGCGACGGAGATGTCGCGCATTTCGACCAGCGGCACACGGTCCTCGGCCATGGCTCAGTGTCCTCCCGTCGCGCCGCTCATGTCGCGCGCCGCCGATACGCGGTGTCGATGCCGACCGCGATGACCAGGACGATGCCAATGATCACGTTCTGCAGCGGCGTATCGATGCCCATGAGCTCCATTCCGGATTGCAGCGACTGCATGACCAATGCGCCCAACATTGCGCCGGATACGGTCCCGATGCCGCCCGAGAAGGACGTGCCACCGATCACCGCTGCGGCGATCGTATAAAGCTCGTAGTTGGTGCCGAGGCCGGCGGTGGCGGCGTTGAGGCGGGCGGTGGCGACGACGCCCGCGACAGTGCAGAGCACGCCCATGACGATAAACGTCTGCATGATCACCCAGCGGGCGTTGATGCCGGCCAGCACGGCCGCCTCTGGATTGCCGCCGATGGCGAAGACATAGCGCCCGAACCGGGTCCGCTTGGTGATGAACGCCATGACCAGGGCCGTTAAAAGCGCCATCACCACCGGGACCGAGATGCCGAACGAAATGAACAGGCTGCCCGTCTCCGGCCAGGGAATATTGTGCGCCTGTGCGTACTGCCGGGCGAGGAGCGGCGGCATGGGGTAGGCGTTCAGCACTGCCACCGCGCCAAGGACGGCGGCACACCCAACCACGACGAGGAATACCTCCGCCCAGACCGGCCGCAGCGGGAAATGAAACCGCTGTCGTTGGC
Source organism: uncultured Alphaproteobacteria bacterium (assembly GCA_963775235.1). Lineage (GTDB taxonomy): Bacteria > Pseudomonadota > Alphaproteobacteria > Rhizobiales > Kaistiaceae > JBBDMC01. The sequence continues at coordinate 516,773 of CAVZHY010000006.1, forward strand.
GCCGTCCGCTGATGACGCTGACAATGATGCCAACGCACACAATTGCGCCGACGACCCAGCTGGCGGTGGCGCCTATGGTTCCGTTGTGGCCACCACCGAACCACTGATACGTCACGTCAAGGGGCGCGACCGTGCGGCCGGTGGTGACGAGGTATGCGGCGCCACGCCAGATCAGCAGCCCGGCAAGCGTGACGATAAATGCCGGCACCTGCAGGAACGCGATGATGAACCCTTGCAGCGCGCCGAGTGCGGCACCCAAAATCAGGCCCACGACGATCGCCATCACCCAGAATGCGGGAAAATCGTGTCCCAGGATCGGAGGCAGAATCTCCGCTTGCGTGACCGCCATGATCATGCCGACGAAGCCGAGGAACGATCCGACCGACAGATCGATGTTACGCGACACGATGATGAGCACCATGCCGGTGGCAAGGATGGCGATGGTCGCCGTCTGGACCGACAGGTTCCACAGATTGCGCGGCGACAGGAACAGGCCATCGGAAGCGAAGTTGAAACCGATCCAGATCACGGCAAGCGCGATCAGCATGCCGATAAGACGTACGTCGACCTCGGTCGCCTGAAGGAAGCCGCGGATCAGGCCCCCGCTCGGGCGCTCGATTGCCGTTGGCGCCGTGTCGGCAGCTTCAGCCATGGAACTGTTGTTTGCCCTCACCAGGTTCAAGCCAGCGTTACTGCGCCATGGCTTGTCGCTGTCGCCCGATTTTCCTACGCCGCCGGCGCACCGGCGGCGTAGGTCAGCCTCAAGCCGACAAAGGCTTTAGCCGCAAGCGGGGACGGAGCCCGGTGCGACGCCCTTGCAGGCGGCGTCCTTGGTGATCCAGCCGGCGTCAATCACCAGGTTGAGGTTGTCTTTGGTGATCGCAGTCGGGGTCAGAAGGATGGCGTGCATGTTGATGCCCTTAGGGCCGCCGTTGAACATCGTCATTCCGTCGATCTGGTCCATCGACTTGCCACCGGCGAGCGCAAGCGCGACCTCAGCGGCCGTCTTGCCGAGCTGGCGGGCATCCTTCCAGACCGAAATGGTCTGTTGACCGAGAGCGACGCGGTTCAGGGCCGCCTGGTCACCGTCCTGGCCGCTGAGCGCGACGTGGCCCAAGAGGCCTTGCGCCGCGAGCGCTGCCGACACGCCGGTCGCCATGCCATCGTTCTCGGACAGAACCGCATCGACCTTGTTGTTGTTCTGGGTGAGGAACTGTTCCATCTCCCGCTGGGCGTTATCCGGTGCCCAGTTGTCGGTGTACGTCTCGCCGACGATCTTGATGTCCCCGCTCTTCACCGCAGGGCCGATAACTTCCTCCATGCCCTGCCGCAGGAAGTCGGCGTTCGGGTCTGCGGAGTTGCCCTTGATGATGACGTAATTGCCCTTCGGCACAAGCGCGTAGACTGCCTTGGCCATCAGTGTACCGACGCCCTTATTGTCGAAGGTGATGTAGAAGGCGCCAGGGTTCTCGAACAGGCGGTCATAGGCAATGATCGGGATGCCTTCGTTCGCGGCCTTGGTCACCGCGGGCTGAATGGCGTCCTGGTCCTGCGCGAGAATGATGATGGCATTGGCGCCCTGGGAAATCAGATTCTCAACGTCAGTCAGCTGCTTGTCAGCCGACGACTGGGCGTCTGTCGAGATGTACTTGGCGCCGGCAGCGTCAAGCACCGCCTTCATCGCCGGCTCGTCCCACTTGCCCCAACGTTCCTCGTTGTGGTTGTTCCACGAGACGCCGATCGTCATCTGAGCGTTGGCGATGCCCGCCGTCATCGCCAAGCCAACTACAGCGAGCGATACGGCCAGTATCTTCCTCATGATCTACCTCCCTGCTGATTTGCGCGTCCGAGATACGCGGACCGTGCGCGATGATATAGTAGAGCATCAAGCAAATCGAGACCTGCCCTTGACGGTTAAGGTTGACGCTGGCCGAGCCAGACTCGGGCCTGCGTCGGTTGCTTATGCCCGGAGAAAGTGATGCCTGCGGCGCTCCACGCCGATGTTGATCTGCCTCAATTCGGGGTGCCGAAATCGGCACCCGGGCTCGATGCCGCGCATTATATTGCCCGCGTCGCGGCACTCCGCCAGCGGGCTCGCGGGAAAGGCCTCGCTACGGTCGTGATCTACGCGGATCGCGAGCATTTCGTCAACATGGCCTACCTCACCGGGATCGATCCGCGGTTCGAGGAAGCGCTCATCATCCTGTCAGACAAGCACACGGTCATCGTCACCGGGCCGGAAAACACCGCCCGCGCCCGCGCTTCGGGCATCGACGCCGAGATCGTCACTTATCCGCCGTTCGGCCTCCTCGGCCAGGACCGTACGCGGACGCTGCCGCTCGCCGACCTGTTCCTCGGTCACGGCATCAAACGCGGAGCGACCGTTGGCGTCGTCGGCTGGAAATATTTCGGTGCGGCGGAGAGCCCCGAGCCAGAGGCGTGGCTCGACGTTCCCTCATACATCGCCGACACGCTGCGCGCGGTGGTGGGGCCATCCGGCCGCGTCGTCAACGCGACGCCGTTGCTGATGCACGCGAGCGAGGGGATGCGCGCGGTCAACGAGATCGACCAGCTCGCGCAATTCGAGTTCGCCGCTTCACACGCGTCGGAGGCGGTGAAGCGAGTGCTGTTCGGGATTGCACCCGGCATGAGCGAGTTCGAGGCGGCTCAGCTGATGCGGCAGACCGGACTGCCGCTCTCCTGCCACCTGATGCTCTCCACCGGTCCGAGGGCGTCCTTCGGCCTGGAGAGCCCGAGCGGCAAGATCATCCGGCGCGGCGAGCCGTTCACCATGGCCTACGGCCTGTGGGGCGGGCTCACCTGCCGCGCCGGCTGGCTGGTTGAGGACGCGGGCGAACTGCCCGACGGTATCCGCGATTACGTCGAGCGGCTGGCGGCGCCCTACTTCGCCTGCGTCGCGGAGTGGTACGAGACGATTGGTATCGGTGTGACCGGCGGCGAAATCGACGCGCTGGTCAAGCGCCATCTCGGCGACCCGTTCTTCGGCATCGCCCTCAACCCTGGTCACCTCATCCACCTCGACGAGTGGGTGAACAGCCCGATTTATCCGGGAAGCACGGAGCGCCTGCAATCAGGCCAGGCGCTCCAGTGCGACATCATTCCGGCGACCGGGTCGCCCTATTTCACCAGCAACATCGAGGACGGTATCGGGCTGCTCGACGAACGCGGCCGCGCCGAATTCGCCGAACGGCACCCCGAAGCGTGGGCACGCATCACCGCGCGACGGGCGTTCATGGCAGACCACCTCGGCATCCGCCTCAAGCCGGAGGTGCTGCCGTTCTCCAACCTGCAGGGCTACCTGCCGCCGTTCATCCTGGCGCCGGGGATGGCGTTCGTGCGGGCCTGAACGCCCCACTTCACAGGTAGCTGTTGATCAGCGCCTCCAGGTACTCCTGCTTGCCGCTCTTCGGCTGCGGCTCAAGGTCGCGTTTCAGCACATAGTCGGACAGGTCGGCGAGGGAACGCTTGCCGGCGAGGATGGCGCGCCCTTCCCTGCTTTTCCAGCCGGCGTAACGGTCCTCGACAAACGCATCGAGCTTTCCGTCCTCGATGATCGCCGCAGCGATCAGCAGCGCGCGGGCACAGGCATCCATCGAGCCGACGTGTGCGATCAGGAGGTCATCAGGGTCGATGGACTGACGGCGTATCTTGGCGTCGAAGTTGAAGCCGCCCGTTTTGAAGCCGCCGGCCTTGAGGACGTAGTAGCAGGCGAGCGCCAACTCTGGAACGTTCATGGCAAACTGGTCGGTGTCCCAGCCGGACTGATAGTCGCCGCGGTTGATGTCGATCGAGCCGAGGATGCCGAGCGCGCTCGCCAGCGCCAGCTCATGCTCGTAGGTGTGACCGGCGAGAAGTGCGTGGTTCTGTTCAATGTTGATCTTCACCCGGTTTTCAAGGTCGAACGCCTTCAGCATCCCGTAGATGGTGCCGACGTCGTAGTCGTACTGGTGCTTGGTCGGTTCGCGCGGCTTGGGCTCGATCAGGATGGTGCCCTTGAAGCCAATCTTCTCCTTGTGCTCAACCACCATGGTGAGGAACCGGCCGAGCTGGTCGAGTTCACGCTTGATGTCCGTGTTGAGCAGAGTTTCGTAGCCCTCGCGCCCGCCCCATAGGACGTAGTTCGCGCCACCGAGCTCATGAGTGAGCTCCAGCGCGTTTTTCACCTGACCCGCCGCGTAGGCGAAGACCTCAGGGTCCGGGTTGGTGGCGGCGCCGGCCATGTAACGACGGTTGGAGAAGAGATTGGCCGTGCCCCAAAGCACACGCACCTTGGCCTTCTCCATCTTCCCGGCAAATATTTCGCCGATCGCGCGCACGTTGCGGTTGGATTCGGCCAGCGTCGCCCCTTCCGGCGCGATGTCGCGGTCGTGGAAGGTGAAGAACGGTACGCCGAGCAGCCGGAACATCTCGAAGGCGACGTCCGCTTTCTGCCGCGCGCCCTCCATCGGGTCGGCCGCGTGCATCCACGGCCGCATGAACGTTTCGTTGCCGAACGGGTCCAGGCCCGGCCAGGTGAACGAATGCCAGTAGCAGACGGCGAAGCGCATGTGATCCTCCATGCGCTTGCCAAGCACTCGTCTGTTGGGGTCGTACCAGCGGAAGGCGAGTTCGTCGCCGGCCTTGGCGCCGGCGTATCGGACCGGCCTCGTCTGCTCGAAGAATTGCGGGTTCATGACGGCAAGGCCTCCTTGATGGCCGGGTAGAGATCGCGATACATGGCGTGCGCGTCGCGATAGGCTTGGCGCAACGCCGCGATGGGTTCGATCGTTTCGTGTATCTGCGGCGGCGTGCACACCGCGAAAGGGTCGGTGCCAGTGGCAGCGATGAGACCGAGGCGCGCGGCACCGAACGCGGCGCCAAAATCACCGCCGACCGGGACCGCGATCGGCAGGTCCAGGACAGTTGCGATCACCGCCAGCCAGTAATTCGAGCGCGAGCCTCCGCCGACCGCGATCAGCTGCTTCGGCTCCTTCAACGGCATCGTGAGAACATCGAAGCAGTCCTTGAAGGCGAAGGCGACCCCTTCCAGCACCGCCTGGGTCAAGTCGCGGCGGCCATGGCTCTGGTCTAGACCGACGAACGCACCGCGGACGGTGACGTCATTGTAAGGCGTGCGCTCGCCCGAAAGGTACGGCAGAAAGCGCAGTGTGGAGGGCGCGCTCGGGTGCTCGCCGAGTTCACCTACGAGGTCGCTGGCCCTCAACGAGAGCACGCGCGCCAGCCAGTCAAGGGAACCCGCCGCCGACAGCGAGACCCCCATCTGGTGCCAGGTGCCGGGCACGGCGTGGCAGAAGGCGTGGACCGCGCCTTCCGGGTTGGCGCGGTAATGATCGGCGGTGACGAAAATCACTCCCGATGTACCGATCGAAATGAAGCCCGTGCCCGCCGCAACCGCGCCGACGCCACAGCCGGATGCCGCGTTGTCGCCACCCCCGGCCGCGACAACCACATCGGTCCGCATCCCCCAGCGCGCCGCGAGGTCCTGGCGGACTGTGCCGGTCACCTCGCTGCCTTCGTAGAGTCGCGGCATTGCCGAGCGGTCGAGGTCGGTTAGGGCGAGCATCTCGTCCGACCACGTACGCTTGGCGGTCTCCAGCCACAATGTGCCGGCCGAATCCGACATGTCGGACGCCTTGTCGCCGGTGAGGCGCAGCCGCACGTAGTCCTTCGGCAGCAGCACCGTCCTCACCTTGGCGAACACTTCAGGCTCGTTCCGCTCGACCCACAGGAGCTTCGGCGCAGTGAATCCCGGCATGGCGATATTGCCGGTGACGCGCTGGCTCGCTTCACTCAGTTCCGCCGCCTCCTTGTCCGAGCGGCCATCATTCCACAGGATTGCCGGCCGGAGCACGTTGTCGGCCTCGTCGAGCAGCGTGGCGCCATGCATCTGGCCTGAAAGCCCGATTCCGCGTACCGCATTCATCGGCCCCGAGTGGTTGGTGGCAAGGTTGTCGAGCAGGGCCTCCGTGCACTCCCACCAGAGCGACGGGTGCTGCTCCGACCAGCCGGGATGCGGACGCGATACCTCCAACCGCGCCGTCTCGGTCGCGCACACTTTCTGGCTCGCCGTCGATGAGCACCGCTTTGACCGAGGAGGTGCCTATGTCGATGCCGAGGTACATGGGCGCGCGCTCACGGCGTTTCCCAGCGGCCAGACTTCGCCGCCTTGAAGACGGCATCCAGAACACGGGCCTGGAGGATCGCGTCGTCAACGCCAAACTCCAGTTGCTCCTCCCCGCGGATGGCGCGACCAAACGCTTCCGCCTCAAGCTGGTATTGATCGCATTTTGCGATGCGTATTGCCCGCGCTGAGCAGTCGGCGAGTCTCTTGCCGTTGTCGAGATAGATCATGGTGGCTTCGCCGAGCGGTGCGTTGTAGGGGATTTCGATCTCGAGCCGTGCCTTGGTGCCCATAATGTTGACGCGCTGGTATGGGGTAAGCTGGGTCGACACGGTGAGTGTGAGATGGCGCCCCTCTCCGAAGTCGATCAACGCGCTGGTCAGCCGGTCGGTGCCGAAAGTCGGATCGCGGTCGATCAGCGCGGCGACCCGCACAGGTTCGGCAGCGAAGATGTAGCGGGCGACGACGATCGGATAGCAGCCGATGTCGTAGGCAGCGCCGCCGCCGATGTCGGCCATGTTGCGTACGTTGTTGGGGTCGACGTTGTAATAGGTGAAGAGGCTCTGAATCGCCCGCACCGTACCGAGCCTGCCTTCGCGCACCAGCGCGCGGGCGCGCTTCCATTGCGGATGATGGCGGACCATGAAGGCCTCGGCAATGAGAACGCCGGCCGGCGCCGAGCTCAGCTTCTTCGCCTCGGCGGCGTTGAGCGCGATCGGCTTCTCGCACAGCACGTGCTTGCCGCGCGCGGCTGCGGCAAGCGTGAGCGGCACATGCAGGTGATTGGGCAGCGGATTGTAAACAGCGTCGATGTCGGGATCATCGAACAGTTCATCGTAGGAGCCGTAGGCGACCGAAATACCGAGCTTGCGCGCCGCCTTCCTGGCCGTCGCCAATGAGCGCGACGCCAGAGCCCTGACCTCGAGCTGCCGGCTCTTGAGCATGCTCGGGATCACCTTCTCGGTACCGATCCTGGCGGTCGAGATAATCCCCCAGCGGATCTTCTTCCCGCCATCTCTGCCTGGCGCCATCGGCCTCCCCCGTGCCTGAATCGCTCAACGGCGGCTAAGCAAACCGGTTATTGGTCGCTTGGCAAGGTCTGGCTGGCCTCAGAAGGGTCCGCGTCACGCGGCCCTGCGCGGAACAAAGAGCAGCGCAAGAACGACGGCCCACACCACAATCCAGAACACCCAGGTGATGTTGGGGTGTTCAGCCTGCCATTCCAAAATCCGCTTGTGAAGGGTCATGCTTGGCCGCCTCCCTGTAAGTGCCCGCCGGTGCGGGTTGACGCCGAACCTCAGCATCAGCCTCAAGATTTGCTCACGGAGCGCATCGTGACGCTGTTGTCGCGCAGCCCCTTTCGGAGGTGGCTTATGCAGGGCGTTCCCGTCACCGGCGCTAAGCAAGCCGGTTATGCGCTTCTTGGCAAGGTCCGGGCTGCCGATTTTGGGACGCAGCGCCTCCGCCCCGCTCGGCTTCCGAAAGGTCGATAACTCTACACTGACTCCGCAAGCCACCGAGCGGTGCCTTGGGCGCGGCTGCCGTGCCGGGTGTCGGATTCAGTCAAACGATTTGGCGTTTAGGTGCTCGCCCGCGGTCCGGAATTGTCCGATGTTGTCGCCTGAGGAATTGATCTGGCGGTGTCAATGCGGCGCTTCACGTTGGCGAGACTGCTGGCAAACGCTTTTGCCGCGTCGGATCGCTGGTCGGAACAGTGGCGCGACGCTCGGCCGAAGGCCCACTACGACGTGGTGATCGTCGGCGGGGGCGGCCACGGCCTCGCCACCGCTTACTATCTCGCCAGTGAGCACGGCGTTCGGAATATTGCCGTGGTTGAAAAAGGCTGGCTCGGCGGCGGTAACACGGGCCGCAACACCACCATCATCCGTTCAAACTACCTCAGAGACGAAAGCGCCGCGCTTTACGAGCATGCGCTGAAACTCTGGGAAGGCCTGTCGCGCACCCTCAACTACAATGTCATGTATTCGCCCCGCGGCGTCATGATGCTGGCGCACTCCGTGCACGACATCCAGGTCCTCAAGTGGCACGTCCATGCCAACCGGTTGAACGAAATCGACAATGAATGGCTGACGCCGGAAGAAGCAAAGCGCTTTTGCCCGCCTCTGAACATCTCACGTCGATTGCGCTACCCGGTGCTCGGCGCGGCGTTGCAGCGCCGCGGTGGCGTCGCGCGTCACGACGCGGTTGCCTGGGGCTATGCGCGCGCCGCGGATGCTCTGGGCGTCGACATCATTCAGAACTGTGAAGTCACCGCTATCCGGCGCGATGCAAGCGGTGCGGTTAGCGGCATCGAAACGACGAGAGGCACCATCGCGACGCGCAAGCTTGGTGTCGTTGTGGCCGGTCATTCCAGCGTGGTCATGGCGATGGCGGGCGTGCGATTGCCGGTGGAAAGCTTTCCATTGCAGGCCCTGGTCTCCGAACCGGTGAAGCCGGTTATGCCGTGCGTGGTCATGTCGAACACAGTCCACGCGTACGTTTCTCAATCCGACAAAGGCGAACTCGTCATCGGCGCGGGAACCGACGCCTATACGTCTTACAGCCAGGGCGGCGGCTTGCCCGTCGTCGTGGACACGCTGGCCGCCGTTACCGAGTTGTTCCCGACGTTTCGCCGGTTGCGCATGCTCCGGAACTGGGGCGGAATCGTCGACGTCACGCCCGATCGCTCGCCGATCATTGGCAAGACGCCGGTCCCGGGCCTCTACGTCAATTGCGGATGGGGTACGGGCGGTTTCAAGGCGACGCCCGGATCCGGCCACGTGTTCGCAGCGACCCTCGCCCGTGAAGAACCGCACCCGATGGCCGCGCCTTTTTCCCTCGATCGTTTCCGCGAGGGGCGCCTCATCAACGAGGCCGCCGCCGCAGCGGTGTCGCACTGATCCACACGAGACAGCAATGCTGCTGATTCCTTGTCCTTACTGTGGAGCGCGACCGGAGAACGAGTTCCGCTACGCCGGCGAAGCGAACGTCAGCCGCCCCGTCGACCCGCCAGCCCTGAGCGACGAGGCGTGGACCGCGTTCCTCTACATGCGAACCAATCCCAAGGGGCTCCACGGCGAGCGTTGGCGACACCTCCATGGTTGCGGGCGGTTCTTCAATTGCGTGCGCCATTCGGTCAGCGATCGCATCATGGCTACCTACAAGGTCGGAGAGGCAAGGCCCGATACAGAAACGTTTCGGTCAACAGGGAAGAGGTCATGATGGATACCTGGCGCCTGAAGGATGGCGGCTGCGTTGACCGCACTCGGCCGCTGCGGTTCACATTCGATGGCGTCCGCTATTCGGGGTTTGCTGGTGACACGCTGGCCTCGGCCCTTCTGGCCAACGGCGTTCACCTGGTCGGCCGCTCGTTCAAGTACCACCGGCCGCGTGGCATCGTTTCCGCCGGAGCGGAAGAGCCGAACGCTCTTGTGACTCTCGATCCGGGCGGGGGGCGCGCCACCCCCAATCTGCGCGCTACCCAGGTGGAGCTTTATGCAGGACTGAATGCCTGCAGCCAGAACAGATGGCCTTCGCTCGCTCACGATCTCGGCTCGGTGATCGAGCGCTTTTCGCCGCTGATCGCGGCGGGCTTTTACTACAAGACATTCATGTGGCCCCGGAGCTTCTGGGCCAAGGTCTATGAACCGGCGATCCGTGCGACTGTAGGGCTTGGTCAGGCACCGCCTGCACCGGATCTCGATCGCTACCTGCACCGGTACGCCCATTGCGACGTGCTCGTCGTGGGTAGCGGGCCGAGCGGCCTCGCCGCTGCAAGGGCGGCGGCGAAGTGTGGCGCGCGCGTCATTCTTTGCGACGAGCAGTCGGAATTCGGCGGCTCGCTTCTTGCCGAGCCCGGCGCGCGGATTGACGGGGCGACGTCCCATCGATGGATCGCCGACACCGTGGCCGGTCTCGCGGAAACCAACGGCATGCGATTGCTGCCGAGAACCACCGCGTTCAGCTACTCCGTCGACAACCTGATCGGGCTCGCCGAGCGGGTGAGCGACCATCTGCCGGACCCTGATTGCAGGCTGCCGCGCGAGCGGCTCTGGCTGGTGAGGGCCAAAGAGGTCGTGCTCGCTGCCGGTGCGATCGAGCGGCCGCTCGTGTTTGGCGACAACGACAGGCCCGGCGTGATGCTCGCGGAGGCGGCGCGGACGTACGTGAACCGGTATGGCGTGCTGCCGGGGCGCCGCGCGGTGGTGGTTACCACCGACGATAGCGCCTATCGGGCTGCGATCGACCTGCGACGGGCTGGAATCGCGGTGGCGGCGGTGTGCGATCTCCGCGCTGACCCCGGCGACGCCGCCGATGCGGTCCGCGACGCTGCGATCCCGGTGTTTGCGGCTGCGAACGTGTCCGAAGTGCGTGGGAAGCGGCGTGTGGAGGGTGTGACCGTCACCGGCAAGAACGGGATATCTCGCCGTTTTGAGTGTGATCTGCTCCTGGTGTGTGGAGGTTGGACGCCTGCTGTGCACCTGTTTTCTCAGTCGCGGGGCCTGTTGCGATATGCTGACAGGATCGACGCGTTCGTTCCCGACGTGTCGGTGCAGCGCGAAAGATCGGCCGGCGCCTGCCGTGGCACATACGGGCTGGAGGCCTGCCTCGCCGAGGGGGAGGCTGCCGGCCGGGAGGCGGCGCGGGCGGCCGGGTGCCCCGCCGCACCGGCGCGCGCCTACACGGTCGAGGGAGCCCCTCCGCCGCGACAGGAACAGGGCGGCGGATTACCGGTGCCCAAGGCGGGCGGGCGGAGCAAGGCCTTCGTCGACTTCCAGAACGACGTCACGACCAACGACATCGCCCTTGCCATTCGCGAGGGGTTCCGATCTGTCGAGCACCTGAAACGCTACACCACCACCGGCATGGGCACCGACCAGGGCAAGACGTCCAACATGACTGCGCTCGCAATGCTCGGTGAGGCAACGGGCCAGCCGATACCGAGCGTCGGTCACACCACGTTCCGCCAACCGTATACGCCGGTGACGCTCGGCACCTTCGCTGGCGCCGCCCGCGGCAACGTGTTCGACCCGATCCGCAAGGCGCCGCTCCATGACTGGGCGGAGACGAACGGCGCGGTGTTCGAGGATGTCGGCATGTGGAAACGAGCCCGGTATTTTCCGCGGCTGGGAGAGGACATGCACGCAGCGGTGGCGCGCGAGTGCGCCGCGGTGCGGCAGTCGGTGGGCATTTTTGATGCTTCGACGCTTGGCAAGATCGAGGTCGTCGGCCCCGACGCGGCGCAGTTCCTGAACCTCATGTACACCAACAGCCTGCTCAAGCTTCAGGATGGGCGATGCCGCTACGGCCTGATGCTTGGCGAAGACGGATTCGTGTCCGACGACGGCATTGTCGCCCGCCTCGCCGAGGACCGGTTTCACATCACGACGACGACGGGCGGCGCGCCATCGGTCCTCAACCGTATGGAGGACTATCTGCAGACCGAGTTTCCCGCGTTGCAGGTGTGGCTCACGTCGATCACCGAGCAGTGGGCCGTTATCGCACTCCAGGGTCCGCGTGCACGCGAGGTGCTGACGCCTCTCGTCGAGGATATCGACCTCGGGAGCGAGGCAATGCCGCACATGAGCGTCCGCCAGGGGCGTATCTGCGGCGTGCCAACGCGCCTATTCCGCGTCAGCTTTACCGGTGAGACCGGATTCGAGGTCAACGTGACACCCGGCTACGCCCGCGACGTGTGGGAGGCGATATGGCGGAGGGGCCAGCGGTTCGCAGTAGCCCCGTACGGCACAGAAACCATGCACGTGCTGCGGGCAGAAAAAGGCTACATCATCGTCGGACAGGAGACTGACGGAACGGTAACGCCCGAAGACCTCGGCATGGGATGGGTCATCGGCCGCAACAAGGCGGACTTTGTCGGGAAGCGCTCGCTCACACTGGCGGACCGCGTGAGACCCGGCCGACTGCAATTGGTTGGACTGCTGGGCGGCAGCAAAACGCCGCTCGAGGAAGGAACGCCACTTGTGGCGGAGGCGGGCCGTCCCCGCCCGCGGTCGAGCATAGGCCACGTCACTTCGTCCTATTGGAGCGAGACCCTGCAAAGACCCATCGCTCTGGCGCTGCTGGCCGACGGGCGCGATCGGATCGGCAGCAGGGTCGCGGCGGTGGTCAGGGACGCCGCGGTGCCAATCGACGTGGTCGCCCCGGTATTTTTCGATCCCGAAGGGAACCGCCTCAATGGCTGAAGCAGTGGCCACCTGGCGCTCGCCCCTGGCGACCACGGATCCAGCCCCATCTTCGAAGCATGTTCGCCTGCTTGCGCTCCCACGCATGGCGCGCCTCTCCGTGCGCGGAAATGAGCAGGCCGCCGACGTCATGGCGCTGAGCTTCGGCGTGCCCCTCCCCCGGGCGGCATGCCGGGCCGAAACCAAGGGAAACCGCGCGGCGCTTTGGCTCGGGCCCGACGAATGGCTACTGCTTGCCCCGGTTGAAGACGGCGACGGCATTCAGGCGTTTCTCGTCAACGCGCTGGGCGAGGACGTGGTGGCGAGTGTTGTCGACGTATCGGAACGCAGCGTCGCCATTGCGGTCGAGGGACCGCGCGCAGCCGATGTGCTCAACGCGTTCTGCGCGCTCGATCTCGCTTTGGCGAGCTTTCCGATCGGCATGTGCACGCGAACGCTCGTCGGCCGCGCCGAGGTGGTGTTGTGGCGGACGACCGTGGCCGGTTTCCATCTGGACATCTGGCGTTCATTTGCTCCGTATGTATGGGATTGCCTCAAGGAAGCTTGCATCGAGTTCGCCGAAGGAGACGCAAACCAATGACGCAGCCATTACCCGACAGGTATCGGAACGCCGGCGGCGCCGCCGTGTCCCCGCTGCGCATCGGTTTCATCCTTGCCAATAACTTCACGCTCTCCGCCTTTTCGCTGTTTGTCGACGTGCTGCGGCTCGCGGCCGATGACGGTGACCGCTCGCGACAGATCGCGTTGCCGCTGGTCAGTGATGGCAGCGCGTCCGGACCCGATCCGCGCGAGCAGCGGCGTCCAGATCAATCCCACGAGTGGCTTGTGCGATCCGGCGACGCTCGATTACATCGTCGTTGTCGGCGGTCTTCTGCACAGAGGCCCGCAAATCAGTTTGGAGACGGAACGATACCTGCGCGACGCGGCGGCCGCCGGGACCCGGACTCGTTGGCGTCTGCACCGGCAGTTTCATCCTGGTGCGGGCGGGGCTCATGAAAGGGTATCGCTGCTGCGTAAGCTGGTACCACCATCAGGATTTTCTCGAAGAATTTCCGGACTATCGTCATCCGGTCGCCGATCAACTGTTTCTGGTCGACCGCGATCGGATCACCTGTTCGGGCGGCAGCGGGGCGGCCGACCTCGCCGCTTTCATCGTCGGCCGTCACCTCGGCCCTGCGATCGCGCAGAAGTCTCTGCACATCTTCCAACTGGATCGCGCGCGACCGGGTCGGAACACCCAGCCACACGCGCCGCTGGATCACGACGTGACCGACGAGCGCGTGCGGCGGGCGTTGCTGCTCATGGAGCAGAACATCGCCGCCCCTCTGCCGATCGCGTCGCTTGCATCAAGGCTGGGGCTTTCGTCGCGGCAAATGGAGCGCCTCTTCAGGGACGCGCTCGGCGCGTCGCCACGCGGCGTCTATCGGCGGTTGCGGCTGAGACATGCACAGTGGCTGCTGGAGAACACCGGCCGGTCGGTGACCGAAGTGGCGGTGGAAACGGGCTTCTCCGGGTGCGCCCATTTCTCGCGCAGCTACAAGGCGGCGTTCATGCATTCGCCTTCCGCGGAAAGCCGGCAACCGCAGACCCCGACCGCCCGCGACCCGGGTCCGGCGGCCGCCTCGGCACGCGTTTTCGCCTAGCCGGACCCGGCATCGCTCTCCGCCTGGCGGAGCGCGGTTTTCAGGACCTTGCCGTAGTTGTTCTTCGGCAAGGCGTCGACGAAGCGATACGACTTCGGCCGCTTGAAGCGCGCGATGTGGTCAAGGCAGAGCTGGTCGAGCGCCGACATGTCCGCGTGTTGACCGGATTCAAGGACGACATAGGCAACGACCACCTCACCCCATTCGGGATCGGGCCGACCGATCACGGAAACCTCGGCCACCGCCGGGTGGCTCAGCAGTACCTCCTCGACCTCGCGCGGATAGATGTTGGACCCGCCGGAGATGATGACGTCCTTGGAGCGGTCCTTGAGCTGAGGAAGCCCTCTTCGTCGAGAGCGCCGAGGTCGCCGGTCCACAGCCATCCGTCGCGGAGCGAGGCCGCGGTCGCCTGTTCGTTCCGCCAATAGCCCTGCATCACGCAATCGCTGCGGGTGATGATTTCGCCCACCTCGCCTGTCGGCAGCGGCGTGCCGTCATCTGCCACGATCGACACCTCAACGCCCGACTGCGGAAGGCCGGCCGAGGCAATCCTTGCCTCCCAGCGCGGGTGACCAGCGTCGGCGTAGAAGGCGCTGCGCATGCCGGTGATGGTCATCGGGGTTTCGCCCTGCCCATAGACCTGCGCCATCTTCGGCCCGAACCGGTCGAGGCAGGCCTTGACGTCGGCAACATGCATCGGCGCGCCGCCGAAGATGATCGTCTTGAGGACCGGTCGTGTCGGGATCCCCGGGGAACATCGTCAGTCGGCGGATCATGGTGGGCGCGGCGAAGAAGACGGCCGCCGGCCATGCCGCGATCATCTCGAAGACCTCGGCCGGGATCGAAGCCGCCCGACCCCGGCACCACCTGGCACGATCCCTTGATGAGGTGGGGCAGCGCATAGAGTCCCGGACCCATGGCTGAGGGGCGCCGGATGGAGTATGGCGCGCCACGGCGGCACGTCGTCGATGTCGTTCACGTAGCAATGGCACATGGCCAGAAGATTGCGATGCGAGAGCATCGCTCCCTTCGGCCGCCCGGTGGTTCCCGAGGTATAGAACATCCAGGCCAGCGTTTCGGGCGTGACCGGATGAACCGCGACCGAAGCGCCGCGCGTCAGGGCGGCGTACTCCTGCGAAGGCACCTCGATGACGGGAGCACCCTGCCCGGCCGCCTGATCGGACAAGCCTGGCGAGGCCAGGCAGAGCGAAGCCCCGCAGTGCTCGATGATGTACCCGAATTCACGCGGATGAAGCTTGGCATTGATCGGAACAGCAACGAGGCCGGCGTGCCAGCATGCGAAGAGGCACTCGAAATACTCCGGCACGTTCTTCATCAGGAGAGCGATGCGGTCTCCCGGCGCGAGGCCTCGTGCACGCAGTCCGCCGGCGATCCGCGCCACCTGCGCGGCGAGCGTGCGGTAGTCCTGCCACACGTTCGCCCCGACCGCGACAGCCGGCCGATCGGGCGTCGCCCGTGCCCACTTCTCGACCGCCAGCGCCAGATTCATTGTCGGAATTGCGTTGCCGCGGCTCGCCGCCTACCGCAACCGCTCCAGAATCGAAACGTAGTTCGCGACGGCGGCGCCGCCCATGTTGAAGATGCCGCCGACATCGGCGCGCGGGAGCTGCATGTCCCCGGCGGCGCCGGTGAGCTGCATCGCCGCGATCGCATGCATGGAGACGCCGGTGGCGCCGACCGGATGGCCCTTGGCCTTCAGGCCGCCGGACCGGTTGACCGGAAGCCGGCCGCCCGCCGCCGTCCAGCCTTCCAGCACCGCGCGCTCGCCCTCGCCTGGGCCGGTGAGGCCCATCGCCTCGTACTCGATCAGCTCGGCGATGGTGAAGCAATCGTGGGTCTCGACGAAGGAAAGATCGTCGAGCGTCAGCGCGGCCTCGTCGAAGGCCCGGCCCCAGGCCTCGCGGCAGCCATCGAACTGGATCACGTCGCGCCGGCTGAGCGGCAGGAAGTCATTGACCTGCGTGGCCGCGCGGAACGACGACCGCCTTCGGCAGCCCGAGGGCCGCATCGACGTCGCTCAACACCAGCGCCGCCGCCCCGTCCGAGACCGGCGAGCAATCGGTGCGCCGGAGCGGACCGGCAACGATGGGGTTCTTGTCGGACACGGTATTGCAGAACTCGAAACCGAGGTCCTTGCGCAACTGCGCGTAGGGATTGTCGCAGCCGTTGTGATGATTCTTCGCGGCGATGGCGGCGAGCGCGCCGGACTTGTCGCCGTAGCGCTGGAAGTAGGTATTGGCGATCCGGCCAAACACGCCGGCGAAACCGCCCTCGGTCTCTCCGTCATCCTTGACGTAGGAGGCCCGGAGCAGGCTGCGGGCGATGTCGGGCCCCGCATTGTCGGTCATCTTCTCGACGCCGACGACAAGCGCGAACCGGGCGCGCTTGGCGGCGACGGCGTTGAGGCCCTGGTGGATGGCGGCCGTGCCCGACGCGCAGGCGTTCTCCACCCGCGTCGCCGGCTTGAACCGCAGTTCGGGCAGTGCGTTGAAGACGAGCGAGGAGGTGAAGTCCTGGACGCTGAGGCCGGCGTTGAAATGGCCCACGTAAACCTGGTCGATGTCGGCGGGGTCGATCCCGGCGTCGGCGATAGCGCCGGCGGCCACCTCGGCCATCAGGCTCTCAACCGTCTCGCCCTCGCGCTTGCCGAAACGGCCGTGCGACCAACCGACGATGCAGCCCGTCATCAGGCCTCTCCCCAAACCGCAGACGCGGTAACCCTATACGGCGGGGGCGGCCTGGGGGCAACCGAGGCGGCGGCCGATGCAATCGTCTTCGGCGGCGGCGACGCGACCCCGGCATCCGTCGTATTCTCACAGACGCGGGAGGGACCGTGGCTCTTTCGGCGGGCGAGTGGCAAAGTCCCAACTCCCCGCGACACGGGGACGGTTCGCCAATCGGAGGGGAGACGAACATGAAGACGATAAAGGGCCCGGCGCTGTTTCTGGCGCAATTTGCCGGAGACGAGGCGCCGTTCAACTCATGGCCGGCGATTACGCGGTGGGCGAGCGAGGCCGGATATATCGGCGTGCAGATACCGACCTGGGACGCCCGGCTGTTCGACCTGGACAAGGCCGCCGCGTCAAAGGGCTACTGCGATGAAATAAAAGGCATCGCAGCGGAGAACGGCGTCGCCGTCACGGATCTCTCGACCCACCTGCAGGGCCAGCTGGTCGCCGTGCATCCGGCCTACGACGAGGCCTTCGACGGCTTCGCGGCGCCCGCGGTCCGCGGCAACCCGAAGGCGCGGCAGGCGTGGGCCGTCGACCAGGTCAGGAAGGCGATCTCCGCCAGCCGCAACTTCGGGGTGGATACGCATGCCACGTTCTCCGGCGCGCTCGCCTGGCCGTATATCTATCCGTGGCCCCAGCGGCCGGCGGGGCTGGTCGAGACCGCATTCGCGGAACTCGCCGCCCGCTGGCGCCCGATCCTCGATCACGCCGCCGATTGCGGTGTCGACGTCTGCTACGAGATCCATCCGGGCGAGGACCTGCACGACGGCGCGACCTTCGAGATGTTCCTCGATCAGGTGGGCGGACATGCGCGGGCCAACATTCTCTACGACCCGTCGCACTTCGTGCTCCAGTGCCTGGATTATCTCGACTACCTCGACATCTACGCCGATCGCGTGAAGATGTTTCACGTCAAGGACGCGGAATTCAATCCGACCGGCCGCCAGGGAGTCTACGGCGGCTACCAGCGCTGGATCGACCGGGCGGGACGCTTCCGCTCGCTCGGCGACGGGCAGGTTGACTTCGGCTCGATCTTCTCGAAGCTCGCAGCGATGGATTTCGGCGGCTGGGCGGTGGTCGAGTGGGAGTGCTGCCTCAAGCACCCGGAGGACGGGGCGCGAGAGGGCGCCGCGTTCGTGCGCGACCATATCATCCGGGTCACCGACAAGGCGTTCGACGATTTCGCCGGGTCGGGGACCGATGAGGCAGCCAACCGGCGCATGCTCGGACTGTGAGGAGGACGCGATGGCGATCGGGGGTTCAGACGAAAAGCGGGCGCCGCACACGATCCGGCTCGGCATGGTCGGCGGCGGACGCGACGCTTTCATCGGGGCAGTGCACCGCATGGCAGCCAGGCTCGATGGCCGCTACGAACTTGTCGCGGGCGCACTGTCCTCGACGCCGGAAAAGGCGCGCGCATCCGGCCGCGACCTCGGTCTCGCCGAGGACCGCATTTATGACGACTTCGACTCGATGGCCAAACGCGAGGCGCGGCTGAAGGACGGAATCGAGGCGGTGGCGATCGTGACGCCGAACCACATGCACTACCCGGCGGCGGCGGCGTTCCTGAAGCGGGGCATCCATGTCATTTGCGACAAGCCGCTGACGTCGACGATAGCGGACGCGCGAAAGCTCGCGAAGGCGGTCGCCAACGCGAAGGCAGTGTTCGTGCTCACCCACAACTACACCGGCTATCCGATGGTGCGCCAGGCGCGCGAGATGGCCCGGGCAGGAGAGCTCGGGCCTATCCGGGTGGTTCAGGTGGAATACCCGCAGGACTGGCTGACCGAGAAGGTCGAGGACACCGGGCAGAAACAGGCCGCATGGCGGACCGACCCGGCACGCTCAGGCCTCGGCGGGTCGATCGGCGACATCGGTACGCACGCATTCAATCTCCTGCGCTTCGTGACCGGGCTGGAGCTCGAAAGCCTGAGCGCGGACCTCGACAGCTTCGTCGCCGGACGTCGCCTCGACGACAATGCGCAGGTGCTGCTGCGGTTCACCGGCGGGGCCAAAGGCATGCTTTGGGCCAGCCAGGTTGCGCCGGGAAATGAGAACGGCCTCCGCCTCCGCGTCTACGGCTCGCGGGGCGGGCTCGAGTGGAAGCAGGAGGATCCGAATTATCTCTGGCACACGCCGTTCGGCCAGCCGAAGCGCCTGATAACACGCATGGGCGCGGGATCCGACGCGGCGGCGGCCCGCGTTTCGCGCATTCCCTCCGGCCACCCGGAAGGGTACCTGGAGGGATTCGCCAATATCTACACCGAGGCTGCGGAGGCGATCCTCGCTCATCGGGAAGGTTGGCCGCCAGCCGCAGACGTCCTCTTCCCCGGGATCGACGACGGACTGGAGGGCGTGGCATTCGTGGATGCCTGCGTGCGCTCCTCCAGGGCCGGCGGCAAATGGGTCGGTTTTTCCGGCACCCGGGGGTGAAACTACGCCTAGAAATCCGGGACTTTGTCCGGAAGCTCCGGCGGCGGCAGGTCTTCAAAATGCAGCGCGGCTTCCAGATCGCCGAAAGCCACGGTGTCGGTGTTGCTACTTGGCACGGCGTTGGGATTGGTTTGACCAAGGCTCGGCTTCCCCTTCGCCGCTTCGTCATCCTGGGTCGCAGTGCCCTTCCCCCCGCTGTTCTTCGTTCCCATGACCTGGATGCCCTTCTTCCGCTTGTCCTGGGCGCCGGCCACAACCACGGCCAAGGGCTGGGTGTAAGTCAGCTGGTATGCGCGCGGCGGGCCCTTCGGGCGGTTGGTATCGTCCAGCTCCTCCGCCCAAAGGTAGATCGCCCCCTGGATGCCAAGCGTCTGGTTCGGCTCAACGATCTGCGACCACAAGAGACTGAACCGATCAGGCGGCTCCTGCGGAACCGGCCAGCCGAGAAGGCCTATCGTGAACAGATAGGTCCCCCCAAAGAACGCGGTGGTTACGACGACCGCTGCGATCTTGACCCACCATTGCCAAAGCGACACGGCGTTGAGGCTCAACAACAGCGCCGCCAAGACGACGTAGGCCGATACGAACTCCAGAATCTGCGTCGTGGTCATCCGGCGGCCTCAGTTTTTCTCATTTTTTGACCTTGAGCTGCTGCACCAATGAAATGGGCAGGCTGTTGACGTTGCTGACATTGCCCTTCTCATCCATGGTGAAGCGAACAGCCGTGTATTCGTCGCCCGTATGGGTGAGGTTGTGCGTGCCGTAGAAAATGACGTTCACGCTAGGGTTCAACTTTTCCACCCTCACGCTGACGGGAAGATCGCCTTTGGTCACGCTATTGTAGTCGTAGATATTGACGATGTACTCCCCGGCCACGATACCGCGCATGGTAACGGTTTCCTGGTTGAGGGGGTTCTGGATGCGCTCGCCGTTTACTTCAATCGTGTCGTGGAATGCTCCGCGATCGTCACGTTCCAGATTGAGCAGGCCCTTTTCTTTCGCAAAGTACCAAACGATATTCCCAACCGGATCTTCGACGTACGTGTCGACGTCGTCCTCCTTCCCGTCCGGCCAGCTGACGGTGATCAGGACCTCGGCCTTGACCTCCACGCTTCCCGCCTTCGCCTCCGGCTTGATCAGCGCGAGGGCGATGAAAACCATGAAAGTGAAGCCGAGCAGAACATTCAGAAGAATGTCGGTGAACGGCACGAACGTGCCGTCGTCTCCGAACCCGGAGTAAAGGTTATTCTCGTCCATTGCGAAGCCGGTCCAGCCCCGGCACCACGTACACTTCCGTTACGCGGGTGATCGTTCCAAACAACTCGGCGATGCCCTCATCGAGGAAGTAGTACTCGACCTTGAGCAGGAGCGCGCAACTGATGCCGGTAACCGTGACGTTCAGAGCAATCGCCATGCCGCCGCTCATGCCCGAAAGAGCTCCGCGCAGGACCTGGGCATCGAAGGACGTCAGCCCGGCGATGGGGATCAGCATCAGTATGAAACCGACCGCGGTTCCGAGCAGTGCCAGCCGCAGCAACGCTTCGGCCACGAACCAGCCCAGCTTTTCGCGGGACCGCAACCGGTCGGCAAGCGCCCGCAAAAGCAGGCTCTGCTCGACCCGTTGCCCGTCCTGACGCACGGATTTCTCTATCAGGTCGCCAATGTGATCCGTGAGAGAGCAGGGCTCAAGGGGCTGCCCGTCGCTGAGAACGCGCCCCTCAGCGACCGCAAACTGCGATGTTCCGCGTGCGATGACTTCCCGGACGCGGCGCGTTACGGCCAGTTCGCGCGAGACCGCGATCGTCTGCACAAGACAGTGCACGGTCGTGATCGCGAACGTTACCAGGATAAGCACGGAAATCTTGGTGCGGTCCGTCTCCAGCATCAGCTGGATAAGGCCGAAATAGGCAACCGCCGCGAAACCCGCGGCGATCAGGCCCATGAGGATCGCCCAGCGAACCAGCGGCAGGAAATCCCGTCTCTCCGCGGGCCCGCGGATCAATCCGATGCTCAATGCGTTAGCCATTCGCCCACTCACTCCTCCTGTCGCCGTACCTGGATCCCGCCACAAGCGACGCCACGTCTTGAACCGCCGCCGGGGGCTCGTGCCATTTTCGGCAACAAGCAGGTTTGGCTAGGCGCGCAATGATGATGCGGCAAGAGAAGGCCGTCAAGCGCCGCCAAAGGCCGCGATGCCGCGGGCATTTCGATTGGGGTCGCGCCGAACCGCTGGCGTCGGGCATGTGCCCTCCCCCCGGTGCGGGACCCGGGTGACGGCCCTTCTTTCCATAAACAATCGGGATCGGATCGGTAGATCCGACGTTGTAACGGTGCGGACGGTGGAGTTGGAAAGACCCCGGACTTTTTGCAACAGCGGTCGGCCGAGGGGCCCGCTGATGAAGTGCCACGGGTTGTGAACAACCGGCGAGCTTCCATATCGACTGCAGGCACAGAAGTTGCTGACGAGGAGCCAAGGCGATGACCAAGAATACGTTGAAGCGCGACCGTGACTGAAAGAACCTGGGGCGCTGAGCCCGCCGCCAACGGCCTCTGGCGGTTCCGCATATGGGCGCCCGGGCTGTCGGAGATGAATGTCATTGTCGAGGGCGAGCCGCGGGGTATGGATCGCGCTGCCGGGGGTTGGTTCGAAGCCGAATATTCCGCCGTTGCCGGCGCGACGTATATGTTCCAGCCCTCCTCCGCCATGGGGCCGGTGCCCGATCCGGCGGCGCGGGCCCAGGCAGCCGATGTCCACGGCCCCTCAGTTCTTGTCGATCCGCGAGCGTTCGCCTGGCGGTCGCGATGGCAAGGCAGACCGTGGGAAGAGACCATTCTTTACGAGCTTCATGTCGGCGCATTCACCGGCGCGCATGATTTCGACGGCGTTCGCGCCCGCCTCGACCAGATCGCGGACGCCGGCGCAACTGCCATCGAGCTATGCCCGGTCGCCCAGTTCTCGGGTACTCGCGGCTGGGGTTACGACGGGGTTCTTCTCTACGCCCCGCACGTCGGTTACGGAGGCCCGATCGGACTTAAGCGCCTTGTCGACGCCGCCCACGAACGCAACCTGATGGTCTTTTTGGACGTCGTCTACAATCACTTCGGCCCGGACGGAAACTATTTGAGCCAGTACGCGCCCGAGTTCTTCCATCCGGAGCGTCACACGCCGTGGGGCGCCGCCATAGCGTTCGAACAACCCGCGGTGCGCTGCTTCTTTATCGAGAACGCGCTCTATTGGCTCGACGAGTATCGCATCGACGGATTGCGGCTCGACGCCATCGATCACATCGACGATCAGTCCGAGGAGCCAATCCTCGTCGAAATCGCCCGTGCAGTCCGCGAGCATGACATCGAACGCCCGGTGTACCTGACCACCGAAGACGACCGCAACATCACCCGCTTGCACGTGCGTGACCGGAACGGCCGCGCGATTCTCTATGACGGCGAATGGAATGACGACTTCCACCACGTCGCTCACGTTCTTGCGACGGGCGAACGCGATGGCTACTACGTGGAGTACGCCGACGATCCGCGGAGCGCCATGATGACTGCGCTCGGCGAAGGCTTCGTTCAGCAGGGAGAGCCATCCGCCCATCGCGGCGGCAAACCGCGCGGCGAGCCTTCATCGCACCTGCCGCCAACGGCGTTCATCAATTTCCTGCAGAACCACGACCAGATCGGCAACCGCGCCTTCGGCGAACGGCTGACAACGTTGGCAGACGCGCCGGCGGTGGAGGTGCTCACGGCCCTTCTGATGCTGACGCCTGCAATTCCGCTGGTGTTCATGGGCGAGGAATGGGGCGAGACGAGGCCTTTCCAGTTCTTCTGTGATTTTCATGGCGAGCTTGCCAGAGCGGTGCGCGAGGGACGACGTCGCGAGTTCGCAAAGTGGGCGCACTTTGCAGATGCCGCCCTGCGTGACACCATTCCCGATCCGAACGATAAGGCGACGTTGGAAAGATCCACGCTCGATTGGACGGCACGAAACACTGATGAGGGACGAGCGCGCCTCGCTTTGTTCCGTCAGATCACAGCGCTCCGCCTGAAAGAGATCGTGCCCAGGCTCCGCGGTATGTCCGCCATGAACGCGGACGCGACTGCTCACGCGGATCGCGGCGTGGAAGTCTCCTGGCGGCTTGGCGATGGATCGCGCCTGATCCTTGTCGCCAATCTTGGCGGCTCGCCGTTCGCGGTCCAGCCTTCGGGCCGTGAACTCTTTCATCTGGCGGACCCGGCCGCCGATCCGTGGGCCATACGGCTGAGCATCGAAGAGCCCGGTTGACGATGGAAAGCCTTGTCGCTCTTTGTGCTTCGCATGGCATCGAGCCGCGCTACACCGGAATTGACGGCGTTACGCGCGACGTTTCCGCCGACACGCTCGCCGCCCTTGCCGACATATTCGGAATCGCGGACGGTTCACCCGCCTTCCTGCCTGACATCGAGACCGCATGTGCCGAGCCATCGCCTCTGCGTTGTCACGTTCCGGCGTTTCTCGCCAACGCCCGGGTTTGGGGCGTCACCTGTCAACTCGCCAGTCTCTCATCCGAACGCAACCTCGTCATTGGAGACTACGCGGACCTTTCGGCACTATGCACCGTCGCGGCGAACGAAGGCGCCGATTTTGTCGGGGTCAATCCCCTGCACGCGCTGTTCTGGAGCGATCCGGGCCGGGTAAGTCCGTTCGCTCCATCAAACCGGCGTTTCCTCAACCCGCTTTACATCGCACTCGAGTGGGTCGCTGGCTTCGGCGGGCTGAGCGATGAGGAACGGGCCGGTGCGACACGCGCGAGCGCCGGCCCGCTGATCGACCACGCCGCCGTGTGGCGCGTGAAGAGTCCCCTCCTCCGCCGGTGCTTCAACCAATTCCCGTGGAACGAGGCCCAACAATCTTCCTTTCGGGCCTTCTGCGACCATGGCGGCGATGCGCTGGCTGCACACGCGACTTACGAAGCGATAGCGGAGGAGATGGTCGCCGAGGGAAACGGACCGACAATGGACGGCTGGCCGGAGCCGCTTCGGCGCAGCATATCGGCCGAGGTCGCTGCCTTCGTCCGTGAGAACCGCGCCAGGGTGGACTTTCATCTCTGGCTGCAATGGGTGTCAAAGCAGCAGCTCGATCGCGTCCAGCGGGAAGCGCGCGATGCCGGGCTGCGGATCGGCCTGTTTCTCGATTTCGCGGTGGGGGCGGCGCCTGATGGATCGGCTGCCTGGGCCGACCCGAAAATGACTGTCCCCGGCGTCTCGATCGGCGCTCCACCCGATCCATTCAGCATCGCCGGACAGGACTGGGGTCTTGCGCCATTGTCACCGATGCGTCTGGCCGCGCAGGAGGGAGAGCCGCTGGCCGCAACCTGGGCCGCCGTCATGCGGGGCGCCGGGGCGGTTCGCATCGACCACGCCATGGGTATCGCGCGGCTGTGGCTGATCCCCCGCGGCGCCTCGCCAACCGACGGCGCCTACGTGCGTTTCCCGCTGTCCGTTCTGCTCCGGCGGCTGGCAGAGGTGTCCGAAGACGCCGGGACCGTCGTGGTCGGCGAAGATCTCGGCGTTGTTCCGCATCGGTTTCGCGATCTGATGGCCGCCCGGTCCGTCCACAGCTACAAGGTCTATTTCTTCGAGCGGGACGCAGCCGGCCGCGCGCACACCCGCGGCTGGCCCGTGGATGCGCTCGCCTGCATCGGCACCCACGATATGCCGACGTTTGCCGCCTGGTGGCGCGGAGATGACATCGAAGCCCGTGCGTCACTCGGGCTTCTGGAGCGCGGCGATGTCGCGCCGGCGACCGCGATGCGCGAACGCGAACGTGAGGCGATGTGCGCCGAACTCGACCGTTCGGGGGACGCACTTGAGCTTTCACTTCGCCTTCATGCACACATTGCGTCGAGCCCATGCCGGCTGTCGGCATTGCAGCTCGAGGACGCCCTCGGGCTCGCGATGCAGGTCAACATACCTGGCACCGCGACCGAACATCCGAACTGGCGCCAGCGCCTGCCGGTCGCCGTCAGCCGCCTCGGCGATAACGCTACCTTCCGGAAGCACACCGCCGCGATGCGCGCGGCCCGGCCGCGATGACCTTGCCGCGCGCCACGTATCGCCTGCAATTCCGCAACGGCATGGATTTCGACAAAGCCGCATCCCTGGCGCCATATTTCGGCGACCTCGGCGTCAGTCACCTGTACGCGTCGCCCGTGTTTCAGGCGACCGCCGGTTCGGCCCACGGCTACGACGTCACCGATCACAATCGCTTCGACGAAAGTCTTGGCGGCATCGACGGGTTCCTGCACCTGTCCGCGGCGCTGAAACAGCAGAACCTCGGCCTGATCCTCGACATCGTTCCCAACCACATGGCGGCGTCACCGCAAAATCCGTGGTGGCGTGATGTCCTGCGTCACGGCAAATCCAGCGCCTACGCCCGCCACTTCGATATCGACTGGACCAGGCCGAAACTCACCATTCCGGTTCTCGGGCGGCCATTCGGCAAGGCGCTGGCGGCCGGCGACTTCTCGCTCGGTCGCGCCGCCGACGGTCCGGTCTGGCGCTATCGCGACCAGGCCTTTCCGCTCGATCCCCGCACGTGGCCGCTGGTCGTCGGCGCGGCGGGGATGTCCCTGCCGGCCGATTGGCGGCTTTCCGAAGCCGACGCTGGGCGTCTGGACACCCTTCTGCAAGAGACATCGCGCGACCCCGAACGCATGATCGCGATTCACAAGGCGCAACCATGGCGGCTGGTGTTCTGGCGGGCGGCCCGTGACAGCCTCAGCTACCGGCGCTTTTTCGAGATCGCCAATCTTGTCGGCGTGCGCGTCGAGGAACCGGGCGTGTTCGACGACGTCCACCGGCTTTTGTTCGACATGGTGGGCGCAGGTCATGTGGACGGTGTCCGGGTCGACCACGTGGACGGGCTCGCCGAC
Source organism: uncultured Alphaproteobacteria bacterium (assembly GCA_963775235.1). GTDB lineage: Bacteria > Pseudomonadota > Alphaproteobacteria > Rhizobiales > Kaistiaceae > JBBDMC01. The sequence continues at coordinate 542,858 of CAVZHY010000006.1, forward strand.
CCCGCGGGCTATCTCGATCGGCTCAGCCGCGCCTTGCCGCGCGACATCCCGATCTGGGTCGAGAAGATTCTTGCGCGAGGCGAGGCTCTTCCAACGGCGTGGCCGGTTGCCGGAACGACCGGATACGAATTCACCGATGCCGTCACCTGTGTCCTTACCAACCCCGAGGCCGTTCCTTCCCTCGATCGGGCTTACGCAGATTTCACGGGGCACGATCACGATTACCTCCAAATGCTCGCGGCCGCCAAACGGGAGGTGCTTACGCGCAACCTCGCGACCGAGTTGGGAACGCTGATCCGCCTCGCGTCGAACGCGTTGTCAGGCGATCCGTCGGCGCGCGACTGGGGGCAAGATTTGCTGCAGCGGGCCATAGTCGCACTTCTGTGTGCCATGCCAGTCTATCGAACCTACCTTTCCGCGGCGGGCTCACTCGACCGGAGCCAGGACAGCGCGATCCTTAGGCATGCGGCAGGCATAGCCCGCACGGATGATGCGCTCGACGACCCGACGGTGGTCGACGTGGTCGTGGACTGCCTGCTCGGTCACAGCGGAAGCGCCGCGGACGCGTCTCGGACGCGTTTCCAGCAGACGTCGGGTGCGTTGATGGCGAAGGCGGTCGAGGACACGCTCTTCTACCGATTTCACCGTCTTATCTCGGCCAATGAGGTCGGCGGTGATCCGAGTGAGCCGGCGTGGACACCTGAGAAGTTCCATGCACGCATGCTGCGTCGCGCTGCCGACCAGCCCCATGGATTGAACGCCACCGCAACGCACGACACCAAGCGCGGCGAAGATGCGCGTATGCGGATCGCTGCGATCTCCGAGGCCCCGGATGCGTGGGCCGACTCCGTGAAAAGCTTCGATGCCGCGATCGGAGACTCGGCCGACGTGGCGCGCGTCGATGCCGAAACCCGCTGGCTGTTCTACCAGGCGTTGTTGGGCGCATGGACCCAATCGGCGGACCAGAACCTGGTTTCGCGAGTCTCGGCCTTTTTGATCAAGGCGGCCCGCGAAAGCCAGACACGTACCAGTTGGGTCAAACCGGATCCAAAATACGAAGACGTGCTGAGGAGATTCGCGGAGCAGACGCTTTCGTGTCGCCCGTTTCTGGACCCGTTCGCGGCGGCAGCGGCGAGGTTCGTCCCGATCGGCGAATGCAAGAGCATCGTCCAGCTTGCGCTCAAGCTGACGATGCCAGGCGTTCCCGATATCTACCAGGGCACCGAATTCGCCGATCTGAGTTTTGTCGACCCCGACAACCGCCGCCCTGTCGACTTCGGCCGCCGGCATGAATTGATAAAGCGTGGCGGGTCCGGAAGCCCGAGTTCTTTCGACGACATCAAGATGAGCCTCCTGCGGTTCGGGCTTGGCTTGCGACGGGGTCACCCGGACGTGTTCTCGGGTTCGTATTTGCCGCTCGGCAAGAACGACTCCACAGGCCAGCGCTCCCTCGCATTTGCCCGGCGAGGCCATTCTGCCATTTTGATCGTCACCGCCGATCTGTCGGGCACCTCGGCCGCGCCTGAAGCCGGGGTTCTGGCGGAGGTCGCCGACGCGGTTCGGAATTTGCGACCGACGCGATCCTTTCCCCCCTCCCCGCCGCATGGAATGCCGCCCGCCCGCGAATGCAACGCTCGATCGAGCATTCGGGCCGTCACGATCAGACTGTTCGAGGCGGCATGAACACAAAGGGCGCGTCGCGCGTTTTGGCCAGGACGCGCGTGGTGACCCACAAAGGCAATCGGTGTGCTTTGGGCCGGCATGAATAGATTGGCGCTTGGCTTCGGCGTGGTGGCCGTTCTCGTCGCCGGGGCCAGAGGCCTCGCCCGGGCGCAGGACGAGTCCACGGCTCCCGACGGCGCCGGGGCGCCCGCCGAAAGCGGTGCGGAAGCGAAGGACACCGTCTGCGACCTCATCGACGCGTCCGCCGCCAAGAACGATCTGCCGGTTGCTTTCCTGACCCGACTGGTCTGGCGCGAGAGCCGGTTCCTTGCCGATGCGGTCAGCCCCAAGGGAGCGCAGGGGATCGCGCAGTTCATGCCGGGAACAGCGGCTTTGCGCGGCCTCGCCGATCCGTTCGATCCGCACACCGCAATTCCGGCCTCGGCCGAGTATCTGAGCGAGCTGACCGAGCAGTTCGGCAATCTCGGCCTGGCCGCGGCCGCCTACAATGCCGGCGAGAAGCGTGTGTCGGCCTGGATGGCGGGCAATGGCGGCCTGCCGTGGGAAACGCGGGACTATGTGCTGTTCGTCACCGGGCGCACGGCCGAGGACTGGAAGGCCGATATGGCGGACGAAGCCGCTGCAGAGCCGGCCACCGACACGACGAAGGCAAAATGCACTGAAATCGCCGCGGGCCTCTCCGAGGGAGCTGGAGCGGCCATCGTGCCGGCGAGCCTTGGGTCGGCGCCATGGGCGCCATGGGGCGTGCAGGTTGCCGGCAATTTCTCACAAGCCCGCGCCATGGCGAGCTACCGCGCGATGCAGCGGCAATTTCCCAAGGTGATCGGTGACGACCCACCACTGGTCCTGCGCTCAGTCGAGGCAAGCCGCGGGAGGGCGCCCTTCTACGCCATCCGCCTGCCGGCGAATACGCGCGACGCGGCGGACAAGCTCTGCGGCAGGCTGCAAGCCGTCGGTGGTGCCTGCGTGGTAATGAAGAACGGGCGCTGACAGTCGGCGATGCCGCGAGCGGCAATATTGGTCTATGGGGATGACGGGCGAACGTCCGGATTTGGGGAGCAGCAGCTCAATGGCCTCGATGCCATTCTTCAACGACACAGTTTTCGACATGGCCCGCCAGCAATTCGACGTGGTCGCGGACCATATCGAGATGCCGGTCGGCCAACGCGACAGGGTGTTTCTACCCGAAGCGCGCGCTTGCGGTCTCCTGCCCTGTTCACCGTGACGATGGCGCCGTCGAGGTGTTCCAGGGGTATCGCGTCCAGCACCACCTTACTCTGGGTCCGACCAAGGGCGGCACGCGGTTCACAAGCTCCCTGACCATTGGCGAAGTGGCGGCGCTGGCGATCTGGATGAGCTGGAAGTGCGCGCTTATCGGCTTACCCTATGGCGGCGCGAAGGGAGGGGTAGTGGTCGATCCGACTTCCCTCTCGGCTCGTGAACTTGAGGCGGTGTCCCGCCGCTACATGCAGGAAATGATCCCGTTCGTCGGACCGAAGACCGATATCATGGCGCCGGATCTCGGTACCAATGAGCAGATCATGGCGTGGTTCATGGACACCTATTCCATGTACCAGGGCCAGACGGTCACCGAGATCGTGACCGGCAAACCGATCGGAATGGGCGGCATAGAGGGCCGTCGCGAGGCGACCGGACTGGGGGTCGTTCATCTCATTGCCCGCGCCCTCGAACGGCTGGAGCAGCCCATTTCCGGCGCCACGGCCATCGTCCAGGGCTTCGGCAACGTCGGAAGCAATGTCGTGGCGGCGTTCAATGAGCGCGGCGGCCGTCTCGTCGGGGTCAGCGACCATACCGCCGCCTACTACTCTCCATCGGGACTTGATGTGGGCGATCTGCTTGAGCACGTGCAACGCAAGAAGGTGCTGGCGGGCTTCTCAAGTGAACTCGTCATCGAGCCCGACCAGCTTCTCTGCCAGCCATGCGACGTGCTGGTGCCGGCGGCAATACAGCGCGTGATCACCGAAGCGAATGCTAACCGGCTCCGGTGCCGTATCCTGGCGGAAGCGGCCAACGGACCGACCACGCCGGAGGCCGACCACTTGCTTGCGGAGCGCGGCGACATCTTTGTCATTCCTGACATCCTCTGTAACGCCGGCGGCGTCATCGTCAGCTATTTCGAGTGGGTACAGGATCTCCAGCAATTCTTCTGGCGGCGCGCGGAGGTAGTCGATCGTCTCTATCGCCTGCTGGATGATGCCTTTCGCCGCGTGCTGGAGCGCGCCGCTTCCGCAGGCGTTTCCCATCGCACGGCGGCGATGGCGATCGGCGTTGCCAGGGTTTGGGAAACCAAGCGCAGCCGCGGACTATTTCCGTGATCGCCGCCCTTCCCTCCTAACCCTCGCCCTCGACGGCCTGGATGCCAACGCCATCAGGTACGCCTGCGTTTCACGTGTTGGCGGCGCCGTTGACGTCCGATGGAAGTTGAACCGGACGGGTCAAGCGGCGAGTGGTTTTCCTGGTCGAAAACGAACGAGGGATTGGCTCGCCAAATGGTCGGGCCAATCCCTGCTCATGCTCACCCTTGTGACTTATCGAGGGGGCGGGGAGGATGACGCCACAAGGGATGAAGAAAAACGTATTCCGGTCGGAAAGGTTCCCCGCCCCGGTTACATGTGCGAGTTCAGTTGGACGCGGCTCGACAAGTACGTCGCGTAACTCGCGCCGCGCCAGCGGGCGCATCCGCATCGAACGGAACAATACTTCGGCCTGCCGGATTATGCGCGGGGGTATCAGAGATGTCCCAACGGAGACCCGAATGAAAATGAAAAAAATCCTCCCCGCCGCAACAGCTGCCTTTCTGCTGACTGCTGCCTCGGCATTCGCCCAGGGAGCAGCGGCGCCGGGCGGCGACAATCAGCAATCGCCTGCAGCCGGCCAGCAATCTCCTGCAGGCGGCCCAGGCGGCTGCTCGCCGGGAATGGCGAATTGCCCGAGCGACCAGGGGGCAGCCAACCAGCCCGCGCCCGGTGGCAATGGCCAGCAAGCTGAGACCAATCACCAACCGGCTGGCGGCAACGGCCAGCAGGCCGACACCAACAAGCAGCCGTCCGCCGGCGGCAACATGGGAGCCGCCGCCTCCATCGACGTAAGCCCCGACAAACAAAGCCAGGTCCGTAAGATCATCGTCGCCGAAAAAACGGAACCGGTTCATGTGAACTTCAACATCGCTGTCGGTTCGGTGGTGCCCGCGACGGTGAACCTCAACGCCTGCCCCGCGGAAGTCATCAGCCTGGTTCCAGATTTCAGCGCGGGATGTGAGTACATCGTGCTTGCCGACGGTCGAATTGCGATCGTGCGGCCGGACACCCGGCTCATCGTGCTGGTGATGGCGGGCTAACCGCCGCGAACTTCACGAACACCTTGCGGCGCTCGTTCTCTGCCCGTCACCGCGCCACAAGGGGTCGACGCTTAACCGCCAGGGATTGGCCGGACCCATCTGCCGGCCAATCTTCTGGTTGGTGCGCGGCGGCACTTTTCCTGACTCGTTGTGGGCGGAACATTGACGCCGGGCGGCCGCAGATGAGACCACTCTTGGTCGAGGCCAAATAGACCCCGTCGCATCGCGGTTCTGACGGTAGACCGGTGTTCGAAGGCAGCGCGGTCAAAGACATACTGATTGTATTGGCGCTGGCCGGTATCGTCGTCCCCATACTGGGTCGGCGATTTGGCATCATCCCCGCATTCATACTGGCCGGCGTGCTGGTGGGCCCTGGCGGATTGGGCCACCTGGCGTCGGACGTGACCTGGCTGAAGAATTTCACGTTTTCCGATCCACAGCGTGTCCGGTCGCTGGCCGAGTTTGGCGTCGTGTTCCTGCTGTTTGTGATCGGTCTGGATACGTCAATCGCGCGGTTGTGGAGGATGCGAAATCTGGTGTTCGGCCTGGGGGCCGTCCAGTTCATCGGCTCCGCTGCCGCCATTTCCGTCTTGCTCCACCTGGTGATGGATTGGGCCGGTGCAATCACTATCGGCCTCGCTTTTGCGCTGTCATCGACGGCCATCGGATCGCAGGTGCTTGTGGAGAACGGCCGGCTCAACACGCGCTCCGGCAACGTGTCGGTGGCGATCCTCCTTTTTCAGGACGTGATGGTGGTCCCGATCATCATTGTCGTCGGCCTCCTCAGCGGTGAAAATATCCGGCCGTCGATGGCCCTCCTACGCGCCGCGGCGATCGCCATCGGTACTGTGGGCGCCATCGTCCTGCTGGAGCGATACCTGGTCCGGCCCTTGATGCGCCAGGCCGCAGCGACGGGAAGCCGCGACCTCGTTGTCGCAATCGCGCTCTTCCTGGCCATCGGGACGGCGGCGCTTACCGCCAGCGTCGGCCTGACCGCAGCGCTCGGCGCGTTCCTGGCCGGCATCCTGTTGAGCGAAAGCGAGTACCGGCACCAGGTGGAAGTGGACCTCGATCCCTTCAAGGGACTCCTTCTGGGCACCTTTTTCATCAGCGTCGGCATGAGCATCGACGTCCCGAACTCTGGTCGAACATGCACCGACCGTGCTGGCGCTGGTCGCGGCCGTGGTGGCCATCAAAACGGGACTGGTGCTCGCCGCCGGGCGGATATTCGGCCTCGCGCCGGTGGTTGCGATCGAAACGGCGTTCCTCCTGGCGGGCGCGGGCGAATTTGCGTTCGTTGTCTTTACAATGGCGGTAGGCCAGGGACTGCTTGATCCGGGCGCCCGCGAAGCGGCGGTCATCGTTGCCGCCATTTCGATGTTCCTGGTGCCTTACCTCGCGGCAGCCGGCCGCTATCTGGCGCGACGAAACAGCCGCAGAGGTGGTGTCGTGGTTGAGCCGCAGGATGCTCAGGGCTTGAGCGACCACGTGGTCATCGGTGGCTTCGGACGCGTGGGTCAGGCCGTCGCCGAGCGTCTGGAGGCGAAAGGAATTGCGTACATAGCTTTCGACCCCGACCCGGGCCTCGTCGCCTCGGAGCATGCTGCGGGCCGCCCGGTGTTCCTTGGCGACGCGAGCCGTGGCGAACTGCTGGAGCGCGCCCATAGCCGGGCGGCGCGCGCCTTTGTAGTCACCGTTGACGAGCGCGCCGCAGCCGAGGAAATGGTTCGCACCATTCGCGACGCCTGGCCCGACGCCATTGTCCATGCGCGGGCGAAAGATTCCTCGCATGCCGACACGCTGCTGCGGCTGGGTGCGACGACGGCGGTGCCCGAAGTGCTGGACGCCAGCGCTCAACTGGCGCTGAACGTTCTTGAGAGCATCACCGGCGTTTGAGGGCGGTCAGTCGACGATCAGGCGCCGCCGCGTATTTCTGAACATCAACATGGCAAGCTGGACCACGATGATGACGCCGATCAGCACGACGCCCATTGCGGCGGCCGAGTTGTAGGCGCCCTTGGTCCATGACGTCCACAACTCCACGCCATAGACCCGGTTGTCGCGGCCAGCCAGAAGCAGCGCGGTCGAGACGTTTCTCAGCGACACCGTAAACGCCCAGATCCACACCCCGGCCAGGGCCGGGATGACGAGGGGAATCACGATCCGCCACATTGTGATCAACTTGCCGGCGCCGGACATCTCGGCCGCCTCCTCCAGCTCGGCGTGGATCTGCAGAAGCGAGGAATTGGTCACCCGGGTCGCGTAGGCCATGTAGTCGGTGATGTAGGCCGCCACCAGCACCCAGATGGTTCCGTAGATCGGAATGAAATTGCCCCAGGTGAGGTAGAAGATCAGCATCGACACGCCGACGATCACGCCGGGCATCCCGTTCGGCAAGACGGCGAGACCGTCGATCAATCCACGCAGCGGCGATTTGGTGCGAACGACCACCCACGAAATCAGGAAGCCGAGCAGCGTGACCGCGGTTGCCGCGACCACGCCGACGATCGCGCTGTTTCGCAGGGCGCCCCACAGGCTCGGGGTATGCGCGAGATTGACGTAATTCTCCACCGTCAACCGCGAGAGGCTCTCGGCCGTCAGCGCCGACCAGTACGGCTGCAGACTTGCGAAGGCGATGGCGGAGACCGGCAGCAATACGACGAGGAAGCAATAGGCAAGGAGGACAAGGAAAACGACCGGTCGCCAACCGCGAAGGAGCACCGGCGTCACCCGGTAACCGCGGCCGGTGACGGAAACGAAGCGGTTGGGGTCCCTGATCACGCGTATGTAGTAGAAAACGAGGATCAGGGCGAGGATCAGCGTGATCAGGGAAAGCGCGGCGATCTGGCCATAGTCCGGCAGCCCGCGGCCGGGAAGCGCGGCATCGTAGATCGCACTGCTGAGGACAAATATCCGCGCCGGCAGGCCGATAAGGGCCGGGATATCGAAAATCACCACAGAGAGAATGAAGAGGTACGAGAAGGCAGCGAGGATCGCCGGCCAAAGCACCGGGAGAATGACCCGACGCAGGATTTGCACGTAGCCGGCCCCCGACATCACGGCCGCTTCTTCCAAATCCATGCTCATGCGGGCGAAGACGGGAGAGCTGAGCAGGAAGGCCATCGGCGACAGCGCCAGCCCGTTGACGAAAATCATCCCGCCCATCGAGTAGATGTGGAACGGTCCGTTGTCGTCCGCGGAATGGGCAAACAGCGCGTTGAACAAGCCGACGCGCGGCGCCAGTAGCAGGATCCACCCCATGGCGATGAGGATCTTCGGGACCGCTATCTGAACCAGGATCAGCATCCGCAGGACCTGCCGCCCCGGCACGTCCGTGCGCTCGATGAACCAGGCGGAGGCAAACCCCACGGCGACGGCGAAAACGACGGAGCCGAATGCGAAGATCAGGGTGTTGCCGATCAGGTGGTACGTGTCGCCGGCCAGGAAAACCGAACTGATGTGCCCGAGCGTCCAGCCGGGGGTGTTCGGCAGCCCCTGGGGCTTCAAGCTCGAGACCAGTATCGTTATCAGCGGAACGATGACGAAATAGGAGACGATGGCGAGCGCAACCAGCGTAGCGAACAGGTTCGGCACCCGCCAAATCGCCCGCCACCAGCCGGCGACCAACCTGGAATCGCCTATAACCTCCGAGCGGCGGGCATTTGCTGCACTTGTCATCACAAAACCGTTTGTCGGCTAATGACGGGCCATGTGCCGCGGATCGGTGCCGTTCGCCAGATTATTGCCGGCGATCCACAACTACCCGCCGGATTGCGCCGTGGTGGCGCCGAGCTGTGGTGGCTTCTCGACCAGCAACACCTTCATCCACTGGCCGGCTGCGCACGGTCCCGTGACACAGCCGGCCTTGCCGGAGCCGGCAACCACAATGTCAACCGAGCAGGCAAAACGCTCCTCTGCCCTCAGTGCTTCGGAAAGATTTTATCCAGGTCGGACGCAATCTGATTGTACTTGTCGAGGTCGGTCAGCGGCCATTCGACAACCTGCAGCTTGTCCCGATTTTCGTACCCCCACGTGCCCGGTACGGAGACCAGTCCGCGATGCGTCGCCTTGTCGTAGGCGGTCTGGCCTTCCTCTGTGACCAGCCAGGAGATGTAGAGCTTCGCGGCGTTGGGATGCTTTCCGTTGACCGGTACACCGATCGCCGTTCCGCTGTTGGCAATAAGGTCCGCGGTGCTGAAGGCGATCGGGGCGCCCTTGTCGATACTGTCGAGCGCGTTGGTTCGCGAGACGATCCCGATGGGGAGTTCCCCGGTCGTCACGGCCGGCACGATTTCGCTGCTCCGCGCCACGATGCGCGCCTGCTGATCGTTGACCAGCTTCGTCAGGTAGTTCTTAACCCCGTCCTCGCCCCATTTCGTCGTGAAAATAACCCACAGGCCGCTCGTCGTGGCCATGCCGATCTTGCCCTTCCACTTGGGGTCGAGCAGGTCGTTCCATTTGAGGTCGCCCGATACCAGATTGGTATTGTAGACGATCGAAAACAGCCCGGAGTTGAACTTCACGGCTTCCTGTTGATCGGGCGTCGGGTAGCTGATGATCAGGTTGTCAGGAACGCCGAGAGCCTTCCAGTCGGTCGGTAGCAGCACCTTGGATATGCCCATGGCCTTTTCCAGGTCCGGAGCGACCTCTACCGTCAACGGCGCTGCATCGGCGGTGACCGCGTTGGCGCGGGTCTCCTGCAATACCTTGGAGACGATGGACGCTGCGCTACCGGCGCTGACATAGTCGATCTTGATGTCGGGATAGCGTTTGTTGAAAGCGTCGAAGACGTGTTGCATGTCTTCGGGCGGCAGCGAATTGTAGATCAGCAGATGCCCTTCCTTGTTGGCGGCGGCAATCACTTTCTGCAGCGCAGGGGAGTCCTGCTGCTGGGCTACTGCCGCCCCGGCGATGCCCATCGACATCATGGCCAGCAAGGCGGTGAGCACCATCCGTTTCATCATAACACCTCCCATAATCACTAGTGGAACTAACGGTCGCTCTGCGAGCCAACGTTAGCAGCTTGATACCTGCCATGGATCGTACTTAGCGCCAACCGTCGGACGCGGTTGAGCCACGGCCGGCGTATATTTTGTCGCATGGATGTCGGTGTCAGGCCCCGGATGGGGGCTAAGTTCCATTTCAACCAAATGGTGCTCTGTTAACACGTGGCTGTTCGCAACGGTTTGATGTCCAGCAGTCGCGGCGTTACAAAGTCGACGCGCTCAGCGCCGACGAGCGGCTTCCGCGCGCGGATCGTGAAATGGCAGGAGGAGAACGAGCGTGCCTATGGATTTTGTGACGCCACAGCGCCGGTTGGGCGTTCTGTCACCGCTGCAGATCATCGGTAGCGCCGCTTACGAATTCTACTGCATGGCGCCGCCCGGCGTGATCCTGGAGATGATCCCGATCGGCGTTAAAACATTCACCCCGGAAGACGCCGAGCGCGCGTTCGGTCCGGTCTACGAGCTTGTCGACCTTCTCGCGACACGCAACGTCGATCTCGTAATGCAGTCCGGCGTACCGCCGGCGTTGCTGATCGGGCCCGAGGCCCACGACCGCATGATCGCCAACATCGAGGAACGGATCGGCAAGCCAGCGACATCGTCCGTCATGGGGGTGGTCGCGGCGACGAAGAACGTCGGGGTGCGAAAGATCGTGGCCGTCAACCGGTGGACGGAGTTGATGAACGCTGTGCTATCGACCTACTTCGGGCGCGAAGGCATTGAGGTGGTTGGCGTGGTGGGCGAGGTCATGCCGGCCGGTACGATTCAGAAGATGACCATTGGCGAAAGCACGGAACTTGCGTACCAGACCGGCAAGCGCGCTTTCGAAACGTACCCGGAAGCCGACGGCATCTACATCGGCGGCAGTGGCTGGATGGTGCAGCCGATCGCCGAACGGCTGGAGGATGAGTTCGACAAGGTGGTAGTGGGCAACAAGAACGCCATGGTGTGGGACACACTGCACCGGGTGGACTTCTGGACGCCCATCGAGGGGCACGGAAAGGTGCTCGCGGCGGCCTGAACATTGGCCACCCCGGCGGCGGGCCTTTCGTTGGCGCCGGTTCCGGCCGAGCGAGCCCCTGTACCGCCTGACAGCGGTTCAGGCGGCACCCGCCTCGCGCAACGCAGCCAGCGTCTGATGCGTCTGCTGGGCGAGGAATTCCTTGAAATCGGCCCCGGCCAGATAGCGATCTTCCCATCCGGTCTCGTCCAGAGTCTTCTTCCATGCCGCGGAGGCAACCATCGCCTTGATCGCGGCACCCAATTCGCGTTCGCGCTTGTCGCCGATACCGGGGGCCGCGGCGATCATCCGCCAGTTCATGATCTCCACAGACAAACCGCGCTGATTGAGGGTGGGCGCGTCGACGCCGGGAAGCGGCCTGGCAGCGGCAACCGCCAGCACGCGCAGCGCGTCACCGAGATGGACGAGTTCCCGATAACCGGTGACGACGGCTTGCGCTTCTCCCCGTGCCGTCGCCGCCGCCGCCTCCGCCGCGCTGGAGTAGTGTGCGTGTCTGGCCAGCTTTGGCGCGATGCCCGCCGCACGCGCGATCAGCGACAGGGCAACCTGCCCGACGCCGCCGAATGAACCGCCGGCCCAGGTGATGGCCGCGGGATCGCGCCTAAATTTGTCCAGCAGTTCCTCTATCGTGCGCACCGGCGACGAGGCGGGCACCGCGACAGCCTCGGACTCTCCCGTCAGGCGAGCCAGCGGCGTCAGGTCCGAGAGCGTAAGGGCGGACTTGTTGCCTATGGCTGACCCGACCAGCACGTAACCGCCGACGAACAGTGCGTTCGGGTCGCCCGCGTGGCCCTTGACAAACTCCTCAAGTCCCTTCGTTCCGCCGGCACCCGGACGACAGGTTACGTCAACGCTCTCGGCGAACCCCACCTCCATGAGCGCGGCACCCACGGCCTGCGCGGTTTCGTCCCAACCGCCACGGGCGGGTCCGGGAGCGAGTATGCTCAAGCGGGCCGCCTTGCCGTTTACGCCATTGCCGAATTTGTCCAACGCCATTCCCCCGATTGGAGTGCAAGAAAGGGACGCCGCGACAAATTCCGGAAGTCCGACGCGGCGTCCCTGGATTTCGTGTCTTATTCCGGGCGTCTACGGGCCGCAAGGCCGCAACTGCCACTAACACCCGCACGCCGGACGCCCGGTAGGCCCTTCTTACTTCCAGGAGTGCTTCATGACGTTCACTGAAAGATATGGCAGCCCGCACACGCGGATCATCGACCTGATCAAGGCGTGGGACATCCCGTTCGAAAACGTGCGCGAAGGCGACAAGATGCTCATTCTCACCGACAGCGGCATGGACCCGCTGGTGTGGGAGTTGGCACTCGCGGCGTTGCGCCAGCGGGGGGCGGACGCCGCGATGTGTCTCTATCCGCGGCTCGCCTATCACAACGCCGATCCGCCGGCGATGGCGATCGAAGCGGCCAGAGCGGCGGACGTGGTGATCGCGCTGACCACGACGGCGTTGAACAGCGGCACGCCCGGATTGCGCACCATCCGCGAGCACGGCGGCGGGACCGGCAAGACGCCAATCTGGCTCATGGAGGAGATGACGGTCGAGATCCTGACGCAGGGCGGCGGTTCAGCGACCAAGGATGACGTGATCGCCATGCGCGACACCCAGCAGCGCATCGGCCGCATCTACGACAACGGCAAGAATATCCGCATCGTCTCGGACTACGGCAGCGACCTGGTCGCGGACATCACCGGCTACCCGCCAGGCGCCAGCGCCAAGCGCTGGAGCACGCTTCCGTTCCAGCGGAAAGCCGACGGCACGCTCGGCAACGGCACCTGGCCGTGGGGCGAGATACATATCGAACCCTTGCCGGGCACGGCATCGGGCACGCTGGTCTGGGACACCACCGCTCACCACCCGCCGGGCCTGTGGCGTGATCCGGTCAAGCTCACCATCAAGGACGGACGCGTCACCTCCATTGATGGCGGTGCGGAGGCCAGCGAGGTGCGCTGGTATCTCGAGACCTACGGTGACGAGAATGCGTACCTGGTCGGCGGCGAGATTTCGCTCGGCACGAACCGCAAGTGCCCTCCTCGCACCGGGCAGATGCGGAGCGAGAAGAAGCGCTACGGCGCCATGCACTTCGGCATCGGCCACGGGGCCGACCGGGGCATCGTCAAATCTAAGCTTCGCTGCGAGGGCATTATCAGCCAGGTCACTATCCTGGTTGACGACAAGGTCGTCTGCGAGCGCGGCGAAATCAAGGTCTAGGACAGGCCACGCCGATCCGCAGGGCGCGGCATCGACCCCGGATAGGCCTGGTCATACCTAAGTCCGATGTTGAGCAACCCGCCGCGTGGAATGTAGGACGAGGTGATCGGGCGTCCGGAACGCGGGGGCTGCCCCCTTCAAGGAGACAAGAATCGTGACAACTGCTGTGAACGTTGGTGAAACCGCCCCTGACTTTGAACTGGCATCTGCCGACGGCGGGAAATTGCGGCTGTCCGATCTGCGGGGCAAGAACGTCGTCCTCTACTTCTACCCGCGCGCCTTCAGCGGTGGCTGCAGCACGCAGGCGTGCAGCCTGAGGGACGGCTATCCCGATCTCCAGGCGAAGAACGTTGAGGTCGTTGGCGTCAGCGTCGACGACATCGAAACCCAGAAGCGCTTCAAGGAAGAGAACCACCTGCCGTTCCGGGTGCTCGCCGACGACAAGCTCGAGGTGTCGAAGCGGTACGGCGTCTATGGCTCCAAACGCCCGGACGGGACGATGTCGACGACGGCGCGCCGCGTGACGATCATCATCGACGAAAAGGGCGTCATCAAGCAGGTCATCGACCCGGCGCACGCCGACGCGCACGTCGACGAGGTGATGGCAGCGCTTTCCGCCTGAGCCGACCGCGCGCTGCCCTTGCCGGCAGCGGACCTTACCGCTACTCGAACCGCCACTGACGGCGGCGTTGCAGCCGAATGACGCCTACCTGGATCGCCACGATGACGGCGACCAGGAAGGCGCCCATCGCCGTGGCGATGTTGTACTGACCGTTGGTCCAGTACGACCACAGCTCCACGCCGTAAACGCGGTTGTCGCGGCCGGCAAGCAACAGCGCCGTGGAGACGCTGCGCAGTGACACCGTGAAGGCCCAGATCCAGACCGACATGATCGCGGGAAAGACCAGCGGGACGACGATGCGGATGATCGAACTCAACCGGCTCGCACCGGAGACCGCCGCCGCCTCCTCCTGCTCGGAATGAATCTGGAGAAGCGACCCGTTCATCAGCCGCGTCGCGTACGCCAGAAATTCCGTCGCGTTTGCCGCGATCAGAATGCCGACGGTGCCGTAGATCGGGATGAAACGTCCCCACGAGAGGTAGAACAGCACTAGCGAGACGCCGACGATCGTGCCGGGCATGCCGTTCGGGAGCGCTGACAGCGTGTCGATGGCGCCCTTGAACGGAGCACGGCTGCGGATCACCACCCACGAGACGAACAGCCCCAGGATCGCCACGACGGTGGCCGTTCCGACACCGACTTCAAGACTGTTGCGCAGGGAATGCAGGAAGCTCGTGTTGCTGAAGATCCGCCGGTAGTTGTTGAGCGTGAACCGCGCGAAGCTCGAATAGTCGATCGCCGACCAGTAGGGCTGCAGGCTGGCGAAGACGATCGCCGCCAGCGGCAGTACCGTGACCAGCAGGCAGTAGACCACCATGGCGCCAACCGCCCATGAGCGCCACCGGCCGAGTTCGTGGGGCGCGTTGCGAGCCTTGCCGGTCAGCGTCTCGAAGCGGTTGGGCGCGCGGATGATCCGCCGATAGACCAGGACAAGGATCAGGGAAAGCGTGAGCGTCAGGAGCGACAGGCCCGATATCAGGCCATAGTCGGGGAAGCCCTTGGCGGGGACGGCCGCGTCGTAGATCGCCGTGCTGAGGACGAAGATGCGCGCCGGCAGGCCGATGAGGGCCGGGATATCGAAGAGGACGACGCTCAGCACCAGAAGATACGAAAATGCAGCCACGATCGTCGGCCACAGCAGGGGCAGCACGATGCGGCGGAAACTCTGGAACGCGGACGCCCCGCAGGCGGCGGCCGCCTGCTCCAGCTCGGTGTTGAGCCCCTGGATGGCGGGCGCCGACAGCAGGAACGCCATCGGCGACAGCGACAGCCCATTGACGAATATCATCCCGCCCATCGAATAGACGCGGAACAACCCCTCGGGCGAGCCGGTCAGCGGCGCCGTCAGCGTATTGAAGACGCCGATGCGCGGCGCGAGCAGAAGAATCCAGCCCATGGCGAACAGAATTTTCGGTACCGCCAGCGGGGCGAGCAGGATCCCCTCGAACCAGCGCCGGGCCGGCAGGTCCGTGCGGCGAATAAGCCACGCGGCCGACGGGCCAAGCAGGACCGCGAACATCGCCGATCCGCAGGCGAACACGAGCGTCCTGCCAAGCAGTCTGTAGGTGTCGGCCGAGCCAAAGACATCTGCCAGGTGTTCGAGCGTCCAGCCGGGCGTGTTAGGCAGCCCGGCCGGCTTCA
Organism: uncultured Alphaproteobacteria bacterium; assembly: GCA_963775235.1. Taxonomy (GTDB): domain Bacteria; phylum Pseudomonadota; class Alphaproteobacteria; order Rhizobiales; family Kaistiaceae; genus JBBDMC01. The sequence continues at coordinate 558,410 of CAVZHY010000006.1, forward strand.
GACTCGAAATCAGGATGGTCGCCAGAGGGAGGACCACGAAATAGCCGACGATCAGCAGCGTGACGATCGAGAGCGCGAGTGGTGCAATGCGATCCCACGCAACGCGGCGCGGCCGCAGGCCGGGCCGGAGTCCCGCGAGCGCGATCCCCTGCTCGTCCGCTACAGCCACGCGCCCTCACTGCCTGGCAAGGTGGGAGGCCGCCGCGTATCCGAAGACGAGGCCGCCGCCGAGATCCAATCCGGGTTGATACCCGATTCCGAAGTGGGTGTGCGCCGCGTTCTTGCCCACCGCGTAAAGCCCCTCGATCGGCTCGCCATCCCAGCGCGTGACGCGGGCATCGACATCCGTCAGGAGCCCAGCCGATGCGCTCGCGCTGACCGCCAGTTTGGCCACGTAGAACGGCGGGCTGTCGATTGGCGCGACGTTCGGGTTGCCCTTGGTGCCGCCACCCGCGACGACGCGCGACCAGGTCGACGTCCCACGGTCGAACTCCGGGTCCTCGCCCTCGGCGGCCGCCGCGTTGTACGCCTCCAGCGTCCGGCGGAGCGCCTGACCGTCAAGCCCGGCGCGGGCAGCGACGGACTCCACGTCGTCCCCCCAGGTGACCCAGCCGGGCAGGGCCGCGCGGTCCTTCGATCCGAACAGGCCGTAGCGTTGAAAATACTGGTCGTCGAAGACCCAGAAACATTCGCGGTGCATGAACCGGTGGCTCTTGGCGTCGAACGACGTCAGCTTCGCGGCCACGTCCTGGAAGAATGATTTATCGGCGAAGCGTTTTCCCTCGCGGTTCACCACGATGCTGTGTGGCCGGCAGAGGTCGGTATTGCCGGCGCTCATGAACGCGACTTCCTCTCCCTCGATGGGGAAGCCGAGCATGATCTGCATGTTCGGAACGATCCGCCGGACGATGCCACCGAGGCGCGCGCCAGCCACCAGCCCGTCACCGGTATGGTAGCGCGAAGCGCCGGAGCGCCATCCCGGCATCTCCTCCAGTTGGGCGACAAGGAACGGATTGGACTCGTATCCGCCGCACGCCAGCACGACGCCGGCATGCGCCTCGATGCGGGCCGAGGCGGCTCCCGAAACCTCGGCCCCCACCACCCGGCCGTCCTTTTCGATCAGGCGGTCGAGCGACGTGTTCAGCTCGATCCCGACGCCGCGCTTGAGCAACGCGTGGATCAGCGCGCCGACAAGGCCGTAGCCGTAGCCGCAGGCGTCTCCTTCCCGGCGTCGTGCCGCGATAATGTCGCGGTCCCAGCTCGTTGGGTCGTTCCGCCCGCGGCGCAGGAGGTCGAGGTTGGTCAGCCCACGGGGGCGATTGTGCGTGTGCCTCGATTCGACGATCCGCGATTTCCACTCGCCCAGCTCGTCCATCGGAAACGCCTGCAGCTCTACGCTGCGGCCTCCGTTCCGCGAGCCGGGGGCCACCGGAAAGTAAAAATCCGGGTACGGGTCGAGAAGCTGAAAGCGGAACCCCAGAACGGCGGCGTAGGCGAGCGCCTCGGCGCTCCGCCCGACGTAGGCCTGCATCTTGGATTCCTCGTGCTTGCCGCCGCCGACAAAGCGGAGGTACTGCATCCCGGCATCGATGGTATCCGGCGCCTGACCATCGGCGGCCGCCTGCAACCCGTTGGCGGCCAGCCACATATGACCGCTGGACTGTGTGGTCGTGCCGCCGAGGCTCGGGGCCTTCTCGACCAGCAGGGTCCTCAGGCCCATCTCGGCCGCGCACAGCGCGGTCACACAGCCGGCCATGCCCGAGCCCGCCACAAGCACGTCCACCGATCGGCTATGCTCGACCACGCTTTTCTGGTGCCCTCACCGCCACCGGCGGGCCGGAAGCCCCAAGGGCCCGGCCCGCCTCGTTTCGCGTCACAACTCCTGAACGGCCGGCTGGCCTATTTCGGAAACAGCGCGCTGAGCCGGTCCGTGATGTCGTTGTACTTGTCAAAGTCGCCGACCGGCCACTCGACCACTTGCAGCTTGTCCCGGTTCTCGTAGCCCCACGTTCCCGGAACGCTCGGCAACCCGCGGAAGGTCGCCTCATCGTAAATCTTCTGCGCCTCCGGAGACACCAGCCAGGCGATGTAAAGCTTCGCTGCGTTGGGGTGCTGGGCATGGACGGGTACACCGATGAGGGTACCGCTGTTGACCACCACGTCCTGGGTCGGGTCCACGCCGAGGGGCGCCCCGCTGTTGATGCTGGGGATCGCCGCATGCCGCTGGATGAGGCCCATGGCCAGTTCGCCGGAGCTTACGGCGGGCACGATCTCGCTGGTGCGGCCGAAGATACGCGCCTGCTGGTCGTTGATCAGCTTCTTCAGGAAGTCCGTGACCTTCGGCTCACCCCATTTCTGGGTGAGGATGACCCACAGGCTGATCGTCTTGCTGAGACCGATCTTGCCCTTCCATTTGGGATCCAGCAGGTCGTCCCACTTCGGCGCGGCCGAGACCTGGTCCTTGTTGTAGAGGATCGACCAAATCCCGGAGTTGTATTTGACGGCTACATCATCCGCCGCCGTCGGATATGCAATGATCAGATCGTCGGGCACGCCCAGCGATGGCCAGTCGACCGTCTGAAGAACGTTCTTGATACCGACCGCTTCCTCGAGCCCGGCAAGGGACTCTTTTCCGAGCGGCGTGACATCGGCACTGGCGGTTCCGGCTCGGGACTCCTGGGCGATGCGGCCGATGATGGCCGTCGCGCCGCCCGCATCCACGTAGTCAACCGCGATGCCGGGGTATTTTGCTTCAAACGCCTTGAGCACCGGCGCCATGTCTTCCGCTGGCAGCGCGTCGTAGATCGTCAGATGCCCTTCTTTCGTGGCGGCCGCCGCCAAAGCCTGGAGATTCGATTGCACGTCGTCGGCCCGCGCCACGTCGACCGAGGCTACGAACGATCCGGTCGTCGCCATGAACAGGGCTCCGGCAAACCAGGCCGTATACCCGAAGATTCGCTTCATTCTATCCTCCCACAACGCGCACCAGCCCGACGGCGCCGGTTCCCAGAACGCTGGTATCCGTCCCGCCCGGGCCTTCCGCGAAGGCTCTTGCAGTAGCATCAAATCCCGGCGGGCATAACGTACTTAGGTACGAAGAGCGCTTCGCGGGGCGGCACACCGCAACGTTTCCCGCGCCCGCTGGGGTCTGTCAGGCGACCTGCCCGAGCTGGCTCCCGATCCGGATTCCGTACGTATCGTGAAGAACGGCGCAGAGCTCGATCGGCAGCTCCATGAAGACCGTGTCGCCAACCTTCAGATCAACCGTAGGATGTTGGCGGGTGACGAAAATCTGATCACCGACGCGCAGGCGGCAGTCGACGAACTCGCCGAAGAAGCCGAGGCTCTCAACCACCGCGCTGAAGACGTTCTTGCGCACCGCGTCCGGTTTGGAAACGTAGATGCGGATGTTCTCGGGCCGGATCGTCAGCGTCACCGTGTCGCCGCTGCCGACCCCTTCGGGACACCGGGCCTGCAAGGTGCCGACCCCTCCCTTGAGCGCCATGCCATCCGCATCGCCACGACCAAGCACTTCCGCGTTGATGAAATTCGCAGTGCCGACGAAGTTGGCGACGAATTCGGTCGTCGGGCGATGGTAAATCTCGCGCGGCGTGCCTTCCTGCAGGATCTTGCCTTTGGACATGACGGCGATCCGGTCCGACATGCTGAGCGCCTCGGCCTGGTCGTGCGTCACGTAGAGGGTGGTCACGCCGATCCGCCGCTGGAGCGACCGCAGCTCGACCCGCATCGTCTCGCGCAGCTTGGCGTCGAGGTTGGACAGCGGCTCGTCGAGCAGCAGCAGTCGCGGCCGACGGATGACGGCGCGCGCCAGCGCCAGACGCTGCTGCTGACCGCCCGAGAGTTGCGTCGCCATTCGGCCTTCCAGGCCCGACAGCTCAACCACCGCCAACGCCTCTTCAACCCGCTTGCGGAGTTCGGTGGACGAGACCCTTTCCTTGGACACCCGCAGAGGAAACGCGGCATTCTCAAAGACGGTCAGATGCGGCCAGATGGCGTAGCTCTGAAAGACCATGCCAATCGGTCGAAGCCGCGGCGGCACGAAGATGCGCGGATTGTCCGACAGCACGACCTGCCCAGCCAGTGTGATGACGCCGTGGTCAGTCCGCTCAAGGCCGGCCACGCACCGCAGGGTGGTCGTCTTGCCGCAGCCGGACGGGCCCAGAAGCGCGTAGAAGTCCCCTTCCCGCACCTCGAAGCTGACGTCGTCAACCGCCTTCACCGCGGCATTTTGGTCTTCGAAATACTTGGAGAGGTGTTCGACCGTCAGCGCGCGTGTTGTCTCTCCAGTAGTCATTATCTTCCTCGTTTCCCGTTCCATGTGCGCCCGGTATATCGCCCGGCCCATTTAACCTCATGGGCCCGACGGTGATCAACCAAGATCGATGATGCCGATCCCGTCGCGGATCGTCATCGACGTGCCAAGGTCAGCGCAAAGCCGCCGGTAGCGGTCGAGTATCAATTCCGCATCTTTCGGGCCAGCCGGCAGCGGCCGGCCTGCGGCTAACGCATGGGGTCCATGTCCGGTAGTCCGAAGGAACCTGATGTCCTGCGAAGCGTCGCGGCCCAGTTCGACCGGGTGCAATGCAACGCGACGCAGCTTCCCGCCTTCCATGTCAACCACCAGGATCGCGCCGCTCCACCACAACTTATTGTCGCGACCCGCGTGCAGCGGAAAGATCGCCGGGTGGAGCGTCGGCAACCGGTCGACGTCGTGACCGTAGGCTTCGTAGCTCTCGTAGGGCACGCGCTCGATGAAATCCGTCTGCGCGAAGAAATTGCCGAGCCCGTAAAAGATCGGTTTGCCCTTGTAGATTTCGATGCCCAACGTGCGATGCCAGCCATGGCCGCAATAGATGTCCGCGCCTGCGTCGATCGCAGCGTGCGCGAATTCGCGGGCGAACATGGGTGGCGTATCGCCCCGGCTTCCGTCGGCGATGCTGAAGTGATGCGCCATGATGACGAAATCCGCCAACGCCCGCGCCCCTTCGACGGAGCGCATGTTGGCCGCAAGGTCGTGCGGATTGCAGGAACTGCGGATTTCAAACCGGTCACCGTCGACCCACACGTCCGGCGTGCCGATGCCGAACTCGTCCTTGCCGAATCCGCGCCCGCCGGTGTGCAAGCCGAGCCGGCCCGCGACCGCCTTGAGCTGCTCGGCAGCCTGGCGATCGACCACGTACCTGGTGGAGACGCGCTGCGGATTGACGCCCGGACGGCCGCGCCAGGAGCCCTTGGGGAGGCCGGCCCACTGGAAGGCCGCGTCGCCGGAACTGGCAGAGACCAGCGCGGCCCGGCCGACCTTCGTCTCCATATACACCGGTTCACGCGCCTCCTCGAGGTCGCGCCCGGTACCCGCAACGGTCAGCCCCGCGCGCTGGCAGTATTTCCTGGTCGAAATAACCGTGCTCGCGCCGAAATCGTACGTGTGGTTGTGCGCAATCGACATCATGTCGATTCCCGCCCACTTGAGCTCTTCGGCGATCTTCGGATTGGCGATCATGAAGCTGCCGCCTCCGGCACCCTTCGCCGACCATTCCATCTCATCGAACTCGGCGAAGTTCATTTCCAGATGCGCGTAGGTAAGGTCCGAGTTCCGCAGCAACTCGACCACCGCCATCGACCGCGGATCATCATGGACCGAAAACGGCCGGGTGATCATGCACTCGCCAGCGATCGCAATCTTCCAGCTGTCGTGGTCAGCCACCTGTCCCGATCCCATCGCGCGAGGCGGCGGCGCGGCGAGCCGCGTGAGCCCCCATATCGTTCAACGTTACGCCCAACGATTGGCAAGGTCGCGGGCGACCGCCGTTGCCTGTTCCGTCGCCTCGCCAATGCCAAGGACCGCGGCGCAGTCGCCGATCCGGTAGACGGTCTGCGCGCGCCCCATGACGCGCGGTCGCATCTCGACCGGCTCACCGCTTTTTTGCATATGACGCCCGGCCACAACGATCGTGTCCGCCTCGATGGTGTGTTCCCCGGCGCGTGAAGCGAAAGTCACGGTCCCGTTTCGCATACCGACAATCCGGACTCTGGTCATCACGTCCACCTTGGCCTCGGCGGCGTAGTCCCTGATGGCGGGCGCCCGCCGGCCACCATAGTCATAAACCGGTGTCGAGTAGCTCTTCGTGGTTTCCAGCAGCGACACCTTGTGCCCGGAGCGCGCTAGCGAAATCGCCACCTCCCCGCCCTCGCCCGCCGACACCACGACGACGCGGTCACCGATCTTGGCGTTGCCGAGCAGGTAGTCACGGTAGTCGACGAGGGCGCCGCCGGCATTTTTCGCGTCCGGGCTGAACGACGGCACGCCCGTCGCGAGGATGACGATGTCGAAACCGTCCGCGTCGGCGTCGTCTTCGGCGAAGCGCCGGCCGTAGCGGATCTGCACCTTCGCCTTGGCCGTCTGGCGCAGCACGTGCTCCACGGCGAAATAAAGATCGGTCATGTTCAGCCGCGGCATGTTCTTCACGGCCGCCAGCAGTCCGCCGGGACCGTCACCCTGCTCCCACACCTCGACCGGGAAACCGGCGTCGGCCAGGCGCCACGCGGCGGTCAGGCCCGCGATCCCCGCGCCGACGACGAGGACCTTCGGAAGGTCCGGCTTGCCCTTGACGCTGCGGAACGTGATGCCGTCGCGCAGGAATTCCCAGTTGACGGCGCAGCTTTGGGGATTGCCGCGGACAAGGAGCTTGTTGCCGCAGTAGTGGCAGGCGATGCAGCGGTTGATCTCGTTCTCGCGCCCGTGGAAGATCTTCTTGACGAAGTCGGGGTCGGCGACGGCCTGCCGGGCATGACCGACGAGGTCCACGTACTTCAAGGCCTCCAGCGCGCTGTCGGGGCTGGTGACGCGCCCTCGCGCCAGCACCGGAACGTTCGCGGTTTCGCGGATGCCGGCGAACCTCGCGAGGACTTCACCCGGCGTCGCATAGAGCTGCTCGTCGTATGACTTTGCGCCGGGCTCGATCGGACCCCGACCGAGCGCGAGGTCGAGCAGGTCGATTCCGGCGTCTTCGAAGGCGGGCGCAAACAGCTTCTGGACCTTCTCCGGTGTGATGCCCGTCGGCCCGGAGTTGTCGTCGTAGGCCATCCGGATGCTGATGTTGAGCGCGCGACCGACCTCGCGCCGAATGGCCCTGATGATCAGCGATGGCACCACCGTCGGATCGGCGAACCGATCCAGCCGGTCATTGTAAGCGCCGGACAGGAACCGATGCACCGGCCAGCCGTTCGCGGCCTGGATGGTCATGATGTCGAACCCGGCATCGACGATGCGCGCGGCTGCCTTGGCGTACAGGTCGATCAACCGGTGAATCTCCGAGGTCGGGACCTGCGACATCCGATATGAGAAGTCAGTGTGCCAACAATTCGCGATCTGGATCGCGGCCAACGCGCCTTCCTCGTGGATCGCCCGGGCGATGAGGGCGAAGGCTGGCACAGCTCTCGGGTCTGCAAATATCAGCTCGCCACGACTTCGAGGAACTCGCGGTCGTCCGCCATGGTCAAATGGGTGGAGACGATTCCAGCGCCTCCCTGTGCGCGGCGGCGGTACGCCGCGATCATCTGCGGCGTCGGTGTGCCATCCACGTTGTTGAAGCCGTGCATGCCTATTGGCAGGGTGGCAAACCGATTGCGCGCGGTGACAGTTCCCACGCGCAGCGGTTCAAACAGCGCGGCGTAGCGTTCGTCGTACATCGTTCCCCTCAGCTTCTCTTGGTAGGTCCGTCAAAATCCGTCGGTGGTGGCGGCCTCTATGCGCAAGCCGACGCGGGCTGCAAGCGCCTGGAAGCCCAGGGCAATCGCCACCACGACAACCACGACCATGACGGCGAAGGCGGCAAGGTCGGTCAGGTTGCCGAGCTCCCAGATGTGAAACATGCTCGTGGAAATCACGTAGGTGGCCGGACCGGCCAGCAGGCTGACCAGGGCCAGCTGGCGGATGCTGCCGAGGAAGACGTAGATCCATCCGGAAAACAGAGCGGGCGCGAGCAACGGGAGCGTGATCCGAGTCAACGTCGACCAGAAGCCGGCGCCGCTGGTTTGCGCGCTTTCTTCAAGTTCGCGATTGATGGTCACAAGCGCCGCGTGGGCGTAGCGCATGCCGAACGGCAGGTAGCAGGTGACGTACGCGATGACGAGCAGCATGCGCGTTCCGTAGATCGGCAGCGGCACGCGGAGGTAGATCAGGAGCAGCGCCATCGACAGCACTATGCCCGGCAATACCAGGGGAAGCGTGGCCATCTGGTCGACCACCATGCGACCGCGAAGATTGGAGCGAACGATTACCCACGCGACGACGAGCGTAAGCGCAATGGTGACCGTTGCCGCCGCGATTCCCATGAACAGGCTGTTGAGCGCCGCGGTTGAAACGGTGTCGACCTGGAAAGCGTGGACGTAGTTGGCGAGCGTCAGCGTCTTCAGCGCGGCCATGGACGGCGGAACGTATGAGGGCAGCAGAGAGGCCCAGACCAGCACCAGGAAGGGCACCGCAATTGTGACCGGGACGAGCAGCGTCAGAATTCCGGCGGGCAGCCGCCACCGGCCAAGCCGCGTGGTTTGTGGCCGAAATCCCCGGCCCGCAACGGTAGCGAAGCGCTTGGCGTCGCGGGTGGCGCGCTGGTAGGGATAGAGCGCCAGCAAGACGAGAATGACCAGCAGGACCGCGTACGCGGACCCGAGGCCGTACCGCGGCCGGAAGTTGCCGTTGACCTGCGAGTAGATTTCGACGCTGAGAACCGACAACCCTCCGGGCACTCCCAGGATCGCAGGCCCCTCGAAGCTCTCCAGGTTGAGAATGAGGGTCAGGAAAAGCACGCTCAGGAGGCTCGGCGACAGCACGCGAGCGGTCACGCGCCAGAAGGTCTGCAACGGCGTGGCACCGGCCATTTGCGCGGCCTCCTCCAGAGCCGGATCCATGGTCCTGAAAGCCGGCGCCAGCAGCAGGAACGCCAGCGGCACGTGCGCAATGGCCTCGAAAAAGATCAAGCCGCCGAGCGAAAAGATCGAAAGGACCGGGGCGTCAGGCCCGAAGACCTCACGCAACAGCGCATTGATCACGCCGTTCCTCGGACCGAGCATCAGCACCCAGGCGATAGCTTTGATGACGGCCGGAATGGCGAGTGCGGCAAAGGCACCGATGTAAGCAAGCGAACGAAAGGGAGCGTCGGTTCGCTCGGTCAACCAAGCGAGCGGCGCGCTCAGACAGATCGTCAAAATCGTGGCGGGTATCGCGAAAGCGAGCGTGGTCCGCAGCACGAGAAGAACTCGTGGGGCTCGTAAGAATGTCGATGTAGTTGTCGACCGTGGCATTGCCGAAGAAGATGCCACGGGCAGGATGGAAACTCGTGTAGAGAATGACAATGACCGGCGGCAACACCAGCCAGGCGATGATCGCGCCTGCAACGAGCAGCAGCACGGATTCAAAGTTGGGCCGGGGCAGAACCCACCGGCCCAACTCGTTTGCGCGAAAGACGCCTGCTCGCGACACTTGCGACATTTGCGCTCGCACCGGCCGCGCTTCAGACGCCTAGTGGTGAACGATTTCCTGATCGATGAAGTTGTTCCACTCCTCGAACTTCTGGTCGAAGTTGGGATACGAGGTCACATCGACCCACTTGAAGTCGGGATGGTCCATCTTCAGCGGCAGCAGGGCCGCGTCGGCGACCGGCGAACCATTGCCGAGGTCGTGATAGACCTTGCCGCCGCCGTTGGGGTCCAGCAGCCAGTCGACAAACAACTGGGCCGCGAACGGATGCGGTGCGTCTTTCGGCAGGAGCACGCCGGCCCACACAGCCGGCACCGGCTCCAAGGGCTGCCAAAGGAACGGCGTCCCCTTCTGCTGTTCGACGAAAGCGTGACTTGAGGCTCCCGACAGGTTCATTGCGAACTCGCCGGCGATGACCTCGTCGGTCACGGCGCGGCCGGTCGCCGTCTGGACAACCAACTGCTCGCCCAGCTTCTTGGCGAAGTCCTTGCCCTTGGTCTCAATGATCGTGCCGATGATCCGAACACCGGGTTCCGTCGTGCTGAGCGCGATCTTGCCCTTCCACCGCGGGTCGAGAAGGTCGTCGTACGTCTTCGGAACGTCGGCGGTCGAGACGAGGTTCGGGTTATATCCCAGACCAGTGAACACGCTGCGGGTGCCGGTCCATAGCGGCTGCACCAGTTCCGGACGGATTTTCTCGCGGAACGGCGATTTGTACTCGCGGAAGATCTGCGGCGTGTCCTGCACCAGAATCAGGACCTGCGCGAGCGTCTCCTCATACACGTCGGCCAGGTGCTGGTTGGCCATGTACTCCTGCTGAAGGCGAAGGCCGACATTCGACCCCCGCAGCGGCTGCACCTTGATCCCCGGATGCTGGTCCTCGAACGCCTTGGCCAAAACGTCGTACTGGGTGTGGTCCGTGTACCAGATCAGGGTCCCTTCCTTCTTCGCGTGTTCCAGAAGGATCTGCTCACGGTCGGGCCCCATGTAGTCGAGGATTTGTTGTGTCGTCTGCGGTGCCTGGGCGAACCCCGGATTCGCCAGAAGGCTGGCCGAAGCGATAACCGCGCCGCCGACGAACTGTCGTAGGCCGCACGATTTGGGTGTCGACTTCATGTCTGGATTGTCTCCCTAGCGAGGTGGAATTCTCGTTGTCGAGTCGCCGCTCTTGTGGTCCTGGCATGATTTCATGAGCGTCGACGCCGGTGCATCAGACATAGGTACCATTCGCGGTACACCGGTCTGAGGTAGCCTCATTTGCAAGGGCGCAAGATCCTGGCCATCGACCCCGTTTTGTCAGGGGCGGTTTGACCTGCGCCGCCGAAACGTGGTGCGGAAGCCGAGGCGTATCACCAAAGCCCCGAGGGAAATTGCATTTGCATGGCGACGACCAGAGGAACAAGCCGCTTCACGCAGCGCAACCAGGCGGTGGAGCGGGCGCTGCAGGCCCTCGAAATATTGTCCGGCGGCGAGGCGGCCCTGTCCCTCCAGGAGATCAGTCGCCGTCTGCAGGTGCACCCGAGCACGGCGCACCGGGTCCTGAAACCGCTCGAGGAGCGGGGCTACATCACGCGCTGGTCGGAGACCGAGCTCTATCGGCTAGGGCCGAAAGTGCTGATGCTCGCGACCCAGATGCTGAGCGTCATTTCGGTCCGGGAAATCGCCGCGCCGCATCTCCGGCGGCTGAGCCACGCCATCGGCGAGTCGGTATGCCTTGCGCGGTACCACGACGGCGAGGTCACTTATCAGGACTGCGCGGAAGGCCCGAGTTCGTGCATTGTGGTGCTACGAACCGGCGGCCGCGTCCCGGCGCACTGCGTTCCCGCCGGCCGCGTGCAGTTGGCGTTTCTCAATGAGATGAGATCAGGCGGGTGGTGAGCCGTGGACTGCCGCCTTGCGATCATGGCGCTGCGCTCACACCCGCTGCCCTGAGCACCGACCTCGCGCGAATCCGCGAGACCGGCTACGAGGTCGACGATGGATCGTGGATGCCCGGCCTTCGATCAGTGGCTGTCCCGATCCTCGACGCCGGCGGCCAGGCAACCGCGGCCATCACCGTCGTCGGATTTTCCGAACGGATGAATCAGCCGACACTGGACGAAATCATCGGGCAGCTTCGCGATTCCGCCGACGAGATTTCGGCGCAACTGGGCTTTCGCGGTCCGATGCCGGGCGCTGATGACAAGTGAGACCGATGGCGACGGCGCTAATTTCGCGGGACGATATCGTTAGCGACCGCCCAGTGGTACATCGCAATGCCGCGCTGTCTAGTCAGGCCGATCTTGCTCCTGACAACATTGACGTGGTGCCGGACCGTATATTCCTTGATCCCGAGACGATTGGCCACGTCGAGGCGCCGACGGTTTGTGGCATCGGACGCGTCATTGGTGGGAAGATAGTATCGAATGAAAACCTGCAATTCCCGCCAAGTCAATTTATATTTTGCCTTCAGAGTACGGATGCCATTTATTGTTATCCGTTGCTCCGTGAGCGCCCGCTCCAGATCAAGCCGAATAGTCTCATTCGGGCAATCAACGGATATGGCATGGCCATTACTTTCACAGTCAAGCATTACCATTCCCTCCATACTTATCGATTTTCTTATCAACTCAGTGCGCGACATATGCCTGCAATGCACGCGCGACCCGGTCCGAACTTGGACCGCCATCTATCCTTTCCGTTTCTTTTCAAGAGGACATCAAAAACGAATTTTGATCAAGATATGACTTTCATTGAAACTTAGGTGTTCTTTTTTTTAAGATGGGTAAGGACCGGCGCCGCGCGTCCATTGGCCCAAGTCCGATGAAATAAGGGCGCCCAACTCCTACCATCCAAAATCAGCAAACGGGTTTGCCGACGTCGATCGACCGGCGCTGGTAATGCAACCGAGGAGGAGATCGATGCACGACGGCGTTGACGTGCACTGGCACGAGCCGAGCGGAACCCACAAGGCGGGATACGGAGAATTCCGCAAGCAGCCCACGCCGTACGACGCCTTCATGGAGTCGGAGGGCATTCCGGTGTTCCGCGGAATTGGCTTGTCGAAGGTTCAGAACCTGCCGCTCGTCCCATGGGAACGCATGGGCGCCAAGGGTCACTTCATTCAGCTCTACGGCACGGAGACGAAGTGGGGCTGCTACGTGATGGAAGTGCCGCCGGCCGGAGCGACGAAACCGGAGCGGCACATGTACGAGGAGATCTTCCTCGTGGTCGAAGGGCGCGGATCGACGGAAATATGGATCGACGGCGATAGCAAGAGGCATGCATTCGAATGGCAAAAGGGATCGATGTTCTCAATCCCGATGAACGCCTGGCATCGGATCGTCAATGCCACCTCCGGAGGCGCCCTGTTGCTGGCCGGGACCACCGCGCCAAACGTCATCAACCAGCTGCAAAACACCGAAGCCGTATTTAACAACCCTTTCGTGTTCCGCGATCGCTTTTCCGGCGCCGACGACTTTTTCGCGCCCAGGGACGACATTGAACCGGACCCCGTGCGCGGGCTGGCAATGCGGCGGACCAATTTTATCCCCGACGCCGTCAATTGCGACCTGCCGCTCGACAATCGCCGCTCGGTCGGGTGGCGGCGTGTCGAACCGTTCATGACCAACAACGTCTTTTATTTCTGGATCGGCCAGCACGAAGCCGGGCGCTACTCGAAGGCCCACGCGCACACGTCCGCGGCCGTGCTGATCTGTCTCAAGGGCAAGGGCTACACCTATTCGTGGCCGGAGCACCTGGGCGTCACGCCATGGGCCGACGGCCGTCAGGACGAGATCATGCGTCTCGACTACGAACCGGTCGGTATGGTTACGGCCGCGCCCGGCGGCGCGCGCTGGTACCATCAGCACTTCAGCGTGTCGAAAGAGCCGTTCCGTCTGACGGCATGGTTCGGACCGAACAACCCCGGTCGCGATCCCGGCGCGCCCGGGACGAAGCACACGGACTACACCGCCATCGACGTCAATGAGGGAGGCACCGCGATTCCCTACTGGATGGAGGATCCGTTCATACGAAACGAATACGAAGCGACATTGAAAACAAACGACGTTGCATCCCGTATGGATCCGGCCTGGTACGAACGTCCCGCGGACACCACCACGAAGAAGAAGACCGTGGTCTGATCGATGTCCGATGATGAAGGCGGACGCATCTTCTTTTCGAACATCGGCCGAAGTCTCGAGGGCGAGGACGAGATCGAGCTGACCAGCGTCGGCGTGGATATCGGTTCATCGACCTCTCACCTCGTCTTCTCGCGCATACTGCTGGAACAACTCGACAATCGGTACCTCGTTTCGCGCCGGGAACTGACCTACGAGTCGAAGGTGATTCTGACGCCGTACCTCGACGATGAAACGATCGACGCGGACACGTTGGGGCGTTTCATCGAGCGGCAGTACGCCGGCGCCGACATCGACCCTCGAGTCAATCGACGCGGGCGCATTGATCCTGACCGGTCTCGCGGTCCGCCGCCGCAACGCCCGGCCGATCGCCGAACTGTTCGCCGAGCAAGCCGGAAAGTTCGTCGCGGTCAGCGCCGGCGACGCTCTGGAAACGACCCTGTCGGCATTCGGGTCGGGGGCGGCGGCCAGATCGCGCCGCGAGAATACCCGCGTCATGAATGTCGACGTCGGCGGCGGCACGTCCAAGGTTGCAGTCTGTGTCGGCGGCCAAGTCGTCGGCATCACGGTCGCCGACGTCGGCGCGCGACTGGTCGTGTGGGATGGCGCCGGCCGGGTGAAACGCGCCGAAGACGGTGCCCGGCGCGTGGCGACAGAGATCGGCGTGGACCTCACCATTGGAGCGGTGCTGGGCGAGGACGAACGCCGCTTGATCGCCGGGCGAATGGCGGAACACCTGTTCGCCGTCATGAATGGCGAAAGGATCTCCCCCGAAACCGGGGCGTTGTTGCGCCTGCCACCGCTCAGCTCGCCGCCAACTCCCGATGTGTTGACCTTTTCCGGCGGCGTCGCCGAATACATCTATGGTCGCGAAGCGGGCGGGTTTTTCGATCTGGGTCCTGATCTCGCAACCGCAATACGCGCGCGCGTCGACAAGTGGGGACCCCGCATCGAGGTGCCGGACCAGGGCGTGCGGGCAACCGCAATCGGCGCGTCGCAGTACACGGTGCAGGTGTCGGGCTCGACAATCTTCGTCGAGCCGCACGACGCACTACCGTGCGTAACGTGCCCGCGATCAGGCCGCAGATTGCGTGGCCGGAGACGCTGGACGTGGAGGCGATCGCCGAGGCGGTGCGCGCAGCCCTGCTGCGCCTGGATTTGCACGAGGGCAACCAGGCGGTGGCCCTCTGCTACCAATGGCTTGGCTCCGCGACCTATTCTCGTCTCGACGCATTCTGCCGTGGTGTGGTGGCCGGCTTGCGGTCAGTGCTCGCGAAACGGCATCCCGTGATCATGGTCGGCGAAGGAGACGTTGGCGGGCTCGTCGGCATTCACGCTCACCAGATGGATGGCAACGCCGCGATCATTTCGGTTGACGGCATCGTGCTGGCGGAATTCGATTTCATCGACATCGGCTCCCTCATGTCTGCGTCCGGGGCGGTGCCGGTGGTCATCAAGTCTCTTGTTTTCCCCACTTCCGGCCACGCCCGGCCGGTTTCCGACGACGCCAACATTCCGGTCCACGGGGCGGTATAGACAAGGCGAACGGGTCCCTCGCCCATCGGCGGTCACGCGTCTAGCGGCGTTAGGCCCCGCGGACGACCCCGGACCCACACCACAGCCAGTACGCCCCCTTGGCCCGGCCGCATCCGCCGCGGCGTCGATGGAGCGTACGCCACGCGGCCGGATATAGTACATTGCCCGGCAGGAGTGCCTTACGCGACCGGGACGCTCGGAAAAATCGAGCACGGTCAAGGGGATGGGATGCCATGGATTTGAAACGGCTGGAAACGTTCCGCCTGGTGGCCCAGAGCGGCAGCCTGCGGCACGCTGCGGCCCACATCGGTTTGACGCTCTCCGCGGTGTCGACCCAGATCCGCAAGCTGGAGAAGGAAATCGGCACGGAGTTGTTCGAGCATCTCCCGAATCGCCTGGTGCTGACCGAGCGCGGCAAGCTGTTTCTGAATAAGCTGGACGGCGTTTTTCAGGCGCTTGAGCGTGCCACGGCGGCGGCCTGTGGCGATCTCAGCGTAACCAACGCCGGTCTGTCGGTGGTTCTGGAGACCGATCTCTTCAAATGCTTCTCGCAGGAGATCGCAACCTTCGCCCGCGAGAATCCGGGCATCAATCTGGCCGCCCAATCGCGGTCGTCGTACAAAGGCCTGGCAATGCTCGTCGACAAGGAAGTCGACATGAGCATCGGCTTTCACCAGACGGTCCCGAAGGGGATCGAACGGATTTGTCTGCGCCAGACCGGCTTGTGGCTCGCCTATCCGAGCTCCATGGATTTTCCCGGTGACCGCTCCGTGCTGGATGAAATTACCAACCACAGGCTCATTATGCCCGCCCGCCCTTCCTCGACACGGCGCATCATCGAATCGATCCTCACGAAAAAGAGCATCTCTTCGGACGGGACCATCGAAGTGGGAAGCTGCCAGGGGATCATGGCGTTTGTTCAGCTGGGCCTCGGACTGGGCCTCGTCCATGATACGTGTGCATGCGCGGAGCCGTTCGACAACGTGCGGTTTATGGACGTCAGGCGGCATTTCGGAACCGTCGACATTGTGCTCGCCAGTCGCAAGGATACGCTGTCGCGGCCTGCCCATCAGGCATTCGCCGAAGTGTTGCTGCATTCGGCCGGGGAAAGACACCGAACGCCGATGAGCGTCAAGCTGAGGCGCCCTTGCCGCCGCTGCCGAGAAAAGCGCCAAGACGCTTCCTCAGCGTGCTGTTCGACCGCTAGATTGACTGGCGGAGTTCACCTCGCGGCGATGTGCCGGTGACGAAGCCGGCCCAGGTCGCACCGAAAGGGAGGCAACGAGCATGGCTCTCACAACCGTGGGATTCATAGGCCTCGGTGCAATGGGGCGGCCCATGTCTCAGCGGGTTGGTGCCGCGGGCTTCTCCCTCGTCCTCCTCGACCTGGACCGGAAACGTGCGGAGGGGGCGGCGGCTGAACTCAATGCGCGGGTCGCGCAAACCGGCGTCGAACTTGGCCGTCAGGTCGACGCCGTCATTACCATGTTGCCAAGCAGCGACGCCGTGGTTCGAGTCCTCGATGGCCCCGATGGCGTGCTGGCTGCTCTGCGGCCGGGCGGATTGGTGATCGAGATGTCCAGCGGCAATCCCGGCCGAACGCGAGAGCTGTCGGAACGCGCCGCCGCCAGGGGCAGCACTTTGATCGATGCGCCAGTGTCTGGCGGCGTGAGGAGGGCCAAGACCGGCGAACTTGCGATCATGGTGGGCGGCGATAAGTCCGCGATCGCCATCGCCGGGCCGCTGCTGCGCGCAATGGGCACCACGATCCTGCCGACCGGTCCGGTAGGCACGGCGCACGCCATGAAGGCCCTCAACAATCTCGTCAGCGCCGGGGGCTTTCTTATCGGAATCGAGGCCTTGCTGATCGGCCGCCAGAATTCGGCCTCGATCCCGCGCTGATGGTGGACGTTCTCAATGCCTCAAGTGGCATGAACAACAGCACGCAGACGAAGTTCAAGCAGTTCGTGCTATCGCGCACCTTTGACGCCGGTTTTGGCCTTGATCTCATGACCAAAGACCTCGGAATTGCGCTTGCGCTGGCCCACGAAAGCCATACGCCTGCGCCGTTCGCCGCTCTTTGCAGGGAAATCTGGGCCGCTGCCGGTGTGACGCTCGGGCCGGGCCAGGATCATACGGCGTTGGCCAAATACTGTGAGCGGAACAGCGGCGGCGACCTTTCGTGACCTTCCGACCGAAAGGGCCGGTCAGGCGTCGTATTCATTGACCACCCGCTCGGCGATCCGCATTGCTTCGGCCGCGATCGGAACCCCGGCATACACGCCCGCCTGAAGGACGATCTCGACGATCTCATCCTCGCTTACGCCGTTGTTGAGGGCGCCGCGCACATGCACTTCGAATTCATGCCACCGCGCCATTGCGGCGAGCATGGCGAGGTTGAGCATGCTGCGCGTCTTGCGCTCGAGCCCCGGACGAATCCAGACGTTTCCCCAACAATGGGCGTTCGTGAAATGCTGAAACGCACGCTGGAACTTGGTTGGCGTGGGCCCTGGTCTGTTGACGTATTCGAGCCCCAGTACTTCTGCGCGGATTTGCTTGCCCAGTTCTTCCGGTGTCGTCATCTCGCTCTTCCCTTTGTTTGTCGGTGGATTGGCCGCTGCGCGTGCTCCGGGCCGCCCGGCCTGTACTCAGGCCGGCGCAGCGGTCGTCTCGCCGTAGCACGCGAGATATGCCACCTACAGGTCCAGCATGCGTCTTGCGTGCTTCAGGTGAGGCGCATCGACCATCTGCCCGTCGATGCTCAGCACTCCCGCACCGGGATTTTCATCGAACGCGGCAACGATGCGCCTTGCCCAGGCGATCTCATCGGGCGTCACGGTGAAGGCCGAATTGATTGGGCCGACCTGCGTGGGATGAATCGCCAGCATGCCAGCGAACCCATCCCGCCTGCCACGGGCTGCGTAATCAGAAAGGCCCTCGGTATCGCGGAACGCCGGATAAACGGTCTCCAGAGCAGGCACCCCGGCGGCGTGCGCTGCGAACAGCACCAGCGACCGCGCGACCTCGTAAGGGGCCGTGTAGCGGCCGTCAGTCTCACGTGCGGCGGTAGCGCCAACAGCCGTTGACAGGTCTTCAGCTCCCCACGTCAGTCCGCACAGTCGCCTGCTCGCACCCACGTAGCTGGCGAGCCCGAATATGGCGGCCGGGGTCTCCGTGGCGATGGGAAGGATTGCTGCATCGGCGTTTCCCAATGCCGCAAGGCGCCGTTCGAGTTCCGCCACCGACTTTCCACCCTCCGCCTTGGGCAGCACGATGCCGTCGGGCTTCCTCGAGCCGATGACTGCGAGGTCGTCTTCGGCGGCCGGGCTCGCAAGTGGGTTGATGCGAACGAAAAGGGGCATCGCTCGCTCGCCGAGCCAGGAATGCCGCCACCGCCCTTCGCGCATCGGCCTTCTTGTCCGGTGCCACGGCGTCCTCGAGATCGAGAATGAGAGCGTCAGCGCCTGAGCCGAGCGCCTTTTCCATGCGGTCGGGCCGGTCGCCGGGGACGAAGAGCAGCGAGCGCAGCTTCATGACGGCGACCGCTTCACCAACGCCGTGCTGAGGCATTGGCACACGACTTCGTTGCGCTGGTTAAGGGCGCGATGCTGGAACGTGACGATACCGGCGTCGGCCCGCGACTCCGATGGCCTCGCCGCCATC
This sequence comes from uncultured Alphaproteobacteria bacterium, assembly GCA_963775235.1. GTDB lineage: Bacteria > Pseudomonadota > Alphaproteobacteria > Rhizobiales > Kaistiaceae > JBBDMC01. The sequence continues at coordinate 577,229 of CAVZHY010000006.1, forward strand.
ACCTCTGTCTCGACGCGCAGCGTATCGCCGATGAAGACGGGCTAGCGGCATCAGCACCTTGTCGTAGCCGAGATTGGCGACGAGCGTGCCGAGCGTGGTGTCGCCGACCGACAGCCCGACCATGAGCGCGAAGGTGAAGGTGCCGTTGACAACGATGCGCCCGAATTCAGCTCGCCTGCGCGTACTCGACGTCGAGGTGCAGGGGCTGCGGATTGTGCGTCAACGCCGTGATGAGCAGATTGTCGGTCTCGGTGACGGTGCGGCGCAGATCGTGCGCGATGCGGTCGCCAACGTGCCACTCGTCAAAGAAGCGGCCTGCCATCACGCTGTCGCCTTCTCGATGCGGGCGAGCAAATCGCCCTCGCTGACCTGCACTCCCGCGGCAACCGTCAGCGTGCCGACAACCCCCGTCGAAAGGCGCGACCAGCCTCTGCTCCATCTTCATCGCCTCCAGCACCAGCAAGGTTCTGCCCGGCCAGCGACACGCTCACGCTCCGTGACTTCCACCGCCACCACCCGTCCCGGCATCGGCGCGAAGATCGCCCCATCGGCGATGCGTCGCCGCGCCATCGATGCGGGACGCGCCCGGCGTCCGAAAGGCCAAGCTTCGCCGTTGTGAAAGACAACGCGCGTGCCGTCGGCGAATGCTGCAAACGAGACGTCCGGAGGCGGGGCCGCGAAATCGATGGCGACCGCGTGAAGTCGCTCCGGCGATATCGACGGCGATAGTGCGGAGCGAGGCGCGGCCGAACGCGGAAGCCAGTGAGGTCAGCCCACGGCTCTCCCCGACTTCGGTCCGGCAGAAGTCCATGAGCTGCTGCATGTACAACAGTGCGAGTCCGGTTGGTCTGACGCGTAGCAGACGCTCCAACGTTGCGCTCGATGAAACCGGTGTCGATCCGTGCCGCGACAAAATCGCTGTCGCTGGCAATCCGTGCGAGGAACGCCGCATTGGTCTTCACCGGCCAGACTTCGACCGCCCGGCAGGCCCTGCGCGAGCTTGTCTGCGGCCTCGCGTCGGGTCGGCGCCTGAACGATGAGTTTCGCGATCAACGGATCGTAGTACTCGGTGACCTCGCAGCCCTCCTCTACCCCGCGTGTCGACTCGAATGCCTTCTGGCAAACGCAGATGCTGCAGGACCCCCGTAGAGGGAAGGAAACCAATGGCAGGGTTCTCCGCGTAGAGTCGCGCTTCCATCGCCCAGCCGGAAATCGACAACTCGTCCTGCATCCTGGGCAACGGCTCGCCGGAGGCGATCCTGATCTGCCATTCGACCAGATCCTCTCCGGTGACTGCCTCCGTTACCGGATGCTCGACTTGAAGGCGCGTGTTCATCTCCATGAACCAGATGCGGTCGGCCCGAAAACCGTCGGAGACATCGCACAGGAACTCGACCGTCCCGGCACCGACATAGCCGACCGCCTTCGCCGCCTTCACGGCCGCCGCACAAATTGCTTCGCGCACCTCTCGGTCCAATCCCGGCGCGGGCGCCTCCTCGATGACCTTCTGGTGGCGGCGCTGCAGCGAGCAGTCCCGCTCAAACAGGTGAACGACGTTGCCGCGAGCGTCACCGAACACCTGGACCTCGACGTGACGCGCCTCGCGCACGTAGTGCTCGATGAGAACGCGGTCATCGCCAAAGGCGGCGGCAGCCTCGCGGCGACACGATGCGAGCGCGTCGGCAAACGCGCCCGGCGTCTCGACCCGGCGCATTCCCTTGCCGCCGCCACCGGCCACCGCCTTGATCGAGCAAGGGATAGCCGAGGGCGTCTGCGACGGCCAAGAGCCCATCCGCCGACTGGTCTTCCCCGAGGTAGCCGGCGATGACCGGCACACCGGCCGCCTGCATCAGTCGCTTTGCAGCGTCCTTCCGACCCATGGCGCGGATGGCTGCCGGCGGGGCGCCGATCCACACCAGGCCAGCCTCGACCACAGCTTCGGCGAAGTCGGCGTTCTCGGAGAGGAAGCCATAACCCGGATGGATGGCTGTCGGTACGCGTCGCGCGCGCTGCGGCGATGATCTTTTCGTGGTTGAGATAGCTCTCGCCCGCCGGTGCAGGGCCAATAAGAACCGCCTCATTGGCCTGCCGCACGAAGGGCATGCCGGCATCCGCGTCCGAGTAGACGGCAACGGTGCGCACCCCCAATCGCCGGGCCGTCCGAATGACCCGGCTCGCGATTTCGCCGCGATTGGCGATGAGAAGGCTGTCGATCATGCCGCGGCTTCCGCCTACATGCGGAACACGCCAAAGCGGGGCGAGTTCGGGATTGGGGCGTTGAGGGAAACCGAAAGAGCGAGTCCGAGCACGTCGCGGGTCTCAGCGGGATCGATGATGCCGTCGTCCCAGAGACGCGCAGTGGCGTGGTAGGGATTACCCTCCGCCTCATAGCTCGCCCGGATTGGCGCTTTGAAGGCCTCCTCGTCGTCCGCAGACCATGTCGTCCCTTTTGCCTCGATTGCGTCTCGACGGATCGTGGCGAGCACGGCGGCCGCCTGCTCGCCGCCCATCACGCTGATCCGGCTGTTGGGCCAGGTGAAGAGGAAGCGCGGATCGTAGGCGCGGCCGCACATGCCGTAGTTGCCTGCCCCGAAACTGCCTCCGATAATGACGGTGATCTTGGGAACGATCGCGGTTGCGACGGCCGTCACCAGCTTGGCGCCATCCTTGGCAATACCTCCGGCCTCGTATTTTGCGCCCACCATGAATCCGGAGATGTTCTGAAGGAACAGGAGCGGCACGCGGCGTTGACAGGCAAGTTCGATGAAATGGGTTCCCTTCAGTGCGCTCTCGGAGAAGAGCACGCCGTTGTTGGCCAGGATGGCGACCGGGATGCCCCAGATACGCGCAAAACCGCATACGAGCGTAGGTCCATACAGCGGCTTGAACTCGTGCATCTCGGAACCGTCGACGATCCGGCCGATGACCTCGCGCACTTCGTAGGGCGCCCGTACATCCTTCGGAACGATCCCGTAAAGGTCAGCGGGATCGAGCTTGGGCGGGCGCGGCGACGCAAGGTCGATGTCAGCCTTCTTGGGGTGGTTGAGGCTCGCGACGATGTCGCGCGCAATGAGAAGCGCATGCTCATCGTTCTCGGCTACATGATCGACAACGCCCGAGCGACGGCCATGAACCTCCGCACCGCCAAGTTCCTCGGCCGAGACCACCTCGCCGGTCGCCGCCTTCACAAGCGGCGGCCCGGCAAGGAAGATCGTGCCCTGGTTGCGCACGATCACGCTCTCGTCGGACATCGCCGGCACATAAGCTCCGCCGGCCGTACAGCTCCCCATGACGCAGGCAATCTGCGGAACGCCCTCCGCCGACATAGTTGCCTGGTTGAAGAAGATGCGGCCGAAGTGTTCGCGATCGGGGAATACCTCCGCCTGATGCGGCAGGTTCGCGCCACCGCTATCGACGAGGTATATGCACGGCAGTCGATTTTCCCGGGCGATCTGCTGAGCGCGCAAGTGCTTCTTCACGGTCATCGGGAAATAGGCGCCACCCTTCACGGTCGCGTCGTTGGCTACGATCATGACCTCGCGGCCTGAGACCCTGCCGATGCCGGTAATCAGTCCCGCACCCGGCGCCTCGTCGTCATACATGCCGTTGGCCGCGAGGGCGCTGAGTTCCAGGAACGGCGAGCCTGGATCGAGAAGCCGCTGCACACGATCGCGCGGCAGGAGTTTGCCTCGCGAGACATGACGCAGGCGCGACGCCTCCACACCGCCCTGTGCAGCGACAGCCACTTTCCGGCGGAGTTCTTGCACAAGAGCGCGGTTATGGCCGTCGTTTGTGGGGAACGGCTCGCGCGTTCGATCTACCAATGTGCCAATCGGCGTCATCGCCTTTTTGTCAGCCGGTTTGATTGAACAGTTCACGGCCAATCAGCATGCGCCGGATTTCCGACGTGCCCGCGCCGATCTCGTAAAGCTTTGCGTCCCGGAGGAGCCGGCCGGCCGCATAGTCGTTGACGTAGCCGTTGCCACCAAGGCATTGGATCGCGTCGAGCGCCAAGCTCGTGGCCCTCTCGGCCGTGTAAAGAATGCAACCCGCCGCGTCGGCGCGGGTCACCTCGCCGCGATCAACCGCGGCGGCAACCATGTAGACGTACGACCGGCAGGCATTCGTCGTCGTGTACATGTCGGCGAGTTTGGCCTGCATGAGTTGGAACTCCCCGATCGGTCGGCCGAATTGCCGGCGCTCGTGCACATAAGGCATGACCACGTCAAGCGACAGCCGCCATAATGCCAAGGGGCCCGCCCGAAAGGACGACGCGTTCGTAGTCAAGGCCCGACATCAGGACCCTCACGCCCTCGCCTTCCATGCCGAGGATGTTCTCCGACGGCACCTCGCAGTCGCGGAAGAAGAGCTCGCAGGTATTGGAACCGCGCATGCCGAGCTTGTCGAGCTTGGGCGCGGTGGAGAAGCCGGGAAAGCCTTTTTCGATAATGAATGCAGTGATCCCGTGGGCGTCCGCGTCCGGATCTGTCTTTGCATACACGACCAAGGTGTCCGCGTCCGGGCCGTTGGTGATCCACGCCTTGCTGCCGTTGAGCAGGTAGTGATCTCCGCGCTTTTCGGCCCGCAGGCGCATTGACATCACATCCGAGCCGGCCTGCGGCTCCGACATGGCAAGCGCACCGACCCGCGCGCCCGCGCACAGGGGCGGCAGATACTTCGCCTTCTGCGCCGACGTTCCGTTGCGGTTGATCTGGTTGACGCAGAGATTGGAAAAGGCACCGTACGAAAGCCCGACCGAGGCCGATGCGCGACTGATCTCCTCCATCGCGACGACATGAGCGAGGTAGCTCATGCCCGAACCACCCCACTGCGGATCGGCAGTGATGCCGAGAAGCCCGAGTGCGCCAAGTTCCGGCCAGAGCTCATTCGGGAAGTCATTCGCGCGGTCGATCTCGGCGGCCCGCGGCGCGAGCTTCTCCAGCGCCCAGCGACGCACCATTTCACGCAGCGCTCCGATCTCTTCACCAAGGTCGAAGCGCATGCTTTTGTCAAACATGCGACCCCTCTTCACCCACCGAACCGATGCTCGCGGTTCCGAAGTGACTTCCGCGACGGCGGTGCCGCCCTGACGTGCATTCAATCGGCCATGCGCGGTAGCTGCTCCCTGACCAGGCCCCAAATCTCATCGGCAGGACGATCCCAGACCTCCGGAGCCATCGTCGCGACGAGCGTCCGCAGGCGCCGTTCAAGAACGGTTTGCACATGGTATCGAGTGCGGCGACGTTCGGTTGCCGAACGGCTCCGGTTGCGGTCGATCCACTGCTGGTGGGCAGTTATTGCAGTCGAAAGCTCGTTGACACCCTCGCCCTTCATTGCCGAAGTCATGATGACCGGCGACCGCCAGTCCTTGGTGGGGCCGCTCCGTCGATCCAGCGCCGCGCGGATTTCAGCGGCGGCTCGCGATGCGTCCGGGCGATCACTTTTGTTCACCACGTAAACGTCGGCGAGTTCCATAAGCCCAGCCTTCATGGCCTGAATCGAATCGCCCGATTCCGAAGCAAGCACCACGACGACCGTATCGACCAACTCGCTGACCAGATATTGCGCCTGCCCGACACCGACTGTCTCCAGGATCACTTCAGCGAAGCCCCCGCGATCCAGGACGCGAAGCAAGACTTCGGCATTGTCGCACAGCCCGTCCACCGCGCTTCGGCTGGCGACAGAGCGGATGAAAATGTCAGGGCGTGTCGAGATGCTATCCATGCGGACCCGGTCTCCGAGGATTGACCCTCCCGACACGGAACTTGTCGGGTCCACCGCCAGGACAGCGACCGGCCCGTGCACCTGCGTTCTCTCCAACGCGAGCTTCCCGATCAGCGTGCTCTTGCCGACCCCGGGCGGCCCGGTCAACCCAATTCGCCTTGCGTTCCCGGCCTCGGGAAGAGGCGCGCGGCCGTCCAAATCCCGAGCCGCGTCGGACAGCAGACGGCTAACGAGGCGACGGGTGTTGACGTCGAGTTCGCTCAAGTCGGCGCCCGTCCAATCAGGTCGAGATTGCCCTCGCCCAATAGCGGAGGGGCGCGGTATTCGGCGACGTCATAGCCGCCGACGCGCACCGGGTTGGCGACGAGGCGCAGGACACCATCGGGTGTTGGCACGGTAGCGATCATGTGGCGATCGCGAACCAGCTCGCTTTCCAGCGCGGAATCGAGCGTCTCCACACCCGCCACGACAATGCCATGCGGGGCCAGCCGGCCAACCCAACTCGCGGCGGTGTCCGTAGCCAGGATTTCCGCAATAGCTGGAATGACCTTGTCACGATTGACTGCGCGCGCACTCATCGTTGCGAAATCCGCGTCATCGGCCCATTCCGGCCGCCCGATGACCTGCGCGAACCGGCGCCACAACTCGTCACGCGTGATGAAGAGCGCCAGATACCCGTCGCGGGCGCGAAAAACCTGGGCCGGGATGATGTAGGGATGAGCTCCGTCTTTTTGTCGTGCCGGACGCTCCTCGGCGTTGAGATAGGCCGCCGCGATGTAATTCAGCTGCGACAGCATGACATCGTACAGAGAGACGTCGAGCTGGCCGCCTTTGCCCTCCACCAACTTGGCCAGAACTGCCACCGACCCCATGAGGCCGGCCGAGTTGTCGACGACGGAGTAACCTGTCTTGGTTGGCGGCGTACCCGGATCGCCGGTCAATGCCATGACTCCCGTCAACGCCTGAATTACGTAGTCGTAGGCGGGGCGATCGGAGAACGGTCCTTCGAGCCCGAAGCCGGTCAGCGCCAGGCAAACGAGCTGCTCGTTGAATACCCGCAACCGTTCGTACGTGAGACCGAGCCGCTTGATGGATCGGGGCCGCAAATTGGTGATCAGCGCTTTTGAACCGGAAACCAACTTTGCCAGTTCGACCTTTCCGCCGGCGGTTGCGAGGTCAAGGGTTACGCTGCGCTTGTTGCGATTGAGGCTCGCAAAGTAAATGTTGTGTGGCCCCACACTGTGCGGACCGATGTGGCGCGCGATGTCGCCTCCCGGCGGCTCGATCTTGATAACCTCGGCGCCGAGATCAGCGAGGATCATGCCGCAGTAGGGCCCTGCCAGCATCTGGCAGACCTCGATGATTCTGATGCCCTTCAGCGGTCGGTCCACGATCGTTCCCAACGTCAGGACAATGCTCGGTCGACTGTCGCGACCACGTCTTCGAGTTTCTGGTCGGCGGTGAATATCGCCGCGACCCCCGCGCTGTGAAGAAAGTCGTGGTCTTCGGCAGGTATCGTGCCCCCGACGAACACCTTGATGTCGGCGCCATTGAAGTCGCGGAGACAGGCGATCGTTTGTCCGACGAGTTCCTTGTGACTACCCGACAATATGCTCAGTCCGAGCGCGTCGACATCCTCCTCGACCGCGACGCGCGCAATGAATTCGGGCGCCTTGCGCAGCCCGGTGTAGATTACGTCGGCGCCGGCATCGCGAAGTGCAAGCGCAATTACTTTGGCACCAATGTCGTGCCCATCCAGCCCCGGCTTGGCAATCAGGATCCGCTTCCCGCGAAAACTCATACGCCGTACTTCCTTGCCTGGCACACACGCGGCGATTTGCCCACGTCAGAAGCGGCCCGGCTCCTCGAATTCACCCCACTGGCGTTTCAACGCCGCCACCATCTCCCCAACGGTTGCATAGGCGAGGCAGCATGAAACAAGGTGCGGCATCAGGTTTTCGCCGTCGGAGGCGACCGCCGCTTCCAGCCGCTTTAGCCGCCGATCAACCTCGCTCGCATCGCGTGTGGCCAGAACGTTCTCGTATTTCTCGATGACCCGAGCGCTCCCCGCAGGATCGAGACGAAAGACTTCGCCGCGCCTTTCGTCGGCGTCATCGTTCGCGAAGAAGTTCTGACCGACGACGACAGTGTCCCCGATGTCGACCTTACGCTTGCGTTCCAGGCCGCGCTCGGCGATGCGCGCCTGCAAGTAGCCTTCCTCGATCGCCCGGACAACGCCGCCATACGCATCGATCTCGTCCATCACCCGACAGCATTCTTCTTCCATTCGGTCGGTCAGCCATTCGACATAATAGCTGCCCCCCAGCGGATCGACCGTCCGCGCGATGCCGGTTTCGTAGGCTATGATCTGCTGCGTTCGCAGCGCGATCTCGGCGCTGTGTTCGGTTGGAATTTGGTACGCTTCGTCGAAAGCGCAGGTGAAGATCGACTGGGCGCCGCCGAGCACCGCCGCCATCGTTTCGGTACCCACTCGCACGATGTTGTTATGCGGCTGCGGCGCGACCAACGACGAGCCGCCGCAGACGACGCCGAAGCGAAAGCGGAGGGCATTGGGATCGGTAACGGCATAGCGCTCGCGCAGCAGCTTTGCCCAGAGGCGTCGCGCGGCGCGAAATTTGCAAATCTCCTCGAAAAAGTCTCCGTGTACATAAAAAAAGAAGCTCAGGCGCCGGGCGAACTTTTCGATATTGCCGCCACGCCTCACCAACTCATCGACATACGCAAGCCCGTTGGCAAGCGTGTAGGCAATCTCCTCGACAGCCGTGCAGCCGGCGTCTCTTACGTGGGCCCCTGCCACGCTGATGGGATTGAAGCGTGGCGTTTCCTCGTTGGCGAACAGGATCGAGTCGGCGATGAGCCGCATCGAGGGCCGCACCGGGAATATCCAGGTGCCGCGCGCCACGTATTCCTTCAGGATGTCGTTCTGAATTGTCCCCGTTAGCGCGCTGCGCGGCACGCCGCGCCGGTCGGCGACGGCGAGGTAAAGTGCATAGACGATCGCGGCAGTGCTGTTGATGGTGAACGAAGTGGATATCTGCGTGAGATCGATCCCGTCGAACAGGATCTCGGCCTCGGCAAGATTGGACAGCGACACTCCGACCTTGCCGATCTCCGGTCGCGCCATGGGATCGACCGGATCGAGACCGCATTGAGTGGGAAGGTCCAGCGCTACCGACAGCCCCGTCTGGCCGCGGTCGAGAAGGAAGCGGTAACGGCGGTTCGAATCCTCCGCGGTGCCAAAGCCTGAATATTGGCGGATGGTCCACAGTCGACCGCGATAGCCGTCGGGGAAAATGCCGCGGGTGAATGGATATTCGCCCGGCTGACCCGGGTCTTGCGTCTTGACCATTTCCGGGGTCACCACCACCGGCACTTCGATACCCGAGGGCGTGGCAGAAGACAGCGACGGTTCGCGCTTGTCTGTGCGCGCAGTCGCGTCACGAGACCTGGTGGCGGTCGGGCTCATGAATCGCCCTTACGCACAAGAACCCGCCCGTGGGCCGCCCAGTGGTCGGGATGAGCCCAGCACGCGGCGAAGCGTTCTACCTCGACGGACTCGGCCGCGTCGCGGTCGCCGCCGCTTGCCTTCACCACCGCCTTGAATGCGCGCATGACCTGGGGCGTCTGCCTGCGCATCGGGTTCAGGAACGACTCGACAGCATCATCGACATCCCGGCCCAGCTCCGCGACACGATCATAGAGCCCCAACCGCACCGCGCGTTCGGCATCCACGATATCAGCGGACGCCAGCAAATAGAGCGCCCGCGTCGCGCCGACGATCCGAACGAGATCGGGTCCACCTCCCCACGCGGTCGAAATCGCCAGGCGACCCTGTATGAAGCCGATGCGGGCGTGTGCGGCCGCGACGCGAAAGTCGCAGCCTGCCGCAAGCTCGGCCCCACCGCCGAGAGCATCACCGTTGAGGGCCGCCAAAACCGGGACAGGGAAACGGCGGACCGCGTCGATGCAATCGCGCGCGTCAAGCGCCATCTTCGTCGCCTCCTCTTCCGTTCTGACCGAGCTCAGATCGTTGAGGTCGCCTCCCGCCGCGAAACTCTTGTCGCCGGCCCCGCGGATCACCGCCGCTATCAAGCTCATATCCTTGGCAGCGTCCGCGAATACCTCCTTCAGACTTCCCAAAAGCGCCCGGCTGAGAGCGTTACGTTTGTGCGGCCGGTTGATCACGCAAAACAGCACGCGGTCGCGCAAATCGACGAGGATCTCGCCCTGCTTCATTCTTCCCACCGATGAATGATTATTTTCTATGTTGAAATCGGGCCTGTCAACGACCGCCCCTCTCCCGGCGGCGGAACGACGGGGCGATCGGCGCGGATATGCCGGTGACGACCGTCAGCAAGCTGGCGCCGTCATCGACGAGAGCGCTCTCGTCGATCAGTACCGACCGGTTGCCTCGACCACCCGACGACCGGGGGCCCTTACCTCAAGGTCCACTGCACCGTTGTTTGGCTCGGCGCGGACCAGCAGGGTCTCCCCACAAAACGCGGGCGAGATCGCACGAAAGGAAAACGACCTCAGTCGGTTCGAGCCAAGCTCCGCGGCGCAGAGGTCCAGAAGCAGCGTTGCCATCAACGGCCCGTGCACGACCAAGGCAGGGTAGCCCTCGATCTCCGTCGCGTAAGGCTGATCGTAGTGGATGCGGTGACCGTTAAAGGTCAGAGCCGAGTAGCGGAAGAGCAGCACGGGGTCGGTCTGCACGCTCCGTTGCCATGTGGCCGGCGTAGGCTCCGGACTCGCCGCCGGGCCGTGGCGGGCCCGCACCTTGCGTGGCACGATACACAATGGTCTGTCGCTCGTGCACGAGGTCATTGCCCGAACCGCGATAAACGTGTTCCACCTCAACGAAAACGAGCGGGCCGCTCTTGCCGTGCTTTTCGCTGACGGCGGCAACGGTCGAACGCCGTTCTACGGTCGTGCCCACTTCGATCGGTGACAGAAACTGGATCGCGCTTCCGGCCCACATCCTTCGCGCGCCCTCGATCAGCGGCAGGAAATCGCCGAGGACGGGATGTCCGTCGACCCCGATCTCGGATCGACGCACCGTGGGCGGCGCCAACAGAAAATGAATGCCTTGCGGCGCGAGGCTGTCACCAGGTGGCGAAAAACCGTCGACCGTGGCGCCCAATCGAGCAACCATGGCCTCGGTCACCGTTTCCCGGCCCACTTGCTCTCGTCCTACCCACGACTGAATATCGTTCGCCATGGCTCAGGGCTCGAATTCGGCACGAACCGATTGCGTATGGGCCCCAAGGTCCGGCACCGCTTTTCCCCATCTGCTTTCGCCGTCGAAGAGCGCTCCCGGAGCCGGATAGGCGATCCTGGCGTTTCCCAATTCGACCGCTACGCGCCGCAAGTGGGGGTGCGCCGCAAGACCCGCCAGATCGTTCACCTCGGCGAAGGCGATGTCGGCTTGTGTGAGCCGCTCGATCAAACTTGATCGTGTTTGAGAAGCAAACGCTTCAGCTACTCTGGCGTCCGTGAGGGCGCGGTTTGCGACGCGGGCAACCATCGTTGAAAAACGCGGGTCATCAGGCAACGATGCATCACCCAGGACCTCGACACACAGACGGCGCCACTCGCGCTCGCTCTGGATTGAGATCAACAGCGCTTTGCCGTCCTGAGTCATGAACATTCCGTAAGGAGCAATCGATGGATGGGCCAGGCCCAAACGGCGCGGGGGGTTGCCCGCCTCTGCGTTGAGCAGCGGTACTGTCATCCAATCGGCCATGACATCGAACATCGAAATGCTGATTTCGGCGCCCTCGCCCGTGCGCGAGCGCGCAATGAGCGTTTCGAGAATCGACGCGTGAGCGGTAGCACCCGTCGCGATGTCGACAATCGAGATGCCGACCCGGGACGGTCCGTCCGGCCCTCCCGTTACCGACGCAAGTCCGACGTCAGCCTGGACGAGAAGGTCATACGCTTTGCGGTCAGCCATCGGACCGCTGTCCCCGTAGCCGCTGATCGAGCAACAGATCAACGACGGATAATCGCGCCGCAACTCCCTCACCGGGAAGCCCATGCGTGCAAGGGCACCGACCTTCAAATTCTGCACCAACACGTCGGCCTTGGCGATCATCGCATGCAGAAGCCTTCTGTCAGCTTCCCGGGAGAGATCGAGCACGACCAATTCCTTGCCCCGGTTGAGCCACGCGAAATATGAACTGGTCCCATTGGCCGCGCGATCGTAGTACCGGGCAAAATCGCCCTCCGGACGCTCAATCTTGATTACGCGCGCTCCGGCGTCGGCCAGGCGCGAGGTGCAAAAAGGCGCCGCGACCGCCTGCTCAACGGCCACCACGAGAAGCCCGTCTAATGGGAGGACGGAGGCCAATTACCAGCGTCCGGCGGGGTCAAGGTCATTTGCCATGGCGCATGCTTACCGTATCGGAGGAAATCATCCTAGAATGCCGAGAATTCGGCTCTCGGGAGAGGCAATATGAGCCTGACAAGCGATCTGGTCCGTCTGATCCGTCGCAAGCCGATCGAGGAGGAAGACCTCCAAAGCGCTGCGCTGTTTGTGCTGGACACACTGGCCTGTGCGTTCGGCGCGATTGAGACCGAACCGGCAAGGATGCTTCAACGGGTGGCTCCGGTGACCCAGGTCGATGTGGGCAGACGGGCGTTCTTTGTCGGCGGAATCTCGCACATACTGGAACTTGACGACCTGCATCGTGGTTCGGTCACCCATCCGGGCTGCGTCGTCGTTCCGGCCGCATGGGCCGTTTCGGATGCAAACGACCTCGGAGGGCGCGCTTTCCTGGCGGCGGTTCTCGCCGGGTATGAGGCATGCACCCGCGTCGGAATGTCGGTCGGCAAAGAGCATTACCGGATTTGGCACAACACCAGCACCTGCGGGCCTTTTGGCTCGGCCATGGCCGTCGCCAATCTCATCAATCTCACCGACGAGGCGTGTGTCTGGGCGCTTGGCAATGCCGGACAACAGGCGTGCGGATTATGGGAATTTCTTTCTGCCGGAGCCATGAGCAAGCACCTGCATACCGCGCGGGGCGCCGAGTTCGGGCGTTTTGGCTGCCCTTCTGGCCAAAGAGGGCTTCACCGGACCAGCAACGATCCTGGAGGGCGAGAAAGGATTCTACAGGGCACTTTGTCCTGACCCGATGCCTGAAGCCTTGCTGGCCGAGCCCGACGGTCCATGGGAGCTGAGGCGGACCTCGATCAAGCCATGGCCCTGCTGTCGCCACACCCACCCGACGATCGACGCCGGCATCGAACTGCACGCCGAAATCGCGGGCCGCCGGATTGCCGAGGTCGAGGTGGCAACGTACCGTGCAGCGCTTGACCTCTGCGATCGCCCCATGCCGGACGACGGTTACGGGGCCAAATTTTCCCTGCAGCATACTGTCGCCGCCGCGCTCGCCGATGGCAAAGTCGACCAAGCGGCTTTCTCAAAGGAAGCGCGTTCGCGGTTGGCCGACACCCGCGCCAAAGTTCGCGTATCGGTCTCGCCGGAGGTCGATCGGGCCTACCCGGAGGCCTGGGGCGCGGCCGTCAGCGTCCGCACCGCGGACGGCCATCTGCTTCACGCCCGCCGTGTCCATTGCAAGGGCGACCCGGAAAATCCCGTCTCCGAAGCGGATCTCATAGCCAAGGCACACGACCTCCTGGCGTCCGGCGGACTTGGCCGGGCCGCGGCCGACAGACTGATCGACGCCGTCCTTGGCCTGACGGGCGATACCCGCGTCCGTGACCTCGCTCTCTTCTCTGGCCCCGGTCGGATGGTACCAGCCGGCCTGACCGCGCTGCGTGCCTGACGCGGCATCGGGCCGCTCTAAACCACGAATTCGGCTTCACCCTCGCAACGATCGCCCTACCCCGCGCCCATGGAAGACATCGATCACGCCGACATACGCGACGCTGTCCGGAAACTCTGCGCGCGTTTTCCCGACGAGTATTGGCGCAAGCTAGATCGCGACAGAGCGTACCCGCAGGAGTTCGTCACAGCACTGACCGAATCGGGCTACCTCGCGATCCTGATTCCCGAGGAGTACGGGGGAAGCGGGCTTGGCCTGTCCGCCGCGGCGGCCGTGTTGGAGGAGATTCACCGCTCCGGCGGCAACGGCGCCGCCTGCCATGCTCAGATGTATGTCATGGGAACGCTGCTCCGGCACGGCAGCGAGGCGCAAAAGCGGAAGTATTTGCCGCGAGTTGCGTCGGGTGCGCTGAGGTTGCAGGCCTTCGGCGTCACCGAGCCCACGAGCGGCACCGATACGGCTTCGCTCCGAACGACGGCAGCGCGCGATGGCGATCACTTCATCGTCAATGGCCAGAAGATCTGGACAAGCCGTGCTGAGTATTCGGACCTGATGCTGCTCCTGGCGCGCACAACGCCGGCAGACCAGGTCGCCAAACGAACCGACGGGCTGTCGGTTTTCGTCCTCGACATGCAGGAAGCCAAAAAGGCTGGCCTTTCGATCCGACCCATCCGCACGATGATGAATCACGCCACCACGGAGGTCTTTTTCGACAACGTTCGCATCCCGGTAGAGAATTTGATCGGGGAAGAAAACAAGGGGTTCCGATACATTCTTTCGGGCATGAACGCCGAGCGCATCCTGATCGCCGCCGAATGCATCGGCGACGCCAAATGGCTGATTTCAAAGTCGACCGCGTACGCGAGCGAAAGAGTGGTGTTCGGGGCGCCCATCGGCCGCAACCAGGGTGTTCAGTTCCCCATCGCCCGCGCCTACGCCAACATGCGGGCAGCGGAGCTGATGATGCGGGATGCCGCCAACCGCTACGAGCAGGGCCTCGAATGCGGCGCCGAAGCAAACATGGCGAAGCTGCTGGCCGCTGACGCTTCCAACGAAGCCGCCAACGTTTGCATACAGACGCACGGCGGCTTCGGCTTTGCAGAGGAATATGACATCGAGCGCAAGTTCCGAGAAACCCGCCTCTATCAGGTCGCGCCGATCTCGACCAACCTTATCCTCTCATACCTCGCCGAGCATGTGCTTGGCATGCCGCGTTCGTACTAGCGCGTGTTCGCTCGTCCCGCGCGGCCGTCGAATCCGGCATGCGAGGCGGTCGGAGCCGGGAGCCGGCATGATGCCCGGGATTTCAGCGCTTGCCCCACTTCCGCTTCTCGACCGTCTCTTCTTCGACTTCGTAGTACTCTTCCAGTCCGATCAGGTCCTCGATTGCATGGCGGGTGGTACGGCATTCCTCGGCCGACATAACCGCCACGTCGCCGGTTTGGGCAAGCTCGGTCAGAGCGCGCTTCGTGAAGTTGAATGCCACGAGCAACGTCGTCACCGCCTCGATGCAGGCGCGATAGCCCAACTCGGCGAGCACCTTGGTGCTCGGTAGCGGGCGCTGGTCCCGGTTGCCGCGGCTGAGGACATAGACCAGCGGCACCTTGCACAATTTCGGCGCTCTCGCCATCTCGTCGTCGTTGCGCGGGAAGACCAAGCCCATGTCCGCCCCTTCGTCGGCGGCGGCATTGACGCGCTCCACCGCTGCCTCCAGCCCCTCGAAGCGACAGGCATCCGAACGCGCGATGATGACGAAGTCCTTGTCAACGCGATCGCGTTCCCGGCACGCGTAGCGAATCTTGGCGACAAACTCGTCGACCGGCACGGTGTGGGCGACGTATTTGTGATAGTGCGCCCGCTTTGGGTAGAGCTGATCTTCGATGTGGATGCCGGCGACGCCGGCATGGATGAATTCACGCACCGAGCGCATGGTATGCAGCGGTTCTCCAAATCCGGCGCCGCCATCGGCCACGACAGGTATGTCAACAGCGTCGGCGATCGCCCCTGCGGTGCGCACCTGCTCGTCCATCGTCAGCAACGGCTCGGTCGTCGCCAGGCTTCCGCCGGTGACAAATCCGCCGTTGTAAACAACCTTGAAACCGGTGCCTTGGACCAGCCTGCCGCCCAGCGGGTCATATGCCGAAGGCATCATCGTGAATGCTTCCGTCTTGATAAGGCGGCGTAGCTGAGTAGTCGCGCGTTCCATGAACAACTCCTTGTGCCGAAGCCGGGATCAAGCGGCGTCGCGCTGTAGAAAAAGCGTCTCTCTTGCCTTCAGCAGCCCGACGACCGTGCGATTGATCGGTGCGGCGATGCGAAGACGCACCGCACGTGGCGGGATGGCTCCATTGATCACATCAATTTCGGCCGGCCGGCCAGCCAGGTGGTCGAGCAGCATCGAGGGTCTGGCGTTCGGGATCGTTCGCCCGAATGCGGCGACGTGAGCGTCAACATCGTCGAAGTCGACGTTGATGCCGAGCGCAGTGGCGACGGCGAAGGCCTCACGCGCGCAGCCCCGCGCCACGTCCCAGGCGGGCGGCGTCGCCATCACCCCGCCGATCGTCAGTCCCGTCAGTGCGCAAGTCCCGCTGAAGCAGACGTTGCAGATGAGCTTCTCCCAAACCATCGCTTCGGCGTCGTCGAAGACGCGCACGCGAAAGCCAGCCGCCGACCAAACCTCGGCGGCGGCGCGGAGCTCGGGGCTTGGCAGCCCGGCTTGCTCCCCGAATCGCACCAGTTCCCAGCCATTGTGATGAACCCGTCCGGGTGCCCTGATCGATGCGCCGAAGCCGCCGGCAACGCCGACCGCAACATGAGCACCAGGCATGACGGCTGCGACCCGTTCGACGCTGCCAAGGCCGTTCTGGATGGCAAGGACCACCGTCGTCCGGCCGAGCATCGGTGCTGCTGACCTGGCTGCGGCCTCGACTTGCATGGCCTTGGTCGCAATCACGACCATATCACATGGCCCGACCTCGCTCGCGTCGAGCGTCGCCGCAACGCGAACAACGCGCTCGCCGCTCGCGCCACTCACCTCCAGGCCATTCGCGTTGATGGCCGCGATGTGCGCAGCGTCGACGTCGACGGCCCATACCTCGTTACCCGCCGCGGCGAGGAGACCGGCATAGACGGAACCCATGGCGCCGCAGCCAACAACCGCGATTTTCATGGTCCTCGCGTTCCCTCCGGCAGCGGTGCGTGAATATGCATTGCGCGCCCGGCGGACGCGTGCGACGCACGCCGGGCGCTCCCCTCGACTATTGACCGGACAGAATTTTGATCAATTCCGCTGTCCAATCGTCGCGCTTGGCGTCCATCTCGGCAGGATCCCAGACCTGGTATTTCACCTTGGAAAGGTCGGTGCCTTCGATGCTCGTGAAGTCCTTGCGCATGGAGAAATGGCCCTGCTGGGCGATGACCTTCTGCCCCTCAAGGCTGGAAGCCCAATCCATGAACAATTTGGCGCCGGCGGGATTCGGCCCGCCTTTGGTTATGGCCATGTCGGCCGCAATCAGCGCGCCGCCCTCGGACGGGAAGGATTCTCCAACCGGGCCGCCCTTGCCCCCCGGGAAATCTCCATCTTGTCGGACCAGAATTGAGAGATCGACGGCGACTTGACGTTCACCCGAGAGAAGCTGGTTTTCCGCGGTGCCGTGGCTCTGGGTCAGCATCGGCTCATTGGCGCGGACTTTCTCGAACCAGTCCTTGCCGAATTCCTTGTAGATCGTGAAGACGAAATAGTAGTTGCCGCCGCCGACCTTGGGATCGGGGATGCTCAGCTTGCCCTTCCACTTCGGGTCCAGCAGATCGGCCCAGCTGGTTGGAATATCCGCCCCTTTGACCAAGTCCGTGTTGTAGCCGATGTACTGGAAATAGGCGAGCGCCGTGAAGTAACTGCAATCGTCGGCGGCTGAACCGGGCTTGAAGTCCTTGTAGTTGTCGCTGCAGTAGGGAGTCACCTTCTTGTCGCGATCGAAGCCAAGAAACAAGCCAGGATCGGCCATGAACATGACGTCGCCGGAGACTTTGCCGGCGCGCAGTTCCTGGTCGTACAGGGCTGCCTGCTGGCCGGTCTGGACGCGCACGATCTTCACCGTCAGGCCGTCGCCCCCGTACTTCTTATTGAACGCGTCCGCCATCCGGTTGTTGAGCGATTCAAAGAGGGCGCTCTGAACCAGAATCTGCCCGCCGGCGGCCTTTGCCTCCTTGACGAGGTCTTCGTCGGCCGCCAGAGCCGGCCCACCGGCCAGGATCAGCGCGGCGGCTATTCCCATCAGTCCGTATCGGGTCATCAGTCTTCCTCCCTTGGGTTGATTGAACAAGCCGTTCAGCCTCCGAGCACGACGCACCGCTCTACCGCCGCCTCAAGAACAACGTTCGCGCCTATCTCAAAGATCTGGTCCGGGCGCGTATGAATCTGGATGCGATGAGGTCCCATCTCGGCGACATACACGACCTGGTCTCCGAGGAACGTCGCGAGCGTCACGCGCGCCGGCCAGCTGTTTGTCCGCTGTGCGCCCTCGCCGGCGCGCCGGATACCGACCGCCTCCGGCCGCACCGAAACTTTCACCCGTTCGCCCACCTTCAGCGCTGGATCCGATGGCGCCACCAGCGTCTGGCCGCCGTCGATCGTCACCGTCACGGTGTCGGCGCCGTTCGCAACGACCTCGCCGCCGATGAGGTTAGTCGTACCCATGAACCCTGCGACGAATGCGTTGGCGGGTCGGTCGTAGATATCCCGTGGCGACCCGATTTGCTGCAACACACCCCCGCTGATGATGGCGATCCGGTCGGCGATCGCCATGGCCTCGGTCTGGTCGTGGGTGACATAGACCGCCGTGAAACCCAGCCGATTTTGCAATTCCTTGATCTCGATCCGCATCTGCAGCCGCAGGCCGGCATCGAGGTTGCTGAGCGGCTCGTCAAAAAGCAGGAGCTCGGGCTCGGCGATGAGGCTCCTCGCCAGCGCGACACGCTGTTGCTGGCCGCCGCTGATCTGGGAGGAATACCTGTCGGCAAGATGGTCGAGCTGGACCAGTTTCAGGACGCGGGCCACACGCTCCTGAATCTCGGCCCGCCGCACGCCGATGGCGCGCAGCGGATAGGCGACGTTGTTGAACAGCGTCATGTGCGGCCAAATGGCATAGGACTGAAAGACCATGCCGATCTCTCGCCGCTCCGGCGCGACGAACAGCCCCTCGCTCGGCGCATTCACGGTGCGATTCCCGATACGGATGGTGCCGGCGGTCGGCTCTTCCAGCCCTGCGATGCAGCGCAGGCACGTCGTCTTGCCGCATCCGCTCGGCCCAACCAGGACGAGCATCTCGCCTTCGTCGACCGACAGCGACAGGTCGTCGACCGCCCGAACGGCCCCGAAATCTTTCGCGAGGTGGTCGACCGAGAGGGCGATCATGCTAACCCAACGCCGCTAGCGGTAGCGCGGTACGACATCGACTTTGAATCCCCATTTGAAGAGCGCAATCACCGCGACCATGATGAGGCTCAAAAGCAAGGCGCCCGCAGCCATGACGTTGAGGTAACCCTCAGTCCACTGCTCGAAGATCACCACCGGGAAAAGCCGGTTGTTGTAATTGGTGAGCAGGACCGCCGCGCTGATCTCGCGAACGAAGATCACGAACAACAGTATCCACGTCGAATAGATGCTCGGTCGCATCAGCGGCAGGACGATCTTTCCAAAGGTACGTATCCAGGAAGCCCGATGTACGCGGCTCGATTCCTCAAGCTCGGGATGGATCTGGATGATCGTCGAGCCGAGCGCCTGGACGCCGTAGGGCATGAACAGCGTCAGGTAGGCGATCAGCACCAGCCACAGCGTGCCCCAGATCGGCCAGGTGATGTATGCCCAGATCATCGCCAGCCCCATGACGATGCCGGGGATACCGATCGGCAGGATGGCAACCTGCTGCAGCAACCGCCTCCCCGGCGTCCGGGTGCGGTGGATGAGGTACGCGATGAGCACGGTCAGCACGACGCAGAGCGTGGCGCCGAACACCGACAGGTAGAGCGAGCGCAGCAGCGTCTGCCACAGGTCGGGCTTCTGGAAGAAGGCGGTCCAGTTCTCCAGCGTCCAGCGCTCGAACTTTGGCGTCGGAAATCTTTGCAGGCTCGACTTGACCAGCACCAGCGTCGGCAGAATGACCGCCAGCAGGGCGTAGAGAGCGGCCGCCCCGAGCGCCAGGATTTTCCACTTCCCAAGCGCATATGCCTTGACCCGGAATCCGCGGCCGCTGACCAATGCATAGGAGCGGTTGCGGAGAAGAACGCGCTGCAGCACCACCAGAACCGCCGTAATCGCAACCAGCGTCAGGCCGGCGACCGTGGCGGCACCATAGTCGACGGGGATCAATGCCGCCCGTACATAGATCTCGGTCGCAAGAAGGTTGATCTGTGTCGGAAAGCCCAGGATCGCCGCGACGCCGAATATGCCCATCGAGATCACCAGAACCAGGGTCATCCCGGCGAGCAGCGCGGGCAGGATCAGCGGGAAAGTCACCCGGGTCAGCGTCCGAAAAAGCCCGGCACGGCAGGTGAACGACGCTTCCTCGAAAGAGGTGTCCATGTTGCGGAGGGCTGCCGAGGTGAAGAGGTACATGTACGGCGCCATGTAGACGCCGGTGACCCCGATGATCCCGGGCACCGAGTAAACGTTGATCGGAATTCCCAGCCAAAGCTTGATGAGCCCGTTTGTCGGGTTGCCGAGGAAGATCCAGGCAAGGGCGCCAATGAAGGTGCTGGTGAAGAAGGGCAGGACGGCGAACAATTCGACCACGGGCTTGGCCGGCATGTCCGTCTTCACGTTCAGCCAGGCCAGCGGGACGCCGATCGCGGTCGCCACGACGGTAATGCCGACGCCGACACCGAGCGAACGCGCGACAAGGGCCCAATAGGCCCGGCTCAAGAACACCGCGCCAAAATTCTCCAGCGTCCACGAACCCGACGCGCCCGGCGCGCCATGGTGAAAGGCGCCCCACACCATCCAGCCGGTCGGATAAAGCACCAGCCACAGGACGACGGCCATCAGTGCGGCCGTGGCCAGCCCGCGAGCGGAAACCATTCCGTGCGGCGACAGGATTCGCGGCCACGCCACAGAGACCGGCGGTTCCGTGACAAGCCGATGGTCTGCCATCGTGCCGTCCTCAACCCATGACCCGGGTGATAATCCGCTCGACTTCGTCGTCGGTCGCGAACTTCTTTTCCTCGATGATCGCCTTCAGGGACGACACGATTCGGTCCATTTGGACTTCACTCGCCGAGCGGCCGGTCGACTTGCGCACCCTGTTGTCGAGCGGCGTATCGTCGCCGCGCTGGAGCGCCGTTGGGCCGTAAATCATGTGTCGTCCGCTGCCTACGGTCTCGGCGCGCACGTTCTCCCACATGTACCAATCGCCGCGGAGGATTCCGGTAATGTGCAAACCGCCGTAACTGAACATGTTGTGGCCCACGATCGGAGCGTTCTCCGGCACCGGCACTTCGTAGAGCTCGGACACCATGCGGCTTACCGCCGTGATCTTCGAGAGGTCGATACCGGTGTCGAGGCCGTAGAAATACTCCAGTGCGAGCGCGACCTGCTCGAAGGCCGCGTTGCCGCAGCGGTGGCCCGTCCGGTTGATGCAAACGTCGCAGCCGAGGGCGCCGGCGCGGATTCCTTCCAGGCTGTTGATGGTGGCGAGCCCGAAATCATCGTGCGCATGCACGGTGATTTCGATCTTGTCGTCACTGGCCGCCCGGGCAAGCCGCACGAGCATCGCCATCGTCTGTGGCAGGAACCAGCCACGCGTATCGTAGACGACCCAGCGATCGAGCCCCGCTGCGACGGCCCGGCGAATTGTCTCAGGCAGTGCCTCCAGCACCGAATGATCGGTACCAAATGCTGCCTTGAGGCCGCGTTCCTTGGCGTAGGAGATGCACGCCTCCATGCGCGCGAGGAACGCCTCGCCACGCAGGTGCGGATGCAGCGCTTCGACCAGCGGAGCACTTTGCATCCCGACGAAGTTAACCAGCTGCCCCCCGCTGTCGGCGATCCCGTCTACGTCCTCGCGCCAATTCTCCAGCCACGATCGCGCGTGCATGCCGAGCGTCATGGGCGTGCCCCGCTTTCTCAGCTCCTCGGCAAACGAGCGGTCGTCCGGCAGCGACCCGTAGCCGACCTCTGCCTCGACCACGCCCATCTCTTCCAGCGCCGCGGCGATGCGCAGCTTCTTGTCTCGTCCGGCGTAAACCCCGGGCGTGTTGCTGCCGGAGCGCAACGTGTCGTCGCGAACAACAACCCGCCGACCATGCTCGGATTGCGGATGCGAAATCGCAACCTCGTTGCCGCGAAACGAGATCCAGCGTTCGCGCTCGTCGAGGCGGATGTTGCCATCCAGCGCGTGTGCTGACTTTGGCAGTAGCGCGTCCGCCATCTTCCCTCTCTGGCGGGGTGACCCATGGTCCGCACCCGCTGTTGTTTTGGCGGTCCGGACGCCCATTATGGCGTCCACGATTTTCCTCCACCATGAAAATCCTTGCGCCGTCAGAAAAAGATGTCAATCCTGCGACGAACAAAATCGGCCGGCATCGGCGCAATACGAGGTTGAGGGACGGTGGAGAATCGACGAGCAGCCGCAGCGTCACCGAAATCGACGCGATCGTCTGCGACCGCTCACGGCACCGGGGCTCTTCAGCTCGCCGATCCGATCGCCCTCGAGGTCTTCTCGAACGCGCTGTTGTCGATCGCTGAGGAAATGGGTGCGCTCCTCATTCGCACTGCTTATTCGACAAACATCAAGGAGCGCCAGGACGCGTCGACTGCGATTTTCGACGCCGAGGGGAGATTGATCGCGCAGGCCGAGCACATCCCCATGCACCTCGGGGCCATGCTCAGCGCCGTTCGCCACATCCTGAAGCGCTATCCGGCGGCGACCCTGCGTCCGGGCGACGCCTTTCTTGCCAACGACGCGTACAACGGCGGCGGTACCCATCTTGCCGACGTCACCGTCGCCTCCCCTGTTTTCCACGAGGGCACGCTCGTCGGCTTCGTCGCAAACATGGGTCACTGGCCGGACGTGGGCGGCATGAAACCGGGGGCAGCGATGACGGAAGGCTGCACCGAGATTTACCAGGAGGGGCTCCGTATTCCGCCGATGGCGATCTATCGGGAGGGCCGCCTCGACGAACACCTCTTGTCATTCATCCTGCTCAATATGCGCTTCGCCGAGGACCGGCCGGCCGATCTCCGCGCGCAAGTGGCGACCAACCAGATCGGCATCAAGCGGCTTCAGGAGATCTGCACCAGCCACGGGATCGCCCGCTTCCGCGAACTGATCGATGGCGTCCTCGATTACAACGAGCGCGTCATCCGCGAGCGGATACGTGGCCTTCCGGAAGGGAGCTGGACCTTCGCGGATCAGCTTGACGACAACTCGCACACCGACGAGCCGGTCCCCCTGAAGGTCAGGCTGACGGTCACCCACAGTCCCGAACCCGGCATGGTGTTCGATTTCACCGGGTCGAGTGCGCAGCGCGTGGGCGGCGTCAACGTCGTATACGAGGCGTTGTTCGCAACGGTCGCGTTTGCACTCAAGGCAACGCTCGATCCCGATCTGTGGTCGAACGCCGCATTCGAGCGGGTCGTCAATCTCATCGCGCCGGAAGGCTCAATTCTCAATCCGTTGCCCCCGGCAGCCGTCGGTGGTCGCGGCACTACCTGTCAGCGCCTGGCCGACCTGTTGCTGGGCGCCATCGGGCAGATCGCGCCTGACCGGGTGACCGCGTGCGGCCACGGCACCACGTCCGTGAACATTCACGGTTTTGACCCCGGCCGCGACCGGTCTTTCATATGCATCGACGGCTGTGCCGGCGGCATGGGGGGCCGTGACGGCCACGATGGCATGGATGCCGTGCAGATCAACACCAACAATATCCCCAACCTGCCCGCCGAGATTCTGGAAAGCGAGTACCCCCTTATGGTCGAGCGCTACCAGATCGTCCCGGACAGCGGTGGGGCCGGCGAGTTCAGGGGCGGTATGGGGACGCGCAAAGACTACCGCATGCTTGCCGATACCGGCTTTATCGCCCACGCCGACCGGCACCGGTTTCATCCCTGGCCGATGGAAGGCGGAAAGGAAGGTGCGCTCGGGCTGCATCGCCGCAATCCCGGGACCGATCGCGAGGCACCACTGCCGAGCAAGGGCGGTCCCTTCGCATTCGCAAAAGGTGAGGTGCTGCGCGTTCAGGCGGCAGGCGGTGGCGGCTTCGGTCCGCCGCGGCGGCGAAGCGCGGAGCGGCTCGCCGTCGATCTTGCCGACGGCAAGGTCACCGAGACGGCTGCCCGGCGCGACTATCCGGGCACGCTGGTGGACGAAGCCATCGATTTGGCGGCGAAGCTGTGAACGCGCCGGTCACGAGCGACGACCGCCTCACGGTGGGTATCGACATCGGCGGGACGTTCACCGACGTCGTCCTGATGGGCCCGGAGGGCGGAATCCGTGCCAAGCACAAGGTCGACACGACCCCGACCGAGTTGGAGCGGTGTTTCGTCAGGGGTCTCGAACGGGCGATGGCCGGCCTGCCCGCCGACCGCATCAGCCGCATCCTCCACGCGACCACGGTCGCCACCAATACGGTGCTGGAAGGGAAAGGCGCCCGCACCGCTCTGGTCGTGACCGAAGGGTTCCGCGACATCCTCGAGATTGCGCGCCAGCGTCGCCCCAGTCTCTACGACCTTAAGGCCGAGAAGGCGAAGCCTTTGGTCCCGCGGCGCCTGTGCTTCGAAGTGCATGAGCGCATGAACGCCAACGGCGAGCCGATCGTGCCGCTCGACGACGACGACCTCGGCGCTCTCACTGACCGTTTGCGCGAGTCCGCGGCCGAGTCGGTCGTCGTCTCGCTCCTGTTTTCCTACCTCAACCCCGACCACGAGCGGCGCATCCGCGATCATCTGTCGGCTGCACTTCCCGGCGTCGAGATTGTCGCCTCGTCCGACGTGATCCCCGAATTTCGCGAATTCGAGCGCACCAGTACCGCCGTCCTTGTCGGCTACCTCAAGCCGATCTTTGCCGGCTACACGCGTCGGCTCGTCAGCGAACTGGACCGCCTCGGCCACGCTTCCGAAAAGCTGTTGATCATGAACTCGGCCGGCGGCGTAATGTCGGCGGAATCCGGGCGCGAACGACCGCATGCGATCGTCGAGTCCGGCCCGGCGGCGGGCGTGATCGCGGTCGCCAAGCTCGCCGCCGAACTCGGCGAGCCGAACGTCATCTCGTTCGACATGGGCGGCACCACCGCCAAGGCGAGCCTGATCGAGAACGGCAGCTATCGCACCACCACCGAATACGAGATCGGCGCCGGCCTTCATCAGTCTCTGGCCGTGCGCTTCACCGGCTATCCTGTGAAGGCGCCGATGATCGACCTCACGGAGTGCAGCGCCGGCGGCGGATCGATTGCTTCGGTCGACACGCTCGGGCTCCTCAAGGTCGGACCGCACAGCGCCGGCGCGGACCCGGGGCCGGTATGCTATGGCCGGGGCGGCACCGAGCCCACGATTACCGATGCCAACCTCGTCCTTGGTCGGCTCAACCCGGCTTATTTCGTCGGCGGCGAGGCTTCGCTCGATCGCGCGCGGGCCGAAGCCGCGATCGCGGAACGCATTGCCGCCCCGCTCCATATGTCGGTCACAGAGGCCGCTGCCGGCATCATCACCGTTGCCAACGCGCACATGCTCCGCATCCTGAGGGTGGTTTCGGTGTCCCGCGGTCTCGACCCGCGCCAGTTCGTCCTTGTCGCCTTCGGAGGTGCGGGACCCCTTCACGCCGCCGAGCTCGCCGCCGAACTCGGCATCCCCAAGGTCATCGTTCCCGAGGCTCCGGGCCTCTTCTCCGCGCTTGGCTTGCTGTGGGCGGATCTACGGGCCGATTTCAGCCGCACGGTCCGCCGCCCGATCGCCGCGGCCGCCGCGGAGGAAATCAGCGAGCGGCTTCGCCAGCTCGAAGTGGAAGCCGACGCCTGGCTCGATCAGGAACGTATTCCGCCCGATCGGCGTCAGCTCATACGCAGCGCCGACATGCGCTACCCGCTGCAGAACCACGAGATCAACGTCACGGTTCCGGCCGGCGAGATAGACAAGGGCTGGATCGCGGCTGCCCGACAGGCGTTTCACGAGGCCCACGAGCGGCTTTATGGGTACTCCGATCCCTCCGAGGACGTTCAAGCCGTCAATTTTCGTGTCGCCGCGATCGGACGGACCGAGCGTGGAGCGCCCGCCAAAGTGCCGGCGGGCGGACCTGACCCCGGAGCGGCACGCAAGGCGGTGCGCCAAGTCCATTTTGGCGAAGCAGCCGCCATGATCGAGTGCCCGATCTACGAACGGGAACGTCTGCGGGCCGGCAATCGCATCCAGGGGCCGGCAATCATCGAGCAGCCCAATTCGACCGTCGTCGTTCCGCCGGCGTTTGGCGTCGACGTCGATCCGTACGGACGTCTTATCCTGACGGCGAGCCGCGGCTGACTGTAGAGCCTTCCGTGCGCAGACGTGCCGTTTCGGCTTCGTCGAGGATTCCGTCGGCGTCGACCGCCACTTTGTAGATGTCTCGCGCCCGCGCCACCGAGACTTTTTCGTCCCGAACGTCCCGTGCCACCAACTGCGGGTCGCGCCGTTCGGGCGGACCGTATCCGCCGGCACCGGGGGTGACGTGGAGAAAGACCGTCCCGCCCGGCACATGCATCGTCTCGAGGCCCCGCATCTTGTGTTCGCGCGGCGTGCCGGGGTCGAGGACATTCTGGCAAGGCGTGCCCGGCTGGCCGCCGAACAGCCCCCACGGCGGTTGCGTTGCTCGCCCGGAGCGCACCTGCAGGACCCCGCCGTCCGGCGCGAGGATGCGAACCCGTCGGCGGACGCCGAGGCCGCCGCGGTGCTCGCCGGCGCCTTCCGAGTTGGCCTGGTAGCCATATTCCTCGACCATGACCGGATAGCTGCTCTCCACCATCTCGACGGGCGAATTGGACATGTTCGCCGCGATATTTGCCACCCCGTCGATGCCGTCGAACCGCGCATGGCCACCCCAGGCCCCGACCAGGGCCTCGCTCAAAATTGCCGGCCTCCCGTCGACCGTGGCGGAGAAGGTGTAGCGCGTCGTGCCGCCCTCGCTGGCCGCCCGCACCCGGTCTGGCACCACTTGCGCGAGCGCCCCGAAGACGGTGTCAGCGAGCCGATACCCGCTGACGCCCATCGCGCCGACCGCGCCGGGAAAGCGCGGATTCACAATCGACCCTTCGGGCGCAATCATTTTGAGCGGACGGAAGATGCCGGCGGTGTTCGGGATGTCCGGCGACAGGATCGAGCGAACAGCGAGGATGAACGCCGAGCGCGAATAGGCGAGCGGCGAGTTGATTGCCGTCGGCACCTGCGGCGCGGTACCGGTGAAATCGGCGGTCATCGTGTCGCCGTCGATGGTCAGGGCAACAGCCAGCCTCTGTGGCGGGCCGTTCATGCCGTCGTTGTCGAGCGTGTCCTCGAAGCGGTACGTTCCGTCGGGCATCGCCGCGATTTCGGCCCGCACCATCCGCTCGCTGCGGTCCATGCGCTCGACCATGGCAGTTCGGACGACGTCGGCGCCGTAGCGGCGGGCAAGTACCGCCAACCGCCGCTCTGCCGTTCGACAGGCCGACAGTTGGGCCTCCAGATCGCCAAAGAAGTCGCGCGGCAGGCGCGTATTCTTCTCGATCAGCAAAAGCAGCGTCGAATCGCGCTTGCCGCCGCGCTCCAGCAACATTCCGGGGATGCGAAGCCCCTCGCCGAAGATGTCGCGGCTGTTGACCGGCACGCTGCCCGGCACATGTCCGCCGACGTCGGTATGGTGGATCATCGTGACCGCGTAGCCGAGAAGCCTGTCGTCGAGGAAAGCGGGCGTCAACACCACCACGTTCGGCAGATGCATTCCGCCTTCGTAGGCGTCGTTGAGGATAAACGCGTCGCCCGGGCGCATATCGTTGCCGAAGCGTCCGACCAGCGTGCCGATCGCCATCGGCAGGGCCCCGAGATGGATGGCCATGCCGAGGCCCTGCACGGCCATCTCACCGCTGGGCGCGCATAGCGCCACCGTGAAATCGAGCAAGTCCCGGACGAGTGGCGAGTAGGCGGTCGAGACCACCACATTGGCCATCTCGTCGGTGACGCTTGCCAGTCCATGTTCCACGACGGTGGCGGTAATGGGGTCGAGGTGGGACGGCGCCTCCGCGCCGGCCGACAGACCCTGGAGTTCGCTTGGCTGTGACATCCAGGCAGATTTCCCCAACCGGAATGCAATTTCAACTATCCGAAACGGCTTGAGACGCCGGGACGATCTGTCTAACGTGGCATCCGCGCTGAATTCAAAGAGATAGGCGAAAATGACGTTTGTCATCGGCGTCGACATCGGCGGCACGTTCACCGACGTCGTGCTCATTGCCGACGACGGCACGGTGCAGACTGCCAAGGGCCTGTCGACCTCGCAGTCTTATGAGACCGGCATCCTGACGATCCTCGACCAGCATTTGGCGCGCACCCGGCGTCGTCCGGCCGACAACGTCGGTGTCGTCCATGGCACGACGGTGGCGACCAACGCCATTATCGAACGCCGCGGCGCCGCCACCGGGCTCATCACCACGCAAGGGTTCCGTGACGTCCTTGAATTGCGGCGCATACGCGTACCGAGCCACTACGATCTCACGTGGCAAAAGCCGACGCCGCTGGTCGAGCGTCACCTCAGACGCGAGGTCGTGGAGCGCATCGATCATCGCGGCGCGATCCTCACCCCGCTCGACGTCGCCTCCGTCCGCGCCGCGCTCGCCGACCTCCAACAGCGCGGCGTCAAATCGATCGCGGTCTGCCTCATCAACGCATATGCCAATCCGGCGCACGAACGCGCGATCAAAGACATCATCGCGGCTGAGGCAACGGACGTCCATGTGACCTTGTCTTCCGACATTTTGCCGGAGATGCGCGAATACGAGCGAACAAGCACCACCGTCATCAACGCCTACGTGATGCCGGTGGTGAAGCAGTACATCGCCGCCCTCGATCGCGGCCTCAAACGGCTGGGATTCCCGGTGCCGCTCCTCCTGATGCAATCAAACGGCGGGGCGATGGCGGCGGAGCTCGCGGCGGAGGCACCCGTCCACATTATCGAGTTCGGGCCCGGCCGCCGGAGTCGTCGCCTCCCACAAGCTCGCCCGCGAGATCGGCATCACCAATGCCGTTACTCTCGACATCGGCGGCACGACCGCCAAGGCGAGCCTCGTCGAGGCGGGCAACGTGTCCTATTCGAAGGAATACGAGGTCGGCTCAACCTTCACGCGCGCCAGTCGCCTCGCCAGCGGCGGCGGTTATGTCGTGCGCGCACCGACCTTGGATATCTCGGAGATCGGCGCCGGCGGCGGCAGCATCGTTTCGGTTGACGCCGGCGGCGCGCTGCGCGTCGGCCCCCGAAGCGCCGGCGCCGATCCCGGCCCGGCTTGTTACGACCGCGGCGGCACCGAACCGACGCTCGCCGATGCCTGCCTGCTCCTCGGCTATCTCAGTACCGACGGGCTCGCCGGCGGGGAGATTCCATTGCGCCAGGAGCCGGCCGAGCGAGCGCTCGGGCGCGTCGCGGCCGACCTCGGCATGGACCTCACTGAACTTGCTTACGGGGTCTTTCGAATCGCCATATCCAACATGACGCGAGCAATCCGCTCCGTCTCGACCGAGCGCGGCAAGGATCCTCGCGATTTCGAACTGATCGCCTTCGGCGGCAACGGCGGCCTGTTCGCCGCAGCCGTCGCGCGCGAACTGGAGCTTCCGCGCGTCGTGATTCCACCCGCGGCGGGAATCTTTTCCGCCTTCGGCCTCCTTTATGCCGATTTGGAACATCATTTCACCGCCACCCTCCTCGGTCTCGTCAGCGAGGTTACGCCGGCGGCGGCCGAGGCGGCCTTCGCCGCACTCGAGGAGCAGGCCCGCGCCGCCCTTGCCCGCGAGGGATACAGTGGGGACAAAGTGCGCTTGTCGCGCTTCGGCGATTTGCGGTACCGCAGTCAGACCAACGAATTGTCGCTGCCGTGGCCGGCCGGCCCCATCGACCGGGACAACCTCGACGCCCTCGCCGCTGCCTTCGAAGACGCTCACGAACGCACCTATGGGCATCGCGGCTCCGATGGCATGATCGAGCTGGTGACGGTTCATCTCATGGCGGTGGGCGTCACCGACAAGCCGCGCGTCCCCGCAGCCCTTCACTTCGAAAGCGCGGCGGCGGTCACCGCCGCATCCGGCCGCATTTACCTGGGCGACGGCGGATGGGCGACGGCGCGCATCCTCGCGCGCGACACGATTGGCGCCAATCCCGAGCCCGGCCCGATCGTTATTCGCGAGTTCGATACCACGGTGCTCGTTCCCCCCGACTTCGTCGTGCGGCGGGATCAGCGTCACAACCTCTTGATGGCACGCCAATGAAACAGATGGTCTACGTGGCGCCGACGGGAATGATCGGCTCCGGCTTTCAGGTCGATTCGCTCAAGCGCGCGCTCGCCGCAGGTCCCGCGTTCATCGGGTCCGATGGCGGCTCGACCGACGACGGCCCATACCTCCTGGGCGCGGGCAAACCCATGTTCGCGCGGCAGGCGTGCAAGCGCGATCTTGCCATTCTGATCAAGGCCGCGAGGGGGGCCGGCATCCCGCTGCTCGTCGGCAGCTGCGGCGGCGCCGGCGGCCGTATCAACCTCGAATGGACCGCCGATATCGTCAGAGAAATCACCCGGGACGAGGGCCTCCACTTCAAGACAGCCCTGATCGACGCCGAGCCCGACCGAGCCTTCATCAGGGACAAATATCGCGCGGGCCGGGTGCGCGCCCTCGATTCCGCCCCCGACATCGACGAAGCGCTGATCGACTCCTGCGACCACATCGTCTGCATGATGGGAGTCGAGCCGTTTCAGGCGGCGCTCGACGGCGGCGCCGAGGTCGTGCTCGCCGGCCGATCGAGCGATACGTCGATCTTCTCGGCCGTGCCGGTCACCCACGGATTCTCGCCGGGACCGGTATGGCACGCCGCTAAGATACTCGAGTGCGGCGCCGCCGCCGCTGTCAACCGCTTCACCCCTGACGGCATGCTCTGCACGATTGGCGAGGATGGCTTCGTCGTCGAGCCGGCCAATCCCGACATGCGCTGTACGCCGCTGAGCGTCGCCGCCCATACCCTGTACGAGAACGGCGATCCTTTCCTTCTCTACGAGCCCGGAGGTGTCCTCGATACGCGGAGCGCCAAATACGAGGCGGTCGACGACCGCCGCGTGCGTGTGCGCGGCAGCGAGTTCCATCACCTGCCCTACACCGTCAAACTTGAAGGCGCCAAGAAGGTCGGCTACCAGTCGCTCGTCCTCGGCGCCGTGCGCGACCCGGTGATCCTTGACCAGCTTGATCCCTGGATCACTGGCATGCGCAACCGTATCGTGGATCGGATCGACAGCATCTTCGGTCGGCCGATGGCTGGCGGAGTATGTGATGAACCTGCGTGTCTACGGTCGCGATGGCGTGCTCGGCGATCGGGAGCCGGAGCCGGCGCGCATCGGTCATGAGGTCTGCATCCTCCTCGATTTTCTGTGCGCCGATCAGGAAATGGCGCACACCATGGCCGCAAGCGCCGGCCACATGGCCCTCCACCATCCGGTGCCTGAATGGCACGGCCTGATATCCGGGCTCGCCATCCCCTACTCCCCGCATGTCATCGACCGTGGCCCGGCTTATGAATTCAAACTCAATCACGTCGTGGAGCTGGACGATCCGTTGGAGCCCTTCAGCATCACCTACGAGGACCTTTAGGCCATGGTTCGCCTCCGCGACGTCGCCCGCATGGTGCGCAGCAAGAACGCCGGTCCGTTCAACCTGACCATCGACATCATATTCGAATCGGAGCGCGCCTATCGGGTGGTGCGCGACGCCGGCATTCTCGACGCAAACCTTTTCGCCACCATGTTCAAGCTTAGCCAGAACCAGGTTCGAATCTTTCACTATGATCCCGCGAACGCCATAAAGGTGACTGTCCCCCGCTACACCGTCTCCGGCAACGCCGACGATCCAGACGTGTTCGGCGGGCAGCAACATGCCCAATTGGTGAATCTCGAGGTTCCCGAGGACGCCGCCAGCCGACCATGACCGGACAATTGAGCCCGTTACCGAGGAAACAAGCCGGTGCCGCGCGGCCACGCGCCCGGGCCGCGGCCCGCGAGACCAACGCAACCGAGCGTGTAAAGATGGCGGGCCGGACCCTCGATCTGTTCGACGCGTTCGCGCAGGCCAAGACCCCGCTCACTCTCACCGAGATCGCCGGGCGAATCCACGCGCCGGTCAGTAGCTGTCACGCCCTGATCCGGACGCTTCAGTCGCTCGGTTATCTGTACGTTCTCAACAACGGCCGCCGCTGCTACCCGACGCGTCGGCTCCTGGACATCGCGACCGCGGTCGCCGACCACGACCCGATCCTCGAGAAGTTCGCTCACGTCCTGAAGCACCTGCGCGACGTGACGCGCGAGACGGTCATCCTCGGCAAGCGCAGCGGCAATCAGATCATCTATCTCGATGTCATCGAAGGACTGGAGACGATCCGCTATGCCGCCCACGCCGGCGATCGCAAACCGCTCCATTCCAGCGCCATAGGCAAGGCGATGCTCGCCGCCATGCCGCCGGCGGAGTTTGATCGCTTCCTCCGGACTCCGCTCCGCCGCGTGAACAGCTCAACCATCGTCGACCCCCAGGCCCTGAAGGCCGACATCGCCGCCGGTCGCCGACGCGGCTATTTCATGACACGCGGCGAGAACGTCGTCGACGTGACCGGCCTTGCCGTCATCCACGAAGTCGAAGGAGAAGCGTTCGGCGTTGCCCTCGCCGGTCCGATCCAGCGTTTCCAACGCAACAAGTCGCGTTACGTGGCCGCACTCCGCGACGCGCTGAACGCTGAAGAAATCGCGGGGCCGCCAAGCTCGGAAGACTGAACCGGCGGATTTATTGCGGCTTGCCTGGGCGGTCATCGCGCGGCGGCGGCAGCAAAAGCCACCGGCAAATCCCCGGGACACGATTTCGCCCACCGCATCCGCGACCGCTGAATTGAAGCCGCGCCGCTCCTTTTGCAGAATCCAAATAGCTCATTGATTTATCTGGTGAGCGCGTCGGGGCTCGAACCCGAGACCTGCTGATTAAAAGTCAGCTGCTCTACCAACTGAGCTACGCGCTCGCGCCGCCCGCTTGCGGAGTGCGGCGGACCCTATAAGTGGCCTCGCGGACGGTCAATAGAAGCGCGCCCTCCAGTGCGGCGACCACGGCCGCGCCACTCACGACTCCGATACCTGAGTCTGCCTCGAATGCCATCCTCGCCTGGGCAATCGATCCATCGCGTCGAATGGCACTACATCGCGCGAGTGACCCCCGAAATGAACACGCGGACCTCCTCGGGCAACGCGTCCCCACTCCAGGCGCCATTGTCGAGGTCCCAAAGCGTAAGATGGGGAACGCCCATTTCATCGAGCGCAGCTACAGTATCCGGATGTTCCCATGCTGTGATTTGATCGTTCCGATAGTGCAAGGTGATCACAGCTTCTGCCCGGGTCTGCTTCACCAGGTCCAGGCGCCTTTCGACGCGCCTGTCCATACCGAGCATCCATGAGTCAAGCGGCTTGGCCGCATAGCGTTCCACAATCGCGTCCACGGGGTCGCCCTCGTTCGCTATCAGAGGTCCGGAGTAGTTGCGACCCACAGCATAATCGGTGCCGACCACATGGCCGCCGGCCCGTTCGATCGGATCGTATATGTCCAGGTAGACGTTACTGGTGCCCGACAGGAATATCCGGGGGCGCTTGCCACGGGATCCGCCCCCCGCAGGCGAACCGGTTCGCTCCGAACGTTCAGCCACGAAAGCCGTCGCGAGGTCGGCAAAAGTGTTCTTGTCGAGGGTCATCGACGCCACGCCGGCAAGCAAGGCTTCACGACCCGTCACGGTCGGAACATCAGCGCACTGGAGTGCGCTGATGTCGGCCAACAAGCGCCTGCAGCGATTTGACGCCACGCATGCCTTTGCGATCGCATCGCCGGTGATACGCGCCGCCGTCGCCTCCTCGAGGAACGCGCGGAATTCTCGAAGTCGATCGCGATAATAGTTGCGGTGCCTGGGGGTCGTATCACGCGTTCTGTCGAGGTAATACGTTCGCGGCAAATCACCGCGATCGTTGAGCAGCCGTTCACCCTCAACGATACCCTGAACGTATCCGAACCAAAGGTCACCGCCCGTCACGCACAGCACGTCGATGAAGTTGTATTCACCGCGCAAAATACTGTCCAAAACGTCCTGCACGGTCCATTGCATACGCAGGTCAAAATGCTCTCCGTATTCCAGCCGCCGTTCTTCCACCGCACCGCGCACGAGGATGGGAACGAAACCTGCCGCGACCGCGAGTTCTTCCGGAAAGCCGGTATCCGTAAATCCTATGTACCGAGCCTCGGCGTCCCTGTCGAACCGTCCGAAGTAACTGTCCTCGAAAGCCTCCAGAGGCGCACGCTTTGAAGTTCGATTCATTTGCCTCTACCAATCGATTCGATGAAGAGTCGCACGCACTCGGTCATTTCCGCTTCGTTCCATGAACCGCCAAGCGGGTTATAGTCCAGGGTGAGTACCGGAATGCCGGCGCGTTCCAACGCACGCCGGACATAGTAATACGCTCCGGAGGCGCCGCGGGTCGCCCCTTTGGCGGGGATGATGACACCGTCGGCGTGATACTTGCGAGCCTGGGCGACATGGAGTGCGGCTGCGGCCAGCGGGCTTGAACCGCTATAGCGCATGTGCCGCCGCAGCATCGCCGCTCTTATCGGATCCGTGAGATCCGGCACGATCATGCGCTCGGCTCGCGGGAGGTAATTCATCTCCATGAAGATGGCGCCGTGGCTCTGCTCCCACTGGTTGTAGAAGCCCAAATTGAACCAGAGCGGCGTCGAGCCCCACAGAATGCGCACGCGCTCGTCGGGACAAACGGCCGTGCCGTTGTCGGACCGAAATTTCACTTCATCGTAAAACTTCTGCACATGTTCCAGCGCCCATTCTTCCCCGAGATGCGTCTCAAATACGGCGACCTCGGAGTAGGCGTCCGTAATCGAAAATGGCGCGGGCCGAGGAGAAGTATACGCGAGGTCGGCAGCCTGCCAGTAAAGTCTGCACGTCGCGTTGGAGCGCTCCTGAAACGCGCGCGCTACGCCTTCGTCATAGACGGCACCGGTGAGCCGCTCCAGCGCAGCTACGCACTCCCTTAGCGACTCAGTCGCAAAGTCGGCCGTCCGGCTGTCGATCCAGTCCGCTGCCGCGAACGTTTTCTCGCGAAGCTCAAACCAGTTGTCGGGGATGTGCTGCTGACGGTCGGGATCCTCAATGAGCAAAAGAGGGCAACCGAATTCGCGCGCATACAGCTCATAGATTGGAAGCTCAAATCCTTGTTGGCTTACAACGGCAACAGGTTTCGGGATACCTCCGTCCGGCGCGATCTCGGGGTTGGGATCGAACGCATAGCCCAGCGCCAGTGTATGATAATTGTCTAAGGACGATCGGTATCCTCGCGTGCGCAGCACTTGACGGTAGTAGTCGCCCAGGCCCTTGGACGCTAGTAACGAACCATAAGCGCTGTGCTGAACTAGGCCTATATCCATCGCCGACGCGATTTCCATTGCGATGTAGCCGAAAACCAGCGACTTGCCGTTCCTGACGTCCTGCCACAGACGCCGGGTATATTCGCGATGGAGTGCGGTTGCCTCCCGGACGGTTTCGAGATTCTTGATACTACGCCGGCGAACAGGCTGCAGATCAGCACCTTTCGCAGCCTGAACCTCGCTGTTGCCGTTTTCGGACATACCAGTGATGACGCCTCCTCAGTCGCTTTGGGCTGTGAGTAAATTCGGGGGCACGGGCCCAGAGGGTTCATGTCCCGCTTGACGCGGTAGACGTGCCTACTCCCGCCTGGAAGCACTGGACCTGGACCCAACTGTGGTCGGGCGCAGACAACTCCGCATCCTGACCACAGTCGGGGCCGATCGCGTTGGCTAGCGGTTGAAGACCTTCTTCCATTCCGCTGTGATTGCGTCGGCCTGGTCTTGAGAAAGCTGACTTCCCGACGGGTCCAGCTTGTCAATTGACCCGATAGCGTTTGACACGTTCAACGGACTCGCCATCTCGTGGTCACCAACCAACACGCTCTGCCCATCCGGAGTCTCCAGCCAGTTCATAAATACCCGTCCGGCATTGGGATGCGCGGCGGTCTTGGGGATCGCTGCGTACCAAAGAAGTGAATATCCGGTCGTTGGCACGAAATATTTGATTGGTGCTCCCTTCGCCTGAACTGTCTTGATCGTGCTCGCCAGTCCCCATGGTGTAACCCAGTTTTCGCCGGCCGCGATTGACTGGACCACGCCTTGGGTCGAGGTCATGAACGTTGGATTCTGGGCGGCGAGCTTCGTCCAAAAGTCGTCTCCAAATTGCTTGCGCATCCAGTCCATGTGGCCTGCGTTTGCCGAGGTGGACTGCGAGATGTCCGGCAGAATGAGACGTCCCTTGAACTCGGGCTTCACCAGGTCCGTATAAGAGGTCAATCCTCCGGGAACCTTATCGGAGTTCCAGGCAAGCACAAATTCGTCGGCCATGACCTCTCTGGTTGAAGTGCCGAGCTTGTATTGATCTGGCCATGTCTTGTCCGCGGGCCCATCGATCGGCAAGAGGTTGCCGTCTTTGTCGGCTTGAGGAAAGAACGCGTATTGCGAGTTTATAACGAAATCTGCACCGGCCTTTCCGGTCTGCAACTCCTGTCCAAGCCGTGTGACTTGCTCTGGCGACGGTACAGCTGTCAATTGAGCGTCAATACCCGGATACGCCTTCTTGAACGCTGCAGAGACATTCTTGGCCCATGCCGGATCGCTCTTCCCCACATAGACGATCAGTTTGCCCTCCGTGTTCGCGTCGTCGACCACCTTCTGCCAGTCGGCGGCTTGGGACGCGGTACTGCAGCCCGCTGCGGCAAGAAATAGCGCTGTTGCAGCCAGGCCTACGAGGCCCGACCGCGTCGAAGTGTTCTTGTTAAGCATCTGGTCTCCCTAGATAGCGGCGTCGGTTACCTCAAAAGCATCGGGCTCACGCCGACTGCCCGGGCTTCTTGTGATTGCGCAGATGTTCCCGGAGATGTCGTAGAGGAGGACGTCACTTCCGGGAACGCGTACCACTACGGAAACTCCGGCCGATACCCGCTCTGTGCATCTTGCGAAGATCTCGGTATCGTTGATTGCGACTATGCAGTCTGTGCTTAGTCCGCCGTACAGCACGTCACGGGTTGTGCCACGCGCCGTCAGACCGCCCGCAAAGGCATTGGGCGCGTTATCGGGAAGCAGCCTGACGCTTTCCGGCCGGAAATATGCGCTGTATTCGCCCGCGGCTAGCGGCGCGGGTGGCTCGTCCCATGATGGCGTGAGGTCAAACCCGGCGGGAGCCACAAACCTTTGCCCGTCAAAGTACACCTTCACACAGTTTCGCAGACCTAGAAAATTGGCTACGTATTCGGTCCGCGGCCGCTCGAAGAGCTCTTGCGGGGTGCCCACCTGTGCGACGCGGCCATCCTGCATCACAGCCACCCGATCACCAAGGCTCAGGGCTTCGGCTTGATCATGCGTGACGTAGATACCCGTGTAGCCAACTTCTCGGTGTATTTCATGCAGTTGGGTCCGAAGCTCCAATCGCAGGAGCGCGTCCAAATTGCTGAGCGGCTCATCAAGTAAAAGGACCTCGGGCTTCGAGGCAAGGGCGCGCGCGAGGGCGACCCGCTGCTGTTGTCCTCCGCTTATTTCACTCGGGTATCGATCAGCCAGGTGGTCACAACGCACCAGTCGCAGCACCTCCATGGCTCGGTCGTTTGCAAGGTCCGTCCTGCGCCCCCGCGCGCGAAGCGGGTACTCCACGTTCTTGCGGACCGTCATGTGCGGCCACAACACATAGGTTTGGAAGACGAGCCCTATGTCACGCTTGTTCGCTGGAACATGAATGCCCCGCTCCGAGTCGGTCACCCGCCGACGGTTGAACGTGATCGTCCCATGAGTCGGACGCTCCAGGCCTGCCAGGCATCGCAACATGGTGCTCTTGCCACAGCCACTAGGACCCAACAGCACGAGCAGCTCACCTTGGCGCACGGCGAGATCAATGCCGCGGAGAGCTTCAACTTGCTTCTTGCGGGTGTGGTACACCTTGCGCAGTCCGACGACATTCACCGCAGCTTCGTCTCGAGCCATCCCGGTCATTGCCTTTTGAAGACGTCAGCACCCCCGAGCGCGAGCGCGGTAAAAACGCCAGCAAACTCGATGACAACCATGATGAGGGCTATCGCCGCCATATCGGGATACACACCGTAATTGAGGGCGTTATACAGAGCCACGCCCAAGGTCTGTGAGTTTGTTGCGCGCACCATTACCGATGCCGAGAACTCATGGCACAGCATCACAAAGATGATTGCGGCTGCGCTGCTGATTCCCACGCGCACCTGTGGGAACACCACCTTCCACAGCGTTCGTGCCATGCCTGCGCCGCATGCGCGCGAGGCTTCATAAGTTTCTGCCCCCAATGACGTTAAGGCGGTAAGCTGCATCCGGGTGGACAGCGGCAGTGCTATGGTCACGTAGACCACCATGAAGATCCAGGGACTTCCATAGAGCACGAGTGGTGGCCGTGTGTACGTGAATAGAAACGCGTAGCCAAGCAAGGCTGCCGGCACAGCAAGCGGGGCCATGGACACGACATCGATTAGCGTCTGCTGCCAGCGTCGTATGTCTGCGAAGCCGCTGAGAGCCCGGGCGGCCAGGAATCCAAGCGGCAGGACAATGAGGGTCGCAAGACCCGTGGCCCATGCCGTGGTTCCCAGGGCCTGCCACAACTGATCGGCATGCAGCACGGCGCTCCAGCTCGCAGTCGAAAGATTGTTCAACGATACGGTACCCGACCAGTATCGAGAGAACGACATGTAGATCAACGACAGTACTGGAAGCAGGGCGGCGAATACGCCGTATATGGCAATGCCAAATGGTGCCAGACGGCTGCTGCGCACCGACAATTCTTCAACTCTTCCACTCGCGGTCACAAAGCGACGACTGTCACGGACCGACAGTCGTTGCAACAGCACCACGACCAGGCTGAGCACGATCAGAGGGGTACCCAGCCCCGCCCCCAGGCCATAATTGATCGGGAAAGCCTGCGCCTGTTTCACAAGCTCTGTCGTGATGACCTGTATGTTTTCTTGGCGTCCCAAGATCAGGGGCGCGGTGAACGTTCCCATGCTGTGAAGCAATACGACGCCGGTTGAGTACGTTATGGCCGGCCGTAGCATGGGGATCGTCACGGTCCATAAGATGCGTCTCTGGGAGGCGCCGCACGATGCCGCGGCTACCTCAAAGTTTGAGCCCATGCGTCGCAAGCTGGAGTGAACGAATAAATACACGTACGACGTCAAAATGAAGCCGGTGATCACAATGATCCATGGCGTCGAGTAGATGTTGATCGGGCCCGACGTTTGGTTATCAAAGAGCGGCGTGCTCCTGAGCAGAGTATTGATATAGCCGACAGTCGGCGACAGCAGGAACATCCACCCGAGGACCGCCGCCACCATGGGCACCAGCATTGGCACCAGAGGAATGAGCGACATCCACGACAAGCGAGGCGGAAGGCGAGAGACCGCCAGCGCGAGAACCACTCCGAGCACAACGGCGATCAGCGAAGCGCCGATACCCAGTGCCAGTGTGGTGCCGACGATCGCACCAATGCCAGGCAGAGCAAGGGCGTCCTTGAGGCCCTGCGCGTGATTTACAAACGCGAACCGCTGCAACTGAAAGAGTGGGAAGACGACAAGATACGCGATGGCGGCAAGGAAGATCGTCCACCAGATTTGCGTGCGCCATTCCCGCGCCTTTCGCGTTGCACGTGCGCCGGCGCGGTCCCACCACAGCGCGTCCCCCGTCGGGCGCACAAGCGCCGGACGGCCAGCCGGCGACAAAAAGGAGCCAGCCTCACGTCCGGCGCCGTCGGATGTCGTCGAGGCGCGCTTCGTCGCCGAGGCTACTGGCATTGGCAACATCCGCTCTCAGGGATCTGCCGGGCGCCGTGACGTGTTCCACGCGGTTGCTCCGGGCAACACCCGCGCCTGAGCAACGGCCTCAGCAACTGGTAGTACGTCAGGCCAAGACAACCGCGCCCACCACGAAGCTTGTCCGCGGTGAGAACGTGTGTTCAAATAATGACCGACCGTAGCTCTCCCGGCCCAGTGCGTCAACGCGACGATGCTCTTGACCACCTGCACAGGTGACAATGCCGTTCGCTCGGATAACAAAGATACGGAGCCTGCACGGCAGGCAGCCTCGGGCGATGCACGTATTGGCCGACGATAGTGGTCCCTCGGTGCTTGGGAGCGGAGACATCGGCCCCCTTCCGGCAGCCGAAAGGCCAACGCGCCCTCCTTTTTGAAGCAAACCCCGGCTGGCATATGGCGACCAACCACTGTCCAACTCCCGCCGCACGCACTCAGACAGCGCGCTTGACAATCCCGACAATCCAAGGAATTGCGGCGCCACCACGCCAATCGAACGTTCGACATTCCAGCCCGTTGCGCAAGGACCAGGTCGCTTGAGTGCTCTGGATATTCCCCTCAGCGGGGTGCGAGTGGTCGATACGGCCACCGGTTTAGCCGGATCATATGCCACGTATCTACTCAGGCAGATGGGTGCGCAGGTGACCAGGGTAATCACGCCGGCGGCCGCCGAGTTAAGTCCGGCTCCCGTTTATCAGGTGCTGAGCGCGGGCAAGGCTGTCGTTTCCGTCGATCCGGATGGGGAAGCGTCGCATCTCGAACTTGAGAGGATGCTTGCCGGCGCGCAGTTCCTCTTTACTGACGAGGCATCGCCGTTTCTCGCCACTGCGAGAGACCGCTGGCAGGAGTGGAGCTCTGCGAACCCCGGCCTCAGCTTGATCCACAGCCGCGGAACCCCGCCGGAGTGGGGACAGGCCGCGGGCGCGGAGACGTCGCTCCATGCATCGGCGCTGAGTGGAGTGAGCGCGATCATAGGAGAGCCAGACCGGGCGCCGCTCGGACTTCCGTACGACATGGTTTTCTTCCTCGCAGGCGCACATCTGGCGGGCGCCGCTATCTTCTCTCTCATGCACTGCGAGGCTGGAGGCCGGGGCCAGCTGGTCGACGTGGACGCCTCGGAGGTCGCAGCGCAGGGCGTGATGGTACCTCGCATCAACGACCTGATTTCCAGATCGTCCACGTACGGCCGAACGGGCAGACGTAGCCCGGGCGCGATGGTCGGCATCTACCCCTGGGGTATATACCCATGCGCCGATGGCTACGTGGTTTTGGTGTGCCACAAGCATCGATGGGCCACGCTGCTGGAGATGCTGGATCGACCGGCGTGGGGGAACGACGAACGCTTTGACGACTACTTCTCGATTGGCCTGAAGTACGCCGACGAGGTCGACAAACTCCTTTGCGCAAGCTTGAGCAAGCTCACCCGTGCCGAGCTTTTCGAACGGGCCCGCCGAGTCGGCTTCACTCTGGGGCCCCTTCTGTCGGTCGACGAGGCGCTGGCCAATCCTCACATAACCGAGCGGCAGTCGCGCGAAACGATCACGGTTGGAGGCTGTACCGCGGACATTGTTGCGCACCCGTATCACGTTCGCAGCGCCCCCTCGGATGGCCAGGTTGCACCGCGGTCGCGATCCGAAACCAGCCACCGGCCGGTGGAAGCGTCCGGAGGCGGCGTCCTTTCGGGCGTGCGCGTGGTGGACTTCGCCTGGAATTGGGCTGGGCCAATGGTCGGTGCAGGCCTCGCTGACCTTGGAGCGGAGGTTATACGCGTCGAACATCGTGGACGGCTTGACAACACCCGCACGCGCCGACGCCCATCGGTCAACGGTCGCGAAGTCGAAGGGGCGCTCGAAGAGGTTTCCTACTACTTCCACCAGAACAACCGCGGCAAACTCGGCGTCACTCTGAATATGGGCGACCCCCGGGGATCGGAGTTGATCCGTGACTTGATCAAGAGTTCGGATATGATTCTGGAGAACTACACACCCGGAACCTTCGAGCGTCGCGGCATCAGCTATGACGATCTCGCACGAGAGAACCCCCGGCTGATCTGGCTGTCGATGACATCATTCGGTCGGACGGGACCCTACTCGGGCATCCGCACTTATGCGCCAATCATGTCTGCCCTGGCTGGTCTCGAAGCGCTGATCGGATACGAGGGCGAGCCGCCGGTCGGTGCGCTCGGTTACTCGTTCGGCGACATCTGTGGCGGATCGCACGGGCTCGTAGTTGCCCTCGGCGCTATTCGCCATGCTCGATTGACCGGGCAAGGACAGTTTGTGGATTTCTCGCTGGTCGAATCTCAGATGTCACTGCTGATCGAGCCGATGCTCGAGTGGCAGCTGGACGGACGAGTACCGGGAACGCAGGGGTTCCGACATCCGCGCGTCGCTCCGCACGGTAACTTCCGCTGCAGCGGCAGGGACGAGTGGGTAGCCATCTCCGTTGAGACAACCGACCAGTGGGTCGCGCTGGCTGATCTGGTCGCGCCCGCGCTGGCCGCGGATCCCCAACTGGCCGATGTGCG
Organism: uncultured Alphaproteobacteria bacterium; assembly: GCA_963775235.1. Lineage (GTDB taxonomy): Bacteria > Pseudomonadota > Alphaproteobacteria > Rhizobiales > Kaistiaceae > JBBDMC01. Next base: position 619,442 of record CAVZHY010000006.1, read on the forward strand.
CGGCCGGCAAGAGCGCCGTGGTGAGATCGAAGCGGCTGTTAGCGCCTGGGTCGGCCAACGCTCGAGGGAGGAGGTGATCGACACGCTGAGCAGGAGGTCGATCACCGTGACGCCGGTCAGAGACGCTAATGACTTGGCTCGTGACTGGCCCCCGGATGCCTACGCCGAATTAGAACACCCGGTGACGGGTCTGGACCGCGTGATGCCATTGCCTTGGCAATTCAACGGCGCCCGCCCGACTCCGCGACGTGCCGCCCCGCTGGTGGGTGAGCACACACGGGAGGTTCTGGAGGGGATTCTCGGGTTGGCGGCCGGCGATGTCGAAGCCCTACTCAAGTCTCCCGCGACGCACTAGATTGTGGTCCCGGAGCGCGGGCGGAATCGGTTCTTCTGATCCCTCAATCCGGGAGGAGTAAGAGGAAGCGTGCACGGCGGCGCCACGCGCGCCATCCGAGCCGCGATACCGCGATCGAGACGCCGCTCAAAGCGTTGGTCGCCCCAGTAGGGACTCAGTCAGCAGACCATCGCGTGTCATATCCCTGGTCCTAAAGGGACGAGATGGTCCTTAGTGCGGCTAAATCATCTGCGCTCGGCCGCCAGCCACCGGCGGCAACGTTGAGCTTTACCTGCTCAGCCGATGTCGCTCCGGCGATCACGCTAGCCACCATCGGTTGCGCGGCCAGCCCACTGATCGCTACCTCAAGCAAAGAACGACCCCGCTGTCTTGCATACGCTGTTAGAGCCTCAACAACGTCAAATGCCGCATTCGTCATCTCTTGTTCTTTTCCCCATGCGTTGAGACGGCTGCCTTCCGGAGCTCTCTCTCCACGTCGGTATTTGCCGGTTAGCAAACCGTTGGCGAGCGGACGAAAGGGAATCAATGCGATGCCGTACTTCTGCAAGGCAGGCAAGAGATCACGCTCAACATCCCGTCGATGTAGCAGGCTGTACTCGTGCTGCGTGCTCACGAAATGCTCGAATTGGTGGGAGCGTGCGGTCCATTCGGCGTCAGCCGTCCGGAATGCAGACATATATGAGTGTCCGATGTACCGTACCTTCCCCTCGCGTACGAGATCCGTCAGCACCGAGAGCGTCTCTTCGATCGGGGTCACATTGTCCGGTTTGTGGAGCTGATAAAGGTCTATCCATTCGGTACGCAAACGGCGCAGCGACGCCTCAACCGCCTTCCGCACGTAGCGACGCGATGCCCGGGCACCCCAGTCGGCACCGTTGTCCAGTCCGCGCAGGCGAACGTCATTCCCGAACTTCGTCGCAATAACGACGTCGTCCCGTCTGGCGCCTAAAAGGTCGCCGAGCCTTTCTTCCGATGCTCCATAGGAATCTGCTGTGTCAAAGAAGTTGATGCCCTCGTCGAGAGCAGCATGGATGACTTCGCGACATTGGGCCGGTTCCAGCTTCATCCCAAAGTTGTTGGTACCCAGCCCGACCGCCGAGACCATGAGGCCCGAGTTTCCCAGCCGTCGATACTCCATTGGCTTCTCTCTCTGTCGTCACGCGTCGACACAATACCGGGCAATCAACCCAGGAGTCGCAATCGCGATGGATGTGCGATTGCGTCTGCCGATTGCCCGAGTGCCGAAAGCGAAAATGTGGTCAGGCACCCGTTGCTCACGCATCGTCCGTGGGCCCGCACCCTTCATCGCGTCGACAAGGCGGTGGGCCCGTAGTCATTTCGCTCGCGTCTATTGAGGACTTCGCGTCGCTGCATGCTGGCGGACACAAAGTAGCAGGTCATCAGTTGGCGGAACACCGATCCGTTTCGCCTTCGAAGGGTCGGCCTGCCGCGGGCACGAGGCCAGATAGGTACGTCAGGCGTCCCGCGGCGCCATCTGCGGCGGGCATCTGATCTGGCATGTTGCAGATTGACTGGATATTACAGGTACGCGCCCGGTCCGACCCCCTTTGGGGTGGAGCAGAGAAGCAAATCGTGGCGCTCGACGGGTGGCAGAAGAAATGAATGATAGGGCATCCACGGAAAATGTCTTGAGGACGTTGGAGGACTACGAGCAGAGCGCCCGCGCACTGCTATCCGGGCCTGACCACCGGCAGGTATTTCCGCGGCTTTTCTCGCGGCCCGGAGACGGAGTATGGCGTACCAACTCCGCCAACCTGCTCGCGTTTGAACGTCTCAGCCTCAGTCCAAGGGTACTGGCGGGTGTCAGCGACTGTTCGCTGTCGTGCGAGGTACTTGGCGAACATTTGACGTTTCCTGTGATGGTCGCTCCATCCGCCGGGCATCAAAGAGTGTGCGCCGAGGGAGAGCTGGCTACGGCGCGGGCGACCGGGCGGAGCGGCACCGTGATGATTGTCAGCACGTCTGCCAACTTCTCCGTCGAGGAGGTCGCGGAAGTCGCAGCAGGCCCACTTTGGTTTCAACTGTACGTCCTGAGAGACCGAGGGCTCACGGCTGAGTTGATCAAGCGCGCCGAGGCCAGCGGCTATCGCGCTCTGGTAGTTTCGGTGGACAATGTAAGCGGCGTCAAGGACGCCGCTAACCGCCGCGGCGTCTGGAAGTCGGCCGGCACGCCGCCGACACTTGAACCGCAGCGGCATTTGCGGAATTTCATCCACCGGCCCGAGCTTCTTGATGGCCCGGATGTGTCGCACTTTCGCGAAAATGCGCTGTCGTGGCGGGATATAGAGTGGGTGCAGGGACTCACTTCGTTGCCTGTCGTGGTCAAGGGCATCCAGCGTCACGAGGACGCCCGCATGTGCATGGGCCTTGGTCTGAGGGGTCTCGTGGTGTCGAATCACGGCGGTGCGTCGGCTCAGATGGAAGGTGTGCGCGCTACGATTGAGGCACTGCCGGACATCGTTGATGCCGTCGGTGATCAGATAGAAGTGTTCGTGGACGGTGGTATCCGATCTGGACGTGATGTCTTCAAGGCGCTTGCGCTTGGCGCGCGCGCCGTCTTGACCGGTCGTCCGGTGCAGTGGGCGCTGGCGGTTGATGGTGAGGATGGCGTCTATAACATGCTCGAGATCCTGCGTCGGGAGTTCGAATCCGCCATGGGCCTTTGCGGAGTCGGATCGTTGAAGGAAATTGACAGGTCCTACGTCGTCCGGACGCGTGACCATTGAGCGGGCCCTGCGCGCCAGACCTTGCCGGACGCCACTAGCGACTCCACGTCGGACACGCGCCTGCCCCGACTGTTGCGGGGAACGACAAGCCCCGCTCTTCGTTGGCGGCCTAGGCCAGCGGGACCTCTCCCCTCTCCCACCCTTCCTTCGTTTCCGCAATGACATCGGCCAGGAGGCCGGTGGCGATGGCGGTGCGCAGGTCCGCCATCAGGCTCTGGTAGTAGGCGAGGTTTGCCCAGGTGAGCAGCATCGCCCCCAGCATCTCGCCGGATTTGATCAGATGATGCAGGTAGGCGCGCGAATAGTCGCGCGCGGCCGGGCATGCAGAAGCAGCGTCCAGCGGACGCCGGTCATCGGCATGGCGCGCGTTCTTCAGGTTGAGCTTGCCGAAGCGGGTGTACGCAATCCCGTGGCGGCCGCCGCGGGTCGGGAGCACGCAGTCAAACATGTCGATGCCGCGGGCGACGGCCTCGATGATGTCGTCGGGCGTCCCCACCCCCATGAGGTAGCGCGGCCTGTCTGCCGGCAGCGCCGGCGCGGTCGCTTCGATCATCGCCAGCATGGTCGCTTGCGGCTCGCCGACCGCAAGCCCCCCGATGGCATAGCCATCAAAGCCGATGGCGGTGAGCGCTTGCGCCGACGCGACACGCAGCGCCGCAACATCGCCGCCGTGGACGATCCCGAACAGCGCCGCGCCACCGCTGCCATCGAACGCCCGCCGTGACCGTTCAGCCCAGCGAAGCGACAGGTGCATGGCCCGCTCGACGTTGGCGGCCCCCGCCGGCAGCGCGATGCATTCATCGAGCTGCATGCGGATGTCGGAGCCGATAAGCGCCTGGATTTCCAGCGAGCGTTCCGGCGTCAGGCGGTGGCGCGAGCCATCGAGATGAGACTGGAAAGTGACACCGTCGTCGTCGAGCTCGCGGAGCTTCGCCAGCGACATCACCTGGAAGCCACCGGAGTCGGTCAGGATCGGTCCCGGCCAATTGGCAAAGGCGTGGAGGCCGCCAAGAGCGGCAAGGCGCTCGGCGCCGGGCCTGAGCATCAGGTGATAGGTATTGCCGAGTATGACGTCGCTGCCGAGCGCGCGCACCTGGTCCATGTACATCGCCTTCACCGTGCCGGCGGTGCCGACCGGCATGAACGCGGGCGTGCGGATCAGGCCCGAGTCGTCGTGATCTCGCCGGTTCGTGCGGCGCCGTCCGTAGCGGTGACGCGAAAGCTGAAACTGGTCACCGCGCGCGCTCGGGATAAAGCAGGCAGGCGTCACCGTAAGAATAGAAGCGATAGCCGGCTTCGATGGCGTGGCGGTAAGCGCTCAGCATTGTCTCGCGGCCGCTGAAGGCCGACACCAGCATGAACAGCGTCGAGCGCGGCAGGTGGAAATTGGTGATCAGGAGGTCGACCGCGCGGAAGCGGTAGCCCGGCGTGATGAAGAGCGCCGTTTCGCCGGCAAAGGGTTGGATATCGCCGTCTTCATCCGCGGCGCTTTCAAGCAGCCTCAACGCAGTTGTGCCGACGGCAACGATACGACCGCCGGCGGCGCGCGCGGAACGGAGCGCGGCCGCAGTCTCGGCGGAAATCGTGCCATGCTCGGCATACATCCGGTGCGCGTCGGTATCTTCGACCTTCACCGGAATAAACGTGCCGGGTCCGACGTGCAGCGTCACCATGTGTGACGCGATCCCTGCGCGCCAAGCCGGCGCAGGAGATCTTCGGTGAAGTGAAGGCCGGCGGTCGGGGCCGCGACCGCTCCTTCCTCGTGCGCGTAGATTGTCTGGTAGTCGGTGCGATCGCGGGTCGTCCGTGGCGCGGCGGCTGGCGATGTAGGGCGGCAGCGGCATCTCGCCGATGGCCGCCACTGCCTCGTCGAGAAAGGCGCCGGCGAGGTCGAAGACGAGCACCGCCTCGCCGCCCTCCCCGCGAGAGTCTCGACCGTCGCGTCGAGGCCGGCGGCGAGGCATGCGTTGTCACTGACGGCGCCGAAGCGGATGCGATCGCCGGAGCTCAGGCGCTTGGCCGGCCGCGCCAAGACCCGCCACCGGCGAGGCGCCCAGTCGCTCGATCAGCGTGACGGTGACTTTCGCCACGCTCTCCGGTCGCTGCCGCTCGCCGCGCAACTCGGCGGCGATCACGCGGGTGTCGTTGAAAACGAGATGGTCGCCGGGCCTGAGCAGCTCGGGCAGGTCGCGCACCGAGGCGTCCGAGAGGCCCCGCCCCGGGTCCACGACCAGCAGGCGGGCAGCGTCGCGGGGGCTCGCCGGGCGGAGCGCGATCCGGTCCTCGGGCAGGTCAAAATCGAAGAGGTCGACACGCATCGGTCGGGCGATAGCCGTCCGCACCGCGGCGGTCAACGTCCCTCAGCCCATCACGCGGGCGCGGCGGATGCCGAGCGCGATGACGCGTTCGAGCAGCTTGGCGTAGGGGAGGCCGTCGTAGAGCGCAGCCTGGGCCAGTTCTTCGTGGGGCCCGAGGTCCGGATTCGGATTGGCCTCAAGGAAATAGGGCACGTTTTCGGCCGAGAGCCGAAGGTCGATGCGGTTGTACCCATCCAACTGCAGGGTGCGACAGATGCGCTTGATCATCCGGCCAATCCGCGCATGAAGCTCCGGCGACAGGTCCTCCGCCGGCCCCTGAACGATCCCGCGACGCTCCTGATAAAGCGGGTCGTGCTTGACACGAGCGGTGGCGATCGGGCGTCCCGGCATCGCCTCGAACGCGAGTTCCCAGATCGGCAGCACGCGCAGGCGTTCGTTGCCGAGCACGCCAACGTAGAGCTCGCGGCCGTCGATGTACTGTTCGGCGATAACCGCGGTGCCGATGCGCTCGTGGATGAATGCAACACGCTCGGCAAGCTTTTCATCGTTGTGGACGACGGAGGCCTGGGCGATGCCGCGCGAGGCATCCTCGCTCAGGCTCTTGACGATGAGGGGAAAGCCGAGACGCGGGGGACGGCGCACCTTGCGGCCCATCGGAAACACGGTGAACTGCGGCACCGGGATGCGATGGTAAGTGAGAAGCTGTTTCGACAGGTCCTTGCCGCGCGCGAGCATCAGGCCGCGCGGGTTGCAGCCGGTGTAGGGAATTCGCAAGAGCTCGAGAAAGCTCGCCACGTTCTGGTCGTATGCGGTCTCGCCGTGGAACTCTTCCAGCAGGTTGAAAGCGACGTGCGGGTTCCACGCCTGTATCTCGTCCGCGACCGGCTTCAACTCGTGCTGGACGCCTAGCGGACGCACGTCGTGGCCGGACTTGCGCAGCGTCTCAACGATCTCGAACTCCGTCCGGATGTTGTGGATTTCCTGCTCGTTCAGGCCCTTCAACGTGTCCGGCGGCAGCCGGTCGGGGTGCAGGAGCACCAGAATGCGCAGCGGTCTCAAAGGGCGAACCAGCGGCGCCGCGCCGGCCCGTAGAGGGCGTACACGGCGATGGCGGTGAACAGAATCGTGAAATCCATACGCAGCTTGCGCTCTGGCCCGGGTGCCCTGAGCTTCAGCTCACGGCAGCGGGCGATCATCTCGTCCAGGATCGAATCGAGTGTCAACTGGTGCTCCTGGGTCCACCGGGCAACCGTCTGGCGGACCTTGGCGCGGTTGCGGCGCAGGAACGTCGAGGCCGCGGGGGCGCCACGGTCGCGCGGATCGTCGGAGAAAATGCGGCGCAGGTCGCGGTCGTAGAACGTGGGCGCCTTGACGGCGTAGAGCGCCTGTTTGCGCTCATAGTGCTCGCCGAGCGTGCGATTTATGCCGCTGATCGGATCGACCACGCGCCGGGGCTGCAGGAGTGGCCTCTCATCCATGATGTCGGCCATCAGTTCGTCGACGTATTCGAGCTTGGCCAGCGCCGGCCACCCGGCATAACGTTTGCGCCAATCGGATCGTGGCCGCAGCCACACCGCGAACGTCTCGGCAAAATCCTCGTCCGGGTGGGCCTGCGCGTACCACATGCGCAGGTGCTGGACATAGTTCCGGCTGGTGGGATCCGGCTGGTAGAAGCTTGGATACCGCATGGAGGAGCGGCCGAAGAGCTGCTGCCACCGTCGCCGGCGCTGCAGCCGGTAGGCGCCCTGCACCAGGTGCCCGGCCTCGTGGCGCAGGATGCGCTGGCACTCGCCCGGCTTGCCGCCTTCCACGTCAAGGATCTGCCTGCGTTCGAGCCGCATCAACCGCGGATGGGCCAGATAGAATGGGATTGCGATGCCCGGTGTGTTGTCGGGGCTGAACCATTCCTCCCCGATCCAGGCGTGCGGCCGGACGGCGATGCCGCGTTGGTCGAGTTCATCGTGAAGGCGGTCGAGGCAGTCTTCGAGCCACGTCCCCCGGACGGTGACGCCGAGGTCCCTGAAGCGGAGCTGGAGCAGCTGTTCGTCGGGTAGCGAAGCCCAGGCGAAGTTACGCGCCATGCCGTGCTGAATCCCCCCAACAGACGATTCAGCGGCAATGGTGTCACGTCATCACCGGAGCGGCAACACGCCCCGGCCCATTAGAGTCGCTGGTAATAGCGGGCGAGGATGCCGAGCCCGATGAGGATCAGCGCCGCCGGCCCTATCAAGTTCCAGTTAATGGTGAGTTCGAGCAGGAAAACGATGGTGAGCGCGACCAGCACCACACCGCCGATGAACGGGCCAATTGCCTTCGTTGTGAGCCGGCCCTCGCGATTGTAGGTCGTAAAGGCGTTCGCGAATGCCGCCGCGGCCGGAACGAGTAGCAACAGTGCCCACCAGTTATGCGGCGCGGTCAGGCCGAAATTCTGCAGCAGCAGAACGACGCCGATGGCGATCAGGACCAGCGCGACAATCCAGCCGCGCTCGCGATGGTGGCGGCGCGCCCGGCGATCCTCACGAAATTCATCCGACATGGACAGGCCCTCCCGGCCTATTTTCCTTGTTTGGCCCGGCGCCCGGCACTCGATCAGGCGTCGGCCGCGACCTTGAGGCTGACAATGCGGTCGGGATCGGAGACCGGCTCGCCGCGCTTGATTTTGTCCACCGCGTCCATGCCCTCGGTGACCTTGCCCCACACAGTATACTGGCCGTCAAGAAAACGGGCATCGTCGAAGCATATGAAGAACTGGCTGTCGGCGGAATTGGGATCGGTGGCCCGCGCCATCGAGCAGACCCCGCGCACGTGCGGCTCACGGCTGAATTCGGCTTTCAGCTTCTTGCCCGACCCGCCCGTGCCGGTGCCGGTCGGGTCTCCTGTCTGGGCCATGAAGCCGTCGATCACCCGGTGGAAAACGATGCCGTCGTAAAACCCCTTGCGCGCCAGCTCCTTGATTCGGGCGACGTGACTGGGCGCGAGGTCGGGACGCAGCGCGATCGTGACCATCCCCTTGGAAGTCTCCATCACCAGCGTGTTTTCGGGATCGGCGGAATCGGCCATGTTGTTTGAGCCTCCTGATGAATGTGGATTGGCGGGGTGCCGCAGCGTCAGCGCGCGAAGCGGCGAGCGATCATGTCCGCGATCGCGGGCGGCACGAATGGTTTGATGTCGCCACCCATCTCGGCGATCTGGCGGACCAGCGTGGCAGTGATGTGGCGTGCGAACGGCGAGGCGGGCAGAAAAACCGTGTGCAGTTCCGGCGCCATCACCTTGTTCATGCCGACCATCTGCATCTCGTAATCGAAGTCGTTGGCGTCGCGCAGCCCGCGGACGAGAATGGTGGCCCCGGCGGCGCGGGCAGCGTCAACCACCAGTCCCCCGAAATGGACTGCGGTGACCCGCCCGTTGGCATCACCGCCGACCGCATCGGCCATGGCACCGATCATCGCCTTGCGCTCCTCGAGCGGGAACATCGGCGCCTTGCCCGGGTGGACACCGATAGCGACCACCACCTTGTCGGCGATCGCCAGAGCACCGGCGAGGATGTCGACGTGACCGTTGGTTACCGGATCGAACGTGCCGGCGTAAAGGGCGGTTCGGTTCATGAATCGGCTCTCCGCCCCTGCGTCGGGCGTGGGCTTCTTACGCCCGGTCAGGTTAAGCGGCAAGCCGAGCGCCAGAAGCCATTGTCTATCAGATACTTGGCCGTGTGACTTGGATCACAGCGATCGTCGCCCGCCGCACCTACTTCCTCGTCACAACGATTGAGACGGCCGGAAGTGCCGCCGGGATGCAGGGGTCAAGCAAAATGTTCAGGTTTCGTTCGGCCATGCTTGCCGCCGCTTTTGCGGCCACCGTGGCAGCGGCGGTGACGGGCGCCTCTCTCAAGGGGGAAGGCCGCGAAGTTCAGGTTGACCAGGCTTGCGCCCATGAAACCTGGCCAATGATTCCGCCCCAATGCCTGACAGGGAACGTCAACCGGGGGGTGCGCGTTGTGTCCGTGAAAAGTGTTGAGCAGCGAGACTTCCAGGCCCGGTTCGCGGCGGACTTCGAATAGACGGCAAGCCGCACGGTTTTCGCCATGAGATTGAACGGGAGATGAACGCCCCTGTATGCCGCCGTTCAGCGTGATCGTGTTCTGATCGGCAAGCTAAGCAAGGTGTTCGCGGCAAGGAGACAAGCCCATGCGCATCCACTCGACCATTCTCGCGACCACGTTGGCAGCGACCGTGGCGGTCGGTCTTGCCGGCGCCTCGGTATATGTCCACGACAATGAGGCTCCCGCCGCGAAAGCCGACCGGCTGCCGGTCATTGCAGACGCCAACGGCTACGTCACCATCGAGACGCGTGGAGACGGCGTTTCTGTCCTGAAGCGCGTCCCCGTCAATTAATCTGGCTGACCTGACTTCCCAGCCTGACCGCGCGACCGCCGGCCCACCCCAGCCGGCGGTCGTTCCTTATGCGGCAGCCGACGAAGCACTGGCGCCCGCAATCGCCGAGACAACGTTGATGCCTACTGCACGGGTGCAGGGGCCGTCGGCGTCGCTGCCGGATTGACTCCCTCGCCGAAGGTGCCTCCGCGGGTTGCGCATGAACCCGGCGTGGCGTCCAGCGCATTGCAGGCCCAGTATTGGGCACACTGGGTGTCGCACGCGCTTTCGCTGGCTTCGGAGGCCTTGGCGTTTTCGGCGCACCATTTGAGGCACGCATTCAGGCCGACGAAGTAAGGAATCGCCTCCGTGGCCATCGACGGGGTGCTGGCTCCGGCCACCAGCGACAGCACGACGAACATCGCACCAACGTTGCGACCGAATGATCGACCGCGATCGGGCCCGGAAGCGTAACCAGCCTGTTGCATTGCGAACTCCTGCCTAGTCGAAGAAGCACTCGGTCGGGACCGTCGCCTGGACGAGCGTCGGTCGGATGAAATCTCGCCCTGCAACCTCCTGGACCAGCTTGCGCCGGATCGCTTCGGCGAGTTGGTCCCGATCGTTGACCGGCAACAGGAACGATCCCGGACCGCCGATGACACAGTCGGCATAGTATCGATCCAGGGAGACGAATGGGCTCGACGGGCGGATCATGATCGGCAGACCGTTGATGACCACGCCGGCGGCGAGCGCCGCGTCCCGCGCCACCGCGACCGGTCGCCCGTTATTGTTAGGCCCATCGCCCGATATGTCGATTACCTGGCGCTGGCCGTCATAGCCGTTATCGGCAAATAAAGTCGCGGCGTGATCAATCGCCCCGGAGATCGACGTGCCGTGCATGTCGGAGATCGGCTGGGTGTCGAGTTCCTTGGCGAATCCTTCGGCGCTCGCGGCGTCGTCAACCAGCCGCCACGGGACGACGATCGCCTGCGAGGCCGAGCCCGCCCATTCCATGTACGTCAGGGCGACGCGCCCGTTGACGCCCTCAACGATTGCCTGGATCACCTCGGGATCGCGGAGAGCGGCGGCATACCCCGCTCGCTGCACGGCTTGCTCGTCGGGGTCCATGGATCCGGAGACGTCGACCGCAAGCACCAGTTCGACGTCGACGGGCACATCCTGAGCGGCGGCGCGGTCGGCCGCCGCCGCCGACAACGCGACGACAAGGGCCGCGGCGACTGACAGTGCCCTGACGTGCGCCAATGAACGGTCCGGCAACGCCCCGCCTCCTTCGCAAGGGTCCACGTCGCCCGCGCGAGCATATCACTCCGCGCGCCGGTGCAAGCGCCAGGATTAGTCTGCGGGCGGCTCGCCGTTGCCGCCGTCGCCGTTGCCGTTTTCCCCGTTTTCCTCGCTGAGGCGTTCCACGGCGACCACCTTCTCGTCCTCGGCCGTATCGAAGACGGTCACGCCCTGGGTGCCACGGCCGATGATGCGGATGTCATCGACGCCGATGCGGATGATCTGACCGCCGTCGGAGACGAGCATCAAATGATCGGATTCCTCCACCGGGAACGAGGCGACCAGCGGCCCGTTGCGTTCGTTGACGGCCATGGCGACGATGCCTTTGCCTCCGCGGCCCGTGATCCGGTACTCGTGCGAGGAGGTGCGCTTGCCGTAACCGTTCTGCGACACCGTCAGGATGAACTGTTCAGCAGCGCTCATTTCGGCGTAGCGCCCCTGCGAAAGCTCGCCGCCACCGGTGCCTTCGGTTGCCTCCTCGTCGGCCTCGACCGGCGCTTCCTCGGGCTCGCCCTCGCCACGCACCGCGCGGCTCATCTTTAGGTAGGCGGTCCGTTCGTCGGCGTTGGCGTCGAAATGCCGCAGAATAGCCATGGAGATGACGCGGTCACCCTCGGCGAGATTAATCCCGCGCACGCCGAGCGAGTCGCGTCCCTTGAAGACGCGTACGTCACCAACATTGAAGCGGATGCACTGGCCCTGCGCCGTGGTCAGCAGCACGTCGTCGGCCCCGGTGCACGGCTCGACCGCGACGATGGAAATATCGTCGTCGTCGAATTTCATCGCGATCTTGCCGTTGCGGTTGACCTGCACGAAGTCCGACAGCTTGTTGCGACGTACCGTGCCCCGTGTGGTCGCGAACATCACGTCGAGATCGGCCCAGGTCGCCTCGTCCTCCGGCAGCGGCAGGATGGATGTGATGCGCTCGTTGGCGCCGAGAGGCAGGAGATTGACCAGGGCCTTGCCGCGCGCCTGCGGCGCCGCCACCGGCAGCCGCCACACCTTCTCCTTGTAGACGAGACCGCGCGAGGAGAAGAAAAGGATCGGCGTGTGCGTGTTGGCGACGAAAAGGCGGGTGACGAAGTCCTCCTCCTTTGTCGCCATGCCGGCGCGGCCTTTGCCGCCGCGGCGCTGCGCCCGGTACGTGTCGAGCGGCACGCGCTTGATCCAGCCGGCGTGGGTGACGGTGACCACCATGTCCTCGCGCTGGATCAGGTCCTCGTCGTCGATCTCGCCCTCCGCCTCGACGATCTCGGTCCTGCGCGGGGTGGCGAATTCGTCGGCAATGGCTTTGAGCTCGTCCTTGACGATGGTGCGCACCCGCTCGCGCGACCTCAGGATGTCGAGGTAGTCGGTGATCTCTACGGCGAGCTTCTCCAGCTCCTCGGCGATCTCGTCGCGGCCGAGGGCGGTGAGACGCGCCAGGCGCAACTCGAGGATGGCGCGGGCCTGCGCGTCGCTCAGCCGGTAGGTGCCACTCTGCTCCAGCCGGTGGCGCGGGTCGTCGATCAGCGCGATCAGCGGGGCGACGTCGCGTGCCGGCCAGCTCCGCGCCATCAATTCTTCGCGGGCGCTGTTGGGGTCCTTGGCCTGGCGGATGATGCGGATCACCTCGTCGATGTGGGCGACGGCAATGGCAAGGCCAACCAGCACATGGGCGCGGTCGCGGGCCTTGCCGAGCAGGTACTTGGTCCGCCGCCCGACCACCTCCTCGCGGAAGGCCACGAAAGCGGAGAGCATGTCCTTGAGGTTCATGGTCTCCGGGCGGCCACCGTTGAGCGCCACAATGTTGGCGCCGAACGAGGTCTGCAGCGCGGAGAAGCGCCAGAGCTGGTTGAGCACCACGTCGGCCATCGCCTCGCGCTTCAGCTCGATGACGACGCGCATGCCGTGGCGGTCCAACTCGTCGCGGATATTGGCGATGCCTTCGATGCGCTTGTCGCGCACCATCTCGGCGATCCGCTCGATCATGGTCGCCTTGTTGACCTGATATGGTATTTCGGTGACGACCAGCGCTTCCCGCTCTTTGCGGATCGTCTCGACCTCGACGCGGCTGCGCATCATGATCGAGCCGCGGCCGGTCTGGTACGCTGCGCGGATGCCGGCGCGGCCAAGGATGATACCGCCGGTCGGAAAATCCGGCCCGGGCACGATCTCGGTCAGCTCGGGTATCGTCATTGCCGGGTTGTCGATGAGGGCAATGGTGGCGGCGATCACCTCGCCGAGGTTGTGGGGAGGGATGTTGGTCGCCATGCCAACGGCGATGCCGCCGGCACCGTTGACGAGCAGGTTGGGGAACCGCGCTGGCAGCACCACCGGCTCCTGCGCCGAGCCGTCGTAGTTATCCCGCCAATCGACCGTATCCTTGTCGATGTCCTCGGTCAGTGTGTGGGCGATCTTTTCCCGCCGGGCCTCCGTATACCGATACGCAGCAGGTGGGTCGCCATCGACGGAACCGAAGTTGCCCTGCCCGTCGATCAGCGGCACGCGCATGGAGAAATCCTGCGCCAGTCGGACGAGAGCGTCGTAGATCGACTGGTCGCCGTGTGGATGGTACTTGCCGATCACGTCGCCAACGATGAGTGCGCATTTGCGATAGGGCTTGTTCCAATCGCGGCTGTTCTCGTGCATCGAGAAAAGGATGCGGCGGTGGACGGGCTTCAGGCCGTCGCGCACGTCGGGCAACGCGCGGCTCACGATCACGCTCATGGCGTAATCGAGGTAGCTCTGCCGCATCTCGTCGGAGATCGAGACCGGGTTGAATTCTGAGGGCCTGCCCTCGCCGGGTTCGCCCGGACCGGAGGGCTCTGTCGGGTCTGCCAATAGACACCTGAAGAATCAGTGCAAACGTGCCTGAATATCTAGGCTCTCAAGGGGTCGGATACAAGGCGCAGGGGCGGATTTATGGAGACTGAAACACTTGCGTTTTCAATTACTTAAATGCAACGACCGAGCTTGTCCCGCCCATCCGCGTCCTCGGCTGCGACAAGGCGGGCATCCCTGGCCTGTCCGCCACCGGATTCCCCTCCCCGCCGCCGGTATCCTTTCCAGCCAAAACCACTTTCCTTCCACCTGATGGCGGCTATAGTGGGCGCGATCCGAGGAGGCCGCGTAACCTCGGGGTTTGGTAAGCATGAGTAGGACCGTCGGAGACGACGCCAAGCGCAAGGCACTGGAACAGATTGTTCTTGACCTCGGCAGGCTGCAGGGGACGGCGAAAACGGTCGAGGAGACCTTCGTCGCCTTCCTGATCGCCAGCGCCCAGCGGGAGGCCATCAGCCGCTGTCAGGAAGTGACGAACGTGCGCGAGCCCGAGCCGATCTGAGGCAGCACTTCACTGCGTGATCCGCGGCGGCCCAACGGGCGGCGCGTTTTGGTGCGCGCTCTCCTGGCGCGCTAGCCCTTTCCGTCAACCACTGGCACCATGGCGCCCTTGCGAAAGGGCGATTCTGGCCATGGGCAATTTCCTGCTCAACGCGATCGTGACGCTGTTCGTCACCGTCGACCCCATCGGCCTGGTGCCGATGTTCATCGCGCTGACCGCGGGCATGAGCGCCGCCGAGCGTCGCGCTATCGGCATGCGGGCGGCGACGACGGCCGCGGTGATCCTCATCGCCTTCGCCCTCTTCGGCGCAGGGCTCCTTGCCTTCCTCGGCATCTCGCTCGCAGCTTTCCGTATCGCCGGCGGCCTGCTCCTCTTCTGGATCGCCTTCGAGATGGTGTTCGAGCTCCGCCAGAAACGCAAAGTCAGCGCCGTCAACACCGCCCAGGGTGACGAGACAAGCCACGTCGCGATCGTGCCGCTCGCCATACCGTTGATCTCGGGGCCAGGCTCGATCTCCGCGACGATCCTCATCGCCGCGCACGCGCCGAGTTACCTTGAGGTCGTCGGCCTGATCGCGGTGATTGTTCTGCTGATGGCGGGCAACTTCGCGGTGTTTCTGCTGGCCACCCCCATTGACCGCCTGCTCGGCGTCACCGGTCGGCTGGTGCTGTCGCGTCTCCTCGGCGTGATCCTGGCGGCGCTGTCGATCCAGTTCGTCGTTGACGGCGTGACCGCCATCGCCGCCGGCCACGGATAGGCCCTCGCGAATCATCGTCTAATAAGCGCGCCAGTAACGAAACATTCTTCCATAAGGATGGCCGATCTTGGTATCATGTGTCTCCATCATGAATATGGGAGAGCGTGCATGAACAGACGGGAAATACTGAAGACAGCCGCCGGGGCCGCGGCCCTGGCTGGCGGAACGGGCTGGTTACCGCGAGGGGCGTGGGCGGCTGCGCTTTCATTGCCCGAAGGGACGGTGAGCGAACAGACGCTCGAGGCGTTGCCGGGCAAGGTGCCCCTGATCAAGAAGAGCTACAGGCCGCCGAACTACGAGACACCGATCAGTTACTTCAACGACGATGTAACGGCCAACAACGCGTTCTTCGTGCGCTATCACCTCTCGGACATACCCGAGGTTGACGCCGCGACGTGGAAGGTCGCAATCGGCGGACCGGGCGCGCAGACGCCGGCCGAATACACGCTCGACCAGTTGAAGAGCCAGTTTGAAAGAGTTGAGCTCACCGCGGTCAACCAATGCTCCGGCAATCGGCGCGGCTATTCCAGCCCGCACGTGCCAGGCGTCGAGTGGGGCCCGGGCGCAATGGGTAACGCCAAATGGGCGGGCGCACGCTTGAAGGACGTGCTTGGCAAGGCCGGTTTGGCGAAGGAGACGATCGAAATCGGATTCAATGGCGCCGATGGTCCGCCTTACGACAAGACGCCCGACTTCCAGAAGAGCCTTCCGCTGTCGAAGGCGATGGATGAAAACACGCTCATTGCCTACGAGATGAACGGCGAGGCGCTACCGCACTGGAACGGATTCCCTGCGCGGATCATAGCGCCCGGCTGGACCGGCACATACTGGGTCAAGCACATCACGAGCATCCAGGCGTTGACCGAGCCGCTGAGCAGCTTCTGGATGAACCCGGCCTACCGCGTGCCGAGCGGGATGTTTCCGCTCGTCCAGCGCTTCATCAGCCAGGAGGCGCCGAATTCGCCGAACACCCCCATCACCGAAATCCTGGTGAACTCGCTGATCACCAACCTGGAGGATGGCGCCGAGGTGAAAGCAGGCCAGCCGGTCGACGTGAAAGGGATCGCCTGGGACGGCGGGTACGTCATCGACACCGTTTTGGTGTCTACCGACGGCGGCAAGGACTGGGTGCCGGCGACACTCGGGCCGGATCTTGGCCGGTTCTCCTGGCGGCGGTGGTCATACACCTTCACCCCGGCGCAGGCGGGAGCGGCGACGGTCATGGTCCGCGCACGCAACAAGGCAGGGCAGACGCAGGTCGATCAGCTCTTGTTCAATGGCGCCGGCTACCACAACAACCTTGTGCAGGCACTTGGCCTGAAGGCCGTTTGAGGACAAAACCAATGACAAAACTCGATCTCAAGAGCCTTCTGCTTGCAGCGGCGGCGGCACTCGTCCTGGTTTCCGCCGCGCGTGCTGACGAAAATGCCATCCAGCTCGCGCCGGGCGACAATCTGGACGTCGTCCAACAGAATTGCGCCGCCTGTCACAGCCTGGACTACATCCCGATGAACTCACCATTCCTCGACCAGAAGGGCTGGCAGGCCGAGGTCACCAAGATGGTCAACGCCTTCAAGGCGCCCATCGACGAGGCTGACCAACAGAAGATCGTCGACTATCTGTCGGCGCACTACGCCAAGCAGTGACGGCGAACCGCCCAGTGACGGCGAACCGCCGAGGTTGAACCCGCTGGTGATGCCGCCATTGAGCGGTGTCACCAGCGGACCCCTCGCCGTCCACCGGCTGCGCACCCGGTTACTGCTTCTTCAGCGACTCGCGATAGGCGTGGACCTCGTCTGGCGTCATCGCCTTTTGACGCAGCGCCGAAACTCCGTCCGCCGTCACGTCGGCGAAGCCAGCGGGCCTGAGCTTGTCATTGCCCCAGCTTGAACGGACGTACTGGATGACGGCGGCGATGTCGTCGTCCGACAGGAAGTCGAATGCGGGCATGGTCTGGTCAAGCGACTGGCCGGCCACATCGATTGGACCATGCAGCCCGTGGAGGACCACCGTCGCCGGAAAGTCGGACGCCAGGAACAGGTCGGGGTTGTTGGCGAGCGGCGGGAACTGACCCTTGACGCCTTCCCCGTCGGCCTGATGGCAGGCGCTGCAGTTATCGGCGAACACGCTTGCGCCGTCGACCGCAGTGGCCGGCACCGACCCCGCGGCCGGGATCGCTGGCGGCGGGTTCGGCCCGAGGTAGGTGGCGAGGTAGTCAAGGATATGTGCGCGCTGATCGGGCGTGATCCTCAGGCCGAAGCCCGCCATGTTATCGAGCACCGCGTCCCAGGCACCGCGCCGGATGCCGGCGGAATCCACGACCGATTGGAGGTCGTGGCAGGTCTGGCAGTTGCCGTAGACCAGATCGCGGCCGGGCCCGTCCGGCAGGTTGAACCGGGCCGCCGGAGCGGCAGTGGCGCACAGCATGGCGACTGCAAACATCAGGCAGGCGGATGCCGATCGCACAGATATGCCCTTGCTTGGAGCGGGTGGTGGGGGTGCCCTGCGGAGGGAAGCGGACACCCCGCCCATGGTCGACCTTGCCTCAGATGGTGATCTCGACCCGGTCGACGCCGTTCCACTCGTAGCCGCGCGGGTTCCAGCGGGTGAGACCGTCCATCGGCTGGGTACGGCCGAGTGCGTCGGTTGCGCGGCACATCAGCACGTTGTTGCCGGAGGCAAGCGTTGCCTTGCTTGACCAGTTGTACCACGCCCAGGGGCTTTCGGCGTCCTTGACGTCGGCGCTCTGCCAGCTCTTGCCGCCGTCGGCCGACACCTCGACCGAGGTGATCTCGGCCTCGCCGTCATTGAAGGCGACGCCGGTGATATCAACGGCGCCAGCTCCCGGCTTGTCGGCGGGTAGCGGCGAGAAGATCACGCTCTTGATCTTGTGACCGTAGGTCGGGACGCTGTTGTAGATGGTGTAGTCGTTGGCCTCGAACTGCCCGGGCTCCACCGGCACGTTGGGCATGCGGTAGCCCACCGACTGGAAGTCGCTGTTCGACTGCTCGGACATATAGAGCAGTTCCGTCAGCATTTTCACGTTCATGTTGCCGTAGAAGCCCGGGATGATCAGGCGCACCGGTCCGCCGTTGGTGGCGGGGATGGGCTCGCCGTTCATCTTCAGCGCCAGGATGGCATTGTCGAGCGCGGCGTCCTGCAGGTGATAGCTCTTGGCGAAGTCGGAGCCTTCCGCAGTCGCCGGCTGATCCCAGCCTTCCGCCGTCAGCCAATGGGCGTCCGGGCTGGGAATCATCTTGAGTTCGTCGAGCAGCGGCTTGAGCGGCACGCCCTCCCACTCGACGTTAGCCATGCCGCCATTCTGCCACTGGCCGCCGGCGACCTTTTCCTTGGCGGCATAGAAGCCACGGCCATTGCCGGCGCATTGCAGCACCGACACGCGCTTTTCCTGCGGGCGCGCCTGCAAGTCGGCGATCGTCAGCGTACGGGGCCGCTGCACCAGGCCGTCAATGCGGATGGTCCAGTTCTTCACCCTGTCGTCCGACGGCGCGGCCGTCGTCGCGTACCACGCCGCGTCGCCCTGGTGCGGGAAGTGGAACCGGTTGAACATGATGTCCTTCGGGGTGTGCGCGTGCTGACGCAACAGCGTCAAAGGCGTCTCCATCACGCCGAGATCGGCGTTGTGGATGATCATGCCGGAAACCTTGCCGGAAATGATCGAGGCCGAATTGGGCGCGGCCTGCGCGAAAGCCGACCGCATGAGGCCCGGCGTCACGCCGAACGCCAGACCGGCAACGCCGGCGAGCCTACCGAATTCGCGACGCGACAGTCGCGATCTGTTGATGGGGTTATCCATTTTCTCCCTCCCGTTTGGGCGCCCGATGGAGACATACCTCGACGCCGGACGGCGCGGTGCAGTCTGCTGACAAAGATAAAACGAATGAGAGGGCCGATATATTCCCTGCCCTCGCCATCTTTCAGGCGTGGCAGCTCGCGCTGTGGCGCTTGTTCTCGGCAAGCTCCTGGCGCGCCTGGCTGTCGAGCGGGGCGTGGGCGCGCGTCGCCTGTTCTACCTTGTCGGCGATGAGCGCCAGGCGGGCCCGGTCCATCCCGTCGGCAAACAGGAGATACCCGAGGCTATTGACCCGCCAGCCGTAGGCGTGCTCCGGACCGTTCTCGACCTCCACCGCCGCCTTGGGCAGTCCGCTATTGCCGAACACGAACAGGCTGAGGTGGCACCCGTGATTGCCGCGATAGCCAACCTGGAGGATGCGCCCCTTCGGGCCATCGGCGACGGTAACCAGGCTGATGGTGAGCTCGGTGCTATCAAGGTCCGGAATTATCGGCGTCTGCCCGAATTGGGACAGAGCAGCCAGCAGGACCGCAGGCTCGGCCGACGACGCTTTGGCTTCGTCGAAGCTCAGCCATTGCGTGTGGAGCATCCGCGCGATGTTCAGCACATCGGATGGCATCGTCGGCGTGCGATGGGCCGACATCGACACCCACAGCGCCGACCCAGCGATCAACAGCGCCACTGCCGCGGCCGCGACGGAAGCGGGCCAGCGCGGCCGCCGTTTGGGCAGAAGCTCGGCGAGATCCCGCTCCGGGATAGGTCGGGTGGCGTGGGTGAGGCCTTTGAGCTGGTAGAGCACCGCGATCTTTTCTGCGATGCGGCCGTCCTCCAGACCGGTAGCCTCGGCGATGGCGGCTGCGGCATCGGCGTCCAGTTCGCCGTCAACATAGGCATTGAGGGTCGCCCAGGTTGGTATGCGCATGGCTACCGCCTCTTCCCGCGCGCGCGGGCCAGTGGTGTGACGTTCTCGTGTTCCATCACGTCGAGCAGCGCTTTGCGGGCGCGGGCCAGCCGGCTCATGATCGTGCCCTCGGCAACTCCGAGAAGCTCAGCCGCCTCGCGATAGGAAAGGCCGACAAAATCGATCAGGGCGATAATTTCGCGCTGTGCCGTCGTCAGCTTGGCGATGGCGATGCGCACCGTCACGACGTCGATGAGACGGCGATCACCGCCCCAGCCGGCATCGACGTCGGCGGCGTGGTCGTCGTGGGCCGGGTCGAGGCCGATCTCCACACCGCCCCGGCGGCACTTGTCGATGAACGCGTTTCTGAGAATCCGAAATAGCCAGGCGCGGCGTGCCGGTTCGTCGTGCGGACGGCGATTGGCCGAGAGCGCCCGGAGTGCGCATTCCTGAACCAGGTCGTAGGACGCGTCCGTGTCCTGCGTCAGGGCGTAGGCGAACCCGTAGAGGCGGTTGAGATAGGGTTCGATCCACTCGCGCAAGGCCGGGTCCCGCGGTTTGCCGCAGCCCCCGTCCGACGGACACCGGCGTGTATCAACACCACCCCCGGCGGAAGCGGCCCCACGGTCGTCCGCGGTCGGCCGTCTTGTCAAGCGCAACGATCGACCGGCGGCGGCAGGTGGGCCCTGCCGTGCAGGCCTCTAGAACGGAATTTCGTCGTCCAGTTCTTCCGCCAACGACACGCCGCCAGGCCGAGAATTGCCGCGGCCATTTTCCATTGGCGCGGCGCGACCGAAATCGGAGCCCCCGCCGCCGCTGGCGCCGACGCTGTCGCCGGCACGGTCGAGCAGGGTCAGCTCGCCGCGGAAACGCGACAGCACCACCTCGGTCGTGTAGCGCTCCTGGCCGCTCTGGTCCTGCCACTTGCGGGTCTGCAACTGGCCTTCGATGTACACCTTGGAACCCTTCTTGAGGTACTGCTCGGCGATCTTGCCAAGGTTTTCATTGTAGATGACGACGCTGTGCCACTCGGTGCGTTCCTGGCGCTCGCCGGTACCCTTGTCGCGCCACGATTCCGAAGTGGCGACCCTCAGGTTGACCACCATGGCGCCGGAGTTAAGCCGGCGCACCTCAGGATCGCGCCCGAGATTGCCGACGAGGATGACTTTGTTGACGCTGCCCGCCATGGCTTGACCCTTTCCTGTTTGGCCTCGCGCGCGAGCCTACGCCTGTCGGGCTCGCCCGTCGCCCCGCGCCGCGTTTTTCCACAGCCGCGAAGCATGTTCTTCTTATGTTCTCACATCCTGCCGGCGCCGTCCACCCCAAAACGCTCAGCCCGCCCGTGCCATCGCCGCTCGAGGTGACGCGACTGCCGCCGTGGATGGTTGGTCAGCGACCGGAAGACGGCGACCATGATAGCGCTGGCGACGAGGAATGACACCAGCGCGTAGGCCCAAACCAGCAGCGCCATCTCCCAGCCCGTCGGTGCCATGAACAGGCCGTAGACGACCACGAGGGTACCGACGAGCTGTGTCGCCTCGCACGGCACCACCAGCTTCCAGCTCGGCAGCGGGCGCTGCCAGATCAACCCCGTATTGCGGGTAAGGTAAATTGGCATTGACCGGAGACCAGGAGCTTCGGCCGCCCAGGGCCTGCACGGTCGGCAAAGGAATGGCCATGAAGTCGCGCACCAGCCAGAACAGACGGAGCTTTGTACCTGAGACGCCGGGCACGCTCGCGATCGTCAGCGCCCGCCCATGTCCCAGCGCACCGGCCGGCGCGCCACCGGCGCGTTGTCGTAGGCGATCATCATAATGGGGATGTCGTTGAGCAGCGCCAGGAGCACGATCATGATCGCGGTGACGGGATAGAAATTGAAGATGAGGATGCTTGCGGTCATGAACAGGAGCAGGCGCATCGTTTCGGCGATGCGGTAAATGGCGTAGCCGGTCATCCGCTCGAAGATCTGCCGCGCCTCCTCGATCGCTCGGGTGATGACCGACAGTCCCTCGCCGGTCAGCACCAGACGGCGGCGGCGCGGCGGCATCGGTGGCGCCACTCACCGCGATGCCGACGTTGGCCTGTTTCAGCGCCGGCGCGTCGTTGACTCCGTCGCCGGTCATGCCGACGATGTGGCCGCCCGCCTGTAGGGCCTTGACGATGGCGAACTTGTGCTCGGGGAATACCTGGGCGAAGCCGTCGCCGGCGGCGATGGCGGCGGCCGGGTCAGCGGGCGCGCCTTGCCGAAGACCGTGTCGGCTACCACGATGTTCTGGCGAGCTAGTTCGACGGCGATCTGCCGGGCAATGGGGTCCCGTCACCATCTTGATGGCTAGCCCCATGTCCTCGGTGGCGGCGATGGTGGCGGCGCTGTCGTTCGCGGCGGATCGAAGCGGCAAGAGGAAAGGAACCGCCGTCCCCTTCTCGTCGGTGCGTGCCACGCCAAGGGTGCGAAATCCCTTGCCGGCATCGGCTCCACCTCCGCCGTATGGCGCGCTCTGCTTCAGCACCGGCCGGCAAGGTCGACGATCACTTGCGGCGATCCTTGGCGACGCGGAAGCGGTCTGCCACGTGCTCGATCTCGGCTTCGGCGCGCTTGCTGACCGGGTCAAGGGCTGGAACGACCGTGTGATGTAAGCGGCGAGCCCGTCGGCTCGACAAGGCCGACGAGGATGGCGCTGTCGATCGATCGGGAGCTCGCGCTCGAGAGGCGAGCGCAGCCGTGCGAAGCAACTCGTCCTTTTCGACGCTGGCGTAACGGCCACAGATCGCCGAGCGTGACTGGTTCCTTCGTCAGCGTGCCCGTCTTGTCGGCGCACAGCACGTCCATGCCAGCCATCGCCTCGATCGAGACAGGCGCGAGACGATGGCCTTCATGCGGGCGAGGCGTCCGCGCCGACCGCCATGGTCACCGACAGCACCGCCGGCAGCGCCACCGGGATCGAGGCGACGGTCAGGATCAGGGCAAACTGGAGCGTCTGGATCGCCGGATCATGCCGGAAGAGCGCGGCGACACCGATCGTGAGCGACGAGCCGACGGTGACCAGTATCAGGAAATTGCCGATGCGCAGCACCGCCCGCTGAAAATGCGAAACCGTGCTCGCCGCCTCGACAAGGTGCGCCGTCTTGCCGAAATAGGTGTTCATGCCGGTGGCGGTGACGACGCCGGTCATCTCGCCCAGCTTGGCAATGGATCCGGAATAGGCGGCATCACCCGGCTTCTTGTCGACCGGGAGCGACTCGCCGGTGAGCGCCGACTGGTCGACGCTGAGGTAGGCGCCGTCGAGGAGCTTGAGGTCGGCGGGAATGACGCTGCCGAGCGTGATATCGACGACGTCGCCGGGCACCAGCAGCCGGGCGGCGATGTCCTGCCATTTGCCGTCGCGCCTGACGCGCGCCTTCAGCGCGAGTCGCCGCTTCAGGAGGGCGATGGCGTTGTCGGCCTTGAATTCCTGCCAGAAACCGACGGCGGCGTTGACCAGCAGCATCACCACGATGATGGTGAAGTCATCCCAGTGGCGCACGATCGCCGAGAGGACCGCCGCGACCTCGATCATCCAGGGGATCGGCCCCCAGAAGAACCGCAGCAGTCGCTCGAGCGGGCTCACTTGGTGCTCGGCGAGCGCGTTCTCGCCGTATTGCTGAAGCCGCGTGTCCGCTTCGGCCTGGGTGAGGCCGCCGGCCTCGGCCGTTTGTGTGGGCATGGCGAAGTCCGCCTTGTTGCATTTCGCCCGATCGTTGCCGTCTATGTAAGCCGGCCGTCGGGACCTTCAAACCATCTGCCGAAACCGCCGGCGTCCGAGGCACGCTGATGTTTGAACAGGGTTGGATCGCTTTCGTCGTCGCCGGGTACGCGCTTGCGGGCAGTCCCGGTCCGGCGACGCTGAGCCTCGCTGCGGCCGGCGCCGCCTTCGGTGGCCGGCGCGTGCTGGGCTATATGGCAGGCCTGACGTCCACCATGGTCCTTATCATGGCGGTGACGGCGACAGGCGTGGTAGGCGTGCTGTTCGCGCTGCCGGGCATCAGGCCGGTGGTGCTAACTATCGCCGCCGCCTACTTCCTTTACCTCGCCTTCCGCATCGCTACCGCACCGCCGCTCTCGGAGGTCGCCGCCGACCGGCGACCACCGTCATTCGTCGGCGGTGTCGTCCTCAATCTCGTCAATCCGAAAGCCTACGCGGCGGCGGCGGCCCTGTTGTCCGACTTCGTCCTCGTCGACGGACGTCTCGCCCTTGATGCGACGGCGAAGGTTGCTGTCCTCACCCTCATCATCGTCAGCGTCAATCTCGCCTGGCTGTTCGCCGGCGTGGCGCTCACGCGCACCTTCCGCGACCCCAGGACCAACCGCGCCATCAACGTTGTGTTTGCCGTCTTACTGGTCGCATCGGTTGTCCTGACGCTGATCCTTTGACGCCGCGGCCTGTCGTCGACGCCAAAAAACTCCCGCCGCCCGCGCGGGCGTGCCGGCGCACGGCGTGCGGACGTTCATCACAACGGTCAGGAGCGCTTGACCGCGCGTTCGACGCTCTCGCGGCCGCGCGCACGTGCACGCTGCAGGCGCACACGCGACAGCAAGGAACGCGCCTCGGTGCGCGTGTTCACCGGTTGCGCCGACACCGTGTCGCCGCTGACCGTGACCACGAGATATGGAAGGCCCTCTTTCGGCGGTACATAGATAACGCCGTCATCTTCGTTCATCTGGAAACTCCCCGTACACCGCTCAAAACGCCGGGAGCATATATGAATAAATAAGGCAATTCGAATACTTTCGGTGCCAGTGGATAAATTCGCAATCACTTTCCGTTCAGGCGATCGATTGGCAGAATTTGTTTGACGGCAAAGTATTTCTGCCATGGATCCGTTTTTTGACGCCGTGCCAGTGCAACGGCGTTTTCGACCGTGGTTTCATGAGCGCTCTTCAGTGCCGCGAGCGCGTTCCACGTGAGCGGCCACGCGACGGGTGCGCCGCTGCGCGCTCGTGTCGAGTATGGCGCGATGGCGGTGGCGCCGCGTCCGTTGCGCAGGTAGTCGATGAAGATGCGACCCCTCCGCCGGTTCTTCGACGCCTCGGCAAGGTAGCGTTCCGGACTCTCGGCGGCGAGCGTGCGTGCTATCGCCTCGGCGAACGCCTTGACGTCGTCCCAGCCGTGGTGCGGGGTCAATGGCACCACCACGTGAATGCCCTTGCCGCCGGTGGCGAGCGCGAACGATGTGAGGCCAAGCGAGGTGAGCCGATCGCGCATCTCCTGCGCCGAGGCCTTCACCGTGGCGAACTCCACTGCCTCGTCGGGGTCGAAATCGAACACCAGCCGGTCGGGTCGTTCGAGGTCGTCGACATGCGAGCCCCAGATATGGAGCTCGAGCGCGCCCATCTGTACCGCCGCCACCAGACCCCGCTCGTCCTCGATGTAGAGGTAGCGGCCCTTGCCTTCCTTCTCTTTTATGGTGATCGGCTTGAAGGCATCCGGGAACCCGGGCGAGGCGTGCTTCTGAAAGAACCCGTCGCCGCCACCGAAACCGTCAGGGAAGCGGACCAGGCTCAGTGGCCGGCCGACGACGTGCGGCAGGATCTTGTCGGCGACGGCGAGATAGTAGTCGATCAGCGTTCGCTTCGTGATGCCGTGGTCGGGATAGAGCACGCGGTCCGGATGGGTCACGCGCACGCCGGCCATCTCGAGGGTATCGGCGTCCTGATCGGTGTTGATGGAGACGATCGCTGGCGACGCCGGCGGGTCTGCGGCTGGCGTTTCGCGCACCACTTCCGTCGCCTTCTTGTCACGCCTCAGCCCCTTGAAGGCGCCCTGGCGCACGTAGCCGTCGTCGGTCCAGCCGCGGAATTCGATCTCGGCCACCAGATCGGGCTTGACGAACTTCGCGCGTCTGCGGATATCGACAGGCACATTCTCTGCCGGCGGTGTCTTCACGGCCCGCTTCTTCAACTCGGACCAGACCGCGTCCAGCTCGCGCTCGCCGAAGCCCGAGCCGACGCGGCCGCGATACGTCAGGTGATCCTCGTCGCGGGTGGCAAGGAGCAGCGAGGAGAATGGCCTGCCCTTCACCGTCGAGGGCCGCCAGCCGATGATGATGAACTCCTGGCCCATCCCGCATTTCACCTTCAGCCAGCCCTTCGTCCGCCCAGAACGATAGGGCGAGGCGGCGCGTTTTGACACGATACCCTCGAGGTCTAATGCGCAGGCGTGCCGGAAGGTTTCGTCCCCGTGGCCAACCACATGGTCGGAATAGAACACGGGTCCGGTCTCCGGCTCGGACGCAAGCAATTGGGCGAGCCGCTCCTTGCGCTCCGTCAGGGGGCGCTTGCGCAGGTCCTGACCGTCGAGTTCCAACAGATCGAAGGCGAAGTAGACAATGCCATCGCCGCCGCGCGCGATCGCGTCCTGGAGGGCGCCGAAGTTGCTGCGCCCCTCCTTGTCGACGACCACGGCCTCGCCGTCGATCAGCGCCGAGCGGCAGGGGAGATCGGCGAGCGGCTGGATCAGGCCTGGAAAGCGGCCGCTCCAATCGAGGCCATTGCGGGTGTAGACGGTCGCCTTGCCGGCACCCACCGACGCGACCAGGCGATAGCCGTCGAGCTTGATCTCGTGCAGCCATTCGTCGCCCGATGGCGGTACCTCGGCAAGGGTGGCGAGTTCGGGCGCGACGAACTTCGGCTGTGGCAGACGACTTTCGGTTTCGGACGCGCCTTTCGCTGCCGGATCGTTCTCCTTAAATCGACGGCGGGCGGTTGTCCATTCGACGTTGCCGGCGGCGATCTCCTCCATGGTGCGTCCGGAACGCACGCTGGTCAGCGCCCGCTCGATGATCGGTTTCTTCTCCGGGCCGGCGCAGTCGTCGCGTTCCTTGATCAGCAGCCAGTTCTCATGCTTGCCGCGCTCGCCCTTCTTGCGTCGCATGCGCACCAGCACCCACTTGCCCTTCAGCCGCTTGCCGTGAAGCACGAATTTGAAATCGCCCTTGGCGAGTCCCTCATCGGCGTCGCCTTCCGGCGCCCACGTGCCCTCGTCCCACAGCATCACCGTGCCGCCGCCGTATTCGCCCTTTGGGATGGTTCCCTCGAAGTCGCCGTAGTCGAGCGGGTGGTCCTCGACGTGGACGGCGAGGCGTTTGTCGGCCGGGTCGAGACTCGGCCCGTGCGGCACCGCCCAGGAGAGGAGCACGCCGTCGTGCTCCAGGCGAAAGTCGAAGTGGGTCTGGCGTGCGGCGTGTTTCTGGATCAGGTAGCGGTTGCCGCCGCGAACTCGGCTCCCCGCCGGACGGCTCGGCCGTTTTGCGGAAGTCGCGCTTGGCGCGGTACGTGGAAAGGCGATCCGCCATGATCGAGAAGCTAGCGCAGGGGTGCGCCGCTCTCCACCGTCACACTCACGTTCGCCAGTGCGGCGGGTAAGTCTTGTCGTAGCCGGGGATCGCTTCGATCCGCTCCGCCCAGGCAGCAAGGTTGGGCAGATGTTTGCTGAGAGGAAGCAGCCTGGTGTCGAGACCTTTCGCGGCGTCCTTGCCTGCCGCCCGCAGGTTCATCATCAGCACCGGATAGAGGCCAAGATCGGCCGCCGAAAGCGCGTCGCCGCAGAGGTACGGGTTGGATGCAAGCCGGTTCTCGAAGACCTGAAGCTCTCTGTGGAGACTCGCGGCGGCCTTCACCACCGCGTCCGCGTCCACCGGCTTGCCGCCACCGAAGAGCAGCGGATCGGCGAATGCGTCTCCCGCCGGACCCACATCGGATATGATCTGGCTGACGGCCTCCCAGACCCGCGCCGCGCCCTTGGCGCCGCTGCCGAAGAGCGGAGTCGCGCTCGACTTCGTGTCGAGATAGGTCACGATCGCCATCGAACTCGGTGAGGACGAAATCGCCGTCCTTGAGCACGGGCACCCGGCCGCGCGGGTTCATGGCAAGAAATTCCGGCGTGCGGTGCTCGCGCTTCGCGAACGAAAGCAGATGACCGTCATAGTCGAGCCCCTTCGCGTGCGCCGCTAGCAGGACCCACCACGAGAACGGGCTCCCGCTCCCCCACCAGATCTCCATCGCCGTCCCCTCGCAAAGCCAAGTGTGAAGGCTAACGCAGAACTGCGTGCCGGGGGAGACGGTGACCGATTTTTTTGCAGACCCGACGCAATCTCGAAGCCGCCGCGGGGCTGTCTCGTCACGTTGGCTCCAGCATCCCGAACACGGACGTCAGACCGATTGTCGTCACGCCGAGGGCAATTTCGGCCGCAATTGTGCGGCTGACAGCGCGACCGGCGATCGGAGCGGTCGCCGAGCGCCTGAGCCAGACGTAGCGGTTCAGGACGGCAAGGCAGATCATGGCGAGCACCAGCGTGATCTTGGCTGCCAGCATCGCCTGGTACGGCGAGGCCCAGTCGGTCGGCCAGTGGCCGAGAACAAGGAATGTGTTCGCAACGCCGGTTGCAAGAATGACCGCGACGATGCCGTGGCCCGCGGTGGAAAAACGTCGGAGCGCGACATCGGCAGTCTCGCTCTTTGACGGACCGGCCAGGGTCTGCTCGACCATGGCCAGTGGCAACAGTGCGCCGAGCCAGGCGCCGGCGGCCAGCACGTGCAGAGCATCATTCGCGCGATGGGCGAGGCCCAGAGGTCCCGTCTGCATCACCGCATGGCCGGTGAGTGCGAGGCTCGCCAGCACCGCGCCGGCAGCGACCGTGAGCGGCACCCGTCGCCAGTCCGATGGCGCTACGGAGGCGGCCAGCAGGACGAGCGCGAGGGCCGCCTGCACAATCCATGCGTTGCCGACGCTGGTGCCTAAAAGCACCGCCACCACGGTGGACGCATCGAGCGCGTCCGGCCAGCCACTGCCGATGAACGCAGATTCGAGGGGAAGCGCCGCGACGATCGTAACGACCACAACTGCAACCGCCGTCCGGCGGAAGGTGCCGAGACGGCGCTCAAGTGCGGAAGCAACATCCTTGGGCGTGAGGACTGTCAGGTAGATGTACGAGCCCCACAGCAGAATTGCCGCGGCGTCGTGCAGGAATTGGCAAACGTCGAGACCCGCCTCCGGCGTCATCAGGGCATGACGATAAAGGTAAAGGTCCCTTGGGTCTTGTGGCCGTCGGTGGCGAGGGCGTGCCACTCTACCGTGTATTTGCCGGGCCCAAGCGTGCCGCTGATCGGCACGACAAGCGTTGTGTCGTCGTTGTCCATCAGCCTGGCGTCGCCGGTTGCGACCTTCGGGTTGTCCGGACCGCTGACCACCACCCCGGTGAACTTCAGGTTGACCGCTTCCGTAAAGTGCAGGTCGAGCTCTGTTGGCGCGGTGTGAACCATACCATCAACGGCGGGAACTGCCGATTTCAACTGGGCGTGAGCGAAGGCTTCATCCGCAAGCCCCGCCCACGCGATACAGCCAATCGCGGCGGTGACGATAAACGTGCGCATCAAATGTTCCTTTGAACCAGGTGCGGTTGCCCCCGCGGCAAATCGCATGGCGAGGCTCAATAGCTTCCGGCGAGGCGATTGTCGCCGCCAAAGAAGCGGCCAATACATTGTGCCGCACCCGGGCGTTCAGTGCGCGGCGGCCCTGGGCTTCCAACGGTCGCTGGCGTCGCGAAATGAAAGCAAGCGCTGACGGGCGTCGTCCCACAGCGCCAGACGGGCGCAGCGAAAGCTGCCCGTTAATGA
This sequence comes from uncultured Alphaproteobacteria bacterium, assembly GCA_963775235.1. Taxonomy (GTDB): domain Bacteria; phylum Pseudomonadota; class Alphaproteobacteria; order Rhizobiales; family Kaistiaceae; genus JBBDMC01. The sequence continues at coordinate 648,983 of CAVZHY010000006.1, forward strand.
AAGCCGGCCGATGTCTCCCAGCTTAGGGTGATCGCGGAGCACCTGCGGCAGCCGGTAATAAGGAATTCGGCTGCACAAATGGTGGATGTGATGGATGCCGATATTGCCTGTGAACCAGCGCAGGACGCCCGGCAGATCGTAGTGCGAGCTGCCATGGAGCGCTGCCTCGGGCAGGTTCCAGTCGCCATTCTCTGCCCAGACCGTATCCTCGAATTGATGCTGAACGTAGAAGAGCCATACCCCGATCGAGGCGCCGATGAGCGTAATCGGCAAATGAACCAGCAGGAACGGGCCGAGGCCGATCAGCCAGATGACGATGCCGGCGACAAGGGCGATGGCTCCATTGGTGATCATCGTGCTCAGCCACGCGCCGCTCTCACGCATCATTCCCATGGGCAACCGGTATTGCAGCAAGAACAACCACGCTGGACCGAGGCCGAAGAGCACGATCGGATGACGATACAGCCGATAGCGAAGGCGCCCGAGCCGCGGCAACGCCACGTATTCGCTGACGGTGAGCGTGGCGATGTCGCCTATCCCTCGCCGGGCGAGATTACCGGAGCCGGCATGGTGCATGTTGTGGGTTCGCCGCCAGTAGTCGTATGGCGTCAGTGTCAGGACGCCGATCACCCGCCCGACCCAGTCGTTCAGGAACCGACGCCGGAAAAAGGAACCGTGCCCGCAGTCATGCTGGATCATGAACAGGCGCACGAGAAAGCCCGCAGCCGGAAAGGCCAGCAGCAGACTGAGGAGATGTGAGTACGGCAACACGACCCACATCGCGATCCACAGCAGGATGAGCGGGACGAGCGTGATCCCAAGCTCCAACACGCTGCGGCCGTGATGGGGCTGCCGGTAACCCGCGAGGTCGCGAATCCAAACGTGGGCTTCGGAAAGCGACGCGCCGACAGGCTGGCGGTCGGCTGATGGCCTTGTCGCTTCGATCGCAACGGTCATGAAGATTGCTTGCGCATGCGTCCCGTCGTGTAGGCCACGATCGCGTGACCATTGTCAAGTTGCGCGATCCCTCGCGACATCAACCGCCGCTGGTTCAGGAGCAGCGGCGGAGAAAGGGCGATGTCAACGCAGGCGACTGGCTTGGTACGTTCCGACCAGTTGAACGGCGGGAACGACAACCTAGGCTGCCCTGCGCCCCTTCCCTGACTTCTTCGCCGCTGATGTCTTCTTCGGCTGCGGGTTCTCGGCTGCGGCGGCCTTGCCGCGCTTTGGCGCCGATTTGCCCTTGGCGGCGGCCGACGAGCCGACGCTCTTTTTCAAGGCGTCCATCAGGTTGATCACCTTGGCGCCCAGCTCCGGTTCCGCGATTTCCTGTGGCTTGCGGTTTTCCATCTTGGCGTCGATCAGCTCGCGCAGCGCGATGTCGTACTGGTTCTTGAACGCTTTCGGATCGAACGGCTTGGCCTTGCGCTCGATCAGTTCGGTGGCGAGGTTCAGGAGTTCCTTCTCCGGTTTCACATCTGGGACCTCGGCGAAGAAGGAGTCCGGCTTCTGCAGTTCGTCGGCGTAGCGCAGCGTTTCGATGGCGAGACCCTTGCCGGAGGGCCTCAGCGCCACGATGCTCGCCTGGCCGCGGGCGACGAGCTGGCCGAGGCCGATCTTCTTGGCGGCCTTCAGCGCATCGCGCAGCACCACGTAGGCTTCGCCGGCGACCTCGTCGTCGTCCGGCATCACGTAATACGGCTTTTCGAAATAGGCGAGGTCGATTTCGTCCTCGCCGACGAACTGGACAAGGTCGATGGTGTGCTTGGCCTCGAGCTTGACGTCGTTGATCTCGTCGTCGGTCAGCAGCACGTACTTGCCCTTCTCGACCTCGTAGCCCTTCACGATATCGTCGGCGTCGACGGCGCCGACGCCGGGAACGACCTTCTCGTAGCGGATGCGTTTGCCGCTGGGCTTGTGGATCTGGTTGAACGACACCCGCGCCGCGCTTTTCGCGGCGGAAAACACCTGCACCGGGATCGACACCAGCGCCAACCTGATCTGGCCCTGCCAATACGCGCGCGCGGCCATGCGCTTCTCCTTCAACACGCGACCTGCGGAGGTTCCTCATCCGGCAACGCGGCCTCACGCGCTCCGGTTCCGCCACAACCCCGCACGATACGCTTTCGTCAGTTAATGCTCAACTACGGCGAGCCGTTCTCACGGCTTGCCATTACCTGTCGAAACGGCTCAATCTTGCGGCTTTTCTGGGTTTGTTCGCGGCCGATCAAATCGCTGTTTCTCAGGAAATCTCGCCCCGTAAGTGACATCATAAGTGTCCACTCGTTTCGCTATTGGGGGTGAAGATGGCAGAAGATGCACCATCACGGCGCAGGGAGAGCCGCCGCTCTGAGTACTGGCCTTTTCTCGGCTACCGCATAAAGATCACCGACGCTCTGTTGGCGGCATTCACGTTCGGTTTGTTCGTCGCAACGTTGATGCTGTGGAATGCCACCACTAGGCTTGTGAACCGGGCCGACGTCAACGCGGAACGCCAACTCAGGGCATATGTCGGTATTTCCGACCACACATTAAGCGTGACTGGGGCTCCCAGCGTCAGCTTGGTGTTCATGAACTACGGCCAGACGCCTGCCTATGATCTTCGGTATTGGGTCGATTTGGTAGTCGCGCAATCCGGCCCGCCGGTGAGCGAACACACCTATGAGCCCGCGCATTTCATTTTGAACCCTCACGATGCCTTTTCAGCAGTCGTGACGAAGCCAGATTTGCCCGTCGCAACGCGTGAGCAGGTTCAGGCGGGTAGCGAGCGTATCTTTGCTTACGGGGCGGTTCGATATCGCGACGCGTTCGGACATCTGCGATCGACCGACTTCCAACTCGAATATGGTGGACCAGACTTTGTTAAGGTTGGTCGCATGGGGTGGAGTGCTACTGGCAATTCCGCGGACTGATGCGCGATCAGTTTGCGGCAACGCCGAGCGCGTTTAGGACCTCGGGTGTGATCGTGCCTGTCACCTTCATGTTCCAATCCCTTTGGAAACTTTGAAGAGCGGCCCGTGTCTCGGGACCAACTACGCCGTCGATCGGAACATCGTAGCCGAAGAGGTGCAGAGCGTTTTGGACCTTGATGACAATCAGCTTCGCCTTCTCCGTGGCCGGCGGTAGCGTGATAAGCGGGGCAATCGGGGGCGGCGGTGATGGCGGGCGCAATAGAGGTGGTGCGGGGAGGCCGCCTGATGCGTGCGACGCGTGGCTCGCATGACTGGCGTGGCTGGCGTGAGAGGCGTGAGCCGCCAAGGTGTAGATGTGCTGCAACTTGAAGAGTTCAAAAAGGGATGCCTTCTTCGGCGCATCGTCGTTGCCGGTAGCGGCTGGCAGGCCGGCCGCCTTCGCGGGCATGAACCCGGCGGCAACCAGTGATGGGATCAAGTAGCGAAGCTTCATTGTAGCCCCAGCCGCGAAAAGCCTCGGCGTTCAGGATACCACTCGAAAAACCCTCCGCAACTTTGGCGTAACGCGCAGCCGGTACACTCGGGCAAATAGCGGCGCTTCCAATCCGAGATCGATGCGACGGCGTGTGATCGATAGTCGGGCGGCACGGTACAGAGCGGGAAATTGTAGAGCGACGCCGAGATGCCATGGGCGTGAGCAACGCTGAGCGCGCGCCCGATCGTGTCGAAGTCCTCTGAGTTGTCGAAGAATAGCCTCCCCCAATTCATGCGTCCGTAGCCGATGTTCTCCAGTTGCATAAGCGCCCACACGGATGCGAAGGGCAGGTTTTGCACGACAAAGCGAGCCAATCGCGGGAGTATGGCGACATTGGCGGTCATGACGACCGTACGGAGTTCAATTTTGGCTCCGACGTGTGCTAGCAATGCAAATGACTGGATTAGCCGGTCGAAGGCTCCACTCTTCTTGACGATCTCGTCGTGGAGGTCAGCGGTCGGTGCGTACAGCGGGATGCCCCACAGCACTGTCGGCGCAAGGCGCTCCAAGGCAGGAGTGTCGTCAGCCCCAAAGTGCTGGCCGTTGGTGAGGACGTGAAAACGCAGATCGGGCCTCGCGGTTGAAACGCGATCAAGTAGTCCAAACAGTTCGGTCTTGAACAAGGTCGGCTCACCCCCGGTCAGGCCGATTGACGCATGTGGTGGCGCAAGCAGTGCCGCACGCTCCAAATGCGGAAAGACATCAACGTGGCGCGCCTTCGGCGGCTGGGAGCACATCACACACAACTGGTCGCAGGTCTCGGTAACGAGAAGGCTGTTGTGGTTCGACTTGGCTCGGATAAGGCGGTGCGCAATTCTTTTACCTGGAACCACTAGAACAACGTCACCATCGAGTTCGTCGGCTGCGATGTCGAACAGCCGGACCTTGCCGCTCACGGTTCGATATTCCAGTCGCCCGTTCGCCGTGTCGCTTAGGAAGGCATCGTCCTCGTGCGCGGATTGTTCGCCAGCCGATCGCAGTCGCACAACGAATGGTGGTCCCACTTCGGGCGTGGTCTCCGCTTTGATACGCAGGGGGATCATTGGTGAACCGGCGCAAGTTCAGCGGGCCAGGATGGAACCCCAGCCCAAGCTGCAAGCGAGAAGAGTTCTTTTTTGTCCTTGCTATACAAAAGACGGACCACGCGGTCGAAGATCGAAAGGTGCCTTCCGCAGAACCATGTCGCGGACTTTGGCAAATCAACGCGCCCGTAGCGCGAGACCGCGTCGATCGGGTCCGATCCGCAGAACGGCTGATATGCGCAGTGGATGCAATCGGGGTCGAAGTTGTTGAGGGCTGAAGCGTTCAACACATCGACTTTGTCGCGATCGATGCCCATTTTAACGCTGCCTATCGACAGATCGATTTGACCGACCCGTGCCATCATCCGTGCTTCGTCGGTTGGAAACAGGCGGCCATCGTAGTCCACGACGATGTAGTCAGAAGCGAACGGGCTGGGGTTCCGCAAATCGACATGACCGTCGTGCCCCGCGCGAAGAACTCGCTTGAGGCAGTGGGTGAAATAGAACTCTTCTATGACGTTACCGGTGCGGAAGTTGCGCTCGACTAGACGATCGACAAACGCAGAATGCAACGCGTTCCATTTTTGCAATTCGTCCCCGATGGGCGGAGTTCGTCGCGCGAAGCCCTGATAGTTGACGGGCCGCAGGTAGATCGACCGCAGGCCGAGACCTTCGTACGTGTCAATCAGCGCCTCGAAGTCGGGAGGGTGTTGGACGTCGATTGTCGGCAAGGCCGAAAGGCGGCGGCTGCCGAAGCGGTCGACGTAGGTGCGAACGTTGTTGAAGAACGCTTCAGCTAGGCTCGGGTTCTGTGTGCGATTTCGATCGTGGTCCAATGGTTGGCCGTCGATGGACGTGCTGACGAAGGTGTCGGCATCCTCAAGAAACGCCCATTGATCCGGCCCCATCGACTGAAGGTTAGTGCAGACGACAAACTCCGCGTTTTGAAATCGCTGACGACAGAAATCTCGGACTGCAATCAGCAAGTCGATACGAAGGAACGGCTCGCCACCTTGGAACTCGACTTTGATGTCGTCTGTCTGCAATGCGTCGAGGAAGGTGCATACATCGGCTAACGTTTCTTCAGACCAGTCATAGCCAACCGCAGACTGCGCCGCCCGAGACACTTGGCAATAGGTGCAAGCGAGATTGCAGCGGAGCGTGGGGACCAAGATCAAATACGCGAGGGTGTTGCGGCTGTTCTGGCGCTGCGCCCATCGGTATGCGAACGCTGTTTGAGAAAGATCGTCGGCGTCTTGGAAGGCGTGTCCCTCGGCTACGAGGAAATCCCTGTCACCCTCAATCAACGCATGCGTGGCATATCGACAGAGGAAATCATCGTCTGAGATAAAGAAGCCGCCAGCATCGTTGGCGAAGAAGAGTAGATCGTCGCGAGCACGCCGAAATTTCAGCGGCCAGGGGGTCATTTGCTCGTGACCGCTTCAATCAGGGCCCGTCGTAGGGGTAGCGTCTCAGCGTAGATTTTCTCGCGGTACAGAGCATACGAAACCTCACGCTCGATTGCGCTAAAAGGTATTTCACGCGGCGCTCTCACCTCGATGCAACCGTTGCTGAAGCTGAATTTGGCTTCTGGGTACAGATAACGGAGCCGCGCCAATGCTGGCTCGACAAACGGCCTCAGCAACGGGCTGACAGCAACCTCCATGGTTGTATTATCAGGTTAATAGAAGCTGTTTACAACTAGCTGGCGAGGTTCAAATGAACCTGCGGGCTCTTGATCCTTTGCTTCGCGATGCTGCGGAGCGCTTTGAGCGAGAGACCGGGCGTCGGCTCGACGACAATTTCCCGGCCGGGCCGGTTGACGGTCGGATGGTCGAGCTATTCCTAATCGTCAACGGCTATCCGCCCGGTGAGCACCAAGAGGCAGCCGATAGTCATCAGTGGTCGTGAACGCCCCGGTCGCGATCTTTGCAAGCTGCTCATGCTCTCCCAAGCACCCCGCGCCTATGCCTCCCCAGGGGCAAAGACCAGCACGGCTGCGATTTCGGCGGAGTGGTGCTGCCGCCGGCGCCGATGTAACGGGGTTAGTGACGGCAGCGGGACGAACGGGCATCGACGCGAATGTCGACTACCGAAATCGCAGCTTGAGCCGCTCGGCGAGACGCAAGATGTATGGAGGGACATGTCCTTTAAAACGTTCATAGGCGGCTCCCAGATCGGTCAATTCATTGCCCACTTTCCAGCGAGGGTAATCCCGTGCAAGCTCGCTTGATACACGTCCGGCATGTTTGACCGCATTGTTCAAAAGACGGAGTTCGTTGATAGCGTGGTAGTGCGGAATTTTGTCAATTTCGATGCCGTCTCCAGATAGAAAATTGCGCAGAGTTCTCCACTGAAATGCTTTCCCGCGAGCCGCAGTGGTTCCGAATTTCTGGTTGAGCATCCGCTGCGTATTTATCTCTACGACGCGGTATGGCGCCACCACCGCGAGGTGGTCTGCAAGGTTGGTGATCAAATCGAGTTCGTACAGATCGTCAGCAAGCATCTCCTGCACATCGACAGGCAGGTCATCCGCACGCTGGCGGATTGATTGCCGTTCGGTGGCGGCCGCGTATCCGACATGAGCACGGAAGCGGTCGATTGTGTCCACCTCATTCTCCGCAGCCTGCCGGAAGAAAGCGCGGATGTAAGTCTTCCTACTGGCGATCTTGCGCTTGCGTGCCATCTTTCAGTTTCGCCCTTTGTCAGGTTTTCTACCCTGCTCGCGCGCTTCTGGCCGCTAGCGCAGAAATTGCGCGGTCGGTCAGCGCTCGGTACTTCAGAGCGTCTTCGTAGCTGAACGCTGTGCTCTCTCCGTGCGCGGCATTGTTTCCGATCACCCGAAGGTCGTCGAGAAGGGCGGATGTGGTCGGGTCGATTAGGTTGCGTGCCCACAATGTACGGGTAATCGAGCCCAATGGCTGTGATTTTGAGGAAGTCATGCCGTTCGCGCTAGCCAGAGACCTGACCGCTTCTTCAAGGTCTCTGCGGGCCTCAAGAATAGCCGCGGCAGGTGAAATGGATGCAACCTTTTCGAACTTCGCCTTCTCCGCTGGCGTCGGTATCGTGGTGTCCGTCGCTGCAACAGATGGTAGCTTCTTCGCCTCTTCCTCGGCGTCTTCCAATCTCTGGAATGTAGCTTCCCACTCTTTGTACTTGATGCGCAGTTGCGGCAAGAGTTCGATGATTTTGTCGCGGAATAGCCAGACCGACCCGAAGATCGCAGCAGGCCATGCAAGTGACGCGATGGACTGTATTATAGACGCGGTGAGCCCAAATCCGTCCATTTAAGCCCCCATCGGAGAAGTAGGCCGATGTTCGTTAAGTAGATTGATCAGCGCCCATCATGCAATAACACCTAAGCCGATGGACCCAAAAGAGGGCGTCTCGCCAGTCGCTTCGGGGGCACCGTTATGACACTGAGGTTCCGGCAACACTTCAAGCTATTTCCCGGCGTGCGCCTGAACGTCGCCAAGCGCGGCGTCAGTGTCAGCTTCGGCGCCCCCGGCGCGACGGTGAACGTCGGCGCCCGCGGTGTCCGGAGCACGGTAGGTGTGCCTGGCAGCGGCTTGTCGTACAGCACGCAGCTTGCGCGGTTTGATCAGCCGGCAACACCACAATCGCCCGAGCCCGCTTGGTGGCAACCGCCGCCCCCGCCGAAGACGCCCGACACCGCTTCACGGCCATACATCCGGTCCGAAGGGACGCGTGAGATCGGCAGTGCGGCAATCGAGAGCCTGACCAGTGAAGGGCTGGCCGACCTTCACCGCATGATCACTGACGCGCGTGGGCAAAGGTCCGAGCTGCAAACCGATCTTGCCGATGCCAAGCGCGAACACGACGCGACAACAACAGAGCTAACCCGGCGAAGGCGGAGCCTGTTCCGCTTCTTCTACCGGCGACGCATGGCCGAGCTTGAAGACAGCATCCCGACGCTCACGGCCGAAGTCGTGCGTTTGGAAGGCTGGCTCGACGCCACGCATATCGACGTGGCCTTCAATGTCGAGCCGGAAGCACAGAAAGCCTATGGCGCGTTGGTGCGGGGCTATGAGGCGTTGCGCAAGTGCACTACCACTTGGGATGTCACTGCCGACCGCGCTACCAACAAGTTCGTTGAGCGCACATTGGCATCGAAGGCGATCGACCGCAGGCCAGTGGTGTTCGACTACTCCGGTTCCGATCTTGTTCGCTTCCAAGGGCGTGCGATGCGCTTCGGCAATGCTAACGGCGAGGATATCCTGATCTACCCCGGCATGATCCTCATGCCACGCGCCGATGGTGCCTTCGCGCTTCTCGACATTCGTGAGATCACCGTCACCGGTGAGCCGGTTCCGTTCATCGAAGGCGAACAAGTTCCGGCCGATACGAAGGTGATCGGCGAGACTTGGGCGAAAACCAACAAGGATGGTTCGCCCGATCGACGCTTCCGCGACAACTATCGCATCCCCGTATGTCAGTACGGCGAGTTGTCATTCAGAAGCCGCACCGGGTTGCGGGAGGACTATCACGTGTCGAACGCTGAGGCGGCAATCGCCTTCGCCACTGCCTTCGACGCCTACAGGCAACAATTGGTGGATTGAAGCGCCGGTAGCTCTTGCCCTGAATTAATTCCTAGGCCATCCTGCCGCGTATGAACGGCGGCGGCTCTGACGATCTCTGCTACTGGATCGAGGAATGGACAACGGACAACACGAAGCCGTTGCAGGTCATCGCTCGCGCCAGCATCCTGTCGGTCGCCTACTCGGCGTATTGGGCGGCGATCGCGGCTAGGCCGCGCGGCCGGATCGTCCTTCGTCAGAAGGCGTTGCAGTTGGTGGAGCACGCGCCCGCCAAGACCCGTTAAAACAGGCACAGCCACCAAATATCCTGTACGCGAGGGCGAGCGACTGGCTCAGAACATCTCGATGGCCACCAGGAAAGCACGCAACTCGTCTTCGACGATCGCGGCGCGCTGCAGCGCTTCGATGTCGATCCTCGTAGCGAGCTCAATTGCAGACATGTTCTTGCGGTACTCTGGCCACTCCCTGACCAACGCCTGCATGGCCACCTGCGTTGTCGTTGGTTGGTGTGCGGAGCAGCCAGGAAGGTGCCGCAGCAGGAAGCCCTCTCGGGCGGGACGCTGCCAGATGATCGTCGCGCCGATGCGCTCGACAGTCACCTGCATCTGATGATCACGATCGGGAGACCGGCCATACCCGTCACGGTCGATAAGGACATATTTCTCGACGTAAGGTTCGCGGGTGCGCTCGATTTGTCTGATGATCTCTCCGGCGCGCCTCACCAAAGCAAGGGGGTCACCGCCTCCGGGCTGCAGCGGATGCGGGTCGAGATGAACCTTCTGATGCACGGTATTGAGGATACTCGACACCAGCCTGATATAGCTGCGCTCACCCTCGCCTTCGCAGCCGACGAAAATTCGCCGGCGTATGATTTGCTTGCGTGGTATGCGACGGGGCGGCCTCATCTCAACCGATTTGGGGCACCGCACCGAGCACGCCGCTCAGATACTTTTTGTAGAAGTTGTCAACACGACGGATGCCCTTGATGTCGCGCAGGGCGAAGATCGAGGTGCGGCCAACCGCGTCCTTCTCGGTGAAGACGACCTCCTCTTTGACGAGGGTGTCGAGGAGCGACGCGCTGTGGCAGGTCATCCAAAGCTGCGCATTTTTCGGGTTGCGCTCAGGGTCATGGAACCATCGCAATATCTCGGGCAGCACCATTGGGTGGATAAAAGCGTCCATGTCGTCGATAAGCGCGACGCCGCCGGTCTCCAAGGCGTTCGAAAATATGGGGTAGAGCTTTAGGAATTGGCGGGTACCGGTACTCTCCAAATAGAGCGGCATCGGCACGGCGAGATGGTCGTGGACAAACTGGAAGGACGGCCGGCCCTCGTCATGCACCACATTAATCTGCTTGATGCCGAGGTCGATGCGGGCAATCTCGCGGTTGACAAGCTGCAACTGCAATGGGTTCGTGGCGTACTGTTGAAGCATCACTTCGTCACTGTACTCGGCGCGTTCGATGAGGATGTTGGACCTCAGCGTCGCGACACTTTCCCAGATAATGGTCGCCGGTTGGTGCTTCAGCTGATAGAGTGTGGAAATGACGCTGGCGTTGGAGCGCAGCACCGTCTGCAACGACTGTTTGAAGGGGGTCAGGCCGAACGCTTCGCTGGCGTCCACAGTACCGTCCTCCTCCCGCCGGAACAGATAGCGGCGTCTGCCGTCCGCGTTCGGCCAATAGTAGAGCGTCTCCCGTAGCACGCGCGGCTGCTCTGTGGCCTTGCCGCCGATCTCCAGCTCATAGCGATACCGACACTCAGGAGCTCCAGGCTCGGCCGGCTGCGACAGGTCGACGAGCCCGCTGAGCTCAACCGCGAACCGCGCCGGTTCGGCAAACGCCGCAAAGTCGTTGAAGCGGTCGAACAAGAACCGCTGTGTCGGCGGCGCATTGAATGTGTGCAAGACGAAGTTCGCGAGAAACGAGATGGCCCTCAGCACAGTCGATTTGCCGGATGCGTTTGCGCCGAAGATTGCAATGGTCTTAGGGACGCGCTCCTCGGAGCCCGGCCAGACGGGGGCGAACCTACCGGGAGTGTCCGGCGCGTTCGCGGCGACCCGCAGATCGACTATTTGGCGGTCCCGGATCGAATAGAAATTCTCGATCTCGATGCGGTACAGCACGACAAACTCCCGCGTTGCGTTACCCACAGATAGCCTATTTATGCGCTACTTCAACAAAAAATCGTTTAGATCGCCTCTAAATCTGCGCCCAGAGGGGTTCAATGGAGTGTCCAAAAATCGGCAACCGGTGGTGAGCCTGATCGGGATCGTCATTTCAGTTGTCTCCGGTAAGCCATGCGCTCACCGTGGCGAGCCAGAAGCCTGATCACGCTCGCATCATGCATTCCGCCGGCGGCGCGCATCACGTCGGTGACCTGCTTGTCGCCGAAATCGAGCACCTGCTCGGCAACTTCCTCAACGTGGCCGCATTTTCTTCGCTCCCCGCGAATTTGACCAGGCGCTGATGTTGATCCGCCCTCCAGGCTTCCTGCTCGCCCGGGGTCATCTGATCGAGCTTGCGGGCGCGTCCATAAGGGTCTCGACGAGGGCGGCCCCGTGGCCCGGCGGAAGCTGCCAGGTCGTGAAGCCATCTGGTCACCCTCGGTTGAACTCGACCAGATCCTGGGGGTCAGTCCCGTCGAGGCGCGAGCGTAGTTGATATCGTAGTCCCTGGCATTATCGGGTGGCCCAAAGGCTTGGTCGAACGGCGATTTGGGTTCAGGCGGCCAGCGATGCCACGTTCGGCGGCGAGGGCACTGAGCTTCTCCTCTGAGACGCCTTGCTCGCGAGCGTCTTGAGCGCCGAGAGGGATTGCTGCCTGGTGAACGACTGTTGCTGGTGCGTCCGGCAGCCGGCTCGATAGAGCAACCTGCCCTTTCGTCACGGTCGGGCCGGAAGGCTCTGGTGTCGGGTTGAGTTTCATCGGTCATGGTAGTTCTCCTTCAGGTTGTAGTGTTTTGAAAATCGGGCGCGCGAGAGAGGGTTCAGCCATCATCACGCGAGTGCGCGCGTTCCTGGCCCCACCCCCGGCGTACCCCCGGTCTTTTTTCATGCCTGGCCGTTCTTGAACGCGTCTGCGGTTGCCTTCATGGCGGCGAGAAGCTTGTCCTTGTAGCCGCCGATGAACTCAGCCAACGGCGTGATCTTGTCCGGTTGTCCAACATGGGTGGACGGGTAGCCGTAGCCGGGCAGGCTCCGCGGACTTGGCGTAGAGCTTTGAGGGACAACCTCGCCTCCGAGCCGGTACATCTCGTACTGGGCCAGCTTCGTCAGGCGAGTGAGGCTCGGCCAATCGAGCAGGCCATTCGAAACCGACGGGGCAAGCGGCGTGAGCCTTGTCGAGGCTATCGACCATCCTCCGCCACGCGGTAGCCGCAGCGGCGATCGCAGTACGCGTACTCTTCGGCGCCGGCGACCGCGCGCACGACGTGAGCCTCAGCCGCCTTCCTCTGCGAATGAAACAGGTTCTCGCGTGCGATCGACTGTTCTAGCTGTTCGATCCGCTCAGCTTCGAGCAAGGACGCATTGAGGCTCCTCAGGCTGTCTTCGCTCTCGCGGATTTGCCTGTTGAGGCTTTCGAGTTCGGCCTTGGCATCAGTTTCGCCGGCCTGGGCTGCATAAGCGATAGGCCCGTAGCGATCATGCAGGAGTTTCAGGGCCTTCTCAGCGTCTGAAATGAGCTTGGACATGTCGTTTGGTGTCAGCCGCCGTCCCGGAGCCCCTGTGAGGCTCAGGCGAGAGAGAAGCGAGGTCATGGGTTCGTTCCTTCAGTTGCCGCCGGCGTGATCGGATTTGGAACACATATCCAACGTGCCGGCTCGGGAACGTTGGACTGCTTGGGTTTCAGGGGGTTGGGACCAGCGAATAAGTGTCTTGGAGACACTTGGCCGTCTATAGAAATGGCGGATTTCCGCCGAAAGTGGGGAGCCAACAGCTTGGTGAGACCGATGGCTCCCGCGCGCTCAGGGAAGCCGAGGAAGGGAGAACTTCCCGAGCGCGATCTGACAGCCAAGGCAGCGCGGGCGGTCGCTGCGATACCATCAGAGTTGCTTGCGACGATGATCGATCGATGATCGGAAAAATTCACCGGCCGACCAAGTTGAAAACTGTGCGCCGACGTAGGGTGCGCGCAGGGCGGGTTCGGGTATTCTGAGCTCCCGAGGAGAGAGCCAAATGTGTTGCATTGTTGCCACTTTTGGCCTTGGGCAGCTAGCGAGCCTGTCGCCCCTCGCGTGGGGTGCGGGCCTCTCTTCCTGGCGCTTCGAGGATGGCTCACACCAGGACCAAGAACGATCGAAACACCCTTCAGGACATTCCCACCCCCTCTTAGGGGGCGGGGAATTTGTCCTGAAGAAGGGCGGGCTTCAGGACCCTCTTCAGGACACGTTACCCGCTCCCGCGCCCAAGTCTTTGGTCTTACTTGCTTTTCCTTCAGGACATTCGCTTCAGGACATTTTTCTCGCTTGTCCTGAAGGCCGATTTTCTTCAGGACATTCTTCAGGACAGTTGTATCGGACACTTCAAATGCAACCGAGCGGTTTTCACACATCGTCGCCCCCGTCGATCGGCGGCAGATGCCAGATGGTCGGATCGGCCTTTCCCGTGCCAGGGTGCTTGACGTAGGCGCTAAACCGTTTGCCCTCTTCCCCTTCCCGTTGCAGTCGTCTCCTGATCGTTTCCTCGGAGGAGAAGCCCTTGGGGTCGGCGTCCCATATCTCGGCTGCCAGCATCGGCGTCGTGATCCTGTCGCAGCCATCGTCGGTAAGGCGCTTGAGCGCGGCGCCAACGCCCTGGCTGGTGATCCCGCCCCTGCCGCCGTCAGCCTTCACAGCATCTGGCGGGCACCATTGCAGGGTCTCACCGATGACGGTCTGCTCGCGCTTGATCCCGAACGGCTTGCCGTCGACGCCCCGGCCGATACGCGAGAAGATGCGGCCATCGGCCTTTTCCTCCAGTTCCGCTACCGCGTCGAAGTTGGCTAGTGCGGCGTTCGAACCACGAAGTCCGCGCGAGGTGTCTTTGCCGATGTGCGCGATCGTGTAGCAGCAGCACCGGAACTCGCGCATCAACATGCGCGTCATCGCCTCGTAAAGGTTCATCGAGGCCGATGCGTTTTCATCAAGAGAGCCGAGGGACCGAGATAGCGTGTCGATCACGATGAGGACTGGTTGCTCTTCGCCCAGGTGCTCGCGCACGGCCTTGAAATACGTGAACGCATCGTCGGGATCGCCGGCCATCGGAACGTTCGTGACATAGTGAAAGTTGGTCAGCCGGTCTTCGCCGATGCCACGGGCGTGCATCCAGGCGCGAATGCGCTGTTTGAGGTAGGTCAGCCCCTCGCTTGAGAAGTACACAACCGGACCGGTGCGATGGACGCGGAGCTTGCCAAGCACCGGGACGTTGGCCGCGACCGATAGCGCCACGTCGAGTGTGAACAGGCTCTTTCCCTTCTTCGGGGGCCCGTACAGGACGAAGTTCTCTCCCTCCATCAGCACGTCTTCGATGAGCGGCACCGGGTCGGGCAAACGCAGGACTTCACCAATCCCCATTATCTCGAAGAGCGGCCGCATCGTCGGCACTTCGGGATCGCCACAGTCAGGGACCGTAGGAGGAGCCTCTACCGTTGCGGGATCGACCGCCTCACCAAAGGCGGCAAACATTTCGACGCCAGACTTCCTGGGGTTGGCCGGGCCGTCATAACCAGCCTTCCGCGCCGCGTTGTAGATCGTCCCGTAGCCGACACCGCCCTCGGCTCGGGGTGGCATGGTTTCCCACACACTGTCGAAGCGTCCCTCCGGGTCTAGCTGCTCGACACGGGACCACGCCTTCGCGATCTCGTATCGCTCACCCTCAGAGCCGGCGTTCGTCGCGTGGATAGCGGCTACTATGTCGCGCCAGGCGGGGTAATCTACGTTCGGATCGACGTGCCTGAGGACTTCCTTGAAGTGATCCAGATCGACGGGCTCACCGATCCGATCGGAGACATGCACCGGCGGAAGCTCGGGCAATCCATTACAAACATTGCCTCCCTCGCGACGCTCGAAAGTCACCAATTGAGGCTCGCCCTTCTGATGTAGCGAGCCGGGGAGCCGAAGCACGCGTGACGGGTTCTGGATCGCCGGATCGGACTTGTAGTGGTTAATGAGGCGCCGGCAGACGGGCTTGAAGTCCTCGATTGGCAGGTCTCGGGTAAGCCAGATCGCCTGGCCGCGGCCTGCCGAGGTGCGCACGATCAGATGTGGTGCGGCGTGATATTCCCACTCCTCGGTTGGCAAGCCGTCATCGAAGTCGGCGGCAACTGCGCGGACCTTCGCTATGTCCGCGTCGCTGGCGCAACCTTCATAGCCGGAGCCCGGCCGGGGCCGGGTCTCGTTGAGAACGTAAAACACGCCGTAGCGTTCGGCCTGGCGCTGCTCGATTTCGGACCACAGTTCGGCGATTGAGCCTTCACGCTCAAACGTGGGAAGCTGTTCAGGGGTGCGTCGCCGCTTCTTGTCGTCGTCTATGAAGCGGACGCGCATGGGCGTCTCACGACTGCCCGTCAGCGCCTCGATGAAGCTTGCGGCGATGTTGAGGTCGGGTGTGATTGCGGTCATGCCGACGATCTCCACCAACCGAGCATGTCGAAGACGGCTTCACGATCGCGGAGGTCGATGCTCCGACCGACGAAGGCCTCAATGGGGTGCCGAACCAAAGTTCCGATCCAGCCACCGTCGGCCTGAATGACTGTCTGACACCCTAGAGTGTTGCGTTGGCTTCCGGTCACTACAACAGTGCCGGACGGTCGATAGTTCAGCAGCAAATGGCCCGCCAGAAGCCGAGCGCGTGTTCCACAAATCAGGACCGAGACTTCTTCAGGCTGCGTGCTCATCGGACACATCCAGGGCTTCAGACTTTTGGGCGTGTCCGGTGTCGGGGCCACTTGGCGTTTCGGTTGAAGGGGCGAAGTCGCTTGGTCTGAGCGGGCGACCAATGATCCGAGCAAGCTCGCTCGTGACGACGCGGCGCCTGCCTCCGATGGGGGCAAGTGGGATTTCGCCCCGGTTGACGGCCCGATAGATCGTGGGGATCGACAACCCCAATATCCGGGCCACGACCGGCAACGGGATCAACGCCGGGATTTCCGGTTGTGCAGCGTTCGACATGGTGCTTCTCCTGCTTGACAAACAAGGTCGAAACGCCATAGATGCAATGCGTTGCCGCGCAAAAGGCGGTCGCGGTGCCCTACTGGCTTTGCCCGCCTACGATTATACCCGCGGTGCCGGATAAGCCAAGGTCGTTTATAATTTTTCAATATTACTTATCCGTAATTAACCTTGAGGAGAGAGGCAATGGGCCGGAAACCGGTCGAACGCGAGATTGTTCAGCTAAGGCTCAGTCCCGAGGAGTATGGGCGGCTGAAAGAGGAGGCCGACGCCGAGGGGCGATCGGTCCCGGCTGAAATCAGACGCCGCCTTGCGCTCGGTCGATACGGAATGCCCGGCGCCATAGGGGATTTGGCAACAATTATTGCGGCGAGGGCGGACGATGCATTGGATCAGCTTTTTGGTTTGCCTGAGCTTTGGGTTGACGAAGAGATGACCGTCGAAGTGGCGAATGAGGCCCGTCGCTGCGACGTGCTTGCCACCACGCGCGACGCCTTTGTGAAGGTGCTGAACGACCTGGGCGCCAACGACCGCCCGCCCGCATCTGATCAGATGACGCCGGAAGAACTGGTCACCGGGATCACATGGGACCTCGCAACGCGCATGAGAACGCGAACGGGCAAGGATGATGCCGAAGGTCGCATCCTCGCCCATGTCGCTGAAGGACTTGGCTTCCGCCGCGAAGAGAAGCCGAACAAGGAGAAGGAGTAGCGTCACTATGAGTAAGCGTAGAAGACCAAGAGGAACCGGCTTCGTCCGCGAGCGCGGGAACAGCCGGCTTCTCGTCGTCAGGGTCGGCGAGAGACAATATAGCCGTGCGGTGAAGACGGCGACGAAGCGTGAAGCGTTGGCGATGTTGCCGGCTTTCGTCGCAGAGGTTCACAGCGGCAAAGTTGATGATGCTAGAGCGGCGGTCGCCAAGGCCAAAGAGGCACCGACATTCAACGACGCCGTTGCCACATTCCTTGAGCGCGAGATCGGCATAGACCAGACGGCGACGCGGCAGTCTTACAGCAACTCGCTTCGCCGGATCGGCAAAGTGCTCGGCGACAACCGCGTCAGCGAGATCGACAAGCACATGATCCGCAACGTGCTGTTGGCGGTGAACCGCGAAAGCGCGCTCAACACGACGAAGCTTGTTCACTGCGCTCTTGGGCGCTTTTTCCGCAACCTCGCCGACCTGGATATCATCAAGGCGAGCCCGGTTCAGACGTTGAAGGCACTCAGGCTCCCTCCCCCAGGCTGCCAGACGATCCGGCGTGACGCCCTGACCGGCAGCCAGGTGGTCGCTTTACTTGAAGCATGTGCCGACGACAGCGAGTTGCGGCTGTGGGTCGAACTCATGGTCGCAACGGGAATGCGCCCTGGCGAAGCTCTGGCGCTCAGGTGGTGTGATATCGATTTTGACCGCAGGGCCGTGCGCGTGGTGCATTCGGTCAAGGACGGCAACGCGAGGGGCCACGGGAAGCTCGGCTCAACGAAGAACGCCGGAAGCGTCAGGGAGGTTCCGCTTGGCAGCGCCATCGCGTTGTCGCTCGGACGCGCCTACCTCGAACGCGAGACGACGTATCGCTCGCTTGGTCTTGCCATCGAAGACAGCGATTGCGTCTTTGCCGCGGACCTGATCGACGGCCGCAAGGCTCCGCGGTCAACGGGTTCAATGGCGGCCAGGTTCAAGCGGGCACGCGACCGCGCCGGGCTTAAGGGTGTCACGCCCCATTGTCTGAGGCACACGTTCGCGACCGCTGCCATCGCCGGCACTGACACCATGCCCGGCGTGAGTATGGTCGATGCTGCGGCGCTCTTGGGCCACTCAAATTCGGCGATGGTGGCCAAGGTATACGGCCACGCTGTTCGCGAGAACTTGGCGCGCGGTGTCGCGCTCGCGGATGCTCTGATCGCGCCCGTGCCGGCTCCGCCCGCCAACATTACGCCGATCGCAGCGGCCGGCGCTCGTAAGTGACACGTAAGTGACAACAGCACAAAAACGGAACGCGAAAACCTAGGTTTCTCTAGCGTTTCCGTCTCGGGAAAGCCCCTTCCCGGTTAATGCTCAAATACCTGACGGGAAAGTGATTTTCGTTCCGGTTCTGTTCGCGCCAATGCATCGCGTCGTGCGGGGGCGATCGCCGCCGCTCTCCCGGACCATTGCGTCGATGGCACCCCCACCTCACATTGTGCGTGACGGAGGTTTGTCCTTTGGCCTTGCCAAACCCTGAGCAGCATTGGGATGCGGTTTACGAAAGCAAATCGCCCGCCGAGGTCAGCTGGTATCAGCCTCGGCCCTCCCTCAGCCTGTCCCTGATCAAGGCCGCGGCCCCGGACCGGTCGACGCCGGTCATCGATATCGGGTGTGGCGCTTCATCCTTGTTCAGCGACCTCGCCTCGGAGGGCTACGATGACCTGTCGGCGCTCGACGCCTCCGCTGTCGCCATCGAAAAGGCCAAGGCCCGGGACGTTGGCAACCGTGTCCATTGGATTGTCGCCGACATCACCAGATGGACGCCCGAGCGGACGTGGAAAGTGTGGCACGACCGCGCGGTGTTTCACTTCCTCATCGATGCGGCCGCCCAAGATGCTTACATCACCTCAATGAGCGCCGCACTCGGGCCGGGCGCCACGGCCATCATCGCAACGTTTGCTCTCGACGGACCCGAGATGTGCAGCGGTCTTCCGGTGAAGCGATACAACGGCACCACGCTGGCCGAACGTCTGGGGCCGGGGTTTCGCCTCCGCTCCGAAACGCCCGAGCGTCACGTCACCCCGAAAGGCGCCGTCCAGCGCTTCACCTACTGCGTATTCGAACGGCTCTGAGTCTGTTCGCCGGGGCCGAAACGTCACCGTCGTTCGGCAGCGGCTGACGCTGCCTCACGGCCTGTCAGGCCGGCGAGATCGCGGCTGATGGCACGGATCGGGATGATTGTGTCGGTGAGCCCGAGTTCCTCGCAGATCGGCAGGAAGTCTTCGTTCTCGATGATGATCACCACCCGTGGAACGCCGAGGTTCTTGGCGATCAGCCCCGCGATGATGTTGGTCTGATCGTGGGCCGTGACGCAATAGAAGATGTCGGTTGCGCCCGGGTCGGCCTCGCGCACCATGTCGGGCTTGCTGCCGTCGCCGTTGAGGAAGGCGCAGTCGAGCTTGCCGTCGAGTTCCTTGATGCGCTCGGCGTCGCGCTCGATGATCACCACCTGATGGCCCGCTTCTATAAGTTGTTGGGCAGTCGCCACCGCTACCGCTGTCGCCCCGACAAAGACCAGTCTCATCCTGCCTGTCCTGCCTGTTGCTTCTCGTGCACCGGTTGGCGGCGCCGGCCGATCCAGGTACGCGGCGCCACCACCACCAGGAGGGCAAGTACCTCCAGGCGCCCCAGCAGCATATCCAGACAGAGCAGCATCTTCAGCCCCGCCGCAAGACTGCGGCTGGTGATGCCGCTCGACAGTCCGGTCGTGCTGATCGCGGACGCAACCTCGAAGAGCGAGTCGAGCGGCGCGTAACCCGCCCACAGGAACGGCAGCCAGGAAAGGAAGAGCGCCGCGAAGAACAATCCGGCGACAACAAAGATGCGGGTGATTTCGTCATTGCTCCACTCGCGCCCGGCAATGGCGCGGCTGGGCGTCGCATGGGGCGTCAACCGCGTTCTCAGCACCATCAGCTGCACAAGGCGGACGAACACGATCAGGCGAAGTAGCTTGATCCCGCCGGCGCTGGAGCCGACGCTGCCGCCCGTGATCATGGAAAGGATCGTCACCACCTTGGAGAAAGGATCGAGGTCGGAAACCGGCGTGACGGAGAAACCTGCGGTCGTCTGCGCCGAGAGGGCGGTGAGCAGCAGATCCGCTGCGGACGGCGCGGGGCGAGTCACCGCGCCATGCACGATCAGGACCCCGGCCACCAGGACTCCGGCGACGATGAGCGCTCGCAGTTCGGGGTCGGCAACCACGGCTTTCAGCTTGCCGGTCAGTGCCTGATAGTAGAGGGCCGGAGCGATCGCACCGGCGAGGCAGAGTGCCGTGACGATGCCGCGCACCGCGCCGCTCGTCGGGGCGAGGCTGCCGTCGAACGGCGAGAAGCCCCCGGTCGAGACAGCCGAAAGGGTGAGCGTCACCGCCGCGAACCAGTGCGCGCCGGCGACGAGCAGCACGGCGATGCCAACCAGAGTGAGGCCGATGTAGACGCGGATGACGATGCTGGCGTACGCGCGGGTACCGGCGACGACGCCCTGATCGCCCGCAACGACCGAGGTCAGCCGCCGGGCGCTGGCGCTCTGGCCGAACAGCAGCGCGAACGACAGCACCACGATGGCAATGCCGCCCATCCATTGCAGCCATGCGGCGGCGAAGATGAGGCTCGCCGGCTTGTCCGACACCGTTGCGAAGGTGGAGAGACCGGTGGTGGTGATGCCCGAGACGGTCTCGAACAGAGCGTCGAGGAATCCGATGCCCGCCATCAACAGCGGCAGCGCCAGCACGACCGGGATGACGATGAACACGGCGGCAACGACGACCAGCGCCTCGTTCTGCTGGATTTCGGCGTCGGGCCGGTTGCGGGCGATCAGCCAGCCGACGCCGGCGAAGGCGATGGCGGCAGCCGCCTGCGCAGCGGCCGCCGACCACTCGCGGTCGATGAGGGCGACGACGACCGGGACCGCCCATAATCCGCCGACAAGGATCAGGAGTTGGCCGAGATAGGCCGCCACGACGCGGCCGCGCACCGCGTAACTGAGGCTTTCCATGTCGGCCATCGCGGCGTTTCGTGTCCAGATTCGCCCCTCGCAGCGGGCGCAGTCAGAACCGAACCGGCGCGACTGTCAAACTGCCGGGCCTGTCGCGCCTGGCCCGGCGGGCGCCATTTTCCCGCCGCTGCGGCTCGCCCGTCGTCTCACTCCGCCGGTTCCGGGGCCGGCCGGCGGCGAACCACCGTCAGCCCCGTCAGCGCCAGCGCGCCGAAGGCGCACAGCGTCATGATCACGATCATCGGCAGCACGGTTCCGTCGAAGAACAGGCTTGTGACCGCGATCATCACACCACCCGTGATCATCTGCAGCGTGCCGCCAAGGGCGGAGGCGATGCCGGCGATCGGACCGTGATCGTCCAGCGCCAGCACCATGGTCGACGGAATGACCAGGCCCATGAAGGCGAACCCGACCAGAAGCAGCGCCATCAGGACCGGCAGGCTGTCGACGCCCATCAGAGTCAACGCCAGCAGGATCAACAATATCGCCGCGTATCCGGCGACCGACACGGCCACCATCCGGTCCATGCCGAAGCGGGCGCCGAGATTGGCAGCGAACTGCGAGGAACCGATGAAGCCGATCGCGTTGATCGAGAAGGCGATGCTGAACAGCGTCGGTGTTAGGCCGAAGTGGTCGATGTAGACGAAGGAGGCGCTCGCTAGGAACGTGAAGAAGCTCGCCATGCCAAGGCCGCCGATGAAGGTAAGGCCGAGGAAGCGCGAATCGCGAACCAGCTTTCCGAAGCCGGCCGCGAGGCTCGGCAACCTGACCGGAATTCGCTTCTCCCGCGACAGCGTCTCGGGGAATGCCATCGCCAGCAGCACGAGGCCGATGATGGCGACGATCGTCACGGCCACGAACACCGCCCGCCAGCCGAACGGCACGATGAGCGCGCTGCCAGTCACCGGCGCCAGGATCGGCGAGACGCTGAGCACCAGCATCACCAGGGCCATCAGCCGCGTCCCTTCGACGCCGGTGTGCAGGTCACGGATGACCGCTCGCGGCACCACCATCACCGCGGCGGCCCCAACGCCCTGCACCGCCCTCAGTGCAATCAGCCAACCGATGCCGGGTGCCAGCGCGCATCCGGCCGAGGCAATGGTGAACAGGCCGAGACCGACGTAAAGCGGCGGTTTGCGCCCGGTCATGTCCGACAGCGGCCCGTAGGCGATCTGGGAAACACCGAATGTTACGAAGAACGCCATCAGCGTCATCTGCGTGGCCGCGGTCGAAGCCCCGAGATCGTCTGCGATCGTCGGCAGCGCCGGCAGGTACATATCGATCGCAAACGGTCCGACGGCCGAAATGAGACCGAGGATGACGGCGGTTCGGAGGAACGCAGGGCTCATCGGTAATGACTCCAGTTGCGACCGTTCTGCGGTCGTCGGCTTGTCTGTCCTCGGCAGCGGCCGCCCGCGGCGCCGCCCGGCACGACTTTCCCGTATTTGATCGGATCGACCGCGCCACCCTTACGACGAACGGGGCTGGGCAGAATCGACACAAATGTAGCGACGTTTTGCTCTCATTTCAGATGAAGCCCCCTCGCCCCGGGCGCATCCGAGCCTTATGGCTTCTTTTCAATCACCACGTGGGTGGCGGCCTCGGATGACGCGCGCCCGCTGACTTGGTAACCGAGCGCGGGCAAGTCAATACCGGCAAACAGCGCCTCGCCTGACCCGAGCAGCACGGGCGTCACCACCACGTGCATCCGGTCGATAAGCCGTTCGGCCAGGTATTGGCGAATGGTTCCGACGCCGCCCCCCACCCGGACGTCGCGATCGCCCGCGGCCGCCTTTGCCCGCGAAAGCGCGGCCTCGATGCCGTCGGTCACGAAATGGAAGACCGTACCGCCCTCCATCTCAAGCGGCGGGCGGGCGTGATGTGTCAGGACGAAGACGGGGACGTGGTAGGGCGGACTTTCGCCCCACCAGCCTCTCCACGATTCGTCCGGCCACGGCCCGCGCACCGGCCCGAACATGTTGCGGCCAAGTATCCATGCGCCAAGGTTCTCGGTGCCGCGCGCCGCGAAGTCGTTGTCGATCCCGGTCGTTCCGCCTTCCTGGCCGAACATCGATCGAAACGTGCGCGTCGGGTAGAACCATTCGTGCAACGCGGTTCCGCCCTTGCCGAGAGGATCCTGTTGGCTTTGGTCCGGGCCGGCGCCGTAGCCGTCCAGCGAAATCGCAAAAGCATGAACGCGTACCTTCGGCATGATGAACTCCGTTAGTCTTGCGCCGGCACGTCGAACGCGCGGGTGATGACGGTCGCGGCACCAGCAGTGCCGCCAGATTGTCCGGCGACGACACCAGGCACGTCGTTACCATAAGAATCGATTGGCCGCCGGGTGCGGTGGTCGCGTGGCACGTCCACTTCGGTGACGAGTATGCAATGGCCCTCGACGGCGCATTGGAACTACGCGCCGCCGACGGCAGCAAGATCACGGCGTCCGCAGGGCAGACTTACCACAACATGCGCGGCATCGTTCACGAGACGGCCAACGTCGGATCGGTGCCGGCCAAGACGGTTGCCGTATTCGTGATCGACAAAGGCTTGCCGACGACGCAGCCCGTTATCGCGCCGAAGCAATGACCGGGCTCGGCGCCTGCTGCTGCGGGCGCCGCAACCACTCCCGTCAATGCTGTCAGGAGGTGGGACCAGCAGGCGTTGCGTGCGGCCCAACTGCCGCGTCCCGGCTGAGGACGCGAGACCAGCACTGATCCGTCGTGATGGCGTGAACCGGCATTGCGGTCACAATGACCACAATGCCGGTTCGATCCCCCGCCTCGGATATCAGAAGTGAACGTTGGCGCCGATGCGGCCGACCCAGCCGGTAACGGCTGCGTCAGCGGTGATGAGGGCCCAGCCGGGAGGATCGGCTTCGCTGAAGCTGTAGGT
This sequence comes from uncultured Alphaproteobacteria bacterium, assembly GCA_963775235.1. Lineage (GTDB taxonomy): Bacteria > Pseudomonadota > Alphaproteobacteria > Rhizobiales > Kaistiaceae > JBBDMC01. The sequence continues at coordinate 672,789 of CAVZHY010000006.1, forward strand.
CTGGGTCCCGAGGTCGTAATAAAGGGCCTCGCCCTTGATCGATAGTCGATCGGTCAACGCGACCTCGACGCCGCCGCCGGCCGTCCACCCGGTATGGGTATGCGTGTCGATGGTGGTGATCACGGTCGGTCCGGCGTAGGTGTCGTCGATCTGCGACTGAACCTTGCCGACTGCCACGCCGGCCGTGCCGAAGATGAGGGCGCGGCCGACGGCTACGCCCAACCGGCCCCGAACGGTCGCCAGAGACTTGAGCCTCCCGGTGTCCATGAAATCGGTCGTGCCCGTGTAGCTGCCCTTCACGCCGGACCACGAGTAATCGCCCTCCAGCCCGAACACCGCCTTGCCGGCCTGGACGTTGATGCCGCCTTCGAACCCGGCGATGGCCCCGTTGCCGGTGAAGGTGAAGGCATCGGCACCGCCGAAATCACTCGGCACGTTGGGGGTGCCCAACGGGTCATCGTAAAGAAAGATGTTGCTGGCGTTGAATGTTGCACCCGCAAATCCGGCAGTGACGCCGATGTACGGCCCGTTCCAGTTGACCGGTGCCGGTTGGCCTGCGGCGTTGTAGCCGCCCATGTCGGTGGCCTGCGCAACTCCCGGTAGCACGGCGGCGATCGTCAGCGCAGCGAGAGCGGCCGTTCCGGTGCTGATGAATGATTTTCCCATGGTTGAGGTGATCCCTTGCGACTCAATTAGCGCGAGCATGGTACCCGCAACGTGGTTAACGAACTGTGGCCATGGCGCAACCGCGGGCCGAATTTGATGGCGCGGCCGGTTTTCTTGGAATCGCGCCCGTCGGGCGGCGGCGGAATGGAGCGGCGCGCCCCGCTTCAGGCACTCGGTCAGGCGGCACAGGCCGCGGCCCGGGCGATTAGCAGCGCACGCTCCCGCTCGTTTTGCGTCAGCGCCGCCGCCCGCTCGAATTCGGCCCGGGCTTCCTCACGCCGGCCGAGCTTCTGCAGCAGATCGCCGCGCACACTCGGCAGCAGGTGGTATGTCTTGAGCGTCGCCTCGTCCGCGAGCCGGTCGACCAGAGCCAGACCCGCCTCGGGACCGACGGCGAACGAAATCGCCACGGCACGGTTCAGCTCCACCACCGGCGACGGCATGATCTGCGCCAGAGCACCATACAGCGCCGCGATCCGCTTCCAGTCGGTCTGGTCGGCCGTGACGGCCCTCGCGTGGCAGGCGGTGATCGCGGCCTGCAGTTGGTAGGGACCCGGCGCATGGCCAAGGGCTTCGGCGCGGGCGAGCGCCGCCAGGCCCCGGCGGATCAGCAGTTGATCCCAGCGCGCCCGGTTCTGGTCCAGCAGCAGGATCGGCTCGCCGGAGGGTCCGGTGCGCGCGCTGAAACGCGAGGCCTGAATCTCCATCAGCGACACCAGGCCATGCACTTCCGGTTCGCTGGGCGCGAGTTCGGCGAGAATCCGGCCCAGCCGCAGGGCCTCCTCGCAAAGCTGCGGCCGCATCCAGTCGTCGCCGGCGGTGGCCGAATAGCCCTCGTTGAAGGTCAGATAGATGACCTCCAGCACCGACGGCAGCCGCGCGGCGAGTTCGGCGTCGCGGGGCACCTCGAAGGGCACGTGGGCTTCCGACAGCGTGCGCTTCGCCCGCACGATCCGTTGCGCGATGGTTGGCTCGGCGACAAGGAAGGCGCGGGCGATCTCCTCGGTGGTGAGCCCGCCGACAAGCCGCAGAGTCAGCGCCAGGCGCGCCTCGGTCGACAGCAGCGGATGGCAGGAGGTGAAGATCAGGCTCAACATGTCGTCGCCGAGCTGATCGTCGAGGGACGCGACAAGATCGTCGGTCGTGTCCTGCCCGGCCTCAAGCTCGCGCCCGATCTCCGCGTGCTTGCGCTCGGCCATCTTGCCATGGCGGATTGAATCGATGGCCCGGCGCTTGGCGGTCCCCATCAGCCACGCGCCGGGGTTGTCGGGAATGCCGGTTTGCGGCCAGCGTTCGAGGGCGGTGACGAGAGCGTCCTGCGCCAGCTCCTCGGCGCGGCCGACGTCACGGACCATGCGCGAGAGGCCGGCGATGAGCTTCGCCGCCTCGATGCGCCACACCGCCTCGATCGTGCGATGGATATCGGGAGCCGTCACGGCCTCCGATAGAACACCGGCCCGCGGCCGATGCAAGATCAGGCGGGGGCCGGCCCTGCCCGACTACACCGCGCGAAATCTCAGGCCCGCGTCAGGCGATCATCGCTCGACGGCGCCAATACCGCCGATCGGGACGAAATGGAACGGCCGGTTGTTGTCCTGGTCGGCGATCGTTTCGATGGTCTGACCAAAGTTGACCGTCGCGCCGACCTTGGCCGCAAACTGGCTGATGTTGTGGCCGTAGGAATCGGCCTGCACCGCGGCGAAGAGGTTGAAGCGCGTATTCGGCAGGTGGTGCGTGAACATGGCCGAGCCCTCGACCACCGTCTGGCCGGACCCCGCGCCCACCTGGAGAGCGGCGGTGAACTTGCTCTCCGGCGTGATGTAGAAGTCGAGGAGACCGCCGAACTGCCCGAAGTTGTAACCATTGACGGTGTTGAAGCTCGCCTGCCCGGTGAGGGCGACGTTGGGGCCGAGCGCCCGCATCCTTGCTTCGCCACCGATGGTGAACACCGATGGACCGCCACCGGAATTGGCGGTCACCGCAATAAACGGACCGATCGCCGTGTTGGGCAGGTTCTTGTAGAAGTGAAGGATGCCGCTGAAAAGCGCGTCGTTGGAATATTTGAGGTCCGCCGAAACATAGACCTCCGGCATCAGGTTCCACGTGTTGCCAAGGGGAACGTTGAGGCGCCCGTCCGCATCCAGAAACGTACCGGAGTCGCGGTACAGGCCATCGTGGTACCACCAGCCCCCGAACGCCAGTGACACGTCGGCCGTGACCATGGAAGCCGGACTGTAAACCGGGCTCATGGCAGGAGGCGGAGAGTACGTGCCCTGCTGCGGATATTGGCTTATGTCGGCCGCGAAAGCCGAGCCTCCGAGCGCGACCAAGGCCGCGGCTGCAATTGCACTTCTGGTCAGCATGAACACCCCTCACCCGGCCTTCCCGCCGGTCCACACTCAAGTCCAGCGCCCGAAGACTCGCGCGCCGAATCCGCGAGCGCGCAGATTACGTCCAGGACCGAAGTGCCCGCAAGAGCGATCGCCCGCGATTGGCGCTACTTTGCCTCGATGAAGCACGGTCCGAGACCGCGCACCTCGACCGTCGACCATTCCGCCGCCGGGCACTCCTGCCCGATCGCGATCGCCTCTTCCATCGTCTCGCAGTCGAGCAGAAAGAAGCCGCCCAGCACCTCCTTCGCCTCGGCGAAGGGGCCGTCGACCGTGGTCGGCCGGCCGTCGCGCGTGCGGATCCGCACGCCCTCCGCCTGCGAGGCAAGCGACTCCGTCCGGATCAGCAGGCCGCGCTTCTGCAGACCAGCGGCGAAGTCGAGCATGCGGGCATAGCGCCGCTCGCCCTCTGCGCGCCCGGCTTTTGCCCGTTCGTCCGGCTGCTCGACGACCAGAAGCATGTAGGGCATGGCACCCTCCCCGCGCGGCCCGGCGCGGAGAGGATGTCCTATCGGCAACGCGCCGCTCGGTAAAGCGCTCATGCGGCGCCCGTGCAGCCGACCATCCACGGAACACCGAACCGATCGGTGAGCATGCCGAAGCGTTCCGCCCAGAAGGTCTTGGCGATCGGCATGCGGACACTGCCGCCCTCGGCCAGCGCGGCGAAAATCCGATCCGCTTCGGCCGGCTCGGCCACCTCCAGTGATACGCTCGCGCCCTGCGGCTTCTGGTACCAGTTTGGCGGCGCGTCCGACCCCATGAGCAGCGTGTCGCCGATCTTCATCTGGGCGTGCATGATCTTGTCGCCCCAGTCGGGCGCGACCGGCGTGCCTCCGGGCATCTCGCTGTGGGTCATCATCGAGTCGACCTTTGCGCCCAAGACCTGGGCGTAGAACTTGAACGCTTCGGCGCAGGTGCCGTTGAACAGAACGTACGGGTTGACGTGCATGGTTGCTTCCTTTCGACGGTTGTTGGGCTGGAACCGATGTTCGCCCGTCGATCCTGTGATGAAAAAGAGTGGTGCGCCGCCTCAGAACTTCGACAGGTCCGCTTCCATCATTTCGCGCACCTCGCACTCCCCGTCCCACTCGGGCCAATGTCGCCGATGGAGCTCCATGAAGCGCGTGGTCCACTCCATCATTTCCTGCCGCGAGGAGACGTCGTAGATGGCATAGCCCCCCACCACTTCCTTCGCCTCGGTGAAGGGACCGTCGGTCGTGTTCAGCCTGCCGTCCGACTGGCGCACCCTGATCCCGTCTTTGGTCGGGGCGAGGCCGCCGGTCATTACCAGCACGCCGGCCTTGTTGGCGTCGCGGACGAGCTGGCTTATCGCCTCGTACAATGCGGGCGGCGGATTGCGGCCCTCGAGGCCCTTGATAAGAGACATGTATCGCATCGCTGCTGCTCCGAAATCGTGTGTCTGATGGAAATGGTTGTGGCGTTCAGCGGCCCTCGAACGCCGCCTCGAGTCTGCCGATGTCGATCTTGACCTGCTTCAGCATCTCGTCGGCCGCGCGTTTGGCCTTCGCCCGGTCCGGATCTGTCATCATCCTGCCAAGCGCACTCGCGGTGATCTGCCAGCGCAGGCCGTATTTGTCGGTGACCCAGCCGCACGCCTGCGCCTTCCCGCCGTTCTTCAGAATGGCGTCCCAGTAGCGGTCGATCTCCTCTTGCGAATCGCAGTTCACCAGGAAGGAGATCGCATCGTTGAAGGCGTCGTGGGGACCGGCGCTGATCGCCATGAAGGCCTGGCCGAAAAGCGTGAACTCGACGACCGCGACCGAGCCTGCAGGTCCGCTCGGCGAGTCCGTAGCCAGATGAGTGACACGACCGACCTCGGAGTCGGGAAAAACTGTGGCGTAGAAGCGGGCAGCCTCTTCGGCCTCCCTGGCATACCAGAGATGGGGAACGATCTTCTGCTTCGGAGATTTGCTCATGGCGTGGCGCCTTCTGCAAAACTGGACAATTGATGGTGGACCGTCGGCACCAGGCCGGGCGGAAAATCACTGACGATCTTGCAGTTTCTGCCCAACGCGGCGGTGATGCTCGACCGCGGGGCTCTCGCCGAAGTCCTCCAGTTCGAAGAACGGGCGCACCTCGATCTCGCTTTCCCCTTCCATCGGATTGGGGCAGCGCTTGACCCACTCGATCGCCTCCTCCAGCGACTTGGCCTGGAAGATCCAGTAGCCGGCGATAAGCTCTTTGGTCTCGGTGAACGGCCCGTCGATCACCGTGCGCTTGTCGCCTGAGAAGCGCACGCGCGCACCCTCGCTGCTCGCCTTGAGCCCGGCGCCGTCGAGCATCACGCCCGCCTTCACCAGCTCCTCGTTGTATTTGGCCATCGCAGCCAGCATCTTTTCCGAGGGCAGGTTTCCGGCTTCGCTTTCCTTGCTCGCCTTCACGATCACCATGAAACGCATTGCCGTCTCCTTCGTGGTTCCCATTGGCCCGGCGTCTGCCGCAAGGCTTCATCCACACGACGAACGGGGCCGCCCCCAGTCGACATGACGACAACGATTTTTTTCAGACGATCAGAAACGGCAGCCGGGTTCGCTCCAGCGTCAGCAGCCGCTCCTTGGTCAAGGTCCCGCCGTAGGCGGAAAAGCCGCCGATGCGGCCACCGGCTGCGAGCACCCGGTGGCATGGGACGACGATCGGCAGCGGGTTCTTCGCCATTGCCTGACCCACCAGCCGCGCTCCGCCGGGTATGCCGGCGCGCCGCGCCACCTCGCCGTAGCTCGCCGTTTCGCCCCAGCGGAGTGCGCGCGTGACCTGGTATATCCCGCACCGTTCGCCGCTGAAGTCGGCCGGGAAATCGATCGCGACCTGGCCGAAACCGACCTCTTCTCCAGCAAAATAGGCCCGCATGCACTCGATCGCGGCGGTCGCCCGCGAGCCGGGGCGCACGGGCCGGGCTCCCCGCCGTTCCAGCCGCGCCCGGCTGACCGCCGGGTCCGCCTCTGGCAACTGAACGGCGGTCAGTCCACGCAGATTCCACGCGACTCCGCAGACGCCGAAGGCGGTATCGAAAAGCGCGTAGGCTTCATCCAGCACACCGTCACCGCCGCTGGTGTTCTATGTTTGTTCTTGCCATCACCCGTAGCCAATGGCAAGACTGGCGCGGCGGATTCGCACACAATTCCCTCTGGACGACGTCGTGCCACCGCTTGTGCGGACGCTGAAGAGCATAAGTTTGTGGAGCGGCCACGGCCGCGTTTCCTTTCGGACAAAGGCGACCATGGCCGATACCAGCCGTGCGAAGGCCGCCCCGGGCAAGTTCATCTCGATCCGCGGCGCGCGCGAGCACAACCTCAAGAACATCGACCTCGACCTGCCGCGCGACAAGCTGGTGGTGCTGACCGGCCTGTCGGGCTCCGGCAAGTCGTCGCTCGCCTTCGACACCATCTACGCCGAGGGCCAGCGCCGCTACGTCGAGTCGCTTTCCGCCTATGCCCGCCAGTTCCTGGAGATGATGCAGAAGCCGGACGTCGACCAGATCGACGGGCTGTCGCCGGCCATCTCCATCGAGCAGAAATCGACCAGCCGCAACCCGCGCTCGACCGTCGGCACGGTCACCGAGATCTACGACTACATGCGGCTGCTCTTCGCCCGCGTCGGCATCCCCTATTCGCCGGCGACCGGCCTGCCGATCGAGAGCCAGACCGTCAGCCAGATGGTCGACCGCATCATGGCGCTGCCGGAGGGCACGCGCCTCTACCTGCTGGCGCCGATCGTCCGCGACCGCAAGGGCGAGTACCGCAAGGAGCTGGCCGAGCTGCAGAAGAAGGGCTTCCAGCGGGTCAAGATCGACGGCACCTTCCACGAGATCGCCGAGGCGCCGGCGCTCGACAAGAAGTTCAAGCACGACATCTCCGTCGTGGTCGACCGCATCGTGGTCAAGCCCAGACATCGCCACCCGCCTCGCCAACTCCTTCCAGACGGCGCTGGAGCTCGCCGACGGCATCGCCATCGCCGAGTTCGCCGACGTGCCCGCGGAGAATCCGAGCGAAGCGAGGCAAGGCCGAACGGCCGCCGGCCGGTCAGGCCGCCCCCGCGGAGGCGGCGAGCGCAGCGAGCCTGCCGTGAGCGAAAAGAACGGAAAACAGATTCTGTTTTCCGAAAAGTTCGCCTGCCCGGTCTCCGGCTTCACCATCCCCGAGATCGAGCCGCGGCTGTTCTCGTTCAACGCGCCGGCCGGCGCCTGCCCCACCTGCGATGGCCTCGGCACCGAGCAGGTGGTCGACCCGGCGCTGGTCGTCCCCGACGACACCCGCTCGCTCCGCGACAACGCCATCCTGCCGTGGGCGAAGACCTCGTCGCCCTATTACCAGCAGACGCTGGAGTCGCTCGCCCGCGCCTACAAGTTCTCCACCGACACGCCATGGATGGAGCTGCCGGAGAAGGCGCGCGACATCATCCTCTACGGCACCGGCGACGACACGGTGACGTTCAACTACAACGACGGCCTCCGCGTCTACAAAACCTCCAAGGCCTTCGAAGGCGTCATCCCCAACCTCGAGCGGCGCTGGAAGGAGACCGAAGTCCTCGTGGATGCGCGAGGAGATCGAGCGCTACCATTCGTCGAAGCCCTGCGAGGCGTGCGGCGGCAAGCGGCTGAAGCCCGAGGCGCTGGCGGTCAAGCTCGACCGCAAGGACATCTCCGACGTCGCCGCGCTCTCCGTCCGCGCCGCCGACCGTGGTTCACCCACCTGCCGGAGACGCTGACCAACCAGCAGAACGAGATCGCCGGCCGCATCCTCAAGGAGATCCGCGAGCGCCTGAAGTTCCTCAACGACGTCGGCCTCGACTACCTCACCCTCGCCCGCGCCTCCGCCACCCTTTCCGGCGGCGAGAGCCAGCGCATCCGCCTTGCCTCGCAGATCGGCTCCGGCCTCACCGGCGTGCTCTACGTGCTGGACGAGCCGTCGATCGGCCTCCACCAGCGCGACAACGCCCGCCTGCTGGAGACGCTGAAGCACCTCCGCGACCTCGGCAACACCGTCATCGTGGTGGAGCACGACGAGGACGCCATCCGCACCGCCGACTACGTGGTGGACATCGGCCCCGCCGCCGGCATCCACGGCGGCCACGTGGTGGCGAAGGGCACGCCGGAAGAGGTGATGGCGGACCCGGCCTCCCTCACCGGCCAGTTCCTGTCCGGCGTCCGCTTCATCGCCACGCCCGCCGTCCGCCGGCAGCCTCAGCCGGGTCGCGTTCTCCGCGTCATCCGGCGCCACCGCCAACAACCTGAAGAACGTCACCGCCGAGGTCCCGCTCGGCCTCTTCACCGCCATCACCGGCGTTTCCGGTTCGGGCAAGTCGACGCTGCTGATCGACACGCTCTACCGCGCCGTCGCCCGCCGCCTCAACAACGCGCGCGAGGCGCCGGCCGCCCACGACCGCATCGAGGGGCTGGAGTATCTCGACAAGGTCATCGACATCGACCAGAGCCCGATCGGCCGCACGCCGCGCTCCAACCCCGCGACCTACACCGGCGCCTTCACCCCCATCCGCGAGTGGTTCGCCGGCCTCCCGGAGGCGAAGGCGCGCGGCTACGGTCCCGGCCGCTTCTCCTTCAACGTCAAGGGCGGGCGCTGCGAGAAGTGCCAGGGCGACGGCGTCATCAAGATCGAGATGCACTTCCTGCCGGATGTCTACGTCACCTGCGACGTCTGCCAGGGCAAGCGCTACAACCGCGAGACGCTGGAGGTGAAGTTCAAGGGCAGGTCGATCGCCGACGTGCTCGACATGACGGTGGAGGAGGCGCGCGACTTCTTCTCCGCCGTCCCCGCCATCCGCGACAAGATGGAGACGCTCGACCGCGTCGGCCTCTCCTACATCCACGTCGGCCAGCAGGCGAACACGCTGTCGGGCGGCGAGGCGCAGCGGGTCAAGCTCGCCAAGGAGCTCTCCAAGCGCGCCACCGGCCGCACCCTCTACATCCTCGACGAGCCGACCACCGGCCTCCACTTCGCCGACGTGGAGAAGCTGCTCGACGTGCTGCACGAGCTGACCGACCAGGGCAACACCGTCGTCGTCATCGAGCACAACCTCGAGGTCATCAAGACCGCCGACTGGATCGTCGACCTCGGCCCCGAGGGCGGCGACGCCGGCGGCGAGATCGTCGCCTCAGGCCCGCCCGAGGCGATCGTCAAGGAGAAGCGGAGCTACACCGGCGCGTTCCTGAAACCGGTCCTCGCCCGCGCCCGCCGCCAGCCTGCCCGGTCTCCGGCTTCACCATCCCCGAGATCGAGCCGCGGCTGTTCTCGTTCAACGCTCCCGCCGGCGCGTGCCCGACGTGCGACGGCCTCGGCACCGAGCAGACGGTCGATCCGCGCTGGTCGTCCCCGACGATACGCGCTCGCTCCGCGACAACGCCATCCTGCCGTGGGCGAAGACCTCCTCGCCCTATTACCAGCAGACGCTGGAGTCCCTCGCCCGCGCACTACAGTTTCTCGCTCGACACGCCGTGGAGGGAGCTGCCGGAGAGGGCGCGCGGCGTCATCCTCTACGGCACCGGCGACGAGACGGTGACCTTCCCCTACAACGACGGCCTGCGCGCCTACAAAACCACCAAGGCCTTCGAAGGCGTCATCCCCAACCTCGAGCGGCGCTGGCACGAGACCGAGTCCTAGTGGATGCGCGAGGAGATCGAGCGCTACCATTCGTCGAAGCCGTGCGAGGCGTGCGGCGGCAAGCGGCTGAAGCCCGAGGCGCTGGCGGTCAAGCTCGACCGCAGGACATTTCCGACGTCGCCGCCCTCTCCTGCGCGCCGCCGACAGTGGTTCACCCACCTGCCGGAGACGCTGACCAACCAGCAGAACGAGATCGCCTCGCGCATCCTCAAGGAGATCCGCGAGCGCCTCAGGTTCCTGGTCGATGTCGGCCTCGACTACCTGACGCTGGCCCGCGCCTCGGCCACGCTCTCCGGCGGCGAGAGCCAGCGCATCCGCCTCGCCTCGCAGATCGGCTCCGGCCTCACCGGCGTGCTCTACGTGCTCGACGAGCCGTCGATCGGCCTCCACCAGCGCGACAACGCGCGCCTGCTCGACACGCTCAAGCACCTGCGCGACCTCGGCAACACCGTCATCGTCGTCGAGCACGACGAGGACGCCATCCGCGCGGCCGACTACGTGGTCGACATCGGCCCCGCCGCCGGCATCCACGGCGGCCACGTGGTGGCGAAGGGCACGCCGGCCGAGGTCATGGCGGACCCGGCCTCGCTCACCGGCCAGTACCTGTCCGGCGTCCGCTTCATCGCACGCCCGCCGTCCGCCGGCCGCCGCAGAAGGGCCGCGCGCTCCGCGTCGTCGGCGCCACCGCCAACAACCTGAAGAACGTCACCGCCGAGATCCCGCTCGGCCTCTTCACCTGCGATCACCGGCGTCTCCGGCTCGGGCAAGTCGACGCTCCTCATCGACACGCTCTACCGCGCCGTCGCCCGCCGCCTCAACAACGCGCGCGAGGCGCCGGCCGCCCACGACCGCGTCGAGGGGCTGGAGTACCTCGACAAGGTCATCGACATCGACCAGTCGCCCGATCGGCCGCACGCCGCGCTCCAACCCGGCCACCTACACCGGCGCCTTCACCCCCATCCGCGAGTGGTTCGCCGGCCTGCCCGAGGCGAAGGCGCGCGGCTACGGCCCCGGCCGCTTCTCCTTCAACGTCAAGGGCGGGCGCTGCGAGAAGTGCCAGGGCGACGGCGTCATCAAGATCGAGATGCACTTCCTGCCCGACGTCTACGTCACCTGCGACGTCTGCCAGGGCAAGCGCTACAACCGCGAGACGCTGGAGGTGAAGTTCAAGGGCAAGTCGATCGCCGACGTGCTCGACATGACGGTGGAGGAGGCGCGCGACTTCTTCGCCGCCGTCCCCGCCATCCGCGACAAGATGGAGACGCTCGACCGCGTCGGCCTCTCCTACATCCACGTCGGCCAGCAGGCGAACACGCTGTCGGGCGGCGAGGCGCAGCGGGTCAAGCTCGCCAAGGAGCTCTCCAAGCGCGCCACCGGCCGCACCCTCTACATCCTCGACGAGCCGACCACCGGCCTCCACTTCGCCGACGTGGAGAAGCTGCTCGAGGTGCTCCACCAGCTCACCGACCAGGGCAACACCGTCGTCGTCATCGAGCACAACCTCGAGGTCATCAAGACCGCCGACTGGATCGTCGACCTCGGCCCCGAGGGCGGCGACGCCGGCGGCGAGATCGTCGCCTCAGGCCCGCCCGAGGCGATCGTCAAGGAGAAGCGGAGCTACACCGGCGCGTTCCTGAAACCGGTCCTCGCCCGCGCCCGGCGCCAGCGGCGCGAGGG
>CAVZHY010000007.1:0-528505 GCA_963775235.1 uncultured Alphaproteobacteria bacterium
TCGTGGGTCAGCCGGATTCTCGCCCGGTTTCGGCGCCACGGGCGCGCCCAGAGAGCTGGGGGGCACGCGATTTTGCGGACGGACAACGAATGGCAAGCTTCAAGTGCGGGCGTATGCTGGCCGGCTTCTCTGCCGCGGCGGCGGGCCTTTCGCTGGCCGCCTGCAACTCCATAACATACGGCACCGGAACGACTCCGGGGGCACAGACCCTCAAGGACGTGACCGGCATTGCTTCCCTTTCCAGCAAAAAGAACGACGCCAAAATCGACTACGAGCCCCGTCCGTCGATCGTCGTGCCGCCAACCACTGCCAGCCTGCCGCCACCCGTCAATCCGAACGACGAGCTCGGCTCCAACTGGCCTAACGATCCGGATGAAAAGACGGCCAAGCTGAAGGCCGAGGTGGCCGCGCTGGAGGCCGAAGGCAAACACGTTGACATTCGGTTGCCAAAAGGCACCCAGCCGCCCACGGATCCGTATGCCAACCTCACGCCAAAAGAGCGCAGCGCCCTGGTCAGGAAGCTGGCTGCGGAAGCGAAAGGCGTTGTGGCGGTCGATGCAAACGGCGATCCCGTTCGCCGCTACCTGTCCGAACCGCCGGTAACATACCGTGAGGGTGATCCAACTGCGCCCCCACCGACTGAAGCCGAAGACGCAAAGAAGAAAAAGTGGTGGAAATCTGGGCCTCCAATCAGACTGCACCGGCCCCTGCTTCGGACTCAGCGCCTGACTCTGGAAGAATTGCCGCAGTAGCGCGCCCGCCTCGCTTTCCCGGAGGCCGCCGTAGACCTCGGGCGTATGATTGCAGGTCGGCTGGGCGAACCACCGTGGTCCATGCTCGATAGCGCCGCCTTTTTCATCGTCGGCCCCGAAAAAGAGACGTCGGATCGGGGCAAATGAGATGGCGGCAGCACACATGGCGCAAGGCTCCAACGTTACATAGAGGTCGGCGGCCGTGAGGCGCTGCGAGCCGCCGGCGGCCGCTGCCGAGCGGATCGCCAGCATTTCGGCATGTGCCGTCGGGTCGTTGAGTTCGACGTTACGATTTCCGGCGCGAGCAACAACGACGCCATCGCGGATCACCACTGCCCCGACGGGCACCTCGCCACGTTGCCCCGCCAGGCGCGCTTCCTCGAGCGCGACGCCCATCGGGTCGAACATCGTTGATCCTGGCCCCATCAGTATTCCTCGCTTGCCGAGCCGCACTTTGCTACTTGAACCACACCATGAGTCACGCATCATCGGCCGCGCCAACCGAGCATGGCGAACGGATCGCCAAAGTCCTCGCCCGCGCCGGATTGTGCTCGCGGCGTGACGCCGAACGCTGGATCGCCGCCGGCCGCGTCGCCGTCAACGGCGCCGTCTTGTCAACGCCCGCCGTTGTCGTGAGGCCCGCTGACCGGATTAGCGTCGACGGCAAGCCGCTGCCGGTACGCGAGCGCACGCGACTGTGGCTTTATCACAAGCCAAAAGGCCTCGTCACGACCGCCCGCGACCCGCAAGGACGGCGCACCGTATTTGATGCCTTACCTCAAGACCTCCCACGCGTGGTGGCGGTCGGGCGCCTCGACGTCAATACGGAAGGACTGCTGCTCCTGACCAACGATGGTGGTTTGGCCCGCATTCTCGAACTGCCCGCGACCGGTTGGCTCAGACGCTATCGCGTGCGCGCCCACGGCGCGGTCGACGCGGCGGCGTTGGAAGGGCTTGCCGACGGCATCTCGATCGACGGTGTGCTTTATGGTCCGGTCGAAGCAGCCCTGGATCGGGTCAAGGGCGGCAACGTCTGGCTCACCCTCGGTCTGCGCGAAGGGAAGAACCGCGAGGTCAAGCGCCTGCTCGCACACCTCGGTCTCGTAACCAACCGTTTGATCCGCGTTTCATACGGACCCTTCCAGCTGGGCGAGCTTCCCCCCGGCGACATCCGCGAGGTGCGCGGCAAGGTTCTGCGCGACCAGCTTGGCCACAAACTCGCCGCCGCGGCCGGTGTCGACTTCACTGCCCCGCTCCGCGAGCAAGCGAGGGTGAAGAAGGCGCCACCAGCTGATCCCGGCGAACAAGAAGCCACCCGTCGTGCGGATCGTCGGCGGTAAGCTCCGCGGTCGGGGGTTGATGACGCCGGAGGGCAGCGACACCCGCCCGACTGCCGACCGGCTGCGCCAGACGATCTTCGATATCCTCGCCCACGGCTACGGCGATCCGGTCACTGACGCCCGTGTGCTCGATCTGTTCGCGGGCACCGGGGCGCTGGGCCTGGAGGCATTGTCGCGCGGCGCTGCGTGGTGCCTTTTCGTTGAAGATGATGCCGCCGCGCGCGGCCTGATCCGGCGTAATGCAGAGACACTTGGGCTCACTGGTCGCACCCGTGTCTATCGGCGGGATGCCACTCAGCTCGGACCGATCGGCGGCATTGCGCCGTTCTCACTTGTCTTCGTCGATCCGCCTTACGGTCGCGGCCTCGGCGAGGCGGCACTGGCGGCGGCCTCTGTCGGCGGCTGGTTAGCGCCCGGTGCTCTGGTCGTCGTGGAGGAGACTGCGACTGCCGAAATCGAGCCGGTGCCCGGACTGTCACACCTGGAAACCCGGCGGATTGGCGGCTCGGCGATCATGTTCCTTCGCTGGCAGGCGGTCGCCACTGGCTAGGCAGCAGCATGCCGCTATATGCTTGTGCTTCGACACCGCGGACGCCTGCCGGCAGTCGGGGAGGGAACTTCTTTGAGGCAACATCAGATCGCGATCGCCCTTGCCCTTCTTGGCACGCTGGCGACAGCAACCCTGGCAGCCGCCGCCGAACCGCTCTTCGCCCCAAACGTAACCAGCTTCTCCCTCGCCAATGGACTGCAGGTCGTGGTCATTCCCGACCACCGCGCGCCTGTGGTCACGCACATGGTCTGGTACAAGGTCGGCGCCGCCGACGATCCGCCCGGTAAGTCGGGTATCGCCCACTTTCTTGAGCACCTGATGTTCAAGGGCACCGCCACCAATCCCGAAGGCGCGTTCTCTGCGCGGGTCGCGGCGCTCGGTGGCAACGACAATGCGTTCACCACGGAAGACGCGACCGTCTTTCACCAGACGATCGCCAAACAGCACCTCGGCTTGATGATGCAGTTCGAGGCCGACCGCATGGCCAATCTCCAGATCACCGACGCAGCCGTCACGCCTGAGCGCCAGGTGATCCTGGAAGAGCGCCGCATGCGTATCGACAACAGCCCCGGCGCTGAACTGGGCGAAGAGGTTGATGCCACGCTCTATCAGAACAGCCACTACGGCATCCCGACCATCGGCTGGGAACACGAGATGGAGGGCCTCGACCGAGTCGATGCCACGTCTTTCTACGACCGTTACTACACCCCAAACAATGCGATCGTCGTGGTCGCCGGTGACGTGACGGAAGATGAGGTACGCACGCCTTGCCGAATCCACTTACGGCAAACTCGCCCGGCGCGCCGAACCGCCGCCGCGTGTCCGCCTGACGGAGCCGGACCCGCTTGCCGCCCGCACCGTCACCCTGTCCGACCCACGCGTCACCCAGCCCTCGTTCACGCGCGTTTACCTGGCGCCGTCTGAAGTCACCGGCGCGCCTGGCGAAGCGGAGGCGCTGGACGTGTTGGCAGAGATCCTCGGGGGCAGTTCCACCAGCCGCCTCTATCGCCAGCTGGTGGTAGACGACGCCGTCGCCATCCATGCGGACGCCGATTACTCTGACTCCTCGCTTGGTGAGACCGAATTCGGCATCAGCGGCGTGCCGCGTGGCGACACGGACCTGCCTGGCCTGCAAGCTCGTGTCGATCAGGTCATCGCCGACCTCGTGAAGAACGGCGTGACCGACGAGGAATTGCGGCGCGCAAAGGTGGGCGTGCGTGCCGCCACCGTCTACGCCGAAGACAACCCGACCTCACTTGCCCGCACGTTCGGTGAGGCGTTGCTGCTGGGCGAGACTGTTGCCGAGGTCCAGCATTGGCCAGACCGGATTACGGCGGTCACTGTTGCTGATGTGAACGCGGCCGCACGCAAATACCTGGACATCCGTCGTTCGGTCACGGGCTTCCTGGTTGGTGAACCGGAGTAGAAGGGACTGTGAGCGCTCCCATGAAAACTCTGCGGACCATCGTCGCCACGGTCGTCATCGCCGTTGGTTTTGCTGGCGCCGCCCGCGCCGTTGACATCCAGCGCGTAGTCAGTCCACACGGCATAGAAGCGTGGCTGGTCGAAGATCAGACGATTCCGCTGATCGCGATGTCGTTCGCCTTTGTCGGCGGTGCCGATCAGGACCCGGCTGACAAGGCCGGCGTTGCGAACATGCTCTCCGGCCTTCTTGACGAAGGTGCCGGCGATCTCGACAGCGAGGCGTTCCAGTCCCGGCTTGACGACCTGTCGATTGAACTCTCCTTCGACGCCGGCCGCGATACATTTTCAGGGTCCGTGAAGACACTTGTCGAAAACCGCGACGAGACCGCACAGCTCTTGCACCTCGCCTTGACGGCACCGCGTTTTGATCCCGAACCGGTCGAGCGTATCCGCGCGCAGGTGCTGACCGGCATCCGGTCCCGCGAGCGTAGCCCAGGCGAGATCGCGTCCACCTCGTTGATGAAGGCCGTCTTTCCAGACCACCCCTACGGTCGCCCGGTGGAGGGGACACGCGAAAGCGTGACCGCCATCACGGTCGACGATCTCAAGGCCTACCGTCAGCGAATCTTCGCCCAGGACCACCTCAAAGTCGCCGTTGTCGGCGCCATTGATCCCACGGCACTTGGCGCGATGCTGGACGAGATCTTCGGCGATCTGCCTGCGAAGGCCGATCTCGTTCCGATTGCGGAAGCGCCACCGCCGAAAAGCGCTGAGATCAATGTGACGATGGCGATCCCGCAGACGCTGATCCGCTTCGCCGGTCCAGGTCTCAAACGCGACGATCCCGACTACATACCGGCGGCCGTAGCGACGTACATTCTCGGTGGCGGCGACACCGGCTCGCGCCTCTTTGATCAGGTGCGTGAGCAGCGCGGCCTTGCCTATTCAATTTCGCTCGGTCTCGAACCGCTCGACCACGCCGGGCTTGTGGTCGGGGGCACCTCGACGCGCAGCGACCAGTCGGCCGGCGTGCTGTCGCTTGTCGAGAGTGTGATCAAACAGTTCGCCGATGAAGGACCGACAGAAACTGAACTTACCAACGCGAAGGATTATCTGATCGGCAGCTATCCGTTGGGCTTTGCCACCTCCACCCGGATAGCCGGGCAGACTCCTCGGGATCGAGCTTGACGGCCTCGGCATCGACTACATCGACCGCCGCTCCGAACTGATAGCCGCGTTGACCGTTGATCAGGTGCGCGCCGCGGCCCAGAGGTTGTTCGGCAGCGGCGATCTGGTCGTGGTCAGGGTCGGGCCGCCCGCCTCGTGAATGCTGTTTGAGGCCGTGCGCCTTGCGTCGCGGGCCATGCGGCCATAGATCAGGTCGACCCGATAGGAGTTTTTATGACCGAAATCCTAGACCAGAGCGACCTGGGAGTGCGCGCCGAACAACTGGTGGCGGCCGCCAAACGCGCCGGCGCCGACGCGGCCGACGTGGTTTGCGTCCGGGGTATTGCGTTGTCGGTCGACGTCCGCCTCGGGAAAGTCGAGGAAACGCGACGGGCCGAGGGCGACGACTTCACTCTGAGGGTGTTCGTCGGCAAAAGATCGGCGACAGTCTCGGCCAACGTCTTCGCCGACCCGTCCGAACTGGCCACGCGGGCAGTCGCCATGGCAAAGGCGGCTCCGCAGGATCGTTTCGCCGGTCTTGCCGAGCGCGACCGGCTGGCCCGCACTATCGCTAATCTCGATCTCCTCGATGAAACGATTCCCTCTGCCGAAGAACTGACCGCCGTCGCGCTTGCTGTCGAAGACGCTGCTCGCGCCGTTCCCGGCGTCACCAATTCCGGCGGCGCCAGCGCCGGCTGGTCTCTGGGCGGCCTCGTGCTCGCCACCTCCGACGGATTTTCCGGCTCGTACCTGCGCTCCCACTTCGGCCACTCGGCATCGGCCATTGCCGGCTCCGGAACCGCAATGGAACGGGACTACAAGGCGGAATCGAAAGTGTTTCGCTCCGACCTCTCCGATCCGGCGGAGATCGGCCGCCAGGCCGGCGAGCGGGCCGTGCGCCGGCTCAATCCCCGCAAGGTTGCAACCGGACGCCTCACCGTTGTCTACGATCCGCGTGTCTCGCGTGGCCTTTTGGGCAGCCTGGCCGGCGCGGCAAACGGCGCCGCAATTGCACGCAAGACGAGTTTCCTGCGCGACAAGCTCGGTAAGGAAATCTTCTCCCCTGCCATTCGTGTCACTGATGATCCGCTGCGCCCACGCGGTGCTGCTTCGCGTCCCTTCGACGGGGAGGGAGTTGCCGGCGAGCCGCTGGACCTGATCACGGACGGCGTTCTCCAAACGTGGTTTTTGGATTCGGCTACGGCCCGCGAACTGGGGCTGGTCACCAATGGCCGTGCTGCTCGTGGCGGCGGCAACCCATCCCCGGGATCCACGAACCTCACCTTGCTGCCCGGTGAGCAGTCACCGGAAGAAATGATCGGCTCGATCACGCGCGGCCTCTACGTCACCGAGCTGATCGGCCACGGTGCCAACCTGATCACCGGCGACTACAGTCGCGGCGCCGCCGGCTTCGTCATTGAGAACGGGACCATCGGCCACCCGGTGAGTGAGGTCACGATTGCCGGCAATCTTACCGACATGTTTCGTGCCCTGGTGGCTGCCAACGATCTCGAATACCGCTACGCTGTCAACGCGCCGACGGTCGCGGTCGAAGGCATGACCGTCGCTGGCCAATAGCCAAATATTTCCGCACTCCCACGGGTCGAGACATGACCGCCGCCTCTGCCCACGATCACAACCGCACGAGCACTGACGCGGAGCAGCCGAAGCAGCTCCTTCACCTTGTCTTCGGTGGCGAGCTCGAACGCGTCGAGGACATCCGGTTCTCGGACCTCGGCAAGCTCGACATCGTCGGCATTTATCCGAACTACCGCACCGCCTACGACGCCTGGCGGACCAAAGCGCATGCCAGCGTCGACAACGCGCACATGCGCTATTTCATCGTCCACCTCCACCGCCTCCTCGATCCTGACATCCCGTCGTGATCCGTCCCGCACCCGAATTCTGGTGGCGCTCCGAGCGCACGGGGGCGGCGATGGCGTTGTGGCCTGCCGCCAAATTGTGGGGCGCGGCTGCAAGTTGGCGCATGGCGCGACCGCCGCGCTTCCGCCCGCCGGCCGCGGTGGTTTGCATCGGCCATCTGGTCGTCGGCGACAGCGGCGAGACCCCCGCCGCCGTGGCCCTTGCCCGGATCGCCCGCGGTCGTGGCCTGAGACCGGGCATCCTCCTCAGCGGCCACACCGGTCGCGCGAGGGGCCCAATACTGGTCGATCCGGCGATCTACAACGCCGATCACGTCGGTGACGAGGCGCTGCTCGCTGCCGGCGCGGCGCCGACCGTCGTCGCCCGCGACCGGATCGCCGGCGCCAAAGCACTGGCTGCCGCGACCGACCTGATCGTGATGGACGATGGCTTCCAGGATCCGGCGCTGCCGAAGGACCTGACGCTTGTCGCCGTCGATGCCGGTGTCGGCATCGGCAACGGCCTCATCGTACCGTCGGGCCCGATGCGCGCTCCGCTGCAACCGCAGCTCCGGCGGGCCGACGCGCTCCTCGTCATTGGCGAGGGCGATGCGGCCGAGCCGCTGATACGCGCGGCTGCCCGCGCCGGCCGTGCTGTCCTGCGGGCTGAGATGAAGCCGACCCGCGTCAGGGACTGGCGCAAGCAGCCGATCCTCGCCTTCGCCGGCGTCGGCCGGCCGGAGCAGTTCTTCGCGTTGGTGGCGGGGACGGGCGCCGACATGGCCCGCACCGTGGGCTTTCCCGACCATTACCGCTACACCGCCGCCGAGGCCGGCGAACTGGTGGCAGCGGCCGATGCGGACGGCCTCAGGCTTGTGACGACCGAGCAAGACATGGCCCGCCTCGCCGGCAAAGGCGGCCCTCTCGCCGCCCTTCGCGAGCGCGCCGAAGTCTTTCACACCGTCCTTGCTTTCGAAAATCCCGCCGCCGTGGGCGAGATGATCGACGAGGCGGTACGCAAGGCCGCGCTCGCCACAGCCTAGATGCGTCCGGTCTCCTGGTAGCGTTGGAGCGCCACCGCCGCATCGGCGTAGGCCTCCTGACGCGGGACGCTCCAGTACTTGACCTCGTCAAGCGGGATATGGACCCCGGTTACCGCACACCGGACAAATGAACCCGGCGTCACCACCTGGAAATCGCCGTCGAGATAACGCAGCCGCGCTTCACCACCCCGACCGTGCCTGTCCATCCGGTTCATCATTCGCCTGTCCGATATCTTGCCAGGGCGGCCCTAGCGCCGCCCGAACAGCCTCTCGATGTCGCCGAGCTTCAACTCGATATAGGTCGGGCGACCATGATTACACTGACCTGAGTTCGGCGTCGCCTCCATTTCCCGCAGCAGCGCATTCATCTCGGCGGTCTTCAACCGCCGGCCGGCGCGCACGGAGCCGTGGCATGCCATGGCCGAGGCGACCCGGTCGAGCCGGTCCTTGAGGCTCGCCGTGCGCTCCCACGCCGCGATCTCGTCCGCGAGGTCGCGGACGAGACCGCCGGCATCCACCTGGCCCAGCATCGACGGCGTCTCCCGCACGACAATAGCGCCGGGCCCGAACGGCTCGATGACGAGGCCGAACCCGGCAAGCTCGCCGGCCCTTTCGCCCAGGCGCTGAACGTCCTCGGCTGGCATCTCGACGACCTCGGGAATGAGCAGGATCTGGCGGGCGACGCCCGCGGTCCCGATCGCCTTCTTCAGCCGCTCGTACACCAGCCGCTCGTGTGCGGCGTGCTGGTCGACGATGACGAGGCCGTCCTCGGTCTCCGCGACCACGTAGGTGTCGTGGATCTGGGCGAGCGCCGCGCCGAGCGGGCGCATCACGTCGTCGGGCTCGGGGCGGACCGCCGGCTGCGCCGATGGGGCGAAGGCAGCGAAGACCGCCTGTTTCTCCTCGGCGAAGCCGGTGGCGATGGCCGCGTTGCCGAGGGCGTAGCCGGTGAAGGCGGCCGGACGCGGGGGTCGGGCCGGGTTCGGGCGGAAGGCCGCGATGGTGGCGCCCGCGGCTTCGCGAGACGCGCGCGGACCGCCTGAGGCGAGCGCCTGGCGGACGGCGCCGATGATGAGGCCGCGGACGAGGCCGGGATCGCGGAACCGGACTTCCGCCTTGGTCGGGTGGACGTTGACGTCGACCTCGGACGGGTCGAGCGTGAGGTAGAGGGCGGCCACCGGATGGCGGTCGCGCTTCATCACGTCGGCGTAGGCGGCACGGAGCGCGCCGATCAGCTGCTTGTCGCGCACCGGCCGTCCGTTGACGAAGAAGTACTGCATCAGGCCGTTCGCGCGGCTCACCGTCGGCAGCCCGGCGTAGCCGCCGAGCCGCACGCCCTCGCGCTCGGCGTCGATGGCGACGCTGTCGGCGGCGAAGTCCTGGCCCATCACCTGGGCAAGGCGGGCGAGCCGCGCGCCCTCGCCCGTGACTGCCGGGTAGTCGAGTTCGCGGCGGTCGCTGCCGGCGAGCGTGAAGCGGATCGCCGGATTGGCCATGGCGAGGCGCTTCACGACGTCGGTAATCGCCGCGGCCTCCGCCCGTTCCGACTTCAGGAACTTGAGCCGCGCCGGGGTGGCGAAGAAGAGGTCGCGCACCTCGACGCGCGTGCCGGCGCCAAGAGCCGCCGGCGCGACCGCCGAGACCTCGCCGCCGGCGACCGCGATCTCCCACGCCTGTTCGCCGCCCACCACGCGCGAGGTGAGCATCAGCCGCCCTGCCGCGCCGATCGCCGCCAACGCTTCGCCGCGAAATCCCAGCGTGGCGATGTCGTCGAGACCTCGCTCCAACTTCGATGTCGCGTGCCGTTCGACCGCAAGCGCCAGATCGTCGCGGCTGATGCCGCAGCCGTCGTCGCTGACCCGCAGAAGCGCGACGCCGCCCGCCGCCGTGACGATCTCGATGCGGCCGGCGCCGGCGTCGATGGCGTTCTCGACGAGCTCCTTGACCACGCTCGCCGGCCGTTCGATCACCTCGCCGGCGGCGATGCGGTTGACCATGTCCTGGCTGAGGCGACGGATGAGCATGAGGTCGAGTTCTGAAGGATTCGGCGAGGGGAGGGAAGGGCGGGGAATCCGGCCGTTCGGTCACGCTTCCTCCCTTTCCGGACACAGCGTCTCGTTCCCGCGAGCGAACCCACTCCGGGGCAGGTGTTTCCTTCCTTTGTTCGTCCCTCCGCCTGAACGAAGGGGGTGGCGGGCGCTCATGGAACGCCAGTCGGGTAGTCCGAGTAGGGGCGCTCACGAGCGCCCGCCGCAGCGATTTGACGACCCGCGTTATCGCGCTCCGGAACGGGGAGCCTCGGCCATTTGCGGCTCCGGCTTGTTCCCCGCCCTTAAGGCCAGCTCCTGGCAGCCGGTCGTAGTGCCGGCGGGCGATCTCACGCGGGCCTCCCGAGACGTAGGGGACCGTCGTCCCCCTGCCGGCCGCGAGGTTTGCCAAAAAGGTTTTGTCCTCGCTGCCGGTCGCTCCCTGACGGAAGCGCGCCGCAGGCGCCGCACCCCGCCCCACGCTGATGACGCCTCATGAGCGCGCCCCTTTGCGGGCGGGGATCGGACGATTATCGGCGCGGTTCCGGAAGCGGGGATAACTTATTTTTCGCGGGTGTTCTGGAGGGGGCGGATCCCCGGCACGGGGAGGGGGGACCATGCGCAGCATGGTGGGTGGGGTGGGTGCGTCGAAGGCCCCCACCCGTCTCCTCGCTGCCGCGAGGAGCCACCCTCCCCGCTTCGGGGAGGGACGGTTTCCTCGATCAACGAACTGAACGACACGCGGTCAGAGCGACCGCAATCCCCGTTCCGCCACGCCACCCGGTTCCCTCCTTCAGGCAAACGGCGTCGTGGCCTAATATCCTCCCAGGACGCACGTGGAAGGCATACGCGTGTTGATAGCAATGGAAATTAGTGACAATCTTTAATTGAAGTACACCTGAATCTGCGCCGGCAAACAACCGCAACCGAATCGGGGGGTTGGGCAATGCGCATCTCCGAAATCGAAACGAGGATCACCGACGACGGCTTTCGCCTCTCAGCGGCCGTGGAAAGAGCCAACGGATCCGGTCCGACCGAAACGTATTTCGAATACGAGACCAGCGATCGCGACCTGATCGGCAATGTCGCCGATGCCTTCGCCGCGGCGACGCTCCTGCCGGCGATGCGCGCCGGGGAGCCGCTCGAAATCGTGCCGAGGATTTCCCCGCGCCTGCACTTCAACCTGCCGAGGATCCGCGACGTCTTCGTCACCTGGTGGCCGCACCTGTCGCGGATCGACATTCTCACCAGTCCGGAGCGGGATACGCGCCCGCCGGGAACCGACGGAGCAACGTGCTTCTCCGGCGGTGTCGATTCGTTCTTCAGCCTGCTGAGACGCCAACACGATACCAAACTTTCGTCCGGCCCGATCTCGCACCTGATCAACCTTCGTGGCGTGGAGAGCCGACTGCAAGACATGTCCGGCAGTGACGAAACCGAATCGTGGCTCCGCGAAATTGCT
This sequence comes from uncultured Alphaproteobacteria bacterium, assembly GCA_963775235.1. Lineage (GTDB taxonomy): Bacteria > Pseudomonadota > Alphaproteobacteria > Rhizobiales > Kaistiaceae > JBBDMC01. Next base: position 11,629 of record CAVZHY010000007.1, read on the forward strand.
TCGCAGACCCGGACCGAACTGATTTTGGGCGAGACAAACATCCGAACGACGTTGCAGGGGCGGCCCGGCAATCTGCATTGGGAGCGTCACTACGTCGGCAGTGCGCTCGCCGCCGTCACACTCGCCCTCGCGGGCAGGCTGCGATACGCCTGCATCCCGTCCGGATACGCGTACGGCGAGATCGGTGCGGACGGCAGCACGCCTTTGACCGATGAGATGTACAGCACCGACAGGATGTTTATCCTGCACGACGGGGCGGACACGAGCCGGCCGGAAAAGACTCGCGCGATCGTCGAATGGGAGCCCGATCTCGTCCTTGAGCATCTCCGCGTCTGCACCGTAAACGGCGGCGGCGCCCACAATTGTGGCCGCTGCTACAAATGCGTGCGGACCGCCATTCCTCTCCATATCCTCGGCGTCTGGGATCGCGCCGCGACCTTTCGCGACAAATCGACCGGGCACTGGGAACGGGTGATCGCCGACGATCACCTGTCGTTTCTGCAGGAGAACCTCGACTTCGCCGTCCGTCACGGCGCCGAAGCGCGCATGATACGCATGCTGCGGCGCGCCATCCGCCGCCGCAGGTGGCGTGACGCCGAACTGCGGAAGCGCCTCAGCACCTTCGCGCGGCAGGCGGGGCTGAGCCCCGTCGTTCGATCGATCCGCCGCCGCTCACTGGCATCCGAGGGAAGGGGGCTGCGCCAACGTCTCATGCCTCCGGGGCGGTGACCGCCCGCCAGCCGATGTCGCGGCGGCAGAAGCCCTCAGGCCAGTCGATGCGGTCGACGCCCTTGTAGGCGAGCGCCTGCGCCTCGCCGATGGTGGGTGCGTGGGCAGTGACGTCGAGCACGCGGCCGCCAGCCGCGACGAGCTTGCCGTCGGCCGTTGCCGTACCGGCGTGGAAGACCTTGACGCCGGGCAGAGCGTTGGCCTCGTCGACGCCGGAAATGCGGGACCCTTTCGCATAGGCACCGGGATAGCCCCGTGTCGCCATCACCACCGTCAGGGCGGCGCCGTCGCTCCATCGTGGAGTGATCGCCTCGAAGGCGACTGCTTGCCGTCGCCGCCATCAGTTCGACGAGGTCGGACTGAAGCAGCATCATCAGCACCTGCGCCTCCGGGTCGCCGAAGCGCACGTTGAACTCGATCAGCTTCGGCCCGTCGGCCGCGATCATCAGCCCGGCATAGAGGACGCCGCGGAAGGGACAACCGCGCCGCGCCATCGCCGCTATGGTCGGGCGGACGATCTCGGCCATTGCCCGCCGGACAAGCGGCGGCGTCATCACCGGCGCCGGCGCGTATGCGCCCATGCCCCCGGTGTTGGGGCCGGTATCGCCGTCGTGGACGCGCTTGTGGTCCTGGGCGGTGAGGAGCGGCACGACGTTTGTGCCGTCCGACAGCGCGAAGAAGCTCGCCTCTTCACCGGTGAGGCATTCCTCAATCACCACCTCGGCGCCGGCCTTGCCGTAGGCGCCGGCGAAGCAGGCCTCGATCGCGGCGAGCGCCTCCTCGATCGTGGCGGCGACCGTCACGCCCTTGCCGGCGGCGAGGCCGTCCGCCTTGACCACGATCGGCGCGCCCGAACGGCGGACGTGATCCTTCGCCGCATCGGCGCCGGTGAAGCGGCGGTAGGCGGCGGTCGGAATGCCGGCCTCGGCGCAAAGGTCCTTGGTGTAGCCCTTGGAGCCTTCCAGTTGCGCCGCGGCACGGGTCGGACCGAATACGGCGATCCCGGCCGCGGCAAGGTCGTCGGCAATGCCGGCGACCAGCGGCGCCTCCGGCCCGACGACGACGAGGTCGATCGCGTGCTGGCGGCAGAAGGCGATGACCGCTGCATGGTCGCCGACATCGAGGGCGACGAGAGTCGGCGTGCTCGCCGATGCCTGGGTTGCCCGGCGCGGCGTAGAGCCGGCCGAGCCGCGGCGACTGCGCGATCTTCCAGGCGAGCGCGTGCTCGCGGCCGCCGCCGCCGATGAGAAGGATGTTCATGCCGCAGGCGACCTAGCAGGCGCCCATGGCCTCGTCCACTGGGGGCAGCGACGCTGCTGGCGGCCTTCCCGGCCGACGCCGGAAGCGCCTATGACGGAGCGATGCAAGCCCGCCCCGATATGCCGGTCGCCGACCGGGTCCGCGGCCACTGGGCCGACCAGTACCTGCCGCTATCGTGGCGGCCGTACGCGCGCATGGCGCGGCTGGAGCGCCCGATCGGCTGGTGGCTGTTGCTGTTGCCGTGCTGGTGGTCGTCGGTGATGGCGACCGATGCCATCGGCCGGGCGTGGCCGAACGTCTGGCACCTGGTGTTGTTCCTGGTCGGCGCCGTCGCCATGCGCGGGGCAGGGTGCACGTACAACGACATCGTCGACCGCGACCTCGATGCCCGGGTCGCCCGCACCCGCTCGCGCCCGATCCCGAGCGGGCAGGTGACCGTCGGGCAGGCGCGTACGTTCATGGTCGCGCAGGCGCTGGTCGGGCTCGCCGTGCTCCTGCAGTTCAACCGGACGACGATCGTGCTCGGCGTCGCCTCGCTTGCGACCATCGCCATCTACCCGTTCATGAAACGGCTCATCGACTGGCCGCAACTGTTTCTCGGGATTTCGTTTTCCTGGGGCGCGTTGATGGGATGGACGGCGATCACCGGCAGCCTCGACTGGCCGCCGGTGCTGCTCTACGCCGGCGGCATCCTGTGGACCATCGGCTACGACACCATCTACGCCCACCAGGACAAGGAGGACGACGCGCTGATCGGCGTGCGCTCCACCGCGCGCCTGTTCGCCGGCCGTACCAGGCCGGCGCTGGCGCTGCTGTACACGGGTGCGACGCTGCTGTTCGCCGCTGCGTTCTCGGCGGCGGAGCTGGGCTGGATCGCCTACCTCGGGCTTCATCGTCGGCGCCGGGCATCTCGCCTGGCAGGTCGCGGTCCTCGACATCGACGATCCCGACAAATGCCTGATGCTGTTCCGCTCCAACCGCGACTACGGCTGGATCATGTTCGCCGGGGTGGTGATCGACGGCGCGTGGCGGGCGCTGACGCTAGCGCTCTGTTTTTTGGCGCAATTCCGGAGGGAAAGGTGCTTCACACTTTTCCTGCAATTGCTTCAGTCGCGCGCGATGATCTCGCGTGCCGCGATGCGCTCGGCCGCGCCGCGCCGGCCGGGTTTGCGCCGGGCAGGAATCGGGGGCGGCGGGCGGCGAAGATAGGAATGAGTGCCGGCGCGGCTTCGTCGGCGCGACGTGACGCCGCCAAGCCTGGCGACAGGCGCGCTGACCGTGCCGTCATGGGCGACGACGAGCAGCGGCAGGTTGAGCGCGCGGCCCCATGCCTGCCAGTCGGCGGCAACGTCGATGGGTTCGTCGGCGACCACCAGCGGCAGCGTCAGACGGGATCGTCATGAAGAAGCTCGACGAATGCGCGCACGCGCCCGCCGTTTCCGTTGGTCTCGACCCGGACAGCACACGCCGGCGTAATCGCGAAGCGGCACGGCCGACGTGGTCGCCGCCCGTACGCCGCGCACGACGACCGCGCGCTCGCGGTCGATGATGAATGCCGCGCCCGCCAACGTCCAACGCGATCGCCGCGCGGGCCGGCAAGGCGTGCGGGTCGAGCCGGTTGGCCCGGCTCGACCCGGCGGCGGTTCTCCCGCCGGTCACTGTTTGACGCCTCGTCTAATGCTCCCCGCGGGTCCGGTTTTTTTGGTGGACCTCGCGTATTACAAGGCTGGAGTGTGCCACGACGGCGTTGGCGCCGGCTTAACCGGTTGGGTTAAATTTGAGTGATTTTCGAAAGGGTTAGCGGACCATCACCGAACTGGGTTCACAGAACCTTTCCGGGGTTGAGGATGCCGTTGGGATCAAGCGCCTGCCTTGAGCCGGCCCATGAGATCCATCTCGACCGGGCTCTTGACCCGCTTGAGCATTTCCCGCTTGAGCTGGCCGATGCCGTGTTCGGCTGAAATCGTGCCGCCAAGCTCGCCGACGATGGCGTACACCGCCTCGCTGATTGCCTCCCGCGGTCGAGAAATGCCCGCCTGTCCATCTCCGCGGCTGCTGACGTTGAGGTGGAGTTGCCGTCGCCAAGGTGCCCGTAGGGGAACGGCCGGGCGCCCGGCATCACGCCGATGACGGCCGCACTTGCCCGCCCGATGAGTTCCGGCACGGCCGCAACCGGTACCGCCACGTCGTGCTTGATCGAAGCCGCCCTCGCGTGTCTGGGCTTCCGGCATCGATGTGGCGCAACCGCCAGAACGCCGCCGCCTGCTCAAGCGACTGCGCGCGCGACTCCGTCCTCCACGATCCCCTTCTCGCTGGCCTCGACAAAGATCGCCTCGACCAGCGAATCGGCGTCCTCCTGCGACAGCGTGGAGGAGATTTCGAAGAGGACGTTCCAGGGGTACGGCCGCGGCAGGGGCTCGCGGACGCCCGGTATGTGGCGGACCGTCAGTTCGAAGGCGAACCGCGGAATGATTTCGCAGGCGGTCAGCGCCCGGCCGGCGCGACCGCGCGCGAGCTGGAAAAAGGCCAGCGCCGCCTCGGGGCTTGCCATCCCGACGTAGGCGACACCGACGCCGCGCGGCCGTGCGAACAGCTTGAGCGCGGCGGCGGTGATGATGCCGAGCGTGCCCTCCGCGCCGATGAAGAGGTCCTTGAGGTCGTAGCCGGTGTTGTCCTTGCGCAGCGTCCTCAGGCCGTTCCACACCGCGCCCGACGCAAGCACTACCTCGAGACCCAGGGTGAGGCTGCGGGCGTTGCCATAGGCGAGCACGGAGGTGCCGCCGGCATTGGTCGAGAGGTTCCCGCCGATCTCGCAGCTGCCCTCCGACCCCAGCGACAGCGGGAACAGGCGGTCGGCTGCCGCCGCGGCACTTTGGGCGTCGGCAAGGATCACCCCCGCCTCGGCGATCATCGCATCGCCGGCCGGGTCGACGGAGCGGATACGGTTCAGTCGCGACAACGAGACGACGATCTGGTCACCGGCGGCCGACGGCACCTGACCGCCGACGAGGCCGGTGTTGCCGCCCTGGGGCACGATTGCCGTGCCGGTCTCGTTGGCGAGGGCCAGGATTGCCGAAACCTCACCGACGCCGGCGGGCCGCAGCACCATCGGCGTGCGCCCGGCGAATTGGTCACGTCCTTCGATCACATAGGGCTGGATCGCCTGCGGATCGCGCAGCGCGTGGGCGTCGCCGACGATGTTGGCGAACTTGTCGAGGAGGGGAGGGGCCGGCGTCGTCACGACGCCGGATACTAGGGGGTGCAGCGACGGCCGTCGAGATCGCGGCCGTCGCTGCGATTTCGCGTTCCTACATGGAGGCCTTGACGACGTGCCACACGCCGCCGACGCCGTCGCCGGCCATGTCACCGGACTTCTTGTCGTTCTTGAAGAAGTAGAGCGGCTTGCCGTCATAGGCCCACATCTTCTCGGCCTTGCCGTCCTTGTCGGTGACGTCCACCAGCGTGTAGTCGCCAGAGGCTGCGGCGCCCGCGTCGGCCGCGAATGGCGGCCAGTTGGCGATGCACCCACCGGTGCAGGCCGACTTGTCGGCGCCCGCCGTGTCCTTGTCGTAGGTGTAGAGGGTCATTCCGTTCGGGGCGACGAGGATGTCACCGGCCGAGGTCTTCATCGTCATGGCAGGATCGGCCGCGTAGGCCGCAGTGGTCATGGCAAATGCGGCCGCGAGGCCGATGATCAGGCGATTCATAAGGAGGTCTCCCTGTTGCATATGGTGCACGGCGCGCCAGCCTTGCCCGCGCCCGCCCATACTAACACCTCTGCCGGAGGAATATTCGGCGACGGCGGTGCGACGACCCTCGCCTTGAAGCGGTTGGAACCGTGTGCGATAGCAGGCGCCCTGATGACGGCGGGACCGGCGCGATGGCGGAAACAGGCGGATTGCTGGCGGGAAAGCGGGGGCTGATTCTGGGTGTCGCCAACAATCGGTCGATTGCCTGGGGCATCGCGCGCGCCTGCTACGCCGGCGGCGCCAGTCTCGCCCTCACCTATCAGGGCGAGGCGCTGAAGAAGCGCGTCGAGCCGCTGGCCGCCGAGGTGCAGGCCCATGTGGCCGGGCACTGTGACGTCACCGAGCCCGCCAACATCGACGAGGTCTTCGCCGAAGTCGAACGCCTGTGGGGCGGTCTCGATTTCGTCGTCCACGCCGTGGCTTTTTCCGACCGGGAGGAACTGACCGGCCGCTACATCGACACGACCGCCGACAACTTCGCCAAGACGTTGCTTGTGTCGTGCTACTCGCTGACGGCCATTGCCCAGCGCGCCGAGAAACTGATGACCAGCGGCGGTTCGTTGCTGACCCTTACCTACTACGGCGCCGAGAAGGTCATGCCGCACTACAACGTCATGGGCGTGGCCAAGGCGGCGCTGGAGGCGAGCGTGCGCTATCTCGCCGTCGACCTCGGCAAGTCCGGCATCCGCGTCAATGCCATCTCGGCAGGGCCGATCAAGACGCTGGCCGCCGCGGGCGGCATCGGTGACTTCCGCTATATCCTCAAGTGGAACGAGTACAACGCGCCGCTGAGGCGCACCGTCACCACCGACGACGTCGGCGCTGCGGCGCTTTACCTTGTCTCCGATCTCTCCCGCGCCGTGACCGGCGAGGTCCACCACGTCGATTCCGGCTACCACGTGGTAGGCATGAAGGCAGTGGACGCCCCCGACATCACCAAGGTCGCCGACTGACCTTCACCGACGGCAAAAGCCGCCCGAATTCACTCTCCGCAATGCGTCTCTCCCCGCCCACCCTCGTTTTCGTGCGCCACGGCCGGACCGACTGGAACGTCGACGGCCGTCTGCTCGGGCAGCAGGACGTCCCGCTGAACGAAGCGGGCCGCGCGGACGCGCGCCACAACGGGGCGACGATCAAGGCGGCGGTGCCGGAGGTGGCCACCTTCGACTTCGTCGCGAGCCCCCTGTCGCGCGCCCGTGAGACCATGGAGATCGTGCGCGAGGCGATCGGCCTCGATCGCAACGGGTACCGCACCGATGCGACGCTCCGCGAGATCACCTTCGGCCGCTGGGAAGGCCGCACGCTCGACGATATCCGGGCCGGCAGTCCGGACGAGATAGCCGCGCGCGAACGCGACAAATGGGGATTCCGGCACCCCGGGGGTGAAAGCTATGTCCAGCTTGCCGAACGCCTTACGCCCTGGCTGGCCAGGCTGACACGGCCGACGGTGATCGTTGCCCACGGCGGCACCGGCCGCGTCCTGTGGATCGAACTGACCGGCATGGATCCGGGCCAGGCGGCAGCGAACGACTTTCCGCACGACAAGGTATTGCTGTGGAAGGACGGGGCGGCGTCGCTGCTCTAGGACCGCGGTTTGACGCCCGCCGGCTCGGTGCCTAGAAGAAGCGCTCGATTCGGCCAGGCACTTCCGATCCCCATGTCGTACAACACCTTCGGCCATCTGTTCCGCGTCACCACCTGGGGCGAAAGCCACGGCCCGTCGATCGGCTGTGTGGTCGACGGATGTCCGCCGCGCATCGCCATCTCCGAGGCCGACATCCAGCGCTACATGGAGCGCCGCCGGCCCGGCCAGTCGCGCTTCACCACCCAGCGCCGGGAGCTGGACCGGGTGAAGATTCTGTCCGGGGTATTCGAGGATGAGGAGAGCGGCACGCTGATGACCACCGGCACGCCGATCTCGCTCCTCATCGAGAACACCGACGCGCGCTCCAAGGACTATGATGCGATCAAGGACCGCTACCGTCCCGGCCACGCGGATTTCACCTATCAGGCGAAGTACGGCATCCGCGACTGGCGCGGCTCCGGCCGCGCTTCGGCGCGCGAGACGGCGGCGCGCGTCGCCGCCGGCGCCGTGGCCCGCATGGTCATCCCCGGCATCACCATCCGCGGCGCACTCATCCAGGTCGGCCCGCACGCGGTCGATCGTGCCAACTGGGACTGGGAGGAGGTCGACCGCAACCCGTTCTTCTCGCCGGACGCAAAGGCTGCGGAGGAGTGGGCGAAGTACCTGGACGGCGTCCGGAGCCGCGGCTCCTCGGCCGGCGCGGTAATCGAGGTGGTTGCCGAAGGCGTGCCGGCGGGCCTCGGCGCCCCGATCTACGCCAAGCTCGACCAGGACATCGCCGCCGCGATGATGTCGATCAACGCGGTCAAGGGCGTCGAGATCGGTGCCGGCTTCGGCGCCGCCAGCCTGCCGGGCGAGGAAAACGCCGACGAGATGCGGATCGGCGACGATGGCCGGCCGGTGTTCCGCTCCAACAACGCCGGCGGCATTCTCGGCGGCATCTCGACCGGTCAGCCGGTGGTGCTGCGATTTGCCGTGAAGCCGACCTCGTCGATCCTGACGCCGATGCTGACCGTCAATCAGGCCGGCGAGGAGGTGGAGGTCTCGACCAAGGGACGCCACGACCCCTGCGTCGGCATCCGCGCCGTGCCGATCGGGGAGGCGATGCTGGCGATCGTGCTCGCCGACCACTGTCTGCGGCACCGCGGCCAAATCGGCTGAGCGGCGGGCAAGACCTCCATGACCGACGACAAACGCGTTGCCGATGCCATCGCTGCTTTCAAGCGCGGCGAGATCGTCGTGGTCGTCGACGATGACGATCGCGAGAACGAGGGCGACCTGATCCTCGCCGCCGTCCACGCGACGCCCGAGAAGCTGGGCTTCATCGTGCGCTACACCACCGGCATCGTCTGCACGCCGCTGCCGCGCGAGGCCGCCCGCCGGCTTCAGCTCCAGCCGATGGTCGCCGAGAACGACGCCCCGCTTGGCACCGCCTTCACCGTCTCGGTCGATTTCCGCCATGGTCTCACCACCGGCATTTCCGGCGAGGAACGCAGCAACACCGTCCGCGCCCTTGCCAACCCCAACGTGGGTGCGACCGATTTCGTCCGCCCCGGCCACATCTTTCCGCTGATCGCCCGCGACGGCGGCGTTCTCATGCGCTCCGGCCACACCGAGGCGGCGGTCGACTTGTGCAAGCTCGCCGGGCTGGAGCCGGTGGGCGTGCTCGCCGAGCTCGTCAACGACGACGGCACCGTCAAGCGCGGCGCCGAGGTGGCCGCCTTCGCGGCCGAGCACGGCCTCCGCCTGGTCTCGGTCGCCGACATCATCGCCCACCGCCAGCGGAGCGAGACGCTTGTGGAACGGGTGGGCGAGTTTCCCGTGTCGACGCGCGCCGGCCCCGCCAGGGCGATCGCCTACCGCACGCCGTTCGACGCCACCCAGCACGTCGCCATCGTGTTCGGGGACATCGGCGACGGGCGCGACGTACCGGTGCGGCTGCATCGTGAGTCGGTAATCGAGGACGTTTTCAGCGCCAAGGGCGAGATCGCTGCGCTTGTCGGACGGATGGCCGCCGCCGGTCGCGGCGTCATCGTCTACCTGCGGGAAGGCAACGTGGGGGTCGCCTTCTCGGGAGAGCGGGCCCGTGCCGGGGTGATCGCCGGAGGCGAGGAAGAGACCCGCTCGGCCGCGGCCCGCCAGAACGAATGGCGCGAGATCGGCCTGGGCGCCCAGATATTGCGGGACCTCGGCGTCAAATCGATCCGGTTGATCGCTGGCCGCGAGCGCCGCTATGTCGGTCTGGAAGCCTTCGGCATCGCCATCGACGCAACCGACATCCTCGAGACCTAACGCTGGTCGCAATTCCGGACGGAAAACCGGTTCCCACTTTTCCTGGAATTGCTCTAGCGGGCGAACGCCGCCACCACCTCGATCTCCGCCGACCACAGGAACTGGTCGACCGGCAGGACCCGGAGAAGGCGATAGCCGCCGTCGACGAGAATGCGGGCATCGCGGGCGAGCGTCGCCGGGTTGCATGACACCGCAACGACGCGCGGCACGCTTGAGGCGGCAATGGCCTCGGCCTGCGCCCGCGCTCCGGCCGCCGGTGGATCGAACACGATTGCGCCGAACCGGTCTAGCTCGGCCGGCGCCAGCGGGTTGACGAAAAGGTCGCGCCGCTGCGCGGTCACCGGCTTCAGCCCCGATGAGTGCCTCACCGCCGTCCGCAACGCATCGAGGAGCGCGTCGTCATTCTCGACCGCGGTGACGTGCGCCCGGCGCGCGAGCCTCAGCGTGAACGTGCCGATGCCGGCGAAGAGGTCGGCAACCGGCGCCGCATCGCCGACGTGGGTGGCGACCGCGGCGGCCAGGGCCGCCTCCGCCGACGCCGTCGCCTGAACGAACCCGCCCGGCGCGGGCAGGAGGGCGGCGCCGCCGGCGGCGATCTCGGGCCTCCGGTTGACGAACACCGTGTCGCCGTCGACCGTCAGCCTCGCGATCGTCGTTTCCGCCGCGAACGTGCCGAGGCGGGCGCGCTGGCCGCGATCGAGCCGCCCGCCGCCGTCGAGGGCGATGTCGAGGCCACTGTCGGCGAGGGTGACCGCCAGCCGCGCGCGGCGTCGCGGTTTGACGGCGATCGCGACCATGGAGCGCAGGACCGGCAGGCGGGCGACGATTTCCGGAGCGAGGACCGGGCAGACTGCGATCGGCACGACTTCATGCGACGCGCGGCGGTTGAAGCCGAGCACCGTCCCGGCGGCGGTGTTGATGACTGAGAACACCGCCCGGCGGCGGCTTCCGGGCGCGGTCGGCATTGCCGGGTCAATCGTGGTCTCGATGCCGCGGAGTGCGAACGATCTTGCGACGATCTCGCGCTTCCAGGCGAGGTAGGCATCCAGCGCCATGTGCTGGAGCGTGCAGCCGCCGCACGTTCCGAAGTGCGGGCAGGGGGGCGTCACCCGGTCGGCGCTGGCGGTGAGGATGCGCGTCGGGCGCCCGCGGTTGCCGTGGCGGTCGATATCGACCCTCTCGCCGGGAAGCGTGAACGGCACGAAAACGCGCTCCTCTGCGCTCCCGGCGATGCCGTCGCCGCCCGCTCCGAGTGCCGTGATTGTGACCGTCTCCGTCACCTGTGCGCGCCGATGAGGAGCTCACGGTTGCCGTCGCCGCCTTCGATCGGCGACAGGATCACGCCGCCGACGCGCCACCCCATGTCGGCCTCCAACCACGTCGCGATGTCGGCGACGGCGCGCTCAGCCGCCGCCGGATCACGCACGATGCCGCCCTTGCCAAGCGCGGCGCGGCCGACCTCGAACTGTGGCTTCACCAGGAAGACACCCCATGCGTCGCCGGACGCAAGGTTCAGCGCCGGCGGCAACGCGAGCTTCAGGGAAATGAAACTGACGTCGGCAACGATCGCGTGGACCGGTTCGCCGATGTCGGCGGCGACGAGATCGCGCGCGTTCACGCCTTCGCGGTTGATCACGCGCGGGTCGGCGGCGAGGCGCTGGTCGAGCTGGCCATGGCCGACGTCGACGGCGAAGACCTTTCGGGCGCCGCGCTCCAGAAGCACCTGCGTGAAGCCTCCGGTGGACGCGCCGAGGTCCAGCGCGGTAATCCCGTCGACCGCGTAGCCGAAACGGTCAAGCGCGGCGATGAGCTTGACGGCGGCGCGCGACACATACCCCGCCGCCGGGTCGTCGATGGCGAAATCGGCGTCGAGCGCGACGTTCTGCGACGGCTTCAGCGCGCTCTCGCCATTGACCGTGACGTGCCCGCGCAGGATCGCGTCGCGTGCCCGCGCCCGCGTCGGCAAGAGACCGCGGGCCACCAGCGCCATGTCGAGACGCTGCATCTGCTTGGGGTCGGACCGGCTCATGGCCGCGACATGTGGCGGGAGCGACGGCGGATGGCAAGTCCGGGAAGGCTCCCTAGGAGGCGTCGATCAGGTGCTTGAACTCGTCCAGCGCGGTGTCATGGTCCTCCTGGTAGTCGACGGTGCCGACGAAATGGGCGTCGGCGTTGAGGAGATAGATCGAGGCGGTGTGGTCCATCGTGTAGTCCTCGTCGCCACTGGCGGGGACTCTGCGGGCGTAAACCCGGTAATCCTGGATGATCTGGTCGATGGCGGCCCGTGAGCCGGTGAGGCCGACGATCCGGGGGTCGAATGCCCGCAGGTAGGCGGCCATCTGCTCGCGGGTGTCGCGCTCCGGATCGACGGTGATGAAATAGACCTTGAGCTTGTCGGCATCGGCGCCGAGGTCCCTCAGCCACACGGTGAGGTCGGACAGCGTCGTCGGACAGACGTCCGGACAGTAAGTATAGCCGAAGAACAGCGCCGAGGCGTGCCCCTTGAGCGCCGCCTCGGTGACCGTGTCGCCGTTCTGGTCGGTGAGGGTGAAGGGCCCGCCAATAGTGGTCCCGACAACGCTGCTGCCGGCGCCGTCGTGCTTGGTGACGAGCACCGCCCAGACGACCGCGATGGCAACGACCAGCGCGGCAGCCCACCCGGCCACCCGAACCATGCGCAGGACGGAAGCGTTCACTGAGCGCCTCCGGCGCCCTCCTTGTCATCGTGCGGCGTCGCCTGGCCGGGGCTCGGCGAATTCACCACCGGGTCGGTCGCGTCTGCCGCGATGATGCGCATGATGGCGTTGACGTCGCCCGCCTTGGCGAACGTCAAGGTGACCGGCAGCGTGCCGCCCTCGACCAACGGTTCCTTCAATGTGACGAACGTGATGTGGAACGTGCCGGGACGCAGCGTCACGGCCGCACCGGCCGGGATTTCGATGCCACCGTTGATCGCCTGCCTCGATACGACGCCGTCGTTCACACCGATCATGCGAAGCTCGCCGCTCTCCGCCATTGGCGAAGATACGCCGACCAGCAGATCCTGGTCGCTGCCGTCGTTGGTGACGGTCAGATAGCCATCGGCGGTCGACGCGTCGGGCGCCGTCGCCCGCGTCCACAAGTTGCTGACCGTCAGCGAGCCGGCCGTGACGGAATCGTCGGCGAAAGCGGGGGTTTGGGTCCCGGCGGCAAGGGCGGCAAGAGCCAGCGCGGCGAAAACGGCGATGCGTGACATGGCGGGCGTCCTTTCCATAAAGGCGCACCATCGCTGCCGGGCGCCACCGCCCGACCGATGATGAGGAGGATCAAGATCGGCGCCCGCCGGTGAGCGACGTCGGCGCCGCGCATCGCGGCAAGCGGCGATGGTCACATGACGGGCGTTGTAGCAAGGCCGGCCGGTGGCGGCGAGGTTCGCGGCGGCATCCGCGTCGCCGTGCCGCGGCCTACGCGGCTGCAGCAGGCGGGTCTGCGGCCGCTTCCGGCGGCGGGGTGGCCACGTTCGTGTCTTCCGGGTCGAGCGCCTCCGGTGGGATCACGCCGCCCACGGGGGCGGTGGCCGCAAGATCGAACTCGGTTTTCTCCGCCGTGGCGGGTGGCGCCCGCAGCCGCAGACGCGCGAATACGAAGGCGGCGAGCGCAGCCTGCACGATGGCGGTGAAGAGGAACAGCATCGTCGTTCCGGTCCGCTGCATCAGCAACGATGCCAGCAGCGGACCGACAATCGAGCCGCAAGCGTTGGCGAGCAGGATGCCGGCCGCGGTCTCCACGTAGGTGCCGGGCTCGGCGTAGTCGTAGGCGTGGGCCGCGGCGATCGAATAGGTCGGCAGCGTCGTCAGGCCGAACAGGAAGGCGAGCGAAAACCAAGTTGGCCGCGAGCCCGGCAGGAAGGCGAGCAAAACGCCGACCATGGCCGCCGCGGTCAGCAGCGCCATCAGTACGATCCGCCGATCGACCCGGTCCGAAAGCCGCCCGACCGGCCATTGCATGAGGGCTCCGCCCACCGTGGCGATACTCATGAAGAGCGCGGCGTCCTTCGCCACCAGGCCCCCGCCGACCACGGCAACAGCGCCGAGTGACCAGAAGGCACCGTTGGCGATGCCGATCGTGGTGACGCCAACGATACCGACGGGTGAGGCCTGGTAAAGCGCCCGTGGCCGAAATCTGACCAGGGTCACCGGCGCCGGCTGTGCGGAACGGGTGAGCGCCACCGGGATGGTTGCCAGCGATATCGATAGCGTCGCGATCGCGAACAGCGAGAATTCGGTCGGCGAATAGAGCGTGACCATGAATTGCCCGACTGTCAGCGCCGCGAAGTTGACGATGATGTATGCCGACATGATGAGGCCGCGCGAGGCGTTTCCGACGCGGTCGTTGAGCCAGCTTTCGATGATCAGGTAGAGGCAGGCAAGGCTCGCCCCGATCGCCAGCCTCAAAACCAGCCAGACCGGAAACGCTATCCACAGCGGGTGCGCGACGATCGCCGCGGCGGCCAGAGACACCGCGGCGGCAAAGGCGCGAATGTGCCCGGCCCGCAGGATCGTGTACGGCCCGCCGAAGCAGCCGGCCATGAACCCGAGGTAGTAGGCGGAGCCGAGCGCACCGATTTGGACCTGGCTCCACCCCTCGGCCGAGGCCCTCAACGGCACCAGGATCAGCTGCAGGCCATGGCCGACGATCAGGAAAGCGACGCCCAGCAGCAGCGACGAGATGGGGCCGAGGGTCGACTTCATGACTCAATCGAAGTTGGCGGGCGCCCTGGTCTCCTCAGGCGCGGCGCGACACCGAAGGCGCCATGGTGCGGCCAAGGGCAGCGAACACGGCGCTCACGATGCCGGTCGCATCGAGGCCGGCCGCAGCGTACATCTGGTCGGGCTTGCCCTGCGGGATGAAGCGGTCGGGCAAGGTGAGCGTGCGCACTTTCAGGCCGCGATCGAGCGCGCCGGTTTCGGCGAGGTGGGCGAGCACGTGCGAGGCGAAACCGCCGACTGCCCCTTCCTCGATGGTGACCAGCACCTCGTGCTCACGCGCCAGGCGGTCGATCAGGTCCGTGTCGAGGGGCTTGGCGAAGCGCGCGTCCGCAACCGTCGTTGGCAGCCCGTAGGTGTCGAGCTCCTCGGCGGCGAGCAGGCATTGGGCCAGCCGGCCACCGAACGAAAGAAGCGCGATCTTGCCGCCCTCCCGCACCACACGGCCGCGCCCGATGGCGAGCGGTACGCCGCGCTCCGGCATGTCGACGCCGAGGCCTTCGCCGCGTGGATAGCGGAACGATGACGGGCGGTCGTCGATCGCCGCCGCGGTCGCGACCATGTGCACCAGATCCGCCTCGTCCGCCGCCGCCATCACCACGAAGCCCGGCAGGCAGGCAAGGTAGGTGGTGTCAAACGAGCCGGCGTGGGTCGGGCCGTCGGCGCCGACAAGGCCGGCCCGGTCGATGGCAAAGCGCACCGGCAGGCTCTGGATCGCCACGTCATGGACGACCTGGTCATAGGCGCGCTGCAGGAACGTGGAGTAGATGGCGGCGAACGGCTTGAATCCCTCGGCCGCCAGGCCGGCGGCGAAAGTGACCGCGTGCTGCTCGGCGATGCCGACGTCGAAGGTGCGATCAGGGAAGGCCCTGGCGAAGAGGTCGAGCCCGGTGCCGGAGGGCATGGCCGCGGTGATGGCGACGATGCGGCTGTCATCTTCCGCTTCGCGGATGAGGCTTTGGGCGAAAACCCTGGTATAGGAGGGCGCGTTCGAACCGCCCTTGGCCTGCTTTCCGGTGACCACGTCGAAGGTGGCGACGCCGTGATACTTGTCGTCGGACTCTTCGGCCGGGGCGTAGCCCTTGCCCTTCTTGGTGACCACGTGCAGCAGGATCGGCCCGTTTTTCATGGCCTTGACATTGCGCAGCACCGGCAGCAGGTGGTCGAGGTTGTGCCCGTCGATCGGCCCGACGTAGTAGAAGCCGAGCTCCTCGAACATGGTGCCGCCGGTCCAGAAGCTGCGCAGGAATTCCTCGGTGAGGCGGATTTTTTCCATCACCACCCGCGGCAGCGCTTCGGCGACGCGTTTTCCCAGTCGCCGCACCTTGCGGTAGGCGCGGCCCGACACCAACCGCGCGAGATAGGCTGACATCGCCCCGACCGGCGGCGCGATCGACATATCGTTGTCGTTGAGGATGACGATCAGACGCGACTGCAGGTGGCCGGCGTTGTTCATCGCCTCGTAGGCCATGCCCGCCGACATGGCGCCGTCGCCGATGACGGCGATGACGTTGTTGTTGCCGTGGTCGAGATCGCGTGCCACCGCCATGCCGAGCGCCGCGGAGATCGAGGTCGAGGAATGGGCGGCGCCAAAGGGGTCGTATTCGCTCTCCGCCCGCCGGGTGAACCCCGACAGGCCGCCGGGCTGGCGGAGCGTGCGGATGCGATCGCGCCGCCCTGTCAGGATCTTGTGCGGATAGGCCTGGTGGCCGACGTCCCAGATCAGCCGATCGCGCGGGGTATCGAAGACGTAGTGGAGCGCCACCGTCAGCTCGACCACGCCGAGGCCGGCGCCAAGATGGCCGCCGGTGACAGAGACCGCCGATATGGTCTCCTGGCGCAACTCGTCTGCGAGCTGGCGGAGGTCAGTTTCGGGAAGTTTGCGAAGGTCCGCCGGCGATTTGACCCGGTCGAGAAGTGGCGTCGCGCTGTCGTCGCTCAAGTCATCGATTCCGCTGGGGGAGGCGCGTGCCGGCACCCTCGCACGGCCTGTCTGGCAGCGCAACAAGTGGGTTTTGTGGCGGCTGCAGAAACGTTAATCCGTGCTACGTCTCACGCAAATCCGACGGGATTGCCCTTGCTGACGCGCCAAAGTAGGGTCTGCGACGCGTTTCCACCCTGGGGCGGTCAATCGATACGGCATGTCGGATTCAACGGGCACTGCCGCGCCGCCGCTGCTCGAGGCGCAACACCTCTCCAAGTCGTTCGGCCCCGTCGAGGTGCTGAGCGGCGTTTCGCTTACGCTGCAGCCTGGCGAGGTGCATGCCGTCGTCGGTGAGAACGGCGCCGGCAAATCGACCCTGATGAAGATCCTCGCGGGGCATCTGCCGCCGACGAAGGGCACGGTTCTGTTCGACGGCGAGGCGGTGGCCTTCACCGGCCCGGTCGATGCCGAGCGTCGCGGCATCGTGCTGGTCCACCAGGAGATCCTGCTCGCCCCGCATCTGACGGTCGCCCAGAACATCTTCATGGGGCGCGAGATCAGGCGCGGCATCGTCGTCGACGATCGGTCGATGAACCGGCAGGCGAGGGACGTGATCCACGGGCTCGGCGCCGACATCGATCCGACGGCGACGGTCTCGCAGCTCTCCATCGCGCAGCGCCAGCTCGTCCAGATCGCGCGCGCCCTCAACGTTCCGCACCGGGTCGTCATCTTCGACGAGCCGACGGCCTCGCTGACGCCTTTCGAGACCGAGGCGGTTCTCAAGGTCATCCGCGACCTGCGCTCCAGGGGTACTCCGGTGCTCTATATCTCGCACCGGTTACCCGAGGTGGCCGCCGTCGCCGACCGCGTGACGATCCTGCGGGACGGCCATCTGATCGCGACGCGGCGCGCCGCCGAGCTGACGCCGATGGAAATGGCGCGTTTGATGGTCGGGCGCGACATGTCGCATCTCTATCCGGACCGCGCCCCGGACGCTGCCGGGGATGCAGTGCTTGAGGTCGGCCACCTCAGCGTGCCCGGCTTCGCCACGGACGCCTCATTTAGCGTCAGGCGTGGCGAAATCCTCGGTTTCGCCGGTCTCGTCGGCGCCGGGCGCACGGAACTGCTCGAGGGCGTGGTCGGCCTCCGGCCGCATCGGGGCGACATCCGGTTGAAGGGCGCGCAGGTTTCGTTTCACACCGTACGCGACAGCATGCACGAGGGGATCGTGTACCTGAGCGAGGATCGCAAGGGCAAAGGCCTGCTGCTGACGCGCGACCTGACCACCAACCTGACCCTCGCCGCGCTTTCTCATTTTGCCCGCGGACCGGTTCTCGACCGCGGCAGGGAGGACGGCGCCCTCGACGGTGCGATCGCCGAATTCGATATCCGCGCCCCGCGCAAGGACATGCTGGCCGGCCAGCTTTCCGGCGGCAACCAGCAGAAGCTGCTGGTCGCCAAGATGATGCTGCTCGAACCGGAGATCATCATCATTGACGAGCCGACGCGGGGCATCGACATCGGCACCAAGCAGCAGATCTACAGGTTCATCACTGAGCTCGCCGCCAGGGGCAAGGCGATCGTCCTGATCTCCTCGGAGATGCAGGAACTGATCGGCATCTGCCACCGCGTCCTGGTGATGCGCAACGGCCGCATCGTCGGCGAGGTGTCGGGCGAGCGGATGACGGAGCAGGACATCGTGGTCTACGCGACCGGCGTGACCAGCGAGGAGGCGGCGAGGGTGACCGCGACGGGAGGAACATGACGGACACCGCGACCGGAGCCCGACCGGGCTGGAGGGCCGCCAGCCGATTGAAATTGAACATGGCGGCGCTGGCGCCGTTCATAGCGCTGGCGCTGTTGCTCGTCGTGGGCACCTTCGCCAACGCCAACTTTCTGACCGTCGGCAACCTGGTCAATGTGCTGACCCGCAGCGCCTTTATCGCCATCGTGGCCGTCGGCGCGACGTTTGTCATTTCGGGCGGGGGGCTCGATCTGTCGGTCGGTGCGATGACCGCATTCGTCGCGAGCCTCATGATCATGTTCATGAACGGCGGCTCGATCGCGAGCCCTTATCTGATGCTGATCGCGGCCATGGCGCTGGCGATCGCACTCGGCGCCGCCTGCGGTCTCGCCAACGGTCTCATCGTCACCGTCGGACGGATCGAGCCATTCATCGCCACCCTCGGCACGATGGGCATTTTCCGCGGCCTCACCACATGGCTGTCGCAGGGCGGCGCGATAACGCTTCGCTCGGCCGATATCCAGACGATCTACCGCCCGGCCTATTTCGGCTCGGTCCTCGACATCCCCATTCCGATCATCGTCATCTTCGCGACGGCCGCCGTCGGCGCGTTCATCTTCTACCGCACCCCTTACGGCCGGCACGTGATCGCGGTCGGTTCGAACGAGGACGTTGCCCGCTACTCGGGCATCCCGGTTAACCGGGTCCGCACCATCACGTACGCCATCCAGGGCCTGTGCGTGGCGATCGCGGTGCTGCTCTACGTGCCGCGCCTCGGGTCGACGTCGGCGACCACGGGGCTGCTGTGGGAGTTGCAGGCGATCACCGCCGTGGTGGTCGGCGGCACGGCCCTGCGCGGCGGCGTCGGCCGCATCTGGGGCACGATCTGCGGGGCGTTCATCCTTGAGATCGTTGGGAATATCATGCTACTTTCCAACTTCGTGAGCGAGTATCTGATCGGCGCCATCCAGGGTGCGATCATCATCATCGCGATGCTCGTTCAACGCTCCTTGATGCGTCGAAACTGAATTCACCGGGTCAAAAGGGTCGCCCGGTCGCAGTCGAAATCGGCCCAGCACACGTGGGAGGAAACATGCGTAAGGCAATGATGGGTATGGCGGTCGCCATGGCCGCCCTGATGGGCGTTGCGCACGCCGCCGACAAGAAGACCATTGGTGTCTCTATCCCGGCCGCCGATCACGGCTGGACGGCCGGCGTCGTGTTCCATGCCAACCGGGTCGCCAAGCTGCTGATGGCCGAGCACCCCGGCCTGAACGTGATCGTCAAGACCTCGCCGGATGCCGCCACCCAGGCGAATGCACTGGAGGACCTCTCGACCCAGGGCATGGACGCACTGGTGATCCTGCCGTCCGACCCGGACCCCCTCGTCAACGCCATCAAGCAGGTGAAGTCGAAGGGAACGTTCGTCACCCTGGTCGACCGCTCCCCGTCCAACAACGACACCTCGGTGCGTGACCTCTACGTCGCCGGCAACAACCCGGCGCTCGGCGCCGTGGCCGGCGACTACATCAAGGCGCACAGCCCGGACGCACAGGTGGTCGTCATCCGCGGCCTGCCGATCCCGATCGACCAGCAACGTCAGGACGGCTTCGACGCGGCCATCAAGGGCTCCAACGTCAAGGTGCTTGAGAAGCAGTTCGGCAACTGGAACCGCGACGACGCCTTCAAGGTCATGCAGGACTACCTGACCAAGTATCCGAAGATCGACGTCGTGTGGTGCCAGGACGACGACATGGCCGTCGGCGTGCTTCAGGCAATCGACCAGGCCAAGCGGACGGACATCCAGTACATCATCGCCGGCGCCGGCATGAAGGAGATGGTCAAGAAGGTGATGGACGGCGACAAGATGGTCCCGGTCGACGTCGCCTATCCGCCGTCAATGGTCGGCACCGCGCTGGAGCTGACCGCCGCAAACCTCTACGACCAGGTGCCGGTCCGCGGCTCGTTCATCCTCGACGCCACGCTGATCACCAAGGACAACGCGAACGAATGGTACTTCCCGGATTCGCCATTCTAGGGCGGCCTGGAGTACCAACATGGAAATGGGGCGCTTCGGCGCCCCATTTTTTGGTGGCTGGAGCGATTTCGCTTTTCTCTGAGTGGCGAAATCGTCCCAGCTCATTTGTTTCTCCGCAATTCCGGACCGGTTCCCCCTCTTCCTGGAATTGCTCTAGAACGGCACGTCGCCGTCGAGCGGATCGATGCCTTCCGGCGTGCCATCGGCGCCGATCCTGATCTTCTCAACCCGGGCCTCGGCCTGTTTCAAGAGCGTGTCGCAGTGCCTTCTCAGCGCATCGCCGCGCTCGTAGATGGCGATCGATTCGGCCAGCGGCACCTCGCCGCGCTCCAGCCGGGTGACGATCTGCTCGAGTTCCGCCAGCGCCTTCTCGAAGCTCAACTCTTCGACGGCGGTGGGCAGCATCTCATCGGGCATGGCAGTAGTCCTCATCGCGGCGGTTCACGCCTTCATCAGTTCGGCAACGTGGGCGGCGACGGAGTCGGCAAGGCCGGTGAGATCATACCCGCCTTCGAGCAGGCTGACGATGCGCCCGCTGCAGTGACGTTCCGCGACGCCCATGACCGCGGCGGTCGCCCAGGCGAAATCGGCCTCGGTCAGGTTCAACTCCGCCAGCGGATCGCGCATGTGTGCATCGAACCCGGCGGAGATGACAATGAGATCGGGAGCGAACGCGTCGACGGCCGGCAGCACTTTCTGCTCGAATGCCCGCCGGAACTCGCTGCCGCCGTCGCCGGGGGAAAGGGGCACGTTGACGATGTTGCCGACGCCGGTCTCCGATGGTGCGCCGGTGCCGGGATAGGCCGGCATCTGGTGGGTCGAGCAGTAAAGAATGGTCGGGTCGGTCTCCACGAGGTCCTGCGTGCCGTTACCGTGGTGCACGTCCCAGTCGACGATCGCGACCTTGCCGGCCCCGCGCTGGCGCCGGGCGTAACGGGTGGCGATCACCGCATTGTTGAACAGGCAGAAGCCCATGCAGCGGTCGGCCAGCGCGTGGTGGCCGGGCGGTCTGACGGCCAGGAAGGCGTTGGCGACGCGGCCGCTCATCACCTCGTCGACGCCGAGGCAGGCAGCGCCCGCCGCGTGACAGGCGACGGTGAAGCTCTCGGCCGAAACGTAGGTATCCATCTCGATCTGGCGGATGCCCGCCGGCGGGCGCCACGGTGCGAATCTCGTCGATGTAGGCATCGGTATGGACCAGCGCGATCGTGCTCGTCTCTGCAAGCGGTGCGGGCTTGCGCACGAGACCGGCAAAACGCGGGTCGGCAAGCGCCTCGGCGATGGCGCGCAGCCGGTCGGGTCGTTCGGGATGCCCGCTTGGCACGAGGTGCTCCAGAAAGATCGGGTCCTCCACAAGCAGAGTCGTCAAAAGTCCTCCTGACCGCGCCCGTCGCGCATCAGCGCTTTCCCTCCAGATAGGCATTGAGCGCGTCGCGCGCAGCCGGCGATCGCAACAATTCGGCGAATCCTGCAGCTTCCTGATCGATGCGCGCCACCACTTCACGGCGATCGCCGCGCATGAGCCGCCGCGCCATCCGCACCGCCTCCTGCGGCATGGCCGCAAGCGCCTGTGCCGCCGCCTGGCCAGCGGCTTCGACCTCGCCGGCCGAGACAACGCGATTGACGAGGCCGGCCTGCAGCGCCCGCTGCGCGTCGAACTGCTCACCCATCACCAGCAGCCCGAAGGCGTGGTGATAGCCCATGAGGCGCGGGGCCAGAAGGGTCGCCGCGGCCTCCGGCGGCAGGCCCTGCTCGGCGAAGCCGGCCGCAAACACCGACCACTCGCTGGCAATTACGTAGTCGCAGTGGAGGAGGAGCGTTGTGCCGATGCCGGCGGCGAGGCCGTCGACGGACGCAACCACCGGCTTGTCGACGGTGGCGATCGTCTTCAACAGGCGGAGTACACTCTCGCTCACGACGGAGCGTTCGGCGGCGGCGGCGATCTCGCCCGCGTCGTGGCCGGTGGTGAAGATGCCCGGCCCGCCGGCGAGCAGGATCGCACGCACCCGCGAACTGCTTTCCGCGAACGAAATCAGATCCGCGGCGGTTTCGCACATCGCCGCGGTCAGGGCATTCTCCGCTTCGATGCGGTCGAAGCGGATCATCTGCACCCCCTCGGTGACCTCGCCGATCACATGATCGTCCATGCCCTTCCCCCTTGTCGCCGCTCCCCCGGCATGACCCGCCCGGCATCACCTGCCGCCGGTGAGGACCAAATCAGCTGCTTGCCGCAACCCTTCGGCCCCGCCGATCACGGTTTGCGCAAGGCTAGCGGTCTCCCCTACCAATGTCTCGGCGAAGAAACGCGCCAGCGACACCCACTGGTTGCCGTCTACGGCCTCCTGGGTCAATGCGATGCGGGCGAGAAGGGATCCGCCGAGCGAAAGGCCTGCAAGGCGCAGGTAAGGGGTAGCCCCTGAGAGCGCATCCCTGGCGCGCCGCCCGGCCAACGCTTCGGTGAGATGCGCGGTGGCGGCGGCGAGATCGTCGGCGGCAGCGGCGAGACGGGCGCCGGTGTCGCCAAACGCCGGGCGGTTGACCGCGGCGACCGCACCGGCGGTCTGACGAATTTCGGCGATAACGGCGGCGATGGGGTGCCCGTCGTCGAGGGCCAGTTTCCGCGTGACCAGATCGATCGCCTGGATGCCGTTGGTGCCCTCGTAGATGGCGAAGACACGCGCGTCGCGCAGATGCTGGGCGGCGCCGGTCTCCTCGATGTAGCCGGCGCCGCCGTGCACCTGGATCCCGGTCGAGGCGACAGCGATGCCGGTGTCGGTGGAGAAGCCCTTGGCGATGGGGGTGATGAGCGCGGCACGGCTTGCCCACGCGTGGCGTTCCGCAGCCGGTGCGACGCGGCTCATGTCGATGGCATGGGCGCAGGCATGACAGATCGTTCGCGACGCCGCGGTCAGCCCCTTCATCGTCAGAAGGTCGCGCTGCACGTCCGGGTGCCCGACGATCGGCACCGTGACGTCGCGTGGACCATCGACAGCATGACCCTGGCGGCGCTCGCGCGCGTACGCAAGCGCCGCATGGCAAGCACGCGTCGCCACGCCGACCCCCTGCACACCGACCGACAGGCGGGCCATGTTCATCATCGTGAACATGGCGGCGAGCCCCCGGTTTTCTTCGCCGACCCGCCAGCCAACCGCACCGGTCCCGCCCTCGCCATAGACCATCGTGCAGGTCGGCGCGCCGTGCAGCCCGAGCTTGTGCTCGATCCCGGCAGCCGCGACGTCGTTGCGGGTGCCGTCGTCGAGCATCCTGGGGACGAGGAACAGCGAGATGCCGTGCGTGCCGGAGGGGGCGTCCGGCAGGCGGGCGAGGACCAGGTGAATGATGTTGTCGGTGAGATCGTGCTCGCCATAGGTGATGAAGATCTTCTGCCCGAAGATACGGTAGCTGCCGTCGCCGGTGCGCTCGGCACGGGCGCTGATCCGGGCGAGGTCGGAGCCCGCCTGCGGCTCGGTAAGGTTCATCGTCGCCATCCACGTGCCGGCGACAAGGCGCGGCAGGTACCGCTGCTTCAGGCCGTCGTCGGCGTGCGCGGTGATCGCGTCTATGGCACCGGCGGTCAGCATCGGCCCGGTGGCGAACGCGGCGTTGCTCGCGTTCCACAATTCCTGCACCGCCATCTGAAGAACCACCGGCAACCCCTGGCCGCCCCATTCGGTCGGAGCCCCCAGTCCATTCCATCCGGCGGCCGCCCACTGCGCATAGGCTTCCTTCCAGCCGGGTGGGGTGGTCACACCGCCATCTTCGCCGCGCGAGACTCCAACGCGATCACCCACGCGGTTGAGCGGCGCCAGCACCTCCTCGGCGAAGCGGCCGGCTTCGGCGAGTATCGCCCCGGCGGTCTCGGCCGAAAGGTCGCCGAAGGCGCCGGTGGCGAGCGCCGCGTCAAGGCCGCCGGCGGCGCGCATGGTCTCCGCGATTTCGCCGACTGGTGCCTCAAAGCTCATCGCCGGCCTCCTTTGGCTGACCGCTTGACGCGGTTCCGCCGCACGCGCGAGAACCTGCCGACCTTTGGGCAGCGGGTGTTTCGCCCGGCGCAATCTGACCAAAGCGGCAGGAAATCGCAAACGTGTCGCGAACCTTTGACATGCGGAACATGGTTGCGCGCACCGAGGCCATCGCGGCTGCGGCTGCGGCGCTCAAGGCCGGCGAGTTGGTGGCGATGCCGACCGAGACCGTCTACGGCCTTGCCGCCGACGCCCGCAACGCCCGCGCCGTCGCCTCGATCTTTCTTGCCAAGGGGCGGCCGCACTTCAACCCGCTGATTGTCCACGTCGCTTCAATCGAGGCCGCCGGCGAGATCGCCGAACTCTCGGGCCCGGCGGCGAAGCTTGCCGAAGCCTTCTGGCCAGGACCGCTGTCACTGGTACTGCCGAAGCGGGCAGGGGCCGGCATCGCCGACCTTGCAACGGCCGGCCTCGACACCGTCGCCGTGCGGGTGCCATCCCATGCGGTCGCCCACGACCTGCTCAGTGCGTTCGGCGGACCGGTGGCTGCGCCGAGCGCCAACGTCAGCGGCCGCATCAGCGCGACAACCGCCGCCCACGTCATCGCGGACCTCGGCGCCCACGTGAGCGTCGTCCTCGACGCCGGGCCGGCGCCAATCGGCATGGAATCGACCATTGTCGGATGTGTCGGCGGAGAGGTGGTGCTGTTGCGGCCGGGCGGCGCCGGTCGTGCCGACATAAAGGTGGTGCTCGGCCGGCCTCTCATGGCGCCGGTCACCGACCCCGGCGCGCCCGTGGCCCCCGGCATGCTCACCTCCCACTACGCGCCTTCGGCCGGTCTGCGACTGAACGTGGACGAAGTGAGGCCGGGCGAAGCACTGCTGGCGTTCGGGCCGGACCTGCCGGCCGGCGCGACCAGGGCGGTGGCGACGGTCAATCTCAGCCCTTCAGGCGACATGACAGAGGCCGCAACCAACTTCTTCGCGGGACTCAGGGATTTGGACGGGCGCGCCGACGCGATCGCGGTCGCGCCAATTCCGGAAGAGGGGCTGGGCGAGGCGATCAACGATCGCCTGCGCCGGGCGGCAGCACCGCGCGACTAGACTTCCGATTCCTCGCTGCGCACCTGGTACCGGTGCGTCTCCCGCCATTTTTTCATCAGCGCCTCAAGATCAGGATCGCCACCTTCCGGCAGCACGAGACGGAGCGTCACAAGCAGGTCGCCGCGCCCGCCGCCGGAACGTGGCAGGCCCTTGCCCTTGAGGCGGAGGGCCCGCCCGCCGGACGACTTCGGCGGCACGGTCAGCGTCACCGGGCCGTCGAGGGTCGGGACGCGTACCTTGGCGCCGAGGACGGCTTCGTCCAGGGTGACGGAAATGTCGCGGCGCAGGTGGTCGCCGTCGGCGCGAAAGAGCGGGTGCGGGACGAAGTCGACGGCGACCAGCGCGTCACCGGGCGCGCCGCCGAGCATGCCCGGCCGCCCCTGGCCTTTCAGCCGGATAGACTGGCCGGATCGGGTGCCGGGAGGGATTGCGACTTCCAACGTCTTGCCGGTCGGCAGGTCGACGCGCACCTTCTCGCCGGCCACAAGCTGATCCAGCGTCACCGCCACGGTGGCGCTGACGTCCTCACCGCGCACGGGCGCGGCCCGCGGTTGCGCCCGTGGACCGCGGGCAAACCCGCCGAGGATGTCGCTGAGAATGTCGTCGGCCCCGAACGCATCGCCACCGCCGCCGGTCGACCAGCGGAATGTGCGGGTACCGCCGCCGGCCCCGCCGGGACCGCCGCCCGGCTGGGCGCCTTGGGCAAAGCCCTCGAAGCCCTGGAAACGCGGCTTGCCGTCGGCGCCGATCTCGCCGGCGTCGAACTGCTTGCGCTTGGCCTTATCGCCGACGATCTCGTAGGCCGAGTTCGCCTCGGCGAAGCGCTCCTGGGCCTTGGGATCGGATTTGTTCTGGTCCGGGTGGTACTTCTTGGCGAGCTTGCGGAATGCCTGCTTGATTTCAGCCTGGCTGGCCGACTTGCTGACGCCGAGCACCTGATAGGGATCGCGCATGGGTTCGAAGAATAGCAGTTTCAGGCCGGGGGAATCAGCCGGCCGTCGCAATATGGGCGTTGGCGATTGAAATTCCAGCGCTTATCCGGAGCGCCGAGCCAGCCGGGTCACGAAAACTGGGCGTCGTCGGGGATCATGCCGTAGAGCTGCCAGCCACCGTCGGGACGCTGACAGGCCTCGCCGCGGTAGCGGCTGACACCACGCAGATCGCTGACGGTGGTGGCGAACGGCCGGCAGAGGGTGCCGCTGTGCTCGCTCGGCGGGTCGAAGGTGGCAATGGTGCCGGTTGAGCCGGTGGAGGGATTGGACCATTCGACCTGGCTCTTTCCGACGCTCGGCAAAACGTCGGCGATCGCCCGGCGCACCGCCTCCCAGTCGGACGGGTCCACCTGATCGACGGCACTGACACTTGCCGGTATCGCCCCGGTAATCTCGGGCGAAACGCCGGCAAAGTCGCTTTCGCCGAGTGGAAAGCCGACCGCCGCGCATCCGCCAAGCGAGAAGGCCAGAACACCCGCCGTGGCGGCCCGCAGCAACAGCGGCGATTGGCGTCGCCCCGACCGGCAGATATATGAACACAACGACGACAGCATGCGTGGCTTCCGAACGGCATTCGCCCGATAAGCATGGAAAAAAAACGTTAATGACTAGTGACTTTGCCGCAACATCCGATCCGATTCCGCTGTTTGCTGCCTGGCTCGGAGACGCCGAGCGGTCGGAACCGAACGATGCAAACGCCATGGCTCTGGCGACCGTCGACGGCGATGGCCTGCCCAATGTGCGCATGGTTCTGTTGAAGGCGTTCGGGGCGGAAGGCTTCGTCTTCTACACCAATCGCGAAAGCGCCAAGGGGCGCGAACTCGCCGACGATCCCAAGGCCGCGATCTGCTTGCACTGGAAGAGCCTGCAGCGGCAGGTACGCGCCCGCGGTCCGGTCACACGGGTCAGCGACGCCGACGCCGACGCGTATTTCGCCAGCCGGGCGCGCCAGAGCCGCATCGGCGCCTGGGCCAGCCAGCAGTCCCGGCCGCTCGCCTCACGTGCCGTGCTGGAGGAAGCAGCGGCGGAATATGCGGCGAAATTTGGCGACGGGGCGATTCCACGACCTCCCTACTGGTCCGGGTTCCGTCTGAAGCCGGTCGAGATCGAATTCTGGCAGGCGGGGTCATTCCGCCTGCATGACCGTGTCCGCTTCCGGCGGAACGGCGATCGCTGGGAAAAGACGCTGCTCTATCCCTAGGAATGCTGCCTCGGGACTGATCCGCCGACTGGGGAAACGATGAGGGCAGACCAGCCGACGGCAGGCAACATGCAGCGTTCAGAACCGCCGAAGGAAGAGCAGCGGGCGTTCGGCTTTCGCTTCGTCGCGCCCCTCGCCATCGGCTCGATGCTCAATCCGGTCAATTCGTCGATGATCTCGACCGCCCTCGTGCCGATCGCGACGACGTTCGATGCAAGTGTCGCCGAGACCGGCTGGCTCATCGCCGGTCTCTACCTGGCGAGCGCGGTGGCTCAGCCGACCATGGGGCGTCTGGCGGACATCTTCGGTCCGCGCAAGGTCTATCTCGTGTCCCTGGTGCTGGCGGCTGTCGCCGGCGTGACCGGGGCGACGGCGCCAAGCCTGGCAGTACTGATCGGCACGCGGGTGCTCCTCGGGGTAGGCACATCAGGCGCCTATCCGGCGGCAATGCGCATGTTCCGCACACGCGCCGATCAACTGGGAGCACCGCCGCCGCGCGCCGCCATGGGGGTGCTGTCGCTGGCCGCGGTGGCGACCTCCGCCATCGGCCCGTTCCTCGGCGGCGTGCTCACCAGCGCATTTGGCTGGAACACCATCTTCAGCATCAATGTCCCGTTGGCGCTGGGAGCGATCGTTCTCATTCTCGTGTGGACGCCTGGCGATGAGCCAAGGCATGGCGGCGTGAGCCGCATCTGGAACGAACTCGACCTGATCGGCATCGGACTGTTCACCGTTTTCCTTTTGAGCGCCATGCTGTTTCTGATGCAGCCAGGGCAACCGCAGTGGCCGGCGCTTGTTTTCGCGGTCATCTTCGGCGTGTTGCTGGTGGTCTATTCGCTCCGGCGGTCGCAGCCCTTCATCGACATCAGGATGCTGGCGCAGAACCGGGCCCTGACGCTGACCTATGTGCGGGTCGCCGCGATCCTGCTGGTCGGCTACTGCGTGTTTTACGGAATGGCGCAATGGCTGGAGAGCGCGGTCGGGCTGAGCGCGGCAGAAGCCGGCCTGGTGACGCTGCCGATGTCGTTCGTCGCCGCCATCGGATCATACGTCGGCGCGCGTACGAAGAGCATCCGCACGCCCTTCGTCATCGCCACCACCGCGGCACTCATGGGGTGCGTGTGCCTCTTTTTTCTCGACCACAACGCCTCGGTATGGGTGATGGCGGCTGCCGTGGCGCTGTTCGGCCTGCCACTCGGCATGACCTCGGTGGCGACGCAAGCCGCCGTGTACATACAGGCGCCCGCCGCCGCGATCGGCACGGCATCGGGTCTTCAACGCACCGCGTCCTACCTCGGCGCTATCGGTTCGGCCGGGCTGCTCAGTTTGGCCTATGGGCACCGGGCCACCGACGCCGGGCTTCACCGTCTCGCCTTGATCATGGGCGCAATCAGCGCCGTCCTCGTTGTCGCCGTGGTGCTCGACCGGACGCTGCCTCGCACCGCTGAACCCACCTGACCCTCCCACCGACCGCGAACGAACAAAAGAAGGAGCCGACGATGACCGTTACCCAGCTTGATCCAGTGACCGCCCTGGTGGTGATCGATCTGCAAAAGGGGGTGCTCCGGCTGCCGCTGGCCCATCCGGTATCGGAGGTTGTCGCACGGGCGGCCGAGCTGACACGGGCTTTCCGCGAACGCGATCTTCCCGTCGTGCTCGTCAACGTGACGGGCCGCGCGCCGGGGCGCACGGAGAGGCGGATCGAGTTCAACCCGCCGCCCGACTGGCACGAACTGGCGCCGGAACTTGAGCCGCAAGCCGGCGACTACCGGGTCACCAAGATGAACGTCGGCGCGTTTTATGGCACCAGCCTTGACCTCGTGCTGCGCCGGCGCGCGGTGACGCAAATCTTTCTGGCGGGCATTTCGACCGGCAGCGGTGTCGAGGCGACGGCCCGGGCCGCCTACGACCGCGGCTACAGCGTCGTGGCGGTTACGGATGCCATGACCGACACGGACATGGCGACCCACCGGCACAGCGTCGAGAAGACATTCCCGCGAATCGGCGAAACGGCGACGACTGGCGAGGTTCTGGAGTTGATGAACACCGCCGGGATGGTTGCCCGCCAGCGGCGATGAGCTGAGTTAGGTCGCCGTACCGCCGACGGTGATCTGGTCGATGCGCAGCGTCGGCTGGCCGACGCCGACCGGCACCCCCTGACCGTTCTTGCCGCAGGTGCCGATGCCCGGGTCGAGCGCCATGTCGTTTCCGATCATCTTGATCCGCGTGAGGGCATCGGGGCCGTTGCCGATGAGCA
This sequence comes from uncultured Alphaproteobacteria bacterium, assembly GCA_963775235.1. Classification (GTDB taxonomy): domain Bacteria; phylum Pseudomonadota; class Alphaproteobacteria; order Rhizobiales; family Kaistiaceae; genus JBBDMC01. The sequence goes on from CAVZHY010000007.1 coordinate 41,210, forward strand.
TGGCGCCCTTGATCGCCGGGCCGATCTTGCCGTCGACGATCTTGTAGGCCTCGGTGCACGAGAACACGAACTTGCCCGACGTTATGTCCACCTGGCCGCCGCCGAAGGAGACGGCGTAGATGCCATTCCCGACCGAGGCGAGGATCTCCTTGGGGTCGGCAGCGCCGGCAAGCATGTAGGTGTTGGTCATGCGCGGCATCGGGATGTGGGCGTACGACTGGCGCCGCCCGTTGCCCGTGGGCTGCATGCCCATGAGGCGCGCGTTCTGCCGGTCCTGCATGTAGCCGACGAGGATCCCGTCCTCGATCAGCGTCGTCGATTGCGTCGGCGTTCCCTCGTCATCGATGGTGAGCGAACCGCGCCGGTTGGGAATGGTGCCGTCGTCGACGACCGTGACGCCCGGCGAGGCGACGCGCTGGCCCATGAGTCCTGCGAAGGCACTCTCGCCCTTGCGGTTGAAATCGCCCTCGAGGCCGTGACCGACAGCTTCGTGGAGCAGGATCCCCGGCCAGCCGGGCCCAAGGACCACGTCAAATGTGCCCGCCGGCGCAGGCACCGCCGAAAGATTGACCAACGCCCGGCGCAGTGCCTCATCGACGGTGTAGTGCCAGCTGTCCTCGGCGACGAACTGGCCGAAACCTTCGCGCCCGCCGCTGCCGTAGGACCCGGTTTCCTGGCGGTCGCCATCGCCGACGACGATCGACACGTTGACCTGGACCAGCGGTCGCACGTCACGCAGGAACGTGCCGTCGGCGCGGAGAATCTCCACCTCCTTGTAGCTGCCTGCAACGATGGCGCTTACCTGGCGCACCCGCTCGTCCCTGCCGCGCGCGTAGGCATCGATCGCCTCCAGAAGCTTCACCTTTTCGGCGAAGGTCGGCGCGAACAGCGGACTCTCGTCGCTGTAGAGCGAGCGATTGGTCCCGCGCGGCGCTTCGGCGTAGGTGCCGGTGTGGCCGCTCTTGACCGCCTGCACCGCATCGGCGGCACGGCGGATCGCAGGCTCCGAGATTTCGCCCGAGTGGGCGTAGCCCGCCGCCTCGCCCGCGACCGCGCGCAGGCCGAACCCCTGGTTGGTGTCGAAGCTCGCCGATTTCAGCCGGCCGTTGTCGAACACCAGCCCCTCGCTCTGCGAATATTCCGCGTAGAGCTCGCCATCGTCGGCGCCGGCGAGCGCCTCGGCGACCACGGCGCGGGCCTGGTCGCGGTCAAGACCGGCACGGTCGAGAATGCTGAGGGAATGATCGGTCATTGCGGCAGTCTCCGGGGAGGGGAGGGAAGGGGCTTGTCCCTAGATAGGGCACCGGCCGTCCGGTTGCACGGCCGCTTTTGACGCCGCCAGGACTGGCACGATTCTTGATCGTCCTCGAAAGGATGCTCCACCGCGGGTCGAAAAAACCTCGCCGGGGGGAGCGGGTGCGAATCAACAAAACGCCGGCCGGCTGCTATAGTCGGATGGAGTGCGACAAACGAGGGGACGTCAAATGTCCTGGAAGTGGGCCAATCTTGCGGGAAGTGCCGCCGTGCTGGCCGCGGCGGCGGCTGCCGCCTCCGCAGCCATGGCGGCTGACGCCAGCGGCATCGCGATTTCCGTGACGCAGTCGGCCAACGTCGGGCGCGGCAGCGGCCAGCTGGTGTTGCATGACGAGGCGCCGGTCTTCATGGGCGACGTTATCAAGACCAACGGCGTCGGCGACGCGCAGATCCGCCTCAGCGACAACACGATGCTGGTCGTCGGGCCGAACTCGCTGATGACGATTGACCGCTTCGTGCTGAACTCGCCCACGACCGCGAAGCAGGTGACCCTCAACGCGGTGCGGGGCGCTTTCCGCTTCATCAGCGGCGACAGCAACCACGATGCCTATACCGTCAACACGCCGACGGCGACGATCGGCTTCCGCGGCACGCGCGTTGATTTCACCGTGGCGCAAGGCGTCACCCAGATGGCAGTCCTGCAAGGGGCCGCCGACATGTGCGAGTTGAACAACCGCAATTCCTGCCAACGCAACGTAAGCCATTGTGGCGTGGTGGTGTCGGCGCCGCGCACGCCGGTCAAATTGATCGACCAGAAGAGCGATCGCGTCACGACCCTGACGCAGAATTTCCCGTTCATCGTCAACCAGAGCAAGCTTGCCGCGCCGTTCCAGACCGACATCGAGGACTGCGATATTCCGGCCGAGGCGCTGCGCAACGCCCGCATCCAGGAAGCAAACCAGATCAATCCGCCGCCGCGTAACGACAGTTCGCCACCCATCATCACGGCCTCGACGCCGCCGGACCGTCCGTCCCCGCCTCCGCCTCCGCCGCCTCCACCACCGCCGCCACCGCCGCCACCACCGCCGCCACCGCCGCCTCCTCCACCGCCGTGTAATGCTCGCGACTGCTAGTGGTGGGTAGGGAAATCTTTCAACCGTGGATCAAAAAGGTTCGGCGTGAAACGCGATGCTTGGGGCACCACTCCATACGTGATCAGCGGATGCCTCAGGTTGACGAACCGAGGGTCACTCGCGAAGGACTTGGCACCGTTTCGCCGCAATTCGGCGGCATTGTGTACGTAACTAATCGTGTTATGCTGTCATGCGGCATTCGTTGGTAGGGGAAGCGGATGTATTCCTTCCGGACACAGGGATTGGTCGCAGCGACTATTGTTGCAGCCGCCATTTTGGGGTCTCAAGCCTCTGCGTCGGTTCTGACACCCGGAACCGGTTGGGTGTACGATCAAATAGACGCCGTGGACTCGCCGTCCGAAAATTCTCCGGTGACCTTCACAGTTGGGGTGGGTCAGACCGATATATTTTCGCTGGTCGATGGCTTCAACACGGGCGACATATATACGATCTCGGGGGACGCATCGGCGGTGTCATCGTTCTCGTTGCTTGCCACGAACTTTCCTCTGGGGCTAGGGGATGTAGTTGACGGGTTCGACAGCGATTGGACCGATGCCTCGTACAGCCGCCTCCAACTCACATTTTTGGCGGGCAGTTATTCCTTGAACATTCAAGGCAATGGTTCGGGCGGGGTGCCGGCTGGTTTTGCCTACCGGCTCGATGGCATCACCAGTGCCGTTCCGCTTCCAGCGGCGCTGCCTCTGTTCGGCACCGCGATCGCCGGGCTTGGTATGGTCGGAAGGCGCCGGCGGCGCGCGAAACACGCCGCCTAAGGCAGTTCGTCAAAGCCTGACTTGAAACCGTTGAGGGAGATCGGGATGCCGATCCCCTCCTCCGGCGTTTGAAAAATCACGAAGGTCGCCGTCTTGCCGGTGCTGAGCTGGTTGAGGAGGTCGTCCTCGAGGATCACCTCCGCGACGCAGCCGTTCGGCAGGCAGCGCACAAACCCGGCCCGGCCCATATCGGTGTTGTCCACCTTGAGGCCGAGGCCCGAAGGCAGGAGCACCCCGAGGGGTGCCAGCACGCGCATGATTCGCGACTTCTTGTCCGCGGTCTTGAGCACGATGACGGTCAGCCCGACGTTCTGGCGATCCTCCGCCGTGACGAACTGCATCAGCACGCACTGTTCGCTCTGGGCGCCGGCGGGGGTATCGCAGCGCACCTGCCAATCACCGTGGGTGGAGCGAATCGGCGGCTCGCCATCGGCCGATGGCGCCACGGAGACCACCGCTTCCGGCACGGAGGTATTCGGCGGCACGGTGATCTGCTGGTCGCCGGCAGCCGAACTCGGAGCCTGGAGTGGCGTGGCCGTGGCGGGCGCCGTTTGTGGCACCTGCGTCGCCGAAGTCTGCTGGCCGTTCGATGCCGTTGTCGTCGGGCCGCGATTGAAGTAGCCAAGCGCGAACAATACAACCGCGACACCCACCGCTACGGCCAGGACAGCAGCGACGATGGTTAGAACCGGAACAAGTGAGCTTCGCCGTGGTGGGTCTTCATACATACTTTGGTCGGTTCGTCCGCCGAGGGGACGTTCGGGTGCCGCCGAATCGCCCGGATACGCGTTGCCATCTTGCTACAAATGACGGCCCGAAGGAATTGGTGGCGGGCACCGGGGCCGGCCGGATGCCACCTGCCGAAGGCGGCCAAAGCAAGGCAAGGCGCGATTTGCCGCACGGTGGCCCACGCAAGGCCGTTGCGGGGCGAACCGGCTTGTGGTTTCTGTGTGCCAGGCTTTATGCAGGGCCGTCGGGCGACGGTTAAGATCAGCGATCGCGAAATCCGATCGAAGGGGTCGGCCTGCCGGGCCTATGGCGAAGCCGTATGCGGTGTGGGCTCATGGGGAGTGGACGGGTGAAAATGGGACAATTACGTTGGCTGGCGGGATCGGGCGTGGCGCTCGCTCTTCTCGGCCCATCGGGATCGGCCCTGGCGAATCCTTCGCCTTGGGAAGTCGGCCTGCAACCGGCGGCCACACCGATCATGCAGATGATTCATCGGTTCAACGACGGGCTGCTGGTGGTCGTTTCGCTGATCGTCCTGCTCGTGCTGGCCTTGCTGCTCTATGTCATCCTGCGCTTCAACGCGCGTGTGCATCCCATACCGTCGCGGACCACCCACAACACGCTGGTCGAGGTCATCTGGACGGTCGCTCCCATCCTCATCCTCGTTGGCATCGCGGTGCCGTCGTTCTCGCTGCTGTTCGCCGAGCACGATCCCGCGCGCGCCATCGCCAACTTCGATCCTTCGACGGAATTGACGATCAAGGCGACGGGCAACCAGTGGTACTGGTCCTACGAATATCCTGACAACGGCGACATCTCGTTCAATTCGTTCCTCGTCAGGGACGACAACGGCGAGCCCGCGGGCAATCCGCGACTGCTTCAGGTCGATAACGACATGGTGGTCCCCGTCGGAGTGGTCGTCCGCATGCAGGTGATCGGCGCCGACGTGATCCATTCGTTCGCCGTCCCCGCCTTCGGCATCAAGATCGATGCGATTCCCGGCCGCCTGAACGAGACCTGGTTCCGGGTCGACAGTGAGGGCGTCTACTACGGACAGTGCTCCGAGCTGTGCGGTCGCGACCATGCGTTCATGCCGATCGCGGTGCATGCGGTCAGCAAGGACAAGTTCGACGCCTGGGCGGCCACCGCGAAGAACGATCTCGATGCGGCCAACAAGCAGCTGGCCGAGGCGATCGCCGCCGAAAGCAAGACCCACGTTGCAGATGCAAAGAATTGACGCTGCCCGGTCTCGCTGTCCGGTGGGCGATTTGAAGGAGAAGGTGTGATGGCGACCAGCGCAGGTTACCAGGCGCATAGCGAGGAATTGCACGCACACGGTCATCCGACCGGGTGGCGCCGCTGGCTTTATTCGACGAACCACAAAGACATCGGCACAATGTACCTGCTGTTCGCCATCGTCAGCGGACTGATCGGCGGCGCCCTGTCGATTGCCATGCGTATGGAACTGCAGGAGCCGGGGATGCAGATCTTCGGCGATCCGGACATCTACAATACGTTCGTCACGGCCCACGGTCTGATCATGATCTTCTTCATGATCATGCCGGCGATGATCGGCGGCTTCGGCAACTGGTTCGTGCCGATCATGATCGGCGCTCCGGACATGGCCTTTCCCCGTCTCAACAACATTTCATTCTGGCTGCTGCCGGCGGCCATCACGCTGCTGCTGATTTCGATGTTCGTGCCCGGCCAGCCCGGAGGCACCGGCGCCGCCGGTGGCTGGACGATCTATCCGCCGCTGTCGACCACCGGCACGCCCGGGCCGGCGATGGACTTCGCCATCCTCGCCATCCACCTCGCCGGCGCATCGTCGATCCTCGGCGCGATCAACTTCATCACCACCATCTTCAACATGCGCGCGCCGGGCATGACGCTGCACAAGATGCCGCTGTTCGTGTGGTCGATCCTGGTGACGACGTTCCTGCTGCTGCTGGCGCTGCCGGTGCTCGCGGGCGCCATCACCATGTTGTTGACCGACCGCAATTTCGGCACCGCCTTCTTCAAGCCCGACCAGGGCGGCGATCCCGTGCTCTTCCAGCACCTGTTCTGGTTCTTCGGCCATCCCGAGGTCTACATCCTCATCCTGCCGGGCTTCGGCATGACCAGCCAGATCGTCTCGACCTTTTCGAAGAAGCCGGTGTTCGGCTACCTCGGCATGGCGTACGCCATGGTGGCGATCGGCTTCATCGGGTTCGTCGTGTGGGCCCACCACATGTATACGGTCGGCCTCTCGCTCAACACGCAGGCCTATTTCGTCGCCGCGACGATGGTTATCGCAGTGCCGACCGGCGTGAAGATCTTCTCGTGGATCGCCACCATGTGGGGCGGCTCGATCGAGTTCCGGACGCCGATGTTGTGGGCGATGGGCTTCATCTTCCTGTTCGTGGTGGGCGGTGTCACCGGCATCCAGCTGGCCAACGCCGGCCTCGACTACGTTCTGCAAGACACCTACTTCGTCGTCGCCCACTTCCACTACGTGCTGTCGCTCGGTGCGGTCTTCACCATCTTCGCCGGCTGGTACTACTGGTTCCCGAAGATGACCGGCTACATGTACAACGAGACGCTCGGCAAGCTGCACTTCTGGGTGACGTTCATCGGCGTCAACCTCCTCTTCTTCCCGCAGCATTTTCTGGGTCTCGCCGGCATGCCGCGGCGCTATGTCGACTATCCCGATGTCTTCGCCGGCTGGAACTTCATCTCGTCGATGGGCTCGTACATCTCGGGGGTCGGCGTTCTGATCTTCCTCTATGCGATGTGGGACGCCTTCGCCAAGAAGCGCCTCGCCGGCAACAACCCATGGGGCGAAGGCGCCACCACGTTGGAGTGGGTGCTGTCCTCGCCGCCGCCATTCCATCAGTGGGAGACGCTGCCGCGGATCCGATAGCGCCGGCTTCTGACGGCGGCCGCGACACCAAAGCAACGACATGGCGTTCTTCGACCCTTCGATCAACCGCCCGCTCGCCCGCGACGAGGCCATGGGCGGCAGCGTCGCCGACTACGTGGCGTTGCTGAAGCCACGGGTGATGTCCCTGGTGGTCTTCACCGCCCTTGTCGGGATGGTGATCGCGCCCGGCCACATCCATCCGGTGATCGGATTCGCGGCGCTCACGGCCATCGCCGTCGGCGCCGGGGCCGCGGGCGCGCTCAACATGTGGTTCGATGCCGATATCGACGGGCTGATGCGCCGCACCGCCAATCGTCCGGTTCCCGCCGGGCGGCTCGCCGCCAACGATGCACTGGGCTTCGGGCTGACGCTGGCGGTCGGCGCGGTGACGTTCCTCGGTCTCGCCGTCAACTGGCTGTCGGCGGCGCTGCTCGCCTTCACGATCTTCTTCTACGTCGTCGTCTACACGATGTGGCTGAAGCGAACGACGCCGGAGAACATCGTGATCGGCGGCCTCGCGGGCGCACTGCCGCCGGTCATCGGCTGGGCCGTCGTAACCAACGCCGTGAGCGTGCCAAGCCTCGTCCTTTGCCTGATCATTTTCCTTTGGACACCGCCGCACTTCTGGGCGTTGTCGCTTTATCGCTCCGGCGACTATGCGCGGGCCGGCGTGCCGATGCTGCCGGTGGTCGCCGGTGCGGCCGTCACCCGGCGCCGCATCCTGATCTATTCGGTCATTCTTGCGGTCGTTGCCCTTTCTCCGGTCCCTCTCGGGTTCGGCGGCCTGGCATACGCCGTGGTTTCCGCCGTCACCGGCGCCGCCTTCGTGGGACTCGCCTGGCGGGTCTACCGCAACGGCGATGGCAATCGTGGCGAGCGGGCGGCGCGCGACCTCTTCACCTTCTCGCTGCTCTACCTGTTTCTGCTGTTTGCCGTTCTCCTCGCCGAAGCGATGGGAGCAGGCCTCGGGGGCATGGTGTGAGACGCAAAGCCACCCCCACTGCCTTCGAAAGGTGTCAACGCCGGTGAGTGCAATCGTGAACGCGGGTACCGAAGGCCCAACCGACCACCTCGAGGGCGTGACGCTGACCGAGGCGCAGAAGCACCGCCGGCGTGCGCGTTCGATCGCGATCGCGCTGGCACTCGGCGCGTTCGTCGCTCTGTTCTACGCCGTGACTATCGTCAAGATCGGCTCGAACCTGATGACGCCGCCCGCTTGAGCGCAGCCATGGTCGACGCACGCCCCAGGAGCAATGGCAGCGGGACGAGCTCGGGCGCGATCGCCGCGGCGTGCGTGCTCGTGGTCGCCGGTATGACCGGCGCCACGTTCGCTGCCGTGCCCCTCTACCACGTTTTCGCCGAGGCGACCGGATACGGCGGCACCACCCGGCAGGCGAGCGCCGCACCCGCCCAATTGGGCGACCGGTTCGTTACGGTTCGGTTCAATTCCAACATCGCGAACAATCTCGGCTGGACCTTCCGCCCGCTGCAGCATCAGATCGATGTCCGCCTGGGCTCGGTCGGACGCGTGTCGTTCATGGCCGAGAACCGCACGTCGCGCTCCGAGACCGGCCATGCGGTCTTCAACGTCACTCCGGATGCAGTTGGCGCGTATTTCAACAAGATCGCCTGCTTTTGCTTCACTGACCAGACCCTGGCGCCGGGCCAGTCGGCGGAAATGGGCGTGACCTTCTTCGTCGACCCCGCCTACGCCAGGGACCCGGATCTCAAGTCCGTCGATACGATCACCCTGTCCTACACATTCTTTCCGGCGAAAGCCGGCGAACCCTCGGCCGCCGCTGCCGAGGTAACAGCAAACGTAAACGGAAACGCCCTGTAACGACCCGAACCCGATATGGGCGCGGCTCACTGTGGAGCAACTGGATATGGCCGAGGCACACGCACACGAGCAGAACCACCCGTACCACCTGGTTAGTCCCAGTCCGTGGCCGGTTATCGGAGCGGTTTCCGCGTTCGCCCTGGCGCTCGGCGCCATCGCCTTCATGCGGGGCGACAGCGCGTGGTATCTCGGTCCGGGGGCTGCCGGCGTCCTCTACACGATGCTGGTTTGGTGGCGCGACGTCATCAAGGAATCCAACGAGGGCTTCCACACCAAGATCGTCCAGCTCGGCCTGCGCTACGGCATGATCCTGTTCATCGCATCGGAGGTGATGTTCTTCGTCGCGTGGTTCTGGGCCTTCTTCCATTCCAGCCTTGGCGTCAACATCGGCCCGCAGATCGCCCGTACCGCCTTCACCGGCGGCAGTTGGCCACCCAAGGGGATCGAGGTTTTCGATCCGTGGCATTTGCCGCTGCTCAACACGCTGATCCTGCTGACCTCGGGCACCACGGTGACCTGGGCGCACCATTCGCTGCTCCACAAGGACCGGAGCGGACTGTTGTGGGGCCTGGTGCTCACCATCCTTCTCGGTATGACGTTTACCTCTGTGCAGGCCTATGAGTACTCGCACGCCGCCTTTTCCTTCGGCGGCAACATCTACGGCTCGACCTTTTTCATGGCGACCGGCTTCCACGGCTTCCACGTCATCATCGGCACGATTTTCCTGATGGTCTGCCTGTTGCGTGCTTACCGCGGCGACTTCGTGCCGGAACAGCACTTCGGTTTCGAGGCGGCCGCCTGGTACTGGCACTTCGTCGACGTCGTCTGGCTGTTCCTGTTTTTCTGCATATATGTGTGGGGCGGCTGGGGGGCTCCCCTCGCCGAATAGCCGAGTTTCGGGCGGCCCCCGGCCGCCCGGGCCGCTCTACTGAGGTCCCCGGATGAGTTATGAGGACAAGGCCCTCTACCCGCTGCAGCCGGTGATGAACACCGGCCTTCATGGCCGTTGCCCACGGTGCGGGGAGGGACAGCTTTTCAGCGGGTTCCTCACGGTCAAGCCGCGCTGCGAAGTCTGCGGACTCGATCTTTCCTTCGCCGATTCCGGCGATGGTCCGGCGGTCTTCATCATGATGATCGTCGGCTTCGTCGTCGTCGGCCTTGCCCTCTTCGTGGAATTTACGTTCCATCCGCCATATTGGGTTCACGCCGTCTTATGGATTCCGCTCGTTCTGGGCCTTTCGATCGGCCTGTTGCGGCCGCTGAAGGGCCTTCTGATCGCTCAGCAATATCGCCACCGGGCAGAATTGGGCCGGGTCGAGGGCGCCTGAGCCCGATGCGCCGCCTGCTTTGGCCGGCGGTGGCTACGGCGTTGAGCCTCGCGATCCTGGTTTCACTTGGCGTCTGGCAAATTCACCGGCTTGGCTGGAAAGAGGCATTGATCGCGCGGGTGGAGGCGGGGCTTTCCGCCGCGCCGATACCGGCGCCCGGTCCGGATGCCTGGCCGACCCTTGACCTCGGCAACCTTGAGTATCGGCCGGTTACCATCACCGGCCACTACCTCAACGACGAGGAGATTTTCGTCAACGAGACGCTGACTGAGCCGCAGGGCAGGGTAGGCGGCTACGGCTTCTTCGTCATGACGCCGTTCATGGCGGATGCCGGGTGGATCGTGTACGTCAACCGCGGCTTCGTCCCGCGCGATCGCAAGGACCCGGCCACGCGTGCCGGCAGCCGCATCGAGGGCGAGACGACGGTCACCGGCCCGATCCGCCAGCCGCACGACCGTACCTGGTACATGCCGGCCGATGATATTGCCGGCAACGAGTGGTTCTCGCACGACCCCGCGCTCTATGCCGCCGCCCAGGGCCACGCCGCCGAGCGCGTCGCACCCTACTATATTGACTCCCGCTTCGACGCCGCGCTTCCCGGCGGCCTGCCGCAGGGCGGCGAAACGATCGTCTCGTTCCCCAACAACCATCTGGCGTACGCACTGACCTGGTTCGGTCTGGCAACCGGTATCGCGGGGATGTTCGCCGCGTTCGCCTGGCAAACGCTGAGGGGCGAGGGCTGAGCGACATCGCGCCACGGCTTCCGGGGCGATCAGACGGCCAGCCTGAAACGGACTGTTACATGATCGGGCACTGCCCGAAACAATAGACTTACATCGGCGTGATGGTCTCCGCTCGCGTCGCCGGCGCCGCTATTGACGTTGGGGCGACGAATTGCCGTGTCGGACAATCGTCTTGGCGCGGCTCACCAAAGCCGAAGGAGTCCCATATGTACCGCAAGGTTCTACTCGCCGCCGCGCTCGCCGTATCGTTTGCAGCCCCCGCCTTCGCCGCGACCTACTACGTCGCGCAAGACGCCAGCACCCACAAGTGCTCTGTCACCACCACCAAACCTGACGGCACGAAGGTCATGCAGATCGGAACGTCGACCTACTCGACCAAGGCCGCTGCCACCAAGGCCATGGGCACCGACACCGCCTGCAAAGCGTAGTCGCAACCGCGACACCATGCCACGCACCGGCCGTCGCGACGGCCGGTGCGTGGAAGCCGGCGGACTAAATTCCGGCCAAATCCATCGATTACACGTTGGCCATTCCGCCGTGGAGACTGCGCGGGTTCGGCCGCCGCAGGTTGTGCCGCGATGAAGAGCGCCCCGCAGATCATTGTCGTGGATGACGACCGCGAAATCCGCGAACTGGTCCGCGATTTCTTGTCCAGGCACGGGTTCAGGGTCATGACCGCGGGCGACGCCAGCGCCATGCGGGCGGCGCTTGGCGCCAATCGCATCGATCTCATCGTGCTCGACGTCATGCTGCCGGGCCAGGACGGGCTGGAGGTGTGCCGCGAGCTGAGAGCCACCTCGTCGATACCCATCCTGTTCCTCACGGCGATCGGCGAGGAGACGGACCGCATAGTGGGCCTCGAAATGGGCGCCGACGACTATCTCGCCAAACCGTTCAACCCGCGCGAACTCCTCGCCCGCGTGCGGGCAGTGCTGCGACGCACGGCCGTCGCCACTCCGATTGATCGCGCGCGCTCAAGCGCCAAACGCCTGCGGTTCGACGGCTGGGTGCTCGACCTCGGGAGACGCCGACTTGAAGCGCCCGACGGCGTGATCGTCGACTTGACCACTGGCGAGTTCGAGCTCCTGATCGCGTTCGCCGAGCATCCTCGGCGGGTGCTGTCGCGCAACCAGTTGATGGATCTCACGCGCGGTCGCGACGCCACGCCTTTTGACCGCAGCATCGACGTGCAGGTCAGTCGCGTCAGGCGAAAGGTCGAGATGGATCCGCAGTCGCCCTCGATGATCGTCACCGTGCGGGGCGACGGCTACATGTTCACCCCCGAAGTGGAGGCGGCATGAAGCGGTTCCTGCCGGACGGGCTGGCGGCCTGGGCGCTTCTCATCCTGATAAGCGGACTCGTGATCGCCGAAGTGGCGACGCTCGGCGCCATCCTTCACAAACGCGCCCTCGACGCGCGCATGGGCGGCTTCTTTCACGTCGCCGAGCGGGTGTCTTCTGCAAGCCGGGCGCTGGCCTCCGAACCGGTCGATCAACGCCAAGCCCTTGCAAAGGCCCTGTCGGCTCCAACCTTCGTCGTCGATGTCAGCGGACGACCAACGGCGGAGAGCGCAAGCGCCACCGACGACCAGATTGCCGAGCTCGAGAGCATCATGCAGGCGTGGCTCGCCGAAAGCGGGATAACCGAGGTCGACGTCCAGCGCAGCGACGGTCCGTTAGGCGGCGGCAGCATCGACGACCCCGAAGAGAATACCGGGCCCGTGGCGCGTTTCCTGTCCGAGACGCGGGACCGCTACGCCGACGAAAACGCCTATGTCGTCTCGGTGAAGCTAAGCGACGCCAGCTGGATAAACTTCACTCTCCCGATGGCGCCGCTGCCGCGCCTGTGGTCGACCGATACGGTAGCGCTCACCGCGCTGGTGATCGGCCTGGTGCTGATCGCGTCGATCTGGTCATTGCGGCGCTTGACGGCGCCATACCGCGTCCTCGCCGACGCCGCCGAACGCCTCGGTCAGGACATCAACGCGTCCGGCGTTCCGGAACGCGGCCCGCGCGAACTGCGGGCGGCGGCCCACGCCTTCAACCTGATGCAGGAACGCCTGAAACGGCTGCTCAGCGATCGCGATCAGTTGGTGGCAGCGATCTCCCACGACCTGCGCACGCCGGCCACACGATTGCGCCTTCGCGCCGAGTACGTTGCCGACGCCGATCAGCGCGCGCGGATGCTGGCCGACCTTGACGATATCGAGGCCATGACGAGGTCGGTACTCGCCTTTGCTCGTGACAGCGCGCAACCCGAGCGCCGCGAGCCGATCGACGCGATCTCGCTGCTCGAATTGCTGTGCAGCGACATGCCCAACGTAACGCTCGCGCTCTCGCCCGACCTGCCGGTTCGACTGGCCCTTTGGGCTCAGCCCGTCGGTCTGCGCCGTTGCATCGCCAACCTCATCGACAACGCCGTCAGGTACGGCAAGCGCGCGCGGGTGTCTCTGAACATGGACTCGGGCTCAATCCGCGTCGTGGTGGACGACGACGGTCCCGGGATCCCCAGCAACGAAAGCGAGGCGGTGTTCCGCCCGTTCCATCGACTTGAGAAGTCGCGCAATCGCGGCACGGGCGGCACCGGTCTTGGGCTGACGATCGCGCGAGCCGTCGCGCGCGGCCACGGTGGCGAGGTGGTACTGACCAACCGGCAGGGTGGCGGTCTCTGCGCTCAGGTCATCCTGCCGCGCACATCAGCACGGGCGACGGCACAGACGCTCGCGGTTGCCGCGAGGGGATTCCAGCTCAGGCCCTCGTCCAAGCCGGCGCCGGATGGATCGCGCGGGGGGCTGATCGCCGGGGCGGCGGAAGCGCTGGCCGATTGACGGCCTCAGGCGTGGCCGGCTTCGCTGGCGAGACGGCTCGGGTCGATGCCGATCAGCGCCATGGCCCGGTTGTACTTGCTGTCGAGATCGCCGTCGAAGATCAGGTCGGGAATCGCCGGACAGTGCAGCCAGCCGTTGGCCTGGATTTCGTTTTCGAGCTGGCCCGGCGCCCAGCCGGCGTAGCCAAGCGCGAGCAGCGCGCGATGGGGACCATCGCCCACCGCGATTGCCTTCAGGATCTCCAGTGTCGCAGTCAGCGAAATATTCTCGTCGATCGGCAGCGTCGAGTTCTCGATGAAATAGTCGGCGCTGTGCAGGACAAACCCCCGGCCGGTCTCGACCGGCCCGCCCCGGTGCACCTTCATGCGTCCGGCCGGGCCCGGCAGGCGGATTTCCTCTCCTTCCGGGATGATGTCCAACTGGACCAGCAGGTCGCGGAACGTGATTTGCGGCGCTGGCTGATTGATCATGATGCCCATGGCGCCGTCAGAAGAATGGGCGCAGATGTAGACCACCGTGCGCGAGAAACGGCTGTCCTGCATGCCGGGCATGGCGATGAGGAAATGACCGTCGAGATAGCCTCGACCGGAAGGCTTGTCACGCGCGTCCGCGACCATGACCGAAAGGGTAGCACCGTCTCGTTAAAATGAAACCCACGGGGTTTGAAAGCTGAGATTCACAGCGGTTTCACGAACAAATGAGGCGAGGTCGACGGCGTCGGCCGACACAGATTAACGATTGCACGCTATGTTGACCACGATGACGTTATTTGGCGTTTTAGCGATGCGCGCGGGGCTCGCACTCGCCTGTGTCACGTTCGCTGTGGCACCGGCCGCGGCCGCCGTCGGCAAATGGGCGAGCGGGACCGAGGCGAAGGTGCGGCTGGTTGCCGCCGGCATCGGCGACGACGGCCGTCTAGCCGCCGGCATCGAGATCACCCTGCCGCCAGGCTGGAAGACATATTGGCGCAACCCCGGCGACGCCGGCATTGCTCCGGTCTTTGACTTTTCCGCGTCCAGCAACCTCGGCATCGCCGATGTTAGCTTTCCGCCGCCCCGTCGTTTCGATGATGGGTATTCGCTCACCAACGTCTATGAGGACTCCGTTTTCCTGCCAATGAGCGCCGAGGTGTCCGATCCGGGCAAGGCGGTCTACCTCTCGGTCGATGTTCGGCTCGGCGTGTGTCAGGAGGTCTGCGTTCCGGACGAGGTCAAGGCCAGCGTGACTGTCCCGGCCGGCGAAGACGACAAGGACGCGGCCGGGATGCTGGCGAAGGCGCGCGCCGCGTTGCCCGGGCCGCCGCAGCCCGGCGTGTTCTTCGTCGACGGCGTAACGCGCGACGGCGGCACCGACGAGCGCCCCGCCTTCCGCTTCGCGTTGACTGCTCCAGATCCGGCCCACACCACCGTCTTCGTCGAGGGTCCTCCCGACTGGTACGCCAGCGCGCCCGTCCCGGACACCGAGGAGGCGGGCGACTACACCGTGACGTTCGACCGCCTCGTCGCCAAGACCCCGATCGTGGGCGCGCACCTGCGCTTCACCGTCGTCTCCGGCGACCATGCCATCGAGCAGGCCATAGGCCTCGACTAGCGCGGCCCGGTCCGTTACGTCATCAGCAGGCAACGGAAAATCTCGCGGGAACAGCACGATGATCAAGGTAGGTGACCGCCTGCCGGAGGGCGCCTTCCGGGTCAAGAACGAAGACGGCTCGGTCAGGGAGGTGACCACCGGCGATCTTTTCGGCGGACAGAAGGTAGTGCTGGTCGGTGTTCCCGGCGCTTTCACCACCACCTGCCACAATGCACATATTCCCCAGTTCGTCGCCAACGCCGCCGACCTGAAGGCGCGCGGCGTCGATCGCATCGTGGTGATGGCCGTCAACGACCATCACGTCATGAAGGTGTGGGGCGAATCCCTCGGCGCCGCCGGGAAGGTCGACTTCGTCGCCGACGGCACCGGTGCTTACACGCGCGCCCTGGGCCTTGAGGTCGACATGAGCGCCAGCGGTCTCGGCAAACGGATGAAGCGCTTTTCCGCACTGGTCGACGACGGCGTCGTCAAGGCGCTGAACTTCGAACCCGAAGGCGGCAAGGGCATCCAGGCGACCGGCGCCGCCACTATTCTCGGCCAGCTGTGAATCTCAGCGCCCGTCGCTATCGCCCAGCGGTCTGACTTTATGCTTCCTCGGCATGAACGGCTTCATGCCTTTGCGCGCGAGTTCATCGGCGCGTTCGTTACCGTCGGTGCCGGCGTGGCCCCTGACCCAGTGCCAGGTGATGTCGTGGCGCTCGCGTAGCGCGTCCAGCCGCTGCCAGAGGTCTACGTTCTTCACCGGTTTCTTGTCGGCGGTGCGCCAGCCGTTGCGTTTCCACTTGGCGATCCAGCCGGTGACGCCGCCCCTCAGGTACTGCGAGTCCGTGTAGAAATCGACGGCACTGGCCTTGCGCAAGGCGGCGAGTGCCTCGATCGCCGCAGTCAGCTCCATGCGGTTGTTGGTCGTTGCCGCCTCGCCGCCCGAAAGCTCTTTCTCATGCGCATTCCACATCAGGACCGCGCCCCAGCCGCCGGGCCCGGGGTTGCCCGAGCACGCACCATCGCTCCAGATGGAGACGCGGTCGCCAACCGTCATCGGTCGAGCCCGTAAGCGCCGGCGTCGGCAACGCTGCGGTGGAAGCGGAGCCGCTTGTAGTAGTCGAGCGGGTCCTTCGGCACCACCAGCGCACCTTCTGGCACTGTCAGCCAGTCGTAGAGCCGGGTGAGCAGGAATCGCAGCGCCGCCCCGCGGGCGAGCATCGGCAGTGCATCGATCTCGGCACCGGTGAACGGCCTTACGCCGGCGTAGCCCGCCAGCAGCGCCCGCGTCTTGGTGACGTTCAGTGACACGTCGGGCTCGAAGCACCATGCATTGAGCGCGATCGCCACGTCGTAGGCGAGCATGTCGTTGCAGGCGAAGTAGAAATCGATCAGGCCGGAGAGTTCGCCGCCCAGAAAGAAGACGTTGTCGGGGAAGAGGTCGGCGTGAATGATCCCCCCGGCAAGTCGCGCGGCCAGTGCGCCTCGTGAAAGGCAAGCTCGGCCTCGATCTCGGCTCCGAGGCTGGGTGCGACTTCATCGGTGCGTCCGCGGCAAAGCTCGTAGAGCGGACGCCAGCCATCGACGCCGAGCGCGTTGAGGCGTGTGAGCCCAAAGCCCTCGCCGGCGACGTGGAGATGGGCCAGCGCGCGCCCGACGGCGCCGCAGTGCTCAGTCCGCGGCCGCCTGACCCACAGCCCCGGCAGGAACGTGACGAGCGCGGCCGGCCGCCCGGCAAGACGGTTGAGGGCCTTGCCGGCGCGGTCGTGCACCGGCGTCGGGCAGGTGAGCCCGCGCCGCGCGAGGTGCTCCATCAGCCCAAGGAAGAAGGGGAGATCGGCCGGATCGACCCGCCTCTCGTAGAGCGTCAGGATGAACTGGCCGACGTCCGTTGCCAGCAGATAGTTGGAATTCTCGACGCCCTCCGCGATCCCCTTGACCGACAGAACGGTGCCGAGGTCGTAGCCCCCGATGAAGACTTCCAACTCCTCGTCGGAAAACTCGGTGTAGACCGCCACGACGTCGCTCAGGCCACGTTGCGGAGAGATCGCGGCAGATTGAATGTCACCGCTTCCTCGGTGTCGGTGATCACCTCGACCGAGATGGCGAAACGCTCGGCGAAGGCGTCGATCACCTCCTCGACCAGCACCTCCGGTGCCGAGGCGCCCGCGGTGATACCAACGCGGCGCACGTCGCGGAACATCGACCAGTCGAGGTCGGCGGCGCGCTGGACCAGAACCGAAGCCGGGCAGCCGGCGCGCTCGGCGACCTCCCGGAGCCGCTGCGAGTTGGATGAGTTTGGCGCGCCGATAACCACCATGGCGTCGGCCATGCCAGCCACCCGTTTCACCGCGTTCTGACGGTTGGTGGTCGCGTAACAGATGTCCTCCTTGTGCGGCGCCACGATCGCGGGGAACCGTTCCCTGAGGACAGCCACAATCGCGGCCGTGTCGTCAACGGAGAGGGTCGTCTGCGTGATGTAGGCGAGCCGGTCGGGCGATTTCGGCCTGAAGAGACGGGCGTCCGCCTCCGTCTCGATGAGGGTGATCGTGCCGGGCGGCAACTGACCCATGGTGCCGGCCACCTCGGGATGTCCGGCGTGGCCGATGAGCACGATCTCGTTACCTTTCCGGAAATGAACCTCGGCCTCGCGGTGGACCTTGGTGACAAGAGGGCAGGTGGCGTCGAGCTGCAACAGGTGGCGGCGCTCCGCCGCCTGAGGCACCGCCTTGGCAACGCCATGGGCGGAGAAGATCACCGGCTGACCGGTCTCGGGAATCTCGTCCATCTCCTCCACGAAGACCGCGCCCTTGGCCTTGAGGCTGTCGACCACGTGGCGGTTGTGGACGATCTCGTGGCGCACGTAGACCGGCGGGCCGAATTTTTGCAGAGCCAGCTCGACGATCTGTATGGCGCGGTCGACGCCGGCGCAGAACCCGCGCGGACTGCACAGCAGGATGTCGAGATGGGGCTTGGCGTCAGGCATTGGCGGACTAAGCGATTTTGCGGCCGTTGCTGTCAAGAAAAGCCGCACTTGGTTGGGAACCGGTTAAGCCTCGACCGGCGCGTCCGGCTCCACTTCGGGCGCCTCTGCCGGCTCCTGATCCTCGGCGCGGAAGATCAGACGGCTCGCCTCGGCGGCAGTCATGGGCTGGCCGTAGAGGAAGCCCTGCACGAACTCGCAGCCGAGCTCGTACAGCTCCAGCGCGTCCGCCTCCAATTCGGCCCCCTCCGCCACCACGTCCATGCCGAGGTCGTGGGCAAGCCCGATAATCGACCGCAGGATGACCCTTCGGTCGCCAAGACCCGTCCCGTGGACGAAGGTCTGGTCGATCTTGATGGTGTCGAACGGAAAGCGCTGCAGATAAGAGAGCGAGGAATAGCCGGTGCCGAAGTCGTCGAGCGACAGGCCGGCACCAAGCTCGCGCACCCGGACGAGGACCTGGGCGGCGTATTCCGGGTTCTCCATCACCAGGCTTTCAGTCACCTCCAGCTTCAAAGACCCGCGGGCGAGATTGGAGCGCACCAGCACAGATTTCACGTCGTTGATGAGGTCATGGCGGAGCAACTGGCGGCTCGATACGTTGACGCTGCAGAAAAGCGAGACGGAGCGGCCTAACTCCTCCTGCCAGTCGGCGAGCTGCCGCGCAGTCCGGTCGAGCACAAACATGCCGAGCGGGACGATGAGCCCGGTTCGCTCTGCCAGCGGCACGAAGTCACTCGGCGGAATCCGTCCGAGCTTGGGATGGTCCCAGCGCACCAGCGCCTCGAAGCCCGCGATGGTCTTGTCCTCCAGCCGGACAATCGGCTGGTACAGCACTTTGATTTCCTCGCGGCCGAGCGCGCGACGGAGATCCGATTCCAGTGTCGCCAGGTCGCTGCCATGCTGGCGCAACGCCGGACGGAACGCCTCGATGCGGTCGCCGCCGAGCCGCTTGGCATGATAGGTGCCCATTTCGGCATCCTTGGTCAGCTCGTCCGGCTCATTCTGCTTGCCGTCGTGCATGGCGATGCCGATCGAGG
The DNA here is from genome assembly GCA_963775235.1 of uncultured Alphaproteobacteria bacterium. GTDB lineage: Bacteria > Pseudomonadota > Alphaproteobacteria > Rhizobiales > Kaistiaceae > JBBDMC01. The sequence continues at coordinate 60,334 of CAVZHY010000007.1, forward strand.
CGGTGAGGAATATCTCCTTCTCGCCCAGGGTGATCGGCGCGCGCAACGTGCGGCGCACCGACTCGGCGAACGCCGCGATCCGCTCCGGCTGGCTTTCCGAAATGAGCAGGAAACCGAACTGGTCGCCGGCGAGACGGGCCAGCGTGTCCTGCGGCTTGAGCAGGCGGGCGAGCCTGCGGGCGATCGTCGAGCAGATCGAGTCGCCGACGGCTATGCCGAAGCCATCGTTGACCTGCTTGAACCGGTCGATGTCGAGGATGAACACGGATGGCCGCGAGGTGCCCTCGGTGTTGGTGCGCGTGATCGCGCGCGCGCAGCCGGTCGACGAACAATTCGCGGTTCGGCAGGCCCGTCAGGTTGTCGTGAACGGCATCGTGCAGCAGCCGCTCCTCGGCGTTGCGGTCCTCGGTCACGTCGAGCAGCGTGCCGATGCAGCGCAGAACCTCGCCGTCGGTGCCAAGCACCGGCCGCGCCCGCAGGTGGAACCAGCGATAATGACCGTCCTCGGAGCGCAGCCGGAAATCCTGGGCGATGCGTCCCCGCTTCAACTCGACCGCCGTGTCGAGGGTCGTCTTGAAGCGATCGCGGTCGCCGGGATGGAGGATCTCCAGCCAGTCGCGCGCCGGCCCCTCCAGCGCGCCGCGGCGCAGGCCGAGCAGGTCCTCTGCCTCCGGCCCGGTGAAGATGCGGTCGCGATCGACGTTCCAGTCCCATACGATGTCGCCGGCGCCGACGAGGGCGAGGGCCTTCCGCTCGGTGTCGCCGATCTGCCCCTGCATCACCATCCCGCCAGCGAACGCGTGCTGCATCACGGTGAAGCCGATCAGGAGAACGATCAGCACGAGGCCGCCGGAAAGCGCCGGCTGAACGACGTCGTTGACGAGGTGGCCGGTGACCGTCATCAGCGCCGCAAACGTCCACACCAACAGCAGAACCCACGTCGGGATCAGCATGATCGCACGGTCGAAGCCGTGGGTAGCCAGATAGACGATGACCGCAAAGCCGAGCACGGCGGCGAGGCCAATGGAGAAACGGGCGATGCCCGCGGCCACCGATGGCTCGATGACCGCCACCCCGAAAAGCACGGCGAGCCCGATCAGCCAGCCGATGGTGAGATGGCTGTAGCGGACATGCCACCGGTTGAGGTTGAGGTAGGTGTACGCGAAGATAAGCAGCGATGCCGCCAGGAACACCTCCGCGCCCGCGCGCCACGTCTGGTCGGCACCCGGCGCAACGTTGATGATCCGGTTCCAGAAGCCGAAGTCGATGCATACGTAGATCAAACCGCCCAGGCCAGCGCCGCCGTCGCAGGGAACATGGCGGATCCCTTGACCACGAAGACGATGGTCATGAACAACGCCAGCAGCCCGGAAATGCCGAGGACGATGCCGCGATAGAGCGTGTAGCTGTTGATCGCGTCCTTGTAGGCGTCGCCGTCCCAGAGATAGAGCTGCGGCAACTGGCTCGTTCGCAGTTCGGCGACAAACGTCACTACCGAACCGGGATCAAGGGTTACCCGGAAGACGTCAGCTTCCTGGCTGTCCTGGCGGTCCGGCGCGAACCCCTGGCTGGGCGTGATGGCGGCGATGCGCGAGGCTCCAAGGTCCGGCCAGAACAGGCCCGAGCCGGCGAGCCGGAAGTGCGGCGCCACCAGTAACCGATCGATCTGCTGGTCGCCGTTGTTGACCAGGGCGAACACCGCCCAGAATGACTGCCCGGTGCTTTCCCCCGCCCTGACCTCGATGCGGCGGACAATTCCGTCTACACCCGGTGCGGTCGATACCTGGATGCGGTCGCCGGGCTGTCTGCTCAACTGAACGGCATTGGTGAGGTCGAGCGTGCGGCCGTCGAGCGGCACCGCAACCGCCTCCAGAGCGACCGCGGGGGCGGCCGCGACGCCAACCGTCAGGATTGCAAGAATGAGGACCGCGAACCGACGCGCGAACGACAACCGATCCTCCAAGTGCCCGGAACGATTCGCAAGCTTACTATTTTGCCCCCCGATCCGCGACAAGCAGCCTCGGCCGGGCCGGCGATCACGGCCGCGGATCGTCCCGCACCAGGCCATAAAGGATGTGGTCCTGCCAGCGCCCGTCGATGCACAAATACTTTCTGGCGTAGCCTTCACGCGCGAATCCGACCTTTTCGAGGAGGTGGATGGAGGCAACGTTGTGCGGCAGGCAGGCGGCCTCGATCCGGTGAAGGTGCAGGGCATCGAATGAAAAGGTGGCGACCGCACGCACCGCCGCGGTCATCAGGCCCTTGCCGGCGTGGCGCTCGCCCATCCAGTAGCCAAGCACCCCCGATTGGGTGACCCCGCGCTGTATCTGCGCGAGCGTCAGGCCGCCGAGCAACGTATCGCCGTCCGGTGAAAAGATGAAGAACGGGTAGCCGGTGCCATCGCGGATCTCGCGCTGATAGCGGCGCAGCCGCCGGCGGAAGGCGAGCTTGGTGAGGTCATCGGCGGGCCAGATCGGTTCCCAAGGCGACAGGAAGCCGCGGCTTTCGTCGCGCAATTGCGCCCACTGAGCATAGTCGGCCGCCACCGGGGTGCGCAGGAGCACCCCCTCGCCGCGCAGTGTCGGGTTGGGATTGCTGGTGGAGATCGAACGGAGGAAAGCCATGGTCGCGTCGCCGAGAGATCAGACTTCGATACGGGCGCCGAAGCGCTCCGCCAGCTTATCGTGAGGAATGAGGCCGTCCAGCGGTCCGACCGCCGCCAACGACGGCGAGCTTCCGGAAATGAACTCACCTGCGAGTTTGCGGACCTCGGACACGGTGATCGCGTCGACCTTCGCCACCAGCTCGTCGATCGGGATCACCCGGCCGAAGATGAGGACCTGGCGGGCGAGCTGGCCGGCGCGCGCCGCCGGGCTCTCCAGGGACATGAGCAGGCCGGCCTTGAGCTGCGCCCGTGCACGACCGAGTTCGGCCTCGTTGATGTCGTGGGCCGCCCGCTCAAGCTCGCCGAGGATCACAGGCATCAACTCTCCGACGTCGTCCGTGCCGGTCGCGGCGTGGACGCCAAACATGCCGGTGTCGGCGAAGCTCCAGTGGAAGGCGTAGATCGAATAACACAGACCGCGCTTTTCACGGACCTCCTGGAAAAGGCGGGACGACATGCCCCCGCCGATGATCGCTGCCAGGATCTGCGCCGTGTAGAAGCTTTCGGAGGCGTACGGCCGGCCTTCGAACCCGACCATGATTTGCGTTTCCATGAGGTCGCGCGCCTCACGCCGATCACCACCGAGGTACCTGGCGCGCGTTGGCTCCGGTCCGCGGCTGGCGGCGAGCGCACCCAGCCTGTCGCCGGCAAGAGCAACGAGCGCGTCGTGATCGACGGCGCCTGCCGCCGATACCACGATCGAGGGGCCGTGATAGTGGCGGTCGAGATAGGCCCGCAGCATATCTGACGAGGTCGCGCGGACCGTCTCCGGTGTGCCTAGGATGGTGCGGCCGATTGGCTGGGTGGGGTAGGCGGCCTCCGTGAAGAGGTCGAAGATGCGATCCTCGGGCGCGTCGAACGCGGCGCCGATCTCCTGCACGATGACGTGTTGTTCGCGGGCGAGCTCGCCTGGATCGAAGATCGAGTTGCACAGGATGTCGCTCAGGATATCGAAGGCAAGCGCCACGTCTTGCTTGAGGACGCGGGCGTAGTAGGAGGTGGCCTCGACGCTGGTCGCGGCGTTGAGTTCGCCCCCGACCGCCTCGATCTGCTCGGCGATGTCGGCGGCCGTGCGCGTCCGCGTTCCCTTGAAGGCCATGTGCTCGAGCAGGTGGGAAATGCCGTGTTCCTCCTCCCGCTCGGAGCGCGAGCCCGCGCCCACCCACACGCCGAGGGCGGCGCTCTGGAGGTGACTCATGTCGTGGGTGACGATCGCAAGACCCGAAGACAGACGCGACAGGCGGACGTTCATGCCGTTCACACTTGATCTACAGGCACACGGGCGTGCGCCATAATGTATTCTTCGACCGCCCGCCGGTCGTTGGCGAGGGTGGTGAAACGTTCGGGCTTGCCGAGGACCCCGGCGAGCCTCGCCGGCGTTTCGGGTTGGATGCCTGTCGCCGCCTTCACCGCGGCGGGAAACTTCGCCGGGTGGGCAGTGGCGAGCGCGATCATCGGATGCCCGGCGTTAAGAAATTGTCGCCCGACGGCCAGCCCGACGGCGGTGTGCGGATCGGGCAGGAAGCCCGTGGCGGCGTAAGTGTCCCGCATTTCGGCCGCGGTTTCCGTCTCGTCGGCGCGGCCGGCGTCGAAATCGGCCCGGATGCGGTCGAGCGCATCCCTGGACAACTTGAAGCCGCCCGAGCGGTTCAGGCCCGTCATCAGGGCGACGACAGCGGCGCTATCCCGGTCACACGCCTCGAACAGCAGCCGTTCGAAGTTCGACGAGACCTGAATGTCCATCGACGGCGATTGGGTGGCGGTGACCCCGGCCGGGCGGTATTCGCCGCTGGCGAGCGTCCGCGCCAGGATGTCATTGACGTTCGTGGCGATCACCAGCCGGGCGATGGGGAGCCCTATGCGCTTGGCGGCGTAGCCCGCAAAAATGTCCCCGAAATTGCCCGTCGGCACCGCGAACGACGCCACCCGGTGCGGTGCCCCGAGCGCCACCGCGGCGGTGAAGTAGTAGACGATCTGGCCAAGAATGCGCGCCCAGTTGATCGAATTGATCCCGGCGAGGTTCATGCGCTCGCGGAATTCCACGTTGCCGAACAACGCTTTGACGATCGCCTGGCAATCGTCAAAAGTGCCTTTTACGGCGACCACATGGACGTTCGCCGCCTCGGCTGTCGTCATCTGCCGCTGCTGGATTGGCGAGATGCGGCCTTCGGGAAAGAGGATGAAAAGGTCGGTCTTGTCGCGGCCGCCGAAGGCCTGGACCGCCGCCGCGCCCGTATCCCCCGATGTGGCACCGACGATCGTGATGCGCCCCCCGCGCTCGGCCAGAACGTGGTCCATCAGGCGCGCCGTCAGCTGCATGGCGCAGTCCTTGAAGGCCAGCGTCGGTCCGTGAAAGAGCTCCAGGGCCCAAAGGCCGGGCCCGAGCTGGGTCAACGGCGCCACCGTCGGATGGTCGAATTCCGCGTACGCGGCCTGACACATCCGGCGCAGCGCCGGCTCGGCAATGTCGCTGCCGATGAACGGCCGGATGACCTCAAACGCGACCTCGGCGTATGGGCGACCGGCAAATCCGGCAATGGCCGCAGATGGCACCTCGGGCCAGATCGCAGGCACAAAAAGACCACCGTCGCCGGCGAGGCCCGCCAGCAGCACGTCGGAAAAACCGACCGGGTGCGCTCTACCGCGCGTGCTCACATATTGCATATTGAAGCTTGGCAACGCCTTCCGCCGCCGGTTCCTCCCGCCCAACTTCGAACCTAGCGGCCGGGGGGGAGCGCGGCAAGCGCGGCGGCCGGTAAACGCAAACGGTCGCCAAGCCATGGGGCCGCTGCTATAGAAAAGCCGCAAAAGTGGAAAGGATTCGGGGGCATGCCGCTTCGTCTTCTACCGTTCGCCCCGCCAGCCGCGGCTCGCGTGGCAGTTGTTGTTGTGGCGTCGAGCCTGATTGCCGCGTGTGCCAGTACCTCCGACAGCGGGGGCGGCCAGGGATTGGCCGGGCGCTTCTTCAGCGGCGGCGACAAGGCGACCCGCGGCGTAGGCACCGTCGACCAGCCGTTCGGGCAGGACTTCTTTCTGAAGTCGGGCTACTGCCCGCCGGTCGAGGTTCAGACCGGTGCGGAAACTCTGACGACGTATGAGCGTGGGCACGATAACGACCCTCAATTCGTCCAGTTTCAGGATTCGATCACCAAGACCGCCCGGGAGTGCCATCCGGTCGATGCCGATACACTGGCGATCAAGGTCGGCATCGCCGGCCGGGTTGTCGCCGGTCCGCAGGGGAAGATCGGTGCCGTGACGGTGCCTCTGCGCATCGTCGTCGCCAGCCAGCACAGCGACAAGGTGTTCTACAACAAGGCCTACAAGGTCTCCGTCACCCTCGGGCCGGACTACACCGGCGAATTCACCCCGGTGTTTGATGACGTCGTCGTCGACGTGACCGAGGAAGACCGCGACCTCATCGTCTACGTCGGCTTTGACCAGGGAAAAGCGTTCGTTGGCCTCACCGGCTGATTGACTCGGCCGTCCGCGGCTCTACAGTGCCGGGCGCCGGGAAAGAGTCGCGTCCCGGTAGACCCGTCGCCACACAGCGCGCGGGTTCGCACGATCGCCGGGAGAGATCGGGCCGGTTATCCGGTCCGGCGCCGAAGGAGCAACCGCCCCGGAAACTCTCAGGCGGAAGGACCGGACGATCGGCGACACTCTGGAAAGCAGCGGGCGCGATTGCCTGCTCACCGAAGGAGTAACCGCCACGTCGCGTTTCCGGGAAAAGTGCCCAGCACTTTTCCGCCCTGGAAAGCGACAAGAGATCGTCGCGTTTTCACGAAGGTGAGCGGCGAAGCGGGAAATCTCTCAGGTCCTTGGACAGAGGGGGCATGAGACGGATCGCTGTTGATCCGCCTCTGCACCCGTTGCCCGTAGAGGACCTGCCAGTTGGCCGAAATTACACCCGCGAAGACCCTCCGAGAGACGCCGCTCGCCGGCCTGCACCGCGAGCTTGGCGCGCGCATGGTGGAATTCGCCGGTTACTCGATGCCGGTCCAGTACCCGACCGGCATCATCGCCGAGCATAAGTGGACGCGCGACCACGCCGGCCTGTTTGACGTCTCCCACATGGGGCCGGCGTTCCTGACCCTCGCCGATCGCTCGGGCGATCCCGACGCCGACCACGAAGCAATCGCTGCGATCGCCGAAGAACTGACCCCCGGCGACATCCGCGGGCTGACGCCCGGCCAGATCCGCTACACGCTGCTCCTCAACCAGGATGGCGGCATTCTCGACGACCTGATGATCGCCCGCCCCGCCGACGTCGCCTGGTCGGGAACGCTCTACGTCGTCGTCAACGCCGGCACCAAGGAGGACGATTTCGCCCTGATCGAGAGGACCGCTGGCGATCGCGCCGCCCTGCGCCGGAGCGACGGTCACGCCTTCATCGCGCTTCAGGGGCCCGAGGCCGCTGCCGTCATGGCGGCGCTGGTGCCAGCCGCGACAGAACTCGGGTTCATGCGATACCGGTCGTTCGCTTTCGAACACGGCACATTGCTCATCTCGCGCTCCGGCTACACCGGCGAGGATGGGTTCGAAATCCTGGTGCCACCGGATCGCTCGGAGGCCTTGTGGCGACGCCTGCTTGCCGACAAGCGCGTGAGCCCCGTCGGCCTCGGCGCCCGCGATTCGCTTCGGCTGGAAGCCGGCCTGCCGCTCTACGGCCACGAACTGGACGAAACCATTTCGCCGATCGAAGCGGACCTTGCCTTCGCCGTCTCCAAGCGGCGTCGCCAGGCGGCCGACTTTCCCGGCGCCGGGCGCATCCTCGAAGAACTCGCAGGCGCGCCGGCGCGCCTGCGTGTCGGCCTCCTGGTCGAGGGGGCTCCCGCCCGTGACGGCGCCGCGATCCTGGATGAGCGCGACGAGGTGATCGGCCGCGTGACCAGCGGCGGCTTTTCGCCCTCCCTCGGCCGGCCGATCGCCATGGGCTACGTGCCGCCTGTGTTCGCGGCCCCCGGCACCGGCCTCGTGGTCAAGGTGCGCGACCGCGCCCGGCCGGCGACCGTCACTCCGCTTCCCTTTGTGCCCCACCGTTACGTGCGCAAGCCCGTTTCCTGACGAGGATCAAGATGACAACCCGATACACCCGCGACCACGAATGGATCCGCCTCGATGGTGACACCGCCGTCGTCGGCATCAGCGAGTATGCCCAGGAGCAACTTGGCGACATCGTCTTTGTCGAACTGCCGCCGGTCGGCAAGAAGATCGACAAGGGCGGCGAGGCCGCCGTCGTCGAATTGGTCAAGGCTGCGAGCGAGGTCTACGCGCCGCTTGGTGGCGAAGTGATCGAGGTCAACGCCGCGCTCACGGAGGAACCGGGCACCGTCAACCAGCACCCCGAAGGTGCCGGCTGGTTCATAAAGCTCAAGGTCGGCGACAGCAGCGGTTTCGAAGACCTGATGGACGGCGAAGCCTACGAGCGCTTCCTCGAAACGGTCTGAGTGGACCCCATGCGCTATCTCCCCCACACCGAGGCCGACCGCAACGCCATGCTGGCGCGCATTGGCGTGGCCAACATCGACGATCTCTTCGCCGATGTCCCCGCCGGCAAGCGTCTCGATCAGCTTCTCGACCTGCCGACAGCGAGGAGCGAGATCGAGGTCGAACGGATCCTCTCCGGCCTTGCGTCGAAAAACGTCGCCGCCGGGTCGGTGCCGTTTTTCGTCGGCGCCGGCGCCTACCGCCACCACGTGCCGGCGAGCGTCGATCACCTGATCCAGCGCTCGGAGTTCCTCACCTCGTACACGCCTTACCAGCCCGAAATCGCGCAGGGCACACTGCAATACCTGTTCGAGTTCCAGACCCAGGTGGCGGCTCTCACCGCCATGGATGTCGCCAACGCCTCCATGTACGACGGCTCGACGGCGACCGCCGAGGCGGTGCTGATGGCCCACCGGGTGGCGGGACGGCGGAAGGCCGTGCTCGCCGGCGGCCTCCACCCGCAGTACCGCGCGGTTGTCGAGACGGTGTCCGAGATGGCGGGCGACGCGGTCGTGGCCCGCGCCAGCGATCCGACCGGGACCGAGACGATCGCTGACACGATCGATGGCGACACCTCGTGCGTGGTCGTGCAGTCGCCCTCGTTCTACGGCCACCTGATCGACCTCAAGGCCATCGCCGAGAAAGCCCACGCCGTGGGAGCGCTGCTGGTCGCCGTCTTCACGGAGGCCGTATCGTTTGGCGCGATCGAGCCGCCGGGGGCGCAAGGGGCGGACATCGTCGTCGGCGAGGGCCAGTCGCTCGGCAACCCGCTGACCTTCGGCGGACCCTACGTCGGGCTCTTCGCCACGCGCCAACGGTTCGTCCGCCAGATGCCCGGCCGGCTCGCCGGCGAGACCACAGATGCGGAGGGGCGCCGCGGCTTCGTGCTGACTCTGTCAACACGCGAGCAGCACATTCGGCGTGGCAAGGCGACCTCCAACATCTGCACCAATTCGGGGCTGTGTTCGCTGGCATTCACCATTCACATGACGCTGCTCGGCGAAACCGGGCTCCGCCGCCTCGCGGCGCTCAACCACGCCAACGCGGTTCGTTTGGCGGAATTGCTTTCCGAGGTTCCCGGCGTAACCGTGCTCAATGATTTGTTTTTCAACGAGTTCACCATTCGGGTTCCCGGCGACGCTGCGGAGGTAATCGGCCGGCTGGCGGCGAAAGGCGTGCTCGGCGGAGTGCCGGTCTCGCGTTTGCAACCGGATCGTCCCGACTTCGCGGACTTGATCGTCGTCGCCTCGACCGAGTTGAACACCGACGAGGACCGCGCGGCGTACGTCGCGGCGCTCAGGGAGGTGCTGTGATGCCGAACGACCGGGGCCGTCCCACGGCGCCGCCGCCGGCTAACGCCGTCGACGAGCGCACCTTCACCGCCAATCGCGGGCTGCAGATCGAGGAGGCGCTGATCTTCGAGATCGGGCGGCCGGATGTGACTGGCGTGGATTTGCCGCAAGAGGCTCCGCCAGCGAAATCCAAACTCGGCACCCACGCCCGCAAGGCGCCGCTTGACCTGCCCGGCCTGTCGGAGCCGGAGGCGGTGCGCCACTACGTGCGTCTCAGCCAGAAGAACTATGCGATCGACGCCGGCATGTATCCGCTCGGCTCGTGCACCATGAAGCACAACCCGCGCCTCAACGAGAAGATGGCACGACTGCCGGGCTTCGCCGACATCCACCCGCTGCAGCCGACGGTTACCGTGCCCGGCGCCATCGAACTGATCGCCGGGCTCGCCCGCTGGCTGATGGAGATGACCGGTATGGCCGCCGTCGCCATGAGCCCCAAGGCCGGCGCCCACGGCGAACTTTGCGGCATGATGACCATCAAGGCGGCGCTGGCCGCCCGTGGCGAGGCGCGCACCACGGTGCTCGTGCCCGAATCCGCCCATGGCACCAATCCGGCGACCGCCGCGCTCCTCGGCTACAGGATCGTCGACGTGCCCGCCCGCGACGACGGCACCGTCGATCCGGACGCGGTCAAGGCGCGCCTCGACCGCGACGTCGCCGCGATCATGCTCACCAACCCCAACACCTGCGGCCTGTTCGAGCGCGACGTCGTCGCCATTGCCGAGGCCGTCCATCAGGCAGGGGCCTACTTCTATGCCGATGGCGCCAACTTCAACGCCATCGTCGGCAAGGTCCGCCCCGGCGACCTCGGCGTCGATGCGATGCACATCAATCTCCACAAGACGTTCTCGACTCCCCATGGCGGCGGCGGGCCGGGGGCCGGCCCGGTGGTGCTGTCGGAGGCGCTCGCTCCGTTCGCCCCTGTGCCGTTCGTGCGGACAGGCGAGGGCGGCGCCGAGTTCATTGAAACGCGGCGGGAAGCGGGCGAGAGCGCCCAGCCCTTCGGCCGCATCACCGCCTTCCACGGCCAGATGGGCATGTTCGTGCGCGCCTTCGCGTACATGCTGTCACACGGCGCCGACGGCATGCGCCAGGCCTCCGAGGACGCCGTCCTCAACGCCAACTACGTGCGCGCGTCGCTTGCCGACGTCATGAGCCAGCCGTTCGGAGACCGCATCTGCATGCACGAGGCGCTGTTCGACGACACGTTCCTCGAGGGCACCGGCGTGACGACCCTCGATTTCGCCAAGGCGATGATCGACGAGGGCTTCCACCCGATGACCATGTATTTCCCCCTGGTCGTCCACGGCGCCATGCTGATTGAGCCGACCGAGTTGGAATTGAAGGCCTCGCTCGACCTGTTGGTGGCGACGCTGCGCGACCTTGTTTTCAGGGCGAAGCGGGGCGAGGCGGAACGCTTCCGCCAGGCACCGATGCTGGCGCCGCGCCGCCGCCTCGACGAGACCCGCGCCGCGCGTCAGCCCAAGCTCAAATGGGAGAGGCCGACGCCGTTCAGCGAGGCAGCGGAGTAGGATTTCAGGTCGCTTCGCCGATCAGGTCGCGACGGGTCCGATCCAGTTCCTCCGAATAGCGACGGAGGGCATACGATTCGGACAACAGGCCGAGTACCTGCTGTGTCGCCGGATCGACGACCGCCAGCGCCTCGGTCTCGGTTTCGTCGAACTTCTTCATGGCGTCCTTGACGTTCGTCTGCGGCTGAAGGACGTCCTTCTGGTTGTGCAGGAATTCACGGATCGCCCGCGATTCCGCGTCACCGCCAAGGTCCGGCGCATGCACCTCCGCCACCAGCACGATTCCGAGATAGCGGCTGGCGCCGTCGACTACGACCACCCGTTGCGTCGATCCGAGCGGGAAATCGCGGCGGAACGAGGAGACGCGCATGTCGCCCATCACCGTGCGCACGTCGCGTCGCATCAGGCTGCCGACGCTGAGCGCCCTGATACGTCCGACGTCGTGAGCACTGCGGATGGTCTCGCCGCGCAGATGCAGGCGCCAGGTCGCGAAGGAATAGCCGAACAACTCACGAACCGTGATCGACGAGACGATTGCCGCCGCCAGAACCGCAAGCGCGGTCGGCAGGTCACCGGTGGTCTCCAGCGCCAGGAACGACATTGTCAACGGTCCGCCAACGATTGCTACGGCCGTCGCGCTCATGCCGACGATCGTGGCAACCAGCGGGTCCGGTGCAAAAGCCGGGGCGAGTACCGCGGTGATCGCCGCGAAGAGCTTGCCGGTGATCGCCCCCAGATAAAGCGAGGCGAAGAACAGCCCGCCGCGGAAGCCGGAGCCGAGCGACACGGCCGAGGCGGTGGCTTTGAGAACGACCAGCAGCAGGAACGGCGCGATGGCGGGAAGCGTGGAGTTGAGAGTGAGCTTCAGCGCACCGTGACCGGACGAAAGGACGTGCGGGTCGACGATGGCGAGGCCACCTATGATCACCCCCCCAAGGATCGGGTGGAGAATCCGCGGTATGTGCGAGCGCCGGAAGACCACCTCGGTCAGCGTGACACCACGCATGACCAGGATGCCGATGCCTCCGCAGACCAGGGCCAGCAAAAGCACGCTGAGGAGATCGGAATTGCGGAAGGTGGATTGCGCACCGACGGTGATCGAGTAGGGCTCGACGCCGAACAGATGAGTTACCAGGACGCCGGTGATCGAGGCAGCCAGCACCGGCGCGAGCGATGCGGCGGTATACGTGCCGATGATCAGTTCGAAGCCATAGAAGGCGCCGGTCAGGGGAGCGCCGAAGGCCGCCGCGATGGCGCTTGCCGCACCGCAGCCGACCAGCATCCTGAGATCGGCGCGCCGGAGCCGGAAGGAAATCCCCAGGCGAGACGCAACCCCCGACACCACCTGCGTATACCCGGCTTCCAGTCCGACAGAGGCACCGAAGCCGTTCGAAATGATCGTCTGGGCGCCGACGATGAGACTGTCGCGCATGGACATGCGCCCGCCGTGCAGGGCATTGGCCTCAATCGGGTCAACAGGGCGCTTGAGTCCCGCCTTGGCCAGAGCCCATCCGGCGGCAGTGAGCACCAGCCCGCCGACCACCGGAATCACGTAACCGTTTCTTGTTGGCAGGGCGTCGATGGCGCTCAATCGACTGCCGGCTTCGAGGCCGAAGAGCGCCTGATGCATGAGCGCCACCATGAGGTTCATGATGGTGACGACCAATCCGGCGACGATGCCGATGACGACGGCGAGCAGGACCAGCCATACTTCGCTGCCACGGACGAGCGCCCGCCATCGATCGGGTATGGCTATTGTGAAGTGCCACCAGAAGCCCGTTGGCGGGGAGGAGGCGGTGGCGGGATCAACGGACATAACGCACTGCCGCGGCAGAACGCCGCAAAGTCGTCAGGAGTGGCTGACAGGATGGGCCGAATTCGGCCCGGAGACGCCTCGTATCTAGTACGCTGCGGAGATGAATCAAATCTTATTCTGGAGCCGGGCAACACCTGCGCTGACGTGCCGCATGGCCAGGAACAACGCCGACGCTTCAGCGCCGACGTCCGGCCGACGCCACCCTGCGAGGGGGCGGACCAAGGTGCGGTAAAAGGGGGCGATGCGCGGAACCAGGTTTCGCCCCGGCGACCAAATGACCCCAGACTGATTAAGAAAGCGACTAGCAAGCGGGCTGGCATTGAAATTTTTCGCGGGGCCCCGCACGGCTTCCATGCGAGTGCACAGCTATCGCGTCGGCGAGACGGTAAATTTCAACGCGCGGACGCAGGTCGGCACCGCGGCGATCGCGCCGCCGCCGATGCGGCGCAGCCATCCGCTCTTCCGCCGGCGTGTGACGAGGTAAAGTATCCATTGCTTGTTAAGGGCTTCGGTCCTATATGCATCCGCGAGCGTTAAGCTCGCAGCAGGCACGCGTTGCACGAAATCCGGGAACACGGTTTTCGGCCTGCCCAATTCCAAAGACAGACAGCCCAGGCCACGCGGGATTGTCCGCGTTGGCCAGCGACTTGCGACACCGGCTTCACGGAAGCCGGCCTGGTGTCGCCTGCCTTCAGAAAGAGAAGAACCCCTTAATGTCGTTTACGACCCTCGGCCTCGCCGAGCCGATTGCCCGTGCGCTCGTAGAAGAGCGCTACCATGAACCGACCCCCATTCAGCAGGCGGCCATTCCCGTGGTTCTCGCGGGAGGCGATCTCATCGGCATCGCCCAGACAGGCACCGGCAAAACCGCCGCCTTCGCGCTGCCGATCCTTAATCGCCTGGCAGCCTCGCCGCGCAGGCCCGCGCGCAAACAGTGCCGCGTCCTTGTCCTTGGCCCGACCCGCGAACTCTGCGGTCAGATAGTCGATAATTTTCGCGTTTACGGGCGGCACCTTCGTTTCAGCGTGACGCTCGTGATCGGCGGCGTGCCGATAGGCAAACAGGTTCGCGCCCTTGCCAATGGCGTCGAGGTACTGGTCGCCACGCCCGGGCGGCTACTGGATTTGCGCAAGTGTGGCGCAGTCAGTTTCGACCAGGTCGATGTCCTCGTGATCGATGAAGCCGATCGCATGCTCGACATGGGCTTCATCAATGACATTCGCAGGATTGTCGCGATGCTTCCACGGCAGCGGCAGACGCTCCTGTTCTCGGCAACCATGCCGTCGGAAATCGCCCGCCTGGCCGACGACATGCTGTCCCATCCGGCCAAGTCAGCGTCACGCCACCGGCGACGACGGCTGCGCGCCTCGATCAGCGGGCCGTTCACGTCGCACAGGCAAACAAGCCGCGTCTTCTCGCCGAGATTCTGAAGGCGGAGACGATCGACCGAGCGCTGATCTTCGCCCGGACCAAGCACGGAGCCGACAGGGTTGTGCGCGGCCTCGCGGTGGCCGGCATCGAGGCTCAGGCAATCCACGGTAACAAGAGCCAAGGCCAACGCGAACGGGTGCTCTCTGCGTTCCGCAGTGGTCGCGTCCGCACGCTGGTCGCGACCGATATCGCGGCGCGTGGCATCGACGTCGACGGCATCAGCCACGTGTTCAACTACGATCTCCCTAATATCCCGGAAAGCTACGTTCACCGAATTGGGCGCACCGCCCGTGCCGGGAACGCCGGCGTGGCCATCTCGTTCTGCTCCGCCGATGAGGTTCCCTTCCTGAGGGCAATCGAGAAGCTGATCCGCCGGCAGATACCGGTTTCCGGCGACGCCGCGCAGCCCGCTCCGCAGACCGAGCCTCGCGACAAGGTGCGCGGCAGGCCGCGCCGGCGGGGTCGATCTGGCCCAAACAAGGTGGATGCGCGACATTTCGTCGGACGACCCGGCAGAGCATCCCGGCCAGGCAAAAGCACCGTGCTCAAACAAGAAGTCTAGTCTGGATGCCGTCAGCGGCCCGGGTCGTTGGCAGGTTCGCTCGAGGGAATTCAGTCCACGATACCTTCCCAAGCCGCCAGCGCCTCGGCGACCCTCGGCAGGTCGGCGAGGCGGTTGATCACCGTCTCGGCGCCGGCCTCGGTCAGAAGGTCGGCGTGGCCGGGCCACGTGTGCGAACCTCCGGTGAAGCCGACGACGCGGGCGCCGGCGCCGCGCGCCGCGGTCACGCCGGAGACCGAATCCTCCAGCACCAGCGCGTCGCGCGGCGCCACACCGAATTCCTTGATGGCGTACTGGTAGACGTTGGGCGACGGCTTCGGCTCGCGCGTGCCGACCTCGACCGCCGAAAAGATGTACGGCTTGAAGCGGTCGTAGAGGCGGGGTCTTGTTCGAGCGAGATCCTCAGCCGCTCGCTTGCCGAGTTGGAGCACACGCAGCGCGGCCCCTCGATTTCGTCGAGCAGTTCGTGAATGCCGGCGACCGGTTTCAAGCTCGGCGGCGAGCCGCCGGTCGATTTCCGCCTTGGTGCGGGCGAAGAAAACCTCGGGCAGCGGCCGGCCCGTCTCCGCGCCACGACCGCGCCGAATGCGCGCGCCGTCATGCCGGCGAAGCGGCGGTTGACCTCTTCCGGGGTGATCTCGTAGCCGAACTCGCCAGCAACTCGGCGTCGACCGCCGCGGCGATGATTTCGGAATCGACGATGACGCCGTCGCAGTCGAAAATGAAGAGCATGTGGGACCTCTGCCCCTGTTGTCTCGGTCGACCTGCGGCGCGGTGCGCTCAAGTAGGACGCCTGGGGGAAGCCGCGTCCGCGCCATACCCGCGTCCCATTCACCTCCGCTTAACCATACCTCCTAACCCCGCCTTTACCCTGTTCGGCGAGGATCGCTGCTGCCCGCTCGGGCGCGGGTTGTTGCGTCGGGGTATTTTCATGGTTCAGTTGCGTACCGCGCCCGACGGGTGCAGCTGGCTCGATACGATCCTGAAAGGCGACTGCGTCGCCGAGCTGGAGAGGCTGCCCGCCGCTTCGGTCGACCTGGTCTTCGCCGATCCGCCGTACAATCTCCAGCTCGAGAGCCGGCTGACCCGGCCCGACCAGTCCGAGGTCGATGCCGTCGACGACGACTGGGACAAGTTCGGCAGCTTCGCCGCCTACGACGACTTCACCCGCGCCTGGCTGATGGCCTGCCGGCGGGTGCTGAAGCCGAACGGCACGCTGTGGGTCATCGGCTCCTACCACAACATCTTCCGCGTCGGCACCATCCTGCAGGACCTCGGCTTCTGGATCCTCAACGACATCGTCTGGCGCAAGACCAATCCGATGCCGAACTTCCGCGGCCGCCGCTTCACCAACGCTCACGAGACGCTGATCTGGGCGAGCCGCGACCAGGCCAAGGGCTACACCTTCAACTACGACGCGCTGAAGGCGGCCAACGACGATTTGCAGATGCGCTCCGACTGGCTGTTTCCGTTGTGCACCGGCGGCGAGCGGCTGAAGGGCGGGGAGGGGCGCAAGGTCCACCCGACCCAGAAGCCGGAGGCGCTGCTCCACCGCATCCTCACTGGCTTCCTCCAAGCCGGGCGACGTCGATCCTCGACCCGTTCTTCGGCACCGGCACCACCGGCGCCGTCGCCAAGCGGCTCGGCCGCCATTTCGTCGGCGTCGAGCGCGAGGACGACTACATCGCCGCGGCCGACGGCGCGCATCGCCGCGCGTCGAGCCGGCGCCCGAATCGGCGCTGGAGCGTGTCGCACGGCAAGCGCGCCGAGCCGCGGGTGCCCTTCGGCGCGCTGGTCGAAGCCGGCCTGATCGCGCCCGGGCGCAGTCCTCACCGATGCGCGCGCCCGCCACACGGCCGAGGTGCGCGCTGACGGTACGCTCAGGGCGGCGAGCACGTCGGCTCGATCCACAAGGTCGGCGCCGCTGGTGCAAGGGCTGGACGCCTGCAACGGCTGGACGTTTTGGCACTACGCGCGACGGCGGTGCCCGCGCCCCCATCGACGCGCTGCGCCAGATCGCCCGCCGCGAGCATGGCCGCCGCCGGCGGCTGAACGCCACGCGCCACGCCGTAGCGGCTGAGATCGTCGCGAAATCCTCCGGCGATGACGAATTGCTCCGCGTGCCAGCCGGCGGCGCGCGCGCCCTCGACGTTGGCGATGGCGTCGTCGAAGAACAGCGTCGCCGCGGGTTCGAGGCCGAAGTCCTGCGCGTGGCGGCGGTAGATCGCAGGGTCGGGCTTGATGAGCCCGACGTGCGCCGAAACCGTGACGCCGCGCAGCCGCGACAGGATCGGAAACCGCGCCGAACGCGATCGGGTAAGTGTCGGCGGCGAAATTGGTGAGGCCGGTCACGTCGGCTCCCGGCCGCGAGCATGCGCCTCCACGATAACGCGGCTCGCCGCGACGTCGCCCGGGATCATCTCCTCCCAGTGCGGGCGGAACGCGCGGATCAGGGTCCGCGTCACCGGGAAATTTCGCGATCAGGATGTCCTCCGCCTCGCGCCAGCTCGTGCCGCTGTCGGTCGAGCGCAGCCATTCGCCGTTGCACTCGTCGCCAGAAACCGCGCGCGCGCGTCCTGGGTCGGGGATCAGCCGGCGATAGGGAATGTCCGGCTCCCAGCGCAGCAGCACGTTGCCGATGTCGAGAACGATGTGTCGGATGGCGCTCACGCGGCCGGTCGCGCCGCCGCGTCGCGCCGGGCAGCGCGGCCTCGATGACCTTGCGCATGACGCTCGGCAGCGCCTCGTCGGCGAGCGTCTCGGCCGCCGCCCACCAGCGGCCCGTCGGGCGCCGGGGCGCGAGATCGAACGTCGGCCGTGAACACGTCCAGCTCCAGCCGGAAGTGCGTGAAGACGTGGACGACGCGGCCCGGCACGCGCTCGCCAGTCCGCCTCAAGCGGCGCGCTGAGCACGGCGCCGGCATAACGGCTTGCTCGATTGTCCATTCGTTCCGGGCACCTCGGTCATGCCGCCGAGCAGGCCCTGCTCCGGCCGACCGCCGGAGCAGTACCGCGCCGTCGGCGCGCACGCGCCACAAAGGCCGCGCCGTAGCGCGTCGGCCGCTCGCGTTTGGGCGCTTTGACCGGATAGGCTCCCTCCGCGCCGCGCGCTGCGCAAGGGACATTCAGCGAGGGACAGAGCGAGCAGGCCGGAGCTTTCGGCGTGCAGATCGCGGCGCCGAGATCCATCATCGCCTGCGCGTAGTCGCCGGCCCGCGCTCGCGGCGTCAGCCGCGCCTGGCGTTGCGCGGATGCGCCTTGGCCGCGGGGAGGGGCGCCTCGATCGCGAACAGCCGCGCGAGCACCCGCTCGATATTGGCGTCCACCACCGGCGCCGCTTCGTCGAAGGCGATCGCGCGCGATCGCGGCGGCGGTATAGTCGCCGATGCCCGGCAGCGCCTTCAGCCCGGCCGCGGTATGCGGGAAACGCCCGCCATGGTCGCGAACGACCACCTCGGCGCAGGCCTGAAGGTTGCGCGCCCGCGCGTAGTAGCCGAGCCCCGCCCACGCCTTCATCACGTCGTCGCGCGGCGCGGCGGCGAGGCTGCCGACCGCCGGCCAGCGCGCGAGAAACGTTTCGAAGTAGGGCTTCACCGCCGCGACGGTGGTCTGCTGCAGCATCACTTCGGAGAGCCACACCCGGTAGGGATCGGGCCTCACGCCCCGCGCCCGTTCCTCGGCCCGACCCGCCACGGAAGCTTGCGCGCGTGGCGGTCGTACCAGGCGAGCAGCGGGCTGAGGTGACGTCAGGTGTCATGGCGAAGCGAGAGGCGCTCCCCCCCATTCACCAGCGCGGAGTTCTCTTTGATGCCGGTGTAAACGCGCGCATCCGCGATCAACTGGTCGTCAAGGGTAATGGTCGTGCGCATCACGGCCCTCCGTGGCCAGCATCAAAAATAGCACCAATTGATGCGCCATTCAATGCCTAGCCCGCCTCGCGGAAGCGCTCCGCCGTCTCGAGGTCGACCGAGACCAGCTGCGACACGCCGCGCTCGGCCATGGTCACGCCGTACAGCCGGCTCATGCGCGCCATGGTGATCGGGTTGTGGGTGATGACGATGAAGCGCGTGTCGGTCTGCGCGCGCCATCTCGTCGAGCAGGTTCGCAGAAGCGTTCGACATTGGCGTCGTCGAGCGGCGCGTCGACCTCGTCGAGCACGCAGATCGGCGCCGGGTTGGTGAGGAACACCGCGAAGATCAGCGACATCGCGGTCAGCGCCTGCTCGCCGCCGGAGAGAAGCGTCATCGTCTGCGGCTTCTTGCCGGGCGGCCGCGCGACGATCTCGAGGCCGGCCTCCAGCGGGTCATCGGATTCGGTGAGCTGAAGCTCGGCGGTGCCGCCGCCGAACAGATGGGTGAACAGCCGCTGGAAGTGGCCGTTGACCGTATCGAACGCCGCCATCAGCCGTTCGCGCCCTTCGCGGTTGAGGCTGGCAATGCCCTGGCGCAGGCGCTGGATCGCCGCGATCAGATCGTCGCGCTCGCCGGTGAGCGCGTCGCGCCGCTCGCCAAGCTCGCCCGCCTCGGCCTCGGCGCGGAGGTTCACCGCGCCCAGCCGCTCGCGCTCCTGGCGGTAGCCGTTCAAGCCGGGCCTCGATGTCGTCAAGAGCGGGCAGTGGCGCGTCGGGCTTGAGTTCGGCGATGGCGATCGCTTCCTCCGGCGCGCAGTCGAGCGCCTCGCTGATCCGCTCCGCTACCTCCGTCAGCCGCTGCTCGGCCGCGACGACGCGCTCCTCCGCCCGGCCGCGCCGTTCGCGCGCCTCCGACAGCGCCTCCAGCGCCGCCCGCGCCTGCCGTGTCGGCTTCGGCGAGCACCGTTTCGCCGGCCGCAAGCGCGTCCGCCGCCTCGGCGCGCTTCGCCTCTGCCTCGGCGATCTCCGACAACAGCGTCTTGCGCCCCTGCTCGATCCGCTCGGGCTCTCCGGCGAGCGATTCCTTCTCGGCCTCCGTCTCCCGCCGCCGCTCGGCGAGAGTGGTGATCTGGCCTTCGGCGTTGGTCGCCCGCTCGTGCCACGTCTGCCGCTCGACCGCGATCGCCGCCAGCCGGCCTGAGCGGATTTCGGCCTCGCGCGCGAGGCCTTCTACCGCGGCGCGCGCTTCTGCGACCGCGGCGCGTTGCTCGTCGACCTGGAGCCGCTGCCCGGCGAGCGTCTCGGCAATGACGTCCGCATCGGCCGCACCCGCCAGAGCGTCACGCGCCGCCGCCTCGGCGGCCTCGGTCTCATCCAGATCGGGCCTCAGGCGGCTGAGGGCCGCATCGAGTCCGCTTCGCCGCGCCGCCAGCCTGCTCTCCTCGCGCTCCGCGTGGTCGAGGCCTCGCGAGCCGCGTCGAGCACTGCGCGCTGAACGCGCTGCGCCTCCCGCGCCGCGCGCTCTTGATCGCCGGCGGCCCGCACGCGACTGCTCGCAGGCCTCGAGCACCTCCCGCGGCGGCGGCGACGGCGGCTCGTGCCGGTGTCAAGCTCGCGCTCAGCTCCGCGAGCCGGTTGCGGCTCGCCAGCCGCTGCGCCGCCGACCGTGGCGCGTCTGCGGCCGACACGTACCCATCCCAGCGCCATAGATCGCCCTCGCGGCTGACCAGCCGCTGGCCGGGCTGCAAAGATGGCCTGCAGACGCGGCCCGTCAGCCTGCGTCGACGACACCCGTCTGCGCCAGCCGCCGCGCCAGGACCGCCGGCGCCTCGACGTGATGCGGACAGCGACCCGCGCCTTCAGGCAAGGGCGGATCGCCGGCCCCGCCACCATGCGCCAGTGCGCGGGGGCATCTCATCAGCCGGCGCGTCGAGATCGTCACCGAAGGCGGCGGCGAGCGCCGCCTCGTATCCGGCCTCGCACCCTGACGGCGTCGATCAGCGGCGTGAGCCCGTCGCCGGCGGTCGACGCGAGAAGCGCGGCAAGCGTCGCCGATTCGGTCTCGACGCGGCCGAGGCTGCGCTCGGCGTTGGCAAGGACATCACGCGCTGCGGTCGCCGCTTCACGCGCCGCCGCCAGCGTCTGCTCGGCCGCGGCCACCCGGCCCTCCTGCGCCGCGAGCTCCACCTCGGCCCGCTGGACCGCAGCGTGCCGCTCTGCGGTCGCGGCGCCGCGCGTCGCTCGCGGCGAGCGCCGCCAACTGGCCGGTGACGGCACTCGATCTCAGCGCGCAGCCGCTCGCCGCGCGCGGCCGTCTCGCTGATCGTGCGCTCGAACTGACCACGCCAGGCGACGATCTCGGCGTGTTCGCCGGTGAGGCGCGTCAGCGCTGCCTCGCTCTCGCCAAGCGTCGCCTCGGCCGTGCGCCGCCGTCGCGCGCGGAATTGGCCTGACGCTCGGCCACGGCGGCGTTGGCCGCCTCCAGTCCCGCTTCCTCCTCGTCGAGGCGGGCGAGGATGGCGTGATTGTCGACGATCATGCGCTCCTCGCGGGCGATGTCGTCGGCGAGCTGGTGAAGCCGCCGATCGAGTTCACCGAGGCGGTCGCTGACCCGCTGGTACTCGGCGTCCAGCCTCTCGCGCGCAACCGTGATCCGCTGCACGGCGGCGGCGGCGCCTGCCGCGGCCTCGCGAAGATCCGGCAGCGCGGCGGCCGCTTCCGCCTGACGCCGCCCGGCGGCGGCCTGCTCGCCCGCCCGCGGCGTTGGCGGTCTCCGTGGCCTGCGCCGTGCAGCCTGCGTCTCCTGCAGCGCCTCGGTCGCGGCAAGCCAGCGCAGGTGCAGCACCGTCGCCTCGGCCTTGCGGATCTGGCCGGAAAGGTTGCGGTAGCGGGTCGCCTGCCGTGCCTGGCGCTTCAGCGCCTCGAACTGTTGCTTGATCTCGGCGATCACGTCATCGAGCCGGGCGAGGTTTTGTTCGGCGGCCCTGAGCCTCAGCTCCGCCTCGTGACGGCGGTTGTGCAGGCCGGAGATGCCGGCGGCCTCCTCCAGCAGCGTGCGCCGGTCGGTCGGCTTGGCGGCGATCAGCTCGCCGATCCGGCCTTGGCCGACGATCGCGGGCGAGTGGGCGCCGGTGGAGGCGTCCGCGAACAGGAGCTGGACGTCGCGCGCCCGCACGTCGCGCCCGTTGATCTTGTAGACCGAACCCGCCTCGCGCTCGATGCGGCGCGTGATCTCGATCGCCTCGGCGTCGTTGAAGGCGGTCGGCGCCTGACGCTCGGCGTTGTCGAGCGTCAGCGACACTTCGGCAGTGTTGCGCGCCGGGCGGTTGAGGCTGCCCTGGAAGATCACGTCGTCCATGCCGGAGGCGCGCATGTTTTTGTATGAGCTTTCGCCCATCACCCAGCGCAACGCCTCGACAAGGTTGGATTTGCCGCAGCCGTTGGGGCCCGACGACTCCGGTCAGCCCCGCCTCGATCACGAACTCCGTCGGCTCGACGAAGGACTTGAAACCGAGAACGCGCAAACGCGTGAATTTCAAAGGCCTACCCCCGCGTCGTTACCCGCGCGCAGGACCAGCCGCCGAGGTAGCGAGTCGATCTCCGCCATCGACTGTTCGCCTGCCTGCTTCTCGCCGTTGAAGAAGAAGGTCGGCGTGGCATCGACCCCGAACTTCTCGGAGGCGCGGTCCTTCACCCAGTTCACTCCGTCCAAAATCGTCTGATTCGTCAAGCAGGCGTTGAAGGAGTCTTCGGTGAAGCCGGCCTGCTTCACCAGATCGAGCAGCGCCGTTTTCGGGTCCTGAACGAAGGCCCATTCGGACTGGTGGTCGAACAGGAGGTCGACGATCGGGAAGTAACGGTCGGCCGGGGCGCAGCGCGCCAGCATGATCGCCGACGTCGCCAGCGGGTCGAGCGGAAACTCGCGGAAGATGAAGCGGACCTTGCCGGTGTCGACGTACTTCTTCTTGAACTCGGGGTAGACCTCGGTGTGCCAGCGCTGGCAATGCGGGCAGGTCATCGAGGCGTATTCGATGACGGTGTTGGGCGCGTTAGGATCGCCGAGCGCCTCCTCGCCCAGCGGCCCCGCCACCATCAGCGCTCCGCCGGCGGGAGCCGGTTGCGTCCCTTCGCCGATGACGACCGGCTGCGACCGGTTGAGATAGAAGTAGATGCCGACGGCGCCGGCAACGACGACCAGCGCCACGATGAATATGAGCCACTGCTGGGAACTGAGCTTCACGTTCGCTTCCTTGATTGGGACGCTGGGAGAGGCGAGTCTGCCGCAAGGCCGTGGCATTGCACAGAAAATTATGGCGTCGCCGAAGCTATTGACCAGCCCGTCAGCGTCGCTGCAGCACACCGCGACCAAGCCGAGCGAGGGCGGCGCTGCAGCCGTCGTCATCGACGCCGGCGACGTCGTGCCGAGCCGCACCTCGGCGGCTGCGTCGAGGGGCCGCTCGCCGTTTGTTGCGGCGCTTGCGGCGCGGCAACCGGACCCTGGACGATCCTGATTCTGGCGATCGCCGCGTAGCCGAGGAAAGCGTTGATGCGTTCGACGATCTGCCCGAGCTCGTGCTGGATGAGAACCGCCCGCGGCCCGTCGACCGTCAGGTGGAGGACGCCACCCGTGGCGCCCGGCCTCTTCGCCGCGCGGCCACGCGATCTTCTCCGGGCGCGTGCACTCGGCGTATTTCGCCCCCGACGATGTCCGGCCACGCGGCGATGAGATCGGCGGTGGCGAAGCCGCGCCGCCCGCTCACCGGCGCGAGCACGTGCCCGACCAGTTCCGCCAGCATCCTCGGACCGCGACGGGCAGGCTTGTGTGCAGCATCATTCATGGTGCGATTGTCGCACGCGCCGCACTCCGTCACAAAGCCTGTGTCGCGTCGACCTTCGCCCCGCCGGCGGCCGATGGCATAAGGTAAGCAAAATCAACCGGTTATGCGGTATCACGCGATCTTGACACCCCCGGAGGCCGCAACTATGGTGCGCCCGGCTTTGCGGGGCGGCGTAATCTCAGATCTGTTCGGGACTACTCGGAGGTCGCAATGAGCGACAGGGACGGCAAACCGGACCGGTCGCCGACCGACGATGCCGAGTTGGCAGCGCGGTTGCGTGCGCTCGACCGCCGGCTCGACGAGCGGCGCGCCGAAAGCGCAGGCGGCTCGCCCGGCAGGTCCGAAGCGCCGCGTCAGGGCATGGCGCTGGCGATGCGGCTCGCAGCCGATTTCGTAGCCGGCGTCGTTCTCGGCGCCGCGCTCGGTTGGGGGTTCGACAGATTGTTCGGCACCTCGCCGTGGGGACTGATGGTATTTCTGCTTCTGGGGTTCGCGGCGGGAATCCTGAGCGTGATGCGATCCGCCGGCGTGGTGAAACCCGGACCGATGGGGCCGGACGACGGCGCCCCGACAGGGGCTGACGAGGAAGACGACGTGGCGACCGATCCGATCCACCAGTTTCACATCGAGAAGCTGATTCCGATCGAGGTCGGCGGCGTCGATTTCTCGTTCACCAACTCAGCCCTGTTCATGGTGCTGACGGTGGCTGTCGCGTCGGGGTTTCTGCTGATCGCGACCCGCCGGCGCGCGCTCGTGCCCTCCCGATGGCAGTCCTCCGCCGAGGTTCTCTACGAGTTCATGGCGCAGACCTTGCGGGAAAGCGCCGGCAGCGAAGGCATGCGCTTCTTCCCGTTCGTCTTTTCAATCTTCCTTTTCTTCCTGTTCGGCAATTCGTGGGGCCTGATCCCGTATTTCTTCACTTATCTCGGCCCACATCATCGTCACCGCTGCGATGGCGCTGCTGGTCATCCTGACGGTGCTCGTCTATGGGCATCATGCGCCACAAGCTGGGCTTCTTCCGCTTGTTCGTGCCGAAGGACGTGCCGGTCGTTCTGTTGCCGTTCATCGTCGTGATAGAGATCCTGTCGTTCCTGTCGCGGCCGATCAGCTTGTCGATCCGATTTGTTCGCCAACATGCTCGCCGGCCACATCACGCTGGAGGTGTTCGCCGGCTTCGTCGTCGCGTTGGGCTCGTTCGGCGCCGATCGGTGTGTTCGGCGCCAGTCTTTCCCCTGTTGGCGACCATCGCGCTCACCGCGCTCGAAGTGCTCGTCGCCGCCCTGCAAGCCTACGTGTTCGCGATCCTCACCTGCCTGTACCTCAACGACGCCCTTCACCCCAGCCACTGACGGTCCGAGCCGGACCCCGACACTCCAGGAGACATCGAAATGGAACCGGACGCAGCCAAAGCGCTCGGCGCGGGCATCGCCTGCATCGGCATGGGCACGGCCGGCATCGGCCTCGGCCACATCTTCGGCAACTTCCTCGCCGGCGCCATTCGTAACCCGCCGCCGCCGACGGCCAGTTCGGCCGCCTCATTTTCGGCTTCGCCATCACCGAGGCGATGGGCATCTTCTCGCTGCTGATCGCGCTGATCCTGCTGTTCACCTGAGCGGCCGCGCAGGCTCTGGAGACGACGGTGATGGAGGCCGCCGCCCAGGAACAGCCGAGTAGCCCCCGGCGGAAGCGCGCGGTGTCGTCGAGACGCCAGCGGAGCACAACTGTGTTCCCGCCGTTCGATGCAACCACATTCGCCTCGCAGCTGCTGTGGCTGGCGATCACCTTCGGCGTCCTCTACTACCTGATGGCAAGGGTGGCGGTGCCGCGCATCGCCGGCATCATCGAGGATCGCCGCGATCGTATCGCCAGCGACCTCGACATGGCCGACCGGTTGAAGACCGACTCGGAGGAAGCGCTCGCCGCCTACGAGAAAGCCCTCACCGGCGGCGCGTGCCAAGGCGTTCACCATCGCCGAGGCGGCTCGTGACGAGGCGCGAACTCGCAGCCGACGCCCAGCGTTCCGAGATCGAGGCCGATCTCAACAAGAAGCTCGCCGCAGCCGAGACGCGCATCGCCGAGATCAAACAGGCGGCGCTCGCTGATGTCGGCGCCATCGCCGGCGAGGCGACCCAGGCGATCGTCGAGTCGCTGATCGACGCCGAAGTCGCGCCGGACGAGGTCGGCGACGCGGTGGCGAACACCATGGCCAAGTAGGAGGGCCAGGCCATGTTCGAAGAAGCGCGGTTCTGGGCGTTCCTGTCGCTGCTGGTCTTCGTCGCTATCCTGATCTACCTGAAGGTGCCGGGCCTGATCACCGGCTACCTCGACCGTCGCGCCGAGGGCATCCGCGCCGAGCTCGATCAGGCGCGCAAGCTGCGCGAGGAGGCCCAGGCGCTGCTCGCCGACTACCAGCGCAAGGCGCGCCAGGCCGAGAGCGAGGCTGAGGAGATCGTCGACCAGGCGCGGCGGGAGGCCGAGGCTCTCGCGATCGAGGGCAAGCGGCGCGTCGAGGAATACGTCGCCAGCCGTACTCGCCTCGCCGAGCAGAAGATTGCCCAGGCCGAGGCGCAGGCGGTGCAGGAGGTGAGGGCGCTGTCGGCCGACGTCGCCGTCGCCGCCGGCGAGAAGATTCTCGCCGCCCGCGTCAAGGGCAAGGAAGGCGAGGCGCTGGTCGCCCGCGCCATCGACGACGTCAAGGCCAAGCTGCACTGAGACGGAAGACGCGCCGCCGCTTCGAGCGATTACGCTTTTCTCTAGTCGGCGAAATCGCCCCGGCTCTTTGTCCTTCCGCAATACCGGACGGAAAACCGGGTTCCACTTTTCCCTGGGATTGCGCTAGTCGAGCAACATCACCAGCTGCTGTTCGCGCACCGGCGCGAAGCTCTGGCGGTGATGCGGGCAGGGCCCGTGGACGCGCGCAACGCCTCGAAATGGGCCGCCGTCGAATAGCCCTTGTGCTGTTCGAAGCCGTAGTCGGGGAACGCCTGCCCGACCCGCGCCATCAGCCGGTCGCGGGTGACCTTGGCGACGATCGAGGCGGCGGCGATCGAAACCGACAATGCATCGCCGTCGACGATCGCCTCGGCCGGGCAGGGCAGGCCCGGCGGCAGCATGTTGCCGTCGACGAGCACATAGTCGGGCCGCGACGCAAGGCCCGCGACCGCCGCGTCATCCCCCACAGCGAGGCTCTCAGGATATTCATGCGGTCGACGCGTTCCCGGCTCGCCACCGCCACGGCCACTGTCGCCGTGTTGAGGATCGCCTCGTAGGCCGCTTCGCGTGCCGCCGGGTCGAGCCGCTTGGAATCGTCGATGCCGTCGGGATAGCGCCGGTTGTCGAAGATGACCGCGGCCATCACCACGGGGCCTGCTAGCGGTCCGCGGCCAGCTTCGTCGACGCCGGCGATCAGCCCTGGCGCCACGCCGCCGCGCCCGCTTCTCGAAGCGGTCGGTGGGGCGAACAGTCTTCCTGGGGCGAATCGTCTGTTGGCCATGCCGCGCAATGGTCGCGCGGCGCGCCGACGCTCCGGCAAGGGGCTCGCCGCCGCCTATGCGGCCTTTTGCCCGCCGAACAGGTCGAGCTGGTCGCCTTCCGGCGCGGGCGGCACGAACAGGTCCGTCCGCAGCCGCAGCTTTCCCTGGTTGAGACCCAGCCGCCGGGTCGGCGACTTCGAAGCGGCGGCCGATCTGCCAGGCATACGGGCCGTCACCGGTCATGCGCTTGCCCCATTCGGAGTCGTAGTCCTTGCCGCCGCGCATCGAACGGATGACCGACATCACGTGCTTGGCGCGGTCAGGGTATTCGCGTTCGAGGAACTCTATGAAGATGTCGCGCACCTCCAGCGGCAGGCGCAACAGCACGTACCCGGCCTCGCGGACGCCGGCCGCCGCACCGGCGGCAAGGATGCGTTCGATCTCAGCCTCGTTCAGGGCCGGGATGACCGGCGCCACCATGACCGTCGTCGGGATGCCCGCCTGCGACAGCAGCCTGCAGGGCGTCGAGCCGCGCTCCGGCGTCGCCGCACGCGGCTCCATTGCGCGCGCCAGCTTGCGGTCGAGCGTCGTCACCGACAGCGCCACCTTGACCAGGCCGCCGCTCGGCCATGCGCGGCAGGATGTCGATGTCGCGCACCACCAGCGCCGACTTGGTGACGATGCCGACCGGGTGATTGGCGCGGTCCAGCACTTCCAGGATCTCGCGCATGATGCGGTAGCGCCGCTCGATCGGCTGATAGGGATCGGTGTTGGTACCGATCGCCATGGTCTTCGCCTGGTAGCCGGGCTTGGCCAGCTCGCGTTCGAGCAGCCGCGCCGCGTTCGGCTTGGCGAACAGCCGGGTCTCGAAGTCGAGGCCCGGCGACAGGCCCATGTAGGCATGAGTCGGCCGCGCGAAGCAGTAGGCGCAGCCGTGCTCGCAGCCGCGATAGGGATTGATCGAGCGGTCGAACGAGATGTCCGGCGACTCGTTGCGGGTGATGATCTTCCGCGGCTGCTCGACCTGCACTTCCGTCTTGAACGGCGGCAGAACGTCCAGCGTTCCCCAGCCGTCGTCCTCGAGATGGCGCGAGGTCGGCTCGAACCGCCCGCTGCGGTTCGATTCGGCGCCCCGCCCGCGCCGGCGCTCGGGGTCGATGCGCATGGCTTCCGGCGGCTGGCCGCGCCTGTCGGCCAGGGCTGTGCTGCGTGTCCATGAAAAAATTCCTACCAGCCGAAAAAGAACAGAGCAAGAACAAAGTTGACGGACACGTGCAGCCGTTGATTTCCTGCGGTCATCGGGCGTAGGGATGCCGCCCAGGCAACATGATCACCGCGATCATCGAAACCAGCGACGACGAAGTTCGCCTCGCCTATGCCCTTGCGGCGCTGGTTCCGGCGGCGATGGCCGGCGTCGTTCGTGAGGTGGTGGTCGATCGACCACGGCTCGGCGACGGCACGCTGGCGGTCGCCGACGCCGCTGGCTGCACCATCATCGAGGTGCGCGCGACCTGACGGCGATGCGCGCCATGTCGCCGCCAGGGAGGCGCGCGGCGACTGGCTGATGTTCCTGTCGCCGCGTCTTCGATCCTCGAGCCCGACTGGCAGGACGAGGCGCTGGCGTTCATCGACAGCTGCGCTCGTCGATGGCGCGGCCCGCTCACGTGCGGCTACGTTCCGGCTGAAGCACAGCGGTCATGGCCTGCGTGCGCGCTGCGCCGAATGGTCGGCGAGCCTGCGCACGCGCCTGCTCGCGGCGCCGAGGCCGGAGCAGGGCCTTGTCATTGCGCGTGCGTTTCTATCTTGCACTCGGCGGTCACCGCGAGCTCGCGACCCTGGCGGACGTCGATCTCGCGCGCCGCGTCGGCCACCGGCGGCTGACGCTGCTTCGGGCGAGGGCGGTCGTGCGTGGCGACGACGCCCGCCGCGCCGGCGTCGTCGCCGGCATCCGCAAAGCCTTTTGCCTGGTGCTTATCGCCGTCCGCGTCCCCGGACGGGTGATCGGCCGGCTGGCGCCCTAGTCGGCAGCGCTAAGTCGTGGCGGTTCTTGCCGCCGCTTCGTCGGCGTCTGTCAACTTCGTCCGCTTCAGGTGCTCGTCGAGCCGCGGCATGATCTCGACGAAGTTGCACGGGTCCTGACGATAGTCGAACTGCTTGACAAGGATTGCGTCCCAGGCGTCGCGGCAGGCGCCGGGCGAGCCCGGCAGGCAGAACACGAAGGTATTGTCGGCAAGCCCCGCCGTCGCCCGCGACTGGATGGTCGAGGTGCCGATCGAATTCGTAGCTGATCCGGTGGAAGATCGCGGAGAAGCCCTCCATCCGCTTCTCGAACAGCGGCTCGATCGCTTCCGGCGTCACGTCACGCCCGGTGAAGCCGGTGCCGCCGGTGGTGATGACCACGTCGACCTCGGGGTCGGCGATCCAGCGCTTGACGATCGCCCGAATCTTGCGGCGATCGTCGGTGCAGATGGCGCGATCGGCAAGGATGTGGCCGGCGCCCTCGATGCGCTCTTGAAGCGTCGTGCCGGAGCGGTCTTCCTCCAGCGAGCGCGTGTCGGAGACGGTCAGCACCGCAAAGCGCACCGGCACAAATGGTTTCTCGTTACTCTGCGTCCATCCACGTGGGTCCTCCCGTGGTCAGCCGGCGAGTGTAGCCGGTGGTTCCGCTTCCGCGCGGCGAGGCTACGACCCGCCGCTCGTGGTTGAAACCACCCACCATCCGGGCCGCGTTTGCCTAAGGCGCGCGGCGGCGCGCTTGGCCGCCGCCACCGACGGGAAGATGCCGAAAGCTGCCGCGCCCGAGCCCGACATCCTGGCGAACAGGCACTCCGGATCGCGGGCGAGCGCTCGCTTCGGCCGCCCGTGCGTCGCGGCAGACCGCTCCCGCCGGCGCCGCGAGGTCGTTGCGGGTGCTGCCGTCAGCCAGCGAGGCGAGATCGACGGGGCCGGCAAACGCCGGAGGCAGCGGCGGCAGGCCCGGCCGGTCCAGTTCAGGAAGCGCAGCGAAGACCTCCGCCGTCGACAGCCTGACCGGCGGGCTCGCCAGCACGATCGGCAGCCGCGGCATGCCGGCGATGAACGTGATTCGCTCGCCGATTCCACCTGGCGATCAGGGGGCGCGATGCGATGCACATCGGCACATCGGCGCCTAGCGCGCGGCCGATGCGAGCAAGCCGATCGGCCGCGAGCCTCAGCTGCCATTGTCGATCGAGCAATCGCAACACTGCCGCCGCGTCGGCCGACCCGCCTCCGAGGCCGGCGGCGACCGGTAACCGTTTCGCGAGCGTGAGCCGGATCGGCCGGTTGGCGCGCCCGCCGCGGCTGGATAGCGCTTCCGTCGCCCGCACGGCGAGGTTTTCCTCCGCGAGGGGTTGCTTTGAGCGCCTGCGCGAACGGCCCCCTGACGACGAGCCCGATCGCGCTTTCCGCCGAGGGCGTCGCTGTCACGGCGTCGCCGAGGTCGGCAAACACCACCAGGCTTTCGATCGAATGATATCCGTCCGGCCGCCGACGACCGACATGGAGGGCGAGGTTGATCTTGGCCCGCGCGATTTCGCTGGCACCGG
Source organism: uncultured Alphaproteobacteria bacterium (assembly GCA_963775235.1). GTDB lineage: Bacteria > Pseudomonadota > Alphaproteobacteria > Rhizobiales > Kaistiaceae > JBBDMC01. The sequence goes on from CAVZHY010000007.1 coordinate 90,906, forward strand.
TGGTCGCGTCACCGAGCCGAGCGGACAGCGTATCCAAGTCTCAATTGGTCGGTCGCGGCGGGAATGCTCAGCGTCATTCCGGGGAAAATCAGGTCCGGGTTCCGGATGTGATCGCGATTGGCCCTGTAGAGCTGAAGGTACATGTCCGAGTTGCCGTAAATCCGGTTGGCGATCGACCAAAGGCTATCGCCGGGCGCAACCTGCACCGACGCCGGCATCGCGCCGGCGCCGTCACCCGAGCTGACGGACGCCACATTGGTGATGGTGTCAGTGTTCTTGCTCGTGGTGGTGTTGTCGGTTTGTTGCATTTCCGCGGGCTTTGGCGGCGAGGTCCTTGAGGCCATGCTGGAGCTTGGCGAGGATCACCGGGAGGTCGGCCTTGTCCGGATTGAAATCGCGCGCGTGGGCCCACTGGAATGTGGCTTCGAGTTTGCGCCCGACCTTCCAGTAAGCATCGCCTAGGTGGTCGTTGATCGTCGGATCATCGGCCTGGAGCAACACGGCTTGCTCCAACTGATCGACCGCATCGTCGTAGCGACCGAGCTTGAAGTAGGCCCAGCCGAGACTGTCGACGACGTAACCGTCGTTTGGACTGAGGCTGACAGCCGTCTTGATCATCTTCAGCGCCTCGTCCAGGTGAAGGCCCATATCGACCCAGGAATAACCGAGGTAGTTGAGCACCTGCGGCTGGTCGGGGTTGAGTTTCAACGCCTCCTTGAAGTCGGCCTCGGCCTTGGGCCATTCCTTGTTGCGCTCATTGGCGACACCGCGGAAATAGAAGATCGCCAGTCGTCCGGGGTCGGCTTTCCTATCGTGTCGAGGGCATCGGTGTAGGCGGAGACGGCCTCGGCGAAATGGCTGTCGGCGCGATAGACGTTGCCCAGTTCCACCGCCGCCTCGATGTCGGTCGGATCGGCGGCGAGCACGGCTTTTATCTTCGCCGCCGCCTCATCGGGCTTGTCCAGCGTCTCCAGGCAGTGACCGATCTGAATGTCGGCATCGCGCTTGATCGGCGAGGTGCTTGGAATCTCGTCGTAGATCGTGATCGCCTCCTGACAGCGCTGGGTGCTTTGGAAGACGTCACCGGTAGCCATGATCGCCATGTCGGCGGTCGGATCGAGGTACGTCGCCAGCCTGAGGTATGCTGCCGGCAGCTCCGGGCCCTGGTCGGTGCCGATTGCCGAACCGAGGCCATACAATGCCTCCGCAGCGCCTGCAGCCGCGGTGGGCGACGTCGGCTTGATCTTTTCACCGGACCGGATCGATTTCAGGAGCGAAGCGATGAGGGGGTGGAGCGGCTGGTTGCCACCGAAGTCGGTGAGCGCCTTGATCGCCTCCTCCCTGTTCCCGGCGCGGGCGTTGATCCGGGCATAGCCTTCGACGACCGTGACCGCGGTAACGTCGGTGCTATAGGCCTTCTTGATCGCGGCCAACGCCTCGGTTTCGCGACCCGCCGCGTCGAGGATCAGCGCCGTGTGGTACTCCTTGAAGATGTCGTACCAGTTGGGGCCGCTGAGCCCATCAATCGTCTTGACCGCATCATCGACCTTGCCCTCCCCGAACTGCGCCCACGCCGTCAGCAGGCCGGCGCTCAACGTCGCCAGCGGTGCCGGCGCCATTGCTTTGAAGGCATCAGCCACCTGATCGAGGTGGCCCTCTTTGATCATTCGACTGGCGAGCGTCAGATGCGCCGTCGGGTTGCCGTTGTCGATTTTTGCCAGCCGCTCGGCAATTGGAAACGCCCCATCCATATCGCCGCTGGCGAGACTAAGCAGCAGCAGCCGCTCCGTCAGGAGAGGATTCCCGGTATCCGTGTCCACCGCCTGGTCATAGAAGTTGATCGCGGAAGTGAAATCCTCCGCGATGTCGGCGCTTCGACCGGCAAGATAAGATCCCGACAAGGTTACCGGGAGATCTTGAGGAATGAGGTCACTTGCCGTGTCGGCATTGGCGACCGTTGCAGAAGCGACAAACGCGGCAGCCGCCAGGAAAGCGGTCTTCGCGCGGATCCATGCTGGAATCGGTATCACGGGCGTTTCTTTCGAGGGCTGAGGCTGAATTGCGACACCATGCCGATTTTCGACCGCATGGGCAAGCAAATCACGCCAGCGGCTAACTAACGCGTCCGATGCAAAAGTCGACCGCCTCAAGCAGCGCCGCCCTGTAGGGTGAATGAGGGAAGGGGGCCAAAGCGTCACGGGCGACCGAGCTGAAATGGCGGGCCCGCTCGACTGTATCGTCGATCGCGTGGTGCCGCCGCATAAGATCGATTGCCCGTTGCAGATCGCCGTCGCCGATGGTGCCATCCTCGAGCACCCGCTTCCAAAAGCCGCGGTCGCGGTCACTGCCGCGACGATAGGCAAGGATCACCGGCAGCGTGATTTTGCCCTCGCGGAAATCGTCGCCGACGCGCTTGCCGAGGTCTCCGGAATTCCCGCCGTAATCGAGAGCGTCGTCGATGAGCTGGAACGCCAGACCGAGATTGACGCCGTACGAGCGGAAGGCGGTGCGGGCCGATCGGTCGCCACCGCCGAGCACTGGTCCGACCTCCGCGGCAGCCGAGAACAAAGTTGCCGTCTTCGCGTGGATGACCGCCAGGTACTCGTCCTCGGTGGTGGCCATATCCTTGGAGGCGGCAAGTTGCATCACCTCGCCCTCGGCGATGATCGCGGCCGCGTTGGAGAGGATTTCCAGGGCGTCGAGCGAACCGACCTCGACCATCATCTTGAAGGCCTGGCCGAGCAGGAAGTCGCCGACCAGAACCGTCGCCTGGTTACCCCACAACATTCGTGCGGCCGACTTGCCGCGGCGCAACTCGCTCTCGTCGACGACGTCGTCGTGGAGGAGGGTGGCCGTGTGCATGAACTCGACGCCGGCCGCCAGCTTGACATCACCGTCGCCCTCGTAGCCGCACATGCCGGCGGCGGCGATGGTCAGCATCGGCCGCAGCCGCTTGCCCCCCGATTGTATGAGGTGTCGGGCGACCTCCGGGATCAGCGTCACGTCGGACCCGACGCGCAGCAGGATCAGCGCATTGACCCGTTCCATCTGGTCGTGCGTCAGCTGCACCAGCGGATCGATGCTTGCGGCGGGTTTGGTCTTCCCTTCGTCAAGGGGCAAGACAACGCCCAACGTCACCTCCTCGGATTTCGTACGGCGGCGCACAATAGAGGCCGCCTCCTGCTGGAACAAGGGCGCTTCCCGGCTCGCGTGTCACTCCGCGATGACGCGGTCAAGGCCCGCCGATGGCGCCGCACGGCGCACCATGAAACGCATCAGTTCGGTGAAAAAGCTCCTGGCTTCAACTGCATGGTAGGGCGAATCCGCCGGCAGCGCGGCCATGATGCGACGATGCGCCTCGGGCATGTGGTGGAAAGGAATGTTCGGAAACAGATGATGCAGGGCGTGGAGATGGAACCCCAGCGGCGCCATCAGCTTCGTCACGAATGGATTGCGGGTGAAATTGAACGAATCGAGAATCTGGCCGACGCGTCCGTGCGGGTACTTTTCGGTTTCGTACCGATGGCCGACCATGATGCGCAGCGAATGGAGAAAGAGCACCGCCACGAACAGCACGTAGAATTGTGCAACCATGGCCGCCGCGGGTCGCCGCATCACCAAAGCAGCGGCGATCACAACCAGGTAGAGGAAACACGCCACCTCCTGCCGCCGCCAGGCTGGACGCTCGCTTGCCGTCGGCGGCGCCCGCCGCGACAGGCCAAGAATCCCGAGGCTTGAGGCGCGCGTGTCGACCCAGATGCGCGCGCTGGGACTGACCCACGCCGCCGGCGCCAGCATGGCGAAACGGATCAGGTAGGCGAACGGGAGGAGAAAGGAGAGGGCGAGGAGGGCCAGCGCGCCCTTGGGGCCACGCAGGTCGGGCGGGAAGTACTCCACGTCACTGTCCGTGCCGAAGCCATCGAGGGAATGGTGGTTCCGGTGATCCGAATAGAGAAAGGACGGGATCAGCAGCGGCACCCCAACCGTGACGTTCCATGCCAACTCGAAGCCCGGAAGTTTGCGCGCCTGGTGGGCGATCTCGTGGTTGAAATAGGTGATGCGATAGACCGCGAAAACAGCCGCCACGAAGCCGACGATTGCCACCGGCGACCCGGAAAGGATCGCGCCGGGGAACGGGCGCGAGGCGTAGACGCCGAGCGCGGCGACCAATAGCCCGCCGGCGAGGTTCCCCCAGTAGATCGCCGGCGACGGCTCGGTGAGGTCGCGGACGAGCCGCGTGAGCTTCTTGAGGGGCAGCCCCTCGTCCATTGGCTCGGCTGGCATGGGCCTCCTTGCCGGGCGATTTTTCGCAGCCAGGCGCATTACATCACGCCCATGATCCGCCAGCAAGGAACGGCAGCCTTGGCGCCATCCGGGCAAGCCCGCGACGATGATTGTCCCCCGCCTCGCGACCACGTAACCTCGCCGGGCGACGATGGGGCGACAGGAATGCCCGCCGGCGAGGACGGCCACGATGGAAGAGCTCTTGAGGACCAACAACCTGGTGACTATTTCCTTCGTCGAAGCGGTGCTTCGGGAAGCCGGGATCGAGCCCCTGGTTCTCGACCAGCACATGAGCGTGATGGAAGGATCGCTTGGCGTCCTGCCGCGCCGCGTTCTGGTCGCGGAGGACGACATCGCTGCCGCCCGCAAGCTCCTTGAAAACGCCGGTGTGGGGGCCGAGCTGGTCAAGCCGGGAGAGGAGCGCTAATGACCCTCGCTGTCGCCGCTGCCTCCGAGACCACCACCGTGGACGCGTTTCTCAACGGTCGGGTGCAGGTCGTGCAGCCCATCGCAGGCCACCATCGTGCCGGTCTTGAGGCGGTAGTGCTCGCTGCCGCGATCGAGCCGTCATTCCATGGCAACGTAGTCGATCTCGGCGCCGGGACCGGTGTTGCCGGCCTTGCCGTGGCCGCCCGCTGCAAGGACGCTACGGTGGTGATGGCGGAGCGGGACCCGATCGCCGTGGCTTGCGCGCGCGCGACCCTCTCGCTTGCAGCGAACCACGGGTTCGCCGCGCGGGTTCGCATTGCCGAGGTCGATATTGCCTGGCCGGAAGCGGTGCGCGCCAAGGCAGGCCTGACGCGGGAGAGCGCCGAAGCGGTCATCATCAACCCGCCATTCAACCCGCCGGCGGATACCTTCCCATCTCCCTGGTCGGCACGTGCTGCGGCCCACGTGCTCGGCGAGGACGGGCTGGAGCCGTGGCTGCGGGCTGCTGCATCCATACTCAAGCCGAACGGGCGGCTCGTCGTCATCTTCCGAGCGGGCGGTCTCGACGCGCTGCTCGCTGCCTGTCGCGACCGGTTCGGCGCCCTCGTCATCCTGCCGATCGCTCCGCGAGCCGGCGAGCCTGCCAGCCGCGTCCTTCTCGGTGCCGTCAAGGGCAGCCGCGCCGAGTCACGCCTGCTGCCTCCGCTGGTATTGCACCATGCCACCGGCAGCGCCTTCCGGCCAGAAATCGAGGCGGTCCTGCGCGATGGCGCCGGCCTGCCGGCGCTGACCGTGAATGGCGCCGGAAGTCGCTGACGGCGCAAAGGCATGGCATTTTCACCCACCAGGCTTCTGCCGCAGCGTTTCCGGCGCGACCGCGTGGTTATCCCGCTGGTTCGTCTGTCCGGCACCATCGGATCGGTCGGAATACCGTTCCGACAGGGCCTTTCCCTGGCGTCGGTGGAGTCGGCCCTCGCCCAAGCTTTCTCGTACAAAGCGCCGGTAGTCGCCATCCTGATCAATTCGCCGGGCGGTTCCGCCGTTCAGTCGCATCTCATTTTCAAGCGCCTCCGCGCGCTCGCCGACGAGAAGAAGAAACAGGTGGTAATCGGCGTCGAGGACGTGGCCGCATCGGGCGGCTACATGATCGCTGCCGCCGGCGACGAGATCGTGGTCGACCCAAGTTCCATCGTCGGCTCTATCGGCGTCGTCTCTGCCGGTTTCGGCTTCACAGGACTGATTGAGCGCATCGGGGTGGAGCGCCGCGTCCATACCGCCGGCAAATCGAAGGCGATGCTCGATCCATTCCGGCCGGAGCGCGATGAGGACGTCGCCCGCCTTGCCACCATCCAGGAGGACGTTCACGCGGCGTTCATCGATCTGGTCAAGACCAGACGCGGCAGCAAGCTCGCCGACGATCCCGACCTGTTTTCCGGCGCGTTCTGGTCGGGCAGCCGCGCGGTCGCCATCGGTCTTGCCGACCGGATCGGCGACGTGCGCGGGTTGATGCGCGAGCGGTACGGAGAAAATGTTCGTTTTCGCGTGATTCCGACCGAACGCAACGCCTGGCGCCGTCGCCTTGGCCTGGCGGCAGACGACAGGTTCTCTGCTGCCGCCGGGCGGGTGGTGGCGGCGATTGAGGATCGGCTGACGTGGGGACGCTTCGGCCTCTGAGGAAGCGAGCATGGGGTTTCTGATCGAGGTTGGTATCGTCGCGCTCGCCGTGTGGATGACCTGGCGCGGCTTCACCCAGCACCGGCGCCAGGTGGCCGAATCGGTGCGGCGCGCCGAAGAGGCCGTCAACGAGGCGAGGCCGCAGACCTTGATCAAGGATCCGAAAACCGGCGTCTACCGTCCCAAGCAATGACAGGGCGAGCCGCGCTCGTGGTCGTCAATTCCATCGACCGGGCCGATGCCGTCTCGGCCTTTCTCGAGGCGCGGTTGTATGAATTCAACATCGGGGCGACGGTCGTCGATTCCATCGACCGGGCCGATGCCGTCTCGGCCTTTCTCGAGGCGCGGTTGTATGAATTCAACATCGGGGCGACGGGGTGCGCCGACGGCATGGGCCTGTGCTTCACGGTTGAAGACGGCGGGCGAATCGTCGCCGGGGTAGCGGGATTCTCGTGGGCCGGGTTCGCGCAAGTCCGTGAACTGTGGGTGGACGCAGCTTACCGCCGGCAAGGCCTCGGTACCGAGCTGATGGCGGCCGCCGAGCAGGAAGCGGCACGGCGCGGCTGCGTTCAGCTCCACGTCTCCACCTACAGCTGCAGGCGCCAGAATTCTACCGGCGTCTGGGTTTCGATGAGGTCGCTCGGGTTCCCGGAACGCGTTACAGCCAGGACAGCATCCATCTGGTCAAGCAACTCGACCGGAACCCGCTCGCTTGACCGCACAGCGGTGGCGACTATAGGTGGCCGCGCCTTTGCTCAAGGACCAGCCGTGGCCGAATCCACCGAATATCTGGCGCCCCAGCGCTCCTTTCAGGGACTGATCCTCACCCTTCAGCGCCACTGGGCCGACCACGGCTGTGTCATCCTCCAGCCGTACGACATGGAAATGGGCGCTGGCACGACCCATCCGGCGACGACGCTGCGCTCCCTCGGCCCGCGGCCATGGAAGGCCGCCTACGTGCAGCCTTCGCGCCGCCCCAAGGATGGCCGCTACGGCGAGAACCCCAACCGCCTCCAGCACTACTACCAGTTCCAGGTGATCCTGAAGCCGTCGCCGCCCGACCTGCAGCAGCTCTATCTCAACTCGCTCGCCGCCATCGGCATCGACACGTCCCTGCATGACATCCGCTTCGTCGAGGACGACTGGGAGAACCCGACGCTCGGCGCCTGGGGCTTGGGCTGGGAGTGCTGGTGCGACGGCATGGAAGTGACGCAGTTCACCTACTTCCAGCAGGTTGCCGGTTTTGAGTGTGCGCCCGTGTCGGGTGAGCTCACCTACGGGCTCGAGCGCTTGGCCATGTACGTGCAGGGCGTCGACAACGTTTATGACCTCAACTTCAACGGCCGCGACGGCAACGACAAGGTCACCTACGGCGACGTCTTCCTGCAAGCCGAGCAGGAGTACTCGCGCCACAATTTCGAATATGCCGACACGGCGATGCTGTTCGAGCAATTTCGCATGGCCGAGTCAGCGTGCCGAAAGTACCTCGCGGATGGCACAGACGGTGACGCCCACACAATGTCCTTGCCCGCCTACGATCAGGTGATCAAGGCCGGGCACATCTTCAACCTGCTTGACGCCCGCGGCGTCATCGCCGTCACCGAGCGGCAGAGTTATATCCTGAGGATACGCGACCTAGCCAAGGCCTGCGGGGCTGCATGGCTGGCGACCGCCGGGGGAGGGGCGTGATGTCGAACGCGATGGTCATTGTGATCGGTGGCGCGCTGCCGGCGTTCCTGTGGGGAATCACCGCCGTCTTTCAGAAACAGAGTGCCGGGGCCGGCCTTCCGCCGGCGGAATACATGACCGTGTTCGGTGCCGCGATAACCGTTGCCGGCCTCGCCGGCGCGCTCGTCACCCGCAATTTCGCCTGGCCGGGTGCCGGGACCGCATATGCGGTGCTGGCCGGGATCACATTCTCCTTGGGTACCGGGCTGATCAGCCTGGCGCTGTGGCGCTACGGCGCGCCAATTTCCCGGCTCGCGCCGATCCTGTCCTGCAACGTGCTGGTGACGGTCGCCATCGGCGCCCTCTTTCTCGGCGAGGCGGCGAGCCTCAACCTCGCCCGGCTTGGCATTGGCACGGTCCTCGTCGTCGGCGGTGCCATCCTCGTTGCCACCGCCTGAGGCCACCTGAATGCCCGACCTTCTGCTGGAGCTGTTTTCGGAGGAAATCCCGGCGCGCATGCAGGCGCGAGCGGCGGAGGACCTGCGCAAGCTGGTCACCGACGCACTGGTGGAGGCAGGGCTGGTCTACGAAGGCGCCCGGGCCTTCGCCACGCCCCGGCGGCTGGCACTCACCGTCCATGGCGTGCCCGCCCGCTCGCCCGACCGCCGCGAGGAGCGCAGGGGGCCGCGCGTCGGCGCACCGGAGAAAGCGATCGCCGGGTTCCTGCGCGGCGCCGGCCTGACCTCCATCGACCAGGCGACGGTGCAGGCCGACAAGAAGGGCGACATCTACGTCGCCGTCATCGAGACGCCCGGCCGCCCGGCGACCGATGTCATCGCCGAGATCGTGCCGAAGGTCGTGCGCGGGTTTCCCTGGCCGAAGGCGATGCGCTGGGGCGAAGCGTCGGAGCGGTCCGACAGCCTCACCTGGGTGCGTCCGCTTCACGCCATCGTCTGCCTGTTCGGCCCGGAGACCGGCGAGACCGAGGTGGTCGATTTCGAGGTCGGCGGCGTCCGCTCTAGCAACGTCACCCATGGCCACCGCTTCATGGCGCCGGGACCGATCACCGTCCGCCGCTTCGACGACTACGTGACGAAGCTGGACAAGGCCAGGGTCGTCCTCGACGCCGCCCGCCGCAAGGAGATCGTCCGCGCCGACGCGCACAATCGCGCGCTCGCCCTCGGGCTGGAACTGGTGGAGGACGAGGGGCTTCTCGACGAGGTCGCCGGGCTGGTCGAATGGCCGGTGGTGCTCACCGGCTCGTTCGACGCGGCCTTCCTCGATATTCCGCCGGAGGTGATCCGCACCACCATCCGCGCCAACCAGAAGTGCTTCGTGCTCAGGCGGCCCGACGGCGTCGCGCCGACGACACCCTCCCCTGGAGGGGGAGGGTCGTGCCGCAGGCAAGCGGATTCGGGGTGACGGGGAGACAGAAAGGATTCGCACCCCCTCCCCGGTCGAGCTTCGGCCGACCGACCTCCCCCCTCCAGGGGGCGGTGCGCAACTCGCCAACCGCTTCATGCTGGTCGCCAACATCGAGGCGAGCGACGGCGGCAAGGCGATCGTCGCCGGCAATGAGCGCGTCATCGCTGCCCGCCTTTCCGACGCCCATTATTTCTACGACACCGACCGCAAACCGCTGCCCGATGTGACGCCGGCGATGCAGGAGGCAGCGAAGCGCCTCTCTCTCGACCTGACGAAGCCGCTCGACCAGCGCATGGCGAAGCTCGCTGCCACCAACGTCATCTTCCACGAGAAACTCGGGACCCAGGGCGAGCGGGTGGAACGCATCGTGCGTCTGGCGAAAGAGATCGCGCCGCTGGTCGGCGCCGATCCGGAAAAGGCGGGGCGGGCGGCATCGCTGGCCAAGGCCGACCTCGTCACCGAGATGGTCGGCGAGTTCCCCGAGCTTCAGGGACTGATGGGCAGGTACTACGCGCTGACCCAGGGCGAGGACGCCTCGGTCGCCGCGGCGATCGAGGATCACTACAAGCCGCTCGGCCCCTCCGACCGCGTGCCGACCGATCCGGTCGCCATCGCCGTCGCTCTCGCCGACAAGCTCGACACGCTGGTCGGCTTCTGGGCCATCGACGAAAAGCCGACGGGGAGCAAAGACCCATACGCGCTCCGCCGAGCGGCGCTGGGCATGATCCAGATCGTGATGGAAAATGGACTGCGAGCGCCGATAGCGAAGGTTCTCGCGTCCGCCCTTCAGCGCGAATTGATGGGCCAGCTCACTCAGCGAGTCGAGGGCAATCTGTTCATACTTGAATATACGCTCATTTTTCGGGGACGCCCGATTCGCTCTGACACATTCAGGCAACAAGAGAAGCCATACGGTTTTGACCAAGAAATGGCTTTCATCTCGTCGGCTCGCCAAAGTTTGTCGAGCAAGCTCATCGAGTTCTTCCACGACCGCCTGAAGGTCCAGTTGCGCGAGCAGGGGGCGCGGCACGATCTGGTCGACGCGGTGCTGGCGCTTGGGGCAGTCAACCCTCCCCTGGAGGGGGAGGGTCGCGCCGAAGGCGCGGGGTGGGGTGACCGGGAGAAAAAGGATTCCACCCCCTCCCGCCGGGCCGCGCCCGGCGACCTCCCCCCTCCAGGGGGAGGTGGGCCGTCGCATCGCCCGCAGGGTGTTCAGGACGACCTCGTGCTCATCGTCCGCCGCGTCGAGGCGCTGGGGTCTTTCCTCGACACCGACGACGGCGCCAACCTGCTCGCCGGATACAAACGCGCGACCAACATCGTGCGCGAGGAGGAGAAGAAATCGGGCGAGGCATACGATGGCGACGTTGACCCGGCGGTGTTGAGCGAGCCCGAAGAGCGCGCCCTGTTCGAGGCGATCGGCGCGGCGGAAGGTGAGGTGAGGGCGGCGGTCGAGGTCGAAGATTTCGCCGATGCCATGCGCGCGCTGGCGAAACTCCGCGCGCCCGTCGACGCATTCTTCGACAAGGTTCTGGTCAACGCCCCCGAACCGGATGTGCGCGCCAACCGCCTGCGCCTGTTGAACAAGATTCGCCAAGTGACTCTCGCCGTTGCCGATTTCTCCAGGATCGGCGGCTGAGGCTGTATGCGTCTTCGATCCACCAAGCGAGGCCAACCATGACAATGAACGTCGTTCTCCTGCAGCCGCTGGTCGCCCTTATCGCCGGCATCCTGATCCTGATCGTGCCGCGGCTGCTCAACTACATCGTCGCGATCTACCTGATCATCGTCGGTGCCGCCGGCCTCTGGCCGCAGCTCTTCCACGGGTAGGAGACAGTCTCCGCTGCCAAGAGGAGTGGGTGCCGAACCGGCACCACCTCTCCCCTTGTGGGAGAGGGCTTTGCCTCTTGGCGAGCCGCAGGCGAGCTTAGAGGCGAAGGGTGAGGGGGCAGAGCCTTCGACGAACATTCCCCCTCACCCGGATCAACCCGCTGACGCGGCTCGATCCGACCTCTCCCACCAGGGGAGAGGTGAACCGTCGCGTCCGGCAGTCGCGACGATGCCTTGCGGACCTACCCGATCTTCACCACAAGCCGGCCGCGCACCTTGCCGGCGATGATGTCGTGGGCGGCCGCGACAATGTCGTCGAAGCTGATCGTGCGCGTCATTCTCGCCAGCTTGCCGCGGTCGAGGTCGCCGGCGAGCCGGTTCCATGCCTCGATCCGCCGCGCCTTCGGCTGATAGACTGAGTTGATTCCGAGAAGCGAGACACCGCGCAGGATGAACGGCGCCACCGTCGTGTTGAGCTCGAGCCCGGCGGCGTTTCCGCATGCGGCGACGGCACCTTCGGCTGTCGTCATCGACAGCAGGTTGGCCAGTACCGCCCCCCCGACCGCGTCGATCCCCGCCGCCCAGCGCTCCCTGGCGAGCGCGCGCGGCTTGCCGGTGAGTTCGGAGCGATCGACGATTGTCGCCGCGCCAAGCTCCTTCAGGTAGTCCGCCTCGCTGGAGCGCCCGGTGACGGCCTCGACCGTGTAACCGAGGCTTGCGAGCAGCGCGACCGCCACCGAGCCGACGCCTCCTGTGGCGCCTGTCACCACCACCGGGCCGCCCGCGGCCGTCACCCCGTGTCGCTCCAGCGCCAGCAGCGACAGCATCGCGGTGTAGCCGGCGGTGCCGACAGCCATCGCCTCCTCGGTGGTGAAACCCTCCGGCAGAGGGATGAGCCAGTCGCCCCTGACCCGCGCCATCTGACTGAAGGCGCCCAGATGCACCTCGCCCAGGCCCCAGCCATTGAGCACCACCTTGTCGCCGGGCTTGAATTCACGGTTCCGCGAGGCGGTGACCGTGCCGGCGAAATCGATACCGGGGATCATCGGAAAGCGCCGCACGACCGGCGCCTTGCCGGTAATGGCGAGACCGTCCTTGTAATTGATCGTGGAATATTCGACCGCAACGTCGACATCGCCGTCCATCAGCGTGTCAGCCGTCAGCGTCTCCACCGCGAGCGATTGCGCCCTCGTGCCCTCGTCGCGCCGGATCACCAGCGCCTTGAACGTGTCCATGCAACCGTCCATGTCCTCTCGGGCACCGTAAGTAGCGTTGCCGCTGGCCGCAATGCATCGCCGCTGCGGTCCCGGTACGCGACGCGTCGTTTGGCACCTTGGATTTTTGCTCGGATAGTGCTTATATCCTCATTCAGCCGGCCCGCGAGCCGGGTATTTTTGGACGGCATATATGCTCAATATGAGCATATATCGAGGAGGCGACGAAAATGACAACCGTTCTCGACACCGGGGAAACTGTGCGCCGCGCGCGCGCGCCCGTACGGGATTTGAGGCCGTTGCCGCTGCCTTCGCTCGAGTACACCGATGCGATCGCGGCCGAGACCGCGCATCTGTATGAGCGCGTGAAAAACGTGATCCCGGCCATTGAATGGCCGACGATGGCGCCGACCATTCATGCGATCAACCGGGTCAAAAAGGCCCGCAACGCCGTGATCCTCGCGCACAACTACCAGGCGCCGGAGATTTACAACTGCGTCGCCGACATTACCGGCGATTCATTGCAGCTGGCGGTCGCCGCCGCCAAAAGCGACGCCGACATCATCGTGCAGGCCGGTGTCCACTTCATGGCCGAAACGTCGAAGCTCCTGAACCCGGACAAGCTGGTGCTGATCCCGGACACGCGGGCAGGGTGCTCGCTCGCGGCCTCGATCACCGGCGCCGACGTGCGCCTGTTGCGCGAGCGCTACCCCGGCGTTCCCGTCGTCACCTATGTCAACACCTCCGCCGACGTAAAAGCGGAGAGCGACATCTGCTGCACCTCGTCGAACGCGGTCGAGGTGGTGGAGAGTCTCGGCGCCGACCGGGTCATTTTCCTGCCCGACCAATATCTCGCCAAGTGGGTCGCGTCGCAGACGAAAGTTAAGATCATCGCGTGGCACGGCGCCTGCGAGGTGCACGAACGGTTTACCGGTGCGGAGCTCCGCGAATACCGCGCCGCCAACCCAGGCGTCCAGATTCTCGCCCACCCGGAGTGCCCGCCCGACGTACTCGCCGAGGCGGATTACACCGGTTCCACCGCGAAGATGACCAACTGGGTGCTCGATCACCGCCCGGCGAAAGTCCTGCTCGTGACGGAGTGCTCGATGGCGTCCAACGTTGCCGTCGAGGCGCCCGACGTCGAGTTCATCCGCCCCTGCAACTTCTGCCCGCACATGCGGCGGATCACGCTCGCAAATATCCTCGACAGCGTGCTCGAGCTGAAGGAGGAGGTAACGATTGATCCCTTAGTCGCCGGCCGCGCCCGCCGCGCGGTCGAGCGCATGATCAACCTGAAGAGCTGATGGGGTCGAGGGATTTCCCTCGGTGTTCCAATGCTCAACCGCGCCTCCAATATTGCCCAACGCGTCGCCGACGATGTGATCATCGTCGGCGGCGGCCTCGCCGGACTGTTCTGCGCGCTGCGTCTGGCACCACGGCCCGTGACTGTGCTGACGGCCGCGCCTATCGGTCAGGGTGCCTCATCGGCATGGGCACAAGGCGGCATCGCCGCCGCCATCTCGCCGGGCGACTCGATCGAGAAACACCTCGCCGACACCGTTCGCGCCGGCGATGGCATCGTCGATGAGAAAATCGCGCGCCTCATGGTCACCGACGCGCCCGCCCGCGTCCACGACCTCCTCGACTATGGAGTCCCCTTTGATCGCGATCTCGCCGGCCACCTGGCGGTGTCGCGCGAGGCCGCCCATTCGGAACGGCGCGTTGTCCACGTCAGCGGCGACCGCGCCGGCGCTGCCATCATGGCGGCTTTGGTCGAGGCCGTCCGTCGCACGCCGTCGATCCGCCTCTTCGAAGGCTACGTGGCCGAGGCGATCGAAGTGAAACGGAACCGGGTTCGCGGTCTAGCGGCGCGGCAGGGATCGGGCGGGCCGGCAATCGAGCTGAGAGCGCGTGCCATTGTCCTGGCCTCGGGCGGCATCGGCCATCTCTATGCTGTGACCACCAATCCGGCCGAGGCGGAGGGCGGTGGGCTCGGGATGGCTGGGCGCGCCGGCGCGGTGATCGCCGACGCCGAATTCGTCCAGTTCCACCCGACCGCGGTTGCGGTGGGCCGCGATCCGGCGCCGCTCGCAACAGAGGCGTTACGTGGCGAGGGCGCATGGCTGGTCAATTCCGCCGGCGAGCGCTTCATGCTCGGCCTTCACCCGGACGCCGAGCTCGCCCCGCGCGACATCGTCGCCCGCGCCATCCACGCCGAAATCATCGCCCGTCGCGGCGCCTACCTTGATTGTCGTCAGGCCATCGGCGCCACTTTTCCCGAGCACTTCCCCACCGTCTATCGTGCGTGCCGCCAGGCTGGAATCGATCCTGTTCGGGAGTCGATCCCGATCGCGCCGGCGGAGCACTATCATATGGGTGGCGTGCTGACCGACGTCCGCGGTCGCTCCACGGTAGACGGTTTGTGGGCGTGCGGAGAGGTCGCTTCCACCGGTGTCCACGGTGCCAATCGCCTCGCCTCCAACTCGCTGCTCGAGGCGGTGGTTTTCGCCATGCGTGTCGCTGCCGATATCGCCGACCGCTTGCCCGTGTCCGAGCTGACGGCGGTCAGCGCTCTCACCGGCGACGAACAGCCGGCCGAGCCGTCCGCAAGCGAAGTCGCGCGCCTGCGCCGCGTCATGGCCGACGGCGTAGGGGTCGTGCGCGATCGTAGGGGCCTCGGCGCAGCGCTCGCGGTCATCTCCGATCTCGAGGATCGGTGCCATGCACCGCGATTCCTGAACAGCCTCGCCGCGGCGCGGATGATCGCAACCGCTGCCCTGTCGCGGACTGAAAGCCGTGGCGGCCACTACCGCTCCGATTTCCCAGGCGCCGATCCAGCTTGGCGCCATCGCACCTTCATGACGCTGACCGAGGCAAGACGCGCCGTGCCACATGTCGCATCCACCGCAGCACCCGCATGAGCGACCTGCCGCCGCTTCCGCGCCGTGCCGTCGTCGACGCGGTTCGTACCGCGCTTGCCGAAGACCTGGGGCGTGCCGGTGACATCACCTCAAACGCAACCGTCCCCGCCGACGCGGTTGCGGCCGCTGTGATCGTTGCGCGCCAACCCGGTGTTCTTGCCGGCCTGGGCATCGCCGAGTGCGCGTTCCGTGAGACCGACAACCGCATCGTGTTTCGTCCCGAAATGAGCGACGGCGACGTGGTCGCGCGGGGAGCCGTGGCCGCACACGTCGAGGGGCCGGCGCGGACCATTCTCGCCGCGGAGCGGGTAGCGCTGAATTTCCTATGCCACTTGTCAGGCGTCGCCACGGCGACGGCGGCACTGGTCGAACGCGTCCGCCATACCAGCGCTCGCATCGTCGACACCCGCAAGACGACACCCGGCCTCCGCATGTTCGAAAAGTATGCGGTCCGCTGCGGCGGCGGCTTCAATCACCGCTTCGGTCTCGACGATGCGATTCTCATCAAGGACAACCACATCGCCGTCGCCGGCGGCGTCGTGCCGGCGTTGGAGCGAGCGAAGGTCGCGGCCGGCCACATGGTCAAGATCGAGATCGAGGTCGCCAACCTCGATCAGCTAGCGGAAGCGATGGTTCTGGGACCCGACGCGGTACTCCTCGACAACATGTCGCCGGCCGACATGCGCGAGGCAGTGCAATTGGTCGCCGGCCGTGCGATCACCGAAGCGTCAGGGAACGTAACGCTCGCAACCGTCGCGGAAATCGCCGAGACGGGCGTCGACCTCATCTCGTCCGGGTGGATCACCCACTCCGCGCCGGCGCTCGACCTCGCCCTTGACGTCACGATCGGTTGACGCGGTCGCCTCCCGCGCCGTCATTCCGGCGCAAGCCGGAATCCATCACTGAGGCAGATTGCGGCGACGACTGCGAGGGCGGCAAGGTTTGCGATGGCCTCCGGCTTTCGCCGGGATGACGAACCGGGCCCTGGAACACCGGCGATGGATAACGATATCGCGCGGGGGGCTCAGCCCCAGCCGCCGTCGTAGGTCTTGTAAAAGATATGGCGGCCGATTTTCTCGACCTTTTCCATGCTCCGCGCCCATCGTGGTTTAACGTAGGTCGCATGGTAGTGGGTGGCGGCCCCGACGTCGCTCATGTAGAGGCTCTTCTCGTCGTTGATCACCTTGCGGGCGAGCGCCTGCGACTGGGCCCACGCTTCCTGGTCGTAGATGCGGTCCGGGATGCCGTCGCAGGCGAACGAGAACTGGCAGCCGTTGCGTTGGTCTTTGTTCTGGTAGACGACACCGCAGATGGTATTTGGATACGCCGGATTCTTGAGCCGGTTGATGACCACCTGGGCGACCGCCGTCTGGCCGCGCTCGGGTTCGCCGCGCGCCTCGAAATAGACGGCGGTGGCCAGGCACTTCACTTCGCTCGCCGACTTGGCACTCGCCGGGATCGGATTGTTCAGCCACGCGTGGTTTGCATCGATCGCGGGATCAAGGATCACGGCGTCGCTTGTCTTCTTGTCACCGATCACGGCGTCGAACGGCTTGTTGATGCCGGCGTCGGCGTCATTCGGTGCGTAGGAGAGAAGTACGGTCTTGGCGCCGTCCGTGGCGCCAGGCGTTGGCGTCGTCGCCTCGGCCACGACCGCCGCGCCGGCCGATACCTTTGCCACCGCCACCGGCGCCGTTGTGGTGTCCGGTGCAGCCTCCTGCGGCAGAACGAAGGCAACTTTCGACAGGCCGGGTGCTTCGGCGACCGCAGCAAACAGTGAGGGCGCCGCGATGACGCCGGAGCTGATCCTCGACGGTCTGCTCCGGGCCAGCATATCTGCCTTGTCGGCGCGATTAACGACCGTCGTGTCTGGCACTGTTGCGGTCATGGTCGGGTCGACGTTATCGCTGACCCGCATGTTCGTGGCCTCAGGCACACCCGGTCCGACGAGGGCAGCGAACAGCGGCTGCGCGGCGTCGCCGCCGCGCTCCGCGACCAGCCGGACCTGCCAGCGGTCGCCCCGGGCTACCTGGTCGGTGAACCGGCCGAGAGCATCCTGAAATCCAATGGCCTGGGTCGATAGCGCGAAGATGACCAAGCTGAAGGCAAGGCGAGTGAAGCCGTGTCCCCGCCGGACCCGCTGACGTTGTCTCCCCCGCACAACCAACGCCTTACTCCACGCATCACACCGGTACGCCCGGCGGCCGACCGTCCCGTGGCCCGCCACATTTCCTGACCCCACTTCGCTCAGTGATGCGGGATTAACCTTGAAAGTCAGTTAATGCCGACAAAGCGATAGCGCCCTTTACGCAGTGAGCCCTCGAAATTGGGCAAGAATGCGGGCAAGCGGGCATAACATCGAAGTTTTCAGGCGGTCTCCGACCTGTCTTCGCGACCCTTGCACCTGAGCGCCGCCTGGGCTGCGGCAAGCCGCGCGATCGGTACGCGGAAGGGTGAGCATGACACGTAGTCGAGCCCGACCATTTCGCAAAATGCGATGGACGCCGGATCACCGCCGTGTTCCCCGCAGATGCCGAGCTTGATGCCCGGACGCGTTGCCCGCCCGCGTTCTACCGCCATCCTCACCAGTTCACCGACGCCGTCACGGTCGAGCGTCACGAACGGGTCGCTGGCAAACACGCCGGCGTCTGTGTACGCGCGGATGAAGTTGGCGGCATCATCGCGCGAGATGCCGTAAGTGGTCTGCGTGAGATCGTTGGTGCCGAACGAAAAAAACTCCGCCGTCTCGGCGATCTTGCCGGCTTCGATCGCCGCCCGTGGCAACTCGATCATTGTGCCGACCTGGTATTGCGGCTTGACCCCGCGTTTGCTCGCCACCTCCGCCGCAGCCGCGTCGATCAGCCCCTTCACCAGGTCGAGTTCGGCTTTCACCGCCACCAGCGGCACCATGATTTCCGGCACGATCGGCCGGCCTATCCTTGCGCCGACTTCGATCGCGGCTTCAAAAATTGCCTCCGCCTGCATCTCGGCAATCTCGGGATACGAAACCGCCAGGCGGCAGCCGCGGTGACCGAGCATCGGGTTTGACTCGTGGAGCGCAAGTGCGCGCTCGCGCAGCCGCCCGGCATCGATCCCAGTCGCGTTTGCCACTTCGGCAATCTCTTCGTCGGTCTTGGGCAGGAACTCGTGAAGAGGCGGATCGAGCAGCCGGATGGTCACCGGCAGCCCCTTCATGATCTCGAACAGCTCGATGAAGTCAGCACGCTGCATCGGCAGGAGCTTGGCCAGCGCCGTTCGCCGTCCGGTCTCGCTGTCGGCAAGGATCATTTCGCGCACGGCAACGATGCGGTCCTCGTCGAAGAACATGTGCTCTGTACGGCAGAGGCCTATGCCCTCCGCGCCGAATGATCGCGCCGCCCGCGCGTCGGCCGGTGTCTCGGCATTGGTCCTGACCCTCAGGCGGCGCGCCGCGTCTGCCCATTCCATCAGCCGGGCAAAATCATCCGACAGTTCCGGCCGACGCATTTCGATGGCGCCGGCGAAGACCTCGCCGGTTGTCCCGTCGATCGTGATCGTCTCGCCTTTTTGCAGCGCGCGCGCGCCTGCCGACATCGTCCCGGCCTTGTAGTCCACACGAATCCCGCCGGCGCCGGAAACGCACGGCTTGCCCATGCCGCGGGCCACCACTGCCGCATGGCTGGTCATGCCGCCACGGCTGGTGAGGATCCCCTCGGCAGCGTGCATGCCGTTGATGTCCTCCGGGCTGGTCTCGATGCGAACCAGGATGACCTTGTGTCCCTTTTGTGCAAGCGCCTCCGCCTCGTCCGAGGAGAAGACGATCTCGCCCGAAGCTGCACCCGGGGAAGCAGGCAGGCCGGTGGCGATCAGGTCCCGGTCCGCATCGGGATCGATGGTCGGGTGCAGCAGTTGGTCGAGCCCCGCCGGGTCGATGCGCAACACCGCCTCGTTCCGATCGATCAGCCCTTCGCCGGCCATGTCGACGGCTATCTTGAGCGCCGCCTTCGCCGTCCGCTTGCCGGTCCGCGCCTGCAGCATCCACAACTTGCCGCGCTCGATGGTGAACTCGACGTCCTGCATGTCGCGATAGTGCCGCTCGAGCGTGTCGCAAATCGTACGGAACTCGGCGAACGCCTCCGGCATCTCGACCTCCAGCGAAGGCCGCTCGGAGGCTGCAGCAAGCCGCGCCGTCTCGGTAATGTCCTGCGGGGTGCGGATGCCGGCGACCACATCCTCGCCCTGTGCGTTGACGAGGAACTCACCGTAGAGAGCCTTTTCGCCGGTGGCCGGGTTGCGCGTGAAAGCGACGCCCGTCGCCGAATTGTTGCCGGAGTTGCCGAACACCATCGCCTGGACATTAACCGCCGTTCCCCAGCTGGCCGGGATGCCATGGAGACGGCGGTAGGTGATCGCGCGCTGGTTCATCCACGATGCGAATACCGCACCGATCGCACCCCACAACTGTTCTCTCGGGTCCTGGGGAAACGGCGAGCCCAGTTCCCCCTCGACGATCGCCTTGAACTCCCCGATCAGCCCGGCCCAATCGTCGCCGTCGAGGTCGGTGTCGAATTGATAGCCGCGGCGCTCCTTGAACTCCTCCAACTTCTCCTCGAACAGGCTGTGGTCGATCCCAAGGACCACATCGCCGTACATCTGGATGAAACGGCGATAGGAGTCGTAGGCGAAGCGGCGGTCGGCACCGGCCGCCAGCACCTCGACCGACTGATCGTTGAGGCCGAGATTGAGCACGGTGTCCATCATTCCCGGCATCGAGGCGCGCGCGCCGGAGCGGACAGACACCAGAAGCGGCCGGTCGGCATCACCGAACGCGCGCCCCGCCACCCCAGCCATTGCTGCGAGTGCCTCGTTGACCTGGCGGTCTAGATCGTCCGGATAGCGCCGATTGTTCTTATAGAAGTGGTCGCAAACCTCGGTCGTTATTGTGAAGCCAGGCGGTACCGGAAGCTCGAGGTTGCACATTTCGGCAAGGTTGGCGCCCTTGCCACCGAGGAGATTGCGCATGTCGGCGCGCCCTTCGGCGCTCCCGTCACCAAATCGATAGACCCATTTCGGCATAAAAGTCCGTCCGCCTTCGTCGGTGTTTCGCGCCGCTTTCGTATCCAAGCGGATGCTGCAGCGCAAACCCAAATCGGCCACGTCATCGCCATGATCATCATCTGGGGGTTGCAGACTGCGCCGCCGTTGACGGGGAGACGCGTGGCCTGTTTGGTGGGATAGCAGATATATTCTCGCGATCGCCACGATCGCAGTCGGCGCTCGGGGATCAAAGGGAAGCAACAATGATGAAAATGTTCCGGTTTCTCGTCCCGATCGTCGCGTACGCCATTATTGCCGGTCCGGCCTGGGCGGCGAGCCCGGCGCAGGAGCAGGCGTTCCTCGACGCCTATAGGACAGCATTCGAGGCGCAGGATGCCGACGGGCTGAAGGCGCTCTTGCACACCGGTGGCGCCGATCCCATGGGCTTGGAATTCTATCAGATGATGATGACCAGTGAGTTCGGCGGCACAATTTCGCTCGAGCTCAGGGACCTCACGCCCGAGGACGTCGCGACGGCCGACACCGTGATGCCGTTGCCGACGGGGATCAATGCGCGCCTTTCGCCGAAACCTTACAAGAAGCTCGTAATAACCATCACGAAGGACACGCCCGACACCAAGTCCTCCAGCACCAGTGAAGTCTTCGTCGCCGACGAGGGCGACAAGATTCTGATCTCGACGCCAGCGCCCGCCGAATAGCGACGCTAAGCCCGCACGCCGAAGCGAAAGCCCGGCGCTGGTCGCTCCATCAGCACCTCACGGCGGAATCGGAAGAGCGCCGCCGGCCGGCCACGTCCGTGTTGAACGGTCGCCCCGGTCGGCTCGACCAGCGCCGCTCCCTCGACCAACCGCCGGAAGTTCTGTTTGTGCAGGTGGCGGCCGGAGATCGCCTCGACGGTGCGCTGCAGCTCCGTCAACGTGAACGCCTCGTCCATCAGTTCGAAGACGACCGGCCGGTATTTGAGCTTCGCCCTCAGCCGCGAGATCGCTGTGGCGAGGATGCGGCGGTGGTCGAAGCGCATGACGAGGCCCGTTGCCTCAGCGGCGCGCTCGTCGGTGATGATCCGGCCGTCGCGCCCGGCCTCGCCGACCAGCCCCGCGCTGTAAAGTAGTTCATAGCGGTCGAGCACCCGTTCTTCGTCCCAGTGGCCATCGCCGAAGGCAAGACGGAGGCGCTCCCTCCGTCCGGGGGGCCTCGTGGGAGGCCGTTCGCGCGCCGCCGTTCGCGCCCAGCGGTCCAGTGCCGGTATCAGCGTGTCATCGAGGATCGCCGGCCGGCCATCGCGCCAGTCCTCCCACGGGAAGAATTCGTACCACGGGCGCCACCCGGCGCCGGCGCGCGCCAGTGCCTCGGACGAAGCCTCGCTGACCCGCGTCAGCGCCAAATAGCCCACCGATACGAGATGCGGTCCACTGTCACCCGGCGCGGCGTGACGACCACGATCGCCGAAGGTGTAGAGCTGCTCCACGTAGCCGAGCTTCAGCGCCGTTTGGTCTGCCACCCACGCCCTCAGCCCGGTCTCGAAGGTGCGATGGGCGAGCGGGTCGAACGGACCGAAGGGCAGTCCGTCGGATTCGCGATCAGCTCCTGACGCCTCGCCGGCAACCACGAGGATAAGCGGCTGTTGTTCTACGACCGCAACGATCGCCGCGTTTAGACCGATTTCGATCCGCGGCGCCAACGCTGGCTTCATACGTCGTCCTCGAAGGCGATCGTAAACGGCACGCCTTCGAAGGCCAGCTCGCCGCGTCCGATTTCAGCGATCGCCGCAATCATGCGCCCGTCGCGACCAAGCAGCCGGTCGGCGAGTTCGACCAGGCGCCGGTTGGGTGTGGCGAAAGAGGACGCGGTACGTAGTCTTGCGGCAATGTCTCGCTCGTCGCGGTCTGGCCGCGCCACGCACAGCGCGATGAACGCGGCTGCCGTCGAGCGGCTGATGCCTGCGTAACAATGGATCACCATGGGATGGTGACCGTCCCATTTCCTGACGAAGTCGATCAGCGCGCGCACGTGCTGCTCGTCGGCGAGCACCATGCCATCCATCGGTTCGCTGATGTCGTTGATGCCAAGAAAGAGATGGTTCTCGGCCGAGATGGACCGCGGCCTCATCACGGGCGTGTCGCCGTCGAGAAGGCTGATGAGATGGGTCGCCCCTGAGGAAGAAACGCTGGCGGCAACTTCCGACAACGGGCAGACAAGGACAAATGACATGGACGGGGACCCTCTCACCGGCTCTTGAAGGGCTAATCTAGGCATCGGCGCCGGTCTGTCACCCATTGGTAGCCGCCGCCGTGATCACCTTGAAGCGCTTGAGGAACTTCTTCTCGGCCATCGCCGCTGGCCACGGGGTGAGATCGAGGTGATCAGGATCGACCCCACGCGGGCGCCCGAAATAGCGCACTGCCTCGGCCTCCGCAAAGCCGGCAAGCCGGATGGCCTCGTAGTAAGCTGCGACACGGTCGGCTGCCTTGATCTGTGTCGTGAGCCGTTCCGGCAGTTTCGCCGGCAATCCGAAACGGCGATGGATCGCCGCGAGCAGCCGTTTTTCCACTGCCTTGTACTCGCCGCCGAGCAGCGCCTTGAACGGCGAGATGATGTCTCCGATCACGTATTCCGGCGCGTCGTGCAGCATCACCGCCAGTCGGCCCTCGGCGCCGATCGCCGGCGCGGTCTCCAGTGCGATCGTTTCCACCAGAAGGGTGTGCTGGGCGACTGAGAACGCGTGCATGCCGTGCGTCTGTCCGTTCCAGCGGGCCACGCGTGCCAGCCCGTGAGCGATGTCGTCGATCTCGATGTCGAGCGGGGAGGGGTCCATGAGGTCCAGTCGCCGCCCGGAGAGCATGCGCTGCCAGACCCGGGGAGGGGGGGACGTCGACGCCGGCATCCGCCTAGTCTTCGCCCGCCAGCGCCGGCCAGCCGAACCGCGCCCACCCTGGCAGCGACAAGGTGATTGCCGATGCGCCCGCCGTGATTTCAAGGGATGCGTCCATCGCCTCTTTTGCCCGATCGAGACGGACGAGCGCGATTCCCGTATCCCCTGCCGCCGACATCATCTGTCCGATCGGTCTTCCGGCGGCGGTGATCGGGGTCCCGACCGGCGGCATCGGCGCCGGACCGTTAACGATTACAATGCGGCGACGCGCCGTGCCTCGATGCTCCATCCGCGACACCACTTCCTGGCCGACGTAGCAGCCCTTGGTAAAATCGACGCCCGCCAACTGGTCCATGTCGAGGTCGTGGGGAAACGCCTCCCCGAACCCGAAGTCGACACCGCCTTCGGGGACGCCGAGTGCGACCCGATGCGCGTCGTACTCGGCCACCGTCGCCTCGGCGCACCCGGCGGGCAACAGCGCCCCCGCGGGTACGATCGCCCGCCAGCCGAGCGCCGCCAGACGCGGATCGGGCGCCGTCACACCGACAACGTCAGGATCGCCGCCATCCCAGATGGCCAGGACTTCGCGATCATCCAACAGGGGCTCGATCGTGACCTTGGCCCTCAGCCGATAGAAAACCAGACGTTTGGCGAAATCGGCTGCGCTTTCCCGCGCCAGATCGAACAGGAATCGCTCTCCATCGCGAAACACGATGAAATCGAACAGAACCTTGCCCTGCGGCGTTAGCAGACCCGCATAAACCGCCCGTCCGGGCGCGACGACCGAAACGTCGGCAGTGACAAGATCGTTGAGGAACCGTGCCGCTTCCTCGCCGCCCACCGCGATGACGCCGCGTCGCGTCAGCCGGGCAACCCGGCGCTCAGTCATGCTGGGTCATCCTCCAATTGCCGCCGGACTTACCTAGTCAGGCATGCGCAGGGCGACAAGCGTCGCCGGTGGCAGCGTCCGGGCCTTTTGCGATTGCGCCTTTACATATATACCCGACAACCTGTGAAGAGGCCGGGTTCACAACTGGCCACGGGACGTCCCATGGAAATGCAGACCGTCTTTGTGTTCGACCTCGACGGGACGCTGGTCGACAGTGTCTACCAGCATGTGCTCGCCTGGCACGAGGCGCTGGACGAAGAGGGCATCGAGCTTTCGGTGTGGCGCATCCATCGCAAGATCGGGATGAGCGGCGGCCTTTTTACCAACCAACTCCTGCACGAAACCGACCTGCCGATTACCCCGGACCGGGTCGATCGTCTTCGCCAGCGGCACGCCGAGGCCTATCAACGCTCCGCCGGGACGATCCGGCCGCTGCCGGGCGCACCTGCGCTCCTCGCCGCGCTCACCGACGGCGGCATTCCGTGGGCGATCGCCACCAGCGCGCGCATGGATACCGCCGCTCCAAACCTTGCCGCGCTCGGCGTCGATCCCGCGAGGACGCCGGTCGTCACGCGCGACCAGGTCAAGCACGCCAAGCCCGACCCCGACCTGTTTCTTGCCGCTGCCGAGCGGCTGGAGGTTCCCATCGAAAACGCGGTTGTTGTAGGTGACAGTATCTGGGACATGCTTGCGGCGCGTCGCTGTCGAGCGCTGGGCGTCGGCCTCCTTTCCGGCGGGTACGGGCAGGACGAGTTGGAGCGCAGCGGGGCCGTGCGGGTCTACGAGGACCCGCGCGACCTGCTCAAGCACCTCGATGAAGTAGGGGGCCGCCGTTGACCGCGCGGCCCTCCGACGCCGGCGACAGGCCGGCAGACTTCGCAGCGGCGGGGATATCAGCTATCCGTGCGCGCCCCAGGATGAATCAAACCGCTATGATAACCGTCTATCGGCTTGTTGCCTTTGGTCTCTTCCTTCTGTTGTGGTGGGCGGCCTCACTTACCAGCCAGTTCATTCCAAACCCGCTCGAGACCGCAATCGCGGCCAGGACAATGTTCGCCGACGGGACCATCTATCGCTCGATCGGCCAAACCCTGTCGGTCTACCTGGTCGGCTATCTGCTTGGCGTGGTTGTGGCGATCCCTGTCGGTCTGCTGATGGGTGGCTTCCGCGTCTTCGGCCGCGCCCTGGAGATCTACGTCAACGCTCTGATGGCGACCCCGCGGGTCGCCTTCATTCCTCTCATCATCGTGCTGCTCGGTCTGGGGTTCCAGGCAAAGATCGCAGTGATTTTTCTCGGCACTGTGATGCCAATCCTGGTCAACACGTATGCGGGCGTGCTCAACGCCGATGGCGAACTGGTCGAAATGGCTCGATCGGCCGGCGCCAGCCGTGCGCAGGTCTTCCGCAAGATTCTCCTGCCGGGCGCATTGCCGTTCGTTGTCGTGGGGCTGCGCCTCGGCGCCACCATCGGGCTGATCAATACGGTCGTTGCCGAGCTCTACACGGCCGTCAGGGGCCTGGGCGGCCTGCTCGCGCTCTACGGCAATACCTTCCAGATGGAGCGATATTTTGTCGTTGTGTTTATCCTGGCAGCGGTGGGCACATTGGTCACCCAGGGCCTCCGTCTGTTGGAATCGCGGATGGAGCGGTGGCGCTACCAGAGCGGCTGAGACGGCCGTCTAATCGGCGAGAAAGTACCGCCATACCCCGTCAGGAGAGATGCCGGCACGGTACCATGTGTAGTGCCCGTAGGCCTGCATATCCTCGTAGTCGCCGGCATAAACCAGCTTGAACAGCTCGACCAGCTGCGGCGGTGTCAGCTTGTCGAGCGGGTAGCGGGCAAAATACGGCCACACATACATCTCGTCGGGCGTACCGACGTCGACGTGAACGTAACCCGCTTCCAGCACCTCGATCAGCACGGCGAGGATCTCGCGCCCGCCAGGGTCGCCGGAAAGCGACTTCAGGTATTCGACGGGATCGGGCACATCGTCGAAACTCAACATCGGCGCATCGCCGTTGGCCTCGATGATCGGCCCCAGCTTCTCCGGGTCGCCCGTCGAGGCCGCCTCAATGATCTGCTCCCTCAGCCGGCGCACCGGGATCGGCAATTTGCTGAAATCGTATTCGACAGTCGGGACTTCGCCGGGCGGCGGCTGGGCAATCCCCGGCGGCAGTGCCTCTTGCTCCGGCGCCGGTACGGAAGCAGCGCCATCGTTTTGAGCCGACAGGACGATGGTGAGATCGGTCTTGACCGGCTTCGCCGAGGGCGCAACCACACCCGCGCCGACGGCAAGGATGCCGGCTAAAATTGCAGACAGGAACCACCGCAAGCCTGACGAGGCGCGCTCTTGCCGCAAGGTTTGTCCTCCGGCCAACGCAACGGCGCGGATATCGACGCCGGACCCATGGCAGCTTACCGGATCAGACGAGTCGTCGCTACCGGCACCAACGGTGGGCTGGTCTTATTGCACCTGGCGGTCGAGGCTGAACTCCAACGCCTCGACACGGCGCGGCAGCGTCTTGGTGAGTTCCGCGACCGCTTCTTCGCCATATGTCGCAATCAGGTCGGCCAGCGCCGTGAACAGCGCCGCATGCGCGACGATCTCGGGGTCGACCCCCTCTGCCATTGCCCCGTCCCATGCTTCGCTGAGGTACGCCAGCGCGAGGCGCTTCTTCTCGGCGATGGACACCTCGTCCTGGCCGTTTTCCGCGGCAGTCGTTGTCGTCATGTCTCCACCCCCCGCCCCCAGGGAATACGGTTAACTGATGACACGGTAGCACGGCGGTATCACCGCCCGCACCCCTATCGTGAAGGAAAGGTTAACCAACCCCTAAGAAATCCACCGGTCTGTGTTAGCACTTCATTCAACGTCATGTTTGCCGTAGTGCTCGCCGACATCCGCCGCGAGCTTGGCCCCTTCGTCCAGGTACCTGTTGACCGCCAGTTCAGCGGATGGCGTGCAGTCGCGGTAAACCGACCGATAGCTTTCATATCCGTGGTTGAACCGGTCGATCATCCGAGCCCGACGCACGGCGTCGGGCTGTTCAGCGTCGATCAGCGCCTGCATCTGGTTGCGCCAGTCGCCCGGCTGGCCGCTGTCGCAGAGCTGCCGCAGGTAGTGGAGGGCACCCATGATCTCCGACAGGCGCAGCATCTCCGCCTCGTAAGGCAGCTGCGTCGCCGCGGCGTCCTGCGCTTGCGCCAGCGGTCCGGAAAGAAGCCCGGCCACAGCGGCCGTCAGTAAGACGCCCGATCGACCGTGGAGGCGCATACGTCGACTCACTCATTCCTCCGAGTGGCCTGCAAGCACGCGAACCGTGTCATCCGTCAATGTCATGGCGGCGCGATCAGTGACCGACGCCCACATCGCCTCGGCGGCATCGTCTCCTGCCTTCAGGATGCCCGATAGCACCCTGCCGTCGAACACCACAATGACATAGTGGCCGATGACCGCGCCCGCATCGTCGTGTTCGATGATCTCGGCCAGATCGATCTGCCTGAGCGAACCGACCACAAGTCCGGTTTCCTCGCGAACTTCGCGTGCCGCCGCGTCCTCCAGCCGTTCGCCTGCTTCTACCTTGCCGCCCGGCAGCGCCCATACTCCCGGTCTCGGTGGCTTGGCGCGGCGCACCAGCAACGCCCGGTCATCCTGCCGGACGAGCACGCTCACACCGAGGACTGGCCGTTGTGAACCGGCTGGGGGTTTGGCGACCATCAACGTCACGGTAGCGCCCCGGCCGGATTCCGGGAAGCAGGGCGACCAACGCGTCAGCGAATCAGCGCTTGTCCTGGTCGTCGTTTCGCCGCGCAGCCCACGGCGCGCTGGCCATCTGCCGGGCAGCGGCAACAACTTCCGGGATGGCAAGGCGCCGATAGCGTTGTTCGAGCGCCTCTTCACGCTCGCGTTCGCAGCGCGGTTTGAACGGTCCCTGGTCGACCGGATTCTTCACAAAGGCCACGGAGAAATCTCGCATCTCAAATAAGGGGACGCCGATGCGCCCACCGCGGGCCGCTGTTGCGACTGAATGCGGCGAAAGCATGTTAGGTGACAAGAATTACCCGAGGATTTACCAGCCGTACGATTTCGGATCGGTGATTGGTTCCATCCGGCTCGCCGCCTGCAACCCCTTCACCGAGCGCACGATCCACCAGACTGCCGTCAGCACCAGCCCCGCCAGGCCGACCACAACGAAGATCAATATCGCCGATATGACGACAAAGAGGAGGCCGATGGCCGCTTGGCGGAATTGGTACTCGTAGTGGCTTGCCCAGACCTTGTCGTCGCTCGCCCGGTTAAGCAACGCCATCACGAACCCCACGATGATCGGTACCGCGCCGAAGGCGGGCACCAGGCCCAGCAGGTAAAGTATGTAGATCAGCATCACGTTGTTGCGGCCGGGATGCAGATAGGCGCCGATGACATCGGCGGCCGATTCGGTCGCCTCAGACGGTTTCGCAGCGTTTTCGTCGTCCATCGCGCCCTCTCGACTTTTGCCGCAGTGACGGTTGGCGCTATTGTGGAGCATTCTCTGTCGGGGATAAAGCCGAAGGGCGGCCAGCTTTCGGCGGGCCGCCGGGCGAAGGCGCGACATGGCGATGATGACGATGACGATTCGCGAACGGAGGTCGCGGCTGGCCGACTGGAGCTCCGGCCTCGCCGCGCTGTCTGTACCTGTCCTGATTATCGCGGCCGTCGGGCGGCGGGCCCGCCTGCTCGACGCCGAGCCGACCTACGCGGTGATCGCCACCGGTTTCGTCTTGGCCGCGCTGGCCGTGATTGCGGCCGTAGCGGCGTTCATGGCGATATGGCGCGATGGCCGCCGCGGGGCAGGCGCAGCAGTGCGCGGCCTGCTGATTGGACTGATGGTGTTGACACTTCCAGCCCTCGGAGCATGGCGGATCGTGACCTACCCCCGCCTGACGGATATCTCGACCAATCCGGAGAATCCGCCCCCTTTCATCAAGACACTGGCCGACCACGCGCCGGACGATCAAACTGTCGTGGATCCAGCCCCGGATCAGGTCGCCCTTCAGGAAAGCGCATACCCGGACATCGTGCCACGCCACTATCCAGTCAGCACGGCGCGGGTCTTCAACGAAGCCAGGAATATCGTGGATACGCGCCGCTGGACCGTGCTCGACGCCCGCGCCCCTTCGGACGCCGATGAGACCGGCCGTCTCGAAGCGGTTGCCGTCACCCTGCCATTCGGTTTCCGCCAGGACGTGGTCATCCTCGTCCAGCCTGACGGCGACGGTGCCCTGGTCGAGATGCGCTCGGCCGCGCGCAACGCCGCCCACGACCTCGGCACCGACGCCGACCGAATCCGCAAGTTCTTCGCGGACCTTGACGACGCGTTGCAGCGGCAGTCGAGCGGCTAGACCGAGACTTCTATCGGTACGGAGCGCCGCGTTCCCGGAAAGAAGAATTGCAGCCATGACTGGATGGGCCATCTTCGGTATGGTGGTTGTTGCACTGATGTCCTCGGGATTTTCGCCTTCCCGGTGGTCGCTGCAAAGGACTTCGCTCGCTACCTCAAGATGTAATACCTGGCGGGCTTCGAAATGACCGTCGTCGACCAGCAAGTTGGACAGGCATTCGAATTTCGGGTGCGCGGTCGCGTTCAGGGGGTCGGATTCCGGCCAACCGTCTGGCGCCTCGCCAATCAGCTGGGGCTCACCGGCGAGGTGCTCAACGACGGCGAAGGCGTTCTGTTGCGGCTGGCCAGCGACCCGATTGCGATCGACGCGCTGATCGAGCGTTTGCGCCTCGATCCACCTCCGCTTGCGCGTATCGACACAATCGAACGACGCCCATATCTCGGCGCATTGCCGGACTCGTTCCGCATCGCTGAGAGCGGCGGCGGCCGTACCCATACCCAGATCGCCCCCGACGCGGCCGTTTGCCCGCAATGCCTCGCGGAAATCGATGACGCCGCCGACCGCCGCCATCGCTATGCGTTCACCAACTGCACCCATTGCGGACCGCGGCTGACGATCGTCACTGACATCCCCTACGACCGCGCTGCCACGAGCATGTCGGCCTTTCCCGTGTGCAAGGGATGCGCGCGTGAATACAGCGACCCGGCCAACCGCCGTTTTCACGCCGAGCCCATCGCCTGTCCGATTTGCGGTCCGCAGCTTGCGCTGATTGCCCTCGGCGGTGCGCCGCTCCCGACGTCCATGGGAGACGACATCGCCGGCGCTGCCGGCTTGATCCGCGCCGGCTGCATTGTCGCGATCAAGGGCCTCGGCGGCTATCAACTCGCGTGCGACGCAACGGACGCCGATGCGGTGGCTTTCCTTCGCCGGCGCAAGCGGCGCGATTCCAAGCCGTTCGCGCTGATGGCTCGCGATCTTCGGGTCATTCGCCGGTATTGCGAATTCTCGGCCGGGGAAGAGCGCGCGCTGACGAGCGCGGCTGCGCCGATCGTGCTTCTGCCCATGAGCGGTTGCGAGCACTTGCCGGCTGCGATCGCGCCAGGCCTGATGACGCTGGGTTTCATGCTGCCGACGACGCCGCTGCACCACCTGCTGCTGAAGGGGTTCGACTCTCCGCTTGTCATGACCAGCGGCAATCTTTCGGAAGAGCCGCAAGTGACGGCCGACGACGAAGCGCTCCAGCGCCTTCGAGGCATCGCCGACTATGCGCTCGTCCACGATCGTGCCATCGCCAATCGCGTCGACGACTCCGTCGTGCGGGTGATCGCGGACAGGAGCCGGGTGCTTCGCCGGGCGCGCGGCTTCGCACCGGCGCCGCTGAGGCTGCCTGTCGGCTTTGAGGAGGCGCCGGACCTCGTCGCCATGGGCGCAGACCTGAAATCCGCGTTCTGCATCGTTAAAGACGGGGAGGCGATCCTGTCGCAGCATCTGGGCGATCTCGAAGACGTCGCCACATACGATGATTACGGCAAGACCGTTGCCCTCTATCAGCGTCTCTTCGATCACCAGCCAAGAGCCTTTGTCGTCGACCTCCATCCCGGATACCTGTCCTCCAGCCTGGGACGCCGGAAGGCGACTGAGGCGAACGTGCCGCTGATCGAGGTCCAGCACCACCACGCGCACGTTGCCGCCTGCCTGGCGGAAAATGGGTGGCGGCTCGACGCCGCGCCCGTTCTCGGGGTCGTGCTCGATGGGCTCGGCTTTGGCATTGACGGGACCATTTGGGGCGGCGAGTTCCTGCTCGCCGACTATGCGGAGTATCGCCGTCTGGCGCGGTTAAGGCCCGTGCCGATGCTCGGTGGAGACCGCGCCGCGCGCGAGCCATGGCGCAACCTGTATGCGCACCTGGGTACGACGGTCGGGTGGGACAAGATCGGCGCCCACGCCGGCCTCCCGATCTACGCGGATCTCGAACGCAGGCCGCGCAAACTCCTCGATCGGATGATGGCGGGCAAGATCAATGCCCCGCCGACGTCTTCATGTGGCCGATTGTTCGATGCAGTCGCTGCCGCGCTCGACATTTGCCGCGAGCGGCAGACCTACGAAGGCGAGGCAGCAGCGTGCCTGGAGTCGCTGGCGGAGGAGGGAACCGGCGAAATTCACGAAGAGGCTTATCCCTTCGCTCTCGTGGCGCGAGGCGAACTCCACGAACTGGACCCCGCACCAATGTGGCGGGCACTTCTGCGTGATCTCGGTGACAGGGTGCCGGCTTCGGCGATTGCGGCGCGGTTCCACTGGGGGCTGGCTTCGGCGCTTGCGGAAACCGCCGTCGTGCTTGCCGAAACCGGCCGTTTCGATACGGTCGCTCTTTCCGGCGGGTGTTTCCACAACCGCATCCTTCTCGAAGCGACGACAGCGTTGCTGCGGGAGAGGGGCTTTGCCGTGCTGACGCATGCACAGGTTCCGGCCGGCGACGGTGGTCTGGCGCTCGGCCAGGCCGCGATCGGCGCCGCCAGTCGCATCACTAGGCGATTGGACAGTTAGACAAAGGAGAAGCCATGTGCCTTGGCATCCCGGGCCGCATCGTTCGCGTCGAGGACGTTGCCGACATGATAGCCACCGTCGATGTGTGCGGCGTGCGGCGGCAGATCAATATCAGCTGCATTGTTGATGATGCGCACCCGGTCGAGACCTGTGTCGGCGAATGGGTGCTCGTGCATGTTGGCTTTGCCATGAGCCGGATCGATCCTGAAGAGGCCGCTGACACGCTGCGCATCCTGGAAGAACTCGGAGAGATGCAGGCCGAAATGGAAGCCATGCAGGCGTCGGCCGCCGTCGAGGCCGAGGCCGAGGCCGAGGCCGCCAAATAGACGCCGGAAGGGAGGAACGCCTTGAGCGACAGCCGGGAGCACCTGCAGGGGCTCTATCCTTTTCTCCACGGAAAGCATCAGGACCCGGCTGTCGTGGACACGGCCCTCCTGCACTCGGTCGGTGAAAAGGCGCGGGCCTCGCGCGACACAAACGAGCGCTTCTTCGATGAACAGGCACCGGTTCTGGTTGCCGCGGCCAAGTCGTTGGCGCAGGTCTATCAGCGCGGCGGCCGGCTGTTCTCCATGGGCAATGGCGGCTCTAGTTGCGATGCCTCCCACGTCGCCGTGGAATTCGTGCACCCGATCACCGCCGGCCGGCCGGCGCTCGCAGCGATCAACCTCGTTGCGGACATCGCCATGGTCTCCGCAGTCGGCAACGACGTCGGCTTCGAACACATCTTCGTGCGCCAGCTGGTAGCGCAAGCCCGTGCCGGCGATGCCCTGGTCGGCTTTTCCACCAGCGGCAACTCGTCGAACCTAGTCAATGCATTCGTGAAGGCAAAAGAGATGGGCCTTGCCACCATCGGCTTCGCCGGCGGCGATGGCGGTAAGATGAAGAGGAGCGGTGCCTGCGACCACTGCCTGGTCGTTCCGACCGACTCGATCCACCGCGTTCAGGAGTGTCACGTCACCGCCTACCATATCCTGTGGGACCTGGTGCACACGCTGCTCGCCGACACTCGCGGCTCGGCCACATCGAGGGAGGCCGGCGCGTGAAATATGTCGATGAATTTCGCGACCGCGCCAAGGCAAAGGTGCTGGTCAACGCAATCGGGCGGCTGATAGCCGACATTCCGGTTGCCAGGCAGCGTCCGCTCCAGATCATGGAAGTCTGCGGGGGCCACACGCATTCGATCTTCCGCTACGGCATTGAGGGCATGCTGCCCGACGCCATCGAACTGGTGCACGGGCCAGGCTGTCCGGTCTGTGTTTTGCCGATGGGCCGCGTGGACGACTGTGTCGCCATCGCCGAGCAGCCCGGGGTGATCTTCACGACGTTCGGCGACGCCATGCGTGTTCCGGGGTCGCGCAAGAGCCTCCTCCAGGCCAAGGCTGACGGCAGCGACATCCGCATGGTCTATTCGCCCTTGGACGCGCTGGCGATGGCGCGCAAGAACCCCGGACGCGAGGTTGTCTTCTTTGGCATCGGGTTCGAAACCACCATGCCGTCCACGGCGCTGACGATATTGCAAGCCGAGCGCGAGGGGATCGAAAACTTCTCCGTCTTCTGCAACCACATCACGATCGTACCCACGATCAAAGCCATTCTCGACAGCCCGGATCTGCATCTCGACGGCTTCCTCGGTCCCGGTCACGTGTCGATGGTGATCGGCACTGCGCCTTACGAGTTCATCGCCCGCTACTACAAAAAGCCGATGACGGTCGCCGGTTTTGAGCCCCTCGACGTGCTGCAGTCGATCTGGATGGTGGTGAGACAGATCAAGGAGGGGCGCTGCGAGATCGAGAACCAGTACGCTCGCATCGTGCCGGAAGCCGGCAATGCTGCTGCGCTCAATGCCGTCGCCACGGTGTACGAACTGCGTGAGTTCTTCGAGTGGCGCGGCCTCGGCTCGATTGACCACTCCGGCGTCCGCATGCGCCCGGCCTACGAACGCTTCGATGCAGAACGAAAATTTGCCGTCCCCAACGTAAGGATAGCCGATCCGAAATCGTGTCAATGCGGCGAGGTGCTCAAGGGCATCATCAAGCCCTGGCAGTGCAAGGTCTTCGGCACGGCCTGCACACCGGAGAGGCCGCTCGGCGCGCTCATGGTATCTTCGGAAGGAGCCTGTTCGGCATATTTCCAGTACGGCGGCGTCAAGCGCAGAGACGTGACCGATGCCGAGGTGGTGTCGGCATGACCGTTGCGATGCCACCCCCTCAACGCCGGCTGGGAAAGGTCCACGTGCCCACCGTCACTCTGGCGCATGGCGGCGGCGGCAGGGCCATGCGCGATCTCGTGGATGACGTGTTCGTCAGCGCCTTCGACAATCCGTTCCTGGCGGCGCTCGACGATCAGGCCCGCTTCGATCTTGCCGAGCTTGGCCGCAAGGGCGATCGCCTTGCCTTCACGACTGACAGCTTCGTTGTGGATCCGCTGGTCTTCCCGGGCGGCGATATCGGCAAACTGGCCGTTTGCGGGACGATCAACGACCTCGCGGTCGGTGGCGCGACACCGCTTTACCTGTCTTGCGCAGTTATCATCGAGGAAGGCGTCACGCTCGCCGAGTTGCGCGAGATCGCGCGCTCCATGGCGACCCATGCGCGGCTCGCCGAAGTCCAGATCGTCACTGGCGATACCAAGGTCGTGAACAAGGGCGCCTGCGATAAAATGTTCATCACCACGACCGGCATTGGGGTAATCCGTGCCGGCGTCGACCTCGGCGCCCACACCGCGCAGGTCGGCGACCGGGTATTGGTCAGTGGGCTGCTAGGCGACCACGGCGCGACGGTTCTGGCGGCCCGCGGCGACATGGCGCTCGAGACGCCGATCGAGAGCGATTGCGCCCCCCTTCATGACCTGATCGCGACACTGCTTGTCGCCGCTCCCGGCACACGCTTCCTTCGCGACCCGACGCGAGGCGGCATCGCCACCGTCCTGAACGAGATCGCCGAAGCCTCTCGGGCGTCGATCGAAATCGACGAGACTGCCATACCGATCCGCGAGGCAGTGCGTGGCTTCTGCGAGATACTGGGCCTCGATCCGCTTTACCTGGCCAATGAGGGCAAGGTCGTCGCCATCGTCCCCGCCGCCGAAGCACCTGTCGCCCTGGCCGCCTTGCATGCCCACCCGCTCGGTCGAGACGCGCGCGATATCGGCGCCGTTACGGCCGGGCGCCCGGGGCGTGTGACAATGAACACGACTTTTGGTGGCAGCCGCATCGTCGACATGCTCGTCGGCGAGCAACTGCCGCGCATCTGCTGAGCGCGCGGGACCAGGATAGACAGTCTGTGACATTCCCCTTTGACCCAAGGCCCGAGATGGGGAGCACCAACGCTCCTCCACTTGTCGTTGAGGGTGCCGTGGAATATGCTGTCATCGGGAAACGGGGGTTCTCATGAGCGACAGTGAATCCTGGCGTGGCGGGCTTTCCGGACAGGCGCCTGGCGCTTACACGGATTGGAACTCGTACAATGCCGGCAAGGCGGTTCGCGATGCGAACCTCGCCGAACTCAATCGCCAGAACGCGCCGGCTTTTGTACGCGCATCGGGCACGGATTGGACAGCGCCCGCCAGCGATAGCGGTGCTGCATCGTACGATGTGAACTCCGGTGCGCCCTTTGCCTTCCATTGGGACGCGGGACGCAAGAGGCTTGCGCTGGCGATTCTTCTGTCGGTGTTGGCCGGGCCGCTTGGACTGTTCTATGCGAGCAAAGTCGGCGCTGTGGTTCTATTCGCCGCCATTTTCGCCGCCGGCTTGTTCGGCGGAACTCCTCGCAGTCATTGTTGCGTGGAAGGTCGGATACTTCGCCGCGATCATATGGTCGTTTTTTGCCATCAAAGCGTACAACCGTCGTGTCGCCGCGACTGACGGCAAATAGCGCGATCGACAAACCAGACCTGATCCGCCGGCCGTTTCCTGTCTCACGCCGTGGCGAGCGGTTTCGTCCGATCTTCCCGCCCCAAGATACCAATTGCCTCCGGAATGAGCGTTCGCTCCGAGTGAGCCGAGAACAAGCGTTTCGCGTACTCGCGCCTGGCGTCGGGGATGCGGCGTTTTGTCGATCACCGCACCCACCGAAGAAAAGCGTTGTTTACCGACAACAGGCAGCGGTATTGTCCGATGTTTCAGTGAGAGGTTCCGACGGGAGGAAGTACGGTATGACCTTGAACGCGCTAAGCAAATACTTGGCGACGTCGACGATTCTGAGCGGTGCCATGGCTACATTGTTGGCCTGGCCAGCGCTCGCGGCCGACGTGACGGCGCAGCGACTCGTGAACGCCGATTCTGAACCGCAGAACTGGCTCCTGCCCATGCAGGACTATGCCGGTGACAGCTTTTCCGCATTGGACGGGATAACGCGCGACAACGTGAAGAACCTGCACGTTGCATTCACTGTGCCGCTTGGCTCGGCGCTCAGCGGCCGTAACGCCGCGAACCTTATGAATCACCCCATCGTCGCGGACGGAATGATGTATCTGGACGATGGCAACGGTGGTTTTTACAAGCTCGACGTCACCAGCGGGGACAACGGTGAGGTTCTTTGGAAGGCCGACGCCGGCGTCTCCAAAGACGAGAGCCAGCGTACCCGTGGCGTCGCCATATACGGCCACAACATCTATCAGAACCTGACTGACGGCCGCGTCGTTGCGATCGACACCGACACCGGCGAGTTTGCCTGGGATCAACAGATCGCGAGGGTCGCCTGGAACGGCGTCTCCGACGTCAACATGGCGGCGGAGAACTTCACTGCGTCCCCGCTTCCCGTCGACGGCAAGATTCTGGTTGGCCAGAGCAATGGCGACAGCCTGACCAGAGGATGGCTGGAGGCGGTCGACGCCGCGACGGGAAAGCCGATCTGGCGCACCTTCACGGTGCCCGGTCCAGGAGAGCCTGGGCATGAGACCTGGAAAGACACCAACGATGCATGGAAGGTCGGCGGTGCTGCCCTCTGGATCACCGGGACCTACGACCCCGACACCAAGCTGACCTACTGGGGCACAGGCAACGCCGAGCCGATGTATGACGTGGAATACCGGCCGGGCGACAATCTCTACTCGGACTCGATCCTGGCCATCAACGTCGACGACGGCTCCATCAAGTGGCACTTCCAATACCTGCCAAATGGCGGTTGGGACTACGATGAATCCGGCGTTCACCAGATCATTCATCTCAACACCGACGGCCAGGACCGCACGATCCTCGATCACTGGGGCCGCAACGGCTTCCACTATCGGATTGACGCCAGCACCGGCACCTACATGGATTCGACCCAATACGTCGACAAGGTGAACTGGACGGCGGGTATCGACGCCAAGACCGGCAAGCCAGTCGAGTACGACCCCAATCTGGCTTTACAGACGTACATTCCGGAGACGCGGTTCCTGCGCGGCAAGGGTGTCATGCAAGCCTGCCCGACCACCCACGGCGGCCTCAGGTGGCAGCCTCCGTCCTATAATCCGACGACGCACATCACCTACCAGGCCAGCCTTGACGGATGCTTCGATAAGGAAGCCAAGGAATCCTTCCCCATCGAAGGCGGTGGCGGCCTGATAGACCCGAAGAAGGGCGGCGGCATCCGTGGCGCCGGTCCGACCAAGTACGTTGAGCCGACCGGCCTCGTGACTGCGGCCGACGTCACCACCAACAAGATCCTGGCGCGGGTGCACTACCCGTACGAGGCTCAATCCAGTGCCCTCGACACCGCCGGCGGGGTCCTCTTCACCGGCTTCCTCGACGGTCGCGTTGTCGCGCTGGACGATCAAACGCTGAAAGAACTGTGGCACTTCAACACCGGCTCGGCGATCAAGGGCGCGTTCATCAGCTACGGCGTGGACGGCAAGCAGTACATTGCCATCATTGCCGGCGCCAACCCGGGTTCGGGCCTTTCCTCCCAACACCCGGAACTGGCCAACATGACCAACGGCGCGACGCTGTACGTGTTCTCGCTTTAGCGGAGCGACAACAGGCAAGAACGACGAAGGCCGGGCCCATGCGCCCGGCCTTTTGCTTTTTTCCACCAGGGAGTCCAGGCCAATGAAGCGGGCAGGTGCCATCCTGGCAATTCCGGCGTTCCTGTTCATGAGCGCAAATGTCTGGGCGGCCGAGCACCAGACCGTATGGGATCTTCAACTTGGCAAGCATGCACGCGAGCTTCCCGTCGAGGCGTACAACGATTATGCGTGCGGGACGAATGGGGGGCCGCCGTCGTTACTGCTGTCCGGCTGGACCGAATGGTCGAAATGTCCCGCCGAGGCGGCGACCGGGCTGCACGAGGTATATTTCCGGTACGACGATGAGGAAGAATATGTCGTCAAGGCCATGGACCCTACCAACCAGGGCGGCTATGTGCCCCAAGGAACCAGCGAATTCCAAATTCCGCTGATTGTCTCCGGTCTGTTTGACGATAACGGTTTCCTGGTTGGCATCCGGGTGGTCTCCGACCCCCGGACTTCACCGCAAACCCGCGAGCGCGGTTACAACCTCGCCGGCGCGCTCCGTGCGCGCTTCGGAGAAAAGGGGTGGACGTGCGAGGACTTGCCTAAGGCCGAGGGAGAAACCGACTATCACGGTCTCTTCATCAAACAACATTGCACCCGAGACGATCCTGACGCTGGCGTGCGCCGCACGCTCGATGTGAATTTTTTTCGCAAGCCTGGTCAAACCGCGATCGACCCATTTACGGGGACGGCGACCGTCGGATACTTCGTCAGCGAGACGCGGTATCAGGAGATCTTGCTCGATCCGATCGCAAATCCGAAACTCCGGATGGCTACCCTGCATCCGCCGGAACCGACGCCGGTGCAGTTGCTCGCAAAAAAGATCCACGATTGTCCAGGTTGTGACCTGACCGGGGCCCAGCTGAAGCGGGCCGACCTTCGGGACGCCAACCTCGCCGGCGCTGACCTGACCGGCGCCGATCTCCATGGGGCGCTACTGACCGGTGCCGATCTGCGCGGTGCCAAGTTGCCCAAGGCCAACCTCAACAAGACCGATTTGCGTCGAGCAAATCTTGCCGGTGCCGATCTTGGCGGTGCCATGCTTTATGAAGCCAAGCTTGATGGCGTCGATCTCACCGGCGCGGACCTTTCCAACGTTGCGGCCGCCCACGCGCAGCTGATCCTGGTCAAGGCAGAAGGCTTGATCGCGGTCGACGCCGACTTTCGTTTCGCACGACTTTCCAATGCCGATTTCACCGACGCCAATTGCACCGACGCGCTGTTTCAGGACACGCAGTTCGCGCGAGCGTCGCTGGAAGGCGCAAATCTTGATCAGGGGATGTTCACCAACGCCAGCCTGACCGAGACGAAGATGGCGCACGCGACCGCGCGCGGAGCCGACTTTACCAAGGCCGATCTGCGAGGTGCCGATCTCACCGCCGCCGACTTCTCAGGTGCCAACTTGAGACTGGCGACGCTCGCAGACGTGACGGACGCGGGGGCATCCTTCACGGGGGCGAGCATGCCTCCCGGCTTCCAAGGTGGTAACTGACCTCATCCGGAGACGGGCGCCAGAAGCATTTGCTGGTGACCATACATGCGCTGACGCTTCCTTCTTTCGCGCCAATTGCAGGCCGAGGGAGAAGATGCCCCGTTCCAAGTCGACCCAGCTGCCTCAATCATCGCCGCATTGCAAATAGCCCCGGCGGGAGTGCCGGTGCACAGACAAGGACGAATCTCGGCACATATCGCAGCGAATGACGTCCCGTCGGAGGGCATTTCTGCACCTCACGCTATCGCCACGCCGCCAACGGCAGCGGTGCGGCCTCTCGACGAGTTAACCATCATCGATCGGGGCTGCAAGTTCACTTGACGGGTAGTGTGACAGGGCGAGCGCAGTGCATTGAATGCAAAGACCGCGAACCGCCGCACCCGGCCATTTTACGCGTGTAGTGCGCTGATTTCACGAAATCTCGGTTTGAATCTGACCTATCGCCTTAGGCCAAGCGCAACAGAAATGTGGTCTCCTGCCGGGGCGTTCGAGCGATGCACGCGGCGTAAGGCGTCACACAGTCGGTTGCAACGGCCATACGGGTCGAGGTCGGTAGCGGAACGGGCGCCCGCCTGACCGCAGTCGGGAGACGTTGTTCTACGGCAGCCTGGAAGGCGTCATTCTGCAAGGGCAAGCACAGGCGGGCTGTCCAAGGGAGAATCGGATGTCGGATCATGCACCAGTCGTCGTCCTCGCCTCGCAGAAAGGGCGGCTCCGGCAAGACGACGCTGGCCGGGCATATCGCCGTTGAGGCTGAGTTGTCCGGTGCCGGCCCCGTCGCTCTGATCGACACGGACCCGCAAGGCAGCCTGGCCAGTTGGTGGAATACGCGCGCCTCTGCGGTGCCGGCGTTTGCGCAGGTGTCCGTGTCCGACCTCGGCCGCGACATCAAGGCTTTGCGCGACGGCGGATTCAGGCTCATCGTCATCGACACGCCGCCGGCTGCCACGACCTCTATCGCGGAGGTCATCACCCACGCCGACCTGGTGGTCATCCCGACGCGGCCGAGCCCGCATGACCTCCGCGCCGTCGGCGCCACAGTCGACATCGTCGAGCAACAGCGCAAGCCGCTTGCGTTCATCGTCAACGCCGCCACCCCGCGCACGCGCATCACCAGCGAGACCGCGGTGGCCCTGTCGCAGCACGGCACCGTCGCCCCGGTGACGTTGCACCACCGCGTTGATTTCGCTGCCAGCATGATCGACGGCCGCACGGTCGGCGAGGTCGACCGCGGCTCGCCCTCCGCCAAAGAGGTTGCCGCCCTTTGGGTCTACCTGGCGGACCGGCTCCGGCGCGTACGCGCCGACGCGGCCACGCTGATACGCCCGGCGTTCGAGACCGAATTGCTGACCCCGATTGGCGCCTCCAGCGCGGCAGCAGCGCCCGCCCTGGACGACGTTCCCGAAGCGTCGCGCGAGCCCCACTTGACACCGAGCATGCCTGCGGCCGTGCCCGAAGCCGAGGCGTGGACGATGCATCTGGCCGACACCACCGGTGACAGGTCTTCCACCGCCTCGGACGACGAGCCATGGGATGGGGTGGAACGGCGTAAGGTCGACAAGGGCCCGCCGGCTGGCTTGGAGGAGCGTCGCCGGCCGCTGGCTATTTTCAGCCGCCGCCGCGGCATCGCACACGAACAAAATCCCGGCAAGTACAAGTAGGCCGCTGATGCCCGCCAAATTCGCCAGCCTTCACCCCGGACTGCTCGCCCGCAAGGGAGAGGCCAAGCCCGCGTTGACCAACCCGGGCATGTCCTACGTCGACACGCCCCGGCCGGTGCAGGGCGAGGAAGTGGGGATGGCCCGGCTGTTGGTCGCCGACAAGGTCGGCCGTGGCGAAGCGCCGAAGGGTCGGTCTGAGCCCGCCTTGACCAGCCCGGCCGTGTCGTACGTCGACGCGCCCGGGCCGGTGCAGCGTGACGAAGCCGGGATGACCCGGCCGTCGATCGCCGGCAAGGTTGGCGGCGATGAAGCGTCGAGCGGCCCGGCTGAGCCTGTCGTAGCCAACCCGACGGTGTCGTACGTCGAGACGCCCCGGCCGGTGCAACGTGACGAAGCCCAGACGACCCCGCCGTTGATCGCCGACAAGGTCGGCGGCGATGAAGCGCCGAACGGCCCGGCCGAGCCTGTCGTAGCCATCTCAGCCGTGTCGTCCGTCGACGCGCCCCAGCCGATGCAGGATGGGGAAGCCGGGATCACGGGGCCGTCGATCG
Source organism: uncultured Alphaproteobacteria bacterium (assembly GCA_963775235.1). Taxonomy (GTDB): domain Bacteria; phylum Pseudomonadota; class Alphaproteobacteria; order Rhizobiales; family Kaistiaceae; genus JBBDMC01. The sequence continues at coordinate 132,768 of CAVZHY010000007.1, forward strand.
CCGACAAGGTCGCAGGCGATGAAGCATCGAACGGCCGGTCTAAGGCTGCTCGTGACCAACCCGGGCATGGCCTACGTCGACACGCCCCGGCCGGTGCAGGGTGGGGAAGCCGGGATCACGGGGCCGTCGATCGCCGACAAGGTCGCCGGCGATGAAGCGCCGAACAGCCCGGCCGAGCCTGTCGTAGCCATCCCAGCCGTGTCGTCCGTCGACACGCCCCGGGCGGTGCAGAGTGACGAAGCCCGGACGACCCCGCCGTCGATCGCCGACAAGGTCGCCGGCGATGAAGTGTCGAACGGCCCGGCCGAGCCTGTCGTAGCCATCTCAGCCGTGTCGTACGTCGACGCGCAGGGCAATGCAGACGGGATGACCCGGCCGCTGGTCGCCGACACGGTGGGCGACAATGAAGCGCCGAAGGGCCCGTCTGAGCCGGCCTTGATCGGCCCGGCCGTGTCGTACGTCGACGCGCCCGTCCCGGTGCAGCGTGACGAAGCCCGGACGACCCCGCCGTCAATCGCCGACAACGTCGGCGGCGATGAAGCGTCGAACAGCCCGGCCGAGCCTGTCGTAGCCATCTCAGCCGTGTCGTACGTCGACGCGCCCCGGCCGATGCAGGGCAATGCAGCCGGGATGACCCGGCCCCCGATCGCCGACAAGGTCGGCGGCGATGAAGCGTCGAGCGACCGAGCAAGGCCCGCCGTAACCAGCCCAGCCGTGTCGTGCGTCGACACGCCCCGGCCGGTGCAGCGTGACGAAGCGCGGACGACCCCGCCCTCGATCGCCGACAAGGTCGGCAACGATGAAGCGTCGAACGGCGGGTTGACCGGGATACCGATGAACGGCGGACCGCACGCAGCAACTTCGACCCCAGCCAGCGTGATGGTTGTTGGCCCTGGTCACGATGTCATTGTCACGGCGACCGGCGAAGAATTTTCTCGATCAGAGATCGAATTGAGAATCGCGAACGATCCTCTTTTCGAGCATGCAATCATGATCGGAAACAGCCTGCCCTTCGTCGCGGCTCTGGTCGTCCTAAACGCCTCGACCTGGACCGAGTTGGCAACTGCCCAGGGTATCGACCCCGACGACCCCAACACGCGCCATGCAGAGACAGCGCTGATCGAGCGGATCAGGTCCGCAACCAGGGGCTTGCCCAGCTATTGTCAAGTTCGACGCGTGCACGCGACCCTCGGCCACGCCCGCCGAGCGCCCATCATTGCGGCCAATCCCGCCAAGAGCCCAAGGAAAGTGGCCAGCCAGCCTCCAACGAACCGTCTTACACTCGACCAGCTCCGCGCAGCCGGGGGCATGGCCGAGCAACCCGGCAATGGTCAGCTTCGGAAGGTATTTTGGGCCATCCTGGACCGCCCTCAATAATTATTTCCGACACCACCATGGAGTCCGGCTGGTCTGGCGTCGGCCACGATGTTGGCAGCCGTCACGCCCCATCGAGTTCATGGTCCGCCGCGGGATGAGGCGGAGACCGAGGTCCTCGCCTACATGAGCTTCCCCGCCCCGACCAGTCCGCCAACGCCAGTGATCGTCGTGACCTACGACCAGTGCACGGCGGCACGGGACAGACCCCCTCCGGGGAGTCGGGGATCATGCGCGTTCCGAAAGCAGCCGCGCTCCTTCAGTGCCCCTGAAAGAACTCATTCATTGTAACCGAGCTTCTTCTGTTGGTTCAAAAAAGCACGCCTGCAATGGGACAGCCGTTGAGAAGATGCCCTCTTTCTGAAAGGATGCTGTTGGCAGTCACCGACGGGTGCCCATGAGCGGGGCAGCAAAGAGAGGTAGCGGTTTTTGCTGCACCACTCTTACTGCTCGAACAGCGAACGGCCCTTCGGCGCGTATCGGGCAACCTTGTCCTGTTCGAGGGCAACACCGAGGCCGGGAGAGTCCGGAATCGTGAGCATGCCGTCAGCGTCCAGGGCAAACGGCTGGCACAGGATGTTGTCCACGTACGCGCTGCCGCCGATGTACTCGACCAGATCGACGTTAGGGAGCGCCGCCGCCAGTTGCAAATCCGCGCCAAGGCCGAGTGCGGTATTCCAGCCATGTCCGACATAGCGAATGCCCAGGTCCTGAGCCATCCACGCGATCCGACGCTGTTCGCTCAGCCCCCCGACCTTGGTGACGTCCGGCTGGACGATGTCAAAGGCCCCGGCGACAAGGAACGGAATATACGACTGCCGGCGCGTCAGGACCTCGCCTCCGGCGATCAGGATCCGGCTCTGGCGGCGCAGCGTGACGAAGTCGTCCAGGGCATCGGGCTTCACCGGCTCTTCGAACCATTCGACGCCGTGTTCGTTTAGCATGTCGGCGGTTCGCAGCGCCCATTTTAGCCCATTCGGCCAATAGGCATCGCTCGCGCCGGCGTCGACAAACAGCCTCCCGCCGGCTGGAAGCGCGTCCATTGCGGCCCTTATGATTGCCTCATCCAGCCGCGCGTCGTCGCGCCGGCCAAACGGTCCCCAGCCGATCTTGAACGCCTTGAAACCCTTGTCCCGGTACTGGGCGATCGAGTCGCCCACGATCGACGGCTCATCCATGAGAAGTGAACAGTACGGCGTTACGCGGTCGCGATAACGGCCGCCGGCCAGGCGCCCGACCGAAAGGCCGGTGGCCTTGCCGAGAATGTCCCAGAGCGCGATGTCGATGCCAGCGATGGCATGGGTGATCGTGCCGCCCCGTCCCATCCAGAAGGTGTTCTGGTGAAGCTTTTCGCTGACCCGCTCCGGCTCGAGCGCGTTTTCTCCGGCGTACAAAGGTTCCAGCACCTTAAGAGCGGCCTCGGCCAGGCGCCCGTCAGTGAAGGCGCTGCCGTATCCGGTGATGCCGCAGTCGGTGTGCACCGCGATCAGGGCGTGGACGGAATCCTCGGGGTTGATGTCCACCGACCACCCCCCTTTCGGGCTGTCCCCGAACAGCGGAACGGCCACGATGCGCGTGATCCGCGCCGGCTTCACCCCCGTTGCACCTAAAGGCCGCATAGCCTGAGCGCTCAATTCCGACATAGCTTGACACCCCCAATATCGTATACGACCATACGACACAACATCAGCTTGGTGATTTCGGCGGCCTCGGCTCCGTTTTCACATCCGCTCGAGCCGGCATTCGGACGTTCCCGGGTGGCACCCGCCATCCGGCGCCCAATTTTGCCCTCGGATCCGTAACGGAGGACGACCCATGCCCAGGATTCTCATGCTTGACTGCAAGCAGGAGATTTCCTCCTTCAACCCGCTGCCGTCCGGGTTCGACAACTTCACGATTCACTACGGTGAGGATATTTTCCGTCACCGTGGGCTCAACACCGAGATCGGCGGGGCATTGTCGGTCTTCGAACAACGCCCGGACATTGAACTCGTCCCGACCATCGAAGCACGCGCGGGGTCAGCCGGGCTTCTGTCCGCCGATGGCTGGAAGCGCGTCTCCGAGACGATCCTCACCGAGGTCGGCAAGGCGGTGGGCGGCGTCGATGTCATCTACGCGTCGCTGCACGGCGCGATGGGGGCCGACGGCGAACTTGACCCCGAGGGTTACCTTCTGGAAAAGATTCGCGCGATGGTCGGTCCGACGATGCCCATTGTCATCTCGTTGGACCTGCACGGGATCCTGACCGATCGCATGCTGCGTCAAATCGATGGCCTGACGCTCTATCACACCTACCCGCACGTCGATTTTGCCGACACCGGCGTGCGGGCGAGCAAACTGCTGCTGAGGATCATCGACGAGGGCGTGAAGCCCGTGTTCGCGCGGGTGACGATTCCCGCAATTGTGCGCGGCGACGAATTGATCACCGCCACTGGCTATCTTGGGGATCTGATCCGCGAGTGCCAACGGATCGAACGCGATGGCACCGCGTTGGCGGCTGGCATTATGATAGGCAACCCGTTCACCGACGTGCCGGAACTGTGTTCCCAGGTGATTGTGGAGACCGATGACGACCCAGCCGGCGCCGCAGCCGAGGCGATCCGGCTCGCCAATGAGTTCTGGCCGCAGCGCTTCCGCATGCAAGGCAAGCTGATTCCGCTCAACCGCGCCGTTGCCCAGGCCAAGACAATGGACGGACCGCTGGTATTCACCGACGCGGCCGACGCCACGTCGTCCGGCGCGTCGGGCGACTCAAACGCCATTATTCGTGCGCTGGCCGAGGCAGGTTACCCGGGGCGCGTGCTGGCGCAGATTGTCGACCCCGCAGCTGCCGCGGCGGCCCATGCGGCCGGCGTCGGCGCGACCATCAACGTGACGCTCGGCGGAGCGATCGACCCTGCGCGCTACACCCCGATGCCGGTCGAAGCGACGGTCAAGCTGCTGTCCGACGGGAGGGCCAGGCTCGAGAACATGAAAACGCAGCTTGATGCGGGACCGACGGCCGTATTGACGTTCGGCAACTTCACGGTCGTCGTTTTCTCCAAGGCCTGCAGCCTGTTCGACCGGGCAATGTATTACGCCAACGGCTGCAACCCCGTCGACTTTGACCTCATCGTTGTGAAATCGCCGCACACCGAGTTCCACATGTACGACGCGTGGGTGGAAAAGAACTTCAATGTCGACGCGCCGGGAGCGACCTCGGCCGACCTCAAGAGCCTCGGCCACACCATCTGCGCGCGCCCGATGTACCCTCTCGATCCGGATGCACGATTCGAGCCCAAAGCGAGGCTCTACAGCCGGCTTGGCAACGCCGGATGATGGCTCGGATGTCGGGCCAAGCCATTGAAAAAACTGGCATTCGTGGTAGAGGTCGTAGGATCGTATTCAAGATCGCAAAGTGGTACTTATCTTCCTCATTCGTCCTGCCGGAGAAATGGCCGCAGCGTAGCGGCGTACCTCGGCTGCACCCAGACCCCACGGAGCCTGAATTCCGCCATGAGCGGTCGTACGTCCAAGAGAAAAGCGTCCCGGTGGTCCGCGTCTCCTCCGGCGAGGCGCAGCGACGATGGATTAAAGCCGCTTCGCTATGAGACGCTGGTCGACAAGGTGATTCAGACGCTTATCGAGGGAGCCGCGCGTGGCACGATCCTGCCGGGCGACCGGATCGTCGAGTCCGACATCGCCGAACGTCTCGGCATAAGCCGCGTCCCCATTCGCGAGGCCATGCGTATCCTCGAAAGTCAGGGGATCGTCATCAACGAGCCGTTCAAAGGCAGCCGACTGACACCGGTGACACGTCAGCGGATCGACAACCTCACCGAGGCGCGTATCGCGTTGGAGACGACCGCGGTCAAGCGGGCCGTGGCCAACGGCAAAAATGGAGAAGCAGAGCTTGCCCAGCTGCAACGTATCATCGATGAATTGGAACTGATGACGGTGCGCCGCGACGCCTATGGTCTGGCCACAGCGGACGCTGCCTTCCACCGTCAGCTCATGGAGTTCAGCGACAACCCGGTCCTTGCCCATCTATGGGAGATGCTGGCGCGGCAGCTGACCATCATCGTTGGGCTGTCGACCCTGGCAAAATCGATGTCCCAAGTCGTCCAAGAGCACCAGCGTCTGCTCGACGTTTTCCGCTCGGGCGATGTCACGGCTATTTCAGCCGAACTCAAAGAACACATCATTGCCCAGAATCGCGCCGTCGACTTCGTCGGCCTCATTGATCAACGCAGCGTCGAGCGCGGCCACGTGGCAACGGTCGCCGGTGCCTCGCCCGGCAGGAACGGAAAGCGCCGCTCCGCCTCCCGCAGGCGGGCGGACGCCGGCATGGCTCGCGGCGAATAGCGTCGAATCGATCGCCGCGGGCGACAAAATGGCTCGTTTAGCAGTAATCGGCACGGGCGTCATTGGAGGTCGCCACATCCAGGCAATACGGAGGTCCCTGGCAGGGAACTCGCCGCGGTCGTTGAGGCCCGGTCCGACCGGGCCGGAGATCGCGGCGCAGGCCGGAGTGCCGCATTTTTCCGACATCCAAGACGGCGGCCGACTGCTATTACTTCGCGGGCACGGAGGGCTCGGCGCGGTACGTCTCGCCCCGGGGTAGCCGGTGAATTCAGTCCGGCACGATCGGCGTCCAGCCATGGCCGCTGCGTGCCACGTCGATGACCTGCTGGTAGATCCACCCGTCGCGGAAGGTTGGATAGCCGGAATATCCCCTGCCGCGGATGTCGTCGACGAAATCACGCGCCAGTTTGTTCCAATTGTCGAAGGTCGGATCGACGTCGGTCCTGAGAGGCGAGTCGTCCTCTTGGGCCACCTGCTGCCGGACCCACGTCTTGCCATCCGTCGCGACGTGGATGTCACCCTGCGCGTAGGCACCGTCGATGTGGATCGTCCCTTTCTCGCAGTAGAAGGCCACGTAGTCGGTCAGCTTGCCCAAGGCCAGCGCCGAGTGGCGGAAGGTGGCGGAGGTGGACCGATCCCGTTCGGTTCCGACAGGCCCCAGACGCACGAGGACCGTGTACGACCAGTCGCTGTCCACCACCGCCCATTCATGGTCTGCGCCAGCCCCGAGCGCCTCGCCCAAGGTTCTGTATTCGCGAAAATCATGGACACTCCCGGCCACCGGCGCGCGCCCGAGATCATTGCGCGCCTCTCCCATTGCTTCCAATATCTCGCCCCCAACCACCCGCTGCACAATCGCGAGCTTGTGGGTGAAATTGTTGTTTAGCCGGCCGCCGCCCTGGTCAAGCCTGTGCGGCCATCCGAACGGCATCGTCTTCGGCCAGTGGTAGTGGGAGACACATTCGACCTCCAGCACCCGGCCCATCGATCCGCCCTGCACGAGGTCCCGCACCTTGGTGACCTGCGGCTGGTACCGGTAGCTCGCGGCATAGGCGGTCCGCACGCCCCTTGCCCGCGCGGCAAGGTAGATTGTCCGGGCCTGCCCCGCCGTGGTGGCCAACGGCTTCTCACACAGCACGTGACATCCAGCGTCAATTGCACCAAGGCAGTGCTCCACATGGGTGCCACCCGGCGTGCAGACCGCGACGATGTCCGGTCTGAGGTCTGCGATCATGCTTCGCCAGTCCGTGCCGTGCCGGGGAATCTCCAGCCGCTCGGCGGCCGTGCGGAGGGCTCCTTTGGTCCGGCCGACCATCGCCAGCACCTGCACACCGGCGCGACGCAGCGCCAGCGTCTGCCCCTCGCCGGCGTAGCCGGCGCCAATGACGAGCGCCGTTAGCGGATTCGACACGTGGACTTTCCCTGCCGTGATGTCAGGACGCCGGCTGCGGCAGCCGATCCTTGACGGCGGCGAGCACCATGTCGGCAAGCTCGACACCGCGGGCGTCCGCGAGGGGCGTGGCCCGATCCCGCATCCGCTTGGCCATGGCTGCTATCTCCGCAGCGTAGCTGCGCACGTGCTTGAACATCCCCACCGGGTCGGAACGCGGCGTGACGAAGACGTTCCATTCTTCTTCAGGATCCCAATCGAGATCGTAGAACTCGTGCTCGCTGCCCGCGTCGGCGATCAGCTTCCAGCGGTCCGTCCTCAGACAACGCTGCTCCATCTGACGCCGGAAGGTGATCGTCTCAACGTAGGTGGAGTCTCGCCAGCCGGCTGCGTTGCCGTTGAGAAGCGGCAGCAGGCTGCGCCCATGCAGCCCGTCGGGGACACCGAGGTCGGCCATTTCGAGGATCGTCGGCATCAGGTCGAGGAGGCTCACCGGCTGGTCGATGACGGTGCCCGGCTTGATCCAGCCGGGCCAGCGGATCAAGAGCGGCACGTGGATGGAGTTGTCGTGGCAGACGAACTTGTGCTCGCCGTCCTGCCGGTAGCGGAACGTCTCACCGTGGTCGGAGAAATAGATGACGACGGTGTTGTCGGCGAGGCCGGTCTCATCCAGCACGTCGAGAATGCGACCGGTATCTTCGGCGAGCGCGCTCACCGCGGCATAGTAGCCGGCGAAAGGCACCCCCTTGCCGCGGTAGGGCTCGTAGAATCGCTTGGGCGCGGTAAAGGGATCGTGAGGCGGATAATAACCCTGCACAAAGATGAAGGGCTGGTCGTTGTCCTTGCGCTCTCGGAGGAAATCGATGCAACGGTCGGTCTGCACCGTCGGGCGATATTCGCCTTTGTGGCCGTCCATCCAGTGCGACACGCGGGAATTGAAGCTCACGATGTAATCATCGAAGAAGGGCGGCTGCTTCTCGCCCAGATGCCATTTGCCAAAATGGGCGGTGTGATAGCCGTTGCCCTTGAGCAGGTCGAAAACGGTCTGCTTGACCCGCGACACGGACTGGAATGCATTGTCGACGCCGTAAACATTATCGATGACGCCGTGCTTGTGCGGATAGGTGCCGGTCCAGACGCTGGCCCGCGCCGGGGTGCAGACCGGCCACGGCGTGAAGGCGCGAGTGAAGCGCGCACCTTCGGCGGCAAGCCGGTCAACGCCCCCGGTCTCGGTAAAGACGTTGCCGTAGCAGGCGAGCGTGTCGGCCCGCTGCTGATCGGGAAAAAGGATGACGAAGTTTGGCGTATTCGACACTGATTGCTCCTGGCCTGTTAAGTGGATGCCGTCACCGGGACCGGTTCGGCGGTCAATGCGCCCACGTCAGGACGCCGGCTGCGGCAGCCGATCCTTGACGGCGGCGAGCACCATGTCGGCAAGCTCGACACCGCGGGCGTCCGCGAGGGGCGTGGCCCGATCCCGCATCCGCTTGGCCATGGCTGCTATCTCCGCAGCGTAGCTGCGCACGTGCTTGAACATCCCCACCGGGTCGGAACGCGGCGTGACGAAGACGTTCCATTCTTCTTCAGGATCCCAATCGAGATCGTAGAACTCGTGCTCGCTGCCCGCGTCGGCGATCAGCTTCCAGCGGTCCGTCCTCAGACAACGCTGCTCCATCTGACGCCGGAAGGTGATCGTCTCAACGTAGGTGGAGTCTCGCCAGCCGGCTGCGTTGCCGTTGAGAAGCGGCAGCAGGCTGCGCCCATGCAGCCCGTCGGGGACACCGAGGTCGGCCATTTCGAGGATCGTCGGCATCAGGTCGAGGAGGCTCACCGGCTGGTCGATGACGGTGCCCGGCTTGATCCAGCCGGGCCAGCGGATCAAGAGCGGCACGTGGATGGAGTCGTCGTGGCAGACGAACTTGTGCTCGCCGTCCTGCCGGTAGCGGAACGTCTCACCGTGGTCGGAGAAATAGATGACGACGGTGTTGTCGGCGAGGCCGGTCTCATCCAGCACGTCGAGAATGCGACCGGTATCTTCGGCGAGCGCGCTCACCGCGGCATAGTAGCCGGCGAAAGGCACCCCCTTGCCGCGGTAGGGCTCGTAGAATTGCTTGGGCGCGGTGAACGGGTTGTGAGGGGGGTAGTAGCCCTGCACGCAGATGAAGGGCTGGTCGTTGTCCTTGCGCTCTCGGAGGAAATCGATGCAGCGGTCGGTCTGCACCGTCGGTCGATATTCGCCTTCGTGGCCCCCCGTCCAGTGTGGCATGCGGGAATTGAAGCTCACGATGTAATCATCGAAGAAGGGCGGCTGCTTCTCGCCCAGATGCCATTTGCCGATATGGGTGGTGTGGTAGCCGCCGGCCTTGAGCACATCGAAAATCGTGCGCGTGATCCGCGACACGCTCTGGAAGGCATTATCGATATCATAGACATTATCGATGACGCCGTGCTTGTGCGGATAGGTGCCGGTCCAGACGCTAGCCCGCGCCGGGGTGCAGACCGGCCACGGCGTGAAGGCGTGGGTGAAGCGCGCACCTTCGGCGGCAATCCTGTCCACGCCTCCGGTCTCGGTAAAGACGTTGCCGTAGCAGGCGAGCGTATCGGCCCGCTGCTGATCGGTGAAAATGAGAACGAAGTTTGGCGTATTCGACACCGATTGCTCCTGGTCTGCTAAGTGGATGCCGTCACCGGGACCGGTTCCCCGGGAAGATCGCGGATGGATGGCCCGTGCGGCCTGTCATCCTCACCGGTGGCCGCCTCGACGAGATGACAGGCGACGTCGCGGCTTTCTGCCACGCGGCGGAGCGCCGGCACATCCGTGCGGCACCGCGCTTCAGCGAAGGGACACCGCGGGTGGAAGTGACACCCCGACGGCGGGTGAATCGGATTGGGTACCTCGCCCTTCGGGACGAACCGCCGACCGGTTCCGGTACCCGCGACGGAGGATAGCAGCACCTGGGAGTAAGGATGCAGCGGCTGTCGGTAGAGGCCGTCACGATCGGCCAGTTCCACGATACGCCCGAGATACATGACCGCGACACGGGTCGAGATGTGGTGGACGACGCTGAGATCGTGGGAGATGAACAGGTACGTCAGCCCCAGTTCCTCCTGAAGGTCCTGAAGGAGGTTGATGACCTGGGCCTGAATGGAAACGTCGAGCGCCGACACGGGCTCATCACAGACGATGAACCGCGGGTTGAGCGCCAGGGCGCGGGCGATGCCGAGGCGCTGTCGCTGCCCACCCGAAAATTCATGCGGGTAGCGCGCCGCAAAGGCCGTCGGCAGGCCGACCTTTTCCAGAAGTTCGGCAACCCGTTGCCGACGCGACGCCCTGGTGCCGACCCCGTGCGCCAGCAGCGGTTCGCCAACCAGTTGACCCACGCTCTTACGCGGGTCGAGCGAGCCGTACGGGTCCTGAAAGACGATCTGCATATCCCGGCGCGCGCCACGCATCTCTTCACCGGAAAGCCCGGTCAGTTCGCGTCCGTCGAAGACGATCGAGCCGGCTGTCGGTTCAATCAGCCGCAGCACCACGCGCGCGGTTGTCGATTTTCCGCAGCCGCTCTCCCCCACGAGACTCAACGTCTCGCCCGCCGCCACGTCGAAATTGATCCCGTCGACGGCGTGCACGGATTCGCGGCGGCCGAAGCCGAGGAAGCGCCGCCTGACGGGAAAGACCTTGGTCAATCCGCGCACCGAGACCAATGGCGCGGCAAACGGCGTGGTGCGGGGGTCGCTGCCGCCGTTCAAGACACACCGACGAACTGATAGTCAGTGTGCCGGATACAGGCTGCCGTTTGTCCGGGCGCAACCGCTACGGACGGCGGGATCGCCGTCTCACAGGCCGGGCGCGCATAGGCACAGCGCGGGGCAAAACGGCATCCCTTGGGCCATGCCCCGGGTCGAGGGACCGACCCCTTGATCACCGGCAGGCGACGCTGGGTCCCATCAAGACCCGGACGGCTTTTCAGCAATCCCTCGGTATAGGGATGCGCCGGCGCCGAAAAGATACGGTCCGCGGGCGCGGTCTCCACCACCCTGCCGGCGTACATGACCACGACCCGGTCGGCGAACTCGGAAATGATTCCGAGATCATGGGTGATAAAGACGACTCCCGTGCCTCGCCTGGCCTGCAGCGTCTTCAGCAGGTCAAGGATCTGGGCCTGCACGGTGACGTCGAGCGCGGTGGTCGGCTCGTCGGCGAGCAGCAAGCGCGGATTGCAACTGAGCGCCATGGCGATCATGACACGCTGGCGCATACCACCGGACATTTCATGCGGGTATTGATCGATGCGCCGCTCGGGGGAAGGAATGCCAACCTGCTGGAGCATCTCGAGGGCGCGCTGGCGAGCCTTACTCGCGTCCAGGCCCTGGTGGATTCGCACGATCTGGCCAATCTGCTGGCCGACCGTAAAGACCGGGTTGAGCGACGACATCGGCTCCTGAAAAATCATAGCGATGTCCCGGCCCCTGGTGCGAAGCATCTGGGCCCGGGTCTTCGTCATAAGGTCCTCCCCGGCAAAGCGGATGCTGCCGGAGAGGATATGTCCTGGCGGACTCGGGATAAGCCTGAGGATCGCCAGGGCCGTCACGCTCTTGCCGGAACCCGACTCCCCGACGATGCCGACTACCTCGCCTTCGGCAAGGTCGAACCCGACCTGGTCGACGACGACCGAGGCGCTCGCGCCGCTGCCGAAGGCGACCGTGAGGTCGCGAACCTCAAGCAGGGGAGCGGTGGAAGCGGGCATCAGCACACTCGCCCCTGCCTGACGCGCGCGGGGCTCAGGCCGAGCGCCAGATATTCCATGCCCGCGGGATGCGGAACGGCGTGAACCCTTGAACGTCGCTGCGAACGGCCTGCTCGATGCCGTCGTCGCCGTAGCGCAGCCAGTAGACCTGGTCGTAGAGGCGGCTCTGGAAATCGGCGGCGGCCTTGACGCGGTCTTCCAACTTCGGCGACGTGCTCAGTTTGGTGGCCAGATCCTCGAGCTGCTGGTCAGGATGGTTCTGCCAAGCGTCGCCGCCGGTCCAGAAACTCACTATCCCGTACGGCCCCAGCCACGGCGCCAGACCCCACCCGTTCATGAAGATGTTCCAGGCTTTCGGGTCCTTACGGCGAGCCTGACCGGTCGGGAAGTCAGGTGCATCGATCCGGACCTTGAAACCGATATCGGCGAGCTGCTGGTTCAGCACCACGGCCGACTGCTTGTTTTCGTCCGACTGGGAGTTCGCCAGAATGACCAGTTCTTCGCCGCCGTAGCCCGACTTCTTGAGCAGCTCGCGGGCCTTGTCGACATTGGCCTGATTGTAGAGGTCGCGCCCGACATCGCCGGCCCAGTATTGGCTCTCGGGATAGTTGAGGCCATAGTCGAGCCGGTAGACGCCGTCGGTGGCAATCGCCATGATCTCCTCGGCATTGATGCCGATCTGGATGGCGCGGCGAACATCGAGATTGTCCGTCGGCGACTTGGCGCAGTTGACGACGGAGCCCAGCATGCTCCACGGCAGCAGCTTGGCGACGCGAACAACGTCGCTGTTGGCGAGGCGTACCGCCGCCTGATGGGGAATATCCTCGCTGATGTGGATCTCGCCGGTCTCCAGCGCGGAGACCCGCGCGCCCGCCTCCGGGATCACGCGGAACGTCACCGTGTCAAAGTGGGCGACCTTTTTTCCGGTCAGGCCGTCGGTGCCGTCAAACTTCGGGTTCGGCACGTAGTCGGCGAAGCGCTTCAGCGTGACGTGGGAATCCTGAACCCACTCGACAAACTGGTAGGGACCGGTGCCGATCTTGCTTGTCTCTCCTTTGCCTTTATCCTTGTCCTCGGCGGGGATGACCACCAGCGGGGCGCGGGGCGAACTGATCTGCTCGATGAAGCTCGGGAGCCGCTCCGACAGCTTGACCGTCACGGTCGACGGGTCCGTCGCCTCGGCCGACGTCATCTTCTGCAGCGACACGCGATCGGTGCCGATACGGGCGTAACGCTCGATCGACGCCTTCACGTCATCGGCGGTCATCGCCTTGCCGTTGTGAAAGCGAACGTCCGGACGCAGCTTGAACGTATAGGTCAGGCCGTCGTCGCTCTCCGTCCAGCTGTCGGCGATGTCCGGCTTGGGATTGATGTGCTCGTCGCGCGAGACCAGCATCTCGTAGATTTGCAGGTTGATGTTGCGTGACGACTGAGCGGTGCTAACCATTGCATCGAGAAAGTCAGGTGAGCTTGCCTGGCCGATGACCAGGTCGCCACCGTCCACCGGCTGGGCGAAGGCTGCGCCCCTCATGCCGATGAGGGCGGCGGTACCCATGAGCATCGTGCGCCGCGACATCGCAAAGCCGCCGCCAGATGACGACGAAGCGAGCCCCGCAGCATGCTCCCGCGCCTGCTTTTCGGTCGAACCTATTCTTCCCACGCTCATTTCCCTGTCCCTCCAATTTGCCACGCGGTCTGATCAAATTCAGTTGAGTGACACGCCGTGGCGGTTCCTCACGCCGCAAGCCAGCTGTCTTCGGCAGTGATCGTGATGGTGTGTGTTGTGGGTGGATTGGTCGCCCTTTCCCAAGTCGTGAGTATTTCTTTTTCTTGCCTTTTGAGGTCGGCCACCCGCTCGATCTCAACCGGGTCCCAGCCCTTCAGGGCCTTGCGAACGAGCCCGGCCACGACATCCGCGTAGGCCGGATCTCCAGCCAGGTCATGCTGTTCGTCGGGATCGGCCTCGAGATCGAACAGTGTCGGCTGCATGCCGTGATAGTAGACGAGCTTGAGATTCCCCGACCGGATCATCCGGTTTTGGCAATTCCGGCCTCCTGCCCACCCGGGCACTCCATCGCTGACGTATTCGCTGAAGGTCTCGTTGATCCACGGTGCCCCGGCATTGCGCGCAACCGGGAGCAGGCTGTGGCCCTGGCATCGCGGCAATGATGGCGCGCCTGCCGCCTCGACCAGCGTCGACGTAACGTCGATCAGGTTGACAACCTGCGCTCGCCGCTCGCCCGCCGGAATGACTCCGGGCCACGACATGATGAGCGGTACCTTGGCCGACTCCTCGAACATCGTGTATTTCCACCACAGGCCGCGTTCGCCGACGTGCTCACCGTGGTCGGAGCAATAGATGACGAGCGTGTTCTCCAACAGACCGCGCCGGCGCAGCGCATCGAGCACCTGGCCAAAAAGGGCGTCGGCCCGACGCACAAGACCGTAATAAGCGGTGCGTGCTCGCTGCACGTCCCTCGGATCGGGATTCTCGATCCCGCTCCTCTCAATCCACCACCGGATCCAGGGATGCTCGTCGTTCGCCCTGCCAAGCCTCGGCGGCGGCACACGTCCCTCGAACACGCGATAGTCCTCCTCGCGCGCGACGAACGGACAATGGGGCAGTGACGTGCCGTAGGTCAGACTGAACGGTTTACCGGACCGCCCGTATCCTTCGTCCGCCAGCTGGTCGACCGCGGTAAGCGCCAAGGCGCAATTCGATTCGTCAACGAGCTGATAGCCACACTGGCCGGGACCTGATTGTACGATGCTCACCAAGCCGGGGGCCTGAGCGCCGGCAAGGATACCGAGATCCTGCCGTCTGCCGCCGAACCAATGCGGGCCGGCTTCGCCACCATAGCGCACCGCATAGCCATGGAGCTGGTCCGGCCCGACCGAGTGCATTCGACCGACGTGGACATTGTAGTATCCGGCGGCGCCGAGTGCATGGATCCACGTCAGATTGTCCGAAGGCAGTATGTCCTTCAGCATCCAGCACTGCTGATCGTATGGCATGCGGCCGGTCAGCATGGCCATGCGGCTTGGTGTGCAGACTGGCGAGGGACAATAGGCGCTGTCGAACACCACGCCGCTTGCCGCGAGACGGTCGAGATTGGGGGTCTCGGCGATGCCGTCTCCATAGCAGCCAGTGACCCCGGCGGCATGTTGGTCCGACATAAGCAGGACGATATTCGGCCGATCTCTATCTTCGCTCATTAGTCTGCCCCATGCCTGGCTACACGCACCCTCGACGCCGCACGCCTATGACAAATGTCCCCGCCGGATGCGGGCGGGCTCACGCCAGATGTTCCTGCCACACGGGATGCGGAACGGCGTGAACCCCTGAAAGTCGCTTCGCGGCCGGCCAACGCCTTGGAATCGGCGGTGGCGGCATGCCGCAGCCGCATCGATCGAAAGCATCCGTGCCAGTTTCATTTTCCCTCTCCTTCCGTTGCTTGGCGACTGTTGAGCCTCTCACGACAATACTTTCAGGCGCGGATCCAAAACATCCCGCAGCCCGTCCCCCACGAGATTGAGCCCCAACACGGTCATTGAGATCGCGATGCCAGGGAACAGACAGATCCACGGGGCCTCGACAAGAACATCACGGCCTTCCGCGATGATGCTTCCCCATGTGGGGGTCGGCGGCGGAGCTCCCATGCCCAGGAAGCTCAACGTCGCCTCGGCCAGCACGGCGTAGGCAAAAATGAACGTGAGTTGCACGAGCAACGGAGCGAGCGAGTTCGGTAAGACATGCGAGGCCAATATCCTCCAGTCCCTCGCACCGGCCGCGCGCGCCGCTTCGACATATTCGCTTTCGCGTATCACCAGGACCGAGGCGCGCAGGACACGCGCCGTGCGCGGCACGTACGTGATGGTGAGCGCGATGATCACATTGATCAGGGAAGCGCCGAGCACCGCGCTGATGGCGATCGCGAGCAGGATGGCCGGAAATGCCATCAGCCCGTCCATGACCCGCATCAGAATATTGTCAAGGCGGCGATAATATGCGGCCAGGCACCCGATCAGGATTCCGAACACCGCGTTGAGCAGCACGACTCCGAACCCGATCCACAGTGAAATACGGCCGCCGTAGAGCACGCGCGAAAAGACGTCGCGACCATAGGCGTCGGTGCCAAAGAGACCGCCCGGCCCCGGAGCGACGAAGCGCTCGCGGAAATTCATGGCATCGGGGGCGTGGGTCGCCAGCAGGCCCGCCGCGACTGCCCCAACCACGACGATGAGGAGCAGAGTGAAACCGACGACGAAGGAGTAGTGCGAAAAAAGCCGCCGCACTCGCGCGACCAGTAACCTCTCGCGCCGTGCCGAGAAGCCCTCGAGCGCGACGTCAACGGTCGTGGCCATATTTCACCCGTGGATCGACCCAGGCGTAGACGAGATCGACTGCGAGATTGATGAGGACGAACAGGAGGGCGGTGATGAGCAGCGCACCCTGGATGACCGGGTAGTCGCGTCCCTGGACAGCCGAAACGACCAACCGGCCGATACCCGGCACGGAGAACACCTGCTCGACGACAACCGCGCCACCCAGCGAGAGGCCAAACGTGATGCCGATGACGGTGATCACCGGTATGAGCGCGTTCTTCAGTACGTACTTTCCGTACACGAGACCCTCGCGGATGCCACTTGCCCTGGCCGTGCGCACGTAGTCCTGACGCAGCACTTCCAGAACGCTGGAGCGGGTGATCCGCGCCAGGAGCCCCATCTGCAGGGTCGACAGCACGAGCGCCGGCAGGATCATGTGACTTAGCCAGGGCCATAAACCCGCCGACAGCGGCTCGTATCCGCCGGTAGGCAACCAGCCCAGCCGCACTGAAAACAGGTAGATAAGGATGAGACCGAACCAGAAGTTGGGCAGCGAAACGCCGGCGAGCGCGGCGGTCATCACCAGCCAGTCAACCCAACTGTTGCGACGCACCGCGGCAACAAGCCCAGCCGATACCGCGAGCACGATGGTCACAGTCATCGACAGCAGGGTAAGCTGCAACGTGATGCCTATGCGCTCGGCGAAGAGCTGCGCCACCGGGCGGTTCAGAAGCAGGGATTTGCCGAGGTCGCCGTGCAGCAGATTTGAGTACCAGCGAATGGCCTGCTGGGTGACCGGCCGGTCAAGATCGAGGTCCTGGCGAATCTGCTCGACCTCGCCGGGAAGTGCATCCACGCCGGCAATGACGATCGCCGGATCCCCCGGCATCAGGAAGCGCAGGCCAAAGGTCGCCAGGGTGACGATGAGCAACACCGGCACGATCCCGAGGAGCCTGTAGCCGAGGTATTCAATCACGCCCCGTCTTCCTTGAAATCAATTTGGTATACTCGTATACAAAACACGCGTCGTCAAGCGCGGAAGTCTGTGCCGCCGGCGGTGTAAAACCGAGTGTGGGCGGTGCGAGCGGCTGCTTTCCGGTCCCTGACCAATGAGCAGATCCCCGCCGTTGATGAACACCCGGATGCGAAGGAAAGCAGCGTGAGCGAAACGCGGAACAGCGGGCGGTTCGGCATCGTCCTGTCGAAGGACGTGATGGTGCCGATGCGCGACGGGGTTCGTCTTGCCCTGGATGTTTACAGGCCAGGACGCGACGGCGACTTTGTGGCCGAACGCTTCCCGACGATCATGCTGCATACACCCTACGACAAGACTGACAAACGCTACAGCGAGATCGCCGACTTCTTCGTTCCCCGAGGCTACAACACGGTGCTGGTCGACCTTCGCGATCGTCACCGATCCGAAGGGTCCGGCGTTTACTATCACGCAGCCACGCCGCACACCGGCCGCGACGGCTACGACATCTGCGAATGGATAGCTGCGCAGGTGTGGTCGAACGGTCGCATCGGTACCGTTGGAAGCTCGTACGCTGCGATCACACAGGTCCGCACCGCGCTCGAAGCGCCACCGCACCTGACTGCGATCTGGCCTGACGCCGTACCCACCAACAGCTTCCAGAACCAGTGCCGCGAAGGCGGTGCAATGCAGTTGCACATGTTCTGGGCGCAGTTCATTCACGCCCAGGACGCCCAAGACATTTCCGGCGATCCGCAGAAACAGCAGGACGTGTGGAACGACCTGCGCAACCTGCGGCAGCTGTTCCGTTCAGCGCCCTGGAAGCGAGGCCAGACATCGCTCCGCCACGTGCCGCCGCTCGAGGACACGCTGATCGACTACTACACACGCGGACGATACGACGAATACTGGAGCCGCATCGAGCATGATTACACGCGGTTCTGGAACCAGCACGCCGACATACCGGCAACGATTTCGACCGGCTGGTTCGATGCATTCCCCGCCGCCGACACGGCGTACTTCGCCTCGATGACGAAGAAGAACCGCGCCCCCCAGCGGCTCGTCGTCGGTCCGTGGAGTCACGTCGGAATGCGTGGCGACGCGACATACTGCAATGACGTCGACTTCGGCCCGCAAAGCGCGTGGGGGGTAAGGCGCTATTTCGACGAACAACTGGCTTTCTTCGATCGCTGGCTGCCGGACGACGCCACGGGCCAGCCGGACGGCGAAGCGCCGGTGCGCATCTTCGTGATGGGTGGCGGCACAGGCTGCAAGACCGCCAGCGGCAAGCTCGACCATGGCGGCAGGTGGCGCGACGAGTGGGAATGGCCGCTCTCGCGGCGCGTGGAGACGTCATACTATCTCCATTCGGACGGGTCCCTTTCCACAGCGCCGCCTTTAGCCGACGAAGCGCCGCGACACTTCACGTTCGACCCTGCCCATCCGGTGCCGACGCTCGGCGGCCTCTATTGCGCGATGGGCGAGCTGCCGTCCGGCGGTGCAGGCATGGAGCAGGCCTGGGCGCGCTTCCTCAGTCCGGTGCTGCGCCTTCGCGATTTGCTCACCCCGGGGCCGGTCGACCAGAAGGAGGCGCCGGAATTCTTCGGGTCGCAAGAGCCCTACCCAAGGCTGTCGGTGCGGCCGGATGTGCTGGTGTTCCAGACGGAGCCGCTGACTGAATCGATCGAGGTGACAGGGCCGATGACCGTGCACTTGTGGGTTTCCTCGAGCGCGGTTGACACAGATTTCACCGCCAAGCTGATCGACGTGCATCCCGCCGACTGGGACTATCCCGAAGGGTATGACATGTTGCTCAACGACTCGATCATTCGCTGCCGCTACCGCGAAGGTTTCGACCGGGAGGTCATGCTCGAGCCCGGTGTGGCCGTGCCGGTAACGATTGCGCTGCCGCCGACGAGCAACCTGTTCGACAAGGGGCACCGAATCCGCGTCGACATATCGTCTTCGAACTGGCCGCGCCTCGACGTGAACCCCAACACGGGCGAACCGATGGGAAGGCATACGCAGCAGGTGGTGGCCGAACAGACCGTCTATTTCGACGCGGAGCGGCCGTCCTACATCGTGCTGCCCGTGGTCCCGTGATAAACGCGCGACAGGATCGCATCAAGCCACGTCATGCGGCTCGACAACGTGCCACGTCTTGTCGTGGACCAACTCGGACCGAGATAGGCGCGCAACGCGGACCTGAATTCCTTTGATTTCCCGCTTCGCCAACAGCCAGAACGGCGTTCGGCCGGGTGTTGCATGGCGTTTGCCGAGTTATTGAGAAATGCTGGTCGGAGTGGCAGGATTTGAACCTGCGACCCCCTCGTCCCGAACGAGGTGCGCTACCAGGCTGCGCTACACTCCGCGCCGGCGGAGCCGTCTTATAACGTCGCCACTGTGGGGCAGCAAGGCCGGAACCCCGGGTGGTTCTGTCCGTCTCCGGTATCGTTGCCGGCAACCTGCCCAGCCTATATAGGACATCGCGGCGCTGGAGCAGCCCGCAATCCGTTGGGGCGTGGCCAAGCGGTAAGGCAACGGGTTTTGGTCCCGTGATCCCAGGTTCAAATCCTGGCGCCCCAGCCACCGCCCCGGCCACCCAGGTCATCGACGAAGAGACGGAACAAAGTCCCTGCGAAGTCCGGGGGCTCACGCGCGCGGCACCCGGGAGCCGGCGGGCAGCAGACAACCGGCGCATTGTTCAAGTCCCGGAGTGCGAAGTCGACTTTTCTCGACATAGTCGACCCCGCCTATATTCTCGCTGTCCCGCAAGATCGACGGCTCAAGTGGCAGAAATGATATTTGCAAGCGACAACTGGGCTGGCGCGTCCGACCGCGTCATGACGGCTTTGGCCGAGGTGGCGCGCCGTGGCGGTCCGGCTTATGGCGCTGATTCCCTTACCAAGAAAGTCGAAGCGCGCTTCTGCGAACTCTTCGAGCGAGAGGTTGCGGTCTTCTTCGTCGGCTCGGGCACCGCCGCAAACGCCCTCGCCCTGGCCACCTACGCCCGCCCAGGCGGTGTCATTTTCTGCCACGAGCAGGCGCACATAGTGGTGGATGAGGCGGGAGCGGCGGAGTTCTTGGGCTCTGGCGCCAGGGTGATGGGACTTGAAGGGGACCGCGGCAAGATCACGCCCGAGGTCCTGGCGGACGCTCTGGCTCGCTTCCCCGCCGGCGCCGTCCATCACGGCCAGCCGGTCGCGGTCAGCCTGACCCAAATCACCGAACTTGGCGCGGCCTATCGCCCGGCGGAAATCCTCGCCCTTGCCGAGGTTGCAAAGAACCGCGGCGCCGCGGTCCACATGGACGGGGCGCGGTTCGCCGGCGCGATCGCCGCACTTGATCTCTCGCCGGCTGATCTCACGTGGCGGGCAGGGGTCGACGTCCTCTCTTTTGGCGGCACCAAGAACGGTTGTCTCGCGGCCGAGGCAGTCGTCTTTTTCGACCCGGCCAGCGCCCGAGACTTCGGCTTCGCCCGTCAGCGGATCGGGCACGGCTTTTCGAAGAACTGGTTCATCGCCGCTCAATTCGATGCCTATCTCAAGGATGGGCACTGGCTCGAACTCGCCCGTCAGGCAAACGCGGCGGCTGCCGGACTCGCCGGGGCGATCGCGTCGTCGACGACCGCGCGGCTGGTGTTTCCGCCCGATGCGAACGAGGTGTTCGCTTTCCTCGCGAGGAAAGTCGACTCACGCCTGCGGGCGGCGGGTGCCGTCTATTATCCGTGGTCGGCTGAGGGACTGCCGTTCGAAAAAGATGCGGCGGAGGACGCCGTCATGGTGCGGCTGGTGACGAGCTTTCAGACCACGGCGAACGACGTCGACCGTTTCGCGACGGTACTTGCAACCACTGACTAAAAAAGAAGGCGCCGCTGCGGGCGCCTTCCGTGTGTGGCCGGGTTACGCGTATTACGCCGCGACTTGGTCGATCTGCCGGGCCTTGGCCTTGTCGTTGCCGATGGAGATCGTGCGCGGCTTCATGGCCTCGGGAATGTCGCGTACGAGATCGATGTGGAGGAGTCCATTCACCAGGTTTGCGCCCTTCACCTCGACATGGTCGGCGAGCTGGAAGCGGCGCTCGAAAGCGCGCGAGGCAATTCCCCGATAAAGGAACTCTTTTTCGTTCTCCTCGGTCTCGGACTTCTTCTCACCCTTGACGGTGAGCGTGTTCTCCTTGACCTCGACGTTTAGGTCGCCTTCACCGAAGCCGGCGACCGCCATGCTGACGCGATAGGCGTTCTCACCGGTCCGTTCGATGTTGTAAGGCGGGTAAGTCTGCGCCGAACCATCGGCGGCGGCGAACGAATCAAGCAACCCGAACATGCGGTCGAAACCGACGGTCGAGCGATAAAGCGGGCTAAGATCGAAAGTACGCATTTTCAAGTCCTCCTTGGAGCGACGTGAGCCTGAGAACCGCTGGATGCCTACCGTCATGGCCTGGCTCTTGCGGCTTCCCGCGGACCCTTCCTGGCGTCCGCACCGTTCAGGTGGGAAGTCGGAAATCCGCTGTCAAGCCCCGGAAAGTGGCGCAAAGGGCCGACCGAACCTGAACGGCAAATGAACGCGGGCTTCGGGCGCGGTTCAGGGACAGGGGACCAAGATGTCAGCGTTCCGATCACAGTTCGGCGGTGATGCCGCCGGGCCTGATCTCCTCCCAGGACGGCATCGTCCCCGCCCCCCTCCGATGCCGATCTGACCGCCGGCGGCGTCCGCGAACGGACGCCGCCGGTTACTTCTTGTGTGGCTCACTTGAGCCGGATCGGACGCTCGTCTAATCAAGAGCCGCCCTGGCCGCACGTGACTGCAGCGCAGGCGGCGGTTCTTGACGGTTTTTCGCATGAAGCTCTTCGGCGTCGAAGACAACCAGCCGCCGCCGGACGCGGTTGTCGGAGTGGTGGCCACGGCCGACGGCGTGAAGCTGCGCTATGCGCGTTGGCCGTCCCGGCGGCGGGCTCTGGGGACTGTTTGCCTGCTTGAGGGCCGCAGCGAAAGCATCGAACGGTACTACGAGACCATCACCGACCTGAGGCGCCGCGGTTTCGTCGTGGCGACGTTCGATTGGCGCGGGCAGGGAGGTTCTGATCGCCGGCTGCACAACCGGGGCAAAGGTCACGTCGAACTCTTTCGCCGAGTATGATCGCGACCTTGACGCCTTCATGGAGC
Organism: uncultured Alphaproteobacteria bacterium; assembly: GCA_963775235.1. Lineage (GTDB taxonomy): Bacteria > Pseudomonadota > Alphaproteobacteria > Rhizobiales > Kaistiaceae > JBBDMC01. The sequence continues at coordinate 155,088 of CAVZHY010000007.1, forward strand.
AAGTGCTGCTGCCCGACTGCCCCCCGCCTTATTTTGCCTTGGCCCATTCAACCGGAGGGTTGGTGTGCTTGCGTGCCGCCCACGATGGGCGCGCGCGCTTCAACCGGCTGGTGCTCGTGGCGCCACTGGTTGCGTTTGGACCCCGTCGCCCGCGTCAGCCAACCGCCTGCCGCATCGCAGCGCTCATGACCGCTGTCGGGCTCGGCGAAATAGATGCGCATGGCAGGGCACGAGAAACAATTGACCGTATTCCGTTCGCGGGCAACACGCTGACCAGCGATCCACGTCGCTTCCAGCGCAACCTGGCCATCCAGCGGCAGCTGCCGCAGGTCTCCATCAGCGGACCGACGTATGGCTGGGTATTTGCCGCTTGCCAGGCGATGCGCGAAGCCAGCGATCCGGATTTCGGGCCGGCGACACGGGCACCGACCCTGATCGTCGTCGGCGCTTTGGACACTGTCGTCTCGGTACCGGCTATCGAGGCGTTCGCGCGGGAATTACGCGCCGGCGCGGCCGTGGTGATCGCAGGCGGACGCCACGAACTGATGATGGAGCGGGATCCCATCCGTGAGCAGTTCTGGGCAGCGTTCGACGCCTTCGTGCCGGGATCGTGAGCTTTACACGCCGGTGAGGCGTGCCAGAACCTGGTCGTGCAGGCGCGGGTCGCCCGTGGCGACAATGCGGCCACCCAACGCCGCCGAGCCGCCCTCCCAGTCTGTGACGCACCCGCCGGCGCCGGTGACGATGGGGATCATCGCGACTATATCGTATGGCTTCAGATCAGCTTCGATGACGACGTCCGCGTGGCCTGCGGCGACCATGCAATAGCCGTAGCAGTCGCAGCCGTAGCGGGCCAACCGGACGGCGTTTTCGACCCGGTCGTAGGCGCGACGGTCTTCGCCGGTGAAGATGGCCGGCGTGGTTGTGAATAGCGTCGCACCGGCGAGGCTTTCGCACTGGCGAGTGTGAAGCAATTCGATGGTGCCAGCGCGGCTCAGCCAGGCGGTGCGACCGTCGCCTGCGTAACGCTCGCCAGTGAAGGGCTGAACCATCATGCCGAGAACAGGCCTGCCAACATGCGTGAGGCCGATAAGCGTCCCCCATACGGGCAGGCCGGTGATGAACGCACGCGTGCCGTCAATCGGATCGAGTACCCACACGTATTCGGCGTCTTCGCGTTCGTTGCCGAATTCCTCGCCGACGATGCCATGGTCGGGATAAGCGTCGGCGATCAGGCTGCGCATGGCAGCCTCAGCTGCACGGTCGGCAGCGGTCACTGGATCGAAACCGGTTTCGGCTTTGTTCTCCACGTCCACGCGTGCCCGGAAATGCGGCATGATTAAATCAGAGGCAGCGTCGGCAAGTCGTTCCAGGAATGAAATAAGGGCCTCAGGCTGCATGATTTCAGCAACACATGGTCGTAATCGGGTCGGTTCCAGAGGTCGGAACCCGACATAATCCATTGATATATCTGGCTTTCACGCCTGCGGCATTCTGTATCGTCAATAAACTCAGAAGGGGCTTGATTTTTTGCATTGCGGCGCCAAAATATTGCGGTGCGGTAGAGATATCGCACAGCCCACCTTGGGCGTTTCCTCCCTAGACTTGGGCCGCTCTGCTGAAAGCAAAGCGGCCCTTTTTCTTGTCTGCCGCGCTTATTCCGCCGCTTCCGGGCGGGTAAGAAAACCCGCGTCAAACGCCTCGGCAAGTTCGCTCACGAGATGGGTAAAATCGGAGCGAAGCCGATCGAAGCCGGCGGTCCGTGCCAGCGAACGCTCGTCCATGTAGAGGCGACGGTTGATCTCAACCTGAACGGCATGAAGGCCGCGACCCGGCTGACCGTAGTGCTCCGTGATGAAACCGCCGGCGTAAGGCTTGTTGCGGCTGACCGAATAGCCGAGGCAGGTCAGGATCCTGGCGGCGAAGTCGGTGAGCTGGCTTGAGCAGCTGGTGCCGTAGCGGTCACCGAGAACGATGTCGGGCCTGAACCGGCCGTGGACGCCTCGGACCGACGATGGCATCGAGTGGCAGTCAACGAGGACGGCCAGGCCGAAGGCCGCGCGCGTCTCGATGACGAGCTGGCGCAACGCGCGATGGTAGGGCTTGTACACCGCGTCGATGCGGGCGAGGGCCTCCTCCACGGGGAGCGGTGCTGCGTAGATCTCTTCGCTTTCCGAGACAATGCGCGCGATGGTGCCCAGGCCGCCGGCGACGCGGACGGAGCGCACGTTGGCGTAGGTCGGCAGGTTGCCGGAGAACATTTTCGGGTCGAGTTCATAGGGCTCGCGATTGACGTCCAGCCAGGCGCGCGGAAAGTTTGCCTTCAGGAGCGGCGCACCGAGCGCGGCCGCGTCGGCGATCAGCTCGTCGACGTAGGAGTCCTCGGAACGGCGGATTGCCTGCTTGTCGAGGCGCGTGGCGGCGAGGAAGCAGGAAGGGTAGCAGGAACCGCTGTGGCCGGAGTTGAAAACGAGGGGAAGCCTGCGTTCTGCCGGCGAAACGACCTGAAACGGGGGCTTGCCGGCGAAGGTGTTTGGCGTTGACATCGAGGTGCGGGGCGCCGTGCGAAGGCCTGTCCGGGAGTGAGGACACATCATCGATGTTGCCAACTTCACCCAGCCGTGTCCACTGCGACGCGGTGCCCGCACCGGACGCTATTCACGCGATCTTTACTGGGGTAAGGATTAATCCTCGCACCGTCGCGACGGGACGAACCGGGGCCGCCAAATCTTGCCGATGTCACAAATCCTGCTGGCCGAAGACGACCACGACATGCGTCAATTCCTGGCCAAGGCGCTGCAGAACGCCGGGCACGATGTGGTTGCCTTCGACAACGGGCTGTCGGCCTACCAGCGCATCCGCGAAGAACCGTTCACGCTGCTCCTGACCGACATCGTGATGCCGGAGATGGACGGCATCGAGCTGGCGCGGCGCGCGACCGAACTCGACCCGGACCTCAAGGTGATGTTCATCACCGGTTTCGCGGCCGTGGCGCTCAACCCGGATTCGAACGCGCCCAAGGACGCCAAGGTGCTGTCGAAGCCGTTCCACCTGCGCGACCTCGTCAACGAGGTGGAGAAACTGCTGGCGGCCTGAGCCGGGACCCGCCGCGCAAGCCCCGCCGCGCAAGCTCGCGCGGCGACCGCGGCCCGCGCTGGCGCAGACCTTCGATATCCAATACGAATCCGTGTCATGGGTGAAAACGACCCGATCGACCGGCGGCTTGCGGCCATCCTGGCGGCCGACGTCGTCGGCTACTCAAGCATGATGGGCGCGGACGAGGCGGGCACGCTCACCGCGCTCAAGCGCCACCGCGAAAAGGTGTTCGATCCGGCCGTCGCCGCGCACAAGGGCCGGGTGGTCAAGCTGATCGGCGACGGAACGTTGGTGGAGTTTGCAAGCGTCGTCGACGCGGTCAAATGCGCGCTGGCGATCCAGCGGGCGATCAAGGCCGCGGCCAAACCGGATGAGCGCGGCATCAGGCTCCGGATAGGCGTCAACCTCGGCGACATCATCATCGACGGCGACGACATCTATGGCGACGGGGTGAACGTCGCGGCGCGCCTGGAACCGCTGGCCGAACCGGGCGGCGTGTGCGTATCCGCGATCGTCTACGAAAGCGTCGGCAACCGCATCGAGGTGGATTTCCGCGACGGCGGCGAGGTGGCGGTGAAGAACATCGCCCGACCGATCCGGGTGTGGAAATGGCATCCGGACTCCGGTGCGGAAGCGACCGCGCCGCAGACCCGACCGGCGGTGGCGCAGACGGCCGAGCCCGAGCCGCCCTCGATCGCCGTGCTGCCGTTCACCAACATGTCCGGCGACCCGGAACAGGAATACTTCTCCGACGGCATCACCGAGGACATCATCACCGATCTCTCCAAGGTCGGCGGCCTTCTGGTGATCGCGCGGAACTCGAGCTTCGCCTACAAGGGCAAGAGCCCCGACATCCGTGCCGTCGGGCGCGAACTCGGGGTCAAGTCGGTGCTGGAGGGCTCGATCCGCCGCGCCGGCAACCGCGTGCGCATTACGGCCCAGCTGATCAACGCGGCGAACGGCGGCCACGTCTGGGCCGAACGGTACGATCGAGACCTGACGGATATTTTTGAAGTTCAGGATGAAGTCACCCGGCACATCGTCGAGGCGCTGAAAGTCAAGCTGACGCCGGTGGAGGCGGCGCGCATCGCCGACACGCCGACCGACAGCCCCGAGGCGCATGACCTGTGGCTGCGGGCGCGGGAGCTTCTGAACGGACAGCGAAGCAGTCGCGAGACCTTCGATCAGGTCGTCTCGCTGCTCGGCCGCGCGATCGAAATCGATCCGAACTTTGCCGAGGCCTACGCCGGCCTCGGCATGGCGCACAATCTCGATTACCAGAACCATTGGACCGGGGCGCCGGACGCGTTCGAGCGCGGGGTGCATTTCGCCCGGCTGGCCGTCGAGAAGGGCCCGAACGTGCCGTATGCGCATTTCGTCGCCTCGGTGATGGCGATCTGGTCGCGCGACCTCGAAGGAGGAAAGCGCGAATCGGAAGCGGCGCTCGCGATCAATCCGAACTACGTGAATGCTCTGGGCACGCTCGCCCTCGTCGAGGTCTATTCCGGCAACCCGGAGGCCGCGATCCCGGTGGCGGAGCGCTGCATACGGCTCGACCCCGGCTTTGCCCACCAGACCATGCACTTCCTGGGCACGGCGTACCTTGTCGCCGGCAAGTACGAGATGGCGGCGGCGACCTTCCGCGAGCGCATCCGCCTGTCGCCGAAAACCGACCTTTCACGCGGCCTGTTGGTCTCCGTGCTCGGCCATCTCGGCGAGGTAGAGGAGGCGAGGCGAGTGTGGAGCGAGGTGAGGCAGATCAACCCGAAGTATTCGTTTGCCGGACACCTGGCGCGGCTGCCGTTCACCAACCCCGCCGACGTCGATCGGATCAGGGAAGGGTTTGTGAAGGCCGGCGTGGCGGAGTGAGGGATCAACTTCCCGGCACCGCTCTGAGGGGATGAGGCGCGCCGCTGCGCGCTTGCCCCCGTGGCAGCATCTCGACCCCTCCCCAAAACGCGCGTGCCGCGCGTTTTGACCCTCCCGCAAGGGGAGGGTTGGCGAATATGAGCCGCGCGGCGCGAGCAATCGGTGAAGGCTATATCCCCTCACCCGGAATCCCGATTGGCCAATCGGGATTCCGACCTTTCCCCAAGGAGAGGGTGGATCGCGTGCCGAGGGAGAGGGGTGAATCGCGGGCCGCGGAATAGGTGAATCGCGGGACGCGGTAGAGCTCTGCGAAAGGCGGCGTGCGCCGGCTGCTATTGCGGCGGGCCGACGATGCGGAGGAGTTCGACGTCGAACACCAGCATGCCTGCGGGATAGCCGGGGGCGCCCTGGTAGGCGAGGTTCTCCGGAATCCAAAAGCGTCGCTTCTCGCCTTCCACCATCAGCTGGACCCCTTCGGTCCAGCCGGCGATGACCTGCGACAACGGGAATTGCAGAGGATCGCCGCCCGCCGAGGTATCGAACATTTTGCCGTCGGTGGTCCAGCCCGTGTAGTTGACCTCGACCATGTCGGTGGCCTTCGGGTGGCGCGTGCCGGTGCCCGGCTGAAGGACCTTGGAGGCGAGGCCCGAGGCGGTGATCTCAGCATCCGGCGGCGGGGCCGCCACATCGGGAGGGGCGGGGACCGCCTGTTGGGCCTGCGCCAGCGACAGCGCAGCGGCGAACACGAGACCAACTATGGTCGGAGCGAGGAGGGTGTGCTTGATGGCGTTTTTCATGGGGCGGACGCTAGCCGGTCCGCGACGCCGGCGCCAGCCGAGAAACGCGCGGCGAGGTAATCGGTCGCATGAGGCAGCGGTTGCGGGCGCCTGTGGACCGTTTCCGGTGGCGACGGCGGCGCGGCGCCGAGGCTTGAAGCGGCCGACGAGTGCCTGATATATGGCAGGAGACCTGCCGCCGGCCGATACTGGCGGCGGGTTCGGATGGGCGGTTAGCTCAGCGGGAGAGCACTACGTTGACATCGTAGGGGTCACTGGTTCAATCCCAGTACCGCCCACCATCCCCGATCGCATCGGACGCTGGACAACTCTGGCGGCATCAGGGGCCGACCGGCTTCACCGGAGCGTAGCGCGGCGATTGCGTGACCCAGCCCCAATATGAGCCGCAGTAGCATATCTCGCCCGGCGCCGTTCCCGAGGTCAGCGGGCAGGTTCGGATGGCGCTGGGGTCCACCTTGGCGAAGGGATTGACGACCTTGGCATCAAGCGGAGCCTCTTTCAGGTTGTACTCGCAAACGTACATGCTGAGGTCGGGTGGCCGCGAGAGGGGCCCGACGGCGCGCTCGTTGGCGGCATCGGCCGGCCGCGCCAGGGCGCAGACCAGTAAGGCTGAAGCCGTCCCTGCGGCAAGGTTCAGCACACCACGGAATTTCCACATGGGTTGCTCCTTTCTCCGTGGGAAAAGGAAACGCAGGCCCCCAGGATTGTCCTCCCTGACCGGACCGTATGCAAGCCACGTCCCGGCCGCGTGAGCCAGCCAACCCAATTCAGCCGAGCGCGCGCGTCACCGGGGCTTCGACGGGTGTCCCCTGGCCCTCCAGCTGCTGCCGGATCGCCTGGCAAATCTCCTCGATGGTCAGCCCGCTTTGCGGGTACTGGCTGGAGATTTGAAATCCCGAGAGTGCTGATATCAATCGGCGCACTGGATTTTGCCGCATCGTCGGCGGCACGCCGAATTGCCGCACCGACACGCTCACGATTGCTCATGGCCGCATCCCCAGGCTTTGACAGTGACAATCGCCCTGAATGGTAAACGGTGCAGTGAATTTAGTCCGTGGGTCGCGGGATGGAAGCACCTTTTTTCTAAATCTTTTGCAATGGGGAACCGGATCGTTCCTAAGGCATTGACGTTCTTAAATCGAAGGGACGTTTGGCGTGCCCGAGGCGCCACAATATCGGTGTACGCAATGCGGCCAGGAGACCGCGTTCAGGATTACGGTCGGATTCGGCGAAGGACGACAATCCATCTTCGAATGCCCGAAGTGCGGCAAGATCGACCGGCATCCGGTGCAGAGCCGCGAGAAGGGCAAGCCGCGCGATCATGGCGAGGCGCCCGATTAGGTTCTTGGACTGAGAAAGCGGTCGCGTTTTGAGGTTGTGACTGGTAGAGTTAATGATCGTCAGCAACGAACGAGGCGCTGACGGCTGGGTTCACAGACAATTTGCTCCCGCCTCTTTGTCGCCGGAGCAACCATTGGACCGCACCTCCAAACGCATCTTGATCGTCGAAGACGAGTTCCTGATAGCGGTCTCGTTGGAAGAGGCTATCCGGGCAGACGGGCATGAGGTCGTTGGCCCCGCCGCGTCGCTGGCGCAGGCGCTGCAATTTGTCGAAAACGAGACCTTTCACGTCGCCATTCTCAACCTCTTGCTGAAGGGCGAACCAGCCGATCCAGTCTGCGAACGGCTGGCAGAGAAGGGTGTTCCGTTCGCGTTTGCCTCAGCCATTCACGCCGATTGGTACGATGGCCGCTGGAAAGACCGTCCGCGGATTACCAAGCCGTACGCCGCCGCAGAGGTTCGGGACCTGTTGCTCAAGTTGCTTCCGGCCTGAGGGCGGACTGCTGACGCCTACCGGCGAGCAGCGGCACGCCCCGGAAAACCTCCAGGGCGTGCGCACCGGTCGGCTATTGCGGCGGCGTGTAGGGCCTGAGCGCACCATCGTGGAAGATGAAGGTGCCGTACTCCTGGCTGACCCGCATACCGTCCCTGTCGAAGGTGAGGTCGCCGGTCAAACCCTTGTAGTTCTTCGACACGTCAAGCAGGGCAGCCCGGATCTTGTCCGTATCGGTCGAGCCCGCCTGGTTGACGGCGAGCGCCGTCAGCATCGCCGCGTCGTAGGCGAATGCGCCGAAGGCCGTGGTCGGCGCTTCGCCGTACTTGTCCTTGTACGGCGTTGCGTATTCCGCGTTGTAGAAGTCGCCACCGACGGCGTGCTCGATGCCGCGGATGCCTTCCGCCACCTGTGGCGCGTCCTTGACGTCCTGCTCCCAGTTGGAGACCTCGGTGCCGATCCACTTGTCGCCGGCCTTGAGATCGAGCTCGTAGGCCTGACGCAGAATGAGCGTGGCGTCGGCGCCGTAGGCAAAGAAGATCACCGCGTCCGGCTTCGGGGCGGTAAGCTGGTTCAACCCGGGCCGGTAGTCGGTCTTCTGCTCCTCGTAGAGGACCTGCGCGACGCACTTGACGTCCTGCTGCGGCGCGGCATCGCAGGTCGCCTTGGCGACGCCGACGCCGTAGGGGTTGTTGGGGAACAGCGTGGCGATGGTCTTGGCGCCGGTGACCTGCTTGGCAAGCTTGACGAGGGCAGGGCCCTCGGCGGTCGCCAGACCGATCGCGTCGAAGAAGTACGGGCCAATGTCGCGCAGCGTCGGCGCGTTGGCGCCGGTACCGATCTGGATCACCTTGTTCTCGTTGGTGAACTGTCCGGTCGGCTGGGTGCGGCCACTGGAATATTCGCCGAGGACGACGGGGACGTGGTCGGTGTCGACGAGCTTGTGGACCGCGTCCATCGCCGCCGGCGGCCGGGATTCGTCGTCTTCAACGATGAGCTTGACGGGGCTCCCGAGGAGGCCGGGCCCGACGGAGACCGGGTCGCCGCTCTTCTGCGGAATCTTGTAACCCTTGTTGACCCGGTCGATGGCGATCTCGACGCCGCGTTGCATGTCGACCCCGACGACCGAGCTGGCGCCCGTCAATGGCGTGATCTGGCCGATCTTGACCTCTTCGGCGCCCGCGGTCGATGCGCCGAGCGCCAGCGCCGCCAAGGCGGCTATGGCCGAAACTGTGAGATATCTGCGTGACGACATCTGAACTCTCCCTCTGGGTTCGGGTGATCGTTGTCCGCGCCGCGATCCTACTACGGGTGACGGAGGCTGGCGAGGCGGCGGCCGGTGGGAATTGCGCCGCCGGCTGGCTTGCCGTGGGCAATCCCAGTCAGTCGATTGAAGCGCCGAGGAAGGCGCCGCGGATCTTCTCGTTGTCGAGGATGGAGCGGGCGTCACCATCGAAGGCATTGCGGCCGTCGACCAGCAGATAGCCGCGATGGGAGATTTCCAGCGATCGCTCCGCTTCCTGCTCGACGATCAGCACCGCCTTGCCCTGGTCGCGGATCTGGCCGACCTTGTCGAAGACTTCGTCGGCCATGCGCGGCGACAGCGCCGCAGAGGGTTCGTCGAGGAGAATGACGTCGGGATCTGTCATGAGTGCGCGGGCGATCGCGAGAAGCTGGCGCTGGCCGCCGCTCAGCGTGTGCACGCGCTGCCAACGGCGCTCGGCGAGCAACGGAAACTCGGCGTAGAGCCGCTCGATGCGGTTCGCGACTTCCTGACGGGGGAGCAGGTAGCCGCCCATCCTGAGGTTCTCCCAGACGGTCAGCGACGGAAACACGTTGTCGAGCTGGGGCACGTAAGCCATGCCCCGCTTCACCCTTTGATCCGGCGGCAGCCGGGTGATCGCCTGGCCCCGCAGGCGCACGGCTCCCCCGCTCGGCACGAGGTAGCCCATGATCACCTTGAGCAGGGTGCTCTTGCCGGCGCCGTTCGGACCGATGATCGTCACCACCTCGCTGTCGCGAAGGTGGAGATTGATGCCGTGCAGGGTCTCGTTGCCGTTGTAGCCGGCGACGACGTCGACAACGTCGACCAGCGCCGCGCGGTCCGTGTCGGCATCGGCGCTCACCGGACCGCTGCTCCCTCGCCGGCGCGGCGTCCGAGGTAGGCGGAGAGCACCGCATCGCGGGCGAGCACGTCCTCCGCCGCGCCCTCGGCGATCACCCGGCCGGTGTCGAGCACGGACACCTGATCGCAGATCGTGCGGATGAAGTGCATGTTGTGTTCGACGATCAGGAAGTTCCGTCCTTCGTCGCGCAGCCCGCGGATGACCGCGGCAATGTCGCCGATCAGCTTCGGATTGACCCCGGCGACGGGCTCGTCGAGCAGGATCAGCTTCGGCTCGGCCATCAGCGCCTGGGCGAGGGTCAAGAGCTTGCGCTGACCGCCGGACAGACTGCCGGCGTACTCGTCGGCCTTTTCGGCGAGGTTGACGACCGCCAGCAGGGCTCGCGCCTTCTCGACGTGCTCGCGCTCCTGGCGGCGGACGTCGCGGGCGCGCAGGAAATTGTTGGCGATGCGGTCACCGAGCTGGCCCTGAGGGGCCAGGAGCATGTTTTCCATCACGGTCAGCCGGTGCGGGCAGAGCGTCGCCTGGAAGGTGCGCACGAGGCCCAGGCGCGCGATCTTGTAAGGCGCCAGTCCGTCGAGCGGCCTGCCGGCGAAGGTGACACGGCCGCTGTCGGGACGGATGAAGCCGGTGATGGTGTTGAACAGCGTCGTCTTGCCCGAGCCGTTCGGACCGATGAGCCCGTAGACGACGCCGGCAGGCACCGACACGCTGACGCCGTCGAGCGCGGTGACGCCGCCGAAGCTCTTGTGGATGTCATTGACGACGAGCAGCGGGTCAGCGCCCATAGCGGCGGCGCCTTTCGGGCAGCAATCCGCGCGGCATGAACATGATGACGAGAATGATCAGGGCGGCGATCAGGATCATGCGGAGGGAGGCAAGGATCTGGGGATCGACGTTCAGCAGCGGCGCCACGAACCGCGTTGAATTGTAGAGCGCCTCGATGATGACCGTACCAGCGAGGGCGCCCAGAAAATTGCCCGGCCCGCCGAGGATCACCATCGACCAGATGATGAATGTCTCGACTGGCAGAAAATACTCCGGCGCGACGAAGGCGTTGTAGTGGGCGAACAGGGCGCCGGCGAGGCCGGCGAGGGCGCCACCGACCGCCATCACCCGAACCCTCAGCCCGCCGACCGCCTTGCCAAGGGCAAGCGGCACCTCGTCGCCCTCGCGCATCGCCTTCAGCGTGCGCCCGATCGGCGCGGCGGCGAGGTAGGTGACCAGCGCATACGCCGCCGCGAGGCAGATCAGCACCACGACCATGTAGAAGAGGTTGTAGTTGGCGATGGTGAAACCGTGGGCGTCGAACCACTGGCGGAGCGGCCGCGGGATGCCGCTGACGCCGAACGCCGCGCCGACGTATGGCCCGCCAAGGCGGGTGTTCAGGAACACCAGGCGCACGATTTCGGCCGCGGCAAGCGTGCTGATCGCCCAGTAGTCCTCCTTGAGGTTGGCCGCAGGCAAGGCCATCAGCATGCCGAAGAGCGCAGCCACGACAGCGCCGGCCCCCATACCGACCACGATCGGTGCGCCGAGGAGCTTGACCAGGATGGTGGAGGTGTAGGCGCCGAGCATGAAGAAGACGATCTGGCCGAGATTGACCAGGCCGGCGACGCCGTACTGGAGGTTCAAGCTGAGGCTGAGGATGCCCCAGATGCCGGCAATGGTGGTGATGTAGACGAGAAACTCGATCACCGCTTCGCCCCAAGCAGGCCGCGCGGGCGCACGAGCAGGGTGAAGATCAAGAGGCCGAAGGCCACCGCCTCCTTGTAGCCGGTCGGGATGTAGGCAAATCGCTCGACGGAGAATCCGATGGCGTTCAGCAGCGGCGACCAGTCGATCGCCAGGCAGACGTTCTCGGCAAACCCCACCAGAACCGCCCCGAGGATCGCGCCGTACGGAGAGCCGATGCCGCCGACGATCGCGGCGCTGAAAACCTCGATGATCAGTCCGAGGCCCATATCCGGCTTGAGCTGCGTGTTGAGCCCGATGAGGACGCCGCCAAGGGCGGCGAAGCCGGCGCCGATGAACCAGACGGCGCGGATGATGCGTTCAGTGGCTATGCCGCTCGCCTGCGACAGGGCGGGATTGTCGGCCGTCGCCCGCATGGCGATGCCGAGGGTCGTGCGGCTGAGAAGGACGTGGAAAGCGGGCATGGCCAACAACGCCGCGACGACGATGACAATCTGGGTCGGCGTCACAAAGGCACCGAACACGTGCCAGGGAGGCAGAACACCGAGCTTGTAGAAGAACGGCGACGGTCCCCAGATGGCGCGCACGGTTTCGCGCATGGCGATGCCAAGCGCGAAACTGACGATCATCAGCATGATCGGCGAGGCGGTGCGCAGGCGCGAAAAGATGGCGCGGTCGATGGCAATGCCAAGTCCGCCGGAGACGATGATCGCCACTACCGCCGCGACCGCCAGAGGTGCGCCGAGGGTAGTGGACAGGGCGAGCGTGAGATAGGCGCCGACGGTGGCGAACTCGACGTGGGCGAAGTTGGCGAAGCGCAGCACGCTGTAGACCATCGTCAGGCCGACCGCGAGAAAGGAGAGCTCCGCCGACCTGATGACACTGTCGACCAGTACCTGCATCATTCCGAGGTTTCCGCCCCTCGCCGGCAGTTGGCCGCACGCTGGAAATGTCGCGCCGTGGTTGTCGACTTGCGCGACCGCGACATCCTGGCCCTCTTATCCGAGCTTTCGCCAAAACGCCAGTGATCCGCGACGTGGCGCCAGACGCAGACGTTGAGACCGGAGAGCTTTGCAGGCCCTCAGTGGTGGCAGGGCGAGAGCGGTGTGGACTTGTTCGCGCGGGTAGACTTGTTGCGACCAGCCTGGCGCTCATGCGCACCATGGCAGGCGATGACCGGTCCACGGGCGGGCGAGACCTTCGGTGACGAGGATGCCGCCGAGCGAGCGGCCATCCCTGGCGACGGTTCTGAGATCGCGGCCGTATTGGTCCTGCCCGCTGCCTTGAAGCTCGAACGGCCCGGCGTTCAGCAGCGTCATCAGGCGGTCGGTGGCGCGCGAGCCGAGTGCCGCCTCGGCGGGGCAGCGGGAGGGATGGGTCTCCGGCGCATCGATGTCGGCAATGCGCACCTTACGGCCGGCGAGGTAGAAGGTGTCGCCGTCGATGACGCAGTTCACGCGCGGCGATGAACTGCACCAGCTGAAGTGAACCTCCGCCACCGCGGTGCTCGGCCCGACCGATCCGGGCCACACGCCGAAGGCGGCATTGGCGGCAAACGCCATCCCGAGCAATGCGAGTGTCGCCAGCGGGGCGGCGGGGAGAGTCCACGTTGCATTTTCATAAGTGCGCCGCGGGTTGCTCCTGCTTCCGGCAAATCCGACAATGTTCGTCCGCACGACCGCTGCCTCCGAACTGGTTCCGGACGCAGGCAGGGTCGCTCATCGGATTTGCCTTTCGGTGAGGGGAGCCGAGCGAATTTGATTCAAGCTGGCACCAACGCGATGCGCTCAGGCGTAGCCGAGCGCGCGCATGGTGTCGCCCACGTGGGCGATAGCGACGGCGCGCAGCTGATCGCGGTCGGGCATTTCGGCAGTGCCCACGGCGACATGCTCGCCGATGACGTTCTCGTCGCGCGGCGGCGGCGTCAGGTCGGTCGGCTTCGCACCGAGGAGGTCGCCGAGGCTCGCGAGGGTGGCCGCGTAGTCGTCCTTCAGACTGTCATAGCGCACGACGCGCAGGCGGGGTCGGTCCTCGGCGGCCCTGGTCCAGCCCTCGACGTGGGCGGCCCAGCGGTCGAGCATGGTGCGACGCTGGTGCATCTGGTAGCGCAACAGCTGCCCCTCCGGTTCGGCTTCGGCGAAAGCGAGGACCGTGTCGCGCTTCGGGCCCTCGCGCCACGGCCAATCGTTGACGAGGCGCCAGAACGACAGCATGACCGACACCGGGTCGCGGTGGATGTAAAGAATCCGCATCTTCGTCAGCAGGCGGTCCACGACCGGCTCGAAGAACTCGACGGCATGGTGGGATTTGATGAGGTTGGCCACGCGCTGGTCGGCGAAACGCAGCAGCGTCTTTTCCACCAGTGGCGGAGCGAAATAGTTGATAGGCAGGTGATTGTAGTCGAGATCGATCCACGGCGCCGAAACATAGCCGTATCCCCGGGCGACGGCGTTCATCAGGAAATGGGTGCCGGAGCGCTCGTGGCTGACCACCATGACCGTCGGACGTGCGGTGGGAAAGGCGGTCAGCTGCTGGCGCGCTGCCGCCGGTGATTGCGGAGGCCTCGGGCGGGATGGGACCACGGGGTTCAGGCGCCTTGGCGGGCAGGGATGGCACGCGGGCACCGGAACCGCGCGCTTGACACCCTGCCGGCCCGTCCATATTTTCCGGCCGTAATCGACGGCGGCCTTCCGCCCTGTTTCCCGCTCATCCGAACCACCAGCCGACGCCCATGAAAATCCGCAATTCCCTCCGATCGCTACGCAAGCGCCATCGCGACAATCGGCTGGTCCGGCGCAAGGGCCGCGTCTTCGTTATCAACAAGACCAACCCCCGTTTCAAGGCCCGCCAGGGCTGAGCCCCCCGCGACCAACGATCCTTTGACGGCCTCCGGCGGCCGCCCTATTCTCTTATCCATGCGGATCATCGGCGCGATTCTGGCGGCGTCGCTTGCTGTCCTCGCCCCTTTGGGGGCGGCGGTTGGCCAGGACGCGCTCCCGCCGGTGGATACGCCGCCGGCGCTGACGCCGGACGATGGGGGTGCCGGGCCGGCCCTCACGCCGGACAACGGCGATGCCCAGCCGGCAACGCCGCCGCTCAGCCGTAAAGATCAGCTCGACCAGCTCTTCGCGACGCTTGCCGCCGCCGACACCACCGACGTCGCGCGGGCGACCGAGCAAAAGATCGTTGGCATCTGGATGGAGTCGGGCAGCGACACCGTCGACCTGCTGATGAAATGGACGCTCCAGGCGATCGACGACAAGAACTACCCGCTTTCCCTCGATCTCCTCGACCGCATCACGACGCTGAAGCCCGACTACGTCGAAGGCTGGAACAAGCGCGCCACGGTCTATTATCTGACCGAGGACTATGCCAAGTCGCTCTCCGATATCGAACGGGTGCTGGCGATCGAGCCGCGCCATTTCGCGGCACTCAGCGGCCTGGGTGCGATCCTCGCCGAAATCGGTGACGAGACGCAGGCAACGCAGGCGTACGAGGAAGCACTCGCCATCGATCCCCACCTCGACGGCGTCAAGAAGGCGCTCGACGAGATCAAGAACGCGGGATCGAAGATCTGAGGCCGGCCCTGCGGCTGGCTGGGGCCAGGCCGCACCACCACTGGGGGCGAACCCATGCGCATCGCGACAGCCGTCTGTGCCCTGATGGTGCTTGTCACCTGGCCCGTTGCGGCGATGGCCGCAGCGGAGGCGGGCGGCGCCGACACCCCGCCGGCCGCCACCACCGACATCGACCGGGCAGCACAGCTCGACGCCCTGTTCGCGAAGCTGAAGGTGGCGCCGGACGTGGAGCAAGGGCGGGCGATCGAGAGCGACATCGTCGATCTCTGGCTCGAGTCGGGCGACGCCGAAGTCGACCGGCTGATGGGCTATGCCATCGCCGCCATGAATCTCAACTCCTACACGCTGGCGCTCAACTACCTTGACACGATCGTTGCAACCAAGCCCGACTACGCCGAGGGCTGGAACAAGCGGGCGACGGTCTACTACCTGATGGACCGGTTCGACGAGTCGGTCGCCGACATCGAGAAGACACTTGCGCTGGAACCGCGCCACTTCGGCGCATTGGCGGGGCTGGGCATGATCATGGAGAGAATCGGCGACAAGGAACGGGCGATCGAGGTGTTCAAGGCGGCGCTCGACATCGATCCGAACCTGGAAGACATCAGGGTCGAGATGTTTCTCCTGCAGGACCAGTTGCACAAGGGAATCTGAGTCTCGGGCAGCGGGCGATCAGGCTTTCTCGTCGCCGACGTATGCGATCCTCAGCATGTTGGTGGCGCCCGGCGAGCCCAATGGCACGCCGGCGGTGATGATGATCCGCTGACCCGGCTCGGCAAATCCCTCCTCGCGCGCCACCGCGCAGGCGTGCTCGATCATTCCTTCGAGGCTCGTCGGCTCATCGCCGAAGACGCAATGCAACCCCCATACGAGGGCGAGCCGCCGCGCCGTCGCGACGACCGGCGACAGGGCGATGATCGGCTTTTGCGGGCGTTCGCGGGCGGCGCGGATGGCGGTGGCGCCGGATGCCGTGTAGCAGCAGACCGCCGCCAGGTTGACGGTCTCCGAAATCTGGCGGGCGGCGGCGGAGATCGCGTCGGCGGCGGTCGGCTCGGGGTCGGTTCGCTGGGCGCGCAGGATGGCGACGTAATTCGGGTCGCGCTCCACCTCGCGGGCGATGCGGTCCATGGTGGCGACCGCTTCCACCGGATATGCGCCGGCGGCGGACTCGGCCGACAGCATGATCGCGTCGGCGCCCTCGAACACGGCCGTGGCGACGTCGGAGACCTCGGCGCGCGTCGGCACCGGCGAGGTGATCATCGATTCCAGCATCTGGGTGGCCACGACCACCGGCTTGCCGGCGCGGCGGGCGGCGCGGGTGATCTGCTTCTGGATGCCGGGAACCCGCTCAAGGGGCATCTCCACGCCGAGGTCGCCGCGGGCGACCATCAGCGCATCGGATTGTTCGATGATCGCGGCGAGGTGCTCCACCGCCTGGGGCTTCTCGATCTTGGCAAGGACGCCGGCCCGGCCGCGCGCGACCTTGCGGACCTCGGCAAGATCGTCTGGCCGCTGGATGAACGACAGGGCGATCCAGTCGACGCCGGCATTGAGGGCGGCCTCGAGGTCGGAGCGGTCCTTGGGGGTGAGGGCGCTGAACGAGAGGAGGGTATCGGGGACGCTGATTCCCTTACGGTCGGACAAGCGGCCGCCGACCTCGACGATGGTGATCGCTTTCGCGGTGGTTGCTTCGTTCACCCGCAGGCTGAATCTTGCCGTCATCGAGAAGCAGCCGATGGCCGGGCTGGAGTGCGGCCAGAATTTCCGGGTGCGGCAGCTCCACGCGATCGGCGTTCCCCGGCGCCGGATCGGAATCGAGCGCGAACGTCTGCCCCGGCACCAGCATCGCGCCATGGTCGGCGAAGACGCCGAGCCTGAGCTTGGGACCTTGGAGGTCGACCAGAATGCCGATCGGCCGTTGCTGTTCGCTCTCGATCTGGCGGATGGTCGCCACCAGCTCGCGCATCACGTCGTGGCTGGCGTGACTCATGTTGATGCGGAAGACGTCGGCGCCCGCAGCGAAAAGGTTGCTCGAGGGTTTCCTTGTCCGATGAAGCGGGGCCGAGCGTCGCGAGGATCTTGACCTTGCGCGCGCGCCTCATCGACCACCGCCGGTTCCGGTTTGCGCCGGTTCGGTCAGTTGAACCGTCCAGCTCTTCTGCTCGCCGGTGTCGACCTCAAAAAAGCCGCTGCGCTCGTAGCCGCGCGCCACGCAATCCTCGAATGCCGTGGATCGTGAACATCTTGTCGCGGGTGCACATCACCGCCTTGCCGCCCCAGACGCCGCCTTCGTCATAGTCGACAGCGTAAAGGTAGTAGAAGCGCGATACCAGCGGTCCGGGCACGAGCGTCTCGCAGCTGCCGGCGGCAACGTTCCACCAGCCTTCCGTGGTCCATTGCCGGTTGTCCTTGTAGCCGATGGCGACGCCGACGCGGCTCTGGGTCTGGTTGCACAGGCGCAGCCCGCTGCCGCTGGCATCGTTGGCCAGGCCACCGGAGACGCCGGCCGTTGCCTCGCTCTCGGTCAGCAGACGCGCTTCGGCCGCGTCCTCCGGTCGGGTATCGAAGAACAGGAAATAGACGCCGCCGGCGAGGATTGCCAAGGCCGCGATGGCGCGCGACGACGATCGCCGGGCGATACCACGACGGGATGCTCTGGGAGCGCTTCGCCACTTTCGAATGAATGTTATTTATGGGCTCAACGGCCGGTATTTGCCTTCGCGACACTTATGGCTTGCGCGCTTTCGCCGTGTCAACGCGCACGCGGTCCGGCAAAATCGCGTGCGGTTCGCGAGCCCGCAACGGCGGCTGCTTGTTGCGCGACAAGAGGGCGGGATCGTGGCCCCGGCGACTATGGCGCGGGGCGGCGGGCGTGCACTATTATCCCGGCCGCCATGGACATAGCCTCGGCCCCTCCGGCCCGGCGCCGGGCGGCGGAGCCGGGCGCGTTCACGCCCGTCTCCGCTGGTCGACGGCGATGCGGCGTCGGGCCTCATCATTCTGTGCGACCATGCCGGCAACCGGCTGCCGCCCGAGTATGGCGACCTCGGCCTGTCGCCGCAGGCGTTCTCCCGTCACATCGCCTACGATCCGGGTGCGGAGGCGGTGACCCGCGCGCTTGCCGGCCGGCTCGGCGCACCGGCGGTGCTCGCCAACTTTTCGCGCCTCCTGATCGACGCCAACCGCGGCGACGACGATCCGACGCTGATCATGCGGCTCTCCGATCGGACGCGCGATTCCCGGGCAATGCCGGCGTCGACCAGAAGAGCGCGCGCGCCGCATCGCCCGCTTCCACGCGCCCTATCACGCCGCGATCGACGCGGCGATCGATCGGGCGATGGCCGCGGGCCCGGCACCTGCTCTGGTCTCCATCCACAGCTTCACGCCGGTGTGGCGCGGCAAGATGCGCCCCTGGCACGCGGGCGTCCTGTGGGACACCGATCCGCGTCTGGCGGTGCCGCTGCTGAGGCGCTGCGTGCCGACGCCGGCCTGGTGGTCGGCGACAACGAGCCGTATTCGGGGGCGCTCGCCAACGACACGCATGCATCGCCACGGCACCAGCCGCGGGCTCGCCCACGCGCTGATCGAAATTCGCCAGGATCTGATCGGCGACCCGGCCGGGGCGGTCGCGTGGGCCGAGCGGCTGGCGGACGATCTTTGCCGACCTCAATCGCGCGCGCAGAGCTGCACGAGATCTCGCCGCTACGAATCGCCGGCGTGCCTGAACCCGGTCCCTTCCCGGTTGATAACCGTGTCGCTGGCGACTTGTGCGAGGCGCTCGCGCCGGGCCATCCAAGGCGGGCGCACGCCAGCGGTGAACAGCGCCTGTGTCGGGAGAAGGACGGAATGGTCGAACGTACGAGCTTCGCCAAGGAACAGCTCAAGTCCATCGTCGAGCGCATCGAGCGGCTGGAGGAGGAGAAGCAGGCGCTGGCCGACGACATCAAGGAGGTCTATGCCGAGGCGAAGGCGAACGGCTTCGACACCAAGACGCTGCGGCAGGTGGTGAGGCTGCGCAAGCAGGACCTGACCGAACGTCAGGAGCAGGAGGCGTTGCTCGATCTCTACATGCACGCGCTCGGCATGCGGCCGGCGGCGGAGTGACGGACGGGACCGCGCGGTTCAGCGCGAGGCGGTGACCAGCATGCCGGCGGCGAGGTCGATAACGGCCGGCTGGGCGACCAGCGAGCCCGGAGAAGCGGTCGGTGCGCAGCCCGCCGTAGGGGTTCCGCTCCGAAGCCGGCGGCGAAGGCGACCTGCGGGCTTGCTGATCAGAGTCGCGGCCTGCGCTGAAATCGGGCATGGTGAGAAGGGCAAAGCTCTTCTGCCGGGTCGAGCCGGGGCCGATCCACAGCCGCAGTCCCTGCGTGTCGAGGTTGGTCATGGTCAGCGGCGGCGGCTTGCATGCGCGGCGCCGCGGCGACCGGGCGGGCTGGCCGGCGCCGCGTGCGCCGCCGCGCTGTCGTGGTGCGGGTTCAGCGCCGGCAGTCGGCACGCCGAGCGAGCCCGCTGTCGCCGGCGGCTGTGCTCCGTCCGGAAGGCGTTGAGCGGCGCGTAGGCGAGGACCGTGGGAGACCGCGGCCGGCGCCGCGTTGTCGCCGGCTCTGGCGCAGCACCGCCGTCGTCATCGCCTCGGCGCGCAACGGCCGGGTGACGTCGATGGTGGCGACGACGGCAGTCGGCGCGATCGGCACCGAGGCGCCGCGGCGGGAGCGGTCGCGCTGCGGCCATGGCGCGGCGAGCGCGGCGGGAACGGCGGGCTGCGACCAGATCTGCGGCGAACCAAATCGATGCCCGGGACGGTGCGGCTCGGGATCGTGGCGACCGCGTTGAAGTCGAGGCCGTGGCTCGGCGTCGGCGCGGGCACGCGAGGCGGCGGCGACGACGAGCGGCGCGGTGTCTCTCGGGCGCCAGGCGCGGCAGCGGGCGCCGGCACGGTCGAGTAGCTGGCGACGGCCACCGCAACGGCGCGCCGCGGCGCCGGGGCCGGGGTCGGTGCCTGCGTCGCCTCGTCGTCGTCCTGATCGGTCGCGGCGGAGGCAACCACGATCGGCGGGCCTTTCGGCGCAGGCGACCACGGGCGCGGCCGACCGGAGTGTCCGGCGTACCGGCTGGTCGAAGCGCGCGACGGCGATGTTGCGCTCGGCGGCCTTGCGCGCCTTGTAGGCGGCGAGCGCCTGCTCGTAGCCCGGCAGCGGCTTGCCGTCGGTGGGGATGTCCAGCGTCTTGCCGTCGGGGAAGACGCTGACCAGCTGCTGGCGCGACATGCGCGGCCAGTGGCGGACGTTGCCGGTGTCCATGTGGACGAACGGCGAGCCCGACGTCGGATAGAAGCCGACGCCGCCTTCCTGCATCTTGAGGCCGATGACGCGCAGCTTGGCGAGGGAGACATCGGGGATGGCGAAGTCCATCGCCTTGCCCTGAATGTGCATGCTGTTCTCGGCAACGCCCGATCGACCGGCGGCGCAGCATGTCGTTGGTCGCCGGCGAGCGATATCCGCAGATGACGTTGATGTAATCGGTGCGAGCCCGACTCCTGATAGACCTCCCACACCAGGTCGAACAGGTGCGGGTCCATCTTGATGACCTTGTCCTTGCGCCAGTCGCGCAGGAACTCGTTGAGCTTGTCGAGGCCGGCCTGATCGTAGACGCCGTCGCGCTTGAAGACGATGGTCGCCTTCTCGTGGGTGTGGAGGTTGTAGAGCTTCAGCGCGCGGACTTCGCCCGAAGCTTCACCGCGGCCGATGGCCGCCGACGCACAGCACCAAGTGCTAGACGCAATCGCACCGAGACGCGCAGGCACGCGATCCGCGATGGACCGCAACGTCAACGCCAAATACGGTTTCGCCCCGCCGAAACAAATTCTGTCGCCGTCCCTACCTGAAAAAACAGGCCCGCCAGCGGCACTATTGTCGCAGTGTAAAGGTTAACGCCTCTTTACCACTCCCGAGAAGCGCCAACGCGAACACACTCAACCGTTACGCCACACCTGAAGCGATATATGAGCGGATCGTGGCATTTACAGGGCGCGGAGGCAAGGCCGAAAGCCGGCCTAACCTCTCGTCTTCGTTCGCATTTCCTGCAATCTACGATTGACTGCCCATCAGCTTCTCCATCGCGCGCGTCGAGGCCGTAGACGTCATCGCGGACCTGGAGCTTGCCCTAGTCGTCAACCCAGGCGGTGAAATAGGTGATGTGGACGGGGATGTGATGATCGAGATTGACCCGCCGCTCGGGGCCGCCGACCAGCTTCTTGCAGGGACGCGGCGGTCACGTTGGGTTCCTCGGACAGCAGCACCTGGGCAAAGTCCCAGGGGTCCATCACGCGCATGCAGCCGTGGCTGTACGCGCGGTAGTCCTTCTGGAACAGGCTCTTGGTCGGCGTGTCGTGCAGGTAGACGGCGAACGGGTTGGGGAACATGAACTTGACGACCCCAAGGGCGTTCTTCTCGCCCGGCGGCTGCTTGATCTGGATCTTGCGCATGTCGACCGCGCTCCAGTTGATCATGTACGGATTGACCTGCTGGAAGCGCCCGCCGATGTTGGCATAGACGTCGTAGCCGCTGAGGGCGACGCCGGGATTGGCCAGGATGTCCGGCAGCATCTCCTTGATCGCGATCGAGGAGGGGACATTCCACACCGGGTTGACGATCACGTACTCGATCTCGTCGGAGAAGATCGGCGTCTGGTGGTCCGGCTTGCCGTCGATGATGCGCGTCGTGTAGATGACCTTGCCGTTCTTGTAGACGTCGAGGTTGAAGTTGGGGATGTTGACGCGGACGTAGAAGCGTGCCGAGGTTCTCCGGCATCCAGCGCCAGCGCTCCATGTTGGCGATGATGGTGGCGACGTGGTCGTCGGCGGCGGCATTGAGCGGAGCCAAGCGTGCCGGGGCCGACGATGCCGTCGGCGACGAGGCCGGCCTGCTCCTGGTAGGCCCGCACCGCTTCGTCGACCACCTCGTCGAAACGCTCCGGATCGTCGGTCGGGCTCGGTGACCTTCAGCCGCTCGCGCAGGATCGCCACGCGCGGGCTCTTGACGCCGAGCCTGAGCATGGGGCCCGGCGGCACCATCGGCGGCGGCTCGACGTGCGAGGCGCGAATCTCGGCGAGCTTCTCGCGCAGCGCCGCGAACTCGGGATGGGTCGGGTTGTACGAGGCCAGCGCCGCGGCCGGATCGTCGGCGCTCGCAACGTTGGCGAGAACCGCGACCGGGTCCGGCAGGTGGGGCTTGTAGTCGATGTTGGGACTGAAGTCGGACGGCGCATAGCGGCCGGCGTGGGCATGGCGGGCGTAGGTGACGATCGAGTGGCTGAGCAGGACGTCGGCGCGGGCCAGCGCTTCGATGGTGGCCGGCATGGCGAGGCCGATCTGGACGTGCGGGGTCGGATAGTCGGCCGGGTTGAGGCCGTCGGTGTCGGCCTGCTTCAGCCGCGCGATGACCGCCAGCGCGCGGTCGGTGAGCTTGCCGTCGGCAGTCCACGCCGGCGCGTAGCCCTGCTCGTCGTAGTATTCGGCGACGGCGGCGGCATCGCGCTTGTCGAGGAAGGCGCCGCGCGTGCCGGCGTCGGCTCAGGATCGCCTGGATCGCCTCGGCCATCGGGTCGACGACGCGTCGCTGACGGTGTAGCTGGCGAAGAGCGCGGCGGCGCCTTGTCGGCCGGCGGCGGGCGCCGTTTTGTCGGCGGTCGCCGCCACGGCACCGGCTGCGCTCAGCAGCGCCGCGACGCCGGCGACGGCCGAAATCAACGCACGAACAGGCATCATTCGAAGACCTCTGCTTCGTCCGACACGGAGCCGAGCTTGGCTTATGGATGTGAAGAGAGATCAAACAATAGGGCAATTCAACCGGGCCCGAAGCCCGATCAAGGCAATTTTACCGCCTATTCGGCCGCAATTCCGGGAACTGTGTCCGAAATGCCGAATTCCTTGAGCTTTCGGTAGAGGGTGGAGCGGCCAATGCCCAGACGGCGGGCAACCATGGTCATGCGGCCGTCATAGCGGTCGAGCGCGAGGCGAATCATGGCGGCCTCGATGTCGGCGAGCGGGCGGACCTCGCCCGCGGCGTCGACGGCCGGAAAGCTGACCGGATACGTCGGCGGGCGGCAGGTCGACGGCGATGGCGACCGGCTCGGTCGGCAGCGGGAAGTCTTCCTGCTCGGCGGTCGCCGGCGCGGGCCCGTCAACGTGGGCGGCGATCTGCGGGAACTCCTCCGGGGTGAGCACCGGCCCGTCGGCGAGAACCACGGCCCTGAAAACGGCGTTCTCCAGCTGGCGGATGTTGCCGGGCCAGTCGTACCGGGACAGCAGCTGGAGGGCGGGCGCCGACACGCCGCGGATGAAGGTCTTGCCCTCCTCGGCGGCGAAACGAGCGGTGAAGTGCCGCACCAGCTCGGGGATGTCCTCGCGGCGCTCGCGCAGCGGCGGCACGCGAATCGGGAACACGTTCAGGCGGTAATAGAGGTCCTCGCGGAACTTCCCTTCCTTGACCAGGTCGATCAGGTTGCGGTTGGTCGCCGAGATCAGCCGGAAATCGACGCGCAGCGGCCGTCGGGCGCCGACCGGGTCGATCTCGCCGTCCTGCAGGGCGCGCAGCAGCTTGACCTGGACGTCGAAGCGGCAACTCGCTCACCTCGTCGAGGAACAGGGTGCCGCCGTGGGCCTCGCGGAACTTGCCGACGTGCTTCTCGGCGGCGCCGGTGAAGGCGCCCTTCTCATGGCCGAACAGGATGCTCTCGACCAGGTTGTCGGGGATGGCGCCGCAGTTGACGGTGATGAAGGGCTTCGAGCGGCGGTCGCTGCCGCCCTGGATGGCGCGGGCGATGAGCTCCTTGCCGACGCCCGATTCGCCTTCGATCAGGATCGGGATCTGCGATTGGGCGGCCCGCTGGCCGAGCCTGATCACCCGCTCCATCGACGGGCTGCGGGTGATGACGTCGCGGAAGGTGAGGGTGCCGGAGGCGGAGCGCTTGATGCGGGCGATCTCGCCTTCGAGCGCGCCGAGCTTGAGGGCGTTTTCGATCGATACCTGCAGGCGCTCGGCGGAGGCCGGCTTGACCACGAAGTCGACCGCGCCGGCGCGCATGGCGCTGACCACGGTGTCGATGCCGCCGCGGGCGGTCTGGACGATCACCGGGATGCGGCGTTCGCTCTCGCGCAGCTTGCCGAGCACCGCCATGCCGTCGAGGTCGGGCATGACGAGGTCGAGGATCATCAGGGCGACGGCATCGCCATCGGGGCCGCGCAGGTAGTCGAGAGCGGCCTCACCGCCTTCGACGGCGAGCGGTTTGTGGCCGAAACGCTCGACTGCGGCCGACAAGAGGCGGCGCTGGACGGGGTCGTCGTCGACAATGAGGATGGTTGTCGTCATGGGCGTCGCCGGCGTCCCCCTGTTGACCCGAATTGGGCCACGGCTCCGCCAGGAATCGCGGCCCGCTGCGGTTTTGTTGACGAGATCATGGGAGGGGCCAGTTAATCGGTGTTTAACCGGCAGCGCTGATGCGGCCCGTGTTGCGATCCCCGTTGCGATGGATTGGAGAGGACTGTTGCGCCTGTGCATCGGCCCTGCTGGAGCATGAGGACAACGCCGGGTTGCGCGCCCGCGCCGTTGCGCCCTAAATCGGTGACGGACCGTTAACCACATTCCGAGCGAGGTCGCTGCGATGACCGACAAAGCACCGACGCATGCCGACACATCGCCGGCGCAACGTCGTGGACAACCAGGACTCGGCGACCTGCCGGAGTGGAACCTCGACGACCTCTACGTCGGCATGGGCGACCCGACGATCGCCGCCGACTTGAAGCTTGCCGAAACCGAGGCGGCGGCATTCGAGGCACGGTTCAAGGGCAAGCTCGCCGAGATGGCGGCAGGCCCGGACGCCGGTGAGCGGCTGGCCGAGGCAGTGGTCGCATACGAGCAGCTGGATGAATTGCTCGGACGCCTGATCTCGTTCGCAGGTCTCCTGCACGCCGGCGACACCACCGACCCGGCGCGGTCGAAATTCTACGGCGACATCGTGGAGAAGATCACGACGACGAGCACGCACCTGGTCTTCTTCACGCTGGAACTCAATCGCATCGAAGACGATGTGACTGGAGGCCGCGCTGAAGACGCCGGCGCTCGCCCATTACCAGCCGTGGCTGGACGAGGTGCGCAAGGAGAAGCCCTATCAGCTGGAGGACCGGGTCGAACTCCTCTTCCACGAAAAATCGGTCACCGGTTTCGGCGCGTGGAACCGGCTCTTCGACGAGACGATGGCGGGCTTGCGCTTCACCGTCGACGGCAAGGAGCTGGCGATCGAGCCGACGCTCAACCTCCTGCAGGACCGCGACGGCGAAAAGCGGAAGGCCGCGGCAGAGGCGCTCGCCGCGACGTTCGGCAAGAATCTGCGGCTCTTCACCCACGTCACCAACACGCTCGCCAAGGACAAGGAAATCTCCGACCGCTGGCGCGGCTTCAAGGACGTGGCGGCGGCGCGCCACCTCGCCAACCGGGTCGAGCCGGAGGTGGTCGACGCGCTGGTGGAGGCGGTGAACGCCGCCCACCCGCGCGCTGTCGCACCGCTACTACGCGCTGAAGGCGCGGTGGTTCGGGCGCGACAAGCTCGACCACTGGGACCGCAACGCGCCGCTGCCGAACGCGCCGCAGCGGGTGATCCCGTTCGGCGAGGCGCGCGCGACGGTGCTCGGCGCCTATGCGCCTGTTCGCGCCGGAGATGGCGGTCGATCGCGCGGCGCTTCTTCGACGAGCACTGGATCGACGCGCCGGTGAGGCCCGGCAAGGCGCCGGGCGCCTTCGCCCATCCGACGATCCCGTCGGTGCACCCCTACGTGCTCCTCAACTACCAGGGCAAGGTGCGCGACGTGATGACGCTCGCCCACGAACTCGGCCACGGCGTCCACCAGGTGCTGGCGGCGCCGCAGGGGGCGCTGATGGCGCCGACGCCGCTGACGCTGGCCGAGACGGCGAGCGTGTTCGGCGAGATGCTGACCTTCCGCGCGCTGCTCTCCGAGCAGGCGGACGGCGAGGAGCGCAAGGCGATGATCGCCGCCAAGGTCGAGGACATGCTCAACACGGTGGTGCGGCAGATCGCGTTCTACGTCTTCGAGCGGAAGGTGCACACCGAACGCCGGCAGGGCGAACTGACGGCGGAGCGGATCGGCGAGATCTGGATGGAGGTGCAGCACGACAGCCTCGGGCCCGCGATCCGGCTCGGGCCGGGCTACGAGACGTTCTGGAGCTACATCCCGCACTTCATCCATTCGCCGTTCTACGTCTACGCGTATGCGTTCGGCGACTGCCTGGTGAACTCGCTCTACGCGCTCTACGAGGAGGGGACGCCCGACTTCCAGGCGAAATATTTCGACCTGCTGAAGGCCGGCGGCACCAAGCACCACAAGGAACTGCTGGCGCCCTTCGGCCTCGACCTGACCGACCCCGGCTTCTGGAAGAAGGGCCTCGGCGTGATCGAGGGGCTGATCGGGGAACTCGATGCGATGGAGGCGAAGGGGTAGGGGCGAGCAGTCGGTTCCGTCTTGATGAACCCATCTCAATGATGTCAAAACGCGAGAGACGCAGGTGGGCCACTTCTCCCCTCTGTGCGCTGCGTGCGGGCGGGAAGGAGAACGTAACGCCGGATCGGGTCCCGTCCACGGCTATGACGGCAGCCCTCAGGCAGCCATCTCCAATTCCAATATTGGGAATATCTCTCCGCTTCGTCGCCAGCCATAAGAAACTATGTCGAAGTCAGCGTCTGAGAACGATCGAGAATGCTTCAGACCAGACCACAAAAGTGTCGACGGCCTGAACCACCTCGCGTGGGTTATGTATATTTTCGCACCGCGGCCCATCGCTGTCTTGATGGTTCTGAAGAAATCCTCAAGCTGTGCCTGCGAGCAATGGTTCAGCACCGAGAACAAAATGCAGTCGTCGAACTTCGAGAAATATCGGGAAAGGCGAAGTTTTCTACCACCTCCAGCGAGGGGCGCTTTTGGCTCAGGCCGCTTTCAACGACCATTTGTCGTGCGGCCTCATGAAAGTCGGATTGTAGTCAACGCCAAAATAGTTTCGTTCGTCGAGGAAGCCGATGAAATATTTCGCCGCTCGTCCCGGATCCACAACCGAGTCAAGCAACTTGTGAGAGGGCCGCATGCCCATCTGCTCGAGGAAATGCAGCTGAAACTGGCCCCGAGCCTCCCAGGTGGCCGCGCCGCCACCGAGATAACCCTTGTATGCATGTTCAGAGATTTCGTTGTCGGTGAGCAGGATGTCGATGTATCGCTCACCGCAGATGGAACGCGCGGGTCCTTGCCCATTCGCACCTCAATGCTCGTTCCGCGGGGCTCCTGCGCCTGCGCCAAACCCGGCCCCCGACCGGAAACGTCGGCGACGAGAACGACTTGCCTACCCGGCCGCTCGCTCCGCGATGTGGAGCGACCAAGCCGGATCAGGATAGCCGAATTCCGCGTTGAAGCGCGCTATGGCCGACAGGAGATCGACGGGCAGCGAGGAGACATGGCGATAACGGTGCGGGTCCTTGCTCCAGGCATGAATGCGCGTCGGGTCGATCACGATCCCCGCACGGATTGCGGCTGAACCTGTGCTCGACGAAAAGGCCCGTTGCGCGTGCAAGGGAAACCTCTGTTGCGTCGGGCGCAGTAACCAGATCTTCAAACCGAACGGTGATAAACGAACGCTGCGGTTGTGCGGCCCGCAAAGCGAGCAGCGCCTCGTATTCGGCGAGCCAGCGTTCCGGCATCGACGTGGAACCGCCGCTTGTCGGCCGTCTTGGGGTGGGTGCTCGTGAGAACCGCGAAGGGATGTCGCACGCAATAGATCAGGTGAATGTGCTGCGGCAGGGCAGCGAGCGTTTTCCATCCATCGAATTGGCGCTTCACGACGATATTGCCGGTGATGCCGGCACCGCGAAGTTTTGCGATGAACGCGTAGGGCCCTTCGAAGGATGTCGGTCGGGTCGGGAATGCGATCCTGAAATTGGCTGAAAGCGAAGGTATCGCGGAATGAAGCCATCAGGTCGAGCAGCAGGGTGGTGCCGCTCCGCGCGCATCCGGCGATGAAAATGTCCTGTCCCAATGCAGCCAATCGACATCCACCATGCGCACGGAATCATTGAAATGATGATGCCCACACGCAGTGGGTTTGGGCAACAGCTGTACGTGTCTCGGCTGCGGGAGGCGCCGATGACAGCAAATGGCGTGATTTGCCCCGGATGGCGCTACGCTCATCCGGGGACGCACGGTGGCGCTGCCTGACCGGCATACCCACATCAGCGGCGCGCGGGGGCGACCCCGCGCGAGCGGAGCGACCATGAAATTCATCTTCTTCGTCCTGCTCGTCATCCTCATCGCCCAGATCGGGTTCTGGAAGACGCTCGCCGCCGTGATCGGCGCGGCGGTGATGATCGGCCTGCTGGTGGTCTGCTGATCGCCGCGGTGCTGGTCGGCGGCGTGCTGATCGCGGCGAGCATGCGCTGACGGCCACTTGCGTGGCGCGTCCCCCGTTTTACATTCCGTACAACAAATGTTATACGGTCTGTACAACGAACGGAGTTGGCCATGAGGCTCGAAATCAAGAAAATCGGTAATTCGACCGGCCTGATCCTGCCGAAGGAGCTGATCGCTGATCTGGATCTGGGACAGGGCGATTGGGTCTTTGTGACGAAGACAGCCGACCACGGGCTGAAGATCAGCCGATACGACCCGGCGCACGAAGAGGCCATGGAGATCGCCCGCGAGGTCATGCGCGAGTATCGGGACACCTTCAAGGCCCTGGCGAAATGATAGAGCCACGGTGGCTCACCGTGGCGATGGTCGAGAACATGCACGCCGAACAGCTTGCGATCTTCGGTGGGCCAGACGGCCTGCGCGATCGTGGCCTGTTGGAATCGGCCGTGGCGCGACCGCAGCACAAGTGGGCGTACGAAGAGAGTGACCTGCCAGAATTGGCGGCCGCCTACGCGTTCGGCATCGCGCGCAACCACGCCTTTGTAGACGGCAACAAACGGGCGGCCTTTGCCGCCATGATGGTGTTCCTGCGTCTAAATGGGGTGCGGTTCGCGCCGTCGTCGGCCCAGGCCACCGTGATGATTCAGGACCTCGCCGCCGGCACGGTCGACGAGGGCGGGCTGACGCGCTGGATCCGGGATAACTGGCCGGGTTAGCGTCGCCCGCTCGCCTTGGACCGGTTGCGCGCCTACATAAGCGGCTGGTGCTCCCGAAGGCCTGATCCATGAACGACCGCGAGCAGAACCGCTTGACCGGACGGGTCACCCGATACGCGCGGGTGGGTGCCGGTGTCGGCGGGGCCGCGGCGCGGATGGCCGGGGCGCGCCTCTTCGGCCGCGACCTCGGCGACCCGCGAAACGCTGCCGACCTCGCCGCAACGCTTGGCGGCCTCAAGGGCCCGCTGATGAAGGTCGCCCAGCTGATGGCGACCATCCCCGACCTGCTGCCGCCCGAATACGCCGCCGAGATGCAGAAGTTGCAGTCGGAGGCGCCGCCCATGGGGCCGGCGTTCGTGCGCCGGCGGATGGCGGCAGAGTTGGGGCCGGACTGGGAGCAGCGCTTCCGCAGCTTCGATCGCACGCCGGCCGCGGCGGCCTCGCTGGGGCAGGTGCACAAGGCGGTCGGTCACGACGGGCGCCTGCTGGCGTGCAAGCTGCAATATCCCGAGATGAAATCGGCGGTGGAGGCCGACCTCAGCCAGCTTGGCATCATCATGGCGCTGCAACGGCGGTTCAGCCCCGAGATCGACACCACCGACGTTGCCAAGGAACTGGGCGCTCGGCTGCGGGAGGAACTCGACTACGTGCGCGAGGCGCGCCACGCGGCGCTCTATCGCGCCATGCTCGCCGGGCGCGAGACGGTGCGCGTGCCGGAGACCGTGCCGGAATTATCGACGGAGCGGCTGCTGACCATGACGTGGCTCGACGGCACGTCGCTAATGTCGTTCCTCGACCACGACCTCGCAGACCGCAACCGCGTCGCTACGGCGCTGTTCGAGGCGTGGTGGCTGCCGTTCGCCCGCTACGGTGTCATCCACGGCGATCCCCACCTCGGCAACTATACGGTGTTCACCCACCAAGAGGCCGGGAGCGCGGAACGCGCGACAGGGAAACCAAAAAGACCCGGCGGCATCAACCTGCTCGATTTCGGCTGCGTCCGCATCTTTCCGCCGCACTTCGTGCGGGGCGTGGTCGAGCTCTATCACGGGCTCAAGGACGGCGACCGGCCGCGCATCGCCGACGCCTACCGGTCGTGGGGTTTCCGCAACCTCACCGACGACACGATCGACACGCTGACCATCTGGGCGCGGTTCATTTACGGGCCGCTCATCGACGACCGCGTGCGCACGATCGCCGACGGCGTGGCGCCGGCCGCTTACGGCCGCCGCGAGGTGTGGGAGGTCAAGCAGCGGCTGCGGCCGAAGGAGGCGCTGACCGTCCCCCGCGAGTTCGTGCTGCTGGAACGGGCTGCCGTCGGCCTCGGCGCGGTCATGCTCCACCTCAAGGCAGAGATGAACTTCCACCGCCTGTTCGATGGAATGATTGCGGATTTCGACGAAGCCGCCCTTGCCGGGCGGCAGGCCGACGCGCTCACGGATGCCGGGCTCGGAGCGCCGGACGCCTGAGCAATCGGCGTGATTGCCGCCGGCCCACGGTTTGCTATAAAGCGGGCGACACCCATCGGGGGAAGAGGACCTGACATGGCCGGATACGAACCTACCTATGAACTCGGCTCTTCGACTGCGGCCGACTACCGTGACCACGAACACATGTACCGAGCGTTCCTCCGCGCGGCGAAGTACTGCGTCGGGGCCATCATCGTAATCCTCATCCTGATGGCGTTTTTCCTCACCTAGCGGCCTCGGCGGTGCGGCCATCGATGCGGCCGCGCCGATGCGTCACCCGCCGGCGGCTCGCCGCCAACCACGGATAATTCGATGAAGATCGCTGTGCCGGCGGAAGCCGACAAGGTCGAGACCCGAGTCGCGGCCACGCCCGACACGGTGAAAAAATTCATCGGGCTCGGGGCCGAGGTCACCGTCGCGGCCGGGGCCGGCTCGACAGTCGGCCATTCCTGACGGCGAATTCGCCGCGGCGGGGGCGAAGGTAGTCAAGACGGCCCCCGCCGTGGTGAAGGACGCCGACATCGTCCTCAAGGTGCGCCGTCCGACGGCGGGCGAACTCAAGGCGTACAAGGCGGGCGCGCTGGTGGTGGCGATCATGGACCCGTACGGACACGAAGCCGAGGTCAGGGAGATGGCCGAGGCGGGGGTCACTGCCTTCGCCATGGAGCTTCTGCCGCGCATCACCCGTGCGCAGGTGATGGACGTGCTTTCCAGCCAGGCGAACCTCGCGGGCTACCGCGCGGTGATCGACGCCGCAGAAGTTTACGACCGGGCGATGCCGATGATGATGACGGCGGCCGGCACCGTGCCGGCGGCGCGGGTGTTCGTCATGGGTGCGGGTGTGGCCGGCCTGCAGGCGATCGCGACCGCGCGGCGGCTCGGCGCCGTGGTCACGGCAACCGATGTGAGGCCGGCGGCGAAGGAGCAGGTGGAAAGCCTCGGCGCCAAGTTCGTCGCCGTCGAGGACGAGGAGTTCAAGCAGGCGGAAACCGCCGCCGGCTACGCCAAGCCGATGTCGAAAGAGTACCAGGTCAAGCAGGCGGCGCTTGTCGCCGACCACATCAAGAAGCAGGACATCGTCGTCACCACGGCACTCATCCCCGGCCGGCCAGCGCCGCGCCTGGTGTCGAAGGAGATGGTCGCGTCGATGAAGCCCGGCTCGGTGATCGTCGACCTCGCGGTGGAGCGCGGCGGCAACGTCGAGGGGGCGGAGCCGGGCAAGGTCGCTGCCGTCGGCGACGTCACCATCATCGGCCATCTCAACGTGCCCGGACGCATCGCGGCCAGCGCCTCGGCGCTATACGCGCGCAACCTCTATGCTTTTGTCGAGACGCTGATCGACAAGGAGAAGAAGACGGTGGCGGTCAACTGGGACGACGATCTGGTCAAGGCGACCGTGCTGACCCGCGACGGCAAGGTGGTCAATCCGGCCTTCGCCGGGGCAGGAGACAAATCATGAGCGAGCTCGCGGCCGATCCTTTCGTCTTCCGGCTCTCGATCTTCGTGCTGGCGATTTTTGTCGGCTACTACGTGGTGTGGTCGGTCACGCCGGCACTTCATACGCCGCTGATGTCGGTCACCAACGCCATCTCATCGGTCATCGCGGTCGGCGCGCTGCTGGCGGTCGGCCTCGGCGCGGCGCAGGCGGTCGCGGGGACCGGTCACTGGTGGGCGCGCGGGCTGGGGTTCGTCGCGCTGGTGCTGGCGTCGATCAACATGTTCGGCGGCTTCCTGGTCACCCAGCGCATGCTTGCCATGTACAAGAAGAAGCAGAAGTAGGCGCGCGCGATGCTGAACGCCAACCTCACGGCGCTCGCGTACCTCGTCGCGGGCGTGCTGTTCATCCTGGCGCTGCGCGGGCTGTCCAGCCCGGAATCGTCGCGCCAGGGCAACGCATTCGGCGTCGCGGGGATGATCATCGCCGTCCTGACGACGCTGGCGGCGGCGGCGCCGGGCTGGGGCGGCTTCGCGCTGATCGTGGTCGGCTTCGCCATCGGCGGCAGCATCGGGGCCGTGATCGCGCGGCGCATCCCGATGACGGCGATGCCGCAACTGGTAGCGGCGTTCCACTCGCTGGTCGGCCTCGCGGCGGTGCTGGTGGCAGCGGCGGCGCTCAACGCGCCGGAGGCGTTCGGCATCGGTGTGCCGGGCGCGATTCACGGACAGAGCCTGGTCGAGATGTCGCTCGGCGTGGCCATCGGCGCCGTCACCTTCACCGGGTCGGTGATCGCCTTCCTCAAGCTCGACGGGCGCATGTCGGGCAAGCCGATCCTGCTGCCGCAGCGGCACTGGGTCAACGGCGGCCTTGGCATTCTGCTGGTGGTGCTGATCGTCCTGTTCGTGGCTGGCCAGAGCCAATACCTGTTCTGGCTGATCACGCTGGCCTCGCTTGCCATCGGCGTCCTGATCATCATCCCCATCGGCGGCGCCGATATGCCGGTCGTGATCTCGATGCTCAATTCCTACTCGGGATGGGCAGCCGCCGGCATCGGCTTCACGCTCGGCAACGTGGCGCTGATCATAACCGGGGCGCTCGTCGGCTCGTCGGGCGCGATCCTCTCCTACATCATGTGCAAGGGCATGAACCGCTCGTTCATCGCCGTCATCCTCGGCGGCTTCGGCGGGGAGACCGCAGCATCGGCAGAAGCCGAGACGCGCCCGGTCAAGCTCGGCTCGGCTGAGGACGCCGCCTTCATCATGAAGAATGCCTCCAGCGTGATCGTGGTGCCGGGCTACGGCATGGCGGTGGCGCAGGCGCAGCACGCGCTGAAGGAGATGGGCGAGAAGCTGAAGGCGGAAGGCGTCGAGGTCCGCTACGCGATCCACCCGGTCGCCGGCCGAATGCCTGGCCACATGAACGTGCTGCTCGCCGAGGCGAATGTGCCCTATGACGAGGTGTTCGAACTGGAGGACATCAACTCGTCGTTCGCGCAGACGGATGTGGCCTACGTCATCGGCGCCAACGACGTGACCAACCCGGCGGCGGAGGACGATCCGTCGTCGCCGATCTACGGCATGCCGGTGCTGGAGGTCTGGAAGGCGGGGACCGTGATGTTCGTCAAGCGCTCGCTCGGCTCGGGCTACGCCGGCATCGACAACCCGCTCTTCTACCGCGACAACACCATGATGCTTCTCGGCGATGCCAAGAAGATGACCGAAGGCATCGTCAAGGCGCTGTAGGTCAGCCTCGGCTGGCTTGGGCCAAGCGGGCAGGTTGGTCAGGCACGCCGGCCGCCGCCACGCTGGCGGACCACTCCGCGATAGCGGCCGAGAGGCCTGAAAAATCGCGTTCCATCACATCGCCGATCAGGACGCGGGTGACCGCGCTTGCCTGTTCGGGATATCGTCGAAGGAACGCGCCGAAACTGAAGTCCCTGGAATAAAAGGCGCGCACCATGACGAGAAAAACGTCGGCGGCGCGAACAAGATCGGGGAGGGGTTTGCCCAGGGCCTCGGCAGAGACGTAGCCCGCGTGGATCGCGTCCGCGGCGGCGTCGGCCGCCACCTCGCCGTACTTCAGAGCTAGAAAGACGCCGGTGGAGTAGATCGGATCGATGAAAGTCGCGGCATCGCCGACAAGCATCCAGCCAGGACCCACCTGACACTGCCGACGGTAGGAAAAATCACGCAGCAGCCGAAACGGCCAGCACTGTTCGGCGGCTCCGATACGGCGGGCGATCTCCGGGCAGCGGCCGACCTGCCGGGCGAAGACCTCCTCGCGCGTACCCTGCTGCCCGTTGAGAAGATCAGCGGGGCCGACGACGCCCACGCTGACGATGTCGTCGTGCAGAGGAATGTACCAGAACCATGATTCGCCGTCGTTGGTGAGCAACACCAGCGTGGCGCCCTCGTCAATTCCGGGATCTCGGATGGCGCCCCGGAAATGGGAGAAAATAGCCGCGTTGCGAAGGCCGTAATCCTCTCTCGCGAGTCCGAGCCGCGTTCCGACCAAAGATCCTTGACCGGTTGCGTCGATGACGACAGCGGCCTCGATCGCCGTTTCGGTGCCGTCGCGTCCGCGGGCCTGCACGCCGGTGGCGCGGCCATCGTCGAAATGGACCTCACGAACCTCGACGCCACGCCGGCATTCGGCCCCCTGGTCGGCGGCCACCTCGAACAGGAGCTGGTCGAATTCCGACCGCAGCACCTGCCAGGTCTGCGCGCTTTCGTCGTCCTTCTCGTCGCGAAAGTAGAATGGCGTGGAGCCGATGCCGGACTTGTTGAAGAACTGGACGCTGTATTTCTTGACGAACGGGCTCTGCCGCATCCGCTCGATGGCACCCATCCGTTGGAGGGTCCAATAGCACTGGGGTATCAGCGATTCGCCGATCTTGAAGGTCGGGCTGGCGTTGCGCTCGAGCAGGAGCACCTTCAATCCGCGCTGGGCAGCAATTGCTGCGGCCGCACAGCCGGCCGGACCGGCGCCGACCACAACGACGTCGTAGCGCTCCGCACGTGTCATCGGTTGGAAAACCGCCCTTTTTTCAGAACGCCGCGAAGCAGCGGCCGGACCCCTCGAATTCGTGCCCGGATAACACGGGGGGCACCCGACTCGCCAGAGAGAGCTTGCCAAGGGTGCGGTTGCCAATTCAGTGTCGCGTCGACCGGGGGAACTCCGACGGGGATGGATTTGCGCCAGGACGTGGAACTGACCGCTGCCGACGGCTCCAGGGTCGGGCGGCCGGCGATCGAAGCTCATCAACTGCGACGGCTGTCGCGTCTGATTGCCGCCCTGATCGTGGACAATCCGTTCTATCGCGACAAGCTCGGAGGGGCCGGCGCGGACGCGGACCTGGAGGATCTGGCAGCGTTCACGGCACGCGTGCCGTTCACCTCCAAGCAGGAACTGGTCGCCGACCAGGCGGCACATCCGCCATTTGGCACCAACCTGACGTATCCGTTCGATCGCTACAGCCGGTTCAACCAGACGAGCGGGACAACGTCGCGGCCGATCCGCTGGCTCGACACCCCGCAGACCTGGCAGTGGGTGATCGCCTGCTGGAGCCGGGTGTTCGCGGCGGGCGGCGTCGATAGCCGCGATCGCATCTTCTTTCCCTTCTCGTTCGGTCCGTTTCTCGGCTTCTGGGCGGCCTTCGACGCGGCGACGCAACTCGGCTGTCTCGCAATTCCGGGCGGCGGCATGTCCAGCGCGACGCGCCTGCGCACGATCATCGACAACGAGGTCACGGTGGTGTGCGCGACGCCGACCTACGCCATCCGGCTGGCCGAGGTCGCAGCCGAGGAGCAGATCGACCTGTCTCGCGCCAGGGTCAGGCGCATCATCGTGGCCGGGGAGCAGGGCGGCAGCATTCCGGCGACGCGTGCCCACATCGAGCGCCTGTGGCCGACCGCGAAGGTCGTGGACCACCACGGCATGACCGAGATGGGGCCGGTGAGCTACGCCTGCCCGTCGCGGCCGGACGTGCTCCACGTGATGGAGGCCGCCTATTTCCCCGAGGTCATCGATCCGGTCACCGCGCGTGCGGTCGAGCGGGGCGAGACCGGGGAGCTGGTGCTGACCAATCTCGGCCGCGTCGGCTCACCGCTGCTGCGCTATCGGACAGGGGACATCGTGCGCCGGGCGGCGCAGGTGCGCTGTGCCTGCGGCAGCGAGGAACTCGCATTGGAAGGCGGCATCCTCGGGCGCGCCGACGACATGGTGATCGTGCGGGGCGTCAACGTGTTCCCCAGTGCGGTCGAGGCGATCCTGCGCGGGGATGGAGGGGTCGGCGAGTTCCGCGTGGAAATCGCGTCATCGGCAACGCTGACGGAGATGGTCGTGCAGGTTGAGCCGACCGGGGAAAGCGTCGATGCGACGGCACTCACCCGCCGTGTTGCCGCCGCCCTGCGCGATGCGTTCGCACTCCGTATCGCGGTCGTATGCGCGGAACGCGGCAGCCTGCCCCGCTTCGAGGCAAAGGCCAAGCGCTGGATCAAACTCTAGAGCGATATCGCTTTCTTTGAGTGGCGAAATAGCCCCAGCTCTTCGTTTCTCCGCAATTCCGGACGGAAAACCGGTTCCCACTTTCCTGGAATTGCTCCAGCCAAGTGGGCGCGGCCGACTGCGGCGAGGCCGGACCACGCAAGGTCGGAGGGCCGTCTTCCCGGCAAGAACGCGCCGTGGTTCCGTGTCGCAGTCCGGAACCTTTGGCAGAGGGAGGCATTCCCATGGTGGCCCTGAGGGGGGCATATTGTCGGGAGATCGTGAAAATGAGGAAATCTCTGGCTATTGCTCTGGCGGCTGCCCTCGTGGCGCCGACCGTCGCCAGCGTGGCCGACGCCGCGCCGATGAACTACCCGGGTAACCATTCGTACCATCGCGGCTACAATGGCTGGCTTCCCGGCGCGATCGTGGGCGGTATCCTCGGATGGACCCTGGCGCCGCGCTATTACTACCCACCGCCGCCGACGTACTATTACCCGCCGCCGCCAGCGTACTATCCGCCGCAGCCGGCTTATAACTATCCGCCGCCGCCAGCCTACGGTGGCGGTTCGTACAGCGCCCATGTGCAATGGTGCGAAAATCACTACCGCACGTACAATCCACGCACCAACACCTACTTCCGCAAGCCGGGCGTACGTGCCGTCTGCCGCTCGCCGTAGGGATAGAGCATGCACGGGTCGCGAAGTC
This sequence comes from uncultured Alphaproteobacteria bacterium, assembly GCA_963775235.1. Classification (GTDB taxonomy): domain Bacteria; phylum Pseudomonadota; class Alphaproteobacteria; order Rhizobiales; family Kaistiaceae; genus JBBDMC01. The sequence continues at coordinate 192,361 of CAVZHY010000007.1, forward strand.
GCTGCGACCCGCCGCTGATGCGTAATCAGGGCCGCATTTTGAAATCGGCCGGGGTGATCAGCCCTGGCCGACGGCGGCGAGGCGGCCGGACGCGGTGCGGCGCATGCCTTCGGCGGCCGGAGCGTACTTCGGGTTAAGCGCCGAGGCGTGGGCAAAGGCGGCGTACGCCTTGTCGACCATGTCCAGCTTCTCCAGCGCCAAGCCCTGGTTGGTCCAGCCCTCGTACGAATCCTTGTCGCGCTTGACGACCTCGTTGAAGTCGTCGAGGGCGGCCTTGTAGTCGCCGATCGCGAGGTAGGAGAGGCCGCGGGCATTGAACGGCTCGCTGTTGCCGGGCGCGAGCGAGATCGCCTTGGAGAAATCGTCGATGGCGTCGTCCTGCCGTCCCTCGCCCTGATAGACCAGGCCGCGGTTGTGATACGCGCGGGGATCGGTGGCATCGATGCCGATGGCGCGGTTGAAGTCGGCCAGCGCGTAATCCGTCTGTTTGCGCAGGCGGTACATGTTGCCGCGACCGACGTAGGCGGCGGCATAGTTCGGGTCGATCTCGATCGCCTTGTTGAAGTCGGCGAAGGCAAGGTCGTCACGGTTGAGGCTGCGCTGGGCCAGCGCGCGGTTGTAGTAGGCCTGATAGAAATTCGGATCGATCTGAATGGCGGTGTCGAAATCGGCGATCGCCTCCTTGAACATGCCTGCCTTGCCGTAGGCGCTGCCGCGCACGTTGTAGACGCTGGGATCGTTCGGGCTTTGCTGAACGACGGCGCTCAGGGAGGCGATGTTCGCCTGGGAGCCGGCGGATGGCTGGGTAACCAGACCGGCCTCGAGGCTGGTCTGGGAGGTCTGGCAGCCGGCCAGCGACAAAGCACCCAGCAGCGCCGCGACGCAAGCCGCCCGTCGGGGCGGGCCGCTCACGTCAACGCGGTTCGTCCAGGCCATCTGCACCGTTCGACTTTTCCGAGTTCCAGCAGTCCGCGACGGGCCGACTCCGACTGTCACACCACGATATCATGAAAGCCGCCCGAAAGCGGCGAAATCGAGGACGTGTCAGCGCTCGCGTGGTTTGGGCGCCGCAATCAGGCCTTCGCGCTGGGCCCGCTTGCGGGCGAGCTTGCGTGCGCGCCGGACGGCCTCGGCCTTCTCCCGAGCGCGCCGCTCCGACGGCTTTTCGTAGTAATTGTGCAGCTTCATCTCGCGGAAGAGCCCCTCCCGCTGCATCTTCTTCTTGAGGGCCTTCAACGCCTGGTCGACATTGTTGTCGCGAACGAGAACCTGCACGCGAAGCTTCCTATTACCGTTTGACCTGTGCCGCGCCCATCCGCGGCCGCCACGATGGGGATCCCGAACGGGCCCTTCAGTGGGCGGGGTCCATACCAGAAGTCGCCGATTGCGTCAAAACAACTCGCTAGGATTCGCTCTGCCGGAGCCGGTTGACGTGGCCCATCTTCCGGCCCGGCCGCACCTCGATTTGCCGTAGAGGTGGAGGCGGGCGCCGGGCTCGGCGGCTATCTCGCGCCATCGGGCGACATCGTCGCCGATCAGGTTGGTCATCGTCACGTCGCCGGGCGCGCGCGGGTCGCCGAGCGGCCAGCCGGCAACCGCGCGGACGTGCTGCTCGAACTGCGAGGTCGCGGCGGCGCCGCAGGTGCAGTGGCCGCTGTTGTGGGTGCGCGGCGCGATCTCGTTGACCAGCAGCCGCGGGCCGCGGGCGAGCTCGAACATCTCGACCGCCATGACCCCGACGTGATCGAGCGCTCGGCGACGCGCTCGGCGACGCCAGTGCCTCGGCGGCGAGCTCGGCGCTGACGGCGCCGGCGCGCGGGTCGTGGGCAGGATGTGGTTGCCGTGGAGGTTCTCGGCGATGTCGAAAGCGCTGAGCGTCGCCGCTTCGCGGGGGCGAGCAACGATCGCCGAGATCTCGCGCACGAACGGCACGACCTCCTCGAGGATCGCCGTCGCTTCGCCGATCGCTCGCCAGGCCGACGGGCGGGTCGACGCCATGGCCGACGACCGCCTGGCCCTTGCCGTCGTAGCCGAGGCGGCGGGTCTTGAGGATCGCCGGGCGGCCGGAGCGCGGCGAGCGCGGAATCAGAGGCCGGCTGGCGTCGGCGACCGGCGCGCAACGGCGCCTACGGCGATGCCGAGTCGCTCGAGGAACTGCTTCTGGAGAGGCGGTCCTGGAACCTCGAGGCTGCTCGCGCCCGGACAGACCGGCACCGCCTCGGCAAGGCCGAGCACGGTTTCGACCGGCACGTGCTCGAAGTCGTAGGTGACCACATCGACTGCTCGGCAAAGGCGGCAAGCGACGCCTCGTCGTCGTAGGCAGCGACGGGCGTGCCGCCGAGACGGCGAAGGCGGGGCTCCGCGCGTCGGGACAATAGATGTGGCAGGAGAGCCCGAGCTCGCGCGGCCGCGAGCGCCATCATGCGGCCGAGCTGACCGCCGCCGAGGACGCCGATCGTGCCGCCCGGCGGGATCGGCGGCTCAGTCATGCTCGTCTCGGGCGCTCGCTCGATGGACGTGGTCTGGTCCTCGCGGTAGGCGTCGAGCCGGCCCGCGAGCGCGCGTCGCCGAGGCGCGAGGATCGCGGCGGCGAGCAGGGCCGCGTTGACGGCGCCGGCCTCGCCGATCGCGAGGGTGCCGACCGGGATCCCCTTCGGCATCTGGACGATCGAACAGAGACTGTCGATGCCGCCGAGCGCCCTGGTCTGGACCGGGACGCCGAGGACCGGCAGCGGCGTCTTGGCCGCGGTCATGCCCGGCAGGTGGGCCGCGCCGCCGGCGCCGGCGATGATGACCTTGAAGCCGGCGCCGCGAGCGCCCTTGGCGAACGCGACCAGACGGTCGGGCGTGCGGTGGGCGGAGACGATGCGATCGTCGTGGGCGACGCCGAGCGAATCGAGTGTCTCGGCGGCGTGCATGAGGACCGACCAGTCGGACTGGCTTCCCATGATGATGGCAACCGGAGGCGCCTCAACGGCCATGACGAATCCGTTTCCGGGGGAGGTTTCAGAAGAGGCGCGGATTATAGGGGCGGCTCGCCGGCCCGCAAGGAGCCGTAAGTCAGGCGATGATGTCGGGAAAAAGCCGGTCCTCGAGGACGGCAATACGGTCCTTCAGCACCAGCTTGCGCTTCTTCAGTCGCTGGATTCCCATGGTATCCGCGCTGGGGGCCCCGGTCATCGAGGCGATGGCGGCGTCGAGGTCGCGGTGCTCCTGGCGGAGTTCCGCCAGCTCCCGGCGGATTTCCCGGTTTTCCTCCTCGCTTATGCGGCGATTCTCGTCTGACACCCTGCCGCTCTCAACTGCGCCCCCGCCTGTGGCCGACTTCCCACAGCCTCAAATAATACCATGCAAACGGCCCCGAACCCAAAACCATTGATCCCGCGGGTTGTCCGGGGGGTGCCCGGTGGCTTGAACGACTCGCGCGACGGCTCCACATCGAATCGACAGAACCGTTAACGTGGAAAACCGCAGAGTAGTGGGACAACCGGGGAGGGTGACGGGTTCGACACTCTGCCGGGAACATGGCAGACTGGCAGTTGCAAAAAGCGGATATGGAGGCCTCGCGGATGAACATGCAATCGCATCTTGCGGAACTCGAGCGGCGCCATCAGGCCCTTGAACAGGAGATCGAGGAGGCACTGGCGCATCCGGGCACCGATCAACTTACGTTGACCCAGCTCAAGCGTCTCAAGTTGCACCTGAAAGACGAAATCGCGCGTTTGAAGAGCGACTCAATTCACTGATCGGATTGCCTTGTATCCGGCGTCGAAACGCCGCGGCATGGCCGCGGCGTTTTCGTTGCGGGGCTTCTTCCGGGTCGTCAGCCGGAGTGGACGGCCTCCGCAAGCCCGATCCAGATCAGATACAGTCCGATGGCGAAGATCAGAACGTAGATCAACTTGTAGAACAGATCGGTCCGGAATTTCCTTATGACCCACACGCCGGCGAGAGTCGCCGGATGGAGACGGGCAACAGCACGGCCGCGGTCTCCAGGTTCGTGGCATCGAACTGGCCGAGAAAGAAATAAGGGACCGTCTTCACCGCGTTGATGATGGCAAAGGCCACCACGCCGGTGCCGGCGAAGACCACGGGTGGCAACCGCAAGGGCAAGGCGTACATCTGGAAGGGCGGCCCGCCGGCGTGGCTGACGAAACTGGTGAAGCCGGTGACGACCCCCCAGAAGCCGCCTTTGACGGCGTTGGGCCCGTGGGGCTCCTGACGCAGGCGATCGCGGAACCAGTAGTTGAGTGCGAAGAGGACCGAGACGCCGCCGACGATGAGGCGAATCAGCAAATCGCTCACCCACGCGGCGGTCAGCCAGCCGATGGCGATGCCGATCATGGCGCCGGGCAGCACGATCTTCAGCGTCGTGGCGTCGTAAGACCTCCTGTAGGAGATGAGTGCCACGACGTCGCTGAGGACCAGGATTGGCAGGGTGATGCCGGCGGCCTGCACCGGCGAAATCGTGAGCGACAAGATCGGCACGACGAGCAAGCCGATATTCTGGAGGCCGCCCTTGGACAGGCCGAGCATGACCATCGCCGGGATCGCGGCGGCGTAGAACCCAGGGTCGCGTATCATCGTGGCCGTGTCGTGCGACGGGAAGGTGATGGCGCCGGGCGACGCCTGACGACAGCATAGGGTGGACGCCGCCTGTCAACAACCGGCGCCGACCATGGACACCCCTGCCACCATTGGCTAACAATTCCGGTTCGATCGCGGCGGGCCGGGAGATGCCTCAATGCTGCTGGAGAACAAGGTCGTCATCGTCACCGGTGCGGCGCACGGCATTGGTTTCGCGATCGCCCAGCGATTCCTCGGCGAGGGCGCCAAGGTGGTGGTCGCCGATATCGACGACGAGGCCGGCGCGACCGCGGTCGCGGATCTGGAGCGGCACGGATCGGCGCGCTTCGTCGAATGCGATGTCGGTGAGCAACTCGATGTGCGCAACCTGATCGCGGCGACGGTGGAGGCATTCGGCAACGTCGACGTGCTGGTCAACAACGCCGGTGTGATTCATGCCGCCGACTTTCTCGCGTTGGATGAGGCGGACTTCGACCGTGTGATCCGGGTCAACGTCAAGGGCGCGTTTCTGTGCGGGCAGGCGGTCGCCCGCCACATGGTCGAGTGTACCCAGGCGGGCCACAAGCCAGGCACGATCATCAACATGTCGTCGGTCAGTGCGCTGATGGCGATCGCCAACCAGGTCCCCTACGCGGTGTCGAAGGGCGGCGTCAGCGCGCTGACGAAGGTGATGGCGATTGCGTTGGCTCCATACGGCATCCGCGTCAACGCGATCGGCCCCGGCACGATCGCCACCGGGATGTCGGCAGCGGTAGCCAGCGAAGACACGGACATGCGGCGTCGGATGTTGTCGCGCACACCGCTCGGCCGATTGGGCGAGCCGGGCGAGGTCGCCTCTGTCGGCCGCCTTTCTTGCCTCCGACGAAGCAAGCTACATGACCGGCCAGACGGTCTATGTCGACGGCGGCCGGCTGGCGCTCAACTACACGGTTCCGGTGAAGGAATAATCGCGATCAGGCGCCGCCCGACTGATCGTCCGATGGCTCGCGGCCCTTCAGCGATTTGAGCTTGGCAAAGACGGCGTCGGCCTCCGCCACGGCTTCCCGTTCGGCCGACCGCTCCGGCCGAACTCGCTGCGGCGGCTGCAACGGCGGCGGCGGCGGCCGTCGTTGTTTCGGAGGCCGGCAACAGTGTCGCGCCTTCGCTCGCCGGCTCCTCGGCGGTCGGTGCGGTCTTGGCCGCCTTGTCGACTTCGAAGTCGAGGTCGATCTGCGTGCACAGGCCGAGCGTCACCGGATCGAGGGGCTGCAGGCTGTTGGCATTCCAGTGGGTGCGGCTGCGGATCGATTCGATCGTCGGCTTGGTCGTGCCCACAAGCCGCATGATCTGGGCGTCCTTCAGCTCGGGATGGTTGCGCAACAGCCAGAGAATGGCGTTCGGCCGGTCCTGGCGCCGCGAGACCGGCGTGTAGCGCGGCCCCTTGCGCTTGGTCGCCGGGGCGCGAACCTTGGGGTCGGCGAGCGCGAGGTGGCGAGTCGGATCGGCCTCGGCCCTTTCGATCTCTTCCCGCGTGAGCTGGCCGGTGACGACCGGATCGAGTCCCTTGATGGTCTGGGCCGATTCGCCGTCGGCGATCGCCTTTACCTCGAGCGTATGCAGCTTGCAGAACGCTGCGATCTGCTCGAACGACAAGGACGTATTGTCGACGAGCCAGACGGCAGTTGCCTTCGGCATCAGGGGTATAGCTGTCATCAGTTCTCTCCCGGTCGCTCCGCCGGTTGAGGCCAGCGGGCCGTTCCTCGAAACTCATTTGAGGGAATGCAGCTTATATAGTGCCTGAGGCGCGGGGAGGCAAACCGGTTGTGGACGGCCGTTTCAGTCGGCCAAAGTCAGCACGATCTTGCCGATGTGATCGGAACATTCCATCCGCCGATGGGCGGCGGCTGCGTCCGCGAGCGGGAAGGTCGAATCGATCACCGGGGCGAGGGTGCCGGCCGCGAACAGGGGAAAGACGTTCGAGCGGATGGCCTCGGCGATCGCCGCCTTGAAGGCGACGGGGCGCCCGCGAAGCGTCGAGCCGGTGTGGGTGAGGCGCTTGCCCATGATCTGGCGGAGATCAATTTCGGCCCGGTTCGCGCCCAGGGTGGCGATCTGGACGATGCGGCCCTCAGGGGCGGCAGCCCGATAGTTGCGGGCCACATACTCGCCGCCGACCATGTCGAGAATGACGTCGGCGCCGCGGCCGCCCGTCGCCGCCAGTACGCGTTCGACGAAGTCTTCCGTTCGGTAGTTGATCGCGACGTCGGCGCCGAGCCTCAGGCAGGCGGCGGTCTTGGTATCGCTGCCCGCGGTAGTGATGACGCGGGCGCCGAGCGCGGCGGCAAGCAGGATGGCCGAGGTACCGATACCCGACGAGCCGCCGTGGATGAGGGCGGTTTCGCCGGACGTGAGGCGGCCGCGGTCGAAGAGGTTGGACCAGACGGTGAAGAAGGCTTCCGGGACGGCGCCCCCCTGGACGAACGAGAATCGTTCCGGAATCGGGAGGGCGACCGTCTCGTCGACCGGACAGAACTCGGCGTAGCCGCCGCCGGCGACCAGAGCCATGGCACGCTCGCCAATGGCGAAACGGGTGACGGCGGTGCCAACCGCGGCGACTTCGCCGGCGACCTCGAGGCCCGGAACGTCGCTCGCGCCCGGGGGCGGGGGGTACTGCCCCCGGCGCTGCATCACGTCGGCGCGGTTCACGCCGGCGGCGCGCACGCGGATCAGAATCTCGCTGTCGGAGATCGACGGCAGCGGGCGCGTTTCGGGCACCAATGCCTCCGGCCCGCCGGGCACAGGGACGGCAATCACGGTCATCGTGTCGGGGAGATCGGCCATGGCGGGTTCCGTTTAGCGGCGGGGGCGCGTGCTGGCAATCATCGCGGCCGCACACCAAGGGCGGGACGAGGGTGCGCGCGGCGCTGTCGACGTAATGGTATGGTGGGTTCAGAGGAGACGAGGATGGCGATATCCGAAGACGACGCGCCGAAGAAGAAGAAAATTCACGAGATCGGCGAGGACCTGTCGCAGCTGTCGCTCGGCGAGCTTGCGGAGCGAATCGAAATACTCAAGGCCGAGATCGCCCGCATGGAGGCAGCCTCCGCTGCCAAGCGGCAGAGCGCCACGACAGCGGAGACATTTTTCAAGCGTTAGCAAACGCTTGGCACGATTTCACTTTTCTCTAAGCCGCAAAATCGCCCTGGCTCCTGGAATGCTCTAGTTCGCCGGCGACGCGATGCCGGCCGGACCGGGCGGTGGTTGGGTGGCCTCCATCTGTTGACGGTGCAACTCCGCCAGCGTGAGGAAGGATGGCGCCGCCCTCAGCGCGTCCCTGGTGACGTGGAGCACGAGTTTCACATGGCCGTCGGCATCGGCCGTTTGCGTCAACGAGCCAATCGGCACGGCGACGATCTTCTCGCCGACCCCGAGGAAACCTCCCACGCCCATCACCACGGCGGCGATGCTGCCCCCGTCGGCGATGATGAGGTCCTTGACGCTGCCAAGTTTCTGGTCCGCCGCATCGTAAACGGTCGCAGCCAAAAGCGCCGACGCGAGCGCCGCGTCGTCCGGCTGGCGATCGAGGAACGCCAGCGCCTGGGACGTCCCGGCGACCGGGACGGCGTTGGTCGTGCTGCGGGTGCCCGGGTCGCCTGCCTCGGGCACCGGCGGTCCGGGCTGAAGGGCCTTCGGCGCGTCGAGGGCCAGGACCGGCGAGGACACCGTCAAGGTGGCCGCCATCATCACGGTCTTCAACATGATCCGCTCCGCCTGGGTCAGTCATGCCTCCCTTAGGCGGGATGGTCCGCGGCGGTTGCGCCAAAGCGATGGAGTAAGTGGGGTTTTTTCGGGAATTTCCGCGACCCGCCGGGCCCACTGTTGCGCATGGGACACGGTGGTGCGGCTTTGTGATGCGCCGGATTGAGTTAACTGGTCTCGAGCCAACCGCTGCGATAATGGGCGACTATCGGCCGGCGATCGCGCGGTTTCACAGTTTGTAGCGGGATCGCTCTTTTTTGATCACTTTCCCCTTTTGCGAGCAATGAGGGCACGCATTTGGGCAGAATGGGGCAGAAATGTCTTTCATTCGGATTCTCGGACTTGGTGCCGCGTTGGTCACTGCCACGATACTGACGCAAGGGGCGGCCAGCGCGGCGGCCGTCGATCCAGTCGACACCTCGCCTGTGCGGACTGCGCCCGCGTTGGACGCGGGGCCGGCCGCGGCCGCGGATTTCCAGATCGGCACGGAGCTCGTCGTTCACGACTGGGTCCTGTGCATTTCCGAAATCCACGGCGGAGGAGATCGCCAAGGCGCGCGACAGTGGTGTCGATGCGGCCCTGGCCGCGTATGCGAATTTGCAAGCGGCAAAATCGTGTGGCCGGTTTCCGGAGTTGCACGTCATTCTGCATCAGGCGGTCTATGAGTCGGACCGCGATGCGCGCGCTTTTGCCGCATCCGTCAACATTGGTGGCGGTTGGCCGAACGCATTCGTGGTCTTCGGCGCGCTGCCTGACAAGCAATAGGCGGCCGACCTCGCATCGCCTGCCGATTGTGGCGCGTCGCCCGCGATTCGCCACAGAAGTTCCCTCGCCGAGCCCACGAAATGCCCGGTTCGGGGACTGGACTCTCAAGTGTTGAGGGGACGCGCCTTCGCCCTGTGGCGAAGGCGCATCAACGCAGGAGAGCGAGATGAAGAAGTTGATGATTGCCGCGGGTGCCGCTGCCCTTCTGGCTGCGTCGTCGCTGGCTGCGTTCGCGGACCAGGCTTCCGGCACGATCCAGAGCATCGACACGTCGGCCATGACCGTGACCCTCGATGACGGCAACACCTACATGCTGCCGCAGGGTGCGGATACCGCTTCGCTCAAGGTCGGCGAAAAGGTGCAGATTGAGTTCACCAAGGGCGACAACGGCCAGCTTACGGCGAGCTCGGTGCAGCCGGCCGCATAAAGGCACAACGCGTCTGCGGCGGCCGCGTCTGAACGCGGCCGCCTTTTTTGGGCGGACAGCGCCGGATAGTGGCGGCCTATAGGAGTTCCGTTAATTCCTGGCGTGCATTAACCCTCTTTTAAGCTTTACGGGGCTTAACTGATCCTCGTCCAGTCATCTGGATTCGAGTGGCTCCTGTCCACTCTGTTTGACGCCTCCCTGTTAAGACTTCAAAGAGCCGCCTCGCGCGGCTCTTTTTTTTTCACCCGATCCGGGCGGGCCGTCTTCTCCCCATGATCGGGTGGCCCGGGGCTTGCGGTGTTTCATTACTCATGGTCCCATATCGGGACGCCGGGGGTTGAGGTCAGATGAGCGATGACAGGTCGACGATGATCCGTGCCGATGCTGAGCCCATCGTTTTCGGGCGGAAGCTCGCGGGATCGGAAGCCTTCAGGACCATGTTCCGTGAGGGGATGGCGCTGGTGGAAGAGACGGCCGGCTATTTGGACGGCGACGGACGGCGAGATTCGCGGCGGCTGCCGCGGGCAGCGTCGCTTTCCTATGCGACCGAATCGATGCGGCTGACCACGCGGCTGATGCAGCTCGCCTCGTGGCTCCTGCTCCAGCGCGCAGTCAACGAAGGCGACATCAGCTTCGACCAGGCCAGCCATGAGCGGGCGAAGGTCAAGCTCGGCGGTGTATCGTCGGCGACGGAGGGACCGGGCTGGGATGGCCTGCCGGACCGGCTGCAGGGCCTGATCAAACGGTCGCTGGGCCTGCAGGAGAGGATCAAGCGCCTCGACGGCGCGTTGGGCTCACCGGCGCCGGCGCCGGAGAACCGCGTTGCGCGCGACCTCGACCGTATCGCCGCCGCGTTCGGCGGCGCCCGCCAGGCAGGCTAGTCGCCGCCCAACAGACCCTTGTAGCGGCTCTTGAAGCGCGACACGCGGCCGCCACGATCGACCAGATGCTGGCCGCCGCCGGTCCACGCCGGGTGGGTCTTGGGGTCGATGTCCAGGCGGAGCGTGGCGCCCGGCTCGCCATAGGTCGAGCGGGTCGTGTACTCGGTGCCATCGGTCATGACGACCTTGATCTCGTGATAGTCAGGATGGATGTCTTTTTTCATCGCCATGGCCTGTTGGTGGTCCCGGCGCCGGGGCCAGCTTCGCGTGCCGGGGGTATAGCCGAGCCCGCACGGCCGGACAAGGTCGACCATTGCCGACGTGACCGGATCAGCGGATCGCGCGATCAGCAAGAACTGGGGCCAGCTCAGCCCTTGAGGCAACTCGCTCAACGCCAATGGGTGAGGGCCTCATCGTGGTGAAATCTCTTAAACCGGGCGTCGGCTTGTGTCGTCACTATCGGCCGTTCCTTGCGCCGCGATTGCTCCCGTCAAAGTGGGGGGGCCCTTGAGGATCCATTCAAATACCACGCCGATGACCGCTCCCACGAACGGGCCGACCAAATAGATCCATGCATCGGCGAAGTTCCCGCCGACCAGATCGGGGGCAAGGGTGCGTACGGGATTCATCGAAGCCCCGCTGATTGGCGCGGCCCAGAGGCCGGCCAGCGCGATGTAGCTGCCGATGGCGATGGCGCCGTTGGTGCCAATATTTCGCGCGCCTGATGCTGTGCCAAGGATGGTATTCACGAGGCCCGTTGTGAGCAAAATCTCCATGGCCAGAGCCTGCAGAGAGCTTACGCCAGGACCCGGCTCAGTGGCTCCAAGTTGGCCGATTGTTCCGAACATGGCCCGCAGAAAGATTGCTGCGGCGATCTCCACCGGCAATCTGACCGATGATGTAGCCGGGCACGCGGCGCCACGGGAAGTTCCCCCTCATGGCGAAGGCGAAAGTGACGGCGGGATTAAGGTGCGCCCCGCTTACCGTGCCCATGAAGTAGATGATGACCATCACCATTAGGCCGGGCGCCACCACCGCCATGCCCCGAGTGACGTCTCCGTTGCTCTTTCGGCCACTACACCGGCGCCGGCAAGCAACCACGACCAGCAGGAATGTTCCCCAGATTCCGAGAAAATTCGGCGCCACTCGAACGAGGAATCGAGGAAATCTGGCGGCCTCGTTACGCCCAGCATTCGGTAGCCTGGCGTCTTCACCCGGCGGCGCGGGGCCAGCGTCATGTTGCCCTCCATTTAACGGCTCCAGTGCGACCGCGCTCAGCGGCCGGCGAGGGCGACCGTGTAGGTGGTCGCGGTGCCGGTAAGGCAGTTCTCGCCCGCGGCGTTCGTCACGCTGGTCTTCAACGTGCAGATCGGCTTGTCGTCGCGGACCTCGGTGACCTCGACGCGGGCGGTGATCGTCTCGTCGACGCCGACGGCCTTCACGAACTTCCACTCGACGCCGAGGAACACTGTCCCCGGTCCCGGCAGGTCCTCGGCGACGACCGCGTTCAGAAGGCCGGAGGTGACGCCGCCCTGGACGATCAGCTTGCCGAACACCGAAGCCTCGGCAAGCGCGCGGTCGTAGTGCAACGGGTTGCGATCGCCGGTGATGGCGGTGAAAGCCTCGATGTCGCTCATGGCCGTGGTGCGGGTGCGCTCGGCGGAGGCGCCGATCGCGGGCTTGCCGTTGACGGTACCGGCCCAGCCGTCGATTGCGGCGGTGGCGCTCACCGCTCGGTCAGCTTCAGCTCGATCCGACGGTTCTGGGCGTAGGCGGTGTCGGTGTCGCCGTCGACCAGCGGCTGGTACTCGCCGTAGCCGGCGGCGACCAGGCGTTCAGGCGCGATGCCCTGCGAGATGAAATACTGCACCACCGAAATGGCGCGCGCGGCCGACAGGTCCCAGTTCGACTTGAAGCGGCCGCCGGTGATCGGACGCTTGTCGGTGTGGCCGTTGATCTGGAGGACCCAAGGGATGTCGTCGGGGATCTCCTTGGCCAGTTCCTTGATGGCGCCGGCCACCTGGTTGAGTCGGTCTGTCCCTGATCGTTGATCTCGTCGGAGCCGGTGGCGAAGAGCACCTCGGACTGGAAGACGAAGCGGTCGCCGACGACGCGGATGTCAGGACGATCGCCAAGGATCTCGCGCAGCCGTCCGAAGAAGTCGGAGCGGTAGCGCGTCAGTTCCTGGACGCGCTGGGCGAGGGCGACGTTGAGGCGGCGGCCGAGATCGGCGATCTGCGTCTGGCTCTCCTTGTCCTTTTGCTCGGACGCGTCGAGCGCGGTCTCCAGCGCGGCGATCTGGCGGCGGAGCGCCGAAATCTGCTGGTTGAGCAGTTCGACCTGGGCGAGCGCCCGCTGGCTGATCTGCTTCTCCGAAGTCGAGGTCGCTGTTGAGCGCTGCGACCTTGTCGGCCGCCGAGGCCGAGGCGGTCGATTGCTGGTCGAGCAGGCCGCGCAGGCGGTCGCGCTCGCTTTCTGCCGCGCTCAAGCTCGCCTGCAGGGTGCTGAGATTGTCGGTGAGTTCGCTCTTGCCGGCGCGCTCCAGAGCGAGCATCTGGGTCAATTCGGCGATCTGGGCGTTGAGCTGCTGGAGAACGGTGTCCTTGCCCGTGATTTCGCGCGACAGCAGGAACTGCACCAGCGCGAAGATCGACAACAGGAAGATGAACACCAGCAGCAGGTTGGTCAGAACGTCGACAAAGCTCGGCCAGTACTCGGCGCGCGCGACGCTGCGACGGCTGCGGGCCATGGCCACGGTTATTCTCCCGGTGTCGGCGCGCGAAGGGCGCGGGCGATGGTCTCCAGCAGTGACTGGACCTCGCGCTGCTGCTCGGACTGGGTCTCGACCCAACTGCGGATGACCTGCTGCTCGCTGCGCATGTGCTGGACGAGGCCCTGAATGCCCTCGGCGAGATTGGCCATCGCGGTGGTGGCGCGCTGCGTCGAGCCGGCGTTGGGCTCGCCGGCGACGCGGCTGTCCTGGATGGTGCGCGACAGCCGTTCGATGGCGATGCGGAGGTCCTCCGCCGAGGTGGCGCCGCCGCGCGACTCGATCAGGTCGGGGTCGAGGTCGGTGACCGTCGACAGCCAGTCCTCGAGGCCATTGTAGAACAGGCTTTGCGCCTGCCCGGCCTGGAGGTCGAGGAAGCCGAGGATGAGCGAACCGGAAAGGCCGAACAAGGACGACGAGAAGGCGACGCCCATGCCGCCCAGCGGGGCGGCGAGGCCGTCCTTGAGGTCCTCGAAGATGACGCCGGTGTTGGATGAGGAAATGTCGAGGTTCTGGATCGTGCTGGCGACGGCGCCGACCGTTTGCAGAAGGCCCCAGAAGGTGCCGAGCAGGCCGAGGAAAATGAGCAGGCTCGTCAGATAGCGACCGATGTCGCGGTCCTCGTCGAGGCGCATCTGGATCGAATCGAGGATGGACCGCATGGTCTGGGTCGAGATCGCCATGCGGCCGATGCGGTCGCCGAGGAGCGTCGCCATCGGCGCCAACAGCACCGGCGCGCGCTCCGCCTCGACGCCGGGTTCGGCGACGCGGAAGGTATTGACCCACCGGATCTCCGGGAATAGCCGGAAAACCTGACGGATCGCCAGGCCAACACCGAGCAGCAGGACGCTGATGATGACCCCGTTGAGGCCGGGGTTGGCCATGAACGCCTGAACCACCTGGCGGTAGAGGATCATGGCGATAAATGCGGCGATGACCAAGAAGATTGTCATCCGCCACAGATAGATCTGCGGACTCGCCAACTTGTACGGGTCGTATTCCCGCGCTGGGGCTCGTCTAAAAAAAAGCACCGGTCGGCCTCGTCCTCCGCCTTAATTCTTACCGTGATTTGTGACGGGAGAGAAACGGCAAAATCGCGGCGGTGAAGAACTATTCAGCCGCTGCGGGCTGCAGCAATGTTGGCGAGAAGGGCGGGATGGACCCGCTCATTGCCCACCACGATAGTCCCGGATGTCATCATTTCAGCGGCGCCGTCGGCGTCGCTGACAAGTCCACCGGCCTCCCGCACGATCAGGATGCCGGCTGCCATGTCCCACGGCGACAGGCCGCGCTGCCAGGAGCCGTCGTAGCGGCCGGCTGCGGTCCAGGCGAGGTCGAGAGCCGCGGCGCCGCAGCGGCGGATGCCGGCAGTCCGGTCGGTCAGGGCACGAATCTCGGCCGCAGCGAGGTCATGGCCGGGACGGCCAATCGCCGGCATGCCGGTGGCAATGACGGCGTCGGCTAGGTCTCGGCGGGCTGCCACACGCAGGCGCCGGTCGTTGAGGAAGGAGCCGGCGCCGCGCTCGCCCACGTACAACTCGTTCATCACCGGATTGTAGATGACGCCGGCGACCAGTTCGCCGTCGCGCTCCAGCCCGATCGAAACAGCGAAGAGCGGGATGCCGTGGAGGAAATTGGTAGTGCCATCGAGCGGGTCGACGATGAAGCGGTGGTTCCGGTCGGTGCCGGCGATCTCTCCGCTCTCTTCGGTCAGCACCGACCAGGAGGGGCGTGCCTTCTTCAGCTCGGTGATCAGTGTCTCGTCGGCGCGGCGATCGGCGGCGCTGACGAAGTTGCCCGGTCCCTTGAGCGACACCTGGAGACTCTCGACCTCACCGAAGTCGCGCACGAGCCCGCGTCCGGCCCTGAGGGCCGCATTGACCATGATGTTAAGGAGCGCGGTGCGGGCCATGGGCGGGGCGGCTTCAACACCACACTTGTTGCCCCAGTGCAAGCGTATCCGTTCAGTCGCCCGGCCAGCGTTGCGCGGCGACCAGCGCCTGCTGCTGCTGATCCGGCGTGAGACCGGCGGCAAATTTGTCGAGGAAGTCGTCGGTCCTGCCCGCCTGCTTGGCGAGCAAGTTCCACTTGGCGGCCGCGACCGGGTCGGCTGGGACGCCGCTGCCGGTCGCCAGCATGCGGGCGAGGCGGTTCTGGGCGATGGGGTTGCCGAAGTTGGCGGCGCGCATGAACCAGGTGTAGGCCGCCGACTGATCCTGCACGGTGCCGACGCCGTTGAACAGGCGGATGGCGTACTCGACCATGCAGGGCACGTGGCCGAGGCGGGCGCCCTCCTCGAACCAATGCGTCGCCTTCACCGGGTCGGCGGCCACGCCGCGACCCTGGTCGTATAGCTGGGCGAGAACAAATTCCGCATCGGGGTCGTCGGCGGCGGCGCCGACCGACAGGAGTTGCGCGGCGCGGGCGTCGTCGCGCGAGCGTGCGTCGCCCTGCAAGTAAAGGAGTGCGAGCTGGTAGGCCGCCTTCACCTCGCCCTTCGCGGCGGCGGTCTCGAAATAGTCGGCCGCTTTGGCATGGTCGGCCTTAACGCCGCGGCCATCGAGATACATCATGCCCAGTGCGAACTGGGCCTCGCGGTCACCGCTCTTGGCGGCGAAGCCATACCAGGTCGCTGCCTCGGCGTAGTCCTGGGGAATGCCGTAGCCGCCCTCGTAAATAAGGCCGATCAGGGTCTGCGCCGCCGTGTCGCCGGTCTCGGCGCGGGTAAGGGCGAGGCTGAACGCTGACAGGTAGAGCCCGCGCTGGAAGGCGCCGTAGGCAAGATCGGCACCCTTGTCATCCGTCGCGGCCGCCGGGGGCTGGGGGGCGGAATTGTCGAGATCGGGCGTCGGCGGCGGTTCGCCGGCAGGCATCATCTCCGGTGAGGGCAGATCCACTTTCGGCGTCGCGCCGGGTGCAGGATTGGCGGGTGGCGGCGCATCGTTGGCGGGGGTGGCGCTTTCGCCGCGCCCGGCTTTATCCGCGGCGACGGCGGCGCGGCGGGAGCGGGCGGCGAAGCCGCTTCCGGCGCGCCCGCAGTCGGGGGAACGATCGAAATCGGTGCCTGGGCGCGCGGCGTTGCGGGGGTGGTCGCGGGCTTCTTGGGTGCGGTCGCCGCTGCCGGCGGTGTCAGCACCATCGGAGCGTCCTGGGCGCAAGCCGGACCCGCGACCATGGCCAAGGTCAGAACGATTGCGCCCGCACCCCGCCGGATCATGCGGCCGGGACCCGCATGCCGGCGAGGCGTTCGACGGCCTCCGCAACGGCCTTTGCCGGCCCGCGTGGATCGTCCCAGACCGCGCCGGAGAGGGCGACAAACTCGATGCCGGCAGCGGCCGCTTCCTCGACCGATGCAAGCGCGCGCCCGCCCATGACGATCGCGGGGATCAACGCCACCGACGACCACCACGCAGCGAGGTCGAACGCCTTGGGGAAAATGCCGGGACTGGTGTCGCCGTCGAGGCGGCCGAAGAACAGGTAGTCGGGCTGGGCCTCGGCGGCGAGCATGGCGTCATGACGCGTGACAAGGCCGCCGGCGCCGACGATCTTGCGTGGACGCAAGGCCGCGATCGCCGCCTTGAGATCATCAAGGTTGCTGTCGACGTGTACGCCGTCGGCATGCGTGCGTCCGGCAATGCGGGTGTCATTGTGGATGAGGGCCGCCACATCGCGGGCCTGGGCGACCGGGACCAGCGCCTCGGCGAGCTGTTGCATGCGCGTCGGGTCCGCAGGATCCGCGGTGATGACCAGCGAGGCGACATCGCCACCCGACAGCGCCTCGGAAACCGCGCGCGCGATCGTCGCCCCGTCTGCGTCGAAAGGTGTCACCAAGCAGAGGCGGCAGCGAATGTCTGCTTTGTTCGCCATCACAACTACGTCTGCCGGCCAGGCCGTCGCGGACGCCAGAATCTCTCCGCCGGCTGGCGCGACGGAAGGGCTCCCGAGTCGCGCCTCGCGCCGTCAAATATAGGTCAATTGGAGCCTTTTTGCTGCATTTATGCAGCCTTTTCGAGATTGGGCTCCCACTTGCCGCTGGCGGCCAGGCTGTTCATGCGGGCGCGATGGAGGAACGCCCGCTGGGCGGCGGCAACGTTCTCCGGCTTGCCGCTCCAGGTTTTCATCGCCGCGCCCTGGAGCGCGCGGCCGTAGGAGAAGGTGAGCTTCCACGGCAGGCCGGAGACGCGGTTCATGAGCGACAGGTGCTCGGTCGCCTGCTCGTCGCTCTGGCCGCCGGAAAGGAATGCGATGCCCGGCACCGCCGGCGGCACGCACGCTTTCAGAACGGCGATGGTCTTGTCGGCGACCTCCCGCGGAGAGGCCTGCTTCGGCGAATTCTTGCCGGCGACGATCATGTTGGGCTTGAGCACGATGCCTTCGAGCTTGACGTTGGCAAGCTTGAGCTCGGCGAACACCGCCTTCAGCGTTTTCTCGCTGACGGCATAGCAGGTGTCGGCATCGTGGGCGGCGACCGGGCCGTCCATCAGCACCTCAGGCTCGACGATCGGGACGATGTTCGCCTCCTGACACAGAGCGGCATAACGGGCCAATGCGTGGGCGTTGGCATGGATGCCGTTGTCGGTGGGGATGCCCGGCGCGATGTCGATGACGGCGCGCCATTTGGCGAAGCGCGCGCCGAGCTCGTAGTACGCGCTCAGCCGGTCGCGGAGATTGTCGAGGCCCTCGGTCACCTTCTCGCCCGGTGCCAGCGCCAGCCGCCACGCGCCCTGATCGACCTTGATGCCGGGGATGGCACCGGCAGCGGCGATGACGGCGGTGAGCGGCGTGCCATCCTTCGCCTTCTGGCGTATGGTCTCATCGTAAAGGATGACACCGGAGATGCAATTCTTCATGGCCTCGTCGGTGCGAAAGAAGAGTTCACGGTAATCGCGACGGTTGTCGGCGATCGATTCGATGCCGAGCTTCTCGAACCGCTTGGTGATGGTGCCGGTGCTCTCGTCGGCGGCAAGTATGCCTTTGCCGGGCGCGACCATGCGACGGGCGATGTCCTCGATCGATTCAGCCATGTCGGCTCTCCTGGGCACGGACAGTGTTATGGGTGCTTATAGCGAACCGTGCCGCCCCTTCGCCAGACCTGCCGCCCGCACTCAGAATTGGAACCACACCCGGCGGGGGCCGTTAACAGCGAAAGGTCGGCCAGGAGCAGCTACCTGCGGAAACAGCGGCAGTTTACCTCCGGCCGGCAGGGCCCATGTATCGAGGAGGCAACCGGCCGGCAAGAGTTCAGCCGACTGTCCACCAGACGCGAAAGGAGGACGGATATGGCCCAACCAGCCTACGCCCCCAAGCGAAATCAGAAATCCCAACCGGAACCGCGCGGAAAGCGCCCTCAGCTATCGGTGGTCCCACCGGTTACGACCGATATCGAGGCCGACCCGACACGGCCGGTCGTCGGTGTTCACCGAGGCGCGATCGAGATCGCGCTTGCCGCAGCCATCTGGTTCGTGGCGGCGATGTTTTTCCTGTTCGCCACGGGGAATGCGGCGATCGACTACCCGCTGGTGATCGTCGTCGGCTTCGCGGTGATCTTTTTCGGCCTCACCCTTGGGCTTGCCCGATGGGCCGCCCGGGACGAACGCTGGTTCGGCGACTCAAAGACGCGCTTCAGAGAATTCACTGAAGACAACGTCGACATCAGCACCGGCATAATCGCCGGACGCGAGGCGCTGACCCAGATCATCATGTTGCCCGTCGTGCTGGCGATCGGCGGGACGGCAATCGGAATCGTTTTCGCTGCCGGCTGGTAGCGCGCGTCAGCCGGCGCGGCGGAGTACCTCGACGCCAGGGAGGGCCTTGCCCTCGAGCCATTCGAGGAAGGCTCCGCCGGCGGTGGAGACGAACGAAAAATCCGCCGCCACGCCGGCGTGCTCGAGCGCGGCGACCGTCTCCCCGCCGCCTGCGACGGAGTTGAGCGAGCCGGCACGGGTACGTTCCGCCGCGTGCCGCGCGACTGCGACCGTGGCGGCGTCGAACGGCGGCACCTCGAAGGCACCCAGGGGCCCGTTCCAGACCAGCGTCGCAGCCCTGTCGATCCAGGCGTTGACGACGGCGATCGATTTCGGGCCGACGTCGAGGATCATCTGATCAGCCGGGATGGCATCGAGCGAGACGGTGGTGGCCGCCGCGCCGGCTTTCAGCGCTGGGGCCACGACCGCGTCCACCGGCAGCACGATCGCATGCCCCGCCTTGGTCGCCGCTGCCGTGATGCGGCGCACCGTGTCGGCAAGGTCTGGCTCGGCGAGCGACCTTCCCACCGGAACGCCGCCGGCCAGCAGAAACGTGTTCGCCATGCCGCCGCCGATGACGAGGGCATCGACCTTGGTGATCAAGTGCTCCAGCACGTCGATTTTCGACGACACCTTGGCGCCGCCGACGATGGCGACCAGCGGCCGCTTGGGATTGGCAAGGGCGGCCTCCAGCGCCTCCAGTTCTGCCTGCATGGCACGGCCGGCGAAGGCGGGGAGCTTATGGGCCAGCCCCTCGGTCGAGGCGTGGGCGCGGTGGGCGGTGGAGAAGGCGTCGTCGACATAGAGGTCGCCGAGACGGGCAAGGGCGTCGACAAAGGCGGGATCGTTCTTCTCCTCGCCCTTGTGGAAGCGGGTGTTCTCCAGAACAAGAATGTCGCCATTCTTCATCGCCGCAACGGCCTTCTCAGCCGCGACGCCGATGCAATCATCGGCGAAAGCGACCGCCTTGCCGAGAACCTCGGACAGTGCCGGCACCACCTGCCTCAGCGAGAACTGCGGGTCGGGTCCATCCTTCGGGCGGCCGAAGTGGGCAAGAAGGATAACCCTGCCGCCCTTGCCGGCGATCTCGGTGATGGTGGGAGCAACCGCGCGGATGCGGGTAAGGTCGGAGACCTTTCCGTCCGCCATCGGCAGATTAAGGTCGACGCGGAGGAGGACCCGCTTGCCCCTGACGTCGACGTCGTCGAGGGTGCGAAACCCGGCCACCGGCTTTCAGCCGAGCTTGCCAACGGCGACGGCGGTGTCGGCCATGCGGTTGGAGAAGCCCCACTCGTTGTCGTACCAGGAAACCACGCGCACGAAATTGTCTCCCATGACCGTGGTCTGATCGAGTGCGACGGTCGAGGAATGCGGGTCGTGGTTCAGATCCGAAGACACCAGCTTCTCCCCGATGGTGGTGAGAATGCCGGTGAGGCGGTTCGACTTCGATGCTTCGATCAGGGCCTGGTTCACTTCCTCGGCGGTGGTCGCGCGCTTGGCGACGAACTTGAAGTCAACCAGCGAAACGTTTGGCGTCGGCACGCGAATGGAGGCGCCATCGAGCTTGCCGTTGAGCTCGGGCAGCACGAGGCCGACTGCCTTGGCGGCGCCGGTTGTGGTCGGAATGATGTTGATGGCCGCTCCACGCGCCCGGTAGAGGTCCTTGTGAAGTGTATCCAGAGTCGGCTGGTCGCCGGTGTAGGAGTGGATCGTCGTCATGAACCCGTGCTCGATGCCGAACGTGTTGTTCATGACGTAGGCGACCGGCCCCAGGCAGTTGGTCGTGCAAGAGGCGTTGGATACGACGATGTGCTCTTTGGCGAGCTTGTCGTCGTTGACGCCGTAGACCACGGTGAGATCGGCACCGGTGGCAGGTGCGGATATGAGCACCCGCCTGGCGCCGGCCTTGAGATGAGCTGACGCCTTCTCTTTCGTGGTGAAGATGCCGGTGCACTCAAGGGCGACATCGACGCGAAGTTCCTTGTGCGGCAGCAGGGCCGGATCCTTGAGCGCGGTCACCCTGATCGGTCCGCGGCCGGCGTCCATCGTGTCGCCGTCCACCTTCACCTCGTGCGGAAACCTGCCGTGGACGGAATCGTAGCGGAGCAGGTGGGCGTTGGTCTCGACCGGACCGAGATCGTTGATCCCGACCACTTCGATGTCCCTGCGGCCCGATTCGATGATGGCGCGCAGCACCAGACGGCCAATGCGACCGAAACCGTTGATGGCAACCCTGACAGTCATCCCACCTTGTCCCTTTTGTTCGCTGGCCGACGCGATCCTCTTATCGCCGTGCGGCCCCCTGCCTGTTGCTTTAGATCAAGAAAGCGCCTCAAGCCGCTTAAGCGCTGCCGCTGCAGCGGCCTCGGCCGTGATGCCGAACTTCTGATAGAGCTGTTTATACGGCGCGCTGGCGCCGAAGCTGTGCATCCCGATGAATATGCCGTCGCGTCCGATGATGCGGTCCCAGCCAAGACGGACGGCGGCCTCGATGGCCACGTTGACGGGCGCGCTGCCGATAATCTCCGCCTGGTAGTCATCGCTCGCCGCCTCGAACAGCTCGAAAGAGGGGATGGAGACAACACGGGCGGGATGGCCGGCGCGCACGATCGTCTGCCACGCGGCAAGGGCGATCTCGACCTCGGAGCCGGTGGCGAACAGCGAAACCTCGACATCGCCGTCCGCAGAAGCGATTTCGTAGGCGCCGCGGGCGCAAAGGTTGGCTTCGACGAACTCCTTGCGGAGCGCGGGCAGGTTCTGGCGGGTGAGCGCAAGCAGGCTCGGCCCGTTGCGGTTTTCAAGCGCCAGCTGCCAGCACTCTGCGGTCTCGGTGGCATCGGCAGGACGGAAGACGGTGAGGTTGGGGATGGCGCGCAGCGCCGCCAGGTGCTCGACCGGCTCGTGGGTGGGACCGTCTTCGCCGAGGCCGATCGAATCGTGGGTCATGACGTAGATGACCCGCTGCTTCATCAACGCACTCAGGCGGATCGCCGGACGAGCGTAGTCGGAGAAGATCAGGAAGGTGCCGGAATAGGGGATGAGGCCGCGGTGAAGCGCGATGCCGTTCATGGCGGCGGCCATGCCGTGTTCGCGCACGCCCCAGTGGATGTACCGGCCGGAATAGTCGCCGGGTTTGATGTCTGTGAGGCCCTTCGAGCGCGTGTTGTTGGACGGGCTGAGGTCGGCGGAGCCGCCGATCGTTTCCGGGATCACGGCGTTGATGACGTTGAGCGCCATCTCGGAGGCCTTGCGGGTGGCAACCGTAGGCGGCTCGGCGGTGAGCGCACGCTTGTACTCGGTGATGGCGGCCGCGAAGCCAGCGGGCAGGTCACCGCGCATGCGGCGCTCGAACTCGCCGCGCCGGTCGCTGTTGAGGCCGGCGAGACGCTTCTCCCATTCCTTGCGCGTCTGGCTCGACTTGAGCCCGGCGATGCGCCAGGCGTCGCGGATGTCGGCCGGGACCTCGAAAGGCGGTGAATCCCAGTGGAGCGCCTTGCGGGCGCCGGCGATCTCGTCATCGCCCAGGGGCGAGCCGTGAGCGTCGGCGGTGCCAGCCTTGGTCGGCGCGCCGTAGGCGATAGTGGTCTTGCAGGCGATGAGCGAGGGCTTGTCGCTCGCTTGCGCCGCCTCGATGGCCTTGGCGACCGCTGCCGCGTCGTGACCGTCGACGTGGACCGCGTTCCAGTTGGCCGCCTTGAAGCGGGCGACCTGATCGCCGGATTCGGCAAGCGACAGCGGCCCGTCGATGGAGATGCTGTTGTCGTCGAAGAGCACGATCAGCTTGTTGAGCCGAAGGTGGCCGGCGATCGAGATGGCCTCGTGGCTGATGCCTTCCATCAGGTCGCCGTCGGAGGCGATCACGTAGGTGCGATGGTCGACGATGTCTTCGCCGAACTGGGCCGCGAGGATACGCTCCGCCAGCGCCATGCCGACGGCGTTGGTGATGCCCTGGCCGAGCGGACCGGTGGTGGTTTCGACGCCCGCGGCGTGGCCATACTCGGGATGGCCCGGCGTGGCCGAATCGAGCTGGCGGAAGTGCTTGATCTGATCGATCGTCATGTCCTCCACGCCCAGCAGGTACAGCACCGCATAGAGCAGCATCGAGCCGTGGCCGGCGGAGAGCACGAAGCGATCGCGATCGGGCCACTCCGGATCCGTCGGATCGAACTTCAGGTAACGGGTGAACAGGACGGTAGCGACGTCGGCCATGCCCATCGGCATGCCCGGATGACCGGAGTTGGCCTTCTGGACTGCGTCCATTGCCAGGGCGCGAATAGCGTTCGCCATGCGCTGGTGTTTGACAAGATCGGTCATTGGAGAAGTGCCGCCGCCATGCCGGGAAGTTGGTTGGACCCCTTGCCCGGCCGACCGGCCCGATCGGGCAGCCGGCAAGCCGCGCTTGCGATGGGGCCGGGCGTCGGCAGAATTACCAGTTGCCATGGACGTGTCAATCACGGGGCCCTGCGCACCATTGACGCGTTCCTGCAGCACTGCCTAATCTGCCGACACTAAAGCGTTGCCCGATCTCGGCTCCCCGGGCCTGGAGCCACGGGAAAAAGGCCGACGGTCGCCAGCGGCCATCGGGGCGGGAGATTGGTCGGGGTCCGTTACGAGGCGGGGATGTCGGGCTCACCATCCATCGACGAAGCTCTGCGGCGCCTGCGATCCGCGCTCGATTTGCTGGAGAATGCCGCCGAGCGCCGTCTCGAGGGCGCGCGCGAGGTCACTGACCTTGAGGGCGAATTGCACCGGCTTGGCACCGACCGGTCGCGGTTGGCGCAGTCACTCGACGCAGCCGAGGCGCGCTCGGGGCGAATCGAGGAAGCCAATCGGGAAGTGTCGCGGCGACTGGTAGCGGCAATGGAATCGATCCGCGAAGTGCTGGTCCGGCACGGCGCCTGAGGCAGGAGGGGAAGGCGGATGTCCCAGGTCAACGTCGCCATCAACGGCAAGACCTATCGCATGGCGTGCGATGACGGTCAGGAACAGCACCTTGCCGGCCTGGCGGACCGCTTGAACCATTCCATCGAGCAATTGCGCGACCGCTTCGGCGAAATCGGCGACCAGCGGCTGACGGTCATGGCGGCGATCACCTTCGCCGACCAGTTCGCCGAAGCCTCGGAGCGCCTCAAGCGGATCGAAGCGGAGATCGCCGCGCTTCAGCGGCAGCGCGCAGACATTGTCGACCGCCAGACCGCAACGGAGGCGGGGATCGCGGAGGCGATCAACGCCATCGCCGAGCGGATCGAGCATCTGGCGTCAAGGGTTTCCGGAGCCAATGGAACCGACCAGGCTGGCTGACCGCCGGCCCGGGCTCTGGCGGACCGCCGGCGGCCGGCCTATATGTCGGCACTGGCGAGGCTGTGGGGATCGACAGGAGAAAGTATCCCCGGGGCCTTATCGATCCTAACGGGAGCTGACCCTGGGCGGGCTCGTGGGCCCGCACATTCGGCGCCCACCTACGCTGTAGGTCTCCGGGATCGGTCTCTCCACCGACCTCTCGGCCTCGCTGCCCTTCCATTGAGATGTCCGAAACGATCGCATGAACCGACCCGCCGCCGCACCGACCGCCAAAGCGGCCCTGCGCGGCGAAGCGATGGCGCGCCGCGATGGCCTGGATCCAGCCACCCGGGCAGCCTCTTCCGCGGCGATCGCGGAGCGTGCGATCGCGCTGATCGCCGATCTCGGCCCGGCGTCGATGGCCGCCTATGTGCCGATCCGCACCGAGTGCGATCCCCGCGCCATCACGGCCTGGGCATGGGGCGCCGGCATGGCGACAGCCCTGCCGGCGGTGATTGACGCGACCACGGTCGTCTTTCGGCGCTACCTGCCGCAGGATGCGCTCGTCGCGGGCAGCTTCGGTACGCTCTGTCCGCCGATCGCGGCGTCGATGCTCGATCCTGAACTGATCGTGGCGCCGGTGGTCGCGTTCGACCGTTCCGGCGCCCGCCTCGGCCACGGGCACGGTTTCTACGACAGGGCGATCGCGAACCTGCGAGGGGAAGGGTTGAACCCGCTCGTGGTGGGCATCGCATTTTCGGTGCAGGAGGTAGCCAACATTCCCATCGACCCCCATGATGTCCACCTCGACTGGATCGTAACCGAGAAAGAGACGTTGCATGTCCAACCGGCGCGTTGAGGATTGACGGGTGCGGCTTCTGTTTCTCGGCGACCTGGTCGGTCGAAGCGGCCGGACGGCGGTGATTGATCGCCTGCCGGGCTTGATCGCCGACTACAAGATCGATTTCGTTGCGGTCAACGGCGAGAACGCGGCGGGCGGCTTCGGCATCACCGAGGAGATCCTCGGCCAGGTGCTGGGCGCCGGCGCCGACGTGGTGACCGGCGGCAACCACACCTTCGACCAGCGCGATGCCCTCGTGTTCGCCGCCCGGCAGGAGCGCTTTCTGCGGCCTGCGAACTTTCCGGCGGGAACGCCCGGGCGTGGCGCCGGTCTCTATATGGCGCGCAACGGCGCCAACGTGCTGGTGATCAACGCCATGGGGCGGGTGTTCATGGATGCGCTCGACGATCCCTTCGCGGCCATCGACAACGAACTCGCCGCCTGTCCGCTCGGCGAGCAGGCGGATGCCATCGTTGTCGATTTCCATGGCGAGGCGACGAGCGAAAAGCAGGCGCTCGCCCACCATCTCGACGGTCGCGTGACGCTGGTGATCGGCACGCACACGCATGTGCCCACGTCCGACTACCGGATCATGGGCGGCGGGACGGCCTGCCAGACGGACGTTGGCATGTGCGGCGACTACAATTCGGTCATCGGCATGGACTATCGCGAGCCGCTGAGGCGGTTTCTGGAAAAGGTGCCGGGCGAGCGTTTTTCGCCGGCGAGCGGGCCGGCGACGATCTCGGGGTTGGCGGTCGAGGTCGATGATTCGAGCGGTCTGGCGACGGCAGTGGCGCCGCTGCGGCTCGGCGGCGTCCTCAGCGAAACGATCCCCTCATTCTGGCAATAGGCGGCCGGCATTCGTGCTAGGATCGCCGCAGGGGCGATTCACACATGAAGCAGCCGGATATCCTGTTCATCCACGGTGCGTTTACCCGGGCAGCGCGTTGGCAGCCGTGGTCATCGTTCTTCGCCGCTGCCGGCTATCGCTGCGTCGCTCCCTCGTTGCCTGGCCACGATCCGCCGGACCCGGCGCTCCTCAATGAACTGACCTTCACGGACTACGTCACCGCGGTCGCCGAGGTTCACCGGACCTTCGTGCGGCCGCCGATCGTTATCGGTCACTCGATGGGCGGACTGATCGCCCAGCATCTCGCCGCGAGGGCGGAATGCACGGCGCTGGTGCTGATTTCGTCGTCACCGCCATGGCCGGTGGGCGGCACGCGGCACACGCTGCCGTATCTCAAGTCCTACCTGCTGCCGGCGCTCGCGGGCCGCACGATTCGGGCCAATCGGCGCGCGGCACTCGATCTGGTACTCCACGATCTCGCGCCGACTGAACGAGAGGAACTTCTGTCGCTCTTCGCTTACGAATCGGGCCGGGCGTACCGCACGATGGCGTTCGGGCTGGCGCCGGTTGCCGCCGGAGCGGTCACATGCCCGGTGCTGTGCGTCAGCGGCGGCGCGGACCGGATGCTGGCGCCCTCCGTCGGCCGCCGGCTTGCGAATTTCTATGGCGCCGACCACATCGTCGTGCCGGGTCACGGCCATTCACTGGTCGCAGGGTCGCTTGTGGCCACGGTGGCGGTTTCGGTGCGGGAATGGCTCGACGGTCTCGGCGCCCGTGTAGCCGTGCCCGTGGCCGACCCTTCCTTTGTGCCCGCCGCCGCCGTATAAGGCGGCGTTCAAATTCCTTTCAGGCGGTCTGACGCACGCCTTCGCGCGCGGCCGCCGTCGGTTGCCTGCCGGAGAGCGACATGGCTGGACATTCGCAGTTCAAGAACATCATGCACAAGAAGGGCGCAGTCGACGCGCGCCGTTCCAAGGTTTTTTCCAAGCTGGCGCGCGAGGTCACCGTCGCGGCAAAGCTCGGCACCCCTGATCCCGACATGAACCCGCGGCTGCGGCTGGCCATTCAGAACGCGCGTGCCGAGAACATGCCCAAGGACAACATCGAGCGGGCGATCAAGAAGGCTGCCGGCGGCGACGCGGAGAATTACGAAGAGGTGCGCTACGAGGGCTACGGGCCCGGCGGCGTTGCCATGATCGTTGAGGCGCTCACCGACAACCGCAACCGGACGGCGGGCGCGGTGCGCTCATATTTCACCAGGAACGGCGGAGCGTTGGGCGAGACCGGCTCGGTCGCCTTCCTGTTCGACCGGGTGGGCCAGATCGTGTACCCGGCCGAGGCCGGCAGCGCCGACAAGGTGCTGGAGGCGGCGATCGAGGCGGGCGCCGATGACGTCGACAGTGGCCCCGACGCTCACGTGATCACCTGCGGTTTCGCTGAGCTTGGTGAGGTCGCCAGGTCGCTCGAAAGCGCGCTCGGCGAGGCCGAAATCGGTCAAGGCGGTGTGGAAGCCGCAGACCATGACCAGCCTCGACGAGGACAAGGCGGCGACCATGTTGAAACTCATCGCCTCGCTCGACGACGACGACGATATCCAGAACGTCTATTCGAACTTCGAGGTCGACGACGCGGTCATGGAGAAGCTGACGGCGGCGTGACCGGCCTCAGCGCAACAGGCCGTCCAGCGCGGGGACGCTGCTGATCCCGGCGAGGGCGACGATGGTATAGGCAAGCGGCCGGTAACCGGCCCCGGCCGTGCGCCCGAACAGATGGGCGCCGGTGAACAGCGCCAGTCCGTACGCCGGCGCAACGGCGGTCGCCAGTTCCACCACCTCCGGCGTGAACAAGCCGCTCACGAGATACGTCACGAACGAAGCGGCGGTGATCAGGCCGAAGAACGCGAAGAGGTTGGCGCGGATCGTTGCCGTCGGTTCGGGCCCGCTCACCCACAGGGCGACCACAGGAGGGCCGGCGATCTGCGCGACACCATCGAGGAACCCGGCGAGGCCGCCGATGGCGGCCGAGGTCGGCACCGACGGGCTGGACTTCAGGCGCCAGCCGGATGCGATCAGTGCGAGCAGCAGCAGGATCGCGACGGAGATCCCCCAGCGCAGCGCGACGATGTTGACGGCGACAAGCGCCCACGTCCCCAGGGGGATCGTAATCGTGGCGGCGACAGCGGTCGGCAGGACGGTCGCCCATCGGCAGCGGCGCAGCGCCCCGACAAAGATCGGAAAGCTCAAGACGAGGTCGATTATCACCAGCGTCGGGGCCGCGACTGTGGGTCCGTAGGCCGCGCTTGCCACCGGAACGAAGATGAGCGCCCCGCCGAAGCCGGTGAACCCGCGAACCAGCGCGGCGACGATCGCCGCGGCGATCGACACGAAGAACGCCGGCGTGGTGAAGAAGGCGGGATCGAACGCCACGGGGAATTTGAGAGTCAGGGATGGCGGGGGTGCGACGCGGGATTGCGACGTGGACATGCGCCACCGAGGACGCATTGGCAAGCCCGGGTGCCGGCGTGGCCTGTGGCAACGGCAACGGTTCGGCGCTACGCAAGGCCATGGGCGTGCCGATTCGCATCCTCGGGGTCGATCCGGGCCTCCGCCGCACCGGCTGGGGGGTGGTGACGATCAGCGGCAACGCGCTCGCCTTCGTTGCTGCCGGCACGGTCAGGGCTCCGCTCGACGGCGCTCTCGCCGGCCGGTTGGCGGCGCTGCACGACGGCCTCGCCGAGGTCGTCCGGGCGTGGCACCCGGATGAGGCGGCGGTGGAGGAGACCTTCGTCAACCGCGATGCACGGGCGACGCTCAAGCTCGGACAGGCGCGCGGCATCGCCCTGCTGGTGCCGGCACAGGCGGGGATCACGGTCGCCGAATACGCACCGAACGCGGTCAAGAAGGCGATCGTCGGCGCCGGCCATGCCGAGAAGGTCCAGATGCGGGCAATGGTGCGCGTGCTGTTGCCGCGGGCCGATTTCGATACGGACGATGCCGCCGACGCGCTGGCGATTGCCATCTGCCACGCCCATCATCGGCAGAGCGTACGGGCGATGGTGCGGGCTGTCACGGCGATCTGACCCGCGCTACGGCTTGCACAGGTTCATGGGATGTTCTATTTCTTACTTTCTATGGTAAGAAATGGGCTGCCATGCGGATAACCTCGAAAGGTCAGGTCACCATCCCGAAGAAGCTTCGCCGCGAAGAGGGCCTGTTGCCCGGCGCCGAGGTCGAATTCGTGCGCAAGGATGGGCTAATCGTGCTTCGCCCACGCGTCGATACGAAGCCGTCGAAGCGCCAAGCCGAGATTCGCGCCCACTTGGAACGCTGGCACGGCAGCATTGACCCGGGCTGGACCACCGAGAAGGTGATGGATCTGACCCGCGGCGATGACTGATACGCTGGTCGACTCGAACGTGCTGATCGACGTCTGGTCGGTCGGTTCGGCATGGGCCGAGTGGTCGATGAATGCTATCGCGACGGCCCGGGCCGACGGCGATCTGGTGATCAACCCGATCGTGTTCGCTGAAGTCTGTGTGCCGTTCGGCTCGATGGAGCAGGCAGAGGGCGCAATGGCGCCTCACTTCTTCCGGCGCGACGACCTCCCCTGGGAAGCCGCCTTTGTCGCGGCGCAAGCATTCGCTCGCTACCGCGCGAGCGGTGGCGACCGACGCTCGCCGTTGCCGGATTTCTATATCGGCGGGCATGCCGAGGTGAGGGGCTTTCGGCTTCTTACCCGCGATGTGGTGCGATTTCGCCAATACTTTCCGAGCGTGCAGCTGATCTCCCCGGAGACGCGGCCATGATAGGCAAGCTTCGCGGTGTCGTCGATTCTTGCGGGGAAGACTGGGTCGTCATCGACGTCGCCGGCGTCGGCTACGAGGTCCACTGCTCGACGCGCACGTTGCAGTCGCTGCCGGTGGTAGGGGAGGTGGCGACCCTTGCGATCGAAACCCATGTCCGCGAAGACATGATCCGGCTCTACGGCTTCGCCTCGGATCTCGAACGGGAATGGTTCCGGCTGCTGCAGACGGTGCAGGGCGTCGGCGCGCGGGTGGCGCTTGCGGTCCTCGGCACGCTGAAGCCCGGCGACCTCGCGACAGCCATCGCCCTCCAGGACAAGGCAAGCCTCGCGCGTGCGCCGGGCGTGGGCAAGAAGGTCGCCGAGCGGATCGCGACCGAACTGCGCGACAAGGCGCCGGAATATTCGAGCGCCGATCCGGCGGTGGTTCATCTCCAGGCCGATCTCGCCGAACACCGGGCGCCGCGTCCCGTGGCCGACGCGGTATCGGCGCTGACTAACCTCGGCTATCCCCAGCTGCAGGCGAGTGCAGCCGTTGCCGCTGCTGCGCGTGCGGCCGGTGAGGGGGCGAGCGCCGAACAGCTGATCCGGGCCGGCCTCAGGGAGCTGGCGCGATGACTGCGCCGCGCCTGGTGGCTGCCGACGAGCGCAGCGAGGACGCGCCCGATGCGACGCTGAGGCCGCAGTTTCTTGCCGACTTCGTCGGTCAGCCGCAGGCGTGCGCAAACCTCAAGGTGTTCATCGAGGCGGCGCGCGCGCGCAAGGAGCCGCTCGACCACGTGCTGTTCGTCGGGCCGCCGGGCCTTGGCAAGACGACGCTGGCGCAGATCGTTGCGCGCGAACTCGGCGTCAACTTCCGCGCCACCTCCGGCCCGGTGATCGCGCGCGCCGGCGACCTCGCCGCCCTTCTCACCAACCTCGAAGAGCGCGACGTGCTGTTCATCGACGAGATCCACCGCCTCTCGCCGGCGGTGGAGGAGATCCTCTACCCGGCGCTGGAGGACTACCAGCTCGACCTGATTATCGGCGAGGGGCCGGCCGCACGCTCGGTCAAGATCGGGCTGGCACCTTTCACACTCGTGGGGGCGACGACCCGGATCGGCCTGATGACGACGCCGCTGCGCGACCGCTTCGGCATCCCGGTGCGGCTCAACTTCTATGATGTCGGCGAACTCGAGCAGATCGTGAAACGGGGCGCGCGTATCCTCGGCGTCGACCTCACCGAGGCGGGCGCTGCCGAGATCGCCCGGCGCTCGCGCGGCACACCGCGCATTGCCACGCGGCTGTTGCGCCGGGTGCGTGACTTCGCTTCCGTCGCCAAAGCGGATGCGATCGACGCCGAGGTTGCCGACGGCGCACTGCGACGGCTCGAGGTAGACTCGCTCGGCTTCGACGCCCTCGACCGCCGCTACCTGACGCTGATCGCGGAGAATTTCGGTGGCGGACCGGTGGGCATAGAGACGATCTCGGCCGCGCTTTCGGAGCCCCGTGATGCGATCGAGGAGATCGTTGAGCCGTTCCTGATCCAGCAAGGCTTCGTCCAGCGCACGCCGCGCGGGCGGCTGCTGACGCCGCACGCCTTCCGCCACCTCGGGCTCGATGCGCCGGCGCCGGGCGCTTCCCAGTACGGTCTCTTCACCGAGGAGGACTGATCCATCGTCACCTCCGAGCCGAAGCCGGCGCTGCTCTTCGACATCGACGGCACCTTCTCCGAGACCGAGGAGGTTCATCGCGCGGCCTTCAACGCGACTTTCGCCGCCTTCGGGATCCCGTGGACCTGGGATCGGGCGATGTACAAGCAGCTCCTGAATGTCACCGGCGGCAAGGAGCGGATGCGCCATTTCATCGCCGAGTTCGATCCGCCCGGAGGAGAGCGGGCAGCAGGCCAGATCGCCGAACTCCACGCCGACAAGACGGTGCGCTACACGAGGATGGTAGAGGTTGGCGCGGCGGTGCTCCGGCCCGGCGTGGAACGCCTCATCCGCGAGGCGAGAACAGCGGGTCTCAAGGTGGCCATTGCCACGACGACGAGCCAGCCCAACGTCGAGGCGCTGGTGCGCGCGACACTCGGCCCGGACTGCATGGCCCTGTTCGACGTGGTTGCCGCGGGCGACATCGTTTCGCAAAAGAAGCCGCATCCCGACGTCTATTTGCGCGTGCTCGATGCCCTGGGCATCGGGCCGGCCGACGCTGTTGCCTTCGAGGATTCAGAGAACGGCCTGCGTTCCGCGGCGGCTGCCGGGCTGCCGACGATCATCACCCCCAGTGTCTACACCGACGACCAGCGGTTCGATGGAGCGCTCGCAGTGCTGTCGGACCTCGGCGATCCGGGCAGGCCGTACCGCCACATTGCCGGCGTCGGCGACGGCGAAGCCATGGTCACGGCGACAACGGTCGGACGGTGGCTGGCGGAGGCCCGGCAGTGACCGCTTCTCGGCATACCGCGGAGCCCTGGCCCGACCTCGCGGGACGGCTGGTGGATGACGGCCACGTGTTGCCCGTGCGGGTCTATTTCGAGGACACGGACTTTTCCGGGCGGGTCTATCACGCCAACTACCTGCGCTTCATGGAACGCGGCCGGTCCGACTTCCTGCGGTTGAAGGGGATCGGTCATGCCGAACTCGACAAGGGGCAGCTTCGGGAAGCGCAGGACGAGCGGCTGGCGTTCGTGGTTCGCCACATGACCGTCAACTTCCTCAAGCCGGCCCGGATCGACGACGTGCTCGAGGTCGACACGCGTGTGGTCGAGGTCGGCGGCGCCCGCATCGTGCTCGCCCAGACCGTGCGGCACGGCGCGGTGACGCTCGCCAAGGCCGAGGTCACGGTGGCCCTCATCAACGATCGGGGTGAGCCTCGCCGGCTGCCGACAGTCGTGCGTGAGCAGCTTGCGCCAGGACGCCACTTAACGCCCCGTTAACTTTGCAAGCCTTAGGAATGCATTGGATTCCGGGAGCCCAACCAGTGGGATGGCGCCCTCGTTTTGACAAATTTACCGTCGACAGAGCCGGACCCAAAACCAACGCCCGGCCAACCACTTGTAGAAGTGTGTGCATGCGGCCCGTGGGCCGCCTGGTCGTGAGCACGCTGCTGGCGGACGCCGGCGCGGACGGTGATATCCGAAAGGCCAGGATACCATGTCCCAGGATGCGGTGACGCAAGTGATCCTTGCCGTGCCCAGCGCCAACATCTCGCTGGTGACGCTGTTCCTCCAGGCGCACATCGTCGTCAAGATCGTCATCATCGGACTGTTGTCGGCTTCGGTGTGGACCTGGGCGATCATCGTCGACAAGACGCTGCTCTACGGCCGCGTGCGGCGGCAGATGGACCGCTTCGACAAGGTCTTCTGGTCGGGGCAGTCGCTGGAAGAGCTCTACCGATCGCTGACGGCGCGGGCGCCAACGGCGTCGGCCTCCGTGTTCGTGGCGGCCATGCGCGAGTGGAAGCGCAGCTTCGAAACCGGCGCGCGCTCGCCGATCGGCCTGCAGACGCGCATCGACAAGGTGCTCGACGTGACGATCGGTCGCGAGACGGAGCGGCTCGAACGTCGTCTTCTGTTTTTGGCGACGGTCGGCTCGTCGGCGCCCTTCGTCGGCCTTTTCGGCACCGTGTGGGGTATCATGTCCTCGTTCCAGGCGATCGCGGCGTCGAAGAACACCGCCCTGGCGGTAGTGGCGCCGGGCATCGCCGAAGCCTTGCTCGCCACCGCGCTCGGTCTGCTGGCTGCGATCCCGGCGGTGATCGCATACAACAAGCTATCGAACGACGCAGGCAAGATAAGCCAACGGCTGGAAAGCTTCGCCGACGAATTCTCCGCCATCCTGTCGCGCCAGGTCGACCAGGAGGCTTGAGGCGATGAGCCCGCCGATCGGTCCCGGAGGCTTCAGGGCGTCCGGCCGTCGTCGCCAGCGCGCGCGACCGATGAACGAGATCAACGTGACGCCGTTCGTCGACGTCATGCTAGTGCTGCTGATCGTGTTCATGGTGACGGCACCGCTGCTGTCGGCGGGGGTGCCGGTCGATCTGCCGGAGTCTGACGCCAAGCCGCTGGCGGTCGAAAAGCAGCCGCTGACGGTAACGCTCAACGCGGACGGCAAGATCTTCATCAAGGACGAGGAGGTGCCGCTCGACCAGCTTGCGGCGAAGCTGATGGCGGCCTCTCCTCAGGGCCTCGACGAACGCATCTACGTACGCGGCGACAAAGCGGCGAGCTACGGCACTATCATGAAGGTCATGGGTACCATCAACGGTGCGGGTTTCCGCCACATTGCCCTTGTCTCAGTGCAGGAGCCGGGTGGGTGAACCGGGCAGGTAATGAGGTCATGCGGACGGGGCTCGCGGTTTCCCTGGTCGGGCACGTGGCGCTGATCGCTTGGGGCGTCATCGCGCTCCCCGCGACGAAGCCGCTCGACACGAGCCACATCGAAGCGATCCCCGTGGATTTCCTCACGGTGACCGACGAAACGTCGGTCCCCAAAGGGATGAAGACGGCCGACCTTGTCCGCGACGTCACGCCTGCGGATACCACGCCGCCGAAGGTGGAGGAGCCACCGCCGCTGCCCAGGCCGCCGCCGCCGGACCCGAAGACGGCTCAGCCCGAGCCGGCGCCGGCACCACCACAGCCGCCGGAACCGAAGGTGGCTGAGCCCGCGCCCCCGCCGCCACCGCAGCCGCCGGCACCGAAGCCTGTCGCCGAGGCAAAGGCAGACGTGCCGCCACCACCCGAGACGCCCGTAGCGGCACCGCCGGACAATGTGCCGATCCCCCGGCTGGCGCCGGCCCAGCCGAAGCCTGCTCCACAGGTCGCCAAGAAGAAGGACCAGCCGTTCGACATCGACAAGATCACGGCGATGCTCGACAAGCAGGCAACGCCGGAGCAACCGGCGCCGCAGCCGGCACCACAACCTACGCCGGCCGACAGGCAGGCGACGATCGGATCGCTGATCGGCGCGGACAACCCCCAGATGACGGCAAGCGAACTGGATGCGCTGCGTGCCCGGCTGTCGCAGTGCTGGAGTCCGCCGCTGGGCTGGACCGACCCGGCCGAGGTGCGGGTCGTGCTGATGATATACCTCAATTCTGATGGGTCCATCGGCGGGGCTCCCCAGGTGCTGCAAGCGCCGCAGGGACGTTACGCACAGACTGCGCCGGAGAGCGCGGTGCGTGCGGTGCGCCGCTGCGCACCCTACAATCTGCCACCAGAGAAGTACGAGGCATGGAAAGAAGTGAAGGTCACCTTCGACCCGACCGACATGGGCGGTGTGCTATGAGCGCGCGACGACTGATCGCGACGTTATTGGCAGTGCTGGTAGCGGCGGCATGGTCGGCACCGGCAGCGGCGCTGATCGAGATCGACATCAACCGCGGCAACGTCCAGCCATTGCCGATCGCAATCCCGAACTTCGTGGGTGGCAGCGGCGACGCGCAGTTGGGCGTCGACATCGCAAGCGTGATCTCCGCCGACCTCGCGCGCTCCGGTCTCTTCCTGCCGCTCGACCAGAAGACTTTTCCCCAGGCGACCGCCGACCCGCAACAGACGCCACAGTTCGCCGACTGGACGGTGATCAACGCGCAGGCGCTGGTTGCCGGCGCGATCATCCGTCAGGCGGACGGGCGTCTGCGGGCGGATTACCGGCTGTGGGACGTGTTCGGCAAGCAGCAGATGACCGGTGAGCAGTTCTTCACCAGTCCCGACAACTGGCGGCGGGTCGCTCACATCATTGCCGACTCCATCTACCAGCGGCTTACCGGCGAAAAAGGCTATTTCGACACCCGGATCGTGTTCGTCGACGAGACCGGACCGAAGGACAAGCGCGTGAAGCGGCTGGCCATCATGGACCAGGACGGCGCGAACCTGCGCTACCTGACGCGCGGCAGCGACCTGGTGCTGACGCCGCGGTTCAACCCGTCGGCGCAGGAGATCACCTACATGTCTTACGAGAGCAACCGGCCGCGGGTGTATCTTCTGAGCATCGAGACCGGGCAGCGTGAAATCGTCGGCGATTTTCCCGGCATGACATTCGCGCCGCGCTTCTCCCCCGATGGGCAGAAGGTGATCATGAGCCTGCAGCAGGGTGGCAACGCCAATATCTTCACTCTCGATCTGAGAACCCGGAGCACGACCCGACTGACCGACATCGCCGCCATCGATACCAGTCCGTGCTATTCGCCGGACGGGTCGCAGATCGTATTCAACTCCGACCGCGGCGGATCGCAGCAGCTCTACGTCATGAACGCCGACGGCTCCAATCCGCACCGCATCACCTTCGGCAAGGGCACGTATTCAACGCCGGTGTGGTCGCCGCGCGGCGATCTCATCGCCTTCACCAAGCAGGACGCGACCCAGTTCGGCATCGGCGTGATGCGGCCCGACGGCTCGGGCGAGCGCATCCTGACCCAGTCGAACGCCGTGCAGGAGGGGCCGACGTGGGCGCCCAACGGGCGCGTGATCATGTTCTCGCGCGACACGCCCGGTTCCAACGGCGGCTCGCAGCTGTGGACGATCGACCTCACCGGCTACAACGAATTTCGCGTGCCCACCCCATCGTTCGCGTCTGATCCCGCGTGGTCGCCCTTGATCAACTGATTCGCGGCGGTTAGCTTGATTCGCAGGCCAGGGGGCGCCGCCGGGTGAGTCGCCGGCTATCGGGATGGCGGACGCCGGGATCGCTGCAACGGATTCTTAACCACCTTCCTGAACGCGCGCTTAACCACGCGCTGCTAGAGCCTGCGCATGGCCGATATGGTGGACGGGGAGTTACCCTGAATGACGAATTATACGATGGTTGCTCGCCGTGCGGGCTTTGCCGCTGGGATGTGCGTCGCTCTTCTGCTGTCCGCGTGCGCGAAAGGCCCCGAGAGCGAACCCGGCGGCCTCAACATCGGCCTCAACGGCTCCAGTGCGTCGCCGGGCAGTACGCAGGATTTTGTCGCCAACGTCGGGGATCGCGTCTTCTTCGATACGGATTCATCCGACCTCAGCGCTCAGGCGCGTGCGACGCTCGATCACCAGGCGCAGTGGCTCGGTCAGTACCCGCGACTGACCTTCACGATTGAAGGGCACGCGGACGAGCGCGGAACGCGGGAGTACAATATTGCCCTGGGCGCCCGGCGTGCCACGGCAGTGCGCGACTACCTCGTTGCACACGGCGTGACGGCGAGCCGCATGCGCACGATCTCCTATGGCAAGGAACGGCCGGTGGCGACGTGCAACGACATCTCGTGCTGGTCGCAGAACCGGCGCGCGGTAACGGTGATCGACGGCTCCGGCTAGCTCATCGCCGGCCAGCGGCGGTCTGCGGCTGTCTTTTTGCCGCCGGTGCCCAACTTTGGCCGAAGTGGCCTGTCCTATGCTAGAAGAAAGCTCTGTGGCGTTACGCGCCTGCAGATGCTTTGACGCGAGGACGCGGATGACGACCAGATTGACCCGCAAACGGTGGCTGGCCAGCGCGGTGGTGGCAGCGTCGTTGGTCGCGGCGACGACGACGGCGAGCGATGCGGCGTGGTGGAATCTCGGAAAAAAGGAAACCGCGCCGGCGGCCGGCAACGGGCCCGTCAATGTTGCCCAATCGGCCGATGCGGGGGACCGGGTCAACCAGCTCGAGACGCAGATGCGCTCCCTGACCGGCCAGATCGAGGAGCTGTCGTATCAATTGCAGCAGATGCGGGATCAACTGCAGCGGCTGCAGGAGGATACCGACTTCCGATTGCGCACCATCGAAGGCAGCGCCGCGTCGCCACCTCAGCGGGTCGGGCAGTCGGCACCGCCCGGTCCGCCCCCGATGGACAACGATACCGGCGCCATGGCCGCCATCGCGGATTCGGCTCCCCCTGCGCCACCGTCTGATCAGGCTTCCGCCCTGCCGACCCCCGGCCTCGGCGCGCCGCCAAGGTCGCTGGGCACGATCATCATCGGCAGCCAGCCTCCGGCGAGTAGCCAGCCGCCGGCCAGTGGCCAGCCCCTTGACCTGTCGGCCCTGGCGCGTGGCGGCGATGCTGGTGTCGGGGTAGTTGCACCCGCGCAACCGCCTGGCGTTGCGCCACCGGCAAGTGCTCCGACCCCGGCAGTCGCGTCCGTCGCGCCTTCGGGCAACGCCACCACCGACTTCAGCCGCGCGTACAATCTCTACAACGCCGGCCAGTACGAGCTCGCCGAGCAGTCGTTCCGCCAGTTCCTTGCGACCTACCCCAAGGATCAGGAAGCGCCGGACGCGCAGTACTGGCTGGGGGAGAGCCTGTTCTCGCGCGGTCTCTACCGCGACGCGGCGGACGTCTTCCGGGCCGGGTACAAGGCCTATCCGGACAGCAGCCGCGCCCCGGCGACGCTGCTGCGGCTTGGTCAGGCGATGGCCGGCCTCGGCGAGGGGTCTGCCGCCTGCCAGATCTACGCGCAGGTCCTGAAGGACTATCCGGACATGTCGAACGCACTGCGGCAGCGGGTCGTCACTGAAAAAGCCAGTGCGCGCTGCTGAGCCCGACGGACCGCTCGGCGACCACGAACTCGACCGACTGTTTCAATCTCTCGCCGACAGCACGCGGGTCGCGCTTGCCGTCTCCGGCGGCGCGGATTCGCTGGCCTTGCTTGACGCGGTCGATCGTTGGCGTCGGCATCAGGGCGCCACGCCCGACGTGATCGTGCTTACGGTCGACCATGGGTTGCGGCGGGGCTCTTCGCAGGAGGCGGCGGACGTGATCGCGATCGCCGCGGCGCGCGGATTGCCGGGGCGGGTACTCACCTGGCGGGGGCCGCATCCGGCCGCGAACCTTGAGGCGGCAGCGCGGGAGGCGCGCTACCGGCTGTTGCTGGACGCGGCGCGGCGCGATGGCGCTACACACCTGGTGCTGGCCCATCATCGCGACGATCAGGCTGAGACATTTCTCATGCGGCTGCAGCGGGGATCGGGTGTCTTCGGCCTTGCCGCCATGCGGCCCCTTGTGCCGGCCGGCGGCGTGACGATCGCCCGCCCTTTCCTCGACGTGCCGCGCGTGCGCCTGGCGGCGACGACCGCGGCCGCCGGGCTCGATCCGGTCGAGGATGCGATGAACGCGGATCCGCGGTTTGCGCGCGCGAGGCTCAGGCGGATCATGCCGCTGCTCGCCGCGGAAGGTTTCGACCCGGCGCTCATTGCCGACACGGCGCGTCGACTGGCCGAGGCCGCGGCGGCAATCGATGCCGCGGCAAGCGCGCTCATCGCCGCCACGGTCGAGACAGATGCGCTGGCCGTGGCGCGCCTTGAGCCGATGCCGTTCAACGCGGCGCCGGTGGCCGTGCGGCGCCGGGTGCTGGTGAGGCTCCTCCTTGCCATCGGAGGGGAGGACTATCCGCCGCGCAGCGAGCGTCTGGAGAGGCTTGCGGCGGCGATGGAGGCCCACACCGAGGGGCGTTTCAAGCGGACCCTCGCCGGCACGGTGGTCGAACGGCGGGCAGGGCGCTTCCTTATCTATCGCGAGATCGGACGCTCAGGGCTGGCAGGCCATGCGCTCAAGGCGGGGTACGACGGGGTATGGGACCATCGCTTCCGCGTCGTCGCGGGTGAGGGCATGCCCTCCGGGATGGTGCTCGGTCCGCTCGGCGAGGAAGGGCGGCGGTCGGTCGGAGCCACGGCGGGAGCCGCGCCGGCCGGGGCTCTGGCGGCGCTGCCGGCGCTGCGCAGACGCGACCGAATCCTTGCGGTCCCGCAAATCTCCTACGTCGACGCCAACTTGAGCGGCCCCCTCCCGGTCGAGGTCCATGCCGTGGTCGCAAAGCGCCTGGCGGAACCCCCGCTTTTCCCCGATTTCACCGCCTTGAGTTGATCGACCCGTTCACCAACCACATTTGGAACAGGAATGGCTGCCAGGTCTTATTGGCTTCGTAACGTCCAAGACCTATCTTAATGGACAGTCAAAGCCCGAAAACTGGCGCCGGCGGTCCCTTGGCCGGTTGCCCGAGGGACCGTGGATGAACGCCAATTTCCGTAACTTTGCCCTGTGGGTGATCATCGGCCTCGTATTGATCGCTCTTTTCAACCTCTTCCAGAACACCGGCCAGCGGACCACCGGCCGCGACGTGGCTTATTCCCAGTTCATCTCCGACGTCGACCAGGGTCGCGTCCGCAACGTGGTTATTTCTGGTCAGCAGATCAGCGGAAGCTATTCCGACGGCAGCGCCTTCCAGACCTTCGCGCCTGAGGATCCTGACCTGGTCAAGCGGCTGGAGGACCACAGCGTTCAGATCACCGCCAAGCCTCCGAGCGAAGGAGGGCAGTCGCTGATCGGCATGCTGGTGTCGTGGTTCCCGATGTTCCTCATTCTGGCCGTGTGGATTTTCTTCATGCGCCAGATGCAGGGCACCGGCGGCAAGGCGCTCGGATTCGGTAAATCCAAGGCAAAGCTGCTGACGGAGGCGCACGGACGCGTGACGTTCGAGGACGTCGCTGGAGTCGATGAGGCCAAGGAGGACCTGCAGGAGATCGTGGAGTTCCTGCGCGACCCGCAGAAGTTCCAGCGGCTCGGCGGGCGGATTCCGCGCGGCGTGCTGCTGGTCGGCCCGCCTGGCACCGGCAAGACGCTGCTCGCGCGCGCCATCGCCGGCGAGGCGAACGTTCCTTTCTTCACCATTTCTGGTTCCGACTTCGTCGAGATGTTTGTCGGCGTCGGCGCGTCCCGCGTCCGCGACATGTTCGAGCAGGCGAAGAAGAACGCGCCCTGCATAATCTTTATCGACGAAATCGACGCGGTCGGCCGCCATCGCGGCGCTGGCCTCGGCGGCGGCAATGACGAGCGTGAGCAGACACTGAACCAGCTGCTGGTCGAGATGGACGGCTTCGAGTTCGAACGAAGGCATTATCCTGATTGCCGCGACAAACCGCCCGGACGTCCTCGATCCGGCGCTGTTGAGGCCCGGCCGTTTCGACCGCCAGGTGGTAGTGCCGAATCCGGACGTCGTCGGCCGGGAGAAAATCCTCAAGGTCCACGTCAGGAAGGTGCCGCTGGCGCCCGACGTCGACCTCAAGGTGGTTGCCCGTGGCACACCGGGGTTCTCAGGCGCCGACCTCATGAACCTCGTCAACGAGGCGGCGCTCCTCGCCGCCCGGCGCGGCAAGCGTCTCGTCACCATGGCCGAGTTCGAAGATGCCAAGGACAAGGTGATGATGGGCGCCGAGCGGCGCACACTGGTCATGACCGAGGACGAGAAGCGGCTGACCGCGTACCACGAGGGCGGCCACGCGATCGTGGCGCTGCACGTGCCGGCGACCGACCCGGTGCACAAGGCGACGATCATCCCGCGCGGCCGCGCGCTCGGCATGGTCATGCAATTGCCCGAACGCGACAAGCTGTCGATGAGCGTCGAGCAGATGACGTCGCGACTCGCGATCATGATGGGCGGTCGCGTTGCCGAGGAGATGATCTTCGGCAAGGAAAAGGTGACCTCCGGCGCGGCGAGCGACATCGAGCAGGCGACGCGGCTGGCGCGCATGATGGTAACGCGCTGGGGCCTGTCGGATGAACTCGGCACCGTGTCTTACGGCGAAAACCAGGAAGAGGTGTTCCTCGGCCATTCAGTGTCGCGCCAGCAGAACGTGTCGGAGCAGACGGCGCAGAAGATCGACGCCGAGATCAGGCGCCTGGTCGAGACCGGCCTCGCCGAGGCGCGGCACATCCTGGAAGAAAATCGCGATCAGCTCGAAACATTGGCCCAGGGATTGCTCGAGTACGAGACCCTGTCCGGCGACGAGATCAAGAACCTGATCGCCGGCAAGCCGCCCGTGCGTGAGACGGTGGAAGAGGCCGCCTCGACCAAGACATCAGCGGTCCCCGTCACCAAGGGCAAGGCCAAGCGGCCGCCCGGCGAGCCGGAAGCGGGGCTGGAGCCGCAACCGCAGTCGTGAATGTGGGGGCCGGCGCTTTGCGCGCCGGCCACCTCCCGTCTCCGCCAGGCCCGGGTCAGCTGCAATTCGCCTCCGGCCGCCACTTACCTTTCGTTAAGGTAAATGAACGTGGTTAACCCGCGTGGTTAAGCGCGCCTTAACATTTGCCATCGACAATCCGCATCCATCGTCCACTGGCGGCGCGCCGTCGCGGGACCATCAGGAGAGGATTGGGTCATGGTTCGTCAGAGGCTTTGCGCGCTCATTGGGGCAATGATGGTCGTGGTGCCGACCACCGGTGCGCTCGCGGCCGACTACACACCCCAGCCGGTGCCGTCCGGATACGAGTGGTATCTGCGTGGATACCTTGGCCTCACGGCCGAGGGGTTCCACGGCCTCGATCATCCGGATTTCGCAATTCCGGCTTACGAGGGCTGGCTCGATCCCGGCCAGTTCAGCGCCGCGCCGCTGTTCGGCCTGGGTATCGGGATCAGCACCGGCAACCATCTCCGCTTCGACGTGACCGGCGAATATCACGGCAAAGCGTCATTCAGCGCGCTGCAGGAATATGACACGGACAGCAACCCGCCGAATTTCGACGGAGCCCCGGGTCCGGACTGGGGCACCGACGCCTACACCGCCAAGAAGTCCGAGTGGGTGTTTCTCGCCAACGGTTATCTCGACCTGGGCAACTGGCGCGGGTTCTCGCCATACGTCGGCGCCGGCATCGGCGCGGCATACAACTCGATCTTCGATTTTCTGGACGACAACGTGCCCGCCGCCGGGCAGGGGTGGGCGCCGACCGGTCACAAGTGGAATCTCGCCTGGGCGCTTCACGCCGGCGCTGGAATCCAGGTCACCAACAACCTCACCATCGATCTCGGCTACTCGTTCACCAACGTCGGGAACGCCCAGACGGGCAACTTCCAGAACGTCGACCCCAACATCGCGTGCCTGACGCCGGGATGTCCGCCGGTGACGTTCAAGAAAATCTACTCGCACGACTTCAAGCTCGGCGTGCGCTGGGCGCTGAACTAGAACCGGTCGAAGAGCTCCTCTCCAGCTCTTTCGCGAACGCCGCCTGCCCGTGAGGGCAGGCGGCGTTTCCGTTTCAAACGTCGCATTGACTCTCTCCCTTCCGAAGCGTATTTCCCGCGGCGGGACACTCCTCCCCACCGAGGAGCTTCTATCTGAGAGGGTAGACACCATGACGAACCCCGCCATGCCGGCCCGGCGGCCGGCCAATCCAAATTTCTCCTCAGGACCTTGCGCCAAGCGACCCGGCTGGTCGCGTGACGTTTTGAAGGACGCCGCGCTTGGCCGCTCGCACCGTGCCAAGATCGGCAAGGCCAAGCTCAAGCAGGCGATCGACCTGACGCGCGACGTGCTGGAGGTGCCGGCCGACTATCGCATCGGCATAGTGCCGGCATCCGACACCGGCGCCGTCGAGATGGCGCTGTGGACGATGCTCGGCCAGCGGCCGGTCGACGTGCTCGGATGGGAAGTTGTTCGGCCTGGGCTGGGTCACCGACATCATCAAGCAGCTCAAGCTCAAGGACACGCGGGCGATCACCGCCGAATACGGCAGGCTGCCCGATCTCGGCCTGGTCGATTTCGATCACGACGTGGTTTTCACATGGAACGGCACCACGTCGGGCGTGCGGGTGCCGAACAGCGACTGGATCCCGGCTGACCGCAAGGGCCTGACGATCTGCGACGCCACCTCGGCGGCATTCGCCCAGAACCTCGACTTCGCAAAACTCGACGTCACCACCTTCTCCTGGCAGAAGGCGCTTGGCGGCGAGGCCGCCCACGGCATGATCATCCTCAGCCCCCGGGCGGTGGCGCGGCTGGAGAGTTATACACCGCCGTGGCCGGTGCCCAAGATTTTCAGCTTGGCCAAGGGCGGCAAGCTCATCGAGGGCATCTTCGTCGGCGAGACGATCAACACGCCGTCGATGCTGTGCGTGGAAGATTTCCTGGATACGCTCAAGTGGGCGAAGTCGGTGGGTGGGCTCAAGGGCCTGATGGCGCGCGCCGACACCAACTTCAAGGTGCTCGCCGACTGGGCGGAGCGCACGCCGTGGATCGACTTCTTGCCCGAGGATCCGGCGACGAGGTCCAACACCTCGGTCTGCCTCAAGATCGTCGACCCCGAGGTGACCCGGGGTGATCGCGCGGCACAGGAAGCCTTCATGAAGGCGATCGTCG
This sequence comes from uncultured Alphaproteobacteria bacterium, assembly GCA_963775235.1. Lineage (GTDB taxonomy): Bacteria > Pseudomonadota > Alphaproteobacteria > Rhizobiales > Kaistiaceae > JBBDMC01. Next base: position 236,102 of record CAVZHY010000007.1, read on the forward strand.
CCCGGCTCGACAAGGAAGGCGTCGCCTACGACATCAACTCCCACCGCGATGCGCCGCCGCATTTGCGCATCTGGGCGGGGGCGACGATCGAGGCGTCCGACCTCGCCATTCTGACCGAATGGCTGGAGTGGGCCTACGCCGTCGAGAAGGCTGCGCTGGCGAAGGCTGCCTAGACAGATTCTCTTCCTTCCCAGGACGCCTCGCTGAGGGCCTCCCGACCGTCACCCCGGCGAATGCCGGGGGCCATCGCGATCACGCGGCAAATGTGAACGATGGGTCCGGCGTGCGCCGGAACGACCAAGCGAAATGCGACAGCGGCCACCACCACAAAGGAATTTCAAATGACAACCCCCCGCGTTCTCGTTTCCGACCGACTGTCCAAGACCGCCGTGCAGATCTTCAAGGATCGCGGTGTCGAGGTCGACTACCAGCCTGATCTCGGCAAGGACAAAGAGAAACTTCTCGCCATCATAGGCAACTACGAGGGCCTCGCGATCCGCTCGGCGACCAAGGTGACCGAGAAATTGATCGCCGCGGCCGACAAGCTGAAGGTGATCGGGCGCGCCGGCATCGGGGTCGACAACGTCGACCTGCCGGCGGCGACCAAGCGCGGCATCATTGTGATGAATACGCCCTTCGGCAATTCGATCACCACCGCCGAGCATGCCATCGCCATGATGTTCGCCGTTGCCCGCCAGTTGCCTGCCGCTGACGCTTCGACCCAGGCCGGCAAGTGGGAGAAAAACCGGTTCATGGGCGTCGAGATGACCGGCAAGACGCTCGGCATCATCGGCTGCGGAAACATCGGCTCGATCGTGGCGGATCGGGCGATCGGCCTCAAGATGCGGGTGATCGCCTACGATCCGTTCCTGTCGGAGGAACGTGCGATGCAGCTCGGCGTCGAGCGCGTGGAGCTGGAGGAATTGTTCCGCCGCTCGGATCTGATCACGCTGCATACGCCGCTGACCGACAAGACGCGCGACATCATCGACGCCGAGGCGATCGCCAGGATGAAGGACGGGGTGCGTATCTTCAATTGCGCTCGCGGGGGGCTTGTGGTCGAGGAGGACCTGGCGGCGGCGCTGAAATCGGGCAAGGTCGCGGGCGCCGGCGTCGACGTGTTCGTGACCGAGCCGGCGGAGTTCGAGCCCGCTGTTCGGGTTGCCGAACGTGGTGTGCACGCCGCACCTCGGCGCGGCCACGACCGAGGCGCAGGAGAACGTCGCCCTGCAGGTCGCCGAGCAGATGTCCGACTACCTGGTCAGCGGGGCGGTCTCCAACGCACTCAACATGCCGTCGATCACGGCCGAGGAAGCGCCGCGGCTGCGGCCGTTCGTTCGGCTGGCCGAAGCGCTGGGCTCGTTTGCCGGGCAGCTGACGGAAACCACGCTGCTCGGCGTCACCGTCGAGTACGCCGGCGATGTGGCCGACATGAACACCAAGGCGCTCACCTCGGCGCTGCTCTCCGGCCTGCTGAGGCCGATCCTCTCGGAGGTCAACATGGTCAACGCGCCGGTAGTCGCGCGGGAGCGCGGCATCGCCGTCGACGAGGTGCGCCAGTCGCAGCGCGGCATCTACGAGACGTATATCCGCCTGACGGTCAGGACCGAGCGGCAGGAGCGCTCCGTCGCCGGCACGGTGTTCTCCGACGGCAAGCCGCGCGTCGTCCAGATCAAGGGCATCAACCTCGATGCGAGCTTCGGACCGCACATGCTCTACATCACCAACAAGGACAAGCCGGGCTTCATCGGGCGGCTCGGCACGCTGCTCGGAAAGTGCAAAGTCAACATCGCCACCTTCAACCTGGGTCGTTCGGCGCCCGGCGAGGATGCCATCGCCCTGATCGAGGTCGACGAGGCGATCAGCGACGACGTGCTGGAGCAGGTGGGCGCGCTGGAAGGCGTGGTCCAGGCGAAGCGCCTGAGCTTCTGAGGCGGCGTCAGGCGGGGCTGCGACGCGCGCCCTTCTGCGCCACAACTATGCCGGCGATGATGAGCGCGTAGCCGACACCGTGATAGAGATGCGGCCGTTCGCCCAGGAAAGCGACGGCGATGGCCGAGCCGAACACCGGGATCAGGTGAAAGAACGGGCCGGCCCGGTTGGCGCCGATCAGCTCGACCCCGCGGTTGAAACAGAGGTAGGCGAGGACCGACGGGAAGACCACGATGTAGGCAAGGGCGGCCAGGGCCGCCGGCGTGAAATCGGGGCGGCGGCCAGCGGCGAACTCGGCGAGGGTGGCGGGCGACAGCATGATGGCGCCCGCGACAATGGTGAAGGTCAGAAACGACAGGAAGTGAATCGGCGGCCGGCGCCGAAGCAGGGCGGCGTAGAAGGCGTAGCTGAACATGGCGGCGAGGAACATGAGGTCGCCCTTGTTGAGCTTGAGGCCGACCAGCGCGGCGAGGTCGCCGCGAGCGATGATGACGACAACACCGGCCAGCGACATCAGGATGCCGAACAGCTGGGCGGGAGTCAGGCGATCGCGAAACAGGACCAGCGACCACAGTCCGATCATCAGCGGCGCCAGGGACTGCATCAGCAGGCCATTGATTGCCTCGGTGTACTGGAGGCCGGTGTAGGCAAGCGTGTTGTAGACCGTGATGCCGGTGAAGCTGAGCGTCAGCAACAGCGGCAGGCGGGCGCGGATCGTCGGCCAGTCGTGGCGCAGGTGAGGCGCGGCGAAAGGCAACAGGATGAGCCCGGCTCCCGTCCAGCGGATTTCAGCCAGCACAACCGGCGGAATGGTGCCCGCGATGAACCGGCCGAGGACGATGTTGATCGCCCAGAACAGCGACGTCAGGGACAACAGGACATAGGGCCGGTCGTAGAGAGAGCGGTCGGGTGCTGGAGGCGGGACCGACAATGTCGAAATCTCGTGAGCGCGAACGTGGGCGGGCCGCCTTCTTAGACGAGGCGAGGAGGCCGAACAATGTCGGGTGCAGTCACCGGGCGGGGTCGCACCGCAAGCGGCGACCCGCTATAGTCCGGCCGCTTCGCCCCGGTCTTTCGCCGGGGCGAATCATGTGCCGCCTGGCGCGAGGGAGAACACGGGCAAGATGGCGAACGTGGTGGTCGTCGGAGCGCAGTGGGGCGACGAGGGCAAGGGCAAGATCGTCGACTGGCTGAGCGAGAGGGCCGACATCGTCGTCCGCTTCCAGGGCGGTCACAACGCCGGCCACACGCTCGTGATCGATGGCGTCAGCTACAAGCTGAGCCTGTTGCCCTCCGGCGTGGTGCGGCCGGGCAAGCTGTCGATCATCGGCAATGGGGTTGTCGTCGATCCGTGGGCATTCGTCGATGAGGTCGCCCGCCTGAAGGAACAAGGCATCCGGGTCACGCCGGATAACCTGATGATCGCCGAAAATGCGGCGCTGATTCTGCCCCTTCACCGCGAGCTCGACGTCACCCGCGAAACCGCCAGCAGTGCACAGGCGATCGGCACGACGCGGCGGGGCATCGGACCGGCGTACGAGGACAAGGTCGGGCGCCGCGCAATTCGTCTCATCGATCTGGCCGATCCCGAAACGCTGCCGGCCAAGGTTGACCGCCTGCTCGCACATCACAATGCCTTGCGGCGAGGCAGCGGCGCTGACGGAATCGACGCCCCGTCCCTGCTCGAGGCGTTGAAGGCGGTTGGCCCGCAAGTCCTGCCCTTCATGGGCTCCGCGTGGCGCCGTCTCGACACCGCGCAGCGTGAGGGCAGGCGCATCCTGTTCGAGGGCGCGCAAGGCGTGCTGCTCGACGTCGATCACGGCACCTATCCGTTCGTCACCTCTTCCAACATCGTCGCCGGCCAGGCGGCTACCGGGTCCGGCCTCGGCGCCCATTCGGGAAACTACGTGCTTGGCATCGCCAAGGCCTATACAACCCGGGTGGGAGAGGGGCCGTTTCCAACGGAGGATCGCGGTGAAATCGGTGAGCGCCTCGGCAGTGTCGGCAGGGAGTTCGGCACCGTGACCGGCCGCAAGCGCCGCTGTGGCTGGTTCGACGCAACGCTGGTGCGGCAGGTGGTGAAGATATCGGGGATCGACGGGATCGCGCTCACCAAACTCGATGTGCTGGATGGGTTGGAAAAGATCAGAATCGCCGTCGCCTATCGGCTTGACGGACGGCGGATCGATCATTTTCCCGCCGGTCAGGCCGCCCAGGCACGGGTCGAGCCTGTCTACGAGGAAATGGAGGGCTGGGGGGGATCGACGGCAGGGGCTCGCACGTGGAATGATCTGCCGGCGCAAGCAGTTAAGTACGTTCGCCACGTCGAGGAACTGATCGAGGCGCCGGTAGCCTTACTTTCGACAAGTCCCGAGCGTGACGATACCATCCTTGTTCACGATCCTTTCCGGGATTAACAAGGGAGGCTGAATGGTCCCCTGCAGGACTCGCCTATGGCCGAATACTATGCGGTTCTGAGCAAAGCAGTCGGCAGCCTCGAGCTGAGCTCGATTGAGGCGCGGCGCGCCGTTTACGACAAGGCGCGCAACGCGCTCATCGGCCAACTGAAGGCCATCGACCCGCCATTGTCGACTTCCGAGATTTCACGACAGCGGCTCGAGCTGGAGGAGGCGATCCGCAGGGTCGAGCGCGAATCAGCCGACCGTGCGCCGGCTGCGCCCGCCGTTCGTGCCGACACTCCGCCACCGGTGACACCGCAGCAAGAAGCGTTCCGCCGCCCGATCAGAGAGGCGGAAAGCGGCGCTGCGGGAGGATCGCCGCCGCCACGGATGCGACCCCCGGCCCCGCCGCCCACGGCGCAAGAGCACGAAGACACGGAAGAGGACGATGAAGCCGCCCGCACGCCCGAGCGCGTTGAGCGTGTAACGCCACCGGTTAATCCGGCGCATCTCTCCTCGCGCGGGTACAGCGAGAGGGACATGCCCTCGCCGGAGCCGCGGCTTGCACCCGAATACGGGTGGGAGGAGGACACAGCGGCACCGACACCGGCAGCCCGCTACCCCGAGGTTCAGTACGCCGAGGCGAGGGAACGTCTGTCGTCTGTTTCGGCTGGGCGTCGCCGGGCGGAGGCGGAAGACGACAACGCCGAGATGATGGAACGGGGCGCGCGACCATCGCGTCTGCCGATGCTTCTGCTGTTGCTGCTGATCATCATCATGGCAGGCGGCCTTGCCGCGCTTGGCTGGTCGCAGCGCGGTGTCCTGATGGACCTCGTCGCTTCGTTCGATTCAGGGTCCACTCGGGCGCCGCCTGCGGCGACAGCGACCACCGCGACTGACGCAACAAACGACGACGCCTCGTCGGCAGGGAAGAATCCGGATCGCCTGTTGGCGCCGGGCGAAACGCCGCAGACCGGCGTTCGCGTTGTTGACATGGGGCCATCGGGCCAGGCGGCAGGTGACCAGGGTGCCCCCCAAGCGCCGGCGGTGGCACCGTCTCAACCCGCGACGTCGATGGCGGCGGCGACCACGCCGCCCGCAGGCGGCGATGCCACCGGGGCGCAAACGGCGGTTCTGTTCGAGGAGCCGCTCGACAGCGCGGCCGCAGGGACCGGAGTGGTTGCGATCAACGGGTCGGTCACCTGGCGCTATGTCGCCGACAGCCCGGACGGCCCGGAAATCACCGGCAACATTGCGGTGCCCGAACGGCAGTTCAACGTCAAGTTGACCATCCGGCGCAACAACGATGCGAGTTTGCCTGCCAGCCATCTGGTCGAGGTGGTGGTCGATACGCCGGCCGACTTTCCCGGCAAAGGTATCAAAACCGTGCCGCGCCTGATCCTGAAGGATAGCGAGACGGCGACGCGCGGCCGACCGCTGATCGGCGCCACGGCTACCATCACCGAGGGATTCTTCTGGGTGGCGCTATCAGGCGTGGACGCCGACGAGAAGACGAACATGGCGCTGCTGCGCGACAACGGCTGGATCGATGTGCCGTTCGTTTATGACAGCGGTCAGCGGGCGATCCTGACTATCGAAAAGGGGCCAACGGGCGAGCAGGTGTTCAAACAAGCTCTGGCCGCCTGGGGAGAGGACCCGGGTCCTCCGTCAGCACCGGCGCAGGATGTCCCTCCGCCGTCTCCGGCAACAGCCGCGCCGGCTCAGTAAGCGGCGCCGGTGCTGACCGCGAGGCATCCGGAGGTGCCGGCGGGCAGGAGATAGAGGTTCTGTCGGCCGTTTGCGGTGGCATACGCCGCTGCGATCTGCCCGAAATCGAGTTCCGTGGTGAACCCCGGGAAACGTGCCTGCCGGACCTGCGTGCAGGGCTCGTCGAAATAGAGCGTCGTCTGGGAAGCAATGTCACACCGGCCGTCGGCAGTCGGCTGGGCGTAGAAGCTCGAAATACCGGAAATGCCGGTCGTCGGCTCGCGGGCGGCAATAGTGCCGGACACCATCTCCTCGTCCGGATGCTGCTGGCCGCGTTTGAGGTGATAGTTGTATGTGGTGTTGCGCGTCAGGTCATCAGCGGCCGACGCGATCGGGGCAAGACAGGTTGTGAGGCCCCATGCCTGCGCTTGCTTCCCGATGAGGTTGGACTCTGCTATCGCGACCGGGGGGACCGCGGGTTTGGAAGCGGAACCCGCCGGGGCGGGGCTGCTTGTTGCGAAGGACGCGCCGACGTTGCCTGTCCGGATGGCCGGCCACAGATAGGCCCCTACCACGACCACAACCCCACCAAAGACGACCAGGGCCGCGCCGCGCAGGACCCGCCAGAGCGACCGGCTCTTGCTCTTGCGCGGGTAACGTCCATACCCGTAGTCGCGGTCTTCGTAGCCCCGCGCGCGCCGGCTTACAGGATCCTCATCGGGGTCATCATAGAGGGGCGACCGCACCTCTGGCGTGTAGTAGTCCGTTTCTGGCCGCGTGTCGTCCCTACTCATGAGTACCTCGCAGGTAGGCCGCCGAGGCACCAATCGTATGGTTTAGGACCGACGTCAATCCTCGGTCCGGGTCGGCAAACGGTAACGGCGGCTTTGCTGCAGCGCCTGGCCCCCGGCGGTTGGCAACCGGTCGGGTAACCGTCCCGCCGTCACCATGGTCTGAAGGTGATCAGCCTGCGGCGGCCTCTGTATGGGCGCGTTCCTGCTCCTTGGCACCCTTCTGCACCGCCTTCTGCACCTTCTCGAAGGCGCGGACCTCGATCTGGCGCACCCGCTCGCGCGACACACCGAACTCGCCGGACAGTTCCTCAAGCGTGATCGGGTCTTCGGAAAGACGACGCGCCTCGAAAATGCGCCGCTCGCGGTCGTTGAGCACGCCGATGGCATCGGCCAGCAATTTGCGGCGGTTGTCGAGTTCCTCGGTCTCGACGAGCAACTCTTCCTGGTCGGGCGCGTCGTCGACCAGCCAGTCCTGCCATTCGCCGCCGGTCTCTCCGTCGGTCCGCAGCGGCGCGTTGAGCGATGCATCGCCGCCAAGCCGGCGGTTCATCGATACGACCTCGTCCTCGCTGACGCCGAGGCGGGTGGCGATCTCGTTTACCTGATCGGGGCGCAGGTCGCCTTCCTCAAGGGCCTGGATCTGGCCCTTGACCTTGCGCAGGTTGAAGAACAGCCGCTTCTGGTTCGCGGTGGTGCCCATCTTCACCAGGCTCCACGAGCGCAGGATGTACTCCTGGATCGACGCCCTGATCCACCACATGGCATAGGTGGCCAGGCGAAATCCCTTCTCCGGCTCGAAGCGCTTGACCGCCTGCATCAGGCCCACGTTGCCTTCGGAGATCACCTCGCCGATTGGCAGCCCGTAGCCCCGGTAGCCCATTGCAATCTTGGCAACCAGACGCAAATGGCTGGTCACCAGACGATGGGCGGCATCACGGTCGCCATGCTCCTTGTAGCGTTTGGCGAGCATGTATTCCTCGTCCGGCGCAAGCATGGGAAACTTGCGAATCTCGGCGAGATAACGCGCCAGGCCGGCCTCCCCGGCGGCGATTGCGGGTAAACTTACACGGGCCATATATTCGCGCCCCTTCCTGTCAAAACCCCCGGCCAATTCCAGCGGGCTCATTACACCGCGTCCGACAAGCGGACCACGGGCAATTGGATATATAGGTATGAATTTGCCAAAAGCACGCACAGCACCCCGCTCAATGTGTGGTTACATAGACCTGAGCGCCGCAACCAGTTCCGACATATCCGGGGGCAGGGGCACCTCGAAGTGTACTGCTTTTCCGGTAACGGGGTGAGTGAAACCAAGGAGAAATGCATGAAGCGCCTGCCGCGGGAAGCCTTGCGCCACGGACCGGGCGGGTTCCGGCAAAAGGGCGGCTTTGGTGGCAAAACCGGCGCCATAGGTGCGGTCTTCGATCACCGGGTGGCCGATGGCGGCGAGATGCACGCGGATCTGGTGGGTGCGTCCCGTCTCCAGCCGGCATTCGAGGAGCGCGGCAAGCCCGCCATCGCCAAAGCGCTCGGCGATCCGATAGCGGGTGACGGCATGGCGCCCGCCGGCGTGTTTCACCTCGATCTTCTCGCGGTTGCGAATGGAGCGGCCGAGAGACAGATCGATCGTCCCCTGCGGCCGGTCCGGAACGCCCCACACAAGCGCGCGGTAGGCGCGCTCCAGCGGGCCGGTCCGCCCATGATCGGCGAACTGGGCAGCGAGGCCACGGTGGGCGCGATCGGTCTTGGCAACCACCATCAACCCGGAAGTGTCCTTGTCGAGGCGATGCACGATGCCGGGCCGGGCGACCCCGCCGATTCCCGACAGGCTGGCGCCGCAATGAGCGATGAGGGCGTTGACCAGGGTACCGGAGCGGGCGCCGGCGGCGGGATGCACGACCATGCCCGCCGGCTTGTCGATGACGATGAGGTCATCGTCCTCGTACACGACCGCGAGGGGGATCGCCTCCGCCGCAGGTGTGGCCGACTCTGGCGCCGGAAGGTCGACGACGATGCGTTCGCGAGGTTTGACCGGCCTTTTGGGCTCCACTATCGTTCGACTGCCGATGGCGACGCGGCCGGCAAGTATGAGCTCCTTGGCGCGGTTGCGGCCAAGATCGGCGATCTCGCGGGCGAGCCAGGCGTCAAGGCGCGTGCCGGCGGCTTCGTCGGCGACCGTCAGTGCCACCTGCCGTGAACCGGCTTCGACGACCATGGCCAATCCATCCCTCGACGCTGACGAAGAGCCGCTCGATCCGACACTACTGCGGGTCCAGGCCCAACTCCGGCGGTTGATGCTGGTATCGCTGTCGACGCTGGCGATCGGCATCCTGGCCGTATTCGCCGCGATCCTCTATCGGATTGCCACCGCCAATTCCAGCACGGCCGTGGGCCATACGGTTGAGATTCCGGCAGGCGACTTGAACTTGCCAGCCGGCGCCCGCCTCATTGCCACGGCCCTTGACGGCAGCCGGCTCGCCTACACCTACGATGTCGGCGGCGACGGCACCCTCACGCTGATCGTCGATGTCAGATCCGGAGCGGTCATCGGCCGCGTCGAATTGGGCGCGGAGGCGCCAGCGGCCGGCCAGTAATGGCGCCGCCAGCAGCGGCCGTTGCGGCGATCGCTGCGGTGTTCTTGCCAACGCCGCCGGTAGGCCGCTATATCGTGGCTCGGCTGCCGCGCATGACCGCCTCACGCTCCCTTCGTCTAGCGGTCCAGGACGTCGCCCTCTCACGGCGAAAACAGGGGTTCGAGTCCCCTAGGGAGCGCCAATGATTTCAATCGTTTACTCTACCTGCTGACGCTTGGAAGCCGTTCGTACGGAACGGTCGCGTCCGAACAAGGGCGGTCGAAACTATGACAAGTTCCCCAGCAAAGACGATTGCAACTTCGCGGCCCAACAAGCCACGAGAGCGAGATTGGAAGCCTCGATCTCCGTCGCTCCGAAGAGTGCGGGAGATTTGTCGGGGCCGCGAGATCGACGATAGGATGGCTGTTGAGCTCCACGAATACATCGGAGAGCTGACGCATTATTCCGGCAAGTTAGTGCAGGAGTTGTCTGCGCGGGGTCGAGTGGCAACAAGCCGCGCGTCACTCAGAAGACACCGAGAAAACATCGAGCGCACGATCCTGTTGCTTCGGCGGTACGGATTTCGTCGATTTGTTCCTGGGCGGGCGACCGGCTGGGAGATGATCGCGCCACACGGAGACCGGGCGCTGTCAATAGCTGCGATGCAAAACCTGTGGCATTTGCTGTCTCCCAGATTTCTCGGTCGTGAGCTGCTAGACCTCGCGGCGACTGAGCCAGCCATGGCAGCTCGGAAATGACCACTACGTGCTCCGCCAGTGGCTCGCATTGTATGCCCTGTCGGACCGTCCACGCGACCTGTTGCCCGCCATCGCGAGCCTGCCCAACCCGGTGAGATTTCCGGTTTGGAGTGTCCGTGATCTGCTGCCCGCTCTGAAATCGATCGCCCCGGCCGACCTCTCGGCAATTTTGATCGGGCTGGTGCAACGCATGCCTGAGCTGCGAGCCCAGCACGAGTTTTGTGAGGCGACCTCGATGCTACCGGTGCAGGAGATATTTTCCGTCCTCGAGGCCACAGTGGGTCCGCGGGGGGGCCGCCGATCTCAATGGTGCGGCGTGGGACTACACCGACAAAATCGCCCACCAGCTTTCTGAGACGGGGCGGCAGTGGCGGAGTCAATCGGAATTTTTTTCAGTAGCTCCTTCTACAGACTATAATAGTTATGGAAACGCCGATTGCAGCGGTTTTCGATGGCCGTAGAATTTTGGGCCGAAATTCGACTTTTGTGAATGATTTTCGACCGGACTGCTGTATAGTGTTTTTCGACTTTGGGCCGATCCATCTGGCCGTTTTCGATAAACATGAAGGATTTTCGACCGATGGCGCTACCGCCGGACACACCGCTGACCTTCCAGGACTGGCTTGTTCCCAAGGGAACGCGGCTTGCCGGGTGGGCGGCGCTCGTCCACGGCCTTGGCCTTGCCGCCCCGGTCAGGGCGGCGAGCGCCGTCGCCGAAGGTCATATAAGAGGCAGCCAGCGCCGCGAGGATGGCTGGACGGTCTACGACAAACGGTACTGGCCGGGCGATACTATCGCAGACCACCTGAGCTTTGCCCTGCGGCACGAGCCGATTGACCTGCTGATCCTCAAGCGGGCTTTCGATGCCATGGCGGCGCAGCAGCTGACCGCCTTCATCAAGGCCGCGCCGACCGGCACGCTCACCCGCCGGGCATGGTTCTTCTATGAGACTCTGACCGGGAAGACGCTCGACATTGCGGATGCCGAGCTGGTGACAGCCGCGGACGCGCTCGACCCGAAAGCGTATTTCACCGGCAAGCCGATTCTCTCCAAGCGGCACCGCGTGCGCGACAACCTGCTGGGCGACGGTACGTTCTGCCCCGTCATCCGCCGCACGCCGGCGCTGCAAGCTTTCATGGATCGCGGTCTTGCCCAAAAGGCCGCTGAAACCGTCGGACGCACCGGCGGGCATCTGATCGCCCGCGCGGCAAGTTTCATGCTGCTCGCGGACAGCCGCGCCTCATTCGAGATCGAAGGCGAGCGTCCGCCGCGCAATCGTCTTGAGCGGTGGGGCCGCGCGGTCTTGCAGGCCGGAAAGAATCCGCTTTCGCTCGACGAACTAAACCGCCTGCATGGCGTGCTGATTGAGGACACGCGCTTCATCAAGCCGGGCCTGCGCCCCGATGGCGTGTTCCTCGGCGAGCGCGACCACAATGGCGATCCGCTGCCGGAGTTCATCGGCGCGAGGCCCGACAACCTGACAGATCTTCTCAGCGGCTTGCTCGCTGCCAACAGGCGCATGGGCGACAGCGACCTCGACCCGATCCTGCAAGCGGCGGCGACCGTCTTCGGCTTCGTCTATGTCCACCCCTATCAGGACGGCAACGGGCGGCTGCATCGCTGCCTGATCCATCATGTCCTTGCCGAACGCAAATTCGCGCCGCCGGGGATGGTGTTTCCCGTGTCCTCGGTCATGCTCGACCGGATCGATGACTACCGCGAAACGCTGCAAGGCCATTCGGGGCCGCTGATGGAGTTCATCGACTGGCATCCGACGCCCGATCGCAATGTCGAGGTCACGAACGACACCGCCGATCTCTACCGCTATTTCGACTGCACGGCGGAAGCGGAGTTCTTGTATCGCTGCGTTGCCCGCACGGTCGAGCACGACCTGCCGCAGGAAATCGAGTTCCTGCGCCGCCAGGACGAAGCGCAGCGCCGTATCATGGAAATCGTGGATATGCCTGACCGTCTTGCGCAGAACCTCCTGATGTTCATGCGCCAGAACGGCGGCAAGCTGGGCAAGCGCCGCCGCGAAAGCGAGTTTGCGGCGCTCACCGACGACGAGGTGAAAAGCGTCGAAGCGATCTACGCCGACGTCCTTGCCGACAGCGAAAGCTGAACGCCGCAAGTTCGCCTGCGCGGCGCACAGCGCTCATATCCTCCCATTAGCCCTGACCTTCATCACGGGCATGCGCAGGGGCTCACCCGTGTCTTCGATGTTTCCGCCAGTGGCTGTCCAAACGCGGCCGAAAGCGCACGGGTCAGGCTCGCTCACTCAGCAGCGCCAACGACCGCTTCGACCTCGATCTCAACCTCGTAGTCGCCAATCAATCGCGAGATTTCGATCAGCGTATTTGCGGGTCGCGTTTCGCGAAAGTAATGACCATGGACCCGCGCCACCGGTTCCCAGTCGTCCACGTTCCGCAGATAGATTCGGGACCGGACGACGTCGTCCAACGTGCCGCCGAGCGCGGCGATGCTGGCGGCGATCTTGTCCAGGGCGTAGACCGTCTGCCCGGCAGCATCGCCCTTGCAGATTGGCTGCTGTCCATGCGTCGCTGTCGTCCCGCTGACCAGGATGCGCCGGCCAACTCTGACGGCGCGGCTAAACCCGGCTATCCGTTCCCATGACGTGCCGGAATCGACGCGGAGCCGTCCGGGCCGGGCCGGGTCGGGCGCGGCCGTGAAGTAGCGCTGTGCAGCCCCGAGGTGATGGCTGAGGTCGCCCGTGGCGGTGAGGAATGGTGGCCGTCGGTATTCATCGCCGCAGTCGCCCAGTATCGGCGACAACTGCGACGAAAGGGCGGAGATCGACGCCCCGTCTGCCTCATCCAGGCGAAAGCCGAATACGCGCGCGTTGTCGGACCGGTGCTCCGACTGACCAAGGCGCGCGCCCACGATGACAGCGGCAACCGCCGGCTGGTCGAGGATCCAACGGGTCGCGACGTTGGCGATCGACACGCCGTGCTTTCGGGCGATCGAATCCAGAACGTCGAGAGTCTCCTGGAATACTTTCCAGCCGCCCACGACTTCCACAAAGCGGCGATATTTCATCTTGCTCCAGTCGCGGATCGTTTCCGCCGGATCCGGCTGGCCCAACCACCGCTCAGAAAGAAGCCCGCCGGCGAGCGTTCCGTACGCCAACAATCGGATGCCGTGTTTCAGGCAAAACTCGGTCATCTCCGATGCTGCCCGTCGATCGAGCACCGAGAAACTCACCTGGTTTGAAATAACCGGAACGCCTTCGCCAACGGCGACCCGAAGGTGGTCGGTGTCAAAATTGGTGACGCCGATGTGCCTGATCCAGCCCTCCCGGTGAAGCGCGGTCAGTTCATGCAGCGCGTCGATGTAGGCGAGGTGTTCGAAGTTCCACCAATGGAATTGAAGGAGGTCGATGGCATCGACGCCGAGGCGATCCATGCTTCGCCGAATGCCGGAGCGGACCGTCTCGCGGGGCATCGGCCCCGGCTCCGGGCACCATTTGGTGAAGGCTGCCGGCGGTGCTTCAGGGCGGGATCGCACCTGCCTCAGGAACGCTCCGGTGATGACCTCGGCACTGCCGTAGTGGTCTGCCATGTCGAAGGTGTCGAAGCCATCGACGGCGTACTCGACCATGGCGGCCGCGGCCGCGTCCGGGTCGAGCTCTTTGCCGTCGCGTTCCATGTCGGCCACCTGCCACAGCCCGGTGACGATCCGCGAGATCGAAAGATCGGGAGCAAGGGCGAAACGTTCAGTTTGGGCGGGCTTCGGCGCCATGGACAATTCTCCTCGGGGCCGTCCTTGGCCGGCCAGTCGACGTTGGTCAATAGTCCCCGAGGCCCTCGGCCACGGCGTGGTGGCGAACGACGAAGATATCGCCACCCGGCCACTTCACATTCCGGCAGCGCAATTGATTTAGAACTGTTCGAGTTCTGACGCCAGCCCTTGCCGAACGTCGCTTTCGATCAGGCCCCATATGTGATCGACAATCTTGGTGAATTCCGGCGTCCGTCTAATGGTGGCCGAGCGTGGGCGAGCGAACGGAACGACCGTGATCTCCCGCACCCTGCCAGGAGAGGCGGAAAGGATCACGATCCGGTCGGCCAGGAGGACGGCCTCCTCGATCTGGTGAGTTACGAACACGACTGTGGTCGCCAGCCGCTCGATCAGCGCCAGCAACTCTGCCTGCATTATTTCCCGCGTCTGCGCGTCGAGCGCGGCAAACGGTTCGTCCATCAGCAGCACGGACGGGCTGAGCGCGAGCGCCCGGGCAATGTTAATCCGCTGGCGCATCCCGCCGGAAAGCTCCCGGGGGAAGTGGCGGCCGAAGTCCGTCAGCCCGACCATGCGGAGCGCGTTCCGCACCGACTTTTCCCGATCCGCCCGCGGAATGCTGCGAAGCTCGAGCCCAAGCCCGACGTTGCCGTTGACCGTACGCCAGGGCATCAGCGAATTGGCCTGGAAGACAAATCCGAAAGCCTGTGTCGGGGCGCGGATAACCGTCCCGTCAAGGACGACCGATCCTGTGGACGGTTTCGTGAGCCCTGCAATGATCCTCAGAAGGGTCGTCTTGCCGCAACCGCTGGCGCCAACCAGGCAGACGAACTCGCCGCCCCTGATCGTCAGGTCGATGCCGTCCAGAACGACCCGGGCGTCGTGATCCGGCGTTTCGAACCAATGGGAAACGCCATCGACCGCCAGCCTGGGCGCTGCGATGCTCATCGGGTCCGACACCGCACGCTCGTTCTCACCGGCGACTTTCACCAATGCGCTTGTTCAGCCATTCGAGAGTCGATCATCAGCGTTGCCCCGATCACCGCGAGCACGACCACGTATGCCAGGATCAAGGGGATGTCGAAGGTCTGCGAGGCATCGAGGATGCGGTAGCCCATCCCGGCGCTGGAGCCAAGGAGCTCGGCGGCCACCACTGCCGTGAAACCACGCCCGACGCTCAGCCGAAGGCCCGCGGTGATATGGGGGATGGAGCCGCGCACGATCACCTTGCCGATGATCTGCCTGCGGCTTGCCGCCATGGATCGCATCACGTCGATGAGATTGGGATCGGCCGACGAGACCCCCAAAGCGGTGTTGATGATGATCGGAAATATCATCACGATGAATACGATAGCGACCTTCGACCAGATCCCGATCCCGAACCAGATGATGAAAAGCGGAGTCAGGGCGATCAGCGGCGTGGAGAATCCCGCCGCGAGCCATGGCTCGAGCAATATACCGACGGGACGGAAATAACCGACCAGAATGCCGACGCCGACGCCTGCCGCGGTCGCCATCGCCGACGCGATCAGAAACTCCAGCGCCGTTACCCGCAGATCCGAAGCGAGAGTCCCGTCCGTCAGCAGCGTGGCGAGCCGGGAAAATGTCTGCTCGGGTCCGACGAACAAGAGTTCCGCCGCCGCCCGTCACCATGTCGAGCAGTTGCCACGCGAGCCAGGCCAGGACGAGCGAGGCCGACCACGCCCAAAACCGGGTCAGAAAAGTCCGCCGCGCTCGTGCGCGTTTTCGCCGCCTGTGATCTGTGCTGGCGCCATCGGCGGACTTTCGTCTGTCAGTTGTACTATGAACTGACGCCAAGGTAACCTCGCGATCGGAGTTTTTTGTGGTTTATACCGAGCCATGTCGAATATTACTTCGATCTTGACTTTGGTTGTCACCTAAGCTTCGATGCCAAACGATAGTCATGGCTGTTCAAGCGGTCAACGCTCGACAGCGCGAAATGCCAGGTTGCCCGCCCCGCCGCTTTCTCTCTTCGATCGAAAAGGTATCGCACCATGAAAGAGTTGGCCGACAGTATCCGGCTGCACGCCACCAGCCGACGCCGGTTTCTCCAGATGGCCTCAGCCAGTGGGCTGGCCCTTGTCGCGGGCGCCGGAAATACCGGTGCTGCCTACGCGCAGGCCGCCAAGCTGCCGTTGGTCTATGATATCGGCGGACCGGTTGCGGCATTCTGGCCGCTGTGGGTTGCGAGCAACCTTGGCTATTTCGACCCGGGCAATCTGGACGTCAGTTACGTTTTGCAGCCGACGCAGGGCGTGACGATGCTTCTGTCCGGCGATGTTCAGGCCTTTGGTACGTCTATCGACCTGGTTGCCACCGCCATTGATAAAGGCGCCGACATCGTTGGCATCTGCGAGACCTTGCACAGCCCGTCGAGCTTCGTGGTTGGCAAGGGGATCAAGTCCTATGCCGACCTGCGCGGAAAGCGCCTCGGGGTAACCCTGGTCAACAGTGCCGACGCAGTGCTCCTGTCGCTCGCGCTGGCGGCTAACGGTGTCAACAAGGGCGAATACGAATTCGTGCCGGCGGGAACCTCGGCGCAAAAGCTCGCCGCGATAAGCAGCGGTGCGATCGCCGGAATGCAACTCACCCAGCCGCAGGATTTCCAGGTCGTGCAGGCCAATCCCGACATGTCCATCCTGCCGGACACGAGCGGAATTCTTGGCGCCCAGCGCTACTGCACATGGGTCAACAAGACTTGGGCCGCCAAGAACGCCGACGGGGTGGTGGCGTTCCTCAAGGGCCAATTGCAGGCGTGTGATTGGCTCGTGGATCCGGCCAATAAGGACAAAGCTCTGGCGATCCTGATCGAGCGCACGAAAACGACGCCGGAAGCGGCCCAGTCCACTTACCAGATGTACATGGACAAGGGGCTCTTTGCCGCGAAGGTTCTCATCGACACCAAGGCGCTTTCGCAGTTTCTCGATGCTGCCCAGTCGAGCGGACAGGGTACCTTCAGGCCGCCAGCGGAATACTTCGACATGTCCTACATCGAGAAGGCCAAGGCGGCCTAGACTCGAGCGCGGCTGAATTCGTATCGTCGGCGGCACTGGTTCGTCGACGACCGGATCGACAGGACAGGGAAACGCCGCCGCGATCATGGGGCTTGTCTGGCGGGACTACGATCAGGCGACGCTTGATTTCGAGTGCAACCCGGCGCGCGGTGTCGCCGACGATCGGTCCTACCTTGAAACTTACGCGCGCCTGAGCCGTGAGGCGCGCGAGGCGCTTGGCGGACATTTTGGCCTCCGCTACGGGGCTTCCGCCGCGCAGGAACTCGACGTTTTCCCCGCTTCGGAAGCATTGTCGCCGGTCATGGTTTTCATCCACGGCGGAGGTTGGCGGAGCCTCTCCAAGGACGACGCCGAGCTTCGTCGCTGCGGGGCTTGTGCCGCTCAGCATGACGGTGGTCTCCGTCGGCCATTCACTGATCCCGGACGGTGCCCCTTGCCGGACATCGTCGCGGATGCACGCGCCGCGCTGGCGTGGGTGTGGCAACGGGCAGAGGACTTCAACGGCGACCGCGACCGGATTTATGTCGGCGGCCATTCCGCCGGCGCCCATCTTGCGGCCATGCTGTTGGCCGAAGGGTGGCATCAACCCTTTGGCTTGCCGGGGCGCATAGTCCGCGGTGCCATCCTCATCAGCGGCAACTACAACCTGGAGCCGCTGCGCCTCAGCTATCGTAACGCATGGCTGAAGCTCGATCCCTCGACCGCGCTGGACAACAGCCCCCTGCACCGGGTTCCTCCCGAGGGGCCGCCGATCCTTGTCGCCTGGGGCGCGCGTGAATCCCGGCAATACAAGATGCAGGGTCGAGAATTCGCCGAGCGCTGGCGGAGCCGCGCGGGCAGCGCCGAGGAAATCGAACTGGAGGGCCTCAATCATTTCGAGACGGTGCTCCAACTCGGCGAAGGCGGGGTGCTTGCCGAGCGCGTGTGCCGTCTGGTGGCGGGCGAAGGGCGATGATCGGCCTTCGGCAGAGGAGGGTCTGCTGCATGCCCGGCACTCGACCTTCTCCCCTCCCATTTGTTGGATGGGTCGATTGAAGGTAACGATCCTCGGCACATCGCCACCGCTGGCCACGCTCAAGGCCGGCAACGCGGGGACCGGACTTCTCGTCTCGGATGCGGGCGCGCACGTGCTGATTGACTGCGGTCCCGGCGTCACCGGGCGGATCGATCAGGCCGGGGTCGACGTCCGGGCAATCGACACGGTTCTCCTCACGCATCACCATTGGGATCACATCGCCGACCTCCCGCATCTTGTTCTCGGCCGGTGGGAGGCTGGCCTGTTCGGGTCGATCGGTGGCAAGCCGTTTCCGACGCCGCTGCGTATTCTGGGCCCGGTCGGCACTGACGCGGTGGTCAAGGGCCTCTTTGGTCCGGCCGGGGTCTTCGCGGGCGATATCGCGACGCGCTTGGCGCCGGAGATCGGCGTCGCGCTCTACACCGCGCGGGGCGTTAAACTGCCCTTTCCGCCGATTCTCCCTGAGGTGACCGAGATCGAACCCGGCGCGGAATGCGCGCTGGGGCCGTTTCGTCTGGCTACCGCCGAAGCGCATCATTGCGAGCCCTATCTCCGATCGCTTGCCTATCGCCTCGACGCGTCACGGATGACGATCGTCTTCTCCGGCGACGCTTCGTACAGTCCGGGTGTCGAACACCTGGCACGGGGTGCCGATCTGCTTCTCCACGACTGCAACGTCAGGATCGTGCGTGAGACACTGACCCGGCGAGAAATCCATGCGACTCCGGCCGAGGTTGGTCGCATCGCCACGGCGGCCGGAGTTCGACACTTGGTCGTCGTCCACCACGGCCTGCCGGCTGATGATCTCGCCGGCCGCCGGCGACTGACGGAAATGCTGCGTGAAAACTACGCTGGCAAAATCTCGGTGGCGAGCGCAGGCGACGTGGTGGCGCTGTGAGCGGACCCGGCGGGCATGCGGCGGGACTGAATTAAACGGCGCGGTCAAGGCTCACGTCATTCGAGACTGGTCTGAACCCGCCAAATTGGATCACTTCGAGTTAGAGTTTTCGGCGCCTGATTCCCCTGGCTGAGGGGAGAGGAGCCGATGAAGGCCTGGTAGTTGACGGACGCTCAGAGCGGCCGGCCGCATGAAGCTGAGGTTGACCTCGCCAGTCGAAGAATGAAGCGGTGGTGAATTCACTAGGTGTTTGGTCCCGGAGTGTGGGGGAATCAGTTTGTCTGATCCTGCAGTCCGGGAGGAGCTATGGGACAGGTACTTCACGGCAGCGCCACGACCACGCACGCCATCCCGAGCTGCGATACAGCGATCGAAGGCTCCGCTCAAAGCGTTAGCCGCCCAGTACGGGCTCAATCAGAAGACCATCGCCAAGTGGCGCAAGCGGGCCTTCATACACGACGCGCCGATGGGGCCGAAGAGCCCTCGCTCGACGGTGCTGACCGCTGGGGAGGAAGCCGCCTTCGTCGCCTTCCGCAAGCGCACGCTCCTGCCGCTGGATGACTGTCTGTACGCGCTGCAGGCGACCATTCCACATCTCACCCGCTCGTCCCTCATCGCTGCCTGAAACGTCACGGCATCAACCGCCTGCCGGAGATCGCCGGCGACAAGCCGGCCAAACGACCCTTCAAGCGATATCCCATCGGCTACTTCCACATCGACGTCGCCGAGGTGAGGATCGAAGAGGGCAAGCTCCATCTGTTCGTGGCTGTGCCGGACCTCGAAGTTCGCCTTCGCCCAGTTACATGTGGTGACCAACGTCAAGACCGCCGTGGATCGTCGCCGCGCACGGCTCCGCACTCCCTGGCCAGGTCCTCAACGCTTCGCCCGGTGCGAGCCACGATCTGCTCCCTGAATTCCGCAGGGTACGGGTTCCTCGTTCTCGGCATGACGACACTCTCCCTTCACAATCGGATTGTGTCCATCAAAACTCCAATCGACTACTCGCTTTGTCGCTGTGACGGGCGAGAAATGGGCTGCGGCGATGACGTCCAAGCTGCGTGTCGGCGTCGGTCACCGGGCTGTGTCGGGTTGTTACTCATGGCGGAATCCTATGGGAAACCACGGGTGCGCGTGTGCGGTCGAAAGCTACAACCTTGTTGATTTAGCTCACTTCAATCAGTCCCGCTAGGGAGCGCCAGTAGAACTCGCACCCGTAGTAAATTCAATAGGTTACGAAGGGTGGTGGGGCTCTCAGCAGCAGCAGCAAAAGGCTGCCGAGCCGAACTACCGCGCCGAACGCGCTCACCTCAACAGGCTGCGGCTCGCCAGCCTTGGACCGTTGTTGGATGACGACGGAATCCGGATTTATTGCCTTTGAAAAAATGCTTGGGCAGATGAAATGACCGCCTCGTACAGAGTGCCGTTGTCGGCAGTCGTACGAATCCTCCGGACAATCTCTGGGTCCCGTAGTTTCCGCGCCACGCACGCGAGCGCATTGAGCTGTTCGCCGCCTGGAGCGGTCGGCAGCAAAAGAAAGAACGCGACATCGACCGGCTGGCCATCAACTGCGTCGAATTCGATAGGTTGCTTAAGCTGCATGAGAATCGCGAACGGCGCTTCAAGACCCACAATCCGGGCGTGCGGCAATGCGATCCCGCCGCCAATACCTGTCGATCCCAACGTCTCGCGCTTCATGATCTCGCTCAAGACCATATGAGTGTCGAGGCCAAGTGTCGAAGCCGCTCGACCGCAAAGGTCCTTCAATAGTCGAAGCTTGTCTGATGCCTCGACGCCGGCCAGTGCATTGGTGGGAGAGAGGAAATCTGTGACGTCCATGGCTGCTCCAGAAAAATGCTCCGGGCCGAAGCAGCGGAGCAACGCGGCGACGCCGCGTTAGTCGGGCGCACGAAGTCTGTACCCGATTCCGGTTTCGGTCAGAATGTATTGGGGACGTTCGGGCTCGGCCTCGATCTTCTGCCGCAGCTGGCGCACGTACACACGAAGGTATTGAGCGTCGGTGGTCGCGTCCCACAGCTCGCCGAGCAGGAACCTATGTGTAAGTACCTTGCCAGCGTGCTGGACCATGATGCGCAGCAGTTCATACTCTTTGGGAGAGAGTTTGACTTCGTCGCCGCGCACGGACACGATCCTGCGCACCAGATCAACTGACAGTTCGCCAACGCGGAATACGGGGCGCTCTCCTTGCACTTGTAGCTGGTGGCGCAACGCGGCGCGCATGCGAGCCAGCAATTCCTCCATCCCGAAGGGCTTGGTCACATAGTCGTCGGCGCCGAGATCGAGCGCCCGCACCTTGCCGGCTTCGTCGCCACGGCTCGAAAGAACGACGATGGGAACGCTTTCGTTCCGTCCACGAATGATGCGCAACAATTCAAGTCCCTCTATGTCGGGCAAACCGAGGTCGAGAATAATCAGGTCCGGGTTGCGCTCGAGCAACTCCAGGCCGGTCTTACCGCTAGGCGCCTCAAGTGATTTCATATCCCTGCGCCGCGAGCCCCATGCGCAACAGTTTTCGTATCGGCGGCTCATCGTCGATAACAAGAACCTTCAGCGGTGGCGCAGCTCATGCCGCCGTGACCACACGGCTCGGCTCGCTCAACAAGGGCAGAGTGATCGTAAATACCGCGCCCGGTCGGTCGGCGCGGCTTGACGCTGTGATCGTCCCGTTCATTGCCTCGACAAACCCGCGGCAAATCGCAAGCCCGAGCCCAGTGCCGGCACGAACGTGGTCTCCCTTGTGCGTGCGATAGAACTTATCAAAAATATGCTCTACGTCGCCAGCAGCAATGCCTCGTCCTTCGTCGATAATTTGTAGCACGACGGTATTGCCCTCTCGCCAGCCGCGGATCGTGATGTTCGCCCCGTCGGGCGAATATTTCGAGGCATTGTCGAGCAGGTTGAATAGCACTTGCTCAAACAGCACGGGATCGAGGTTGAGCATCGGAAGGCTGCCCGGAGACGTCCAGTTCGAGGCGATGCCCGGCGAGGATCTTGTCGGCCCGCCGCAAGTGCCGTGTCGATAATTTCGTGCAGGTCGTGTGGTCCGGCGTTCGGTTTGATCGCGCCGAGATTCGAGCTTCGTCATGTCGAGCAAGTTCGCGATAAACCGGTTGAGGCGCTCCAATTCGTCGATAATTGTCGACAGCAGGTCAGCCTTTTGATTATCGCTCAGCTTCGTCGACAGGTCTTTCAGTGCTCCTGCTGCACCGAGAACCGCGGCCAGAGGGGTCCTGAGGTCGTGCGAAATGGATGTCAGCAGAGCGGAGCGCAAGCGATCTGCCTCCGCCGTGCGCGTGATGGTCCCCATCTCCTCGACAAGGTTCACCCGCTCGATAGCGAGGGCGCCTTGGTCGACGAGCGCATCGAGAAGTCGGCGCTCATCGGGAGTAAAGAGCGGACCCGGCTTTTCCTTGTCGAGGCCAACGACGCCGATCGTTCCGCGCCCGGTGCGCATCGGCAGGAACAGGCGTTTGGCGCCCGGCAGGGTGTCCGATCCCCGTCCTGCGGCATGATCGTTCTGCCAGGCCCACTTCGCGGCTGCCAAGTCGGCTTCATCGAGGATGTCTTCCGGAGGATAGCCCGCCTTCACGGCGACCGATCCATCTTCCGGCAACAACAAAACGACGCGGACCTTCAGCATCGCCGCCGTCTGATAGGCAGTCGCCCAAAGAACGTCATCAAGCGTTCCCGCACCGGCAAGTTTACGACTGAAGGTGTAGAGAGATTCAGTCGTACGGGCCCGCGACATTGCCACGATGGCGTGGACACGCGCCCGCGCGGCGACATTGGAGACGACGATCGCGACGATCGTGAAGAATCCCACCGCAACGACGTCCCGCGGATTGGAGATGAGAAAGGTGTGGAATGGTTCCGTGAAGAAGAAGTTATAAGCCAGAGCGGAGAGCACGCTCGCTGCCAACGAGGGCAGCAACCCGTATCGAACCGCTATTCCGACAATCCCGGTTAGGAACACCAAATCGATGTTCTCAACCCCGATCCACGGCTGGAGCAGCATCCCGATGGCGGCGGCTGCGGCGACCACGGCAATGGAACCTGCATAGGGGCGGGGATCGAGCGCCGGCGCACGCGAAGCCGCCCGCACCGTCTTCCTCGGAATCGGCTCGCGTGCGATCTCCTCACCGGCGATGACGTGGACGCTGATGTTGCCAGCGGTGCGCACCAGATCATGGACCACGGAACCGTACAGGATTTCGAACCAGCGGGTTCGCGTGGTCTTGCCGACGACCAGTTGAGTGATGTTATTTGCGCGCGCGTAAGTGAGCACGTCGTCGGCAATGCTTCGGCCGGCGCCGGGCACGGTGACGGGCTCAGCCTTGAGCGCTTGGGCCAGGCGAAGCGTGTCTGCGATTCGGTCTCGTTCCTCTTCGGTGAGTTGAAGGCTGCGTCTGGTTTCGACGTAGAGGGCCGTAAGTGGTCCGTGAAGGCGGTCCGCCAGACGCTTAGCGTACCGCACCAGACCGGCCGATCGAGGGTCCTCGCTGACGCACACAAGAATGCGCTCGCCAGCCGCTATTGGTCCCGGGATGGCGCGAGCCTGCATCTCGGTTAGAAGCTGCTCATCCACCCGTTCGGCGGTTCGCCGGAGAGCCAGTTCGCGCAGAGCAATGAGATTGGCCGGAGAGAAGAAATGCGCAAGCGCTCGCGACGCCTGCTGGGGAACGTATACTTTTCCCTCCTTGAGGCGCTGAATCAGATCGTCAGGCGTGAGGTCGACCAGTTCTACGGAGTCAGCGCGGTCGAAAACGGCATCCGGCACCGTTTCGCGTACGCGCACATGCGTGATCTGGGCAACGACGTCGTTAAGACTCTCAATGTGCTGGATGTTGACGGTGGTGTAGACATCAATACCGTGCTGCAACAGCTCTTCGACATCGAGATATCGCTTGGGATGACGACTGCCGGGCGCGTTGGTGTGGGCCAGTTCATCAACAAGCACGATCTGCGGCCGGCGAGCGATGATGGCATCTAGGTCCATTTCCTCAAGCGAACGGCCCCTGTAGTCGATGCGCCGACGCGGAATGACTTCCAGCCCCTGCAGAAGCGCCTCGGTTTCCTTTCTGCCGTGGGTCTCAACCACGCCGATGATGATGTCGTAGCCATCCTTCCTTCTCGCGCCGGCGGTTTCCAGCATCGTGAAGGTCTTGCCGACGCCGGGCGCCGCGCCGACGAAAATACGCAGCTTGCCAATGCGCGCCTCCTCGCGCCGGGCAGCCTCAAGCAAGGCCTCCGGCGAAGGGCGCTGATCAAAGTCGACGCGCTGGTCCGACATTCAGGGCACCCTTCTGCCCTGGCCTATTGTGCCCCCGCCTCGTCGAGGGCGAGATTGAGCGCAAGCACATTCACGCGCGGCTCGCCGAGCAGACCGAGGGCGCGGCTCCGCACATTTTCAGCCACAAGCCGGCGCACGTGATCTTCGGTCATATTGCGGGTTTTGGCAACGCGCGGCACTTGGAAGTATGCCGCGTCCGCAGAGATGTCCGGGTCCAGACCGCTTCCCGATGCAGTTACGAGATCGGTCGGCACCCGGGCGGCGGGGTTTTCGGCCTTCAGTTCTTCCACGTCCGCGGCGATGCGGTCGATCATCGCGTTGCTTGTTGGCCCAAGATTCGATCCGCCGGACGCGGCGCCGTTGTAAGGTTCGGGGGCAGTGGCCGAAGGACGCCCGTGGAAGTAGCGGTCGCTAGTGAAGGCCTGACCGATCAGTTCGGAGCCGACGACCCGTCCATTCTTCTCGACCAAGCTGCCGTTTGCCTGATGCGGGAAAATGACTTGTGCGATGCCGGTCATGGCCAAGGGGTACAAAAGTCCGGTGAGGATTGTGAAGGCGACGATGAGCATGATGGCAGGACGAATTTCGCGGAGCATGGCCCCCTCCTCAGGCAAGGTGCAAGGCCGTGACCAGAAGGTCCACGGCCTTTATGCCAATGAACGGAACGATCATGCCGCCGATCCCGTAGATCATGAGGTTACGGCGTAGCAGCGGTGCAGCACCGATCGGCCGATAGGCTACGCCCTTCAGGGCAAGCGGGATGAGTCCGACAATGATCAGCGCGTTGAAGATAATCGCCGACAGGATTGCGCTTTGCGGGGTCGAAAGGCGCATGATGTTGAGGGCCGCGAGCTGCGGATAGAACGCTAGGAACATCGCCGGGATGATGGCGAAATATTTCGCCACGTCGTTGGCGATCGAGAAAGTCGTGAGCGCGCCGCGTGTCATCAAGAGCTGCTTGCCGATTTCAACCACCTCGATCAGCTTGGTAGGGTTTGAGTCCAAGTCGACCATATTGCCCGCTTCACGCGCGGCCTGGGTGCCGGTGTTCATGGCAACACCGACATCGGCCTGGGCGAGTGCGGGGGCGTCGTTGGTGCCGTCGCCACACATGGCGACCAGCTTGCCCTTCGCCTGCTCTTCGCGGATCAGGCGAAGCTTGTCCTCTGGAGTCGCCTCTGCCAGGAAATCGTCAACGCCGGCCTCCGCAGCGATGGCGGCGGCCGTCATCGGATTGTCTCCCGTGATCATGATTGTGCGAATGCCCATGCGCCGCAGCTCGGCAAACCGCTCGCGAATACCGCCCTTGACGACATCCTTGAGGTGGATCACGCCGAGTAGCCGGCCGTCCTTGGCGACGGCAAGCGGCGTACCTCCGGATTTGGCGATAGCGTCGGCGATGGCGTTGACCTCGCGCACCGCACCGGCGCTGATCACCAGGCGCGCCGCCAGGACCGCGTTGGCCGGGGGATCGCGGCCGGTCGCGGAGACATTGAGGTAACTGAGGATGGCGTCGACCGCGCCCTTGCGCACCCAGGACGTGCCAACCTCGACACCACTCATGCGGCTTTGTGCGGTGAAGGGGATGAAATGGGCGCCGAGCTCGGCAAGATCGCGGCCGCGGATACCGTATTTTTCCTTGGCGAGCACGACGATAGAGCGCCCCTCGGGCGTCTCGTCAGCAAGCGACGCCAGCTGAGCCGCGTCCGCCAGTTCGCGATCGGTGACGCCGCCCAGCGGCTTGAATTCAGCCGCCTGCCGGTTGCCAAGCGTGATCGTGCCGGTCTTATCGAGCAGCAGCGTGTCTACGTCGCCCGCAGCTTCGACGGCGCGGCCAGACATGGCCAGCACGTTGAACCGCACCAACCTGTCCATGCCGGCAATGCCGATCGCGGACAATAGCGCGCCGATAGTGGTCGGGATGAGTGTGACGAACAGCGCAACTACCACAACCAGCGAAAGATTGCCGCCGGCATAGTGCGCGAAGCTTGGGATGGTTGCCGTTGCTATCACGAAGATGATCGTCATACCCGCGAGCAGGATGTTGAGCGCGATCTCATTCGGAGTCTTCTGGCGCTCGGCGCCTTCGACCAACCGGATCATGCGATCAAGAAAAGTCGAGCCCGGGGCTGCAGTTATGCGAACGCGAATCCAGTCGGACAGCACCTGCGTGCCGCCCGTGACCGCCGAGCGGTCGCCGCCCGACTCGCGAATTACCGGCGCCGATTCTCCTGTTATCGCCGCCTCGTTAACGGACGCAACGCCTTCGACCACCTCGCCGTCCGAGGGTATTGTGTCACCCGCTTCGACGAGGACCACGTCGCCTATTTTGAGGCTGTCCGCCGGCTTGAGCGTGTAGTTCTTCGTCGTGTCGGAGTCGGTGAGCAGCTTTGCTTGCGTCTCGGTTCGCTGTTGGCGCAATGTTGCTGCCTGTGCCTTGCCGCGTCCTTCGGCGATGGCTTCGGCGAAATTGGCAAACAGCACCGTGAACCACAGCCACAGGATGATCTGGAACGTGAATCGGAGTTGCTCGCCGCCTGTGAGCACCTGCCGCAGGAATACGATCGTGGTCAGGGCCGCGACGATCTCGACCACGAACATCACCGGGCTCTTGATCAATGTTCGCGGGTCGAGCTTCATAAAGGCCGAGCCGAGGGCCGGCCGGAGGACTTTGGGATCGACCAGCGCTGCCGCCGGCATGCGCTTGCGGACCTGCGAAGTTTCCATCCAAGTGACTCCGGTACAATCCCGATCAGAAGGTCGAGCCGGCAAGCATTGCGAAGTGCTCCGCAATGGGACCGAGCGCCAACGCCGGGAAGAATGTTAGGCCGCCGAGGACGATGATCACACCGACAAGCAGGCCAACAAACAGGACGCTGTGCGTGGGGAGCGTGCCTGCGGATGCGGGCACGATCTTCTTGCCGACCAGCGAACCCGCCGCCGCCATCATGGGAATGATGACGAAGTAGCGTCCGAGGAGCATGGCCACGCCGCCGGTGGTATTATTCCAGAGCGTGTTGCCCGTATAGCCGGCAAAAGCCGAGCCGTTGTTGCCGGTTTGCGAAGTGTACTGATAGAGCAGTTCGCTGAAGCCGTGCGGCCCGGCGTTGCCCATGCTCGACACGCCTGCAGGCAGAACGACGCCGGCAGCAGTGAAACCGAGCATGGACAACGGCAGGATGAGGATGGCGAGCATCGCCATCTTGATCTCTTTCGCCTCAATCTTCTTGCCGAGGTACTCCGGCGTACGACCGACCATGAGACCCGCCACAAATACCGCGATGATCACCATGAGCAGCATGCCGTACAGACCGGAGCCGACACCACCGTAGATGATCTCGCCGAGCTCAATCATGACGATCGGGATCATGCCGCCGAGCGGCGTGAAGCTGTCATGCATTGCGTTGACCGACCCGTTCGAGGCGGCGGTCGTCGCTACCGCCCAGAGGCTGGAGTTGGCAATGCCGAAGCGCACCTCCTTGCCTTCCATGTTCGCGGGATCGAGACCGAGCGCGGCAAAGTGCGCGTTGCCCGTCCCTTCGGCCCAGTAACAAACGGCAACGCCAGCGAGGAAGATGATCGACATGGCCGCATAGAGCGCCCAGCCTTGCCGCTCATCCTTGACCATGCGGCCGAGGGTGATTGTCAGCGCGGCGGGTATCAGCAGAATCGAGAGCATCTCCAGGAAGTTGCTTATGGCGTTCGGGTTCTCATAGGGCACCGCCGAGTTGGCGTTCCAGAAGCCGCCGCCGTTGGTGCCGAGCTGCTTGATGGCGATCTGCGAGGCGGCCGGGCCTTGGCTCAAGACCTGCTTGGCGCCTTCCAGCGTGGTCGCATCGACGTAGGCGCCGAGGTTCTGCGGCACTCCCTGCCAGACAAGAATGATCGCCAAGACGACGGATATCGGCAAAAGCACGTACAGCGTGGAGCGGGTCAGATCGACCCAGAAATTGCCGACGGTATGCATTGACGACCGCGCAAAGGCGCGGATGAGCGCGATGAGCAGGGCGATGCCCGTTGCGGCCGAGACGAAGTTCTGTGTCGTCAGCGCCGCCATCTGGGTGAGATAGCTCAGCGTGCTCTCACCACCGTAGTTTTGCCAGTTTGTGTTGGTGGCAAAACTGATCGCAGTGTTGAACGACAGGTCCGGCGTGACGGCCGCCATCCCGGCTGGGTTGAGCGGCAAAATGCCCTGAAGGCGCTGGAAAGCGTAAACCAGTAGGAACCCCGCTGCGTTGAAGAGCAGCATGGCCACCGCATAAGTGATCCAGTGCTGCTCGCCCGGCTCCTCGACACCGGCGACGCGGTAGAGTCCCAGCTCGATCGGACGTAACGCCGGTGAGAGGAAGGTTCGCTCGCCCTCAAAAACGCGCGCCATGTATCGGCCGAGGGGAACAATGAACGCCGTGAGGACCACGAAGTAGGTCGCGATCTGAACCCATCCATTAACGGTCACAGTCGTCAAACCTCTCTAGAACCGCTCCGGAGCCAGCAACGCGCAAGTCAGGTAGACCAGGAGACCGAGGGTCACGCTGCCGCCCAGCCAATAGTCGAAGAACATCGCGGCCACCTAAAGCCGATCGCACGCAAGAACGTACGCGATGGACAGCGCGAAGAAGAGGAGGCCGATAGCGAGAAAGATCACGTCGCGCATGCAAGTCTCCCTGCAGAGGTTGCAGTGAGGCAACGCCAGCCGAGAGCGGGCGTCGCCGCCAGACGAACGCAAAATCAGTTGCCACTGGCGGCATATAATTTCGAGAGAGAAGCAGGCCTGACTTTATAGGAATTCCATAGTGGTCGTAGCTTCGTCCGAACGGTGGTCCGAGAAGGTCGAGCGCTTGATTGCCGAGGTCATTGGCACGCCGCGTAGGTGGGACATGTTAGTAGGAAATCGTAGAACGCTACGGAAGGTGCCAGTATCCCACCAATGGTTAAGTCGCTGATAAATCAACTCTTGTCGGGTCCCCCAGGGAGCACCAATCGCAGCGGGCCTGACTCTGTCAGTCCGGCAGCTCTTTTCGATTTTGCCGCATCCATCAGACGAATCTCTTCCTGCCACAGCCGCGCGGCCTCACCCTAAAGCCAGGCGAGTCCGACTGGCCGGCCCTTGCGATGATGGCGTTGGTGCCGGCTGCAGCAGCGGTCTTTTGGTTGTCTTCAGAAAGACCGCTCCCGCCAATTGACCGATTGAGCCGCTCCGTCACCGACGTTCGCCCCGCAGGTGTGACGCTTGCTATTCGCCCGAGTGCTCGCCGGGCAGCGCCCGCTTGAGGTCGGTCGGCCGGGCCTTCCGCCGTTTTGCCGGAGCTCCAGCGTAAACACCGCCTACATCGGTGTCGCGGGCCACGCGCGCTCCGGCGGCAATGAAGCAGCCTGGCGCGACACGCAGTCCGGACTGCACCGTGGCGCTGATGCCGATGAAACAGCGCTCCGCAATTCTGACATGGCCACCCAGCGTCACGCGAGGGGCGAGGAAACAACCGTCGGCAATAGTCACATGATGCGATAGGTAGCAGCCGCCGCGGAGCACAATGTCGTTGCCGAGCGTGACGAAGGGCTCGATCACGACGCCGTCGAAGACCATGCAATTGTCGCCAAACTCAACGTCCGGCGGAACAAGCGCGCGTGAGGACACATAAGATAGCGAGGCGAAGCCGCGCCGGGTGGCGGCAACCCGTCGCTCGGTTGCCAGACCCGTCGAGAGCTCGAATCCAAGCGGTGCGATCATCGCCGTCTTATGCGGAAGAAAGTGCGCTTCCAGCTCATCGAACGGAACCACGGGGAGGTCGTGCTTGCGCCGCTGCGCCATGTGGCTTCGATCGACGGTAAACCCCACCACGTCATGGGGACTGTCGTTGGTGAGGACGAACCACGCCAGGCTTGCCAGCTGCTTGGCGCCGAATATGACCACATCCATCGATCGCCTTTCTCCAGTCTGGACCTTCATCGCCTCTCTGTTCCGGCAGGCGTCGACAGACGCCGAAGAATTATCGGACAGACACCGTAACGTGTCGCTCCATATGCTCCATGTCGTGGCGCATTTGCTCGAAGGACTCGAACTCGAGAACGAGGACTCCAAGCGAACGATGCGAGCCGTCGAAACGATAGACCGGCTGGCCACGCTGGGCCCAGATATCCTTGGCTCTGATCCGTGTTTCAATCTCGTCACTGAAGGTGATGCCCTCCAGGATCCCCTCGCTCAGCGCGTGCACCACGTAGGAGGCGTGGAAGCCCGTAATGTCCTGCGTGCGCAAATCGCTGCAATCCAGCCCTAAGGCTGATCGAAAAGTGTAGTCGATGAGGTCGACCCCGGTCGCCCGTGCAATGACCAGGGGGATGAGGTTGCCGCCGTTACGCGGTCCGATCTCCATCAGGAAAATTCGTCCGTCGAGCCCGACCCGCATGTCGAAGTTGAGGGCCCCGCGCTCCATGTTGAGAAGCGTGAGGAGTCGCTGAACCTCCGCGTGGGCCCGCTCCTGGATCGTGTCTTCGTAGACGCTCGGGAAGGTCACACCGATCGGAACCACCGGATTGGCAAGACGGTCGAAGTTGCCGTCGCAGAATGCGCGGAAGACGAGCTGCCCGTCATTGACGAACCCGTCACCCTCCAGTTGCAGGAGAGGGTAGGCCGTGTGAATGAACTCCTCGACGATCACAGCCTTGTACCGGGCGAAGCCGATCGCCGCTTCGAAGGCCGGCTCGATCGCGTCGGGCTGGTGGACGACGGTGACCCCTCGGCTGCCCGAGGAATCGACCGGCTTCACGACGACCGGCCAGGTGAGCCGCTCGGCGGCCTCGCGCAGTTGCGAGGGCGCCGAGCATGATTGCCATCGCGGCACGTTGAAACCGTGGTCCGTCAGGAACTTGCGGAAAAGATCCTTGCGGGTCAGCGTGAGGACCGACGCATAAGGGTTCGAAGGCAGACCCAGCGTATTGCCGACGTAGGCGGCGGTTGCGGCAGCCGGATCTGAGGCGTAGGCCACGATGCCGTCGATCTCGCGCTCGCGCGCGAGCTTCAGCACCGCCGCGAGATCGGTGGTGCTGACATTGTGATACTCGTCGGCGAAGGCTTGGCCGGGATTGTCCGGCAGGTAGTCGCACAGGATGACGCGATATCCGAGTTCCTTTGCGCGCCGGATCGCCGGGACCTGCGATACCGAACCGCCGAGCATCAGCAGGCAGTGTGTCATACGTTTTCCATCGGCCCGGCTGCCGGCGAGATGGGACGCGCTTGCGATCGGTTTCATGGCATGGCGTTGAAGGCGACGGGTTCGAACATCAGCGGCCGGGGGGGCCCGCCAGGCCAAGGTAGCGCCTGACATAAAGGCTGAGCCTTCCCGCCAGAATCTTCCGCGCGGCTTTGATGTCGCCGGTGCGAACGAAGTAACCCGCGATCTGAAGGTAGGTCTGGAGATGCATCCGGTTCTGCTCCGCCTGCGATTTCGAGGCCCACATGGAACCGCGATGCAGCCGCCGCGCCAGCGGCCCGACCTCCGGCTGGAACTTCGCCGCGCCAAAGGCGGCCAGCAGCATCGGAACGAAGTTGTCACCGTTGGGGGCGAGGAAGTACTCCGGCGGAAAATCCAATTCGACGTTGCGGTGCATGGCCGTCCCCATCAGTATCCAACCCCACTTCAGCACTCTCAGTTCGGCTTGCGTGTAGTCCCGCCGAGCCTCTTCCGGCAGGTAGCCGGTATCGACCTGTTTGCCGCTCGTATCGATCGGCACCGCGTCATGAAAACTCATGACGAAGGAGCGGTTCTCACGCAGAAAGGCAACCTGCTTCTCCAGTTTGTGCGGGTCGGTCCAAATGTCGTCGCCATCACAATCGGCAATGAACTCGCCGCGCGCTTGCGAAAGCATGATTGGCCGGGCCTTGCGAAACCGGGAATGCTGGTTTTCTGTCTGCAGGATCGTCCTTATCAGTTTCGGGTACCGCCGAGCGTAATCCTGTATCACGGCCGGTGTGCCATCGGTGGAGGCATCGTCGTGAACGATGACTTCGACGGGGAAAGAGACCAACTGGCGGAGAATGCCGTCGAGGCACTGGCCAACAAAGGCCTCCTGATTGAACGCGGCGCAGATCACGCTCACCGTGGGTGGCGAATCATCGGGCCAATCCTGTTCGCAGACGCGCCGTGCGGGGCCCGTCGTCGGCTCGGCCGCCGTCATTCGGGCCTTGTTTCTGCCGGGGAAGCGCGACTTGCCCACCGCTGCAAGAGAGTCGCGATCTGAACGTCTGAAAGGACCGCGACGCCCGGGTGGCAGGGAACGTTGACGATCCTTGCGTATATGTCCGTGGCAGCCGGCCGGCCGGTGACCGGCGGGTAGTATTTGGCGACCGCGACCAGCTCGTTTTCGGCCGCGACCCAGGAGATTGGCGCCGGCGCCAGCAGGGGCACGTTGCCGGGTACGGCCGCTTCGCCGATGGCGCAGGGGGCGACCAGCAGGCGAAACTGATGCCGCTCGGCGATCGTCACGATCCGCTCGAACTGGGATCGATAGCCGGCAATCGACGCCGGTGCACGCTCCAGGCGGTCCAGAATGAAGGCGGCGGCCGGCTCCGACATTTTGCCATTGGTCAGCGACCCCTGGCCTCCCGGCCACGGCCATCCGTAACCGAAATCCAGGGCACGGGTCGCATCGTTCTCCAGTTCCAGGTCGACGATCAGGCAGCCGCCTTCACCGAACCCGAACGGTTTGGTGTGGTGAAAACTGATGCACTCGTACACGCCGCCATGATCGCGCCGATCGAACCCCGATAGCCCCATCGCATTGTCGATGATCAGGGGCTTGCGCGCCTGCCGGGCAAACGCAACCACGTCGCCGAGGTCACGGAGAAGGCCAAAGGGATTCAGGGCCACGATCGCGTCATAGGAACCTGGCGGCACGCCGGCGAGCAGATCGGCATCGAAGCCGCCATGACGGTTGCAGTCGACGAATTGGGCTTGGGCAAACGGGCCGACCGCGGTCGCCCGGAACGCGTAGTCGGGTGCCAGCCAACGCAGCGGTCCGTGTCGTTCCGCAAGCGCCGCGGCCGCCATGAGGGCGTGGGTTCCGCTGGCGCAGGGGACCGCCGCGCGGCCGGCCGGCACGGCCAGCGTCCGTTCTATCTGGTCCTTCAGGGCCGACCACACGGGACCGAAGTTGGTCCAGTGGTTGCGGGCGGCCGAGGCAGCGAGGTGCCGGGCAACATTGGCGAAATCGGGCTGCTTGTCCTCGACGAAGGCCACGCGGGGCGGTTCATGACGCTCAGTCACGGGCGGTTCCCGCCAGTCGTGGGCTGGAGCGGGCGGACCAGGCGGCCACGCGCCGCCACGGCAAGGGGATCAACTCCCGGTCCGAAGGACGGCGAAAAACAGGAAACCCGATCGTCGTCGTAGGCGCCGGTCGACATGCATGCAACGTCACGGATATGCTGAGCCTTCACACAACCGCTCTGCTGAGCTGCTACCGGCTCAGTGCCCGCGATCCTAAGCCAACGCCTCCTGCTTTTCGACCCTCCAGACGGCTGAGGTAGACCAGCGTCAAATGACCGCGGCGAATTTGTGGAAGGCCCCTGGGTTTGGTGCGAACCGGAGGAGCCGAGGCGGCGGGCTTCGTGTCGACCTGGCCATGGGTTCACGGGATGACGCATCGAACCGCCTGGTCTGTGCATGTCCCAGAAATCCTATCGTCGCCGGACAAGAGCGCCGGCGCCGGGCATTTTGTGCGCGCGAATAGTTGGGACCGTCGCCGGTCGCGTGTCGGCGAGCCGTGGATGCCGCGCTTCCGTGCTATAAGAACGCCCCGACACAAGAAACCATCCGGAGGAACGCTTTGAGTGATGCAGATACCGCGTCGCGGATGACGGTGGGAAGCGAAGCCGGCGGCAAAGGAAAGGCCGCCGACGCTCTGTCGGGCCCCCGCCGGGAGATGACGCTTCACCAGCTTCGAATCTTCTGGGCGGTCGCCCACTCCGAGACGCTGACCAAAGCGGCCAAGCAACTCGGTTTGACCCAGCCATCCTTGTCGCAGCAGCTGTCGAAACTTGAAACGACGGTCGGCGCCGCGTTGTTCGACCGGACGCCAATCCAGATGACGTTGACCGATGCCGGCAAGTTCCTGCTGCGAAAGGCCGAGTACATCCTCTCGAACGTGGAAGAAGCCGAGGACGGTTTGCGCGCGTTCAGCAAGGGCGCGCGACTGAGCATCCGCATAGCCGGAATCAATTCGGTCTTGCGGGTGCTTTTGCCGCCGGCGCTCAAGGCGATATTGCCGGGGTTTCCCCACATCGACCTCGACATCCACGAGGTCGCGCCCGTCGAGGCCCTGGAGCTGCTTTACGGCCGCAGGGTCAACATCGGCCTTGTTGCGTCCAACTCGGTGGCTCAGGCGAGTGTCGGCTTCCACCAAACGCCGATAGCCGAGGATCCTTATGTGCTGGCCGTGCCGGCGGGTCTTTCGCTCGAGGGCATTCGTGATCCCGATAGCCAACTCGGTAACACCGAACAGGCAGTGCTGAACAGGTGCATTCAGTTCACCTTCGGCACCCAGCACACGCGCCGCGTCGAGGATTGGTACAGCCAGGTTCTGCCCCGCCATCGTTTGATTGCCGCCTGCCGGAACTATGAGGTGGCCCTCGGCATGGTTCAGGCTGGATTAGGCGTGTGCCTGGTTCCCGCATTCACGGCGCTCTCCGGCGCAGGTACGCTGGACGGTGTCAATCTGTACCGCGTGAGCGGACCCAATCGCCGCATCGTCGCGCTGCTGCCGTCGCAATATCAACGGGTGGAATTATACAGTCGGTTCGTATCGGCGTTGAACGCCGCGGGGTCGGAGATTCGTCTACCTCAGATCATTGACACGCCGCCGTTCCTCCATCGCGCTGGCGCGATCACACCGGCCGGCGAACCGTAACGCGTTCACGCACGCTTCCGCCTATTGGAAATTCCAATGGCATTCATAGCGTATCAAGACGCGCGGCGCTGCGCGGCATAGGCAATTCCGATTGCATGCATAGCTTTCCACAAATACGCGCGTTGACGATATTCCATTCGCGCCGGCGACAATTTCGCGCCGGTCGAGAAATGGAGGAATCGATGTCCTGGAAGCGTCCGACAGTTGCCGAAGTTGCGGTCGGCATGGAAATCAACATGTACGCTTGCGCCCAGTGGAAAGCGCCCGCCATCGCCGAGGTTCCGGTCGGCATGGAAATCAACATGTACGCTTGCGCCCAGCGCAAGTAGGCATGAAGAACCCGCTGCCGGCTTCCGGATCCAAGCGATGCTTCGCGTCCTTGTGCTGGGAGCGGCGGCGGGCGGCGGCCTTCCGCAGTGGAACTGCAATTGCGAGCACTGCCGACGCGCCCGGGTCACCGAACCGTCGCTGAGATCGAGTCAGGCTTCGATCGCCGTCAGCGCCGACGGTGATAACTGGTTCCTGATAAACGCGGCGCCGGATCTGCGACAACAGATCATCGACACGCCGGCGCTGCATCCGCGGCGCGGCACCCGTGACACGCCCATCTCCGGCGTTGTTCTGACCAACGGCGACGTCGATGCCATCGCCGGGCTCCTCTGCATGCGCGAGGGCGCGAGGCTGACGATATACGGCCACGAGCGGGTTCTGCACGTGTTGGCAACGAACAGCATCTTCAACGTTCTCGATCCGCGGCTGGTGAAACGCCAGCCGATAGCGCTTGAACGACCGTTTGGCCTGTCGCTCGTCGGCGGCACCCCAACGGGGATCGAAGTGGTCGCCTTTGCCGTGCCGGGCAAGGTTCCCCTGTACCTTGAGGACGAGGAAGCCGGTGCGGCAGGCGGGCAGGGGACTGAAATCGGCGACACCGTCGGCCTGCACCTGCGCAATCGTGAGAACGGGGCCCATTTCTTCTACCTCGCCGCGTGCGCGCAAATGACGCCGGGTCTCGCCGAGCGAATTCGCGGCGCGCCCCTTGTCTTCTTCGACGGCACCCTCTTCCGCGACGACGAGATGATCCGTGCCGAACTCAGCGCCAAGACCGGCCGCCGCATGGGGCACATCAGCATGTCGGGAGAGACAGGCTCGCTGCGCGCGTTCGATCACCTCGGGGTCGGGCGAAAGGTCTTTCTGCACATCAACAATTCGAACCCGGCGCTGATGCCCGATTCGCCGGAACGGCAAGAAATCGAAAGAGCCGGGTGGGAAGTCCCGGCCGATGGGATGGAGATCGTTGTATGAACGTCATGACGCGCGAGATGGCGCCTTCGGAACTTCGTTCGGCCGAGGATATGGAAGCCCGGCTCCGTCAAATCGGTGCTTCGCGCTATCACAACCTGCACCCGTTTCACGGGCTTTTGCACGGCGGCAAGCTCAACAAGGGCCAGGTCCAGGCCTGGGCGCTCAATCGCTACTACTATCAGAGCTCCATCCCGCTGAAGGACGCGGTGGTCCTTTCCCGCTTCCGCGACCGCAGCATCCGGCTGGAATGGCGTCATCGCATCGAGGATCACGACGGCGGTCCCGATAGCGAGGGCGGCATCGATCGCTGGTTGAAGCTGACCGACGGGCTGGGCCTTGATCGCGCCTATGTCGAATCGACCGACGGGATCCTGGCAGCGACGCGTTTTGCGGTCGATGCGTACGTTAACTTCGTGCGGGAGCGCACGCCACTGGAGGCGATCGCGTCCTCGCTGACCGAGCTGTTCGCATCCGGAATTCATGAGGAGCGGATAGCCGGGATGCTGGCGAACTACGACTTCGTCAACGACGACGTGATGAGCTATTTCCGGAAGCGGCTCGCCCAGGCACCGCGCGATGCCGGCTTCGCGCTTGAATACGTCAAGGCCAATGCCCGCACCCCCGCCGAACGCGAGGCGGTGTGTCGGGCACTCATCTTCAAGACCGACGTCCTGTGGGTGCAACTCGACGCGCTTCATCACGCCTACGTCGAAGGTCACATACCGCCGGGAGCGTTTCGTTCGGAGGATATCTAGTGAGGGCCGCCGACATCAATCTCCCGCTGAAGGTCAGCGAATCGAGCCGCGTGTTTCTGCCGCGTCACGCCCGCCTGCGTTTCGATGAAGCGCGTGGGATCTGGGTGATTCTGGTTCCGGAACGCGTGCTCGTGCCCGACGAGATGTCGGTCGAGATCATAAAGATGTGCGACGGTCACATCAGCGTCGGTCAGATCGTCGACCAGCTGGCCGAAAAATATGCTGCGAGCCGCGCACAGATCAGCACAGACGTAATTGCCCTGTTTCAGGATCTCGCGGACAAGGGCTTTCTCGCAGAGGCCGCGGAGGAACGGTGATGGACGATGCAATGCTGAGCGACCCGAGCGATGGCTTGGCGATTCTGGAAGGACCCGCAGAGGGTCAGATGCGCAGGCACGGCATCCCGTTGGCTGTTCTTGCCGAACTGACCCACCGTTGCCCTCTCCAGTGTCCGTACTGTTCCAACCCCGTTGAACTCGAACGCAGCAACGCGGAGTTGACCACGGCCGAGTGGAAGCGGGTGCTCGATGAGCTCGCGGCAATAGGCGTTCTGCAATTTCACTTTTCGGGCGGTGAACCGACCGTCCGCAAGGACCTCGTCGAACTGGTCGCCCATGCAACGGCCGCGAGCCTTTACACCAACCTCATCACGTCGGCGGTTTTGCTTGACCGGCGAAAAGTCGATGCGTTGGCGGACGCGGGGCTGAACCACGTGCAGATCAGCATCCAGGGGGCTGATGAAAAACGCGCCAACCGGGTCGCCGGTTTCCGGAACGCCCACGCCAAGAAGCTGGCAGCGGCAAAGATGGTGAGGGAAGCCGGGCTGCCGCTCACCATCAACGCGGTGATGCACCGCCAGAATCTCGATCAACTGCCGGAGATCATCGATCTCGCTGTGGCCGTGGGGGCGTCCCGGCTCGAGGTCGCAAACGTCCAGTACTACGGGTGGGCTCTGAAGAATCGCCGGTCGCTCATGCCGACCTTGCACCAGCTTGAGGAGACCACACGGATCGTGGAAGAGGCGCGCGCGCGTCTCCTGGGCGTGATGGTCATCGACTATGTCATCCCGGACTACTACGCCCAACGACCGAAGAAGTGCATGGGCGGTTGGGGCCGGCAGTTCTTCAACATATCGCCGGCCGGCAAGGTGCTCCCCTGCCACGCGGCGGAGAGCATCACCGGGCTCAACTTCAAATCGGTGCGCAGCAACCATTCCATTGCGTGGATATGGGAGAATTCTGAAGCGTTTGAGAAATACCGCGGAACCGGCTGGATGCCGGAGCCATGCAAAAGCTGCGAGTTCCGCGAGGTCGACTGGGGGGGCTGTCGCTGTCAGGCGTTTGCGCTGACGGGCGATGCCGGCAGCACCGATCCGGCATGCGCCAAGTCACCCCAGCATTCCCGCATTTTCCAAATGGCCGAGGTCGAATCGGAGACCGACAATCGCCGCTTCATCTACCGCAACTTCTCGGGCGGTACCGAGGAAGCGGAAGGTGTTTACTGAGCGTCATGCACCAGAGCAGGGGGTTCGCGTCTCGCTCCGCGCTGGCGACCGCGGCCGGTCCGACGCCGATCCCGGTGGGCCGGATGATCGCCGTGGGGGAAGGCCACGAAATCTTCGTCGAGGAAACCGGGAGTCCGGATGGCCTTCCGGTCGTTTTTCTTCACGGTGGCCCCGGCAGCGGCTGTCAGCCCTCCTGTCGCAGCCTCTTCGATTTCGCCGTGCATCGCGCCGTCCTGATCGATCAGCGTGGTGCCGGACGCAGCCGGCCGCATGGCCGCCGCGAAGCGAACACGACCGCACACCTGATCGGCGACCTGGAGCGGGTCCGCGAGACCCTGGGCATCGAGCGCTGGCTTGTTGTCGGCGGCTCGTGGGGGGCGACGCTGGCCTTGACTTACGCCGAGACGCACCCTGAACGGGTTAGCGGTCTGGTACTGCGCTCGGTGTTCCTCGGTACCCGGGCTGAGCTCGACTGGGCGTTCATCGAGGCTCCGCAGCGCTTCCGGCCGGACCTTTATCGGTTCTTCATCGACGCCCTGCCACCGTCCGAGAGACGCGACCCGCTTGATGCCTATTTCCGTCGGATCCTCGACCCCGATCCGGCCGTCCACGGCCCGGCTGCATGGGCCTGGCACGACGCCGAACGTGTGCTCTCCGAGCTGCTCCCCGCGGCGGCAGTTCCCGTCACGTCGCGGGAAAGTGGCGACGCACGGCTCCCGGCGACACCGTTCATGGAAGCCCACTACTTCTCCAACGGTTGCTTCCTGGAGTCGGATCAGCTTCTCCGTGACGCCCGAGCTCTCGCCGGCATCCCGGGCATAATCATCCAGGGTCGGTACGACATGCTGTGTCCGCCGTCTTCCGCCGCCTCCCTCGCAGACAGGTGGCCGGATGCGCGCGTCGTCTTTATTGAGGGCGCCGGCCATTCGATCAGCGAGCCTGGCGTGACCCGTGCAATGGCCGCTGCGATTGCCACACTTTCAGCGCCACCCCAACGCGCGCGGGACGCCTGATGATCGGCGACGGGCCGCTTGACCGCTTCGACATAGACCGCGATGATGTCACGGCGTTCGTCACGCAAGCCCTGGCGGGTGCCGAGGACGGCGAGCTGTACGTGGAGGCGCAGCACGCAGAGACGATCGTGCTTGAGGACGGTCGTGTGAAATCGGCGAATCATTTGTCGGAAGCTGGCTTCGGGCTCCGGCTGGTCGCCGGCGAAGCGACGGGCTACGCCAGCTCCGGTGACCTGTCGGAGGCAAGCCTGCGTCGGGCGGCCCCGATCGCCCGCTGCGCAACAGGCGGTCGCTCCTGGCAGGCTGCCGATCCTCCGTCCCCGAGCAATCGCCCGCCACCATACCCGGCCGCGGACCGCGAACTGATGCCGGATTTCCAGGGGAAGGTGGCCCTGTTGCAGACGATTGATGCGGCCGCGCGCCAATGCGACCCGAGCGTGCGCGAGGTCGCCATCACGCTGACGAGCGTGGCCGAGGAGATCGCCATCCTGCGTGCCGACACCGATCCGGTCTTCGACGACCGTCCGCTGGTGACCCTCGCCATTAATGTGGTCGCGGAGCGCGGCGCCCGGAGGGAGAAGGGTGCCTTCACCTTCGGCGGCCGGGCTCCGTTTGACGAGGTTGTGACGCCCGCGGCGTGGCGCAACGCAGTCGCTGAGGCAGTCCGGCTTGCGATCGTCGGCCTTGACGCCGGGCCGGCCCCCGCCGGCGAGATGGAGGTGGTGCTCGGCCCGGGATGGCCGGGCATCCTCATCCACGAAGCGGTCGGCCACGGCCTCGAGGGCGACATCAACCGCAAGCGGATCGGAGCATTCTCCGACCTCATGGGGCAGCGGGTAGCGGCGCCTGGAGTCACGGTCATTGACGACGGCACGGTATCCGGGCGGCGGGGCTCGCTGGCGATCGACGACGAGGGCACTCCGACTGGAGCGACCGTATTGATCGAGGACGAAATCCTCGTCGGATATATGCAGGATCGCAAGAACGCGCGGCTGATGGGAATGCGCCCTACAGGCAACGGGCGCCGCCAGTCGTATCGGCATGCGCCGATGCCGCGGATGACCAACACGTTCCTGTGTGCCGGTGACCATGATCCGGCCGAAATTCTCGGCTCGCTGAAACGCGGGCTCTACGCCGCTTCATTCGGTGGTGGCGAGGTCGAGATCACGTCCGGCAAATTCGTCTTCGAGTGCACCGAGGCCTATCTGGTCGAGGACGGGCGTATCGGCAGACCGGTGAAGGGTGCCGTGCTCATGGGCAACGGTCCCGACGCGCTGACCCGCGTCAAGATGGTTGGCAACGACCTCGCCTTCGATCCGGGGCTCGGTCGGTGCGGAAAATACGGCCAGCTGCTTCCGGTTGGCGTCGGCCAGCCGACGCTCCGAATCGGTGGGCTCACGGTCGGCGGTACAAGCCGACCGGCAGCATAACCGTCGCCCCGCCAAGACCGCCAGGACGCATGGCGGTCGGGGCTCAGTGGCCGATCGACGTCGCACGTCGGTCACCAACTCCGTGTTTCCCGGCTACGAGGGACGGGCGACCTCGCCATCGACGCGATCTGGTCCGCCTTGGCTCGGCTTAGGCGGTGGGTAATACTTCAGTAGCCTCTCAAGCCGCCATCGAGGCCGACATAGGAGACGTAGGTATGGAAATTGAACGGAAGATCGCCGCTCAAGGCCTGGAGCTGCCGGAATTGCCGACGAAACCAGGAACACGGCGCGTGCGTGCCGTGCGCACCGGCAATCTCGTCTACCTTGCAGGACACGGGCCGTACAAGGATGGCGGTTATCCTTTCAAGGGGCCGGTTGGCGTCGCGATCTCGGTGGATGCAGCCAGGGAGGCGACCCGCGGCAATGCGTTGGCCCTGCTTTCTTCCCTGAAGAACGAAATCGGCGATCTGGACAAGGTTGTCCGCATCGTGAAGGTCAACGCCTATGTCTACGGCGAGCCAGGTTTCAAC
Organism: uncultured Alphaproteobacteria bacterium; assembly: GCA_963775235.1. GTDB lineage: Bacteria > Pseudomonadota > Alphaproteobacteria > Rhizobiales > Kaistiaceae > JBBDMC01. The sequence continues at coordinate 277,710 of CAVZHY010000007.1, forward strand.
CAGCCGTCGGTCGTCGCCGACGGCTGCTCGGATTTCCTGATGGATCTTTTCGGCGAAAAGGGGATTCACGCGAGGTCCGCGGTGACCGTGGCTGCTTTGACGATGGATATCTGTTGCGAGATCGAAATGGTGGTTGAGGTCGCTCCCCATTGAACGCAGCCCGTTGTCTGGGCTTGCGGCGATTGCGCCGCCACGAGGACGGAGAACGCTATACGCCTGTGTACGACCCCGCCACCCGCGCCGCCGACGCTCCCGCCCGGCGCCCGAGTACAATGGCCGAGACGAGGCCGTTGCCGGCGATGTAGCCATCGGCATTTTGGCCGGAGATACCGCGTGCGGCTCCGCCGCCTGCGAACACATTCGCAAGGCACGAGCCATCCTTGCGCAGCACAAACGCGTCTGTATCGACGACCAGCCCGCCCTGCGTGTGAAAGAGGGCGCCGGCGGTGCGCGCTGCGCGATAGGGCGGCGTCAGCAGGTGCCGCTTCTCGAATTTTCGGCCGAACGCGTCCCGCGCCTTGCCGGCGGCCACAGCCTCCAGGCCCTCGAGGACCGCAAATAGTTTCTCAGGCGACGTCCCCGTGATGGTCGCCAATTCGGCGATCGTATTTGCGGTCTTGATCGCACCGACGCCGAGGAGTTGCTGGTAATCGTCGAATGTGAGCGCCGGCGCTTCGCAGCGCGCATCGAAAATGCTCCAGGCAGTTTTGCCCGGCTGCTGTTCGACCAGCGCGGCGAAGCTCGAATAGCCAACCGACTCGTCGCCGAACCGATTGCCTTCGGCATTGATCTGGAAGCCGCCTTCGGTCACCACCGCCCAGGTCAGCAAGATGTTCTCCGGAACGACGACGGAGCCGTGGCCCTGATATGAGTTCATGTCGGCTGTGCCGGCGCCGAGCGCCTCTCCGAAGCGCAGGGCGGTCCCGTCGTTGCCCGGGTGGCCAACGTAAAGAAGACCTGCCGCGCGCGGAGCGAAACGACGCAACAGGTCCATGTTGGCCCCGAAGCCATTGCACGCCAGGATCAACGTGCGGCACCCGACGTATGTGATGGCGCCGTCCGGTCGCACAACGCTGACGGCACGGACCGCTCCATGTTCGTCAACGAAAACGTCTTCAGCCCGCGCCTGCGTGAAAATGTCGACGGACGCCCGCTCGACCGCATTCAGGAGGGCGCCCTCCAGGTCGCGGCCGGTTCGAGTTGGCGGGCCGTGCATCCGGTGACAGCTGTGTCCCGAGTACAGGAAATCCGTGACCAATTGCAGTGCGACGCCATGTGTCTGGATCAGCCAATCAACCGTCGGTCCGGCTTCATGCGCAATCATGTCCACGATGGCGCGGTCGGGTCCGCCCTTGGCCTTGCCCATGATATCGGCCGCAAAAGCGGCGGGATCGTCTTTGATGCCCTTCCGCCGTTGCTCAAATGTCCCGGCTGCCGGGATCAGTCCCTGGGAAAGTGAGGTATTCCCGGAAGGACGCTTGTCGCGCTCGATAACGAGCGCTTGGGCGCCGCTCTCCGAGGCGGCGAGCGCCGCCACGAGGCCGCATGCCCCAGCCCCGATCACCAGGACCGGTATTTCCCATTCGACATCAATTTCGGAAATCAGACGCACGGTCACCGGGTCTTTTCGATCGTCGCTCTGCCGGACGGGCCGGCGCGCGTTTCACGCGCGGATGAATTCATCGAGGAACGCAGCGAGTTCGCGCGGGTGCTCGTCGGCGAGAAAGGCCGTTGGCCACGCGAACTCCTTGTACGTCGCCGATCCCATCACCTCCGCGGCGCGCCTTGTTTCGGCAAGCAGGCTGTCGTCCCGATTGACGAAGATCGCCGTGCGCTGGGTGATGGCGGTGAGCATCGCGGCGTGGTCGTCACGCGCCAGCGCGCGATGGGCCAGGGGATGGTTCTGGTTGGCCAGGAGCGACTCGCCCAGCTCGCGTGCGGCGACCGACTCGGCGAGTTCGGGGCTGCACGATCGGTAAATCTTCTGCCAGCGATGACCAATTGCTTCCCCGCCGGCCCCGAAGACGGGGACCTCTTCCGTCGCCAATTTCTGTTGCAGGTCGGGAAAAAGATAGGGCACGGACCACAGCAGCAGACCGTCTACCCGTGCAGGGTGATCAACCGCGGTTCGCATGGCCACCGATGCACCGGTCTTGTTGCCGAGAATCCAAGCGGACGAGAAGCCGAGGGCTTCGATGGCCTCGGCCGTTGCGTCACCGTACCAGGCAAGCGACGGCTCGGCTGGCGGCGGATCCGACATCCCGTATCCCGCAAGGTCGATCGCGGCAACGCTGTAGCCAAGGTCCGCCAGCGGACCGATCAGCCGGCGGAAGAACGATGAGGCGCTCGTGACCTTGTGCAGGGCGACGATCAGCGGCCCGGAGCCGAGGTTCTGCAGAACATGCGCCTGGCCCCAACTGAGATCGAGGTATCGACGTCTGGTGCTGGCCATCGCAAGACTTCGTTAGCCGTTGACCGTGGCGCCATGCCACGCGTTCATCAAGGTCCGTGTGTAATCGCTGGTGGCGCGGTCGCGCAAATGCTCGAGCGGAGCGCGATCGACGATGTTGCCACCGAAAACGACATGGACCTCATCGCAAAGGCCGGCGATGACGTCGAGGTCGTGGCTTGAAATGAGAATCGAGCAACTCGCACGCTCACGCAATGAACGCAGGAGATTTACGACCTCGCGCGTGCCTTCGGGCGAGAGTGACGCGGTGGGCTCGTCCAGAACCAGGCATTGCGGCTCGCAGATCAACGCCCGGGCGATCGCCGTGCGCTGCAGCATGCCGCCGGACAGTGCGATCGGCTTCAAAGCCGCGACCTCGCGTTCCAGACCGACCGTCGCGAGCATTTCACGGGCGAGCCCTGTTGCCTCGCGGCGGGCCAGGCCCCGCAGGTAACGCGCGGGCGCCGACACTTGCCCCAGGATCGACAGCCGCGGGTTGAACGCGGCGTAAGGGTTCTGGCCGACGAACTGTACGGCCCGATTGAACTGGAGACGCCACTGCGGATTGTCGATCCGGTACGGTGCGCCGTGAAACCAGGCCGTGCCGGAATCCGGAAGCCGCGCGCCTGAGACAACCGAGAGGATCGTGGATTTGCCGTGACCGCTCTCCCCCACGAGTCCGATCGACTGGTTACCAGCCACTGCGAGCGAGATGTTCTCGCATCCGGTAATGGCCTCTCCGCGCTGCGACAGATAGGCGACTGAGACTTTTTCGAGCCGCAGGATCTCGGCTTCCTCTTCGGAAGGAAGCCGCTCAGGCATCGGTGGCCTCGTATTGATGCGCCGTCGCCGGGCGCGTGAGATGAAGGACGACGTCGGCTACCCGCCCCACCGTCACCGGGTCGTGTGAGACCATTATTATCCCGCAACCCTGATCCCTGGCCCGTTTGACGAAGATATCGACCACCTCGCTCGCCCTGATGAGATCGAGCCCAGCGGTTACTTCGTCCGCAACGATGACCTTGGGCCTGCTGAGAAGCGTCTCGGCGATGACGATGCGTTTGCCTTGCCCGCCGCTGAGTTCACGCGGCGTCGCGTGCAGCAATCGTTCGTCTGGCAGACCGAGGTCGTCGAGCATCGACCGGATTTGAGCGGCTCGCTCTGCCTTGCCCTTGATCCCTTTGCTGCGCAGGACGGAGTGCAACTGCCAGCCCACCGTCTCAACGGGGTCGAGCGCGCTGACGCCTTCCTGCAGCACGAATCGGATCGAGTCGCGACGAAGTGAGACGAGTTCCCGGTTGGACATCTCGAGGACGTCGCGATCCTCGAACATCACCCGCCCCGCCACGACCCAAACCGGCTGGCGGTGAAGACCTACAAGCACGCGTCCCAACGTCGACTTGCCGACACCGTTCTCGCCGGTGATTGCAATAACCTCACCGGCATGAAGGTCAAAGCTGAGACCGCGAAACAGGTCCAGCCGGCCGACGTTACGATCGACCGCGACCGCGAGGTCCTGGACGCTGAGCAACAATTTGGACGGGACGTTCATCGGCTGCCCGTCGTCGCGCGACGGATGACCTCGCTCACCGCGGCGAACCAAAGCACGCAGAAGGCGAGGACCAACCCTGGCAGGATCGACTCCCACCAATAGCCGGCTATCAGGCCACTGCTGCCCGCCGAGATCATGGCGCCCCATTCCGGAGTCGGTGGTCGAACGCCGCCGCCGAGAAAGGATATCCCGGCAATCGCCAGGATCGACCATCCCACGGTCGTGCTGAACTGGGCCACGCTCGCGTCGATGCTGTTCAGTCCCGATATGGGCGAATGTTACTCGCCACCACGGTTCACCCGACCGTCGGGCGGCGTGGACAAACTCGAGTTCACGCACGGCGCGCGCACTCGTCCAGGTCGATCGCACGAAAAGTGGTGCGTGAAACAGGGCCAGCATGACCACCAGAACCGGGATCGACCCATGGGACAACGCAACAACAGTGAAGCTGATGATAAGGGTCGGCAAGGCCTGCAGTGTGTCGATCACCCGGAGAACGAAGTCGGACACGATTGAGTCCCGCCCTGCGAGCAGCAAACCGATCAGCGACCCCAAAAGGCTGGCAGCGACCGCGGCGAGCAGACCGATGCCGATGTCCAGCCGTGCCGCCACCAACGTCCGCGAAAATACATCGAGGCCGGAGTTGTCGGTTCCGAAAATGAACTGAACGCTCGGCGACAGGTCCGGCAGGCCCACCGGGTCCTCTGTCTTCAGCGGCGCCAGGCTCGGCCCGAGTATCACCAAACCCAGGACGATCGGCAAACCGAGACCGACGAAGACGCCGATGGGCCCCCTCAGGCCACGCAAAAGTTTTGAGCGGCGTCGCGGCGTTTTCGAACCGGTGCGGTTGACCGGTTCTACGGCAAGGTCGGCCGGCGGCGCAGGCATCAGGTCACGCCTCTCTTCGGGTCATCGGTCCTGGTCGAGGCTGGTCCCGAGAGGTTATGCACGGCTGATCTGGACGGCGGGCAACGGGACGCGGCGCGACCACGTACGTCTCCGCAACATTGGATTGAGCCAGCCGGCGATAATGTCGGAAAGAAGGTACCCGAGAAGGCAGAAAGCTGCGATCGTCGCGACGCAACCCTCGACCATCGGATAGTCCGCTCCGAGGATGGACTGTACGGTCAGGCGTGAAAGGCCGTCGATCGAGTAGATCGTCTCGACAAGGGCCGTCCCGCCGAGGACCGGGCCGAACAGCACGCCCGAGCAGCATGACGACCGGGGCTCCGCCGTTGCGCAGGACGCAGCGCAACATGCGCCAGCGGCCCGCGCCCTGCGTCCGCAGATTGGTGTAGTAGGACGAGCTCATGACCGGCAAAATGCTCTCTCGGACAACTTTGGCGATCGGCCCAACAAGGACGAAGCATATCGTGATCACCGGTAACACCATGTGGGCGCTGAAGTCGGTGAGCGCGGCCCAGTCGCCCTGAACGAGCGCATCGAACCACACGAACCCGGTGATGCTGGGTGGCGGCGCGACGTTAATGGAAAATACGCCGAACGGGGCAGGGACCCAGCCAAGCAGTTTGAAGAATATCGCAATGAAGACCAAGCCCCACCAGAACTCTGGCGTTGATCCGGAGGTCAGGATGAACCCCTTGCCGATTGCGACCAGCGGCTGGCGCCGGTTCTGCAACCCCGAAGACTCCGAGACGGCGATCGCGTACCCGAGCAGCGTACCGAGAACGGTGGAGATGATCAGGCCGGCAGAGACAAGTTCAATGGTAACGGCGGCGTGGGATCTGATCTCATCGAGCACGGGGTGCTGGGTCACCCAGGATCGGCCGAGCGACCCATGGAGCGCTTCCCAGACGAAGGACAACAACTGCGCCCCGGGCGACCTGTCCAGACCCATCTGCTGGGCCACTATAGAACGGGAGGTGTCGTCGGCTGTGGCACCGGCGAAAACGGACGCCGGGTCTTCAGGTAGAAGACGAAGAACAATGAAGGTGGCCATCGCGACGATGGCCACCTGCACGATACCGATGAAAACGCGACGAATGGCGTAAGCCAACATAGCTGAGCGCTAGCGCAGGGTGACGACTAGGCCAGCGGATCGCCGCGCAACGATCGTTACGGAGCGCGCTGCGCCTGGTCGACGAAGGGGCATCAGGACAGGTATTGGAACTGCGCCACGTTGAGCTGATCCAAAGGCACGTACCCCTTGATACCTTGCTTCAGAACGGCAACTTCCTTCACTTCCGCAATCGGGATCGCGGGCAGCTCATCCATCATGATCTTCTGGATTTGCTCTGCGGCGGCGTCGCGCTCCGCGCCTGTCTGGGTAAAGCCCTTGGCCGTCAGGCTGTTGACCATGTCGTTGTTGTAGTTGCCCTCGTCGATCAGGCCGCCGGCGTCCTTGGGCACGTAGAAGGTCTGAACCATATACAGTGCATCCGGAATCAGCGGATTGTCACTGGGGTCCAGAACCATCGGCAGGTCTTTCTTCACCAGCTTCCGGCTGGAGAAAACCGCCGGTGGGATCGGCTGCAGCGTGATGGGGATACCGATGGCGCCAAGTGCGCTGCGCACGTACACCGCAACGGCCGCAACATCGGGCTGATCGTTGGGATAGTGGAGTTGCAGGCCGGGCATGCTTTCATCCAGGCCCTGCCCATTGGGGTGCCCTGCCTGCACCATCAGTGCCTTTGCCTTGTCGACATTCGTCGCATACGTCTGGGTCGCGACGTAACCGCCGAACGTCGAGGGAACGTGGCTGTAGGAACGTTGCGAGATGCCGGGGTACACCGCGTTCAGCATCTCGTCGTAGGGCAGCGCATAGGCGACCGCCTGGCGCAACAGCTTGTTGTTCGGCCCGTCCCACGGTGCGTAGCTGTAGTTTATGAACATCTCGAGGATCCGGTTGGTATAGCCTCCAACCACCTGCACGGCAGTTGAGTTTTCCAGAGACTTCATGGACTGGGGGCTGACACCCTCGGCGAGGTCGACGCTGCCCGTCTGCAAGGCCGCCAATTGGGCCGAAGGGTTGGTCGAGGCGGTGATGCTGATCGTCGTGAAGGCGGGCGTGCCACCGTAGTAGTTCGGGGTCGCCTTGAGCGTTGCCGATGCGCTCTGCGTCAGCTTCTCCAGATAGTACGGCCCGAATCCGGCCGCGTTGCCGGCATTGCACCACTCGTGCGACCACGGGTCATCCGCCGTCGCGTGCTTCTTCATCTCGGCCGAGTCGAAGATGTATTGATTCCAGACGGCCAGAATTGTCGGAAAGAGACCGGTGTTGGCGACGAGGTTGAACTCGACCGTATATTTGTCGACTTTCACCACCGCGTTGCCCAGCTCCTTGTCCTTCGCATCGCCGGAAAAGAGGCCGCCGGTGGTGGCCACATAGGCGGCCGCGGTGGTTTGGCCAGAGCGCGATTTGGCGCGCGCGAAGGTATATACGACGTCGTCCGCCGTGAATTCGTGTCCCAACTGGTTGACCACGCCCTGTCGCAGCTTGAACCGCCATTTCAGGTCGCTGACCTTTTCCCATGACTCTGCCAGGCGCGGCTGCAAAGAGTCCGGCAGCGCCGTGAGATCGCGAAGAGTGACGGGGCCCTGCTGCACGAGCCTGAAGCCGACGAGGGGATCGAAGACATTGTTGCTGATCTCGCCCAGGCCGGAACTGGACGCTTGCGAGCTGTCTCGGTCGAGCGACGCTGCGACGGCGATGGTCAATACTGACAGTGTGCGGCCGTCCGCGCTGAATGCCACGTTCGAACCCATCCCGATCGTGCCGAGCGCGAGCCCTCCGATCTGCAACACGCGACGACGCGTCAGCATCGGGGCGAGGATCAGTTGATCCGCGTGGTTCACATTACGTTTGATGTGGAAGTGGGCCATTGTGGTTCTCCGTTAATCAAATGCGATGCGCTCCTTGAGGGCAGCCTGCGTCGCCGCTTATCTCAGGTCCGGCCATCGAGGTTGAGTTGAAAAAGACCTATGAGACGGCCTCGCGGGTTTCTGGGTTACGCTGTTGGCGATGCGCGGTCGTGGCAGCGGCCCCTTCGCTGGTCACGACGTTACGCAATTGCCCGATGCCATCGATGCCGCTCACAACGACCTCACCCGGGCGCAAGAAGCGCTTGGGGTTGCGCCCGTCACCCACGCCACCGGGCGTGCCCGTGGCGATCACGTCTCCTGGGAGCAGGGTAGCGAATGTGCTCACAAACGCGATGATCGCCGGAATGGTGTGGATCAACAGCCGCGTGTTTGACCGCTGCATCTCGGCCCCGTCGATGGTCAGCCAGATCTCCAGTTGGGCCGGGTCCGCGACCTCATCGGGTGTCACCAACTCGGGGCCGAGCGGGCCGGTCTGGTCGAAATTCTTGCCCGGTGTCCATTGCGACGTTGCGCGTTGATAGTCGCGGGCTGTGAAGTCGTTGAAGACGCAGTAGCCGGCGACATGGTCGAACGCTTCCGACTCTGTGATATGGCGGCCCGCCTTGCCGATGACGACGGCGAGCTCCACCTCCCAGTCGAAGCGTTCCGAGACGGTCGGGCTGATTACCGGCCCATACGGCCGTGCGAGGCTGGTCGGAACGCGCACGAATATCTCGGGCGCTTTGGTGACGGTGTTGCCAAGTTCGGCGACGTGCTCGAGATAGTTGCGGCCGACGCAGAGGATCTTTCGCGGGTCGGGAAGGACCGGCAGGAGCATGTCCTCGGTCACGTTTATTGACTCGCCAGCCGCTTTTCCAGCGGCCGTGAGGCGGCCCTCGTCGAGCAACTGCCGGAGGCTGCTTCCGAGCCGGAAGTACTGTCCATCTCGTTTCACCGCCGCGACTGGCCCTGCCGCGGTATCGACCGTCACGTACCTCACGACCGCACCCTGCGCTGCATGGACTTGGCGGGCAGGGCGGTCGACTTGCCATCGGCGAACACGGTCACCGGGTTCACCAGTGTCCCGATGCCTTCTCCGCAAAGCTGGACGCTGCCCCCCACCAATGTCGCGAGGTCGTTGTCGCGCAGGTGTCGACCTGGAACGTTCGCCACGGCGCCGAGCGAGACGACGTCACCCGGGTCGAGGGTCATCCATTTCGTGACCGTCTCCAGGCACTTCTGCGCGGTAAAGACCTGGTTGCCGATGACACCGTCCTGGATCCGCAACCGGCTTCCGTCGGCACTGACCATGTCGACCCACACGCGGATCGACGACAAGTCCGGCGTGTCAACGAGCGGCACGATCCACGGACCGATCGGAGAGAAGGTGTCTATGCCCTTCGCACGGGCCATGGGCCGGTTGACAAAATCTTCCACACCTTCCTTGCTCTTGATGTGGAGCACGACGCCGTCCTGCAGGCCAAAGAGTGAAGCCGAATAATCGCCGAGCATGGTCACCCCGACGACATGATCGAGCGCGTTCTCCTGGGTGACACGACGGGCGGTCTTGCCGATCACCAATGCGAGTTCCCCCTCGGGCTGAATGGTGCCCATTTGGGGCTCGACGAACAAATGCTCGCGGTGCCCGATCACCGCACTCGGTGCCTTCAGAAAGAACTGCGGCCGTGGCCACTCGCCGCCCCACTTTGGCTCCAACAGATCGGTGCTTGAGCCTGGACGGTTGGCGTTGATACAGACGATCTTCCTGGGCCGCGGAATTGGGGCCAGGAAGCGGAAGGAGCCGGGGGCCAGCGTGCATTCGTCGGCCCGCCCTGAGGCGATCGCGCCGCGACATTGGTCGAGAAAAAAATCCGCCATTTTGCCGGCGCCGACGAGCTCCAGCATGTCACGCGGGAATCCGACGGGACCGATGCCGAGTGCCTCGGACAGCGCCGCCAGGTCGACAACGCTTTCGTCGCCTTGCACGTCCACCACGCGAGCGGCGCCTCCTGGTAGTTCGATCGTTGCCAGCCTCACTCTTCTTTCCCCCGCGACCGGTCCAAACCAAGTTTTCAAATGTCACATAAATAATACCGGTTTACAAGGTTGCGCCCGGAAGCTGACATCAAGGTTCCCCCGATCGGGGCAGTGCTCACCGCTCGCGCGCGGGCCAGCGCCTGAGGCCTTCCGGTCGCGGCACAATGACGTGTATTAGGGGTGATCGCGGCGCTGTCATGTTGGCGGCGCTGGGTGCTTCGGGAGGCAACGTTGGTTCGTCTCGATCACATATTGTGGGGTACGCCAGATTCTCGATGACGGCGTCCGCTTGTTCGCGGCGATATCTGGAGTTGAGCCGGCGGTCGGCGGGTCGCATCCGGGATTTGGCACGCGTAATCGCCTGTCGACCCTCGGGGAGCGGCTGTTCTTCGAAATCATCGCGCCCGATCCGGCGCAGTCGGTAGAGAGCCCCCGGGCGATGGCTTTGGCGGAGCTGCCGCATCCCGGGCTCATCTCCTTTTGTGTCGAGGGTGACCTGTCGGCGTTCGCCAGGAGAGCTGCCGCGGCCGGCATTACTGCCGGGCCCCCCGTGTCGATGACCCGAACACGGCCGGACGGCGTTCAGCTTGCTTGGCAGACCGTTCACCTTGAGGACGACAGACTGGGCCGATCGCTTCCCTTCATGATCGACTGGCGCGGTTCGCCGCATCCCTCGACCTCGACGCCAGGCGGCTGCGAACTGGTTGAATTCGCCGCGCTTCACCCGGATGCACATCACCTCGGCAGTGTCTTTGACCGGCTCGAGATTCCAGTGCCCGTCAAAGCGGCGGCGAGGCCGGGCTTCCTCGCCAGGCTCAGCACGCCGAAGGGCGAGGTCGTATTGACGGCGCCGTGAAATCCGAACGGACAAGAGGAACGGGCTGACATGCGCGCCATCGTGCTTCGGGAGCATGGCGGTCCCGAAAAGCTTTCATTCGATGCGCATTATCCGGATCCCGAGCCTGGGCCGGGCGACGTCGTGCTGCGCGTACGCGCGTGCGCTCTTAACTACCACGATATCTTCACGCGAAACGGCATGCCCGGCATCACGCTTCCCTTGCCGCTCATCATCGGTATCGACGTCGCCGGAGACGTTGCCGCGGTCGGGGAGGGGGTCAACCAATACAAGGTCGGCGACCGGGTGGTGATCGACCCGATCAACCGCGTCGAACGTGGTTTCGCCGGCGAGACCTTCGACGGTGGTCTCGCCGAATACATCCGCCTGCCGGCGCACATGCTGATCCCCCTCGACGACGCCGTCAGTTACGCGGAAGCGGCCGCGCTGCCGGTTGCGTATGGTACGGCGCATCGGATGATGGTCCGTCGAGGTGCCCTCAAGCCCGGAGAGACCGTCCTCATTCTCGGCGCGTCAGGCGGCGTCGGGACCGGCTGCGTCCAGCTCGCCAAGCAGGCCGGCGCCACGGTGATCGTCTGCGCGTCCAGCGAGGAAAAGCTTGAGCGCCTGAAGGCGCTCGGCGCAGACATCGGCATCAACTATGCGACCACTGATTGGGTGGACGAATGCCGGCGCCGGTTCGGCAGACCGACGGTCCGCAGCGAGAAGGAGGGCGGCATCGATGTCGTCGTCAATTTCACCGGCGGTGACACCTGGGCGCGATCGCTCCGCGTCCTGCGTCGCGACGGTCGGCTTCTCACCTGCGGCGCTACCGCGGGCTACGATCCGAAGGAAGACATCCGCTACATATGGACGTTTGAGCTCAATATCATCGGCTCGAACGGATGGAAGGGCGACGACATCCGCGCCCTGCTGGACATGGTGAAGGCGAAGAAGCTGATCCCGGTCATCCACCCGCAGCGGTTCCCGCTGGAGAAGGCGTTGGAAGCCATGTCGCTGCTTGATGACCGCCAGGTCTTCGGAAAAATCATCGTCGAGCCCTGATTTTCGGCACGCGGCTTGCATCGCCGATTGAGCTCGCAAAAGGGGTTACCACGAGCAGGAAGATTGGATACATTATCCAATCCGCCAGGGGGGTGCCGATGCTGTCGTTGAGCGCGGGAAGTGGCCTGTTCAAGCCGCGCACCGCCACCCAACACGTCGTCGACCGGCTGCGCGAGGCGATCGTCGGTGGCGAGTTGGCCGAAGGCAGCCAGCTTCTTCAGAACGAAATTGCTCAGGCATTAGGCGTCAGCCGCACACCCGTGCGCGAGTTGCTTCGCCTTCTCGAGGCCGAGGGCTGGGTCGTCTTTTCTCCACACCGTGGCGCCGTTGTCGCGACGCTGTCCGGCGATGAGGTGCGGCAGATTTTCGATATCCGTTTCGCACTGGAGTCACTGGCTCTGCGCAAATCGGTGCCGCTGATGGAGGCAGCCGCGTTCGGCCAGGCCGAGGCCTTGATTGAGGAGATGGACAGCGAGCGCGACATAGGTCGCTGGGTCGATCTCAATCGGCGGTTTCACCTCTCGCTCTATCAGCACGCGGGCAGCCGCCTGCTGGCCCTTATCCAAAGCCAGTATGATGCCGTGGACCGTTATTTGCGCTGCGAGTTGGTCGTTTTGGATAACGCGGCGGACAGCCAGGTGGAGCACCGCGCCATCCTCGCCGCCTGCCGGGCGCTCGATGTCGAAAGGGCAATCGCCCTGTGCGAGCCACACATCGCGGAGGCAGGGGAAGATCTGGCCGAGGCGCTTGAGCGGCGGAGGGCCAGCCGGTGACGCCTCACGAGATAGCCCGCGCCCGCGCCGATACCCCGGGCGTTGAGAAGACCATCCATTTCAACAGCGCCGGCTGCGCACTGCCGACCCGCATGACGGTCGAGGCAATGGCCGCACACCTGCGCCTGGAAGCCGAGATTGGCGGCTACGAGGCGCACGAGCGGATGAATGCGGAAGTGGATCGGCCATATGTCGCGCTCGCCAAGCTCATAAACGCCTCTCCGGACGAGATCGCGCTCACTGAAAATGCGACGCGTGCCTGGGACATGGCGTTCTATTCCCTTCCCCTCAAGGCCGGGGACCGCATCGTCACCGGCCGCAATGAATACTGCAGCAACTTCATCGCCTTCCTCCAACGGGCACGCCGCGATGGCGTCGAGATCGACGTCGTGCCCGATACCGAGGAGGGCGAGATTTCGGTGCATCGCCTCGAGGCGATGCTGACAGAGCGGACGAAATTGATCGCGCTCACCCACACGCCGACCAGCGGCGGCCTGGTCAATCCGGCGGCGGAGGTTGGGGCGGTGGCGCGCCGGGCCGGTATTCCTTTCCTGCTCGATGCCTGCCAGTCGGTTGGGCAGATGCCCATCGATGTCGATGCAATCGGCTGCGACATGCTTTCGGCCACCGCGCGCAAGTTTCTGCGCGGGCCGCGCGGCGTCGGCTTCCTCTACGTTCGGCGCAACATGATCGAACGACTGGATCCCGTTTGCTTGAACGATCATGCCGCAGACTGGATCGCGGACGACGACTTCCGGATTCGCAGCGACGCCCGTCGCTTTGAGACGCAGGAATGCAACTTCGCCGGCAGGATCGGTTTCGGTTTGGCGATCGACTACGCGCTGGCGCTTTCCATCGAAAAGATCCACCGCCGGATCACGGACCTCGCGGTCGATCTTCGCCTGCGGCTTTCGGCAACGCCGGGCGTCAGCATTCATGATCGCGGACGCGTCCAGTGCGGGATCGTCACTTTTTCGGTGGCCGGGCAGACCGCCGAAGCCATCAAGACCGAGCTGGCAAGGCGCGGCATCTCCGTCACGGTCAGTTACGCTGAGGCAACGCGCCTCGACATGGTGCCGCGCGGCCTCGAACAGATCGTGCGCGCCTCGGTCCACTACTACAATTCCCTTGAGGAGGTAGAGCGACTTGTCGAAGCGCTCGCGCATATCAGGCAGCAAGCTGCCTGAACAGGTGGTCAGACCATCGGCGGCTCGCGCCGCTGGCAAAAAGGGAGACTGGACATGAAATACCGAAGCAAGGCGCTTTTCGCCGCTCTGGCGTTAACCGCTTCACTGGCGATGTCGTCGGCCGAGGCAGCGACTCTGAGGGTCAACGTCTACGGCGATCCGGCCATGATGGACCCGATCACGTATTCGGAACTGGTCGCCGGCCGCATCCTCAGAAACATCTACGAAGGACTGACCGATCCGGACACCGGACGGGGACACGATTCCGGCGCTGGCGACGTCATGGGAGCCGCTGGACGGCGAGAACGGCTTTCGCTTCCATCTGCGCAAGGGCGTCAAGTTCCATTCGGGGCGTCCGTTCACCGCGAAGGACGTGAAATACACCTACGAGACGCTGCTCGATCCCGACTCCAAGGCCGGATCCAACGTCAGCTATCTGGGCAACATCATCGGGGCGGACGACGTCAAGGCGGGCAAGACGAAGGACCTCAAGGGCGTCACGATCGTGGACGACTACACGATCGAGGTCCGCTTCACCAAGCCAGAAGTGCTCTTCCCGCATTTACCCGATCATGATCCTCGATTTGGGGATCGTCGACCAGTACGGGCCGGATTGGATGTTCAAGGCGTCGGGCGGAACCGGACCCTTCATGTTCAAGAGCTGGAATCGCGGCGTCGATGTCGACATCGTGGCCAACCCGGACTACTGGGGCGGTGCACCGAAGATCGACGGCGTGAAGTTCGTGATCTCGCCCAATCCCGACACCGCGCTCGCTCAATACGAGGCCGGCGAACTCGACATACTGGACGTCGATACGTCGAGCTATCGCACCGTCCTGAACGATCCGCAGTTCAAGGACCAGCTGCAGTTGCAGCCGCGGACCCAATCCCGGTACCTCGGCATGAACGGCGACGTTTATGCGCCCTTCAAGGACCCCCGCGTCCGGAAAGCCGTTTCACTCTCCATCGACCGCGACGCGATGATCAAGGGGCTCTATAACGGGGCGGCGTTTCCTCTCAACGGCATCGTCACCCCCGGCGTCGCGGGTTACAACCCCGATCTGCCGAAGCTGGAGTACAATCCCGACAAGGCGAAGCAGCTTCTCGCAGAAGCCGGATACCCTGACGGGAAGGGAATGCCGCCGGTCGACATCACCTGCACCGCGCCATGGAAGGACGAGCTTGCCTACTACGCCAACGTGCTCGGCAGGACGCTCGGCATGAAGGTCAACGTCAACGTCATGGAACGCGGCGCCTACATCCGCGCCATGAACGCCGGCGAGGTTGCGTTCACCCCGTGGGGCTGGACCGCCGACTATCCGGACGCGATGTATTACCTCGACCAGATGTGGACGAGCACCAGCCCGTATAATCGCGGCCGCTGGCGGAACCAGCAGTACGACGATCTGATCCACTGAGGCACAGAGGACCGTTGACCAGACCAGAGCGCGTCGCGCTCTATCATCAGGCGGAGCAGATATTCATCGACGATATGGGCGCGGCGCCGTTGCCAATGGTCGCCGTGGTCGCACTGGTCAAGCCCTACGTACTGAACACGCAGGTGACGAAGTTCGGCTTTTTCGACAGTTTCCAGGACACGGAGATCAAGGCCCACTAGAGTCCTCCCACAAGAATCGGTTCGCAGGATCGGCAAAGTAACGTCATGCTCGGCTACATCGGCCGCCGACTGAGAAGCCTGATCCCCGTCCTGGCAGTGGTGTTGGTTGTCACGTTTCTGGCGACCTACGCCCTGCCAGGCGACCCGGTGACGATGATGCTGAGCGATTATTCGGCGGACGCGGCTTTGGCAGCGCGTCTGCGCGCCGAATACGGTCTTGATCAGCCGCTATGGTGGCAATTTCTCCACTACCTCGCCGGTCTTGCCACCGGCGATCTCGGGATGTCCTATCGCTATCTGCGGGTTCCGGTGACGCAGGTGATTTCCACGGGCCTTGCCATAAGCCCGATCCTGGCGACCGCGGCGCTCGCGCTGGCGATTTCCATTGGCACTCTTGCCGGCTGCGTGGCCGCCATCAATCGCAACACGGTGACCGACACCTTCATCATTCTTGTGTTGGTCGCCGGTTTGTCTATCCCCAATTTCGCCATCGCGACATTTCTCGTCTACTTGTTCTCCGTGAAGCTCGGCGTGCTGCCGGTGGCCGGCTGGGGGTCGTTCCGGCAGGCAGTGCTGCCAGTGGTCGTACTGGCGATCCCGAGCGCTGCCTACATCGCGCGGCTCGCCCGCACGTTCATGCTGGAGGTGCTGCATCAGGACTATATTCGCACCGCGCGCGCCAAGGGGTTGAGCGAGCGGATCGTGATCGGCCGTCACGCCCTCAAGAACATTCTTGTGCCCCTGTTGACGTCGGCCGGCGTCATTTTCGGCAATCTCATAACCGGCACGTTTGTTGTTGAAGTGCTTTTCAACATACCGGGCCTCGGGCGCCTCGCAATTGAGTCGGTCTCGGCGCGCGACTACCCGGTAGCGATGGCGATCGTACTTCTGTTCACGACCGTTTTCGTCCTGATCAACCTGGCGGTCGACGTGGCCTATGCCCTGATCGACCCGCGCATCCGCGCCCGCACGGTAAGCACATGAGCGTCGGTGCGGCCTCTGAAACCGAAGCGATTGCGACGCCGCAGGGCGCGTATCGGCTGGTGCGTCGCCTGCTTCGCCAGCGCAACGTGGTGATCGGCGGAACTATCGTCTTGATCGTCGCGGCCATCGCCTTGCTGGCGCCGTGGATCACCCCGCATCCCATCGACGAAACCGATCTGCTCAATCCGTGGCTGCGACCAGACCCCGAGTTTCTGCTGGGAACCGATCGTCTCGGCCGCGATATCCTTTCGCGTCTCATTGTCGGCTCGCGTACGTCGCTTTCGGTGGCGGCGGCGGTGCTCGCGATCACATTGGTTGTGGGGATCACGCTCGGAATGATTGCCGGGTACGTCGGCGGCTGGGTCGAGAATCTGATCATGCGTTTCGTCGACAGTACTTTGGCGTTTCCGGAGATCGTCGTCGCCATTTTGGTCGCCGCCGCGTTGGGCCCCGGTGAGACGACGGTTATCGTGGCGCTTTCCCTGGTCTGGTGGCCCGGCATTGCCCGCCTGACGCGTTCTTACGTGCTGGTCGTGCGCGAAGAGATGTTCATTGACGCGGCCATCGTCGCCGGCACGTCGACCACCGGCATCCTCCGGCGGCACCTGCTGCCCAATATCGCGGCGCCCCTGCTCGTCCGCGCCTCCATCGGCGTCGGGTTCATCATCATGGCCGAGGCGACGTTGAGCTTTCTCGGCCTCGGCATTCAGGAGCCTCAGCCGAGCTGGGGAGGGATGATCCGCGACGGTCTGCCTGCCCTGCGAACCGATCCGGGACTGGCGCTGTTCAGTTCGATCGTTCTGGGAACGGCGGTAATCGGCTTCAACTTGCTCGGCGATGGGCTGCGAGACGCCCTCGATCCCAAAATGCAGGGGCGTTGAGATGAACCGGCCGCTCCTTTCGGTCGAGGATCTGACGGTATCGTTCGAAACCGAATCCGGGCGCCGCGAGGTGCTGCGCGACATTGCTTTCGACGTGCAGCCCGGCGAGGTGGTCGGCGTCGTCGGTGAAAGTGGATCGGGCAAGTCCGTCACGGCGCTCGCGATCATGCGACTGCTCGGCTCGCAGGGCCGCTGCGACGGCGGCCGGATCTGGCTTCAGGGCGAGGAACTCCTGCGCTTCAGCGAGGCCGAGATGCGTGCCGTGCGTGGTAGTCGCGTCAGCATGATCTTTCAGGAGCCGATGACCTCTCTCAATCCGTTGTTCACGGTCGGCTTTCAGGTGGCGGAGGTGCTGAAGGCCCATCTCGGCATGCGGGGCGGGGCCGCGCGGCGCGAGGTCATCGGCTGGTTCGACAGGGTTGGCATCCCCAATCCCGAGCTGCGCTTCGACGAATATCCGCACGCGCTTTCCGGTGGCATGCGCCAGCGGGTGATGATCGCCATGGCGATGGCGTGCCGCCCGTCGTTGCTGATTGCCGACGAGCCCACGACCGCGCTCGATGTCACCATTCAGGCGCAGATCCTGGCGCTGATGAATCAGCTCAGGCACGACCACGGCACGGCGATCATGCTCATTACCCATGACATGGGGGTGATCGCCCGAATGGCCGATCGCGTGGTCGTCATGTATGCCGGAGAGGTGGCGGAAGCCGGCACCCTGCGCGAAGTGCTGACCGATCCACGCCATCCGTATTCGCGGCTCCTGCTGGCGGCAATGCCGACCGCGCGGCGCAAGACGGCGCATTTGCCGGTCATCCCCGGGGTGATGCCGACGCCCGGTGCGCTTCCGGGAGGATGCCGTTTTCATCCGCGATGCCCTGACGCGATGAAGATCTGCGCCAAGGATCCGCCACCGCTGTTCAAGCCGTCGGCCGGTCGCGAGGTGCGGTGCTACCTCGCCGCAGACGAGGCGGTCGCAACCGAGCCGCGCCGCAAGGCAGCCGTCCAATGAACGTTCCGATCCTCAGCGTCAGCGGGCTCGGCCGAACCTTCGTCAGTGCCGACGGCCGGCCGATCGTTGCGGTCGAGGATGTCAGCTTCGACCTCGCGGCAGGAGAGACGCTTGGCCTCGTCGGTGAATCCGGCTGCGGCAAGAGCACGATTGCACGGATGGTCCTCAAGCTGCTCCAGCCGACGACCGGACGCATCACGCTCGAGGGCACCGACATTACCGGGTTCACCGAGCGGCGGATGCGACCGCTCCGCCGCTCCATACAGGCGGTCTTCCAGGACCCGATGTCGTCGCTCGATCCGCGCATGCGGGTGGGCGAAATCGTCGCCGAGCCACTCGCCGCGGTCGGCGTCTCCCGGTTCGAGCGCGCGAAGCGGGCACGCGAAGTATTGTCCGTGGTCGGCATGCCGGCCGATGCCGCTGAGCGTTATCCCCATGCCTTTTCCGGCGGACAGCGCCAGCGGATCGCCATTGCCAGGGCACTCGCCGCCGCCTCGCGTATCGTCGTGTGCGACGAGGCGACGTCGGCGCTCGACGTGTCGGTCCAGGCGCAGGTACTCAATTTGCTCAGCGACCTGAGGGCCCGGTTCGGTCTCAGCCTTATCTTCATCTCGCACAATCTTGGCGCGGTCCGCCACGTCAGCGATCGCGTCGCGGTGATGTACCTCGGACGCATTGTCGAGATCGGCCCGGAAGCCGATCTGTTCGAGCGCCCGGCCCATCCCTATACCGAGGCGCTGCTGGCAGCGGTTCCCGAGCCAACCCTCGACGAAGAAATCACGCCGCCGCTTTCCGGTGAAATACCAAGTCCGCTCGACCGGCCCTCCGGTTGTCATTTTCACACCCGTTGTCCGAGGGCGCAGGAGCGCTGCCGGATCGAGGACCCCGCGCTTGCCGCGCGCCGGCCGGGCCACGATGTCCGCTGTCATTTTCCAAGTTGAGTGGGAGCCATGATCGTCGAACGAACCCAGTATTTCGCCAAACCCGGCAACGTGGAGACCGTGCTCGATATCCGTCGGCGCGCGTCGGCTGTTCGCCGGGAGATCGGCCTTGCGTCCGGCCGCATCCTTGCTCGCGTTGGCGGCGACGATGGCGGACCGGATGTCTCGTGGGAAGCCAGCTTTCACGACAAGGCGGCGCACGACGCTGATCTTGCCGCCCGCGCAGCGAGCGCGGAATTCACGGCGATCCGTAAGGAAATGCGCGCCGCCATCGATGACTTCCGGCGCGAGGTGCTTGAACTCGACGACCAGCCGATTGCCAATGGGATGCGCCCCGTCGACATGGCTTTGAGCGATGTCGCCCCGCGCGAGGTCGTTTTTCCATCCGCCGGCCGTGATCTCAAGGGGTATCTCTACACCCCGCCTGGAGACGGCCCCTTTCCGTGCATGATCTGCAATCACGGCAGCACGATTGACAAGGGAACGCTGGACGTCAGTCGCCCGGGCACGGCTGCGCTGCTCGCCTCCTGGGGCATCGCGTCCTTCCTTCCGCACCGTCGCGGATACGGCAACTCGCCGGGGCCGTCCTGGCGCGAGGAGGCGCCTGCCGAATTCGGCAGCGATGAATACGACGCGCAGATCGTCGCGCGTCTGAACGCGGAAAGCGATGACGTCATCGCCGCACTCGGTTGCGTGGCAGCCATGCGCGAGATCGATGACAACCACATCGGCGTTATGGGTTCGTCGTTCGGTGGCATCAACACACTGTTGGCCGCATCGAAGTCGAGCCGCTTCAGCTGTGCGATCGATTTTGCCGGCGCCGCGATGAATTGGGACAGGGCGCCGCGTTTGCGTCAATTCATGACCGAGGCCGGGCGAAAGGTCGTGATGCCTTTGTTCCTCCTCCAGGCGGCGAACGACTATTCCATCCGCCCGACGCTGGAGCTCGCCGATGCACTGAAGGGGAAGGACGGGCGCGTGGTCTGGTCCCGCATCTTTCCGATTTTCGGCGTCACCCCGATGGAGGGCCATCTCCTGGAAGGGCGGGGCGCGATGTTCTGGGAGGAGGACGTTCATCGTTTCCTGGAGCGCTATCTGTGAACGCGCGTGCGGTCGAGGAGGTGAGGGCGATCGTCCCTGGCGCCAGCACGCGGGCGACGCCGCGGCGAAGGTTTGAGAGACGGGCAGATGGTTGAAACGGGGTCGTCTATGGTCGCGCTCTCCACCAATCTCGGGTGTTGCTTCGATCCGAGCCGCGATCCGGGGAAGATCGCGATCATCGACGTGACCAATTGGGACAATCCCACTGAGGTCAGCTATGCCGAGCTCGACGCGCAATGCAATGCGGTCGCGCGCGGGCTCCTGAAAAAGGGGCTGACGCGCGGGGATCGCGTGGGCATCCTCTCGCTCAACAGCGCCCGGATGATCGCGGCCTATTTCGGCATCATGCGAGCGGGTTTGGTCGCCGTGCCGATCTCGTTCAAACTTCCCGCCGAGACCGTCGCCCACATAGTCAGGGACGCCGACCTCAAGGCGATCTTCCACGATGCGGGCCGCGCCGGCATCTGCCCACGGGGAGTAATGGCGATCGGGTTCGACGACCCGGATGGATATGTCGCGCTGCTCGATCCGGGGCCGTTCGAGGCGGTCAAGCCGGTCGGCCGCGAGGTTGGCATGATCCTCTACACGTCGGGCTCGACCGGGATGCCAAAGGGCGTGCTTCTGTCGCACGCCTCGCAACTGTGGTCGATCAAATCGACGATCCGCACTTACGGTGACCGCTCGCATCAGCGCTATATCGTCGCCGCTCCGTTGTTCCATATGAACGGGACGATGAGCGTCAAAAATGCGCTTGCAGGCGGCGGCAGCATGGTTCTGTTGCCATCCTTCGACGCCAAGACATACGCCCGTGCAATCGCGCGCTTCCACGTGACCTGGCTCACGTCGGTGCCCACGATGCTGGCGATGCTGGCGCGCGAGAAGGACCTCGTCGAGACCCTCGATTTTTCGTCAGTGACGCATGTGACGATGGGCTCCGCCCCATTGACCCAGGCCCTCGTCGACAAGGTGCAGGCACTTTTCGCGAAGGCTGCCATCAACAATGGATACGGGACGACGGAGGGAGGCCCGGCGCCGTTCGGTCCCCATCCCGACGGCATTGAGCGCCCGGCGGCGTCACTTGGCTATCCTCTGCCGGGATCGGAAGTCGAGTTGCGGGAGGGGCCGGGTCCGGACGAAGGCGTCCTCTACATGCGCAACCCCATGATGATGGAGGGCTACAACAACCTGCCGGCCAAGACGGCCGAGGTAATGCGCGATGGCTGGTACCGCTCAGGCGACATCATGCGACGCGACGGGAACGGCTTCTTCCACTTTGTCGGGCGGGCCGACGACATGTTTGTAGTGGGCGGCGAGAATGTATGGCCGGGCGAGGTCGAGCGCCTCATTGAGCGAATGCCGGGTGTGCATCAGGCGATCGTGGTGCCGGTGCCCGATGCCATCAAAGGCACACTGCCGTTTGCGTTCATCGTACCGCAGAAGGATGCGACGATTACCGAGTCGGACGTCAAGGCCTTCACCATCGCGAATGGTCCGGCGTTCGCCCACCCGCGCTTTGTCGCCTTCCGCGACGCCATTCCGCTTGCCGCCACCAACAAGCCCGACCGCAAGCGGCTCATCAGCGAGGCCGAACCGATTGCCCAGGCAAGCGGTCGCGGCGCCCGCTGACATTCCCCACGGTCCGATCGCCAAACCATGACCGCCCGACTTTCCGCTGAGCAAATTCAGGAGAGCGTGAACGGCTCGACCTTTTGCGCCTTTTTGGGCCTCAAGGTTGTGGAGGCAGATCCCGAGCACCAGACTTTGAAGATGTACGCTCCCATGCGGCCTGAATTCGAGCGCCGCAAAGGCAGCGGACAATGGCATGGCGGTCCGATCGCCGCGATCATCGACACCGCGGGCGACTTTGCTCTGGCCATGCTTGTCGGCAGGCCCTTGCCGACCATCAACTTTCGCGTCGACTACCTCAAGCCGGCAGTCAACAGCGGCATTGCCGCCGTTGCACGCGTGCGACGTCACGGGCGCAGCATCGGTGTCGTGGATGTCGATGTCTACGATGACGCGGATAGTTTGGTCGCGGTCGGCCGTGCCACCTACTCGACGCGTGTTGAATGAGTTGATGGCGGAGCCGCGCTGAACGCGTCTCTGAGAAAGGATGTGCGGGATCGTGACTGTTAGCGACGACACGGGAAGGGAGGCGGAAGTCTACGACGAGGAGACCGACGTGGTCGTCGTGGGCTACGGGTTCGCCGGCGCGACCGCCGCTTTGGAGGCGGCGCGGGCAGGCGCTCGGGTCCTGGTCCTGGAAAAGGCCGCCGTTCCTGGCGGAATTTCGATCTGTTCGTACGGTTCCGTGAGGTCGGCGCGCGATGCGGATGAAGCGCTGGCCTATCTTTCCGCGACCAACGCCGGGCGCTCGCGCGACGACCTGCTGAATGTGCTGGCGTCGGGCATGGCCGAGATGGAAGGTTATGTTCGCGGCCTTGCGGCCGAGACCAACTCTGAAGTTTCGACCACCAGGGACGATCCGAAGGCCGGAGCCAACTATCCGTTACCAGGCCATGCCACTTTCTATCACACCTCGA
Organism: uncultured Alphaproteobacteria bacterium; assembly: GCA_963775235.1. GTDB lineage: Bacteria > Pseudomonadota > Alphaproteobacteria > Rhizobiales > Kaistiaceae > JBBDMC01. Next base: position 300,510 of record CAVZHY010000007.1, read on the forward strand.
TTGCCGCAATCCCCAACTTCTCTGTCCGCGAAACCTACCCGGCCGCTAACGGCGCCGATGGTGGCCCCAGGCTGTTCCGCGTGCTGGAGGCTGCGCTCGCCAACTTCGGGAGGCGCCAGGTCGATATCCGGTTCAACGCAAGGGCACGACGCCTGACGACCGACCGCCGCGGCGTAGCCGGCGTTATCGCCGATTTTCCCGATGGCGCAAGGCGCATCCGCGCGCGTGGTGGCGTCGTGCTCGCCTGCGGCGGGTTCGAGGGCAACCAGACGATGCGGGATCATTTCTGGGAGGCAACGCCGGTACTGCAGGCCGCGGCGCGCAACAATACTGGAGACGGCATCATCATGGCCCAGGCCCTGGGCGCCGCCATCTGGCACATGTGGCATTTCCACGGCGTCTATGGGTTTCGGCATACGGACCCCGCCTATCCCTACGGCATCCGCGTCAAGCGCTTGCCCGATTGGTTTCCGGGCAAGGCGGAACTGGCAAAGGTCCCGATGGCCTGGATTCTCCTCGACCGGCAGGGGCGGCGCTTCATGAACGAGTATCAGCCCTACACGCAGGATACCTCGCATCGGTCGCTTCAGCTCTTTCATCCCGAGGTGCAGGATTTCGCCCGTATCCCGTCCTTGCTCGTCTTCGATGAGAACGGTCGCAAGCTCTATCCGATGGGCAAGCCGACCTCGAACGACCCGGACGTGCGCTACGATTGGAGCGACGACAACATGGCCGAGGTGGCGAACGGCATTCTCTGCCGTGCCGGGACTCTGTCGGAACTGGCCGGACTGCTCGGCGCCGGTGCCGCTGCCGTGGAGGAATCGGTCGCACGCTGGAATACGCTTTGCGAGTCCGGCGCCGATGCGGATTTCGGCCGGCCACGCGGCACCATGGTGCCGATATCCCAGCCGCCATTCTACGGCGCGCATGTCTGGCCCATCGTCTCCAACACGCAAGGCGGGCCGGTGCGGGACGCCGAGGCGCGCGTGCTCGACGTTTATGGCGATCCGATCGGCAACCTTTATACCGCCGGCGAGCTCGGCAGCGCGTTTGGCCACCTCTATATGTCCGGCGGCAACATTGCCGAATGCTTCATTACCGGCCGTATCGCCGGCCGCAACGCCGCGCGGGGTTCCAATTAGTTCGAGGTGAAATCGCCATCATCGCCCGTGGGGGATACCACCGCGGACTCGCTGCAACGCTTCTCGCCGAAGATGAAAAATTTGTAATGGAACTGCGGCGCGCCTGCGACGTTTCGACATCGCCAGATCGAATCCTCGATCTGCGCTCTCATCGTCCAGGAGGACCCCCAATGCGCAAATCTTTGGTTGCTTTGAGCGCTGCTGCTCTGCTCGGCGCCGTGTCAATCGCCAATGCGGCCGACGTTTCCGGCACCATCCAGTCGATCGACACCTCGGGCAAAACCATCACTCTGGATAATGGCCAGACCTTCCAGCTCGGTACGGATGTCGACGCCTCCACGCTGAAAGTCGGCGAGAAGGTAACCGTCACCTATACCGGCAGCGGCGACAGCATGCAGGCGACCGCCGTGGCGCCGGCTGCCTGATTGCATTCCTTCCGTTGAATACTGCGGCTCCGTTCTCCTACCAGAACGGAGCCGGACTGCCCGTGATCATCAGCCCGGATCAGCGTCCGTGTAGCTTGGGCAAAGGCTGCAACGGGCGCCGTTGTCGGCGCAACGTTCATCGTGCCCTGGCCAGCTTGATGTAGCGCCCTCCAATCAGCCACTCAGAGACGAAGATGTTTCCCGCCTCGTCTGCTGCAACTCCGTGGGGGCTGTTGAAGAAACCCGCGCGCAGGCGGTTTGAGCGGGTTGGCACGCCTTGTTCGTTCAACACATTGGGCCATCCGCGTTCGGCCGCGACCCCGTGGTTGTCCCCGAGGTAGGTGACCAGGCGATCGTCTCCGTCGAGGATCATGATGCGGGCGCTGAGCTCCGCTACGATGAGGAAGTCACCATACCGCGCGAACGCAGTGGGCGTGATCATGTATTCCTTGCCGAAGGAGCGCTTGAACTCGCCATCTGCCGAATAAACCTGGATTTGGCCGCTGGCGCGATCGGCGACGTAAAGCTCCGCATCGTTCTTGCGGGTGTCGATCCAGATCGCATGCGGGGTTCTGAAAGCGCCGGCGTTTCCCTCGCTGCCACTGATGCTTGAAACGTACTCGCCGGACGATGAAAAGCGATGAACCTGGTTCTGACCGTATCCGTCCGCCACCCAGACGTCATCGCCACCGCCGTCAACGCTCCGCCAGATTGCCACCTGGGTGGGAGAGAAGGTCCCGGAATCGTAGATCGGCAGTCGGGGCGCGTGCAGTTCCATCGCGACCTCGCCGGATAGCGACATCCTGAGGACATGACCGCCCTTTCTGCCCCGGACGTAGTTGTAGTCTCGGGCAGGTTGGCGCTTCCGGCCGTTGTCCGCCAACCAAACTCCCGCGCTCGAGCCGCCCGGGCAGACGGTGATGCCGTGTGCCTCCGTGATGGGCACCTCCACGGATCGGACCAACCCGCCATCCGTGGTGAGCTCCAGAAGAGTTGGCCGTGCCGGGTGAAAGGTCAGCAGGGTTCCATTTGCGGTGCATGCAATGTCGTGGTGCGCCCAGCCGCGGGCGGCCTCCGCGGGGCAGGGTATCTCCGCGAAGTCCTCGATCCATTCGAACGTGAATTCGCCGCTGCCGATCTGCATGGTCTGTCCGTGCGTCGGCGCTGCGGATGCTGCCGGGTGTGTCCGTGATCAGCCGGCAGCGTCGCGCCGGCCACCGCCGCCGATACGGACGCACACCTGATCATCGACCAGCCGTACAGGAAACTGCCGAACGCGCAGCTTCGGGTAAGCGAGGCTGCGCCCGGTCACGACATCGAACTCAAGCCCGTGCCAGGGGCAGGTGATGATCTCGCCGTCACGCTGCCAATGGTGGCGCCATCCCGTGTCCGCATTGCAGGTCATCTGGCCGCTGAGCGGGCCGGTACAGACCGGGCCATACTGGTGAGGGCAGATGTTGAGCAGGGCATAATACGTCCCTTGGACGTTGAATATGCCCAACTCAAACCGGCCCGCCCGCACCACCCGGTGTGAGCCTGGCGGGAAATCCGATGCGGGTCCGACGGCATGCTCGTTTGCGGGAAGCTCAGCTGTCACGCCGGTACTCCAACCTGTCGCCGCGCCGGCGCCGGAAGCTTGAACAAACTTACGGCGTTCTCCCACATGATTTTCCGCCGCTGTTCCGCGGTCAGCGGCAGGCGGTCCAGCGCGCGCGGATGATCGAAATCATGATGCGGCCAGTCGGACGCGAACAGGGTACGATCGTCTCCGTCGTAGTGCTTGATCGTGTCTACCAGGTGGCCGGGAATGTCCGGCTCTTCCAGCGGCTGAGTCGCAAACCACATCTGGCGTTTCATGTACTCGCTTGGCCGATCCTCCAGGATCGGTACGCGGCGACGGTTTTCCTGGTGATACCGGTCCATTCGCCACATGATTGCCGGCACCCATGCGGTCCCTGCCTCGGTGAAGACGATCTTGAGCTTCGGATAGCGCGCCGGCACCCCGGTGTGCATCAGGCTCACCAGGTTGGCGATCAGAGCGAACGGGTGCCCAAGAACCGCCCGCCCGAAGTTATTCTCGAATTGATCCAACTGGGTGGGAAAGGATGGAGAGACCACCGTGACGCTGTGCAGGATTACCGGCAGATCTGCCGCCTCCGCCGCCGCGAAGATCGGATCATACCGGCGATGTCCCCACAAGGGATTGATGCCGGCGGTCGGGAGATAAACCGCGACGATACCGGGGGTGTGAGCGTACCGCGTGATCTCCTCGGCCGACCCGGCCGGGTCTTGCGGGCACGCCATGACCGCGCCGAAGAGACCGTTGCCCTCCTGCAGCCATACCGCGCTAAGCCACCGATTATAGGCGTGCGACAGCTCGGTCGCATATTCGATGTTGGGGATCATGGCGAACAGAAGCAGGTTGTCCGGGATCAGAACGGCATATTCGATGCCGAGCATGTCCAGGCCCTCGCGCATTTCCGCAGGGGAATTCACGCTCCTCGCCTTGTGACCGCCTGGTATCGGAGGGTCGAGTCTCAGTCCCGGCGAAAACCCTGGTATGTCCAGGTATCTCTGGGGTGCAGCGCCCAGCATCTCCAGCGACTTGCGCCACGGCATGGCACAGTATGGGGCGAGCGCCTGCGGCGGATCGTTCACGTGAACGTCGGCGTCGGCGATCAGGTAGCCCCTGTCGCTTGTTGCCCCGCTACCGTTCGTGGCATCTTTTCCCGTGTCCATGGTCTGACTATCTCCAGGCGTTCAACAGGTCAGGAAATGGTCGCCACGCGATGCGACGCGATCCATTTCTCATCAAGTTCGAGACCAAGCCCCGGCGCGGTCGGCGCGTCAAGCGTGCCGTTGGCGTTGCGGACCAGTTCTGACTGCACACCGAAGGATTGTATCTCAGTCGGCATCCACCATTCGAAATAATCGCAGTTCGAGATCGACATCATGACGTGCAGGTTGGCAAAGTTCATGGAGGCGCTGAGGCCGGTGCCGATCTCACAGGCCATGTCAAATCCTTCGACAAGACCACACAGCTTTTTCAGTCCCGTAATGCCGAGCTTTCGTGTCGGCCCCTCTGATGATGCGGGGCGCGCCAATGCGAACATAGGCCGCGGCCTCTTTCAGCAGGAACGGGCCCGCATCGCTCATCGCGAGCGGCGTCGTCAGGTCGCGCGAAAGCTTCAGGATGGAGTCGGAGTCGTTCCATGGCACCGGGTCTTCAAACCACCGGAAGCGATTGTCGTCGAGCGCCCGGCCAATCTCCAAAGCCGTCGCGAAGTCATATCCGTGGTTCGGATCGAGCATGAGTTCGAAGGTATCGCCCACCGCCCGTCGCACCATCCCGACCGTCCGGATGACATCGTTTGGCGCCATCGCGCCAGGATGGATCTTGTAGGCCGTGAAGCCGCCGCGGGACAGTTCCTCCGCCTCGGCAGCATAGCCTTCCGCTGTGGACTGTCGGGGCGGGTACGTGGCGTAGACCGGTATCTGGCGCCGGCAGGTCCCGAGCAGCGCGTGAACCGGCATGCGGGCCGCTTTGCCGGCGATGTCCCACAGGGCAACGTCCACGCACGACCACGCCGCGCTTAATCCCGGCCCCCAGTCGGCGTCGCTCACCGCTTGGCTCCACAACCACTCGCGGTCGGCCGCATCGCGCCCGATAATCTGGCCGGCGATCTTTTCGACGATCAGGGCCGGCAGATCATGCGTCCCCAAACGGGGATGGCTGAAGAGACAATCGCCTTCGATTCCGTCATCACTGACAATTCGCAGCACGCCATGTTCCAACGTCCCCCCGATCGCACCGCGGTGGTCGTTGAGCGCGGTCGAGGGCGTTTCGCGGCGGACGATGTCGATGGATATCTTCTCGACTTTCATGCCATTGGGCCGGTGTGCTGCAATCCAAAACGCATGCGATGCCCGCCCCGGCCAGGGGTCCGTTACGCCCGATCGGGTCCGAGCTGCACGCCGGCGTGACGCTCCACCACAAGGCCGGCTGCGCCCGCCGCCATCTCGCCGAGCCCGGTCTCGACAGCCTCCCCGTACGCGGCAAGGGTCGGGGACAGGGTGTTGGCATCGATGCCAAGCCGCCCGGCGAGCGCGACGGCGATGCGGGCGTCCTTGTGTGCCAGCGACGTTCGGAACGCTCCCTCGAATTTGCGCGCCAGCAGCTGGCGGTCGACGAGCGCGTCAAGGGCGGTATTGGCCGCGGCGGTCTGCCTGAGCACATCCATGGTGATTTTCTGATCGAGCCCGGCGGCCGCCGCGATTGAGAGCGCCTCGACGTCGGCCAGAAACACTGTGAGTGCCAGGAGGTTGTTGACTACCTTGAGGGTTACGCCGGCCCCGGTATCGCCGCACCGGACAACGCGGCGCCCGATCGGACCGAGGATTGATTGGATATCCTCCCAGTCCTCATGGGGGCAGCCGACGAGGAAGAGGAGTTTGCCGGCGGCGGCGTCGGCTGGTCCACCGCCCGCCATTCCGGCGTCGCGAAAGCGCACTCCCGCCTCCGCAGCACGTCCCGCGAGCGCGGTGGTGACATCGGGATCGATTGTGCTGCAGTCGATGATGAGGCTCGCCTTCGGCAGCACGGGCAGCAGTTGTTCCACCACCTTGGTCACGTCCGGCCCGTCCGGCAGCGAGAGCAGTACGATCTTCGATCCGGCCAGTTTGGTCAGGCCGTCGACCAAAGGGATGCCTTCCTCTGCTGCCGCCTTCCGGGCGTCTGCACTCAGGTCGAAACCGACGACTTCCCGGCCGATGCGGCGCAGGCTGATTGCCAGTCCGAGCCCCATGCGGCCCAAGCCAACGACACTCACCCGATCCAAGGAAGCCATCATTCACCCCGGAAGCCGTAGCGGAACAGGAAACCAGAATTGCCGACGAATGTTCAGAGGTCCCGGTTTCGCGGGCTGGAACGCGGGTTGCTTGTTGCTTCTTGGAACCGCTGATAATCAGGACAATCCGGTGCGTCCGCGTTGATATGTCGGCTAGGGGAGCAGGGTGGCGAGACCGAGCGTTGTGTGGATGATGTGCGACGAGCTCCGGGCATCCGCATTGTCCTGTTACGGGACCCGCTTCGCCGATGTGCGCACACCTAACATCGACCGTATCGCCGCGCGCGGAGTGCGGTTCACGAATACTTTCGCCACGTCTCCGATATGCGTTCCGGCGCGCACCAGTGTGATGACGGCCTGCTATCCTGAACAGACCGGCGTGTACGGCAACGAGGCCGCATGGGCGTCGTACCCCTACGACCTCGATCTTCCAACGTTCCCCGAGGTGTTCGCTGCGGCCGGCTACGAAACGGTCAACTTCGGCAAGACGCATCTTCCGCGGTCGATGCATCCCTGGCAGATCGATAATCATCGGGGGGCGGAGGGCAAGCGCTTCTTCGATGGGATCCGGCAGCACGCCGACGACGAGGTCGGCCTTCCCGGCATGCCGGCGGTCAAGGTCGCAGGGACCTTCCCCGACGGCGATCGCTTCCCCGGCGCCGAAGTCACCCGCAACGCGATCGATTGGCTGGCCGAGCGGCAGCGGTCAGAGCCGTTCCTGCTGAGGGTCAGCTATCTGCAGCCTCATACGCCGGTGGTCCCGCCGCCGCCTTACGCTGGCCGGTATCGTGACAAGCCGTGGGGCGATCCCCGCGAGGCCGGCCCGGCTGGAAGTGCGTTCGAACGCCGCGTGGCGGAGGTTCTGGGCGTCGACGATCTGACTGCCGCAGAGCTCAAGCAGGCCCAGGCTGATTATCACGCACTCGTTGCGTGGGTGGACGATCAGATCGGGCTGTTGCTGGACGCGCTGGAGCCGATGCTCGACGACATCGTCATCGTCTTCAACTCCGATCATGGCGTCTCACTCGGGGAGGGCGGCTTGATGCTCAAGCACACGTTCGCTCCTGAGTCCCAGCGCATTCCGCAGATCATCGCCGCGCCCGGGGTCGTCCCCGCCGGCGAGGTACGGCAGGACTTGTGCGAGGGGCTCGACTTGGCGCGCACGCTCTGCGGTTTGACCGGCGTGGCGCCGGCCCCCGGTTTCCGCGGCCGCGATCTCTTCAACTCGCGGCCGACCGGAGTGGCGTTCAGCACCATCGGGTACGGGGAACCGGACAGCTTGCACACGCCGAATGCGGGCAACGGGTCCTGGGCGGATGGCAGCGGATGGCCGCGCCGATCGTGTATCCGCACGGACCGCTACAGACTCGACATGCAAACCCGGCGGAATGGGAAACCGGTTGAGCCGGAAGAGGAGGACGTTTTCCTCTCGGACGTCGTCGAGGATCCGCTCGAGAGGATCAATCTGGCAGACGATCCGTCACTATCGCAGGTGCGGGTCGACTTGCGGCGCCGGCTTCTCGACCACGTTTGCGGCGGGTACGAGCCGCCGTTCGTGCCGGCGAGGGTCGCTTCGGAGATCGGAGTCCACTGAATATGCAGTTGGCCACCGTGAATGTCGGACCTTTGTCACCCCAAACTTGCTTTGGTTCCGCGTGGATGGTTCCGAATGGCGGGACCGTCACCCGGCGTTTTTCATAAGGAGCGACGGATGAATAAGCACAGGATTTCGTGGCGGTCGCTGGCGCTCGTTGCCGGCCTGTCACTGGTCATCGCCGCGGGAGAGACCTCCACATCGATCGCCGCCGACACGCCGTCGAGAGGCGGTACGCTCATCTACGGAATCGCCGCCGATATTCAGCACTTCGACCCGGCGCTGCTGCCGGCGGTCAACTTCCCGATCATGGCGCAGCTGTACGACAGCGTCGTCCGGCTCGACGAGAAGACGCAACCGCAGCCGGCGCTGGCGGAAAGCTGGGAATTCGGCAGTGACGGGCTGAGCCTGACGCTGCATCTGCGCCACGACGTCGTCTTCCATGACGGCACCCCGCTCACCGCCAAGGACATCGAGTGGAACATCAAGCGTTACCAGGACGCAAAGACCGGTGCCAATGCCCGCGTCATGTTCCTCAGCATCAAGTCCACAAAGGTGGTCGACGATTACACGCTTGTACTTGGTTTCGCGGCCCCCCAGGCGGCTATCTTCGATGGCCTCGACCTGCTGTACATCACCAAGCCGACCGACGATCTGGACTCGATCCGTACGACCCCGATCGGCACCGGGCCGTTCAAGCTTGAGAACCGCGCTCCCGGTGACTCCATAACCCTGGTTCGCAACGACAAATACTGGAACAAGGGACTGCCTTACCTCGACAAGGTCGAAATACGGGTCATGCCCGATTCGCTCGCGGGCATCGTCGCTTTGCAGACCGGCGATATCCAGTTACTGGGCACGCCCCCGGAGAAAGAGCTCGATGGGCTTGCCAAGACAGGCGGAATCGACGTGCTCCGGGCCACGTCGCCGTCGGTGGTCAGCGACGTCCTCTTCAACGTCAAGTCGGACGGTCCGTTCGCCGATAAGCGTGTGCGCCAGGCGGTGCACTATGCCGTCGACCGTCAGCGGATCGACGATGTGGTCTATGCTGGACATAGCGAAACCTGGTGTTTGCCGTGGCAGAGCGGGTCTCCGGCGTTCACCCCGGCTGCCCGCGACTGTCCTCGCGACCTCGACAAGGCCCGCAAGCTGCTCGCCGACGCCGGGTATCCCAACGGATTCAAGACCAGCATGATGGTCCAGTCCGACGAGCGAAATTTGCTGATCGGGCAGATCGTGGCCTCCAACCTGGCGGACATCGGGATCACGGCCACCATCGACCAGGTCAACGTGCCCCAGGATCGCTGGGCCTCGGGAGATTTCGCAATTTCGATTCACGGCTACGGCCGGGCGAACCGCGACCCCGCGACGTTGCTCACGACGACGTCGATATTTCGCCCCGCCAACAATTTCGCCAAGTATCAATCTGACGAGTACACGAAGCTGGTAAATGACATCAACACGACGATCGATCCGGTCGCCAGGAAGAAGCTGTTTGCCGATCTGGACAAGTTGATGCTTGACCAGATGTGGCTCGTAAGCATCGCTCCGAATTTCCTCGCATACGCCCACGCGAGCGACGTGAAGGGTCTGCAGGTGAATCTGGATGGCATGCCGTTCCTGGATAAAGTCTGGATTTCCAAGTAGGGCCGTTGAGGAAGCGATTAGAGTAGATCGCTTTGGACGAGGCCGCACGACAACGCTTTCGATGAAGGAGGATGCATGACGAACCATAGACTTTCGTGGCGGCGGCTGGCGCTTGTTGCCGGCCTGTCACTGGTGATCGCAGCGGGAGAGGCGGGCACTTCGATGGCCGCCGACACGCCGACGCGGGGCGGCACGCTCGTGTATGGAATAGCCCAGGATATTCAGCACTTCGACCCGGCGCTGTTGCCGGCCGTCAACTTCCCGATCATCCCGCAGCTGTTCGACAGCGTGATCCGTCTCGACGAGCACACGCAGCCCCAGCCGGCGCTCGCGGAAAGTTGGGAGTTCAGCTCAGACCGGCTGAGCTTGACGCTGCATCTGCGCCACGACGTCGTCTATCAGGATGGCACCCCGCTCACCGCCAAGGACATCGATTGGAACATAAAGCGTTATGAGGATCCCAAGACTGGCGCCAATGCGCGCGTCCTGCTCCTCAACATCAAGTCCACGAAAGTGGTCGACGACTACACCATCGTGCTCGGGTTCGACGCGCCGCAGGCCGCGATCTTCGACGCTCTCGATCTGCTCTACATCACCAAGCCTACGGATAACCTCGACGGGATTCGCACGACTCCCGTTGGGACGGGCCCGTTCAAGCTCCAGAACCGCGCTCCCGGCAACTCGGTGACACTCGTCCGCAACGACAAATACTGGGAGAAGGGACTGCCGTATCTCGACAAGGTGGAGTTACGCGTTCTGCCTGACTCCCTGTCGGGTATCGTCGCCCTGCAGACTGGCGACATTAACATGCTCGGCACTCCGCCGGATGACCAGCTTGATCAACTCGCCAAGACCGACGGCATCGAGGTTCTCCAGGCCAAATCGCCATCGGTGGTGAGCGACATTCTGTTCAACACCAAGTCGGACGGTCCGTTTGGTGACAAGCGCGTGCGTCAGGCGGTGCACTATGCCCTTGACCGCCAGCGGATCATCGACGTTGTTCGGGCCGGACACAGCGAGCCATGGTGTCTGCCCTGGCCGAGCAGCTCGCCCGCATTCACCCCTGCCGCCCGCGACTGCCCGCGCGATCTCGACAAGGCGCGTAAGCTCCTCGCCGATGCCGGTTATCCCAACGGTTTCAAGACGACCATCGTGAGTCCAACAGATGAAAAGAACCTGCTGCTGGCGCAGATTCTCGCGTCCAACTTGGCCGATATCGGGATCACTGCCACTATTGACCAGGTCGACGTGCCGCAGGATCGCTTGAGTACCGGCAAGTTCGAAATTGCGGTCCATGGCTACGGCCGGGCCAACCGCGATCCCGCGACCCTGCTCACCACCACTGTGGTGTTCCGCCCCACCCAGAACTGGTCAGGCTTCCAGTCCGACGAGTATACCAAGCTGGTCAAGGATATCTCGACGACGATCGATCCCGATGCGCGCAAGAAGCTGTTCGCGGATTTCGACAAGTTGATGCTTGACCAGATGTGGCTGGTGAACGTGGCCCCGAGTTTCCTCGCTTACGCCAACCAGAGCAGCGTCAAAGGGCTGCGGCTGAACCTGGACGGCATGCCGTTCCTGGATAACGTGTGGATCAGCAAGTAAGCCGAATTGACGGCCGGCATTCACAATGTGGCCTCCTGGCCCGGTTCAACCGGGTCAGGAATTTGGCCAAAATGCCGCAAGCGTCCCATGATGTGCGATCAGGTCAGGGAAAGGTAGGCTGATGGGGCGGTTGTTGCTCCAGCGCGCGCGTCAAACGGTCGTCATGATCCTGCTGGCATCGGTGGTCGTGTTCCTGATGCTTCGCTTGATTCCTGGAAACCCGGCGGCTCTTTATGTCGGCGACGACGCCACCCCCGACGTGGTGGCGGCGGTCACTGCCAAGTTCGGCCTCGATCGCCCGCTGCCGGTCCAGTACGGCTATTGGTTGCTGAACGCGGTTCAGGGTGACCTCGGGAAGTCCTATCGGAGCGGGCTTCCGGTGTCCGAGTTGATCGCCCGCACCTTTCCCGCGACCCTTCAACTGGCCGTCGCCGCCTTTCTCATCGCGGCCATTGGTGGCCTGACGACCGGCACAATCGCCGCCCTGAAGCCCAGAACGGCGATCAACTCGGTCATCACCACGATCAACTCGGCGATCCTCGGCATTCCCGGGTTCTGGATCGGCATACTGCTGATCCTGATGTTCTCCCTGTGGCTGAGATTGCTGCCGCCTGGTGGACGAGTAAGCCTGTTCGACGATCCGGTCCGGGGTGCACGGTCGCTGATCCTGCCCGCATTCGCACTCAGCCTGAACACGATGGCCATCTGGTCGAGATTCATGCGTGCGTCGCTGCTGGGCACCCTGGAGGACGATTACATCCGGACGGCCATCGCCAAGGGTCTCAGTTACCCCAGGGTGGTCATCGGTCACGCTCTGCGCAACGCGATGATACCCGTCATCACCGTGATGGGCGTGTCGTTTGGCAGGCTGCTTGAGGGGGCGGTGGTGATTGAGTCCGTTTTTGCCTGGCCCGGGATCGGGCGGCTGATCGTGCAAAGCCTCACCAACCGCGACTACGTTGTCGTTCAGGCGCTGGTGCTGATGCTGGTGCTGGTCTTTCTGGTCGTGAACTTCCTGGTTGATGTGTCGTACGGGATTCTCGATCCCCGCATCAAAGTCGGGCAGAGGCAGTCGTGAGCGCCAGCCGTCGCTCAGGGGCCCTGCGTTTCTGGCTGCTTCGCGTCGCGCAGTTGCGGCGGCACCGGCTCGGGATGATCGGTCTCTTTCTTTCCGGCACGCTCGCACTTGTGGCGGTATTGGCGCCGGTGCTGGCTCCGTACGACCCGATCACCCAGTTCGCCGGCAAGGAACTGCTTGGTCCCAGCCACGAGTTCCTGCTTGGCACCGACCGTCTGGGCCGGGATGTGCTGAGCCGCCTGCTTTACGGCGGCCGTCCGACGCTCCTCGTCGGCCTGATCGCGGTTCCCTTGGGCGCGATCGTCGGAACGCTGGTCGGGATCGTCGCCGGTTACACGTCCGATCTGGCCGACACCCTGCTGATGCGGTCGATGGATCTGATCTTCTCCTTTCCTGCCATCCTGATAGGCGTGGTGGTCGTCGCCATCCGCGGCCCGGGGGTGGCGAACGTCGCGCTCGCGATCGCGATCTATAATGTCCCCGTGTTCGCGCGGCTCAGCCGGGCGGGGGTGGCCAGGCTGCGGCATCGCGAGTTCGTGGAGGCATCGGTAGCTGTCGGCAGCTCGCGAATGCGGATCATGTTCCAGGATTTGCTTCCCAACATCATTCCGCCACTGCTGGTTCAGGTCGGCGTGGCCATGGCGGTTGCCGGTCTGCTTGAGGCCGGCCTTTCATTCCTCGGATTGGGGTCGCAGGCGCCTGAGCCGTCATGGGGCAACATGCTGTCCGACGCCCGTTCGTCGCTGCGGCAGGATCCACTTCTCGGGGTGTTTCCGGGATTGTTCCTGGCGACGTTTCTGATCGGGTTGAACTTCCTGGTCGATGGACTGAGGGACGTTCTGGATCCTCGCGAAACGTCCGGCGAGGGGTGATCCCGATGGAGGCGACGAGAGAGGCTCGCCATGACGGACCTGGCGACCAACCGGTCCTGAGCGTTCGCGACGTCAATGTGACCTTTCGTTCCTCGCGCGGTGCTGTGCGGGCGGTGAACGGCGTGAGCTGGGACCTCCGACCCGGGGAGGTCCTGGGAATCGTCGGTGAATCCGGTTCCGGCAAGAGCGCCATGGCGCTCAGCATCCTGGGTCTGCTGCCCAAGCCTCCCAGATGCAGGGTCTCCGGTTCGGCGATGTACCGCGGCACCGAACTGCTGGGCGCGAGCGAACGTCGACTGCGCGAGATCCGCGGCAACCGCATCTCGATGATCTTTCAGGACCCGATGAGCTCGCTCAATCCGCTCCACGTGGTCGGGAAGCAAATATCGGAAGCAATCGGTACCCATCGGCCGGACGTGACGAGCGCCCGTCGCTGGGAACGCGCCGTGCAGCTGTTGAAGGACGTCGGCATTCCCGATCCCGAGCGCCGTGCGGAGCAGCATCCCCACGAATACTCTGGAGGGATGCGTCAGCGGGCCATGATCGCGATGGCGATGGCCAATAACCCGCAGGTGCTCATCGCGGACGAGCCCACGACTGCCCTCGATGTCACGATCCAGGCGCAGGTGGTTGAACTGCTGAGGCGCATCCGGCAGGAGACCGGCACCGCCATGGTGCTGATCACCCATGATCTCGGCCTCGTTGCCGAGATCGCCGACCGGGTCGTGGTGATGTATGGCGGCCGGATTGTCGAGCACGGTCCGGTCCTGCGCATCTTCGAGCAGCCCTCCCACCCCTACACCGTGGGCCTGTTGCGCAGTATGCCCAAGCTCGAGCAGGCGCCGGCAGAACTGCCCAGCATTCCCGGCCAGCCGCCCGATCCGGCTCAATTGCCCGAGGGGTGCTCCTTCCATCCGCGCTGCCCGCTGGCAAAGGGGCGACGGGAATGTTTGACCGTCTTGCCGCCTCTGGAACCGTTGGCAGGTGGCGGTGCCTCGGCGTGCCATTTCTACTCCGAGGTTCCCGGCGCCGCCGCCACCCTGTTCGGCGGCACGGAGGACGATAGCGGCCGGCCGGCCGGCGGATGAACGGCGCGCGGACGTGAACGCGCGCTCTGACGGGGACCAGGCTGCATCGGTCCTGCGAGCCGAGGGGATCGTCAAGAATTTCACCCGGTCCTCCGGCCTGATCCGCCGATCGTACGAGACCACCCAGGCGGTGTCCGACGTGGACCTCGCACTGCGCGCCGGACAGACGCTCGGACTGGTCGGCGAGTCCGGTTCCGGCAAGTCGACGCTTGCGCGGGTTCTGCTTGGTCTGATCCAGCCGACGGCGGGCGCGATCCAACTCCGCGGCGCCGACCTGACGTCGCTGTCGTCGAAGGAACTCCGCGACCAGCGGCGACACATCCAGATCGTCTTCCAGGATCCGTATGCGTCGCTGAATCCCGTGCGTTCGGTCGGCGAGATCATCGCCGATCCGCTCAAGGTGCACCGGTACAACGGTGACATCGACGCGCGGGTGGCGGAATTGCTCACCCTCGTCGGGCTCGATGAAGGTTTGCGCGATCGTTACCCCCACGCCTTCTCGGGCGGGCAACGGCAGAGGATATGCATCGCACGGGCGCTGGCGCTCGATCCGGACGTGGTCGTGCTGGACGAGCCGGTGTCGGCGCTCGACGTGTCGGTGCAGGCCCAAATACTCAACCTGCTGAATCGCCTCCAGGAGCGCCTCGGCGTTGCCTATCTCCTTATCTCGCACGACCTTGCCGTCGTTCGGCAGTTCGCCGACGAGGTGGCGGTGATGTACATGGGGCGGATCGTCGAGCGGGGCCCGGCGGGCGAGATCTACGAGTCGCCTTTGCATCACTACACGCGGGCGCTGCTCGAAGCTGTGCCCGTCCGCGACCCGCGGGGTCGTGAGAGTCGCGTGAAGCTCGTCCTTGGCGGTGACGTGCCGAGCCCCAACAATCCGCCGAGCGGGTGCAGGTTCAGGACGCGCTGCCCCCGGGCGGAGCAGCTTTGTGCCGATGAAACGCCTCCGCTGGCGGCTGTCGCGGGGCAACACCTTGTCGCGTGCCACTTTCCGCTCGATGGCGAACGGACACGCGCACCGGACGCGCGGTCAATTGCGCCGGGTGAAATGTCGCCCCTGTCGAATCCCGACGGATATTAGGCTTCAACCGGCACTGTTGCGCCCGGCCACGCTGCGTCGGCTTCGAACGGGTACATGGGTCGTCGCCGATGTTCGTAGCGAAACCGCCGGTAGTCGGCCATCGTCAGCCCCGGTGTGTCGACCGGCAGGAAGGCGCGGCACACGGGGCGATAGCTGGCCCTTGGC
Organism: uncultured Alphaproteobacteria bacterium; assembly: GCA_963775235.1. GTDB lineage: Bacteria > Pseudomonadota > Alphaproteobacteria > Rhizobiales > Kaistiaceae > JBBDMC01. The sequence continues at coordinate 316,060 of CAVZHY010000007.1, forward strand.
GAATTCACGCCGCGCAAGAGGAGGAAGCGTTTCGTCTCTGGACGTATGCCGAGAGCGTACAGCTGCGCCTTGCTGGAGTTGTATCCGATGTTGGTGGTGAGCACGAGCGTGATGCCGTCGTCGGTCTCGACCACGGCCGTCGGTCCACCATCGAAATGCCGGTAGCCGCCGTGGACTGGTCCGAGGTCTTCATACCGGCCGTCGGAGATCAGTGTGACCGTCCCCTCGATTGGAAACGGCTCGGCCGGTGTCCCCGGTAACTTGCCACCGATTGCAACGGCCACGCGGCCACCCGGCCCGGCGGCGATGCAATCCTTCACCGCGGGCGGGTCGATGACGATCGTCACCACGCCGTCGGCCTTTTCCTTGCGCGCAAGATGCAGCAGCACGGTGGAGTCGCCGGTCGCCCCGCCGCCGATGTTGTCGCCGATATCGAGGATGCCGAGTGGCAGGCCGCCTTCGGCGCGATGCTCCGCGAAGACTCCTTCGGGACTGCGGGGCATGGTGTTGAGCGCCTTGCGCTCACCCCAGACGCGTCTGGCGAAACGGGTCGCCAGGTCGTCGGCCAGCGCCTGGTTGCCGCGGGTGGCACAATAGACGCTGGTGCCCATCTGCGGCACGTCCGCGTACTGGTAGCCTTGCGCGAGCCCGATGGTCAGCACCTGCCGATCGCGGCAGGCCTCTTCCATCTCCGCGTAGATCGACCGTAGCGGCTCCTCGCTCGAATCCTGATGCGAGATGACGATCGCCATCGGCAGGGGGATGAAGCTCTTTGCGGCGCGAAACGTGCCGCGCGCAAGACCGGCCGCTGCTCGGCCGCATTCCAGGCCGCGTTGGCGGGCGTCCACGTGCGGATTGGTGCGGTAGTAAACGGCGATGTCGGAAGTCGCCGGCACCGACGGCGTGACGTTGGCGTGCAGATCGAAGCACGCCGCGATCGGGGTCGTCCCGACCGTCGCTCGCACCCTGCGGACGAGGTGTCCGTCGAAGTCGCGGTCGAGCGCGCTCACGGCCGCACCGTGGAGCGGCATCAGCACCGCGTCGAACGGCCCTTCCGCCTTCAATGCCGCGACGATTTCGTCACCGATCATCTCCCCCGCGGCGCGCGTGATCAGCCCGGACGGCGGCCGGTCATAGAAGACTAAAGGCACCAGTTCGAACTTCTCTTCACGCGCGGCGTCGACAAAACCACTGATCATGTGGGTCGCGTCGCCGAAGAGATCGAGCATCCGTCGGCCGCGGTAGCAGCCGAGGTCGCGGAAGGCTTCCACGGTGGCCTGGTTCGGCGAAAAGGTGTTGGTCTCGTGGCTCGATCCCACGACGGCGATTCTCATTGGCTTTGTCTCTGCTCTCGTCTCGGGTCTAGGCGGGACCGCCGGGAGACCATTCGGTGTCCGGTTCAAACGCGTACATCGGTTGCGGCCGATGATGGTACGTGAAAGAGCGATAGTCGGCGACGGTGAGCCCCGGCGTATCGAGCGGTACGAAGGTCCGGCAGACACGGCCGTAGCCGGCCCGCGGCGAATTCACCCCGCGCAGCAACAGGTAGCGCTTCTTCTCCGGGTCGATGCCGAGCGCGTACATTTGCTCAGGGCTGGAGTTTCCCGCCGGCTTTGATATCAGCGCCACCGCAATTCCGTCGTCCGTCTCCACCACCGCCGTTGTCCCGGCATCGTAGTGGCGATAGCCGCCGTGGGTCGGTTTGCGATCCTCGAACTTGCCGTCGGAGATGGTGCGCACGACCCCGTCGAGCCTGAACGGCCCGGCCGGGGTGCCGTCGAGCTTCCCCCCCACCTGGAGGTTCACCCGGGTGCCGACCCCCGAAGCGACGCAACGCTGGACCGACTCCGGATCGAACAGGGTCCCGAGGACACCGCTCGCTTTCTCGCGCCGCGCGAGGTGAAGCAACACGGTCGAGTCGCCAGTCGACCCGCCGCCCACGTTGTCGCCGATGTCGAGCAATCCGATCGGAAAACGGGCGTCTGCGTAATCCGAAAACACGCCTTCGGGCTTGCGCGGCACCTCGTTCAATTCACGCCTGAGCGACCACAGCCGTTCCGCGATCCGCCTGGTCAGCCGCTCGGCGCGCTGTGGGTCATTGTCGGTCGCGGCATACACACTGACCCCCATCGCCTCCACGTCGGCATACGGGTAGCCCTGGACCAGCGACATTGTCAGCACACCGGGCTCGCCGCAAAGCTTCTCCATCTCGTCCTGTATGCCCTTCAGCGGTTCCTCGGACGTGTCTTGATGGGAAATGATGATGGCCATCGGCAGCTTCACGAAGCTCTTCGACGGTTTGATCTCCCCACGCGCGATGGCCGCCACAAGGCGACCGCAGTCCAGGCCGCGCTCCCGTGCGTCGATGTGCGGGTTGGTCCGGTAGTAGACCGCTATGTCGAGCGCATCGATGACGCGCTGCGAGACGTTGGCATGCAGGTCAAAGCAGCCCCCGATCGGCGTCGCGCCAACGGCTTTGCGCACGCGCTGCATCAGATACCCGTCGAAGTCACGGTCCAGCAGGCTGACCGCCGCCCCGTGCTGCGCCATCAGCACGGCGTCGAAGGGACCGTTCTGCTCCAGGGCGGTAACGATCTCGTCGCCGATCATCTGGGCCGCATCCCTGGTGATTGCACCTGCCGGCGGCCTCCGGAAGTAGACGAGGGGTACCGCCTCGAACGCCTGCTCGCGGGCTGCGTCGCGAAACCCGGTTATCATGTGCAGGGCGTCGCCATAGACGTCCCAGATCTCTTGGCTGCGCCACGTCCCGTCATCGCGGAAAGCCTCCGCGGTGGTGGGGTGCGGGGAAAACGTGTTGGTCTCGTGGCTCACGCCGACGACTGCGATGCGCATGTATTCGAGCTCCGAAGGGTATCAGCGACGGGGTATAAATCTGGCGATGCGCCGGCGGTTGACCGCCCGCTCTGCGCCATGTTCTACCCGATTGCGTTGGCCGGGAAACACCGTTCCGTTCCATTCCGGGTCGGATCGGGTGGCTCGCGACCGCCGTTCGCGGTCGGCTCTGCGACCGCCGGCCTGCGGGGTGACCACCCGGCTATTCGCGGCGGCTTTTCGTTTCGTCGCGCAGCGGCTTCAGCCTGTCGCCGCCCTCCATCAGGATGTTGAGCAGCCGTTTCTGCGATTCGTCCAGTTGGGCACGCGCGGCGGCAAGGAAGTCGCGATCCTCCGCCAGTGCTTCGAGATCGGCCGGCTTGATTGCTCCCGAGCGCATCAACAGCGTTTCGAGGCCGAGACGCCGTTGGCGCTCGATGTGGAGTTGGGCGGCAAGGTCGAAGACCAGTTGCGCCAGGCGGTCGACTTCCCGATGCCCAAAGAAGATCAGTTCCCCGTGGTCTTCGCTCATGACGGTCGCTCTGCTTCGAGCACCGCCCACGGAAAGTGCCATTCGGCCCGGCGAGGCCAGGCGAGTTTGTCGAGCCGGCCTCCGCCGCGCTCGTCGAAGGCAACCCAGCGCACGTTGGTCAGGCCGGCCCGCTTGCACATGCCCTCGGTGTCGGCCCCCATCATGCCGGGCATGAAGGGTTCGTTGTTGCGCTCACCGTGTTCGAAAATGGCGAAGTCGCGGAAGCCGTCGCCGGTGTAGTGGAAATCGAGGAAGCGCAGGATGCCACCGGGCTTCAGCAGGCGCGCCGATTCTGCAATCACCGCCTCCAGGGCCGGTAACGGCATCTCGTGGATCAGCATGGTCGAGGTGACGAGATCGCAACTCCCGGCCTCCAGACCGGTCGCCTGCGCGTCGGCCTGCACGAAGCGGATCGGCAGCCCTTGCTGTTCGGCCTTGATGTGCGCCATGCGCAGGCAAGGCGCGGCGAGGTCGAGACCGATGACTTCGGCGTCCGGATACGCCCGCTTCAGCGGCCACGTCGATTTGCCGAAGCCGCAGCCGAGGTCGACGAGGCGGCTGACGTCACGACCCTTCAGCGGGCCGAGGCTGGTTTCGACGAAACGCCGGTGAAAGCCGTAGTCGTCGTTGTCCCCCAGCATCACCAGCTTCGCACCGAGTTCGTATGTCCGCGCCGACATGTCGGTCTGCCATACGCCGCCGGGCTGCACGTGGATGTCCCAGTCGGTGTACCAGGTCGGCATCTCCATCTCAGGATGGAGCTCCAGCGCGCCTTTGGACGTGGCGGGCATGTCGAAGGGCGGCTCGTCGGCGACGCTGCGCTCGACTGCCCGCCACAGCATCTTCTGCGAGCCGCGTTCCATCCAGGCGAACCACGGATAGAGCGGCAGCGTCTCCGTGACCTTGCCGGCGTCCTCCCGGTTATCGGCGGCAGCGCGATCGGCGACCGCGTCGAATTCGCGGTGAAGCTCCGGGTACATCCGGCCTGCCCAACGCCGCCTGAGCGCGAGCACGAAGTCGATGTCCGCCCGACTGTCGAGTGGGTGTGGCGCTGTCATGCTGTCTCCCGTGTCTGACGAGGACTGGGCCGGCGGGGCCGGGCCCAGGGCCTGCGGGCATTGTCGGCGGTCACCCACGCGTTGATCGCCGCCGTGTGCCGGAGGGTGAGGTCGATATCGTCCCAACCGTGCAGGAGCTGTTCCCTTGCGTCCGGCGCGATCTCGAAACGCGCCCGCTGATCCTGCCACGAGATGTCCTGCTCGGCGAGGCGAACGGTCACCAATCGCTCTGGGTCTTCGCGAAGGGCCTGGATCAGCCGCTCCTGATCGGACCCGGCGACACGCGCCGGCAGCAAGCCGTTCTTGACTGCGTTGGCGGCGAAGATGTCGCCGAAGCTCGGCGCAATGACGCAGCGGAAACCGGCGTCCCAAAGGGCATAGACCGCGGCCTCGCGCGAGGACCCGGTACCGAAGTTCCGTCCCGCGACGAGTATCTCCGCGCCGCGGGCGCCGCCCATGCGCGGGAACTCCGCCCGCTCGCGTCCCTCGTCATCGTAGCGGAGATCATGGAGCAGGAACGAACCATAGCCTTGGGATCGCGGCCGGGTCATGAAGCGGGCAGGGATCAGCTGGTCGGTATCGACGTTGGCGATATCGAGCAGGACGGCGCGAGACGTCACGGTGGCGAATGGTTGCATCAGGTGTGGTGCTCCATTACCGGCCGGTCCGCGAGCATCGGGCGAACGTCGGTCAGACAGCCGGCGACGGCGGCCGCGGCGACCATCGCCGGTGACATCAGGTGCGTGCGTGAACCGGGACCCTGGCGGCCGCGGAAGTTGCGGTTGGTGGTACTGGCGCAGCGTTCGCCGAGTGGCACCGCATCGCCGTTCATCGCCACGCACATCGAGCAGCCCGCGCCTGCCCATTCCAGGCCGGCATCGCGGAAGATCAGATCGAGACCCTCCTGCTCTGCCTGGTGCTTCACCTGCGTCGAGCCCGGAGAGATGAGGCCGGGAACCTTGGCGCGACGCCCGGCAAGGACGGCCGCCGCGGCGCGGAGATCCTCTATGCGCGCGTTGGTGCAGGAGCCGATGAAGACCCGGTCGATGGCAATGCCGTCGAGCGGTCGCCCGGGGACCAGTCCCATGTACTCCAGGGCATCCGAGACCGATCGGGCCTTGTCGGCATCGTCGATCTTCGCCGGGTCGGGTACGCTCGCGGTGATCGGCAAGGCGTCCTCCGGGCTGTTGCCCCAGGTGACGACCGGCGCGATCTCGCGCGCGTCCAGCGTCACTTCTCGATCGATCGCGGCGGCCGGGTCGCTGGCGAGACCGGTCCAGATCTCGACGGCCTTCTCCAGATCGCTGCCGGCCGGCGCGCACGGACGTCCCTCGATCCAGCGGAACGTCACTTCGTCCGGTGCCACCATGCCGCAGCGGGCGCCGCACTCGATCGACATGTTGCAGAGCGTCATCCGGCCTTCCATCGTCAGGTCACGGATAGTGCTGCCGGCGTATTCGATGGTGTGCCCCACCGCGCCGCCGGTACCGATTCGGGCGACGATCGACAGGATCACGTCCTTGGCGGCGACGCCGGGCGTCAGCCGGCCCTCGACGGTGATGCGCATCTGTTTCGGCCGGCGCTGCCACAAGGTCTGAGTCGCCAGCACGTGGGCGACTTCCGACGCGCCGATGCCGAAAGCATATGCGCCGAACGCCCCATGCGTCGACGTGTGGCTGTCGCCACACACGATCGTCAGGCCGGGCAGCGTCAGCCCCTCTTCGGGCCCGACGACGTGGACGATTCCCTGACGCGCATCGCCGACCCCGAAAAGCGTGATTCCATGCGCCGCCGAATTGCGTTCGAGCTGGTGGATCATGTGGTCGATCTCGGGGGAGGCCGGCCTCGGTTGCGCGCCGCGCACCGGCACGTAGTGGTCGGCGACTGCGAACGTGAGGTCGGGCCGGGCCACCCCGCATCCGCGCTCGGCAAGCTTGGCGAAAGCGTGATGTGAGCCTTCGTGAATGAAGTGCCGATCGATCCAAAGCAAGGATTGTCCGTCCCCTCCGGCGTCCGCCGCGCCGGGGAGGTCGACCATGTGAGATTCCCACAGCTTGTCGAACAGCGTCTTGGGCGGGCTCATGGCCTCCTTTCCGGTCAAGGATCGCGCCGCCAGGGGGCGCGCCAGGCCGCATCCGCGAGTATACAGCCGGTCGTGCAGCGTTCGCGGGTGAGCCGCGAACGGAGGAGCGGCTTCATTTCACATCCGCTTTGCCGCAGCATGGGTTTGACTTGCTCAAGCGAGTTGTATCAAAATTAAGACAGCTGACCCGTACCCGGCAAGGGGTATCGAAGTCGGCCGGAGAGCGACTTTGAACACCCCCTCCCAGCCTGAACCGCTGGACCCCTCGAAATCGCGGACCGTTTTCCTCCTGCTGAGGGACGCCATCCTTTCCGGCAGTCTCGCGGCGGGCGACCGGCTGCCCAGTGAATTGAGGCTGACGCAGGAGTTCGGCGTCAGCCGCGTGACCGTGCGCCGTGCGCTTGCCGAGCTCCAGCGCCTGGGCCTGATCCGCCGGCGAGCGGGCTCTGGCACCGTCGTCGCTGAACGGAAGCCGGCCCAGCCGATGAACGTCGATTTCGCAAATCTGCTGTCGCATCTCGAAGAGATGGGGCGCACGACCTCGGTTCGCCTGCTTGAGTTCGGATACCAGGCGCCGCCGCCCGACGTTTCCCTGGCGCTCCGCCTCGGCGAGGGTGTCCGGGTGCAGCGGTCGGTTCGCGTGCGCCGCATCGACGACGAGCCGTTTTCCTATCTGGTGACGTGCGTGCCGGAGCCGATCGGCAGGCACTACACGGCCGAAGAACTGGGCGAAAAGCCGCTGCTTTCCCTGTTCGAACGCGCCGGCATCAAGGTCGACAGCGCCGTGCAGACGATCTCGGCGACGCTGGCGACGCCGGCTGCGGCGGAGGCGCTGGACGTGGCCGTCGGCGGCGCGCTCATGAGCCTGACCCGCACCGTGTTTTCCCCGGATGGAAGCGGCGTGGAGCATCTTTCGGCTCTGTATCGGCCGGACCGTTATCGCTTCGTGATGGAGCTGACCCGGGTCGGCAACGTCGCCGACCTGGTCTGGGAGCCGGTGCACGGGGCCGCGCGGTATGGGTAACCGGCGGATGGACTTGCGGGATCGTCTGGCGCGTCCCGAGATTCTTGTTGCGCCCGGCATTTGCGACGCGCTGACGGCAAACCTTGCGGCTCGCGCCGGTTTCGAAGCGCTCTATCTGTCTGGAGCGGCCGTCGCCTATACGCGCCTCGGCCGCCCGGATATCGGCTTGTCGACCGCGACCGAGATGGCCGAAACCATGGCCCTGATCCGCGACCGGGTCGACCTGCCGGTCGTGGTGGACGCCGACGACGGGTTCGGCAACGCGCTCAACGTGCAGCGCACCACGCGCATGTACGAGCGCGCCGGAGCCAACGCCCTGCAGTTCGAGGACCAGGCCTCGCCGAAGCGGTGCGGGCACCTGGACGGTAAGGTCCTGGTCGCCGTGGACGAGATGGTGGGCAAGATCGCCGCCGCCTGCGATGCCCGTGCTGATTCGGGCACTCTGGTTATCGCCCGCACCGATGCGATCGGCGTCGACGGGTTCGAAGCCGCCATCGACAGGGCAGGCCGGTACGTCGAGGCGGGGGCGGACGTGCTCTTCGTCGAGGCGCCGCAGACGGGCGAGCAGTTGCGCAAAATTCCTGAGGTCCTTGGCCAGAAGATACCGCTGATGGCCAACATGGTCGAAGGCGGCAAGACGCCTCCCGCCGATGTCCGGCAACTTGAGGCCATCGGCTATTCGCTGGTGATCTTTCCGGGCGGTGTCGTCCGGGCGCTTGCGCGTTGCGCCCGCGATTACTACGCGTCGCTTGCCAGGCACGGTTCGAACGAGCCGTTCCGCGATCGCATGTTCGACTTCAACCAGTTGAACGACGTGATTGGCACGCCCGAAATGCTGGCGCTGGGAGTTCATTACTCTGGAGAAGCGCCTGTCGATCGCGACGAGGATGACGAATGATCCTCGATCCGGTCAGGCTGGCGGTGCTCAAGGGACGGCTGGAGCAGATCGCCGATGAGATGGACGCGACCCTCTTCCGCAGCGCGTTCAACCCGACCATCGCCGAGGCGCACGACGCCTGCCATGGCCTCTACGACGCGGAGACCGGGGCGACCCTGGTGCAGGGATCGACCGGCCTTCCGATCTTCGTCGGCACCATGGCCTTCGCCGTCAAGGCGGTGATCGACAAGGTCAGGGCCGACGGCGGGCTGGAAGAGGGCGACACATACGTCTTCAACGACCCCTACGATGGCGGCACGCACCTCAACGATTTCCGTCTGGTGCGGCCGGTGTTTCGCTCGGATCGGGTGTTCTGCTGGCTGGCTTCGGTAGGACACTGGCTCGACGTCGGCGGCAACGTGCCGGGTGGCTACAATCCGATCGCGACCGAAAGCTTCCAGGAAGGCTTTCGGATTCCGCCGGTCAAGCTGATCGAAAAGAAGGCGTTGCGTCAGGACATCGTCGACATCCTGGCCTCCAACAGCCGGGTGCCGCGCTCCAACTACGGCGACCTGAAGGGCCAGATCAACGCGCTCGATCTCGGCGAAAGACGGCTGCATCAGTTGCTCGACGACTATGGCGACGCCACCGTCAAGGCGGCGCTCGACGCACTCTCCGACCGCGCCGAGACGCTGATGCGCGAGCGGATCGCTTCCCTGCCGGATGGCACCTACCGCTGCGACGATTACCTCGACAACGACGGGATCACGGACGAGCCCCTTCCCGTTGCGCTCGATCTCACCGTGAAGGGCGACCGCATGGTCCTCGACTTCTCGCGATCGGCGCCGCCGTGCCGGGGGCCCATCAACATTTCGCGTTCCACCACGATCGCCTGCTGCTACGTCGCCATCAAGCACCTCTTCACCGAAGTTCCGGCCAATGCCGGTTGTCTGCGGCCCATCGAATTCGTCGTCCCCGATGGAACCATTCTGGCGGCCGTCCCGCCGAAGCCGGTGGCGGGCTACACCGAGACGATCCTCCGGGTGATCGACACCGTCTTCGGTGCCGTCGCCCAGGCGGCACCGGAGCGCGCGATCGGCAATCCCTTCGCCACGATCAACGCGCTGTCGATGTCCGGCCACCGTTCGGACGGCAGTCAGTGGGTGCTCTTTTGTTTCTTCGGCGGCGGGCTTGGCGGTTCGGCGGCGAGCGACGGGCTGAACCACGGCAACAACCCGATCTCGATGGCCACGATCCCGCCGGTCGAGATTCTGGAAGCGGCGAACCCTGTGATCTTCACCCAATGGGCGCTGAGAACCGACAGCGCCGGGCCCGGAACGCACCGCGGCGGTCTGGGCGCGATCTACGAGGTCGAGGCGTTGAGCCCCGAGGGCGCGAACGTCAACCTGCTCGGTGAGCGCGGCAAGTACCCCCCGCGCGGCGTCAACGGCGGCGAGGCCGCCGCGCTGAACCGGTTCTATTATCAAACGAGGACAGGCGAGGCGTCGCCGCCGATGGTCTCCAAGATCACCGGCGTGCATATCGAAAACGGCTGGCGGATCCGCATCGAGTCTCCCGGCGGCGGTGGCTGGGGAGACCCGATGGCCCGCGACCCGGAGCGGGTCGCACGCGATGTGCGGCTGGCCTACGTGAGCGCAGATGCCGCGCTGGCGCGCTACGGCGTGGTTTTCGGGGCCGATGGTGGCGTGGATGTTGCGGCCACGAGCCTCGCGCGAGACGCCGCGACGGGCGCATGACCCAACGCGGCAGCACGATTGTCGGTGTCGATGTCGGCGGCACCTTCACCGACCTGTTCTTCTTCGATGAGGCGACCGGCGTTTTTCGCGTCGCCAAGGTACCCTCCACCCGCGGCGACGAGGCGGTCGGATTCCTGGAGGGCCTGACGGGCGAGGGCGGGGCACTCGCCGATGTGGCCACCATCGTTCACGGGACAACTGTCGGTACCAACGCGCTGCTCGAGCGCAAGGGCGCCCGCGTCGGCGTCATCACCACCCGCGGTTTCCGCGACGTGCTGGAGATGCGGCGGCGCGACCGCCGCAACACCTGGGGGCTGACCGGCGATTTCACGCCGATCGTCGAGCGGGATCTTCGCCTCGAGGTGAACGAACGCACCCTTGCCGACGGTTCGATTCACGTGGGCCTCGACCTCGCCGAGGTTCGCGAAGCCACAGCAACGCTGCTCGCGCGTGGCGCGCAGGCGGTGGCGGTGATCTTTATCAACGCCTACGCCAACCCCGACCACGAGCGACAGGCGGTTGCCGCCGTGCGGTCGGTGTGGCCGAACGAGCACGTGGTCGGTTCGTCCGAAGTCCTGCCCGAGATCCGGGAGTTCGAGCGGGCGTCGACGACCGCGCTCAACGCGTACCTGCAGACGGTGGTCGGCGCGTATCTCACCAAGATCGAACAGCGCCTCGTATCGGCCGGCTTCGACGGGCGGCTTCACATCGTCCAGTCGAACGGCGGCGTCATGTCCGTCGAGACCGCGCGCCGTCTGCCGGTGCGCACGGCCCTGTCGGGCCCCGCGGCCGGTGTGATCGCCGGCGCGCGGATCGCCGAAGCGGCGGGCTGCGCCAACGTCATCACCTGCGACCTCGGCGGCACCTCGTTCGATGTTTCGCTGATCGCCGACGGCAAACCGGCGCTGGCCGCACAATCGACCATCGATTTCGGCCTGGTGATCCGCACCCCGATGATCGAGATCACCACCATTGGCGCAGGCGGCGGCTCTATCGCCTCGGTGGATCGCGGCGGATTGCTCCAGGTCGGGCCCGAAAGCGCCGGTTCGGTGCCGGGCCCCGCGTGCTACGGCCAGGGCGGCGACCGCCCGACGCTCACCGACGCCAATCTGGTGCTCGGGCGTATCAACGCCGGGCGTCCGATCGGCGGCAAGCTCGAGCGGCTGGATACGGAGGCTTCGCGCGCCGCGATCGAGCGCGCGGTCGCTCACCCGCTCGGTCTCGACGTGATGGCGGCGGCGGAGGCCATCGTCACGGTGGCGAACGCCAGGATGGCCGGTGCCATCCGACTGGTCAGCATCGAGCGAGGCCACGACCCGACCCGGTTCATAGTCATGCCGTTCGGCGGCGGCGGCGCGCTGCACGTTGGCGCGCTGATCAAGGAAGTCGGTCTTGCCCGTGGGCTGGTTCCCCGTTTCCCCGGCGTCACCAGCGCCATGGGCTGCGTCATGGCCGACATGCGGCACGACAGCGTCCAGACGGTCAATCTGATGCTCGACGGGCTCGATGCGGCATCCCTCGATCAGCGCATGATCGCCTCGGCGAGCGAGGCGACCGCCGTCATAGAAAAAGCGGGCGTGGCCTTCACCAGTGTGGATATCCTGTTCGAGCTCGACATGCACTATGTCGGCCAGACCCATACCGTGTCGGTGCCGCTTCCCTGCGTGCTCGCTCCCGGCGCCACGACAACCGGCGTCGACGAAGCCATGATCGGAAGGGCGTTCGAAAGCGCCTACCGGGCGAGCTTCAGCCAGTTGCTTTCGGGCATTCCCATGCGCGTCGTCTCGCTGCGTACGGCTGCGGTCGGGCGGCGGCCGCGGTTCGACATGGCGGCGCTCCGACCGGCCGGAAATACAGGGACCGGCGCCAAGGATGGCGAACGCCCGGTCTGGTTCGATGGCGGCTGGATGAGGACGGCGATCTATCGCCGCCTCGCGCTACCGGTCGGCGCGGTCGTCGAAGGACCGGCAATCCTGGAACAGCCCGATGCCACGATCGTCATCGAGCCGGACCTCATCGGCCGGGTCGATGATCTCGGCAACGTGGTGATTGAACGAAGGGGTGCGGCGTGAGCGCGTCGCCGATCGTTCCGGCCGAGACCGCGTTGCTGCTCATCGACCTGCAGAACGACTTCATTCACCCCGAAGGTGCCTACGGCCGCGCCGGACACACTTCCCCGTCGATCGCAGCACTTCCCGGACGCCTCAAGCCGCTGAAGGACAAGCTTGCCGGGCTCGGTGTCGTCACCGTCCTTACTCAATTCACGTTGGTGCCCGGCCGCGATGGCCAGCCGATCGTCAGCCCGCACCTCAAGCAGCTCCGGCCGTTTCTCGCTAAAGGCGATTTCGCGCCCGGGTCGTGGGGCCACGACATCGTCGATGAACTGGCGCCGGTGGACGTAAAGATCGAGAAGGTCGCCTATTCGGCCTTCTACATGAGCCGGCTGGAGTGGGTGCTGCGCAAGCTCGGGGTCGGCCGCCTGATCGTCGGCGGCATCGTCACCAATGGTGGCGTGGCCACGACCGTCCGCGATGCTCACGTGCGCGAGTTCGACACCACCGTCCTCGCCGACGGCTGTGCGGCATTCTCCGACGACGTCCACGAGGCGGCCATCCGTGGATTGGCAACGGTCTGCCGAACCGCGACCATTGCCGAAGTCCTCGCCCGGGTCGCGGTCTGAACCGGTGGATCGGATCGCCATTGTAAACCGGTCCTGTTTATGTGACAGTTTCTCATCAAAAGCCTTGAAAAACGGCGCTTGGTGGAGGGCAAGATCATGAGGAAAAGGTTCAGCGTCGGAGGCCTCGCCCTTCTGGCGGCAATAGCATTGTCGCCGGCGGGTGTGCCGGCCCCGGCAACTGCCGCGGACCTGACCGTTGGCTCGTGGGGGCTGCCTCCCGGCAAGGGCAATCCCTATACGGGCATCGGCACGCCATCGATCTTCGTTTGGGACGCGATCTTTGATCCGCTGGTGCGGATAGATGCCGCCGGCAAGGCGACGCCGATCCTCGCCGAAAGCTGGAAGAACATCGATCCGACCCATTGGGAGTTCACGCTCCGCAAGGACATCAAGTTCTCCAACGGCGAGGCTTTCAACGCCGACGCGGTCGTCAACGCTTTCGACTATTTGAAATCCGATGCCGGCAAGGCCACCGCCGTTGGTGGCGAGTTGCGCGGGGTGACCGCCACCAGGAAGGACGATTACACCGTCGTCATCCAGACCGGTGGGCCGGATCCGGTGCTGCCCAACAAGATGGCGCTGGTCTACATGGTCGCGCCGGCTGCCTGGCAGAAGCTCGGCCCGGACGGATTTGCGGCCGCGCCGGTCGGCACCGGCTCATTCAAGCTGGATAGCTGGTCGGCCAACGCGGCGGAACTGTCGGCCGACACCGGCTCATGGCGGGCACCGAAGATCGGCAGCCTCGAGGTCATCTCCCTGCCGGAGCGTGCCGCACGCCTGCAGGCGCTGCTCTCCGGGCAGATCGACGTCGGCTTTGGATACTCGCCGGATAACGTCGGCCAGCTGGAATCGGCCGGCATGACCGTGAGCGTTACACCGGCGCCGCAAGTGATGTCGCTGGCCTTCGCCAACGTCCAGCATCCGGATAGCCCGTTCAATGATGTCCGCGTTCGCGAGGCGGCCAATCTGGCGGTGAATCGCAAGGCGATCGCCGACGTGCTGCTGGCCGGCAAGGGCGCCCCCGCCGGCCAGGGCGGCACGCCGGCCGCTTTCGGCTATGACACGAGCATCCCGCCATATCCGACTGATCCGGCGAAGGCGAAGCAGCTTCTGGCCGATGCCGGCTATCCCGACGGGTTCAAGGTGGCCGCCGACGTGGTGGTCGGCAGCTTCCCCGCCGACAGTGAAATCTACCAGCAGGCCGCGCAGGACCTGAAAGCGGTCGGCATCGACGTCGATCTCCGCCAGATCACCTTCCCCGAGTGGCTCCAGTACTACCTGAAGGGCACCTGGCCGGGTGAAATGTTCGGGTCGTCATGGAACACCTCCCCGTACATGGATTCGATCCGGCCGTACACGTACATGAGCTGCATGAAGTCGAGCCCGTTCTTCTGCGACGAGTCTATGACGCCGTTCGTCGACGCGACCTTCAAGGAGTTCGATCCCGCCAAACGGGAGGAATTGCTCCACAAGCTGCACGAGAAGACGAATGAAGTGCTGCCGGCGATCTGGCTGGTCGAGCAGATCGACCTGCAGGCCTACAGCCCGAAGGTGAGCGGCCTCAAGTATGTCAACCGCGTCGTCTACTACGAGGGCGTGACAGTTTCGAAATAGGCACTCGTCGGACGCAAAAAATCGAGGGGGCGCATTGGCGCCCCCTTCCTTTTTCGCCCGCGCGGTTCCTGCCCTAACCCACCATCCGCTTGACCAGTGCGGCGGCGGTAGCGGTCGGATCGGCCTGCACGGCCGGACTGCCGGCGACCCTGGCCTCCAGGGCCTCTACCCGTATCGTCAGGGTGGTCAGCTCGACGATCAGGTTGTGGACGAGGCGCGAGACTTCGTCGACGTCGCGTCCGTCCAGCAGGTCGCGCACGGCAAGCTCGGCGGAGCGGGGTGGCAGGTAGCTCATCAGGCGGCTCCCATCTTGGCGATCGTCATGCGCCAGGGCGTGCACCAGCGCCGCGGATCGGCTTCCGCCTCCGGCCCGCCGGCGTTGGCGAGGTACCATTTGCGCGCCTCGACCTGGGCGAAGCCTTCGGCCTTGCACATGCCGGGCAGGTCCAGCATGCGGAAGGGGATCGAATACGGTTCGTCGATGATCTCGCTGTACCACTTCAACAGCACGTTGCGGAACGGATCGTCGTCGAGCAGACGGTTTTCGAGAATGACCAGTTGCCCGCCGGGGCGCAGCACGCGCGCCGCCTCGCGCATGGACGCAGCGATCGCCGCCTTCGGCAGCTCGTGCAGCACCATCGTGATGGTGGCGAGGTCGAAGCTTGCGTCGGGATAGGGCAGCTTCTCCATGTCGCCCTGACGCCAGTGGATCGCCAACCCGCGCTCCGTTGCCATCCGGCGGCCAAGCCGCAGGCACGGCTCGGCGAGGTCGATGCCATGGACGTCCGCTTCCGGCCACGCTTTCTTCAGCGAGAACGTGGTCTTGCCGAACCCGCAGCCGATGTCGAGCACGTCGGCCGGCGCTGCCTTCCCGGAAGGAAGCGGAGGGATGTCCGCCACGAACTGGTCGTGGAGCTGGAAATCGTCGTTGTTGCCCTTGTGTACGATGCGCGCGCCGAGCAGGTAGATCACCGCGCCGGAGAGCCCGCGCCAGATGCCGGCCTCCTGGCGGTGGAAGTCGAACTCGTAGTATCCGGGGTAGTCGAGCTTGGGCTTCATCTCGACCGTGCCCAGGTCGTCGGGGTGCGGCTCGATCGCGGCCGCGATCTCGTCGAGGCGGGAATCCGCCAGTTCGCGGCACAAACGCCAATTGGCGTCCTGGATATAGCGATGCAGCCATTGCATCCGCCGCGCGCTTGGCAACTCCTGCACCAGCGGCTCGGCGGAGATGAAATCGACCGGCGGATTGCCGCCGGCGATGCGCTCCTCATATTCGGCACGCAACCGGCTGAACAGGTCGCCCATCCAGTACCGGCGGAGCGCCAGCAGCGCCGCCACCCTTGGCCGGTGTTCTGGCGCCCACGCGAGGAGTGTATCCAGCTTGGGCGGTGGCTCGATCGTGGTGCGACGTGACTGCGCGATGTTCATGGAACGGTGTCCCGGGTTGTCCCAAGGCGAGGGATTCGACCTGCCGGACCGCGCGACAGGCAATTGCGTGGACAGGCTGTCCTAAGATTAGTACGTTTGCGGACGTTGATCCAATTGACATGATGATCCGTTCGCCCGTCCTTCAGCCGTTGCATTGTCTCACTCAGACATGAGCCTCGGGCCGATCCTGGCTGCGACATTGGTCACCGCCGACATCGACAAGGCGGAGCGGACCTACCGGGCCGGACTCGGCCTGACCGTCATCGAATCCGGGCGGATTCCTGACGAAATCGCCACCGCGTGGGGCGCGCCCGACCTGACCGGCGCCCGCTGGATTGGCCTTGCGTCATCCGACGAAGGGCTTGGCGGGCTGCGACTGGTGGATGTGCCAGACCCGCCTCCCGACGCCTTGCCGCTCGCCAGCCTTGGCTGGGGGGCGACCGAAATTTCCGTCATCGACGTCGATGGGCGGGCGGCGAAGATGAGCAAGGCCGGCTTCCGCGTCATCAGTCCGCCGCGACCGCTCGGCAGCAATCCGCAGATTCGGGCCGCCCAGTTCGCCGGACCGGACGGCGAGGTGATCTATGTCACCGACGTTCGGGCCTATGAGGGACCGTTTGAGGTGAGGCGCGCCGAGCGGCCGGTCGAGGGATGCTTCATCGCCGTATTGGCGACGGCCGACCTCGAGGCAGCGCGTCATTTCTACGAGGCGGGCTACGGCACCCGCCGTGTCACCGACCGCCCGGTCGTGGTTCCGGCGCTGACGAAGCAACTCGGTCTGGCGGAAGGCGAGATGGTGCGGATTTCCTCGCAACAGTTGGCCGGTAATTGCCTGCTGGAGATCGACGCCTACCCGGTGGGAACGCCGGCGCGGCCGCGGGCGAGTGGCCTTCCCGCGGGCGTCGCCATGATGACCTTCGCCGGTCCCGCCAAGGGTCCCGCCGGCCCGGCCGAGTGGCCCTATCGGGGGAGAGCGCTGGAAGTCGTGCGGGGCGCAGCGGGCGAACTGGTCGAAGTGGTCGGACAGCAGCCATGATCCGGCTGGCCGGCATCGGCCGGGCACTGCGCAAGCGAGTGATCGAGCTGCTGATCCTGTTGTTCGCGATCACGACGCTTCTCTTCTTTCTCTTGCGCCTTTCCGGCGATCCCGCCGCCGTGCTTGCCGGCGAGGATGCCACGCCACAGCAGGTCGCGGCGATCCGGCACTTCTATCGGCTCGACGATCCATTGATCCTCCAATACGTGCGTTACGTTGGCGACGTCGCGACACTGAATTTCGGCGTTTCGCTGCAAAGCCAGCAAAGCGCAGTGGGCGCCGTCCTCGAGCGGCTGGGCAGCACGCTCACCCTGGCGTTGCTGGCGCTCGTCGTCACCGCGGCTTTGGCCATCCCGATCGGCGCCTGGCTCGGCGCGCGACCCGACGCCCCATCGCGCAAGGTCGGCAACACGGTTGTGTTTATCCTGCAGGGCATGCCCGGCTACATCGTCGGGCTGCTGCTGATCCAGCTTTTCGCCGTCGAGCTCCGCCTGCTGCCCTCGATCGGCAATCGCGGCCTTCTGAGTTGGGTCCTGCCGACGCTGACGCTGGCCGCCTTCCTTGTTCCCAAGCTCGTCCGGGTCGTCGCCACCAATGTCACCGAGGCGATGCGGGAGGATTACATCCGCACCGCACGCGCCAGCGGCGCGACGACGCGCGAAGTTGTATTGCGCCACGCCCTTCCCAACGCACTCCTCGGTGCGACAGCGCTCATCGGCACGCAATTCGCGTTTCTCATGTCGGGCGCGCTGGTCACCGAATGGATCTTCGCCTGGCCGGGGTTCGGCCAGCTCCTGATCCAGTCGGTCGAACGTCTCGACTTCCCGATCGTTCAGGCCGCCGTGTTCGTCATCGCCGGGCTGGTGTTCGCAGTGAACGCCGGGACCGACGTCCTTTTCCGCCTGATCGATCCGCGGCTGAGGGATCAGCGCGCATGACGGCGGGTGAGACCGACGCGCTGGCGCCGGGCCTGCTGCCGCGCTCGCGCGCCTTTCCGTGGTCGGTGGGCGCCAACTGGATGCTGGGTGTCGGGCTCGTCATTGTCGCCGCGCTGGTGCTCGGCACAGCAGCGGTCGGCCTCGTCCCGCTGTCGCAGGCAACGACCGGCAGCCTGTTGCTGCGCTTCAAGCCGCCTTTCACGGATGGATTTCTCCTCGGCAGCGACGAGCTGGGCCGATCCGTCTTTGCCCGGCTGATAGCCGGCATGCCGTGGTCGCTCGGCATCTCGTTTGTCGCCACCGTCATCTCGGTGGCGGTCGGCACGCTCGCCGGTCTCACCGCCGGGGCACGTCCGGGCCTCACGCGCCGGGTGGTTCAGCACCTGGTCGACACCGTCATCGCCTTTCCGACCCTGGTGATCGCGGTGACGGTCATTGCACTGGTGGGCAGGGGCTTCTGGCCCCTCGCGGTAACGCTGGGCCTCGCCAGCTGGCCGATCGCGGCGCGCGTGGTCTATGCCGAGGCCCTCAGCGTCATGAAACGCGACTACGTGCGCGCCGCCGAGCTGGTCGGCGTCGGTCTCACCCGCACCGTAGCGGTGCACGTGCTGCCGGCGGTACGTCCGACCCTGCTGGTGATGTTCGCCCTTACCTTCGCCGACATGCTGATCGCCGAGAGCGCACTCAGTTTTCTCGGCCTCGGTGTGCCGCTGACCGCGTCGAGCTGGGGCAACATGTTGTCGGAAAGCCGCCAGTTCCTGGTCGAGGCGCCGTGGATGATGCTGGCGCCGGCGGGCATGATCGTGCTCGCCGCGGTGGCGTTCAATCTGATCGGCGACGGCATTGCCCTGCGCTCGCGCCGTCTCAGCCGCTCGGTCGCTTGAGGGTGCCCGTGGCCGCCGCTTCCGAGATCGTTCTCGACATCGAAGGGCTGACCGTCGACCTGCCGCTGGCGGACGGACGCAGGTTTCTCGCACTTGACCGGGTCGATCTCACGGTGCGGCGTGGCGAGATTCTCGGCCTCGTTGGCGAATCCGGGTCGGGCAAGTCGATGCTGTCGCTGGCAGTGTTGGGGCTGACCGGTATTCCCGGCGAGCGGATCACCGGGCGCATCGCGCTGCTCGGCCGGGACGTTCTCGGCCTGTCGCAAAGCGCGTGGCGGCGGCTCCGCGGCTCCGCCGTCGGCATGATCTTCCAGGACCCCATGACCGGGCTGAACCCGGTCCGCAGCGTCGGCTCGTTGCTCACCGAGAGCGTCCGCCGGCACCAGGGGCTCGACCCGGCGGCTGCCTTCCAGGCAGGCGTCGCCGCGCTTCGTTCGGTGGGTATTCCATCGCCTGAAGCGCGGATGAAGGCCTATCCCCACCAGCTCTCCGGTGGCCTCAGGCAGCGGGTGATGATCGCGCTGGCGCTGATCAATCACCCCGCCGTTATCATCGCCGACGAGCCGACCACTGCGCTCGACACCACGATCCAGGCACAGATTCTCGACCTCCTGCGGGAGCGCCTGTCCGACCATGCCGGTGGAATCCTCATCACCCACGACCTCGGTGTCGCCGCCGAGGTCTGCAAGCGGCTGGCGGTGATCTACCAGGGCACGATCGTCGAGCAGGGGCCCATGGCCGAAATCCTCGGCCGCCCGTTTCATCCCTACACGCAGGGCCTGCTCGACGCAGCGCCGCGTTTCGACCGGCCGCGCGGTCGCCTCGCGCCGATCCGCGGCCGGCCGCCGCGGCCGGGGGAAATACGGGCCGGCTGCCCGTTCGCCGGCCGCTGCGCGCGCGCCGACGCGGCTTGCGAAACGCTGCCCCGGCTTGCCGCCGTCGCACCCGATCATCTGGCGCGCTGCTGGCATCCGCTCCGCGCGCCGGTCATGGCCGGAGCCATGGCATGAGCGACACTCCGCTGCTCGAGGCCGATGACGTGCGGGTCACCTTCGGCTCGCCCGAAGGCCGGGTGCATGCCCTCGACGGCGTCTCGCTTTCCGTTTCCGCCGGCGAGACCGTGGGTCTGGTCGGCGAGTCTGGGTCCGGCAAGTCGACACTCGCGCTGGTCCTGATGCGGGCGATCCGCCCCGACGCGGGTTCGATCCGCTTCGACGGGCAAGAGATCGCTGATCTTTCGCCGGCGGCGCTGAAACCGGTGCGGCGCCGGTTGCAGATGGTCTTTCAGGACCCGTACGCCAGCCTCGATCCGCGCATGCGCGTCGGCGCCATTCTCGCCGAGCCGCTGAGCGCCCATGGCTTCGGCGACAGAAGCCGGCGCCGCGCCCGCATTGCGGAGCTGCTGCAGCAGGTTGGGCTGCCGCCGGAGGCTATCGATCGCTATCCGTCGCAGTTCTCCGGCGGCCAGCGCCAGCGGATCGCCATTGCGCGCGCGCTCGCGCTCCGCCCACAAATGATCATCGCCGACGAGCCGGTGTCTTCCCTCGACGTCTCCATCCAGGCGCAGATCGTCAACCTGATGCGCGACATCCAGCAGGACACCGGGATCGGCTATCTGCTGATCGCTCACGACCTCGCATTGGTTCACGAGATCTCCGACCGCATCCTCGTGATGTATCTCGGCCGTATCGTTGAGGAGGGCACGACCCGGGCCGTCGTGGGCCGGCCGCGGCACCCGTACACCGTGGCCCTGCTGTCGGCGACGCCGACCACCGATCCCGCCGGCCGGCGCCAGCGCATTGTTCTGCGTGGCGACCCTCCGTCTCCGATCAACCGGCCGACCGGCTGCGCCTTTCATCCGCGGTGTCCGATCGCACGCGAGCGCTGCGCCCGCGAGGAGCCGCGCCTCGCGCCGGCCGAAGGCGGCGGGCGTGTCGCGTGCTTCTATCCCGGGGAGTTGGCGAGCCCCGTCGCCGTCGCTTCCGACCAATCCGTTTCCTGAGGAGCACCGTTCCATGGCCCGGCCGCGCATCGAATTCATCCAGTCGCAATCGCTTCCCTGGAGCG
This sequence comes from uncultured Alphaproteobacteria bacterium, assembly GCA_963775235.1. Lineage (GTDB taxonomy): Bacteria > Pseudomonadota > Alphaproteobacteria > Rhizobiales > Kaistiaceae > JBBDMC01. The sequence goes on from CAVZHY010000007.1 coordinate 336,870, forward strand.
CCGAACCTCTGGCGACCATTCGTCCGGGCGTTGAAGCCCGCATCCTCAGTCGCGACGACGCGACGGGTGCCTCGTCGCTGCTCGTCCGCTATCCCCCCGGATGGAGAGAGACGGGATCGCGGCACCTGTCCGTGGACGAGGAGTTCCTCGTGCTCGCCGGCGCGCTCAGGGTTCGCGGCCACACCTACGGTGAAAAAGGCTACGCCCACCTGCCGGCGGACACGGCGCGCGACGGCATGGCGGCCGGGGAGGGCGGGGCGATCGTGCTCACGTTCTTTTCCGCCGCGCCCGCCAGATCGAATGGGACAACCGCCGCGCCCGACCCGGCGCGGCTGGTCGAGGGCGTCGACGCCTACCGTGTGCCCTACACCGGCAACTTCCATCCCGAGTTCCCGCCGGGGGCCGGACGCAAGAAGCTCTACGACGATCCCGTTACAGGCGATCAGAGCTGGATTCTCGGCACCCTCGGCATGCGCTGGGCCGAGCGCGCCGAGCGTCATCCGGTGGTCGAGGAGATGTACCTGCTTGCCGGCGAGGTGCACGGCAATCTCGGCGTCATGCGGCCGGGCGCGTATTTCTGGCGGCCGCCGCACATTGCCCACGGCCCCTACGGCAGCAAGACCGGCAACATCTATTTCTTCCGCACCAAGGGCGGCCCGCTGTCGACCGAGTACGAGGACGCCGAGCGGCCCTTCCACTGGGATCCCACCCACCGCCCGATCGTCCCCGCCGAGCTTGCGGCGTACGCGGGTGAGGGGCCGGCCGCGCCACAGCCGTGGTAGGGCCGATCACCCGCCCAAGCGTTCGGCATACCGCCGGCGCCAGCCCGAGCCGGCGATCCAGTCGCGGAGATCGTCCGCCGATGGCGGTCGGCGCGCAATCGCGCCGACCGTCGCCCATGCCAGCGCCAGCATGCAGGAGAAGACAGGCGCCCGGCCGATGTGCGGTCGCGCCAGGATTGTCCCGAGCGTCGGCATGCCGGTCCCGAGCATGACAACCGCGTCGAGGTCTCTCCCGTCGAGCGATGCAAGCGCCTCGGACACCGTTCCCGCGCGGATCGAATAGATCGGGTGGAACTGGGTGTCATCGAGGTCAGCGCTGGCGACCGCGGCAACCTCACAGCCGCGCGCCTCCCAGTATGAGACCGCCGCCTGGGTAAGCTCCGCCGGATAGGGGGAAACGAGGCCAACGCGTTTTGCCCCGAGGGCGTCGAGCCCGGCCATGACTGCCTTGCCGGCGGTGACGAACGGCACGCCAAGCCGCTCCGACTGCCGTGTCGCGATCGCGTCTTCGCGGTCCGGGCCGATGAGGTACGAGGCCCCGGTGCAGGCGAAGGCGACCGCGTCGACGGGCGCGTTGTGAAACTGGCGGAGGCTCCCGTCGAGCGTGTCGATATAGTCCACCATGCGTTGGCTAAGCGTCGCGCAGTCGCTGGTCATGCGGGCATTGATCATCGCGTATCCCGGCGGCAGCAGGATCGCGAATTCCGGCTCGACGGTCGTGTTGGCCTGCGGCGTCAGGACGCCGACCAGCCCCTTCGGCGCGTATTCGACTGCCATCGCGGGCGCTTCCTTCCGGCGCTCAGTGGATAGCGGCTGCCTGCCGCAGGCCATCGATCATGGATGATCTTAGCAGGTACGCCCGTGCCCGCGCCGGGTCGCCGGCGATTGCCTGCAGTTCGCCCAGCGCCTGCCGTCGGCGCTCGGGGTCGCGCTCCTGCATGCGAGCGCGGTTGCGGTCCGCCTGCTTGAGGATCTCTTCGAGCGCCACCGGTCGGCGCTGGCGCGCATAGAGATCGATGAGATCGTCGCCGGCTCGCCCCTGCAGCACCGCCGCGAGCTTCTCGGTCAGATTGAACGCATCGTGGATGCCGCCGTTCATGCCCATGCCACCGGACGGCGAATTGAGGTGGGCGGCGTCGCCGGCGAGCACGACCCGACCCCGCCGGTAGTCGCGCACGATCCGCCGGTGGACGCGGTACGGTCGCACCTCGAGCACGTCGTAGCTTCCCTCCTTCGGCACGATGCGTTGCAGCTTGCGCTCGATTGCCGCGGGCGTCAGCGCCTGCTCGATGCTCTCGCCGTCTTCCGGATAGAGGCTTGCACGCCAAACGTCCGGCAGGCGCAGGAGACTGTAGGTGCCCCAGTCCGCCCAGACGTAATTGACGTTCGACAGTCCCGGCATGTGCTCGTGAAAGGGAAAGCGCGTCGTCGCCAGGATCGTGGTCTCCGGATAGGTCTCGCCTTCCATCGCAATACTCAGCCGCTCGCGCACGGTCGAGCGCGCGCCGTCAGCAGCGATCAGCCAGGACGCGTCCAGCGTGCGGATGGCGGCGCCGTCTTCGATGATTGCACGCACGCCGTCGGCGCGCAGTTGAAGGTCCGTCAGCCGGGTCGAGAAGCACAATTCCACGTACGGATTGGCCTGCAGCCGCGCAACGATCAGGTGACCGAGCCGGTACTGCTCGCATTGCAGCCGATAGGGATGGCGGGTGTCCTCGTGCAGGACGCCGAGATCGAACTCGGCGCGCTCGCCGGTGTTATGAAGGCGTACCTGCCAGGTCCGGGTGATCAGGCCTTGGGCGATGAGCGGGTCTGCCAAACCGTGCTGGTCCAGCATGTCGAGCGTGGGCGGATGCCAGGTGGAGGCGCGGAGGTCCTGCTGCACCGCCGCCTCCGCCTCGACGACGGTGACAGGAATCTTCGCTTCCGCGAGCCGCAGCGCGGCCACCAGGCCCACCGGACCCGCCCCGATAACCACGACACTGGCTTTGCTGCGCGCCATTCGACTTTGTAGACGACAATCGTGGCACGGGATATTCCGGCTGTCCCACCTTCCGCGACGGGTGGACCCGCCAGCAGGTCATCGACGTGGCACGCAGCGGCAATGGCTGGACGCCGATCGCGCCGGACTGAATTCAGCGGCTACCCCGGGGCGAGACGCACCGCGCTGCCGCGCCGGGCGGCCTCGCCGACGGCGAGAGTGACTTCGAGGGTACGGGCGCCGTCACGGGCAGTGATGATCGGCGCCGCCCGGCCGGCGATCACATCGGCGAAGTGCGCGATTTGCCGCGTGGCAGGGTCGCTCTCCTCCACCTGCAGTCGCTCCTCACGCATCGGCAGCAGCCAGCTCGGCTTGCCGGCAGGACGCCACAAACGCATGGAGGGAACCGCCAACGAGCCCTCGGTGCCCGCGAAGTAGTAGCAGTCGGCCGCCGTCTTGGGGAACGTGTAGGACGTGCGTTCGCCCGACGTGAGGTCCCAGCTCCACGGTGACGGCGTCGTATCGGAAAGCACGATCGTGCCAACTGCGCCGCTTTCGAATGCGACGATCACCGCGGCCGTGTCTTCCACCTCGTTGCCGCGGCGGCGATTGGAGACGAGCCCTTGCACGGCGATGATCTCGCCGGCGATGTAGCGAAGATTGTCGATGTCGTGGATGAGATTGATCAGGATCGGTCCGCCGCCGACCTGGCGGCGCCAGGCGACGTCGTAGTACTCGTCGGGCTTGCGGACGAGGAAGGTTGCCTGCACCGCGGTGAGCGCCCCAAGCGTGCCGTCCTTCACCACGCGGCGTGCTTCCTGTACGAGCGTGTTGTGGCGGCGGTGGTGCCCGACGAGCACCGCGACGTTCGCGGCCTCGGCCCGGTCGGCCAATCGGTCGGCGCTTTCGACCGTGTCGGAGATCGGCTTCTCGACCAGTACCGGAATGCCCGCTTCGATGCACGTCAGCGCGATCGGGACGTGCGTCCGGTTCGGCGTAGCGACGATGCACCCGTCAGGCTTCGGGCCCCGCAGTAACGCATCGATGTCGGAAAAATGCGGCACTCCGGCCTGCGCCGCGATCTCCGGCCCGGTCGGACCGGGCTCGACGACCGCGGCGACTTCACTGCCGGGGACCTCCCGTATTGCCTGGATGTGGCGACGTCCAATGTCGCCCGTGCCGATCACTGCCAAACGCGCCATGGTCACGTCCCCGGGGTCGATACGATATCGTTTGCCGACAGCTGGCTCGCGTCAGCCCGCGGCCATCTCGCCGGCAGAACGAATCGGCAGGATGTTAGCCACTTTGCGGGCGCTGGATACGATCTGCGATTTTCATCGCCAATGCCTTGAAGAAAACGACGAGCAGTGATCGCGCCGAACTTCAGCGGCGCCGCGGCTCCTTCCGTCGCCCCAACCTGCGTTCCGAGTTTGGACACGTTCTTGTGGACCATGGGCGGCGGCGAATCAGTCGGCGAATGGCCGACGGGATCGCCTCGATCGGGAGGAGGCATCGGAATGTACTGGTGGAGGGATAAGTTTGTGCCGGGGTTCATAGCCGGCATCGTTTTGTTCTTGTTGCTGTGGATATGGAACGCCGTCAGCGGCGGCCAGGTCCTGACCATGTTCGGCGGCGTGACGAACGCGCGCCTGAGCGACGCCATGGCCAGCGTGCAGGCCACGCCGGGTCCTGCTGGACCGGCAGGTCCTCAGGGAGCGGCCGGTCCTCCGGGTTCCGAGGGCACGCCAGGAGCCGCCGGCGTGCCCGGTCCGCAAGGTCCGCCTGGTCCGCAGGGACCGAAGGGGGAAACGGGCACGCAGGGTCCGGCTGGTCCACAGGGACCGAAGGGCGAGCCCGGTCCGCAAGGGCCTGCAGGGCCTGCAGGACCTGCAGGGCCTCCGGGGCCGGCTGGGGCGGCTGGTCAGGCGCCGGTTCAGTAGGACGCAAGGAGGCAGCGTGTTCTGATAGCGTGGCGGCCGGTGCTCTCCGACTTGCGGGAGCACCGGCCGCCGTGTGGGCGGGGCCCCGTTGTCTAAGGCGCCGCCGGAGCGTCGCTCCGGGAGTTGAGTGACCGGGCGCTACTGGATGTTGCCGTACGCTTTGCCGAATCCGATGAGCGTGATCGGCACAGTCTGCGGCTTATGCTGCTGGTCCTGGACGGTCAGATTGAGGGTCTGGCCCTTCATCATGGTGCTCAGAAAGGCGTCGGAGATCGGCGTGCCGGCGTAGCAGCCGGCCTGGTCGCAGGTCTGAAAGTCGATCGAGCCGGCATCCGCGCCGTCGATGTTCATCGAAAGCTTTCCGGGCAGGTAGACCCCGAGCGGCATCTGCACCAGCATGACCGGGTTCTTGGCGTCCGGCGGAATGCGGATGCGGACCATCGCCACCAACTGGCCGGTGCGCGACTCGATCGCGCGCTGCACGATCGAGCAGTCGAGCGGGGAGCCCCGTGCCGATGTGGTGCAGCCGCTGGCCCAGTTGTCGGGTGGCGGTGCCTGCTGCGGCGCAGACGGGGCCTGGGCCGGAGCTGGCGGCTGCGGCTGGGCCGCGGCCGAGGCAAGGGAAAACGCGGCAAGCGCGAGCGCAAGCCACCCACAACGAAACATCCTGATCACCTTCACCTCGCTGGCATGTGCGGGACTGCACCCGATTCGCAGGATAGGCGCCCGCCGCCGCCGGGGAAACCACTGCGGGCGCGTTCGTTGTGCAGCCGCGCGGCGGCCAGACGCGTGGAGGCCCGACGACGACCAGCCGCCCGCGCGTCCGCCGATTGGTCGTCACCGCCCGTAAAGGTAGGTGACACTCGCCTTGTCGATCGTGTGGAAATGCAGGTTGAAGCCGACCACTGCGCCCGAGGCGTTGGAATCGACGTCGAGCTTGTCGGTGTCCACCGCGAAAAGGGTGATGACGTAGTGGTGCGGCGGGTCGCCCGCCGGTGGGCAGGGGCCGAAGTAGCCGGAAACGCCGGCGTCGCCGCGCGCCTGCACCGTGCCCGCCGGCAGCTTCGGGTTGGCGGCATCACCGGCGCCCTCCGGCAGACTGGTGGTCGATGGCGGCAGGTTGGCCACCACCCAATGCCAGAAACCGCTGCCGGTCGGCGCATCCGGGTCGAACATGGTCAGCGCCAGGCTTTTGGCGCCGGCCGGCACGTCTTTCCATTCGAGCGGCAGCGATACGTTGCCGCCGCTGCAGCCGAAGCCGTTGGCCGTGTATTTCAGCGGAAACGTGTTGTCGCTGCCGATGGCAGGGCTGGAAATCTCGAAGGCTGAAGCTGGTCCGGCGAGGGCGATCGACGCCACAGCGGCCAGCACCGGTACGATCTTCATCGCTTCACTCCCATTTTTTTTCGATGTCCCCCATCGGGCGGTGCGATGATTCTCGATTTCGGGCCGCCGCGCAATCCATGTCGCCCGCGGCGATCGCCCGAAGAACGCCATATTGAGTCGTTGAAGGCGCCGCAATTTTCCGCTTACAGTTGAGCCACCGGCCGGTGGCATGCATCCCATCGCCGCCGCCCGCCATTCGGTCACTGTCGGAAACGCGCGCTGGAGGTCATCGCATGGGCCGGGCAGGAAAACTCGCGTGGGTGCCGCTGGTTGCGGCTCTGCCCATGCTGGCGCCACCGCAGGCGAGGGCAGCCGATGCGCCTGTCGATCTCGAACTCGTGCTGGCCGTCGACGTTTCGCGCTCGATGGATTACGGCGAATTGCAGGTGCAGAGGGACGGCTACGTCGCCGCCTTTCGCAATCCGGAAGTGATAGACGCGATCAGGCAGGGCGTCATTGGCAGCATTGCGGTGACCTACGTCGAATGGTCCGGCGCCTTTTTCCAGCAGATACTCATTCCCTGGCGGGTCATCTCCAGCAGCCAGGACGCGGAGGCTTTTGCCGATGAGCTTGCGGCGGCCCCGATCACCCGCGAGCGGGGAACGTCGATCTCCGGCAGCCTCATGTTCGCCTCCGGCCAGTTTTCCGACAATGGGTTCGAGGGCACCCGCCAGACGGTCGACGTCTCCGGCGATGGCCCCAACAACGACGGCTTGCCGGTGGCACCCGCTCGCGACCAGTTGGTCAAGGAAGGCATCACCATCAATGGATTGCCGATCCTGATCCACCCGAGCGATGTCGGCAGCTTTGGTCAGGTCTCGGATCTCGACGTGTACTACCAGGATTGCGTTATCGGCGGACCCGGCGCCTTCATGCTCACCGTCGACAGCGTCGATCGTTTCGAGGCCGCCATTCGCCGCAAGCTGGTATTGGAGATCGCGGGGCTGCCGCCGCACCTGATGCCGGCGGCCGACACGCTGAATCCGCCGCCGCGCACAGATTGCATGGCCGGCGAGAAGATGCGCAACCGCTATCTCGATCCGTTCATGAGGTAGGCGCTGCCCGCAGCTGCCGGCTCGTTGCGTTCGCGAAAGAGGCGTGGTCGCGGCCGAGGGCCGCGGCGGTCAGTGACGGACCCCGCCGATCTGCTGCAGCGCCCGCAGCCGTTCCACCAGCGTGCCGCCTTCTGCCCGTTGTCCTGGCTCGCCACGTGGCCCCGCTGCCGGTTGCTCGGTCGCGGGCTGGCCGTCGGGTGAGGCGGGCTGCGGCGCGGACCCTTTGGTGTCGTCGCTGGCGACGAGGCTCGGGTATCTGGTCGCCATCGTCTGGGTGAGGCGGACGACATTGGTCGCGATTTCGTTCAGGCGTTCACGCAGCCGCTCGTTCTGCTGGCGGTCGCTTTCCCATTCGGCGCCGGCGACCCGGCGAAGTTCGGTGTTCTCGGCGCTGAGCGCCGCGTGCGCCTCCTCCAGCGCGGCGAGCCGCTCTGCCAGCGCCTGCTTCTCCGTCTCGGTGGCCGCGAGGGCCTTGTTCAGGTTGTCGCCGTCGCCGATTGTGCCGGCTTCGCCCTTGATGGCCATGCTGGCCATCTCCGCCTTGGCTTCGACCAGCGCCGCTTCCGCCTCGTCCACCTGCCTCTCCAGCGCCTGGTGACGGCGGGTGTGGGCGAACAGCTCCGCGTTGAGGGTCGCGACCTCCTCGCGGCGGCGGGCAAGATCGGCGACCACGCGGCCGCGCTCCGCCTCCAGCGTTTTCATGTCGGTCGAAAGTGCCTGCCGCGCCTGCCGTTCGGCGGCCAACGTCGCGTTGAGCGCGTCCAGTTCGGCTGCGTGACGCTCGCGTTCGCCATCGGCGCCCGCGCCTGCACCGACCGGTCGCCCGGCCACGGCGGACTTGAGCGCCGTCAGTTCGTCGGCGCTACGCGCGAGTTCGGCGAGATGTTCGCTCCGTTCGCTGCGCAAGGCGGCAAGGCTCGCCTCCAGACCCTCCGTCCGCTGGCGTTCGGCGGCCACGCGTTGCCGCTCGGCGGCGATCTCGGCGACCAGCCGGTCGCGGTCGCTGATGCCTGTCACTTCGGCCGCTCCGGCTTCCGACAGCCGATCGTTGAGGTTGGCGATGGTGGTGGCCCGGGCAACCAGTTCGAGCCGCTGTTCTTCGCCGAGCTGCTCGCTGTTCACCAGCCGTGACTGCATATCGGCGAGGGCGGCAGCGTGTTCGGCGATCCGCTCGTCCCGCAACAGGAGTTCGGCATGGGCGGCGCTGAGCTTCGCCTCGGCGGCGCCAAGGGCGCCGGCAAGTTCGCCGACCCGGGCCTCCAGACCGGCGATGTTGCCGGTGAGTTCGGCCTGACGCCGGTTGAGCGAGGTTATCTCGCCGCGTCTGCGGTCGACCTCGAGGACCTGCCCGGCGAGCTTGTCGTTGAGGCGGCCGATGTCGACTTCCAGCCGCCGGTTGGCCACGGCGAATCCGGCGCGCAAGTGGTCCTTTTCGGCATTGATCTCGGCGCGGGTCAGCGGCACCGCGGCCTCGATGCGGGCGCGGGCGAGCCGCATCGCCCGCCGCCATATCGCCGGGGTCACCAGCAGCGCCAGCAGCCCGGCCGCCAGCAGGCCGAGCCCGAAGTACATGACTGCCTGAACCAAACCAGCTCTCCCAGCCGCGGCAACGGCGTGAAACCGCTGATCAGTGTATAACAGCGGTGCGCGCTAACCGGCGATTAAAGTTGATCGCGTGGTTGGCGGCAATAAATCCGGTCGCAGGTATCCTATACCTGCGATTGTGTCAGAACGGATTCCACGTCGGGCGGTCTGTGAACTTGAGATAGCCGAAGTTCACGCCAAGCCGGGCGCCGACGCCTGAAATGATCGGAACGACGTAGATGTCGTCGTGGGCAAGCACCGTCATGCCGAAGCCCGCGATCACGTGGGCCGTGCCTGTAAGCCCGGGGAAACGCTGGTACATCGCGGCCACGGAAGGCAGCCGGTAGACCAGCATCATGGCGCGGTCGCCGGTGCCGCCGACGTCGAAGCCGACGGTCGGGCCCTGCCAGAACACCGGGTGCGTGCCGGCGTTCTTGGTGTACAGCTGGCCTTCCCCGTAGCGCAGGCCGCCGATGATGGCGCCGCTGCCCTCCTGGCCGAGAATGTAGCCGTTGGGCAGGCCGTATTCGGAGACGGCGCGCTCCACCAGGCTGGCGAGGCCCTCCGAAACGGACCCAAAGAATTTGTTGCCCTCGGCGATCAGCTCGTCGGCGCGATAGGTGCCGCGAGGCTCCTGGGCGGCCGCCGGCCGCGTCGCGGCGGTCCCGACAAGTGCGATAAAAACGGCGACGGCGAAAGCGCGGAGGATAGTAGTCATCGATGGCCTCTCGATGCCGGGATTTCCCGGTCAAACGTTCGAATCATTCACATTTTACGCGAAAAAAAGCGGCGGTGCCGTGACGGCCCGCCTTGCCCGCGGTTGGTTGGCACCGGCATCGGGGGGGTGTATCGGCATTCATTGGGCAACCGGCGCGATTCGGCGCGATTCGGCAATTGGTCGGAGGGACGATGAACGAAGCCAGCGAGCTGAGCCAACCGGTTGAGCAAAAAGAGGCGAGCGAACTTGAGGCGCTCGATCTTGCGGCGCTGGTGGCGAGCCGGGTGTGCCATGACATCATCTCGCCGGTTGGTGCCATCATCAACGGCCTGGAGGTGCTCGAGGAAGACAGCACCGAGGAGATGCGCAAGTTCGCCTTCGACCTGATCCAGCAAAGCGCCCGCAAGGCCTCCGCCAAGCTGCAGTTCGCCCGTCTTGCCTTTGGCGCGGCCGGATCGGCCGGCGCCGAAATCGATCTCGCCGATGCGGAGAAGGTGGCCAAAGGGTACATGAACGAGGAGAAGGCCGAGTTCTCGTGGGAATCCCCCCGCGTCCTGATGCCGAAGAACCTGGTCAAGCTGCTGCTGAACCTGATCCTGCTCGCCAACGCCGCGGTGCCGCGCGGGGGCACGGTCAAAGCGACGGTGGAGGGCTCCACGGCTCCGCGCTTCCTGTTCCGGTCGTCGGGGCCGAGCGCAAGGGTGCCGCCGGCGTTCGAAAGCCTGGTGCCGGGCCACATTGCCGGCGTGCCGGTCGATGCCCAATCGGTGCAGGCGTACTATACCGGGGCTCTGGCGCGGGCCGTGTCGATGTCGATCTCGGCCCGGCTCGACGGCAGCGACGTGGTCATCGAGGCGGTTCCCCAATAGTTACCGCGTCGGCCGATCGCACCGGCCCCTTCAGCCAAATTTAACCTTGCCCCCCTAGGCTCACCGCGTCGTTTACCGCGGCTGGCGCAGCCATGCACCCGGATCGGCGGGGGTTCAGGATGAGGCATTGCCTGGTCATCGACAATTCGAGGGTCGTGCGCAAAGTTGCGCGCCGGATCCTTGAGGACTTCGATTTCTCCGTCAGCGAGGCCGCGGACGGACGTGTGGCGCTCGACGCCTGCCAGCGCTCGATGCCGGACATGGTGCTGCTCGACTGGCACCTGCCGGTGATGGATGGCCTGGATTTCCTTGCCAATCTGCGCCAGATGGACGGAGGCAAACGTCCCAAGGTCGTGTTCTGCGCCAGTGAGGCGGACGTCAGCCAGATCGCCCGGGCGCTCAGGGCCGGTGCCGACGAGTACTTGCTCAAGCCCTTCGACCGCACCGCGGTCGAGACCAAGCTTCACGAAATCGGGATGCTTTGAGGCGCCGGTAGCGGGTTGCCCGGAAGAAAAGCCCCGCCGGGAGGGGAGGCGGGGCTTTCCCTTGTCCGCGTCGTGGGAGGAAGGCCGACGCGAAGCAGAATTCAGGCGCTGGCGCGAATATCGCTGTCTTCGGGCTCGCGGAGCACGTAGCCACGGCCCCATACTGTCTCGATATAGTTCTGGCCTCCGGTCGCAGCGGCGAGCTTCTTGCGGAGCTTGCAGATGAAGACGTCGATGATCTTCAGTTCCGGCTCGTCCATGCCGCCATAGAGGTGGTTGAGGAACATCTCCTTGGTCAGCGTCGTGCCCTTCCTGAGGGAGAGCAGTTCGAGCATCTGGTATTCCTTGCCGGTCAGGTGCACGCGCTGGCTGTTCACCTCCACCGTCTTGGTGTCGAGGTTGACGGTGAGGTCGCCGGTGGTGATGACCGACTGGGCGTGGCCCTTGGAGCGGCGCACGATCGCGTGGATACGCGCCACCAGCTCGTCCTTGTGGAACGGCTTGGTCATGTAGTCGTCGGCGCCAAAGCCGAGCCCGCGCACCTTGTCCTCGATGCCGGCCAGTCCGGAGAGGATCAGGATCGGCGTCTTGACCTTGGACAGGCGCAGCGTGCGCAGAACCTCGTAGCCCGACATGTCGGGGAGGTTCAGGTCGAGAAGAATGATGTCGTAGTCGTACAACTTGCCGAGGTCGACACCCTCCTCGCCGAGGTCAGTCGTGTAGACGTTGAAATTTTCCGACTTGAGCATCAGCTCGATGCTTTGCGCAGTAGCGCTGTCATCCTCGATCAGAAGCACTCGCATTCCCAATCCCCTTGCCTGCCCCGTCGCGGCGTACTCGCACACACACAACCCGGCACCAAGAAACGGTTAGCCCCGATTCGCCACGCTACCAGCCAATGGTTAACAAACCCTCTTTCTGCGGCACAAGCAAATTAATCAAAAGTCTAGAAGAGTCTGTGCATTTCGTTGAGTTATCGAGAGAATTCAACCTCACAACACATTGTTAACCAGCTTGAAGAATTGGCGCTAAGCAACTCACGGGATTCAACGATCGCAAATCCGGGGGCAGACCACAGGTTTACCCCGAATTAAGCGATCCGGGTCCATGATTAACCCGAGATGTAAACGAAAGGTTAGCTCTGGGGCGTCAGAGCAAAACCCGGGGCAAAAAGCGGGAGACCTCGTCGGACCCGCCAGATGACCGGCGAGGGCGTAAGGGAGTTGAGTATGAAGTCGCGTGACAGTGTCATCCGTCTGAAGCGCTTCCACGTGGAAGAGAAGCGCCGTCAGGTCACCCAGATCGAGACGATGATCGCCGAGTTCGAGCGCATGGCGAAGGATCTCGATGATCAGATCCTGGCCGAGCAGGAGCGCAGCGGCATTCACGACGCCGGCCACTTTGCGTACCCGACGTTCGCCAAGGCTGCCACCCAGCGACGTGACAATCTCAAGGCCTCGACGGACGAGCTGAAGCAGCGCCTCGCCGCTGCGAGGTCCGATTTCGACGATGCGGTCGAGGACCTGCAGAAGCAGGAAGCAATCGCCGAGCGCGACAGCGGCGCCGATAAGGCCGTCCAGCAGAAGTCCGTCAGTGCGGCGGTCGCTCACTAGCCCCACGTAAGCCAGGTGGAAGCCGTTTGCCGCTAAGGCCAGGCCCGCTCAGGCCTCGCCGAGGGCGTCTCGCGCCGCGACGACACGCTCAGGTGCAATGCCGGCAAATTCGGCGTATGCGATCAGAAGCTTCTCCTCGCCGAGGAAGTGATCGAGGACGCCGGCGAGGAAGGCCGGATCGGCAGCGGCAGATCGCAGGTTGTTCGCGCCGACGCCGGACAACGTCAGGAAGCGTGCCAGCGGTTCCTCTTGTCCGGCAAGGAATGTCAGGGCGTCGATCGCAAGCAATTCTGCTTGATTTTTGTCGAAGCCGTTACGTGTTTTTGACATCGCGTTTGCCTTTCCGAAATGAATCAAGTCTACGTTTTTTGCCAAGGGGAGCGTCGGCTTCTGACACGCTTTGCGCGAGGTCGACACCAGGACAATCAAAAATGGCAAAGACCGTATTGGTCGTGGAAGACAACGAGCTCAACATGAAGCTCTTCCATGATCTGCTTGAAGCTAGCGGATATAACATCGTGCAGACGCGCAACGGTCTGGAAGCGATCGATCTGGCCCGCGAGCATCATCCCGACCTGATCCTGATGGACATCCAGTTGCCGGAGGTCTCCGGCCTGGAAGTGACCAAGTGGATCAAGGAGGACGACGAGCTCCGCACCATCCCGGTGATTGCGGTAACAGCATTCGCCATGAAGGGCGACGAGGAACGCATCCGCCAGGGGGGGTGCGAGGCATACCTGTCGAAACCGATTTCGGTGAACACGTTTCTCGAAACGGTGAAGTCCTATCTGGGCGACGGCTGAGAAGGGACCGGCATGACCGCGCGGGTGCTCGTCGTCGATGACGTGGCCGCTAACGCCAAACTGCTGGAAGCCCGGCTGACCGCGGAATATTTCGAGGTAACCACGGCGACCAGCGGGCAGGCGGCCCTTGACATCTGCGCCTGCGGTGAATGCGACATCGTCCTGCTCGACGTTCTGATGCCGGGGATGGACGGTTTTGAGGTATGCCGGCGGCTGAAGCACGATCCGCGCACCGCGCACGTCCCGGTCGTCATGATCACCGCGCTCGACCAGGCGTCGGATCGTGTCGCTGGCCTGGAGGCGGGCGCCGATGATTTTCTCACCAAGCCGGTCAACGAGATCGCCCTCATCACGCGGGTGAAGAGCCTGGTCCGGTTGAAGGTGCTGACGGACGAGTTGATGTTGCGGTCAGCGACGTCGTCCGAGATCGGTGCCGAACCTCCCATTGATCCGCTCGCTGCAAGCGGCGAGGGCGGCAAGGTTCTGCTGGTCGAGGATTCGGCCGCGACCATCGACCGCGTCCGCCGCTGTCTCGCCCCGCACCACACCGTCGAGCATGAGTCCGATCCCCAGGAGGCGCTGTTCCGCATCGCCGATGGCGACTACGACCTCGCGATCGTCAGCCTCGATCTCAGGGAAATCGATGCGCTCAGGCTGTGCTCGCACCTGCGATCCCTCGACCGCACGCGGATGATGCCGATCCTGATGATCGTCAATCCCGACGACAACGTGCGGCTGTTGCGTGGTCTCGATCTCGGGGTCAACGACTATCTGGTGCGGCCGATCGATCGCAACGAGATGCTGGCGCGGGTCCGTACCCAGGTGCGCCGCAAGCGCTTCTCCGACCGCCTGCGCGACAATGTCCAGATGACGATGGAAATGGCGGTCATCGACGGGCTGACCGGCCTGCACAACCGCCGCTATCTGGAGCGCAACCTGATGACGCTGGTCGATCAGGCGACGGCGAGGGAAAAGCCCCTCTCGGTGCTGGTGGTCGATATCGACCGGTTCAAATCGATCAACGATCGCTATGGGCATGCCGCGGGTGACGACGTGCTGCGCGAGTTTGCCAGGCGCGTGAGGAAGGCGGTGCGCGGGATCGACCTTGCCTGCCGGATGGGCGGAGAGGAATTTGTCATCGCCATGCCGGACACCGACGCGGCTCTGGCGTTGCTGGTCGCCGAACGCTTGCGCCAGCAGATCGGCGGGGCCCCGTTCCGCCTCTCGCAGAGCGAGCAGTCGATCACGGTCACCGTCTCGGTCGGCATTGCCTCGCTGATGCCGGGGGAGGACACGCCGGAAACCCTGCTGCGCCGGGCCGATGACGCCGTCTACCGGGCCAAGCGCAGCGGCCGGAACCGCGTAGTGGCCGCCGCCGCTTGACACGGTCTGGTTGCAGACTTCAACCAGAATCGCACCATTAACGCTAAACATATACTAAGATGAGACTTTTCGATGGTTGCCGGTTTCCTAACGGCCCGGCTGAGGGTAAAGTCCGCGGGTCGTTCGGGCGGAATTGTTGCGGCTCTCAGGTAACGCTCACCGGCTGATTGATCGCCGCGACATTTCCTTCGAACAGCAGGACTTCGAAAACCCTGCGGAGTGCTCAGGTCCGCCGCATCTCCTGGGTCCGTAGGGTCGGCCGGTTCCAGAGCGGGTTGAGTGGCCTCCTCGTACAGACCCGCTCTGGGCCGGCCACTAATTGAAGCGGTCAGGCGACCGCCGAAACGAAAAGCACCGCCCAAGGGCGGTGCTTTTTTTCTTGCGCCGGCGAAGCCGGCCTATTTGATCTTGGTCTCGCGGAACTCGACGTGCTTGCGGGCGACCGGGTCGTACTTCTTCATCACCAGCTTGTCGGTCTTGGTGCGGGAATTCTTCTTCGTGACGTAGTAGAACCCGGTGTCGGCCGAGCTCAGCAGTTTGATCTTGACGGTTGTTGCCTTGGCCACGGCGCAATCCTCATGGAAATGGTTGGCCGGCACACTAAGATCGGCCGGCGCAATGTCAAGCATGGGTCATCGATGAAGCAGGGGCTGGTGGTTGCGGCACTCCTCGTCGCGTTGGCGGCGAGGGCGGTTGCCGCCGACGATCGCATCGTCGTCAACGACAAGGCGCTCTACCCGGAAGGGGCGCTCACCGACGGCAATTCGTTCTTTTACACCGAGATGGGCGCCGATCGCGTCATGCGCTGGGACGGCAGCACGAACCGGAAGGTATGGTCGCGGGACGGATGCGGGCCGACGTCGGTGGCGCACTTCGGCGACGGTCTCCTCATCCTCTGCCACATCGAAGCCGCGCTGGCGGTCATTACCCGCGGCGGACAAACGGTGAAGATCATCGACCGCGACCGCAACGGCCGGCCGTTCCAGGATCCGAACGCATCCTTCGACGACGCCCGGGGCGGGGTCTATCTCTCCTCGTCCGGCCTGTTCTCGCCGACCGCACCGTCCGAAGGGGCCGTCATGTACCTGGCGCCCGACGGCACGCTCACCCGCCTGGTCGAGGGCATCCACTATTCCAACGGTGTTGCCCTTACCAACGGCGGCAAGCTTCTGTATGTCTCTGAGCACCTTTCCCGTCAGATCCTCGCCTTCGACGTCGGCGCCGACGGCTCTTTGTCGAACAAGCGCGTGTTCACCCGGCTCGACGACTACGACGGTGTCGATCCGACGCGCGGCTGGGAGGTGGGGCCGGACGGCCTGACCACGGACCGCGAGGGGAACCTCTACATTGCCGAATATGGCGCCGGTCACGTTTTGATCGTTGGCCCGGACACACGGCTTGAGGCGACGATCGACCTGCCTGAGCAGTATGTGACCGCACCGGCGCTCAGCCCCGACGAGCGGCACATCTTCATCACCGCGCCGGCGTCGCTCTACGACCCGAAGGAGCCGGGTGGCGTCTACTTGGTCGCCAATCCGCTTTCGAAGAAGGATTGATCGGGCGCGTCTGGGTTGGCGCTGCCGTCGAAGCCGTGCATGCGCAGCGCCCACTGCAGCCCGATCACCGCGCCCTTGACCGGTTGCAGGAGGAGGGCGGCCAGACCTCCCGTCACCGGCAGCCAGATGGCAAGGTAGGTGAGGTTGGGCAGATCCGTCATCAGCTGGACCGCCAGCATCGTCGGCACCACGATGTGCCCGACGATCACCATGGTGAGGTAGGGCGATGCGTCGTCAGAGCGCTGGTGGCTCATATCTTCGCCGCAGACCGAACAGGTATCCACCGGTTTCAGGAATTTGCGGAAGAGGCGCCCCTCGCCGCAATGGGGGCAACGGCCGCCGAATCCGCGCCGCATCGCAGTGAACGCGGATCGCTGCTCGACGACGGGGTCGTGGATCTCGATGGGCATGTCCAGGCTCAGGTAGCCCGCCGACTGGGCCTGTGCAAGGGAGTCACCGCAGCCAATATGTCGCGGGCTCCCTTCATTTGCGGCCGGCTGCGCGGCCCGGCCGCTTCGCGGGCCCGCGATTTCGACGCCTGTCTGGTCGCTCGCGCTCCGGTCGCTCCTTGCGCGGCAGGATGCGGCCCTCCGACAGGAGTTCGAACCGGAGTGCGCCGGCGAGCGGCGCCGCCTCCACGAGCCGCACCTCGACCGCGTCGCCGAGACGGTGCATCTCGCCGGTGCGCGATCCGATCACGGCGCGGCGCGCCTCGTCGAAGTGGAAATAGTCGCTGCCGAGCGATCGCATGGGCACGAAGCCGTCGGCGCCGGTGTCGTCGAGCTTCACGAACAGGCCGGCACGGGTGACGCCGGAGATGCGGCCGGTGAAGGTCGCGCCGACGCGCTCGGCCAGCCAGTGGGCGACCAGCCGGTCGATGGTGTCCCGCTCGGCCGCCATGGCGCGCCGTTCGGCGGCGGAGATCGCGGCCGCGATCTCGGGCAGCGCCGCCTCGTCGTCCTTGGATAGCCCGCCGGCACCGAGGTCGAGTGCGCGGATCAGCGCGCGGTGGACGATGAGGTCGGCATAGCGGCGGATCGGCGACGTGAAGTGGGCGTAGCGGCGGAGACTGAGGCCGAAGTGGCCGATGTTCTCGTGGCTGTACTCGGCCTGCGCCTGGGTCCTCAGCACCACCTCGTTCAGCAGCGGCGCGTGCTCAGTGTCCTTGGCGCGCGCCAGGATGCGGTTGAAATGCGACGGCCTGAGGTTGCCGCCCTTCGGCAGGCTCATTTCGATCGACTTCAGGAATTCGCGCAGCGCTTCAAGCTTGGCGAGCGACGGCGTGTCGTGGATGCGGTAGACCAGCGGCGACTTCTTCGCCTCCAGCGTCTCCGCCGCGGCCACGTTCGCCTGGATCATGAACTCCTCGATCAGGCGGTGCGATTCCAGCCGCTCGGGCACGATGACCCGGCCGATCGCGCCGTCTGCGCCCAGGACCACCTTGCGTTCCGGCAGGTCGAGTTCGAGCGGTTCGCGCTCGTCGCGGCCGCGCCTGAGGCATTGGTACGCGTCCCAGAGGTCCGCGAGGGCAGCCTTGACGTCCCGATTCAACTTGCCGGGACGGCCGTCGAAGGCGTCCTGCGCCTGGCCGTAGGCGAGCGATGCCGCGGACCGCATCATGATGCGATGGAAGTGGTGCGAGCGCTTGCGCCCATCGGCGGAGAACACCATGCGCACGGCGAGCGCCGGGCGATCCTCGCCGTCGCGGAGCGAGCAGAGGTCGTTGGAGATGCGCTCCGGCAACATCGGCGCCACCCGGTCGGGGAAATAGACCGAGTTGCCGCGGAGCCGCGCTTCCCGGTCGAGCGGGCTTCCCGGCCGCACGTACCAGGCGACGTCGGCGATCGCGACGGTGACGATATGGCCGCCCTTGTTGCCGGGGTCCGGGTCGGGCTCGGCGTGGACGGCGTCGTCGTGGTCCTTGGCGTCGGCGGGGTCGATGGTGACCAGCGCGAGCTTGCGCCAGTCGTCGCGACCTTTGAGCGGCGCGGCTTCGGCCGCGCTCGCCGTGGCCAGCGCCGCCGGCGGGAAGACGTGCGGGATGCCGTGCGCATGGATGGCGATCAGGCTGACCGCCTTCTCGCTTTTCATCGAGCCGATGGTTTCGACGACGCGGGCGTGGTCGAGGCCGTAGCGGGTCGAACGGGTGACGCTGACCGAGACGAGGTCGCCTTCTTTCGCCTTCCCGGGGTCGTCGAGGATCAGTTCTTTCTGCTTGCGGTCGACCGGCTCGATGCGCGACTCGCGCTCGCCAAGGCGCACGACGCCGAGCACGGTCACCGGTTTCCTGGCCAGCACCTTGATGACGCGTGCGACGTAGTCTGGACCGCCCGGCTCGCCGGTGGTCAGCCGCGCCAGCACACGATCGCCGACACCCGGGGCAGGGCGCTCGCGGCCGCGGCCCGCGGGTAGCGTGATCCGCGGCGGCTCGCCATGCTCATGCGGCCATTCGGCCGGACTGGCGGTGAGTTCGCCGTCGCGGTCGCGGCTGGTGATTTCGAGTACGGTGACCGAGGGCAGTTCGCCGGGACGCTTCAGGCGACCCCGCTCGCTTTCGACCAGTCCCTCGTCGGCGAGGTCCTTGATCAGCGTCTTCAGCGCGATGCGCTCCGCCGTTCCGCTGACGCCGAAGGCGCGGGCGATGTCGCGCTGCCCCGTTCGGCCGGGGTGTTCGGCGACGAAAGCAAGGATCTCTTCGCGGGTCGGCAGGTGCCGGTCGGATTTCGGCTTCGCTTTGCGGGCCAAATCAGGTCGCGTCCGCAGTTTGCTTCTCTTTGGCCTTGGCGCCGGCTTTCGGCTTGGCCTCGGGCTTGGGCTTGGCAGCGGCTTTGGCCCTCGGTTTGGCCTTCGCCTTGGCCCGCTTGACCGGCGCCTTGCCGGCCTTGGCGGCGAGCAGTTCGAGCGCGGTTTCCATGGTCACGGTTTCCGGGGTCATGTCCTTCGGCAGGGTCGCATTGACCTTGCCGTGGTTGACATAGGGCCCGTAGCGTCCCTCGCGCACCGTTACCGTGCCACCCGCCGGGTGCTCGCCCAGCGTCCTCAGCGCCGTTGGCGTCGCGCGGCCGCGCCGGCCGCCGCCGGCCATCTTTTCGGCGATGAGCGAGACCGCGCGATTGAGCCCGACGGTAAAGACCTCGTCGACCGAATTGAGGTTCGCGAAGGTGCCGTCGTGCAGGACGAACGGACCGTAGCGGCCGATGCCGGCGGTGATCGGCTTCCCGCTCTCCGGATGAAGGCCCACCTCGCGCGGCAGGGCGAGGAGACGGAGGGCTTGCTCCAGGTCGATCGTCGCCGGGTTCCAGCCGCGGGGGAGACCGGCGCGTTTCGGCTTGTCTTCGCCGTTTGCCGCCTCGCCAAGCTGCAGGTACGGCCCGAAACGACCGTTCTTCAGGATGACGTCGCGGCCGGTTTCCGGGTCGGTGCCGAGCACCTTGCCGTCGGCGCCGAGTTCGGCGCCGCTGCCGCCGTCGCCGGAGACGACGAGCTGGCGAGTGTAGCGGCATTCGGGATAGTTGGAGCAGCCGACGAAGGCGCCGTACTTGCCGACCTTCAGCGAAAGCTTGCCGGTCCCGCACGAGGGGCACTGGCGTGGGTCGCCTCCGTCGGCCCGCGGCGGGAAGACGTGGGGGCCGAGGAGCTCGTTCAGGTGCTCCAGCACCTCCGCGACCCGCAGGTCCTTGGTCTGGTCGACGTCGTGGGAGAACTGGCGCCAGAAGTCGCGCAGCACCTCCTTCCACGACAATTCGCCGTTGGAAATCTTGTCGAGCTTCTCCTCGAGGTCGGCCGTGAAGTCGTATTCGACATAGCGTTCGAAGAAGCTTTCCAGGAACGCAGTGACGAGACGGCCCTTGTCCTCCGGTATGAGTTGGCGCTTGTCGAGGCGCACGTAGCCGCGTTCCCGCAGTACCGAGAGTGTCGCTGCGTAGGTCGACGGCCGGCCGATGCCGAGCTCCTCCATCTTCTTGATCAGTGTCGCCTCGGTGTAGCGCGGCGGCGGTTCGGTGAAGTGCTGCTCCACCGTGATGCCGTGTTCGATGAGGCGGTCGCCGGCAGCCATCGGCGGCAGGCGGTGGCCATCCTCATCCTCCGGCGGCGTCGTCGCTGACCCTCCTGGTAGAGGGCGAGGAAGCCGTCGAAGCGGACCACCTGGCCGGTGGCGCGCAGGTTCACCGGGCGGCCGACCCCGGCGTTGATGTCGACAGTGGTGCGCTCCAACTCGGCCGAAGCCATCTGGCTGGCCGTCATGCGTTTCCAGACCAGCTCGTAGAGCCTTGCCTGGTCGGCCTCGAGAGAATGGGCGAGCGAGTCGGCGCGTTGCCGAGATCGGTCGGCCGGATCGCCTCGTGGGCCTCCTGGGCGTTCTTGGCCTTGACCTGATAGCGGCGTGGCGCTTCCGGCACGTAGCTTTCGCCATAGCGGCTGGCGATCACGCGCCGGGCGCTGGCGATCGCCTCGGGCGCAACGTCGCACGCCGTCGGTCCGCATGTAGGTGATGTGGCCGTCCTCGTAGAGGCGCTGGGCGACCTGCATGGTGCGTGATGCCGAGAAGCCGAGCTTGCGCGAGGCCTCCTGCTGCAGGGTTGAGGTGGTGAACGGCGGGGGCGGGTTGCGCTTGACCGGCTTCGCCTCGACCGAGGCGACGGCATAGGCGCCCGAGCGCAGCGCGCCCTCGATCTCGCGGGCCCGTGCTTCGTCGGGAATATCGAGGCGGCCGAGCTTGTCGCCGTCGAAGCCGACGACGCGGGCGACGAAGCGCCCGCCCTGCGGCGGTTCCAGCGTGACCGCCACCGACCAGTATTCCCGCGGCCTGAAGGCCTCGATCTCGCTCTCGCGGTCGCAGACGAGGCGGAGCGATACTGACTGCACGCGGCCGGCCGAGCGCGCGCCGGGCAGCTTGCGCCACAGGACCGGCGACAGGGTGAAGCCGACCAGGTAGTCGAGAGCCCGGCGGGCGAGGTAAGCGTCCACCAGCGCGTCGTCGATCACGCGCGGATGCCGCATCGCATCGAGCACGGCATCGCGCGTGACCGCGTTGAAGACGACGCGCTCGACCGGCATGTCGTCAAGCGCCTTGCGGGTCTTCAGCACCTCCAGCACGTGCCAGGAGATCGCTTCGCCCTCGCGATCGGGGTCGGTGGCGAGAATCAGGCGGTCGGCGCCCTTGACCGCCTTGACGATGTCCGAAAGGCGCTTCTGCGCCTTGCCGTCGACCTCCCAGCGCATGGCGAAGTCCTCGTCCGGGTCGACCGAGCCGTTCTTGGATGGCAGGTCGCGGACGTGACCATAGGACGCCAGCACCTGGTAGCTCGGGCCCAGGTACTTGTTGATGGTCTTGGCCTTGGCAGGCGATTCGACGATGACGATGTTCATTGATCCCGGGGCGCTCATGCCGCGAGCACGCGGTTCTAACACATTGAAATCTTTAGGTCCCGCCAAGCACAGGCGCCGGCCGGTGGAAGGGAGGCGGGGGCGAACGCGGGGGAGGACAATCCATTAAATCGGTCAGGGCTGTCAATCGAGGCAGCCGGTGCGCCTCATTTGGGGAACCTGTCCGGTTGTTGCAACTCTGGGACATCGAGCGAACGTTTGCGGCGAAATTCGTGTGGCCATAGGTTGAATATTTATTTACACGCACTCTATAATTGTAGACGCCGGACTCGCGGGCCTATCATCGATGCATCTGCCGCGAGACGCATGGCGTTGGAGGACAGTGGATGGGGATGACAATGGCGCAGGCGGAAACAGCGATGGAGGGCATCGCGCAGACCGCGGGCTCCCTCGAGGCTGCCGGATACATCGGCAGCATGGCGCGAGACCTCGGGCAGATCGCCGCCGCGCATGACCTTGAGTTCCTGGCCTATCTCCTGGCCATGGCGGCCGATGAGGCTGGCGCAATCCTGTCAGATGGCCGCCTGAGTGAGACAATCGGCGAGTAGCCGGGCCATTAAACCAGCGACACCCGCTGCCCGGGATGGCGTTCCAGCCGCCCGGCGAGGTCGAGTTCGATTAGAATCAGGTGGATGACGGCCGGCCTGAAACCCGTGAAGCGAATGATCTCGTCCACTTCGACCGGCGTCTTGCCGAGGGCGGCGATGACCCTCTCGCGTTCGTCCTCCTCCGCCTCACGTGGGAGCGACGCCTCGTGGTCGCTTTCCGCCAGCGGCGTCGGCGAAGCGGCCGGTTCGCGCCCTAGCATCGGCTGAATCTCCGCCAGGATGTCCTCGATGGCCGTGACCATGGTCGCGCCGTCCTTGATCAGCCGGTTGGTGCCGCCGGCGCGCGGGTCGAGCGGCGAACCCGGCACCGCGAAGACCAGCCGGCCCTGGTCGGCAGCGGTTCGGGCGGTGATCAGCGAGCCGGAGCGCTGCGCCGCCTCGACGACCACAACCCCCACCCCCAGCCCGGAGATGATGCGGTTGCGGCGGGGGAAGTCGCGGGCGCGCGGTTCCCAGCCCATCGGCATCTCGCTGATATGGGCGCCGTCGGCGAGGATGCGCGTCGCCAGCGCGGCGTTTTCGTCGGGATAGACGCGGTCGAGCCCGCCGGCGAAGACCGCCACCGTGCCGGTTGCAAGCGTCGCCTCGTGAGCAGCCGCGTCGATGCCGCGGGCGAGGCCCGAGGCGACGACGAGGCCGGCCTCGCCGAGGCCGCGCGCGATCGTCACGGCAAATTTGCGTCCGGCGACCGAGGCGTTGCGCGAACCCACCACCGAAACCATCGGCGACGACAGGCAGTCGCGGTTTCCCCTGACCGCGATCAGCGGCGGCGCCCCGTCGATCGCCCGCAGCCACGGGGGATAGTCGGGCTCGCCGATGGCAACCAGCCGGACGCCGAGGGCGCCCGCCGCCGTGATCTCGCGCTCGGCGTCGGCCACCGAGGTGATGCGGATGCGCCGCCCGCCCCGCTGGGCGAGGTCGGGGATCGCGTCGAGCGCGGCGCTGGCGCTGCCGAAATGGTTGATCAGTTCGCGGAAGGTGACCGGGCCCGGTATTATTGCGCAAACGCCACGAGAAATGAATCCCCTCTGTGCCCACATTTTCGGGCATGGAACACAAACCCGCCCTTTACGCTCTTGTCAGACTTCACGCTGAATTGGCCGGCAGGATTGCCGACAACAAGAAACAGGCGGCCAAACTCCGCGACGACATGCGCCACGTCGAGGCAACGATCCGGCTCTTAGAGCCCGGCTTCGATACCAGGCGCATCGCGGTCAAGCGCCGGCACAACCCCAATCCGTTGTTCAAGCGGGGAACCGTATTCAGGGCCGCGCTGGACATCCTACGGACGGCAACAGCGCCGATGACGGCAGAGGAAATCGCCGTCGCCTTGCTACGCTCCAAGGGCGTTCAGGAGCCATCCAAAGCGGAGGTTCTGATGATGTATGGGGCGGTGGCGGGATCGCTTAGGATCAACGCCGGCAAGTCGGGTGACGGCACATGAGGGGCGACCGAGGCAGTGGAGCTTGGACTGAATTGCCTTTGAGCCGGCCTTGCCCGTAAGATGAATAACCACAACCGGCTGGGGGCTTTTCGTTTTGGATGACTATGAGAGTCGTTCGTTGGCGATGAAGTCCGCGAGCCTTGCGATCGCGGATGCCCTAATAACAATACAATCAATATTGATACTGCTTAACTGGCACCCAGAATCACATGCTGATGAAATTTCGACGAAACTGTCCGACCTCACTCAAAAATTGAGCGCCGTTCTGGCGAGGTTGTCCGAAGCATGACCGATTCCAATATTGATGTTCGATTGCTACAAGACCGGTTAGCCTCGACCCAACGTACTCTTGCAACGGTGTCAGGCAACGGATCAGGCCCACAAATGCCAAATACTGATGAACGAATTGAGCGGCTGTGACGATGCAGCCGTGCGAGCCCGATTGCGCGAGCTGGCGGCCGTGCGCCGACGCTTCGGTTACCGGCGCCTTCATGTTCTCCTGGCTCGTGAGGGCATCAACATGAACCACAAGAAGTTCCGCCGGCTCTATCGTGAGGAACGGCTACAGGTCCCTCGCCGCGGTGGTCGCAAGCGGGTTCTCGGAACCAGGGCCCCGTTGGCGATCCCCCACGGTGCCAATCAGCGCTGGAGCCTGGACTTTTTCTCAGATGCACTCGCCGACGGCCGGCGCTTCCGCATCCTGGCAATCGTCGACGACTTCACCCGAGAGTGCCTGGCGCTGGTGGCCGACACCTCGCTGTCCGGAATGCGGGTCGCCCGCGAACTCGACACCGTCATCGCCGTGCGCGGCCAGCCGGCCGCGGTGGTCAGCGACAACGGCACCGAGCTAACCAGCATGGCGATCCTGCGCTGGTCGCAAGACAGCCGGGTCGAGTGGCACTACATCGCTCCCGGCAAACCCCAGCAAAACGCCTTCGTCGAGAGCTTCAATGGCCGGCTCCGCGACGAGCTTCTGAACGAGACGCTGTTCACCTCGCTCGGCCATGTCCGCGACGCTCTGGCCATCTGGCGGATCGACTACAACACAGTTCGCCCGCACAGCCGTCTCGGCAACCTGACGCCGGTCGAATATGCCAATCTCTACCCCGTTGCACCTCCGAGCCTTCCTGGCTCAAATGAAGCTCGGACTCTGTCCATTGCCGGATGAGACAAGGGGCTCACGTCAGAAGCTCACGAGAAGAATATTGTCACATCCGGCGTCGACCAATGTCACGTGGTTGATGACGAATAGCAGGAAAGCGGCCAACGCCGCTCGCGCCCACACGGCGCTACCTCAAATCGATTCGCCGGCCCAAAGGCCGGTTCGGCTTATGGCGTTTGCGCCATAATACCGACCGGGCCGACGTTGTCCGAGCGGATGAGGCGCAGCCAGGCGAGGCGCTGGTCGTCGCTGAGGCGAACGCGCGCGGCGACGTCCATCACCGTTCACCGATGCGCGTTTCGGTCCCGGCGATGAGGCGGCCGATGTTGCCGGCGTGGCGCAGCCACAGGATGACGGTCAGGATCAGGAACAGTGCCGCCGCGTCCCGTTCGCCGAACGCAAACAGGAGCGGTGGCGTGACAAGGCTGGCCACCAGCGCGCTGAGTGACGAGAAGCGCGACAGCGCCGCCACCGCGAGCCAGATGACGGCGAACGCGATCGCCGCCCGCCAGTTGAGCGCCGCGAGCACGCCGAGGTAGGTCGCCACCCCCTTTCCGCCTCTGAAAGACAGCCAGACGGGGAAGAGGTGGCCGAGGAACGCGCCGAGGCCGGCGACAAGCGCGGCCGGCGGGGCGAAGAGGGCGCTGGCGGCGAACACCGCGGCAGCGCCCTTGGCCGCGTCCAGCAGAAGCGTGAGACCGGCCAGCCCCTTGCGGCCGGTCCTCAACACGTTCGTCGCGCCGATGTTGCCGGAACCGATCCGGCGGATGTCGCCGAGGCCGGCGAGGCGGGTGAGGATCAGGCCGAACGGCACCGAGCCGAACAGGTAGCCCATCACCAGCGCGGCAAGGGATGTCCAGGTCAGCACTGTCGTCATCGGAAAGCTCCCCCCGGACCCCGGCCGCGGAGGGTAGGCGTTGAGCGCCGTCGCGGCAACCGATGTCAGGCGCTCTTTCGGCGGTCCGCCTTCTCGTGATAACCGGCTTCGCGCGCCGCTGCCGCGCCGGCGAAGAAAACCGTCTCCGCCAGCGCCGACGCCGTCAGGTCGGCCGCCATCCGGTCGGCCGCCTGGAATTCCTTCTTCTTCGGGTTTGCGGCGACAAAGGTATCGACGTCCTCCTCGCAGTAGAAGCAACGCAGCCGCGGTGCTGTGGCGGCCGCATTGCGCACAAGCCAGAACTTGTTGCTCGCGTACGGCCGCTCCTGCGCATCGTGGACGATGCAGTTGGCGTTGGTGCAGGCGAGGCCGACGTTGTTCGGGCGGTCGTAGAGGAGCCGCTCCGGTGGCGCGAAGCCGCCGGTGTAGTCGGTCAGGCGGTCGGCGGCACTGGCCGCGAGCAGCAGGTCGATCAGCGCCATGCGCACCGGCACGCCGTAGGCGGCCTGGCGAAAATAGAGGGCGCGGCTGTCGGTATCGAGCGCGATGTCCAGTTCGCCGACACGCGGCAGCGGATGGAGCACGCTGGTGTCGGCGTATTTCGCTTCCTTGAGGAACTTGGCGTCGATCTT
Organism: uncultured Alphaproteobacteria bacterium; assembly: GCA_963775235.1. GTDB lineage: Bacteria > Pseudomonadota > Alphaproteobacteria > Rhizobiales > Kaistiaceae > JBBDMC01. The sequence goes on from CAVZHY010000007.1 coordinate 363,136, forward strand.
GGGATACTCGGCCTCGACCTTGGCCCAGCGCTCCTTCTGGAATCGGGTGACGTAGACCACGTCGATCTTGCGGCGGATCTTGACGTCGACCGGATCGTCCACGTCGACGCTCGGAATCAGCGACAGCTGGTGCGGCTTGTCCGGCGTAACGTAGAGGGCGTCGATGGCGGAGTTCTTGTCCTCGTAGCGCTTCTTCGGTACCGGCTGGCAGCCGAACTCCTCGCGCAGACGGGCATCGACGTTGGCCGGCAGCTCCATGCCCTTGGCCGGCATGAGCATGATGTTGGCGCCGAAGCGGGCGAGGGCGTAGACGAACGAGTGGATCGTCCGGCTGCCCTTGAGGTCGCCGGAAACGACCACGTTCAGGTTCTTGAGATGCTTGTTTTCCCGTCTGAGAGTGAAGATGTCGCAGAGCGTCTGGGTCGGGTGCTCGTGGGCCCCGTCGCCGCCGTTGATCACCGGCACGCCGGCGTACTCGGCCGCGAGCCGCGCCGCCCCGTCGCGCGGGTGGCGCAGCACGATCGCGTCGGCGTAGCTGGAGACCACCCGCACCGTGTCGGCGAGGCTCTCGCCCTTCGCCACCGAGCTCGTCGCCGGATCGGCGCTGGTGATGACCTTGCCGCCGAGCCTCAGCATCGCGCTTTCGAACGACAGGCGCGTGCGGGTGCTCGGCTCGTAGAAGAGGCTGGCGAGGATGCGTCCCCTGGCGCGGTCGGTGCCCGCGGCGATCCGGTGGCTTGGCTTGTCGCCGAGCGTGTCGAGGTAGTGGTCGGCGAGGGTGAAAACGCGCTCGATCTCAACGTTGGTGAGATCGTTGATGGAAATGACGTGGCGGGTTTTCGGCGGCGGGAGCGCACTCATCAAAGCGATGGCTATAGGCGGTATCGGGCGGGCGGGCAAGCGCCGCGCCTGCGTGATAGGCTGATCGCGGGACGAATCGCTGCTGGCGGTCCGATCCTGACATTCGTTTCCCGTTGGGGCCGGCACGTTTACGAATGTTGGGATCAAAGGACCGCGAGCAAATATGCGTTTCTAGTGGAGTTTTGGATTTGACATTCCCTTCGCACGCTCCCCACCAGGTGGGTGCGAACGTCAAATCCACTCCACTGGCTGCGTGGCGATCGGAGGGGGCATAGTGGCTTCATCGAGTGAGACGCACCCGGTCAGCAATCAATCGCCGCCGTTCGCCGGCCGCAACCTGTTCACCAGCGACCCCGCCATCGGCGCGCTGGTCGAGGGGCTACCGCAGGCGGTCGTCGAGGATCTTGCCAAGCACGGCGCGGCGTGGGGCTCGCCGGAAAGCTTCGAGCTCGGGCGGATCGCCAACCAGTCTGTGCCGATCCTGAGGACCCACGACGCCACCGGCGAGCGCGTCGATTCGATCGAGTTTCATCCGGCCTACCACGCGCTGATGCGGCGGAGCGTCGCCAGCGGCCTCCACTGCTCGATCTGGGACAGCGGCAGCGGCGAGGGCAGCGCCCGGGCACTGGCGCGCGCGGCGCGGCTCTACATGACCGCCCAGGTCGAGTGCGGCCACATCTGCCCGATGACCATGACCAACGCGGCCGTGGCGGCACTGGCGCACGCGCCGGCGCTGGCCGAGCACTGGCTGCCGTTCATCCGTTCGCGCCAGTACGATTCCTCGCAGCGGCCAATGACCGAGAAGGCCGGCGTCACCCTCGGCATGGGCATGACCGAGAAGCAGGGTGGCAGCGACGTAGCCGCCAACACCACCTCGGCGTCCGAGGCAGGCGAGGGGGTCTGGCGGATCAGCGGCCACAAATGGTTCCTGTCGGCGCCGTCGAGCGACGGTTTCCTGGTGCTGGCGCAGACGCCGGAGGGGCTGTCGTGCTTCCTGATGCCGCGTTACCTGCCGGACGGCGGCCGTAACGGGCTGAAGCTGATGCGGCTGAAGGACAAGCTCGGCAACCGCTCCAACGCAACCGCCGAGGTCGAGTTCGATGAGGCGGCGGCGTGGCTGGTTGGCGAGGCCGGGCGCGGCGTGGCGACCATCATCGACATGGTGACGCTCACCCGGCTTGATTGTGCCGTCGCTTCGGCGGGGATGATGCGCGTCGCGCTCGCCGAGGCCGCCCACCATTGCCGGTACCGCAAGGCGTTCGGCCAGCCGCTTGTCGACCAGCCGCTGATGACGCGGGTGCTCGCCGACATGGCGCTCGAGTCGGTGGCGGCGGCTGCGCTCGCCTTCCGCCTTGCCGAATCCTTCGACCGTGCGGACAGCGACCCCGGCGAGGCGGCGTTCGCGCGGCTGATGACGCCGGCGGTCAAGTACTGGGTCACCAAGGTGGCGCCGCCGATGATCGGCGAGGCGATGGAGTGCCTCGGCGGCAATGGTTACGTCGAGGAGAGCCGGCTGCCGCGCCTTTACCGCGAGGCGCCGGTCAATTCGATCTGGGAAGGCCCCGGCAACATCATGTGCCTCGACGTGATGCGCGTCTTGCGCAAGAACTCCGAGCCGCTGGAGGCGGTGCTCGCCAACATCGAGGACTCGCTGGGCTCGACGGCGAAGTCGACGCTGAACGTGCTGCGCGCCGCGACCGCGGTTGCGCTGGCCGACGAGGGCTCGGCCCGCATCCTCACCGAGCAGCTCGCCATGACCGTCGCAGCGGCGGCGCTCCGCCGGCGCTTCCCCTCCGTGGTCGCCGACGCATTCCTTGAGACGCGGCTCGGCAAGCCCTGGCGCTCGACTTACGGTATGCTCGATTCCCGCTTCGACGCCCGGGCCTTCGTCAACTACCTTTGCCCAGAAGCCTGACTACCCCTGAGGGGAGAGCCTGAGGCTGAAACAAAGGGCAGAAAACCATCCCTCCCCCGAAGCGGGGAGGGTGGCTCCGCGCGCAGCGAGGAGACGGGTGGGGGCGGGGACAACCCGCACAATTCGCCCCCTCCGAAGCGCCCGCGAAAATAAGTTATCCCCGCGCCGGAAACCGCACCGATAATCATCGCCATCCCCGCTCGCAAAGGGGCGCGCTCATGAGGCGTCGTCAGCGTGGAGCGGGGAACGGCGCCTGCCGGCGGGTTCGCAAGCCCGCCGTCGGGGGGCCCCGGCCGGGACCGTCGGCACTACGACCGGCCGCCTGCCGCTGGTCCGGCATCGCCCGGGCCGGTGATTGAGGCTTAAGTTGAGGCCCTCAGGGCCGAAATCCCCGCGCAAGCAGGGACCAAACCCTGAAGACCTTGGCGAAGAAGCCTGGCCGGGGGCTACGAAAAATCGCCGTGGCGGGCGCTCGCAGAGCGCCCCTTACTCGGACTACCCGACCGGCGTTCCAAGAGCGCCCGCCACCCCTTCGCGACAAGAGGCCCGAACACAGGAAGGGACACCATAGACCCGGAGCGGAAACCGCTCGCGGGAACAATGGAGCATTGCCAGATGACCCGACACAGCAGACTCCGGGAGCGCCGGCTGAGCGAGGCCGAGGCTCACGACGCCTTTCTGAAACGCCAGATCGTCAATATCCTCGACATGTGGGCGCTGTGCTGCCGGCCCGCCTGCAATCGTGCCAGGCTGTGTCGCGGTGCCGGCACACCATGCTTCGATGAGCAATGGTGCGACGTTCAGTTTTTCGTCGCCTGTCTGGTTGGCGACTGGTGCCGGCTGCTCGAAATACCTTTCGACGTCGATCCTCAGGACTATAACGACCTTTGAGCCCCCGCCATCCGGTCGAGCGCGCCCTGCAGGATGTACGCGGCCGCCATCTTGTCGACCAGTTCGGCGCGGCGCTTGCGGCTGACGTCGCCGGCGATCAGCGTGCGGGTGACGGCGGCGGTCGACAGCCGCTCGTCCCACAGCAGGATCGGCAGGTCGGTCAGGCCCGCCAGATTGCGGGCAAAGGCGCGCGTCGCCTGGGCGCGCGGGCCCTCCGACCCGTCCATGTTGAGCGGCAGGCCGAGGACGAGCCCGACCACCTGGTGGGTTTGCGCCTGATGAAGGAGCTCCTTGGCGTCCGCCTGGAACCGGCTTCGCCTTACGGTTACCAGCGGCGAGGCGATCTGCCGGCCGATATCGGAGAGGGCAAGGCCGATGGTTTTGGTACCGAGGTCGAGGCCCATCGCCGCTCCCTTCGCCGGCAGCCCTGCGGCGAAATCGCCGATATCGTCGGTTGCTATCTTGGCCATCACCGTATTATCGGCACCTGTTGGCGCAGGACGTGCCGTGAGCCCGGTTCCCGCCATCACCGAAAGCAACGAGCAAGGGAGGAGGCGAGATGAAACTCACCTGGTTCGGCCATTCGGCCTTTCGCGTCGATATCGCCGGCGCTGCCATCATGATCGACCCGTTCATCAACAACCCGACGTTCGATGGCGAGGTCAAGGCCGCCTATCACGGTGCCACCCACGTGGTGCTCACCCACGGCCACGACGATCACATCGGTCAGACGGTGGAGATATGCAAGGCGACCAACGCTACGCTCGTCGCCAATTTCGAGGTCTGTCACTACCTTCAATCGAAGGGCGTCGAGAACATCAGCGCCGGTAACCACGGGGGCCAATTGAATTTCGGCGCGTTTGCGGTCGCCTTCGTTCCGGCCTGGCACTCTTCCGCCACGCTTGTGGATGGTCACCCGGTCTACCTCGGCACCCCTGCCGGTGTGGTCCTCTCCGCACCGGGCGAGAAGACGCTTCTCCACATGGGCGACACCGACATCTTCTCCGACATGGCCCTGATCAACGAGATCTATGAGCCGAAGATCGGCATCGTGCCGATCGGCGACCGTTTCACCATGGGTGCCCGGCTGGCGGCGATGGCCTGCCGTCGGTTCTACGACTTCGAGACGGTAATCCCGTGCCACTACGGCACGTTTCCGATCATCGACCAGCGCGCGGACAAATTCATCGCCGAGATGGGCGAATCGGAGGCGAAGGTGCTGGTGCCGGAACGCGGCAAGGCAGTGGACCTGTGAGCGTCAGGCCGCCTGTGGACTCACTGCCGGTACTGCTGGATGCGGGTGGTCCGCAGGCCGGCGAGGCCGTGTTCCTCGATCGACTGTTGCCAGGAAAGGAACTCCTCGACCGTCAGCTTGTAGCGGCTGCAGGCCTCGTCGAGGCTCAGCAATCCCCCGCGGACGGCCGCGACGACTTCGGCTTTTCGACGGATCACCCAGCGCTTGGTGTTGCGGGGCGGAAGGTCAGCAACGGTCAGGGGACTGCCGTCCGGCCCGATGACATACTTTACGCGCGGGCGCATCTGTTCGGTCATATTATTCTCTACGCAACTCGACCACAGCGACTTGGAGGTTAGCCAATCTGCTTTAAAATTTGCCTAAGCAATGGGAAACAGATCAGTAAGATTCGCTGCCGGCTTGGCGGAACAACTGGCGTTTTGGGCTTTTTGCGGCCTTGAACGCCGCTCCGCGACCACTATAGTCTGGCTATTCCCGAATGCGGCCGAGAGCTCGGGCGGCCGGCAAGAGCCGGCGCAATCCTGATCCGGCCGGACGGTGTGGGCATGCACCTCGATCTTCCCGGTAACCCCAGTGAGACCCGTGTCGTGGTCGCCATGTCGGGCGGCGTCGATTCATCCGTCGCTGCGGGCTTGCTCAAGCGTGCCGGCTATGACGTGGTGGGGGTCACCCTCCAGCTCTACGACCATGGCGAGGCGACCCACCGCAAGGGTGCCTGCTGCGCCGGCCAGGACATCCACGACGCGCGCCGTGTCGCCGACGCACTCGGCATCCCCCATTACGTGCTGAACTATGAGCAGCGTTTCCGCGAGACCGTCATCGACCGGTTCACCGCCAGCTACGTCGCCGGCGAAACGCCCGTGCCCTGCGTTGTCTGCAACCAGACGGTCAAGTTCGCCGACCTGCTGGCGACGGCCCGCGACCTCGGCGCGTCGGCGCTGGCGACCGGCCACTATGTGCTGACGCGGCCCGCCGCACGCGGGCACCGGGCGCTCTATCGGCCGGTCGACCTCGACCGCGACCAGAGCTACTTCCTTTTTGCCACCACCCAGGACCAGCTCGACTTCCTGCGCTTCCCGCTCGGCGGCATGACCAAGGCGGAGACCCGTGCGGCAGCGCGCGCGTTTGGTCTTCCCATCGCCGACAAGCACGACAGTCAGGACATCTGCTTCGTCCCCAACGGGCGCTACGCCGATGTCATCGAACGGCTGCAGCCCGGCGCTGCCGAAGCAGGCGACATCGTCCACATCGACGGGCGCGTGCTCGGCCGCCACACCGGCATCATCCACTACACCATCGGCCAGCGCCGCGGCATCGGCGTCGCCATCGGCGAAGCGCTTTACGTGGTTCACCTCGACCCCGTCGGCCGGCGGGTGATCGTCGGGCCGCGGGAGGCTCTGGCGACGGCGCGCCTGCACCTGCGCGAGGTCAACTGGCTTGGCGACGGGTCGCTCGCCGACCTGCCGGAGGACGGCGTGGACGTATTCGCCCGCGTGCGCTCCACCCGGCCGCCGGCCCCGGCTCAACTCTGCAGTGTCGATGGTCGCATTTTCGTCGACCTCGAGAGCGGCGAGGCCGGGGTGGCGCCCGGTCAGGCCTGCGTCCTCTACGACTCGGACGGCCCCGGCGCGCGCATGCTCGGCGGCGGCTGGGTCGATCGCAGCGAGCACGCCGGCGCGGCCGAAGCGGCGCTCCGCCGGCTGGTGGCGGCGCCGGCGGCGGCGCTCGCATAGCGCGCACGTGAACGAGCGTCTCGACGACGCTGCGGTCGTGGCGGCCTACGCCCGCTGGGCGCCGGTCTATGATCCGATCTTCGGCGTCATCACCAACCGCGCCATTCGCGCCACAATGGCCGAGATCAACGCGCTCCCCGCCGGCCGGGTACTCGAGGTCGGCGTCGGCACCGGTATCGCGCTGCCGCTCTACAAGTCGGACCACCGCATCGCGGGCATCGATCTCAGCCCGGACATGCTGGCCCGGGCGGAGAAGCGGGTCGCCGCCGGCGGTCTCGAGAACGTCGAGGGGCTGGTCGAGATGGATGCCGGTGCACTCGCCTTCACCGATGGCAGTTTCGATGTCGGCGTCGCCATGTTCGTGATGTCGGTGGTTCCCGATCCCGCCCGCGTTCTCGGCGAGATCATTCGCGTCGTCCGCCCCGGCGGACGGATCGTCCTCGTCAACCATTTCTCGGCGGAGGGTGGCCCCCGCGCGGCCGTCGAACGCTGGCTTGCCCGTTTCAGTTCGTCCCTCGGATGGCACCCGGAGTTCCCGCTGCAAACGGTTCTCGGTCATGGTGCGATGAAACTGATCTCGCGGCGCCCGCTGTCGCCGTTCGGCCTTTACACCCTCATCGTGTTCGAGCGGGTGTAGCGATGGCGGAGCGGCTGTTCATCGGGGTCGACGGGGGCGGCAGCCGCACCCGGGCGCGTCTGCGCGACGAGGGCGGCGCCTTGCTTGGGGAAGGGGAGGCGGGCCCCGGCAATGCCCGCCTCGGCGACGCCGGCTACGAAGAGGTGATGAAGGCCTGCCACGCCGCGGTTGCCGCTGCCGGCCTCGGCGCGGACGATCTCGGGCGCATCCACGCCGGCTTTGGACTTGCCGGCACCCAGCAGGAATGCGACCGCCAGGCGGTCCTCGACCGCCCGCATCCGTTCGCTTCCGTCATCGTCGACACAGACTGCTACGCCGCCTATCTCGGTGCCTTTCGCGGCGGCGACGGGGCCGTCCTGATTCTTGGTACGGGCTCGTGCGGTCTGGCGGTGGTCGCGGGCCGGCGGACGAGCGTCGGCGGCTGGGGTGCGGAAATTTCCGACGAGGGCAGTGGCGCGGCGATCGGTCGGCTGGCGGTCCGCCGGTCGCTCTGGGCGCTGGAAGGCATGGCGCCTCGCACGCCCCTGGCAGACGATATCCTCGCAGTGTTCGACCGCGATCCGGCCAACGCCGTCGCTTGGGCCGGCGAAGCGACACCCGGAGATTTCGCCGAGTTTGCCCCGCAGGTCTTCGATCATGCCGAGGACGGCGACGAGTTGGCAGTGGGGATCATCGACGACACCGCACGCGATGCCACGATGCTGATTGATCGCCTGATCGCCCTCGGTGCGCCGTCGATTGCCATGGTGGGGGGCGTTTTCCCCCGCCTGCACGAGTGGCTGCCGCAACGCGTCCAACCTGTGCTGGCGGAGCCGGCAGGAAGCCCCGTCGATGGCGCTATCCTCATGGCGGTTCGGGCGTTGGCCGGAATTGGCACCGGCAGACGCTAGGGCAATTCCAGGAAAAGTGGGAACCGGCCTTCCTTCCGGAATTGCGGAGAAACAAAGGGCCAGGGCGATTTCGCGATTCGGAGAAAACGGAAATCGCTTCAGTTCAGGTAGCCGAAATTGCGCATCTGTTCGCCGTGGGCGTCGACTATCCGGCGCGCTTGCTCGGCAGTCAGCTTCTCTCGCCACTCGCCCGCCTTACCCTGGCGGAAGAAGCGCTCGGCGCGCTCGGAGCGCTCGCGGAAATCGCCCTTCTCCTCGGCGGCGCGCAGCTTGTTGAACGTCGACTCTTCCACCGCTTCGACGATCTGTTCCCGCGTCGGCCGTTGCCCCAGGTGCTCGACAATGGCGGTGAAATGCTTGATTGGGTCGGCCAGCAGATCCTCGTAGCGGACGACGAGCATGGCCTGGTGCGGGTGCGACGTCCAGCTGAAGACATGCTCGCTCCAACTGCCCCAGACCTCGAACGCAGTCTCCTGCGTGTTGTCGGTTTTGTAACCCGCAGTTCCCATCACGGTGATGGCGTGATCCGCGGTGGTGCCGAGGTGGCTTGCCAGCGACAAGGCGATGTCGCGGGGATCGCGGACGACGTAGACGGAGCCTGCGGCGACCGCCAGGTTAAGGATCGGGATGCCGCCGATGTTGCCCAGCACGTTGTGCGTCTTGACCAGGGCGAGGGCAGGCGAGCGTTGAGCGATTGCTGCATGGACCTGCGGACGGACGGTCGCCACCTCGCCCCGCGATGCGCTGGCGAGCGGCTTGCCGAGAAATTCCTCGAAAAGGCCGAAGAGGCGACCCTCATACGTGCTGGCGCGGTCGAGCTTGTTGATCTCGTCCTCCTCGCGCGGATAGCCGCCGGCGATGCGCATCAGATGATAGAGAAAGACACGCAGCCAGGTGTTGCCGGACTTTGGATACGACGCGATCCAGACGATTCCCTTTGGATTATTGGGGTCGGTGACGATCATTCGTTGCTGCCATTGCCTCGCGGGCTTACGGGAGTTGCGCGGGTCATCGCCTCACGCCGTTGTCTCGCCTAGCACCGATACCAGTTCGTCCACAATCGCCTCGATCATGGCGCGGTCGTCGCCTTCCGCCATGACCCGGATGACCGGTTCGGTGCCGGAGGCACGCACGACCAGCCGCCCGTGATCGGCCAGGCGCCCGCTGGCGACGTCGATCATCTGCTTGACCCGGCCGTTCTCCAGCGGTTCGCCACCAGCGAACCGGACGCTCTTGAGCACCTGCGGCAGTGGCTCGAAGCGATGACAGATTTCGCTCGCCGGCCGGTCCTGCTTCTTCAGCACCGCGAAGAGTTGCAGCGCCGCCACAAGCCCGTCCCCGGTGGTGGCAAAGTCGGTCATGATGATGTGGCCGGACTGTTCGCCGCCGAGGTTGTAACCATGCGTGCGCATCGCCTCGGCCACGTAGCGGTCGCCGACGGCGGTCCGGACGACGCCAAGACCGATGCCGTTGAGGAAGCGCTCGAGGCCGAGATTTGACATCACCGTGACGGCGACTCCGGGCTTGGCGAGGCGCCCCTCCTGCGCCCAGGATTGCGCGATCACCGCCAGCAGCTGGTCGCCGTTGACGATCTGTCCCATCTCGTCGACGACGATGACGCGGTCGGCGTCACCGTCCAGCGCGATGCCGATGTCGGCCTTTTCCGCCCGCACCCTGTCGATAAGGGCGGCGGGTGCGGTCGATCCGACGGCGCGGTTGATGTTGAAGCCATCCGGCGAGACACCGATGGAAACGACCTCGGCACCCAGTTCCCACAACGCCGCGGGCGCCACCTTGTAGGCGGCTCCGTTGGCGCAGTCGATGACCACCTTGAGGCCGGACAGTGTCACGTTGCGCGCCAGCGTTCGCTTGGCGAACTCGATGTACCGATCCTGGACGCCGTCGATACGCTTGGCGCGACCGAGGTCCGCGGACGCCGCAAGATGGCTTCCGAAATCGGCATCGATCAGACCTTCGATTTCGCTCTCGACGGCGTCGGAGAGCTTGGATCCGTCCGGGCCGAAAAGCTTGATGCCGTTATCATCGTAGGGATTGTGGGAGGCCGAGATCATGACGCCCAGGTCGCAGCGCATCGAATGGGTCAACATGGCGATGCCGGGGGTCGGCACCGGGCCGGTGAGGAGGACGTCCATGCCGACCGACAGGAAGCCAGCAGTCAGCGCGTTCTCGATCATGTAGCTCGACAGCCGGGTGTCCTTGCCGATGACGACCCGGTGCCGGTAGTCGCCCCGGCGGAAGGCGAGGCCCGCCGCCATGCCGACCCTCAGCGCCAGCTCCGGCGTGATCGGGAAGCTGTTGGCCCTGCCGCGGATGCCGTCGGTGCCGAAGTATTTGCGCGTCTTGGTCAAGGTCGCCCCGTCGGATTTTCTCGCCGCACTTCTAACGCGATATTGGCTTCCTGGGGTTGAAAAATGGCGAATGTGGCGCGGTCGTGTCACGGCCGGCAAGCCGAGCCAGGTGCCGCCTCGCGGCAATGCGGCTCAGAGGTGCCCGGCCCGGCCGCCGCCCGCCTTGGTCCCAGCCGATTGCTTGACAGGACTCCAGCCCCCTTCTTATATCCGGCGTTCCCCTGCTGGCGGAGTAGCTCAGTTGGTTAGAGCAGCGGAATCATAATCCGCGTGTCGGGGGTTCAAGTCCCTCCTCCGCTACCAAGCTTCTCAATTACTTAGCTGAGTTAGCGCCCGGCCTTTGGCACCGATTTGGCACCGCGCCGTTTTTCTTCCCTTGAAGGAATGAGCCGTGGCTGGCTGCGTGTTTTTGAATGAGTTTGCTCAGCTTCGTATTCTTATAGAGGACCGGTCGTTTGTGTCCGGTCAGAAGCGGTCATTCATGTCCGGTCTAAACCGGACATTTTTGTCCGCCTCGAAGCGGCGTGAAGCCGGACTGGTTTGAGGTGAAGCTCGTAGATGTTTGTCTTGCCCTGGCCTCGCTGTCGGATCGCGAGCAGGCCCTCCGTTTGCAGCGCTTTTAAGTGGCGGCGAACGCTCCGCTCGTCCAATCCGAGGTCATTAGCCAAACGCCTTTGTCCGGGAAAGCAGAAATCGTTCTGCCATGCGTAACTCAGCAGCATAGCAAAGGCCATCTTGTCGCCCGAACTCAGCTTTTTCGATTTCAGGAGGAAGTTAGGGACTTGGGTGAAGCCCATGGCTGTGGCGACGTCGGCCCCCTTTAGGACGATGTTCTGGTCCTTGAGGATGTCAACAGTGCAAGAGTTTCTCAGCACCACGCCAAGGCGAGCCGACGGCTCATTGGCTCCAGTCTCGGCGGCACTTTATGAGTGGGTGCGCCGATCGGTAGCGACGCTGAATGAAACCGCGCCACGGCTCTCGCCGGTGATAGGCGCAGCGCTCGCGATCCTGGTGAGCATGTTGACGGCGTTCGTGGTCATCATCGCGACGAGCCCGCCGCCCTCCCTGGACGATCTGTTCCGGAGAACCAGAAGGCAAGGTCGAGCACCAACGCCATCGGAAATGATGGACGTCGTCAGGCGCGCGACTGAAGGCCGTCGGCGGGCGGACCTGAAACGGTTCACTCGTTCGAATGAAGCCCTCGCTGAGCGGCTGCAGCGGGAAACCAGGGCTCTGCGTGAGCGGCAGAAGGCGGCGGGTGAGTAGCTCAGTGTCAAGGGAAACCACAACCAGAAAGGAGATTGGACGATGACGGCGAATTCTCACGGCTCATATGGACCTCCGGCGCTCTATCACGGCCCCCCAATGTCGCCTGCGGACCGGCTGGCGTTTGAACTTGAAAACGCACGCAGTAAGACGGGCTTGGTCGGCTCGCTGGTTCATCGCTATCGCGAGGCGAACGCGACGGCCGCGATCGACGCGACCACAAAGAAGAACGAGGCCGTTACGAGAGCCGTGAAGTCGGCAACGGCGGCGACTGAGGCCTACCGCGAAAACCAGACCGTCACGCTGCGTTCGCACATCGAAAGCGAACTGTTGCCGCTCGCCTACCAGACCGCACGCGAAGTCGCTCTTCTGGAACTGCAGGCTCAGCTCGGTAGGGCACAGGAGAAGCAATTCCTGACGCAGCGCGACGTTTTGTCGGCCGAGGTCAGCCGCGACAGTGTTCCCGCCATGCGCGCCCTGAACCTCGAATTAGGGGCGCGCAAGAAGCACTCGAAGATCGCGGCCGCCGAGGCGGAGATCGCCGAGATGCAAGAGGTCATGCCCCAGGCCGAGGCGACGCCCAAGTCCGCAGGCAACACGATGACCCTGGCCGAGGCGCTCCGCCACCGCGCGGAACTTCGCGCCGACGGCAAGTCAACCTTGTGGCTGGACGATAAAATCAACGAGTTGGCGGCGCGCGGCGACTTCGAGATCACCGAATGAAGCCGCCACCGGTGGATTTGCGGACCGGGTTGCAGGTGTGCGAGCCGGTCCTGCGTATCTTGGAGTTCGGGAGCGACCGTCCCGCTGATGGTCGACCGCGCAATCGAGCCGACGTTCGCGCCGTCGTTCAGGCACGCTTCCCGGCGTTGGCGGCCAGACGCGCGCGTTCGCAGGAACGAGCGGTCCCAACACCGGATCGCGACGCGGTCGTTTTGGGCCGCAACGAACGACACCAGCCGGTCATCCTGCCGCTCGCTCCGCGGCGGGAACACATGCACGTCATCGGTACGACCGGAAGCGGCAAGTCGAACTTCCTGCGGGCCCTCATTCGTCAGGACATTAGCGATGGCCGCGCGGTGTTCATCCCGGACCCTCATGGATCGATGCCGGACAGCCTCTTCCTGGACGTGCTGACGTGGCTTGACGACACAGGCCTTATCAACGAGCGCGTGGTCCACATCATCGATTTCGACGCGGAAAGCACGGTTGGATTTAATCCCCTGGCGCGGCCGAATCCCAACACGGACTTTTCGGTAATTGCCAGCGACGTATTCGAGGCGCTGCAGCGCGCCTGGGGCGAGGGCGAAATCGCCGGCAAACCCGTACTAATCAACCCGACAATTCGCCGGTTGCTGCTGGCGCTGTTTGCCGGGCTTGCCGAGCTGGGGCTCACGTTGGCGGACGCCGATCTACTCTTTGATCCCTACGACCAGCAAGGAGTTCGCCAGCTCGTCGTCAGCAAACTCGACGATCGCTATTCGAGGGCGATCCTCGCCGATCTTCATCAGATGGCGCTTGATGAGCGGAGCAAGCGCGAGTTTCGGGCGGAAGTGGTCGGGCCGGTCAACCGGCTGGTGGAATTCGTACGGTCGCCAGCGATCCGTAGGGCGCTCGGCCAAACAGACCGCGCCCTCAATTTCACCGAGGCGATTGACGAGGGGCACATCATACTCGCCAACCTCTCGGGCGGCGACCGCGTCGCGGCCGGCGATGCCGAGCTCTTCGGCCGTCTTCTTACGCATTCCCTGTTTCGCGCCGCGCAGCGCCGAAAGTACCCAGAGCGTCCTTGTGTCTTTGTCCTGGACGAATGCCAGAAGCTCCTGAGCGGAGATGTTGAGCTGATGCTGGCGGAAAGCCGCAAGAACGGCATCTGCTGTGTGCTCGCCCATCAGACACTTGCGCAACTCGGCAAGCCCGATGATTCGCTGAGGGTCGCGGTGCAAGCGAACACCAACGTAAAGGTCGTTTTCCGCTTGAAGGACACGCGCGAGGCGGCGGAGTTGGCAGAGGCGGTCATCCCGCTCGACTTGGAGCAACCGGTGCGGTCGCTGGTGAAGCCGACCGTCGTTGGCAGTCGGCGCACGCTGTTTCGCTCGTCAAGCTCGGGTCGGAATTATTCGACTACCCGGTCCGAGGCGGCGACAGAAACAAGGAGCACCGCCGAGACGGTCACCGACTTCTACTCGGAGACCGTCGGGCACGGCACCGCCCACAGCGTCACCAACACCGAGGGGGCGACGCGGTCGCGCTCCAGCTCCACAGGCGACGGATTTCGATCACCGACAGCGACGCCCACACGATTGGTTCGAACTCGGCGGCCACACGATCGTCCGGCCAATCATCCAGTGAGGGCTGGTCGCGGTCGGCGAGCGTCACATTGCCACCCGGCGGGGTGTCCAAGGCTGACTTGCCAGTTACGGTTTCCGACGGGCGCGACGGCTCGCGTTCGGCGGATCGGGGTTTCGCCGCGACCAATGGGCACTCGGAGAGCCGCATGCGCGGTCGAAGCAGCGGGTATTCTCGGACGCGGACGGTGGGGGAGACTACCGGCGTCTCGCGATCGCGGGCCGAAGGCACGACCGTGAGCGAGAGCATCGCCACCACGACCGGCCGGAGCATCGGTCGTACGGTCGGAAAGAGCGTCGGCACCACGATCACGACCGCCGAGACCGAGGGCACGTCAATTTCCGCGGGCCTCAGCGAGGGCCTTGAGCCGATCTACCAAGTCCTCCCAACCGCGGTGCACTCGATCGAGAACGTTCGCTACCTGGCAGCGCAGATGCTCCGCAGACTGTCGACCGGCGAGGCCTTCGTTAACTTGGTCACCCGGACGGGCATGCTGGCTACCCGCCTGTCGGTGCCCGAGGTCAAAGGGCGCATGCTTTCGAAAGACGAATTGGCCGACCTGCGTCGCCGGGTGCTTGAAGGGAGTTCATCGGCCATCCCCATTGGGGAAGCTGTTGCCAATGTCGCCGAGCGCGAACGGCGACTGATCGCCGAGGCGCGCCAGTTGGCGGAATTGTCTTGGGAGCCCGAACCCACAACCTTCCGCGTCCCAGTCGGCAGACGCACGCGGGACGTGATTCGTCAGTCTCGAACAACAAAGGAGAAATGAAATGGCACGCAAGACGGAAACCGAAGCCGAAAAAATGGCGAGGTATCAGAGATTGGCCAACGAAAGTCTGAGAGACCTCCGGGCGATCTTCAATGAGGTCGCCGTCGGTAAGCCGCTTGTGCCGAAGCGGTCCCGAACGTCGAAGGCAGGCCCCGTCATACCGCAGCGTCCGCCGACAGCCGCGCGTCGGGGAAGGGGAGAGCAGTCTTAGCCTTTCGAGCCCAAGCTCCACGCGGCCCGAAGCCTGTCAAGGGCGGCCGCCAGGCCGTCGCCGGAGGCGATCGTGACCCTTGACAGGGGAGGGCATGCAGGCACGCCGACGGCGGCGAAGAACTCGGTTGGTTTGATGTCACGTGGGAGAAGACTCCAATGACCTGTGAGCAGAAATGGCTGGTGATGCAACAGCTCAGTGCCTCCGTCCCGATGATCGGCAGGGACGATTGTGGCGACCTCGATGTCATTTTCGAGCTGATGGACCTCGGTATCGTTGGCAAATTCGCAACGGAAGACGAGGCCGAAGGCGAACGTCGGAGGCTGCGCCGCATGAACAACGACAAGGCCTACCTGGTGTTGAGCACGTCGGAGCTGGCAGACAGCCTTTTCTGAGGGAACCGTCATCGGGACTGGGGCCTAGTTTGGCCTGGTACAATGATTAGATGGAGCTGCAGGCATCACCACCGCGTCGTGCGAGGTGGGGTGTTCGGTCGCAGAGACCGACGCCGATCATTGTCACGCGCCGTGACCTGATGCTGTTGGCACGTCTTGCGACACTGCGATTTCTGACGGCGGAACAGCTAGGCAAACTCGACGGGGGGAGCGAACAGAAGGTGGTGCGCCGGCTGCGGGCGCTATTCGACCACGGTTACGTCGATCAGGCCGGGGATCCGTTTGGTCGCCGCGCCTACGCGATCACGCGTAAGGGTGCGCGCTTGCTGGTAGACCATGGCCATGTGGTAAACCCAAAGGTCCGCTGGACGCTAAAGAACCATCGGGCGGGACAGAAGTTCATCGAGCACACGCTCGGCGTTGCCGACGTGCTGGTTGGTTTACATGCCGCGTGCGGCGACCGGGATGACGTGAGCCTGATGCTCGAGCACGAGATCGTCGCCAACGCGCCAGAGCAAACGCGGCGGGCCCGGGAGCCGCTCCGGTGGACGGTCGCCGGCGCGAAACAGAAGTTCGGTGTGTCGTCAGTCGTTGCGGACGGTCTGTTTGGACTACGCTTCGCCGATGACACTGCGGCCTATTTCCTCCTTGAGCTTGACCGCGGGCACATGCCCAACCTCAGGTTCCGCAGCCGGCTGGAGCAGACGAGCATCGGCCGCAAGCTCGGCACTACTACCATGCCGGCTGGCGCGCCGGCCGTCAGGTCGAGCAGTTCGGCGTTAAGCAGCTACGTGTGCTGATCGTCAGCACGTCGCCGACGCGGGTCGCTAACATGGTGGATGTGGCAAAGGGCATAACCGGCGGCGCCGGCTCCAACCTCTTCCTGTTCATCGATCACGAGCGATTGGTCACGTCAGATCCGCTTCAGGTCGAATGGGTGAGCGGTAGGGGAGAGCCCGTGAGGCTGATTGATTAGCGTCCCGAGGCGTGGATTGAGAGGGCCAAGAGGTGAGCAAAGACATTTCCGACGCTGACGACGACCATCCGGACGAGGAAAAGGCAGCCTACCGCATAATGGTGGCAGGCCGCCGCCGCCATTTCTGCGATCAAGGCGGGTGGCCAGATCGATTCCTGGAACCAAGAATTCGACATTTTCGAGGACAAGATTTTCGACGTGGCCGCCGTTATGTCGATCTGTGCTGCGCTTCGACGTTTCCTCGATACCGTCGAAACTGAAGCCGCTGAGCGCCCCGCATTAGCGCGCGCCCTTTGTGCAGCGCTGAGAGAGAAAACGGACACATGGGACCAGCTCATCCAAGGCGACTTCTCGGGTGGGATGATCGTCAACTTCTTGATGGCGGTCGGCAAGGCTGCATCGACATCCGTGGCCATCAGGTCCACACTTCGCGCTTCAGTCTGGAATAGCGTCATCGGTCGCTTCGGCAACCGCGATATGTGATCGCCGCGGTAGGGTCGCGAAACAGATATTGTGCGACGCTGGAAGAACGGCTCTGCTGAGCCGCAGGCTTGAGTTCCCTTTCGACAAGAGGGTTCGTCGGATGCTCCAACTTAGCAGTGTCGAAAGCATATATTTGGTCCTGGCGTTTATCGTGCCTGGGCTAGTCACCGTTTACGTGCGTTCACGACTGATCTCGGGACCGAAGCCGTCCCACGCCGAGAACATCCTGACATATCTTGTTATTTCTGTTGTCTACTACGCTCTAGCTGCACCAACTCTGACTTGGGCGATCTCGTTTCAGGGGCGTTGGGCGTCAAGCGCGACGCTGATAGTTGTGTTTGCGGTCGTTGGGCCAGCTATCTTGGGCCTGGTAATCGGCATCTGGACTAAAGAGGTTGGGGGCAAATGCTTGCCGACTGGGTTGGGATCGCACTCGTTCACGTGATACCGCAAGCATGGGATTGGCGTTTCTCTAACATGCCGCGTGGGGGGCAGTTTGTGATGGTTACACTGACGAACGGCGAGCAGGTGGCCGGCTTCTTTGGGCCCAGCTCTTTCGCATCCTCGGACAGCAACCATCGAGATATCTACATTGAAGAGGAATACGACGTGGAAGAGGGTGGCACCTGGGCTTCACGTCCTGAACGCGTTGGAGTCCTTATTCCAGACAGGGAAATAAGCTATATCGAGTTTTGGCAGCGAACCTAAGGAGGCAGAAATGAGCTCGAAATCTACACCCGCGGGTAGCAAGCCAAGCAGCCGAACCACCATCCAGGAAGGTTACCAACCGCGGCCGGCGCCGTCCCCGAAGCCGGGCGGTGTTCAAGGTGGCTACCAGGCACCGACTGGTGGAGGTAAACCCGCGACGCCCACGACTGGGAGCGGCGTCAAGAAGTAGATCGACCACATCTGCCCGTGGAAGCTGGGCTGCCCCTCTTAGAGACCTCGATCTCGACGGGGAACGGCTGACCCACACAAAAACCACCTAACCTACTCGGTCGGTTTGTCGCCCACGCACTCTGGGTCTGCCGTCTGCCAACGTTTCGCCAATGATACCAGTGGACCAAACGCGAACGCTTTGGCATGAACTCACTCGGAAGTATCTGAATCTTCACGGGACTCGTCGGACGACGTCCCGCTCATAATGGTCTGGTCGCAGGTTCGAATCCTGGTCCAGCTACCACCTGCCACGAAAGCTGGTCCGGGGTTCGCCGGCTATTCGCCAAATCGGCGACATGGGCGGACAGGTGAGCTAAAGTCGGGCGCATGATTCCGGGCGTTACAGACGAAGACCTCAAACGGGTGTTGGCAAAAAACCTGACACCTTCGGACTCCATTAGGACGCCGGAGCGTTTGTTTGGACGTGCAAAGAATCTTCGAACGATTGATCGCGCTTTGAACTCGCCGGGACGCCAGATTTTTATTTATGGCGACCGAGGCGTCGGCAAGACGTCACTCGCCCTCACGGCGGCGTATGTCCACACCACCGCTTCCAGCGAGCCCATTCACGTTTTGTGTTCAAAGAGCGGAACATTCTCGGAGGTAATGCACGCAATCGGGAACGCATCCATCCCTGTCACTGAGCGCGTTGAACGGAGGGGCGAAAGCCCAGAGTTCAGTTTTTCAGTTGCGGGTACTGGAGGGGGCTACAAGCCGGGGGCTTCCAGCAGCCCAACTATTGCCCCACCGAAGTCCTTGAATGAGGCGTTGGACATCGTGCGGTACGTGATGTCGCGACGGCGAGCGCCAACGGTCGTCGTTGTTGACGAAATGGAACGTCTCGGATCCGGTGTCGACAGAGAGAAATTCGCTGAGTTTATCAAGAACATTCCCGAGCTCGGTTCCGGCGTCAGGTTTATCTTCTGTGGCATCGCGCAGGATGTGACAGATCTCCTTGAGTCGCATCCCTCAGCCGGCCGCATCCTTGAGACGATCAAACTGGAGCGTCTGCACCACAGCGACCTTTGGAAGATACTAACAGTCGCAGCGGAGAAACTGGGCGTCGAAATTCAGCGCGAAACGTTGATACGCATTAGTCAGGTCAGTGATGGTTTTCCCCACTATGTTCATCTGATCGGAGAATCTCTCTTTTGGAGTATGTTTGACGACGGAAACATTGTCGCAAAATCGGATGCTCCTCATTATAAAGCCGCGATCGAAGGCGCGATCAATCGGACAGAAGCAACACTGCGCACACAGTATGACAAGGCAACACACAAGACTCGCAACACCGAAGACTATGAAGAAGCATTATGGGCGCTCGCGGATAGCACTTCTGACAAGCGGCAGGTCACTGAAATCTACCAAACGTCCTACAAGTGGTTGATGGGAAAACGGCCAAATCGAAAAGAGCTAAGCCGAGAGCAACTGAATCAGCGCTATCTGTCTCTGCGCAAAGACTCCCATGGGCGCATAGTGGCGGGCTACGGTTCGGGATGGTTTGCCTTTCGCGAAAACATCATGCGTGGGTATGTGCGACTGCGCGCGGAATCCAATGGAATAGACTTGGGGCGTCATCATAGTACTGTCGGGATGCAGTGATCGATTAGCCGCTGATACGTAGAACGAAAGCAGGAGCCGCATAGTGGGTTTTCGCTGGTAGCGCACCTCCGCTACCAGAGCCTGCAATATCAAATACTTAGAACCTCAACCGCTACCGCCTCCCACGAAAGCACCGGGTTCCACCGCCAATTCTACAGTGCAGCGTTCATTCGCCCCAACAACGCCTGCGGTGGTCAAATAGCGAGGCGCTCGCGGCTGGTCAGAGTCCGTTCTCGCTCAGCGACGAACGCCACCGGTGGCACGAGAGTGGAGGGTCTCTATCAGACCTATGCTGTAGCAGGCGCCCGACGAGCGGGATTAGTAAGAGGATACCATTTTTCGCGTACGCTGCCTTCGGGCAGCAGAAGCCAAACACATGGTTCCTATTGTTGTCTTCTGAGTTCAGCGAGCGGCGGCAACGTCGTCTGGCGTCACGATCCCGTAGCTGTTGCCATGCGTGTTGCGCACGTAGGTCGCGATGGCTGCAATGTTGCGATTGCTCAAGCGTCCAAACGCCGGCATGAAGCCGCTACCCAACAGGATCTGATGCACGACCAGTCCATTCTCACCGACCTTGGGATTGTCCGCCAGCTTGGGACCGGTTCCGCCGCTAAGATCGGACTTGTGACACGCCGCACAGTTGTGATCGAACAGAGGCTGCCCCTTGGCTACCTCGTCAGCGAGCGCGGCGTCCTGTGCATTTGCAACTGACTTTAAGAACTCGCGGAGCGCCAGGCCACGCGGTAGCGCCTGTTGCCAGAGCCACCCCGACAACAAGAAGTGTCCACTGCTTCCGCATAGTTCTGCTTCCTTTCTCTAGATACTCAGGGCTGCGTCAACAAAGTCGGCCGAGCCGGCGTGGGTCACCTACCTTGTGTCGGCGGCGAGACGTTTTTCTTATCAGCAGTGGTGGGCTGGTAGGGTGCCTCGACCAACTCGAAACGGGTTGTGCTCTCGTATGCGCCCTCGACGGCTTGCCCAGTATGAACGTCAATTCCCTTTTCTCCCGGACGCCGGAGAATTGGGCCTCAATCACCAGGCGCTGGCCGAGGGACTTATTCTCCCCGGTGCACACGTCATGGACGATTTCTTTCCAACCGCAGTTTCGCCCTCCGCCGGTTGCAGGTGTTGACAGTCGAGAGCCCAACTTGAGAATTGGTCTTGGAGATTGACCGCCAATCGCACCGCCATCGCCCGCAAGTCCTCAGTAGTGCGGTTGTCAGTTACGACGCGGATCCCTCGAACGATGCCGTCGTTATCGGTGAGAACCGACGGAATTATCGGGTGGCCGTACATGGTTGTCGCTGCGGTCATTGCCTCGAACTCGACGCGATGGGCGCGCGCGATGTAGGCCTGTTCATCGTCATACTCGAAAAACACTTCACGTAACCCGGAATCTTCTGGTCGACAGGTACTGTAGTCTTCAAGCGTATTCAGGATTGTTGAGGGCGGTCCGCCGTTGGTGCCGCATGCGGCGAAAGCGATCTGGCGGAACGGAATTTGGGTGATTGGCTGACCCAGTTGCACGGCCCAAATATCAAAAGGAGGGACCCCCAACGTTTGTGCCCACGCGCCTACGATGGCGAGCGGGATGGTCGCTGCGACGACGCCCGTCCACCGCGCTAGCTTGCAGATGTATCTACTGGTCACGCGCGTGAGGTCCGATCGAGGCATCCGCGAGGTCAACCGTACGGCCAAACGCTTCCTCCGAACCAACCTGCCGGGCGGGACGCCCGGCAGGTGATGCTCTTTGTTAGGTGTCAGGCGGTCGCCCTACAGCGTGAACACGAAGAGGATCACAGCTGGCGGCTTCGCGCTGACTGCTGCATAGCCATGGGCGGAGGCCGGCTGCGTCAGGATTGCGACGTACTCTTTGCCGTCGACCGAATAGATCGACGCACCAGCCCGCTGTCCGTTGCCTGTGTTGGTGGTCCAAAGGGGCTTCAGCGTTTTTGCATCGAAAGCACCGAACGTCCCGTCGTTGGTGCCGCTCCAGACCAAGCCTGGACTTAAGGCAGTGCCACCATTACCAGCAGCGTCGCTAATGTCGTAGCGGGCAACCTGTTCACCAGTGGAGGCGTCAAACGCAACGAGCGCCGCCTTGGGCGCATCACCGTACTGCGTCATGTGTCCGCTCGCCGCGACCATGAACCCCTGTCCGGGTTTTGCGTCAGCGGCCTGGAAGCCCTCACCTGCGTTCTGAGAGTAACAACTGAAGTCTTGCGTCATCGCGTAGGCGATCCCGGTTTCGGGATTGTACGCGGTGGCTTGGTAGTTGACGCCGCCATGTTGATGCGGGCACGGGAACACGTCCGGGCCACCACGAACCTGAGCTCCGAACGCGTACACTTGAAGGTCCTTACTCGGGTCATACTCGATCGGTTTTCCAGTCTTCGCATCAATGCCCTTTGTCCAAGTCAGTTTCTCGATGTAGGGGTGGGCGTCAATGAACTGGCCATTGGTCCGGTCCACCCGGTAGAAGAAGCCGTCCCGGTGGAACAAAGCGACAATGTTACGCTTGACGCCATCCACGGTCGTGTCCACCAGAAGTTGGGTGCCAATCAAGTCGTAGTCGGTCATGTCGCCGGGAATGTGCTGAAAGTACCATTGCAGCTTACCGGTATCGGCGTTCAGTGCGATGGTCGAAGAGGAGTACAAGTCGTCGCCCGGACGGTATTGAGGATCCATCATTGGCACAGGGTTACCAGTGCCCCAGATGATCTCGTTCCTATCCTGGTCATACGAGCCGACAGTCCACAGGGCAGCCCCACCGGTCTTCCAGCAGTCTGGGTTGCCAGTTTCACCGCACTTCCAAGTTTCGGACCCCGGCTGGCCTGGCTCAGGGACTGTATTGAAGCGCCACAGTTCTTTGCCGGTCTTCGGGTCGGCTGCAGCCAGGAAGCCTCGCGTCGCCCAGTCGCCGGCGGACTGACCGACTACTAGCTTATCTTTGATGGCGAGCACGGTGCCTTCGAAGCTTTCGGCAGGATTGTGGGTAATCTGCGAATCCCAAACGACTTCGCCGCTTCCCGCGTCACACGCGACAAGACGGCCGTCTCCGAGCGCCGTGACCACCTCATCACCCCACAGCGCCAGCCCGACGTTGCGCGTGCGCGTCATCGCACCGGGGTCGGTGTTCACGCCGGTGTCACAGGACCAGAGGATCGCTCCTGTCTTGCCGTCGATCTTGTATGGCGTGCCAAACTGGTCAGCGATGTAGATGGCGCCGTCGTTGATGACCGGATAGCCTTCGGCCCCACCTTGCCCTCTCCCGACTGTGTCTATCGGCACCGCGAACGCCAGACGCAAATGCGACACATTGTCCGGGGTGATCTGGTTCAACGGCGAGTATCGGTGCAAATCGTACGTACGATTGTCCATCAGCCAGTTCGGGTCTTCCGCCGGCGACGCAGCGTTTGCCAGACGGTCTGGCGTCACCGATTGCGCCTGTACCGCCGCCGCGGCGCCGACTAAGCCTATTGCGGTAAGTCCAAGAAACAGACCCTGTTTGAGCCTCATAGGGTTTTCCTCCTGTCGCTTATGAAGTTTCTCCCCTGCCCACCCCAGTGAGGCTATACCTTCACGATCACCGTGGGCAACCCTGAAGGGCACGAGACACGGACCCAGTCGTCCAATTCGTCCCAACGGGTTACGGTTCTCTCACAGCTGCGGTCATACCCGCATCTGTGTTGAGGAAATCGACGCCTGGCCCCGACCGTTCGTTATTCATGGAAGGGACGCGCATGAACATGAGGTTATTTTGGGTGGCCACATGCGCCACCGTAGCCGTGGTCACGAACGCCGGAATTGGCGCGGCACAAGATCGGGATGCCTTTCTCGCCGGCAAGACGATCGATTGCCCGGGCTGTGATCTCTCACGGGCAGATTTGAAGCGCCGGGACCTTGCGGGGGCCGACTTGAGTGGGGCCAATCTGGCAGGCGCAACGCTTCATCGGGCGGTGTTGCGCGGCGCCAATCTATCTGGCGCGGACCTGACACAGGCCAATCTGAACAAAACGGACCTTGTACAAGCCAATTTCAGCAACGCAAAGCTCGATGGAGCGATGATGTTCGAGGCCGACGCCAGCGGTGCCAATTTCTCCGGCGCCAACATGTCAAAAGGTTTGATGGGCAGCGCTCGTCTCATCGGCGCAAATCTGGATCATGTCACCGCCGAAGGCACTGATTTTGGAAACGCATCCTTCACCGACAGCAGCCTCGAAGGTGCGGACCTGAATGGAGCGCTCCTCTTTCAATGTTTGTTTTTTCGGGCGCACATGTCGAGCGTGCAGGCGAGTGGTGCCAATTTAGAAGGAGCACAAATGCGCGGCGCCGTATTAGCCGGTGCAGTGATGCGCAATTCCGATCTCTACGCTGCCAACCTTTCGACGGCCGATTTGACCGGGGCTGATTTCAGCGGATCGACGCTTTCTTCCGCAAATCTATTTGATGCCAAGACAAGCAACGCCGTCTTCACCGGAGCAGTGATGCCGAACAACCGGCCGGGTCCGTAGAATTACGGGTCACCGGGGGTCACCATCCATGGAGGTAGTGGTGAGTGGGTCAGATTGGGACGACGGACCGAAATAGCCGGTACCTCAAGCAGGACCAGCTCGATGCATTCGACGCTGAGCCGGTGGATGCACGTACATGGCTGCCGCTGTTGTTGTGCCGTGCGGGGTGGATTGGGATCGGTCTTTTGGCTAGGACCGTACCAGCGGCAAACAATCTCCGTTCGGCGTCTGCCTCGCCGGGCGCGAAGACGAGGAAGTGCAATTATGGGGCACCGCAGCATCGGCGTATACACAGCGAAAACCAAAAGGGTCCAATCGACGGGCCTGCTCAGCATGCTGTTGGTTGGATTGACGATCTTCACGCTGAACGCTGGACCGCGCGCCATAGCTCGGGAAAATTACACGCCAGATCCGAACTTGGTCCCCGTTGGGGAAAATATCTGGAAGAATAAATCCACCTGCCGTAACTGCCATGGCGGGCTCGCCAATGGCGTCGGCGACGTGCCGCGGGACCCGCAAGGACCGGACCTCCGAAAGACCAAGCTCACGCCCGACCAGATCGCCGAAACCATCAAGTGCGGCCGACCCAACACGGCGATGCCGTATTTTGACGGGCGAGCCTACACCGACAAGCGGTGCTACGGCGTGACGGCTGATGGGCTCGGCGATCAGATGCCACCCCAGGGCCGGCCGCTCAGCCAGAACCAGATCAAGGCGATGGTGGCATTCCTGGAGGATCGGTTTGTTGGCAAGCCGGATCCCACCTATCAGGACTGCCTTAATTTCTGGGGATCCGACGCCGTCAAATGTGACAGTTATCCCGAGCCGTAGGGTCGCCGTCGCCGCCAGGGGCCGTGTGATCTGGCTAGCTACGCACGACTGGACCTCTCATCCGCAGCACAAATCCGCACCCTCAATTCTGGTTGCTCAGAAGCTCAGAAAGCGGAGACAGAGGATTTCACTTTGAATTCCGTGTTGCAGAATCTGACCGGAAAATCACCCGCTCAAACGCAGGACAAATGCGGGTTGCGAATAGTGGGTTTTCGTCGGTAGCGGTCCTCCGCTACCAAATATATCAATATCTTACAGGATCTAGCGCTTGGTCTTTGGCACCGATTTGGCACTGTCTTGACCCCCCCCGCCCAGCGCAGCAATCCTGCACGGTGGGCGTATCGCAGGCCCTCCGCGAAGGGTAAGAACGGAAGCGAATATATTTCGGTGGAGGGGGCGTTTCTTGGACGCGGGAGAAGTAAAATTGGTCCAGCGCGAAATTTCGCGTCCTTTTCGCCGGCCGATGGTAAAATGAGGGTAATGAAAGGGGATGGAGCCGGCGATGACCGCGTCAGGGCCCGGTGCTATTGAGCTTCGTGTCTCGACCCGCGAAATGCCCGCCGCCCAATGGCGGGAGGAGTTTGCCAGGGGGTTCCTTCGCCTCGACATTGAGCCCAGGGAGCCAAGTGATTTCCAGGCGGACGCTACGATATGTACCCTGCCGGGCCTGAAGATCGCCTCCTGCTCAATCTCGGCCTCGCATTGGCAGCGCACGCGAACGATGGTCGATCCAGGCACCGATTGTTTCGGCCTGATGTTCGGCACAGCCGGGCGGGCTTTGCTTTCACAGCGCGGTCGCGCTCTTGAACTCGGGCCCGGCGATGCAGGGACCTGCTCTCATGCGGAGCCGGCAGACCTCGCTCTTCCCTGTGAGAATCAGCGGCATGTCGGCCTTGTGGTTCCCCTGAAACCGCTGGCGGCTTTGGTCCCGGACCTCGAAGCGGCGTTCCCGACCCGCATTGCACGGAGCAACGCTGCCCTTCGGCTGCTAACGGACTACCTCGGCGCTTTTGCCGATGTCTCGGCGCTGGCCGGCCCCGAACTACGCAGGATGGCCGTTGTACATGTCCACGACCTCGTCGCGCTTGCGATTGGTGCCAGCCGCGACGGGACCGAGCTCGCCGCCGGCCGTGGGCTCCGCGCGGCGCGGCTCCGCGCCGCCAAGGCCGACATTCTTGACAATCTCGCAAGCCGCCAGCTTTCCGCAGCCGCTGTGGCGAAGCGTCTGGGAATCACGGCTCGCTACGTGCACATGTTGTTCGACGCCGAAGGAACGACATTCTCGCAATTCGCGCTTGGTGGACGCCTGATGTTGGCCCGTCGGCTGCTTGCCGATCCACGTCATGATCGGCGAACCATCAGCGAGATAGCCTACGGAGCGGGGTTCGGCGACCTTTCGTATTTCAACCGCGCCTTCCGCCGCCGCTTCGGCATCACGCCCAGTGAGGCGCGGCGGGAGACTGGCGAAGACGCCATCTGATCCAGCGCAGCCTCGCGATCCTCGGATCCGACGCCAACGTCTGAACCGGGTCAGAACCTGAAGTGGCGGGCGGGACCGACAACAGTCCGCTCGTCTCTGGGCAACAGACGTTGAGGGCGTCGACAGGCCGCAGATACGCAGGGATTGCCCGGCAGAAATGTCGCTGCTTCAACCGGTTGGTAGCGGTCCTCCGCCACCAATCAAATCAGCCAACTATCGCCTTTGGTCAAAAGCGACCGCCGGGACGGGCGGGGACCGCCATTGCGTGCCGCGGCGGCTGGCGTGCGGGCGTCAACTTGCACCCTGCGAGAACAGCCGCCCGCCAAGCGTCCTCCATTGTTGCAGGAGAGTCGGCACAAGTGTTGACAATTCCGCATCGTCTCAATTAGCATCTCCAACGCTGCGAAATACGGCAGCTTAGCCCTCGAAGAATTCGTGACAATTGCAGGCGCTTCAGACGAGGCCATGGTGGACGCCGCGACCGAGCCGGACCAACTCGTCAAGGCGTTGCGCCGGCGCATCGTCGGCCAAGAACTGCCGCCAGGAGCTCGCCTGAAGGAGGCGCAGATCGCCGGGGAGTTCGGCGTTTCGCGGGCTCGTGTCCGTGACGCTCTGGGTGTCCTGGAGGAGAGGGGGCTGATCGAGCGCATCCCGAACCGGGGCGCGGTGGTCACGCGGCTCGAGGCGGACCGGTTCCATGAACTGTTCGACGTACGTGAATTCCTTGAGGCGGCCATGGTTGGGTTCGCGACCCGCCGAGCTCCGCCGGAGACCTGGGACCGGCTGCTCGACGTGTTCGGTGAAGAACTGGGAGCGGCCGTCGCCCGTAACGATTTCGATGCTTATCTGGCAGCGATCGATGATTTCCGCACGACATGCATCGCAGCGGCCAATAACCAGACGCTAAAGGACCTTCTGGACGGCCTCTACGACCGGGTGCAGGGAATGACGCGCCGCCTCGTCCTGGTGCCGGGCCGCGCTATTGAAGGTTTCCGCCAGCACCAGGAGATCCTTCAGGCCATGCGCGCCGGCGAAGCCACGCGAGCGGAGGATCTGAAACGCGCCAACATCCGCAGCGCTCGCTACTGGTTCGACCGCTACCAGAAATATCTCCTCTGACCAGCCCATGAAGACGAACACCCAGCCGGGGCCGTTGGCCGGCCTTCGCGTGATCGAGCTCGGTTCCACGGTCGCCGGGCCCTTCTGTGCGCGGCTGCTTGGCGATTTCGGCGCCGACGTGATCAAGATCGAACAGCCGGAAGGCGACGCCGTACGCGGCATGGGCGCACATCGGGACGGCCACTCGCTCTATGCCGCCTCGATCTTCCGCAACAAACGCCTGATCGCCATCGATCTGCGCGATGACGCAGGGCGGGCATTGGCGCGCGATCTCTGCCGCAAGGCGGATGTTGTGGTGGAGAATTTCCGGCCCGGCACATTGGAGCGTTGGGGGCTCGGCTACGACGAGTTGTCGAAGGACAATCCCGGTCTCATCCTCGTGCGCATCAGCGGCTTTGGTCAGGACGGACCCTACAGTGGCCGGGGCGGCTATGGGGTCGTCGGTGAGGCCGTAAGCGGGCTGCGCGAGATCACTGGCGAACCCGATCGACCGCCGCCCCGCATGGCGACGTCGCTCACCGACTACATCGCGGGCCTCTACGGTGCCTTCGGTGTCGCGATGGCGCTCGTCGAACGGAACCGCTCCGGGCGCGGCCAGGTCGTTGACACCGCCTTGTACGAGGGAGCGTTCAGCTTCATGGAGCCGCACATCCCTGCCTTTCAGCAGTTGGGCGTAGTCGCCAGGCGTGCAGGATCGCGACTGCCGGGCAACACGCCGAACTCGCTTTACCCCACGGCCGACGGGCAATATGTCGTGCTGGCCGCCGCGTCGGACACGGTCTTCGGCAGGCTTGCGATCGCCATCGGCAAGCCGGAACTCGCCACCGATCCGCGGTTCGTTGACGCCGCCGCTCGCGCCACAAATGAAGATGCCTGCGACGCGGCCATCGAAGCGTGGACGCGAACGCTCACGATAGCCGAGGTGGAGGCGGCCCTCGACGCCGCCAAGGTCCCGGCGGCACGCATATTTACCGTCGCGGACATCTTCGACGATCCGCACTATCGGGCGCGCGAGATGCTCGTCGAAACCGACGACCCGAGGTTCGGCAAGATCGCTACCACGGGCATTGTGCCGAAACTCTCCAAAACGCCGGGCAGGATTCAACGCACCGGGCGTTCGCTCGGCGAAGATACGCGCGAGGTGCTGCGCGACGAACTCGGGCTTGAGGATCGCGACATCGAACGACTGGAGTCTGGCGGCACCGTGGTCGCAGCCGCGACGCGGTCCGAGCGCCATCAAAGCTGAGGGTCGGGAAAGTGAAGTGACCGACAAGCCGATCACGAACGAGGCCCGCACCGCCGAGCTTCGCCGGCGCGAGGAGAAGGCGCGCCGCATGGGAGGCCCGGAGAAGCTCGCTCGGCGCGCGGCCGCCGGCGTGTTGAACGCACGCACCCGGATCGATGCCCTGGTCGACGAGGGCACGTTCGTCGAGACCGGCCTGCTGGCGGTATCTTCGGCGGTTCCTGAAGACCGGCAGACGACCCCTGCCGACGGGAAGGTGGCGGGCTTCGGCAAGGTTGCGGGACGCATCGTAGGCGTTGTCTCCAACGACTTCACCGTGAAAGGTGCGTCGTCCAGCCTGACCAACATGAAGAAAATCGGCCACGTGAAGCGCGTGGCTACCGAGCGAGGCTTCCCGCTCGTTTTTTTCGGTGAATCCTCCGGTGCGCGCATGCCTGACAACATGGGCGCTCGGGGCATGGGAACGCTGCTCGGCAACGACCCGCAGCAATACGTCCGGCGGCGCGAGACGCCCTGGGCGTCGGCCGTGCTCGGCCAGTGTTTCGGCTCGTCAGCCTGGTATTCATGCCTTGCGGACTTCACGGTGATGCGCAAGGGCGCCGTGCTGGCAGTCGCCAGCCCGGCCCTGGTGTCACTGGCGATTGGGCAGAACGTGGAACCGGAGGACCTTGGCGGCTGGAAGCTGCATGCACAGGTAACCGGCCTCGTCGATCGAATAGCCGACACCGACGAGGAAGCGCTCGCCGATATCCGCCGTTTTCTTTCCTACATGCCCTCGAACAGCGCCGAGAAACCGTCTCGCGTGGCGGTGCCCGATGGGAGCGAGGACGGTGCGGAGCGCATCAGGTCAATTCTTCCCGACAGCCGGCGGCGGGGCTATGACGTTCGCGAGATCATCGACTGCCTCGTTGACCGCGACAGCTTCTTCGAGTTCAAGCCGCATTTCGGCCGCACGCTGGTGACGGGCCTTGCCCGGATCGACGGGCGCGTTGTTGGCTGCGTCGCCAACAATCCGATCCAGAAGGCCGGCGCGATGGATGTCGGCTGGCTGCGAGAAGGCGACGCGCTTTCTCGTCATGTGCGACAGCTTCAACATCCCGCTGGTGCTGCTCGTCGACACGCCTGGCTTTGTCATCGGTATCGAGGGCGAACGGATGAAAGCGCCCGGCAAGATCATGAACTTCATGACGGCGCTGCAGATGTGCACGGTACCCAAGCTTTCCGTCATCATGCGCAAGTCGTACGGGCAGGCCTACCTCAATATGGGAGGTGGCCGTAACTCTGACGACGTCGTTGCCTGGCCTTCGGCCGAGGTGAGCTTCATGGATCCCTCCTATGCCGTCGAAGTCGTGAGTTGGGGGAAGGACGTCAGCGATGTCGAGAAACAGGCCCTTCGCCACCGGATGGAGCAGGAAAGCTCAGCCTACGCTCTTGCCGAAATCTACGCGGTGCAGGCCGTGATCGCGCCCGAGGAAACGCGGCGGCACCTCATCGCCCAGCTCGAAATACACGAGATGCGGCGTGGCGGTGGGACAGGGAAGCACCTGCTCGCGATGTGGCCGACCACCTACTGATGTTAACGGAGCGGATGACATGGTGACGGTCAACGTGACCGCGGACGTCACGGCAATTGTACATAGCATCGACAAGATAGCAGGCGATGACGTCGCCAGAGGCGACGTCATCATGATCCTCGAATCTATGAAGATGGAAATTCCCGTCAAAGCACCCGAGTCCGGCCGGCTTTCCGAGGTCCTGGTAGCCGAAGGCGACTCGGTCGAAGAGGAGGAGATAGTTTGTCGGATCGAGACGTGACGGTCTCCGCTACCGGCGACGACGGGGTGAACGACCCGAGGATCGTTGAGATCCACCTGCGGCGCGCGATGGCGGCGGAGATGGGTGGCGCCGAGGCTGTCGCGCGGCACCACGAGAACGGTCGCCTGACCGTCCGTGAGCGGATCACAGCGCTCACAGACGACGGGAGTTTCCGCGAAATCGGCACACTCACCGGAACCGGCGAATATGACGACCAGCATCGGCTGGTCAAGGTCACGCCCGCCCCCTACGTTGCTGGCGTTGCACGCATCGGCGGCCGGCCGGTCGCGATCGGCGGTGAGGACTTTACCGTGCGCGGCGGCACGAGCTTCGGTGCTCTGAGGCGAAAGGGCGGGCAGGGCGGATTCATCGAGGACCTGGCGCATCACTACCGGATGCCGCTCGTGAATCTCGATAGATGGCGCCGGCGGTTCGGTGACGTCCGCGCAAACGACGCGGTTATGTCGTGTTCCCGGGCGTCGACGGTTTCGAGCGGTCGGTACAGCTGCTTGGCGAGGTCCCGGTCGTCTCGGCGGTGATGGGCACGGCCGCCGGCGGGCCTGCGGGGCGCGCCATCCTCTCGCATTTTTCGGTGATGGTGCGGGGCACCAGTCAAATCTTCGCGGCGGGGCCGCCGGTGGTGAAGCGCTCTCTCGGTCAGGATATCGATAAGGAAGCATTGGGCGGGGCGAAGGTCGCCGTCGACAAGGCGGGCACGATCCAGAACGCGGCCGACACGGAGATGGATGCGTTCGACCAGATCCGGCGCTTCCTCTCCTACATGCCGCAAAACGTATGGGAGCTGCCGCCCGCAAGCGCCAGCGATGATCCCGTTGATCGTTGCGCCGACGCACTCGCGAGCATCGTTCCGGAGAAACGGACCCAGCCCTACGACATGGGTGCACTCGTTGACATGGTCGTCGACAAGGGATCGGTCTTCGAAATCCAGCCCAGCCATGGCCGGGCAGTGATGACCATTCTGGCGCGGCTTGGCGGTCGTCCGGTCGGGGTGATCGCCAACAACCCGATGGTCTACGGTGGCGCGATGGATGCGCCCGCGGCGCGCAAGCAGATCCACTTCATGGAGCTCTGCGACACCTTCCACATACCTCTGGTTTTCTTCGTGGACGTGCCGGGTTTCATGGTGGGCCTGCAGGCGGAGGAGGCGGGCACGCTGCGCGAGGGGATGCGCGCCGTCTACGCCGCGGGCCGGCTTTCGGTGCCCACCATCACGCTGGTGACGCGCAAATGCTACGGTATGGCGGGCATGGCGACCTGTAACAAGAACGACATCGATTTGAAGATTGCGTGGCCAAGCGGTGAATGGGGATCGCTGCCGGTGGAGGGTGGCGTTGCGGCTGCCTTCCGCAGGGATATCGCGGCGGCCGCGGACCCGAAGGCGCGCGAGCGGGAACTGGAGGCCGAGCTACGATCACACGCCTCGCCGTTCCGGACAGCCGAGGCGTTCGCTGTCGAGGAGATCATCGATCCTCGCGAAACGCGGCCCGTCCTGTGCGAATTTATCGCGCTGGCCGAGGGTCGGCTGAAGACGATGACCGGACCGCGGGCCAAGGCCGGGGTGATGCCCTAAGCCGGCAGGGCAGACCGAAAGGATGAGCCGAGTGAGCGCGCCCGCGCCCCGCGCTCACCAGATTGTCCAGCCTCCGTCGACAGCGATGTTCTGTCCATTGACGAACGAGGCCGCCGGCGACGCCAGGAAGGCGACCGCGCCGCCGAGATCCCTGGGCATGCCGCAGCGGCCAGCCGGCGCTTGCTCGCCGAGGGCGTCCATCCGGGCGCTCTCAGGCTTCCGCCACGGCATCCGGACGAGATAGGGGTCGTCGTCGGCCAAGGGATACATGCCGGGACTGACGGCATTGCGGTAATGCCCGCGCGACCAAGCTTCGCAGCCAGAAAGCGGGTCAGACCAACCACCCCGTGCTTGGCGGCCGTGTAGGCTGCGCATTCGTAGCCGGGCTTCCGGTTCTTCGGATTGGGCGCGACCATCCCGTAAACCGACGCGATGTTGATTAGTCGGCCGAAGCCGCGCTCCCTCATGCCGGGCACGAACGTCTGAGCCAGCCGGTTCGCTGTGACGACGTTGAGATGATAGGTGTCCAGCCAGGCTTGGGTGGTCTGATCTTCCCATTTGTTGTCCCAGGGATCGCCGCCGGCATTGTTGACGATGATGTCGTAATGTACATCTCGCTTGAGCAGCATTTCGTAGGTCGCTTCGTCCATCAGATCGGCGGTCACAAGGTCGTGGCCTTCGCCGAGCTTCTCGACGGCGGTCTTCAGGAACTCCTCGCTGCGAGCAAGGACCGTCACCTGGGCGCCCTGCTCCGCCACCGCGGCGGCCATGGCAAAGCCCAGATGGGTGCCGCCGCCGGTGACAAGGGCGCGCAATCCTTTGAGCGAAAACCCTTCGAAACGCGCGCTCTCCTGAATCCTCTCGTTCATGACGTTCCTTCCATGCGGCTGCAGCGGCGACGACGCGGGTTCCTGCCTGTCGCACCCTGGCAATCTCGACCGTGTGGCGGAGCGACACGCCGGTCAAGCGGGGGCGGTTTCATCAGGAAAAACGGACTTGGTCGACGGCGGTTCTGGCACGTTCCGTCTCGCGAGACGCTCATTGGTTTACGCCACGCAACCCGGTGGTGTCTTTTCGCACACAGGACCAGAGACTCGCTGCGCAACGAATATCCGCCGTGCCGGTGCGCAAATCGCGGACCTCGGCGGGCCGCAACGTGAAAGTCATGCCTGCTTGATCGCAATTCCTCATGTCAAAGCACCCACTCACGGGGACGACACGGATTTCTCGCTGGCGCGGCGCGTGGCGCTCGTGACTGGCGGCAGCCGTGGCATCGGGGCCGCGGTTGCCAGGCGCTTTGTCGCCTCCGGTGCGCGCGTGGCGGTGACCCATCTCGACCTTGACGGGCCGAGCCGGGAGGCAGCGGCGTTGCGCGACGAACTGGGTCAAGATCGCCTCATGGCTGTCGCCGCCGACGCCGCCGATCACAATGCCGTGCGTGCCGCAGCTGCACGAATCCACGACACCTTCGGGGCTGTCGATACGCTGGTTATCAATGCCGCCGACGTCAGCAAGCGGCCGTGGCATGAGATCGACGTCGAGGCCTGGGATCACATGATGGCCGTCAACTTGCGCGGGGCTTTTCTTACCGCGCTGCATATTTCGGGGCACATGCGCGAGAGCGGTTACGGCAAGATCATCACAATCGGGTCTGTGATGGCCAACATCGGCGATCCGAGGGCGCTGCACTACGTCACGTCGAAAGCGGGGCTGATCGGTTTTACGCGCTCTCTGGCGCGCGCGGAGGGCAAGGCGGGTATACGCGTGAACTGCGTGGTGCCCGGAGCAATCATGACGGAGGCCCATTTCGAGGCCGGCGGAAAAGCTGAACTCGGGCGTCTGGCTGAACTTCAGGCGCTCGACCGCAGAGGCTTCCCCGACGACATTGCCGCCGCCTGCCAATTCCTGGCCAGCTCCGCCAGTGATTTCATCACCGGTCAGGTCATCACCGTTGACGGTGGATGGTCGAACTACTGAAGGAAGCGGACACCTGCGTTGCCCCCGGCGAGCTCACCATCGACCGGCGGCGCAAGATGAACAAGTGAAGAGGGGAAGCATGAAATACCGACGGTTGGGCCACACCGATATTGAAGTTTCGGAGATTGCACTGGGTTGCTGGCCGTTCGCCGGAGGCGCCTACTGGGGTGAACAGGACGACGAAGCATCAATCGCGACCGTGCACGCGGCGCTGGACGCTGGCATCAATTTTTTCGACACTGCTGAGGGTTACGAAGAAGGAACGTCCGAGCGGGTGCTCGGTCGCGCGCTGGCCGGCCGGCGGGACAAGGCGGTCGTCGCCACGAAGGTTTCGGCCAAGCATCTGAAGCCGGATGACGTCATCACCGCCTGCGAACGCAGCCTGGCCAATCTTCTGATGGACCACGTCGACCTGTATCAGATCCACTGGCCGAACCATGACGTTCCGCTTGCAGATACCGTTGGCGCACTGCAGAAGCTGAAGGAGCAAGGGAAGGTCAGGGCGATCGGAGTGTCGAATTTCGCGGTGCGTGATTTGACCGATATGCTTGCGCTCAGCGAATGCGTAACCGACCAGCTGCCCTTCAGCTTGTTATGGCGCGTGATCGAGCGGGACGTGCAGCCGCTCTGCATCAGGAACGATGTTGGGATTATCTGTTACAGCCCCCTGGCACAGGGACTCCTGACCGGCCGCTACAGGAAGGCAGACGAAGTGCCGCAAGGCATCGCCCAGTCTCGTTGGTATGCCGGCACGCGGCCGGCGACACACCACAAGGAGCCGGGCGTTGAGAAGGAGGTATTCGAAGCGCTCGACGAACTGCGCAAGATATCCGACCAGGCGGGAATGCTTATGGCGACCATGGCGCTTGCCTGGGTAAAAGCGCAGCCGGGCGTGACCTCTTTCCTGGTCGGCGCCCGCAAGCCGGAGGAACTCGGCTGGAACCTGCCGGTGTTGGAGACGGAACTCGACGACGCCATGTTGAAGCGCCTTGCAGTGGCAACGGACACAGTAAAGGACAAACTCGGCGACAATCCGGATATGTGGTTGGCGCCTGGGCGAATGCGCTAAGACGGGCCTGGACACGGACCATGACCGACCTTCAAGACGCTGGCCTGATTGGAGGCCTGCAATGCGCGCCTTTGCCCGCGCCGATAGACCCCAAAGCCCTCGGTTCGGCGCGTTTGATACCGGATGGGGCGGTCGAGGCCGGGTCATGGCAGACGTTTGAGCTTATCTACACGGTGGGCCGTTACGGTATCGACGACAGCGGCGCATTGCGCGTCTGTTTCCGCTATGCCGCTGACCACACCAAACCGCAGTTCACCGATCCGAAGGCGCCGGGTTACACGGTGATCAAGGCGTCCAACAACGCGGTGCTGGAATGCCGTTTCGATCCCAAAGGTAACGTTCGCCCCTTCGACCAGACGATCTACGTCAAGGTGGTGAACGGCTACATGAAAGAAGGCGACACGATCACGATCGTATTTGGCGACACCAGCGGCGGTTCGCCGGGCATGCGGGTCCAGACCTTTGTCGAGGACACCTTTGAGTTTCGTGTTCTTGTCGATCCGATCGCGACCTATAATTTTCAATCCCTGCCTCACGTGCCGACCATCCCGATCGTTTCGGGGCCACCGGCGCGTTACGTCCTGACCATGCCGACCTTGCGCAGGGCGGGCGAGCCATTCGCAATTGGTCTCAAAGCCGAGGATGTGTGGGGCAACCCCTCCAATCGCAGCGACGCGACCTTCGCTTTCGTCAGCTCACTGCCGGTGGAGGGGCTGCCGCCAATCGCTTCGATCGGCCGCGGCAATTCATTCCTTCGTCTGGAGGGACTGAAGGCAGCCGAAGCCGGCCGGCTGGAGTTGGCCGCGGTTGACGAAAATGGCGACACTGTCGCTGGCCCGCAGCGCATGGTGGTTGTCGAAAGCGTGGAGCTGCTGCCGTTCTGGGCGGACTTTCACGCACAGTCTGAGGAGACGATCGGTACAGGAAGTGCGGAACGATATTTCGCCTTTTGTCGCGACGAGGCCCATCTCGACGTCGCCTCGCATCAGGGGAACGATTTCCAGATCACCCAGGCGTTCTGGGATCGGCTGAACGCCATCACCGCGCAGACAAACGTGCCAGGACAATTCGTCACGCTGCCGGGTTACGAATGGTCGGGCAACACCGCGCTTGGCGGCGATCGCAACGTGTTCTTCACCACCGAAGGTCGCCCCATGCGGCGGTCTTCGCACGCGCTGACGCCCGATCGGTCCGACGTCGGGTTTGATTGCACGACTGCCGGCGAATTGTTTGGGTCACTCGCGGCCGCGAAAGAAGACGTGATCTGTTTTGCGCACTGCGGTGGCCGTTATGCCGATATCAGTGTTGCTCATGACATCCGCATCGAGACCGCTGTAGAAGTTCACTCCTCCTGGGGCACCTTCGAATGGCTGCTGAACGATGCGCTGACGCTCGGCTATCGTGTTGGCGTGGTCTGCAATTCTGATGGTCACAAAGGCCGGCCCGGCGCGGAGTACCCAGGCGCCTCGCAATTCGGTGCCATCGGCGGGCTGACCTGTTTGCTGATTCCGGAGTTAAGCCGCGAAGCGGTGGTGGTGGGGCTGCGTAAGCGCCACCATTATGGCACCACCGGTGGGCCCAACGGACGTCTGCATCTCCTGGTCGAGGCGGCCTTGGATGCTCGGCTTTGCGACCGTGGCCCGGCTCTCGGCGGTCATTCAACTGAAGACGTTTCGCGGCTCATGATGGGAGACATTGCCGAAACCGACGCCAACTCCGCCGAGATTTCCATTGAAGTGACGGCGGCCGTTGGGGTGGAGCGCATCGACATTTTCAACGGTCTCGACAAGGTCGCATCGACCCGCAACTACGGCTCGGGCGATCTCGGCAACCGTGTGCGTGTGCTGATGGAAGGCGCCGCATACCGCGGGCGCTTCCGCCAGGTGAACTGGAACGGAACCGCGAGTGTCGGAGGCGCATCCATCGAAGAAGCCCAGCCGATCAACTTCTTCAATCCTGACCGGGTGCTGGAACAGTCAGGATCCGACGGGTTGAGCTGGAAACTCATTACGACGGGCAATTTCGGTGGCTTCGACGCGTGGCTGGACGATTTGTCGGGCGCCGCGATCTCGATCAAGACCCCACTGATCGAGGCGGAGGCCGATCTCGGCGAACTCGGCTTGGAAGAGAAGGTCTGGGCAGCGGAAGGTGGGCCGTTGCCTCGGCTGTTGCGGCTCCTGAGGTTGCCCGACGCTCGGCTGGCACCGACCATGGAAGTGAACCGCACGGTGTCGCTTCAGGGTGGCCGGGACAACGCCATTTACGTTCGAGTGGCGCTGGAAGACGGAACGCTGGCCTGGTCGAGCCCGATCTACCTGCTGAAGCAGGATTAGATGGATAGAGTTGCCGAAGGCGGCATGCCTGCCGCTTAATGGCAGCATCCCGGGAGGCCCCTCCGTACCGAGCCCGACCCGCGCGCCTTCCAGTTCGAGAACCATATCGAAAGCGACGTTGCCCAGGTTGACGTCCGGCCCGACGGAGCGGATCAAGCCTTTCTTCATGTCCTCGATCAGGCTCTCGCTAACTGTCGGGATCCATGGGCCCGGCAGTTCGAGCATCACGCGCTTCATGTCCAGGGCTGCGGTCACGCGGTTGAGCGTGTCCTGCTTTACCGCGCCACCTTCCACGAACTCTGCCGCCTCCACGAGCACGAGTTCGGCGCCGGCGTCGACCGACAGTCGCGCCTGACGGATCAATTCGTCGACGTCGGTCGAATCATGCTTGGCGCCCACTTCCGAGAAAACCTTGAGGCCGAGACGATGGGCCTCCTCGATCATCCTCAGCCGGTCATCGTCGGGGATCGTCACGACATTGTCCGAGATCTCGACCGCAGAGAAGCCCATGCGAGCGGTCTCGGCGAAGTAGCGATCAGCAACCTCCATGCCCCGAACGTGGATAGCGTATTCGAGGAACTGGCCGCCCGGAAACACGTCCATGGCGTGGTCACGATAGGCCGCGATTTTGGCTTTAAGATAGCCCTCCGGATAAATTCGGGCGCTGCCCACCTTGATCTTGCCGATGTCCGCGTAGGCGCCTGCCATCTCCAGCCCGTCGTTCAGATGGCGTAGGGGCACACCGCCGTCGACGATCATGGTCAAGCCGCGGCTTCGCGGCTTCGAGGACTGGCGTTCCACAGTGATGGGCAGGAAGTCGTAGGTGTTGGCATGATTCTTTTGTCGCTCCGTCGCCGGCGGCGCATCACCCCTTCCGGTATCCGATACGTTGAATTTTTTCCCTAGGGATGACTTTGCACCGCTTCGCCCATGCATCGTAGGCCGCCGCCATCCTTTTCACTCGTTCCGAGTGAACGCTGGAGAGATCGTTGATCTCGGTGCGATCAGTGTCCATGTCGTAGAGCTCCCACGGGCCCGGGTAATCGCAGACGAGCTTCCACTTGCCTTCGCGGACTGCGGCATTCCCCTCGTGCTCCCAGAACATCGGCGCATGGCGCTCTCGGTCGCCGCTGAAGGTGGGTACGAGGCTGACGCCTTCGCAGGGAGGCACCGGCCTTCCATCGCGTTCGGTCGGATACTTTGCGCCCGTCAGTTCCAGGATGGTGGCCATGATGTCAGGCAGTTGGCCTGTCGCATGGCGAATACCGCCAGCCTTTTTGATGCCGTTCGGCCAGTGGACAATGAAGGGCGTGGCGATTCCGCCCTCGTGAACCCAGTGCTTGTAGAGCCGGAAGGGTGTGTTGGAGAGATTTGCCCAGGCGATCCCGTAGCTTTGATAGGTATCCTCTCCGCCCGGCATGATGTCGGGGAAATTGCCGATCCTGACTGCGCGGCCGTCGCGAGTGCATTCCTGCGCGATCATCAGTTCGTCCACGAACTGTCGGATATCGATCTCCAGCGGAATATTTTCGGCGCAGCCGCCGTTGTCGGAGAGGAACAAGATCAGCGTGTCATCCAGCCGGCCCGTCTCCTCGAGCGCGTCGAGGACGCGACCGATACCGCGGTCCATGCGGTCAACCTGAGCGGCATAGACCTCCATACGGCGGAGCTGCCACTCCTTGTTCTGAGCCTGATCGAATGGAGGTTGAGATGGATCGCGTTCGGACAAGCGCCAGCTGTCGTTGAGGATGCCGGCTACCCGCAGTCGTTCCAGACGTTGCTCGCGCAGCCGATCCCACCCCTGGTCGAATCGGCCCTTGTACTTCGCAATATCCTCGTCGTGGGCGTGCAGCGGAAAGTGCGGTGCGGTGTGCGCGATGTAGAGGAAGAACGGCTGCTCGGGATGGTTCTCTGCGTGGCCGCGAATGAAACCCGCCGCTTCGTCGTTGATGGCGTCGGTGTAGAAGAAATCCGGGTCGCCGGTTGCCAGGGCGTCGGCTGTTGCGTTTCTGCGAGTCAGCGTGTTGGGATGGAAGAAACTGCCGCAGCCTGTGATCGTGCCGAAATAATCATCGAACCCGCGCTGCATCGGCCATGAGCCGCTTGGCGCCGTGAGGTCGCGGGCGACGTGCCACTTGCCGCTCATGTAGGATCGGTAACCGGCGCTCTTCAGCACCTCCGGAATCGTCGCGCACGCCTCGGTCAGGTCGCCTGGATACCCCTCCGGTCCTGTGCCGTACGTCAAAACGCCAATGCCGGTTTGATGGGGGTGCAGTCCCGTCAGCAGGGAGGCCCGCGACGGGCTGCAGCGCGCGGTGTTATAGAACTGAGAGTAGCGCAATCCGGCCCGGCCAAGGCGGTCGAGGTTGGGCGTGTCGATCTCGCCGCCGTAGCAGCCGATATCGGAGTAGCCCATGTCGTCGGCGAGAATGATGACAATGTTTGGTTTTGGCGCGGTGGACCGCCTTTTCTTTCCCGCCATTGGCTAGGACCTTCGCCAGTCAGTTACGTTATCGAGTGGGTAGATCGGTCGTGGAAGGCGCTTCCAGGGCAGCGTGAGCAGATCGGACTGGCCGGGCCCGGGCGAATCCACCCGGATGACCTGCGACGAAATTGGCGAGAAGTACTGGAAGTTCGACGCGGTTTTGACGACGGCCATCTTGTGCGCGCTGACGTCGACACCCGAGGCATCGTAAACGGCGGGCATGTTGCCCGCGACACCGCGAAGTTGCGTGATCAAAATCGTTGCGGGGCCGGCTTCAAACACGACCCGCGTGCCCATATCGACGTGGGATTGATGGTGGTAGCCTTCAACTTCCACCTGCCCTTTGCCGACGAAACGGACGGTTCCAGATACCTCCAACGGTTTGATGAAGTCCGTGGCAACGTCGCCGCCCAGCGGCAGTGTTACCTCCGCACCCACGCCGGCATCGGCCAGCCTCGCCGCCGCTTTTGGTGAAATGAGCGGGACCAGTGCCCGACCGTTCGGCTGCAAACGCAGGATTGCTTCGAGGAGAATGTTGCTGTCCCCTGCAGCGCCGCCGAACACGGTATCGCCGGTGTCGCTGAGGACGACGATGCCCTTTTCGGCCTTGTCCGCCAGACGGACGGCGGTATCTACCGGCACGGCCTCCTTGACTTGGAATTGCTGCCGCATCGACCAGGCGAGGTCAGCCAGTTCGTCGCAGAGTTTTTCCGCAAGCTGGCGATCATTGTCCGTCACGACGATGGTGGACCATCCGCCTTCGGCTACGTCGAGCCAGGGTTGCATCGGATAGTTCGAACACTGGATAACGCGCGCGTCGCGTTCCATGGCGCGGGCGCGGTCAAACCACGTCTTCATCGGTGGCTTGGACGTGAGGAACTGTTCCTGATGAGAGATCATCGGAATTTTCCGCCAGGCCATCGTCGGCCTAGCGCGGTCCCTCAAGATCCGCGACAGGACGCGCGCGCCAACTTGCCCGGTGTCAAACAGATCGTGTGGTTGTGTCCGATGGCCTGCGATCGCGTCACAACTGTCGATGAGCTTTTGAGTGATATTGGCGTGGTGGTCGAGAGCCAGCACGATTGGAATGTCACGACCCAGAATCTCGCGGCAGAGGGCTGCTTGTTCCCCCTCGACATCGTCGATGCCCTCGGCGGCGCAGGCCCCGTGCAGTTGCAGCATGAGGCCGTCCAGACGGCCTGCTTTCCCAAGGCCCTCGCGGATTTTACGGTGAAAGAAGTCGAACGCCTCGCGGGAAATGCGGCCGCCAGCCACGGTGAAGCCGCGGATGATCGGCACCGTCTCGATGTCGAGCCCGGATTTTTCCACGACGTCGAGGTAGCCGCCGACTTCACCGACGCCTCGCAGTTCATCCAGCATCGCTTGGCCTTCAAGAATCCCGAACGCCTGGAAGCTGCCGAGATCGGTCAGCATCGGGTTGAAGTCGTTGGTTTCCTGCGCGATGTGGATGAGGGCGATCTTCATCCGGGAACTCCGTTGAATGACAATGATCTCATGGGCGAAAGCGGGTAGTGGTCATCGCGGGGCGGTATCTGGTCAGGCTTGGATCCGGCGTCGGAGGAGGGGGCCAGCAAGCCGAGCGCAATCGATGCCCTGCAGACCGCAAAATCATGGTCCTGGACATTGAACGAAGCACGATCGTCGTCGGTTCTCGATTGCCGATGTCAGGCGACAATGGATAGTCGCCCCTCATGTGATCAAGGCTGGATCGTCTCGATAAGCAACACGAGGGAGCCGATTGCACCGCGGCCAGCCCGAACCTTGGACCGGCGGGCACCCAAGTAAACAGGGCGAGTGAATTGGGCCCGGCTACACCGACGCCGGCATGACGACCGCGTCAGCGGCGCGCATGCGCAGATAGCCGAGCCAGGGCGATCCGTCGAACGCCATCGATACCGCCGTCGCCGACTTGAGCAACTCGTCGATCACGGTTTTCAAAGGCACGGCCGCGCGCGGGCGGGTCAAAGTCGTCAGAACTCATGGCTGCGATCGGATAGCCGGCGTGCGAGACGATGGGAACGCCGATGCACATCGCGCCAGGTTCATTTTCCTCCGTGTCGATGGCATAGCCACGCGCCGCTACCAGCGCCAGCTCACGCTCAAGTTTTGAACGGTCGGTAATTGTCCGGATGGTCTGTTCACCAAGGGGGCGCTTCAGCCAGAAGCTTCGCTCCTCTTTCGGAAGGCTGGCCAGGATCGCCTTACCCAAGGCCGTGGCATGCACCGCGTGGCGCGCACCGATGCGCGCTTTCATTTCGGGATATCGGCGGGTCTCGACCATGTCGAGGTAGACCACGCAGCCGCGCTCCAGCACGCCGAGGTTGGCGGTCCGGCCGAACTGACCGGCAATGCGTTCGATCTCGGGGCGGGCAGCTCTTCGCAGCCGATCAAGGACTTCGGCCGAGCGGGCAACCGTCAGGAAGGTGGTGCCAACGTCGTAGGTATCGGTCTGGTAGTCATAGTTCAGGTAGCCGGAGGCCACCAGGGTGCGCAGGTAGCGATAAATCGTGGATTTCGGTAGCGTTAACTCCTTGACGATCTCCGCCAACGTGACCGCGTATCCCTTCTCCGCGACGTCCCCGAGAACCGACAGGGCTCGCAGCAGCGAGTCGACGACGTAGGGCCCATGCCCGTCCGGTCGAGAAGACACCATTGGCCAGATCGATCCACGCAATAAAATGATCACGCCAGATATCCCACGAAAGGGCAGCTCTGCTCAATAGGCTACGGTATGGCCATCGGACAGCGGCCTTTTGCGGTTGAGGCGCCCGGCCGTTCCGTCGTCGCCGACGAGATTGCGAACCTGGACATTGACAACCAAGGCTTGCAGCATCCTCGTTAACCCTCTCGACGGGATGCCGCCTCAAGCCGAATGGCGAAGGCACAACCGGCCTGTACAGCCGACAACAAGTCCGCATTTTGTGCCCCGGGCGATTGTTTCACGAGGCGAAATTTGAGCCGGTTTACAGCGGTCTGGTCCCCATGGTTTCATTCTTTGTTGCAAGCGACTGGTCGCGCGTCGCTGATTTGGCGTCGCGTTGCCGACGTGAAATCTGGCACGTCGCAACTCGAGTTCGCTCGGGGGACACTGAGTTCAGGCCATCGGGACCGGACCGATATCGATGTCCACAGCTTTGGTGCATAGCCGATCGCCCGCGATGCGGCATGCTGCGATCGGCGACAGCGGCCGAAAGTCAGCCGCGTGGCGTAAGCTGCGCTTGCGTGCCAGATTGGTCGATGCATTCTAGAGTGCTCCGCCTTGTCGTTCGAGAAGCGGTAACGCTTTTTGCGTCTGCAATCGGCGGCTCGTTGGTCATTTTCGGTATGTTGCGTTTGCTGGGCGGAGATGTCGCGCTCATCATCCTCGGCTACGATGCTGCTCCCGACTCGATCGATGCGCTGCGACTCCAACTCGGCCTAAATCGGCCTTGGTACGTGCAATACATCGACTGGATCTCCGGATTTTTCACCGGCAATCTCGGGCGGTCGTATTCCGGCGGCTACGACATCTTTCAGCAGATCGTGGCGCGGATGGGCCCGACCTCACTGCTCGCGTTCAGCTCACTGTTCATCTCGATCGTGCTGGCGATCGTCATCGGCACCTACTCGGCCCTTCACGCCAAAGACAAGCGTGGCACCGCCGATAGACGTGACTGCCCAGTTGGGTATTGCGATTCCTGCGTTCTGGGCGGCGCTGCTGCTGGTCTACGTCTTCGCCGTCCACCTGGGCTGGTTCCCTGCCGGCGGCTACGTGCCGATTTCGAAGGACCCGGCGG
Organism: uncultured Alphaproteobacteria bacterium; assembly: GCA_963775235.1. Lineage (GTDB taxonomy): Bacteria > Pseudomonadota > Alphaproteobacteria > Rhizobiales > Kaistiaceae > JBBDMC01. The sequence continues at coordinate 406,931 of CAVZHY010000007.1, forward strand.
GCTTCCATTCACTCGCTTATCCTTCCCATAGCCGCCCTCAGTCTTGGCACTACGGCGGTCAAGACGCGCTTCGTGCGGTCCGCCATGCTCGACATCATGGGCGAGGACTACATCCGCACCGCGATGGCCAAGGGCCGCACCTTCCGTAGCGCGGTCGTCGCGCACGGGCTGCGGAATGCCGCTATTCCGGTGCTGACGGTGAGCACGCTACAATTGGGTCACCTGCTTGCCGGCGACCATCGTGCTGGAAAACGTGTTTGTGATACCGGGCATCGGGAGGTTGTTGCTGGTGGCGGTGAACGGCCGCGAGGTCATCGTGGTCCAATCGCTCGACCTTCGTCATCCTGATGATCATCCTGGTGATGAACTTTCTGATGGATATCGCCTACGGACTGCTCGATCCCAGGATTGCCGACAAGAAAACGGCAGCCGTCCATGGTTGATATCAGCGAGTTCGTCCAGGCGACCTGCCGAGGGGAACACCGGTCCATCGCAGCGCTCGACCCGTCGGCGTTTGCCTGCTTCACTTGTTCTCGGCGTTTGTTTGGTCGGCCTCGTCGTTGGCGTGGCCATCATGTCCTTTATTTGGACCCCCTATGATCCGGCGCAAATCAACGTCCGTTCCAGATTGCTGCCGCCAGGTTCGGAAGGGTTTCTTCTGGGCACGGATCGGCTGGGCCGGGACATGGTCACTCAGCTCATGGTCGGTGCGCGCAATTCGCTGTACGTAAGCGTGATCGCGACCATAGTGTCCCTGATTGTCGGCACCGGCCTGGGGCTGGTCACGGCCTCCGCCGGAGGCCGCTGGCAATCCATCGTCACCAGGCTCGTCGACATCGGGGTCGCCGTTCCCGGCGTTCTCGTCGCCCTTGTGATTGCTACGGCACTTGAACCTGGCAACATGGCGTCGATCATCGCCATCATCATCTGGTTCATTCCGCTCGCCGCCCGAGTTACGATCGGACCGGCCAAGCAGGTGCTGGCGCTCGACTTCGTCGAAGCCGCCTTCGCGTATGGGCGAGGGCGGTTTTTCGTGTTGGTGAATCACGTCCTTCCCAACATCAGTTCGATCCTGATCGTCCAGGCGTCGGTCATGTTTGCGTCCGGCATTCTGGCCGAGGCGGCGCTGTCGTTTATCGGCATCGGGGCACAACCGCCGACCGCTTCGTGGGGCCGAATGTTGAACGAGGCGCAGCCGCTGATCGACGTCGCCCCGAGTTTGATGTTCCTCCCGGGGCTGGCCATCATGGTTTCTGTTCTTGGCTTCAATTTGCTCGGGGATGGCCTGCGCAGTTATCTCGATCCCAGGCAGATTTCCTCCCAGAGCGATAGCTGATGCTTGAGGTCCGCGATTTGAGGGTGACGATCGGGCCCTACGAGATCGTCCACATCGAGGCGCTGACGATAGCCGCCGGTCGCCGTGTCGGCTTGGTCGGGGAGTCGGGTTCCGGCAAGTCGCTGACCGCCATGAGCATTGCCGGGCTGCAGCCGCGGGAGGCCGTGCTTTCAGGTTCGATACTCCACGATGGGCGTGAACTCATCGGGCTTACCGATAGGGAGATGGCCCGGATCAGGGGCGCTCAAATTGCATTCATCCCACAGGACCCGACGCGCGCTTTGAACCCGACGACCCGCATCGGCAAACAGGTCGAGGAAGCCCTGCGTCTCAACACCGATCTGTCGTCGCGGGCGGTTCGCAAGCGCACGCTGGAATTGCTGGAACAGGTCCAGCTTCCTGACGTGGAGGCACTGGCGTACCGCTTTCCGCACCAGATATCGGGCGGACAGCAGCAGCGGGTGCTTATTGCAATGGCCATTGCCGCCCAACCCAAGCTGCTGATCGCAGACGAACCGACCACCGCCCTGGACGTGACCGTGCAAAATGAAATCCTGCGGCTCATCGTCGATCTGAGCACCAGCCACCGCATGAGCGTCTTGTTCGTGAGCCACGAGCTGGGCGTGGTCCGGGCCGTTTGCGACGAGATCGGCGTGATCTATGGCGGGCAGCTCGTCGAGTTTGCCGGCTGCGACGAAATCCTGAACCATCCGCGCCATCGCTACACGGAGGCGCTGATCGGTGCCAATCCGGGCTTGCCCGAGGACGGTGAATCTGGCGCGCGTTATGGGACAGCGCTTCAACGTCATTGAGGGCACCGTACCGTCGGTCGGCAATTTCCCCGGCGGTTGCCGTTTCCGTAACCGGTGCGGTTTCGCGATCGACAGGTGCACGGAGGAGCCGCCGGTAAGCGCCGCTGGTCACGGACACGAGGTCAAGTGCTGGAACCCCGTTGAAGCGGTGGGTAGTCCATGACTGCTCTGGTCGAAGTGCGCGATCTCTTTTTCCGCTACGCGTCGGGCCGGGTCAGAAAGGACGACGGTTGGACCCTCGCCAACATCAGCTTGTCGTTTGGCCCGTCATCGACGCTCGGCATCGTCGGTAAATCAGGTTCGGGAAAGTCAACGCTCATCCGGTTGATGTGCGGTCTGATCGCCAGCAGCGCCGGAGATATCGTTTTCGACGGCACGCACATCCGCGACTGGCATGCAAAACGATCCCCGGGCGTTTCTTGCCCGCAATCAGATCGTCTTTCAGAACCCGCACCGCTCGCTCGATCCGCGCATGAGAATCGGACGCTCGCATAAGCCAGCCGATCCGGGCACTCGAGCGTCGAGTTCCCGACGCAGCCGAACTGGAGCGTGGTCTGCAGCGGGTCGGCCTTCCGGGTGATGTGCTCTCTCGATATCCTCATCAGCTCTCCGGGGGACAACTGCAGCGGGTGGCGATTGCGCGAGCGTTATCAGTCAACCCGAGCGTGCTTTACGCAGACGAGCCGACGAGCGCGTTGGACGTCTCGGTGCAGGCTCAGGTGCTCAACCTGTTGATGGACCTCTGCGACCAGTTGAACCTCGCATTGGTGATGGTCACGCACAATCTGGCGGTCGTTGCGCGATTGGCGGAAAACGTCATTGTCCTGCGTCGCGGGGTGATCGTCGAAGCCGGACCGACGATAGACGTATTGACGCGGCCGAAGGAGGCCTACACCCGCGCCCTGGTGCAAGCGGCAGCCGAGGTCAGTCTTCACAAAAGTGAGAACGCGGCGGCGCTTCTGGCGCAGCGCTGAAAGGGGGCGCGTGGCCGGTTCCCCAAGGGCAGCGCGCCGGGTGCTTGGAACCGGATTCGGCCGGAGCGCGACGCGCCCCGGCCGAGAGAGGTATCGACGGAGACGAACCGTGCGGGCGCCTCAGTTTTTGGCCCAATGCAGGTTACGCAGGTCCATCTCGGACTGGTACCGGTAACCCTTGAACCCCACGAGGTCGGCCCGCTCAAGGGTCGGCGGCGCCTTGGCGAATGTCGGGATGACCCAGGCATCGTCGGCAAATCTCTTCACCATTGCGGCCATCGTTTTCAGGTATTCGTCGTGGTCGACAATGGAGTCCGACTTTGCCGCGAGGTCGTCGAACGTCTTGTCACACACTTGGCTGTCTTTCATGCCGAGCGGCTGGCGGCCGTTGCCGCAAACGTAGTCCTCGGCTTTGGCCAACCCGGTGATGTTGCTGATCTCGTAGTTGCCGTTGGCAAAGACCTGTTCGAGCCAGGTGGCCAGGTCCATCGGACGGGATTTCAGCGTGATGCCGACCGCCGCAAGTTCCGGCTCCAGCACTTCCTTGATCACCGGGTGCTCGGCAACCGTGAGGTAGGGGAAGTCGAGGGTCAAGTTCTTGTAGCCGGCCTCGGCAAGCAGCTGACGAGCCTTGTCCGGATTGTAGGGGTAGGGGCAATACCCGTTGTTCCACGGCTCGGTCGGCGGGATCACTATCTGGCAAATCGGCTTCGCAAATCCTGATTCCGAAGCGGCAATGATGTCGTCGCGGTTGATCGCGTAAGCGATCGCCTGGCGGACCCTGTCGTCCTGCAGCGCCTTGTTATGGGTACTCAGGAACACAAAGTTGATCGACTGCATCGCCGTCAGGTTCATCGCGAACCGCTTGTCCTTGATGACGGCGGGTATGCGGTCCAGGCCCTCGCCGAGAATGCCGCCGATCATGTCGATTTCGCCCGTCAGCAAGGCGTTGATCGCCGCTGTCTCGTCCGGAATGAAGCGCTCGGTGACGTGCTCGAAATAGGGCTTGTCGCCCCAATAATCGTCAAAGCGGTTGAGGGTCAGGTGAACGTCCGGGATGTACTCGCCGAATACGTAAGGGCCGGTCCCGATCATCTCGGAATTGGGGTCATGCTTCTCGAAGAAATCCTTAGGCACGATCAGTCCTGAACGCAGTCCCAGCTCGGGAAGCAACCGTTGGCTCGGCCTGGAGAGCACGAGCTTGACGGTGTGATCGTCGATGGCCGTAATCGAGGTGACTGGCGAAAGCGGTCCCTTGGTCGGACCCAGCGGTGACTGCTTGTTCTTCTCCAGTGAATAGACGACATCCCCGGCGTCGAGATCACTGCCATCGTGGAATTTCGCGTCACGGAGGTGGAAGGTGTATTCCAGTCCGTCTGGGCTGATCTCCCACGATTTTGCCAGCAGTGGCCCAACGGAGCCGTCTCCCAACTGCTCCACCAGCGGCTGAATGACGTTGAGGAACGTCGGTGCCGTTAGCGCAGTTGCAGCCGTCTGCCAGAAATTCCAGTTCGGCGGCTCTTGCGGGTAGGACCAAACCAGCGACGTCGTTTGCTCCTGCGCTGCAGCAGGCGTAAGCGCGCTTGGTCCGACGACCCCTGCTGCTAGGGCGACCACGGCGGCTGCGACGCCCGATGCGACCGCCCGCTTCCGTCTGCGGGCACCGCCGCTACACGGTTTGACATGGTAGTTCTGCATTTCGAACCCCTCCAATCTGCTTGGATTCAACCACCGGGCAAAACTGGCGTGCGGCCTTGTTCCTGTGCCCGCTGCTTTGAGTCGCGAACACCTGAGATCTGGACGGCATGACCGGTCACAGAACAAAACGCCGGACGAGGTTGTGCCCGAGTGTTGGTCCCCGCTTATGACGAGGAAAGCAGGACCACCGGTCCCGAAGTTTGTAAAGCACCGCGCGTTTCATATGATGGAACTTGCACCCCTGCCTGGTCCAACCGAGCGCCGTTTCTAGGGATGGAACTGCGTGCTGTTGACCACCGGTGCCGCCCTCACGCATCGTCGTCGGTGTCAACGATGGAGCGATCATGCCGAGTGGCGGGGGTGACAGGCCCAATGTCCTGTTGATCATGACCGATCAGCAGCGCGGTGACTGTCTGGGCATCGAGGGCCATCCTGTCCTGTTGACGCCCAACATGGACAGCATCGCGGGCCGGGGAACGCGCTTCTCCAGTGCTTACAGCACCTGTCCCGTCTGCATTCCCGCGCGACGCTCGTTGATGTCAGGACAGTTTCCGTCGACCCACGGCGTCGTCGGATTCTACGAGACCTCGGAATGGAACGCGGCCGACGCGTTGCCGAGCGTCATGAAAGCCAATGGATATCACACGTTCCTGACCGGCCGCGGCATGCACCAGTATCCGCCGACCAAGCGGTATGGTTTCGACCACATGGTGGACCACGTCACGCAGTATCGCGACTGGCTGACGAGCCATCTGCCGGTGCGCAGTTACCAACCGGCCGGCGACTATCATGCCACCGGGCCGGCCCACAACGACTGGACGGCTCGGCCATGGCCGTACGACGAGGCGCTGCACCACACCAACTGGACCGTGAGCGAATCTCTGCGCTTTCTTCGCAACCGCGATCCGTCGTGTCCCTACTTTCTGGTAGTTTCATTCCTCGCTCCCCATCCGCCGCTGATACCGCCGGCGTTCTACATGGATCGCTACCTGCGGCAGGATCTGCCCCCGCCTGTGATCGGCGATTGGGCGGAACGACCGGGGAGGGGCCGAGATGTAAGCGACATTCACGTTGATCTGAGCGGCGAAGCGCTGAGATCGTGCCGGGCGGCATACTACGGTTTGATCAATCACATCGACGACCAGCTACGCCGGCTGTTCAACCCGGTCGATACCCTGATCGACCCCGAAAACACGGTCGTCCTCTTTACCAGCGATCATGGCGAGATGCTGGGCGACCACTATTTCTTCCGCAAGAGGTTGCCTTACGAGGGGTCCGCGCGAATACCGCTATTGATATCGGCGCCTGCGCGGTTCGGCCTGCCCGCGGGTCAAGTTGTGGATCGGCCGGTGGCGCTCGAGGACATCATGCCGACCGTCCTGGATTTCGCCGGCATCCGTATTCCTGAAAGTGTAGACGGGGCAAGTCTCCTGCCGTTGATGCGGGGCGAGCGCGCGCCGTGGCGCGACCACCTCCACATCGAGCAGGGAGATCTGGACGACCTGTCCCATCACACGCTGACGGACGGACGCGAGAAGTTCGTCTGGTTTTCGCGTGACGGGCGCGAGCAGTTCTTTGATCTGGTCGACGACCCGAGCGAGTGTCGCAACCTCGTGGACGATCCGGCCCACGATGTGCGTGTGGCACGTTGGCGGGATAGGCTGGTCGCGGAACTGGCAACCAGGCCGGAGGGCTTCAGCGACGGTGCCCGGCTGATACCAGGCCGCATTCACTCTGACCTCATTCCCGGATCCCCGACGACTCCGTTCCGCGAATGATCCATCGACTGTTGTTAGGGCCGTGACGGGGGGGGGCCGCGGTGATGACGCGCGCTGTAGCCAGACGCCTGCTTTAGACGGGGAAGTCGAATCCGTCGGGCTTCTTCTGACTCACGGCCAGCGGCGTCCTCAATCCAACACCAGCGATTGGCGCTGGGTGATGAACTCCTCAACGGCGGCCACCAGCCGGTCACCGTCCTCGTCGGTAATCGCCAGCGACACGGCGGCCATTCCGCGCCTGGCCAGCCAGATGCCCTGTTCGACAAGGTCGAAGAACAGTAGTTCACGCAGGTCGAGGTCCTGACGGGCGGCGTCGGCAGGGCTTCGAATTGGCTCACGGCTCATGTGCACGTTGAACATCGATCCGATGCCGGTGAACTGCATCCTTGCGCCCTTCGCCTTGGCGAGGGTGTTCAGCCGACTACGCAGCTCATCTCCGCGCGCGTTGTGGCGTCGCGCCACCTTGGGCGAGTAGATGGACATCGCGGCGAGGCCGGCCGACATGGTGAGCACATTGTTGTTGAAGGTGCCTGCGTGACGGAACGCGCCGGGGCGCCGCACATCGAAATGTTCCATGATGCCTGCGCGGCCGCCAAAGGCACCGAAGCTCATGCCACCGCCCACGTATTTGCCGAGCGTTGTCATGTCCGGCAAGATTCCATGCCACTCCTGCAAGCCGCCGGGTGACAGTCGCGACGACATGACTTCGTCGAAGATGAGCAGGGCGCCACGCCGGGTTGTCGCCTCGCGCAGCGCCTGCAGGAACGCCTTCTCGGCCGGAATGCACCCGGCACTGCCCATCATCGGCTCGACGATCACGGCGGCGAGATCGTCGGCGGTTTGGTCGACGAGAGCCATTGTGCCCTCGATATCGTTGTAGTCGGCGACTACGAAGTCAAATGGAGCGTTGATCGGGCTCCCGCCCTCACCGAAGTAGAATACGCCACCATGGTAGCCCCCGTCGAAGACGAGGATCTTGGGCCGGTTGGTAATCGCGCGCGCGGCGCTGATCGCCATCAGGTTGGCCTCGGTGCCGCTGTTGGTGAAACGGACCAGATCGATCGACGGAAACCGGGCGCAGATCACTGCCGCCAGCTTTGCTTCCAGAGGGTTGTGACCGCCGAGGTCAATGCCGCCATCGAGCGCACGGTCGAGCGCGGCCCGGATCACCGGATCGGAGTGGCCGAACAGCCCGGCTGAGTATTCGCCGAGGAAGTCAGTGTACTTGTGCCCGTCCGCGTCCCACAAGTAAGCGCCATGGCCCCTGACCAAAGTGAGAGGAAAGGGAGGATAGTACAAAACAGTGCGTGTGTTGCCGCCTGGAAAGGCCGCGCACGCTTCGTCGTATTGCATTTGCGATTTCTTGTTTCTTGCCGCGTATCGCTCATACGCGTCGGCCAGCGCGGCTTTGACGTTTGTGTTGGCGAGCACTGTTGCGGTCATAGTCTCCTCCGCGTCGCGATATCTTCCGGGTGAATGCTGGCCCGCGCGGTCAATCGGCACCGCCGACGCCGTTTCGCACTACCGTGACGAGTTGGTCAACGGCTTCGGCGGACGTATCGAAACCGCAGACAAACCGGGTCGCGTTGGCGACGGGCCATGGCTTGTAGAGGACACCCGCTGCGTCGAGTGCCCGCAACATCGGTGGAGTCAATTCGGCGAACACCTCATTGGCCTCGACGGGCCAGATGATCTTCACGTCCGGCAATTCGGCGAGGCCGGTCGCAAGCCGCGCGGCGAGACCGTTCGCGCGACGCGCCCATGCCAGCCAGCGATCGTCGCCAAGGTAGGCAATGAGCTGGGCGGCAGGATAGCGTGCCTTGGCCGCAAGTTGCCCCGCCCTTCGCCATTGATCGCGCAGCCGCGCCTGATCGCAACTGTCGAAGAAGACAACCGCGTCGGCCCCGATGGTGCCGTTCTTGGACGAACCGAATGTGAGGGCGTTCATCGCGGCGGCTTCGGCAAATGCGGCAGGTGAACAACCAAGGGCAGCCAGCCCATTCGCCAGTCGCGCGCCATCAACGTGAACCCGCAGACCGCGAGCCTTGGCTACGGCGGCCAGCTCACGCAACTCGTCAAGCGTGTAGACCGTGCCTGACTTGGTTGACTGGGTCAGGCTGAGGACTCCGGCGCGGTCCTGTTGCCGGGCCAGATCGGTGGCTTTTATTTTGCCATCGGCGCCGTCGATTGGCACCAGCCGGGAACCGCGTGCGAAGAACTCGACCGCGCCGCTCTCCGAGACCGCGATATGCGCCTGGCTATGGCAATAGATCGGGGCACCGGTGCCGGCGAGCCACGCAATGCCAAGGGCATTGGCGGCGGTTGCGGTGGACGTCACCATTACCGTAGCTGGGCGCCCGAAGACGCGGGACATCTCAATCGACAATTGTTCGTTCCACGGGTCGGCGCCGTAGGGTGTCGCGCTGCCGACGTTGGCCTCGACCAGCGCTTCGGCGATCGCGGGAGCGGCCGCACCCACGTTGTCGCTCCTGAAGTCAAGGCTGAGGTTTGTCGAGTCGCTCACGACGCCTGCTCGAATCCACCACCCCGGCGGCCATGTTTGGTATCACGGCGTCGGGCAACGTCGAGTCCCTTGACGGCAAGGCATTTAGGCGAAATGCCGGGCCCTGCGCATTGACTGCGGGTTCCGCCGGACGGGACGCCACAGCCTTGACGGAGGTTCCGTCCCGGCGAGGATGAGCGCCGCATGCCTGCTGCCTGCCGAAGGTTTCGCTGATGAAGATCACTGCGGTTGAGACGCTGCGGCCCGAAGAATTCCCGAATATTCTGTGGGTGCGCCTTCACACCGATGCCGACATAATCGGCCTCGGCGAGACCTGGTATGGCGCCGGCGCGGTGGAAGCGCATATCCACGACACCCTTGCCGCCCGATTGCTCGGTCAGGACGCTCTCCGTATCGAGGCGCTCAACAAGGACATGGTGGCGCTGCCCATGGCCCAATCCTCGACGGGCGTCGAATACCGTGCGGCATCGGCAGTGGACATCGCGTTGTGGGATGCCTTCGGTAAACTCTGCGGACAGCCGGTTCACCAGATGCTGGGTGGGCTTTGTCGCGACAAGGTGCGTATCTACAACACCTGCGCCGGCTCTGGCTATGGACGAACGCGCAACATCCGAACCGTGTCGAACTGGAATCGTAGCGCGACTCAAGGTCCGTACGAGGATCTTGATGCGTTCATGACCCGCGCCGACCAGTTGGCCGAGAGCCTCCTGGAGTCGGGTATCTCGGCGATGAAGATTTGGCCGTTCGATCCGCATGCGCGCGAGACCAACGGGCTTTACATCACCGCCGCCAGCATGAAGACCGCGCTTGAGCCGTTCGAGAAAATCCGTAAGGCGGTCGGCGATCGCATGGAGATCATGGTCGAGTTCCATTCATTGTGGAATCTGCCGACGGCCAAGCAAATCGCCAGGGCTCTCGAACCGTACGCGCCGACTTGGTACGAGGACCCGATCCGCATGAATTCCCCGCAGGCGCTGGCCGACTATGCCAGGTCGACCCACGTGTGGGTCTGCGCCAGCGAGACTCTCGGTTCGCGATGGCCGTACAAGGACATGCTCGATCGTGATGCTGTGGATGTCGTCATGGTTGATCTGTCCTGGACTGGCGGCCTGACGGAAGGGCGCAAGATCGCCGCTCTTGCCGAGACCTACCACTTGCCGTTCGCGCCTCACGACTGCATCGGTCCGGTTTCGTTCGTGGCGGCGGTTCACACCTCGTTCAGTCAGCCAAATACCCTTATCCAGGAGTCGGTGCGGGCGTACTACCGTGGATGGTACAACGACCTCGTGACCGAATTGCCGAGGATCGAGAACGGTTTCGTCTATCCGATGGACGCGCCGGGACTGGGCACGGACTTGGCGCCGGCGGTTTTCGATCGCGGTGATCTCGTCGTGCGTCGATCGAGCATCTGAGCGGCAAACGGGCGATGCCATCACCCTTATTCAATCTGGACAACCGCACAGCTTTGATCACCGGGTCGTCTCGCAGCCTTGGCTATGCGGTCGCCCGCGGTTTGGCGGAGGCCGGAGCAGCGGTCGTCCTGAACGGCGTGGACGAGCAACGGCTGGAGGCGGCCGCAAAACGGCTCGCTGCCGATGGCTTCACGGTCCACCGGTCGCGTTTCGATGTGAGCGACGAGAGCGCGGTGGCCGCAGCATTCGAGGCGCTCGACGCCGCGGGCGTCGCCGTGGATATCGTCGTGAACAATGCGGGAATTCAGTTGCGCCGGCCGTTGATCGACGTCGCGGCCGCGGATTGGCAAAAGGTGATCGACGTTAATCTGACCGGTCCTTTTCTCGTCGCGCGCGAAGCCGCCCGCCGAATGCTCGAGCGACGGCGCGGAAAGATCATCAACATCGGCTCGATCATCGGTGAGGTGGCGCGCACGACCATCGGGCCATATGCGGCGAGCAAGGGCGGCCTAAGGATGCTGACCCGGGCAATGACCGCAGAGTGGGCCGAAGGCGGCATTCAGGCCAATGCCATCGGACCTGGCTATCTCGCCACCGAAATGACCGAAGTGCTCGTCAACAACAAACAGTTCGATGCTTGGCTCAGGGGCCGCACGCCGGCAAGACGGTGGGGGTCGCCGGAGGACATTGTTGGTGCGGTGATTTTCCTGGCGTCGTCGGCGTCTGACTACGTCAACGGCCAGGTGATTTACGTTGATGGCGGCATGACGGCCGTTCTATAGCGACCGATCATTTCGGGGGCGACAATGAAGATTCTCTTCCATGGACGGACGGCGCTGAACTTTCGGGCCGGGTTCGAGCCGCTGCTGGATCGCGCGCATGAGATCGTCAATGTGGACGACGATCTCTTGACCGACGCGGCCCGCGCTGATCACGCGGACGCGGAAGTCATCATCGGCACCAGCCTGACTGCGGATATGCCGTACCCCGAGCGTCTGCGCCTCTTTCACAGCCCGGGCGCCGGCTACAACAACATCGACCTCTCGCTGCTGCCGCCGGGGGCAACGCTGTGCAACTGTTTCGGCCATGAGGACGCGATGGCAGAGTACGTCATGGCGGCGCTGCTGGCGCGGCAGATCCCACTGGTCGCCGCGGACGCCTGCCTGCGCGAAGGGGACTGGCGATTTGGAGTTGCCGGGCCGGATGCGTTGCGTGGCGAGCTTGGCGCTACGACAATCGGAATTCTCGGTTTCGGGCATATCGGGAAGGCCATCGCGGTACGTGCGAAGGCGTTCGGCATGGGCGTGACCGCACTTTCTCGACGGCGGGTTGAGGTGGGGACGATCGTTGATCGGTTGTTCGTGGCTGCGGACCTCGCAGCGTTTCTGGGGTCGGCGGACGCAATTGTGGTTGCTGCACCGCTGAATGATGAGACCAAAGGAATGATCGACGCCGCTGCCCTGGCGGCGATGCGTCCGCACGCGGTCATTATCAATCTTGCTCGCGGTCCTCTCATCGACGAAAGGGCCCTGTACGCAGCGCTGAAGGAGCGCCGGATCGGTGGCGCGATCATCGACACCTGGTATGTCTATCCCGACAGTGATCATCCGAAGACGTTGCCCAGTCATTTTCCATTTCACGAACTCGACAACGTGGTCATGACCCCGCACATGTCAGGATGGTCGCGCGAGATGATTGGACGTCGTCAAAAGACCATGGCAGGCAACGTCAACAGCCTCGCCGGCGGCCTCCCGTTGTCAAACGTGGTGCGCGCGGCTGTGCAGTAGCGCCATGGCTCGCGGTGCCGAAAACGTCAGATTTACCGGAGCCGATGTCGCTGAAGAGGATGGCGGTCTGGCCAACCTTGTTCGGCCGGCCGTGGGCGGGCAATACAGCATAAACGTCCCGCGATGCGGGACGAACCGCCATTTACGTCAATGAGCCCGGCAACTTAATTCGAGGTGCTTTTTCCGTGGGTCCGGCTGGTGGTTGAAATGTCTCAGAAAGTCGCAATTGAAACGAAGCTTCATTTCGATCGTTCCGCCGACCGTATTACGTTCAATTCCAAGCGGATCGCTGGTGGGGTTAACAGCAACTTTCGCCTCAATATTGCTCCGACGCCTCTCGTCTTTGAGCGAGGCGAGGGCGCCCATCTCACCGATGTCGACGGCAATCGGCTGATCGACTACTACCTCGGCATGGGGCCGATGATCTTGGGCCACAGCCCGAAGGCGTTGCGGGATGCGGTGCGGGAGCAGATGGAGCGCGGCATCCTGTTTGCCGGCCAGAGCGAGGTGGAATTCGAGGCAGCGCGGCTGGTTTGCGACATGGTGCCGTGTGCCGAGCGACTGCGCTTCGGCTCATCCGGCTCGGAGGCAATTCAGGCCGCAATCAGACTCGCACGCGCGGCGACCGGGCGTCGCAAGGTCGTCAAGTTCGAGGGCCACTACCATGGCTGGTTCGACAACATCCTCTGGTCGGTAGCGCCGCCCCTGAACGCTGCCGGACCCGTTGACGCTCCCGTCGCGGTAGCCGGCAGCGCGGGTATGGATCCTGAAGGTTCGTCCGGCCTTGACGTGCTGCCGTGGAACGATCTGTCGCAACTGCAACAGAGACTGGCGAAGGGCGACGTCGCTGCCGTGATCATGGAGCCGGCGATGTGCAATGCCGGCGCAATCCGGCCGGCGCCCGGATACCTCGAGGGGGCGCGCGCCGCCTGCACCGACGCGGGCGCGATCCTTATCTTCGACGAGGTTATCACCGGCTTCCGTCTTGGCCCAGGCGGTGCGCAGGAACGCTTTGGCGTTACACCGGATCTTGCTGTGTTCGGTAAAGCGATCGCGAACGGGTTTCCCGTGTCTGCGCTCGCTGGCCGCGGCGATCTCCTCGACCTGTTCGTCACCGGTGGCGTGGTGCACGGCGGCACCTATAACGCGCAGTGCATATCGATGGCGGCAACGGTGGCGACGCTGCGCCAACTGACCCCGGAACTCTATGCGACAATCGGGCGGCGTGGCACGAAGCTGATGGACGGCATTCGCGACGCCCTGTCGGCTGCCGGCATCCAGGCGGTCGTCACCGGCTTTCCGCAAGTCTTCCATGTGGCTTTCGGCCTGGAAGCGCCTGCCCAATCGTATCGTGACCTTGCGCGTTCGGATCGCGCCGGATACGTGACCTTCGTTCAGGCGCTGCTCCGCCGCGGGGTGCGCGCTCTCGAGCGTGGCGCCTGGTTCCTTTCGATCGAGCACGACGATGCGGTGATCGACGCGACGCTGGCAACGGTCGCGGCGGCCGCCGCCGAGGTCGCGCCGGCGCTGGCCAGTCGGTGATCGGCCACCTGCTGATGAGCGACGATCCGATCGTCCGGTTTGTTCTCCAGGCGGTTCAGGCGTCCGACCGGACCCGGTGGACCTTTCTCTCGGTCCAAACGCTCTCCGGCATCATCGGCGCCGGGGAAGCTACGTTCGAGCCGCTGGAATTGGCCATGTTTGGCCAAGGGGCCGATCTCTTGCCCAAGCTTGTCGGCCGCGGCGCCGATCCAGGCCTTCTCCGCTCGCTCGTATCGCCCCGCGATCTGCAAACCGCGGCGGTCTATTCCGCCCTGAGCCAGGCCCTGTGGGATGCCGTGGCTCGGCGTAAGCGCGCGTCCCTTGCGTCCGCCCTTGGCGGCGCAAAACGCTCGTTGATCCCGGTTTACGCGAACATCAATCGCCGCACGTCCGATCGTTCGCCGGCTGGTTTCGTCGAGAGCGCCAGAGCGGCGCTCTCTGCAGGTCACACGGCATTCAAGATCGCGCCGTTCGACGAGGTCATCAAACCGGGAAGGGATGGCCGAGCGTCGGGCGATTTCAGGCCTGGCCTGGAGCGCTTGGCCGCGGTACGCGGCGCCATCGGTCAGGAGGCCGAACTTCGTATCGATTGCCATTGGCGCTTTGACGAAGACATGGCGGCCGAAGTGATTGGCGCCGCTGCGGTTTCGCGGCCCTATTGGATCGAGGCGCCGTTGCCCGAAACGGAGACGGAGGAAAATTTCGCCGCATTGCGGCGTCTGCGCAGGCTGGCCAATGGTCTCGGCATGAAATTGGCTGGCTGCGAACGGGGCATTGGGATTGACGAATATGCCCGCTACATCAAAGCGGAGGCGTACGATGTCATGATGCCCGACGTAAAATACGTCGGCAGCATCGATGAGACGCTGCAGCTCGCCGAGCTGTTTGCCGGCGCTGGTGTCGGCTTTTCTCTCCACAATCCGAGCGGCCCGATTTCCCACGCAGCCAGTCTGCATGTCTCGGCTGTCGTGGAGACCAACGAACGCCTTGAGATGCAATTCGATGAAACCCCCGCTTTCGACAAATTGTTGAAAAGCCCCGTCCCCCAAATCAGAGACGGCGCTTCACGGCTGCCCGAAGGAACTGGCTTGGGCGTGGAATTCGATCCGGCCACAGCGGAGGCCTACATCGCACGAACAATGACGATCGACGAGGACGGTGTCCGTTAGATCGTCTATGCTTCCTGCGCGCTGGTCGCACGACAGTGTTGCGCCGGGCCGGGGCTGAGGCGGCTGGCGCCGCCGATTGGCGAGATTTCGAACGACCGGATACAAAAAACGGTTTGTCGCAGTTTCGCGATGTGTTCGACTGACTTTACCGCGCTTGCGGCCGGTGTTCAGCAATGAAGAAATATTCGGCCCTTTCCTTGCTGAGGAATGTGGTCAACGGCGGTCGTGGTTGGGAGCCCGCTTGGCGTTCGGTGGAACCCAAGACCAGCTATGATTTCGTCATCATCGGTGGGGGAGGGCACGGGCTCGCGGCCGCCTATTATCTCGCTCGCGTCCACTCGGCGAAGCGCGTTGCTCTACTGGAGGCCGGGTGGCTTGGTGGTGGCAACACCGGGCGCAACACGACGATCATCCGGTCGAATTATCTCTATCCGGAAAGCGCGGCGATCTATGATTTCGCATTGCGGCTCTACGAGAACCTTTCGCGCGAGTTGAATTACAACATCATGCTGAGTCAGCGTGGTGTGCTCCTGCCTCTTTACACCCGCCACGATCTCGACAACGGGCGCCGTGCCGTCAACGCCATGCAGCTAAACGGCATTGACGCCGAGTTGCTGTCTCGCGAGGAAACACTGGCATTCGAGCCGCTGCTCAACCGTGATCCCACTGCGCGCTATGCGCCTGTTGGGGGGATACTGCAGCGGCGGGGTGGCGTGGCGCGCCACGATGCGATCGCCTGGGGGTATGCCCGTGCGGCCTCGGCGCTCGGTGTCGACATCGTCGAGAATTGTGCCGTTACCGGCTTCGACATCCGCGCCGGCAAAGTGGAGGCCCTGGCAACTTCGCGTGGCCGCATTGTCTGCGGCCGGGCCGGGATGGCTGTGGCCGGGCAGACGACGGTGCTCGCCGACCTGGCGGGTTTCCCGGTGCCGGTTCGCAGCATGACGCTGCAGGCGGCGGTGACCGAGCCCCTGAAGCCGGTATTGAACTCGGTGATTATGGCCGTGCATGGGCCCGGCACGTATGCCAGCCAGAGCGACAAGGGGGAGATTGTATTTGGCGGGGCGCTTGATCGGTATACCTCTTACACCCAGAGAGGAGCAATCAGCACCCTCGAATTGGTGGCCGCCGGCCTGGTCGCGACTTTTCCTTCGCTGTCGCGCGTCAAGCTGATGCGACAATGGGGCGGCACCGTCGATGTCGTGCCCGACTCGAGTCCCGATCATCGATGAAACCCCGGTCAGAGACCTGTTCATAAACTGCGGGTGGGGAACTGGCGGCTTCAAAGCGATCCCCGCCGGTGGGTGGCTCCTGGCACACTTGCTGGCGACCGGAAAGCATCATGCGATGAGCCGCCCTTTCGGGTTTGATCGATTTACTTCGCTCGATCTGATCGATGAAGCCGGCGCCGCTGGCATTGCTCACTAGCGGAGGCGAAGGCGCGTGCTAACGATACGATGTCCGTGGTGCGGTGAGCGCGCAGAGGTCGAGTTCAGTAACGGCGGCGACGCGGATGCCGCGCGACCGGCGAAGTGGCGCGAAGTGAGCGACGCGGGCTGGGCCGGTTACCTGTACATGGAGACCAACCCGCGCGGCATTTGTCGCGAGCGCTGGGTGCACCTATTCGGCTGTGGCGAATGGTTCACCGTTGCACGCAATACGCTGACAAACGAGATCGTGGCGGTATATCCGACCGCGCGACCAGCGGCGACGACGGCGGGGGCCTGACGTGGGTTATCGGCTCGATGAGGGGGGCAGGGTCGACCGCGACCGGCCGATCACCTTCACCTTCAACGGTCGCGGCATGGTCGGCTTCGCAGGTGATACCCTGGCCTCGGCGCTGCTTGCCAACGATGTCGCGATTGTTGGACGCAGCTTCAAATATCATCGTCCGCGCGGGATCGTCGGGCTCGATGAGGAGGATCCGGGCGGCATTGTCGACCTCGGCGCCGATCCCCGTGCCGAGCCCAACGCACGCGCGACCCTGACGCACCTCCGCGACGGGCTGACCGCGCGTTCTGTCAACTGTTGGCCGAGCGCCGATTTCGATGTCGGCGTCGTCCGCGGGCTGGCCAGGCCGCTGCTGGCTGCCGGGTTCTACTACAAGACGTTCATGTGGCCGAACTGGCATTGGTTCGAGCCGGCAATCCGGGCCAGTGCCGGGTTGGGGCGGGCGCCCCGCGGGGCCGACCCGGATCGGTACGAACATGATTGCCGGCATTGCGACGTGCTGATCGTCGGTGCGGGTCCGGCCGGCCTGCGCGTAGCGACTGCGCTTGCCGGCTCCGGCCTCGACATCGTGATCGTTGAGCAGAGGAGCGAGGCCGGTGGATCCCTGCTCGCGCGGTCCGCGACCATCGACGGCGAGGATGGCACCGCCTGGGCGGAGCGAGCGGCTTCTGTGCTTCGTGCGCACCCCAACGTAACGATGCTGACAAACGCTACGGCAACCGGTCACTACGACGGCGGTTGGATCGCGGTACATCAGCGGCTCGACGAAGGGGATCCGACCGCCACGCCGCGCAGCTGCTTGTGGCACATTCGGGCGGCCCAGGTGGTGCTGGCGACGGGCGCTCACGAAAGACCGCTTCTATTCGCAAACAACGATCGGCCGGGCGTGATGCTTGCGTCCGCCGTTGCAGGCTATGTCAATCGTTTCGGCGTTGCCGCGGGACGCCGTGTGATTTTCTTCGTCAACAACACGTCGGGATACGCCGCGGCGTTCGATTGTCATGACCGCGGCGTCGCCGTCACCACCATTGTCGAGGTCCGACCTGCGGTCGAGGAAGCGCTGGCGACGACGTGTGCGGAGCGAAAGATCGAACTCATCTCTGGTGCGATTGTGACGACGGTGATCGGTCGACGGCGGGTTCGCGGTGTTGAAATTGCATCGGTCAACGGAAAGGGTGGACGGCGGATTGCGTGTGATTGTGTGGCCGTTGCCGGAGGGTGGAGCCCGGTGGTTCACCTTTCATCTCATGGCGCGGGCCGGCCGAGGTGGGATGCGGAGCGCCAGTGCTTTCTTCCTGCCAATCTCCCCGACGGCATGGTCACCGCCGGAGCGGTGGATGGCCGTTTCGATCTTCCTGCCGCGCTCGCCGACGCGGATCGGTGTGCGGCAGCGTTGATGGCGGGTTTTCCGCCCGCAAAGCGGCCGGTGCCAGTTGCCGCTGCTGTCGCTTCGGTGCCCCCCGCGCCATATGCAATTCGGGCCTATTGGGGCACGCAAACCGACAAAGTGGCGCGGTCAACCTGGATCGACCTGCTCCACGATGTCACCGTCAACGACGTCCGGCTCGCGGTAAGGGAGAATTTCGTCTCCGCCGAGCACTTCAAACGCTACACGACGACCGGCATGGCGCCGGACCAGGGCAAGACGTCGAATGTAACCGGGATGGCGATCCTCGCGCGTGAGACCGGCCGCGACATCTCCGACGTCGGCACGACCAGGTTCCGGCCGCCCTACACTCCGATCACGCTTGGCGCGCTTGCCGGCCCCCAACGCGGCGTCCTTTATCACCCGCTCCGACGCTTGGCTTTGCACGACTGGCACGTCGCACACGGCGCCAGGATGGAAGACTACGGAGGGTGGCTTCGCCCCGCGTACTATCAAACGGCGGGCGTGAGCGAGCGCGAGACTGTCGATGCCGAAGTGCTTGCGGTCCGTGAAAGGCTCGGGCTTCTCGATTATTCGCCGCTGGGCAAGATCGACGTTGTCGGGCCTGGAGCCGCCGCGTTTCTCAACCTCATTTACATGAATGACGTGGCAGCCCTGAAGCCTGGACGCGCCCGTTACGGCCTGCTGCTGAGGGAGGACGGTACCGTCATGGACGATGGCGTCTTCTGCCGCCTTGCCGATGATCATTTCATGCTGACAACGACCAGCGGTGGGGCTGCGGCTACCAGTCAGTGGCTTCAGCGGTGGCACCAATGCGAGTGGCCGGACCTCGACGTCGTCATCCAGCCGTTCACCACGTATTGGGGGACGATCAGTCTGTCCGGGCCAGAGGCACGGACGGCCATCGGGCGGCTCGCGTCCGATATCGACTTTGCGGCAGCTGCATTCCCCCAAATGTCGGTGCGCGCCGGCGTAATAGAAACCGTCCTTGTCCGCGTAATGCGGGTCAGCTTCACGGGCGAAATCACGTACGAAATCAGCGCGCCGGCTACAAAAATCCCACAACTTTGGGACCGTTTGCTGGACGTTGGCAGCGACCTTGGTATAGCGCCGTTCGGGATCGAAGCGTTGATGGTCATGCGTACCGAGAAAGGCTTCATCCACGTTGGCGCCGAGACCGATTTGGCAACGCTGCCCGACGATGTCGGTTTCGGTCGGTTAGGCGCCAGGAAAGAAGAGCTGTTCGTCGGACGCCGCTCGCTTTTGTCCGCGAAGGCGAAGATGCCGGTCCGAGAGCAACTGGTCGGCCTGGAACCCGTCGACGGCCGCACGGCGCTGACCACCGGTGCGCAGATCGTCGTTGGGTCGATGGAGTCGCGGCCGGCTCGGATGCAGGGGCGAGTGACCTCAGGCTGCTGGAGCCCGGTTCTCGGACGGCCGATCGCACTCGGCGTTATCGAGCGGGGGCGCGAGCGCCACGGTGAAGAGGTGGACGTATTTCAATTTGGCGAGCGCGTGCGCGCACGTCTGGTCGCGCCGGCGTTCTATGATGCGGGCGGGGAGCGCATGAATGGTTGAAAATTCCGCCGCCGCCGGTGTGACGATCAGCGAAGCAAGCCACCAGTCCCTTTTTCTCGTGACGAAGTCGCGCACGACGGCAGACGTTGCCGATGTGTTGTCCGAAGCGCTTGGGTATCCTGCGCCGGAGCGTGTCGGGCAGTGCGCGGAGGCGGTGCCGGGCGGTGATTTCTGCCTGAAATTCGGCCCTCACCAGTACCTGATGAAGACTGAGCCTGACGCTGGCCACGAAGTTCACGAACGCCTTGTCGCTGCGTTAGCCGGGAGGACCGTCGTCATATTCGATTTCGCCGGCGGCCTTAAAGGTCTGAAGTTGGCGGGGCCCGGCGCCCGAGACCTCTTGTCCAAAGGCACGCTGATCGATTTGCGCGATGCCACGTTTCCGCCAGGTGCCGGCACACGCGCGCTATTCGCCGGACAGCCTTCGTTCATCATTCGCAAACAGGAAGGGGCAGCGTACGAGGTCTACTATGACGGGTCGCTCGAACATGCCATGCAGGCCTGGTTCGCAGAGACCAGCTTAGGGCGGGCGATGACTATCGCTGCGGTGCCGCTCAGTGTTGGCGAGCGCCCAGATGGTGGCTGACTGATACGCGCGCCACGCCGGGGAGCTGACGAATACGGACAATGGCGCTGTCGAGGTGCGAGTTGTCGAGACCGCGCAGCCGACATGTCACCACATCGCCCTTGTCACCGTAGCGACGGGCATTGAGCGAGACCAGCTCACTGCCATCACAGGCAAGGCAATCGCAAACGGATGCCAGCGCCCGCCAGCCTCGGACGCCAAACACTTCGATTTCGTGCACAAGGTCGAATTCCGGGAACCCGGCACGCAGTTCGCCAATCGCGCGGATCTCCGGCTCGTCGTGGAATTCGGGGGACACTCGGCGAATTTGCCGGCCATTGGCGCTTATTCCTCTTCCGGAAGCCGTGCTGAACGTCGGAAGAGCTGCCTTCGGCCTTTCTCCTCCGCTTTAGCTGGATTTGTTTCGCGCCCGCAAGCTGAAGCTCAAATCGGCGCGTTTATTCGAAATCCTTGCCTCGCTTCCTCTATTCTGCACATTGTATCCAATATGGCGGAAATTTGCAACAGCCCGACGAAGACATGGAAAGCAGACCGCCGAGGTGGCGCGTGACTGCGACCGCCGGTCGCAGTATGAGTTGCCGAAATGGCAACGCCCCCTCAGATAGGTGAGGTTGTAAAAGGCTGGCGCAAGAGCCGCGGCCTGACGCTTGAACGGCTTGCGGGGCTTTCCGGCGTGTCCAAATCGATGCTGTCGCAGATCGAGCGCGGCGAGGCCAATCCGACGTTTGCGGTTCTGTGGGGGCTTACGCGGGCGCTTGAAATTGAGTTCGCGGACCTGATCGGCAAAAAGTCGACCAGCAGCAAGGACGTGGCCATCGAGGTCGTCAGCGCTGCAAACACGCCGGAGATCAGTGGCGGTGAGGGTCGCTGTCGGCTGCGGATCCTGAGCCCACCGAAGCTGGCTGGCGAGATAGAGTGGTATGACATCGAGATCGATCCGGGCGGCATCCTGGACAGCACACCGCATCCGCAGGGCACGTCCGAGCATTTTACTGCGTTGACGGACGGACTTACGGTGACGAGCGGAAGCGATACCCGCCGCCTGAAGGCTGGCGAAAGCGCCCGCTATCGGGCCGACGTCCCGCACCGAATTGCCAATGTGGCCAGGCGCAAGGCACGCGGTTTGATGGTGGTGCTTTATCGCTAGAGGCGGGTGGCTTCGCCGTCGTTCATGTTGTCAGCCATCCACCATCGATAACGAGCACGTGCCCCGTCACCATGCTTGAGGCCCTGCAGGCGAGATAGAGGACGCCGGCTGCAACTTCCTCAGCCTCGGCGAAGCGCCCCAGCGGTGTCCGTCTCTTGATCCGTTCCGCCATCTCCTGATCTGCCCGCAAGCCGGCCGTCAACTCGGTAGCGACGTATGTGGGCGCGACGGCGTTGACCCTGACGCCCATGGACGCCCATTCGGCGGCCAGGGACCGTGTCATGCTTACCAAAGCACCCTTCGATGTGTTGTAGGCGAGGTTCGGGTAAAGACCGCCTCCGATCAGGCCCATGATCGAAGAGACGTTCACGATGCGGCCACCGCGCTGTTCCAGCATCTGCCGACCGAATTCGCGGGCGCAAAGGAAGGAGCCTTCGACGTTGACCGCAAAAACCGCCTGCCAGTCGTCGCTGCTCATCTCGACTGTGGCGCGGCGTCGGGCGACGCCGGCGTTGTTGACCAGGACATCCACGCGCCCCATCGCCTGCACGACGGCAGCCGCAACCTTGCCGATCGCCGCTTCGTTACCGACGTCCATGCTCCAGGCCGTGGCGTTTCCGCCCCGCCTGTTGATGGCGTCCGCGGCCTCGTTTGCACGCTGACCGTCGATGTCCGTCACTGCGACCATCGCGCCCGCCTGGGCCAGCATCATCGCCGACGCTCGTCCGATCCCCGCGCCGCCACCGGTCACGACGGCCACCTCGCCGTCGAGACGGAACATGTCAGGAAAATCCCATTTAGTTTCCGCCATTGGCGCCCCCATGGAAACCGTCTTGCAAGCCCCTGCTTATGACTCGTCGGTGGCGCTTCGATCAATCGCGTGTTGACGAGCGGCGCGGCCCGCCTCTAAGAGAGCCCGCGGGCGCCGTTTTGGACCGCCCGGCGAGACGGGAAGCAATGCCGCCAAGAGTTACGGTCCCCGCGCTTCAACAGATGAAGCGTGACGGGCGGAAGAGCGTCGGTGTGGTCGTCTGGGATTTCCAGATGGCGCAGATCGCGGACCGCGCAGGTGTGGATTTCCTGTCGGTCGGCGACTCCGTCGGCGCCAATCTGTGGGGTCACGACAATCCGCTCGAAGTGACCATGGACGAGATGCTGGTCGTCTGTCGGGCCGTCCGCCGCGGCGCGGGCCGGACCCTGGTGAGCTGTGACTTCCCTTTCGGGCCGCTGCAGTCCGGTGTTGAGAGCGCTGTCGCGGCAGCGATCCGACTGGTCAAGGAAGCCGGCGCCGACATCGTCAAGCTCGACGGTGCGGCTGACTATCCTGAGTCCGTCAGCGCAATTACCCGTGCCGGCATTCCGGTTTTTGCCCAATTCGGCCTGACACCGCAGACGGCGCTGCGATATGGGGTGCCCTATAGTGCTCAGGCGTCTCAAGATGCGCAAGCGACGCCGGCGATGATGCGCAAGCTCGTCGACGACGCGAAGCGCCTGGAGGAGTCGGGCGCCGCGCTTCTCGACTTCACCAACTCCGGCCCGACCGTCGGCCCTGAAGTGGTGAAGGCAGTCTCCATTCCCGTGATCGGTGGTTTCGGCGGTGGCCCCTGGCTCGACGGGCGCGTGCGGATGGCTCACGCCGCCATCGGCTATGGTGCCGGCTTCCTCGACAAGGAAGGGACCTACGCCAACGTCGCCAGGACGGCGCTTGACGCGATCACCGCATTGGCCGCCGATGTGCGCGGCGCGCGTCAGATCAAGTACTGAGCGCGTCATGGCAGCGGTTACAATCGACGGCATCACGACGCACTACGAGCGCATCGGCTCAGGTCCGCCGCTGCTGATGCTTTCTCCTGGCGGGTTTAACGCGACCGCGGACAAGTGGCGAACGCTCGGCGTCTACGCGCGCATCAAGTTGCTCGATCACCTGCCGCAGAAATACACCTGCATCATTTTCGATCGGCGGGAATGTGGGCAGTCCGGTGGCCGAATCGAACGCGTCACGTGGAATCACTTTGCCCGCCAGGCCATGGGCCTGCTCCATCATCTCGGCATTGAGCGGGCTCATGTCATCGGCGGCTGCATGGGATGCTCGTCGGCCGTGGCCATGGCCGTCGCCTATCCGCAGGCGGTGGCAAGCATGGTGCTCTACTGGCCCGTGGGCGGAGCCAAATACCGTATCAACAGCCGGCGGCGCTTTGACCAACATCTCGCCTACGTAGATGAGCGTGGCCTCGAAGCGGTGGTAACGCTGGTCAAGGGCCATGACAAAAGCTTCGCTGATGATCCGCGGGGCGGGCCATGGTGCGCGGTCATTCGAAGCGATGCCGGCTTCGCCCAAGCCTTCGTCCGGCAAGACGCAGAGCGCTACAAGCTGATCGTCACGGGGATGAGCCGGACACTGTTCGACCGTGACAGCTCGCCTGGCGCCGAGCCGGAAGACCTGCTCGGCCTGGATATCCCTGCGCTCGTGGTGCCAGGCGCGGATGCATCGCACGCGACTTCGGCAGCGCGCTACGTCGCCGAATGTCTGCCGCGATCCCAGTATTGGGACAGGCCGGTTACCGAGCAGTCTGAAGACGTCGTGCCGGCCCGCGTGCTGGCGTTTCTCGACGCGGCGGCTGCGCCCGCGCGCTAGGCGCGCTTCAGCCGGTAAGGCCCATTGTCGCGGGAGCAAAGAGGGAGTTCGGCCGTCACCGGCTTCGTGATGATCTTCTGCGTCAGCGCGTGTCCGACAAGGGTATCGATGACCTGCCTGTTCGGTGCGATGCCGTAGGGTAGGGGATCGCCGATCACACTCATCACCTGCTTGTGGAAGTCGTCGGTCTTGGTCGGCTTGGCCATGGCACCGGATCGTAACCGGTCGAGGTATACGCGTTTTGCCTCCACGAAGGTGTTGAACACGTCGACGGCAAGGCCGGGATGGGCCGCGAGCACATCGTCCCTGACAACGACCAGATGGTTGATCGGATAGAGGCCGCGCGTTCGCAGCGCCTCCAGCGCCGCCTCGTCAGGGTTGGCGATCAGCGGCCCAATGTCCGGGTGCTCGAAGTCGCGACCGACGACGGCGGCGAGCTCGCCGGCAATCAGCATCTCGTCGAGCGTCTTGCCCCTTTCGATCGGCACGACGTTGGCCGGGGGCCGGTAGTCCTGCACGTGCTCGTCGCCTGAGAGGACCCACGTCACGCGACTGAGGTCGACCCCATATTCGTCTTGCAGAATGGCGCGCGCCCAGACGCCGGTGGTGACGGTGTATCCGCGGTTGACCCCCACGCGTCGGCCCTCGAGGTCCTTCGGGCCGCGGATGCCGCTCCTCCTGTTGTAGGCGATGGCGCCATGATGAAAGCCGCGCACAAGAAAGATCGGCAAGGCGGTGAAGCGCACCCCGTGCTCCCTGGCGCAGATGTAAGTGGTGATCGCCATCTCGCAAATATCGAACTCCAGCCCGCGCACCATGCGCCGAAAGCCGTCGACCAGTACCGGTATCTCTACGAAATCAAAGGCGAACGTCCGCGGCTTCACGCTGCCGTCCTTGAGCGCGGCGTTGTTGCCTTGCGTGCGAGTGACGGTTGTCAGCTTCAGGTCGGTCATGGAAAAATCTCAGGCGGGTTTCTCGGAGAGGTGGATCAACAGCAATCGCAACCACCGTCGTTGTAGTCGACAAGGGCGTTCAAAAACCACCTCGGCGGCAAGTCTCTATTCTCCACCTCCGCCACGGGCTTGAACAGCTTGAAGCGGTGGCGGACGGAATTCTTGTCCCAGAACGCAACGATAGTCTCCAGGGGGGCGCAACCGGGAAGCGTGCATTCGACCTCGACAACCGTAACGACCGCGTCGTCGGAAAGAGTGAAGCGTTTTCGCGTCCAGTCCTTGACCCGGCCCAGGGCTGCGAAGTGTTCAAGGTTTTTCTTCGGCGAAAGCAGCATTGCTGGCCACGGAGTGTTCGTGGCAATCAAATTAGACATCCGGCGGCCCGCGGAACACCCCAGTTGACCGCCGATTTCGCCGTTCTAGGGTGCGGTCCGCGGTTCGCAGGAAAAATCGGAGACATCACAGGTGGCTGAAGACGTACAGGTGGCAATCAGAACCGGCCCGAAGACAACGGAATTCCGCCCTTATCCGATGCCGGACATTCCCGACGACGCCGCCCTGATGAAGGTGGAAGTTGCCGGCATCTGCGGCACCGACGTCAAGATGTACAAGAAGCCGCCATTCGCGACCCCGGTGATCATGGGGCACGAGAACATCGGTACCATCGCCAAGGCCGGGCGTCAGTTCGTCGAGCGCAAGGGTGTCAAGGAAGGCGACCTGGTGTTTGTCGAGCACTACCTGCCGTGTTTCAAGTGCGAGTGGTGCCACCGCGGCGAATACCGCCTCTGTGAGAATACGGACTGGCGTTCAAATCCCGAGGCCATCCGCTACGGCTACACCTCGGCTGAGCGCCCGCCGCATCTCTGGGGCGGCTTCGCCCAGTACATGTATCTGCCGTGGAACGCGGTCATCCACAAGGTGCCCGCAGGTGTTTCTGCGGAGCTTGCCGGCCTGGTCACGCCAATGGCGAACGGTATCGAGTGGGCGCTGTTCGACTGCGGCGTCGGCTACAATTCGACGGTGCTGATCCAGGGACCCGGCCAGCAGGGTCTTTCGCAGACCGTCGCCTGCAAGCAGGCTGGCGCCTCGCTCATCATCGTCACCGGCACGAAAAAGGACGCGGCCCGGTTGAAGGTCGCGCTCGCGCTTGGCGCCGATCACGTTATCGATGTCGATGCCGAAGATCCGCTGGAGCGCATAATGGCGATCACCGGCGGGCGTGGCGTGGATGTGGCGCTCGATTGCACGGCCGGCGGCGGCACCATTCCGATTCTGTTGGGGGTCGAGGCCTTGAAGCGCAGGGGTGGGACGCTGCTCATCCAGGGCGAAATGGCCGAGTTTCCCAACTTCCCGGTGGGGCGTTTGACCGTCAAATACATCACAATCAAGAGCGCGCGCGGCCACAGCTACCGTGCCTGCGAGTTCGCGCTGGCACAGCTTGCCTCCAGGCGGTTTCCATTGGATCTTGTGACGACTCACACCTTCGGTCTGAAGGATGCCGATCTTGCCATCCGCTCCGTGGGCGGCGAGGGCGTAGAAGATGTGATTCACGTATCGCTGCTGCCTTGGCGGTAGAATCGGTGGCGCGTTCGATCGGCAACAGAGTCGGGGGCAAATGACATGGGCGTTGTGGTTCGGAATATCCGCCGGCCGGACAAGGCAGGCGTGGATGCCATAGCCGGTTACGGCGTGGCGACCATCCACGAGGCCCAGGGCCGCACCGGCCTGCTCGCGTCCTACATGAGACCCATCTATCCCGGCGCTCACGTCGCGGGAACGGCGGTCACGGTCAGCGTGCCGCCGGGTGACAACTGGATGATTCATGTCGCCGTGGAGGAATGTCGCGAGGGTGACATCCTGGTGGTGGCGCCGACATCGCCATGCGAGGACGGTTATTTCGGCGAACTGCTGGCCACGTCACTCAGGTCGCATGGAGTCCGGGCACTTGTCATCGAGGCCGGCTGCCGTGACGTGCGAGAGCTGACTGAGATGGGTTTTCCAGTGTGGTCCAGGTGCGTCTCCGCCCAGGGCACGATCAAGGAGACGCTGGGAAGCGTCAACGTGCCCCTCGTCTGTGCCAGGCAGCTGGTCATGCCGGGCGATGTCGTTGTAGCGGATGATGACGGCGTGGTGGTCGTATCGCATGCGCGAGTGCAAGAGGTTGCGGAGATGGCTCGCGCTCGTGAGGAACGGGAAGCCGCCTCGCGTGAGCGCTACCGCGCCGGTGAGCTGAGCCTCGACGTCAACCGGTTGCGTGATCGGCTTGCCGATAAAGGCATCCGGTACGTTGACCAGGACAGCCAGGATTGATCTGTGCCAAGACTGAAACGGGGAAGGTCGCATAACGCATGTTGATCATCGATTGCCATGGGCACTACACCACCTCGCCCGGCGAGCTTCAGGTGTTTCGTGATGATCAGCTTGCGCACTTCGACGATGCGAGCAAGCCGTTACCGAGGCTGGCCGCAATCAGCGATGACGCAATCCGCGAGAGCATCGAAGCCAATCAGCTGAAGCTTCTGCGCCAGCGCGGCGCCGACATGACGATTTTTTCGCCGCGGGCGTCGTCCATGGCCCACCATGAGGGCGACGAAGCCGTGTCGAAGGAGTGGACGCGGCTGTGCAACGACCTCATCCACCGGGTCGTCCGCCTGTTTCCCGACAATTTCATCGGCGTCTGCCAACTGCCGCAATCGCCGGCAGCAACCATGCAGGGGTCAATCGAAGAGCTCGAGCGGTGCGTCAACGAGCTTGGGTTCGTCGGTTGCAACCTGAACCCCGATCCGTCCGGCGGCATGTGGACGTCAAAGCCGCTGACCGACCGCTACTGGTATCCGTTTTACGAAAAGATGGTCGAACTCGACGTGCCGGCGATGGTTCACGTTTCGGGGTCGTGCAATCCGAATTTCCACCACACCGGCGCCCACTACATCAACGCCGACACGACCGCCTTCATGCAGTTCCTCCAGGGCGATCTCTTTCACGATTTCCCGACGTTGCGCTTCGTCATTCCTCACGGAGGCGGAGCCGTTCCTTATCATTGGGGCCGCTATCGGGGCCTCGCCGACATGCTGAAGCGGCCGCCGCTGCCTGAGCACGTGATGAAGAACGTCTACTTCGACACCTGCGTCTATCACCAGGCTGGTATTGACCTCCTGTTTCGCGTCATCGACATCGACAACATCCTGTTCGGCTCCGAGATGGTGGGTGCGGTCAGGGGCATCGATCCCGAGACAGGTTTCTATTTTGACGATACCAAACGCTATCTCGACCATCTCGATCTGTCGGACGTAGCCAGGCGCAAGGTGTTCGAGCTGAACGCACGCCGGGTCTATCCGCGTCTCGATGCTGCGTTGAAGGCGAAGGGTAAGTAGGGCGCGATCCCGATCGGATGGAAGAAACCCACGTCGTTTCGCCGGAACGGCGTGCGCTCCTCCGGAATCGGGATCTCCTGCTGTTCATCTGCACGCGGCTGTCGAATATTTTCGGCATCCAAATCCTCGAAGTGGCGGTCGGCTGGCATCTTTACCAGATGACGAGCAGTCCGCTGGATCTCGGTCTCATCGGCCTGTCGCAATTCGCGCCCGTCCTTGTTCTCTTCCTGGCAGCCGGGCTTGCCGCCGATCATTTCGATCGTCGTGCGATCATGGTGCTATGCAATCTGGCCCAGGCCGCGGCGGCGGCGATGCTGCTGTTCATTGCGGTTTCTGGCGAGACGACAACATGGCCGATCTTTGCGGTCATGGTAGTTACCGGCGCAGCGCGGGCATTCCTGCAGCCAGCGAGCCAGGCGATCCTGCCGAACATCGTCAGCCGAGAACAGTTTCCCAGCGCCCTCGCGTACGCCACATCGGTGACGCGCATTGGCCAGCTCGCGGGGCCCGCAGCCGGTGGCATCCTCGTCGCCATTGCGGGCAATTGGGTTTATCTCGGTTCCGGTCTGATGTTCTGCATAGCAGCGGTCGCGGCTGCTCTGGTCGGGATGCCGCTGGTCATACGTCAGACCGCAGGACTTAGCTCGATCCTCGATGGCTTCCGGTTTATTTGGCGACGCAAGATCGTTCTCGGCGCGATATCGCTGGATATGCTCGCGGTCCTGTTCGGCGGCATTGAGGGAATCATGCCGGTCTTCGCGCGCGACGTTCTCCATGTCGGTCCGGAAGGGTTCGGTCTGATGCGGGCGATGCCGGCAGTCGGCTCGCTGGCGGCGGCTCTGATTCTCGCGCAACTGTCGGCGCCGCGTCACATGGGCCGGTGGCTCTTTCTGTCTCTGGCGACGTTCGGGGTGTCGATCGTCGTCTTCAGCCTTTCCACCGTATTGTGGCTGACGCTCGTCGCGCTTGGTGTGTATGGCGCCGTCGACATGGTCAGCGTCTACATTCGTCAGACGCTGATCCAGACCGGCACGCCCGATGCCACGCGTGGCCGGGTCAGCGCCGTCAATTCGGTCTCCATCACCGCGTCGAACGAACTCGGCGATTTCCGCGCCGGGTCGATGGGCGCGGTGATCGGCACGATCCCGGCCGTGCTGGTCGGTGGTCTGGTAACATTGGGCGTCGCTGTGGCCTGGTCGCGCCTCTTCCCGGAACTGCGGAAGGTCGACCGGCTCGATCAAATGACTTGACCTCCCCGGTGAGATCTAGACCCGCACCATCGTCATGACGCCTTCGGGAAAGATCTCTTCCGGGGTTGCCAGCCGGTGCGCGATGCCCTGTTGGTGCGCATAGAGCAGAAGCTGCTCCCACGTCCGCCGGTTTTCCTCGATGCCGAACGGAAATGGGTCTCCGTCGAACATTTCGCGCATGCGCCGCGCGTAGTCCGGCAGCCACGCAAGCGGGTAACGTGATACCGCGGGGTCGAGCAGACGCTCGACGCTGCGGCGTTTCGAACTCGAGGAAGGCGTTGTAGAGATTGCGGGCCACCCACGGATTGGCGTCAAGGATATGTCTCTGGATGGCGATGATGTGCATGATCGGCCAGACCTTCGTTCGGGCGTAGTAGTCCTCATCCATCCGCACGAAGTCCGGGAACAGCCGCACCACGTCAGGATGGCCGCGGAGAAAGCAGTTCGGCGGCCTCGCGATGATGGCGCAGTCGATCTCCCCGGATGCGAGCATCTCGCTCAGCGACTTGTCCGCGACCCGTGTGATCTCGACGCCGGCGGGCAGGTTCAATTCGACCTTTTCGATGCGTCCGGCCTCGTTGGCGCCGGCCTGATACCAGTGGATATCCGGAAGCTTGACGCCGACGTCGTTGTGTAGCCAGCCGCGCATGTAGACGGCGGCGCTGTGCGCCCACTCCGGTGAGCCGACGCGCTTGCCGCGGAGGTCCTCGGCGGTCTTGATGCCGCTGTTCTTGTTTACGTAGAACGACGAGAAACGGAAGAGGCGGGAGCAGGGTACCGGCAGGCCGATGATGTCGCTGTCGTCGCGCGTCACCTGGGCGGTGAATTTGGCGAACGACAGTTCGCTCACGTCCCACTCACGGTTGAAAGTGAACCGGGCAAAGATTTCGTGGTGGCCCAGCGTGAGCCAGATGTGGTCGATACCTTCCGCCGTCACCGCGCCCAAACGAAAGTCGCGAAAATGATCGTAGTCGGTCGTTGCGATGCTCAGCCTGACGCGATTCATGCGTTTCCCCCGTTCGCCGGCCATAGCCGATCGGTTGACCTGATCCTGCCGGTAATCCTATGTGCTGACCCGCGACGCACGCAAATCTGTGGGACGAGACCGTGAAGACGACCGACGACTCCTCAGACCGCTTTCTTCTGGCCGGTGTTATGGGCTGGCCGGTCATGCATTCGCGCTCGCCGCTGTTGCATGGCTTCCTGCTGAAGCAGCGCGGTCTGAATGGCGCTTATGTGCCACTGGCAATCAGACCGGAAGGTCTGGAGCCAGCACTCCGGGCCTTGCCCGCCCTGTGTTTTGCCGGATGCAGCCTGACGATACCGCACAAGGAACGGGCGATGCGGTTCGTCGACCGGATCGACGACGCGGCGCGGAAGATCGGTGCGATCAGTTGCGTTACCGTCGAAGAAGATGGATCGCTGAGCGCGACCAACAATGATCACTTCGGGTTCATCCAGGGGCTGCTCGAGGCCGATTCCCATCTCACGTTCGACGCCGGGCCGATAGCCGTGATTGGCGCCGGTGGCGGCGCCAGGGGCGTGGTCTATGGGCTGGTCAAGCACGGCGCTCGCGAGGTCCGTCTCGTCAATCGCACGCGTGAGCGGGCTGAGGCGCTTAAGCGCGACATCGGAGGTCCGATAGAAGTGTTTGGCTGGGCGGAGCGAGCCGCGATTCTGGAAGGCGCGACAATATTGGTCAACACCACCAGCCAGGGCATGTCCGGCTACCCTCCGCTTGAACTCGACCTCGGCAAGTTGCCGCAAACGGCTTTGGTGTCCGACATCGTGTACATCCCGGCCGAAACGCCGTTGCTGGCGGCCGCACGCGCGCGCGGCAACCGGACCGTCAATGGGCTCGGCATGCTGCTGCATCAGGCGCGTCCGGCATGGAAGTCGTGGTTCGGCATCGATCCCGAAATCACGCCGGAGCTTCGCGCCGCGGTTCTCGCGACGTTGTGACGTGCCAGCAAACTGAACGATCACGGAAGCTTGGCGCGGTAGTAGTCCCACGTCTTCTGAAACAGAGAAGGCTTCCAGAGCTTCTCGCGGCTGGCCTGCTGCTCTTCCTCGGTGAACTCGTACGGCGTGCCGATCTGCATGGCCATGTATTGGCGGTACGCGTTCTCCTCGACGTAGGCGGCGAGCGCGAAGCATTCGAGCATGTCGACGCCGGTCGCGACGACCCCATGCGCCTTGAGCAGCACCAGCCGCGCATTGCCGAGCTGACGGGCCAGGCGCTCGCCCATCGGCTTGGTGTTCACCGACATCGGCGTGTCGAGAACCGCAGCGTTGCTGACGAGTGTGCCCTGAGCATAGACCGGCTTGAGCGTATGGCCGGTCATGGTCAGGAACGTCGACCATTTGGGATGGGTGTGGGCGATGGCGCTGATGTCCGGACGCGCCCGGTAGATTTCGCTGTGGATGTGATACTCGAGCGGCGGCCGCTCGTCACCTTCGACTTGGTTGCCGTCGAGGTCGATGGCGACAATATCGTCGGTGGTGAGAGTAGAGCGCACGCTGGCGCCTGAATTGATGTAGAGGCTCGTCTCGTCGCGCCGGGCGCTGCAATGGCCGTTGTGGTCGATGTAGTCCGCGCGCTCCAGCATGCGGATGCAATCGACCAGTTGCTGCTTGATCGAATCGGACATTGGCGCCGCCTCCTCAGCCATCGACCGTGTTGATCCAGAGGTCCCAGGCGCGGAGCGCGGCGCCTGTGTTGACCGCGTCGGCTAGCATGCCCTCTTGCTCGCTGAGCGAAGCGATCGGCCCGCCGTAGGCGTGGGCATGGTGCTGGATACGGGCGCTGACCTCGGTGTAGACGGCGCGAAAGACCGCCACCTGGAGACTGGGGCCGACCGCGACGCTGCCGTGGGCGCGCATCAGGACGACCGGTCGTGGGCCCAGCGTGGATGCGAGTGCGACGCCCTTGTCCGCGTTGCCGACGAGCATGTCGGTGGCGCCGAATTTCTCGCTGATGTCGAAAACGGGAACACCGCCGGCGAGAAATGCTGCGTTGTGAAACATGGCACGCATCGGTGTCTCGACGACGCCGAAGGGGATCACCGATGGAGAATGGCTGTGGACGACAGACATGACGTCAGGCCGTGCCCGGTAGATCTCGCCGTGGATGAAACGCTCCAGGAAACTTGCGCGACGGTCGCTTCCGACGACCGTGCACGCGAGGTCCAATTCCTGGATGTCGTCAGGCCCGACAAGGGCAGGAGCCAGCGCCCGCGACATGAGGAACCGGCCCGGTGCGTCCGGGTGGCGGATGGAAACGTGGCCGAATGCATCGACCACCCCCTGTTTGGCGAGAATCCGGCTGGCCGCGGCCAGGTCGGAAATCATGGACGCAGCGCTACTCATATCTTGAACGCCTCCAGCGTTTCTGGCGCAAACAACTCCTCCGGCTCAAGCAGCCGTTTCGACAGGCCCTGGTCGTGGTGGTAGCGCAGGAACGTCGCGATGGTCTGTCGATTTGCGTCGAAGCCGTACGGCCAGAAATCGGGGCCCATCAGATCGATGGCTTCTTCGACGCTCGCATTCAGCCACGGCAGCATCGCCTTGAACGCAGCGGTCTCGCCGAGGTCGCGATAGGTTTTGGCCTGCGCCTGGCAGAAAGCCTTGAACAGCGATTGCGCGACCCAACGGTTCTTCTCGTAGACGTCGCGGCGAATCACGACGCAATGCATGATCGGGAAGAGGCCGGTTTTCCGATAGTAGGCTTTCTCGACGCCGACGTAGTCGGGAAACAGTCGCACGACCTTTCCATCCCTACGGTGGAATGACGACGGCGTGCGCGCCGTGTAGAGCGCGTCGATTTCGCCGGCGTGGAGCATCGCCGACAGGGTCTGGTCACGGCCAATTCGTTCGACGCGAATAGTCGCCAGCAGGTCGAGGGCGATCTTCTCGGAGCGGCCCGGTTCCTCTTCACCCCCGGTAACGTAAGTGACCCTGTCGACCGGCACATTGTGGTGCTCCGACAGGATGCCGCGTATCCAGACGGGGGCGGTCATCTGGTACTCCGGATTGCCGACCCGCCTGCCGATCAGGTCCTTCGGTTCGCGGATGCCGGCGTCGGCGTTCACGTAGATGCAGGAGTGGCGGAAGAAGCGGCTCGGGAACACGGGGATGGCGACGAACGGCCGATCCATTGTGAACAGCGACACTGTGTAGGACGACAGCGACATTTCGGCGGCGTCGAACTCACGGTGCCGCAGCATACGAAAGAAGGTCTCTTCGACCGGCAGGTTTAGGCAGGTCAGGGCGACGCCATCCGGCTCCACGGTCGCGTCCATCAGGGCGCGGGTGCGATCGTAGTCCCAGCAGGCGAGAGACATGGCCAGCTTCGCCATCGGTCGTTGTGCCCCTTAGAAGAACTGGTCGAAGTGGACCTGGTCGAGGGGAACGCCCGCCTCGATCAGCATCTTCTGCATGGCTTCACCCATGGCGGCGGGTCCGGCGAAGTAGACTTCGAAGGACTTCAGCGCATCGCCGTACGCTGCGCCGACAACATGGTGCGCGAAACCCGTCGGACCCTCCCAGCACGACTCGGGCTCGGAAATGGCTCCGACATAATGGATGCGTTCGCCATATCCCGGCAACGCCGACAGAATCTCTTCGCCACAGATGTCCTGCGGCGTCCGGCCGCCGTAGACAAAATGAATCGACCGGCCCCGCAGTTTGCCGCTTTGAACGGCCGCCCGTGCAATCGAGACCATCGGCGACAGCCCGGAACCACCGGCGACGAGCAGGAGGTCGCGCGGCGAATCCTCCCGCAGGTACGCCATGCCGAACGGCCCGTCCGCCGTGAGCACGTCTCCAACCTCCAGGGTGTCGAACAGTCGGCTGGTCGCCTCGCCGCCGGGAACCCGCTTGATCTGAAACGACCACGTGCCTTTTTCACCGTCGATATTGCAGAATGAATAGGGACGGCCGCCGGACACTTCAGGCAGGTACAGCAAGGCGTACTGGCCCGGGAGGAACGGGGCGGTGTCGCCGGCCGCAAAGCGGAACTCGCTCATGTCATGGGTGATCGGAACCACCGCGGTTAGTCTGAGTTCGCGGCGCGCAGGTCGGTGCTGGCTCCTGTAGCGGTCATCGAGACGCACCTTGATGCGACAGTCACGGTTAGGCTGCGACTGACAACCAAGCCATCGGTTACGCTGGCGGTCGCGTTCGGTCCACGCCGGGGGATGGTCGCGCCGATGCATGACTGCCCCCTCGATCAGTTCGAAACGGCAATTGCCGCAGGAGCCGACGTTGCACTCGTATGGAAAGCCAAGACCTGCACGCAGTGCCGCGCGCAGGATTGTGTCATCGGCCCCGCACGAGAATACGGTCCCCTCGTTTGTCTCAATCATCGCCATGTCGGTTCGTCCGCGGTCAGCCATATGCGCGCGGCGACATCCGGTAACCGAGTCGGACGGAGATGGCATCGGCGGTGCCGATGACGTGTGGCGCGAAGCCCGCAACGGCGCGTTGAGAAAGGCGCTGACTGGGCCCGGCGACGCCAACAGCGGCTACTACCGTGCCCTCCGCGTCGCGGACCGGCGCAGCGATGGCGCGGGTGCCGATCTCGCTCTCGCCGCTCTCGATAGCGTAGCCCTGGCGCCGGATGGTACCGAGATGCTCGCGGACACGAGCGGGGTCGATCACAGTGCGGCTGGTCCGCGGGATAAGGCTGCCCCCCAGCACCTGATCGACGATTTCGTCGCTCTGGAAGGCCAGGATCGCTAGCCCCTCGGCGGAACAAAACGCCGGTTTGAGGCTGCCAAGTTGTGATCCGAGGCGGACGGGGTGGATGCTCTCAAGGTCGTACATGAAGGTGATGTGCTGGCCCTGCAGGATGGCAAGGTGAACGTTCTCTTTGGTGATCCGGCGCAGGTCGGACAGCAGCGGCTTGGCCTCCGTCGACAGGTCCATGCGACGGCGCACGAGCGCGCCGAGCGTGAACAGCGCCACCCCCAGGCGGTAACGTTCCGTGTCGGGGTTCTGTTCGAGCAGTCCCTCCGCCACCAGAGTCGTCGCCAGCCGATGCACGGTGCTCTTGGAAACGCGTAGGCGCTTGGCGAGCGTGCTGATGCCGATCTCGACCTCCTCCTTGTCGGAAAAGGCCTTGAGCAGGCGGATTGCCGTGGTGACCGAAGTCAGCCGGGTCTTGCGGGATGTTTCTTCGCTCATCGGGTTTCGCCAACCATGGGGTCGAGGTGCTCGTGGTGATGATGATGGTGGTCGTGATCGTGGTGGTGGCCGTGGCGATAATGCCGGTCCCGCGCACCGCTCTCGTCGGCGCCGTCCCGGAACAGGAGCGACTTAATCGTTACGGGCACCGTGAACGATGGCAGACGGATGCGGCCGAGGTCGATGTAATCGAAGTCGCGTAGCAGTATCCCGTCGATGATCATCATGTCGACCTTGATGCCGATCTCATCGCGCAAGATGCCCCCGAGCGTGCGGGCAATGTCGCCGTCGAGCATCACGTAAATGGCTTTGCCGGCGGCCAGCCGTTCGGCAAGGCCGGTGGCGAGACCCTCGGCGAGGGCACGCAGTCTCCCGTATTCGGGAAGGCCGGCCCAGGCAAAGGCAAGAGCGAAGTCGTCCGAGGCAGCAGCGAGGTCGAAGGCTGCGACGTGGGCGGTGATTGCTTCAGCCACCGCCTCGGGGTCGATTGACCCGGCAAGGTCGACAGCAGGCTTGATTACCTGCAGGTTCCGCCGCGGCAACAGTTTGCCCGGGTCGGTGATGCAACTGGTGTTGCCGCTGAGCTGGACGGAATATTCGGATGCACCGAGCGCCGTGGCGCGGATGCAGGCCCCGGCGGGCAGCAGCGGTGCCACCAGTCGACCGGCGTCAGCGTGGGCCCGCAGGGCCCCGCCAAGGTGGATGCCGAGATCGGCGAAATCTCGGCTTTCCCGCCCGTAGACGTATTCGGCAACACCTCCCGAGACCATGACCCCATCGATCTTCGAAAGATCGGCGATTGGGTCGGTTAGATGAAGGGATCGCACTGCTTCGGTATCGCCGGCTAGCGCGGTGATGAGGCGGTCGGCCATGGTTTCGGCCACCTTTCGCATCTCGTCCGTGGTGGCGACCGCGCCGACAGTCCAGTTGAACCCGGCGTGTGCAGCGTGTCGCCGCCCGGCGGGATCGAGTCGGACGATGCGATCATGGTCGACGACGATCAGACGCCCTCCGATCTCCAGCGCGGCCGTGGCGACCACCTGCCCATTGTCGATCAGGGCAAGCTTCGTCGTTCCGCCGCCGATATCGACGTTGAGGACGCGCTTGCCACTGTCGAAGCTCGCGCGCGCGGCGCCAGATCCATACGCGGCAAGCATCGCCTCCATATGATGACCGGCAGTCGCCGTCACGAAGTCTCCGCCCTTTTCGGCGAGAATGCGGGCGATGGCTTCAGCGTTCTCGCGCCTGAGTGCTTCGCCGGTCAGGATGACCGCACCGGTGTCGATCGTCTCGGGAGCGACGTGGGCGGCGCCATAGGCGGCATCAATGATCTCGCCGAGGGCCTGCTCGTCGATCTCGTGCTCGTCGCGATAGGGCGTCAGCGCTACCGGGGATTCATAGTCGGTGCGCCGGTCTACGATGACATAACGGCTGGTCAGGTCCTCGCCGTGGCGCCGAAGGTGCATGGCGGAAAAGACGACCTGCGTGCCGGCCGAGCCGATATCGATGCCGACGCTGCGCAGGAACACGTTGTCCTGGAGCCATATCGGATTGTCCTCCATCCGCCCCGGGTCGATCACTTCATGGTCGTGGTCGGCGCCCGCACCGTGCTCGTGCACGCCAAAATCCCCGTACACATGGTCCGCGAGGGTGTGCTTGCCGATGGCAGATGCAGATGGTGAATCAGGCCCGGCCATTCTGTTGGTGTTCCGCTATGTGGACCATCGTTCGTTGACGCGAGTGTAGGTGGCCCATAGACTCGATTCAACTACACTGACGGCTGGCGAGCCGCCCCGCGCAGAGCCGGCATCGCCGCCAATCTGCAGAGAGAGAACGGGATGGCTAGCGAAGCGATCGTATCGGATAACCTCGCGAAAAAATTCGCGACCGAAAAAGAGTCCCCGTACACGCGGTGGGTGGCGGCGGAAGGGCTCGACATCATTGGCGGCCTGTATGTGCCGAACCTGAATACGGTGGAACTGAAACCGTGGGCACGGCGGGGCGGGCGGGCCGTGTTTATCAATCATGACGCGTCGCGAACCTCCAACGACTGCTACGTTTGCGAGATTCCCCCAGGAAAGAGCCTCGCGCCGCAGCGTCAGCTCTACGAGGAAATGATCCTGATCCTGAGCGGACGTGGATCGACTACGGTGTGGAACGACTCTGGGGCGAAGGTTTCGTTTGAATGGGGCGCGGGGGCGATCTTCGGCATCCCGCTCAATACCCACCACCAGCACTTCAACGGCTCCGGCCAGGAGCCGGTGCGCTTCGTCGCCGTAACCAATCTGCCGCC
Organism: uncultured Alphaproteobacteria bacterium; assembly: GCA_963775235.1. Taxonomy (GTDB): domain Bacteria; phylum Pseudomonadota; class Alphaproteobacteria; order Rhizobiales; family Kaistiaceae; genus JBBDMC01. Next base: position 445,083 of record CAVZHY010000007.1, read on the forward strand.
ACTGATGAATGTATTCGAGGACCCGGGATTCATCTTCAACACGCCGCACGACTTCACGAATCGCTTCGGTGGAGAGCCGGAATATTTCTCCGCCCGCGGCGAGCAGAAAGGCCTGCTGCTCGAAACGAACTTTGTTGCCGATGCTGCGAATCTCCCGCTGATCGAGGCAGGTGAGCGCGGCGCCGGTGGTGGCCATATCCGCTTCCAGCTCGCCAAGAGCTCGCTCAACAGCCACATTTCGCAGTTTCCGATCGGCACCTACAAAAAGTGTCACCGCCATGGACCGGGCGCCCACGTGATTATCTTGAGCGGGGAGGGCTATTCGCTGATGTATCCGGAAGGGGAAACGCCACAGCGGTTCGACTGGGAGATTGGCACGATGATCGTGCCGCCGAACATGTGGTTCCACCAGCACTTCAACACCGGCACGACGCCGGCGCGTTACCTCGCCTTCAAGCACGAAGGCGTCGCCGTGCGCAACGCGCAGGGTGTGCCGAAGGCGTGGATTTCGACCCGGATCGGCGGGGACCAGGTCGACTACGTTGACGAGTCGCCGGAGGTGCGCACGATGTTCGCGGAGGAGCTCTCCCGCCACGGACTGGAATCCCGTATGGAGGCCGCCTACGAAGCCGAGCGGGCAACCTTGCCGCCGAATCCGAAAGCGGCCTAGCGGCGTGCGACGCCGCCACGTCGGACGATGCCACCCTACGGCTCGATCAGGACCCGATCGTTTTCGACAATGCACTTGTAGGTTTTGACCGGGACCATGCAGGGCGGGGCAACCACCTCCCCGGTGCGCACGTCAAAGGCGCCGTTGTGAAAATCGCACTCGATGACATGGCCGTCGAGATAGCCTTCCGACAGCGAACCCGGGCCGTGGGTACAGTGATCGTCCGTGACGAAGAATTCTCCATCGACGTTGAAGACGGCCAGTTCGAGGCCCCCGGCCTCGACCTTGAGGGCTGTGTCTGGTGCGACGTCAGTGACGGCACAGAGGTCGATGCGGGTATCGGCGTCGGCCATGAAATCTCCCCCAGGGTCGGGCGGCGATGGTGTAGCGAAACCGGCGCTCGATAAAGAACGATGTTCCTTATTTCGGAACAGCTGGGTGTCAAAACTGCCCGGTCCGCTACAATGATGGCCAGATCTTGCCACCGGCGCATGCGGTCGCCTCCAGCTAGGCGGGTGTGGCATGGGGTGGAATGCGGAGAAATGTGATGGCACGCAAGGATGTGAACGAGACGCTGACCCCGACCGGACCGGGCACGCCGATGGGCGAAATGTTCCGGCAATACTGGATTCCGGCACTTTTGGCCGAGGAACTGCCGGAGGATGACTGTCCGCCGGTGCGGGTGAAATTGCTTTCGGAGCGGTTGATCGCTTTCCGTGACTCCACTGGGCGGATGGGCCTGATCGACGAGTTTTGCGCTCATCGCGGCGTTTCGCTTTGGTTCGGCCGGAATGAGGAGGGCGGGCTGCGCTGTGCCTATCACGGCTGGAAATACGACGTTACCGGGCAGTGCATCGAAGTTCCATCGGAGCCTGTGGAGAGCGGCTATTGCCGGAAGGTCAAGCTCACCGGCTATCCGCTCGTCAAGATCGGCGATGTCCTGTGGACTCACATGGGCGACAAGAGCAAGCAGCCGCCGATGCCCGAGTGGGAATTTGCACTGGTCCCGCCCGAGCAGACCTACACCTCGAAGCGCTGGCAGGAATGCAACTGGTTGCAGGCGATGGAGGGGGGCATCGATTCCAGCCACGTCTCCTGGCTCCACTCGGGCGCCCTCAAGACTGACCCCCTGTTCAAAGGTGCCAAGGGCAACGTCTACAACCAGCGTGACCGGATGCCTTTCTTCGAGGTGACCGAGGCGGAAGGAGGGCTGTTCATCGGCGCGCGGCGCAACGCAGAAGATGGACAGTACTATTGGCGCATCACGCCTTGGGTCATGCCAAGCTTCACCATGGTGCCACCGCGCGGCGACCATCCGATGCACGGCCATTTCTGGATTCCGATCGACGACGAGAACTGCTGGGCATGGAGTTTCGACTACCATCCGGTGCGTGCCCTGACGGCCGCCGAGCGCCAGGCGATGATTGATGGCTACGGCGTCCACGTGAAGTATATGCCGGGCAGCTATCGGCCGCTTGCAAACAAGGAGAACGACTACCTGATGGACCGCGACGCGCAGAGGCGCGGCGAGACCTATTCGGGCGTGGACGGCATCGCCATGCAGGACGCCTCGCTGCAGGAGAGCATGGGCCCCATCGTGGATCGCACCAAGGAGAACCTCGTCTCCACCGACAACGGCATCATCATGGCGCGGCACAAGCTGCGCAAGGCGGCATTGGCACTGCGCGACACGGGTGAGATTCCGCCTGGCGTCGACCCTGAGCACCACCGCGTGCGCTCGGTCGCGGTCGTGTTGCCTCCCGACCAGTCGTTTGTCGAGGCCTGCCGGGAAGATCTGACTGTGCGACCTGGCGTCAAGCAGACCTCGGTATGAGCCGATGGTGACGGTCACACCCACGATGCTGGCGAGTTGCGCCGGGGCCGCAACGGCGGCCGAAGCGCGCTTCCGCGTCGACTATCCGAACTCGCGTGAGCGCGTTTCGCGGATTTTCGCGCTCGATCAGGGGGCGATCGGCGTCATGCGCCAGGTGGCCGAGTTACCGTGGCACGGAGCGCACTTTTTGACGTTTCGGTCGGTGACGACCGGCGCAAACGGGCTCGAATTCGCTGCCGGTCGACGCCGTTCTGGCTACGATCGAGGGCCGCGATGTACGGCTGTCGGACGAGCTGAAGCAGGTCGATGTGGCGGTCATGATCGCGACCAGCGCTGAGAGCGCTGTCGCGGCCGAGACGATCGGCAACGCGTGCTTCGTGCGCTCGATCATGACGACGGGCCTGATTGTGGCGCGGCACGGTGCGGAGGGCGTGTTGCAAAGCACGGTCCGGGCACTCCGGCCGTTCGCCGCCATGCTGGTGATCACGACCGGTGAAGAGTACATCCCGGAAATGCTGACGGCCTTGCACGTCTGAAGCACGCAAACCCGGCGAGGAGCGATCCATGTGTGGCGATCTTGATGGCGACGTCGCGCGCGACGATGAGCTTTTCGGATGGCTGATCGCCAACGCCAGGATGCACGGCGCGACGCCGGGCGGTGTCCCGCCGGAGTTGCCGATCGCCGAGCCCGGCTCGAATGAATACATGACGGCGACGTTTCGGGGAGCGTTGACACGGTCGCTGACAGACATCGAGCGTGCGCCGGAAGGCTCGCGCGTAGATGCAATTCGTAGCCAGGCGATCGTCCTCGGACGGCTTGCCGGTTTTCTTGCCGGCCACCTGCCACCGGAGATGGATGCTTTCCGTGACGTTGTCGATGCTTTGATGGACGGCAATCGCGAGCCGCAGATGTCCGCGGGTGATCACATCGACGACCACGAGCATCATCACGGATCCGGCCACGTCCATGACCACTGAGCGAGACCGCCTCGCAGCCGCGGAACGGCGCTGTGGTTGAAGGATACCGCGACGCGGCAGACACACGAAAAATGATCGCCGCTGGCTTCGGGCCGAGTTTCTGGGCTTTTGCCGCCCTGGCCGTCGTAGCCGGAGCGGCGTGCTACTTCATTCTTGGCGGGGCCGTTTTTGCTGAGACGCTGCGCGGCGAAATGGACATGGTCGTGTCAACAATTCCGCGCATCGTTTTGGCAATCGGCGTTGCAGGTCTGATTTGGGTCTTGTTGCGGCGTGAGCGCGTGGTCGGCCTTGTCGGGCAGGAAAGCGGCTTGCGTGGATTGGTGATCGCGCAGCTTGCGGGCATGGTCACGCCGGGCGGTCCGACTTCTTCGTTCGCGTTGTTGGCGGTGTTGGGCAGTGCCGGTGCCGACCGCGGCGCGATGGTCACCTACATCACTGCGTGGTCCATGCTCGGGCTGCAACGTATCCTTGTTTGGGATGTACCGTTCATGGGGCCCGAGTTCGCCGCCACCCGCTTCGCGATCTGTTTCCTGCTCCCGATCATCGCCGGTCTGATAGCTCGGCGCCTGCCTCTCGACGTGCGGATTGCTGGTGCCGAGCCGGCCGGGAAGGTGCGCTCGTGAGTTTCGGCGTTGCGCTGCTGCTCGGCATCTACCTGATTCTGGCCGCACTCGCGCTCCTGCGCCGGGATGGCGGCTTCGGCAGGGCGTGCGGGCGCTCCGTCGAGCAATTCTTCATCTTGGTGCCGCGGATGATCTGCGCGTTGATCGCGGCTGGCTTCATCGCGGCGCTCATCCCGAGTGAACTGATCGGACGGTACCTCGGGCCGGGCGCGGGGCTCGCTGGTTTGGTCGTCGCTTTTGGCGCCGGGATGATTATCCCCGCCGGGCCTGTGGTTGCCTTCCCGGTTGCTGCCGTGTTCGCGCGTGCTGGCGCATCCACGCCGGCGCTGATTACCTTCATCGCGTCGTGGACGGTCTTCGCGGCACACCGAATCATCATTTACGAAATTCCCTTGCTCGGCCCGACCTTTCTTCGCCTGCGCCTGCTTGCCGCGGGCGGCATGCCGTTGGTCGGGGGGATTGTTGCCACGGGTGTCGTCGCCTTGTTGAGCGGCGTCGGCCCGTTGATGTGAGTGGGAGAAACCGGGCATGAAAATCGCAATTGTCGGCGTCGGCGCCATGGGGCGGGCGATGGCGGGCCACGTAGCGCGCACGGAGCATCCGCTCGTGGTAACCGACATCGACCCTGATACACGCGCACGCGCGGCGGCCGACGGCCTTGTGGTAGCCGATACCCTGGCCGAAGCCGTCGCGGCGGCGGACGTCGTCATCGTGATGGTGGCCACCGACGATCAATCGCGGACGGTATGCACCGGCATTCTTGACGCCGGCACGCCGGGCGCGGTGATTGTCATTGCCGCTACCAACAGTCCCAACACCATGCGGGAGCTGGCCGAGAAGGCGGCCCGGAAACGGTTCGGTTTCGTCGATGCGCCGGTGGTTTTCGGCCTGCAAGGGGCGCAAAAGGGAACACTGGTGAGTCTGTGTGGCGGCAGCGCCGAGGACATTGCGCGCGTCAGGCCGGCGCTGATGGTCTACAGCCGCGCGGTCCACCATGTCGGTCCGGTGGGCGCGGGACAGCTCGCCAAGACCTGCAACAACATGATGCATTGGGCCGCATGCGTCGCCAACTTCGAGATGCTGCTGGTGGCCAAGCGTTATGGCGTCGATGCGCAGAAGTTGCGCGAGATCCTGCTTGACTGCCCGGCGCGCAACGGCACGCTCCAGGAGTGGGACACCACGCGCTTCACATGGCACGAGAAGGACATGGATGTTGCCCTCGACCTTGCTCAGGCGGGCGGCATCCCGTTGCCGTTGTTTGGCCAGGTAGACCAGCTCGTCAAACGCCTGACTCCGGACATGGTGAAAGGGCTGCTTCATGGTCCGGAGACGGAATACCTCGGCAAACGCATCGTGCCGCTCGATCACGATCACGGCGGCTTTTGTTGAGTGCAGGCGGCGAGGGAGGGGGGAACCATGGCAGTCGACAGTGCCAATTACCGCAAATATCAGTCCGACGTCATCGTCGATCTTCTGAAGCAGTATGGCTTTCCCTACATCACGATGAACCCGGGCGCGAGCTTTCGCGGTCTCCACGACAGCCTGGTCAACTACGGCGGAAATCAGCCGGAGTTGTTGGTTTGCCAGCACGAGGAGATCGCGGTGCAAATCGCCCACGGCTACACCCGCGCTACCGGCAAGCCGATGGCGGTCATCGTCCACGATCTAGTGGGCCTCCTGCACGCGCAGATGGCGATCTATTACGCCTTCATCGACAGGGCCCCGCTGTTCATCATTGGCGCCACAGGGCCGATGCACGAAGCCAGGCGACGGCCGCACATCGACTGGAGCCACTCCGCCCTCGTCCAGGGCGAGGCAGTGCGTAACTTTACCAAATGGGATTATCAGCCGACGGCCATCGAGGGGGTGCCGGAAAGCTTCATGCGAGCCTATTCGACCATGGCGACCGAGCCGAAAGGACCGATCTACATGTGCTACGACGCCTGGCTCCAGGAGCAGCCGCTGGAGGCGGAGCTGACGATGCCGCCGGCGGAAATGGCAAGAGCGCCGGCGCCGATGGCCGCCGATCCGGCGACGCTGGAGAAGATCGTCGGGACCCTGCTGGCGGCCGAGCATCCCTTCATTCTGGCTCAGTATACCGGGCGTCATCCTGACGGGTTTGCCAACCTGGTTCGGCTGGCCGAGACCGTCGGTGCCGCCGTCATCGACATCAACGACGCTCTCTGCTTCCCCAACCGCCATCCCCTGAACCTGTCCATGGATCGGCAGTCGCTCAGATCGGCTGACGCTATCCTCGGTATCGACGTGCGCGATTGGGAGAAGCCGACCGCCGCCCTCGACAGCGCAAACCGCGTTGTCACGCCACTGCCGCCCGCCGACTGCAAATGGATGGAGGTGGGCTTCGCCGAAATCGGCATGTCATCGTGGGCGCTCGACTACGGCCGTTACCAGCCGAAGGTTCTGTCGGCGCTGGGGGACCCTTCGCTGGCCATGCCGGCGATGACCGAGATCGCAGCTCGCAAACTCTCCGCCGATCCCGCGCTTGCTGCACGGGTCGCCGCTCGCAAGGAGGCCATTGGAGCCCGCTGCAACGAGTTGTTCGCGAAATGGCAGGCCGATGCCCGGAAGGATCGGGACGCATCGCCGGTTCGTCTCGGCCGGCTCGCCGAAGAGGTGTGGGCCCTCATCAAGGACGAAGACTGGGTCTGCGCGACGGGAACCCTCCGCGATTGGGCGCGCAAGCTCTGGGATTTCGACAAGCCGTACCGTCACGCCGGTGAATCGCTGGGCACTTCCACCCAGATCGGAATGTCTATAGGCGTCGGCCTTGCCTACAAGGGGACCGGCAAAGTAGTGGTTGCATTTCAGCCCGACGGCGACCTGATGTTCGACGCGGGAGCGTTGTGGACCGCCGCCAAGCACCGGATTCCGCTGCTCTTCGTTATGTTCAACAATCGCGCCTATTACAACGACTGGGAGCACCAGGTCCGCATGGCGCGATTGCGCCATACCGACGAGACGCTGGCCCATATCGGCATGGACATCTTTGATCCGGAACCGGATTTTGCGACCATCGCCAGGGGCATGGGCTGCTACGGCGAAGGGCCGATTACCGAGCCGGCGGAAATTGCGCCGGCACTTCGCCGCGCGCTTGCCGCGGTCAAGTCCGGGCGTGTAGCGCTCGTCGACGTCGTCACGCAGCATCGCTGACGGGATCCCGGTTGGCGGAGTCGTAGCAGATAGCGACCGAAGGAGTTCTGGCATGACGTTGCTGATCTCCAACGAAGAGACGGCCGAGCTTCTGACCATGGGTGACACGATCGCGGCGTTGGAGGGCGCCTACAAGGGGCTCGTCGACGGTGATGCCATCTGCCGCCCGCGGATCGATGTCGAACTTCCATCCGGGTATCCGGATCGGCTCTATCGGTGGGGCACCATGGAAGGGGGCGGGCCGCGGTACTTTGCCATCCGGATGAAGTCGGACATCGTCCACTGGGAGCAACACGGGAGCCGCGCTTCCCGTGAGAAGTATTGCGTCCGGCCGGGCCGGTTCTGTGGCCTCATCTTGCTGTTCAGCACCGACGACGGGGCGCCGCTGGCCATTCTCAATGATGGCGTCATCCAGCGGATGCGGGTCGGCGCGAACTCGGGCATCGGTGCGAAGCATCTGGCTCGCAGCGATGCCCGGGTCGTCGGCATGCTCGGCTCCGGCGGCATGGCTCGCTCGCACATGGAAGCCTTCATGACGGTTCGGCCCGGAATCGAACGCCTGCAAGTGTTTTCACCGACGGCGGCGCACCGCGAGCTTTTCGCGGCCGAGATGGCAGACAGGTATGGGATCGAAGCGATTGCCGTCGACACGCCCAACCGGATCTATGCGGGAGCCGATATCGTGGCGGCTGTGACCGATGCAGTCGCGCCAGTGCTTGACGGCCACCTTCTGGAGCCAGGGACCCACGTGATCAACATCGGCGCCGGCGGCGTCCCGGACAGACTTACGATTGAGCGCTGTGAGGTCTATCTCCGTTTCGGTGACGCGCCGGCTCCACGCCGGCACCCGGAACTCAAGCTGTCCGACGAGTATCTGAGCTACACGGCGCCGGCCGCCATGGCGGTGCTCGGCGCGAGGGGGCGAGGCGCGCGGGATGAGGCACACGGCGCCCTTGCTCCGGAGAAAATCGTGACCCTCGCCGCACTCGCATCCGGAGCCCATCCTGGGCGCACGTCTGCCGGGCAGATCACGTACTCGGAGCGCGGCAATCTGCAGGGCGTTCAATTCTGGGCCGTCGCATCTGTGGTCTACGAGGCCGCTCGCGAGCGCGGTCTCGGTCGCGAATTGCCCACGGAGTGGTTTCTCCAGGACATCCGAAATTGAACACGAGGAGTGGAAACGATGACGGACATCAGGCGCCTGCATAGTGGCAAACGGATCAGCCGGGTCGTCGTTCACAACGGCATCGTTTACCTCGCGGGGATCATCGCGCTGAAGAAGCGTGGCCAATCGGTTGCCGAGCAGACCACCGACGTCCTGGCCCTGGTGGATCGGTTGCTGGCGGAGGCGGGCACCGACAAGACGCGTCTGCTGACGGCCACCGTGTGGCTTGCCGATATGCGCAAGGCTGAAGAGTTCAATCTGGTTTGGGACGAGTGGGTGCCGGACGGAGGCGCGCCGGCGCGCGCCACCGTCGAGGGACGGCTGACATCGCCGGAGCATTTGGTCAAGATCACCGTGACCGCCGCGCTGCCCTGAGCGGTCACCCGAGGATCAGCGGCGTCACCAGTCCTTCGAAGAGCGACAGCTCAAGCATCCGGGCGAAGACCAGGTAAAGGACGGCGACAGATGCGATGGCGGCGACGATCGACACCGCCCACAATTCGCGCTCGCCAAAACGCAAAAACGCGAGGATCAGAACCGGCGTCGCGTAGATGAAGCCGAAGGCGACAAGACCGACGAAGAATACCGCCAGCCAGAAGAACATCTTCACCTCGCGCGGCCGCTGGGCAATTGCGTCGGCATCGATAGCGGCGTCGCTGGCGCTCAGACGCAGACTTCGGCGGACATCCATGACCAATTGTACAAGGCACAGCACCGTCGCGGGCACGGCTACAAGGAGCGGCAGGAATCGCGCTTTGGGCGGATAGTAAATCGCCATCAGCGCCATGCCGGCGAACACCGTCAGCATGACCAACGTCGTGATGACCCTTCCGTTAAATATCAAAGTGCAGCTCCATGCCCGTGCGGGGACGGCTGTGGCGCCAGAAATAGAACCCGATGCTGGCAAAGATCAGCGCGATGAAGATGAGCGACAGCGGCCTGAGGAAGAAGGTCGGCCCCCAAATGGCCAGCGCCTTGTTGAGCGAATCTTCTGCGATCGGCCCGAGCACGAGACCGATGACGAAAGGCGGGCGCGGCCAGCGGTACTTGCGCAGGAAATATCCGAGCACGCCGAGCACCATCAGCACGACGATGTTCTGCCAGGCGCCGGCGCTGAGATAGGCGCCGAGCGAGGCAAGCACGATCACGAACGGTATCAGCATGCCGCCGCGCACGAACGTCAGGGCGCCAAAGAAGGGTGCGCAGATGAGGAACATGACCACGGCGAGGATATTGGCGATCATCAACACCCAGATCAGCGACCAGACGAGATCCATCCCGGTGAGGGCGAGCATTGGTCCCGGCTTGATTCCAAGCATGATCAGCGCACCAAGCAGGATTGCCATTCCCGACGAGCCGGGCACGCCGAAGAAAAGCGTCGGCAGCAGGGCGCCGCCTTCCTTGGAATTGTTGGCGGTCTCGGGTGCGATCACGCCCTCGATGGCGCCCTTGCCGAAGCGCTCGGGTGTCTTCGACGACTGGACGGCGTGGCCGTAACAGATCCAGCTCGCCACATCCCCGCCAAGGCCCGGGATGAGCCCGATGACCGCCCCAATGATCGCGGTGCGGACCGAAAGGGCGAAATGGCGGAATACGTCGACCATGCCGTCGATGACCTCGCCCATGTTGTACCGCGTGGTGACGTCCGCATCGGTATTTGCGATCGCCCCGCCCTTCACCCCGAGCGAAATCATTTCCGGTATCGCGAACAGGCCCATGACGGCGGCGATCACGTCGATGCCGTCCCATAGAAAGAGCTGGCCGAAGGTGAACCGCTGGGCCCCGGTAAATGGGTCAAGGGAGACAAACGACAGCATGAGCCCGAACATGCCGACCAGTAGGCCCTTGAGCAGGCTGTCACCGGAAAGGGTGGCGATGAAGGTGATGCCGAGGAGGGCCAGCAGAAAGAATTCCGACGGGCTGAAGGCCAGGACGATTGGCTGCAGGACCGGAAGCAGCGCCGCCAGAAAGAGGCCGCCGACGACGCCGCCGAAGCCCGAGGCGCCGAGCGCTGCACCGAGCGCGCGTCCGGCTTCGCCGCGCTTGGCCATGGGGAAACCGTCGACGATGGTCGCCGCATCCGGTCCGGTGCCCGGAACGCCGAACAGGATTGAGGGTATCGCGCCGCCGGTGTGGACCACGGCGTGCATGGCGAGCAGGAACGCCGCGCCGGGCAATGGGTCCATGCCGAAGGCGAACGGGATCAGGAGAACGATTCCGAGTTTGCCGCCGAGGCCGGGAATGGCGCCGAAGAACATCCCGACGGGGACGGCGATAGCGATGAGGAACATGATGTAGGGTGAGCCGACCACAGTCAGCAACGACCCTACGATCTGATGTATCTCCATCTCCATGCCCCCGAGTGTGGAGGCCGGAGCAGACACCCGTCCGCCCCGGCCCCAGGTATCGCTACCCCTGGCAAGCCATGCTAGCCAATTCGTGGTCGGAGTTCTGCGGGTCGTACGAGATTTCGCAGGTCATGCCGACCTTAAGGTTCCCGCGCTTGTCGTCCTTGCCGTCGATCGTGACTTTGGTGCGCGACCCGGAAACCGACGCCTTCATGCTCGCGTCGCCCGACATGAACTCCACGTCCTTGCCGCCTTCGCCGACAGCCGTGAGTGGCGTCTTGACGGTGACCATCGGGGGCGCGGCGTTCACGGCAGCCGCGATGATGTTGACCGTGTCCGGGCTCTGGTTGAGCGCGTCATTGACGAGCTTGGCAACTTCGTCGCCGATCGCGGGTTCGATCGGAATGTCGAGCTTTTTCGCTTCGGCAAGCAGGTCCGGGTCCGCGAGCGCCTTGGCATAGGCATCGCGCAGGTCCTTGACCCGGTCCGGAGGCGTACCGGGAGGTGCCGCCGTCAGGCGAGCAACGGTCGACATGGCCGTCACCAGACCGATGATCGATTTGGCCTTGTCGGTTTTGGCCAGTTCCATCCCCTGAGGAATGCCGTCTATCTTGCCGCCGATGACGAGAGCAAAGGTCCCGTATCCGTTCTCGACGAACGGACGCAGCGAGCTTAGCGAGCCGACCTGGCCTGCGATCTCGCCGCGCAGCATGGCGAGTTCGCCCTCGTTGCCGTTGAAGCCGGGCACCACGTCGATTGGCAGGTCGAAACCGGAGGCCACGAGCTGCGTGTCCGTGTACGAAGCCGACCCGACGCCGGAGGCTGCGAATTTTACCGGCGTGGTCGCGTTCTTGAGGTCGTCAAACGTCTTCAATCCCGACTTGCCCGAGAGGATTATCGTGCGCGGGTCCGAAGCCGCCTTGCCGATCCATTCCATCTTGCGCAGGTCGAACTGGACCCCGTCCTGCTTGAGTATCTGGGCGTAGATCAGACCCGTGTTGAAGGTCCCGATCGTCAGCCCGTCGGGCTTGGAAGCATAAAGTGTATTGGCACCTACGATGTGCCCCGCTCCGGGCACGTTCTTGATCAGCACCTTGGCGCCGAGATACTTCTCCAGGTACTTGCCGATCAGGCGGCCGTAGGTGTCGTAGCCGCCCCCGGGGTCGGTTGCGACAATGTATATGATGGTCTTGCCCTTGTAGAAGTCCTGCGCTGCGGCAAGGCCGGGCAGGGCGATGGCGGCTGCGGCGAGGACCGCCGTGATCGTCTTTCTCATCGTTTCTCTCCCTTTTCCGTTTGTGCGCGGAGGTGTTCCGCTCTCTTGTTGCGGCTTCAGTCGGAGGGCTGGACCCACATGTCCTCGAAACCCTTGGCCGGCTCGAGCTGATCGAACCAATCGAAGCCGATTGCCTTCATGATGCGGCTGTTGATGACGATGACGCGCGCTTCATCGCCGCCGCTGTTGAAACGCTTATGGGCGCAGTAGGGGGGAATGTAGATGAAATCGCCCGCCCCCCATTCGAACTTTCTCGGAGTCGTGTCCCATTCCCAGATGAACTCGTCCTTGCAGTCGAACCTGACGTCGTAGTGCTGGTCGTAGCCACGGCCCTCGACCACGTAAGCAACCTCCTCTGACAGGTGCCGGCTGGTGCCGGTGGCGCCCCCCGGGGCAATGAACTGCATGTAGATGTCGATGGCGCACTCTTTGGTGTTCATGCGCTCGTTGATGATGTGTTTGATCAGTCCGTCGGCAGAGCGCTCCATCGGCATTTCGTGCCATTTCACCACGTTCTTGCGGTCGCGGTACTCGTGGCGGAACGCTTGCGAGGCTTTGAGAGCTTCGGCGTAGAAATCGACCTCCGCGCCTTTGGAGCGGGCGCGCTGTCGTTCGATGGCGGAGATGAAGGACGGTGTGTCGGACATTGCTCTTCTCCGTCTCGCCTAGAGCCCGGCCGGTGGTGTGTAGTCCTCGTGACCAGCGACCGGCTCCTTCGGCGGGTATTCGACGACCTTCTGGAAGATCATGTGCATGAACAGGAACAGCGGCTTCGCCTTCATGATCAAAACGATGGTTTCGTCGTCCGGGTCGTCCGACAGGTGTTGATGAACGCAGGCGTTTTCTACAATGAGAGCGTCGCCCGCCTCCCAGTCGATGCGGCGCCCGTCGTGGATGTCGTGACCCTTGCCCTTGAGGACGAAGAATACGGCGCTGTTCATGTGGCCGTGCTTCTGGCCGTAGCCGCCCGGGGCGAACAGGTCGATGTGGGTCTCGATCGATTGGGCGACCTTCACCGACTGCGGGTTGATGACCTTCTTGCCGAAATTCTGGGGGCCACCTTTCCACCTGAGATCGCTGGTATGATAGATGCGCGGCTGGCTGTAGAGTTCCTCGCGCAGTTCGCCGTAGGTGCCTTCGAGGGCGCGCACGAACGTGCGTTTCTTGCTCCAGCGTTCCCAGACGACCTCGGTCTTGCCGGCCTCGCTGTTGTGGCCCATTCCGGCTTTGGCGGTTTGATGTTCATTCATCGTGCGATCCTTGCATGATTTGGTCTCGGTGCCGCGCCACGGTACGGCTGGAAACCGATCGAAAACATATTCGATAAAAATCGCGGTCGCGAGCCCGATCGGGCCGGACCGTCGCCACGGTTCGCGGTTTTCCGCCCACCAGCCCGACAGGCTCGGCGTGGCCCTTCTAGCGCCTGCATGGTCGCGGCAAGCATGCCGGAATCCATGGTTCCTCCCTGTCGGCCTTGGGGCATCTTCTCGCTATTGGCTCCAGTATGACCGCATCGGCCCGATAAGCGAGGAGATTGTTTCCCTTAGCGGAACGCTATTCCGCCGACGAAACTCGCGGTCGAGTGGATGTAGGGAGGGTGCCGCCCCTTCCAGAAGCCATGGTCTTCCACGCCTCGGAAGGAGGCCCGAATTCCGCCTGCAGGAACGCCGTTCTTGTTGCTTGTCGGGCGGGCTGATAATTGTCGCCAACAATCGAAACGGGAAACGCCCAGATGAAACGGGATGATGACGACACGGTGCAGCCGGCGCCGGCGGCCGGGTCTGGGAAGGAATATTATCACGACAAAAAAGACCGGGTCTTCGTCCGCGGCATCGAGGGTGCCTATAATCTATCGGATGAGCTCGCTCGGTTGCGCGCGATGCCACGAGTACGCAAAGCACGCGAGCTGAAATTCGTCGACGGTCCGCAAACCTACAGCCGCCATTACGTCGAGCCGAAAGACGGCATCACCCAGAACTTCCACCTTCACCTCGAGGAGTACGGTCCGGGCGGCAAGAGCCAGAAACACGGCCACGTCAATGAGGCGGCCTTTTACATCCTGGATGGCGAAGGCTACGAGATCCACGACGACATCCGTTACGACTGGAAAGCCGGCGACGTAGCCATCGTCCATAACAATTGCGTCCATCAGCACTTCAACGCGTCGCCGGACAAGCCCGCCCGGGCGCTGGTGATCAAGACCAAGCCGATGTTCATATTCATGAACATGTTGTTCCAGAAGACCGGGGAGTCGCGTCCCAAGGTGCCGGCGCCGGGCGGCGAAGCCTTTGAGGCGCGTGAAGAGGAAGAGGATTTCAACCACCCGAAGGGCGGGTACTGAGATGGCATGGAGCGAAGCGGGCAGCTGGATCGACGGTGAAGAGAATGCGCCTCTCTATCAGGGGCTTCTGGACGATGCGGCGACCGCCCCGGTGCGCAACGCCGGGCGCCGCAAGGTGCTGCACCCGGCCGACATGCCATGGGAAATGTCGCGCCAGGGCTTGCTCAAGCACCTGATCAATGAGGCGATGAACACCCGCATGGAGACCGTCGACGCTTATATGCAGATCCTCCCGCCGGGCAGCCGGTCGGGCAAGCATCGGCACCTCGCGGAGGAATGTCTCTACGTCGTCGAAGGCTGCGGCTACGATCTTCACCAGGACTGCGAGGTGGAAATTACCGACGACTACCACTGGAAGCCGCAGGACGAGATCAAGCGCTTCGAGTGGGAAGCGGGCGACGTCATCTACATTCCGCCGAACACCATTCATCAGCACTTCAACGCTGATCAGGAACGACCGGCGCGCCTCATCTCGGCCATCAATCGCATCTTCAAGCACAGCGGTCTCAACGATCTTGAGCAGATCGAGGATGCGCCTGAATTCGAACCGGCGCTGTCGCTGACGCCTGAAATCATCCGCCAATTTCTGCGCGGCGAACGCAGGCGCGGCTAACGTGCTCGGCGCGATCCTCGCGCTCCTTTCAGCGGCGACTTTCGGTCTCAACAACGCTGGAGTTCGCCGGGGTGTCCTGAGCGGTTCCGTGCTGCAGGCGCTCGCCATCACCGTTCCGATGGGCGTGCCGCTGTTCCTCGTTGTCGCGTTGGCGGCAGGCGCCGAGGGCCGGCTGTGGTCCCTCGATGGGACAAGTTGGGCATGGCTGTCCGTCGCCGGTATCGTTCATTTCGTGTTCGGACGGTACGGCAACTACAAGGCGACCCAAAAGCTCGGCGCCGCGCTGTCGGGTCCGATCCAGCAGCTTAGCATCCCGGTCACGCTGGTTCTGGCCATTATGTTCCTCCACGAATCGCTGACGCCGCTGAGGTTGATCGGTATCGCGCTGGTGATGTTCGCTCCGATGGTCATCCTGCGGCGGCGCGATAAGCGCGAAGGCAAGCGCGGGCCATCGTTGTTCAAACCTGACTACGTCGGCGGCACCCTGTGGGGAACGGTAGGCGCAATCGGGTACGGCACCAGCCCGTTACTGATTCGCTTCGGGCTCGAGGGCGGGAGCGTGCCCGACAGCATAGCCGGCGGATTGATCTCATACCTGGCGGCGACGGTAGTTATCATGCTGGTACTCCTGATACCGGCGAACACGAGGGAGATCGCCCGGCTCGAGCGAAAGACGGCCGGGTGGTTCGCTTTTTCCGGCGCGGCCGTGTTCCTTTCCCAGCTGTTTCGCTACATGTCGCTGGTTCTCGCGCCGGTGTCGGTGGTTGCCGCTATTCAACGCACGTCCGTGGCGTTTCGGACCGTGTTTGGCTGGGCGCTGAACCGCGAGTACGAAATTATCGACGGGCGCACTTTGATCGGCATTGGCCTGTCGATGCTCGGTGCGTTGGCTCTGACGATGAGCACCGACGTCGTCGTCGCCTACGTGCCGCTTCCGGCTTGGATGGCGGCGATGGCGCAATGGACATGGCCTTGAGTCGCGTCAGTCCGATCAGCGAACTAGTGTGACATCAGGACCGGAATGGCGATCTTCTTGAAGACGTCGTTGGTGACACCGCCGATGAGGTCTTCGCTGAACTTGCTGTGTTCATAAGCACCCATCACCAGCAGCCCGGCCTGGCGCTGGCGGCAGTAGTCGGCAATGGTTGCGCCGATTGAGCCCTTGCGTGGCAGGCGCGCCCATTCCGTCTTGATTCCGTGACGCCTGAGGTGCGCAGAGATGTCGGCCCCCTCGATGCCGTCCTTCGGCGTATCCTCGCCAACGGTGAGGATGGTGACGAGAGTCTTGGTCTCAAGGATCTGCATGGCATCCGACATTGCCCGTGCTGCAGCCCGCTTGCCATCCCACGCGAATACGGCATGCTCTCCCAGTGCGGCCACCTTGTAGTTCTTGGGAATGACCAGCACCGGCCGGCCGCTTTGCAAGGCCACCAGGTCAGGGTGAAGGACCAGCTGATCCTCGCCGGGGACCGACGCGTACTCGCCAAGCAGCGTGATATCGAAGCAACGGGCGATCTCGGCTATGGTGTTATCCGGCGCCCCATAGATGTCGATCCAGTGAACCTTGTCGCCAAGGTCGGATCCGGCGGTTACCTCGCGAAACCGTGCTGCGATGCCGTCGTACACCTCTTCTTTCAGGCGAGTGACGACTTCGTTGATCTGGTTTGCGATGCTCGTCGACAGCCAGGAAGCCGTCCCCGACAGGAATTGCGGCACGCCGTGAGCGAGCACGCCAGTAACGTGCGCGTCGTACTTCTTCGCCATCAACAGAGCCATTCCGACCGCAGCGTCGGACAACTCAGTGCCATTGTAGGCGACGAGAATGTTCTTGATGGCCATACCGTTCTCCCTGCCTGCCGCCGTCCGCGGTCAGGATGGATTGTCCTGCGAGCGGACGCTCCGTGCAAGATGGGGGTCGCCGACGCCGGCGAAGCGCCGGCAACCACCAATCTTGGAGCTCATTTCAGCAATACGGGCGGAAGGCACCGCGTCCCGATCGGCGGTCCTCCAAAATGCCGGCCCCGCCGCGGTTTCGATGCAGGCCGGCTGGCGAAATCTCCAAAAAGCCCGCAAACCCGTGGCGGATTCAGGGGGTTCTTTAACCGTTGGGCGACACTTCCGCGCCACGATGGGCGGCATGCGGATCGTGATTTTCGTCGTTGGAATATTCTTGTTCGTCGCGGCGGACCTCACCGTCAACAACGGTGCATCGTTCGGCGGCTGGATTTACGCTGTGGCCAGTTGGCTGCGGAACAGCGGAGTGATGTGAGCCGGGCGCCGCTCACTGTCGGATGCCGGTTCAAAGGAGGCCGCGTTCTCGCGCGGCTCCCAGGACATCCCAGCCGCCTTCCCAGATCATGGTCACGGCAACCCAGGCTATGAGGGCCAGGCCGAGATATGAGATCCACGGGTAGCGCCCAAGCAGGCGTGCAACCAGCGTGGCGGCAGCACCCATCAGGGCTACCGAGAGCGACAGACCCACAATCAGGACCCAGACGTGGTCCCTGGCGGTGCCGGCGACCGCCAGCACGTTGTCGAGCGACATCGAAACGTCGGCGAGGACGATCTGGGAGAGCGCGGCACCGAAGGTCTTTTTGGCCGGCGCCCCCGATGTGGCGCCTTGGCCGGCGCTATCAGCGTTGAGCGGAGTGGCGCCAGCTTGCTCGCGAACGTGCGCCGATCGTTTGGTCTCCCGCCACAGCTTCCACGCCACCCACAGCAGCAAAAGGCCGCCCGCCAGCGTCAGGCCGATGATGCCGAGCAGCTGCACCGCAAAAAATGCAAGCACGATGCGCAGGACCGCCGCCGTCCCGATGCCGACGATGATCGCCTTTCTGCGCAATTCGTCCCGCAGGCCGGCCGCGGCCATTCCGACGACGATCGCATTATCGCCAGCCAGGACCAGATCAATGAAGATGACGCTGACCAGCGCAACCAGTTCGGAATAAAGAGGCATCGGTGATCGGTCTTCCGTGATGCGGCCACAGGCGCCGCCGCGTCGCGCTCCGTGCAGCCCGGTCGCAGCTCTTCGGCCGGCGCAACGTCATACGTATATAAGATTGGCGGCGCAAACGGCGCCGGGCGGCAGCTGCGTCAGGCTGTCGAAGCCACGCGCGCCTGGGTGCCCAGGCTCCCGCCGGTGCGGCGACGGATTTCGGAGACGGCGGTCACTGCCAGGCCGGCCGCCAGGACCCACCAGGCGGGGCGAATCATGTAGCTGAAATCAAGGTTTGCCTGGAGCACCATCAGCCCGTCGACCCCCGGTCTCATGAAGGCATACCAGCCCGCCTCGGCGAGCGCGGTTGTCACCGCGGCCGTGAGCGAGAGCAGGACAAGCGGCACCAGCCCCTCCTTGTGGCCGTACCGCGCCATCAGGCGATATCCCATCAGCCAGAAGAAGAAGCCGGAGAACAGCACCGGTTGGGTCACGTCGGCCTTCGCCTGCATGTAGAAATGCAGAAAGCCGAGGAAACCGATGGCGTACACCAGCCGGTGCAGCCGGTTCCAGTTGCGGCCGCCCATCCGGCGGACCATGCCGTCGGTCGATGTTACGCCGAGGGCGACAAGACCGAGAAGCGCGGTGAAGCCGATGGTGAGATAAATGCGCAGGGCGATTTCCTGGGCAACGGTGATCAAATTCCAGCTGGAATCGATGATGAACATCGAAAAATGGGCGAGGATATAGGCGAGGGCGGTGAGCCCCAGGATGCGCCGGATCTGGATGAGCTTCGACCATTCGAACAGACGCCGCGCCGGCGTAACCGCTAGAGTCATAAGGAGAAAATAGATCGTCCAGGTGCCGAGAAAGAGCGTCGCCTCGTGGATCGGGCGGGGGCCGAGGCCGATCGCCAGGGTGCGGAAGATGAGCCAGAGGGCGGGCAGACTGACCAGGACCAGCGTCGTTGACTTCAACGGGGAGAAGCGTCCCGCCTTGTCATTCCACGGCAGTTTTCGGGCGATCGGGCGGGGCGGGGTCATGCGGGTTCCGTGCATCGCAGATGGATATTCGCAGGCGGGCAGGTGATCGCAATGGCTATAGCGGCAATCCGTCATCACCCGCAGGTCAATTCTGCGTAGGGAGCCGGTGACCACCGGCGGAAAGGGCCGCTCGGCGGCCGGGCCGGCGTTTCATATCGCGACGCCACCTGTCGCGAAGGGGGACAGGGCCCTGGTGCGCCTCGTTGCGGGGCCTCCTGCGTTGCGGTGTTTGGCCGCTGCTCTCCCTGGCGCGAGGCATGCACGTGGCATGAGGACAACCGGGCTGGTATTCTCGGCAACGTTTGGTTAACCCTCTCGGCCCCGCCCAGGGAAAGTGGAGTGCCGTGCTCCCGTGAGCGACACCACCGACAACAGTGCCGGCAACGTCCGCAGCCTGCGTGACGCCATCCGCCAGGTGCGGCTCGCCGAGACCGAGCGCTCGGACGTGGTGGTGGAACTTCGCGACGCCGAGCGCGCCCGGCTGGAGCTTCTCTCCGACGACCTGAAGAGCGTCTTCGCCGAGGTGCCGGCCGACGACGAGCAGTTCATTTTCACGGTGACGCCGGGGACGCCGCCGCGGCTCTGGATCGACATGACCGCGTTCGTGGTGATGGGGCGCGACCGGCGCACGTACCGCTTCCTCAAGGACACCCGCCTCGGACGTACGATCATCCTGGAGACGGCCAAGCTCGACGACATGGCCGACACCATCACCCACTACGTGGCGGAGCGCATCATCGAGCGCGAACGGGCGATCGAGGGCGACTGGCTGATCAAGCGGGTGATGCGCGACGAGGCGAGCCGGCGGGAGCAGACGAGCCGGCGCCGCGAAGCCCGCGAGGTGGCGGCCGCCATCGTCGAGACGCCGGCGCCACCCCCGCCGCGCCGGGAATGGGCGAGCCTCGGCTGGGTGATCGCCGCCTTCCTCGGCGGCATTCTCATTGGTGTGATCGTGCTCTTCGCCTACGCCTGGTTCTCGGTCAGCTAGAGCGATTTCGCTTTTCTCTCAGTCGCGAAATCGCTCCAGCTCATTGTCTCTCCGCAACTCCGGACGGAAAACCAGTTCCCACTTTTCCTGGAGTTGCTCATTGTTTCTCCGCAACTCCGGACGGAAAACCGGTGCCCACTTTTCCTGGAGTTGCTCCAGAGATCAGCCGGCAATGCGCTGCTCGTGTGTGGTCTTGACCGCACCGTTGCCGGTGAACTGGCGCCGGGTGAGGTCGATCGTCGCGGTGCCGTCTTTTCCTTCGATCCTCAACAGATTGTACGAGCCGCCGGCGCGGTGCTCGCGGGGCACCAGCGATGCCGCCGCGGCGCCGACCACCGGCACCGGACGGGCGTCGCCGGGAACGCTCGCGACGCTGAAGCGGTGGTTGTGGCCATGGAGAACCAGCTCGGCACCGTGGCGCGCGATCACGTCGCGAAAGCGGGCCGCGTCCGTCAGCCGTCGGTGCCAGGGGGTAGAGCCTGCAACCGGGTCGTGGTGGATCAGCACGACGCGGGCGAGACCCTCCAGGCCGGTCGCGGCCAGCACCTCGCCCAGCGCGGCAGTTTGCGCCGGCCCGAGCGTGCCGGTCGCCATCAGCGGCGGCGTCGCCACCGCCGTCGAGAGGCCGATCAGCGTCAGCGGCCCCCGCCGGCGCACGAAGGGAAAGTCGGCCTTGTCCCGCTCGTCGCCGGCCATGAACGGGCGCCAGGCGCGATTCAGTATCGCGAAGGCGCCGGGCACATAGGCATCATGGTTGCCGGGAACGACCGTAACGGCCTCCGGCGCGCCGAGGGCGGCCAGCCACTCGCGGCCGTGGTCGAACTCGGCGGCGAGGCCGAGGTTGGCGAGGTCGCCGGTGACGGCGATGAGGTCCGGAGCGCTGGCGCGCATGTCTGCGAGGAGCGCGTCGAGGACGGCGCTGTCGTAGACGTGGTTGCGGTTGCCGCGCCAGTTGAGGAACCCGAACGCCCGCTTTGAGAGAAGATCGCCCGCCGTCACCGGCGGCAGCGGCGCGAGGTGGGGATCGGAAAGATGGGCGATGAGAACCATCGCCGGGGCTTACCCGACCCCGCGACGCGGGGGAAGGGCGCCCACGCCCGCGGCGGTCGCCACGCCAGCCGGACCGACCCGGCGGGCGGCGCTCGACCAAGCCATTGTGCCCGGTGCAAGGGAGCGTAGAGTTCCGCGAAAAGACCGGAATGGTACTGCGCCCCATGCTCAACGATGATGAGATATTTGGTTCCCCAGACCGGGTTCTGCTCACGAGACGTAGCGCCAGCCTGTGGTCGCTGCTGCAAGATGACCCGCGTTTCGCATACAACGGCCGGCTTGTTGCCCTGAGCGATCCCGGCCCCGACGCCGTCGATGTCCTGTCGGCGATGGCGAGGCTCCAGGGCGCGGCTGTCTCGTATTTCTATCCATCCATCGACGCCGAGTGCCTGTTCGCGCAACTCCGGGAACGAGGCTTCGCCACGGATCGTCACGAGCATTACTGGGGCGGTGAAAACGCTCTCGCTTCCAGCCTGAAGGTTCAGCAACTTTACGCGCTGCCGGCCGATCTCAGCGTTTCGATCATCGATGCGGATACGCCACGCGAGATAGTTGGCGCCGTCGCCGCGCTTTGTCAGTCGTGCGACGTCATGCCGGTGCCGGGTTCGATCATGAGGGGCATCGCGCGCAAGGGTATTTGCCTGTTCGCGGCAGACCGGTCGGGTGATCCGGTCGCCACCGCGTCGGCGTACCTGATCCATCATCCGTCAAGTCGACACGCAACCGACGCGTTCTGGGGCATGCTGGCGACGCGGGAGGACCGGCGTGGCGAGAAGATCGCGCTGCTTCTGGGGGCGCGGGCGATCGTCCATATGTGGGAGCAGCAGGGTGCGCGCGGTTTCATGACCGGTGTCAGGGCGGACAATGGGTCGTCGCAAGCGCTATGCAACAAACTTGGTGTTGGTGGGACCGATTGGATCTACGCCTCGTGCATTGACAGGGCGCTTTTCGGCGGATCGTCGGTGACGAAATAGCTGGCCGAGATGCTACGTCCCCGCACGAATCCCCGGATTGCGCGGAGTTCACCCCCGGCGCACCGAAGGGGCGACCGGGGGCTCCATCCGGGCTCCTTGCTGTGAGGCGGCGACTCACAATCCGCATCAGAGAAGGCAAGGCATCAAGAAATGACCAAAGTGATCCTTTCCGCAAGGGCCGTTGAGGAGTTGAGGCGGGTCTTCAATTCTTTGATGCGGAAAAATTCTCAAGAGGAGGCAATGATCCCCAGCCTCATTTGGGCGGACAACATCAAAATTTGGACCGACAAGCGGGAACAAGGTTCAAGCGTCTATAGCTTGGGTCCTCCAAGTCAAGTGCTCGGGCCGCGCTTTGACGTAGGTGCCATCGAAAAGAGCAAGATTAAACAAGAAGACAGAACGGTTGCTAATGGCGAGGATACGACGTGAGGCTTCCTCCCGAGTTGCAACATCGAAGTGAGGTCCGAATCGATTTCGGCTTCTTCGTAGAGGATGATCGCGACGCTACTGCTTGAAAGGATCGAAGATCAAGCGCTGTCGAACCGGGCGGGACCATATGAAGTGAAACGCCTTGGGGGCAGAGCGAGTTCGACGCGAAGGGTGAGGGGCCTGCACCTATCGTGGTCAGGCCATCTCCTCACTCGCGGACATTTGGCGAATAACGCCCGGCGCTCTAACCCTCACCCGGAATCCCGATTGGCGCGCCAACCGGGATTCCGACCCCCGATGAAGTCGGGGGCAGGCTCTCTCCCTCTGGGAGAAGTGAAAACGCGCGGCACCACGCGTTTTGGGGAGGGGCGTGCCGCCGGCCTGCGCCACAGATTGACGGCGGCCGGTTCGACGCCATCAAACCCCTCCCCGAAACTGCTTACGCAGTTTCGACCCTCCCGCAAGGGGAGGGTTGGCCGTCGAGCGAAGCGCACGGTTGTGCAACGGTCTTCTCCGGGAGAGGCGGCGTGGGTGGCTACTGCGTCGGGGTGTAGACCTCGCGGGTGAGCCAGCTGATCACGTCGATGCTGAGCAGCTTCTCGGAACCGTCGAAGAGCTCCGCCCAGGTGCCGCCGCCGACGTCCCACTTGTAGTCGTGCGCCCGGGCGACGCCGGTCGTGGCGTTCCAGGTGATGTCCAGGCCCTGGTCGATCCGGTTGATCTGCACGGCCGTCGGGTCGGCGGCGGAGACGAACCGTGTATCGGAATTGCTGCGGCTCGCCGGCGGCGCCCGGTCGTAGGCGACGTCGAAGGATGCGTGCTCGCCGCCCGACGCGGCGAACTTCCAGTGCTCCTCGCCGTGGACGCCGGAGGCATCGGCGGTGGTGGAGCGCATCATCATCTGGTCGGTCGCGGGCAGGTAGTCCTTGAACGGGCCGGGCGCATCGGCCGGATCGGAGACGATGCCGCCGACGATGACCTGCACGTTGACGTTGTTGGCGGTGTCGTGCGCCGGCGCCGCGAGATACACGAGGCGGTTCATGCCGCTGCCGAGCGGACGGTTGTCCGGGCCTGTCACGCCGATCCGGTCGATGAAGACGAGCCGGATGTTGGCGTCCTTGGCGGCGCCTTGCGTGGCGACGTTGGGCGTGTAGCCAGCGGGAAGGGCGGCGGCGAGTGCCGCGTCAGGAACGTGGAAGTCGAGCTGCAGCCGCACCTCGGTGTCGGTCTCCTGCCACGTGCCGGCGACCGGCGGCCGGTTCGACGGCGGGGGCGGCGGTTTGGCGGGCTGCTGGGCCATCGCGCCCGAGGCAAGGAAGAATGCAGACATGAATGCCAGCGTCGCGCCAACGCCACCCGATTTACCCAAGTGCATGTGAACCTCCCTTTGGTTTTTGTGGTGACCCATTGATGGACGGGAAAATAGCGCTTTTCGGGCCCGGACTGTGGGCCTCGGTCAGAATATTTCTGCGGCCGGCAGCGGCGGTCGAAAGGATCCCGGGGTGTGATTGCGGTCACATGGGACAGCGCGAGTCATCGTGAACGGATGGTTTCACCCGAGGCGGATTCGTTCGGCTAAATCCGACGGCCACGGTCAACGTTTTCTTATGGGGGGCGCGCGCACACTCTTATCGCGCGTTAACCATTTGACATTGAAGCGCGTTAACGAACCAAGCTCCTCGGGAGGCCGTATGACAATCGTTCGCCCGTTCCTGTTCCTGGCGGCGGGATTCGCAACGCTGTTCTTGCTCGCCGAGTCCCTGGGCCTGATGCATGTCGTCGACGACATGTTCAGCGCGCCGAAGACGATGGTGGCGTTCGTCGCTTTCTGCGTGGCCATCGTCGCGATGCTGTCAAAACTGAGCAACCGCGTTCCGTAACCCGAAGTCACGAAGATCGTTCCCTCGCCGGCCGCGTTCCGCGCGGCCGGCGGGTGCGGTTGCGACATGTGCCGTGGCGCTTGGTTAAGGTCCGGTGTCCGGCGGGGCGTGCGACGCGCGCCCCTATGCAACCGAAGCTTCAGGTTTGCGGGCGTACACCATCTGGAATGGGAAAGACGCCGCGGGACTTTACTGAGGCAGGTCGGCAGACGTGCGGGTGGTAGCAACGGCTTTCGTCGGCTTCCTGTTCGCGGGCGGCGGCACGTTCATCGGATTTGGCGGTGGACCCACCCTGGTGCAGTTTGCCGGCCTTGGCGCGGCATCGGCCGACGGGTGCCACCGCAGCTATCGCGGCGCCTGTCTGCCGCCACACGCGCTCGACGTCGATTGCGTCGGGCAGGAGGGTAACGGTCCGCTGTTCGTGACCGGGCCGTTCCGGGTCGTGGGCAACGACGATTATCACCTCGATCCGGACCACGACGGCATCGCCTGCGAATCTCCCTTCCCGCAGGGTACGCCCGGCGTTGTCAGCTATACCGACATTACGCTCGGGCCTGCCGGAGGCTGAGCCCCGGATCGCGGGACGTGATAGCCTCGCCGGACAGAATTCCAATCCGGCGGCTCCCGATCAGATGAGCGCTCTCACCCGCCTCAGGCGCCTGCCGCTCCGGCTGTTCATGCTCTACGCCCGCATGGCCAACGGCATGACGCTTGGCGTGCGCGGCGTGGTGTTCGACGGCGAGGGCCGCGTGCTCCTGGTGCGGCATACGTACCTCAGGGGCTGGCACCTGCCCGGCGGCGGGGTCGCGGTCGGCGAGACCGCGGAGGCGGCGGTCGTGCGCGAGCTCGCCGAGGAGGCGGGCGTTGCCGTCGACGGGCGGCCGCAGCCCTTCGGCTTCTACTTCCGCCGCGGGCGCGACCACGTGGCGGTGTTCGTCTGCCGGCAATGGCATGAGGTCAGGCGGCCGAAGGCGGCGCGGTTGGAGATCGCCGAGGTGCGCTTCTTTTCACCGGACGCGCTGCCGGAGGGGGCGAGCGAAGGCACGCGCCGCCGCCTCGCCGAGATCCTCGGCGGAGAGGAGCGGTCGGCCACGTGGTGAGCCGATCTGGACGGGTCGCGGCACCCGTGGTACGAGCGCCGCCGCAACGGGGTCTGGTGGACGCGATGACACGGCCGATCGAGCGACGACGAGCGGGGTTGGGTGACACGCCGTCACCTGCCGCCATCCGGCCCGCGGCCGTTCACGCCAGCTGAGCGCCTCGTCAGGGCCGGATCGTTTTGATCCTTCCACGGGCCCTGCCATGACCCCCGAAACCTTCGCATACCGGCTCGAGCAGCCGGACGATGTCCCCACCATTGAGGCGCTGCAGGCCGAGCTGTTCGGCCCGGAGCGGTTCAAGCGCGCCGCCTACGTGCTGCGCGATGGCGTCGCGCCCGATCCGGCGCTGTCGTTCGTCGCGCTTTCAGGCGATCGCCTCGTCGCCTCGGTGCGAATGACGCCGATCACCATCGGCGGGCGCCCGGCGCTGATCCTCGGGCCGCTGGTCGTTGCGCCGGCGTTCAAGGGACGCGGCGCCGGCAAGGCGCTGGTCAGGATGACACTGGCGGCGGCGCGTGAAGCGGGGCACGAGGTCGTGATGCTGGTCGGCGACCTGCCGTACTACGGGCCGCTCGGCTTCACCTTTCTCGGCCGCGACGTCATTACGCTGCCGGCGCCGGTCGACCCCGACCGGGTGCTGGTGGCGGGGCTGGCCGAGGGCGCGCTGGAGGGGCTTGGCGGCAGGGCGGAACGGGTGCGTTAGCGCCCGCTGCGTTTCTTCGCGACCGCGCCGCGATCGGCTAAGCTCACTCTGTCCAGGCGGTTCGGCATTTGGCGATGAAGCGAAGAACTCCTGATTTCCGCATTGCTGGTCGTGGTGGTGGCGATCGGTGCCGCCGCTCTCGGCGTCGGCTGGTACTACGCCGGCGAGATCGAGGACGCCGCCCTCGCCGTCGTCCACGCCACGCCCCCGCCCGACATGGTCGTGCTCGCGGCCGGTGACGGCACCGTCACCCTTGGCGTCACCAACAAGACTGACGTCACCTACGGCGACTGGTGGCGGCCCGGCACCTGGGGCCTCCAATGGGACGGCGGCTACGCCCAGGTGGGCAAGGTCATCACCCGTGACGACGACGAAAAGGTCGTGCGGCAGTTGATCCCGGTCAGCGGCACGCTTGCAGCCGGTGACTACGTCTTGTTCGACCGGGAGGCCTTCGACGGCGATCCGCAATCGGCGCTCGACCTGCCCTTCAAGGAGGTCACGTTCCCATCCGAGCTCGGTCCCCTCGGTGCCTGGCAGGTGAGCGGCGCCGGACCAACCTGGGCGATCTACGTCCACGGCCACCGGGCGACCCGCATGTCGTCGCTCCGCATCCTGCCGACGCTGGTCAAATCCGGCTTGCCGACACTGGTCATCCAATACCGCAACGACGCCGGCGTCGCCCCTTCCGCCAGCGGGCATTACGATTTCGGAATCAGCGAATGGCGGGACCTCGAGGCCGCCGTCCGCTACGCACTGGGCGAGGGTGCCAAGAACGTGGTGCTGGTGGGTCCAAGCATGGGCGGCGGCATCATCGTCAACTTCCTCTACCGGTCGGCACTGGCCGACCGGGTGCGCGCCGTGATCCTCGACGCGCCGATGCTCGACTTCGGTGCGGTGGTCGACCTGGGCGGCGAGGAACGGAACCTGCCGCCGCTATTGACCTGGCTGGGCAAGACCGTCGCCGGCTGGCGCTTCGGCATCGACTGGAGCGCGCTCGACTACGTCGCCAAGGCCGACCGGCTGCACGTGCCGATCCTGCTGTTCCACGGGGACGCGGACCGCACCGTGCCGATCCGCCCCAGCGACGCGCTCGCCGCCGCCCGTCCGGACATCGTCACCTACATCCGCCTCAAGGACGTGACCCATGCGGCAGCGTGGAACAGCGATCCGGCCACCTACGACCGGGAGGTCAGCGACTTCCTCAAGCGAACCGCGCCGTAGGGCGTCAACGCGCCGTCTGTTCCCCGGGCGCGGTGCAGCACGCAGTGATGCACCGCGGAACCGGGGCCTACCGGTTAGTCGGTGTGGATCCCGGGTCGGCAGCGCACCATTCCCATGCTGCGGCTCACGCCCGGGAAACGCCGTCGTGCAAAGGGTTGCGCAAGGGACGTCAGCGCGCACCCGTGTTGAGCGCGACGGCGGCGCGGACGAGCGCCTTGAACGCCTTCTCGTCGATCTTCCCGCCCGCGTGGAAATCGATGGCGCGCCGCACGTTGCCGTCGAGGCTGGAGTTGAAGAGCCCGGAGGGGTCGTCAAGCGCGGCGCCGCGGGCGAAGGTCAGCTTCACTTTGTCCTTGTAAGTCTCGCCGGTGCAGACGATGCCGGCGTGCTCCCACACCGGCACCCCCAGTGGGTTCGACGCCTTCCGCCATTTCACCGCTTCGACAATGTCGGGGTCGGCCGCCCTGATGAGGCGCCGGACCCGCGCCAGCGTCTCGCCCCGCCAATCGCCCAGCCCGGCAATCTTCGCGTCGATGACGCGGGAGGGGGAGGCATCTCCCGGTCGTTCGTTCGAGGCAGGCTGCTTCATGGTGGTCTTCGCTCGCGGCATCGCCCCATCAGGGCGCGCTCGCTCCTAAATGCCCAGCGCGTCACGCGCTTGAGGGGAATCCATCAGGATGTTTTCTCCAAGCATTTGGGCGAAACGATCGAAGCTGTCGCGATCTTCCTCAATCGATCCTCTGGGAAGGTCGATTGAAGTGTAAAACTGCTTCTCCTTGCCTTGCACTATCCTGAATATCGACAAGACCCGCCTTTCGCGGTCAATTTCAATAAGGTGGCTATGTTGCACGGTTCTTTCGCGCATAGTCAGTCGTTCCAATTGTTGAGTGGCGGGATGAGCCTACAGGCCTAAGCCCATCGTGCCACCGCGGATGAGGAGATGGGATTTCGCCCCGCTCGTCCACGACAACTTCCCAGCCTGGATTGCGCTGCGCTCCATGCGGGCTACGGGGCTGCGTACCGGCGAGACCCTACCGCCCCTCGCGGAGCCAGGTGGCGAAGGGGAGGCCGACGAGCGCCAGGAGGCCGAAGAGGCCGGCGACGCCGAAGAGGCCGAGGAAGCCGTAGAACAGCGGGATGCGGCTGATGCCCTTCAGCACGGTCGCGTCGGTGGTGTGGATGCCGATCCAGTCGGAGCCGCCCATGGTGACGCCGGAGCGCATGGGCACGATGCGCGGCAGCGTCAGGTTGCCGGAGGCATCCGCCATGCGGGCGATGCGGCCGTGGGTCTCGTCCACCAGCGGCTTGAGCTTGTCGGGCGGTCGAACGCGCGTCGATGAACTCGCGCGGATTGGCCGGGCCGACGTTGGCGAAGGCGCGCTTGTCGTCCTGCTCGACGCGGTAGAGGCCGATCTCGTCGGCCTTCATGGTCGCCCGCCACAGGCCCGGCTCGGCGTCGGTCGAGCGTCAGCGTCTCGGTGGCGCCCGAAGGCTTGGTGACGGTCACCGGCGTGGTCGTGTCGGCCATGGTCTGCCGCTCGACGGTGAGGTCGCCGCCGCGGGCCTTGGCGCGCAGCGCCTCTTCCTCGAGGTCCGGCTCCTTCATCAGCCAGTGGGCGAGCCGGCGCAGGAGATCGACCTGGGGCCCGCCGCCCTCGTAGCCGCGCGCCCACAGCCACGTGTCGTCGGACAGCAGCAGCGCCACGCGCCCCTTGTCCTGGCGCTGGAGGACGAGCAGCGGCTTGTCCTCGGCGCCCTTCATGACGACGCTGCCCTGCGGCTGGTCGACGTCGATCAGGCGGAAGAAGCGGCCCCAGTGCGGCGGATCGGAATCGGAGCCGGCGCAGGCCGCGGGTGACCGGGTGGCGCTCGCCGAGATCGGTGACGCGGGCGTAGTACGGCTCGTCGATGATCTTGCCGGTCGGCGCCGCCGGCAGCACCGGCGCCAGCGGCGTGTCGTAGAGGCTGCCGGCGTCGGCGTAGTCGGGCCCGGCGGCGACGAGCAGCGCGCCGCCGTCGCGGACGTAGCGGGCGATGTTGTCGAAGTAGAGCAGCGGCAGCACGCCGCGCCGCTGGTAGCGGTCGAAGATGATCAGGTCGAACTGGTCGATCTTCTCCGAGAACAGCTCGCGGGTGGGGAAGGCGATCAGCGACAGCTGGTTGATCGGCGTGCCGTCCTGCTTCTCCGGCGGCCTGCAGGATGGTGAAGTGGACGAGGTCGACCGAGGCGTCGGACTTCAGCAGGTTGCGCCAGGTGCGCTCGCCGGCGTGCGGCTCGCCGGAGACGAGCAGCACGCGCAGGTTCTCGCGGATGCCCTCGATGTCGACGACGGCGCGGTTGTTGATCGGCGGTCAGCTCGCCGGCAGCGGCGCCGCCTCGAACTCGATGATGTTGGGGCCGCCGTGGGGGATGTCGACGGTGAGCTCGGACTCCGCGCCCGGGGTGACCGTGTCCGACGGACAGCGGGTCGCCGTCGCGGTTGACGGTGACGCTGCACGTCGCCGGGTGGGCCGCCGCCGTCGTCGATGACGCGGAACTTG
Source organism: uncultured Alphaproteobacteria bacterium (assembly GCA_963775235.1). Lineage (GTDB taxonomy): Bacteria > Pseudomonadota > Alphaproteobacteria > Rhizobiales > Kaistiaceae > JBBDMC01. Next base: position 474,966 of record CAVZHY010000007.1, read on the forward strand.
ATGGTCTGCTTCTCGTTGACGATGCCGAAGCGCGGCGCGTTGTCGATGACGATGCGGCGGTCGCGCTCGTCGTCGTGGCCGGAGAGGAGCACGTGCAGCGGCGCGGCGGGCGGCAGGGCGGCGCGGCTGTCGGGGATGTCGTGGACCTGGCCGTCGGTCAGCATGATGACGGCGCCGACGCGCTCCGGCGGCACGTCGGCAAGCGCCGTCGCCAGCGGGCCGAACAGCTGGGTGCCGTCGACCGGCGCGCCGCCGTCTGGGCCGCCGGCCTCGACGGTGCGCACCTCGATGTTGTGGAACGCGGCGAGGCGCTGCTTCAGCGCCGCCGCGGCCGCGGCCGTCGTCTTGTCGCGCCCGTCGAGCCTCTGGCTGGCGCTCTGGTCGACGACCAGCGCGACGACGGTGGGCAGCGGCTCGCGGTCCTCGTTGAGGAGCACCGGGTTGGCCAGCGCCAGCAGCAGCGCCAGCGCCGCGGCGGCGCGAAGCCACGCGCCGCGGCATGCGGCGCAGCAGGCCGGGAATGATCAGGGCGGCGACGACGACGCCGACGACGGCGACGAAAACCGTCGGCACGACCGGCGCGAACGACGATCGACCAGTTCATCGTCACTGCCCCAGCCGTTCGAGCAGGGCCGGCACGTGCACCTGATCGGCCTTGTAGTTGCCGGTCAGGGTGTACATGACGATGTTGATGCCGGCGCGGAAGGCCATCTCGCGCTGCAGCGGATCGGTCGGCACGGTCGGGAACAGGAAGTTGCCGGCGTCGTCCGTCGCCCAGGCGCCGGCGAAATCGTTCTCGGTGATCAGGATGGTGAGACGCCGTCGCCGGCCTGCACCGGGCGGTCGGCGCGCTGCGTCCGATTTCGGTCGCCTCCACCCACAGCGGGCCGCCGGAGTAGCGGCCGGGGAAGTCGTTGAGCAGATAGAACGCCTTGGTCAGCACGTGGTCGGCGGGCACCGGCTCGAGCGGCGGGATGTCGAGGCCGGCAAGCATCTGGCGCAGCCGCTCCACCGCCGGGCGTGCCGGAGAACGAGTTGACGGTGGTGGAGCGTTCCAGCTGGTCGCGGGTGTCGAACAGCACCGAGCCGCCCTGGCGCATGTAGGCGTCGATGCGCGCCATGGTCGCCGGCGTCGGCATCTCGGCTGTCCGGCGTGATCGCCCAGTAGATCAGCGGGAAGAAGGCGAGTTCGTCGTGCGACGGATCGACGCCGATCGGATCGCCGGGCTCCAGCGCGGTCCGCTCGGCGAGCACCTGCGAGAGGCCGCGCAGCCCGGCGCGGCTGATGTCGTCGACCTCGGCGTTGCCGGTGATGACGTAGGCGAGGTGGGTCGTGTCGACGGCATGCAGCGCGAACTGGTCGCCCGCCTCGTCGGCGCGCGGCGCGGCTGCCGTGCAGCATGACGGCGCCGCGACGAAGAGCGCGAGCGTGGCCGCCGCCGGCGTCGCGCGCCGGCGGCGCCAGCGCAGGCCGCCGCTGAGCCACAGCACGGCCAGCGCGTCGAGGGCGAGCAGCGCCGCGGCCAGCGCGATCAGCCACGGCGAGATCGCGACCGGCGCAGCGGTCGGGTAGGCCCGCGCGCGTCACGCCGCTGCGGCCGGCGGCTCGAACGGCGCGAGCGTCGGCGTTCTCGTCGAGCAGGTTGAGCGCGCGGAAGCCGTCCTCGCTGCCGTAAAGGCCGGGCGGATGGGTCGGGCCGGGCACGATGGCGCCGAGGTCGCCGGCGATCGGCTCGGCGTCGGCGCCGGGCGTGGTGAAGCGGCCGTAGCCGTCGAGCAGGCGGTAGGGGCGATCGGCTGGCTGGCGTTGGCGTTGGCCGTGCCCGCCGGCGCGCTGTTCGAGAACGCGACGATCCGCCGAAGCATGTCCACGAAGGTGCCCGAAAGCGGCAGGTTGGACCAGCTCGTTTCGGCGGTGACGTGGAAGAGGATGAGCCAGCCCTTGCCGAGCGGCGCGGCGGTGACCAGCGGCGTGCCGTCGGCGAGCGCCGCCCAGGTGCGGTCGGCAAGCGAGCCGTCGGGCTCGGCCAGCACCTGGCGCTTGACCAGCACGTCGTGGGGACCGTCAGCCCGGCGAACGGGCTGTTGGGCGAGAAGCTCGCCAGCGGCTGCGGCGTCTCCCACGACAGGCTGCCGCCGAGCACGCGGTCGCCATGGCGCAGCGCCACCGGGATCAGCGCAGTCGGTCGGCGGCGGCGAGACGCGGGCCGGCGAAGCGGACCAGAACGCCGCCGTCCGCACCCAGCTCCGACACCTGATTCTCGACGTCCGGCGTCAGGTTGCCGATGTCGGCCATGGCGATGACCGAGCAGCCGGCCTGGATCAGGTCGGGCACCGCGATGGCCGCGTTGGCGTCGCGCGGCTGGCGCACGTCGGCAAAGGGCTCGACCGCGCGCGAGATGTAGTAGAGCGGCGACAGCAGCGGCTGGGCGGACTCCGATCGAAGCACCGGAGAGAAGCCCGATGCGGCGCCGGCGCCAGCGGTCGTCGAGCAGCTGCACGGCGCCGGCGGAGTTCGGCCCCGACGATCTCGATGCGCACGATCTCGTTGCGCAACTCGACCGGCAGGGTGAACTTCGCCTCGGCCGCGTTGCTTGCCGGCGGCGAAGGTGACCGGCGTCTCGCCGATGATGCGGCCCTTGATATCGCTGGCGCGGACGACGCCGCTGGCCGGCGCGGTCGCGGCTCGGCGCACGGCCGGAACGCTCAGCGCGTCGGCGGCGCCGGCCGGCGGCTTCACCGCCATCAGGTCGGCGCCGGTGTCGGCGTAGGCAATGATCGGCCCGTTGACATGGCGGTCAGCGTGGCGGCGAACGCGTCTGCGGCGTCGCCGCCAAGCCCGTCGGAGAGCCAGCCGCGCCGCCGAAGCCGGCGCTCGCCGCGCGGCTTCAGCGCCGGGGCAAGGTCGGCGTAGCGCGCCGGCCACGGCTCGGGCGCCAGCGCGTCGAGCCGATCGGCTGATGGTGGTCGATCGGCCGGCAACAGCGACTGGTTGGGCGCCTCGGCCGTGGCCAGCAGCGCGACCGGCCGGCCGGCGTGCGCGGCCAGGCCGACGATGCGGTGGGCGGTCTCGACGATCGACTTCCAGTCGGGGCGCCGCCGCCCAGCCGTTGTCGACCACGACCAGCAGCGGGCCGGTGCCGGGCGCGACTTCGCCTGTCGGTTTGAACACCGGTCCGGCCAGCGCGAAGATGACGGCGGCGGCGAGCAGCAGGCGGAGCGCCGTCAGCCACCAGGGGCTGCGGGCGGGCTGCTCTTCCTTGCCGCTCGATCTCGAGCAGCAGCCGGGTCGGCGGGAACTGCTCCAGCCGCGGCTTCGGCGGCATCAGGCGCAGAAAGTACCAGATGACCGGCAGCGCCAGCAGCGCCGCCAGCATGCCGGCGTTGGCGAAGGCGAGACGCGCTCATGCGGCGCGCCCGGCCGTGGCGAAGCCGACGCTGTTCTGGCGGTCGGCGAGACGCGCGTAGAGCGCCAGCAGCGGCTCGGTCGCCGGACGGTCGGTGCGGTGAAGGAGGAACGTCCAGTCGATCCGGCGGCAGAGCGTGCTCAGCCGCTCGCGCAGCGCCGCCAGGCGCGCGTGATACTCCTCGCGGTATTGCTCGGCGCGCGAGACGACGTGCCGGAGCCCGGTCTCGGGGTCCTGGAACTCGGTGCGGCCAGCGTATGGGAACGTTTCCTCGATCGGATCGATCACCTGGACGAGATGGGCGCGCGCGCCGGCCCGCACGATCGCGTCGAGAACCTGCTCCAGTTCAAGGATCGGATCGAGAAAGTCGCCGATCAGGACCAGGTCGGAGAAGCGCTTGAGCGGATGGGTGTCGGGCATCGCGGGGCGCTTGGCCGCCTCCGGCAGGAATGTCGCCAGCCGCTCGGCGGCGTTGCGCGCCAGGATCGGACTGGTGACGCCGGGCAGGCCGATGCGCTCGCCGGCGCCGGCGAGCAACTCGGCCAGCGCAAGCAGGATCACCATCGCCCGATGACGCTTGGTGACCGGCGCCAGCCGCGAGCGGAAGTCCATGGATGCCGACAGGTCGGACCACAGCCAAACCGTATGGGATGCCTCCCATTCCTTCTCGCGAACGTAGAGATGGTCGTCGCGGGCCGAGCGGCGCCAATCGATGGAGGCGGCCGACTCGCCCGGAACAAACGGTCGAAACTGCCAAAAGGTTTCACCGCGGCCGGCAGTGCGCCGCCCATGCCACCCGGCGAGCACGGTCGTGGCGACCCGATGCGCCTCGATCAGGAGGTCGGGCAGACCGGCCGCGATTCCCTTGGCTTCGATAAGCTCCCTGGTGGCGGGGCCAGTGCGATCCATGTGGGCGGCTATCCGATGCGCGCCTTCAACTGCGCGACCACGTCGCGCACGGTCAGGCCATCCGCGCGGGCGGCGAAACCAAGCGCCATGCGATGCTGGAGCACCGGCTCGGCGAGGGCGAGGACATCGTCGAGCGAAGGCGCGTAGCGCCCGTCGATCAGGGCGCGGGCGCGGCAGGCCAGCATCAGCGCCTGGCTGGCGCGCGGGCCGGGTCCCCAGGCGATCGCCGCCGCCAGTTTCGGCTCCGGATTGTTGTCGGGGCGGGCCGAGCGCACCAGTTCGAGGATCCCCTCGACCACCGATTCGCCGACCGGCATCCGCCGGACCAACCGCTGGATGCCGCGCAGGCGCTCGGCGTCGAGCACGTTCTCGGCGCGCGCTTCGCTCGATCCCGGTGGTCTCGAACAGCATGCGGCGCTCGGCGGCGAGGTCGGGATAGACCACGTCGATCTGCAGCAGGAAGCGGTCGAGCTGGGCCTCCGGCAGCGGATAGGTACCCTCCTGCTCCAGCGGGTTCTGGGTCGCCAGCACGTGGAACGGGCGCGGCAGATCGTGGCCGACGCCGGCAACGGTGACGTGATACTCCTGCATCGACTGGAGCAGAGCGGACTGGGTGCGAGGGCTGGCGCGGTTGATCTCGTCGGCCATGAGAAGCTGGGCGAAGACCGGGCCGGGAACGAAGCGGAAGCTGCGGGTGCCGTCGGCCGACTGGTCCATCACCTCCGAACCGGTAATGTCCGATGGCATCAGGTCCGGGGTGAACTGGACGCGGCGCTCGGAGAGCCCAAGGACGATGCCCAGCGTTTCGACCAGCTTGGTCTTGGCGAGACCGGGAACGCCGATCAAGCAGCCCGTGGCCGCCGGCGAGGATGGTGATCAGCGCGCGCTCGACCACCAACTCCTGGCCATAGATGACCTTGCCGATGGCGGCGCGAGCGGCGGCGATCTCCGCGACCGCGGCATCGGTTTCGGCGATGACACGGTCGGCATCGGGGAGGGCGGGTTGCGGATTCAGGGCGCTCATCAGGCAGATATGTCCTCATCGCGATGGCAGGCAAAGGCGAACCGTACAGGACTCGCCCATCGCAGAATTGTTGCACGCCCCTTCACGCCGCAATAGGGAATTGTGCGGGCGCCGGAGAAGAGCGAAAAGACGATCCAAGCGATCATCTGATTCAACAAGCAAGGCGAAACCGTGGCCGTCTTTCGGTTTTGGGGCGGGTCGACGATGCCTGCAACCAACACCGGGGGAAGGCATCTCAAGACCATCACCGCATTGTGAACCTCTCACAGCCAACGGGCGGGGCACCAGATTGAAAGAGTCGAAGGTCGAAATGTCGCGGTTTGCCCCCGAGCCGTTTTTCGCGCGGGCGGCGGAGCGGTTGAGGCGGGTCCCGTCGTTCGACCAGGCCGGCGGCGACCACCAGCTCAATCCCGAGTTCGCCGGGGCTGTGAGCGCCTACCTGGATGCGGCGGTCCTGGTACCGGTGGTGGCGCGGATGGCAGAGGCCGGCGTGCTGCTGACGCAGCGGACCCAAACCCTCACCAACCACGCCGGGCAGATCGCCTTTCCCGGCGGCAAGATCGACCCGGCGGACGCGGGTCCGGCGGCAGCAGCTTTGCGTGAGGCCGAGGAAGAAATCGGCCTCGATCCGGCGACGGTCGAAATCGTCGGGTATCTCGACCCCTACCTCACCCGCACCGGGTTCCGTGTTATGCCGGTCGTGGGCCGCGTCGAACCGGGGGGCACCTTCACGCTCAATCGCCACGAGGTGGACGAACTGTTCGAGGTGCCGCTGTCGGTGCTGATGACGCCCGCCAATCACAACCGCCGCAGCCGTGTGTTGAACGGGCGCACGCGATATTTCTACGAAATCCCGTTCGATGGGCGCATCATCTGGGGCGCCACGGCGGGAATCATCAGGAACTGGTACGAGAGCATGTTCGGCTGATGGTGCGCTTCGCCTTCCTCGACGCCGTGTTGTTCCTGGTGCCGTTCGCCGCCTATGCCGGCTGGCTGGTGTTGGCGCGGGGCAGTCTCAGCAAAGCCGAGGATTGGCAGGGGCGCACGATTGCGTTCCTGGCGATAGCCGGCGCCGGGTTGCTGCTGGCGGCGCTCGCTGTCTTCACGACGTACAAGGTCAACCCGCCCGGTGGCACGTATGTCCCGGCGCATATCGAAAACGGTCACCTGGTTCCCGGCCACATCGAGGCCGGTCCGGACAATCCGGGCTGAGCCGCCGCCGCTCAGGCGTGCAGGCCGGCCTTCGCCAATCCCTCGGCAATGCGCCGGGCCTTGGCGGGATCGCGGAAGGGCAGGCGGGCGAGGTGGACGTCGACGGAATAGTTCGGATTGATCTCCACCAGCTCGCGCCAGACCCGGCGGGCCTCTTCGACCCGGCCGAGATGACCGAGGGCTGCGGCGAGCAGGCTACGGGAGAGGTCCGTCTCCGGCGTCAGCAGGATCCGCTCGCGGAAGTGCGCGGCAGCGGTCTCGTAGTTCCCGGCCACCAGGTAGGCCAAGCCGAGGAAGTGCATGTACTGGCTGGCGTCCACCGGATCGAGGCGTATGGCGCGCTCGATGTCGGGGATTCCGGCATTCGGGTCGCCGGCAAAGATTTGCACGGCGCCGCGCGAGTTGAAGGCGGCAGCATAGTTGGGGCTCAGTTCCAGCGCCTTGTCGATGGCCGCCTTGGAACGGTCGTAGTCACGGCTGAACCCCGCTGTCATCGACAGCACGTACCGGGCGTAGGAATCATCGGGAGCAAGCTCGACCGCCTTCGTGGCGAGTTCGTCCGCGCGGCGGAGCGTGGCGGGGAGATCGGGCAGCCAAGCGTTGTTGTAGGCCAGACCGAACGCCAGCGCGAGGCCGGCATACGCCGGACCGTAGTTGGGATCCCGCTCGATGGCGCGCTCCAGCAGGACACGCGCCTGCTCGAAGATCTCGCGGGTCTTGTGGCTGCCGGACATCACCTCGCGCCCGCGCAGGAACAGGTCGTGAGCCTCGACACTTTCGGTGGCGTTGTCGGCGATGCGTTGTTTCTCGCCGGGTGTCAGCGTCACCTTGAGAGCAGCGACGATGCGCTGGGTGACGTCGTCCTGGACTTCGAAGATATCGGTGAGGTCGCGGTCGTAGCGCTCCGCCCACAGGTGGTTGCCGGTTTCGGCGTCGATGAGCTGGGCGGTGATCCTGACCCGGTTGCCGGCGCGCCGGATCGACCCTTCCAGCACCGATTTGACGCCGAGTTCGCGCCCGACGGTGCGGATGTCGAAGGACTTGCCCTTGTAGACGAAGCTCGAATTGCGGGCGATGACGGCAAGGCCGCCGACCTTGGACAAGTCGGTGATGATGTCCTCGGTGATGCCGTCGGAGAAATATTCCTGCTCGGGATCGCCGGACATGTTGTTGAAGGGCACCACGGCGATCGACGGCTGCTCGCCACGCGCCGGCTGCGGCCTCGTCGTCGGGGTGGACGGTGGCCCGGACGGTTTCGCCACCGGATCGTTGTCCGGGTGCCACTTCCACACGCGGATCGGCCGCTCGATATTCTTGACCGTCACCTCGCCGCCGTCGCGCAGCCTGACGTTGATGCGGCTGCCGACGCTTTCGTTGACGATCGAGGCAACGCAGATGCCGCCCGGTTCCGCCAGCGGTTCCAGTCGCGCGGCGACGTTGACCCCGTCGCCGTAGATGTCGTCGCCGTCGATGATGATGTCGCCGAGATTGACCCCGATCCTGAGCACGATGTCACGGGCGCCGGGTTGCGCCCGCGCACGGACCGCCCGCTGCACGGCGAGGGCACAATTGACCGCGTCGACGACGCTCGAAAACTCCACCAGCGTGCCGTCGCCTATCAGCTTGACGACGCGGCCGCCATGCTCGGCGACGGTGGGGTCGAAGACCGTCTCGCGGTGGCGCTTGAGTGCGGCCAGGGTACCGGCCTCGTCGGCGCCCATCATGAGGGAATAGCCGACCACATCGGCCGCCAAAATCGCCGCAAGCCGCCGGTTGGTGTGGGTTTCCGCCATGACGGATAGGTAGTGTAATTCTGGGGCCGGCGCCAGCGGTGTGCGGGGCGCTTAAAGCCGGGCGGCGAATCTGCGACGATCGCCGGCCATGATGCAAGCCCGACGGGCGGGGACAGGATGAGTGAACAGGCGCCAGGAATTGCAGGTGCCGCGTGGCTGGCGGCGCCGGCGGTGCGCCGCGTCTTCGCCGTGCTGACAGGCGGCGGCGAGGAGGCCCGCGTCGTCGGCGGTGCGGTGCGCAACGCGCTCATGGGCCTGCCGGTGGGCGAGATCGATTTCGGCACCACCGCCACCCCGGCAACGGTCGCTGCCCGTGCCGGCGCTGCCGGCATCAAGGTGGCACCGACCGGGGTCGCGCACGGCACGCTGACGCTGATCGTGGGCGGGCGTCCGTTCGAGGTGACGACGCTGCGCGAGGACATCGAGACCGACGGGCGCCACGCGGTCGTCCGCTTCGGCTCCGACTGGGAGGCGGATGCACGCCGCCGCGACTTCACGGTCAACGCGCTCTCCGTCGATGCCGACGGTACCGTTTACGATCCGGTCGGGGGATACGGCGACATCCGCGCCCGGCGCATTCGCTTCATCGGCGATCCCGACCGGCGGATCGCCGAAGACCGGCTGCGCATTCTGCGCTTCTTCCGTTTCCACGCCGACTACGGCAAGGGCGAGATCGACGTCGACGGGCTTGCGGCGGTGACGCGCGCGCGCGACGGCCTGCGCGACCTGTCGGCGGAACGCATCGGCCAGGAGATGCGCCGGCTGGTGGTGGCGGCACGGGCGGTCGAGGCGGTCACGCTGATGCAGGAGGCCGGCATCCTGCCGATCGTGCTCGCCGGCATCGGCTACCTCGCGGCATTCGCGCGTCTCGTCCGGTTTGAGGCGGCGGTGGGGTCCGCTCCCGCCGCGCCGCTGAGGCTCGCGGCGCTGGCTTGCCGTATCGAGGAAGATGTGCAGCGCGTCACCGAGCGTCTGCGGCTTTCCAACGCCGAACGCGACCGCATGTCGAAGGCGCTCGTTGCCGCGGGGGACCTGATGCCGCCGCCGGACCGTCGCGGTGCGCGTCGGCTGCTCTATCGGCACCGCGAGGAAGCATATCGGGACGGCGTAGCGCTCGCCTTCGCCTGGGGCGAGGCGGCGGTGGCAGATCCGGCATGGCGGGCCTTGGCGGACCTTCCCGCCCAGTGGACGGCGCCGACGTTCCCGCTCGGCGGCCGCGACGTGGTGGCAGCGGGGCGCCGGCCGGGGCCCGGCGTCGGTGCGATGCTGGCCGCTGTGGAAGCGTGGTGGATCGAGCAGGATTTCGCTCCCGACGAGGCCCAGCTTCGCCGGCGGCTGCAACAGGTCATGGCGGAGCAGTGAACGGGCGCTGGCCTACGGCCACTTCACCAGCGGCGGCATGGACGACAGGATCGAGGCGACGTTGCCGCCGGTCTTGAGGCCGAACACGGTGCCGCGGTCGTAGATCAGGTTGAACTCGACGTAGCGGCCGCGGCGGACGAGCTGCTCGTCACGTTCGGCTTCGCTCCACGGCTTGGTGAAGTTCCGCTGCACCAGCTTCGGATAGATGTCGTGGAATGCGAGGCCGACGTCGCGGGTGAAGGCGAAGTCCGCCTCCCAGTCGCCGGAGTTCAGCCAGTCGTAGAAAATGCCGCCGATGCCGCGCGGCTCGTTCCGGTGCTTGAGAAAGAAATAGTCGTCGCACCATTTCTTGTAGCGGGCGTAGTCGGCGACCGCATGGGCGTCGCAGGCGGCTTGCATGGCGGCGTGGAAGTCGACCGCGTCGGGGTCGTCCTGTGTGCGGCGGGCGGCGAGCACCGGGGTGAGGTCGGCACCGCCGCCGAACCACTGGCGCGACGTCACCACCATGCGGGTGTTCATGTGGACGGCGGGCACGTGCGGATTCCACAGGTGGGCGATGAGCGAGATGCCGCCCGCCCAGAATCGCGGGTCTTCCTCGGCGCCGGGGATGTCCTTGCGGAACTCCGGCGCAAACTCGCCGTGGACGGTTGAGATGTGGACGCCGACTTTCTCGAAGACGCGGCCCTTCATCATCGCCATGACGCCGCCGCCGCCATCCCCACCGGAATGGTCGGTACGTTTCCACGGCGTCCGCTCGAAACGTCCCACCGGTTTGTCGGCGCCGGGGGCGTCGGCGGGCAGGTCGTCCTCGATCGCCTCGAAGGCGGCGGTGATCCGGTCGCGCAGTTCGGCGAACCAGGCGGCGGCGCGGGCTTTCTTTTCTTCCATCGGATCGGGCATGGCGTGGGTGGATGCTGGGTGACTTCGGTCGACGGCAATGCCCTGCCGTTCGCGCTTTGGCAAGTGCGCCGCGTTGCGGTCACGACGTGTCTATGGCGCCGGCGGAAATCCGTCCGTCTGCCTGAGCGCCTCGCCGAGCGCCATGGCGGCGGCGACGGCCACGTTGAGTGAGCGCAGGCCGGCTTCATCGGGATCGACCAGGCGGGCGTCGGCGCATGGTGGATCGGTTTCCGGGACGCCGGCGCTCTCGCGGCCAAGAAGGATGATGTCGTCCGCGGCGAAGGCGAACGCGGTATAGGGGAGGGCGGCGCGCGTGGTCATCAGAATCAGGCGTCCGCCAGCTGTCGGCCCGCGCCGCCTCGAAGCCCGGCCAGTCGACGTGGCGGACGATGTCGGCGAGGGTGAGGTAGTCCATGCCCGCCCGGCGGAGCGCCCGGTCCGAAAGGTCGAAGCCGGTCGGGCCCGATGACGTGGACCGTCACGCCCAGGCAGGCGGCGAGCCGCAGGATCGTGCCGGTATTCTGCGGGATGTCCGGTTCGAAGAGGGCGAGGGCAACCATCGGCTTCCCTTCGGCCGCCAGGCGCGGCTTGCCGATGGCGCCCTGCGGCAACATCTGCTAGTTGGGCGGAAACTGCCCCGAGCGGGCGTGAAGGCGAAGATCTGGATGGCCTGGTACGAAAAACTGATCGATCCGCTGCCGGACGACCCGGTGGTCCGCCCGCCCGACACGGTGTGGGCGTTCTACCTCCATTTCATCAAGCCGGTGAAATGGCTGATTCTCGCCGTTATGGTGCTGTCGCTCGCGGGCTCGCTGATCGAGATGGGTCTGTTCGTCTTCATCGGCTGGCTGGTCGACTGGGTCAACCAGACGCCGCGGGACGCCTTCTTCGCCGAGCATGGCTGGCAGCTCGCGGTGATGGGCGTCATCGTCCTGTTCATACGGCCGATCATCGCGATCCTGTCGCGCAGCTTCAACAACCTGGCGCTGGTGCCGGGCCTCCAGAACCGCGTGCGCTGGGCGAGCTACCGCTATGTGGTGCGCCAGAGCGTCACGTTCTTCCAGAACGACTTCGCCGGCCGCATCGCCCAGAAAGTGCTGCAGACCGGGCCGGCGGTGCGGGACACGGTGGGGAGCACGATCGACAGCCTGTGGACGTTCGTCGTCTACGTCGCGGGCATGTTTTACCTGTTCGGACGGCTTGACCTCCTGCTCATCATCCCGGTGGCGGTGTGGGGCGGTGGCCTACGGAATAACCGCCTACAAGCTGATCCCGCCGGTCAAGAAGCGCTCCGCGGCGCAGGCGGAGGCGGCTTCGGTGCTGTCGGGACGCGTCGTCAATTCCTACACCAACATCCAGTCGGTGAAGCTCTTCGGCCGCGTCGACCGCGAGGACAATTTCGTGCGCGAGGGCTTCCGTGGGCACGTCAAGGCCTACCGGGACTTCGCCGGGTGGAACGCGACCATGATGGTGACGCTGACGACGCTCAACGGCGGCCTGATCACCGCCATCGGCGGATTGTCCGTGTACCTGTGGTCCAAGGGGATCGTCACGGCCGGCGGCATCGCCATGGCGACCTCGCTGGTCATCCGCCTCAACCAGATGTCGAACTTCATCCTCAGGAACATCGCCGGCCTGTTCGAGGACGTCGGGCTGGTGCAGAACGGTATCCAGACGATCAGCCGGCCGAACGCGATCGTCGACCGTCCGGACGCCAGGCCGCTGGTGGTCGCGCGGGCGAGATCCAGTTCGACAACGTGCGCTTCCACTACGGGCGCGAGCGCGGGGTCATCGAAAACTTCAACCTGACGGTCAAGCCCGGGCGAGCGGGTGGGGCTGGTCGGCCGCTCGGGCGCCGGCAAGTCGACGCTGGTCAATCTGCTGTTGCGCTTCTACGACCTGGAGGGCGGACGCATCCTGATCGACGGTCAGGACATCCGCGACGTCACCCAGGAGAGCCTGCGCGACAACATCGGCATGGTCACCCAGGACACCTCGCTGCTTCACCGCTCTGTGCGCGACAACATCCGCTACGGCCGGCCGCGAGGCGAGCCAGGAGGAGATCGTCGCCGCCGCCAAGCGCGCCGAGGCGCACGAGTTCATCCTGGGCCTCAAGGACTACAATGGCCGCACCGGCTACGACGCCCACGTCGGCGAGCGTGGCGTCAAGCTCTCCGGCGGACAGCGCCAGCGTGTCGCCATCGCCCGGCTGATCCTCAAGGACGCGCCGATCCTGGTGCTGGACGAGGCGACGAGCGCGCTCGATTCGGAAGTGGAGGCGGCGATCCAGGAAAGCCTCTACGCCCTGATGGAGGGGCGCACGGTGATCGCCATCGCCCACCGCCTGTCGACGATCGCGGTGCTCGACCGGCTGGTGGTGCTCGACGACGGCCGCATCGTCGAGGTCGGGCACCCATCATGAGCTGCTGGCGCGCAACGGGCTCTATGCCGCGCTGTGGCACCGCCAGTCGGGCGGCTTCCTCGGCCTCGACGAGCCGCTGCCGGCGGCGGCGGAGTAGCGACCGCGACGCCGCCCGCGACAATGTGCGGCGACCGGTGCCCGGCACTGGACATTTCGCGGTTGCGAAGGCTAAACAGTCGCGGCTGACGGGGCACTTCGGCCTCGCGCCGACTGCCTGAGCCGACAAGGGAATCTATCTTGGCGAGTACCGACACGGCGGACCATCCGGAGCCGACCCGCCGCGACTTCATCTACATCGCTACCGGCGCGGTGGTCGCCGTCGGCGCCGCGCTCACGGTCTGGCCGCTGATCGACCAGATGAACCCGGACGCGGCGGCGCTGGCGCTCGCCTCGATCGAGGTCGACGTCTCGTCGGTCACGCCGGGCATGTCGATGACCGTCAAATGGCGCGGCAAGCCGGTCGTCATCCGCCGGCGGACCGACGCCGAGGTCGCCGAGGCCCAGCAGGTCGACGTCAGCACGCCTGCGCGACCCGGTACGCCCGCAACGCCAATCTGCCCGCCGACGCGCCGGCCACCGACGCCAACCGCTCGGTGCCGGGCAGGGAGGCGTGGCTGATCATGATCGAGGTGTGCACGCACCTCGGCTGCATTCCGCTCGGCCAGCAGGGTCTCTACGGCGGCTGGTTCTGTCCCTGCCACGGCTCGCAGTACGACACCGCCGGCCGCATCCGCCAAGGGCCCGGCGCCGCAGAACATGGCGATCCCGACGTACCAGTTCACCTCCGACACCAAGCGTCAAGATCGGCTGATCGGGGCGAGACACGACAACATGGCCGAGCACTCAACGACCTACCAGCCGAAAAGCCGCGCCGGGAGGTGGCTCGAGAGCCGGCTGCCGGTCTTCGGTCTCATCCACTCCTCGTTCGTCGCCTATCCGACGCCGCGCAACCTGAACTACTGGTGGACGTTCGGCGGCATCCTGACGTTTCATGCTCGGTCGCCCAGATCGTCACCGGCATCGTGCTCGCCATGCACTACACGGCGGACGCGGGGCTGGCGTTCAATTCGGTCGAGCACATCATGCGCGACGTGAACTACGGCTGGCTGTTGCGCTACCTGCACGCCAACGGCGCCTCGCTGTTCTTCTTCGCCGTCTACATCCACATGTTCCGCAGCCTCTACTACGGCTCCTACAAGGAGCCGCGCGAGGTCCTATGGATCCTCGGCGTCATCATCTTCCTGCTGATGATCCTGACCGCGTTCCTCGGCTACACGCTGCCGTGGGGGCAGATGTCGTTCTGGGCGGCGACGGTGATCACCAGCCTGTTCACGGCGATCCCGGGCATCGGCCACGCGATCACGACGTGGCTGTGGGGCGACTTCGCCGTCGATAACGCGACGCTGGTGCGCTTCTACTCGCTCCACTACCTGCTGCCGTTCATGATCGCCGGGGTGGTGATCCTGCACCTGTGGTCGCTGCACGTCGTCGGCCAGAACAACCCGCTTGGCATCAACGTCAAGTCGAAGGAAGACACCGTTCGCTTCACGCCGTATGCGACGATCAAGGACCTCTTCGGCCTGTCGGTCTTCCTGATCCTTTTCGCGTGGCTCACCTTCTTCCTGCCCAACTATCTCGGCCATCCGGACAACTACATCCCGGCCAATCCGCTGCACACGCCGGAGCACATCGTGCCGGAATGGTACTTCCTGCCGTTCTACGCGATCCTGAGGGCCATCCCGAACAAGCTCATCGGCGTCATCGCCCTGTTCTCCGCGATCATCGTCCTGGCGTTCGTGCCATGGCTCGATACCTCGCGGGTGCGCTCGGCGAAGTTCCGGCCGGTCTATCGCCAGTTCTTCTGGATCCTGGTGCTGGCGACCGTTGGCCTTGGCTACCTCGGCTCGCAGCCGCCGGAGGGCGGTTACGTCGATCGCCGCGCGCATCCTGACCGCGTATTACTTCCTGCATTTCCTGTCATCATGCCGATGGTCGGGGTGATCGAGCGACCGAAGCCAAGGCCGGCGAGCATTACCGAGGCGGTGCTCGCGCGAAGGCGGTGCGGTCGAGGCGAAGAGCTGACGACGATGAAACGGCACGTTCCGCTCTCTCGCGGCCGCCGCCGTTGTCGCGGGCTGTCGCTCGCCGCGGGTGCGCAACATGCAGCTGGGCAGGAGCTGCAGCACCTACCCGCTCAAGCCGCCGCCGTTGCAGCGCTGGTCGTTCAGCGGCTTCTTCGGCACGTTCGACCAGGCCCAGCTGCAGCGCGGCTACCAGGTCTACAAGGAGGTCTGCTCCAGCCTGCCATTCGATGAACCTGGTCGCCTTCCGCACGCTCGCCGACCGCAACGGTGCCGCATTTCACCGCGCGCGAAGAGGTGAGGGCGCTGGCGGCGAGATACCAGGTCGACCGACGGGCCCAACGACAAGGGCGAGATGTTCCAGCGGCCGGGCAAAACCGTCCGACACGTTTCCGGCGCCGTTCCCCAATCCCGAAGCCGCCGCCGCCGCCAACGGCGGCGCCGCGCCGCCCGACCTGTCGGTGATCGCCAAGGCGCGCGGCATCTCGCGCGGCGTGCTGTGGGGCCTGCTCGATTTCTTCACCGCCTACCAGGAGGCCGGGCCGGACTACATCCACGCCCTGCTCACCGGCTTCACCATGCCGCCTCCGGGCGTCACCGTGCCGGCGGGGACGTACTACAACCCCTATTTCGACAACGGCATCTCGCTGCATATGCCGCCGCCGCTTTCCGACGGACAGGTCACGTACAGCGATGGGTCGCCGGAGACGGTCGATCAGTACGCGCACGACGTGGCTGCCTTCCTGATGTGGACGGCGGAGCCGCATCTCGTCGACCGCAAGCGGCTGGGCTTCGAGGTGATGGTGTTCCTGGTGGTGTTCGCCGGGCTGATGTACGTGACCAAGCGGAAGGTGTGGTCCGGGGTCGCGCACTGATACGCGGTGCAGCGATGACATAAAAAAGGGCCCCGGCGGGGGCCCTTTTTGTAGCTGCACTGGCGGCCGCGCGTACTACGGATGTTGCTGCCGGTTGGCGTGGTCGGCCAGCGTCAACGCCAGGCCGAAGCCGGGGACGAGGCAGAGGAGCAATTTGCCTCTCTGCTTGCCGATGACAACGCCGTTCGGGTTAGCTTCTTCTCGGCGTCGGCCACAACGATCGCCTCGCAAAGGGCGGAACTGGCGATCCACAGCGGCACAAATACACCGCCCGCCTTCGCGGGTTGCGGTTGGGCGACGAATGCCGCAAAAGCAAGCGCTGCCATCGCGCCGTACACTATCCGTTTCATCCAGACCCCCGAATCATCTGTCAGGACCGCATCTGCGGCGTTCGCTTAGCACGGAACGGCGTTGACGCCAATCCGGCCCGCCCGCCGCCGGGCTTTGCGGGTTGACGGCAGGCGTCGTTGCTGGGATGGCCTTGGCGGCCTCGCAGACCTGGGAACGGCAAAGGATGCTTAGCCACGATTTCCGGACGATTTTCGTCCACGTGCCGAAAACGGCCGGCCAGAGCATCGAGGTGGTATTCCTGAACAGGCTGAATCTCACCTGGCAGGAGCGCGGGCGGCTCCTGCTCGGGCCCCAACCGCGATCCGGCCAAGGGTCCGCCGCGGTTGGCGCACCTGTACGCCGATGAATACGTCGGCTGCGGTCACATCAGTGCGGAGGACTTCGCCGGCTACTTCAAGTTCGGCGTGGTTCGCAACCCGTGGGCGCGGGCGGTGTCGGAGTACAAGTTCTCCTACCAGCCGCGCGGCATCGCCTTCGACCTGTTCCTGGGCGAGGTGGTCGGCAAGGGGCGCGGTGTGATGGAGCGCCGGCATATCGATCCGCAGAAGCGCTTTCTCTACGGCGAGGACGGCGCGCTGCTGGTCGACCGGGTGCTGCGGTACGAATCGCTCGCCGCCCAGTTCGCCGGGGTCAGCCGGAAGATCTTCGGGCGGAACGAAGCGTTGCCCGTGATCAATGCGTCGCGCGACCCCAGCAGCTACCGGGCCTTCTACAACGAAGCCGGGCGCCGCCTGATCGCGGAAATCTACGGCGACGACATCGAGACTTTCGGGTATCACTTCGACGACGGATAAGGCTGACGGGCGATGGACGACTTCCACATCTACATCGGTTACCGCACGGTCTCGTCGTGGTCGCTGCGCGGCTGGCTGCCGATGAGGAAAGTCGGCGTGCCCTTCACCGAGACGCTGGTGCGCTACCGCGCGCCGGCCGGGAAGGAGAAGCTGGTCGCGTTGTCGCCGACGGGCAGGGTGCCGCTCCTCGTCCACACGCGCGATGGTAGCGAGGTGAAGGTCTGGGATTCGCTGGCGATCGGCGAATACCTGGCGGAGCTGTTCCCCGAGGCGCGGCTGTGGCCGCAGGACCCGGCGGCGCGCGCCCACGCCCGCGCCATCACGGCTGAGATGCATTCCGGCTTCCGGCCATTGCGCGACCACCTGTCGATGGCGCTGCTTGAACGGCGGCCGGGCGAGGGGCTGCACGAAAAGGGCGTCGCCGCCGACATTGCCCGTATCGAGACGATGTGGACGCATTGCCGCCAGACATGGGGCAAGCCGGCCGGCGGCCCGTATCTGTTCGGCCACTTCACCATCGCCGACGCCGCCTACGCGCCGGTCGCGACGCGTTTCCGCACCTACATGCCTCACCTCATGCCGGTGTGCATGGCCTATGTCGAAACGTTGCTCGCCGACCCCGATTTTCTGCAATGGGAGGCGGCGGCGATGAACGATCCGCCGCCGGAGCCGCCGACGCCGTAGGGCAGACCGTTTGCATCAGGCCCGGCAATTTCCACCGGACCGACGGCGACTTGAATTCCCGTTTGCTGTCCTTAGCTCACTATCGCCGGGGCGGGTGGATCAACCGGGAATGAGCGATGACAACGCCAGCCGAGACCGTCACCGAATTTCTTCGCGCCTTCATGTCCGGCGACAGCGACCGCGCATGGCACATGGCCACCGACGATTTCCACTTCCGCGCTTCGCAGCACGAAGACGAGGGTGACAAAAACGCGTATTTCGCGGGTTCGCGTGAAAAAGCGAAATTCATCGACCATTTCCGCATCCTCCGACAGTGGGAGGACGGTGATCAGGTGTCGACGATCTACGAATTGTCCATCCGGACGCCCGAGGGGAGGGGTTCGATGACCCTCAGTGAATGGCACACGGTGCGTGACGAGCAGGTCGCGTCGACGTTCATGGTGTTCAACGCCAAGGCCAAGGCAGTCAGCTTGATGGGACGCGCGCTCGCCGGCCACCGTCACTGATCGGGCCCCCGGCTCCAGTGCGACCGGGCGACTTCCGAAGAGCGGGCAAAAGCGTTTCTTGTCGTGATCGTGTCACCGGTTTGGGCTAGGGTCGGTTGCTAAGCTGGCAAAGGTTTGGCCGGCTGTAATCCCGCTCAGGCAACCAGGGGAACTTCCATGACACGCACAACCCATGCCGCCCTGTGGGCGGTTGCGGCGACGGCCCTCAGCCTGCCGCTCGCCGGCGGTGGTGCTCTCGCCGCCGACGCTGTGCCGCAAAACGATCTCCTCAACGCGACGCTGTGGGTGGAGAACTCCGTCGAGTACAAGGCCAATACCGAGGCGATGTATCAACTCGCCAAAGTCCGGCTGGACCAGGCGCTGGCCGACAAGAGCTGGACTGCGGCGACGGAACAGACCGGCAATTTCCAGGACCTGCCGCCGGCAATTATCCTCGACGCCGACGAGACCGTCATCGACAACGGCGCCTACGAGTCATGGCTGGTCAAGACCGGTCAGGACTATGCGGGCAAGACGTGGGCGGCCTGGGTCGCCGACGCCAAGGCGACGGCGGTACCGGGTGCGGTCGATTTCACCAAGTACGCCAACTCCAAGGGCGTGAAGGTCTTCTACGTCACCAATCGCACCGCGGATCAGGAGGACGCAACCCGCAAGAACATGGAGGCGCTGGGCTTTCCGATGGGTGGCAACGTCGACACCTTCCTGATGAACAACGAGAAGACGGACTGGACGTCGAAGAAGGGCACGCGGCGCGCGTTCATTGCGCAGGATTATCGCGTCCTGCTCCTGGTCGGTGACAACTACGGCGATTTCTCCGACGACTACGGCGGCTCGGAGGCTGACCGGCAGGCCTCATATGAATCCAACATGGCGCACATCGGCCACGACTGGATATTCATCGCCAACCCTGAATACGGCTCGTTTGAATCGGCGCCGTTCATGAACGACTACTCCAAGTCGCCTGACCAGCGCCGCCAGATGAAGATCGACGCGCTGCCGGGTTGGAGCGGACCGCCGCAATAGACTGACGTTGATTGAGGGCGCGAGCGGGCGCGCCCTCAATCGAGCGACATCATGACGTGCGCTGTTACGGCGAACACCGTCTCGCCCTTCTGGTTCACGCCGGAGAACGCCGTGGTGACGACGCCCATGCCGGGGCGTGACTGCGACCGCCGCTTGGCGACCATGCGGGCGGAATAGGTGATGCGGTCGCCGGCGTAGACCGGCTTGATCCACCTGAGGTCGTCGAAACCGGGCGAGACGCCGAAGCGTGGTCGCCCGGCACCAAGCCCGCGGAAATAATCGACCTGCAGGCGCATCATGACGGCCGCGGTATGCCAGCCCGAGGCGACCAGGCCACCGAACGACGACCTGGCAGCGGCTTCCTCGTCGACGTGGAAGGGCTGCGGGTCCCAGTCGCGGGCGAAGGCCTTGATGCGGTCGGCGGTGAAGTCGTAACTGCCGAATTCGAACGTCTCGCCGACGGTCATGGCGTCAAAAGCGTTCATGGCCGTCGTCCGAACATGATCGGGTTCTCGAACCACATCACGACGACACCGCCATCCTCGCTGAATTCATGACGGAAACGCACGATGCCGCGGTCCGGTCGGCTGCGCGATGCGCGCGCGTCGATCACGACCGACCGGGCGGCAAGGGCGGTGTCGGGCCTGACCGGGCGCACCCACTTCAGCGTCTCGATGCCGGGGGAGCCCATCGAGGAGGACTCCAGCAGCATGGAATCGCACATCATCCGCATGAAGATGGCGGCGACGTGCCAGCCCGATGCGATCAGTCCGCCGAGGACGGCGGTCTCCGGCGCGTCGGGGTCGAGGTGGAACGGCTGCGGGTCGTACTCGCGCGCGAACGCGACGATGTCGTCGGCGCTCACCACCCGGGTGCCGTGGTCGATGGTTTCCCCGACCTCGAAGTCCTCGAAATAGCGCACTGCTGATGTCCTTCCCGTGTTCCGGCCGGGCGAAGTACCGCGGATCGGCACGTCCGGCAACGATCCCGCCGAAGGACAGCCGGCTTTCTCGTGTTATGGTGCCGAGGTCCGGACCGCCGCATCCGGCGGCGGTGGGGGATCGGTGGGGGAAAGGCGATGCACGCAACCTGTGTTGTCGGGCCGCTGGTGGCGGCCGTAGCGATGGTGTTTGCGACGACTGGAGGGGCGCAGCCGTCGCGTTCGCCCGCTGACGCGATGACCCGGCAGGTGATCAAGTCCCCTGCCTGGCCGAAGGCGGTCTGCAACGACGGCACGGCACCGATTTTCTACTTCAGTCCCGGGTCCGGCGATGACCGCAACAAATGGATCCTGTTCCTGCAGGGCGGCGCCGGCTGCATGACCGACAAGGTCTGCATGGAGCGGCAGCGCCAGCAGAAGGAACTGGTCACCGGGTCGGGCGCACCGGCGTCGCGGAACTTCGATGGCCTGCTGTCCACCTCAAAAAGCGTGAACCCGGATTTTGCGACCTTCGCGCACGTGTACGTCCATTATTGCAGCTCCGACTTCTGGGCCGGCGACGGCGAGAACAAGGTCGGCGGTTCGACCTGGCAATTCCGCGGCCATGAGATTATCGACGCGCTGCTGGACCAGTTGCTGGCAAAGTCGATCGGCGGTGCACCGACGCTTGCCGCGGCCACCGACGTGCTGGTGGCGGGCACCTCGGCAGGCGGCATCGGGGTCCACAACAACCTCGACCACATCGCCGCGCGGCTGCCGAACGCGAGCGTCAAGGGCATCGCCGACAGCGGCTGGATCCCCGCCGGGGTCAGGCGCTTCGGTCCCGGCATACTCGACACCAGAAACGACTCTCCGGAGGCAATGGCGTTTCTTCATAGCCAGCCGGACGAGTCGTGCGCGGCCGCCAATCCGGGCCATGAGAGCAGCTGCCTCGGTGAAGGTTTTGTTTTCCCCTACATCAGCACGCCGATGTTCGTGTACGGCGACCAGCACGACCCGGTGCTGCTCAGCATGCTGGGCATCATTCCCGGCCATCGGGCCGACCAGGCGGAGAAGGCTTACGTGATGAAATACGGGCAGGCCGTGCGCCAGTCGCTGCGCGATGTGCCGGCGTACTTCGTCACCGCCAACACCACCCACACGGCGCTGCTCAACGGCACGGTTCTCGCAGGCGGCGATCGGCGGCCAGACGCTCGCCCAGACGATCGGCGACTGGTACTTCGGCCGGCCGGGCAACCTTCAGGTGCTGGGGCATCCCGGCGAGGGCAAGGTCGACGCGCGGGAAGTGCAGTAGGCTACCCGGTCACACGTTGAACTTGAACAGCATCACGTCGCCGTCGCGCACGACGTAGTCCTTGCCTTCGTCGCGTGCCTTGCCGGCGTCGCGGGCGGCCTGCTCGCCGCCGAGGCGGACGAAATCGTCGTAGGCGATGGTCTGGGCGCGAATGAAGCCCTTTTCGAAGTCGCTGTGGATGGTGCCGGCCGCTTGCGGGTGCGCGGGCGCCGTCGGGGATCGTCCAGGCGCGCGCCTCCTTCGGGCCGGCGGTGAAGAAGGTGATGAGACCGAGAAGGGCGTAGCCGGCACGGATGAGGCGGTCGAGGCCCGGCTCCTCCAGGCCGATCGTGGCGAGGAACGCGCGCTGGTCGTCGGCGGACAGCTGGGCGATCTCGGCCTCGATCTCGGCGGAGATCGCAACGAAACCGGCACCCTCCGCCTCCGCCATCCTTGCCACCTGCTCGGAAAGGGCATTGCCCGAGGCGGCGGAGGCCTCCTCGACGTTGGCGACGTAAAGAACCGGCTTGGCTGTCAGGAGGTTGAGCGCCTTGAAGGCGGCTTCCGAGCCCTTCGGTACCGCGACCAGGCGTGCGGGCTTGCCGATCGACAGAAGGTCGATCGCCGCCTCCATCAGCGCCACCTCGGCCTTTGCCTCCTTGTCGCCGCCCTGAGCGCGCTTCTTCAGCGGCGCCACCCGGCGCTCGAGGCTGGCGAGGTCGGCAATCATCAGCTCGGTGTTGACGGTCTCGGCGTCGGCGACCGGATCGACGCGGCCCTCGACGTGGGCGACGTCACCGCCCTCGAAGGCGCGCACCAGATGGATGATGGCGTCGACCTCGCGGATGTGGCCGAGGAACTGGTTGCCGAGACCCTCGCCCTTGGAGGCCCCGCGCACCAGCCCCGCGATGTCAACGAAACCGATCCGTGTCGGCACCACGTGGGCGGGCTTGACGATCGCGGTGATCCGGTCGAGACGCGGATCGGGCACGGCGACCTCGCCCGTGTTCGGCTCGATGGTGCAGAACGGATAGTTGGCCGCCTGCGCCGCGGCGGTGCGCGTCAGCGCGTTGAAGAGGGTCGACTTGCCGACGTTGGGCAGGCCGACGATGCCGCAGCGGAAACCCATGGGATGTCCTCGAACGCGGGGGAGAGGGGCCGGGCCCGTCTTCTATCAGGCCGCAACCTGAGGACAAGGGCCTCGCCGGCGCGGGCGGATGCCTGTTCGGGTTGACGTGGCTCAAGGTCCGGGCCGAGGCGTTGGCTAGCCTCAGATTGACGGATCGGAGTGTACGACCATGCGCGTGCTGGTGTGCTGGGGCTCGAAGCGCGGCGGCACCGAGGGCATCGCCGAAATCATCGGCGAGTTGCTGGAGAGCGAGGGGATCGATACGGTCGTCACGTCGGCGGCCAAGGCGCGGGGGCTCGACGGTTATGACGCGGCGATCGTCGGCGGGGCGCTCTACGCCAACCGCTGGCACAAGGCCGCCCGTCGTTTCGTTGCCCGGAATGTTGCGGCGCTAAGACGCATCCCGGTGTGGCTGTTCTCCAGCGGTCCACTCGACAACTCCGCCGATCACGACGGGATCCCTCCGACGAAGGAAGTCGCAGTCCTGATGGAGCGGGTGGGCGCGCTCGGCCACGCCACCTTCGGCGGCCGTCTCGCCGCTGATGCCAAAGGCTTTCCTGCCTCGGCGATGGCGAAGAAGAAAAGCGGTGATTGGCGCAATCGGGAAAGGATCGAATCGTGGGCGGCGGACATCGCCGTCGCGCTGCCGGCGGTCCAGCCGGGTCCTGCCGCCGACCCGCCTGCGCGGTCGCTGATGCGTCTCTTCGCCTACGGCGTCGCCGGCTGGGCACTCTGCGCGGCGGTCATGGGCGGCCTTTTGGCGATTGGTCCGGCGTGGCTGGCGATCACTCTCCACGCCATCGCAGCGCCGCTCATCTTTTTGGCGATCTCGATCCGCTATTTCGGCGCGCGTGGCGCGCGTGAGCCGATCCCGGTCGCGCTGGCGTTCACGGCGATCGTTGCAGTGCTCGACGCCGTCGTCGTTGCCGGCCTGATCATGCGTTCATTTGACATGTTCACCAGCATCGCCGGCACCTGGCTGCCCTTCGTGCTCATCTTCCTGGCGACGTGGATCACGGGGGCCATCACGGCGATGATTCCTGAGCCCGGCGCCCGCACGCCCAAGCCTACCGCCCGAACAGCTTCCTGAGGCCGCGGGCAAGGGGGCCCGCGCGCGCCTCGTCACCATCGTCCGGCGCTGGGGGCTCTTCGGTAGCGGATTCTTCCGGCTCACTCGTCTTGCCCGCTTTCGGCTTCTTCTTCCCGGTCGCCTCGCCGGTGGCCGCGTGCAGACGGTTGGCGAACGTGGAGTCCTTGCCGGCCGCGAGCAGCGCGGCGTTGTCTGCGATCGCGTCGAGGAGCGGGGTCAGCCAGACCAGGTCCGCTTTGGCGAAGTCGTGGAGCACGTAGCCGGCGACGAGTTCCTTGACGCCCGGATGACCGACGCCGATGCGCAGCCGGCGAAACTCGGTGCCGATCGCGCCGCCGATCGATCTGAGGCCGTTATGGCCGGCGGCGCCGCCCCCGGTCTTCATGCGGGTCTTGCCGGGGCTAAGGTCGACCTCGTCGTGGATGACGACGATATCCGCCGGCTCAAGCTTGTAGAAGCGGGCCGCCTCCTGCACCGCGCGGCCGGAACTCGTTCATATAGGTCTGCGGCTTGAGGAGAAGGCACTTGTCCTCGCCCAGCGGGGCTTCCGCCGTCTCCGCCTGAAACCGACGCCGCCATGGCGGGAAGCCGTGGCGGCGGTGGATGGCATCGACGGCCATGAAGCCGACGTTGTGGCGGTTCAGCGCGTATTGCCTGCCCGGATTGCCGAGGCCGACGATGAGGAGCATCGAGGCAGTCTCCGAATGGAGCGCCGAGGTTACTCCTTCTTGCCTGCCTCCGGCTTGCCCTCGCCCGCCGTCGCGCCGCCTTCGCCGGGTGCCGCACCTTCGACGCCGGCTTCGGCGGCAGCCTCGGCGGCGACCTTGGCGGCCGCGGCGGCCTCCAGCGCCGTGCGCATCTCTTCCTTGACGCCGGCGGCGGCGGCAATCGTGGCGACGGTAAAGTCGCGGCGGATGGTTGTCTTGACGTCCGCCGGCAGGGAGACGGCCGAAATGTGCAGCGAGTCGCCGATTTCAAGGCCGGTCAGGTCGGCGACCAGGTGCTCCGGTATGGCGTCGACCGGGCAGACCAGCGAAACGCGGTGGCGGACGACGTTGAGCACGCCGCCGCGGCGGATGCCGGGCGCCTGGCTCTCGTTGATGAACCGGACCGGCACGTCGACCGTGACGGTGGCGCCGGGAACGACGCGCATGAAATCGACGTGCAGCGTCTTGTCGCTCACCGGGTCGAGCTGGTAGTCGCGCGGCAGCGTCGGGATGCGCTGGCCGTCCACGACGATGGTCGCGACCGATGTATAGAAGCCGCCGCCATTGATGCGGTTGGAGACCTCGCGGTCGTTGAGGCTTACGGAAAGGGGCGGCCCGTCGCCGCCATAGATGACGGCTGGGACCATTCCCTGGCGACGGACGGAACGGGCGGCTCCCTTGCCCACCTTCTCACGTGCAGTCGCGGTGAGCTCGTAGGTGGCGCCCATCGGACAAAACTCCTTGAATCTGAAGGCCGCGCGCCCCGATAAGGCGCCAGCGGCCGGCGGTGATATAGAGGATGGGGTCGCAAAACGCAATTCCGACCGGAATCGAAGAGCATGGCAGCCGAAGACGGCCGATGGCAGTCCGCTGGCGAGGTCTTTTTGGTATTCCTCAAGCTCGGCCTCATGTCATTCGGGGGGCCGATCGCACACCTCGGCTACTTTCGCGAGGAGTTCGTCGTCCGCCGGCGCTGGCTGACGGACGAAGGTTACGGCGATCTGGTGACGCTGTGCCAGTTCCTGCCGGGACCGGCGTCGAGCCAGACCGGGTTCGCCATCGGACTGGTCCGGGCCGGGGGCCTCCCGGGCGGCGTGGCGGCGTGGTGCGGATTCACGCTGCCCTCGGCAATCCTGCTCGTCGCGGTGGCGTTCGGCGCTTCGACCGTCTCGGGTCCCTGGGCGGAAGGTCTCGTTCACGGGCTGAAGCTCGTCGCCGTGGCGGTGGTCGCCCAGGCGATCTGGGGCATGGCGCGAACGCTTGCGCCGGATCGGCAACGCGCCGCGATCGCGTTTTTGTCGGTGGCGATCATTGCTTTCGCAGGCGGACCGGTTGCCCAGATCGCAGCGATCGCCATCGGTGCGCTGCTCGGCCTCGGGCTCCGCCGCAACGGCAGGGACGTTGGTGGCGCGCATGTGCCGATCCCGATGAGCCGCGGCGCGGGAGCAGTCGCTCTCGCCATTTTCACCGGCCTGCTTTTCATCTTGCCGGTTGTCGCCGCACTGGGTGGCAGCAGGGAACTGCAGTTCTTCGATGGCTTCTATCGTTCCGGAGCGCTGGTGTTCGGCGGCGGACACGTCGTGCTGCCGCTTCTCCAGGCGGTCGTCGTGCCGCAATGGGTGATCGAACGCGGATTTCCTCACCGGCTATGGCTTCGCGCAGGCGGTGCCCGGTCCGCTGTTCACCTTCGCCGCCTATCTCGGATACATCGCCGGACCGGTGCCAAGCGGTATTGGTGGCGCGACCATCGCCCTGGTTGGGATCTTTCTGCCGGGGCTGCTTCTGGTCTATGGGGTCTTGCCCTATTGGGACACGCTGCGCCGCCGCTCCGCGGTTCAGGCGGCGATGCGCGGGGCCAACGCGGCGGTGGTCGGCATCCTTGGTGCGGCGCTCTACGACCCGGTGTGGACGAACGCCGTCACCGGACCGCGCGATTTTGCGCTCGCCCTCGGCGGGTTCCTGTTGCTGGCCGTGTGGAGGGCGCCGCCTTGGGTGGTGGTCGTCGCCCTGGCAGTTGCCGGCATCGCGATCCGCCTCGCCTAGAGCGATTTCGCATTTCTCTGAGTCGCGAAATCGCCCTAACTCTTTGTTCCTCTGCAATTCCGGACGGAAAACCGGTTCCCACTTTTCCTGGAATTGCTCCAGGTCAGTCGAACAAACTCGAGACCGACTTCTCGCTGGCGGTGCGGGCGATCGCTTCGCCGATCAGCGTGGCGATCGGGCAAACGCGGATGTTTGGGGCGGCCAGGATCGCCTCGGTCGGCTGGATCGAGTTGGTGATCACCAGTTCCTCGATCTTGGCGGCGGTGATGCGCGCGACCGCGCCGCCGGACAACACGCCGTGGGTGATGTACGCGAGCACCGAGGCGGCGCCCTTCTCCATCAGCGCCTCGGCGGCGTTCACCAGTGTGCCGCCGGAATCGACGATGTCGTCGAAGAGGATGCAGTGGCGGCCGGAGACGTCGCCGATGATGTTCATCACTTCGGCTTCGCCCGGTCGCTCGCGGCGCTTGTCGACGATGGCCAGCGGCGCGTCGATGCGTTTGGCCAGCGCGCGGGCGCGCACGACGCCGCCGACGTCAGGCGACACCACCATGACGTCGGCAAGGTCGTGGCGGGTCTTGATGTCGCGGGTGAACACCGGCACCGAGAAGAGGTTGTCGGTCGGGATATCGAAGAAGCCCTGGATCTGGCCGGCGTGAAGATCGAGGGTGAGGACGCGGTGGGCGCCGGCCTCGACGATGAGGTTGGCGACAAGCTTGGCCGAGATGGGCGTGCGGGCGGACGGTTTGCGGTCCTGACGGGCGTAGCCGAAATAGGGGAGGACGGCGGTGATGCGGCGAGCCGAGGCGCGGCGGGCCGCATCGATGATGATCAGAAGCTCCATCAGATGGTCGTTGGCCGGGTAGCTGGTCGACTGGATGACGAACAGGTCCTCGCCGCGCACGTTCTCGCGGATCTCGACGAAGATCTCCTGATCGGCGAAGCGGCGGACCACACACCGGGCAAGCGGCAGTTCAAGATATTCGGCGATCGCCTCGGCGAGGGCGCGATTGGAGTTTCCGGCAACCAGCTTCATGCTTCATCCGTGCCACTGCGGCCACCTCTCCCGTGGTGGGTGAGGTTACGAGTGCGCGGCCTTGTAGCAATCGCGGGGAGGCAATGGCAACGGTCGCGAGCCTCAAGTGCGTGTCCAGTCGACAAGTTCGTCGATGGTCTCCCGAGCCGCCGCGTCGATCATATCGGTGGTGACGCCGCTCCAAGGGTCGGCGCCCTTGCCCTTGGCCGATTGCTGGCCGGAGAAACGGTGGAGGCGCGTGCCGTTGCGGTCGAACACGTCCCAGACGTAGACGAGCAGGATGCCGTTGACATCGCCGACGGCCGAGAGGTAGCCCTTGACCTGATAAGTGGCGCTCGCGGCGTCGTCGGCCGAGGCGATCGGCAGTTCCCGGGTATCGGCCGCCTTTTTCAGATCGTCCTCAAGCGCGAAGGCGAGTTCGCCCGGGACGCTCGTCACCGTCTGGAAGGCGAACGTCGCCGCCGCACCCTTGACCGGCGCCGGGCCGAGCTTGCCGATCCTGGTCGGCGAGATCACCGGGGGGCCGAGTTGCGGCCGCTCGGCCATGCAGGCAGCGACCGCGAAGGCGAGGAGCGCGACCGGCAGGAGCCGCAACAGGCGGGCGGAGAGGCGATGCATCGGGACGACCCCTTGCGGCAAGGCGGACATGTCTACCGGCAATCGCGATGCGGTTCCAGATCGCGGTTTCAATCGGTGAGCATGATCGCCGAGAGCTGGCGGCCGTAGTCCGCTTCGCCGCGGTGCGTGGTGCGCCGGAAGGAGAAGAAGCGTTCGGGTTCCGCGTACGTGCAGAGGGCAAGGTTGGCGGCCGCGACGCCGGCTGCGGTGAGTCGGGCGACGATGTAGCCGGGAAGGTCGAACAGGCTGTGGCCATCGCGGCCCGAGGGCCGGAAGAAACGTTCGTTCTCCGGGTCGTCGGCAAGGAAGGCGGCGACGAGCTCCGGCCCGACCTCGTAGTTCGCCCGGCTGATGGTGGGCCCGAGGGCGGCGACGATCCGGTCGCGTCGCGCGCCGCGTGTCACCATCGCAGCGATCACCGAATCGGTGACGCCCGCCAGTGCGCCGCGCCAGCCGGCATGGGCGGCGCCGATCACCCGCGCCCCGGCGTCGGCGAGCAGGATGGGACCGCAGTCGGCGGTGCCGATCGCGAGCGCGATGCCCGGCCTGTCGGTGACAAGCGCGTCGGCCTTAGGACCCTCGCCCGCCGGCCACGCCGCCTCGACCATCGCCACCGTCGTGCCGTGGACCTGGTAGGGCGCCGCCAATCGCTCCGGCGTCGCGCCGACCGCGGCCGCGACGCGCGCGCGGTTCTCCATCACCAGGGAGCGATCGTCCTTCGAGCCGACGCCGCAGTTGAGGCTGGCGTAGATGCCCGCCGACACGCCGCCTTCGCGCGTGAAGAAACCGTGGCTGATGCCGGGGAGGGCGGCGAGCGCGGTGTCGGTGAGGCGAGGCGTCATGAGAGGGAATTTCCTCGCCACACCGGGCGATTGTCAAACGGTGAGGCAGTGCTACTGGCGCGCGGATTCCTTGCCGGCATCCGGGGCGTCGAGGACCGGCAACCTGAGCCCCGGCGCCGAGATCGCCAGCACCTTGAAGAGATCGCCCATGGCCTTGGGGCCGGCGAGGCGCTCCATGGCGGCGGCAAGGGCGTCGCGTGTCTTTGAATCCTTGCCGCGGCCAAGCACGTTGGCGCGTTGGACCAGCCCGAGGCGGATAAGGAACTCGCCCTGGTTGATGACCGGACGGCAGATGGCGCCCGCGGCGGTGGCCGTGCGCGCCAACGCCGTGAAGTCGACGTGGGCGGTGACGTCCGCTTCGCCCGGCCTCGACAGCGGATCGTCGTACGTGTGCTGGCGCACCGCCTGCAGGGTGTCGCCGTAGCCGGGCTTGCTGCTGCCGTAGTCGATGATCAACGCGGCGCCGCCGGTGGCGACGAGGCGGGCGGCGACGGCGGCAACGACCGCCTGGCCGCCGGTCGGAGCCTCGACGATGGCGCCGTCGGGAAGCTTGAGATCCGGCGGCCGCTGCGCCACCGGCTTCAGGCCGATGGTGAGACCGCCGTCGGTTCCGATGCCGACGACACGCTCCGCCCAGCGGCCGCCGCTCCACTGAAACTGGCGGATGGGCAGGGCGTCGAAAAACTCGTTGGCGATGAAGATCGCCGGGCCGGCGGGGACATCCTCCAGCCGGCGGTGCCAGTGTATCGCCGTGCCGGATGCGGCGAGGGTGGCGCGCTGGATTTCCGTGAGGCGGGAGCTGATCTCGACGAGATGAACGTCCGCCGCCTGGCGGAAACTCGGCTTGACACTGGCGGTCCTCAGAATGTCAGCCATCAGCGTGCCGCGACCGGGGCCCAGTTCCGCCAGCACGAAGCGGCGCGGCTCGCCCATCATCTCCCACGTCGCCACCGCCCACAGCCCGACCAACTCGCCGAACATCTGGCTGATCTCCGGCGCGGTGATGAAATCGCCGGCACGGCCGAACGGCTCGCGGCGCATGTAGTAGCCGTGCTCGGGGTCGGAGAGGCAGGCGTCCATGAACTCGGCAATGGTGATCGGCCCGTCGGCGCGGATGCGCGCGGCAAGCTTCTCCGCGAGCGGCGTCATGCCTGCTTCGCCTCCGCCGCAACCGGGCGCCGGGCCGCCCATATCATCAGGCCGATGCCGACCACGATCATCGGGATCGACAGCAGCATGCCCATGGTGAGGCCGCCGGCGAGGTAGCCGATCTGGATGTCCGGCTGGCGAAAGAATTCCGCGAACGTGCGGGCGGCACCGTATCCGGCGGTGAAGGCGCCAGTGACGAAGCCCGGATGGTTGAGGCGATGATAGCGGTGGGTGAGGAGGCGCAGGACGAGAAACAGAGCGATCCCTTCGAGCGCCGCCTCGTAGAGCTGGCTCGGATGACGAGGATCGGCGGTTGGTGCGTCGGGAAATACCATCGCCCACGGCACGTTGGTCACCCGGCCCCAGAGTTCGCCGTTGACGAAGTTGGCGATGCGGCCGAGGAACAGGCCGAAGGTCACCGACGGCGCGATCACGTCGGTCAGCGACCACACCGGGATATTTCGCCGCCAGGCAAAGATCACCATGGCGAGAACCGTGCCGAGCATGCCGCCGTGGAACGACATGCCGCCGTGCCAGACCGCGAAGATGTCGAGCGGATGCTGGATGTAGAGACCAAGGTCGTAGAACAGGATGTAGCCGATGCGGCCGCCGAGGATGATGCCCGCCGCCGCCCATACGACGAAATCGTCGATGTCGACCGGCGTCATGGGGGCACCGTCGGGACCCCATAGGGTCTGTCTCGCGACCAGGCGCCGGGCATACCACCAGCCGAGGAAGATGCCGGCGATATAGGCAAGCGCGTACCAGCGGATGGCGAACGGACCGAGCTGGACGACCACCGGATCAATCAACGGGAAGGGCAGGACGAGAAGAGGCAAGCAGGTGTTCCTCGCACGTTGGCCGTGCACCGTGCCCGTTCGCGGGCGACGCGGTCAAGGCGCCTGCGCCGTCTTGCGCGGGTCGCGCGGCGACCCCATAGTCTCTCGCTTGATGGAGCGCTTGACCATGACACAGACCTCGAACCGTATTTTCGACGAGATGGCGCGGCTGATGGGCGATGCCGCCAACGTCGCCCAGGGCGTCAAGCGCGAGGCGGAGACGATGTTCCGCAGCCAGATGGAGCGGTTCGTCGCCGACATGGACCTGGTGAAACGCGAGGATTTCGACGTCGTCCGCGAGATGGCGTCGAAGGCGCGGGCGGAGAACGAAGAGCTGAAAATGCGCGTCGCGGCGCTCGAAGAGGCCCTTTCCAATAAGCCCAAACCGGGCTCGCCCCCGGCCACGTCCGGAGAGGCGTGAGCCGTTCACCCTGTTCACTGCTTGTTGTTGAAAAGCCGCCAGGCCCGCACAATCAATTGTGGCCCGATTCAGGCGGGGACCTATATAGTGATTCGCAGTTCAGATTCGCCGCGCGCGGCCAGCGCCGCGCCTGCCGGACGGCCGATTTCGGAGTGTAGCAGTGCGCCATCAGGGCCTTTCCGACCAACCGCCGCGGGTCACCTCATGAACCTCATCGACTACCAGGAAACCCGGTCGAATCCGGTCGATGTGATCGAGCATATCGCCGCGCTTAACGACTGGGCGTTCGAGCGGGCCGGCGACGACGAGATCACCATTTCGGTCGTCGGCGGCTGGTGCGACTACCACGTCTCGTTCTCGTGGATGGCGGAGAAGGAGGCGGTGCATCTGGCCTGCGCGTTCGACCTCAAGGTGCCGGCAGCCCGCAAGCTCGAGGCGATGCGTCTCTTGATGGCGGTCAACGAGCAGATGTGGATCGGCCACTTCGACCTGTGGGGCGAGGAGGGGGTAGTGATGTACCGCCAGGCCCTGCTTTTGTCCGGCGGCGCCGACCCGACCGACGCACAGGTCGAGCGGCTGCTGGCGACCGCGATCGAGGCGTGCGAGCGCTACTTCCAGGCCTTCCAGTACGTCGTGTGGGCCGGCACGCCGGCGAAAGAGGCAATCGACACCGTCCTCTTCGAGACCGTCGGCGAGGCGTAGGGCGCCGACAGGCAAGGATTGCCACGCCGCGTCGGCGGCGATTAGGTTGGCGCTCCCGTTCAAACGGAACGCCCGCGTCATGCTCTCATCCTTCACCGCCGGTTTTCCGCTCGTCCTCGTCGGCGCCGGCAAGATGGGCGGCGCGCTGCTCAAGGGCTGGCTTGGCAAGGGCCTCGATCCGGCGGCCGTCATCGTCATCGATCCGCAGCCGCCGGCCGACAGCGTTGCGTTCCTTGCCGCGTCCGGCATCGTCGCGCGCGACGCACCACCGGCCGGTGTCACCGCGAAAGTCGTCGTGGTGGCGGTCAAGCCGCAGATCATCGCCGATGTGGTACCGCGGCTTCGCGGCCTGATCGACACCGGCACGGTGACCGTGTCGATCGCCGCCGGCACGACCCTCGCGACCCTTGCCGGCGGCCTCGGCGACGCCGCCATCGTTCGGGCCATGCCCAACACCCCGGCGGCCATCGGCCGAGGGATCAGCGCCGCGGTCGCCAACGCGCGCGTCGATGCGGATGGCCGGTCATTGACGACGGCGTTGCTGGAGGCGGTTGGCGAAGTGGTGTGGGTCGACGACGAAGGTCTGATGGACGCCGTGACCGCCGTTTCCGGATCCGGACCGGCGTACGTGTTCCTGCTGGCCGAGTGTCTTGCCGACGCGGCGGTGGCGGCCGGCCTCGATCCCGAGACCGCCGCGCGGCTCGCCCGCGCGACCGTTGCCGGCGCCGGCGAACTCTTGCACCGGTCTGAACTGACGGCGGCCGAGCTTCGCCGGAACGTCACCTCGCCGAACGGCACCACGGCGGCGGCGCTCTCCGTGCTGATGGCAGCGGACGGCCTCGGGCCGCTGCTGACGAAGGCGGTCGAGGCCGCCCGCAAGCGGTCGCGGGAATTGTCCGGCTAGCGCGAACGCTGGACAATACCGGGTTGGGCGTTAGCTATAGGTGCGCCAAGGAGGTGACGTGATGGCAAGACGACCGACCGGCCGCAGCGGCGGCCAGAGGCAGACTCCCCCGTCGGCAGAGCCCGCCGATCCCCGCGGACGGATCATCGAGGCGATGATGCGGCTGTTGGCTCGCCGGCGCTACAGTGAAATCGGCCTGGGCGCGATCGCCACCGAAGCCGATGTTACGCTTGGCGAGGTGCGCGAACTCTACGGCAGCAAGCTCGCCATCATCGCCGATTTGTCGCGGCGCACCGACAAGGCGGTGCTCGATGCGGGCCCGGCCGAAGGCGAGAACGCGCGCGACCGGCTGTTCGACGTCCTGATGCGCCGTCTCGAACACCTGACGCCGTACAAGGCGGCGCTGAAGCGGCTGACGCGTGCGGCGATGTGGGACCCCGCGTTCGCCCTCGCGCTCACCTGCATCGCCAACCGGTCAATGCGGTGGATGCTGGCCGGCGCCGGCGTTGAGCATGGAGGGTTGCGCGGCAGGCTTGCCGTGCGCGGAACGATGCTGGTGCTCGGCCAGGCGGCCAGGGTCTGGTTCGATGACGACGACCCGGGCCTCGCCAGGACGATGGCCGCACTCGACAAGGCGCTCCGGCGCGGCGAGCGGGCAATGGGCCTTTTCGACAACGTCTGCGGTCTGGCACGACCGTTTGGCGGAGAGCGACGGGGGGAAGAGAGCGCCGAAAGCACCGGTTGAGCCGACGCCGTGCCGCATGCTAACGCCCGCCAATCTTGCTGATGGGGGTGGGCATGGCCAAGGCAGGCGAGCGTATTTCCTTCGATGACTTTCAGAAGGTCGATATTCGCGTCGGCACGATTGTCGGTGCGGAGCCCTTCCCCGAGGCGAGGAAGCCGGCCTACCGGCTGACCATCGACTTCGGCGCTGAAATCGGGGTGCGGAAATCCTCCGCCCGGATCACCGCCAACCATGCCCTCGACGAACTGCCCGGCCGGCAGGTCGCCGCGGTCGTCAATTTTCCCCCGCGTCAGATCGGTCCGATGATGTCGGAGGTGCTCGTCCTCGGCTTTCCCGACGACAACGGCGAGGTGATGCTGATCCGTCCCGACCGGAAGGTCCCGAACGGCGGCCGGCTCTACTGATCCGACCCGATCTCCTCGCGCACCTGTGCATAGCTCACCACGCCGAACAGCACCGTGCCCCCGACGATGTTGCCGAGGAGGGTAGGCAGCAGAAAATGCAGGAACACCTCGCCGGTGGTCGCCGCTTGCTGCACCCACAGATAGAAAGCCTCGACGGAGCCGGCGATGACATGGGTGAAATCGCCCAGCGCAAGCAGATAGGTCAGCAGTCCGATCACGAAGAACTCGGTGTTCTCCGATGAGGGCAGCATCCAGACCAGCGCCGCGATCAGCCATCCGGCGGCGATGCCCTTGGTGAACATCTCGATGCCGGAGTTGGCCATCAGGTGCTCGGCGATTGCGCGCACGCTGGCGTCGATATCAGCCGGCAGGATCGGGGTGTAGGCAAGCGTCGCTGCCACGATCAGCGACCCGACGAGATTCGCCACCAGCACGATGCCCCACAAACGGAGCATCACCAGAAGCCACTTGACCTGTCGGCGCGCGATGACCGGAAGCACCGCCGTCAGCGTGCTTTCCGTGAAGAGCTGCTGGCGGGCCATGATCACCACGATGAAACCGACGGAGTAGCCGAGGCGCGCGATGATCGGCTTCCACGGCACGTCCGGCAGGTACGCCGACAGCAGCGCCTGCGAGACGACCGACAGACCGATCGACAGTCCGGCCGCAACCCCCGACCACCACAGCGCCGGGAATCCGCGCGCCAGCTCGCCTTCGCCTTCGACGCGGATGATCTCGTAGACGACCGCGGCGCGCAGGCGGCGACGGTCGCCGATCTGCTTTGCCTCCTCGCGGCTTATGCCCGGCGCCGTGCCGGGGACTTCGTCCTGGCTGGTGGGGCCTTGATGCGGCGGTTCCTTTTTGGGTGGCGCCTTCGATGTCCTGGCCATTTCGTGTTCCTGTGGATCGGGATCGGTTCGGCCACGCACCCGCGTCATGCCGGCGCGCATCCCTAAAGCGAAGACATGCGCGCAGTTACACGTAAATCCCGGGGGTGGCGATTCAGTTTCCGTCCGCGCCGATCAGGCGAACGCTACGGCGGTCCTTGCCGAGCTCGACCCCGTTTACATCGGCCATCAGGTCGCTGAGCTTCCTGTAGCCGTAGTTGCGCGGATCAAAATCAGGCATGCCCTTGTATAGCTGGGTGCCGACGCCGCTGAGTGCCGCCCAGTTGTCCTCGCCTGCGGTCTTGTCGATTGCCGCAACGATCTCGGCGGTGGGCAGAGCACTCTTCTTTTTGGGTCGCTCTTTCGCCGGCCGCCGTTCGTCTTCGAGGAGCAGATCGCAATAGAAGAAGCGGTCGCAGGCAGCGACGTGCGGTGCCGCCGCCTTTTTCTCCCCAAATCCGTAGACCGCCAGGCCGTCCTCACGGATGCGGCTGGCGAGCGCGGTGAAATCGCTGTCGCTGGAGGCAAGACAGAAGCCATCGAGGTCTCGCTCGTGCAACATGTCGATGGCCTCGATGGCGAGCTTCATGTCGGTGGCGTTCTTGCCCTTGGAGGCCGGCAGAACGTGGACGGGCGTCAGGGCATACTCATGCAGCAGCTTCAGCCACGGCTGCATCGAGGTGCTGCCGAAGTGGCCGTACAGGCGGCGGATGACGACCGTTCCCATCGCCGATGCTTCCCGCATGATGATCGGCAGGAAGTCGGCGCGCAGGTTGTCTCCGTCGATCAGAAGCGCGAGCTTCGCGGTCGCCTGGGCGTCATTCATGGCCTCACCTCCTCACGCCGGTACGGTTACCGTTGCACGAAGGCCGCCGAGCGGACTGTCCGAAAGCGTGATGTCGCCGCCGTGGTTGCGGGCAATGTCGCGGGCAATCGAGAGGCCGAGCCCCGTGCCGCTCTCGTCGAGGTTACGGGCATCGTCGCGCCGGTAGAACGGCTTGAACACCGACTCGCGTTCAACCGCGGGTACGCCGGGGCCGTCGTCATCGACGGTGATGGTCAGCTGGCCGTCGGCGTGGGCGCCGGCGACCGTGACGCAACGTCCGTGCCGGGCGGCGTTGGCGACCAGATTTGCGACGCAGCGCCTGAATGCCTGCGGCCTGATGGCGACGGTCGGGTCGCCCGAGAAGGTGATGCTCACCTGACGGCGGGCAACGCGCGCAGCCTCGCCGGCTTCATCGATGAGCGCCGCCATATCGGTTGCCACCGTCTCTTCGCCAAGGTCGCCACGGGCAAAGGCGAGGTAGCCTTCGAGCATGCGGTTCATGTCGTCGACGTCATCCTTGAGCGCCGCCACGTCGGCGGTCTCCTCGAGCAGGGCCAACTCGAGGCGAAAGCGGGTGAGCATCGTGCGCAGGTCATGACTGACGCCGGAAAGCATGGCGGTGCGCTGCTCGATCTGTCGCTCGACCCGCCGGCGCATTTCGTGGAATGCGGTCGTCGCCTGGCGTATTTCTCGCGCCCCGCGCGGCTCGAAGTCGGTCACCGGCCGGCCCTTGCCGAAATTGTCGACGGCATCCGAAAGCGCCAGGATCGGCCGGATCTGGTTGCGCAGAAATATGATGGCGACGGCAAGGAGAACGACGCTGGAGCCGGCCATCCAGGCGGCGAAGATCAGCGAGTTCGATACGTGCGTCTGGCTGCGCCGCGCCAGCACCTGCAGGACGTGGTCATCGAGTTTGACGCGGATTTCGATTGAGGGACCGTCGGTCTTGACCCAGAACGGCCGGTCGATCTGCCGGGCGAGCTCGCGGCTGATCACGCGGTTGAGCGGGGACAGGATTTCGGACAGGCCGGTCTCGGGCAACTGGTCGGGCGGCAGCAGCGCGATATTGAGGTCGAGGCGGTCCTTGGCGATGCGGGTGATCTGCGTGAAGTCGGCGTCCTGCGGGTACGTCTCGATCACGTCGGAGATGGCCGCGATGTCGGCAACCATTGCCCCCGACAGGCGGGTGACGACTTCCAGCCAGTGCCGCTCCATGAAGACGAAAGCGACCAGCGCCTGCAGCAGCACCACCGGCGCGATGACGATGATCAGCGAGCGGGCATAGAGCCCGGTCGGCAGGAAATTGCGGAGCCCGAAGGTGGCACGTTTGCTGCCGGGCCGCCGCTGAGCGCCGGCGGCCGCTGACTGGTCGGCTGTAGTCGTCAT
The DNA here is from genome assembly GCA_963775235.1 of uncultured Alphaproteobacteria bacterium. Classification (GTDB taxonomy): domain Bacteria; phylum Pseudomonadota; class Alphaproteobacteria; order Rhizobiales; family Kaistiaceae; genus JBBDMC01. The sequence goes on from CAVZHY010000007.1 coordinate 512,250, forward strand.
GCCGCCGGTTCCTCACCCAAGCCGCTAACCTGCGGTCGCCAGCCGGTAGCCGATGCCCCGCACCGTCTGAAGATAGAGCGGATTGGCGGGGTCTGTCTCGATCTTGCGGCGGAGGCGGTTGATCTGGACGTCGACGGTGCGTTCGCCAGCGGCGCCGGCCGTCGCGGTCAGCTTGTCGCGCGCGACCGTCTCGCCGGGCGTCGCGGCGAAGATCGCCAGCATTCGCCGCTCGCTCTCGGTCAGGTGAACCGGCGCGCCGGCGCGCCTGAGCTCCAGCCTTTCGCGATGGAAGACGAAGGGTCCGAAGCTCACCTGTTCGATCAGTGGTCTGGCGGGCGCGGCGCTGCGCCTCAGGATATTGGCGATGCGCAGCAGCAGTTCGCGCGGGTCGAACGGTTTGGCGAGATAATCGTCGGCGCCCGCCTCAAGGCCGGCGATGCGGCTTTCCGGCTCGGCCCGCGCGGTGAGCATCAGGATCGGAACGTCCATCGTCTCCCGCAGGCTCCTGACCAGCGTCACGCCGTTCTCGTCCGGCATCATCACATCGACGATCAGCAGATCGAAGGCGAGGCCGATGAGGCGCTGGCGGGCTTCGGCCGCGTTGCCGGCGCTGGTGACGCGGAATCCCTGGTCGCCGAGATAGCGGGAAAGGAGCTGGCGGATGCGACTGTCGTCGTCGACGACCAGCAGATGCAGGGCGTTGTCGGGAAGGGAATGTTCGGACGCCGACGCGGCCATGGCGCGATCCGCTCCGATGTTACCGCCCGATCAGGCGGGAGACCTTGTCGCGCTCGCCGGAATCGATGATCGCGCGCAGGAATTTCTCGGCGCCCGCGCGTTCGTTCGGCGTCAGCGTCTCGAGCGCCGTGCCGATGCGGCGGATCTGAAGGTCGACCAGTCGCAGTGCCAGGGCCCGGCCGGCCTCGGTCGGGTAGAGCAGGCGCTGGCGGCGGTCGAGCGGGCCGGGGCGCTGCTCGATGAAACCGTTGTCGACCAGTTGCTTGAGCACGCGGCCGAGGCTCTGCTTGGTGATCTTGAGGATGTCGAGCAGGTCGGCGACGCGAATGCCAGGGTGGCGGTTGACGAAATGGATGACGCGGTGATGCGCGCGGCCGAAGTCGTAGCTGACAAGTGCGGCGTCCGGGTCCGAGATGAAATCGCGGTACGCGAAGAACAGGAGCTCGATGAAGGTGAGCTCGGGCTGGTCGGCGGTCGACATCGGGGCGATCGGCGGTTTGCTGCCGCCGTTCGGCAGCATGGCGCCCGATCCGCCTGCCTTCAGATTTATGTCAGCCATGTTGACATATTTTGACGCGGTTGATACTGAAAAGCAATGGCGACGGTTCTCAGGCCTGATTACCGGGAGCCGCGGGCCGCCCGAGGTCGCGGCACCATATCGGCGATCGGGGCTTGAGGCAAAAACGCGCGAGACCGCGGCGACCAACGAGAAACCAAGCCGCGCCGGTCCCGGGGAGGAGAGACGATGGACAGCCAACCCTACGATGATCGTCCAGGCGTCATCTGGATGGATGGCGCGTTCGTTCCGTGGGCCGATGCGAAGCTGCACGTCCTCAGTCACGGTCTCCATTACGCCAGCGCGGTGTTCGAGGGCGAACGCGCCTACGGCGGCGTCATTTACAAGCTCGACGACCACACGCGCCGCCTGCACCAGTCGGCAGGCATCCTCGGTTTCGAGATTCCGTGGACTGTCGACCAGATCAACCAGGCGTGCAACGAACTGCTCGTCCGCCAGGGGAACGGTGACGCATATGTCCGGCCGATCGCCTGGCGCGGCGCCGAGATGATGGGCGTGGCCGCACAGCAGACGAAGATCCATCTCGCGATCGCCGTCTGGGAATGGCCTTCGTATTTCAAGCCGGAGGAGCGGCTAAGAGGCATCCGCCTCGACATCGCGCGCTACCGCCGCCCCGACCCGGCGACCGAACCGGCGAAGGCCAAGGCGACCGGCCTCTACATGATCTGCACCATCTCCAAGCACGAGGCGGAACGCAAAGGCTACGCCGACGCGCTGATGTTCGATTGGCGCGGGCGCGTCGCCGAGGCGACCGGCGCCAACATCTTCTTCGTCAAGGACGGGGTCATTCACACGCCGACGCCAGATTGCTTCCTCGACGGCATCACCCGCCGCTCCGTGATCGAGCTCGCCCGCAAGCGCGGCTACGAAGTCGTGGAGCGGGCGATCATGCCTGAGGAGATGACCGGCTTCGAGCAGTGCTTCCTCACCGGCACCGCTGCCGAGGTAACGCCGGTGTCGGAGATCGGGCCGTACAGCTTCACGGTCGGCGACATCACGCGCACGCTCATGGACGACTATTCGGCGCTGGTCAGGCCGCGGCAAAGGGCCATGGCCGCGAACGGCTGAGCCGGTCCCGCACGTCGGGACTGCAAACATGGCGGCGCTCTCCGAGCGGAGCGTCTATGCTGTCTTCCGCGTCAGCATTGTTCTCAAGGGCCTCAACGCACTCTTCGAAATCGTCGCCGCACTGACGATCGCCTTCGTCAAGCCGGCTTCGGTCACTCGGATCGTGACTGCGCTCGTCCATCGCGAGCTGATCGAGGACCCGAAGGACGTGATCGCGGGCTGGCTCCTGCGCGCGGCGGAATCCTATTCGGTCAGCGGCCAGCGGTTCATGGTCTACTACCTGATCAGCCACGGCGTGCTGAAGCTCGCCGTCGTCGCCGGCCTGCTGGCCAACAAGCGCTGGGCCTATCCGGCCGGGCTCATCATCCTCGGGCTCTTCATTATCTATCAGCTGTACCGGATGACGTTCGCGCCGTCGCTTGCCCTTGCGGCGCTGACGATCTTCGACCTGTTCGTTATGGTGCTGATCTGGCACGAGTACCGGCGGGTTCGGCACCATCTGCCGTTGGCGTGACCGCAAACAAAAAAGCCGCCGGTTGCCCGGCGGCTCTTCCTCATGCTTGAACCATACTCTACATGGCGTTGCCGCCGGCCGCTGGTTGAAGGTCGACCGCCTTGGGTCCCTTGCCGCGTTTGTCCGGCTCGGTCTCGAACGAAATCCGCATGCCGTCGGTCAGCGCGCCGATACCGGAGCGCTCGACCGCGGTGACATGCACGAATACGTCCTTGCCGCCGTCGTCCGGGGTGATGAACCCATAGCCTTTGGAAGCGTTGAAGAATTTCACGGTGCCGTTCTGACGCATCGGATGACCTTTTCAGTTGGTGTCTGGATCCCGGCGTGGCGACCGGGAAAGCAGCCCTTTCAGAGATCGGCGAAAAAATGGTGCGTCTTCGTCAGTCTTTTTCGCGGCCCGTCTTCGCGGAGCATCGTCTGCCGGTTGGCCAGCGGCCTTCCGTGTGCGCCCTTGCATTCTCCCCGGGTCCCACAGTCTGCCCGTAGGTGAAATGATGATGCAGACGGCCAGAGAAAGCAATGGTTGTGGCAATCCTTGAGACGCGCGCCGCAACCAAGGATTTGGGCCGAAATGGACACAAGATCGTGAAGCAATGACGGAAGTCGATGGCTTAAGCGTTAGCAGTCGCAACAGCAAAGCCATCACAGGAGGCGAGGATGCAGCAAACACCGAAGATTACTCAGGAAATGATCGAGCTGTATGACGAGTACACGCACGTGACGCTCGACCGGCGCGGCTTCATGGAGAAGTTGACAAAACTCGCCGGTGGCGGCGCGGCGGCTTCGGCGATCGCGTCGTTGATCGGCAGCGACTACGCCCGGGCGGAGATCGTTGCCGCCGACGATCAGCGCCTGGCGATCTCCGACATCACTTATCCGGGGCCGGCGATCCCGGTGAAAGCGTACCTCGCCATGCCGGCGACGCGCACCGGCAAACTGCCGGCGGTGGTGGTCATCCACGAGAACCGCGGTCTTAATCCCCACATCAAGGACGTGGTCCGGCGCGTCGGGCTGGAAGGGTTCGTCGCCCTCGGTCCGGATCTGTTGTCGCGCCAGGGCGGCACGCCGGCGACCGACGAGGAAGCAGCGCCGATGTTCCGCAACATCAACCAGGCGGATCTCGTGGCGGACGCGGTCGCGGCGGTGAGCTTCCTCGAGACTGATCCCGACACGAACGGCAAGGTCGGTGCGGTCGGCTTCTGCTTCGGCGGCGGCATCGTCAATCAGATGGCGGTCAAGAGTCCCGACCTGCTTGCCGCTGTTGCCTACTACGGTCAGCAACCCACCGCAGCAGACGCGGCGAAGATCAAGGCGCGGATGATGTTGCACTACGCCGGACTCGATGAGCGCACCAATGCCGGTATCCCGGCTTTCGAAGCAGCACTCAAGGCGGCAGGCGTCGACTATCAGACCTTCATCTATGAAGGCGCCAACCATGCCTTCAACAACGACACGTCGGCCGCACGCTATGACAAGGCGGCTGCCGACCTCGCCTGGTCGCGCACGATCGCCTTCCTCAAAGAGACGCTCGCGTGACGTGAGACGCGACGATGAGAGGCCGCGTTCGCGGCTCTGTCGTCGCACCGCCGCTTTTCCGACGACACATTGTCGGTGCGCGCGATCGCACCAGCGTCCATGCGCGTAACGCTCCGCGCTCGCGCCGTGCTGCGCTGCGCTGCGCGACGCCAACAATGCATTGATATTCCACCGATATTTCGACGGATGCACGCATCGCTGCGTGCGCGCGCGGCGGCGGACTGCGTGTGTGCGAAGACTTGGACTCGCGACCGAGATACATCGATGCGGGTGGCGCGATCGCATCGCTCGCGAGACAAGTCGAAGCGTCGTTCGCCACGTCGACGACATCGTCAGCGATGTGCGGAGATGATCGACGACGTTATCTCGCACGACATCGAAGATGCATCCGCTGTTGATGCGACGACAACATCGCAACACTCGTTTGGAATTTGAACGCGTAACGAATTAGCGGGTTGTTAACGCGGAAGTTGCACTAGAATGAGTTTGTGAGCCGATTCGCGGCTCAGCATGGAGAGGAGAAGTACATTGGCTAAGACAGCGAAACGGAAGCCCGCGAAGAAGGCTGCCAAGAAGGCGGCCAAGAAGAAACCAGCTGCGAAGAAGAAGGCAGCGCGCAGGGCGCCCGCGAAAAAGAAGTAGCTCGGGCGTCGCCGGTTCGCCGGCGACAATCGTACTTCCGCGTCGCCGTCGCGATCACTCGATACACGGAGCGGTCGCGCGGCGGGCGGGAGGTCGAAGAGGGGCATCGTCTCGATGCCCCTTTTTCATTTGGCCAATCGCTTCGGCACGATGCGCGACGAGCCGCGTGCGCTGTGACATTCGATGTGCCGCTGATGCGCCCTCGCGCACGCGGCTTCTGCGCCCGCCACGTCCTCGGCGCGGGTGCAACGCCTGTGCCCCGCCGCGCCGGAAATGCGCTAAGGTGGTGGCACGAGCGGAACACCAAAGAGGGGCCGATGGCCGATCTTCCGTCGAAATCGGCACTCGAACAGGCGCTGGCAGCGGCCGGCGCCTCGCACGACGAATACGAGCGGGTTGTCCTCAAGGGGGTGGTCGATGACACCTGGGCCGGCTTCTGGGCCGCCTACGTGCTCGGTCGTCTTGGCGACTTCACGCCCGCCAGCCGCCTCGCCGAATTATTGGAAGAGGTCGCCAACGTGGACGATTGGGCGGCCGTGGCCGATCACGTGCTCGCCAAGCTGCGCTCGTAACCGGTCAGGCCAGCAGTCCATCGAGCGGCCGGACCGCCATGCTGCCGGGAAAAACCGACTGGGCCAGCGTGCGCTCCGACAGGCCGATGTGATCACGCAGCACGCCTTTCAGCACCGCGCGCAGGTCCGTCGTCGCGGCGAGGTCGCGATCCTGATAGAGCTGTGATGGCTTCAGGCCCGGCCAGTCGGCGACGACGCGGCCGCCCTTGACGGCGCCACCCAGCAGCAGCGCAGTGGTGGCGGTGCCGTGGTCGGTGCCGTCCGTGCCGTTGACGTGGGCAGTGCGGCCGAACTCGGTGATCGCAACGACGACGGTCTCGCTCCACACCGGCGCCATCGCCCCCTTCAGCGCGGCGAGTGCGGCGTCGAGCGAACCGAGCAAATTGGCGAGGCGGCCTTCCGCCGCGCCCTCACTCGCGTGCGTGTCCCAGCCATCATAGCTGATCGCGGCCAGGCGCGGCCCCTCATCGTCGGCGAGGAGCCGCCCGGCGCCCTCGGCGAGCGCGACGAACGACGCGGTGACATTGCCGCGGCTGATGCCGGGTGCCGCCATGCCTTCAGCGGCGGCGAGCTTGTCGACCATGGTGCCATCGGCAAACGCCTTCGCCATCGCCGGATCGGTGCTGGCGTAGAGGTCCATCAGCCGCGTGATGGTGTCGGTGTCGGCCGGTTTGAAGCCCGGCGGGATCCACGTCAGGATCGGCGCGTCGCCGCGCAGGATCAGCGGCACCGTGGCGCTGGCAGCGAGGCCGCCGTCCCGCTTGATGCGGTCGCCGGCGGGCATTGCGGCGGCGGCCCGGTTGAGCCAGCCGGTGGTCGCGGCACGCGGCGCGGTCATGCCGCTCTCCAGCACGTCCTGCCCGTCGAAGTGCGAGCGGTCGCGGTAGGGCGTGGCGGTGGCGTGGACGATCAGCGCTTCGCCGTCACGGTAGCCGGCGTGCAGCTTCGCCATCGCCTGGTTCAGACCGAAGAAGCCATCGAGCGGCAGCGTCGGCTCGAGCCCGGCGGTGCCGATAGCGAGATCGCCGCGCAGCGATGCGTAATCCGGATCGCCCACCGGCGGCACCACCGCGAGGCCGTCCATGGCGCCGCGGAGGACCACCACCACAAGGCGCGGGTCTCGGGTCGCCGCCGAGGCCAGGCGAGGCATGTTCGCCCATGCCGCGAAGGCACCGGCACCTGCGAGGAAGACCCGACGACTTGGGCAGAGCAGCGCTTCGTTGATCGGCGGCATCGACCTAGCTCCTCTGGAGTTCGGGGCTCATCAGCATCAGCGCCAGGGCCTGCGCCTTGGATTCGGCGTTGGTGACGGCTTCCATGGTTGCTGCCGAGGCACCGTTGGCGGTGAGGTCGGCAAGCAGCGCGGCGGGCTCGGCGGCCCTGTCGGCGATGCCGGCCATCTGCTCGGCGGCGTCAAGACGGGTGGTCATGGCATCGGGGGCGAGCCACGTGGAGGCGCGGTCATCGAAACCGGCGGGCGAGGGCGGATCCCACGGCATCTGCCCGAGCGTGCGCAGCACCTCCAGCGCGGCGCGCGGTTTCGGCTTGATGCCGAGGGCGCGGGTCGAGGCGATGAGGAATTGCTGCGGCGTGCGGAATTTGCCTTCGCCCTGCCACGCCTCGTCGCTCTCGACGAGTGCGCGCGAGACCTTCAAGAGGTCGCCGCCGCTGTCGCTGAAGGTCGTCGCCAGTGTTGCCACGAGGCTCGGCGGGGGATCGTCGGCGACAAAATGGCGGGCGAGTTTGAGGGCGATGTGTCCGGCTGTGGCGGGATGGTGCGCGAGGTCCATCAGGACGGCCAGCGCCTGCTTCTCGCCGGGCTGGTCGTAGACCTTGCCGAGGATGGTGCGCGCTCCGGGCTCGTGGCCGGCGGCGCGGAAGCGGAACGAGCCGATGGGGGCGCGGTCGGCGTCACCGCGCGAGACGCTCCAGCCGGTGAGCGCGTCCGCCAGCGCGATGACGTCGGCCTGGGTGTAACCCGCGTCGACACCGATGGTGTGCAACTCCATCAGCTCGCGCGCGTGGTTCTCGTTGATGCCGCGATCGAGGCGCTGGCCGATCGGCGAGTCGGGACCGACGGACTGGGCGTTGTTGAGGTACTCCAGCATGGCCGCGTGTTGGGTGACCGCAACCAGCATGTCGGAAAAGTTGTCGAGCACGTGCGGGCGGATCGCCTCGCGCTCGTAGGCGCCGACCAGGCCGCGCTCGATCTGGCCGGCACCGGCGGCGACGGCAAAATGGTTCGCCCAGAACGCTACCAGCCGTTCGAGGTAGCCGATCGGGAGGGTGGAGGAGCGCTGCATACGGGCCGCGAACTCGGCGAGATATATCGCGGCCGGCTTTCCGGTGGCGGCGGCGCCGAGCGGGTCCGCTTGCGGCCCACCTTGTTGGGGCTGCGCCATCGTCTGCGGCCCCGCAGCGGTCTGCTGCGTGCCGTTCTTCGCCGCCTTCTTCTCGGCTCGCAGTTCGGCAAGGTCGGCGACGATGTCGGCCGTGCTCGGCAGCGGGTATTTGATGACGGCAAGTTCGGGCCGGAGTTCGGCCAGGAGCGCGCCCTTGGGGTCCGCGGCGATGCGGCCGGTATCGCCCGGCCGCGGCCCGAGGCCGAAGCGGCCGAGGGCGATGACGGATTGGTCGCGTACCATGGCTTCTCCCACGCGTTTGATCCGGCCTGACGTTGCTTACACGTCTGCGACTGCCGGGCCCTACGCGCGCCGTCGAAATTCGTTCGATGGTGGTGACACTATGGCGCGGCCGTAAGGGCCGCGCCGATCTGCCCGGCGAGGTTGGGGCAGATTACAGCGGACGGCCGGGGCCGGCCTCGTAGGCGACGATGTCGCGGTGAAGGACGCCCACCTCCTTCAATGCCGCGTGCCAGGCGGCGACATGCGAGGCCTTGCCGTGTGCCTCGAGCGATTGCCAGTTGAGCCAGCGCTCGGAGACGCGCACCAGGCCTGGGTCGAGCACGTCCTCGCCGTATGCGTAGGCAAGGCAGCCGTCTTCCTTGCGGGTCGCCTCGATCACGCGCCGCATCGCTTCGCGCAAGCGGTCCATGTTCTCCGGTGCAACTCTGAGGTCGCCTGTCACGACGATCACGATCTTCCTCCTCGTATCGATTTGTCGCGCGGCAGGTCGCCTAGCGCTTGGCGTCGGCGACGAAACGTTCCGCCTTGGCGGCAACCGCGCGCCCGTAGGTGTATTTGGCCAGGACCTGGGTCATGAACCGGTTGAGCAGATCGGGAAAGCCCGTCAGCGGCCGCAGGATATCGACGATGAGAACGGCGCGGACCTGGTCGCTGTGGTTGATCACTTCATGCGGCCACGAGTCGTCGAACAAAACGCCGGCGCCTTCGCGCCAAGTGTACGGCTGGCCGTTCACCCGGATCAGCGGCGGGTTGTCGGTGGGGATTCGCAGCCCGAGATGGTAGCGCAGGTAGCCGAGGTAGGGTCCCTCGTGCAACGGCACGTTCTTGTGAGGGTCGAGGATGGAGAAGAACGCCTGCACCAGGCCGGGCACGCGCTCGAGGAGCCGCGCCGTCTCGGGGCAGCGCTGCCAGTTGTTGCCCGGCTTGTAGCCGAGCAGGTAGAGGAGAAACACCTTCCAGCGCTGCTCGGGATCGCCGCCGGCCGAGATCTCCTTCTCGCCGGGGTCGACCTCGTGATAGGCGGGCAGGTTGGCGCCGTCATAGACCGCGTCGAACTCGGCGCGGATGACGTCGGCGTGACGCGTGAGCTCGGCGAGGGCCGGGGAGACCGCGCCTATGTCTTCGTAGTAGACCGGGCGTTGTTCGCCACCAGCCTGTTTCCACAGGGCGCGATTTACCGCGTCCTTGACGCGATGGTAGTCGAACAGGTTCCGAGTGCCGCTGGTCGTGATCGCCATAACAATGTGTCGCTATCGGATATCGAGATCGCCGGCTGCCGGCCGGCTTGTCGACGGATTATCGTTCGGTGCCCAGGCTCGGGCAAGCCGGCAGAGCAGACGTTTTGAGCCGATGGGACCACAGCGGTGGAGCGTCACCGTCTCCCGTTAAGCAATTGTCACCCATTTTGATGTTGGGTGAATTGAGGCCTTTTTTGTGAGCGATGCTTCGATGGGCAATCTGCCGCGCCAGGCGGGTCTCGGATACGTGCTTGACGACGACGCGGCCATTTTGCGGCTCGTTTGCCGCATGCTTGGCCAGTACGGGATGGAGGCGCAGTCGTTTGCAACCAGCGTGGCGCTGTTCGCCGCACTGGCGGAAAGGCCGGCCGATGTTCTCATCCTGGACCTTGCCCTTGGCTCGTCCGATGGCATTGAGGTCATCCGCAAGCTTGACCAGATCGGCTACCGCGGAAAGCTGCTGCTGATCAGCGGACGAGGCGAACTGGCCCTGGCCGAGGTCCGCAAGATCGGCATTGGCCACGGCCTTGCGATGCTCAAGCCGCTCATGAAGCCGTTCCGCTTTGCGGACCTGATCGGTCGCCTTGCCGATGCGCCGACGGAGGCAGAACCGGCGGCGCCACCCGTCGCGCCGAGCCGCCGGGTCGTTCTCGACGTTCCCGCTGCGATCGCCGACGACTGGCTCTCTCTCTGGTATCAACCCAAGTTTGACCTCGCCACCGGTCGATTGTCCGGCGCGGAGGCACTGATCGTCTGTCCTGTCCCGACCGGGGTCTGCTGCTGCCGGCCGATTTCCTCCCTGCCGCGGGAGATCCGGCGCACTGGTCGCTTGCCCAATTCATTCTCGACCGAAGCGTCGACGACTGGGCTGGATTCGCCGGGAGCGGATTGTCGCTGAAGCTGGCCGTCAACATGCCCGTTTCGGTTGTCGCGCGGCCCGACTTCGTGGCGACGGTGCGTGACCGCCTGCCGCGGGACGAGAGTTACCCCGGCCTGATCGTCGAAGTCACCGAAGACGAAGTCGTAGCCGAACGGGCACTTGTGGCGGAGATCGCAACCCAATTGAAGCTCTACGGGGTGGGGTTGTCGATCGACGACTTCGGCACCGCCTACTCGGCATTGTCGCGCCTGCTCGACGTGCCGTTTGTCGAGGCAAAGCTGGATCGCCGCTTTGTCGACGGTTGTTCCGCAGACGGCGCCAAGCGGACCTTGTGCCGGACGATGATCGATCTCGCCCATCGTTTTGATGCTCATGCATGCGCGGAGGGGATCGAGGATCCCACCGACCTCGCAGCAATTGCCACGATGCAATGCGACACGGGACAGGGGTTCCTGCTCGGTCGCCCGATGCCGGCGGAGGCGTTCGCGCGTGCGGTTTCGCGTAAGATTTCGATCCCGTCTGATCCCCGGCGCAGTCTGGCGAGCTAGTCTCTATTCCTTCAGCACGCTCTGCAGGACGCCGCCAAGATCCTCTTTCCGGTACGGCTTGTTCAACAGCCGGAAACCTGTCGGCGCCCCCTCGTTCACGCGCGCCTCCGGGAAGCCACTGGTCATCACCACCTTGAGCGCGGGCCAGCGCGTCATCGCCACGTTGGCGAGCTCGTAGCCGTCCATGCGGCCGGGCATGACAACGTCAGTGAAGAGCAGATCGACGGGTTCTCTTTCCAGGAGGGCAATGGCGGCGACCGCACTGTCTGCCTCAAGCACGCGGTACCCGAGCTCGGTGAGTTGGCGGACCACCACCCTTCTCAGCGCCGCGTTGTCCTCCACGGCCAGCACCGTTCTGCCACTGGGTATCGGCGGCGGCCTCTTCCGCCGCTCCGCCGGCATCTCCTCCACATTCCCCGCCGCCAGAAGCCGCGGCAGGTAGATGCGGAACGTGGTGCCGATACCGACCTCGCTGTAGACGCTGATGTGCCCGCCGGACTGCTTGACGAAGCCGAAAACCATGCTGAGCCCGAGACCGGTGCCCTTGTCACGCGCCTTGGTGGAGAAAAAGGGCTCGAAGATTCGCGGCAGCACATCCGGCGCGATGCCGGACCCCGTGTCAGTGACCGTGATCAGGGCGTAGTCGCCCGCGTGCACGTCGGGATGTTCCATCGCGTAATCGGCGTCGAGGGCGCTGTTGGCGGTGGCGATCGCTAACCGGCCGCCGCGAGGCATGGCATCGCGCGCGTTGGTGGCAAGATTGGTTAGTGCCGCCTGGAGCTGAGCGGGGTCTACCAGCACGGGCCAGACATCGCCTGCGAGCTGCAGATCGATCGGAATGTCTTCGCGAAGGACGCGACTGAGGAACTTCGTCGTGTCGCGCACCAGTTCGTTGAGGTCGATTCGCTGCGGCTGCAGCGGCTGGCGCCGGGCAAAGGCCAGCATCCGTCTGGTCAGGTCCGCCCCGCGCACAGACGCCTCGATCGCTTCGTCGATGAGCGGCGTGGTCTCGGCATCATCCGGACGCGCTGCACGCAGAAGATCGAGATTGCCGATGATGATACCGAGCAGATTGTTGAAGTCGTGAGCGACGCCTCCCGTCAGGTGGCCGATCGCCTCCATCTTCTGTGCCTGCCGGAGCTGGTTTTCGGTCGCCTCGCGCTGCGTCACGTCCTCGAAAGAGGTGACCATGGCGCGGATGCGTCCATCGGCATAGAAGATGGGCGCATTGAAGAGCTTCACCGACAGCTGCCGGCCGTCCTTGTGCGCGACCGGAACCTGCAGTCCCTGCGGGCGCGGCTGCGCGAGGCCGCTGGCGAACATATCCGCCGCGTAGTCGCGCATTTCCGGCGGGACCAACTTCATGAAGCTGGAGCCGACCATCTCGACGCTGGTGTAGCCGAAGATCCGCTCGCCGGCGCGATTCCACATAAGCACATTGCCGTCCGGTGTGGTCACGAGGATGGGGAAGGGGGCCGCATCGAGCGTGGCCGTCAGCAGCTCCGTCGTCTCCACCAGCTCGCGCTCGAGGCGTTTGCGCTCTGTGATGTCGACGATCGAGGCGAGGACCACATTGCCGAATTCTGTGTCGAGCGGATTGAGGCCGATTTCCACCAGGAACTCGCTCCCGTCCCGCCGCTGGGCGTAAAGGTCACGGCCCGCTCCCATCGGCCGCGATTGCGGGTCCGCGAGGAACGACCGGCGCAATGCCGCGTGGTCTTTGCGAAATCGCTCCGGCACCAGCATGTCGACGGGCGCTCCGATCAATTCGCTGCGCGGGTAGCCGAACACCTGCTCGGCGGTCCGGTTGACCAGCTCGATGTTGCCTTCGCCGTCGATGATCACGATCGCGTTCGGCGCGGATTCGACCACGTCGCGCGCCAGCTGTTCGCCACGCCTTCGGGCCGCTTCTATCTCCGGCTGGGTGGGCCTTGTCTTGAACGGCATCGCGGCATCCATAATGGCGCTGATGGTCCTGTCGCCCCGGGGCACCCCCGCCCCGGGGGCGAATCACCCGCCGAAAAGCATAACACCGGCGTTACGCCGGCAAGGGCCCCGTGCGGGAGAAGGCTAACGAAGCCTGACTGGCTATTGGCCGTCCGTTCACCCATATTCGCGCCATGCGATCTCCCAGGCGATCCGGATTCGGCGAGGCTCCGCAGAAGCCTCTGAAGACATCGCGCGGCACCTCCATGGGCGGGCTGGGCTCGGCCAAGGAGCGCGCCGCGGTCGGCCTCAACCCGGTGCCCGGGGTCGACGTGAACCTGGAGGACGTCGGCGGCCTGCCGCAAAACGCCGTCACCGCCACGGTCGAGGCGCTGTCGGCGCTGATCGAGAGCGGCCGGCCGGAGTTCCGCGACCATACGTGGGTGCCGCACCGGCCGCCGAGGCCGGAAAAATCCGAAGGCGGCGTGCCGCTCCGCATCATCTCGGAGCTCGAGCCGAAGGGCGACCAGCCGCAGGCGATCGCGGAGCTGGTGGCCGGCGTCAACGCCGAGGAGCGCGACCAGGTGCTGCTCGGCGTCACCGGCTCCGGCAAGACCTACACCATGGCCAAGGTGATCGAGGCGACGCAGCGGCCGGCGCTGGTGCTCGCCCCCAACAAGACGCTCGCCGCCCAGCTCTACGGCGAGTTCAAGAGCTTCTTTCCGGAGAACGCGGTCGAGTATTTCGTCTCCTACTACGACTACTACCAGCCGGAGGCCTACGTCCCGCGCACCGACACGTACATAGAGAAGGAGTCGTCGATCAACGAGGAGATCGACCGCATGCGCCACTCGGCGACGCGGTCGCTGCTGGAGCGCGACGACGTGATCATCGTCGCCTCGGTCTCCTGCATCTACGGCATCGGCTCGGTCGAGACCTACACGGCGATGACGTTCTCGATCAACGTCGGCGAGCGCCTCGACCAGCGCCAGTTGCTCGCCGATCTTGTGGCGCTGCAGTACAAGCGCGCCGACATGGACTTCCGCCGCGGTGCCTTCCGGGTGCGCGGCGACACCATCGACCTCTTCCCCGCCCACCTGGAGGACCGCGCCTGGCGCATCGCGCTGTTCGGCGACGAGGTGGAATCGATCGTCGAGTTCGACCCGCTGACCGGGCAGAAGTCGGCCGACCTGAAGTCGGTGCGGGTCTACGCCAACTCGCACTACGTGACACCCAGGCCGACGCTGGCGCAGGCAGTGAAGGGCATCAACGGGCCCGGCCGCTATCGGCCATAGTCTGGTCGCCGGTTCGCTCGTGCACGGCGCCTATCTCGGCGGCGTGTTCGTCGCCATCAGCCAGGGCGTGCCAGCCGGTATATCTGCGCTGATCCCGGGGCTGCAGCCGATCCTGACCTCGACCATCGCCAGCCGCTTCTTGGGCGAGCGCGTGACGCCGTTGCAGTGGCTGGGTCTGGCGCTCGGTCTCGTCGGCGTGCTGATGGTGCTGCACGATCACCGCATCGTGGCTGCGGGCACGGCGCTGGGCTGGACGGCGAGCTTCGTCTCGTTGTTCGGTATTACCTTCGGTACGCTGTATCAGAAGCGCTATTGCGGCGGCATCGACTGGCGCGCCGGCAACACGGTGCAGTATATCGGCGCCGCCTGCCTGTTCGCGGCCGCGTCCTTCGCCTTCGAGACACGCGTCATCCATTGGAGCGGTGAACTGATCTTCGCCATCGCCTGGCTGGTAATCGTCCTGTCGGTTGCCGCGGTGGCGCTGATGTACTGGCTGATCAAACGATCGGCGGCGACCAGTTTCGCCAGCCTGTTCTACCTGGTGCCGGCCACCACCGCGTTGCTCGCCTATCTGCTGTTCGGGGAGCGGCTCGATCATCTGTCGATCGCCGGGATGGTGGTGTGCGCCGTAGGGGTCGTACTGGCGAACCGCGCCGGCCAGGGCGAAGCCGGCCACCGCCGACGCGTGATCCTACTTGCGCTTGTCGAGCACCATCTGCGTCTGCGTGACGATGGCGCAGAGCCGGCCGTCGCCGCGGGTCACGCGGGTCTGCCACACCATGGTGGAGCGGCCGCGGCGCAGCGGCGTGCACTCGGCATAGGCGACATCGCCGATCGGCACCGCGGCGAAGAAGTTGGTCTTGCTCTCGATCGTGGTGGTCTGCTGGCCTTCCTTGAGGTTGGCGGTGGCGGCGGTGCCGCCGAGATTGTCGGCGAGCGCCATGATGGCGCCGCCGTGCATGATGTTGAAGCGGTTGTTGAGCTCGTCGCGCGCTTTCAGTTCGGCGGTCACCCGTTCGGCCGAGACGTGGGTGATCTTCAGCCCGAGGAAATCGGCGAACTGTGGCTGTCGAGCGCGAGCGGATTGAAATCGGTCATATGGAAAGCCGCCCTTGCGGCCGGCATTAATCGCGGGAGCGGCGCCGGAAGGCAAGGGCCTTGAGGCCCGGACGGTTAGCCGGCGAAGCACGCGGGCGAGCCAGTCGAGGGTCGCCGCGATGCCGTCCTCGTAAGAGGTCATGGCTCGCGGGCCGATGAGGGCGGTGAGCTTGCCGGCGTCGTAGCTGACGGGCTTGATATAGTCGGGCACGACCTGCAACAGCCCGCGCAGGTCCTTGTTGAACAGCGCCACCAGCCGCAGCATGGTCATGCCGGCGCCGCGCAGCTTCACGCGGTGGCCGAGATGGCGGCCGGCGAGGGCGGCGAACTGGTGCCCGCTAAGGGCCCGCTGCCGGGCAGGCACCAGTGCGCGCCGAAAGCTTCCGGCTTGCGGCCGATCTCGGCGGCGATGCGCATGGCGTCTGGCACGTAGATGTATTCGCGCGGCGTGACCGGCTTGCCGATCCAATTGACGGTGCGGCCTTGCGCCGCCTCCAAGAGCGCGTTCTGCAAGGTGCTGACGTGCACGAATGGCCCGTAGAAGTCCGGCAGGTGCAGGATGGCGGCGCGGGCCGCGAACAGGATGTCCTCGGCCTCGCGCCGCCACTCGATCCAGGGCGGGCCGCCACGCCGCGGATGGCGCTCGTTCATCGTCGGATGAATTTGCGGATAATAGGCCCAATAGCTCGACACCTGCACGCAGCGCGCTCGTGTGCGCTCGAGCGCTGCGCGATGTTGCGGGCGGTGACCGGGTGCAGGTGCATCTGGTCGCCGGGCAGGCCGATGCAGTCGTAGACCAGGTCGCAGCCCTCGATGGCGCGCAGCGTCTGATGGGCGTCGAGCACGTCGGCAGGATGCTTGTCGACCGCCGCATCGGGAAACAGCCGTTCGAGTTTGCCGCGCTCGCGTGCGACCACGCGCACCGGCGTGCCGGACTTGCGCAGTGCCGCGGTCAGATGAAAGCCGGTCGGACCGGTGG